>NZ_CP042451.1:0-3256558 GCF_011801455.1 Vibrio diabolicus | reverse complement strand
CATTTATTGAGCTGACAGCGTAAAGAGCCAAGCATGAAATTTACCATTGAACGTAGTCATTTAATCAAACCGCTACAGCAGGTTTCGGGCGCTTTAGGTGGCCGACCAACTCTGCCAATCCTGGGTAACCTACTTCTTAAAGTAGAAGAGAACGTATTGTCGATGACGGCAACCGATCTTGAAGTAGAGTTAGTAAGCAAAGTGACGCTAGAAGGTGATTTTGAAGCGGGCAGCATTACCGTTCCTTCGCGTAAGTTTCTCGATATCTGCCGTGGTTTACCGGACGATGCGATCATCACATTTGTATTAGAAGGTGATCGCGTACAAGTTCGCTCTGGTCGCAGCCGTTTCTCATTGGCAACGCTTCCTGCGAACGATTTCCCTAATATTGAAGACTGGCAAAGCGAAGTGGAAGTATCACTGAGCCAAGCCGATCTACGTACGCTGATCGACAAAACTCAGTTCTCGATGGCGAATCAAGACGTTCGTTACTACCTCAACGGTATGTTGTTTGAAATTGACGGTACCACGCTACGCAGCGTGGCGACGGACGGCCACCGTATGGCGGTATCGCAAACTCAGCTGGGTGCGGATTTTGCGCAGAAGCAAATCATCGTGCCACGCAAAGGTGTGCAAGAATTAGTGAAGTTGATGGACGCGCCAGAGCAACCTGTAGTACTTCAGATCGGTAGCTCCAATGTTCGTGCTGAGGTGAATAACTTTACTTTTACCTCTAAGTTGGTTGATGGTCGTTTCCCTGACTACCGCCGCGTATTGCCTCAGAGCACCAATAAGACCCTAATAGCAAGTTGTGACGAGTTGCGCCAAGCCTTCTCTCGTGCTGCGATTCTTTCCAACGAAAAATTCCGTGGCGTGCGTGTGAATCTGGCTGATACTGAAATGCGCATAACCGCGAATAACCCAGAACAAGAAGAAGCGGAAGAGATGCTTGATGTTACCTTTGAAGGTGACGCCATCGAAATCGGCTTTAACGTAAGCTATGTGCTTGATGTTCTGAACACGTTGCGTTGTGAAAATGTACGTGTGTCGATGTCGGATGCTAACGCTAGCGCATTGATTGAAAATGCCGACGATGACAGTGCCATGTACGTGGTGATGCCAATTCGTCTATAAGCCAACTGAATGCCTCTTTCTCGTCTCATCATTCAGCAGTTTCGAAACATTAAAGCCTGTGATATTGAGTTATCAGCAGGCTTTAACTTTCTTATCGGGCCGAACGGCAGCGGTAAAACCAGTGTCTTAGAAGCGGTTTACCTGCTCGGGCATGGCCGCTCATTCAAGAGCTCTCTCACCGGACGAGTGATACAAAATGAGTGTGACGAACTGTTTGTTCATGGTCGTTTTTTGAACTCGGATCAATTTGAGCTACCTATCGGCATTAATAAGCAGCGTGATGGCTCAACAGAGGTTAAAATAGGCGGTCAATCTGGACAAAAATTAGCGCAGTTGGCACAAGTTCTGCCTCTGCAGTTGATACACCCAGAAGGGTTTGATTTACTGACAGATGGCCCTAAACATCGTCGTGCGTTTATTGATTGGGGCGTGTTTCATACCGAGCCCGCTTTTTATCAAGCATGGGGAAGGTTCAAGCGCCTTAACAAGCAGCGCAACGCGTTGTTGAAAACCGCCAATAGTTATCGTGAACTCAGTTATTGGGATCAGGAAATGGCAGGGTTGGCTGAAAACATCAGCCAATGGCGAGCAAGTTACATCGAGCAGATGAAAACCGTCGCAGAAACTATCTGTCAGACATTTTTGCCAGAATTTGAGATCCAATTGAAGTATTATCGTGGCTGGGATAAAGACACCCCATACCACGAGATACTAGAAAAGAATTTTGAGCGTGATCAGGCATTGGGATACACCTTTAGTGGCCCAAACAAAGCTGATTTGCGCATTAAAGTGAACGGAACGCCCGTTGAAGATGTTCTGTCACGCGGTCAATTAAAACTCATGGTGTGTGCATTGCGTGTCGCGCAAGGGCAACACCTGACAGAGATGACCGGTAAACAATGCATTTACCTAATTGATGACTTCGCGTCGGAATTAGATAGCCAACGTCGCAAGCGTCTTGCTGACTGCTTAAAAGAGACGGGCGCACAAGTATTTGTAAGCTCTATCACTGAAAGCCAAATCGCCGATATGTTGGACGATAACGGTAAATTGTTTCATGTGGAACATGGCAGGATAGAGTCAAACTAGAAGAGAGAAACTCATGTCTGAAAATTACGATTCATCGAGTATTAAGGTACTGAAGGGTCTGGATGCGGTACGTAAGCGTCCAGGAATGTACATCGGCGATACGGACGACGGCACCGGCCTTCACCACATGGTTTTCGAGGTGGTGGATAACTCAATTGATGAAGCGTTGGCAGGTCACTGTAAAGACATCGTTGTGACAATTCATGAGGATAACTCGGTTTCCGTTAGCGATGATGGTCGTGGCATTCCAACAGAAATCCACTCAGAGGAAAATGTCTCAGCAGCAGAAGTAATCATGACGGTACTTCACGCGGGTGGTAAGTTCGACGATAACTCATACAAAGTATCGGGTGGTCTTCATGGGGTAGGCGTTTCAGTGGTAAACGCGCTATCTGAGAAAGTTGAGCTGACGATTCATCGTGGTGGCCATATCCATACGCAAACCTACCGCCATGGTGAGCCTCAAGCGCCACTAGCTGTTGTGGGTGATACGGATAAAACCGGTACGCAAATTCGTTTCTGGCCAAGTGCCGAGACGTTCTCTAACACTGAGTTCCACTATGACATACTGGCGAAACGCCTGCGTGAACTGTCATTCCTGAACTCTGGTGTATCGATCAAATTGGTTGATGAGCGTGAAGCGGACAAACACGATCACTTCATGTATGAAGGTGGTATTCAAGCGTTCGTTGATCACCTAAATACCAACAAAACGCCAATCATCGAAAAAATCTTCCACTTTAACTCAGAGCGTGAAGATGGCATTTCAGTTGAAGTGGCGATGCAATGGAACGATGGTTTCCAAGAGAATATCTTCTGTTTTACCAACAATATCCCACAGCGTGATGGTGGTACTCACCTTGCTGGTTTCCGTGCTGCGTTAACACGTACATTGAACAGCTTTATGGATAAAGAAGGTTTCTCTAAGAAAGCAAAAACAGCGACTTCAGGCGACGATGCGCGTGAAGGTCTAACTGCGGTTGTTTCGGTGAAAGTGCCTGATCCTAAGTTCTCAAGCCAAACCAAAGACAAACTGGTTTCTTCTGAAGTGAAATCAGCGGTTGAATCAGCAATGGGTGAAAAACTGTCTGAGTTCCTGATTGAGAACCCGACAGAAGCGAAGATGGTTTGTTCGAAAATCATCGATGCAGCACGTGCACGTGAAGCAGCGCGTAAAGCTCGTGAAATGACGCGCCGTAAAGGTGCACTAGACCTAGCTGGCCTTCCAGGTAAACTTGCAGACTGTCAGGAAAAAGATCCGGCACTCTCTGAACTATACATAGTGGAGGGTGATTCGGCAGGCGGCTCCGCAAAACAAGGCCGTAACCGTAAGAATCAGGCCATCCTACCGCTAAAAGGTAAGATTCTTAACGTAGAAAAAGCACGTTTCGACAAGATGCTGTCTTCGCAAGAAGTGGCTACTCTGATCACGGCACTTGGTTGTGGTATCGGTCGTGACGAGTACAACCCGGACAAGCTGCGTTACCACAACATCATCATCATGACCGATGCCGATGTCGATGGTTCGCACATCCGTACGCTACTATTGACCTTCTTCTACCGTCAAATGCCAGAGCTTATCGAGCGTGGTTACGTGTACATCGCTCAGCCACCACTTTACAAAGTGAAAAAAGGCAAACAAGAGCAGTACATCAAAGACGAAGAAGCGATGAACCAATACCAAGTATCATTGGCTCTGGATAATGCATCGCTACACGTAAACGCAGAAGCACCAGCATTGGCAGGTGAAGCATTAGAGAAGCTTGTTCAACAGTACAATGCGGGGATTAAACTGGCGGAACGTATGAGCCGTCGTTACCCAAGTGCTTTGGTAAACGAGTTGATTTACACTCCTCGTCTAACGCCTGAGCAATGCCATGACGCATCAGTTGTTGAAGCGTGGACGAAGCAGCTTATTGAGCAGCTGAATGCGAAAGAAGTGGGCGCGAGCCAATACAGCTACGAAGTTGAGCAGCACGAAGAACTAGGCTTAAACTTGCCTAAGATCGTGGTTCGTACTCACGGTGTGACGCACGAACATGCAATTAGCATCGATTTCCTAAACTCGAAAGAGTACGGCAAATTGGCTGATCTATCAGAAGCACTGGATGGGCTTCTGGAAGAAGGCGCGTACATCAAACGTGGTGAGCGTACGATGCCAGTAGCAAGCTTTGCAGAAGCGCTTGATTGGTTGGTTAAAGAGTCAATGCGTGGTCTGAGTCGTCAGCGTTATAAAGGTCTAGGTGAGATGAACCCAGATCAGCTGTGGGAAACGACTATGGACCCAGAAACGCGTCGCATGATGCAAGTAACGATTGAGGATGCGGTAGGCGCAGACCAATTGTTCACAACACTGATGGGTGACCAAGTAGAACCTCGTCGTAACTTCATCGAAGAGAACGCACTGAAAGTAGCGAACCTAGACGTATAACGACAACTTGTCTTAATAGAAAAAAGCAGCGAGAAATCGCTGCTTTTTTTGTTTTAACCACCAATGAAAATCGCCACTTTCTGCCAAGACTTTGGTTTTTCTGGTGCTAACTGCCAATAACCTGATCAAGCTTGCCATTTTATTTCTGTTTTCTTTTTTTCTCGCCATTTTGTTCGCTTGGGCGCTTTTGCTTTCTTTTTTCTGCTCGCTATAGTGCTGAAGAGCTGATGAATAAGGAGGTTGAGAAAATGGTGATGACTTTCCTGAACTAAGCCGGAGGTGATGCACTTCCGGTTCAATGCACTGAATTTATTTGTAAGACAAGGCATTAAGAAGGAAATAATCATGTTTGAACGCTGGTTCTCGGCGTACTGTTTGGCGCTGCGAACTTGGTGGTTAACCAGTCGCTTTTTAACCTATCAATCACCACTAAGGTTGTTATCGCTATTTGAAACCTGCGAGCAACAGGCCCATTGCCGTAACCGAGCTCGTATTGCGGTTGGGGACACGGTTCGCTTAGTGGATGTTGAACGCGCCTATCAATATCGCATGACGTTAGTCAGCTCGCGCAAGGGGCAACCGATGACAGGTATGCTCGCGGTCGATTCTTATTTGGGGTCTAGATTGTTAGGTCGAGCTAAAAATGATGCGCTCGAAGTGGAAATTTTTAATCAGCGACGCTGCTTTGTGATTACTGAAATTGTTCATCAATCGCAGCCACCAGCTCAGAAAATGCTGTGTGGTTGTCTGTTGTGCCAATAAATAGAGGTGAAGTCATGAGTAAGAAAGACAAGAAACAACCACAGTTGAGTCTGAAAGAAAAGCGTAAGTTAAAACAGGAAAAAGCGGCAGAAAAGAGCGTTGTAAAAGCGCGTAAATCCTCCCGCAAGTAGAGTGCAGATTAAGCCCACCAGAAAGGTGGGCTTTTTAATACCGATCGCAAAGCGAGGGTAAACTGACCTTTCAGGGGAGATAGCGAGCGCACTTAAAATTTTTTATTTTTTCCCTTGAAAGTCATTTTTGACGACCTTATATCTAGTTGTGAAGAGGATGACTGGCTTGCTAGAGACTAGAAGACAGCCCTCTGGAATCGCTAAAACGAGATCGCTCAAAGAGGATATGGCGTTTTAGCACACAACTTAAACCTTTAGATTTCCTATCATGTCTCCGAGCCAAATGATGGCCTGCGGAATGATAAGAATCTCTTAGCTCGGCGTTGGTTTTTGCATAAACACGCCTGTGAGATGAACGTCATCTGAGCTAAGACTATTGCTTAATTAAGAGGATAGATTTATGCGTAACGTAGATTTCTCACCACTATACCGTAATGCAATTGGCTTTGATCGTCTGCTAAACCTGATGGAAGCGAATACAGCGAAAAATACTTCTGGCGGTTACCCTCCGTACAACATTGAGCAAAAAGACGAGCATAACTACCGTATTACTATGGCAGTTGCTGGCTTCTCTGAAGACCAACTCGATCTGACTCAAAACGAAAACATGTTGATTGTGAAGGGCGAACGCAAAGCAGAAGAAGGCAAAAATTACGTGTACCAAGGCATTGCTGAGCGCGACTTTGAACGTAAATTCCAGCTAGCGGATTATGTAAAAGTGACTGGCGCATCAATGGAAAACGGCTTATTACATATTGATTTGGTTCGTGAAATCCCAGAAGCAATGCAACCACGTAAAATTGCTATCGGTGGCAACAACCTGCTAGAAAGCAACTAATCAGCAAGTTATTTGCCTTATAGAGTGAGAAAGAGCGCCAGTTGGCGCTCTTTTTAATTGGAGTAGCCGAAGCGATTGCTTCGTATTACAGACCTTGCTGGTAAGCCTTTTCAACTTCTTCCGCGATAATCGCAATCCCTTTCTGCATCATCTCATCGTCTTGAACGTAGTTCATGCGTAAGCACTGATGAGCATGGTCCCACTCGTCTTTCTGACCAATAAAGAAGTACTCACCCGGAACAATCAATACGCCACGCGCTTTCAAGCGTTGGTACAACTCCATTGTCGTAATTGGCAGCTCATCAAACCATAACCACAAGAAGATCGCCCCTTCAGGTTTGTGAATACGGAAGCGCTCATCGGTAATCGCTTCTTGCAGCAGTTCAACCGCACGTTGCGACTTCTGCTTGTAAAACGGCTTAATCACCTCTGAACTCAGTTTAAGCAGGTCGCCTTTAGCGATGATGTGGTTTGCCAGCGCTGGACCCACACTGCCTGGTGCTAGGCTGATGATGCCGTTCATATTGGTTAACGCTTGAGTGATTTCTTCACTCGCAATCACAATCCCGCAACGCACGCCAGGCAAGCCAAGTTTGGATAGGCTCATGCACAAGATGGTGTTTTCATTCCAGAACGGTTCGACATCTTCAAAGATGATGTTCGGGAACGGCAAGCCGTAGGCGTTATCGATGATCAGTGGGATGTTGTTTTCACGTGCGAGTTTGTCCAGTTTACGCACTTCTTCGTCTGTCAGTACGTTACCCGTTGGGTTAGTTGGGCGAGACGCGCAGATTGCCGCAACAGAATCGTCGACGGTTAGCTGCTCAAAATCGACGTGGTATTTAAACAATCCGTTATCTAACAGCTCGATTTCTGGGTGATAAGAGACAAATATATCTTCATCAATGCCAGCATCACCATAGCCGATGTACTCAGGCGCGATAGGCAGTAGCACCTTCTTATGCGAACCGTCTGGCTGTTTACCTGCGAGTAAGTTGAACAAGTAGAAGAAGCCACTTTGGCTGCCGTTAGTTAGGCTGATGTTCTTCTCTGAAATGTCCCAACCGTAAGTTTCACGGAATAACTGAGCCAGCGCTTTCACGAACGCATCTTTACCCTGTGGCCCATCGTAGTTGGCTAGGGCGGCGACGAGCTCTCCACTGGCGAGCATTTCCTCACTGGCTTGGTGAAAGTAATCGAGCATGGCAGGAATGGCGGCTGGGTTACCTCCACCGAGCATGATGGCACCTGGTGTGCGTAGACCATCATTCAAATCGTCCATTAACTGCGTGATACCTGAATACTGATTAAATTTTTCACCAAACTTTGAGAACTGCATGCTGACTGATACCTAATTCATTGTGATTGCTTATGTGTATTGAATGCTGATGAAACATCAGCTTATAGAGTAATACTTGACCTTACCCTAATGTTATTACGACGCAAAGTGTGAATTTACTCGAAGAAGAAAAAAGTTTGTCATCAGACCAGATGATGGGGATATGAGCAGTGAACAGAAAAGGGAAGCGAAATGCTTCCCTTGCTGGTGGAGTGAATCGGCTATTCGCCAGTGTAGACGATCAGCACTTTGTCGTCGTGGTATTGGCGTTCGAATGCGTAATACCCTTCTTGATTGCGAGTGATGTGTTTGCCTTGCGCAACCGCTGGGTGGCGTTGACGGAACTCGCCGAGTTTTTGCCAATGTTGCAGCAAGTCTTCACGTTCGCCATGAATCTTATCCCATGGCATATCAGAGCGAGTACCTTGAGTAGGATCGGAGCCAGTCACGCCAAAGTCACGAGCAATCTCATCGCCGTAGTAGATTTGCACTGCACCCGGAGCCAGCATCAGTGCATTTGCGGCACGTGCTTGGTCATCGAAGCTGCGGCTGCGCGCTGACCAAAACAGTTGAGTATCGTGCGAAGACAGGTAACTCAACACGTTGAACTCAGGATCGGAGTTAATACGTTCCGCGTAGCGGCGATAATCGCTATCGAGTTGAGCGAAGCATTTCAGCGCTTTTGGTGCTACGTCAGATTGGAACTCGAAGTTGATGATGGAATCGAAGCCGTTATCGAAATACGGGCTCTTCACCACGCTGTGTGCCCACACTTCACCTGTCATCCAGAAAGGTAAATCATCCAAGGCTTTGTCTGGGTTGTTTTGCTTCCACTGGGCAAGCGCTTGGGTGGTGCTGGCTTTCAACTCTGCCCACGCTTCCATTTCAACGTGTTTGGCCGTGTCGACGCGGAAGCCATCAATGCCGTAGTCGCGCACCCAATCGGATAACCAGGTAATCAGGTGTTCACGTGGGGTTTGCAGCTCATCTTGCGCATTGGTGTCTTTATTGCGGAAGAAGTTTGGTAATCCGGTTTTCTGAGTCGATTCGGTTTTGAGATCCGGTAGGTAGTTCAAAGACATGGTGATGTCGTTATAGCCTGGTGCATCATAGTCACCAATGTCGGTGCGGATCCAACCTTTGCCCCACCATTTATCCCACGCTTCGCTATCACTGTATTTGATGTAGTCGTTGAAGCTGTGCCAGCTTTGTCCTGATTTTGGCTGCCAGTCGGTCCATTTTTCACCAAGGACTTCTTTGGCTTCTTGGTCATCAAGGTAAAGCTGACCAAATCCGAATTCCTGCATGTCTGCTAATGTTGCGTAGCCAGTGTGGTTCATGACCACATCCCAAATCACGCGGATGCCTTTCTTGTGGGCAGTATCGACGAAGGTTCTGAGTTCATCTTCGGAACCCATGTTGGCATCAAGCTTGGTCCAATCTTGATGGTAGTAGCCGTGGTAGCCGTAGTGTTTAAAGTCACCTTTGTCACCGCCGCCAACCCAGCCATGGATTTGTTCCAGTGGTGAGGTTATCCAGATAGCATTCACACCAAGCGATTCGATGTAATCGAGTTTTTTCGTCAGACCCGCTAAGTCACCACCATGGAAGGTACCAATCTCGTATTTCCCGTCTTTGCTGCGACCGTAGCTGTTGTCGTTGTCTGGGTTGCCGTTATAGAAGCGGTCAGTCATGACGAAGTACACCGTCGCGTTGTCCCAACTGAAAGGTTTTTCTGCTTGTTGCTCAACCTCTTCTAGTAACAACAGACCTTGGCTCATAGTACCCGGCTGCATGGTTACGCTGCCATCTGTAACTATAGTTTCTTGTCCGGTTAAGGCATCGCGAACGACAGTGCCATCATTAAAGGTTTGCTCAACGTTGATGGTTTTTGGCGTATTGGTTGCGACAGGGCAAGAGTAGGTGATGTCTTGATTCTTTTTGGGTTTGAGCCTAACAGTTAGCTCGTTAGTGGTTGGGTTGAACGTAAATTGATAGGTGTTGGCTTTGAAGATGCGCAGCGGCATTTGGGCATCTGTGGCGCAATTATCCATTTTTAATGGACGATTGAATTTGATGCGGCTTTCTTCTGCCAAAGCAAAACTACTTCCACAGCTTTGATTACTATCGGCAATGGTAAAGGTGTAGCTGCCTTTTTCGAGTTTTTGCTCGGCGACAAGTAAGCCTTGTGAGTTTTCCTCAAAAACAGCGGTGTCATCACCAACGCTTAATACGATGGCGTTTTCTGGAATCTGGCTGCAGGCGCTCAGTAGACCGATAGAGAGTGCGAGAATTGTTTTTTTCATTGTGTCCTTCCCCCGAATAAACAGTCCAGTTATAGCAAAACTGAGCCTCTACAATCCGAGCTCTGCACCAACAAGTTAAACGTGTCTCACCCTACAAATTTTTGCCTTGTTCACAAAATGAATAATAAGAACCGACGATCTCCGTTTAAAGACAACAAAAAAGGGAAGCCGACGCTTCCCTTTACTTATATCTTAATCACTTCTGAATCAGTAATGAATTACTTTTGAAGGACAGAGATATCTGCGACCTGTAAGAACAGGTTACGCAGGTTGTTCAGCAATGTCAGACGGTTCTTCTTAAGTGCTTCGTCGTCTGCCATTACCATTACGTTATCAAAGAACGCATCAACTGGTTCACGTAGGTCAGCTAGCTTGCTTAGGGCTTCTTGGTAGCTACCTGTAGCAAATGCTGGCTCTAGCGCTTCTGTCATTATTTCAACGCTTTCTGCTAGTGCTTTTTCTGCGTCTTCTTGTAGCAATGCTAGGTCAATTTCTTCTGCAAGTTCGCCGTCGAATTTCGCTAGGATGTTACCAACACGTTTGTTCGCTGCTGCTAGAGACTCTGCCGCTTCCAGTTCACGGAAGTGAGAAACCGCTTTAACACGTTGGTCAAAGTCTGCTGGTTTCGTCGGGCGACGAGCCAGTACCGCTTGAATGATGTCTACGCTGAAGCCTTCGTCTTGGTACCAAGCACGGAAACGACCAAGCATGAACTCGATAACGTCTTGTTCAACGTTGTCGTTGGTTAGGCGGTCGCCAAACAGTGACTTCGCTTTCGCTACTAGGTCAACAAGATCTAGGTTGTAGCCATATTCAACGATGATACGTAGTACACCCAGAGATGCGCGGCGTAATGCGAACGGATCGCTGCCTTTAGGTGCTTGACCAATACCGAAGATACCTACGATAGTGTCTAGCTTGTCTGCCATTGCAACTGCTGTTGAAACGCCGTTTGATGGCAGTTCATCACCTGCGAAACGAGGCATGTATTGCTCGTTCAGTGCGACTGCAACTTCTTCTGCTTCACCGTCGTGGCGCGCGTAGTGCATACCCATCACACCTTGAGTATCCGTAAATTCGAATACCATTGAGGTCATTAGGTCACATTTTGCTAGTAGACCAGCACGCTTTGATTTCTCAACGTCAGCACCGATTTGCTCTGCAATGTAGCCAGCAAGTTCTGTGATGCGGTCTGTTTTGTCTTTGATCGTACCCAGTTGCTTTTGGAAGATCGCTTGCTCTAGTTCAGGCAGACGGTCGATAAGCGGACGCTTACGGTCTGTGTTGAAGAAGAACTCTGCGTCAGCAAGACGAGGACGAACCACTTTCTCGTTACCTTCGATTACGTATCGAGGCTCTTTTGATTCGATGTTCGATACGAAGATGAAGTTAGGTAGTAGCTTCTTGTTTTCGTCGTAAACAGGGAAGTATTTTTGGTCACCTTTCATGGTGTAAACCAACGCTTCAGAAGGCACTTTTAGGAACTCTTCTTCGAACTTCGCTGTAAGTACTACGGGCCATTCAACCAGAGACGTAACTTCTTCTACTAGGTCATCTTCTAGATCAGCGATACCGCCAACTTCTGCTGCCGCTTTTTGTGCGTCAGCTAGGATGATGGCTTTACGTGCTTCGTAATCTGCCATAACTTTACCGCGCTCTTCTAGGATTGCAGGGTATTGCTCAGCAGAATCGATAGTGAACTCTTGTTCACCCATGAAGCGGTGACCACGGATAGTGCGGTCAGAAGCGACACCAAGGATCTCGCCTTCGATTAGGTCGCTGCCCATCAGCATGGTTAGCGTTTTCACTGGGCGGATAAATTGAGTCGTTTTGTTACCCCAGCGCATTGGTTTTGCGATAGGTAGGTTTGCTAGTGCTTTCGCTGCAAGTTCAACGACGATCTCAGACGTTGGCTTACCTTTCACTTCTTGTTTGAACAGTAGCCATTCGCCTTTATTTGTAACCATGCGCTCTGCTTGGTCAACAGAAATACCACAACCGCGTGCCCAGCCTTGAGCCGCTTTGGTTGGGTTGCCTTCCGCGTCAAATGCTGCAGAAACCGCAGGGCCACGTTTTTCAACGATTTTGTCTGATTGGCTTTCTGCTAGTGCCGCGACTTTAAGTGCAAGACGACGAGGAGCCGCAAACCATTTCACGCCTTCGTGAGCAAGCTCAGCGCTTTTTAGTTCTGCTTCGAAGTTTGCTGCGAATGCTTCAGCTAGCGTACGAAGTTGCGTTGGTGGTAGCTCTTCTGTACCTAGCTCGATTAGAAATTCTTTTGCCATGTTCTCTACCCCTTACGCTTGTTCTTTCTTACACATTGGGAAGCCAAGAGCTTCACGCGATGCGTAGTATGCTTCTGCTACTGACTTAGTCAGATCGCGAATGCGCAGGATGTAACGCTGACGCTCAGTTACTGAGATCGCTTTACGCGCGTCTAGTAGGTTGAATGCGTGACCTGCTTTTAGGATGCGCTCGTAAGCAGGTAATGGCAGTGGCTTTTCAAGCTCAAGCAACTCTTTACACTCTTTCTCACACTGCTCGAAGAAACCAAATAGGAATTCAACGTCTGCGTGCTCGAAGTTGTAAGTCGATTGCTCTACTTCGTTTTGGTGGAAGATATCACCGTAAGTCACTTTGCTGCCGTCTGGCGCGATGTTCCAAGTTAGGTCGTAAACCGAGTCTACTTCTTGGATGTACATTGCTAGACGCTCGATACCGTAAGTGATTTCGCCAGTGACTGGTTTACACTCAAGGCCGCCAACTTGTTGGAAGTAAGTAAACTGAGTCACTTCCATACCGTTTAGCCAAACTTCCCAGCCTAGACCCCATGCGCCTAGTGTTGGGTTTTCCCAGTTGTCTTCTACGAAACGGATGTCGTGTACAAGAGGGTCAATACCAAGAACTTCAAGGGAGCCAAGGTACAACTCTTGAATATTGTCAGGCGATGGTTTTAGCGCTACTTGGAATTGGTAGTAGTGCTGAAGACGGTTAGGGTTTTCACCGTAACGGCCATCAGTAGGACGACGTGAAGGTTGTACGTAAGCTGTCGACATTGGCTCTGGGCCAAGCGCTCGTAGACAGGTCATTGGGTGAGAGGTACCCGCACCCACTTCCATATCTAGCGGTTGAACAATGGTACAACCATTTTGAGCCCAATAATCCTGCAGCGCGAGGATCATTCCCTGGAAGGTTTTGATATCGTATTTTTGCATAAGTCAGGTTCGCGCGATTCTCTTGTTACTCGTTAATTCGTCATCTATGCCGAGTTTTTCAACTCTAACAACGGCGATAAAGAGTAATTACGGTTGAATAAATTAACAATCTAGTATAACCAGATATTGAGCATGGGAGTAGAGCTAATCTTGATTAATTCGTGGGCGATTTTCTCCTTTAATGAATTTTTACCGCGTTATCTGCTGTATTTTTCTTAAAAGGGAGTTTTTGCCTGCTTTGGCTCTTGAGAAGCGCAACAAAGGTGGCTAGAATTGCGCCTGTCTTTGGGGAGTAGCTTACCTGATGAAGTTTCTGTTTCATCTGGTTCGTCCGTCAACATAATTGGTGCAAAATCACCATGGCGTTCGAGACTTGAAGCCTTTCAAGTTTAGCAAGACCTTAGACAAATCATCACGAACCGGGGTAGGGGCGTGAGGTTTGTCTTCGGTTAAAAATAATAATCCCTGCCCCAATGAGCATGTCGTGAGCGTTTTAGCTATTTCAATTACTACTGTAGCGTTAGCAGAAATTGGCGATAAGACCCAATTGCTATCTCTATTACTCGCAAGTCGTTACCGCAAACCAATACCAATTATTGCAGCAATCTTTTTGGCAACCATTGCCAACCACGCTTTAGCTGCATGGTTAGGTGTGGTTGTCGCTGACTATTTATCACCTGATATTTTAAAGTGGGTGCTGGTGGTCAGTTTTGTCGCGATGGCGGCTTGGGTGTTGATTCCTGATAAGTTGGATGATGACGAACAGATTTCAAACCGAGGTCCTTTCATTGCCAGCTTTATTGCTTTCTTTGTGGCTGAGATTGGTGATAAAACTCAGATCGCCACTTCTATCCTAGGCGCGCAATACGCGGATGCGCTGAGTTGGGTCATACTTGGCACGACCATTGGTATGTTGTTGGCTAATGTGCCTGTGGTGTTAATTGGTAAGCTTTCAGCAGACAAGATGCCCCTGGGGTTGATTCGTAAAGTCACCGCTATTTTGTTCGTGTTGTTGGCGATTGGTGCGGCCTTCTTTTAATGTTTTTAGGCGGATAACGCAGCCTGAAAATGGAAAATGTTATCCGCGAACAATCGTTAAATGATGCAAATAATCAATAACTAGCGAATTAGTGGCGTAGCTCAAACTCTGACTTAAAATCGCTCCGTAGCGTGACGGATGACATATTAGTGTCATACTTGTCATGGTAGTTTAATGGTGTGAATGATAGCGAGAGGGCAAGTTTATGCTTACACGTTACATGGGGATGACCCCAAAGAGTCAGAGTTATTTATTCACCTTTGGTTTGGCGCTGTGCTTGTTAGCGATGGTACTGACTGATATGTGGTTGCCGATTGTGGCAGGATCGTTCGTTCTTACTGGATTAACAGTAGAGGCGTGGATTCGCGTAGCCCACATCATTCCTATGCATGAAGAGATGCGGGCAATGAAAAAACAACTCAACAAGCTCCAATCAGAAGTTCGCACACTCGAATACGATGAATAAACAAACGGCAGCCAATCGGCTGCCGTTTTTAATTCGACCAGATTACTCCAATCCTTTCTTGATCAGGTACTGATACGGAACTTGCTCCGTTTGTGCTGCAATTAATTGGTGATCCATAAAACGGCAGAAACTCGGAATGTCTCGAGTCGTGGATGGGTCATCTGCTTTGACCAGCAAAATCTCACCATCTTGCATGTTGCGAATTGTCTTCCTGACCATCATCACTGGCTCTGGGCAGCGCAGTCCTTCCGCCTCTAATGTCTTTGTTGCCAGTTCAGGATTAAAGCTCATAGTGTGATTCTCGTAACTAACTTAGCGGTGAATTCTACGTTCGTTGAAAAAATATTCAATAACCACTTGGCAAACGGAATTTTTTGTTTTACCTTAAATTAACAATTTGGTAACAACTAGCAAGGGAGAGGCAATGTTAACAGCGTTAGACAGACTTACGATTTACTCCGTACTTTGTTTTATCTCGTTTTGTGCTTTGGTACTCAGAACGCCAGCTGACACCTCTTTGATGCCTCTTATAGGCATAGTTGCCACTATTATTGGGATTTGGATCGAGATGCGCAAATGGTCAGGTGCATCTGAGCAAGAAAATTAGCGCTTTTTGCTTTGATCAGAATACTTTAATAACGCTCACCTATTTTTACCGACACTTCATTCCGACACTATCCCCATTTTTCTTGGGCTTCCCCGCTGAAAGGCGGGATTTTTTTTGCCTGAAGAGTACAATTTACCCAAACACATACAAAATAAGTGGCTAATTCGTGGAACTGGAAGACATCTATCGCCGAGATTTAAATTTACTGGTTGCGTTGCGAGTACTGATAGAAGAAAACAGTGTCAGTAAGGCGGCAACACGTCTAAATTTGAGTCAATCGGCAATGAGTCGTGTGCTTGGTCGTCTGCGCGACTTATTGGGAGACCCGCTGTTTACTCGTCAGGGGCAGCATTTGATCCCAACTCAGAAAGCGTTAGAGATCGATCGCTCATTAGGCGAGCCCTTAGAGTCTTTACGTCAGTTGTTATCTCCGGTTGAGTTTGACCCATTGCAATGCGTACAGACTTTCAACATCGTGACCACCGACTATGCCATGCAAACGATCTTACCGTTCGCTTTGCCGAGAATTTACCAAGAAGCGCCAAACGTGTCTTTTAACTTCTTACCACTGCAACACGACCGTTTATCAGATCAGCTCACTTATGAAGGTGCAGACTTAGCGATTTGTCGCCCGACAGGTCCGGTGGAGCCGCTACGCAGTGAAGTGTTGGGGCGAGTGGGGGTGCTGTGTATGCTTTCAAAACAGCATCCATTAGCGGATAAAGAAATGAGCTTGGATGATTATCTGAGTCATCCACATGCCATGATCGCCATCAGTGATGGTGTTAAGGCACTGATCGAACAAGCTTTGATGGAGAAACCTAAGCGTAAAATGGTTCTGCGGGCTTATCATTTAGAAGCCGCATTGGCGATCATGGATACCTTGCCAATTATCATCACAGTGCCAGCGGACTTGGCGTATCTGGTTGCCGAGCGTTATGACTTGGTGGTGAAACCATTACCATTCCAATTTACTCCATTTGAATACTCGATGATTTGGCATGCGCGTTGCGAGCATTCCCCTGCTCAAGAATGGTTAAGAACGATTGTGCGTGAAGAATGTAGCCGTCTAATAGCTAAGCGTATCGAAGATATGGGACTAAACTGCTAACAAAAAGAGCCAGCAATGCCGGCTCTTCGTCTGTTTACGCTGAGTCAGTGTTTATAGCTTGATAACCACACGACCTGTTACTTGACCGTTGGTGATGTCTTCTGCGTATTTTGGTGCTTCTGCTAGTTCTACTTCAGTACATGCTTGCTCGAAATAGCTGTCTGGTAGTAGTTCAACCAGTTTTTCCCATGCTGCGATGCGTTTCTCTGTTGGACACATTACTGAGTCCACACCTTGTAGACGAACGTTACGTAGGATGAACGGCATCACTGTAGTTGGTAGATCAAAACCACCTGCAAGACCACAAGCGGCGACTGCACTGTTGTAATCCATTTGCGCCAGTACTTTTGCTAGTACTTTGCTGCCGACGGTATCTACCGCACCTGCCCATACTTGCTTTTCAAGTGGACGTGCTGGTTCCTCAAATTCAGTACGGTCGATGATGCGGCTAGCACCTAGTTTTTCAAGTAGCGGACCGTTTTTCTCTACACGTCCTGTCACTGCTGCAACTTTGTAGCCAAGCTGTGCTAGGAGCGTTACTGCTACCGAGCCTACACCGCCACTTGCGCCCGTTACTAGGATTTCGCCATCTTCAGGTTTGATGCCTGCGTCAAGCAGTGCTTGAACACACAGCATACCAGTGAAGCCAGCAGTACCAACCATCATTGCTTTCTTGCTGTCTAGACCTTTTGGTAGTGGCACGAGCCAATCCGCTTTTAGACGAGCACGTTGAGCCATGCCACCCCAATGGTTTTCACCCACGCCCCAGCCAGTTAAGACCACTTTGTCACCAGCTTGGTAACGCGAATCTTCAGAACTTACAACCGTACCCGCTAGATCAATGCCAGGTACCATCGGGAAGTTACGGATGATTTTACCTTTACCTGTGATCGCCAAACCATCTTTGTAATTCAACGATGAGTAATCGACTTCAACCAGAACGTCACCTTCCGGCAGTTGTGTTTCATCGATTTGCTCGATACTAGCGATAGTGCGTTTGTCTTCTTGGTTTAGAACTAGAGCATTAAACATAAGGTTCTCCGAAATTGCGTTAGCGTGACTCAGTTGCCACATACAGCAAGATATTAACTGTCTATAAGTCTATGTCTTCTCTATCTATGAATAAAATGAAAGTTACTCATTTTATGTATGCTTTGTATGCATATTTACTGTGTTTGGCGTAAAACAAAGGGCGACATCTGATGTCGCCCTTAAGTGTAATACTAAATTATTTTAGTATTTATTCATTTCATGCTGGTTGTTGAGTAGATCACTACGACCATCGTCGTTTTGAGCCTACTTCACTCAAAGCGTTAAGGCCTCTCAAATACGGTCGCTATACCCTGACCCAAACCGATACACATGGTGGCTAGACCGTATTTCGCGTCTTTCGCTTCCATTAGGTTGATCAACGTTGTTGAGATGCGTGAACCAGAACAGCCTAATGGATGACCCAATGCAATCGCACCGCCGTTAAGGTTGACCTTCTCATCCATCACATCAAGCAGACCTAAGTCTTTAGCACACGGCAGAGACTGCGCTGCAAATGCTTCGTTTAGCTCAACCACATCCATGTCTTCAATTGAAAGACCAGCACGCTTGAGCGCTTTCTTTGTTGCAGGTACAGGGCCGTAACCCATGATGGATGGATCGCAACCTGCGATCGCCATGCCCTTAATACGTGCGCGAATTTTCAAGCCAAGCTCATTGGCTTTCTCTTCGCTCATGATCAGCATCGCTGATGCGCCATCAGACAGCGCTGATGATGTACCGGCTGTTACTGTGCCGTTTGCAGGGTCGAACACAGGACGAAGCTGAGACAGACCTTCAACGGATGTTTCAGGGCGAATCACTTCATCATAGTCGAGAGTAAACAGTGTACCGTCAGCCGCATGGCCTTCAATTGGTAGAATTTCGTTTTTAAAACGACCCTCTACGGTTGCTGCGTGCGCACGAGCGTGAGAGCGCGCGGCAAACTCGTCTTGTTGCTCACGGCTAATGCCATGTAATTTACCAAGCATTTCAGCCGTTAAGCCCATCATGCCCGCAGCTTTTGCTACGTTCTTTGACATACCAGGGTGAAAGTCTACCCCGTGGTTCATCGGCACATGCCCCATGTGCTCAACGCCACCAATTAGGCAGATTTCAGCATCGCCAGTCATGATCGCACGTGTACCGTCATGCAGCGCTTGCATGGATGAGCCACACAAACGGTTAACCGTCACAGCGCCAATTTCAATCGGCAGGCCCGCGAGTAGCGCGGCATTACGTGCAACGTTAAAGCCTTGCTCTAGTGTTTGCTGTACACAACCCCAGTAGATGTCTTCAATCTCGCTTGGGTTCACTTGTGGGTTACGTGCAAGAATGCCTTTCATTAGACGCGCAGATAGATCTTCTGCTCGTGTATGACGGAAAGCACCACCTTTAGAGCGACCCATTGGAGTACGTAGACAATCGACTACGACAACATTTCTTGTTTGATTAGTCATTTTAGAATCCCTCCTTAGATAGAACCTTGCTGTTGTGCACCGTAAAAGCTTTCACCTTTCGCCGCCATATCAATCAGCATTTGCGGTAATTGGTACATCGCACCTAGCTCGGCGTGTTGTTTTGCCATTTCAACGTATTCAGCAATACCCACGCTGTCTAGATAGCGGAATACGCCACCGCGGAATGGAGGGAAACCAAGACCATAAACCAATGCCATGTCTGCTTCCTGCGGAGTAGCGATGATACCTTCTTGAAGGCACAGTACCACTTCGTTGATCATTGGAATCATCATACGTTGAATGATGGTCTCATCGTCAAAGTCCTGCTTATCGGCACAAACGTCAGCGAGCACCGGCAAGATCTCTTCAGAGAAGGTTTTCTTCGGCTTACCTTTTTTATCTATGGTGTAGCTGTAGAAGCCATTACCATTCTTCTGACCATATTTGTCTGCTTCGAATAGTGCATCAATCGCATCACGACCTTGTTTACCCATACGCTCAGGGAAACCCTCTGCCATCACAGCTTGTGCGTGGTGCGCGGTATCAATGCCGACTACGTCAAGCAAGTACGCCGGTCCCATCGGCCAGCCAAACTTACGCTCCATGACTTTGTCGATTTTCGTAAAGTCAGCACCATCACGAAGTAGCATGCTGAAGCCGCCAAAGTATGGGAACAATACGCGGTTAACGAAGAACCCTGGGCAGTCATTAACGACAATTGGTGATTTGCCCATTTTCGCAGCATACGCCACAACACGATTGATGGTTTCATCAGAGGTGTGCTCACCACGGATGATCTCAACAAGAGGCATACGATGCACTGGGTTGAAGAAGTGCATACCACAGAAGTTTTCTGGGCGTTTTAGTGATTTTGCCAATAGGTTGATAGGAATAGTCGAGGTGTTTGAGGTGATAACGGTGTCGTCACCGACATGGGATTCGACTTCACTCAAAACCGCCGCTTTTACTTTCGGATTTTCAACGACAGCTTCAACAATCACATCAGAGTTTTCAATACCTGCGTAATGTAGACTCGGTGTGATTGACGCTAAAATACCCGCCATCTTAAAGCCATCAATGCGACCGCGAGATAAGCGTTTATTCAGCAGCTTAGATGCTTCAGTCATGCCTAGGTCGAGCGACGCTTGCGCGATGTCTTTCATTAAGACAGGCACACCTTTTAGCGCTGATTGGTAAGCAATGCCGCCACCCATGATACCTGCACCTAATACGGCTGCACGTTGCGTGTCTTTACTTGCTGACTTCGCCGCTTTTTTCGCAATGCCTTTAATGTATTGATCGTTAAGGAATAGGCCAACCAGTGATTTTGCTTCTTCCGATTTAGCCAATTTCACGAAGTGCTTACGTTCAATGTCTAACGCTTTATTACGTGCAAAGCGAGCACCTTCTTCAATCGTGATAACGGCTGTCATTGGGGCAGGGTAGTGAGGACCTGCTTTTTGTGCCACCAGACCCTTCGCCATGGTGAAGCTCATCATTGATTCAAGCTTACTCAGCGTTAGCGGAGATGTTTTCTGTGCTCGGCGTGCTTGCCAGTCAAGTTTCTCGTTAATTGCAGAGTTAAGAGTTTGTAGTGCTGATTCGTATAAAGCATCAGTCTCTACAACAGCATCGAGTAAGCCAATTTTCAATGCTTCATCAGCTCGGCATGCTTTGCCTTGGGTGATGATTTCCATTGCGCTGTCTGCGCCAATAACGCGAGGTAAGCGTACACAACCACCAAAGCCCGGCATGATTCCCAGTTTCGTTTCTGGTAGGCCGATGCTGGTGGTTTTGTCACCAATACGCATGTCTGTTGCTAGCACACATTCACAACCGCCACCAAGAGCGTGGCCTTTGATCACTGAGATGGTCGGAACGGGTAAGTCTTCTAGTTTGTTAAAGATGCTGTTAGCAAATTGCAGCCATTGGTCGAGCTCGGCATCCGTTTTAGCAAACAAACCTAAAAACTCGGTAATGTCTGCGCCTACAATGAATGCGTCTTTATCTGAAGTGAGCAACAACCCCTTGAGGCCTTGATGGGCAATGAGCGCATCAAGAGCTTTATCTAGCGATTCTAATGTCGCTAGGTCGAGTTTGTTGACGGATTTTGGAGAGCAGAAGCTTAGCTCTGCAATACCATCTTGTATTTCCTTTACCTGTAGGGTTTCGGCTTGGTAAATCATTGTCTATCTCCATGACATACAATCGTGGATTGTCTGTATACCTATTTCAACGACGCCGTGTACCTCGGCAAATAGGTATCGAGGAAGTCGTTTTATTTTTGTTCTGGTTTGACCAGTAAAGTTAGTTTGGATCGTGGATTGTTTAATTTCAATACATTTTTTAAACAAGTGTTTAACATTGTGCGCTGTGGCAGATCTTATGCGACGGGTAAATCACACTCGTGATAGACTTCAGGCAAATAGACCTGAATCCATAATTCTATGAATGACAAGCCTTATCTGATTCCAGCAGAGCCCGCTCAATTTGAAGAAGAAATTAAAAAGAGCGTCTTCATTACTTATTTGGCACACACGCCAAGTATCGAAGCTGCAAAAGCATTTGTTGATCAAATCAAAGCTAAACACGCTGATGCCAGACATAACTGTTGGGGCTTTGTTGCAGGTCGCCCGGAAGATTCAATGAAATGGGGCTTTAGTGATGATGGGGAGCCGTCCGGAACTGCAGGCAAACCGATCCTGGCGCAGCTGTCTGGCTCTGGGGTGGGGGAGATCACGGCAGTGGTCACGCGATACTCTGGTGGAATCAAGTTAGGTACAGGCGGCTTGGTTAAAGCGTATGGTGGTGGGGTACAACAAGCACTCAAGCTGCTTCAAACTATTGAGAAAAAAATAACCACAAAGCTCAGACTAACGTTAGACTATGGGTTTATGCCGATCGCACAGTCAATCATGCCGCAATTTGGTGCGATAGAAGTCGAGGCTGAATACAGCGATCAGGTGGTATTAGTGGTGGAAATTGAGCTTCGAGAAGTGAGCGCGTTTACCCAAGCAATCATCAATAAAAGCGGGGCAAAGGCAATTGTCACTCCGCTAGACGGACAATAATGAAAAACAGGAAGCAACAGGGACAGCTTCGCTAGTCAATTTATCCATGCAATTTCGTTCAATTATTCGAATCGTCGGGCTACTGCTCGCACTCTTTAGTGTCACTATGCTTGCGCCAGCACTCGTTGCGCTGATCTATCGAGATGGTGCAGGTGTGCCTTTTGTCACGACATTTTTTGTTCTGCTGTTTTGTGGGGCCGTTTGTTGGTACCCAAACCGCAGGTATAAGCACGAGCTTAAAGCTCGAGATGGCTTTCTTATTGTCGTTCTGTTCTGGACAGTACTTGGCAGCGCAGGCTCGATCCCCTTTCTAATAGCTGACAACCCGAACGTCTCGGTCACAGATGCGTTTTTTGAATCGTTTTCTGCTCTCACTACGACCGGGGCGACCGTTATTGTTGGTTTGGATGAGTTACCTAAAGCGATTCTATTCTATCGACAGTTACTGCAGTGGTTCGGAGGTATGGGAATCATCGTATTAGCTGTGGCGATTTTGCCAGTACTTGGCATTGGTGGTATGCAGCTTTACCGCGCCGAGATCCCTGGTCCAGTCAAGGACACTAAAGTGACGCCGCGCATAGCAGAAACTGCTAAGGCGCTTTGGTACATCTATTTGAGCCTGACTATCGCCTGTGCATCGGCTTTTTGGTTAGCTGGTATGACGCCATTTGACGCCATCAGTCACAGCTTTTCAACCATTGCCATTGGTGGCTTCTCTACCCACGATGCCAGCATCGGATACTTTGATAGTTACGCGATTAACCTGATTACGGTGGTTTTTCTGCTTATATCTGCATGTAACTACACGCTGCACTTTGCTGCATTTGCATCAGGTGGTGTGCATCCCAAGTATTACTGGAAAGATCCTGAGTTTCGCGCTTTCTTGTTTATTCAAGTGCTGCTATTTGTCGTTTGTTTCCTATTATTACTGAAACACCACTCTTACACATCGACATACGATGCTTTCGATCAGGCTCTGTTCCAAACCGTGTCAATTTCGACAACTGCGGGCTTTACGACGACAGGTTTTGCGGATTGGCCGCTCTTCTTACCTGTACTGCTATTGTTCTCCTCTTTTATCGGTGGTTGTGCTGGTTCAACAGGCGGCGGCATGAAAGTGATCCGTATCCTGCTTCTTACCTTACAAGGTGCGCGTGAACTAAAACGTTTAGTCCATCCACGCGCGGTTTACACCATCAAAGTAGGTGGCAGTGCCCTACCGCAACGTGTTGTCGATGCGGTTTGGGGTTTCTTCTCCGCGTACGCTTTGGTATTTGTGGTTTGTATGTTGGGCTTGATTGCTACAGGGATGGACGAGCTCAGTGCGTTCTCGGCGGTGGCTGCGACTCTGAACAACCTCGGTCCTGGCTTGGGAGAAGTGGCGCTTCACTTTGGTGATGTTAACGACAAAGCAAAATGGGTATTAATAGTTTCTATGCTGTTTGGTCGTTTGGAAATCTTTACCTTACTTATTCTACTTACGCCGACGTTTTGGCGTAGCTAAGGGGAAATCGTGGCAAAAGCATTATTTCTATACTCTTCCCGCGAAGGGCAGACTAAAAAAATTCTCCACTATATAGATGAACAACTTCCAGACTTCGATTGTGAGCTGGTGGATTTACATAATGTCGAGACGATTGACTTCAGTCAATACGACAGAGTGTTGATAGGCGCCTCTATTCGTTATGGTCATCTTAATAAAAAGCTATACCAGTTTATTGAGCGAAACCTCAATCAATTGGAGCAAAATAAAGTGGCATTTTTCTGCGTAAACCTAACCGCTCGTAAAGAGGACCAAGGAAAGGATACACCTGAAGGTAGTGCCTACATTCGCAAGTTCCTAATTAAGTCGCCTTGGAAACCAACGCTAATCGGTGTTTTTGCTGGTGCACTTTATTACCCACGTTACGGCTGGTTCGACAGAACTATGATTAGGTTCATTATGTCGATGACAGGTGGCGAAACCGATACGACCAAAGAAGTGGAATACACCAATTGGGAAAAAGTGGCTCTTTTCGCAGATAAATTCAGAGAACTGTAGAAATAACGTGCTCTTTTGACCGCTTTTGATGCAAATTTATCCGAACGATAAAAAAATCAAAAAAAACGAGAAAAAGGGCTTGCCAATGTGATCGCAATCTCTATAATGCCACCTCGCTGACACGGCAACGCTTCGAAAGAAACGAAGTTGAGGTTAGCAAGCCAAATTAGCCAAGCGGAAACGCTTGAAGAAAGTTTGAAAAAAGTGATTGACACTAAACTTTAACTCGCTAAAATGGCCGTCCTGTTTTGAGCAAAGCTCAACAGGAAAGCTCTTTAACAATATAGACCTATCAATCTGTGTGGGCACTCGTTGACGATAATCCAATTCGATACTTCGGTATCAAATTAGGTTTCAATGAAACGAAGTGACCATTGAATCTTCGGATTCAGCACAGTCAATTCAAACATTACTTTATGTAATGTTCAGTATTCATTGAGCCGAACAAAATCTTAAATTGAAGAGTTTGATCATGGCTCAGATTGAACGCTGGCGGCAGGCCTAACACATGCAAGTCGAGCGGAAACGAGTTATCTGAACCTTCGGGGAACGATAACGGCGTCGAGCGGCGGACGGGTGAGTAATGCCTAGGAAATTGCCCTGATGTGGGGGATAACCATTGGAAACGATGGCTAATACCGCATGATGCCTACGGGCCAAAGAGGGGGACCTTCGGGCCTCTCGCGTCAGGATATGCCTAGGTGGGATTAGCTAGTTGGTGAGGTAAGGGCTCACCAAGGCGACGATCCCTAGCTGGTCTGAGAGGATGATCAGCCACACTGGAACTGAGACACGGTCCAGACTCCTACGGGAGGCAGCAGTGGGGAATATTGCACAATGGGCGCAAGCCTGATGCAGCCATGCCGCGTGTGTGAAGAAGGCCTTCGGGTTGTAAAGCACTTTCAGTCGTGAGGAAGGCGGCGTCGTTAATAGCGGCGTTGTTTGACGTTAGCGACAGAAGAAGCACCGGCTAACTCCGTGCCAGCAGCCGCGGTAATACGGAGGGTGCGAGCGTTAATCGGAATTACTGGGCGTAAAGCGCATGCAGGTGGTTTGTTAAGTCAGATGTGAAAGCCCGGGGCTCAACCTCGGAATAGCATTTGAAACTGGCAGACTAGAGTACTGTAGAGGGGGGTAGAATTTCAGGTGTAGCGGTGAAATGCGTAGAGATCTGAAGGAATACCAGTGGCGAAGGCGGCCCCCTGGACAGATACTGACACTCAGATGCGAAAGCGTGGGGAGCAAACAGGATTAGATACCCTGGTAGTCCACGCCGTAAACGATGTCTACTTGGAGGTTGTGGCCTTGAGCCGTGGCTTTCGGAGCTAACGCGTTAAGTAGACCGCCTGGGGAGTACGGTCGCAAGATTAAAACTCAAATGAATTGACGGGGGCCCGCACAAGCGGTGGAGCATGTGGTTTAATTCGATGCAACGCGAAGAACCTTACCTACTCTTGACATCCAGAGAACTTTCCAGAGATGGATTGGTGCCTTCGGGAACTCTGAGACAGGTGCTGCATGGCTGTCGTCAGCTCGTGTTGTGAAATGTTGGGTTAAGTCCCGCAACGAGCGCAACCCTTATCCTTGTTTGCCAGCGAGTAATGTCGGGAACTCCAGGGAGACTGCCGGTGATAAACCGGAGGAAGGTGGGGACGACGTCAAGTCATCATGGCCCTTACGAGTAGGGCTACACACGTGCTACAATGGCGCATACAGAGGGCGGCCAACTTGCGAAAGTGAGCGAATCCCAAAAAGTGCGTCGTAGTCCGGATTGGAGTCTGCAACTCGACTCCATGAAGTCGGAATCGCTAGTAATCGTGGATCAGAATGCCACGGTGAATACGTTCCCGGGCCTTGTACACACCGCCCGTCACACCATGGGAGTGGGCTGCAAAAGAAGTAGGTAGTTTAACCTTCGGGGGGACGCTTACCACTTTGTGGTTCATGACTGGGGTGAAGTCGTAACAAGGTAGCGCTAGGGGAACCTGGCGCTGGATCACCTCCTTATACGATGATTATTGCGATGAGTGTTCACACAGATTGATATGGTTTATGAAATTTAAGAGATAGAACATCCCCCAAGATGTTCACTTAGTGTCCCGTTCGTCTAGAGGCCTAGGACACCGCCCTTTCACGGCGGTAACAGGGGTTCGACTCCCCTACGGGATACCATTGGGTCGTTAGCTCAGTTGGTAGAGCAGTTGACTTTTAATCAATTGGTCGCAGGTTCGAATCCTGCACGACCCACCATTTCCTTCCACGGAAATCAAAATAATGTGGGCGATTAGCTCAGTTGGGAGAGCACCTGCCTTACAAGCAGGGGGTCACTGGTTCGAGCCCGGTATCGCCCACCATTCTCTAAGTATTTTTGGAATAAAACGTCCAAACCAGAACAAGCAATTGATACTGGTTGGCATTTTTGACTCTGAAAGTCTTTAGAAAATGTAACTTCCTTGTGAAGAAACATAGCTCTTTAACAATTTGGAAAGCTGACAAAACAACAATTTATTGTTGTTTGTAAAGTTCTCAAAGTATTCATTTATGAATACAACTAATAACACATTCAAGTGTTCTTGGAATTTGAGTCCGGCAAAATCGAAATGTCTCTCGCTCATTCAAATAATGAGAGACAACTTTGGTGATTTGATTATCAACTCGAAACTCCTTCGGGTTGTATGGTTAAGTGACTAAGCGTACACGGTGGATGCCTTGGCAGTCAGAGGCGATGAAGGACGTATTAACTTGCGATAAGCCCAGATTAGGTAGTAAAAACCACTTGAGTCTGGGATTTCCGAATGGGGAAACCCACTTACATAAGTAAGTATCGTTATGTGAATACATAGCATAACGAGGCGAACCGGGGGAACTGAAACATCTAAGTACCCCGAGGAAAAGAAATCAACCGAGATTCCGAAAGTAGCGGCGAGCGAAATTGGATTAGCCCTTAAGCTTTATAGGCGTTAGGTGAACAAGCTGGAAAGCTTGGCGATACAGGGTGATAGCCCCGTAACTGACGACGCATATTCAGTGAAATCGAGTAGGGCGGGACACGTGATATCCTGTCTGAATATGGGGGGACCATCCTCCAAGGCTAAATACTACTGACTGACCGATAGTGAACCAGTACCGTGAGGGAAAGGCGAAAAGAACCCCTGTGAGGGGAGTGAAATAGAACCTGAAACCGTGTACGTACAAGCAGTAGGAGCAGGCTTGTCCTGTGACTGCGTACCTTTTGTATAATGGGTCAGCGACTTATATTCAGTGGCAAGGTTAACCATCTAGGGGAGCCGTAGGGAAACCGAGTCTTAACTGGGCGTTCAGTCTCTGGATATAGACCCGAAACCAGGTGATCTAGCCATGGGCAGGTTGAAGGTTGAGTAACATCAACTGGAGGACCGAACCGACTAATGTTGAAAAATTAGCGGATGACTTGTGGCTAGGGGTGAAAGGCCAATCAAACCTGGAGATAGCTGGTTCTCCCCGAAAGCTATTTAGGTAGCGCCTCGGACGAATACTACTGGGGGTAGAGCACTGTTAAGGCTAGGGGGTCATCCCGACTTACCAACCCTTTGCAAACTCCGAATACCAGTAAGTACTATCCGGGAGACACACGGCGGGTGCTAACGTCCGTCGTGGAGAGGGAAACAACCCAGACCGCCAGCTAAGGTCCCAAATTACTACTAAGTGGGAAACGATGTGGGAAGGCTCAGACAGCCAGGATGTTGGCTTAGAAGCAGCCATCATTTAAAGAAAGCGTAATAGCTCACTGGTCGAGTCGGCCTGCGCGGAAGATGTAACGGGGCTAAGTAGTAAACCGAAGCTGCGGCAATGCACTTTAGTGCATTGGGTAGGGGAGCGTTCTGTAAGCGGTTGAAGGTGTGTGGTAACGCATGCTGGACGTATCAGAAGTGCGAATGCTGACATGAGTAACGATAAAGGGGGTGAAAAACCTCCTCGCCGGAAGACCAAGGGTTCCTGTCCAACGTTAATCGGGGCAGGGTAAGTCGACCCCTAAGGCGAGGCCGAAAGGCGTAGTCGATGGGAAACGGGTTAATATTCCCGTACTTCTTACAATTGCGATGGGGGGACGGAGAAGGCTAGGTGGGCCTGGCGACGGTTGTCCAGGTTCAAGTGCGTAGGCTTGAGAGTTAGGTAAATCCGGCTCTCTTTAAGGCTGAGACACGACGTCGAGCATCTACGGATGTGAAGTCATTGATGCCATGCTTCCAGGAAAAGCCTCTAAGCTTCAGATTGTAAGGAATCGTACCCCAAACCGACACAGGTGGTCGGGTAGAGAATACCAAGGCGCTTGAGAGAACTCGGGTGAAGGAACTAGGCAAAATGGTACCGTAACTTCGGGAGAAGGTACGCTCTCGACGGTGAAGTCCCTCGCGGATGGAGCTATTGAGAGTCGCAGATACCAGGTGGCTGCAACTGTTTATTAAAAACACAGCACTGTGCAAAATCGCAAGATGACGTATACGGTGTGACGCCTGCCCGGTGCCGGAAGGTTAATTGATGGGGTTAGACTTCGGTCGAAGCTCTTGATCGAAGCCCCGGTAAACGGCGGCCGTAACTATAACGGTCCTAAGGTAGCGAAATTCCTTGTCGGGTAAGTTCCGACCTGCACGAATGGCGTAATGATGGCCACGCTGTCTCCACCCGAGACTCAGTGAAATTGAAATCGCTGTGAAGATGCAGTGTACCCGCGGCTAGACGGAAAGACCCCGTGAACCTTTACTACAGCTTGGCACTGAACATTGACCCTACATGTGTAGGATAGGTGGGAGGCTTTGAAGCGCAGTCGCTAGATTGCGTGGAGCCGTCCTTGAAATACCACCCTTGTAGTGTTGATGTTCTAACGTCGACCCCTTATCGGGGTTGCGGACAGTGCCTGGTGGGTAGTTTGACTGGGGCGGTCTCCTCCCAAAGCGTAACGGAGGAGCACGAAGGTGGGCTAATCACGGTTGGACATCGTGAGGTTAGTGCAATGGCATAAGCCCGCTTGACTGCGAGAATGACAATTCGAGCAGGTGCGAAAGCAGGTCATAGTGATCCGGTGGTTCTGAATGGAAGGGCCATCGCTCAACGGATAAAAGGTACTCCGGGGATAACAGGCTGATACCGCCCAAGAGTTCATATCGACGGCGGTGTTTGGCACCTCGATGTCGGCTCATCACATCCTGGGGCTGAAGTCGGTCCCAAGGGTATGGCTGTTCGCCATTTAAAGTGGTACGCGAGCTGGGTTTAGAACGTCGTGAGACAGTTCGGTCCCTATCTGCCGTGGGCGTTGGAGAATTGAAAGGGGCTGCTCCTAGTACGAGAGGACCGGAGTGGACGAACCTCTGGTGTTCGGGTTGTGTCGCCAGACGCATTGCCCGGTAGCTAAGTTCGGGATCGATAACCGCTGAAAGCATCTAAGCGGGAAGCGAGCCTTGAGATGAGTTCTCCCTGATACTTTAAGTATCCTAAAGGGTTGTCGTAGACTACGACGTTGATAGGCAGGGTGTGTAAGCGTTGTGAGGCGTTGAGCTAACCTGTACTAATTGCCCGTGAGGCTTAACCATACAACACCCAAGGGGTTTTGATGGACTCAATGAAAGAACATTGAATGTGTAAGAACGAAAACAGCTTTCCGAATTATTCGATTTGCAAGCAAATCTCACCCTAAAGGGCCGCACTAAAGTGCGTTTGAATTTGCGAGCAAATTGATAAAGAATTTGCTTGGCGACCATAGCGTTTTGGACCCACCTGATTTCCATGCCGAACTCAGAAGTGAAACGAAATAGCGCCGATGGTAGTGTGGGGCTTCCCCATGTGAGAGTAGGACATCGCCAGGCTTTAAATTTGAAAAAGCCCACTCGAAAGAGTGGGCTTTTTTGCGTTTCTGGGTTTTGAAAATTACCTAAGCACTCAGAACTCAAAACATCTATCGTTAAGGTGTAATGTATTTACTCTCTGCCACTTTCCAAAAAGCCTTCACTAATGGATTCTCTAACTGATTTTTGTTGCAGCAGACACCAAGTTCAAAAGGCTTAATTGGCAACACTTTTAAGCGATTTATCTTCTCTCTCACCGGGCTATTGTTGATCACGACATCAGGTGCGATACCTACACCGCATCCTAGTGCAACCATACTTACGATGGCTTCATGCCCTGACGTTTGCGCGTAGATATTCGGCTTTATTTTCATTTGTTTGAGCCAAGTATTGGCTCTATCTCTTGCTGTCCCTGCTTCTGGGAGAATGAATGGAATGACTGACCAGTTTGGTCTTTCTTTTTGTAGCTCCTCCGCAAATGAACTCACGCCGACAGGAGCGATGACAGAAAGCGGTATTTCACTGATCGTTTCAAATGCGATTTTGCTTGGCATCTGCTCAGATTTGGCTGAGATGGCAATATCGGCTTCATCTGCTAGAATTTTGTCGATCGCTTGAGCTGGATCGCCGGTTGATAGCTTAAATTCGATAAAAGGATGCTGCAGACGAAAATCAGAGATTAACTCTGGCAGGTGGCTGTAGCTTGCAGTAACCGAACAAAAGAGACGGATTTCTCCTTTCAACTCGTCCTCTGCTCCCTTTAGGTGACTTTGGTACTGCTGCCATTCGCCAAGAATTTTTAAGGCGACAGGAACCAGTTTTTTGCCTTGGCTCGTTAAATCAACACTGCGATTGTCCCGCAAAAATAATTGTTGGCCAGTTTCTTCCTCTAGCTTTTGTACTTGTCTGCTCAAGGCTGAAGGACTCACATGCATCGCTGCTGCGGTCTTAGCGAAACTTTTACTCTCACACAGATGAATAAAAAGTTGCAGGCTTTTGATATTCATTAAATCTTCATTTCCATGTTGCACAAATTGCAATAACTAATTGTGAATATATCACTTTAAGCAATTTAATGTCTGTTTTAGTATGAAGTTATTCGGTAAGGCAATTACCGACCTCAATGGAAGAATCTTAAAGGAGCACCCAGATGGCTAATTATTTCAATACCTTAAACTTGCGCGAGCAGTTGGACCAATTAGGTCGTTGTCGCTTTATGGACCGTAGCGAATTTGCTTCAGAAGCGGATTACTTAAAAGGCAAGAAAGTGGTCATCGTAGGTTGTGGTGCTCAAGGTCTTAACCAAGGTCTGAATATGCGTGACTCTGGTCTAGACGTTGCTTATGCGCTTCGCCAAGCAGCGATTGATGAGCAACGCCAGTCATTCAAAAACGCAAAAGACAACGGTTTTGAGGTAGGTAGCTACGAAACGCTAATTCCACAAGCTGACTTAGTAGTAAACCTTACTCCTGATAAGCAGCACACAAACGTTGTTGAGACGGTAATGCCGCTAATGAAAAAAGGCGCAGCGCTAGGTTACTCACACGGCTTCAACGTTGTTGAAGAGGGCATGCAAATCCGTAAAGACCTAACAGTAGTAATGGTTGCACCTAAGTGCCCGGGCACGGAAGTTCGTGAAGAGTACAAGCGTGGTTTCGGTGTTCCAACTCTTATCGCTGTTCACCCAGAGAACGACCCAAAAGGTGAAGGTTGGGATATCGCGAAAGCTTGGGCTGCAGCAACAGGTGGTCACCGTGCAGGCTGTCTAGAGTCTTCTTTTGTTGCTGAGGTGAAATCTGACCTAATGGGTGAGCAAACTATCCTTTGTGGCATGTTGCAGGCTGGTTCTATCGTATGTTACGAGAAGATGATTGCTGACGGTATCGAACCTGGCTACGCAGGCAAGCTTCTTCAATACGGCTGGGAAACGATCACGGAAGCTCTGAAGTTTGGTGGTATCACTCATATGATGGATCGCCTAACTAACCCTGCGAAAGTAAAAGCATTTGAACTTTCTGAAGAGCTAAAAGAGCTGATGCGTCCGCTATACAACAAGCACATGGATGACATCATCACAGGTCACTTCTCTAGCACGATGATGGCTGACTGGGCAAACGACGATGCAAACCTACTAGGCTGGCGTGCAGAAACGGGTGAAACTGCTTTCGAAAACTACCCAGAAACTGACGTAGAAATTTCTGAGCAGGAGTACTTCGATAACGGTATCCTGATGGTTGCTATGGTTCGTGCGGGTGTTGAGCTAGCATTTGAAGCGATGACCGCTTCTGGCATCATCGATGAGTCTGCTTACTACGAGTCTCTACACGAGCTGCCACTTATCGCAAACACTATCGCACGTAAGCGTTTATACGAGATGAACGTGGTTATCTCTGATACGGCTGAATATGGTAACTACCTATTTGCTAATGTAGCAACGCCGCTACTGCGTGAAAAATTCATGCCTTCTGTTAGTACAGACGTCATTGGTAAAGGTCTAGGTGAAACGTCTAACCAAGTGGATAACGCGACTCTTATCGCTGTGAATGAAACAATCCGCAACCACCCTGTAGAATATATCGGTGAAGAACTACGTGGTTATATGACTGATATGAAGCGTATCGCGGTGGGCGGCTAATTTTCTTTGCTGCAAGGAAGAGAAAATATTAAATGAACTCTGGCCAGACTGGAGTCGGTAAATACAAAAACACGACATCTAATCAAAAAGCTTGGTCGCCGTTGACCAAGCTTTTTCTTTTTAGCCACTTATGAAACAAGTCGGTTTAATCCGAATAAAAAAACGCTCCTTTATGAGGAGCGTTTTAACACTTATTTTTCTGCAAGCTTCTCTTCAAGCTCCGCCAATTTCTGTTCCATTTCTGTTAGCTTTTGACGTGTACGTAGTAAAACTTGAGTTTGAACATCAAACTCTTCACGACTTACAACATCTAGCTTGTTTAGTTGGCCTTGGATTACTTGACGAACTTTCTGATCAACATCAGAGCCCAACTCTTTTACAGGTTGAGGCATTGAGTCGTGAATCTGTTTAGCAATTTGCTCTAATTTCTTTGGGTCAAACATAGTGGCTAAAACTCCTTTTGATTTGTCCTCATTTTAAGTAAATGATACGTGAAAGTCGCCATTTAGATGGCAAAAAAGAGAGCGGCAATAAAAAAGGTCACCGAAGTGACCTTTTTGAATGCCTTAAAAGCTTATCTGTTATCCGCTAATTCACGGTGGGCTGCTTTCGCTTCATCAACTCGTGCCAACTTCTCCAAGTCTTTGTCTTCAACAAATACTGGCAGTGGTTTGTGTTTTTCTGCTAGGTAGCTGTAAATCACAGGTAGTACGAATAGTGTGAACAATGTACCAATTGCTAGACCAGCAACGATTACGATACCGATACTGAAACGTTGCGCGGCACCTGCACCGGTAGCGTACATCAGCGGGATCAGACCTGCGATCATTGCTGCGGTTGTCATTAGGATAGGGCGAAGACGCACTTTCGCAGCCTCCATCACCGCATCAATACGAGACAGTTTATTATGTAACTGCTCTTCTTTGGCTACTTCACAGATCAAGATGCCGTGCTTGGTGATTAGGCCGACCAGCGTGATCAAACCAACCTGCGAGTAGATGTTCATTGAGGCCGTACCCCACGCCAACGCGATCAAGGCACCACATATTGCTAGCGGTACAGATACCATGATGACAATAGGGTCGCGGAGTGATTCAAATTGAATCGCCAGAACGAGGAAGATGATCGCAAGTGCAAGACCAAAGGTTGCATACAAGGCACTACCTTCCGTTACAAACTGACGAGATTCGCCCATGTAATCGTGGTTATAGCCTGCAGGCAGTTTGGTTTGTGCGATGTCTTCAAACCAGTTAATTGCATCACCCATAGCAACGTTAGGCGATGGCACCGCACCTACCGTCGCGGAGTTTAGCTGGTTGAAGTGTGGCAAAGAGCGAGGCTCTGCTATCACATCAATCGTAATCAAGCTGCTTAGTGGGACGGCTTTACCATCAACAGAACGCACATAGTAGTTCTTCATCGACTCTGGGTTTAGACGCCATTTACGTTCAACTTGAGGAATCACTTCATATGAGCGGCCGTTAAGGTCGATACGGTTAACATAACCATCAGCCATCATGGTGCTGAGAGTGATACCAATATCTTGCATGGTCACACCATAGGCACCCGCTTTGTCTTTATCGATCTTAATCTTCATGGTTGCTGAATCGTAGTTCAGGTCCAGATCGGAGTAGACAAACATTGGACTACTTGCAACATCGGTCAGGATATCGCTAGCGATAGTAAACAAGCTTTCGAAGCTATTTGGTGTCGTAATTACAAACTGGACAGGTAGGCCTGAGCCCGCACCAGGCAGTTCTGGCATTTGGAACGCAGTGACAGACATACCTGGGACACTTGAAACTAGGCCTCCCACACGTTTTGTGATTTCAGATTGACTTGCTTCTCGTTCACTCCATGGCTTCAATGTTGCTAGACCAAACGCTTGGTTTGAGTTTGGCACACCGTTAAATACCTGAGCGTATTCTACTTCTGGCTGATCAGAGAGAATCTTATTCACGTCATCCATGGTGTTTTGGATGTAGTCCAAGTTCGCGTTTGATGGTGCGGTACCCATCAGAACAACCACACCTTTATCTTCGGACGGCGCCAGCTCACTAGGAATAAACTTAAATAGAATCGGTAAGCTCGCAAATACAATTATCGCAAATGCAATTACAACAGGACGGTGAGCCATGACTGCTGTAAGCATTTTCTCATAGCGACTAGTCATGCCATCAAGGATATGATGAACTTTTTGCTCAAACTTGCTCGGTTTTTCGTTCGCCTTCAGCATCTTTGAACACATCATAGGTGATAGCGTTAAAGCGATGATACCGGACACAAATACCGAACCTGCTAGCGTTAAAGCGAACTCTTTGAACAACGATCCTGTAATACCACCCATCAACGCGATTGGTGCGTATACTGCACCTAGCGTTAATGTCATAGCAATAACTGGCACTGCAATTTCACGAGTACCAATGATTGCTGCACGGAATGGTGATTCGCCCTCTTTGATATGACGATCCACGTTTTCTAGTACCACGATCGCGTCATCCACCACCAGACCGATGGCAAGTACCATCGCCAGTAGTGTCATCAAGTTCCAAGAGAAGCCCATTGCCTGCATAACCATCGCTACACCAATCAAAGAGAGTGGAATAGTGACGATAGGAATGATGACCGCACGGAACGAACCTAGGAACAGTGTGATCACTACAAGTACGATAATTGCCGCTTCAAGAATCGTTTTCACTACTTCGTGAATTGACTCGTTGATCGCAATGGTAGAGTCGTACATCACGTTCATTTTGATGTTACTTGGTAAGTTGCGCTCAAGTTGAGGTAATAATTCAAGCACATCAGCAGCGATGTTGATTGGGTTGGCACTTGGCGCGGCGTTGATTGCAGCAACCACTGCTTCTTGGCCGTTTGCACTTGCACGGTAAACGTCGTGACTCTTCTCAAGTGTTACCTTCGCGATATCACCTAAGCGAATAACGTCCCCTTCACCCGTTTTTACGACCAACGCTTCAAGCTCAGCAACGTTTGATACCTGAGTATCCGCGCTGCCGTTATAAAGCACGAACTCACCCGTCGCTTGACCCGTCGCAGATTGGTAGTTATTGGCGTTAAGAACGCTCATCACATCCGTTGCCGTTAGCTTTAATGCGCCCATTTTGGCTGGATCTAGCCATACGCGCAGCGCGTATTTCATACCACCGTAAAGGTCAACTTTTGATACACCATTTACAGTGAATAGCTGTGGGTTGATTACACGCTCAAGGTAGTCGGTGATCTGGCTGGAAGACAACTCGTCACTGGTAAAACCAATATACAATACCGCGGTAGTAGAACCGGTCGACATGGTTACGGTCGGGTCTTCGGCTTCTTTTGGAAGCTGGGAACGTACCGAGTTAGTTTTCGCTAAGATGTCAGCCAATGCCGCGTTTGGGTCGGTATTCAACTTCATGTTGACAGTAATGGTTGATTTACCTAACACCGATTGCGAGGTCATATAATCAATATTATCGGCTTGCGCCACCGCTTGCTCCAAGGGCTGAGTAATAAAGCCCTGGATCAAGTTGGCACTTGCACCGTAGTAACTGGTGGTCACGGTGACCACTGTATTCGTCATTTCAGGGTATTCACGAACTTGCATTTTGAACACGGCTTGCAAACCAAGCAATGCAATCAAAAAACTGATCGATACCGCTAAAACTGGACGTTTTATAAAAACATCTGTAAAGCGCATGATGCCTCCAACTTAAAGCATTGGTGTTTCAGCAGGTGGGGTAGTTGCATCGCTTTCAACAATGCTTACTTTTGCGTGGTTACTTAAACGGACTTGACCCGATGTCACCACTACATCACCTGGCTTCACGCCTTCTAGAATGTGTGCGATATCTTTAGAGCGTTCGCCAACTTTTACCACATGCTGCTTAACGCGTTTCTCGCCATCTTCTTCCGTTACGATGTAAACATTGTCGCCGTATAGCGTAAACGTGATCGCAGTTTGAGGCAGAGTGACCTGATTTTCTAATTTAGGCAGAATGATGTTTGCACGTGCGAACATACCACTACGCAGTTTGCCATCACTGTTAGGGATATCTGCTTGAACCTGAATCAAGCCACTTTGTACGTTAACCGCAGGCTCAATTGCAGAAATTGAACCTTTGAAAGGCTGATCTGGGTAGGCATCCACGAAGATATCCACTTCTTGGTCGATATTGATACGTGAAATATCGGTTTGCGGCACGGTAAAGCGTAAGCGCATCACGCTGGTGTCTTCCAGGCGAACAATATCGGTACCCGCTTGTAGGTACTGACCTAGATACACGTTACGAATACCTACTACACCATCAAATGGCGCTTTGATCTCGCGTCGGTCGATGGTCGCTTTCAAGCTTTCAATGTCCGCTTTTAAGGAGAAGTAGTTCGCTTCTGCTTCGTCATACGCTTCTTTAGAAATAGAGCCTTTTTTAAATAGCCCTTGGTAGCGTTTGTATTTCGCTTCTGCTGCTGGCAACTTGGCTTGCGAGCTCTTTAAATTCGCTTTCTCAACGTCAGAGTCAAGCAGTACTAATGGCTGACCTGCTTTGACTTGAGTGCCGGAATCAAATGCGATTTTGTCGATAACACCACTGGTTTCGTTTGCGACCGTCACACCTTGGTTTGGTTCGATAAAACCGATAGCCTCGATCACTGGTACCCAATCAACCGCTTGTACTTCCGTCACGGTTACTGGGAACTCTGGTTCAGGACGGTTTGCCATGTATTCAGCAATCTTTTGTTGCTTAAATAAATTGAAACCTATCACGCTGCCGAACAAGAGAACGGCGATAAGTAACATAAAGAAAGTCCACTTTTTCATTCTATTAAGAACTCCAAGTTAGTGTTTAATAATTGCATCCCAACTGGCTTCAATAGCAGCTTCTAATGCCGCCTTATCCAGTTGATAAAATCCCAAAGCGTGTTTCCTAGCAAGTGCAACACTTGCCTCAAAACTCAATCCAGAAAGCACTTCGTTATCGAGAGGCTTGAATACGCCCTCTTCTTTCCCCTGATTAAAAAGAAGATCTACTTGGGCAAACATTTGTCTTTCAAGTTCCCGAGCTTTGCTACTATTTGAACAGGGTAGAGACTCATATTGAACTCGATTGCTGAGCGCATTTAAATTCGAGCTCGCTAGATTCCAAATATTGAGCCACATGGTTCGATATCGCTGTTTTAAAGGCATCTCTTCACTCACGCCCAGTTGCACAGCCGTAGCGACGCGCTTTGCAACGTTAAGGCGTAACTCCTCCAAAAGATGTTCTTTATCTGAGAAATAACGATAAATCGTTCCTGCTGCGACACCTGCTTCATTGGCGAGCTTTTGCATGGAAAGCCCTTGAAAGCCCGATTCAGCAATGAGTTGCTCTGCAGCGACTAAGATTTGTTCTCGCTTATCTACAGCAGGGTTATCCTTCATAATCCTACCACTAGTGAATGAACGTTCATTCATTATAGCTCAAATACCCGCCTTTTATGCAACAGAATGTTGCGCTTGTTGGTATGAAAATTACAAGAAATCAGCGTAGCTTTCACGAGGCCACCCCTTTATCATAGGCGCCACATTTATCACCCGCAGAGAATTTCTATGAAGCTGAACCCTAGTCAAGATGAAGCCGTGAAATACGTGTCTGGTCCATGCCTAGTGCTAGCTGGTGCTGGCTCGGGCAAAACTCGTGTTATTACCAATAAAATCGCTTATCTGGTTCAGCAATGTGGCTACAAAGCGCGTAATATTGCAGCGGTGACGTTTACCAACAAAGCGGCGCGTGAAATGAAAGAACGTGTCGGCCAAACGTTGGGGAAAGCCGAGTCTAAAGGTTTGATGGTATCAACGTTCCACACCTTGGGATTAAACATCATCAAACGCGAATACAAGCATTTAGGGTTAAAAGCGGGCTTTTCACTGTTTGATGACCAAGACCAACTGGCGCTACTCAAGGAACTTACCGAAAAGCAGCTTGATGGTGATAAAGATCTGCTACGTCAGCTTCTGAGTTGTATTTCCAACTGGAAAAACGACATGTTGACGCCAGAGCAAGCCAAAGCGCGTGCGCAAGGTGAGCAGCAACAATTGTTTGCGTTCTGCTTTGATATGTACCAAAAGCAAATGAAAGCCTATAACGCGCTCGATTTTGATGACCTAATTTTGATGCCCGTCTTACTCTTGCGCAATCATGAAGACGTTCGTCAACGTTGGCAGAACCGTATCCGCTATCTGTTGGTCGATGAGTACCAAGATACCAACACGAGTCAATATGAGTTGGTGAAATTAATCGTCGGTGAACGTGGGCGATTGACGGTCGTAGGAGATGATGACCAGTCCATTTATTCATGGCGTGGTGCGAAACCTCAGAATCTAGTCTTGCTGGGTGAAGATTACCCGAATTTGCGATTGATTAAGTTGGAGCAAAACTACCGCTCAACGAGTCGAATCCTGCGTGCGGCCAACATTTTGATAGCCAATAACCCTCACGTCTATGAGAAGTCCTTATTCTCAGAAATTCCTGACGGTGAAAAACTCAAAGTGTTGTTGGCTAAAAATGAAGAGCATGAGGCTGAGCGTGTCACGGGGGAGTTGATTGCACACAAATTCTTGAATCGAACCGACTATCGTGATTACGCAATTTTGTACCGTGGTAACCACCAATCACGCTTAATTGAAAAGTCTCTAATGCAAAACCGTGTGCCGTATAAAATTTCTGGTGGCACCTCGTTTTTTGCACGAGCAGAAATTAAAGACATCATGGCGTATTTGCGCGTTTTGGTTAACCCAGATGACGACAATGCATTCTTACGCATTGTGAATACACCACGACGTGAAATTGGCCCAGTAACTTTAGAAAAGCTAGGCAGTTATGCCAATATGCGTGGGAAGAGCCTGTTTGAGTCGAGTTTTGAAATGGGGCTCGAACAGCACTTAACGGGACGCGGCCTGGAAAATTTACGTCGTTTCACCCAATGGTTAGTGGCGATTGCTGACCAAGCTGAGCGTGGTGATACCGTCGAAGCGGTTCGCTCGCTAGTTCGCGATATCCATTATGAAGATTGGCTATACGAAACTTCAGCAAGCCCGAAAGCCGCTGAAATGCGAATGAAGAACGTTTCTGATCTTTACTCCTGGATAGTGGCGGACCTAGAAGGTGACAACTACGATCAAGAAGAGAAAACGTTAAAAGAGGTCGTTCAGCGTTTGACCTTGCGTGACATGATGGAACGTGGCGAAGAAGATGAAGACAGCGATGCAGTACAACTGATGACGCTGCACGCATCAAAAGGCCTTGAGTTCCCATATGTATACCTAATTGGGTCTGAAGAAGGTATTTTACCGCACCAAACCAGTATTGATGAAGACAACGTCGAAGAAGAGCGTCGTCTGATGTATGTTGGCATTACCCGTGCGCAGCGTGAACTGACTTTCACTATGTGCAAAGAGCGTCGACAGTTCGGCGAGTTGATAAAACCGACTCAAAGCCGATTTTTGGATGAGTTGCCATTTGATGACGTTGAATGGGAAGCCAATAAAAAGCCAGTATCAGCAGAAGAGCGTATGGCGAAAGGTCAGGCACACATTGCCAATATTCGAGCAATGTTTAAGAAATAGAGTAACCTTGTGCTCACTGACTAAAAACAAAAAGGCTTGCCAGTTGGCAAGCCTTTTTCGTTGATGTCTTTACTTATAGACCTTCAATCATGTGGTCGATTGCTGCGATGATTTCATCGTCAGAACAGTCCATACAGGTTCCTTTGGCAGGCATCGCATTGAAGCCTTCTAACGCGTGCTTCACTAACGTCTCTTTGCCTTGTGCAATACGCGGTGCCCAGTCATCGGCATTACCTGTTTTAGGTGCGCCGTTTACACCAGATGCGTGACAAGCAATACAAAAAGTACCATAAACTGTGGCGCCATCACGTGGACCGGTTGGTTCTTCTTTCACTGGCTCAGAACCCGCTAGATAAACATCACCGACAGGTTGGATGCGTTCTGCGATCGCATCGTATTCAGTTTGGCTGATGTCAGAAGCTAAAGCTGCCGTAGAAAACGTTAAGGCAGCGAACAAAACGCTAATCATTTGTCGAGACATATCCATTAAACCCACTTCACATTCCCGAGGTAAGTGACTTACCTATTTATATAGTTAGAGTATTAATGCCGAGCAGAGAAATCACTAAATTCCACTGAATGGCATAGAATGATTAGACAACTTGGTTGCAGCTGTTAAATCAATGTAAATAATGGGTGATTATATCCCGATAACTTGTTGCAATAAACAACAAGTTATCCATGACAGGGCGTGAATCACATCAAAAATTCAGTTTAAAGGAAGATAACTGTCGAAAAAGAGACCAAACGATAAAAAAAGTAAAAAAAGTACTAGACGGCATAGTGTGATATCCGTATTATTCCACTCCGCCGATAGGGCATGCGCCCGTAGCTCAGTTGGATAGAGCGTTGGCCTCCGGAGCCAAAGGTCGAAGGTTCGAATCCTTTCGGGCGTACCATTGCCTCGGAGGATACATCGGTAAAAATCAGTGGTGGCTATAGCTCAGTTGGTAGAGCCCCGGATTGTGATTCCGGTTGTCGCGAGTTCAAGTCTCGTTAGCCACCCCATTCTTTCTTTTTTAGATTGAATGCGGTAGCATTGCTCCCAATCTTGATTAAATCAAGATAAAACATCGTCGGTGAATAGCGCAGTTTGGTAGCGCATCTGGTTTGGGACCAGAGGGTCGGGGGTTCGAATCCCTCTTCACCGACCACTATTTAGTTTATGGCTGAGATAGCGGTAAACATGACAATTTGATGGTGGCTATAGCTCAGTTGGTAGAGCCCCGGATTGTGATTCCGGTTGTCGCGAGTTCAAGTCTCGTTAGCCACCCCATTCTTTATTTAAAGAATATATGCTCGGTGAATAGCGCAGTTTGGTAGCGCATCTGGTTTGGGACCAGAGGGTCGGGGGTTCGAATCCCTCTTCACCGACCACTATTAGAAAGCCTGCTTTTTAGCAGGCTTTCGTCGTTTTAGAGTTTATGATCTCGCTTGGACTGTATTAGTCGGTAATGTATCAATGGATTTGAACCCAAGTGGGGTTCGCCTGAAGTTAGAATTCGGCTCTTCACCGACCGCTATTTAGAGCCCCAGTCGAAAGACTGGGGCTTTTTTGCATCTATCCTCTTAAAAGCATCTGCATTCGATTTCAATTTCACCAAAAGTGTACAGCTCTAGGGGCTTTTGACCACCTATGATCCAAATGCTTTTCGAGCTGACAAAATAAACCCCAGAACGACGTCTGGGGTTTTGTGTTTTTCTAATCCGCTACTTTTATTGGGCGAGTGTTTTAAGGATTTCTCTCAGCTCTACCGTTTCTTGGATTTCAAAATTTGGCGTTATATCTGTTGAGTTACTTGCGCCTGTCGCATTTACCCACACACTCAAAATGCCCATATTGTTAGCGCCTGCTATATCTGCTGGTAAAGAGTCGCCAATGTGTAGGGCTTCTTCTGGTTTTACTTCGACCAAGTCGAGCGCTTTTTGGAAAATGCTCGCAGCGGGCTTCTCTTCAGGCTCTTCTCCCCCCACAATAATATGGTCCACCCAGTCGCTCATCTGTGTCGCGCTGAGTTTAGGGTGTTGAGAAAAAATCGGGCCGTTAGTGATCACGACGAGTTTATAATGCTGACGAAGGTCGCTGAGCATTTCTTTTACACCAGGGAAGAAAGTGAACGCGCCCATACGTGCAGAGTCAAAGTAGTCTTGAGCTTGTTGAGCCTCTTCGGTATTAATGCTGACTCCGTGCTCCGCCAATATGTTTTGGATCAGGCCACAACGGAACGCGTTTTCATCAGGTAGCAGAGCCACAAGGTGAGGGAATTCCGCATTCAGCTTCTTGTACACACCCTGTAAGTAGCGCTGTAAGAAAGCTTGTGGTTCGGTAACTTGCGGGTAGGTCTTATGAATCCAAGTCGTAAACTTTTGTCCTGCAACTTTATCGGCTTGTGACGTCGCACATAAAGTCTCGTCCATATCAAAAAAAATCGCTTTAAGCACAGGGGCTCCTTTCATTTACAGCTTGGCTCTAACATTGATTATCTATTATCCCACTCTGAATTGTTCCGTAAAGGGTTAAAACCGACGTGTTTCACCTACAATGGGAGATTGATGGTAACCGCACTTTCTTTTGTTTAGTCAACAAACCGCTTAAGCGGCGCATAATCGTCGTCGACAGAGGATTTGTGTGGTTTTGCTGTTGTGTTCACGTTTTAGCCTATCCTTTCTCTTTCTAAGTTTGGCTTTTTATATTTGCCGACTATTTTATTAATAGTTTTTTATGTTGAAAAATTGCTTTTCGCATACGATATTGTTTGTTAAATGTTAATAATTGCACATGAATAGTATGGTTAATGGTCCTGGTTGGCTCGTGCTTATTTTTTAGAGCATTTTTCTAGTTTTATTGGTGCATGGCGCACAAAAATAGTGTGATATGAAAATGGTTAAATACTTGTTAATGCATTTTTATTCGCTCATTGTGCGTTTATTTAATGTTTTCTCGGCGGAATATACTTTAATTGTTGCTTTTTTGTGTGATTTTTGCCAAATTGTTTCCGCATTAAGATTTCAGAGTATTATTCTGAATTTGAACGGATTCATTCAGGTGATGAATGGTGCCTTTGGCGCGATTCGATACCACAGACAAGGCAGTAGAGGTCTGAAATGTCACTATTAGAAGTGAAAAACCTTCGTATTGAATACCCATCCCGACACGGCGTTCACGCTGCCGTGAAGTCACTTTCTTTTCATATTGAACGTGGTGAAATCGTGGGTGTTGTTGGCGAATCAGGTGCGGGTAAATCCACCGTTGGTAACGCCGTTATTGATTTGCTTAGCCCTCCAGGTCGCGTTGCTAGCGGCGATGTTTTCTTGGATGGAGAAAAAATTTCTGGTTTATCACCAGAAGCGATGCGTAAGGTTCGCGGATCGAAGATTGGTTTTATTTTCCAAGATCCAATGACCTCACTTAACCCACTTTTTACGGTTGAGCAGCAACTGAAAGAGACGATCCACGCCAACATGAAAGTCTCTGATGAAGAGGCGTATCAGCGTGCGCTTTCTCTAATGCAGCAAGTTGGCATCCCGCAGCCAGAAAACCGCTTAAAACAATACCCACACCAATTCTCTGGTGGTATGCGTCAGCGTGTCGTCATTGCGATTGCTTTGGCTGGTGAGCCAGATCTGATCATCGCCGATGAGCCAACTACGGCACTGGACGTTTCTATCCAAGACCAAATCCTCAACTTGATCCGAGAATTGTGTATCAAGAATAATGTCGGCTGTATGCTGGTTACTCACGATATGGGTGTGGTCTCCAACGTCACTGACCGCGTCGCGGTAATGTATCGTGGTGACTTGGTGGAGTTTGGACCAACAGCCAAAGTGTTGGGCGATCCTGATCACTCCTATACTCGCAGCCTAATTTCAGCCGTTCCACGTTCAGACAGAAAGCTCGATCGCTTCCCTTTGGTCAGCTACATCGAAGAAGCGGCAGAAATGGAGCCACTCGACATCAAGAATCACTGGCTAGGACAAAGCCAGGATGAGCGCGAGTACACAGGCCCGCTTTTGGACGTGAAGAACGTTAATCTGCGCTTTGTCACCAAAGACTCTTTATTTGAAAGCCGTCGCGAATACGTGCAGGCATCCAATAATGTGAGCTTTGAAGTGCATGAAGGCGAAACCTTTGGTTTGGTGGGTGAGTCTGGCTCTGGAAAATCAACCATTGCGCGAGTCATTGCTGGTTTATACCAACCTAACTCTGGTCAGGTGAAGTTTGAGGGTATTGACCTGACAGCTTTAACCTCTGAGAAAGAACGCCGCCCAATGCGTCGTCAAATGCAGATGGTGTTCCAAAACCCGTATACCTCAATGAACCCTCGTATGAAGGTATTCGATATTATTGCTGAGCCAATCCGTTTTCATAAACTGACGAAAAACGAGTCGGAAACTCGCCAAATCGTGAATGACCTTCTCGATCATGTTGGTTTGGGTCGTATGGCTGGGCTTAAGTACCCTCATGAATTCTCCGGTGGTCAGCGTCAGCGTATTTCTATTGCGCGTGCGTTGGCGACTCGTCCTCGACTTTTGATTTGTGATGAACCGACATCGGCACTGGACGTATCGGTACAGGCACAAATTTTAAACTTGCTGAAAGATCTGCAAAGTGAGCTGAACTTGACTATGTTGTTTATCAGCCACGATTTACCTGTTATTCGTCAGATGTGTGACCGAGTAGGTGTGATGCAAATGGGTACACTTTTAGAAGTGGCACCAACAGAACAGTTATTTACGGCACCCCAACACGAATACAGCAAAAAATTGATTTCTCTGATGCCTGAATTTACAGGCTTGCGAGAAGAGATCGAGACGGCATAAACCAAGCACCTCGCTTGGCTAACCTTTAGTCATAACAAAGACGCAAACACAACAACAAGGGATCCGTATCCCCGCATGAAGGAGTTATGCAAATGAAAACCATGAAAAGCAAATTAGCAGTGGCGCTAATGGCGGCGGGCCTAAGCTTTAATGCACTGGCTGCAGATATCAAAGTTGGCTACGCAGCTGACCCAGTATCGCTTGACCCACATGAGCAGCTATCAGGTGGCACACTGCAAATGTCACACATGGTATTTGATCCGTTGGTTCGCTTTACTCAAAAAATGGATTTCGAACCTCGTCTAGCAGAGAGCTGGGAGCGCATTAACGACACTACCGTTCGTTTTAAATTGCGTGAAGGTGTGAAATTCCACTCTGGTAATACCCTAACGGCTGACGACGTTGTATGGACGTTTGAGCGTCTACAAAGTTCTCCTGATTTTAAAAACATTTTCGACCCGTACGAGAAAATCGTCAAAGTGGACGACAACACGTTCGATCTTGTAACCAAAGGTCCTTACCCACTTGTGCTGCAAACTGCAACGTACATTTTCCCTATGGACAGCAAGTTCTACACGGGTAAAACAGCAGACGGTAAAGACAAGTCTGAGCTAGTGAAGCACGGTAACTCATTTGCATCGACTAACGTATCTGGCACGGGTCCATTCATTGTGACTTCACGTGAACAGGGCGTAAAAGTGGAATTTGAACGCTTTAAAGATTACTGGGACAAAGAGTCGAAAGGTAACGTTGATAAGCTAACGCTTGTACCAATCAAAGAAGACGCGACTCGTGTAGCTGCGCTACTTTCTGGCGGCGTTGACATGATTCACCCGGTAGCACCAAACGATCACAAACGTGTGAAAGACGCAGACGGCATCGATCTAGTCACGCTACCAGGTACTCGTATCATCACGTTCCAACTAAACCAAAACAGCAACGAAGCACTGAAAGATGTTCGCGTTCGCCAAGCGATTGTTCACGCAATCAACAACGAAGGCATCGTTAAGAAAATCATGAAAGGCTTCGCTACTGCAGCTGGTCAGCAGAGTCCAACTGGCTACGTTGGTCACGATGACAAGCTAGTACCTCGCTACGATCTGAAGAAAGCAAAACAACTGATGAAAGAAGCGGGTTACGAAGACGGCCTGACTCTAACTATGATTGCGCCAAACAACCGCTACGTAAACGATGCGAAAGTAGCGCAAGCGGCGGCGGCAATGTTGTCTAAGATTGGCATCAAGGTTGATCTGAAAACCATGCCTAAAGCGCAATACTGGCCTGAGTTTGATAAGTGTGCGGCAGACATGCTGATGATTGGTTGGCACTCGGATACAGAGGACTCGGCAAACTTCAACGAGTTCCTAACCATGACTCGTAACGAAGAAACCGGTCGTGGTCAGTACAACTGTGGTCACTACTCAAACCCAGAAATGGACAAAGTAGTTGAAGCTGCAAACGTAGAGACGGACCCTGCGAAACGTGCAGCAATGCTGAAAGGTGTCGAAGCGACGCTATACAACGATGCTGCATTCGTACCGCTACACTGGCAAAGTGAAGCGTGGGGTGCGAAGTCTAACGTGAAAGCCGCAGACATCGTGAACCCAATGGTAATGCCTTACTTTGGCGACCTAGTTGTCGAGTAATCATACTTAGTCATGACAGAGAGGGGCGCCAGTCCTTCTCTGTTTTCGACACTTGGCTCGGTTTTGTTTCAGTCGGATTGAGCCAGTTTTACAGACTGAATTTTCTCTCTAAGTTTAGAGATCTATGGATAGTTAAGGGGCAAGGAATGTTTTCGTTTCTGGTCAAGCGCCTGTTTCAGGCACTGATAGTGATGTTTGTGATCAGTTTGGTGGCGTTTGCCATTCAGGACAACCTGGGTGATCCGCTGCGTGAGCTTGTAGGTCAGTCGGTTTCGGAATCGGAGCGCCAAGCGCTACGCGACGAATTGGGCCTGAACGATCCCTTTATCACAAAGTACACGCGCTTTGTGGGTAATGCACTGCAAGGTGATTTGGGTACATCATACTTTTTCAAGCGACCTGCGGTTGAGGTGATCCTCGATAAGCTGGTGGCAACATTAGAGCTCGTGTTTGGCGCGACGCTCATCATTATCGTTTTCTCTATACCACTCGGGGTGTATTCCGCGATTCACCCGAAGAGTGTCTTTACCAAATTTGTTATGGCGATGAGTAGTGTCGGCATCTCGATTCCGGTGTTCCTAACCGCAATCATGCTGATGTACGTCTTCTCCATCGAACTCGGCTGGCTGCCTTCCTACGGGCGAGGTGAAACCGCTAACGTGCTCGGTTGGGAATCTGGCTTCTTTACTATCGATGGTATTAAGCACCTTATCCTGCCGTGTATTGCGCTAGCGTCTATCATGCTGCCGTTGTTCATCCGTCTGGTACGTTCAGAAATGCTGGAAGTACTGAGCTCGGAATACATTAAGTTCGCGAAAGCAAAAGGTTTGAACTTACAAAAGATTTACTACCAACATGCACTTAAGAACACCATGCTGCCAGTATTGACGGTAGGTGGCGTGCAGATTGGTACCATGGTGGCTTACACCATCCTAACCGAAACCGTATTCCAGTGGCCGGGTACAGGCTTTCTTTTCCTAGAGGCAATCAACCGTGTCGATACACCGTTGATCACAGCTTACGTTATCTTTGTTGGTCTGATTTTCGTGGTAACCAATACCATCGTTGATTTGCTGTACGGCATCATCAACCCAACTGTGAACCTAACTGGAAAAGGAGCTTAATCATGAGCCAATCAAATGTAACACCAGCTCCTGAAGCCGCTCCATCTGCATGGCAGCGTTTTAAAGAGTCGGACTTCTTGTATTACTTCAAGCGCGACAAAGTGGCGATGGCAAGTTTTACGGTCTTTATGATGTTCTTAGTGTTGGCATTAGCTGCGCCAATTCTAGCTCCGACTGACCCGTATGATCTAACGTCTATCGATATCATGGATTCAGAGCTACCACCGTCTTGGATGGAAGAAGGCGATGAGCGTTTTGTTCTTGGTACTGATGAGCAAGGCCGTGATATTTTATCGACCATTCTTTACGGTTCTCGTTTGTCTTTGACGATCGGCTTTTTAGCCGTCGGTCTTCAGTTGATTCTGGGTATCATCATTGGTTTGTCGGCGGGTTACTTCGGTGGTCGTATCGATAGCTTCTTGATGCGCTTTGCGGATGTTCAACTATCGTTCTCAACCATGATGGTGGCGATCATCGTATCGGCCATTTTCAAAGCCAGCTTTGGCAGCGATTTTTACAGCCAATACGCGGTGGTGATGCTGGTGGTGATCATCGGTGTGGCTGAATGGCCGCAATACGCACGTACCATTCGTGCTTCAGTACTGGCTGAGAAGAAGAAGGAATACGTAGAAGCGGCACGAGTGATGGGCTTTAAAGCGCCACGCATCATGTTCCGTCACATCCTGCCAAACTGTCTATCACCAATCTTGGTTATCTCGACGGTACAGGTAGCGAATGCGATCATGTCGGAAGCGGCACTGTCATTCCTAGGTTTGGGTCTTCCTGTTGATCAGCCGTCACTAGGTGCGCTGATCAGCATCGGCTTTAACTACATCTTCTCAGGTGCGTGGTGGATTACTGCCTTCCCAGGCATCGTGTTGGTTACACTGGTTCTGGTTATCAACTTATTGGGTGACTGGTTACGAGATGTATTCAACCCGAAACTGTACAAAGGCTAAGAATTTTCCCGCCAAGCGTTGTAAATTCGCTTAATTCCTTCCTAAACTGAGAGCCGGATGCAAATTCCGGCTCTTTTTTTGCTAGTTATTCTTTGTTCACATTTTTTTGGCGCTTTGCCGCCATAATGACCTTACCCACTAATTTAGAGTGAAGTGTATGGAAATGAAGAAGGCACAACACCCATCTCGTATCTTCCAAGCAAGCCTAGCTTTCGGCTTGTTGCTGGTATGCGCCCAGTTTTCTAGCCCAGTATCGGCGGAGGAGTTCCTTTGCCAAGCTACTCAAGCCAGCGAGAAAGAACTGCCGATGCTTGAGAAAACGTGCCCAATTGGTAACGGAGTATGGGGAAAGAAAGTGCCGCAAGGAGGCAACTACCTCTACTGGATTCAATGCGGATTACTACCAAAGCCAATGTCACTCGCGAAAGCAAAGCCGCTTTACAGCAAGATTACGACTGACGTGTGGATGAAGCCGGAGTCCAAAGGTTATCGCTGTTTGATTGGGCCTTACAAAGATCTGTCTGATGCGAGAGGGGATTTGCGAGGAGTCAAAACCTTGTCGAATTACAAAGAGGCGTTCATCCGCGTGGTTGGAAAAGAGAATAAACAGTCTACGACACCATCTAAACCCGCTGTGCCGTCGAAATCAGCCGCATCTTCGGTTAAGCCAACACCGACGGTGACCCCGAAATCCGCGCCAGTTCCTGCCGTGCGAGCTGATACCGACGCCTTTACAGCGCCGGCAGAGAAGTCAAAGACCAAGGTAAAAAATACACGTGATAATTCTTCGTCCAAGCCTGTTGCTAAGACCAAAGCGAAGCCAGTTGTGAGCGGGAATGATGACATTGAAGTTCGGTTGAGAACCTCCTTACAAGGCAAAACGTACGTGGTGCCGTACTTACTCGACCACCACAATCAGTTTTACATGGAATACGGCAAACCGTGGAATCGTCTCAACTACGAAAACTCGCAAAAAGTATGTCAGCAACTGGGTATGAGCTTAGCCAGCCCTGCAGAATTCAAAGTGTTGAGGGCGTCTGGTGTGATGGAAAAAAATCAATGGCCACTGCAACTGCCGTATTGGGGCAAAGATAAGAAAGGTTTGTTCGCAGATCGTGAGCCAAACCAGCTCACCGGAACCTCATTATTGAACGTAGTGTGCGTGAAATAACGACTCAAATATTGCGGTCAAAAAGATAGAAGAAAGCCCCGAGTTCGGGGCTTTTTTGCGGTCTCAAATATTATCGCTATTTGAGTGGCGTTTCTTTGTGACAGTTAGAGCAGATATACACTTCTTTGATGCCGACCAAGCGTTCCCAAAGCGTTCTGCGTCTTCTACGCAAATGCACGCTATCACAGCAAGGGTTAACGATGGTTGCTTTAGTCATCATCGCCAGGCTCCAAAATCGGGAGCGAACTCGCGATGCTCGTCATGGCTTCTTTGTTGTGAGAGTACAGACCATATTCCGGCGCGGATTCATGACCGTTTTGCTCTTTACTCCAACGAATACCGATGTAGAAGTCACCAAAATCACGGTTGATGTAACGATGACGAGTTTTGTAATCTGACTCTGAGCCTGTTTCTTTTAGAATCAGCAGCTCACGGCCTTCATCACTCTGGATTTCCCAATTACCTGGAGTTTGGAATCCTGTTGGCATGAACGACGTGTAGTTGTAAGTATCAGCGTCGTACTCGTACGTACCTGACGAGTATTTCAGGACTTTGTCGTCGCCCGAGCCTTTACTTTCTACCATCAAGTCATGCTCTACCGTGCCGTGTTTGATGTGTTCTGCAACCGAAAGTGATTCTGCAAATGGTGTATTGCTTGAATCCATCCAGAACAGCTCATCATCTGAGATTTTAACGATCATCTGAGTGCCGTTATGCTCGGTTGTGTGCTGGTACAGCATTTCATACTCTTCGCCGTAGCTGTTGTATAGCTTGCCGTCTTTCAGCTCGACGTCTTTACAGCCTTTATTGTGGTATTCCGCGTAACCAGTTTGTTGGTCCAAATCGGAAAGAATAGCGTAGGCATCGTGTTCCCATGTGTTTTCTAGGAAGTCGCTGATGCTCGCTTTGTACTCTTGATTCATCTCATCATGGTTTGAGCCCCAGCAGAATAGTAGGCCTTCAGAGTCTTGCATCAGCATGGCGTAGCCAATTTCACCGTCTTTTTGTGCAAAGCTACCCATTTTCCACTCTTGGCCGTTGAAGTGCTCTTGAGTGAAGCCCAAAGTCGGCACTACTGGTGGTGGCGTTACGCCTTCGATAACCGTTGGCATGCTGAGCGCAATCTGTACCGCGGTATGGCCATCTGTTGCGCTAATCGCAAGTGCTGCACCAGCTTCGCTCGCTTTTGTCGGTGTGCCTTTAATGGTGATAATCGCATTACCATCCTCAGATACTGTTAGACCTTCAATGTCCACATAGTCCGCTGAGTAGTCGGTGATATGACCGTCTTTATCTTGGAACAAGCTAGAAATATCGAGCGTTTGTTCAAATACTTCACCTTGTTGTAGGTACCAACCATCAACGATGGACTGTAGATGCGCTTGTTCTGTTTCTACAACCATTGGTGGTAAGTTTGCCGATTCGATTTCGAACTTAAATACGGTGCTTACCGTACCCAAAACCTTACCTGAAGAATCAATGTCTTGCGCCGTTAGGACGATCTCAAAATCACCAGCTTTTTCTACGATAGCAGTCGGATATAGAACAATCAGGTTGCCAGTTTGCGCAACTTCAATGCCTGTGCCTGCTAAGTTGTGCGTCAGTTTGGTTGTCACAAGGTTTTGGTCTTTGTCTGTGAAAAGACCTTCGATGTTTAGTTCAACGCCATCAAAGCCTGCGCCTTGTACGATTTTTGGTAATTTGCCAAGCTTATCTTTAGCAGCCTCTTCGACGGTTTCGTTTACGGTTAGCTTGTTATTGATTGCCGTTTCAGGTGCTAAGTTGTCGCTATTTGGGGTCGCGTCAGTGATGATTGGGCGTAGGCTTGCATCATTGATGTTTTCGCCGGATGCGATAAGACGATCGACTTCTTGGTTTGCCGCTTGAGCAAATTCAGTGGCCTTTTTCTCGTAGTTAGCTGGGTTTTGCGCTTTTGAGTCGGTCAGAATCTGAGCGGTTTTATGTAGTTCGGCGTTTTTTGTCGCACCTTCAACAAAATCACTGTACAGATCAATTGGTGCTTCTTCTGAGCCTCCTAGCGCTTGGTTTACCTTGGCTTTTGCGTCTTCTTCACTAATGGATGGATCTTTTGCCATTTCAATCGCAACAAGGTCTGTGATAGGTGAAATCACGTTTGACGATGTTGGTGCACGGAACACGATTTCGTGGGCCATGGCTTGGCCTGGATGATCCATATCAACCGTGTATTTGCCAGCGTACTCTTTAGCATCCAAAGCGATAAGCTGTTTCTGCTTTGCACCGTTTGGTGTAATGGTCTGCAGTGCTAGAGTGTTTTCTGGTTTTGCATCCAATTTAAGCTGACCTTTCTCATCGGTCAGACCAAGGAATGTTTCTTGAGTGTCCCATTGGCCGTTGTTGTTCGTATCTTCAAAAACAACTGCATGTTTGAAGTAGCCGTCAAAGCCTGTGATCACAACACCGTTGTTAGCACTGTTTGAGCCACCATCTGAACCGCCACAGCCAGTAAGAGCGATAGCCACTGACGCTGCTAATAAACTCACCTTATTCATTATTCATTTGTCCTTGTTTCGTTTCCGAATGAGAAAGTCGCTTTTTTATTGTTTTTATCTTTCAATCTCACTAGTGAGATTGAAGAGAGTGGTGTCTTTTTAATGACTATTGAGCCTAGGTTCAAGACACGAAAAACCGCACAAAACCCGTAAAATTTATTTCTATTTTTTGTCTATGATGGAAAATTGATAATTTGATCACGGTTCCAGTTTTATTTTGGGGATGATTGTTTTGTCAAAATAACCACCTGTAAAGAAAGGTTTATTGGGTGTCGCTAAGGACAGGGGCGTGATAAATCATGTTGATCTTAAATTCCTCAACGCGATCAGCGAGCTCAGGTTTCGGACGTAAAATGTAGCTATACACCTCGCCATCAAGTAGTTCATCGTAAGGGAAATAGTTAAGATCAAACGATAACGATTGTTGTCCAGTAGCGGGGGCGCTGATGAACTCGTGGCAATCAATTTGGTAAGTCGGATCGTCTGGGTTAGGGTCTGATATGATGTCTATTTGATAGTCTCCTTGACCAGCAATGACATGGCTGTGATACCAAATGGCGACATCGCTACAATACAGGTTAGGACCATAAGTTCGTAAATTGAGATCGGATTCGAGACTTTCACCATGCGGACCCACGACTTTAGTACCATAGTGATAAATATAATTGCCAGCTTCAGCAACCAGATACCCCCCGCTTGGGAGAGGTAACAAATAGTCAAAAAAGGATATCTGGCGTAAATATCGCCCTGTCGGTGCGTTGATGCGCTTTTCCATCGATTGCTTGTTTTTTTGCATGGTGTAGCTTTCGAATTGTTTGCCATCAAATACGGTGGTGAAATAGTTCAGAGTCTCTTTATGAACCTGAGATGCGTATACCTTTTTGGTGGTCCAAATTTGGCGTACGCCGTGGACATAAACAATCAACGAGTCATCACTGATTTTGTACTCACCCACCTTTTTTAAGTCTCCCTTTTCAGGACACTGGTGTTTGTTGTTTGAGGCGGCATAACGTACCTCGTCATCCTCAAACTGAAACGCTTCGCAATACACCACTTCATACGCGTACGCGGTACCGCCAAGATTTTGCGTCGTCTCCAAGCGATAGACAATGTCGCCAATTAACGGGTGTTCCGTGTCATTGTGACCTGGAGTGACAACAGGCAACTCAAAACGTGTTGTGACCCACGCATGGTCGCTGTCGCCGTGGTAATCATCACGCGCCGCTACCGCCAGGTATGTGGTGGTTTTAATGTTCTCTGGTGCACCTAGTACCATCATTTGTCCTTGGTTTAGCACCCTTAATCCATTGGCGTTTTCGAGCCAAATCCGAGTGGTGAGGAGATCGCCATCCGGGTCTTCAAACAGTTGGTTAAGATTGAGCGAATAGCTAATCGGAGAGTTTTGGTTGAGCTCCCAAGCATAAATAATGGTTTGTAGCTGTTGTTCCACCGTGAGGTTGATGATGGGTTTATTATTCTCTGATGGGGCCTCTTTTGAGCGGCTGTCTTCATAACCCAATGACGAGTCGTAAAAAGAGCCGTCTTCTGTAGTATGAAATGGGTTCGTAACTGGCCCTGGTTGTCCTAAAATGGCAGAGTTGAAGGCGTCATCACCGTCTTTTTTGTGGGCGTTCTCCAACGCAGAACCTGTCAACGCTTGCTTTACTTCAACTAAAGATGTGCGCTCATATTGACGATGTGTTCGCGTGGTTGATTGGCTCGTGCTGTCTGATGAGTCCGCCGCGGATGCCAAGCTGGATTCGTCTGACATGCAGTATACGCCGAGCAAACCGACGCAGATTGCGCCGATTATCCAAAACTTTTTGCTTATCATTACGCGTGCGCCATTCGTGATTGCAACCAGCTGCGAGAGAATTTTAGGTCTTTCTCTATTAAGCTTGCGCTGCACTCGAGCAGTTCACTGATTTCTTGGTTTTTCATTCCCATTAAATACTTGAGTTTGAGTGCACTTGATTGGCGTGGGTAACGGCTACTGAAGTTATCCAGAGCTTTATCCATGATAATCAATTGTTCGAAGCGATCTTCTTCATCTCTCATCAATGTGATGTGTTGACGCTTTTGTGCTTGGTGCGAGCGTGCGTTATCGATCAAGATTTGACGCATCACTTTGGCGGCCATCAAAAAGAAATCACGTTTTGTTTCAATTTCACTCATGTCGCAGTTGGACATCTTCAGGTAAGCATCATGAATTAATGCCGTGGTGCTGTTGACGCTATCGGCCAATACCTTGTTGTCGGTGCCGTACTTTTCCGCGTTTCGTTCACGCTCGTGTTGGGCGATCTTACGTAACTGCAAATACGCAAATTGGTAAAGCTCACTCTCAGCTTGTTTATCACCAGATTGCCATTGTTGAATGATTTGTGTCAGTGCTACTGCTGTTGCCATGGTTATACATCCTCGCTCACTTTGACAAATTCAGAAATGGTGTGGGTTTCAATGCGATCAGAGCCGTCTCGGTTGCGGAGAACATCTTGTTGATAGCGATATAAAATGCCTTGTTCCCAAGTTGCGCCAGCGGGCAAATATTCCCAAGTGGTGTAATTGATTTCGGCAGGGGTCGTTGACCAACGTACCATGACATTCATTTGCGCAAGCTCGGCTTTGGGTTCGTCATTGTTGACCCACCACATGTCCGCATACTCTTGGGTGACATCTTGTGTGTATAGGCTTGCGTCGGTTGGACAGGTGTCTGCATTGTGCGGCAGTCGCATGACTTGTTGGTGGCGCATCAATAGGCACGATTGTGTCATGGACTGCTGGTGGTATTGGGTCTGCTGCCATACCCCGAGGTAGTCGATGTCGTGTTCGTTCGTGTTGGGGTAGGTAAACCACAGCATTTCTGTACGATTGTGGTGGTGGATGTTTTTTTTACGCCCAAGGCCTTGTACTTTTTCCATCAGTAGCTCAGTACTTGGATCAAAGTTGAGTGCAACGGAGCGGTATTTCCAGTCGCCTTCATCATCAAAGTCTTCGAGAGAGAAACCATTCAAGTCGTTGCGGGTGCACCCAGTGATTGAGCAACCGACGATATTAAACCAATCCGCAAACTTGCTTATCGGTTCGACAACATCTTCCGTGATAGGGCGCTTCATCGAGAGGAAGCAACCTTGAAAATGATCGCCAATGCTTGGATGCTCAATCAATGAATCTTTGGTGATGGTGAATCGAGTTTCACCAAACGGAGGGCGATATTTAGGATGATGTTGATAACGTAAATCGTAAGCACAAGCGCGGCCTTGCCAATCTTTCTTTTTGATCACGATGTTTTTGAACGTCATGCCGCGAGGTTCGAAGATGATCTCATCAGAGGCAAAGTTTTTCTCAATGTACTGCTGGCTTTCGTTTAGGTGCTCGATTGCCTCATCGACAGATACCCAGTCGAGATTGAGGTGACGTTTGGCGTCATCCAGATAATTGAGGTCAAGGCCCTTGAGCTGGTTTTGAAAGCGAGCATCAGACAACACGCGGTTGGCTAAGACAATTTCCTTACGATTCTCAGGTGTGCTGTCGAGAGAGAGCAGCAGGCGCGTCATATTGATGCTACGACTGGGTTTGGTTGTTGCCATCGTCGGTGTAAGCACTTCTTGGCTCGATAAGGTTGTCAGCAGATACCCCTTATCATCGTTGCCAAGGAAGAAGCTAATCACATCACCAGGTTGGTAGTGAAATGCCCCTTGTTGGGTAACGCCAGTGATATTGGAACTGGTTTTGTAATACAAGCCAGTCACTGGCGCATCGATAAAGTAGCCTTGCTTCAAGGTTGAAGTGGGCGGGTGTGAAGTGGCAGTAGAAGTGTCTGCTGCTAACGTGGAGGTAGCCGTCAATGCAGACAGCCAAAATACCACTGAACGTGTATACATCTTGTTTTAAGCCTTATTGGTTGGTGCTGTCCTCAGACGCACAATTTGGCTGACAACTCATTGGAGTAGTTAGGTGCTTCTTTGGCACCGGTGTCATCATCGCCAACAACATTTTTTGTTTTATATGTTTGGGGATATCTGGATTAGAGAGTATCCGCCTTCGTGTTAACTCCATCATGGAGCTCACCGAGAGGTGTTCGACATTCTGCCCCTTCGCGTGGAAGATAAGGCGGGTCATTTCGTACATCATATCTTCTGCAATCTTCTTCTCTTGTTGCAGTTGGATATTCTTTTGCATCATGGCGCTGCCAAATATCACACCTGAGAGTACGATGATGCCTGACAATGCCGAAGCAAGAGGGCGCCGTTGCACCAAGCGAAAGGCGCTATACAAGGGCCAGTGTTTTTTCTGCTCGATAGGGCGACGTTCGATAATTCGCTCGATATCAATGCGTAGCGCTCGCACATCTGGGTATCGCACTTGGGTGGCTGGACGCGTCGCCCGTCTTATCACCCAATACACATCAGACCAAACCGCTGGTGACGGAAACATCAAAGCGAGGATTTTGCCCAATGAATAAACATCGCTTTGTTCTGTCAGTACTTGTCCTGCCTGCTGCTCAGGGCTGGCAAAGTTTTGGCTAAAAGCAATCAGTGCCGAGGGTGAGCCCTCTCGGGTGGAGTGCGCTTTTTGAGTTAAGTTGAAGTCGAGCAGTTTGGGTCGTTTGCTACGATCGATCAGTATATTTTCTGGTTTTAGATCGGCATGCAAAACATGATGCTGGTGGGCGTGCTCCATCGCCTGACAAATCTGCTTAAACAGCAACAGTTTTTCCGTCTTTTCCAGCTTATTTTCTGACAGGTATTCATCTAAGGTTTGACCAAATACCCGCTCCATCACGATGTAAACTGAATCTTGATGAAGACCGCCATCAAACACTTTCGCTATGTACGGATGGTTTAGACGCGCGAGCAGTTGTGCCTCATCGAAGAGTGCACGTTGTCCCAGCACATTACTCAAATTGCTTTGAATAAACTTGATGGCCAGATCTTGTTCGAACGTTTCATCTGCACGTAGGGCGGCGTAAACGACACCCATGCCACCGCGACCCAACTCATGAGTTAGGCGATACTTACTGATGACTTCTCCGCTTAGATCGACGTCTCGGTTCGTAGCCTGGTGAGCACCAAAGTAAAGTAACTGCGTTAGTTGTTCTTCTGGTGTCTCATTGGCTAAAAGAGGAACGAGTTGTTGATACAGCTCAGGTTGACTTTGTTGCAATGCTTGGAGGTATTGCTGCTTTTGGGAGTCGTCCAGATCAAGCAAGTGATAGTAAATCTGGGTTTCGCTAGAGCCTAACTGCACTGTGCCTAATGTCTTATTCTTTTAGGTACGGCATTTTATAAGAACTTTGATATAAATGTCATTTATTTATTCGGCTTTGACTCACAATGTATGAAACGCAATTTGGTGGCTAATAGAATAATAACGTCATGATTTTGCGAATTATTTTTACTGAGCTTGTCGGCAGAGAGTCTATTCGTCATAATGTTACTTGTAACATTACTGATAAATCACATATTTATGGCTCAACAGAATAAGAAAACTCGCACGACATTGCAGGATGTCGCAGACCAAGTTGGTGTCACGAAGATGACGGTTTCACGTTATATGCGTAACCCTGAATCGGTGGCAGAAAAGACTCGGGCCAAGATTGCGACTGCGATTGAAGAGATGGGATACATCGAAAACCGCGCCCCCGCTATGCTGTCAAAGTCGTCCAGTAAAGCCATTGGTATTTTACTGCCCTCATTGTCCAACCAAATTTTTGCTTCCTTTGTTCAGGGCATAGAGATGGTGACCAAAGCCAATGGCTATGAGACGCTTTTAGCGCATTTTAGCTACGATGAGCTTGAAGAAGAACGCAAGATCGCATCATTACTCTCTTATCAGGTCGATGGACTTATTCTCACTGAAAGCCATCATACGCCGCGTACATTGCAAATGATAAAAAATGCAGGGATCCCTGTAGTGGAAACCATGGAACTACCACCAAAGCCGATTGATATGGCGGTTGGGCTAGATCATGAAGATGCCTCGTACACAGCGGTTAAGCAGATGCTAGATTCAGGTAAGCGTACAATCGTTTATTTTGGGGCGCGTTTGGATACGCGAACCAAGCTGCGTATGCAAGGTTATGATCGCGCGATGACGGAAGCAGGGCTAGAACCTAAGCACGTATTAACGGGTGACCACTCTAGCTTCTCTTTAGCGCATGATTTGCTTGAACGCGCGCTAGAAACTCACCCAACGCTTGATGGCGTATTCTGTACCAACGACGACATCGCGATAGGGACCATGCTGAGCGCGCAACAACGTGGCATTCAAGTTCCGCAGCAGCTGGCGGTTGTGGGCTATAACGCGCTGGATATTGGTCAAACCATCAGCCCGAAACTGACTAGCGTCGATACACCGCGTTTCAAAATCGGTGAAAAGAGCGCAGAGCTTTTGATCGCGCGTCTGAAAGGTGAAGCGCAAGAAGAAAAAGTGGTTGATATGGGGTATCAAATTACCTCCGGAGAGAGTGTTTAACTCGCAGTTAACCGCTCTCTGTATTCGCTCATCAATGGTATTGGCAGGTTAGGGTATGGCACATCAGCTGGATGCATTGGATCTCAACTTAATGCGTTTATTAAAGGCCGTGGTGGAAAACCGCAGCATCAAGCTGGCCGCGATGCAGCTGGGCATTTCTCAACCGAGTGCCAGTCGCGGCGTAATGAAGCTTAAGCAAGTGTTTGATGACCCGCTGTTTGTGCGTAAAGCGCATGGGGTTGAGCCGTCACCGATGGCGATACGTCTCGCCGCCGAGTTCGACAACATAATTGCACCACTGGAAAAAGTGGTGCAAGAGTTTGAAGTGTTCGATCCACTGCAATACCAAGGGCAGATCGCGATTGTGACCGACCCTTATTTGATGGATGAGCAAGGGCAGCGATTGCTAACTGGCTGTCATCGAGCCTTTCCCAAAGCGCACTTTGCCTTTTCCAGTTGGAACAGTTACTCGCACGATGAAATGCTAGAGGGCGAGCACGATTACTGCATTCTTGACCAAGAGACCGAGCTGTCGAAAGACATTTATATGCGTCCGTTGTTTGTTGAAAAACGGGTGATTTTGGCACGTAAAAACCACCCGACTTTATCGAAAGTCAGTAATGATTGGGACACGGTGTCCAAACTGCCTCTGGTGTCTCTGCCTGCGCCCGCTTCGTATAAACCACTTTGTACCGTGGAGTCCGAATATCGTCGTATGGGCTATGAGCCTGTGGTGTTACTTAAATCCTATAATTTGCGTGTGGCGTGCCAAATGTTGCAAGAAACCGACGCGATTATGTATGCCAGCCAAAGCTCAGCAGTATTGATGCCGGAGCTGGACTCTTACGCGATGCCTTTGGTCAACCGTGAGTTTAGCCAGTTTGTCGTCTCTGGCGGTTTCTTACAAACCAATCGCAACCATCCTTTGCACCGACACTTACATAAAGTGGTACGCCAAACCCTGAAGACGCCATTAATTTTCGCACAGTGATGACTGGTTATTGTCTCGCGTCACCGAGATTCTCTGCATAAGATAACCATGAAGAAAATGTGTGATTACATAGGCAACTCGATCCTATAGATATTCAAAAATGAATATCTCAATTACCTGTCTCTTTTTCCTGCTCAGCGCTAACCTTATCTCAAATAGTCAGGAGAAGTGGCTCATTTTTATCTTTTTAACTTTTTGAATGTCGATACAGATGCGTGACATTCACCATTCTCCGTTATGCAGTTTTTTAATTTCTGATGGAGGATTCATCATGATAGTTGCACGTCTATTTTTATTGCTCGCCATCGTTGCCGAAGTAGCAGGCACCAGCACCATGTCTTTTATCGGACAAGGTCATGGATGGTTGGGCTACATCGTGATGTACGTATTGATTGCGGTGTCGTACTACTTCCTCTCGATTGCAGCGAAAAAGATTTCTATCGGCGTGGCATACGCTGTTTGGGAAGGGTTGGGTATCTCATTGATCACGGTCGTTTCAATCGTGTTGTTTGATTCTGACTTAAATACCCAAGAGCTGCTTGGTTTGATGTTAGCTGTCATCGGCATCGTTTGTGTGACTTTAGGGGAGTTACACGGTCAATCTAACACCAAGAAAAACGCCGATAAACTGACAAAAGAACGTTCATTTTCTACAAGTGTAAGGTGTGAATCATGAGTCAATTTTTTACGATGTCATTTGGATTTGTCGTGATGGCTGCCTTGGTCGATATCGTGGCGAACATGGCGCTCACACGTTCTCACGGCTTTAAATACAAAGGCTGGGGCATTACCGCGATTGTGTTGGTACTGACAGCATTCACGCTGTTGGCACAAGCGGTTAAAGAGATCGACTTAGCCATTGCTTATGCTTCTTGGGGCGCGATCGGTATCTTGGGTACCGCAGTGGGTGGTGCCTTGCTGTTTAAGCAGAAACTCAAGCCAATCGGCTGGTTTGGTATCTTTGTGGTGATTGCTGCGGTCGTGGTGATGAAAACCGCTTAATGCAATCCTCTGAACCCCAGATATCTTCATTCTGAACAGCGAGGGACGCGCGTGATTCAGAATCTACCGACAACAAAGTGCAGTGGCAGAGGGGGTTTCTCTGGCTTCACAACACGTTGATAGTAGATCCCTGATCTCGCCTAGGCTCGTCGGAATGATGGACTAATTCGTTTATTTAAAAAGAGAAATGACCAATCCCAAAGCTCGTCATTCTGAACAGCGAGGGACGAGCGTGATTCAGAATCTACCAACAAAAAGTGCTGTGGCAGAGGTGTTTTCTCTGGCTTCACAGCACGTTGATAGTAGATTCCTGATCTCGCCTAGGCTCGTCGGAATGACGGACTAATTCGTTTATTGAAAAAGAAAAATGACCAATCCCACATCTCGTCATTCTGAACAGCGAGGGACGAGCGTGATTCAGAATCTACCAACAAAAAAGTACTGTGGCAGAGGTGTTTTCTCTGGCTTCACAGCACGTTGATATTAAATTCCTGATCTTGCTTAGGCTTGTCGAAATGACGAGGTTTTTCTTCTCGCCTTAAACAATGAAGCTTGCGCCTTCTTCTGCGCTAGAGACGTTTTGGCGGATCACGCTAAACAAGCCTCGTCCCCAAGTTTGTTGGGTCGATTCGGTATCGAAATGAATCAACTCGCGACCAGTGGTGTCGCTTAAGTTGTTCAGTTCACCCGTTTGGCAATCCAGACGAATCAAATCACCGTTGCGCACTAAACCAATCGCGCCGCCACGAATGGCTTCTGGAGAAACATGAATCGCAGACGGAATTTTACCTGACGCGCCAGATAAACGACCGTCAGTAACCAGCGCCACTTTAAAGCCCGCTTTTTGCACGTTACCTAAAATGGGCATCAGCTTGTGCAGTTCAGGCATGCCGTTTGCCGCTGGGCCGTTGTGTGTGACCACAACGATGCAATCTTTGTTCAGCTCACCACGTTTGTACGCGGCTTCCACTTCGTGTTGGCATTGGAATACGATCGCTGGTGCAACAATCACGCGTTGCTCTTCTTTCACCGCAGACACTTTCACCACGGCTTTGCCCAAGTTGCCAGTCAGCACGCGAGTGCCGCCAGTGTTTTGGAACGTGGCGTCTGGTTTGGCGATCACGTCACCGTCTTGGCTGCCTTGGCACGGTGTCCAAGTCAGTTGTCCATCGACAAGGCTCGGCAGCGTCATTTGGTCTTCAAATTCACCAAACACGGGTTTCACATCGCGATGCAAAAGCTCGGATTGGTTCAAGCGGTGCAATAACGCAGGCACGCCCCCCGCGTCTTGGAACGCGTTCATATCGGCTGGGCCGTTCGGGTAAACGCGAGCTAACAAAGGAACCACATCCGACAGATCGCTGATGTCTTGCCACGTGAGCAAGATGCCAGCAGCACGCGCCACGGCGATCATATGAATGGTGTGATTGGTGCTGCCGCCAGATGCGAGTAGAGCGATGATGCCGTTGACCAAGCTCTTTTCTGTGACCACTTCTGCCAACGGACGGAAGTGTGCAGAACCCGCCGTCATTGAGGCGATTTTCAGAGCCGCGTGATCGGTTAACGCTATACGCAGTTGGGTATGGGGATGAATGAATGCCGAACCTGGCAGCATCAAGCCCATGGCTTCGAACACCAACTGGTTGGTGTTGGCGGTGCCGTAAAACGTACACGTACCCGCAGAATGGTAAGCGCGACACTCCATATCCAGCAGAGCGTCTTTGCCGACTTCACCCGCTGCGTATTTTTGGCGCACGTCGACTTTCTCTTCGTTGCTGATGCCTGTTGCCATCAGACCCGCTGGTACAAACGCAGTCGGTAGGTGCGCGTAAGACAGCGCGCCCATCAGTTGCCCCGGGGCGATTTTGTCACAGATGCCAAGCAGCAATGTGGCATCAAAGACATTGTGGCTCAAAGACAACGCCGTTGATTGCGCAATTAAGTCACGCGAAAACAGCGACATATCCATGCCTGCTTGACCTTGAGTCACCCCATCGCACATCGCTGGCACACAACCTGCGACTTGCGCTGTATGGCCGTAGTCCGCCAGCACTTGTTTGATTTGCGCTGGGTAGTCTTGGTACGGCTGGTGGGCGCTCAACATGTCGTTGTAGGCGCTGATCAGCGCGACATTGGCATGAGTAAAATCGAGAATATTTTTCTTTTCAGAAGAGCAAGAAGCGGCGACTGCATGGGCTAAGTTACCACAAGATAAACCAACACGGCCTTTGCCAGCTTCGGCTTGCACTTCGGTGCGAGTAAGAAAGGCAGCGCGCGCTTCACGGCTGCGCTCGGTCAAACGTTGTGTAACCTCAAGAACAACAGAGTGAGTCATTACGCCACCTCGATCGCTTGCATTTTGATTAGCTCAGCGGCAGAGCGTTCCACCACGTCGCTGATGTCTCCGTCGATACTGACGATCAGAGTTTGAGGCTCGTTGTCTGGGCGCTCTAGCGTCTCGAATTGGCTCTTCACCATGTTTTCTTTCATGAAGTGGCCTTTGCGCATACGCATGCGATTAAGGATCAACTCCATATCGCCATCAAGGAACAGGAAGGTCACGTTGTTGTTACCTTCGCGGATCTGATCGCGGTAAATCTTTTTCAGTGCTGAACAGACAATAATGCCGTGTTCGTTTTTGCTTTCTAGGCTGTACGCCGCATCACGAATGCGTTCTAGCCATGGCTTGCGATCATCATCGTTCAGAGGCTGGCCCGACGCCATTTTCTGAATGTTCGCTCGTGGATGAAGATCATCACCATCAATGAATTTACGCCCTAGCTTTTTCGCTAGATGCTCACCAATTGTGCTTTTACCACTAGCACAAACGCCCATAACGATGACACTACTACCAGCCATAACTTATCCTCATAACCAAATTTGCGCGTGATCTCAATTTTTGAATTCACTTTAAAATATGGGTTTATCTTATTCATGTTATCGGTAACATGTTACCGGTAACTGAAATAAATGTGAACCATAACACAAACAATAATTCTTAAAGGTGAACCTATGGAGCAATTAACCCAAGCCCCAGATCCTACGTTCCTACTGACGATTGCAGGCCTTGCCATTGCAGCGTTACTCGTTCTGATCATTAAACTGAAAGTCCATGCTTTTGCTTCCCTTACTATGGTGAGTTTAGGCACAGCAATCGCCACTGGCGTTCCTTCTGAGAAAGTCGTATCGACCATAATGGGCGGCTTCGGCGGCACACTGGCTTCCGTGGCATTACTGGTTGGTCTTGGTGCGATGATCGGTAAAATTCTTGAAGTGACTGGCGGTGCGAAAGTGCTGGCAGACACTTTGATTGGTCGCTTTGGTAAAGAGCGCGCACCATTTGCTTTGGGCGTTGCTTCATTACTGTTTGGCTTCCCAATTTTCTTCGATGCTGGCCTTGTAGTGATGATGCCAATCATCCTAAGTGTGGCGGCTCGTTTTGGTGGCTCACCAATTAAATACGCGTTGCCTACTGCCGGTGCTTTTGCGGTTATGCACGCGTTTGTTCCACCACACCCAGGTCCGGTTGCAGCGGCAGAATTCCTTGGCGCAAACATCGGTCTGCTATTGGTGGTGGGTATTTTGGTTGCTATTCCCACTTGGTACCTTGGCGCTTACCTATTTGGCTTGTACGCGGGCAAAAAATTCGATATCCCACTATCTAAAGCCTTCTTTAATGGCGAAGCGATGGTGGATGAGCGCAACGCACCAAAATTTGGCACGGTTATGACCATCCTTGTGCTGCCAGTCCTGCTAATCTGTTTGGATACGGTATTGAACACACTGGCGGTTGCAGGTTTGATTGATGGCAAAACGGCACTGGTTGAGTTCCTACGTATGCTAGGTAAAACCCCAGTCGCGTTGCTGATTACTTTGATTGTCTGTCTGGCTGTGTTTGCCAAAGACTACGGCATGGCAAAACTAGAAAAATTATGTGGTGAGTCATTGGCTCCAATCTGTGGTGTTATCCTAGTAACGGGCGCAGGTGGCATGTTTGGCGGCGTACTGCGCTCAAGTGGTATCGGTGATGCACTGGCTGACGTTCTTACAGACACAGGTATGCCTGTGATTGTGGCGGCGTTTGTGATTTCAACCTGTCTGCGTGTTGCTCAAGGCTCGGCAACCGTAGCGCTAACCACGACGGCGGCTCTTATCGCGCCAGTTGTGGCAGCATCAACAGGTTTGAGTGAACTAGACCTTTGCTTTATCGTAATCGCGATTGCGGGTGGTGCAACGGTACTGTCTCACTTCAATGACTCTGGTTTCTGGTTGGTCTCTCGTCTGCTTGAGATGGATGAGAAAACCACATTAAAAACTTGGACGGTAATGGAAACGTTACTTGGTGGTATCGCGTTTATTATCGTCGCAACATTAAGCTTTATTCTTTAGAGGTTCCCCATGACAACACTTGAACAACGATTAAGAGAAATCAAAATCGTCCCAGTTATCGCAATCAACGACGTAGCACACGCTCTGCCACTGGCAAAAGTGTTGGTAGAAAACGGTTTACCATGTGCTGAAGTAACATTCCGCACAGAAGCGGCGGCAGAGTCGATTCGCATCATGCGTGAAGCGTACCCAGAGCTGTTGATTGGCGCGGGCACCGTTCTGACCACAGAACAAGTGGATATCGCAATCGAAGCGGGCGTGGACTTTATCGTTAGCCCAGGTTTCAACCCAACCACAGTGAAATACTGTCAGCAACGTGGCGTGACTATCGTACCAGGTGTAAACAACCCAAGCTTGGTTGAGCAAGCGATGGAAATGGGTCTGCGTACGTTGAAGTTCTTCCCTGCTGAGCCATCAGGCGGCGTAAACATGCTGAAAGCACTCACGGCGGTTTACCCAGTTGAATTCATGCCAACAGGTGGCGTAAGCCCATCCAACGTTGAAGATTATCTAGCGCTGAAATCGGTTGTAGCTTGTGGCGGTACTTGGATGGTGCCAACCGCAATGATGGACAACGGCGATTGGGAAGGCATTGCTGAATTGGTTCGCGCAGTTAAGTAAAACGCACAAACGGCGCCGAAATACCCCCGAACGTTAGAAAACGTGATACGAAAAAGGGTCATCAAGTTACTTGATGACCCTTTTGCTTTTTGGAATGAAACAGCTTTAGAAGTGATGCTTCATAAAGCGCTTAATAAAGCGAATGAAATCTGCTTCGGCTAGCTTCGCGCACTTCAATGTTTGGGCGTGAGACAATTCTACATCTCCCAAGCCTTCTGCCATGTTGGTGATCGCACACACTGCCAATACGGGTAAGCCGCAATGCGCCGCAGAAATCACTTCTGGCACGACCGACATGCCCACTATATCACCACCGATGATTTGCATCATGCGGATTTCGGCTGCGGTCTCAAAGTTGGGGCCAGTGTAAGAGACAAACACGCCTTCATTCAGGTGAATACCATTGGCTTTGCCGACTTCAAACGCTTCTGCGCGTAGGTCTTTGTCGTACGCATTGGCGAGGCTGAAGAACCTCGGGCCGTACTCTTCATCATTCGGACCGATCATTGGCGATTCAGGCATGGTATTGATGTGGTCATGAAATACCACCAGAGAACCGACATCAATACGCTCAGGGCGAAGTGAGCCTGCTGCGTTGGTGACGAGCAAAAACTCACAGCCCAGCTTTTTAAAGGTGCGCACGGGCGTGGTCATGACCTTCATTGAGCCGTGTTCGTAGTAGTGACCGCGACCTTTCATGCACACTACGTCTACGCCGCCCATGGTACCAAGCACCAACTCACCAGAGTGGCCTTGCACGGTGCTAACCGGAAAGCCTTCGAGCTCTTCGTATGGAATGACCACTTTGTCTTGTAGTTCGTCTGCCAATACGCCTAAGCCAGAGCCTAAAATAAACGCCGCTTTAGGTTGGAAGTTTGGTTTGCGTTCGCGAATGGTTTGTAGTGCGCCGATTACTGGATCGTGATTCATGTTAGTCACCTTCTGGTTATGTGTTGATTCCATTGTGTGACTTTCTGCGCTGGTTATCTTTGCTTTATTCGCTACTATCATCCTTAAAAAGAGGATGATGAAATTCGCCTAGGACTCAATGCATGAAGTCAGAACCATTTGAGCGCGTGACGCTGAAGATGCTGCGTTACTTTTACGAGGTCGCACAAACCAAGCATTTCACTAAGGCCGCCGAGAATCTCAATATCACCAATTCGCCGTTGAGCAATCGCATCAAAGAGTTGGAAGAAGTGCTTAACGTCAAACTGTTTGAGCGTGATTCAAGAAACGTCATGCTGACGGAGGCCGGGCGATTGTTGGAGTCCAAATGCCAACTGATTTTTCAGACCTTGGATGTCTCACTCAATCAAGTGCAGCAAGTGGGTTTGAACCAGAGAAATATCTTGCGAGTTGGTGTGGTAAGTAGTGCATTTTGGGGCGGATTTGATCGTTTGTTACAGCGCTTCCATGCTGAGCATAGCACTTATCACGCCGACATTTTTGACCTTAACCCAGAGACGCAAAAGAAGCATCTGAGTGAGAAGAAAATCGACGTGGGCATTGTACGTTTTGCCGATGCACTCAACATTTATCCGTATCAGTCGGTGTCTTTGGGCAAAGATGTGTTTGTGGTGGCGGTGTCGGAGCAACATGAGTTAGCCAGCAAATCTTTGCTGCGGCTCCAAGATTTAAAGGCGTGTGAGTTTGCGTTTATGAGTTTGGCGAATTCTGCCTCGGCAAACTTCATCATCAATGCCTGTCTGCAAGAAGGCTTTTCACCCCATATTGGCAAACAAGTGGTGGAGCCAAGCACCTTGATGGCATATGTAGCAAACAGCAATACCGTGACGTTGGTGCCGTCGACGTTTTCTCAGCATCATTGGCATGGGATTCGTTTTATCAAGCTGAAAGAGTCACTGCGTGCAGACTTATGTCTGATTCATGACGGTAAGCAGGAGAGTGCTATCAAAGCCGAGTTTATTCGCACGTTATTGGAGAATGCGAGTTAAGCATGGGCTAACAAAAAAAGGTCACCCTAAGGTGACCTTTTCAAATGATTCGCTGAAATCAGCAATGCGATTAGCGCGCAATTAACGCATCGTTACGAACTCTTCTGAGCCCGTTGGGTGGATAGCCACAACCGAGTCGAAGTCTGCTTTGGTTGCGCCCATCTTCATTGCTACGCCGAAGCCTTGGATCATTTCATCTACCGTGAAACCGATGCCGTGTAGACCAACAACCGTTTCTTCTTCACCCGCACATACAAGCTTCATCTTACATGGTTGACGGTGCTTAGTAACGGCGGTGTACATCGCAGTAAAGCCAGATGTGTAGACTTTGATGTTGTCTTTGCCGTACTTCTCTTCCGCTTCTTGCGTTGTAAGACCGATAGTGCCGATTGGTGGGTGGCTAAATACCACAGTTGGAACCAAATCGTAGTCCATCTTCGCGTTTGGTTTATTGTTGAACAAACGCTCAGAAAGTTGACGACCCGCTTTCACTGCTACTGGTGTTAGCTCGATACCGCCTTCCATGATGTCACCCACACAGTAGATGCCTTTCACGTTGGTTTCTTGGTATTCGTCTACCTTAATGTAGCCTTTTTCGTTCGTTGCAACGCCAGTTGACGCTAGGTTGATTGCGTCAGTTGCTGGGTGACGACCGATTGCCCAAATCAGTTGGTCAACGTTTTGGCTCTCACCGTTTTCTAGGTGCAGAGTTAGGCTGCCATCGGCTTCTTTTACCACTTCTTTTGGTACAGAATGGGTATGCAGTGTTGGGCCTTCTGCTTCCATTACTTCAACCAACGTATCGATGATCATTGGATCGAAGCTACGCAGTGGTGACTCTTTACGTACGAACAGGTGCGTTTCTGTACCTAGTGCGTGCAGTACGCCAGCAATTTCAACTGCGATGTAGCCAGCGCCGACAACCGCAACGCGTTTTGGTTGCTCTGCTAGGTCGAAGAAGCCGTTTGAATCGATGCCGTATTCAGCGCCTGGAATGTTTGGAATAGTAGGACGACCACCAACCGCGATTAGGATGTGATCCGCAGTATAATGTTCACCGTTTACTTCTACGGTTTTCTCGTCAACAAACTTAGCAAAGCCTTTAATTACGTTTACTTTGTTGTTGCCAAGAACGCGATCGTAAGATTGGTGAATACGACCAATGTACGCCTGACGGCTCTCAACCAGTTTGCTCCAGTCGAAACCTTTCACGTCGACATCAAAACCGTAATCTTCTGCGTACAGGTTCATTGCTTCTGCGATTTGTGCGCCGTGCCACATCACTTTCTTCGGTACACAACCTACGTTGACACAGGTACCACCGAGATCTTGAGCTTCGATTAGCGCAACTTTCGCGCCGTACATCGCCGCACGGTTTGCAGATGCGATGCCGCCACTGCCGCCACCGATACAGATATAGTCAAAATGAGTCGCCATTACTTTCTCCAAGAGCTTATAAATTTTATCTGGTACATAGATAGATTGGGATGACCTTGCCTGAACTCAATGCCACCGTTATCCCACTATCATAAATCGAATGTAACGAATTCCTAAATGGGAAAAAGTGACATTGCTTATGACAAATAGCGATGAGAGGTATAAAAAGAAGAATAAGCGCGATCAGACGGCGGGGTTGAGAGCATAAAAAAGCGCAACGAGAATGTCGTTGCGCTGAGAGGTTTCGGTGCAGAAGTGTTTACTCTGGCACAATCCAGTCCACTTTCCAGTGGCCGGTGGCTGGTGCGATCGCGTCTTGCAGGAATGGCAGAATTTCTTTCATCTGGCTTTCCAGTTTCCACGGTGGGTTAATCACAATCATGCCGGATGCCGTCATGCCGCGCTCGTTGGTATCGGGTGCGACACCCAATTCGATTTGCAGAATCTTACGAATGCCGAGGCTCTCTAGACCTTCAATCATGTCTTCGATGTCGTGACGGTTTACCACTGGGTACCAAATCGCGTAGATACCGGTTGCCCAACGTTTGTGGCTTTGGTAAATCGCTTGCACCACATCGCGGTACTCTTTAGCTAGCTCGTATGGCGGGTCAATCAGTACCAAGCCACGACGTTCTTGCGGTGGTAGGCTGCCTTTTAGACGCTTAAAGCCATCTTCTTTGTAGATGCTGACTTGGCGGTCGCGATGGAATTCTTGTTCCAGCAATGGATGATCGGCTGGGTGCAGCTCTGTCAGTACCATGCGGTCTTGTGGGCGGATTTGCGCACGCGCCACACGCGGTGAGCCTGGGTAGTAGCGCAGCTTATCGCCGTTGTTGAGTGCTTTGATGGCATCGATGTAGCTTTTGATGTCTTCAGGAATGTTTGGGTTATCCCAAATACGCGCGATGCCTTGTTTGTATTCGCCCGTTTTCTCAGACCATTCGTGAGTCAGATCGTAACGGCCCACACCCGAGTGGGTATCGTGATAAACGAATGGCTTATCTTTTTGTTTCAGCGCATCAAGAATGAGGCTTTGAACGATGTGTTTGACCACGTCGGCATGGTTGCCAGCGTGGAAGCTGTGGCGGTAACTTAACAAATTAAACTCTCGAAACACTCTTTGGCTGAGTGTGGTCTGTGATTTCAGATACAATAAATTTTCGCTGTGTTGAGGGTATTATACCCAACATCCTTGCAGATGCAGAATCTCCGTTTGATTTTGCACGACTTAAAATGCGCTCACTATTGAAATCTCTTTAAGTCACCCATACTTACTAAACATATTGAACCTAAGTGGGATCGCAGTGCTCCAATAGAGTGCTCTGCCACTTAGGCAGAATAAGACTCAAGGACAGAGCAAGCTCTCGTTGATCATCCGGTCATCGCAGCATAGAGAAAGGGAACGGAGCTCCCCCAATCCATGTTGTCGGCTTACTTGTGCATTGGGTCCGCCTATTTTATGGGCAGTCATAGAGCCAAAACACAAAAGGAATTATTCATGTCTAATCCACTTCTAACGTTTACGGACCTACCTCCGTTTTCGCAAATCAAACCAGAACACATTAAACCTGCTGTCGAGCAGGCGATTGCAGATTGTCGCGCCAAAGTTGAAGAGGTGCTAAAAGACAACACCAACCCAACTTGGGAAAATGTGATTGCTCCTCTAGAAGAAATTGATGACCGTCTGAGCCGCATTTGGTCGCCAGTTGGCCACATGAACTCTGTGGTGAACAGCGAAGCTCTGCGTGAAGCGTACGAAAGCTGCCTACCAATTTTGTCGGAATACGGCACTTGGGTTGGTCAGCACAAAGGCCTGTACGAAGCGTACAAGACCATCAAAGCGAGCGAAGAATTTGCAACGCTAACGCGTGCCCAGCAGAAAACCATCACCGATGCGCTACGTGACTTCGAATTATCGGGCATTGGCTTGCCATCAGACGAGCAGCACCGTTACGGCGAGATCAGCAAACGCATGTCTGAGCTGAGCTCTAAATTCTCCAACAATGTGCTGGATGCCACCATGGGTTGGACCAAGCACATCACGGATGAGAAAGACCTCGCGGGTATGCCAGAATCGGCGTTGGCAGCAGCAAAAGCCGCTGCAGAAGCAAAAGAGCTCGATGGCTACCTGATCACGCTGGATATCCCATCTTACCTACCTGTCATGACGTACTGCGACAACCAAGAGTTGCGTAAAGAAGTGTACGAAGCGTACGTGACGCGCGCTTCTGATCGTGGTCCAAACGCAGGCAAATGGGACAACTCAGAAATCATTACTGAGCAGCTAAAACTGCGTCATGAAATCGCACGTATGCTGGGCTTCAACACCTTCAGTGAGAAGTCGTTGGCGACGAAAATGGCAGAAACTCCGGCTCAAGTGCTTGGCTTCCTAAATGACTTAGCGACACGTGCGAAACCGCAGGGTGAGCGCGAAATTGAAGAGTTGCGTCAGTTTACTAAGAGCGAATTTGGCGTTGAAGAGCTGAACGTGTGGGATATCGCTTACTACAGCGAGAAGCAAAAACAGCACTTGTTCCAAATCTCGGACGAAGAGCTGCGCCCATACTTCCCAGAGTCAAAAGTCGTGAGCGGTCTGTTTGAAGTGCTAAACCGCGTGTTTGGCATGACCGTTACCGAGCGCGAAGGCGTAGACACTTGGCACGAATCTGTGCGCTTTTTCGATATCTTTGATGCTGAAGGCACACTCCGTGGCAGTTTCTACCTAGATCTCTATGCACGTGAACACAAACGTGGCGGCGCGTGGATGGACGATTGTCGTGGTCGTCGTATTACGCTCTCTGGTGAACTGCAAACGCCGGTGGCGTACCTAACGTGTAACTTCAACCGTCCAGTGGGCGACAAGCCAGCACTGTTCACGCACGATGAAGTTGTGACGCTATTCCATGAGTTTGGTCATGGAATCCACCACATGCTGACGCAAGTAGAAACTGGCGCGGTATCAGGCATTAATGGCGTACCTTGGGATGCGGTTGAATTGCCAAGTCAGTTCCTGGAAAACTGGTGTTGGGAAGAAGACGCACTGGCGTTCATTTCTGGTCACTATGAGACAGGCGAGCCGTTGCCAAAAGTGATGCTAGATAAGATGCTCGCGGCGAAAAACTTCCAGTCGGCGATGGGTATTTTGCGTCAGCTAGAATTCGGTTTGTTCGACTTTACTCTGCACACCGAATACGACCCAGAAGTGGGTGCACGCGTTTTAGAAACGCTGGCGAAAGTGAAAGAGAAAGTTGCGGTGGTTCCAGCAGTTGAGTGGGCGCGCTTCTCGCACAGCTTCGGTCACATCTTCGCTGGTGGTTACAGCGCGGGTTACTACAGCTATCTGTGGGCGGAAGTGCTGTCGTCAGACGCGTATTCTCGCTTTGAAGAAGAAGGTATCTTCAACAAAGAAACGGGTCAAAGCTTCCTGAACAACATCTTAGAAATGGGTGGCAGTGAAGAGCCAATGGAGCTGTTTAAGCGCTTCCGTGGTCGTGAACCACAAATTGATGCGCTATTGCGCCATTCTGGTATTGCAGCGTAAGCGCACGCTGTCTTTCCAAAAATACTAAGGCCAACCATTCGGTTGGCCTTTTTTGTCCATTTTTTATAAAAAATTCACGGATTCACACTGCGGTTAATTGGGTTCTGCAGCGATATCAATGTTTCCGTAGACTGAACCTCATCAATGGCTTGCAGCTTATCAATCAGCACAAATTGCAGTTCTTCAATCGATTTGCACATCAATTTGACGAATATGTTATACGCGCCCGTGGTGTAGTAAGCTTCAACGACTTCGTCGAGCGCGTTGAGTTTTTCTAGCGCGGAATGGTAATCGCGAGCTGCGTTTAGGTTAATACCAATGAAGCAGCACACATCGTAGCCGAGCTTTTTGGTATTTACGATCACCTCCGTTCCTTCGATGATGTCAGCCGATTTCATCTTCTCAATACGCACATGGATAGTGGCAGGGCTGACATCGAACTGCTTTGCCATTTCTGCGTAGGGCGTTCTGGCGTCAGCCATCAGTGTTTTTAATATTGCGCGGTCAAGGTCGTCGAGTTTCGGCAGGCTCGCATTCATACTATTATTTCCGTTAGGGATAGAGTTTTACCTCCCTTTTATACTCATAGCGGATAGGATTCACAAGGTTTGGCAGGAGTAACTGCGGGTTAACTCCGAGCTATGGAGATAATGTGCAGCGTTTTCTGGTTATTGTCGCGCTATGTTGGAGCGCGTTTGCCGCGGCCTCAGATCCGAAAGTTTTGGTCGTGCACTCCTATCATCAAGGTTTTTTCTGGACGGATTCCATACAGCGAGGTATCGAGCAGCAATTGGGTGATCGATCGCTGGATATGCGTGTGCTCTATTTAGACTCGAAACGTAACCAGAGTGAGCAGTTTTTCGCTCAGCTTGAATCCTTATATCGTACGAAATTGAGCAAAGAACGATTCGATGCCATTTTAGTGAGTGATAACAACGCGCTTGAACTGATGCAGCGTTTGGCGCCAATCATCAAAGACACTCCGGTTATATTTAACGGCATCAACAATTATCATCCTTCTTTGCACCAATCTCTGAACGCAACAGGAGTAACAGAAGATGTCGATTTGGAGGCAAATTTAGCCCTCATAGAGCGACTACACCCTGATTACACCCAAATTCTTATTGTCAGTGACCATTCCGTAACGGGAGAGGTATTACGCTATCAAATCGACGATTTTGTACATGAACATCCGCAATATCGCGACAAAATCGTGCAAGTTATTCCCGATAGTATCATTGACTTAAAGCAACAAGTGGCGAAGCTGAATAAAGATAAAGTCGTCTTGTTTTGGACTTATTACCGAGATAAACAGGGTGTGGTTGGCAGTGAACGTGACTGGATTGGCGTTAACAGAGCCTCAAATGCGCCGCTGTTTATGGTGCACGACATTGGCTTAGGGCACGGTGCGGTTGGTGGCGTGATCCAAAGTGGTTATCGGCATGGCATAGAGAGTGCTGAGATACTTGAGTTTGTGTTGGATAACCCTGACCAAGCTCTGCCAGCCGTGAAGAAAAGTGATTCTGAAATCAAGCTCGATTATCAAGCTGTAGTGCGCTGGGGGCTGGGTGCTGAGCAAGAGGTCTCTGCGGTATTTTTTAATAAACCGATGAAGTTTTCTGAGCGTTTTGCCAAAGAAATTCGCTTGTTTGGTAGCCTGTTTGTGGTGATGTCGGTGGTCATTTTGTTGATGGGTTACTATTTACAGCGGATGCGTCGCAGCGAGAGTGCCGCGCGAGAAAGCCAAGCCATCTTAGAGTCGATTTTTGATCAGAGCATGCAGTATATGGGCATTTTGGATGCCAACGGTGTACTTAAATCGGGCAACGATCACCTGCAATCTTTGCTGTATCACCAAGGGCTGCGTTTAGACCGACCACTTTGGTTTCATCCCAATTGGAGTGAGAAAGCACAAGCGTTGCTTGAGGCGTATTTCCACGCGCCTCACCATCAAGTGTCGACGTTTGAGGCTGAAATTTGGAGTAAAGAGCACGGTACATTGGTGTTGGAAATTTCACTCAAGCCTTTTTCTCAGCAAGTAGGAAATCAAAAGCAATACTTGTTTGAAGCGCGCGATATCACTAGTCGTAAGTTGATGGAAGATAAGCTCTATCAACGCGAATCAACCCTGCGTAACTATTATGAGCAACAGCCCGTCATGATGGTGACACTCGACAGCAATAACCGCATTCAAGAAGTGAATCGATTTGCTCAGCTACTCCTTGGCTACAAACCGATGGACATGCTCGGACACCGCCTAAGGGAGTTTTATTTTGATGACAAGGTACTGTTTCCTCGCCAAGTGCTATTGCAACCCAATCAACAGGTGCATGGGGTCTGGCGACGTGAAGTCGAGTATCGCCATGCAAACGGTCATCGTGTTTGGGTACGCGAGAACATTCGTCCACTGAGTGAATCTGATCAGCTGTTGATTGTGGGCGAAGATATTACAGAAACTAAACAGCTTTCCGAGAAACTGGAATATCAAGCGCGCTATGACTTACTGACAGGGACTTATAACCGAAACCACTTTGAACTAGAGCTCAAGACCGCACTGCGTGAGGTGGACAGCCATCGTCGCGTCCACGCCATGCTGTACCTCGACTTAGATCAGCTAAAAGTCCTCAATGATACGGTTGGGCATGATGCGGGTGACGCGGCGATTCAATTTTGTGCCAGCATGTTAGAGGAAGTGTTGCCATACAATTCCATCTTGGCTCGAATGGGAGGCGATGAGTTTGCGGTACTACTCAAAGATTGCGACGAATACGGCGCGATTAATATCGCTAAACTGATCATCTCGACGTTGAGTGAACATCTCTTTATTTGGGAAGATACACGCTTGTTCATCAGTTGTTCTATTGGTATTCGTATCATCGATCATACGGCAGAGACGCCGCAAATGGTGCACGCTCAAGCGGACTCTGCGTGTCATGCCGCCAAGGAGCAAGGCCGTAACCGCTACAATCTGTTCAGCTTAGATAACGAAGAGCTACAACGTCGCCAGATGGAAATGCAGAGCGTCAATTTGGTGCATGAGGCATTGTCGAATCAGCGTTTAGAGTTGTTTGCTCAACCGATCAAAAGCTTACAACAGCACGATGCTCAGATGTATTTTGAGATTTTAGTGCGCATTCGCAATGGATATGGTGATTATGTTTCTCCTGCACTGTTTATTCCGGCTTCCGAGCGCTACAACATTGCGCATTGGATTGATAAACAGGTCATTACTCAAACGCTAGAATGGTTTGAGCAACGCCCGGAGGTGGTTGAAAAACTCGGTCGTTGTTCGATAAACCTTTCAGGTCAATCTATGGGGAATCAAGAGTTTATCGATTTCTTATTGGAGCGATTGGAACGTTCGTCCATGCCGTGTGAAAAAATCTGTCTAGAAATCACCGAGACAGCAGCGATGAGTAATCTTGAGCAAGCCATTGAGCTCTTCACCAAGCTCAAAGCGTTGGGTTGCATGATTGCATTGGATGATTTCGGCTCGGGCTTGTCTTCATTTGGTTACTTAAAGAAACTTCCCGTTGATATCGTGAAAATTGATGGTCTTTTCGTGCGAGATATCAACGTAAATGAAATGGACCGTGTGATGGTTCGCTCGATCAATGATCTGGCAAAACAGCTAGGCAAAGTGACGGTGGCGGAGTTTGTCGAAAACGAACAAGTCATGCAGCATTTGATCGATCTTGGTGTGGATTATGGCCAAGGCTACGGTATTGGGCATCCTCAACCGCTTTCTGAGTTAGTTGAGCGACTGACGGCTGAGTAGTCTTGTCATATCAAGCTCAACCTAGCATTGAGAGGTAACTTAGGTATACACTCAGCGCCAGTTACCGCGATTTTTTATTGGAGCCTCCTTTTGCAACTGCAATTGATCTGTGAAGACCCGTCTCAACAACCTCATCTGGATGAACTGGCTGCGCGCTGGCAGCTTTCTCACACTGACGAGAGCGATTTTGCTTTGGTGTTGACCACCGAGCGTTTAGAGCTGCGTAAAGTGGATGAGCCAAAGTTGGGCGCTATTTTTGTCGATTTAATTGGTGGCGCAGTGGGGCATCGCCGAAAATTTGGTGGTGGTAAGGGCCAAGCCATCGCAAAAGCCGCAGGTTTGAACAAAGGGGCAACGCCAACCGTTCTAGACGGCACGGCGGGGCTGGGACGTGACGCATTCGTTTTGGCTTCGCTCGGCTGTAAGGTACAGATGGTGGAGCGACACCCGGTAGTCGCAGCGTTGCTGGATGACGGGTTAGCGCGTGCGAAACAAGACCCTGAAATTGGAACTTGGGTATCAGAGCGTATGTCGCTGATCCATGCCTCCAGTCATGATGCATTGGAACAGCTGGCACAAGATGAAGACTTTGTTCAGCCAGATGTGGTGTATCTCGACCCTATGTATCCGCACCCAGAAAACAAGAAGAAATCGGCGCTCGTAAAAAAAGAGATGCGCGTTTTCCAATCGTTGGTTGGCGCCGATTTGGACGCCGATGGTTTGCTAGATCCTGCCATGGCGTTAGCCACAAAACGCGTGGTGGTGAAGCGCCCAGACTATGCAAACTGGTTGAACGAGCAAAAGCCGACCATGGCGATTGAAACCAAAAAAAATCGCTTTGATGTCTATGTTAAAGCCTCAATGGCATAACTTCCTGACCGCTCAACTTTTCTTGTCACAGTACGGTGTATCGTGCTGTGATAAAGCCTCTCTTTCTGAATCGTTACTGATAGTTTTCTCTTGCTAATTCTCCTCCCTGACTGTATATCTAACTAAGAATTATTATTATTTCACTTGTTGTGATGCGGTCGATTATTGGGAAGCTGGAGTAGTAGAATGGCTAAACGCTTATGTAAAATGAGTCGTAAACAAATCGCGGCGGAGCTTGGCGACATCCATCGTTTAGTTGTCGCACCAAAGTTTGTTTGTCGCTCTTGCGCACGTTCTTCAGCGGCCAAAGATACCCTGTGTAAGCCAGCCGCTATTCCGCCGCAAAAATGCCAAGACAAGCCATTGAACGAGCAACAATCATGTGGCTTATTGGCTGAAGCGCTGCCAGTACAACCGATTCCTGTGACAACAAAACAAAGCAACGAAAAAGCAGCGATTGTGAAGCGTGTTGTTGAGCGCGTGAAAGAGAAAAAGCAAGCCGAAAAATCCCTGGAGCCAGTAAGAACCGACGCACCAGTATGGTTTGATTTAGCGGATAAAAAATCGCTTAAGAAAGCGAAAAAAGCACTGAAAAAGCATTATAAGCAGCAGAAGAAGTTGTTAAAAGTAGCGAAAAAACAACAAAAGTTACTTAAGCGTCAGCGCAAGCTTGAAGCGCGCAATGCCAAGCTAGAGGTGTTGCTATCAACGCCACCTAATGCGTTGATGAGCACAAGCTCGCAAGTCAAAGTGCATTAATCTAATCCAAAAAAACGCTCTCCAGTTGGAGAGCGTTTTTTATTGTCGGTATGTGTGTTGGGAGCGGTCGCTTTACTTCTTGGCGTAGCTCATTTCGACGCGCTTTTTCACCCAGGTTTCGTTAATCCATAGCGATAGCATGATGATCGCACCGCCAATGGCGAGTCGCATGACATCAACATCGCGGTTCCAAATCACAATGTTCACAATCAAACCTGCTGGCACTAACGCGTTGTTCATTACTGCAAGTGCTCCTGCGTTTACCATGGTTGCGCCTTTGTTCCACGCGAAGTAACCAAAACCGGAAGCAATTAAACCAAGGTACGTCAGAATGCCCCATTGCGTTGCGGTGGTGGGTAGTTTGTCGAGGTTGCCCATCAGAGCGAAAGCCACGGTTGCTACACAAAGCGCACCTAAGTAGAAGTAACCAAACACGGTGTGTTGTGGCAAATCAACCGGCTCACTTTCCATGATGTATTTGTAGCCTACCTGACCAATGGCAAAACAGAGGTTTGCTCCTTGTACGACCAAAAAGCCCAGCAGGAAGTCTTCATTAATGCCTGCAAACTTAATCCAGGCTGCGCCAAATACAGCAATCGCCGCGGTAACCAAATACCAAGGTGAAAAGCGACCTTTCAAGAAGTCATAGATCAGCGTGACGTAAATGGGTGTGAATACGGTGAACAGCAATACTTCTGGCACGGAAAGGAGCAAAAAAGATTGGTAGTAGAAGCAGTACATCAGACCAAGCTGAAAGCCACCGACCGTCATCAGTTTCGCGATTAGGGATTTGCTAACGCCACGGAATTTTAAAAAGGGAATGAAAACCAGACTCGCCAGTGCCACGCGCATGAACACCGAGAACCAAGAATCAACCTGACCAGCGAGGTAAACGCCGATCAGGCTAAATGAGAATGCCCAAAGTAGGGTAACTGCGGATAGATAAGCCATGGATGAGAATCTTTATCAACAACAAATGTGCCCGCAGTCTAACCAAGTTTTAACGTCGCGCCAATCAGTCTTTTAGCGGTACGACCAGCATATCGACTGGAGAGCAGTTAATCAGTTGTCGAGTCGAAGACAGAATCTTGCTCCAGAAATCTTGGTGATGACCACAAACCACCAAGTCGATACTGTAATCTTGAATGGTATCGCACAGCTCATTACTCAAATCGCCACTACCGACCAACGTATGGGCTATTGGGTATTGCGCATATTCTGCGAAATTCGCCAATTGTGTGCGCGACGCTTCCATCGCTTGATGTTGCGCTTCTGCCATATTGATGTCGATAAGCCCGGTGTAGAGCTCTGCGTAGTTCACGTCGATGTGAATAAAAGAGACTTTCGCATCCAGAGGTTTAGCCAGTGATACGGCTTTTTTAATCAACACTTTACTGTCGTCTGACAGGTCGACTGCCACAAGTATGTGTTTGTAACTCATATTGCTATCTCCTTGTAAGGTCATAGTTTTAGATTAGCACTAACCCCCAAAAAAATTTGCTGAAGTGATCTCATATCAGTGTCGTAGGTACAAAGTCTTGTCTCAGTAATCATGTTATAGTGGCGTTATACCCAAGTGACTTTGAGATGCGGAGTTCAGCGCTCCGTTACTGACTATAGTTCAAGTAAAACCTTGCCTCTGATGTAGAGCAAGTCAATCTCGCGGCGTCGTTTATCTCGAGGTTACTTGGGTATATTGCATGCACATTAATAGGAGTTAACATGCTGTCTCAAACTATGGTCGAACAATTGAATGAGCAAATTAACCTAGAATTTTTCTCATCCAATCTATACTTACAAATGAGTGCTTGGTGTGAAGACAAAGGTTTTGAAGGTGCGGCTGAATTTTTACGCGCTCACGCCGTAGAAGAAATGGAGCACATGCAACGCCTATTCACCTACGTAAGTGAAACTGGCTCAATGCCAATTTTGGGCGCTATTGATGCACCAAAGCATGATTTTGCTAGCTTAGGTGATGTTTTCCGCGAGACCTTCGAACATGAGCAAATGATCACGGAAAAAATCAATAAATTGGCACATGTTGCATTTACTAGCCAAGACTACTCAACGTTTAACTTCCTACAGTGGTACGTGTCTGAACAGCACGAAGAAGAGAAGTTGTTTAAAGGGATTTTAGATAAGATCGAATTAGTAGGTGAAGATGGTAAAGCATTGTTCTTCATCGACAAAGATCTAGCACAAATGGCGAAAGAAGGTTCATCTTCAATCATGGATGCTCCAGCTGCGTAAACGCGTTTTTTGACGCTATAAGTAGCGGGTAAAGACGAAGCATTGATCGTCTTTTTCTCTTGAGCATTGTTGAAGATGTAGGGAGGAAAAGATGATCAGTGGAGACACAATCTTATTTGCGCTAATGGTGGTAACTGGAGTCAATATGATCCGGTATCTCACCGCTCTTCGTTCTCTAATTTACATCATGCGTGAAGCGCATCCGTTGTTATATCAGCAAGTTGATGGCAATGGCTTTTTTACCACCCATGGAAATGTCACTAAACAGGTGCGTTTGTTCCACTACATCAAAAGTAAAGAATATCACCATCACCACGATGAAATTTTTACTGGTAAGTGTGAAAGGGTGCGTGAGCTATTTGTTTTATCGACCGCTTTACTCGGTGTTACCCTACTCGCGGCCTTCATTCTTTAAAGAATCAATAATCTAGCGAGTTAATCTCCTAGGATTGTACGGGCATGCATAGCGCTTACCGTTTAAGCGCTTTTCCCCTTCGAGATTTGTCGGTAGAATGTCGCGCCTAGAAAGCAAGGATGTGCAATGTGCACATCCTTTTTTATTTCGATTCGATCCCAATCAGTCTAAGAGCTACCGATGAGTAAGAAATTTGATGTTGTTGTAATTGGCGCAGGTGCAGCGGGTTTGATGTGTGCTGCAGAAGCCGGCAAGCGAGGCCGCCGTGTTTTGGTGCTCGATCATGCTAAAAAGCCAGGACGTAAAATCCTTATCTCAGGCGGTGGCCGTTGTAACTTCACTAATTACGACGTCTCAGCCAGCAACTACCTATGCCAAAACCCGCATTTCGTTAAGTCGGCGCTTTCTCAATACACCAACTGGGATTTTATCTCGATGGTGTGTAAGCATGGTATTGAATTTGAAGAGCGCGATCACGGTCAGCTGTTTTGTGTCGATGCGTTTACGGCTAAAGACATCGTGAAGATGCTGTTGGCTGAGTGTGACATGCCGAATATCGAGCAGCGTTACCAATGCGATGTTCACTCAATTGAGAAAATCGATGAAGGTTTTCGTTTGCACGCGGGTACCGAGCCAGTTGAGTGTGAGTCTTTAGTTATCGCAACAGGTGGCTTGTCGATGCCAAAACTGGGGGCGACACCATTTGGTTATAAAGTCGCGGAACAATTTGGTCTTCGAGTTATCCCAACTACGGCAGGGCTGGTGCCATTTACGTTGCATAAAGAAGACAAAGAAGATTTTGCTGAGTTATCTGGTATCGCGGTACCTGCGGAAATTACAGCTGAAGATGGCACCATGTTCAAAGAAGCCCTGTTGTTCACACATCGTGGTTTATCTGGCCCAGCCGTTTTACAGATTTCATCATTCTGGCGAGCGGGGCAAAAGGTGTCGATTAATCTGGTGCCAAACGATGATGTTGCCGAGTTATTAGAACGCAGCCGTGAAAAGCATCCGAATCAGTCGCTCAAAAATACGCTCGCTAAAGTGCTACCAAAGCGCTTGGTTGAAGTCTTGATTGAACGTAAAGAGCTGGTCGATAAACCGCTAAAGCAGTTCAATCAAAAGGAGCTTGCGGCGATTGTGGCGCGCTTAGAACATTGGGATATCGCCCCGAATGGCACTGAAGGCTACCGAACCGCGGAAGTGACACTAGGCGGTGTGGATACCGATCACTTATCTTCGAAAACCATGGAATGCAAAGACATCAAAGGGCTGTACTTCATTGGCGAAGTGATGGATGTGACTGGCTGGTTAGGGGGCTACAATTTTCAGTGGTGCTGGTCGAGCGGCTTTGTCGCGGGTCAGTGGGTGTAATCAAACACTACACATCCGCATAAAAGATAAGATAAAAAAAGAGCACTGAATCGTATTCCGTGCTCTTTTTTGTAGTTCCACAGCGAGTTACTCGTCTTGATACTTTTCGAGTTTGTTGTAGAGCGTTTTAACGCTAATGCCTAATTCCTGCGCTGATTCCGTTTTATTGCCTTGATTCTCTTCAAGGGTATTGAGAATGGCGGCTTTTTCTAGCTCTTCTAGCGAAACGCCCGCTGGAACAAGGTCTTCGATGCTTGTGCCTGTTTCCAATGGTGGTGTATCGAATATCAGGTGTTCATCTCGGATGGTGTCGTCAGCCAAAATAAATGCACGCTCGATCGTGTGTTTGAGCTCACGGACATTACCTGGCCAATCGTGTGCAGCGATTTTTTGGATGGCAGAATCAAGAATGGTTTTGGTTTTAGCCTCATTTGCGTTGCGGTGCGCGATAAAGTGCTTAGCCAGACCGACGATGTCACCGCCTCGCTCTCGCAGCGGCGGTATCGTTAATGGGAAGTGCGATAAACGGAAAAACAGATCTTCACGCAGGAACTGCTCTTCAATGGCGACTTTAGGATCACGGTTGGTGGCGGCAATGATGCGAGTGTTGGCGATATGCACCGTATTACTGCCCACTGGGCGATATTCTCCGGTTTCCAAAACACGCAATAGCTTCACTTGATGCTCGATAGGCATCTCGGTGATTTCATCTAAAAACAGCGTGCCGCCTTCTGCCTGTTTAAATACACCTTGGTGAGTTTTATTCGCTCCGGTAAAGGCGCCTTTTTCATGGCCAAACAGTTCACTATCGACCAATTCTGGGCTAATCGCACCACAGTTAATCGCGATAAAGGGTTGTTGCTTGCGATCACTGGCTAAATGAATGGTCTGTGCGACTAACTCTTTACCCGAGCCACTTTCTCCAACAATGAGGACGTTGGCTTCTGTTTTTGCGACGCGTCGGATCATGCGATAGAGCTGATGCATTGGCGATGAGGACCCTACCAAAAGGCCAAATTGGTCGAGATCGCTAGTGGACACTTTACGTCCTTGATCTTGTTTTTGCTGATAGTACTGGCTGACTTCGCTTAGGGTGTCCGTCAAAATGGCAATATCGACGGGTTTTCTGTAGTGAAAAATTGCACCTAAGTTCATTAGCTTATCCAAATTTTCGTTTGGAGCACCAGAGCTAATGATGATCAAGTCCATATCGTAGATGTCTTCGATATTAGAAAGGCGCTGGTAATCTGCGCTAGTAAAGTGGGCGACTTCAACAATCGCAACTTCCGGTTTGAGTTGTAGGAAATCTTCAATCCAACCATCTGCGGCATCGGTATTATGCAGACGAAATTTGTTCAGTTCCTGGCAAGAGGCGATAGCATCTTTAAGTGTCGGGTCTTGTATTCGTAGAAACAGGCTTGGCAACGACATAGAAATGTCCTCTTTACTATGACAGAAACAATGTACGTGGATTATTCTAAGTGCACAAGACAAAATATTGTCAGCAGAGATTTAAGGGTCTGTAGGCTATTTTAATTTTGTTGATCCTCTCTTGGTATATATCAGTAATAATTCTGATAAATATTGCTTCTTTATTCGGGTGTCTCACATTTTAAATAATAATTCTGCGATTAAGTGAAGTCGAAGAAATAATGTCTCATCTTTTATTGGCGTATTATGTAATTGATTGCGAAATTATTAACGATTAAAAATTACATTTCTTCTGTGTAAATAATTCATACTTATATTGTCTTGTTCGTCTTATTTTTATGTCTTGTTTTTATTATTCCTTTAAAAATAACAAGTTACAAACTTGGCACATGGTTTGCTCCTATGGAAATACAACGTCAATAAAGGAGAATTACCATGAATAACATCGCAGCTAAAATTGTACTTACGTCAGTTCTTGCTACTTCATCTACAGCAGTCTTAGCGAGTGATAAATGGGAAAAAGAATCCATGGACGCTTGGCTAGATGGTAAAGCTGAAACGACGCTGCTGCTAAACAGTAACCTTAACTCTTTTGATATCAACACCGATGTTGAAAATCAGGTAGTTACCCTTTCTGGTTCGGTAAACAATGACCTTGAAAAATCGCTTGCCGAAGAGCTTGTAACAGGTCTTGATGGTGTGAAAGAAGTAAATAACGAATTGTCAGTGGTGAATGAAGGTAAGAAAGAAACCGATTCAGAGGCATTAGCCACACTGACCGACTCTAAAATCACGACTATAGTTAAAACGCGCCTACTGATGGATACCAATGTAAGTGGTACGGACATTGATGTAACGACGGAACGTAAAACGGTAACGTTGGCAGGTAAGGTTAATTCAGATGCGGAGCATGATCTTGCACTTTCAATTGCAAATAATACCAATGATGTAAATAAGGTGATTGATAAGCTAGAAGTGGTTCAATAATAACGAGCCGAGTGACCTAACCCAATTTTATTAGGAGGTAACACTATGGTTCGTTGGATGTTTATTTTTCTGGCTTTGGCACTGGTTTCTGCACTACTAGGTTTTACTGGTATTGCAGGGGCGGCGGCCTCTATCGCGCAAGTGATATTTTACCTATTCCTATTGTCATTAATTGTATCAATAGTGATTATTCTGCTAGGAAGAAAAAACGTAAATAGATAGGAGATTTCATGCGACTTACGTCATTAATTTACCGTATCGCCGCAGTATTTGGTTTGGTGTTCGCACTGGCTGCTTGTAGTGAAGAAGGGCCAATGGAACAGGCAGGCAAGAAGATAGATGAAGCCGCCGAAGAAACTCAAAATGCGATTGAAGATGAGTGTGAAAATATTAAAGAGAACTTGAACGCAGAAGACCAAGATTGTTAGTCGAGTCAGGTCAGCTTTTTGTTCACAGCAATGTAAGAGAAGGGCGGTCAATCACCGCCCTTCCTTTTATCCCAAGTGTTTACAATCAGTGAGGAGTCAAAGATGAAAAACATATTTGATGTACTAAAAGAGAGTCATGAAAAGCAACGCCTTTTACTCGATGCTCTGATGGAAACGTCTGGAGATTCCCCTGCACGCGAAGAGTTTTACCACAATCTGAAGGATGAACTCGAACAGCACGCCGCCGCAGAAGAGCGTTTTTTCTACGCGCCTTTAATCGAGAGCGATAAAACCATCGATCTTACTCGTCATGGCATCGCAGAGCACCACGAGATTGATAAAGTGATTGCACAGCTTGATGCAACCGACATGAGCTCGCCAGCATGGCTCAACCTCATGAAAACTTTGCGTCACAAAGTATTGCACCACCTCGAAGAAGAAGAGCAGCGTTTTTTCCAATTGGCCGGTAAGGTGATGACCGATCAGCAGAAAATGAAACTAGCGGATAGCTACGTCGAAGAAATGGCTAGTTAGGTGGAGTATTGGTCCTTTTCGTGCCATTTCGGCACGGGAAGGGGCCCAATCAAAGCGTTTACCAAGCTAATTAGCCTAAACTAAAACCAGCTTATTCTCACTTTCACTAAAAAAGCGCACTCGCTGAAGGCAAGGAGAGCGAATGTTTATCATCAAATATTATATTCTTGGCGCTCTGATCAGTTTATTGGCCGCTATTTATATTCCCCAAATCATGGTTAGCCTGTTGTTCTTATGGGTATCTCTTTCTTTAGCATTAGTCAGCGTAGCCTACGTTTTCGACATTCCCTCCATTTTTAGAAAAAACCAAGACGGCAAGATTGTCAGGTGGATCCGCTGGGCATTCATCCCCTTTTTACTGGGCGCTAGAGCATATAATGCCTGGGAAAGACGGCGCGATACTGTGCCTCCGATCCAAAAAGTCAGCGATAATTTATACCTCTCCCGTCGGCTATTTCAGAGTGACTTAGATTTTCTCGAATCCAATGACATCTCTTGTATTGTCGATGTCACCGCAGAGTTTGCTGGGCTTGAAAGTGCGATGACCGACAAGCAGTTTCATTACCTTTCGATTCCGGTACTCGACCACAAAGCCCCAACGCTAGAGCGCCTTCGCCATGCGATTAACTGGATTGATACGCAAATCTCGTGCTCGCGAGCTGTGGTTGTGCATTGTGCGTTAGGGCGTGGTCGATCGGTGTTTGTTGTTGCGGCGTATCTACTGAGCAAAGATCCGTCGCTGACGGTTGAATCTGTGATGAAAAAAATCAATGACGTGCGCAGTACCGCGAGATTGAATAAATTGCAGATCAAAACGTTACGAGCGATAAGTGAAAAAGGCGTACTGGGTCTGGATCAGTCCACTTGGATGGTGGTTAACCCTGTTGCAGGTGGCGGCAAATGGGAGGAAAACGAACAGCACTTGATTCGTGAACTAACCAAAAAATATCGCTTGAGTATTCATCAAACCACCACAAATCTCAGCGCTGAGCAGCTAACACAACAGGCAAAAGAAAGTGGGGCTAAGCAAATTATCGTAGCGGGTGGCGATGGCACAGTGACGGAAGTGGCGAGCCAGCTGGTAGGTACCGATATCAAACTCGGTATTGTTCCGCTCGGAACCGCCAATGCGTTATGTCATGTGCTCTATGGAGTTGGCGCAAAATTCTCACCAGTTGAAAAAGCGTGTGAAGCATTGCTAGCAGGTCACTGCCAACGTATTGATACGGCGGAGTGTAATCAGAGGCTTATATTGTTAGTCCTAGGTATTGGACTAGAGCAGAAAATGATCGAGCATGCGCAGCGAGAAGAGAAAAACACCTTTGGACAATTGGCCTACTTAACGGGCTTTTTTAACGCGGTGGTGGCGGAAGATACGCAAACGTTGACCGTTGCGATGGATGCGCCATTTGAAGATGAAAACCGCGAAAATGGATCACAAACGCTAGAAGTTCATAGCTTTGTCGTTGCGAACATCGCTCCTTTTAGTACGTTGCTCGCGCAAGGTGGTGGTGCTCCGCAGCCTGACGATGGCAAGCTGCATATCACGTATTTAGATAACACCGAATCTTTAGGCGGACGCCTCATCGCATTGTCTGATCTGACATTAACCAGCGTAGGTGCGCAGGAGGAATCGACTCATTTTCAATACGCGACGGCTCAGAATGTCACTATTTCTGCGAACAAACCGATTGAGTATGTGATTGATGGTGAGCTTTATTCTGATGAGCAATTAGCGATTAAGCTTCGTCCAAAATCGTTGAATGTATTTGTCCCAAGCGGGAGAAGTAAATCGGCTTAGCTTTAAAACAGATAAGCAGTGGATAATGCGCGATTTGCCTAGTGCTTTATAGCGCGCCTTTGTTTACCGGTTTAGTCATAGTTTTGAGGGAACCAATAAGGTCGCTGCGTAGGTGCAGCGGCTTTTTTATATCGGCATTTTTTGTATCTGAGAGAGCGTCTATTTATCGTTCTCGAAGTGAAAGGAAGAAGGGGGTGAGTATGACTACTCACCCTGGGGTAAGTGCTTTTCAATTTCATCGTTTTCGACTTGTAAAGCAGCTAACCAGTAAGAAACAAGCGCCGTTAAGTTGGTGTCGTCAATGGCTCTGAGTAGCGCTTTTAAATCATCTAACAACAACTTGTTCATGAAATGCATTTCTTTGTAATTACCTAATTCGGCAACGCCGTATTCGGTGGCATTTTCTGCAATGAATTGTTCACCATCTTGGTCGAAGAACAACTTCGCCATCTTTTTGATCATCACTTTTTCTATTTTAACGAATCGATACGCCGCTCTTGCGAGTGTCATATGCGATTGCGGATTAACGAGAGGCAAACACGTTTGGCGATGGTGTGTCATTTTTACGAGTAGCTCCCTTACTCGATTATTATCCAATGTCATACTGACCTCTTTATTTATGACTACCGTGTTGATTACTCGGTTTAGTGTTTTCTAGTTTTGGTTGTATTGAGGTGCCTGTGGTCTTATCAGAAATGGCCAAAACGAGTTGGCCATTTTCTCTGCCAGCGCTTGATTGCAAAGGCGACCACTAAGGATCAGCTGATAAGGCTGATGCTGCTGAGCTTTTCTTTACAGCTTTTGATATCACTGCGAACTTTCAGTAGAACCGAATTATCCGCTTGCTCTGGGTGGCTAGTAATTAGGTTTTCAATCTCTTTGAGCACCTTGCTTTCAACACCTTCGAGCTGTTCCAAATACATGGACTCTTTGTCAGAAGACACCTCCTTCATCACATCGCTGTATACCTCACGCGCTTTAATGGTGTAGGAAACCGGAGTGTCGTCGGCAGAGTCTTCCTGGTTATTTGCCAATGTGTAGGGAGTAAGCTCAAGCACCGCTCGCTCACGTACTCTAAGCAGTTCTACCAACACATTATTCAAAGAAGTGTTGTCAATGTTCTCAATGGCCTTGTTGTAAATGTCATTTCCGCTCTCGATAAGCTCAATGATTGAGGCGATATTTTCATTTTTCATATCTCACTCCTGATTTGGTTGGTGATGGGAGTGTTTGTACGTATGGGGAACAAACACAGATGTTTCATCTTTAGTTGCAGGTTGTATGCCAATGAATGTTATTTTTCTATTAATCAATTGGTTATGAGTTTATTGCGCAAGAATTGGAGGGTTGCAGACGAGGCGCTAAGAAAAAATTACAAGAATGTTGGGGGAAGTCTGGAAAGAATTACACGTACAGATAAGGATTTGTCGTGAAACAAAACAAAAATCAAATAAAAACAAATACTTATGATTTTGGCACGGATATGGCTTTGTAGTGAGTAAGTGAGTTCAAAAGTTGTTTCACTTGATTTACTACTCAACTCATCAACGGAGGCTAGTTATGGCTACAACAAAAGAAAGCACAGTAAAACCTCAAGAGCAGTTAGAAGAAGCATATCACTTAGCGGAGCAAGCTACGACGGAAGCCGTCGGCGCAATGAAAGACCAAGCTAAAGAGAAATTTGATGTGGGCGCGGAACACGTTCAGCAGGCGACCAAGTCGGCAGAGAACGTTATCAAGGAGCGTCCATTGCTGAGCATTGGTTGTGCCTTCCTTGCGGGTTGGGCGGTTTCGAAGCTGATCAAATAATCACGGTCCAACGGATTAAGCCACATAACAGAAGGCGAGGGTTCCAATGAATAATTCCGGACAAGTCACCAACCAGCAACCGGGCTCGGCCGCAGCAGACAGCGGTCGAGCCCCAAGTGGGGCAGAAGAGCAGGATATCCAACAAACCATCAATGGTTTGAGCAGTATTCTTTCACAACTGGACCAATTGACTCAATCGCTGAAAGCGTGGTCGGGTTCAACGTTGGATTTGTTCCTCTTGGAGGTGAAAATTAATGCGTCCGCAGCGCGACAGATTTTGCTGTGCGCCATTGTTTTTACCTTATTGTCGGTATTGTTCGTGTTCAGTTTGTGCCTTGCTTCTGGTGTTGTGGCTTATCAGCTGACCGCTAACGTGTATGTTGCAGTGGGCGTATTTATTGCGTCCTTAGGTTTGGCATTATTGTCTTTAGCTTGGTGGCAGAAGCGTTTAGTTGGTTTCCTTGGATTCAAAAATACGACAGAACAGTTGCAGGAGGGATGGGATGCGCTCGCTACAAAAGCTCAATCGAGCCATGCGAATCAAGCGGATGGAAGGTAAGGCATCTTTAGAGCAATGCTGCTTGTCGATGGAAATGTTCACGTTTACCACTAAGAAGTTTGTGAAAGAAAATCCTTGGACGACGCTAGGTATTAGTGCTGTCGTTGCCGTTACCGCTGCCAAAGCGGGTCGATTGTCTCGACTGACTTCCTCTATTTCTTCCATGGGGCTATTGGCGAGTAGTGTCTCCGAACTAACGGATTCGCTTGCCAAGCCAGTTAGGGCCGCGTCTTCTGACCAGTCGGGCGTAGAACAAGAGCGAAATGCTGAACCACAAGCAGGCACTACTGCTTCGACAGAAGAGACCGCGACACAAACAGAAGTCGAGCAACCCCAATAACGACTTTCGCCGATAATGATTCCTACCGACCTTGAGCCTTTTTATGACAGCGAAATTGAACATCCCTGCCAACACCGCGATTGGTGCAACCCTTCTTGTCTTATTGCTCGTTCCAGGGTTGTATTTTGCTAAGCCAATCTTGTTACCTATTGTGCTTAGTACCTTTATTTCTCTGTTATGCAGTCCTTTCATTAATTATCTTGAAGACAAAGGTTTACCGCGCGCGATTACCGTCGTGGTGACTCTGTCATTCTTGGTTGGTGCTTCAATTATTGGCCTTGCTGCCATGTCGGAGCCAGCTAAGCAGTGGTGGTCTGAACTACCCAGTATCGTGAAAAATGTGTCGCAAGAAGTGAGTGAAGTGACTCAAGCCTCGGCGGATCACCTTAATACGCCGCTGAATATTGCCAGCGATATGGGTATGGATGAAGTCGGGAATAACACCGTATTTTCTTTGGTGAAGACACTCGCGACCACGACGCCGACCATTTTGACACAAGCGATGATCGTGCTGTTTATGGTTTATTTTATGCTCAATCATGGACGCAGCTTATTTCGAAAGTCAGTGTCGTACTTGCATGGGTTTGCCAAGCAGCGCCAAGCGATTGAACTGGTCAAAGCACTACAGAAAGACCTATCTCGATACATTGGCACTATCACGTTGGTGAATGCGGGACTTGGATTGAGTGTTGGGGCGGTGTTTTTTGTTTTAGGCCTTGAGGACCCATTCTTGTGGGGCGCGTTTGCTGGCGTGATGAATTTTGCGCCGTATCTCGGCCCTGTCATCTCCATGGTGAGTTTCGGTTTTGTGGCTTATCTGCAGTTGGAGTCGGCCAGTTTTATGCTCACTGTGGTGTCTATCTATTTGTTGATCAACTTGATTGAAAGCCAGTTTGTTACGCCAACGTTATTAGGGAAAAGGTTCAACTTAAATCCGTTAGTGATCTTCGTTTGGCTCGTGTTCTGGGGTTGGCTTTGGGGCGGTATGGGGCTCTTAATCGGTGTACCGCTATTGGTCTGCATTAATATTTTGGTTGAGCGTCTAGAGTTGTGTCAATCAACTCAAAGTCAACCAAGACAAACCATCCCCGAGGATATGGCTCCACGAGAATGACTTGGGCTACAAGCTGGCTCAACGAAAAAGTTTTTCCGCACTTACAGGTCGGCTAAAAAGATACCCTTGACCGTAAACACAGCCTTTTTCGAACAAGTAATCGGCTTGCTCCTGAGTTTCTATTCCTTCCGCTACCACTTTCAATGACAGTGTTTTGCCCATGGCGATAATCGCATTCACAATCGCATTGCTATCGCTGTTGCTGGGTACATCACTGACAAACGAACGATCAATTTTCAGCTTATTTATGGGTAAACCTTTCAAATAAGACAAAGACGAATAGCCTGTGCCGAAATCATCCAGAGAAATCTCGATGCCTAACTCTCTTAGTTGATTTAACGACGCAATGGCTTGTTGAGGGTCGATCAGTAAAAAGCTCTCGGTGATCTCCAAATCCAGCCGTTGAGCAGGGAAACCAGTTTGATTGAGGATATCGCTCAATCTCTGAATGAAATTCGATTGCTGAAGCTGTAATGCCGACACATTAACCGCAATTCTGCCAAACTCAACGCCTTGTTCCAGCCAAGCATTTCCTTGCTGACAAGCGTGTAGCAAGACCCACTCGCCAATGCTTTGGATAAGCCCCGTTTTTTCTGCAATTGGAATAAAGTCGGCTGGTGGTACAAGGCCAAATTCGGGGTGCTGCCAGCGTAATAAGGTTTCAACGCCAACAATCGCATGTTGCTCCAAGTTATATTGTGGCTGGAACTCTAATCGAAGTTGCTGCTTTTCTATCGCTTGATGTAAAGCAGATTGAATGCGCACATGGGATACCGATTTATCGGTTAAATCTGGCGAGTAAAATGCGTAGCCGTTGCGCCCATTTTTCTTTGCTAAGTACATTGCTGTATCTGCGTTTTTGAGTAAGGTTTCGCTGTCTTGGCCGTCTCTTGGGTATAAGGCTATGCCAATACTGGTCGAGACGCGCAGTGAGTCGTGGTTTGCCAAGTCGAACGGTTGTTGGAAAACGCTGAGAATATCGCCGACGGTTTCCAGCAAAGCCACATCACTGTGGACGTCCGGCAAAATGATCACGAACTCATCGCCGCCAATACGAGCCACATGCGCATTTAAGTGAAGAATATCTTGCAGACGGATAGCCAACTTAGACAGCAACTGATCACCACAAAAGTGACCCATGCTATCGTTGATGTGCTTGAAATGGTCGATATCCAGAAATAGGGTGGCAAACGTCTGTTGGTTCTTGTGCCCGGTTTCAATGTGTTGCTCAAGCAAGCTAAGTAAATGGGTGCGATTAGGTAGATTCGTTAACGGATCATAAAAGGCCATGCGCTGCAGTTTTTCTTCGTGCGCTTTACGCACGGAAATATCTTCAAATACACAGATGTAGTTAATGAGATGATTTTTATCGTCCATTACGGCACTAATGGTCGCTAACTGCGGGTAAATGCTGCCATCTTTCTTTCGGTTGATGAACTCGCCTTTCCATTGACCTTTGGTTTCGAGTTGATGCCACAACTGTTTATAGAAGCCTTGGTCATGATGACCTGAGCGCAGAATTCTGGGGTTCTTTCCAATCACCTCTTCAGAGCGATAGCCGGTGATTTGAGTAAAGGCTGTGTTTACATCAATGATGTTGGCATTGCGATCAGTAATGACCATGCCTTCTTGTGAATTATTAAAAATTTTGGACGCCAATGAGAGTTGCGTTTCGACCATTTTCCGGCGTGTGATGTTGCGCGTCATGCCCAGAATACCAATTAAGTTTCCGTCATTATCACGAACAGGAGACTTAATGGTTTCTAGCCAAGTTGGGTTATTGTTTTCATCAATTTGGCGGCATTCTTCGACGATGTTCAGCGTGCCTGTCGCCACGACCAAGTTATCGGCCTCAATGAACTTCTCTGCTCGCTCGTGGCTAAATAGTGCGAAATCATCTTTGCCGATGATCTCACTGTTGGTCTTTTGCCACGCATTTTCTACGCTTCGATTGGTCATCGAATAAAGACCATCCATGCCTTTTATCCAAATATGGTCTTCAAGACAGTCGATAAACTCTTGCAGCGTCGGTAATGGTGTGGTCGCTGCAGTTTGATGGCGTGTTCGTTCTTGCTGGTAGTGTGAGCTGACATCAAAGCTCATTCGCCCCACTAATGCACTCAGCCAAGCAGATACTACCGTGATTTGATCGTCAGGGTGAGTTAGCGCTAATACGGCAAACAGATCGCCATTTGGTAGCCAAATTGGACCTATGCTCAAGGTTTGCTGTCCAAAGGATGTGTGGCTTATCGTCAAGTCTGTCAGTTTAAATTGATCGGCAACTTGCACTACCACTTCGACGATAGCGCAATGATTTTGAACCGAGGTGGACACCTCAGTTGATAGCCACTGCTGGGTATCGCTCAGAGTATAAAGTTGTCCCTGAGCTTGAGTAGCATCACAGCATTGTTGCAGAGCCTGTTGCCAGTCTGCCATCAAAGGCGAAGGAATAGCGAAGCGAAACATAATTAATAACGTGTCCTGAAGCGCCCAAAGATAGTGGTATTAGAATCTAGCTTAAGCTATTGGGCCGTGTTGGTATCGTATCCAACGCTTAGGTAATTCCCAGCAGCGTAAGGCGCTTTCTATCATTAAACTGTTAGCTACATCTCTTTTTTATCCAACTCATTGCATCGTTTATTGAGGTTTTTTGTTCATCATTGAGAAGTGCTCATGGCTTTGGTTTTTTTACCCCACGATACTTGTTGGACCACTAATCCACTGATGATCAGTATTAAACCAATCAAGGTTGATGGATGAATTTCTTCACCAATGATGGTTGCCAATAGCATCAGTGAGATGAATGGCGAAGCAAAGATCAGATTACTGATGCGGGCTGTGTTTTGCGTCGATTTGAGGGCGCTTAGCCATAGGACGAAAGTAATCCCCATTTCAAATAGCCCGACATACGTCACCGCTGCCCAGCCTTTAATTGAGATTGCCTGCCAGCTCGCACCTTCATAAATACTTAAACCAATGGCAAATGGAATAGCGACCAAAAAACCAAGTAATACACCAACCACAGGGTCGGCCTTATTTTTGGTGTTTAAAATCCAGTAACCAGCCCACAACAGTGTCGATAGCAGCGCCAGTCCCACGCCCAACGGGCTCTCGAATTGCATGCCGAGAACATTGCCCTGCGTGGCAATCACAATCACGCCTACATAGCTAAAACCGCAAGCGAGCCAATCTTTAGCTCGGATCTTCTGCCCTAAGAAAACAGCAGCCATTAGCGTCAAGGTAATGGCCCAGCTGTAGTTGAGCGCTTGGGCTTGGGATGCAGGCAACAAGTCATACGCTTTAAAGAGAATGACGTAATACGCCAAGGGGTTAATCAACCCAAGCAGTAGGTAATACCAAGGGTTTGAGAGGAAGGTGGCACTTAATTGGCCCAACTTGCCTTGCACACCACAGATTATCGTCAGCGCAATCGCAGAGACGATACTGGCAATGCACAGCATTTGGATTGGCGTAAATTCTGCCAACGTGAGTTTAAATGCGGTTGCAACGGTAGACCAAAGTAATACTGCTGAGAGCCCAAATCCTAGGGCGCGACGCTCGTTCATGATGCCTCTGCGTGATGATGTGCCGCTCGGTTCAGTTAATTTGAGCGGAAGAAAGAATATTATAGGAAGGCCTAGTGTATGCGAGGATTTTTCATCCAACAAACTGGACATTTATCCAGTGTCTAAATACCATTGTTATAGATACAAAACACAGGCTAACTCGCTATTATGCAATGGATTCTTGAGTACCAATCTCTCATTCTCTCTTCTCTTTGTGCTGCCACGCTTAGTGGTGTCGCCGTCGGTTGGTGGGTGAAACAGCGTTTTATCACCCAAACTCAGCTTCTCGAACAACAACTTGTTTCAGAAAAGCAGCTTCACCAACAGCAGCTTGAACAGGTTAAACAAAGCCTTGCCGATGCCCAGCAAGAGTTGGATGAATTAGATGATGAGCGCGATAAAGCCGCGTTTGAAGTACGCCAAACACACGGAAAGCTGATGGCCGCAATGGAAAAACTGCGTTACTTCGAGGCCGTAAAGCAAGAGCGCCAACAATACTTTGATGAGCTTGGTCAGATGCGTGAGCACAAATCACGTCTAGAAACGCAACTGCGTGAGCAGCAAGCACGTCATGAGCAAATCAACCAAGCCAATGCCGAAAAACTGCAAATTCTAGAGCAAGCGGAAGCGCGCCTGAAACAGCAATTTGAGCACTTGGCCAACCAACTGTTTGAAGAAAAAACCGCGAAGGTCGACTTGCAAAACCGTCAGAGTTTGGAAGGTTTGTTGTCACCGCTCCGAGAGCAGCTAGAAGGATTCAAAAAGCACGTTAATGACAGCTTTAGCCAAGAAGCTAAAGAGCGCCATACCTTAGTGCATGAGCTCAAAAACCTGCAACGTTTGAATGAGCAAATGACGCGAGAAGCGGTTAATTTGACCCAAGCGTTGAAAGGGGACAACAAGCAGCAAGGTAACTGGGGCGAAGTGGTGCTCGCGAGGGTACTTGCCGAGTCGGGACTGCGTGAAGGGCACGAATATCAGACTCAGGTGAATTTGCAAAATGAAGCAGGCAAGCGCTACCAACCTGATGTGATTGTTCATCTCCCACAAAACAAACAAGTGGTTGTGGATTCTAAAATGGCGCTGGTTGCCTATGAGCGCTATTTCAACGCCGAAACTGATGCTGAGCGAGATCAGGCTTTGAGTGCGCACTTAGCCGCACTGCGTGCGCACATTAAGGGTTTAAGCATGAAGGACTACCACAAACTCAAAGGTATTCAGAGTTTGGACTATGTGCTGATGTTTATTCCGGTTGAGCCTGCGTTCCAAGTCGCGATTCAAGCCGATCCAAGTTTGATCAAAGACGCGATGGAGCAAAACATCATTTTGGTGAGCCCAACAACGTTGCTGGTGGCACTGCGCACCATTGATAATCTATGGCGCAATGAACGCCAGAATGAAAACGCCAAAATGATTGCGCAGCGCGCGACAAAACTCTACGACAAATTACGATTGTTTGTGGACGACATGGAAGGGCTCGGCGGTGCGCTGGATAAGGCGAATCAAAGCTATCAAGGCGCAATGAACAAGCTTGCCACAGGGCGCGGGAATGTGATTCGTCAAGCCGAAAGCTTTAAGCACCTTGGGGTTGAAATCAAACGACCAATTTCTTCTGACCTCGCACAGTTAGCGCAGAGTGATTCATTTTCAGAAAATGACCCGTTAGTAGAAAGACATCCGGCTGAGGATAAAGTAAACTAATCGCCCGCAGTGCAGTGGGCGATTTTATTTGTCAGCAAACGCCCCGCAGAGAGAAAGCGCTGCCTAAGAGGAATTAGAATGACGGACACAAGTTTGCAATCCAATACAGCGTTAGAGAATGAAACCACCCACTTTGGTTTCTCTACAGTGGCAAAAGACGAAAAAGTGACTAAGGTTGCCGAAGTATTCCACTCCGTGGCAACAAAATACGACATCATGAATGACCTGATGTCTGGTGGTATTCACCGCCTTTGGAAGCGCTTCACTATCGATTGTAGTGGCGCTCGCCCTGGCCAACGTATTCTTGACCTAGGTGGTGGTACGGGTGATTTAACGGCGAAATTCTCGCGCATTGTTGGCGATGAAGGCCATGTCATCCTTGCTGATATCAATAATTCAATGCTTAACGTTGGCCGCGATAAACTGCGCGATAACGGAATTGTGGGTAACGTGCATTACGTTCAAGCCAACGCAGAAGAACTGCCGTTCCCAGATGACTATTTTGATGTCATCACCATCAGTTTTTGTTTGCGTAATGTGACTGACAAAGACAAAGCGCTTCGTTCAATGTTCCGCGTACTGAAGCCAGGCGGCCGTCTATTGGTGCTAGAATTTTCGAAACCAGTGCTAGAGCCGTTATCGAAAGTATACGACGCATATTCATTCCACTTGTTGCCGAGAATCGGTGAGCTAGTTGCGAATGACTCAGAGAGTTACCGCTACCTAGCGGAGTCAATCCGTATGCATCCAGACCAAGAAACGCTGGAAGGCATGATGCAAGACGCAGGTTTTGAAAACACCAAATACTACAACTTAACTGGTGGTATTGTGGCTTTGCATCGCGGTTATAAATTCTAAGGGTTAACGGCATGCCATTTGAACCACTTATCACCGCTGTGATTGAAACGTCACTGAATACTCTGATCAAAGACGACCCTGCATTGGGCCGTCGTTTAGCGCGTCTAAAAGGTCAAGTTATTCAAGTTCACCTGAAAGAGATCAATAAAACACTGACGTTCGTTTTTAGTCAGCAAATTGATGTGCTCGGTCATTACGAAGGGCAGCCTAACTGCTACTTATCGCTCAACTTGAGCGTGTTGCCAGAGCTGCGTGACCAGGCCAACATCACTCGCCTTATTAAACAAGATAAACTTGAGCTTGAAGGCGATATTCAATTGGCGCAGAAATTCTCTCAGTTGATGGTGGATTGCAAGCCAGATGTTGAAGAGTGGTTGTCTCGCGTAACTGGCGATGTCGCCGCACATACCTTTGTGCAAGGTTCAAAAAACATAGGCAACTTCCTCGCATCTCAAGCAGAGAAACACCAGCGTCATCTTGCGCAAGTAGTGACTGAAGAGTGGAAGTTGGCACCTGCTCCTCTAGAAGTGGCGTATTTTTGCGACCAGGTTGATGAGGTTCGTAGCCAGGCTTCTCGCGTTGAAGCACGCTTGACTGCTTTGCTGAATAAGCTGGATGCAGATAAGCCGGCATTGGAGAAACCATGACGCCAGCAGAACTAAAGCGCTTATACCACATCGCCAAAGTACAACTGGAATACGGCTTAGATGAGCTGCTTCCCGATCACCAACTGACCAAAGCTCCGTTATTACTGCGCAAAAGCCTGTTCTGGATTAAGAACAAGCATCCAGAAAAGCCACTCGGTGAGCGTCTGCGTTTAGCGTTGCAAGAGCTGGGGCCGGTTTGGATTAAGTTCGGCCAGATGATGTCAACGCGCCGTGACTTATTTCCTCCGCATATTGCTGATCCCCTAGCTTTGCTTCAAGACCAAGTGGCGCCATTTGATGGTGAGCTAGCAAAAAAGCAGATGGAGCAAGCATTAGGTGGCCCGTTAGAAAACTGGTTTACCGAGTTTGATATCAAACCACTGGCGTCTGCGTCGATTGCTCAGGTGCATACTGCGCGTTTAAAAGACTCTAACCAAGAAGTGGTATTAAAGGTTATCCGCCCAGATATTCGCCCGGTCATTGATTCAGATCTAAAACTGATGCACCGAATGGCGCGTATAGTCGCCGGAGCGATGCCTGAAGCACGTCGTTTAAAACCAGTTGAAGTCGTGCGTGAGTACGAGAAAACATTGCTTGATGAACTCGACTTACGACGTGAAGCGGCGAATGCCATTCAGTTGCGCCGCAACTTTGAAGGCAGCGAAGAATTGTATGTTCCTGAAGTTTTTCCTGACTTCAGTAATGAAACTGTCATGGTTTCTGAGCGAATATATGGCATTCAAGTCTCTGATATTGAAGGCTTGAAAGCAAATGGCACCAATATGAAATTGCTCGCGGAGCGCGGCGTGAGTGTGTTCTTCACTCAGGTGTTCCGAGACAGCTTCTTCCATGCCGATATGCATCCGGGGAACGTGTTCGTCAAACCAGAACACCCAGAGAACCCAATGTGGATCGGGCTAGATTGCGGAATCGTTGGTACACTTAATAGTGAAGACAAGCGTTATCTGGCGGAAAACTTCCTGGCGTTTTTCAATCGAGACTACCGCCGAGTGGCGGAGTTACATGTGGATTCAGGATGGGTGCCTGCCGATACCAATGTCGATGAGTTTGAGTTCGCGATTCGTATTGTGTGTGAGCCTATTTTTGCTAAGCCACTGTGCGAAATCTCCTTTGGTCATGTGCTGTTGAATTTGTTCAACACGGCACGTCGATTCAACATGGAGGTTCAGCCACAACTTGTATTGCTGCAAAAAACGCTGCTGTACGTGGAAGGTCTTGGTAGGCAGCTGTACCCTCAGCTTGATTTGTGGGAGACCGCAAAACCATTCCTTGAAGAATGGATGATGAATCAAGTTGGGCCGCAAGCTTTGGTGAATGCGATTAAAGATCGCGCACCATTTTGGGCGGAGAAGTTACCGGAACTGCCAGAGCTGCTTTACGATAGCCTGAAACAAGGTAAAGCGATGAACCAACGAATGGATCAGCTTTACCAAGGGTATCGTCAGAGCAAGCGCCAGCAGGCGACAGGAAAGTTTTTATTTGGCGTTGGCGCCACTTTAGTCGTATGCTCGGCAATATTGGTGAACAATGCTTTTGAGCAGCTTTCGTTGGCCAGCGGTATCGCAGGTGTCACATTTTGGCTGCTTAGTTGGCGAGCTTATCGTCAATAGACGTTAAACTCTTGAAATATTTTTGTTTATTTAAAGACCCGAGGTAAAGAGAATGGGTGGTATCAGTGTTTGGCAACTTCTAATCATTGCTGTAATTGTTGTATTGCTATTCGGAACTAAGAAACTACGCGGTATCGGTGGCGATCTGGGTGGTGCCGTTAAGGGCTTCAAAAAAGCGATGAGCGAAGATGAACCTGCGAAAAATGACAAAGACGCAGACTTCGAACCAAAAAGTCTAGAAGAGCAGCAGAAAAAAGAAGCTGCTCCTGAAACGAAAAAAGACAAAGAGCAGGCGTAAAACGTGTTTGATATCGGTTTTTGGGAACTGGTATTAATATCTGTTGTTGGTCTGGTCGTTCTTGGGCCGGAGCGTTTGCCTCATGCTATTCGCAGCGTGTCTCGCTTTATCGGTGCCGCTAAGAGTATGGCAAATAGCGTCAAAGACGAATTGTCACACGAGCTGAAAGTCCAAGAGCTGCAAGAAAACTTGCGCAAAGCAGAACAAATGGGGATGGATGATTTGTCCCCTGAGTTGAAATCTTCAGTCGAAGAATTGAAGAAGGCAGCGCAATCTGTAAATCGTCCTTACGCAAAGAACACCGATTCAGAGGCTGAGCCTGTAAAAACAGAGCCAGCAGCAGAAAAGGTAGAGAAAGCGGAAGAGAGCAAGGTTACAGCGGCAGATAAGAAAGCCGAATAGTCTCATTAGGAGGAGCTACTAGTGATTGGTAGCTCCTTTTTGATCTGGTTTTTAATAAGAGGTTTGCCATGTCTACCGTCGAGCAGACACAACCTTTAATTAGTCATTTGTTGGAGCTTCGCAACCGACTACTGCGCTCAATTTTGGCAGTGTTGGTGGTGTTTGTCGGACTAATTTATTTCTCTAACCACATTTACGAGTTTGTTTCCGCACCTTTAGTAGAGCGTCTACCTGAAGGCGCAACCATGATTGCTACGGATGTGGCTTCACCCTTTTTCACGCCACTGAAGTTGACGTTAATCGCTTCGGTATTTATTGCGGTGCCGTTTATTTTGTATCAAGTTTGGGCCTTTGTTGCTCCTGGCTTATACAAACATGAGCGTCGTTTGATCATGCCGTTGCTGTTCTCTAGTTCGCTATTGTTCTACTGTGGAGTGGCATTTGCCTACTTTGTGGTATTCCCATTGGTGTTTGGCTTCTTTACCGCTATCTCTCTTGGTGGGGTAGAGTTTGCAACTGATATCTCGAGTTATCTCGACTTTGTGCTGGCGCTATTTATGGCGTTTGGTATCGCATTCGAGGTGCCTGTTGCGATTATTTTGTTGTGTTGGACTGGGGCCACCACACCAGAAGATCTAAGACAGAAACGGCCTTATATCATTGTGGCGGCGTTTGTCGTAGGTATGGTGTTAACGCCACCAGACATGATCTCGCAAACCTTACTCGCTATTCCGATGTGTTTACTGTTTGAAGTCGGTTTATTCTTTGCGCGTTTTTATACGCGTCGAGGCGAAGAGGCAGAAGCTGAAACCGAAGAATAAGTTTACTGTAGATGTAAAAAGCGGCTCAATTGAGCCGTTTTTTTGCGGTTGGTTTGTTTCTTGGGCTAATTACTTAACTTTCATGACGTAACCACACTTTGTGCATACGTATACTTCCTTGATGCCCAGCAGCTTTTGAAAAAAACTGCGCGGTACGCGTTGTAAGTAAGCACCATGTGTACACACTTCAACTTCCATATTCATGCTGTTTTACATTTGTGCTAATTAATGGGCATAAAGCAGTATAGAAAAAGAATATGTCTAGTTGTCGACAGTTTTGCAAAACAGACGAAGTAAAGTGGCGATATGAGAGGTAAGTAGAGTTGCTAGTTAATTATTATGTTTATCAATAACTTTGTGTGGGTTGTTCTATTATTTCAATAGGTTGAATCATTCATTCAATAGTTTAGGTAATAAAAAAGCGACGTTGATTTCGTCGCTTTTTTCAATTTTCGTGAATTAAATATTAAACAGCTTTTTGGCATTTTCAGTCGTTATTGCATCGATAGTTGCGACATCGACATCACGCAAGTCGGCAACACGTTGTGCAACGAGAGAAGTGTAGGCTGGTTCATTACGCTTACCACGGTGCGGTACAGGCGCTAAGTATGGACAATCGGTTTCTAAAATGACCCACTGCATATCCAAATGTGGAATGACTTTATCCATCCCGCCATTCTTAAAGGTCGATACGCCACCCAAGCCTAAGTGGAAGCCTAGCTCATTGATTGCTTGCGCTTCTTCTAAAGTGCCTCCAAAACAGTGGAATACACCACGCAGACGACCATCTTGCTCTTGTCTTAGCAAAGTGAGTGTTTCTTCAATCGAATCACGAGTGTGGATCACGACCGGTAAATCCATCTCTTTTGCCCAGTTTAGCTGAGTCACGAATGCCATCTCTTGCTCGGCGCGATAGGTTTTGTCCCAATACAGGTCGATACCAATTTCGCCCACCGCAATAAACTTGTGTTTCTCAAACCAGCCGCGGATGATTTCCAACGTTTGCTCAACGTTGTTATCCACATAGCAAGGGTGGAGTCCCATCATTGAGTGGCACACGTCAGGATATGCCGCTTCGGTTTGTAGCATGGGCTCAATAGAGTCCAGATCGATGTTTGGCAACAGGATCTTATTAATGCCTTGCGCTAAGGCGCGTTGTACTACTTCATCGCGGTCGTTATCAAATTCGCTGGCATAGATGTGCGCGTGGGTATCGATCATCGTTACTCTCTGTGCTTCATGGTTGGTTTCGTATTCGAAGTATACTTGAGTGTGAGTGCTGGGTCATTTTCAGTTTTTTTCATTACCTTTTTCCAGATTGTCACTCGCAACATGCATCAAGAGTGATATGATTTTGTTCACCAGATGATTTGATCATCATAACCGTCCAGACAAGGAGAAAATGGTGTCTGTATCAATTCAAGGTCCATTCCCTGCACGCCGTATGCGTCGTTTACGTAAGCACGATTTTAGTCGTCGTTTGATGGCTGAGAACCAACTTTCTGTTAATGATCTGATTTACCCAATGTTCATCCTAATGGGTAAAGGTCGTCGTGAGAGCGTGGAGTCCATGCCGGGTGTAGAGCGTTTGTCGATTGATTTAATGCTAGAAGAAGCGCAATACCTTGCAAATCTAGGCGTTCCAGCAATCGCGCTTTTCCCTGTCGTAAACCAAGACGCTAAAAGCTTATGTGCTACTGAAGCCTACAACCCAGAAGGTTTGGTCCAGCGAGCAGTACGTGCGCTTAAAGAACATATTCCTCAAATCGGTGTGATCACAGACGTGGCACTTGACCCATTCACGACGCACGGCCAAGACGGCATCATCGATGAAGATGGCTACGTAATGAATGATGAAACCACGGAAGTACTGGTTAAGCAGGCTTTGTCTCACGCTGAAGCGGGTGCTGACGTCGTCGCGCCTTCAGACATGATGGATGGCCGTATTGGTAAGATCCGCGAAGCATTAGAAAATGCGGGCTACATTCATACACAAATCATGGCTTACTCGGCTAAGTACGCGTCGAACTACTACGGACCATTCCGTGATGCGGTTGGCTCTTCTTCAAATCTAAAAGGCGGCAACAAGAAAAACTACCAAATGGACCCAGCAAACATTGACGAAGCGATCCATGAAGTGGCGCTAGACATCAATGAAGGTGCGGACATGGTGATGGTTAAACCTGGTATGCCATACTTAGATGTAGTTCGCCGAGTTAAAACCGAACTTCAGGTACCGACGTTTGCGTATCAGGTGTCTGGTGAGTACGCGATGCATAAAGCGGCGATCATGAATGGCTGGCTCAAAGAGCGCGAAATTGTGATGGAATCACTACTGTGCTTCAAACGTGCAGGTGCTGACGGCATCTTAACGTACTTTGCGAAAGATGTGGCTGAGTGGTTGGCAGAAGAGAATGCACAAACTGCTCAACACCTAAATCGTACTCCGGAAGCGACTGAAGAGTAATTATCGCTCAGTGAGAAACACCAGACCAACAAGAGTTGTTCGTCTGTATATACCCAAGTAACCTCAGGCGGATTACAACAGTAACAATCCAAGGTGCTTGGGTATTTTTATTTTGGAGAAGAGAACAATGACAATGCTGATTCGTGAAGGCACATTGGAAGAAGCACTTCAAGTTGTGGCACGTGTTACCGAATTTTCGAAAGGAGAAACGGTAGACTCCATGACTCAACGTTTAGAAGAGAAAAACAGTTTAATCCTCGTTGCAGAAAAAAATGGCACGATTGTCGGCTTCAAAATAGGTTACGAATTAGAGGATGGTGTTTTCTATAGCTGGTTAGGTGGTGTAGTTCCTGAGGCTCGAAATGAAGGCGTGGCACAATTACTTTTGGAAGCACAAGAAGATTGGGCGGCTGAGCAAGGCTATAACACGTTAAAAGTGAAATCTCGAAATCAGTTTCCTGCTATGCTTCGATTGTTATTGAGAAATGGGTATATCATTGAAAAATTTGAAGAAAAAATTAATCTTCGTGAATCTCGAGTTCATTTCATTAAAGCGATGTGAAAATAAATGAGATTTTTTCTCATTTAACTGTTGACTACGAAATGAGAATCATTATTATTAAACCTGTCTTAGGGAATGAGGAAGAGTTCACAAGGACGTTGAATGACTTATTAACAGAAGTTGATTAACTGAAAGTTGAGAAGTGATGAAACATTTTTCCGAGAACTTGCACGAATTCTTTTTGACACGACATTGCTCACATTGCTTCCAGTGTAATTTATAGCTTCTTGGTTAAGCTGCTCTATTTACAGAATTTGCTTTACCACTTCTGCTAGGCGACCCCATTCGGGTCGCTTTTTTCTTTTCTACGATTTCTATTTGACGTCACTATTCGTATTTTTTTCCACACACGATGATCATTTAAGGATCGTTGATCTTCTCGCCGTTTTATAAAATAAATATTTAAAAACAATAAGTTATCATGTGTGTTTTTTGTGTTTTCTATCATTGGATAACCAGTGGATAATTTCTATAAACAGAGTTATCCACAGGGTGAGGTTGTCTTCGTGAATAAAATCGAAAAATTTACGCGACCTAGATCGAGCGAACAAGATAGATTCGGATCAGCAGTCATGGCATCCTAGGCAGATCTCTCAAGTACTGAATTGGATACAGACAATTATGGCAAGTATTCCTGAAAATCCGTTGATCCTTATCGACGGCTCTTCTTACCTATATCGCGCTTTTCACGCCTACCCGGGCACCATGAGTAATGGTGAAATTCCAACTAATGCCGTTTACGGTGTCGTGAACATGTTACGCAGCATGATGCGTCAGTTTGCGTCTGAGCGCATCGCGGTGGTTTTCGATGCGAAGGGAAAAACCTTCCGTGATGATATGTATGCAGAATACAAAGCTAATCGTCCGCCAATGCCGGATGATCTGCGTTGCCAAATTGAACCATTGCACAATGTTATTCGCGCGATGGGTTTACCACTAATCTGCGTTCCTGGTGTCGAAGCGGATGACGTCATTGGTACGTTGGCGCATCAAGCATCACAAAAGGGCATGCCTGTATTGATCAGTACTGGTGATAAAGACATGGCGCAGTTGGTGGATGATAATATTACCTTGATCAACACCATGACGAACGTCGTGATGGATCGTGAAGGTGTGGTTGAAAAGTTTGGCATTCCACCTGAGTTAATCATCGACTACCTAGCGCTGATGGGCGATAAAGTAGATAACATCCCTGGTGTACCAGGCGTGGGTGATAAAACAGCGACCGCACTACTGCAAGGTATTGGCGGTCTGACTAAGCTGTATGAAAATCTCGATGACATTGCTGCGCTCGGTTTCCGTGGTTCTAAAACCATGGCGAAGAAGCTCATCGATAACAAAGAAAATGCCATGCTGTCGTACGAGCTCGCAACCATTAAATTGGATGTTGAACTTGAAGAAACGCCAGAATCACTGCTGAAAGCGGAACCAAATAAAGACGAACTAGTGAAGTTGTATGGTCAACTGACGTTTAAATCTTGGTTGAACGAGCTACTTGAAGGTGGTTCTGGGTCGGTAGAAGCTGTTGAGCTTGCTGGCTCTGCTCAAGCCTCTGCTTCTCATGCTGAGATGGAAACTTCCGCAGTGACAATCGACCGCAGCCAATATGAAACGATTCTGGATGAAGAAACCTTCAATGCGTGGCTAGACAAACTTCAAACGGCCGAGTTGTTTGCGTTTGATACGGAAACCGACAACCTAGATTACATGCTAGCGAACTTAGTTGGTTTGTCATTCGCTGTCGATGAAGGTATTGCCGCTTATGTGCCTGTTGCACATGACTACCTAGATGCACCTGAACAGCTTGATCGTGATTGGGTTCTAGAACAGCTTAAGCCAATTCTTGAAGATGCAGCGAAAGCAAAAGTTGGTCAAAACTTAAAGTATGATGCGTCTGTATTGGCTCGTTATGACATTGAGCTAAAAGGTATCAAGCACGACACGATGTTGGAATCGTACATTTACAACAGTGTCGGCGGTAAACACGATATGGACAGCTTGGCGCTTCGCTTCCTACAACATAGTTGCATTTCTTTTGAGCAAATTGCAGGTAAAGGCAAAAATCAGCTTACGTTTAACCAAATCGAGTTGGAACAAGCATCGCCATACGCGGCAGAAGATGCGGATGTGACCCTTCGTCTGCACAATCGCTTGTTTGCGAATATCGAGCAGGATGAAAGCCTGAAGACAGTGTACGAAGAGATTGAAATGCCGTTGGTGCCAGTTCTTTCGCGCATTGAACGCACCGGGGTCTTTATTGACGAAATGAAGCTGAGTGCGCAGTCGGTCGAGATTACCGCTCGCCTTGATGAGCTTGAAAAGAAAGCGTATGAAATTGCAGAGCAAGAGTTTAATATGAACTCGCCAAAGCAATTACAAGCCATCCTATTTGAAAAAATGGGTTTACCGGTGGTGAAGAAAACGCCATCAGGTACACCATCGACGAATGAAGAAGTGCTGCAAGAGCTTGCCTTAGATTACCCACTGCCAAAATTGATTTTGGAATACCGTGGTTTGGCGAAGCTTAAATCGACGTACACGGATAAGCTGCCGAAGATGATCAACCCAACAACAGGGCGTGTGCATACTTCTTACCATCAAGCGGTAACCGCAACAGGTCGTCTATCTTCTACCGATCCGAACTTACAGAACATTCCAATTCGTAACGAAGCCGGCCGTCGTATTCGCCAAGCGTTTGTCGCACCAGCTGGCCATAAAATCTTAGCGGTCGACTACTCGCAAATCGAACTGCGCATCATGGCGCACCTTTCTGGCGACCAAGCGTTATTAGATGCCTTCCGTGATGGTAAAGACATTCACGCGGCAACTGCGGCAGAAATTATGGGTCTGGATATTGAACAAGTATCGAGCGAGCAGCGTCGCCGTGCTAAAGCCGTTAACTTCGGGCTTATCTATGGCATGAGTGCATTTGGTTTGGCGAAGCAGCTTGGTATCCCTCGCGGCGAAGCACAAGCCTACATGGATAAATACTTTGAGCGTTACCCTGGCGTTATGCAGTACATGGAAGACACGCGCAGCACGGCTGCAGATAAGGGCTATGTTGAAACGATTTTTGGTCGACGTTTGCATTTACCAGAAATCAAATCGCGCAACGGTATGCGTCGTAAAGCTGCTGAACGTGCGGCAATCAACGCACCGATGCAAGGTACAGCTGCGGACATCATTAAGAAAGCGATGCTGTTGGTTGATCAGTGGATTCAGGAAGAAGGCAATGGCCGTGTGAAGTTGTTAATGCAAGTACACGATGAATTGGTCTTTGAAGTTGAAGAGTCATCATTGTCCGAAATTGAAAGTAAAGTACAGAAATTGATGGAATCTGCAGCAGAGCTAAAAGTACCGTTGGTTGCAGAAGCAGGGCACGGTGACAACTGGGATCAAGCTCATTAGTCACTTTTAGACCAAAATAACCAATTAATTATGAGCCAGCGCACAAACGCTGGCTTTTTTTTGCGATTAAAAAAGCTAGCGCAAAGTTAACTTTGATGTTGCTTAATAAAAATTTCATGAAAAAAAACTACAAAAATTCTTTGCAATTCTGACCAATTGTTGTACATTAATACTCGTAGGGTACAGAGGTAAGATGTTCTATCTTTCAGACCTTTTGTTTCACGTTATTGGATTAGGCTGATTCAGCCGCCCCAGTCAGCTTTTGACTGGGGCGTTTTTTATTGGGCGAAAGAAAATTTTTCTTTTTGTTCAATGTGTTGGGTTGGTAACGACTTGTCTTTATATTTCTCCCACCTTTAACCTATTGTCTACACTCCAATTTTCTTCAAAAACTCGCAAACTATTCAGTCTGTAAATTTATGCCAATCACACTATGATTTTTTCTTGAAGGAAACTAAGTTGACGGGAAAATGGGTAGCTTTCTGTCTAACTTGTTGAATTGTATTTTCTTTATTGGTTATGGTTGTGAGTTGATTAAGCGAAAGCTAAAGTTAGGCGGCTTTTTAAGCTATTGAAATCATCCGATAGTTCAGCAATGCTTCGTCACATAACAATAATTACCAATTTTTCTCTCCCGTTATCCCTGCCAGGAAGGTGGGGATTTTTATTGCCTGTTATTTAGCTCAGATAAACAAAAGCCCCACCAAATGGTAGGGCCGTGTCGAAAAAATTTAACAAATATTGTTAATTATTCTTCGTCGCTTGCTGGGGTATCCAGTTCGCCTTCTTCTATCAGGTGTGCGAGCGCCGGTGCAAACCAGGTATCCAGTTTTGCGCGCAGTTGATCAACGCCTAACCCTTTAAGGGAAGAGAACACATCAACGGAAACGTCGCCACCGAAAGTTTCCACTTGTTTGCGAACTTTCAGCAGGGTTTGTTTGCGTGCGCCACTTTTTAGTTTATCTGCTTTGGTTAGCAAAACTTGCACAGGAATGTGGCTATCGATGGCCCAGAAAATCATTTGCTGGTCGAGATCTTTCATTGGATGACGAATGTCCATCAGAACCACTAAGCCTTTTAGGCACTCGCGTTTCTGTAGGTATTCACCTAAAGATTTCTGCCATTTGTTTTTCATCTCTACCGGTACTTGAGCAAAACCGTATCCAGGTAGATCGACAATGTGACAACCTTCTTCTACTTTGAAAAGGTTGATTAATTGGGTACGACCAGGTGTCTTTGATGTCTTGGCTAAGCTTTTTTGATTAGTTAGACGGTTAAGTGCACTCGATTTACCAGCGTTTGAGCGTCCTGCAAACGCAATTTCGACACCTTCGTCTTCCGGTAGGTGACGAATATCGGGTGCGCTGGTGATGAAATGCGTATTTTGGTAATGAATTTTTACGCTCACTGTTAACTCCATCTCGACTTTGTGTAGTCGATTGATTACTTTTTTGTGAAAATGTGTAAAATAACCGTGCTCGGCATAAGGTCGCCTATTGTACCATGAGTGTACGCGGTATGTTCACATTCCGTGGTACTGGAAGCTTGATAATTATAATGGAATGTCATGAAGAAATTAGCGCTAATTTTGAGTCTTTTAGCCAGTTGCTCAGTATGGGCCCAAGGTAATATTGAGGCTGGTAAAGCAAAATCACAAACCTGTGTCGCCTGTCACGGAGCAGATGGCAACAGTGCAATAACAACGTACCCGAAACTCGCAGGCCAACACGCTAAGTATCTTGAGAAGCAGTTAAAAGAACTTAAGCTAGGCATGACAAGTGGTGGTAAACAAGGTCGTTACGATCCTGTAATGAGTGGTATGGCAATGCCACTGAGCGATGAAGATATCGCAGACCTATCTGCTTACTACGCTTCGCTACCAGTTTCAGAAAACTCAACACCTGAAGATGTGGTAGCAAAAGGCAAAACGCTTTATACCGCTGGTGATGCCGAGCGTGGCCTAACCGCATGTATTGCATGTCATGGTCCTCGTGGCAATGGTACAGAGCTTTCAGGTTTCCCGAAAATTTCTGGTCAGCATGCTGACTACATCAAAGCTCAGCTAGAAAAATTCCGTGATGGCGACCGTGGTAATGATATGAATGCCATGATGCGCGACATCGCGAAGAAAATGACAGACGAAGATATCGAAGTGCTGTCTAAATACGTTGGCGGTCTGCACTAATATACCTAAATCGCTCAAGATCCTGCATCTTGAGTTTATTGGGTAGATGTCCCTACATCGTTCGAGCAACTTATACAAAAATGCCCTAGTGAATTCGCTAGGGCATTTTTGTTAGTGACAAATATCACAGTCGACTTTGAGTTCGAAAGCGATAGTTAGCTCGGTAGTTTGTGAGACATTTGCCATACTTGATGTTGGCTTTTTCTTGTTAGTGTTTTTAAGTTTTTGATTAAATGATAATTTTGATGTTTTAGAAAAATAGGCGGATTATTTTTTCAACTCATTACTTGTGAGCATCGCGGGATGGCGTAAAGTAGAAGTTGTTCACAGGGGGTGAATGTAAGGATTTAAGACCACGGTTTAGGTCTCCAAGGATGTAGCTCGGATGCTTGGTGATTTAGAAAGGGATTTAGATAGGTAGGGAGCCTATCAGATAAGGATGGTCATCTCGTCTGACGGTTAAGACAGTGAAACGGATCAGGCACAGGAAGTTGCTCAGTAGACAGGAAGTAAACGGATAGCCAAAACTCATCAGGAAGATGAAAAACAACTCTTTTTGGCAGGGAAAGCTCGAAAAACAAAGGGAACATTGATGCACCAAATGCGTGCAACACAGTTTCGCCACTTGATGGCACTTAGAAAGCGACAGTCTGACTGTCGCTTTTTTTATATTCTTTTCTCTTGGTAAGTCGCAATCTGAATTACGATTACTGCACTTATTTACTTCGATGGGTTGTAAACAAAGTTTTTTAACAAAAATTGCTGAAAAAATGCTCAGTAACACTCCAATCTGAGTTCACTTTCTGGTATGTTTCGCATCCCTGTTTGAGGAAGTCAGCATGCATACCTGTCCTTTATGCCAAAATCAGCGTACTCACCACTATTTTGAAGATAAGCGACGTGAATATCTTCAATGTGAGCAGTGCAGTTTGGTGTTTGTGAATCCAGACCAACGTTTGGATGCGGAAACCGAAAAAGCTCACTATGATTTGCATGAGAACAACCCTGAAGATTTAGGTTACCGACGCTTTTTGTCGCGTATTGCTGACCCGATCACAGAGCGAATTTCTCCACAATCAAATGGTATCGACTTTGGTTGTGGTCCTGGCCCAACGCTTTCCTTAATGTTGGAAGAGGCGGGGCACAACATGGCGTTGTACGACCTCTACTACCATCCTGATACGTCGGTTTTAGAAAAAACGTATGACTTCATGACAGCAACAGAGGTGATAGAGCACCTCTACCACCCAGACTTGGTGTGGAAGCAATGGTTGAATTTAGTTAAGCCAGGGGGCTGGATAGGCCTGATGACGAAAATGGTCATCGACGTGGAGGCTTTCAAATCATGGCATTATAAGAACGATCTCACTCATGTAGTGTTCTTTAGTCGTGACACGTTCCAGTTCCTAGCAGAGCGGGATAAGCTCGAACTCGAATTTATTGGTAATGATGTAATTTTACTGAGGAAACCCCAGTAATGAGCCGTAGTAAAAAATCTAGAAAGCCAGGTGCCGCTGGCGCACCTGAGTTTGTTGTAACTCGTAACCGTACAGAATCTGATGTGGAAGGCCGCCTACGCAAGCGTGCTAAAAAGCGCAAAGGCTTGAAAACGGGTAACCGTAACTCAGAAGTTAACGAGCAGAAAAAGCAAGCTGCTGCACAAAACCGCGACCCGCGTTTAGGCAGTAAAAAGAAAATTCCTCTGGTTGTTGAGCCTGCGAAGAAAATGACGAAGCAAGAGCGTCGTTTGTCGGCAGAGCAAGAACTAGAGATGCTAGAAAATGACGCGCAATTGAACGTGTTGCTAGACCGTATTGAAGCGGGTGAAAACCTAGGCACAGGTCTACAGAAATACGTCGATGAGAAGCTCGACCGCATTGAGAAGCTAATGGACCAACTAGGTTTGTTGGAACCTGAAGAAGAGGAAGACTTCACTGCTCCTGCTGAGAAAAGCACGCGCAATGATGATGACTTGCTGGCAGATTTCGACGACATTAACTTCGACGACTACAAAGGATAATTAAGCTATGAATGTAACCTTATTAGCTATTGCTGGTGTTGTGATTATCATCGCACTTGCTTCTTATGCAGGTTACCTTCTGCTTCAATTGAAAAAGCAAAAGGAATTGCAGCTAAAGCATCAAAAATTGGCGATAGATAAACGTAACGCCAACATTTTTGAGAATGTGCATACCTTGTGTCAGGCGGGTATTCAAGGCCAATGCGATTTGTCTGAAATCAGTATTCGTGTGTATAACATCATGGATTATGTACAAGGTGAAGACCGTGTCGATTTTGATAAAACGTACCCTGCAATTTCTGAGCTTTACCATATCGTGAAAGATATGGCGCGTGGTGAAGAACGCCAACAACTTGCCAAGAAAGAGCGTATGCAACAGAACTTGACGCGTCATAAAGCGGAAAGCCGCCTTACTGATGCGATCATTGAGGAGCTCAAAGTGTTGCAGAAAAACGTCCAGCCACTGAATAATCAAATCAATATTCAGATGATTTAATAGTTACCCCCAATGGTTTCCTTATGACTGCTTGGGGGTATCGTGATCACGCTAGCACTTCTTTAGTTTTATAATTAAAAAGCCAGTCGGCGTTGCCACGCTTGTCATCGTCGTATGGCAAAATAGCGGCTCTGAATATCGGGTGACGGCTTTCGTTGCCCTAGCATTTAACGGAAAGTACCACCATGTCGAATCAACACACTGAATCGAAGCAGCAAATCGTCTGGGATCAAGCGGTATTGGATAAGTACAACTATTCCGGTCCTCGCTACACGTCGTACCCAACGGCGCTGGAGTTCCATGAAGCGTTCACCATTTCTGATTATGATATGGCATGCACTCAGTACCCAGACCGCCCATTATCGCTGTACGTACACATTCCGTTCTGTCACAAGCTTTGTTACTACTGTGGTTGTAATAAAGTCATCACGCGCCACTCGCACAAAGCGGACGAATACCTCGATGTGCTTGAGCATGAGATTCGTCAACGTGCAGCCTTATTGGTGGGCAGAACGGTAACGCAATTGCACTTTGGTGGTGGTACGCCAACGTTCCTTTCTGAAAAGCAAATTACACGCGTAATGAGCCTGTTGCGCCAAGAGTTTACCTTTAGCAGTGATGCTGAAATCAGTATCGAAGTTGACCCGCGTGAAATTCAGATCACCATGCTGGATCACCTGCGTAGTGAAGGCTTTAACCGCTTGAGCATCGGTGTTCAGGACTTCAACAAAGAAGTGCAAAAACTGGTGAACCGTGAGCAAGATGAAGAGTTCATCTTTGCGATGGTTGCGCGCGCAAAAGAGTTGGGTTTCCGTTCGACAAACCTAGATTTGATCTACGGCTTGCCAAAGCAAACCAAAGCCTCTTTTGCCAAGACGTTAGAACAAGTACTGGAAATGCAGCCGGGCCGTCTGTCCGTGTTTAACTACGCGCACATGCCACAGCTATTTGCAGCGCAGCGTAAGATTAAAGACGAAGATCTGCCTAAAGCAGAAGAGAAGATGGCGATTCTGCAAGATACCATCGCGACACTGACTGGCGCTGGCTATCAATTTATCGGCATGGACCACTTTGCATTACCTGATGACGAACTTGCCGTTGCTCAGCGCGAAGGTATTTTGCATCGCAACTTCCAAGGCTACACCACACAAGGTGAATGTGATTTGGTTGGCTTTGGTGTCTCTGCAATCTCGATGATCGGCGATGCATACGCGCAAAACCAGAAAGAGCTGAAGAAATACTACGCTCAAGTCAACGAACTTCGTCACGCACTGTGGAAAGGGGTCTCGCTGGACTCTGATGATTTGCTACGTCGCGAAGTGATCAAGCAGCTGATTTGTAATTTTAAACTAGACAAGAAAGCGATCGAGTCTGAGTTTAAAGTGAAGTTTGATCAGTACTTTAAAGAAGACTTGCAGCTACTTCAGACCTTCATCAACGATGAGCTGGTGGAAGTGGATGACAATGAAATTCGTGTGACGCTGCGAGGTCGTTTGCTGATCCGTAATATTTGTATGAGCTTCGATAAGTACCTGCGAGCGAAGGCGCGTCAGCAACAATTCTCTCGTGTTATCTAATCATAGACGCCGATTCAAGATATAAAAAATGCCAGCAGATGCTGGCATTTTTTTATGTTTTCGCTGGATTTAAGCGCGATCTTTTACTTTTGCTTTCAGTTCCGCTTTTTCTGCTTCTGAAAGGAACGCAATCTCAAGGCCATTGATTTGTGCTTGGCGAATCTGGTCTTGGCTCAGACCAGCTGCTGGTGCCGCTACTTCGTATTCGTATGGCAGTTCGATGCCTTCTACCGCTGGATCGTCAGTGTTCAGACACGCAAGAACGCCATGCTCTAGGAACTGTTTGAGAGGGTGGTTTTCTAACGTTTCTACCGTGCTTGTTTGGTAGTTTGATGTTAGGCAAGACTCAATACCAATGCGGTTTTCTGCTAGGTAATCCATCAGTTTTGGATCGTGGATCGCTTTTACGCCGTGACCGATACGAGTTGCGCCCAGCTCATTGATTGCTTGCCACATGCTCTCTGCACCTGCTGCTTCACCAGCATGAACCGTTACCCCAAGGCCAGCGTCGCGTACTTGTTTGAAGTGAGACACAAAGCGATCGCCCGGTTGGCCCAGTTCGTCACCCGCCAAGTCGACGGCAACGATGTGATCTTTTTGGCTCAGAATGCCGTCCAGTTCTTGTTGGCATGCGTCGGTGCCAAATGTGCGACTCATGATGCCGATCAGGTTGGCTTTCACGCCAAAATCGCGCATACCCGCTTGCACACCGTCCACGACTGCTTCAACAACACCCGCTACTGGTAACTTGTGTTTCATTGCCATGTAGTATGGTGAGAAACGCAGTTCAGCGTAATCGATTTGAGCGTTTAGTGCGTCTTCTACGTTTTCGTACGCCACACGACGACATGCATCTAGGTCGCCCAGTACCGCAACACCCCAGTCGAGCTTAGAAAGGAAAGCAACAAGAGAGGGTTCCGCTTCGACAATTTGAACGTGAGGAGTGAGAGACTCAATATCGTACGCTGGCAGAGCAATACCAAATTTTTGGCCAAGCTCAAGAATCGTTTTAGTACGAATGTTACCGTCAAGGTGGCGGTGCAAATCAGTAAGAGGAAGGTTCTTCGTTATCATTATGTCGATCCGGATAGTTATGAACTGGAACAGGGCCCAAACATCATCTGTGACAATACATGGGTAAGATTTGCAGTTAAGTATAAATAACAGTTAGGTAGATTGTCAGTAGAGGATGACTAGGAAATCAACGATTCTCGCTCTTTTCTACTTCATGTTAACCAAATGTGTTGGCCACTCTTCTAGTGGCATTGGACGACTGTAATAGAAGCCTTGCACTTGGTTGCAGCCTAAAGAGCGCAGTAATTGTGCTTGATTGCTATCCTCTACGCCTTCTGCGACGACATTGGTTTTGAGGCCTGCGGTGATATTGATGACCGCAGCAACGACCGAACTGTCTAAGTTTTCTTGCGTGAGTTGATTGATGAAGGTGCGATCAATCTTCAAACAAGTAAATGGCAGTGAGTGAAGATAACCCAGTGATGAGTAACCGGTACCGAAATCATCGATCGCGATCCCAATCCCCATATCACGCAGTTTGGTCATGTTTTCCAGTGTGGTTGGTGCGCTATCAATAATGCGCGACTCGGTGATCTCCAGTGTTAGGTTACTGGCGGGTAATTTTGTGATATCCAATACGTTGGTCACTGTATCGACAAAATCAGGGCAGGACAGTTGATTAACGGAGATGTTCACATGCAGTTGGAAGTCTGATGGCCACTGATTACTTTGAATGGCTTGGTATGTATCGCGGCAAGCTTGTAACAGAATTTGTTGGCCAATGGCTTTGATCATGCCGCTTTCTTCTGCGATTGGAATAAAATCTAATGGTGACACCATTCCTGAGTCACTGTGCCAGCGCGCCAGCGCTTCTGCGCCACACACATTACCACTAGCGAGATCCACAATAGGTTGATAATGAGGGACAAACTCTTGGTTTTCGATGCCAGTTTGAATCTTAGTCAGCATTTGGGTGCGGAACTTTGAAGCGCTTGCCAGTTCAGGGCTGTAATGACAGACACCGGTCAGTGAGTCTTGCTTGGCGTAGCTTAATGCGATGCTGGCGTTGCGAAGCCACAGCGGCATGGTTTCATTTGGTTGGGTTTGCACAATGCCAAGTGAAATCTTCATCACTACATTCTCACCTTCCACCATAAATGGGGTGGAAAAGAGTTGCTGTAATCGACGCTCGGTTTGTTTAACTTTGGCTTCCGTATCGGCGTTTGAGAGAAACACTGCGAACTCATCACCACCAATCCGAGCCAGTAACGCGTTATCACTAAACTCTTGTTTTAGCCTTTCTGCGATGCTGACCAACAGTTGATCACCGTTATGATGACCCACACTGTCGTTGATATCTCTAAATTTGTTGATACCAAGTAAAAATAAACTGCCGTGGCACAGGTGAGATTGGTTCTCACAGATTTCGACCAAGCCCTGACGACTGTATAAGCGTGTCAGAGAGTCATAAACCAACTGTTCACGCAACGCTTTAAATGAGGCTCTGAGGTTACTCGTCATCTCATTAAAGGCATGCACAAGTACCGTTGTCTCATACACATAACCAGGTTTTGGCATACTGCTGTCCCAATCGCCATTCGCAAGGTGTTGGGCGGCGTCGGCCGTCGCGTTAATCGGTCTGGTGACTCGGTTGAAAATGATCCAACTGATGGCGATACCAAATAAGCTGACGATAAACCCGACCAACCAACTCTTTTGTTGGCTTTTCGGCAATGTACCCAGCAACTCGGATTCAGATATAGAGGTGCCAATAAACCATGTTAAACCGTTTTGATCTCGGTATGGGGTTAGTCGGCTGAAAATACGTTGGCCGTCATGCTCAAATGAAAAGGTGTAAGGTTGCTTAGTATTGTTGAGATCAAACGACCGAACGCGGCTCGCACTGATTTTGATGATCGGATCTGCGTTTTCAGCCGCAAACAAACGCTGCCCTTTATCAGAAAACTTTGTGCCCCATGAGATGACGCTTCCCGGGCCTGAGTGAGCGATTAAACGATGCTCTGGGTCCATGATGTAGACCGAAGCTTTGGTGTTGTATTTTAACTCACGTAGAAATTCGTTAAATGTGTTGATGCGAATGTCTGTCACCAAAACGCCAGCAAATTGGTCGTGTTTATACACTGGTGTCATGGCTGACAGCGTAATATCCTGGCGTTCATCGGCATTCGTATAAATCTCAGACCACATCGAGGTTTGAGTCTCTGCGACGGGCGTATACCATGGGCGAGTGCGAGGATCGTATGGAGAGATAACCGTTCGAATGCTATTACTCACATGGTTGGTGCCATAAATAATCAGATCACCATCGGTATATCGATCTTGAACCATTAAGGTGTAATCGTCGGAAAGCTCGCGGCGGAACCCGGCAAAGTCACCGCTTTCTGAACCAAATGCGATGACATCCAACTGCGGTATCGATTGGTAAAGGTTTTTGAATGCACTCAGCAGGTAGCTTTGAATATCTGAGGTGTCGTGAGGGTGATAAAGGTTGTGATAGCTGACGTTATGCGCGAGAGCCATAACCGCAGTAAACGGCTTGCGCAGATAGCTATTAAGGTGGTCGTGGACACTTTCGGTTAACACGGAAAGTTGTTTGTCGCTGATATCTGTGACCACTTCTTCGTAGCTTTGTTTTTGGACGTAGACAATGACACCGATCGCCAGTAAGAAGATCATGACAAATGGAATGAGAACAGCGGTACGCAGTGTAATTTGAGTCGTAGCAGTAGACATTGCCTAATCACATAGATGGTGGTGCGCCACAATTGTACTGATATTTTTGTTAATATCGAGTGACAAACGACTCTCGTTGTTAACGCACCACGTAAGTGATTGTCAGTACAATTCTTTTAATTTTCTGGTAAGCGTGTTTCGCCCCCAGCCTAATACTTTAGCGGCATCTTGCTTGTGACCTTTAGTGTGCTCCAAAGCTGCCTCTAATAAAATGCGCTCAAATTCTGGTAAAGCATAAGAAAGTAGTTCTTTATCTCCTGCCGCGAGTGATTGACGTGCCCAATCCGCCAATTGTTCTTGCCAGCTGCCATGTTCAGAGTCCGAAATGGATTTTTTCTCTTCGAGCAGTTCGCTTGGTAAGTCGTTTGGCAATACCTCGCTACCACTGGCCATGACGGTTAACCAACGGCAAATATTCTCTAATTGACGCACGTTGCCTGGCCAATCAAGGCGGTTAAGAATTTCAACGGTCGACGGATGCAGAGTTTTGGTTTCGACCCCCAGCTCATCAGCCGCTCGGATAAGAAAATGCTGCGTAAGTTTTTCGATGTCTTGCTTACGTTCACGCAATGCCGGAATCTGCACTCGAATCACGTTCAAGCGATGGAATAAATCTTCACGGAAATCGCCTTCATGCACCAGCTTTTCTAAATTCTGGTGTGTTGCCGCGACAATCCTTACGTCGACGCTGATTGGGGAGTGACCGCCCACTCGATAAAACTGTCCGTCGGCCAGAACACGCAGCAAACGGGTTTGAATATCTAACGGCATGTCACCGATTTCGTCTAAAAATAGGGTGCCGCCATTGGCTTGTTCGAATCGACCCTGACGAACATTGTTCGCCCCGGTAAATGCCCCTTTTTCATGACCAAACAACTCTGACTCAATCAGATCTTTGGGAATCGCCGCCATATTGAGTGCAATAAAAGGTTTGTTGGCGCGAGGACTATGGCGGTGCAACGCATGAGCAACGAGCTCTTTACCCGTGCCCGATTCACCGTTAATCAATACTGAAATTGAGGAGCGAGAAAGACGACCAATGGCGCGAAATACTTCTTGCATGGCTGGCGCTTCACCGATGATTTCTGGCGTTTCTGCTGGAATGTCTTCTGGAGAGAGTTGCTCACGTTTATTTTCGTGACTGTGTGCAATCGCTCGCTCAACTAACGTTAAGGTTTCATCGATATCAAAAGGTTTTGGTAAGTATTCAAAGGCGCCTTTTTGGTATGCATTCACTGCCGCATCCAAATCTGAGTGGGCGGTCATGATAATCACGGGAAGGTCTGGGTAATCGCGCTGTACTTGTTTTAGCAGCTCTAATCCATCAATACCCGGCATGCGAATGTCCGATACCAGCACATCTGGTACTTCGCGTTCGAGCGCCATCAAAACGCTTTCCCCATCGGCATAGGTTTCGCATTTTATGTTGGCAGAGGAGAGCGTTTTCTCCATCACCCAGCGAATGGAACTGTCGTCATCAACGACCCAAACATATCCTTTACTCATGTAGTAATCCTTGCAGCAAACCGAAAACTGATGCGACTTGAAGTCCATTAGCGCAATCAGATCGGCAAATAAATAGTAAATGTTGTGTGACCAGGCCAGCTTTCTACGTCTATTTTTCCATTGTGCTGGTCGATCAAATTTTGTGAAATAGACAGCCCTAAGCCAGTTCCTCCCTCGCGGCCACTGACCATGGGATAGAACAGCGTGTCTTGTAATTCCGGTGGAATGCCTGGGCCGTTGTCTGTGATTTCGACACGCGCAGCGAGTTTACAGCGTTTGCCGTGAATATTAGCTTGATGCACCGTTCTGGTGCGAATGGTGATTTTGCCGTGTTCTTGATGGCTAAGAATTTGCGCTGCATTACTGACGATATTAAGCATCGCCTGTTCGATTTGGTCCGCATCCATCAAAATTTCTGGCAAGCTCGGGTCGTAATCACGTTCAATCACGATTGAACGTTGCGATTCTAGTTCAACCAACTGGCGGACCTTTTCCAGAATTTGATGCAAGTTTTCTTGTGTCTTCTTACCTGGCTTTTGTGGTCCGAGTAATCGATCAACGAGCGCTCTTAAACGGTCGGCTTGCTCAATAATGATGTGCGTATATTCGGTGAGAGAGGGATCTGGCAGCATTTTTTCTAGCAATTGCGCTGCACCACGTAATCCACCTAGCGGGTTTTTGATCTCATGTGCAAGCCCTCGGACTAACAGTTTCGCCGCTTGTTGTTGGGCGTGCTGGTTCAGTTCTTGAGAGAGTCGGCGCTGCTGATCAATTTTGCGCATCTCAACCAGAAGCATCAACTGCTTTTGCCAAGTGATTGGGCTAACTGTCACCTCTAGCATTAAGGGGCGGCCATCAACAACGAAAGTGACGTCACTGTCGGTGATGCTTTGGCCACTTTGCAATGGTTGAGTGAGCAGCGCGAGATCCAGCGACGCATGTTGAATCAATTGAGAAAGCGATTGTTCAACAATACGTTTCGCGCTTTGAGAAAACAGCAACTCGGCAGCCGGATTGGCATAACGGATAGCCAATCCATCATCAAGAATCAGCGTTGCTGTCACCATGTTGTTGAGAATGGCACTAGGAAGACTGGTATCCACATTACGTCCTTGTTTTGCTTTAAGATTGTGCGTTGCACAATAATGGTGCAATTGAACGTTAAGTATGGCGAATAAATCTCAGAAGAAAAAGTGAAAAGCACCGCAGTGATGCTATTTTTTTCACCAGATATTCTATTTTGCCCCTTTTACGGTCGGCTTAACACTTGCTCTATGTAAATGCACCGTTATAGGGCTAGTAGATGCAATAAGCTTGCCGCTTCTTTTCGCGTGCACGGCCAGTGTGTGGGTGCCTCGGTCAATATTGTTTAACTGCCACATCATATGGCTTTGTGGCGCACCATAAGGTTTTCCGTCGAGCAGCAGTTGCAACTGTTCGCCGATACCAAGCTTGCGATTGGTTTCCAGTTGAATATTGATGATGCCTCGGTTGCTGCGGATGGTTTCGTTATGTTGAGGAGTCAGCATCGAGAGCTTTAATGGGAGAGGTTTATCGGTTTTCTTTTCCGGCTTGTCTTGTGGCTCTTTCGATGGCTTGGTCTGAGGGGCGAGTGATTCCGTGCTTTCTACCTTAGGAGCGGGTGCGCTGGCTTCAAGGTTTGGCAACGCGATGGCTTTTGCACCTTGGTTTGGCGTATCACTAAAATGAACCACGCCATTTTTATCTACCCATGTATAAGCAACCTGCGCTGATGCGATGGAGACGATTAATAATCCGCTGAGAGCACATAGCGATGGAATAAGCTGAACTTTCATTGCTCACCTTCTTTTGATCGATGATTTCACGTTTCAATGGCTTAGCTCTTTGACCTACAAGGTAAAAAGTCCAAGCGTATTTTTATTATCCCCTCATGTTAAACGTCGAATCTTGACTGACGAATACAAAAAAGGCCCGCCTGCGAGGCGAGCCTAATATTTTGTTGCTGTGTTTACATTTTACACAGTGTCGACCTTATACAGAGTAGTAAAGTTCGAACTCAACTGGGTGAGTTGTCATGTTCACGCGCTCTACGTCCTGAGATTTCAGCTCGATGTAAGAGTCGATGAAGTCGTCAGAGAATACACCACCCGCTGTTAGGAATTCACGGTCAGCATCTAGCTCTGCTAGTGCGTCTTTCAGTGAGTATGCAACCGTTGGGATTTCTGCTGCTTCTTCTGCTGGTAGATCGTAAAGGTCTTTATCCATTGCTTCGCCTGGGTGGATCTTGTTCTTAATACCGTCAAGACCAGCCATTAGCATTGATGCAAAGCATAGGTATGGGTTAGCCGCTGGGTCACCAAAGCGAACTTCGATACGACGTGCTTTCGGGCTTGGTACCACTGGGATACGGATTGAAGCAGAGCGGTTACGTGCAGAGTAAGCAAGCATAACTGGCGCTTCGAAGCCTGGTACAAGACGTTTGTACGAGTTTGTTGATGGGTTAGCAAATGCGTTGATTGCACGAGCGTGTTTGATGATACCGCCAATGTAGTAAAGCGCCATTTCAGATAGACCGCCGTACTTGTCACCAGCAAATAGGTTTACACCATCTTTCGCTAGAGATTGGTGAACGTGCATACCGCTACCGTTGTCACCAACAAGTGGTTTAGGCATGAACGTCGCTGTTTTACCAAACGCGTGAGCAACGTTGTGTACAACGTACTTGTAGATTTGGATTTCGTCAGCTTTGGTTGTTAGCGTGTTGAAACGAGTTGCGATTTCGTTTTGACCCGCTGTTGCCACTTCGTGGTGGTGTGCTTCAACAACAAGACCCATCTCTTCCATTACTAGACACATAGCAGAACGGATATCTTGAGATGAATCCACTGGAGCTACAGGGAAGTAACCACCTTTAACGCCTGGACGGTGACCTTTGTTACCTTCTTCGTAATCAGAACCTGTGTTCCATGCTGCTTCTACGTCATCGATCTTGAAGAAAGAGCCTGACATGTCAGTCGCGAATTTCACGTCGTCAAATAGGAAGAATTCTGGCTCAGGACCGATAAGTACAGTATCTGCAACGCCAGTAGAGCGCATGAAGTCTTCAGCGCGTTTTGCGATAGAACGTGGGTCACGGTCGTAACCTTGCATTGTTGCCGGCTCTAAGATGTCACAACGGATGTTTAGTGTTGCGTCTTCCGTGAATGGGTCAAGCACAGCAGAAGATGCGTCAGGCATCATTACCATGTCTGATTCGTTGATACCTTTCCAGCCAGCAACTGATGAACCATCGAACATTTTACCTTCTTCGAAGAAGTCTGCGTCGATTTGGTGAGCAGGGATCGAAATGTGCTGCTCTTTACCTTTTGTATCAGTGAAGCGTAGGTCAACAAACTTAACTTCGTTTTCTTGGATCAGCGATAGAACGTTTTCTACTGACATCTTGGATAACCTCCAGTGTTAATAAGCGGTAAAAGCTCGATTTATGAATTATTCATGAAACCTGGCATTGATTAATCAATTTGACTTTTCATTAATCGATGCTGTTTTAACTAAAGCCAAAACCGTGCCAAAAAAAATATTCCATTAATTTCAAGCAATTGTGTTTTTTGGCGCTAGCTTGGTGCAGATGATTGCACCAAAATGATCTTTACTTGCACTATTATGGTGCGGAAAATCATTATTGCACCATAATGTGACAGGCGCATTGCTTATTCAGCCCAGTTTTTGAGCAAGAGTCAATTTGAATTATGCATCGATTGGAATAAAGTTGCGTTTAATCAATTCGTTCTGAGGAAGAAAATGGGCATTAAGCGTAAAAATCGCAGAAATGCTCGGGAGTAGATCACATATTTCTAGGCTTTTTGCTAAAATCTGGTACATTATGGCCGTTTTTTTAATCAGCAAATGTCGCCAGAGAGCACCCGTTCTCAGCGTGGGGGCATTTCATCTATCTAAGTGAATCAATATCCATGGCTACTCCACAGATTGATAAATTAAGAAATATCGCGATCATCGCGCACGTTGACCACGGTAAAACCACGTTGGTTGACAAGCTGCTACAACAATCAGGCACGCTTGAGTCTCGCGGTGAAGCTGAAGAGCGAGTCATGGACTCGAACGACATCGAGAAAGAGCGCGGTATTACCATTCTTGCTAAAAACACAGCAATCGACTGGAACGATTACCGTATCAACATCGTAGATACTCCGGGACACGCGGACTTCGGTGGCGAAGTTGAACGTATCATGTCGATGGTAGACTCTGTACTACTTATCGTTGACGCGGTTGATGGTCCAATGCCTCAAACGCGTTTCGTAACACAAAAAGCGTTTGCTCATGGTCTAAAACCAATCGTTGTTATCAACAAGATTGACCGCCCTGGCGCACGTCCTGATTGGGTTATGGACCAAGTGTTCGACCTATTCGACAACCTAGGTGCTTCTGACGAACAGTTAGACTTTAAAGTGGTTTACGCTTCTGCTCTTAACGGTTGGGCTTCTCTAGAAGAAGGCGAAACGGGCGAGAACATGGAACCGCTATTCGAAACTATCGTTGGCGAAGTAGCTGCACCAGAAGTTGACCTAGATGGTCCACTACAGATGCAAATCTCTCAGTTGGATTACAGCTCTTACGTTGGCGTTATCGGCGTTGGCCGTGTAACTCGTGGTAGCGTTAAGCCAAACCAGCAAGTAACGGTTGTTGGTGCAGACGGCAAAACTCGCAACGGTAAAGTGGGCACAGTAATGGGCTACCTAGGCCTAGAGCGTCACGAAGTTGAGCAAGCTAACGCGGGTGATATCATTGCAATCACTGGTCTTGGCGAGCTTAAAATCTCTGATACTATCTGTGCACAAAACGCAGTAGAAGCACTACCAGCACTGTCTGTTGATGAACCAACAGTAACCATGACGTTCCAAGTAAACACGTCTCCATTCGCTGGTAAAGAAGGTAAGTTCGTCACTTCACGTAACATCCTTGAGCGTCTAGAGAAAGAATTGGTGCACAACGTTGCACTACGTGTTGAGCAAACAGACGATCCAGATAAATTCCGCGTATCAGGTCGTGGTGAACTTCACCTTTCTATCCTGATCGAAAACATGCGTCGTGAAGGCTTCGAGCTTGCCGTATCTCGTCCAGAAGTAATCATCAAAGAAGAAGATGGTCAGCTAATGGAACCGTTTGAAACGGTAACTATCGACGTAATGGAAGAGCACCAAGGCGGTATCATGGAGAATATCGGCCTACGTAAAGGTGAGCTGAAAGATATGGCTCCAGACGGTAAAGGCCGTGTACGTATGGACTTCATCATGCCATCTCGTGGTCTGATCGGCTTCCAAACGGAATTCATGACACTGACTTCTGGTTCTGGTCTTCTATACCATACGTTTGACCACTACGGCCCACACAAAGGCGGTAACATCGGTCAGCGTATCAACGGTGTTCTGATTGCTAACGCTGCGGGTAAAGCGCTAACTAACGCACTGTTCAACCTTCAAGAACGTGGTCGTCTATTTATCGGTCACGGTGTGGAAGTTTACGAAGGCATGGTTATCGGTATTCACAGCCGCGACAACGACCTAACAGTAAACGCACTGAAAGGTAAGCAGCTAACCAACGTTCGTGCATCTGGTACAGATGACGCACAGGTTCTAACTCCGCCAATCATCATGACGCTAGAGCAAGCGCTTGAGTTCATCGATGACGACGAGCTAGTAGAAGTAACACCTGAAAGCATCCGTATCCGTAAGAAATTCCTAACGGAAAGCGATCGTAAACGTGCTTCTCGTGGCGCGAAATAACTTTCGTTAAGCGATTCAATTAAGAAGAAGCCCTGAGTTATGCTCAGGGTTTTTTGTATCTAGAGAATAAAAATATCAGCATGAAGCCAATCGTGATTACTGGTGGCCCTGGTGCGGGGAAAACCACCCTACTGAATGCATTAGAGCGGCAAGGGTATGCGACGTTTGCAGAGAGCTCTCGTACGCTGATTGAACAGCAAAGCCAGTTAAACGACGGTATCTTGCCGTGGACGAACCTGCCTGAGTTTGCTCAATTGTGTCTCGACTTGATGAGCAAGCAAAAGAGTGATGCGCGTTGTCATGACGTTGCGTTTGTTGATCGCGCCATCCCAGACATCATTGCTTACTTACAAGTGGGCGGTTGTAAGGTTGACCAAGCTTTCTTAACCGAAAGTGCTGGGTACCATAGTCAGGTGTTTACCTGTCAACCTGAAGCATCCATTTACGTGCAAGATGAAGTGCGTCCACACAGCTTTGAAGAAGCATTGGAGATTCATCAATCCTTAGTAGATATCTATGCTGAGTTGGGTTACGAAGTGGTAGAAGTGCCATGGGGCAGTGTGCTAGAACGAGTAGGCTTTGTTCGAAGAGTCATCGGTTTAGTTGGTGAGGTCACAGACTAAAACCTCCTCGCTAGGAGGAGGTTTGAATCATTTACTTTTGATTGAGCTTTTGCAGGAACTTATCAGACTCTGCAATCGCTTCGTTCATCTGTTTGATTGCAAACTGAATGTCTTTCTCTAGACTAGAAAACTCACCTTGTAGAGAGCCAATCGCACTCGCGTTAAGGTTGTGTTTCAAGTACAACGTGTTGTCGCGCAGTGTATTTAGTACAGGCGTCATCTTTTTCTCTGCACGCTTCATTGCGCTAAGCATGGTTTTGTACGAAGCTTTGGTTTCACGTAGCTTTTGTTCGCTTGAACGGCGCAATTTCACGCTCGAGTACAGCTCTAGTTCGTCTTGCCATTCATTAAACAGTGCGCCGGAAACGTCTTCAATCGCAGCAATGCGGTCACGAACGTCTTGCGCCGCTTTTTCGCTGTCTTCGTACTTGTCATTGATTTTGTTGTAGACACTTTCTAGCTCACCACCATCAAAATTAGTGATCGCAGATAAGGCTTCGAGCGCACTGGTGAATTCTTCTTGTGCATCTTGTTGAGATTCTTTGGCATCTTCAACGCGGTCGACCATAATATCTCGTTTATGGTACCCAACTTGCTCCATCGCTGAGTAATAAGCAGATTGACACCCTGTTAAAGTGAAAATTGATAGTACAATTGCTAATAAATAAGGCATTCTTATGTCCTCGACAATAGGGTCTGCCGACCTTTTGTGGTTGTTTTTTGTTCGATATAAAAGCGTTTTAATCGCGGCGAGAGGGTTGTAGCATAGTCATTCTAAGCAAAACGCCTCTCAACAAAGAGTAAAACGCTTCTAGACGAACCCTTCGGGCAGCGCTTGTGGTTTCTTTCTACTGCGTTATCGGCTTCTCTGGTAGGTTAACTACAATTCAAAGCCTCTGCCTTGTATAAAGAACCCACAAACTGCTGCAAAAATCAGCTCAAAAGGTCAACAGACCCTTATTATGGGATGAACTATGAACCAGTTATCAGAGAGTTACAAGGCAAGATTAATCAATCTACTGCCAAGTTGCGTCGCGTTTTTTAAGTATCTTCTTAAGCGATTAACGCATGATCGCGTCAATGTGAACGCGGGCTATCTTGCCTACATTACCTTGTTATCCATCGTGCCAATGCTGACGGTATTGTTATCAATATTGTCGAAATTTCCCGTTTTTGCGAACGTCGGTGAGGTGTTGCAAGGCTACATTATTGAGAATTTTGTTCCGGCATCTGGGGAAGCTGTACATACGGCATTGCAGGAATTTGTGGCGAATACGGGCAAAATGAGCGCGGTTGGCGGTGGGTTTTTATTCATTGCTGCAGTCATGCTGATTTCGAACATTGATAAGAACTTAAACTACATTTGGCGAGTTAAAGACAAGCGCCGTTTAGTCTTTTCATTCTCTATGTATTGGATGGTACTCACGTTAGGGCCGATCATGGTCGGTGCGAGTATCGCGGCGACATCGTACGTGACCTCACTGCAAATTTTAGAGAACGAGACATTATCTGGTGCGTTCAATCTGTTTTTACGTTGGTTACCGCTGTTGTTGTCTTTTTTCGCTTTCCTTGGATTATATATTCTGGTGCCGAATAAAAAAGTGCACCTGGCTCATGGCGCGATGGGGGCAGCAGTCGCTGCGATACTGTTCGAATTAAGTAAAAAGGGCTTTGCACTCTACATCACGCAGTTCCCATCTTATCAGCTCATTTACGGCGCGTTAGCCGCGATTCCTATCTTGTTTGTTTGGGTGTATTTATGCTGGATGATCGTGTTATTGGGTGCGGAAGTCACAGCTGCGCTTGGTGAGCGAGAGCACTGGAGCGAAGATTTAGACATGATACACTCGACCGCTGAATCTCAGTTAACAGATGAAGGAAGCGAGAGTAGTGATAGCGCTAATTCAACGAGTCAGTGAAGCTGCCGTCCGTGTGGATGGTGAAGTCGTAGGGGAAATTGATCGTGGTCTGCTGGTCTTATTAGGAGTAGAGAAAGACGACGATGAGGCCAAAGCAAAACGCTTGATGGAGCGTGTTACGACCTACCGCGTGTTCGAAGATGATGAAGGTAAGATGAACCTGAACGTCAAACAGGTAGCAGGCAAAGTGCTGGTGGTTTCTCAATTTACGTTACCTGCGGATACAAAAAAAGGCACTCGTGCTGGCTTTTCTCGCGGTGCGCATCCTGCTGATGCTGAGCGCTTGTATGATTACTTTTCTGATTTGTGTGAACAAGTTTTACCCACACAGCGTGGCCGCTTCGCTGCCGATATGAAAGTGTCCTTAGTGAATGACGGTCCGGTGACGTTTTGGTTGCAGGTCTAGTCTGGTAACACCGGTGCCATAGTCTAAGCTTTAACTCCAAGCTCATGGAATTGGCTTGGAGTGATTTTCCCGACATTTATTAGTGTTGTGCTTTCAAAGGATTGATATGTTCAAACTCATTACTCCCAAAACCGATAATCAGATAAACAAGTATTATCAGTTTCGCTGGCAACTGCTTCGTGAGCCATGGCGTATGCCAATTGGCTCTGAACGCGATGAATACGATGAAATGAGCCATCACCGTATGATTGTTGATGGCCGAGGTCGTCCTATGGCGATCGGTCGTTTATACATTACGCCGGATAATGATGGCCAAATCCGCTATATGGCGGTTAAAAATAATCGCCGCAGTAAGGGGATGGGCTCGCTGGTTCTGGTCGCGCTAGAGTCGTTAGCACGCCAAGAAGGGGCGAAGCGCTTGGTGTGTAATGCCCGTGAAGATGCTATCGCATTTTACGAGAAAAATGGCTTTGAGCGTCGCGGTGAACTAACCGACGAGCGCGGTCCTGTGCGTCACCAACAAATGGTGAAGCCATTGGATCCGATGGCGAATGTGTTACGTCGCCCAGAATGGTGCACTGAACTTCAGCAGCGCTGGGAGCAACAGATCCCAATTAGCGACAAAATGGGGATCAAAATTAACCAGTACACGGGTTATCAGTTTGAATGCTGCGCGCAACTTAATCCGAACCTTAATCCGCATAACACCATGTTTGCGGGGTCGGCTTTTACTTTAGCCACCTTGACGGGGTGGGGTATGACGTGGCTGCTGCTTAAAGAGCGCGGTCTGCATGGTGATATTGTGTTGGCCGACAGTTCGATTCGTTATCGTCAACCAGTCGAGCAAAACCCTGTGGCGAGCACTTCGTTGGATGGGATCAGTGGTGACCTAGATCGATTGGAGTCAGGGCGCAAAGCACGCATCGTCATTCACGTGGTGATTTATAGTGGCGACACGCCAGCCGTAGATTTTGTTGGTACCTATATGCTGATACCGAACTATTCGCAATTACTCAGCTGTTAATTGAGAGGGCGCCTTACTGATCTGTAGGGCGCTTATCTGTTTCGTTTTCTCGCTCTGTCGGTGGGAGGATTTGTTCCTCTGCGGTGGGATCAGTGACAGATGCTTCGTCTTCTTCGACAATTTCTTCGGAAAATTCTTCCTCTTGAATCTCCACATTGATGTTATCGATCGCAGTTGGCTGCTCCATGGCTGATTCACTTATTTGTGGAGTGCTTTCAACATCAGCCGGTTCTTTTGGAGCTGGTGCTTTTAAACACTCATTATGATGGATTTCGCCACTGAGTAGATCGCCTTCAACGCTCCCGCACGACTCTTTCCATTGATAAATAATGCCACTTAGCGGGTTGTTGGCCATATCAAACTCGCCCCAAACCCTACCACTCATAGCTTTCCCTGAAATGGTGACTGGTTCTATGGCGACTTCCCCTCGTTGTGCGGTTAAACGCAGCGGACTTAAGGTAATGGCTTTGAGAGAATGATTCGCTTGGGACTTTAAACGGGTATCTCGTAGGTTGGCTTCCACTTCACCCGATAAGCTGTAGGCCAGCATGTTGCGATCACCTGATAACCCTTGTAGATCGAGGCTGAGATCGGAAAAACCATCAATAGCCAGTGTGTCGGGTAAATAATCGTGGAAGAGTGATAAGGGAATGCCATCGGCATTGAGGTTGAGTGCCCAAGGCTGGCTCGGAGTACTTAGGTCTATCTGTCCGATGCCTTCTACGTAGCCTTGCTCGAGTGGTGCAAAAAGGCGTGTCAGTTTCCAAAAGCCATTCTCACTTTGCATGGCAAGTGCAGCATGAGACGTGAGCACTTGGTTATAACTGGCGTTGATAACGCTAGCTTCCAGATCGCCATGCCAAAGGCCCCAACGTTGATTGACATGTTTAAGATCAAGCTGCTGCCCTTCGATGTTTAAACCGGAGAACTGCCAATAAGGTTCGTGAGATAGCTGAATGATTTGGCTGCGCTCGATGTCGAGTCGTTGGATTGTGACATGATCTAACTTACTGATGGCGGCGTGCCACCAGTTTTGGTTATCTTCAGGTTGTATTGCCCACTTGAGGCCTTGAATGGAGGCTTCTTCGAGTTGCCATTGCGTTGGAGTGAACCCCCCAGAGACCTGCACACGACCTTGCTGCCAATCTAAGCTGAGATCGTTGAGCTGGATTTTTCCAGGCTCTATAGCAGCACTTAAACGAGGCTCTATTGCGGTTTGCTGTTGGAATTGGACGCTATCCGCCTGCAATGAAACTTGAGCCGTTGTCTCCCAGAGAGATAGTGGCAGTGTGGCGTTTTCTACGGAGAGCTCTAAGTTTTGCCAGTGCCAATCGCCCCATTCAATATCGGCGTTCAGTAAGTCTAAGCTATTAATGTGATTAATCTTGAATGGTATTGCTTGCCAAGGCTTAGCAAGCAGTGATTGGAGCTGGGTATCATTGAGTTGCAACTTATTGATGGTCACATTCACTAAAGACCAGCCTTGTGGATACTGCTCGCCTTGCCCTGAAATTTGACTGTTACGCCAGTTAAATGAGGTGCCATAGAGCGTACTGTCTTGCGGTTTGTAGTCCATGTCGACCAAGACCTGATTAAAGGCTTCGCCATTCCAATAGATCTGGTCGGCTGCAAGTTGAACCTCGCCATATGGTATTAACTGGCCATTCCATTGTGGTGATTGAATTTGAAGGTCAATGCCATTACCAGAAAACTGCTCGTCGGCGTAATCAATATTTTTGAGCGCGATTTGATGGAATAAAACGTTATCTAAAGGCGGGAGCTTTGGCGCGCCATACTGCAAATTAAGTCCATCAATCAATAAGCTATCAACGATCCATTTACCATCGCGATAAACATCGGGATTCATCCATAAATCGACTTGCTCGATGTAAGAGCCGTCGTCTACGCTTGTGTTCACACCCTGTAAAGTTAGGTGGTAGGGAAAATCGTAACGCACGCTTTCTGCTTGAAAGGGCAAGGAAATGCTGTTTGATAGCAGACGCCAAGTTGCATCGGCGTAAGATGTTGTTAACAGCGCAATCGTAGTGGCCGGAATGGCAACTAAGATAACCAGTAACAGAATTAGAAATCGACGCGCTGTTTTCATCCCTGCTAGAACCTACGTTTGCTATTAAATAAAACTAGATAGGCTTTAGCTTGTATCAATATTCTGCGGTATTCAATAAAAAGCCCCTCAAAAGAGGGGCTTGAAGCGGTTTTTTGTAACTTGGTCTACGTAAAAGTGATAAGTGGCTGCCCACTTATCACTGTGGTTTACGCGACGTCGTTGTTACTCGACTTAATCAATCTGAGGGCCAGCGGCAACCAGAGATTTACCTTCCGCATTGTCCGTGTATTTATCAAAGTTATTGATAAAGCGTTCAGCCAAGTCTTTCGCTTTGCTTTCCCACTGAAGTGGATCAACGTATGTGTCACGAGGGTCTAGAATGCTTGGATCCACACCTGGTAGTGAAGTCGGTACTTCAAGATTGAAGATAGGAATGTGCTTAGTTGGTGCATCTTCAATCGAACCATCAAGAATCGCATCAATAATTCCGCGCGTATCTTGAATCGAGATACGTTTGCCAGTGCCGTTCCAACCTGTGTTCACTAGGTAAGCCTCAGCGCCTGCTGCTTCCATACGTTTAACCAGTACTTCTGCGTATTTAGTTGGGTGAAGCGTTAGGAACGCTGCGCCAAAACATGCAGAGAAGGTTGGTGTTGGCTCAGTAATACCACGCTCTGTTCCTGCCAATTTTGCAGTAAAGCCAGATAGGAAGTGGTACTTAGTTTGCTCAGGTGTCAATTTAGACACTGGAGGTAGCACACCAAATGCGTCCGCTGATAGGAAGATCACTTTATTCGCGTGACCGCCTTTTGATACTGGCTTAACGATGTTGTCGATATGGTAGATAGGGTAAGAAACACGAGTGTTTTCTGTTTTCGAACCATCATCAAAGTCGATAGAACCATCGCTACGTACCGTTACGTTTTCTAGCAGTGCATCACGGCGAATTGCGTTGTAGATGTCTGGCTCCGCTTCTTTCGATAGCTTGATGGTTTTCGCGTAACAACCACCTTCGAAGTTGAAGACGCCGTCATCATCCCAACCGTGCTCATCATCACCAATTAACGCACGTTTAGGATCAGTCGATAGTGTGGTTTTACCCGTACCAGAGAGACCAAAGAATACCGCTACGTCGCCGTCTTTGCCCATGTTAGCGCTACAGTGCATTGATGCGATGTCTTTTAGAGGAAGGAAGTAGTTCATCATTGCGAACATGCCTTTCTTCATCTCACCGCCGTACCAAGTACCACCGATAAGTTGCATGCGCTCGGTTAGGTTAAATACGGTGAAGTTTTCTGAGTTCAGACCTTGCTCTTCCCATTTTGGGTTAGTGCATTTTGCGCCATTCATTACCACGAAGTCTGGTTCAAATGTTGCCAATTCTTCTTCCGTTGGGCGGATAAACATGTTTTTAACGAAGTGCGCTTGCCATGCGACCTCCGTGATAACACGAATGCTCAAACGCGTATCTGGGTTTGCACCACAGTAACCGTCAACAACAAACAAGCGTTTGTTAGAAAGCTGGTTTGTGACCAGTTCTTTCAGCTCGTCCCACACTTCTGGAGTGATTGGTTTGTTGTCATTTTTTACTTGATCAGACGTCCACCACATATGCTCTTCTGTCGTAGCGTCTTTGACGATGTATTTATCTTTTGGTGAGCGACCAGTAAAGATGCCAGTGTCAACGGCAACCGCACCTAGTTCAGTAACCACGCCACGCTCATAACCTGTTAGGTCTTCACGCGTTTCTTCCTCAAACAACATTTCGTAGCTAGGGTTGCGAATAACCTCTTTAACGTTATGCAGTCCGTGCTTGGTTAGATCAAGTGTTGCAGCCTTAGTATGTTCCATAACGGTCATAGGTGCTCCTTATAAGGATTTTTGTAGGGATTTTGTAAGAATGTTTTAATTTTAATCTGCTCACCATGCTAGCAACGGGGCGGGGAGAAAACAGGGAGATAGCTCAAAATTTATCCATGATTTCAATAAGGTTTTAGGTAACCCGTCACATATTGGTGGGAATAGTTTATCGTGCACGCAATCCTTTGCGCTAGGGCAAAATCATTATTAATTGTTTAAAATTAAGCAGTTGTTTTATTACGCTTGAAGCGAGGCATTACGAGGGGTTGATCACAAAAATGCCAGCATTAAGCTGGCATTTTGTAGGGTAAATTACGTGCTTGATAAGCTATGTAAATTAATGCAGTGTTTTCTTGTCCGCAGAAGCTTGTGCATACAGCTCGGTGACTTCTGCTTCGTCGAACGTATAGGTCGTGCCACAGTAATCACAATGTAAAGAAACGGATCCTACTTCAGCCAAAATGTCATAAATTTCAGCTTTCTCAACGGTGATGATAGCGGCACCACTACGATCACGAGAACAGCCACAATGGAATTCGACAGGTTGCGGTTCGTAAAGGCGCACTTTGTCTTGGTTATATAGGCGGTATAGTAGTTCGTTAGCTTCTAGACCAAATAGCTCTTCATCTTTTACCGTGTCAGTCAGTTGCTCTAGATGCTCGAAATCATCTGGTGAACCAGTGCCATCAGGGATTACTTGAATCAACATACCTGCTGCGTGGGCTTTACCTTCATGCTCGCCCGTGCGGATCCATAGACGCGTTTTTAGCTGCTCTGAGTTTGCAAAGTAGCCTTCTAGTACGTCGGCTAGAGTATCACCTTCTAATCCAACGACACCTTGGTAACGCTCACCGTTTTTCGGTTCGATAGTGATAACGAGGTAACCTTTGCCCATGAGATCGTGGAGGCTTGCATCATCGGCAATATCGCCTTCCCAGCGAGCCACGCCACGAACGCGTTGCTTGTGGTCACCGTTGATAACGGCAAGAGATACAGGGCCGTCGCCTTGTAGCTGAATGGTGATTGAGCCTTCGAACTTAAGAGTGGCAGTTAAAAGAGTGGTTGAAACGAGTAGCTCACCCAGCAGTTTCTCTATTGCTGCCGGATATTCCTTGCTGGAGATAACACGTTGGTACGCTTCATCCAATTGTACCAACTCGCCACGTACTGAAAGATCTTCGAATAGGTAGCGGTTTAAAACATTATTTGCCATGGAGTGCTTTCCTCGTTGGTAATTCCGGCTTTTATTGGTGTTTGAACTTAATGATGTCTCTGCGCTGCTTTTTATCTGGGCGGCGTTCTGGACTTGGGTTGTGGGCATTAAGCTTACGTTGAGTCGCGTGTTCCTCACGTTTCGCTATACTTTCATTAGTTTCGCGATACAAGGTCTGTGCGATGGGAGCGCCTCGGCGTTGATCAGAAATTTTTTCGATGATCACCGTTTTTTCTTCGTTGCCTTGACGAAGTCTTACTTCGGCGCCCACTTCAACGATTTTACTCGGTTTGCTTCGTTGGCCATTATAGTGGACTTTACCACCATCGACCATGTTACGAGCGATAGAGCGGGTTTTATAAAATCTTGCGGCCCATAGCCATTTATCTAGCCTAACGGCTTCATTTAGGGAACTCATAGAACACTACGCTATCTAATCACTGCCCGAATATGGCAATGAGTGATGGATTATTCACCTACAGATGGAGTCAAGGCGTATTTTTTTCAAGGGAGTTGGCAAAAACTGCATAAGAAAAAGGTATGAAAGACAACTTGTGATATAGTTCACTGCTCTTTGTTGAGTAATAATTTTATTGCAAATTTAGCAATTTAAAGTCGATAGCTATTGTTATAGCTTACATGACGAACGTTAGAATAAAGGAATCCATTCAGTGAAACGTTTAGAGCTAAGTGCAGGATTATCAAGCAGACCGCTACTGGCTCAGATCAAGTCCAATAATTATACAATTCAAGCCAAACTTAGCTTGTTGCTCACCTGTCTGTTTATTGCGATAACCGGATGGATACTTGGCAAAATTGTATGGTTAGCCATACCTCAATCGTCGGAAGTGCCGCAATGGCGTCCATCGACGAGCAGCGTTGTTGCGAGCAATAAAGGCGACGCGATAGATTTTAATGCCCTTCAGAATGCCAACCTATTCGGTAAATTCACTGAACAAAAGCCTGCAGTTGTAGAACAACCTGTTGTTAAAGACGCTCCTAAGACGCGCCTTAACCTTACACTGGTTGGCGCGGTTGCAAGCAGTGATGCGAATACCAGCCTTGCTGTCATTGCCAACCGTGGCAAGCAAGCAACGTATGGTTTAGGTGAAGAAATTGAAGGTACGCGTGCGACACTAAAAGCCGTATTAGTGGATCGCGTCATCATTGATAACCAAGGTCGAGACGAGACCTTAATGATGCAGGGTATAGAATATAAGAAGCTATCTGAATCGCCGCAGATAGCCAGAGCCCAATCTCAACGAGCAGAATCAACGTCTGACGTTGGAGAAAAATTAGAGCAAATCCGAGAGGAAATTGCGAAAGATCCACAAAGCGTTTTCAAATACATCACCATTTCACCCGTCAAAAGAGACGGGGGCATTGTTGGTTATCGAGTGTCACCTGGTCGTGATGCCGCGCTGTTTAATGATGTGGGTCTAGAACCTGGTGATATTGCGGTGCAACTTAACGGGATCGATTTAAGCGACCCGTCTTCTTCAGTACAACTGATGCAAGTGATGAGCGATCCGCAAGAATTAAATTTAACTGTTGAGCGCGACGGCCAACAGTACGATATCTATATCCAATTGTAAGACTTAGGCAACCGGCGTAAGTTCAGGGAGACATACGTGAAACATTGGTTCAGCAAAAGTGCTTGGCTACTAGCAGGAAGTTTACTCTGCGTCCCAGGTGCAATAGCAAACGAATTTAGTGCCAGCTTTAAAGGCACTGATATTCAAGAATTCATCAACATAGTGGGTCGTAATCTCGAAAAGACCATCATTGTTGACCCTTCAGTGCGCGGTAAAATCGATGTCCGCAGCTATGACGTGCTTAACGAAGAGCAATACTACAGCTTTTTCCTTAACGTACTCGAAGTATACGGCTACGCCGTCGTAGAAATGGACAACGGTGTACTTAAGGTTATCAAAGCGAAAGACTCAAAAACGTCAGCAATCCCTGTATTAGGTGATGGCAGCGCGCAAGGCGACAGCGTTATCACTCGAGTTGTTGCAGTGCGTAATGTGTCGGTTCGTGAGTTGTCGCCTCTACTTCGTCAACTGATTGATAATGCTGGTGCTGGTAACGTAGTTCACTACGATCCTGCGAACATCATCTTAATCACAGGTCGTGCGGCGGTCGTAAATCGCTTAGCAGAAATCATTAAGCGTGTTGACCAAGCGGGTGATAAAGAAATTGAGCTGGTGGAACTGCGCAATGCTTCTGCTGCCGAAATGGTGCGTATTGTTGAAGCACTGAATAAAAGCACCAATCAGAAGAGCACGCCTGAGTTCCTTGAGCCTAAAATTGTTGCCGATGAACGCACCAACGCGATTTTGATTTCTGGCGATCCTAAAGTACGTGCGCGTCTGAAGCGATTGATTCGTCAACTTGACGTTGAAATGGCGACCAAAGGTAACAACCGTGTGGTTTACCTGAAGAACGCGAAAGCTGAAGATTTGGTGGATGTACTAAAAGGTGTCTCCGATAACCTACAAGCTGAAAAGCAAGTCGGCCAGAAAGCGTCAGGTGCCCAGCGTGGTGAAGTGGTGATTGCTGCGCACGCAGCGACCAATGCCTTAGTATTAACGGCTCCACCAGATATCATGAATGCGCTACAAGATGTTATTGCTCAGCTTGATATTCGTCGTGCTCAAGTCTTGATTGAGGCGCTGATCGTTGAAATGTCAGAAGGTGACGGCATTAACTTAGGTGTTCAGTGGGGCTCACTGGAAACCGGTGCGGTGATTCAGTACGGTAACTCTGGTGCACCGATTGGTCAGGTAATGGTTGGTCTAGAAGAAGCAAAAGATCAAACTCGAACTGAATACTACACAAATGCGAATGGCGAACGAACGCCATATGATGTTACTGAATCTGGTGACTATTCTACTCTTGCATCGGCACTGAGCGGTGTTAACGGTGCTGCGATGAGCATCGTGATGGGTGACTGGACTGCTTTGGTCAGCGCGGTAGCGACCGACTCCAACTCAAACATTCTATCTTCTCCAAGTATCACTGTAATGGATAATGGTGAAGCATCATTTATTGTTGGTGAAGAAGTGCCTGTTATCACAGGTTCTACTGCTGGCTCAAACAACGACAATCCATTCCAAACGGTTGATCGTAAAGAAGTGGGCATCAAGCTTAAGGTTGTGCCACAAATTAACGAAGGTGACTCTGTTCAGTTAAATATCGAGCAAGAAGTGTCCAATGTGTTGGGGGCTAACGGTGCGGTTGACGTTCGCTTTGCTAAGCGTCAGCTAAATACCTCAGTCATGATCCAAGATGGTCAGATGCTGGTTCTTGGTGGCTTGGTTGATGAACGTGCACTCGAAAGTGAGTCAAAAGTACCGCTACTGGGTGACATCCCAGTGCTTGGTCATTTGTTCAAATCAACCAGCACGCAAACAGAAAAGCGTAACTTGATGGTGTTCATCAAGCCGACGATTATTCGTGATGGTATGACCGCAGACGGCATTACACAGCGCAAATACAACTTTATTCGCGCAGAGCAGCTCTACAAAGCGGATCAAGGATTGAAGTTGATGGCTGACGAGAAGATCCCAGTCATGCCGGCCTTTGGTCAGGAGCGTCAGCACCCAACCGAGATCCAAGCGTTTATTGATCAGATGGAAAATAACTAATGGTTGATATGTTAGACACAGCGCCAAGTATGCGTCGTCTGCCATTCAGTTTTGCCAATCGCTTTAAACTGGTGCTGGAGACAGAGCATCCTGAGCGTCCGCCCATTCTTTACTATGTCGAGCCGCTCAACCCAGCGGCTCTGGTCGAAGTCCGTCGTGTGCTGAAGAAAAGCTTCGTACCGCAGCCTATCGATAAAGAAGCCTTTGATAAAAAGCTGACCGAAGCCTATCAACGTGACTCGTCTGAAGCGCGTCAATTGATGGAAGACATCGGTGCCGATAGCGACGACTTTTTCTCATTGGCTGAAGAGCTGCCGCATGATGAAGACTTGCTAGAGTCAGAAGACGATGCACCAATCATTAAGTTGATCAATGCGATGTTGGGTGAAGCAATTAAAGAAGGGGCGTCGGATATTCATATCGAAACTTTCGAGAAAACCCTTTCGATTCGTTTCCGTGTCGATGGCGTATTGCGTGAAGTGCTCACTCCAAGTCGTAAGCTTGCACCACTGTTAGTGTCGCGAGTGAAGGTCATGGCGAAGCTGGATATTGCAGAAAAGCGTGTACCTCAAGATGGTCGTATCTCGCTGCGTATTGGTGGTCGTGCGGTTGATGTGCGTGTTTCTACAATGCCGTCGTCACATGGTGAGCGAGTAGTTATGCGTCTGTTGGATAAAAACGCGACGCGTCTCGATTTGCATAGCTTAGGTATGACGCCTTCCGTGCACGACAATTTCCGTCATCTTATTCAGCGTCCTCACGGTATTATCTTGGTCACCGGCCCGACGGGTTCTGGTAAGTCGACGACTTTGTACGCTGGCTTGCAAGAGATCAACAGTAACGAACGCAATATCTTAACGGTTGAAGACCCGATTGAATTTGACATTGATGGCATCGGTCAGACTCAGGTGAACCCGAAGGTCGACATGACTTTTGCGCGTGGCTTGCGTGCTATTCTGCGTCAGGACCCTGATGTGGTGATGGTCGGTGAGATCCGTGACTTAGAAACCGCACAAATTGCAGTGCAAGCGTCCTTAACGGGTCACTTAGTAATGTCGACCCTTCACACCAACACCGCTGTTGGTGCGATCACGCGTCTACGCGATATGGGCATTGAACCATTCCTTATTTCTTCATCGTTATTGGGTGTGTTAGCACAGCGCTTGGTTCGTACGCTTTGCCCGAGTTGCAAAGAACCGTATGAAGCCGATGCTGAACAGAAGAAACTGTTTGGTATGGAAGCGCATGAACCACTAGAGCTACACCGTGCTAAAGGCTGCGAAGCGTGTAACCAAAAAGGCTACCGAGGTCGAACAGGTATCCACGAGCTCATTATGGTCGATGAGCAAGTGCAAGAATTGATTCACCGAGAGTCTGGTGAGCAAGAAATTGAGAGAGCTGTTCGCGCCCATACGCCAAGTATTCGCAGTGATGGTCTAAGCAAAGTACGTCGTGGTATTACGTCACTTGAAGAAGTGATGCGAGTGACGAAGGAAACCTAATGGCGGCATTTGAGTACAAAGCGCTAGATGCAAAAGGCAAGCATAAAAAAGGCACGATAGAAGGGGACAATGCCCGACAAGTGCGCCAGCGACTCAAAGAGCAAGGGATGATCCCGATTGAAGTGGTTGAGACGAAAGCTAAATCGGCTAAGTCTTCAGGCTCAGTCAGCTTTAAGCGCGGCATCTCAACATCTGAGCTGGCACTAATCACACGTCAATTGTCCACGTTAGTCCAATCAGGTATGCCTTTGGAAGAATGTTTGCGTGCTGTCTCTGAGCAGGCTGAAAAGCCGAGAATTCGTTCTATGCTGGCTGCGGTTCGCTCGAAAGTAACCGAGGGTTATCCGCTCGCCGACAGCTTTGCTGATTACCCACACGTGTTTGATGAACTCTATCGCTCCATGGTTGCGGCGGGTGAAAAGTCAGGCCATCTTGATACGGTATTAGAGCGTTTGGCGGACTACGTCGAAAACCGTCAGAAGATGCGTTCCAAACTGCTTCAAGCCATGATCTACCCGGTGGTTTTAGTGGTGTTTGCGGTTGTTATTGTTTCTTTCTTATTAGCGACAGTGGTACCCAAAATCATTGAGCCAATCATTCAGATGGGACAAGAGTTACCTCAGTCAACGCAGTTCTTATTGGCAGCCAGTGAGTTTGTGCAAGATTGGGGGCTTATCATCTTCGTCGTGCTGGTGGTGTTTTTCTATGGGCTCAAACTGGCGTTGCAAAAACCAGACTTTCGCTTAGCTTGGGATAGAAAAATCTTGAGCCTACCGCTATTAGGCAAAATCTCTCGAGGTTTGAATACCGCACGATTCGCACGAACACTTTCGATTTGTACTTCCAGTGCGATCCCAATTCTAGAAGGCATGCGCGTTGCGGTGGATGTTATGTCTAATCGCTATGTGAAGCAGCAAGTATTGCTTGCTGCGGATAACGTTCGAGAAGGTGCCAGCCTGCGTAAGGCGTTGGATCAAACTCGTCTGTTTCCACCAATGATGCTACACATGATCGCCAGTGGTGAGCAAAGTGGTGAATTGGAGAGCATGTTGACGCGTGCTGCCGATAACCAAGATCAAAACTTTGAATCTACAGTCAATATTGCGCTAGGTGTATTTACTCCGGCATTAATTGCCTTAATGGCTGGATTAGTGTTGTTTATTGTGATGGCGACCTTGATGCCAATGCTAGAAATGAATAACTTGATGAGCGGATAAATTCGAATTAAGACGTGTCTACTTACGGCATGGCTTGAATCTAACTTTCGGAGAAAAAAATGAAATTTAAGCGTAGTAAACAACACGGTTTCACACTTTTAGAAGTGATGGTTGTTGTCGTTATCCTTGGTATTTTGGCAAGTTTCGTTGTTCCAAACCTATTGGGTAACAAAGAGAAGGCTGACCAACAAAAAGCGATTACGGACATCGTAGCGCTGGAAAATGCCCTAGATATGTACAAGTTGGATAACAGCGTTTACCCAACGACAGACCAAGGCCTGGAAGCATTAGTTAGCAAGCCTTCTAACCCAGAGCCTCGCAACTACCGTGATGGCGGTTACATCAAACGTCTTCCTAATGATCCTTGGGGTAACCAGTACCAGTACCTAAGCCCAGGCGATAACGGTACGATTGATATCTTCACTCTAGGCGCAGATGGCCAAGAGGGTGGAGAAGGTCCAGCTGCAGATATTGGCAACTGGAACATGCAAGATTTCCAATAAATAGAGCCTAAGCCAGCACTAATGAAGCAAATGCGAAAACACAACGGTTTTACATTGATAGAAATTCTATTGGTGCTGGTTTTGCTATCCCTCACGGCAGTGGCCGTGATCACGACATTACCGACCAGCCAAAAAGATCTTTCCAAACAGTATGCTCAAAGCTTTTTTCAGCGTTTACAGCTACTTAACGAGGAGGCCGTACTAAGCGGTAAAGACTTTGGCGTTCGAGTGGATGACGCTAAATCAACGTACGCTCTACTGAGTTTGACCGCGGAAGGTTGGCAGCCTCTGGAGTTAAAGCAGATTCCGAGCAAAACCAAGTTGGAAGATGACATTACGCTACTGCTCGAACTAGGTGGCGGTGCTTGGGATAATGATGATCGCTTATTCAAACCGGGCTCTCTTTTTGATGAAGACATGTTTGCTGAAGAAGACGACGACGAAAAGAAAGTTAAGCCACCGCAAGTGTTTATCTTCTCCAGTGCAGAAGTTACGCCATTTACTCTGTCTTTTTTTCCGCAAAATGGTGACGCCTTTAATGACGGGTGGCGAGTCATCGGCAAAGAAAGTGGACAAATCTTGTTACTAGCGCCGGGCGAAGAAGTGAAAGAGGATGAGAATGCGCAATTCTAAGCAAGCTCGCCCACATTGGAGTCCTCGCCGGACGAGAGGCATGACACTACTGGAAGTATTGGTCGCACTGGCTATTTTCGCCACCGCTGCCATCAGCGTCATTCGCTCGGTGAGCCAGCATATTAATACGATCAGTTATTTAGAAGAAAAAATGTTTGCAGCCATGGTTGTGGATAATCAGATGGCCAACGTGATGTTGAGTACCAGTGAACTTAAAGTAAAGAACGGCACAGAAGAGCTGGCTGGGCGCACTTGGTACTGGAAAATCACGCCTGTTGCCACCACGCAGCCATTGCTGAAAGCATTTGATGTGAGTGTCGCGCTCGAGAAAAACGCGAGCCCAGTCGTGACGGTACGAAGTTATGTGGCGCAATAAGAATCCACGCGCAAGTAAGCGCCAACTGGCAAAAGGTTTTACACTTATTGAAGTGCTGGTCTCGATTGCCATTTTTGCCAGTTTAAGTGTCGCCGCGTATCAAGTGGTATCGCAAGTGCAGCGCAGCAATGCACTATCACAAGAACGAACTCAGCGCTTAAATGAAATTCAGCGCGCCATGGTGATGATGGATAATGACTTTCGTCAAATGGCGATGCGCCAAACGCGGACAAATGGTGAAGAGCCCGCGAGCCAACTGATTTTTTGGTCAGATTACTTGCTCGACTCCGATACTAAAGGGCTAATGTTTGCTCGCTTAGGATGGCACAACCCTCAACAGCAGTTTCCCCGAGGGGAGGTCACTAAGGTTGGCTATCGTTTAAAAGAAGAAACATTACAACGAGTATGGTGGCGCTACCCTGACACGCCAGTGGGTCAACAAGGCATCGTTACCCCATTGCTGACGCAGGTCGAATCGTTTGATATGCGTTTTTACGATGGTAAACAATGGAAAAAAGAGTGGGATGATGAACAATCGCTACCGAAAGCGGTTTCTGTGATCCTGACTCTAAAAGATTATGGAGAGATTGCCCGCACCTATCTGACTCCTGATGGCACATTGAGTCAGAAAGAAGGAAGTTCAGGAGGCAGCAATAATGGTTAATCGTCAGCGCGGTGTCGCTTTGATTATTGTGCTGATGTTACTGGCGATTATGGCGACAGTTGCCGCCAGTATGTCGGAGCGTTTGTTTTTGCAGTTTCAGCGGGGCGCCAATCAAGTTAACTACCAGCAAGCGTATTGGTATAGCCTTGGGGTAGAGGCGTTGGCAAAAGTCGGTATCGAGCAAAGCTACAAAGACACCGATACGATCAATATGAGTCAGCCGTGGGCAATAAAAGAACAAGTCTATCCGCTAGATTATGGTCAAGCGGCGGGACGAATTAGAGACAAACAAGCGTGCTTTAACCTCAATGTATTGAGCCGTGTGCAACCGACGGGACAGCAAATCGCAAGACCTTATTTAGTCAATGTGCTGCAGCGTTTATTGGAAGAATCGGATGTTGAATCGTATCAGGCAGAAATCATTGCAGACTCTACCTGGGAATACATTGATGCTGATGACACCGTTCGCTCCACAACCGGGGTCGAAGACAGCACATATGAAGCGATGAAACCCGCGTATTTAGCGTCAAATGGCTGGATGGCAGATGCCACCGAGTTACGAGCGGTTTATCAGGTGAGTGGTGAGATTTTCCAAAAATTGGAACCGCTAATCTGCGCATTGCCTAGTGATGATTGGCGTTTAAACGTAAATACGATTGAAGTCGAGCAAGCTCCGATTTTGGTGGCAATGTTCTCACCAAACTTAAGCAGTAGTGATGCGATTCAGCTAATTGAAAAACGCCCATTTGATGGGTGGGATAGCATTGATGAATTTTTAGCAGAGTCAGAAATGGCTGGCTTAAGTGAAGATGTAAAGAAAAACGCCAAAGGCTATTTGGGTGTGGATAGCGCCTTTTTTGAATTGGATGCACAAGTGTTGGTGGATGAATCACGTGTACGTATCCGAAGCCTTTTGCAAAGTACAAATAGAGAGACGGTGACCGTAGTTCGCCGTCGTTTTGGAGGGATCAGTGAGCGAGTTTCTGACCGTTCGGCTGAGTAGCGAACAACAAAGTACCATTCCTTGGGTGGTGTGGTCGACAGATCAACAGGAAGTGATTGCCAGCGGTGAAATCGCCGGATGGGAACACTTAGATGAGTTGATCTCTTATGCAGGTCAGCGCCAAGTTGTGGCGCTATTGGCGAGTAATGATGTGGTCTTGACGCAAGTGGATATACCGCCAGGCGCAACACGTCAGTTCGACGCGATGTTACCGTACCTCGTGGAAGATGAAGTTGCGCAGGACGTTGATGGCCTTCACTTTACCGTGTTAGGTAAACAAGCGGATAAAGCGCAAGTGTGCGCTGTTGAACGCGCTTGGATTCAGACCGTATTGCAGCGTTTTTCAAGCCAAGGCATCACCATCAAACGCATCTTGCCAGATGTGCTTGCGTTACCTGTTCAGGGAGAGCATAGCAGTGCCGCGATGCTTGGTGATCAATGGTTGATTCGTCACTCAGCGACAGAGGGTGCGGTTGTCGATGCTTCTTGGTTAGACCTTTACCTCTCTTCTTATCTACAAAATCATGAAGGTTGGAAGCTCGATTGCTATAGCTCAGTCCCTGAATCTGCGTTACCTGAAGTATGGGAGCCGCAGCCAGAAGAAATGACCATGGGGTTACTGGCGAAGGGGGTTACAGAAAGCAAAGTCAATTTGCTGACCGGGATCTTCAAGCCTAAATCCTCTTGGGGGAAATACTGGAAGCTCTGGCAAAAAGCCACCATTGCTGCGGGCGTGCTTATCGTTGTTATGGTTGCGCAGCAGTTGCTCGTGGTCCACAAGTACGAAGCACAAGCACAAGCGTATCGTGAGGAGAGTGAGCGCATTTTCCGCCAGGTGTTCCCGAATAAACGACGAATTCCTACCGTTAGTTATCTCAAACGACAAATGGATGATGAAGAGCGCCGCTTATCTGGTGGTGGCGGTCAGCAGGCGATGTTGTCGTGGTTGGCGGCACTGCCAGCGACACTTGGTCAGGTCAGCGATTTGGAAATCACCAGTTTTAAATATGATGGTCAACGTGGCGAAGTGCGAATTCAAGCTCGCAGTTCAGACTTCCAACCTTTTGAGCAGGCTCGTGTGAAATTGGCAGAGAAGTTTAATGTTGAGCAAGGACAGCTGAACCGTAGCGATAACGTTGTGGTTGGCAGCTTTGTTTTGAAGCGTTTGTGAGGTGATGATGAAAAACTTAATTTCTCAAGCTCAGGCTTGGTGGAGCAGCATCTCTCAGCGTGAGCAGCGTTTGGTCATGGGATGTGGCGCTATTGCCGTTATCGGCATTATTTATTGGGGGTTGCTACAGCCAATGAGCCAACGTGCGGAGCTAGCTCAATCACGCATTCAAAGTGAAAAACAGTTGCTGGCTTGGGTACAAGATAAAGCGGATGGCATTACTGCACTGCGCAAAAGCAGCGGTGTGAGCTACTCTAGCCAACCGTTGAATCAACTGGTTTCTTCTTCAGCCCGTCGTTATAAAGTTGAGTTGATTCGAGTGCAGCCTCGCAATGAGAGTGTTCAGGTGTGGATCAAACCACTCGCGTTTAATCAGCTGGTGGATTGGTTACGTTACTTGAAAGAGCAGCAGGGTATTGAAGTCGAATTTTTAGATATCGACCGAACGGATCAAGCGGGCATGATTGATGTGAACCGCCTTCAGTTTAAGCGAGGTTAAGGTGAAGCGAGCAGTACTTTACGTTGTTATCTTTATCGTCTTTTTTTCAGTCAGTCTTTTAATAGGATTACCCGTTTCTTGGGTGTTACAGCAAGCACCAACCGTGAGAGGACTAGACATTCAGGGTGCCAATGGCTCTGTATGGCAAGGTCAAGCTTCTAGTGTTCGTTGGCAGCGCCAGAACCTTGGAGAAGTTAATTGGGATTTCCAATGGTCGAGTCTACTAACTGGTAAAGCTGAGTTTGCCGTACGCTTTGGTCGTGGTAGTGAAATGGACGTTCGTGGTCGCGGTTTTGTTGGTTATAGCTTGAGTGGTGGTCCTTATGCCAAAAACTTAGTTGCCTCGATTCCGGCAGTAAAAGTTGTAGAGCAAGCTCGTCTCCCTGTGCCTGTCGGCGTTGATGGGCAACTTGAGTTAAATATTCGTCATGCGACTTATGCCGCGCCTTGGTGTAAGAATGGTGAAGGCACTTTGGTATGGAATGCCAGTGGTATTCAAAGCCCTGTTGGTAGCCTTGAACTCGGCCCTGTGATTGCCGATCTAAACTGTCAGGACAGTGTGTTGACAGCGACTGGTGAGCAAAGCAGTAAACAAGTCTCAGCGGCGTTCTCAGCAGAGCTTATGCCTAATCAGCGATACTCAACCAAAGCCTGGTTTAAACCAGGAGCTGAGTTCCCATCCAGCATGAGTGAGCAACTGAAATGGTTGGGCAAGCCGAATCCCCAAGGTCAATACGAGTTTAATTACCAAGGTCGCTTCTAACCTATCGTGACAAAAACCAAAATTCTCAAAGAGCTGCGATTGTGCAGCTCTTTTTGCTTTTGGATCATAGTAGGCGAAACCCTCTATTCGCTGTACAAAGATCGTGGTGATCATAGGATGTAATTATAAGGTTATGATTCTAAGGGGTTTATTTTCTTGTGTTCAGCACTTTAAGCGATTGGAACATAGTAGGCCAAATACTTCTAACGCTGTACAAACAGGTCAAAAAGAAAAGGCCACGAACATATTCGTGGCCTTTCAATTGCTAGTATTTAGGTGCTAACTTTACGGATAGAGCGCTTAATCTTTGCGTTGTAAAATCTCATTCCAAGGTAAATCCGCGTCACCAAGCACAATAAAGTTTGGGTTCTCTAGCGTTTCCCGCTCGTTATATGACAGCGGCTCCAATTGCGTGCTGAGAATGCGACCGCCCGCTTCTTCAACAATGCACTGTGTCGCGGCGGTGTCCCACTCACCTGTTGGGCCTAGTCTGAGATAGCAATCCACAGCGCCTTCTGCAACAAGACACGCTTTTAATGCCGCAGAGCCGAGCGGAATTAAATCGTAATTCCAAGCACTGCTCATGCGGCTAGTGATGCGATTGATATCTTGACGGCGGCTAATAGCAATCGCGATGCTTTGCCCTGGCTGCTCGTGTTTGTGCGTATGGATTTTTACGCTGTCCGACATGTCGGGAATTTTCCAAGCACCTTTGCCACTATAAGCGTAATAAGTCACGCCAGAGACAGGGCCATAAACGACCCCCATGGTTGGTTTGTTGTTGTCGACCAGTGCAATAATAGTCGCAAAGTCGCCGCTGCGAGCGATGAATTCTTGAGTACCATCGAGAGGGTCGACTAACCAATACCGTTCCCACTGAGCTCGTTGCTCGAGGCTGATGTCTGCGTCTTCTTCTGACAATACGGGAATGTCGGGTGTGAGTTCACTCAAGCGTTCTGTGATGAGCTTGTGAGCCGCGATATCTGCGCTCGTTACCGGAGTCTCGTCACTTTTTGTGTAGGCCTCGTACTGTTTTTTTTCATATATTTCGAGGATCATTTGCCCGGCACTACGGGCAATTTCGATGACTTGAGGAAGCAGGTGAGATAGATCTTTTGTCATTGGCATAAGTGATAGTCCTTACTCACAGTATTATTCGGTTCTCATGACCGTTATTGGTTATGTTTGTGAGTGGTGTTTGGTAAGTGTTTCAGTGCCAACATTAGCGCGGTGATGCTTCGTGCTTCACAGAAATCCATGTGAGTTAATAACTCTTCGGCTTGCGCAAGTGGCCAACGCACAATTTCCAGAGGCTCAGGCTCATCGCCTTCTTGCTTCTCTGGATAAAGCGCCTGTCCTAAAAATAGAGTCATTTTGCTCGAAAAGTAAGATGGCGCGAGGATAACTTGTTTCAACGGAGTCAGCTGATTGCAGCCAAATCCGATTTCTTCTTTTAACTCTCGATCCGCAGCTTGGTGTGGGGTTTCACCTGGATCAATCAACCCCTTCGGGAAGCCCAACTCGTAGCGTTCAGTCCCAGCGGCGTATTCACGTACCAGTAATAAATCGCCTTGCTCAGTCACAGGAACCACCATCACCGCATCGCGTCCACTTGGCTTCATGCGTTCATAAGTACGGTGTTCACCATTGGAAAAACGAAGGTCGAGTGCTTCCACGGCAAACAGTTTGGATTTTGCGACCGTTTGGCATGAGAGTATCTCTGGTGGGGTCCGTTTCGACATGGCGCTGGCTCCTTGGTGTCGTTGGCGTTTACGAGATGCGTAAGATTCTTAATATATGAGAACTCCGCCTGAGTTTCTAGCGGATTTTGCGGGCAGCACTAAGCATCTCAAGGTTACCTCAGTATCGATACAAAAATGGGAGACCGAAGCCTCCCATTTTCTGACCGTATTTACTCTTAGTAGTAAGAGTGATCACCACGGTCATGTTCTGTTGCATCACGAACAGCGGTGAGTTCACCAACGAATTGGTTTAGCAGCTCTTTCTCGATGCCTTCTTTTAGTGTTACGTCAACCATAGAACAGCCATTACAGCCGCCACCAAATGCAACAATAGCAATGCCATCTTCAGTGATCTCAACCAAGTTTACGTGACCACCGTGGCCAGCAAGCTGTGGGTTGACTTGAGTTTGGATAACGTATTCAACGCGCTCAACCAGTGGCGCGTCGTCCGCAACTTTACGCATTTTAGCGTTCGGAGCTTTTAGCGTTAGCTGAGAGCCCATTTTATCGGTAACAAAATCGATTTCAGCGTCTTCAAGGAATGGCAGACTTAGCTCATCCACGTAAGCTGAAAAACCGCTGTAAGGGATTTCAGTGTCGGTCGCTTCTACTGCTTCTGGTGGGCAGTAAGACACGCCACACTCAGCGTTTTGTGTACCTGGGTTCACAACGAAAATACGAATGTTAGTCCCTTCAGGCTGTTGACCTAAAAGGTTAGCGAAATGCGTTTGCGCAGTTTCTGTAATAGTAATATTTGACACGACGAATACCCGAGTAAATTTGTAGGTTACTGCTGCTATTCTACTCTTGTTGACGTATGGGTCTAGTCTTTTTGATGCTAAGGCATGGCGAAGCGATCTAGAGAGAACGAGGAGCAGGTGTTCTGCAGATGCAGTAAATATCGATGCTTTCTACGCCAACTTCAAGTAGTAAATGACATAATTGTCGGACGGTACTGCCTGTGGTGACTACATCATCGACGATGGCAACGTGGGAAGATGGCGGTCGCTTATTGAGAACAAATGCGCCTTTTAAGTTTTGTTCACGGCTTGCTTTGGTATTACCACGCTGTGATTGAGCGAGCTTTACTCGACGAAAGACCTTCGCATCAAAATTGGTCTGCAATTGCTTGGCGAGGTGTCGGGCTAAAACATCACTTTGATTAAAGCCCCGGCGCAGGTAACGCTGCCAGTGCAATGGCACACTGGTAATGATTGGAGCTGGCGTGGTGATGCGCTGTGCCAGTTGCTCGGTTAATGCTTTTACATGCCAAGACTCTCCGTGATCTTTAAAGCGTTGTACTTCCCGTGAAAGGGGAAAGTCGTAATCGCCTAACGTGTATAGCCTTTGCCATGGCGGTGGCTCTGAAAGACATTCACCACAAATACTATCCGTACTCATTTCTTCTTTCTGTAATGATAAACCGCAGCGTTGACATCGTTTTACCGGAGTTAGGTATTTTAAACAGTGCTCGCACCAGCGCAGAGTATTTGTGTGGCTTGGTGTGTGAATAGGGAACCGACACAGACCGCATTGACTGCTCAACACACGATGCATGATGTTTTGCCAGTGATGAGATAACATAGCGCTTATTCATGGTGATATTTTACTCAGCCTAACGCTTGGCTGATGGCGTAGGGAATAAAATAAGTGGGAGAGATTGAGAGCATGAGCACGAAATTACATTGGCAGTCGTTTGGTGAAGGACCTGATCTGGTGTTGTTACATGGTTGGGGTATGAATGGCGCGGTTTGGCAGCAAACCGTCGAATCACTTCAAACCGATTTCCGTGTTCATGTTGTTGACCTTCCGGGCTATGGACACAGTGCCGAGCATCATGGTGAAGATTTAGACCATATTGCTAACTTGGTCGCGCAAAGTGCGCCAAAGAAAGCGATTTGGCTTGGCTGGTCCCTCGGAGGCTTAGTGGCGACGCATGTCGCATTAAACATGCCCGAGCGTGTGACTAAGTTGATCACCGTAGCCAGTTCACCAAAATTTGCCGCAGAGAAGCCTTGGCGCGGTATTCAACCGAATGTACTGAGCGCGTTCACCTCTCAGTTGTTAGAAGATTTTTCACTGACCATTGAGCGCTTTATGGCGTTGCAAGCGATGGGCAGTCCATCTGCACGCAAAGATGTGAAACAACTCAAGCAAGCGGTACTGTCGCGCCCTCAGCCAAACCCTGAGTCGCTGTTGGTTGGGCTAAACATCCTTGCTGATGTGGATCTGCGCGATGCATTGACCTCTCTTTCTGTACCAATGCTGCGTCTTTATGGTCGTTTGGATGGATTGGTGCCGATTAAAGTGGCGAATGATTTAAGTGAACAGTTACCTCATACTCAGCAGTTTGTTTTCAATCAGTCCTCTCATGCGCCCTTTATGACCGAACATGACGAGTTTTGTGCCCAAATTCGAGAGTTTGCTCACGATTAGTCAAATACAAGCGGAAAAAGCTCAAGCTGTTTGAAAAGTGGTCGATATAAAGGTTGGTGAGGTTTTATTAGCCAATAAAGCTAAGCCATATTGACGAGTTGGGCGACTCTGAGGAGGGTTCGCAATGATTGTGTCACCGACCAACGTAAGTGTGCCACTGATCGCCCCATCCGTGAATGTGCAGACGGAACAAGCAGCTCGCGACAATAAAGTCCGAGAGCCTGTGACGCCAACGGTCGCATTGGCCAAAACCAATGCAGAGCGAAAAGTAAAAGGCGATGACAAGCGCCGACGTCAGTCTTCTTGGGATCCTTCAGAGCATCCTGATTATGACATGGAAACAGAAGTCGACACGCGTTATCAAGAAGAGCCGGAAGATACACTAGAACGGCTTTTTAGTTTGCTTGCGCTCAAGTCGTACAGTGAAGACCAAGGTAAGGGCTACGCAATTCGTTTTCGCTTACCAAAGCGCATTTTGGATGCTGCGATCAATGAAGGATTAATGGAAAAGCGCAGGAAGGTGATCAAGTTTCATTATGGTCATGCAGTCGCTCCCCATACCCCGTCAGAAGTGATAGCAGTATTATGACGACTCAATATCCTACTCAAACAAAAACGCTCCAAGCAGATTGAACTGATTGGAGCGTTTTCTTTTTAGCTATGAAAGCTCGTTAGCGGTGAGCCTAGGCGAGATTACTTTTTCGCTTTAGCAAACGCCGCCGCAAAAGCACCGCCCATTGCACTGTTCGATGAAGACTCATCGCGGCGAGGCTGACGACGTTGTGCTTGGTCATTACGACGTGGTGCGGCTGAAGAGCGTTGGCTACGGTTATCTTGACCCGGCTCGTCGTTCAAACGCATCGATAGACCAATACGCTTACGCTGTACGTCCACTTCCATCACTTTTACCTTGACGATGTCACCTGCTTTCACGACTTCACGTGGATCAGAAACATAGCGGTCAGTCAGCGCAGAAATGTGGACCAGACCATCTTGGTGAACACCGATATCGACGAAGGCACCAAAGTTGGCTACGTTAGACACCACGCCTTCGAGGATCATGCCCGGTTCTAGATCAGAAACTGAGTTTACGCCTTCTGCAAACGTAGCGGTCTTGAATTCAGGACGTGGGTCACGGCCCGGTTTATCCAGTTCTTTGATGATATCGGTAACCGTTGGGACACCAAAGTGTTCATCGGTATAATCCACAGCGTGTAAGCCTTTAAGGAATGCTGAGTCACCAATCAGTGCCTTGATGTCTTTGCTGTTTTTCTCAGCAATTGCTTTGACTACTGGGTACGCTTCCGGGTGGACCGCTGAAGCATCAAGTGGGTTCTTGCCGTCCATAATACGTAGGAAGCCAGCACACTGTTCGAACGCTTTAGGACCCAAGCGAGGTACTTTCTTCAACGTCGTACGTGCTTCGAAGCGGCCATTTTCGTCGCGGAAGTCGACAATGTTCTGCGCGATGGTGCTTGATAAGCCTGCTACGCGCGTTAATAGTGCGGCAGAAGCCGTGTTCACATCAACCCCAACCGCGTTTACACAGTCTTCCACAATCGCATCTAGGCGTTTTGCCAACATAGATTGGCTTACATCGTGCTGGTATTGACCCACACCGATCGATTTCGGATCGATTTTCACGAGCTCAGCCAATGGATCTTGCAAACGACGCGCAATCGACACTGCACCACGCAGTGATACGTCCATATTCGGGAACTCTTTCGCTGCGAGCTCAGAGGCCGAGTACACCGATGCGCCTGCTTCGCTGACGATGATTTTCTGAACTTTTAGGTTGCCGCGTTTGATTACGTCTGCGACAAAGCTATCGGTTTCACGAGAAGCCGTGCCGTTACCAATCGCAATTAAATCCACGTTGTACTTACGCACTAACTGGTCAACGATTTGCGCTGATTTGTCGTATTGTTTTTGCGGAGGGTGAGGGTAGATGGTTTCCGTAGCCAGAACTTTACCCGTTGAATCGACAACCGCGATTTTTGAACCGGTACGCAGACCAGGATCGAGACCAAGTGTTGCACGAGGGCCTGCCGGCGCCGCCATCAACAAATCTTTTAGGTTGGTCGCAAATACTTCAATCGCTTCAATTTCAGCACGCTCTTTCATTGCGCCCATTAGCTCGGTTTCCATGTGCATCGATACTTTGATGCGCCATGCCCAGCTGATCACTTGTTTGCGCCATGCATCTGCTGGTGCGCTACTTAACGTCACACCATAATGGTCAGCAATGATGCTTTCACAGTAAGATTGGCGAGCACCTTCTTCCTGCTCTGGATCAGCGTTCATGGCTAAAGTCAGGAAGCCTTCATTGCGGCCGCGCAACATCGCAAGTGCACGGTGAGAAGGGACTTTGCTCAGCGGTTCGTTGTGATTGAAGTAATCTTTGAACTTCTCACCCTCTTGCTCTTTTCCTTCAACGACGCGTGAGACAAGTTCCGCATTACGATTTAAGTGGTTACGGATTTTTTCCAGTAAGTTTGCGTCTTCAGCAATGCGTTCCATGATGATCGCACGGGCACCGTCTAGGGCGGCTTTGGTATCTGTGATGCCTTTGTCGGCATCAAGATATTTGCTTGCTTCGCTTTCTGGCTCGGTTTGCGGATGATTCCACAGCATGTCAGCTAGCGGTTCTAGGCCGGCTTCAATGGCGATTTGGCCTTTAGTGCGGCGTTTAGGTTTGTAAGGTAAGTAAAGGTCTTCAAGACGAGTCTTGCTATCGGCTTGAATAATTTCTTGCTCAAGCTCAGGCGTCAGTTTGCCTTGCTCTTGGATCGATTTGAGAATGGTTTGACGGCGGTCATCCATTTCACGAAGGTAAGACAGACGGCTGTCCAGAGTACGCAGTTGGGTATCATCAAGGCCACCCGTCACCTCTTTGCGGTAACGTGCAATAAAAGGGACGGTGTTACCGTCATCAATTAGGGTGACAGCGGCGTTGACTTGCTCAGGGCGAACATTCAGTTCTTGAGCAATCATACGACAGATAGCTTGGCTCATCCGTGTTTTCTCTTTCAATTCGGTTTGGGTTGTATAGAACATTGGGGTCGTTCGAAGAATTTGCAATGTTTTAAATTAACGAGACAAAAATTTACCGGGCGCTGGTGGACATCAGTCAGATTTGTGTCAAAACTGTAATTAAATTGAGAACTTATATCCGCAACTATCGACTAACCTATATCCACGGTTATTGATATAACTAAATGTACCTCGGCTTATACGGATAATCATGATGAAAAAAATGTCTTTGGCGTTAGCGCTTACGAGTGCCTTACTTTTCGCCCCGCTTAGTTGGGCACAATCCATATCAGCAACCACACAAGACCCTGTATATCAGCTTGATGACAAGTTGGTGCTTGGACGAGTGGAGAGCGTTTACTACAGTGATATTCCAGAGCTAAAAGCGGTACCATTTATTGGCAAGATTGATACTGGTGCTGACACCACGTCTATGCATGCAGAGAACATCCATGTCAGTAGCTCTCATCCCGACTACCAGAACTTGAAAGACAACGAGTTGTTGTGGGCGATTGTCGATGACTTAGGTGGGACGAAGGCGAAGTGGGATGCCGATACTTTTAAACCATATCAAGTGAAGGTGAGCTTTACGGTTCCTCATCCTTACACAGGAAAAGAAATACAGATTACCGATGACCTGGAACGAGTGAGCGCTATTCGTAGTCGAACAAGCAAAAAGCCTATTTTACGCCCGACGATAAAAATGCCGATGACGATTGCAGGCCGCACCGTCGATACAGAAGTGAACCTGACCAAGCGCACGCAATTCTCTTCTCCTATCTTGATTGGTAAAACCTATCTCGATAACAATGCGTGGGTATTCGCTGGCTACGACTATCTTCAAGAGCAACCAAGCGCAAAAATGATCGGCAAAAAAGAGACGGTTGAAGTTGAAGGCGTGCCATACAAGATCAGCATCTCAACCACCAGCCGCTACACCAACGTTCACGCACTGGATATCAAGGTTGATAAAAAGAACAATGCAGTTTCTTTCACGCTAGAAGGTGAAAACGGCAAGCGCCACCCAATGACGTTACCTTTGGTACGCATGCTGAAAACCACTAAGAGCGAGCGTCCGTTGGTCTACTTACCAGTGAAAATTGACGAAAACGAAACCCAACGTTGGTTAGTCTATTTGCGTGACCGCAGTAAGTTCAGTTCACAAATTCGCTTGGGTCAGGATGTCGCGAGCCAACACTTTGTGATTGATACCGACAGAGAAAACCTATTGGGCGGTGTTGAAAAAACGTTCAAGAGCGCACTCAAGTCAAAGCCCCTCGTGATTTCACCGGAAGAACAAGTCACCATTGATGGTTATACCGTTCCTGCTTACCCCACGTTTACGGTGAAAACGCCATTACTGCGTGTAAATGGTTTTGAAGTAACAGAAAAAGGTAAGGATGAATCCGTCACGTTTTATTTAATGAACGATGAGGGCAAAGAAGAAAAAATTACCAAGCCCGTGGTGAAAAAGCTCAAAGTGGGTAGCACTGTGCGTCCCGTTGTTGATGGCGATTTCCTTTTCGGTAGCAAAGAGACATCAATGGAATTTGCACTCGATGTGCTAGATGAAGACGAGACGCAACCATTTTTCGTTTTTGGTCATGATATCGCCAAAGGCGGTGTGCTGCTGAATACTCGTGCCGACCATTTACTAGATGCAAGGCCACTTTTCAAAGCCGGTCATATCGAAGTGGCTGAAGTGGAAGGGATGTCTTTCCCTGTCAAATTGGACACTGGTGCTGACGTGAGCTCGATTAATGCCAAGGACATCAAGCGCTTTCAAAAAGACGGTAAAGATATGGTGAGTTTTACTTATGAAAACGATCTAGGCATGACCAAGGCGTTTACCCGTGAGGTGGTGGATGTCATGCGTATAACGGCCAAAAAAGGAGAAAAGGCCAACGAACGGCCGGTAGTAGAAATGCACGTTAAACTTGGCGAGTTAGAGAAGAAGATCCGAGTCAATTTGCAAGACCGAGGTCGCTTCCATTACAGCATGATTTTAGGTAAAAACTTCCTAAAACATGGCGCGGTTGTTTCGAGTGATACGAATTACATCGTGACGCAAAAACCAGATTACGAAAAGTAGCACTCTGGCCGCCTTATTATCTTGATACCCAAAGCCCGAACGAAGCCAGTGCTTTGGGTATATCATCTCCTTAATGCTGCTCAAGAGCGGCATTTTTTAGTTGAGATAGGAGTTAACTTGAAAACTAAGCTGATTACCCGTGAAGGTTATAACAAACTCAAACAAGAGCATGATTACCTTTGGAATGAAAAGCGTCCTGAAATCACCAAAATCGTCACTTGGGCGGCGAGCCTGGGCGATCGCTCAGAAAATGCGGATTACACCTTCAACAAACGTCTGCTTCGTCAGATCGATCGTCGTGTTCGATTTCTTCGCAAGTTTCTGCCTGAAGTCACGATCGTTGACTATTCTCCGCAGCAAGAAGGCAAAGTCTTTTTTGGTGCTTGGGTTGAAATAGAAAATGAGGCTGGAGAGGTGAAGAAGTTCCGCATAGTTGGGCCTGAAGAGATTTATGGAGATGCGAAAGACTACATCTCTATCGATTCACCTATGGCGCGAGCGATGTTGAAAAAGCAAGTGGATGAAGAATTCACGGTACGCACCCCAGAAGGTGAAAAAGAGTGGTTCATTAACTCGATTGAATACAACAAACCAGCCTTGGAAGACTGAGGCTTTATCACTGATTCAAGTCTCTTGAAGTTCACTAGAAGTGACTTGAGTCTCAACGTCAGCTTATTGGATACAAAGGCATGGTGCCTTTATCGGAGAAGTAAAATGAACAAAGCAGTCATGTGTGGTGCTGCACTAACAATAGGATTCTCACTCTCAGTTTTTGCTCAAGATGAAGTGAAAGGCTGTGACGCCAAAGAGTTAGCGGTAGAACAGCAGCTTGAGTATGCGAAAGCACAAGGTAATGAACATCGAATTAAAGGCTTAGAGCAAGCACTTACCGCTATCCAGAATGAATGCTCGGAAGGTGAACTGCGTCAAGAACTGCAAGCGGAAGTGGACGAAAAGGCGCGAGACGTTGAGGAGCGTGAGCAAGAACTAGCGGAAGCGCAGCGCTCAGGGAAAGCAGACAAAATCGAGAAAAAACGTCACAAATTGGCAGAAGCACAACAAGAGTTACTTGAGGCCAAACGTGAACTGGAATGGAATTATGGCCAATAGTAGGTGCTGAAAATACCTACTAGAGAGAAAATAAAGCGCTTAAGATAAAAAGAGTAACAATTTGCTTGAGCACGTTAGGAAAAACAGTGATACATTTTCGACAATAGATGCTTCTGAAAGGATGTTTCAATGCAAGAAAATCATAAAATTTTAGTGGTTGATGACGATGCTCGTTTACGTGCTCTATTGGAGCGTTACCTTTCTGAGCAAGGTTTTCAGGTCCGAAGTGTCGCCAATGGCGAACAGATGGATCGCCTACTAACGCGCGAAAACTTTCACTTAATGGTGCTGGACCTAATGTTGCCAGGTGAAGACGGTTTGTCGATTTGTCGTCGCCTACGCCATGCAAACAACATGCTGCCAATCTTAATGCTCACCGCGAAAGGTGATGAAGTGGACCGCATTGTGGGTCTGGAAGTGGGGGCGGATGATTATTTGCCAAAACCATTTAACCCACGTGAATTACTCGCTCGCATTAAAGCCGTATTACGCCGTCAAACCGTAGAGTTGCCGGGCGCGCCAAGCACCGAAGAAAAAGTAGTGGAGTTTGGTGAGTTCCGACTCAATCTAGGCACTCGCGAGATGTTCCGCGGTGACGAGGCAATGCCACTGACCTCAGGAGAGTTTGCTGTCCTGAAAGCGCTCGTGACGAATGCGCGAGAGCCGATGTCACGAGACAAATTGATGAACATGGCACGTGGCCGTGAATATTCTGCGATGGAACGTTCTATTGACGTGCAAATCTCACGTTTGCGTCGCATGTTAGAAGACGATCCAAGCAAGCCACGCTACATTCAAACCGTGTGGGGCTTAGGTTACGTTTTCGTCCCAGACGGCAAAGAGGTGTAATCTCCTCACTCCATAGCCAGCACTTGGCTATAGCAACTTCAGCCTTCAAGTCCTTCCCTTCGAAGGCTGAAATTTCGCGATTAGGACCACCAGGAACGTTCCATGCGCATCCGAAGTTCACTGACACAATCTATCCTACTGTTCATCTCTTTGCTCCTCGCTAGCCAAGTTTTCTCTTACTACGCCGTTTTTAACTACGCGTTGATGCCGAGTTTGCAGCAGTTCAATAAAATTCTAGCCCATGAGCTCAATTTGGTGCTTGATGATGAAGGGCCATTAAAATCTGATGCACCGCTGAGACGTCAATTATTAGAAAGGCTGGGGGTGACGGTTCACAGCCTCGACAGCGATAAAGCGGTTGAATTTCATCACGCGATGTCGATTGATTTGATGTCTGAAGAAATGAGCCAAGAGCTAGGCTCGCCCACCGAAGTGCGCTTATTGCTTGGCGATGAAAGTTACATCTTGTGGATGCACATCGAAAAGTTGCCGAACTCCATCATTCGTATTCCTTTATCTGAGCTGCAAGAAGAAGATTTTGCACCGCTGTTTCGTAACAGCTTGATTATGGCGCTGCTGATCATTGCTGGTGGTTGGTTGTTTATTCGTTTACAAAACCGCCCACTTTTGGCTTTAGAGAGAGCCGCGAAAGACGTCGGTCGGGGTGAAATCCCGCCACCGTTGGCAGAAAAAGGCGCATCGGAGATTCGCTCTGTAACCCGAGCGTTTAATCAAATGTCCAAAGGCATTCAGGAGCTCGAAGAAGATCGCGCCCTATTAATGGCGGGGATTAGCCATGACTTGCGAACACCGCTGACGCGCATTCGCTTAGCGACAGAAATGATGTCTCCCGAGGACAGCTACCTTGCTGAAGGGATCATTAGCGATACGGAAGAGTGTAATGAGATCATTAGTCAGTTTATGGACTACCTCAAACCGGTGAACAAAGAATCGTTTGAACCTGTAGATATCAGTACGATTGCCAGTGATGTAGCCAGTTCGGAAGGTGGTTATGAGGCTGAAATTGAAACGGATCTTAATCCTAACCTGCCACCAGCCAAAGGAAGCGCCATTGCGATTAAACGGGCGATCAGTAATTTAGTTGTCAATGCACTGCGTTACGGCAATGGCTGGGTCAAAATCAGTACCGGTGTGACGGCAGATAAGCAGCTAGTGTGGATATCGGTAGAAGACAACGGACCGGGTATCGAGCATTCTCAAATCGCAAAATTATTTGAACCCTTTACGCGTGGTGATACAGCTCGTGGCAGTGAAGGTACAGGGCTTGGGCTGGCGATAGTGAAGCGTATAATCAGCCAGCACTCAGGCTCTGTGGTGATGCGTAATCGCAGTGAAGGCGGTTTAATCGCTCAAATCAGCTTTCCTACCAAGTAAGTCGGTGACTGTACCATTTAAAACAAAAAGCCCAACCTAAACAGGTTGGGCTTTGCTTTTCTCTACAATCTTATTAAGACTCTTTCACTTCTTGAGGAAGTTCATCTTCGTCTTCCAGTTTCTCTGGCAGAAGTAGGTTTAAAATGATCGCTGTGATACCACCTGCAGCAACGCCAGTGGAGAAAATACTCTTAATAAATTCTGGCATGAATTGCAGGATCTCTGGTTTTTGTGCGATACCAAGCCCCATTGAGAAGGATAAGGCCATGATCAGAATTGCGCGGCGATCGAGCTCAACACGAGAGATAATACGCACACCAGCGGCAGCAATCGTACCAAACATGACAATCGTTGCGCCGCCAAGTACTGGCTCAGGAATCAGCTGAACAAAGCTAGCGACACCAGGAAACAAGCCAAGAATCACTAACATGCCAGAAATAAAGTAACCCACGTAACGGCTCGCGACCCCTGTTAGCATGATGATGCCGTTATTCTGGCTAAAGGTGGAGTTCGGGAAACTGTTAAACACGGCTGCGATTGCAGAGTTTAAGCCGTCTGCTAGTACACCACCCTTAATGCGTTTCATGTACACTGGGCCTTTGACTGGCTCGCCAGACACTTCGGATGTGGCGGTAATATCGCCGATGGCTTCTAGTGCGGTAATAAAGAAAATCAGTACCAGCGGAATGAACAGTGACCAGTCAAACGATAAGCCATATTGCATTGGTACCGGTAGTGCTACAAGCTCGGTTGTGCCTAGCTGAGAAGTATCTACCATCCCCATAAAATACGCCATGATGTAGCCTACTAGCATCGCAATCACAATCGAAGCCACACGGATGTATGGGTTTTTAGAGCGGTTTAATATCACAATTAAGCCAAGTACCGTTCCTGCGAGCGCAAGTTTGTCTAAGCTGCCGAATGTGCCTTCATTTAATGCTGAGTAGCCACCGCCCATTGATACTAAGCCGACCTGAATCAGTGTGAGGCCGATAAGAGTGACGACAATGCCTGAAACGAGCGGAGTGATAATGCGACGAGCATGCTCTAATACGCGAGATAGGAAAATTTCTGCAAATGATGCGACTAAAATCGTACCAAAAATGGCTGCCATCATGGTGCTGATGTCTGCACCACCTGCTTTAAGCGATAGGCCTGCACCAATAATAGGGCCTAAAAAGTTAAAGCTGGTGCCTTGAACAGAGAGTAAACCAGAGCCAATTGGGCCAAAGGTGCGAATTTGAATAAACGAAGACACGCCTGACGCAAATAAAGACATGCTGATGATGGTATTCGTTTGGTCTGCTGGTACACCCAAAGACTGACAGATGATCAGTGACGGAGTGATAACCGCGACGAACATCGCCAATAAGTGCTGAAGTGCGGCAAAAATGGTTTGAGGCAAAGGTGGTCGATCATTGAGTTGATAAACCAGTTCCGAAGATCGGTTTGAAGTTGTCATTGTTTGTCTCGCTAGTCGCAATATATTCCCAGATCTCGCTGAATGGGAGAGCAGGGTGGAGTTGACGTCGTTACCTGTGATTGCTGTTAATCAGAGTCAACTCAGGTTGGTGGAGTGTGATGCAACACACTTAAAAATTTGTGCGCGATTATAGAGAGATTTACCTAAAAAGCAAACGATTGCTTTGGTTTTTAGCGTATTAAAAAACGAGCCATTTGGCTCGCTTTCAATCATTACGCTTTGGAGTAAATATCCCGCTCACCCAACCAGCGATCGATAATCGCTGTTGCGTTAGTCGGGTAATTGTCATGAATATGACGCGCAATACGCTGAACTTCGGGAATCAGGCGTTGATCTCGAACTAAGTCTGCAATTTTGAAATCAGCAAGACCAGTCTGCTTTGTACCCAAGAGTTCGCCCGGGCCACGAATCTCTAAGTCTTTCTGTGCGATGACGAAGCCATCGTTACTTTCACGTAGTACTCCCAGACGTTTTTGCGCGGTTTTCGACAGTGGAGAGTGGTACAGCAGCACACAATGGCTAGCAACGGAGCCTCGGCCCACACGACCTCTTAGCTGGTGTAATTGTGCCAAACCAAGACGTTCGGGGTTTTCGATGATCATCAAGCTAGAGTTTGGCACATCCACGCCAACTTCGATCACCGTCGTTGCGACCAGCAAATGCAGTTTATTGTCTTTGAAATCTTGCATCACCGCTTGTTTCTCTGCCGGCTTCATTCGGCCGTGTACTAGACCAATTTTTACTTCCGGTAGCTTACGTTGAAGCTCTTCAGCGGTATCTGCCGCGGCTTGCGCTTCTAATACTTCCGACTCATCAATCAGAGTACACACCCAATATGCCTGCTTACCTTCGTTTAAACAGGCATTTCGGACACGCTCGACGATGTCGTCACGTTTTGTGTCAGGAATGGCGACGGTTTGAATCGGCGTTCGACCCGGTGGCAGTTCGTCAATCACGGAAGTTTCTAGGTCAGCGTATGCGGTCATCGCTAACGTGCGAGGAATGGGCGTTGCCGTCATGATCAACTGATGTGGGTAGGCGCCTTGTTTAGCGCCTTTTTCACGTAACTCTAATCGCTGATGGACACCAAAGCGGTGCTGTTCATCAATGATGACCAAAGCAAGGTGATGAAATTCAACGTGCTCTTGGAATAGCGCGTGAGTACCCACTACCATTTGCGCTTCACCACTGGCAATACGAGCCAGCTCGGCTTCCTTTGCTTTACCTTTGAGTTTGCCCGCTAACCAACCGACTTGAATGCCCATTGTTTCAAACCAGTTGGCGAAGTTGATCGCGTGTTGCTCAGCCAATAGTTCGGTTGGTGCCATGAGTGCCACCTGATAGCCGTGCTCAATGGCACGAACGGCGGCCAAAGCGGCAACCAACGTTTTCCCCGATCCCACATCGCCTTGCACTAGGCGCATCATTGGGTGCGGTTTTTCTAGATCGGCTTCAATCTCTTGTACTACTCGGGTTTGAGCGTTTGTAGGAGAGAAAGGCAGTTGGGCTAAAAGCTGCGTTTTTAGTTTATTACAAGGACCGAGAGGTAGCGCTGAATCCTTCTGGCCTTTGCTACGCACCGCCAGCATGGATAAGTTTTGTGCGAGCAACTCTTCCATGATCAAGCGGATTTGAGCAGGATGTTTGCCTTCATCAAACTCATCTAAATTAATGGTTGGTGGTGGGCGATGAATGGTGTGCAGCGCTTGCGACATCGTGATTTGATGGTTATACAGCCCGGCTGGAAGTAATTCCTGCACTGCGGTTTTATCAAGCAGGGCTAAAGCTTGTTCGGTAAGGTTGCGCAATGTGATTTGGCGTAAACCATCTGTAGTGGGATAAACAGGGGTTAAGTTCTGTTCTACATCGGGCTTTTGATCGCTGACGTAAAACTTGTAGTCAGGATGAACAATTTCCAAGCCCACGCCACCGCGCTTAATTTCACCGTAAGCATGTACTAACTTACCTTGCGTGAAATTGTTCTTCATGGCTGCGGTAAAGTTGAAAAAGCGTAGCGTGATAGTGCCATTACCGTCGCTGATTTTTACCGTTAGCATTTTGCGCTTACCGAAGATGGTGTCGACAGCCATGACCTTGCCTTGCACGGCCGCCCAAAGGCCGGCATGCAGTTTAGCAATAGGATAAATACGGGTACGATCTTCGTAGCGCAGTGGAAGATGAAACAGCAAATCTTGAACGCTATGTAAGCCAACTTTGGCGAGTTTTTCTGCGACTTTCGCGCCAACCCCAGAAAGGGAGGTTAATGGGACGGCAGATAACATTTGGGCGGACATAGAGGGCTCAAGAAAATGGTTAACATAGCAGTATGTTAACCATGGAGCTGTGTTTTTGTACAGGAAAAAATAGTCATGCTTTAGTTAGTGTCATGATTTGACTGATAACCTGTCATTCCGAGGAGGCTAGCGACATCAGGAATCTATTTCCAACAAGTATGTCGTTGAAGTTAACACTATCAGCATCTGTATATTTGAGAATTAGATCCTGAATCACGCTCCTGCGTCGCTGTTCAGGATGACGAAAGTCTGTTACTTGCTTTGCATCTCTTGCCACCACGCGTCATCGGCGATGATTTGACCTTCGTCATCGAGTGGCGGGTAAGCGAGTCCTTTTCGTTTCGCGACTTTTGCCAGCACCGGGTGGCCACGTTCAAAGAGAATACGGTTGATTGCCTCTTTAGGTAGAGCGCTTTCTTCTCGGTCGTACATGCCTGCGGCTTCACGTTGACGTTGCGCTTCATACAAAATTACGGCACTAGCAACCGATACGTTTAGTGACTGCACCATGCCCACCATCGGGATAATAATGTCTTGATCGGCAAGTTGTTTGGCTTGCTCTGAAGCGCCAACTTTTTCACTGCCTAAAATGATGGCAGTTGGTTTGGTGTAGTCGATCTCGCGAAAATCGACGGCGGTGTCCGAAAGATTGGTCACCAAAACCTGCATACCTTGCGCTTTGAGTTCGGTAATCGCAGTTTCAATGGAGTCGTGAGTATCCACTTCAACCCAGTTACGCGCGCCAGCTGAGGTATGGCTCAGCGTACGCATTTTATCAGGCCAAATGGCATGAACTTTGTGTAAACCTGTCGCGTCAGCGGTGCGGATCACGGCAGAAACGTTGTTTGGCTTATGCACTTCTTCGAGACAAAGTGTCAGATCAGTTTGGCGAGTTTTTAGGACTTGGTGAATGCGGTTGTAACGTTCTAGGTTCATATTTATTGAGGTATAAAAAATCGCCACCTAACAGAGTAGGTGGCGATAGAAGTTAGTTCTTTCTGCGTCTGACTCGGGTTGCTTGAGGCATTGCCTTAATCTTACGCATGATACCAGCAAGGTGGACACGATCTTTCGTCGTCAACAGCACAGTCACAGTGTACAAACGACCATCACGTTCTTCCGTTGAAAGACCATGAATGTTTGACCCTGTTTTCGAGATCACGTTGGTCAGTTCTGCAAGAGCACCTTGGTTGTTAAGCATGTCGACTTTAAGTTCAGCAATGAACTCTTTATCGTAGTCGTCAGACCAAGCGACAGCCATATAACGGTCTGGCTCTTTCTGATAACCACGAACGTTCGGACATGTTTCTCGGTGAACAACCAAACCACGACCAGGCGATACGTGAGCAATAATGTGATCATCTGGGATTGGATGACAACAATTTGCAAACGTCAGCAATAAGCCTTCTGCGCCACGAATCGGAAGCTTCTTCTTCGAGTCCGTTGGGATTGAGCTTGTTGTCGTGAGCTCTTCGGTATCACCAAGGAGACGACGTGCGATCACAATGCTCATCAACTCACCCAATCCAATAGCTGCCAATAAATCATCGATGCTTTCTAGGCGAAGATCATTCAAGACTTCTTGGATATTTTCTGGATAAATTGAATCAATCGAGTGGCGGCCAAGTGCGTGATTAAGTAGGCGACGACCTAAAGTAATCGACTCTTCACGACGCATCGTTTTCAGTACTTGTCGAATCTTAGTGCGGGCACGAGAAGTCACGACATAGTTTAGCCATGCCGCATTCGGACGCGCACCAGGGGCACTGATAATTTCCACCGTCTGACCGTTTTTCAATGCCTTACTCAATGGGTAAGGGTTACGATCAACACGAGCACCAACACAAGAGTTGCCTACATCGGTATGTACGGCATAGGCAAAGTCGACAGCCGTTGCGCCTAAAGGTAATTCAACGATACGACCTTTTGGTGTGAAGACGTAAATCTCATCTGGGAAAAGATCGGATTTTACGTTTTCAATGAATTCGAATGAGTTACCCGCGCTTTGTTGTAGCTCTAACAGGCTTTGCATCCAACGCTGAGCTTTCACTTGCGCAGTGGTGCCAGACTTGTCGCCTTTGTCTTTGTAAGACCAGTGTGCCGCGACACCTTTGTCTGCCATTTGATCCATATCTTCAGTACGGATCTGAACTTCAACAGGTACGCCGTGTGGGCCAACCATAGAAGTATGTAGCGACTGGTAGCCGTTTGCCTTTGGTACCGCGATGTAATCTTTCATGCGACCAGGACGTGGCTTATACAAGCTGTGTACTTGGCCTAAAACGCGATAACAAGTATCTGCGGTATCAACAACGACTCGGAACGCATAGATATCCATGATGGTGTGAAAGCGCTGTTCTTTGGTTTTCATCTTGTTGTAGATAGAGAACAGGTTTTTCTCACGACCAACGACGCGAGCATTCAAGCCGAAATCTTGCAGACGGCCTTCTATTTCGCTGTGAATGCGTTGGATCATCTCTTTACGATTGCCGCGTGCCGCTTTTACCACTTCTTTTAGTACGCGGTAGCGGTTGGGATATAGCGCTTCAAAGCCCAGCTCTTCGAGTTCGGTTTTGATATTGTGAATACCAAGACGATGAGCTAGTGGCGCGTAAATCTCTAACGTTTCACGAGCAATACGACGCTTTTTATCTGGTCGAAGCGCGCCAAGCGTACGCATGTTGTGCGTGCGGTCAGCCAGTTTGATCAGAATGACGCGGATATCTTGCACCATGGCCAGAACCATCTTACGAAAGTTCTCGGCCTGAGCCTCTTTCCTATCGCGGAATTTGAGTTTGTCCAGTTTAGATACACCATCAACCAACTCTGCGACAGTGTTGCCGAATTTCTCTTCGAGATCTTCTTTAGTTACATCACAGTCTTCAATGACGTCATGCAGCAAAGCAGCTTGGAGGGTTTCGATATCAAGGCGCATTTCGGCCAAGATACGAGCCACAGCGACAGGGTGGATGATGTATGGTTCACCGCTAGAGCGGGTTTGCCCTTCATGGGCATCTCTCGCTACCACATAAGATTGACGCAGAGCCTCAATCTGAGGCTCTGTTAGGTATTCTTGGGCAACGTCTTTGAGGCTATCGAATAGATACAAATTATAGGCCCGGGAGGTTGTTGAATTCTAAAGTCAGAATTAACGGTTGTGAGCGATGCTGCTTACTGCCGCTAGCTCTGCCGCTTCTTGCTCTTGCTGTTCTTGACGTTCACGAGCGTCTAGAACTTCTTTAGTAATTAAACCTTCTTCGATTTCGCGTAGAGCGATAACCGTTGGCTTATCGTTCTCTTCTGGCACTAGTGCATCTTTACCGCCAGTTTGCATTTGACGAGCGCGGCGAGCCGCAATCAGTACTAGGTCGAAACGGTTGCCAACTTTTTCAACAGCGTCTTGAACAGTTACGCGTGCCATGAGGACTCCAAATAGTTAACTAAAATTTTAGAATGACGAGAAAGTATACAACCTAACTACTTTATTTACTAGCAATTAGACAAGCCACCGTTTGTGGACTTTCTCAAGTAGTTTATTGTGTTTTTCGCACTGAGCAAAAAACGAGAAATTCTTTATGTTTTACAGCGTGACTTTTTTGAAGCTACTCTGCTAACAACGCGTCAAGCATACCTTTATATTTAGCAGCTTGCTTTTCTTCCTTCAATCTCTCTGCACGCAAGATGGCTTTAAAGTCCATCAAAGCGATATCAAAATCGTCGTTTACGATCACGTAGTCGTATTCGCTGTAATGAGAGATTTCTGACTTGGCTTCAGCCATACGTTTTGCGATCACTTCATCGCTATCTTGACCACGAGTGTTCAAGCGACGCTCTAGCTCACCGTTTGATGGTGGCAGGATGAAGATGCTTTTGGCTTCAGGCATTTGCTCACGGATTTGGCGTGCGCCTTGCCAGTCGATATCTAGAAAAACGTCGATACCTTTATTTAGCGTTTCTTCAATCCACACACGAGAGGTGCCGTAATAATTACCAAACACTTCAGCGTATTCTAGGAAATCACCTTTAGCGATCAGGGCTTCAAACTCATCTTTCGCTACAAAATGGTAGTGGACACCATTTTCTTCACCAGGTCGCATGTTACGCGTGGTATGAGACACAGACACTTTCATTGCGTAGGTTGGATTGCGTTCCAACATCGCTGAGATCAAGCTAGATTTACCTGCGCCGCTAGGTGCAGATACGATATAGAGAGTACCTTTGCCCATTGTACTGTTCCACTTTTGATTGGATTGATTGAGTGCCGAAGGAAAGTCCGACATTCTTATAACGATAGCACTGGCAATGATAGATCAACCACCAAAGGGATGGATATTGGTGATAATCCCGCCAGAAAAATGGAGGCGAAGAGTATCATGATCTCTATTTTGTTACCAGTTGATCTTTTCGTCTTACTTAAATGTTGAAAAAAGCTCGCATGCGCAAAAACAAACGAAAAAAGGGGAAGCTTTCACTTCCCCAGGCGTGCGACTGACTCACACTTAATCTTCAAATTATCCTTGGGATTCTAGGAAATTTATCCAAGGGCTAACGGTAGACCTAAATTTTGGCGATTGAGCCGCGCCTTTCATTGCCTGTAAGGCCTTTTGTGGCTGCTTAAGCTCGAAATAGGCCATTCCGCGAATGTATTCAAGTTCTGCCTTTTGCTCTTTAGAGGCATTCGATGCTGCGTTTTCTACAAAGCGAGTCGCTTCAGAATACTGCTTGTCTTGTACCATTAAGCGAGCAATCTGAATTTGCGTTTTAGCAGAAGGAGCGATGTTATATGACTTTTTATAAGCGAGAATCGATTTATCTAGCTCTTTAGCTTGCTGCCAGAAGCTGGCCAAGCGATCATAGTTTTCCTTCGTCTTTTCAATGTTTCCAGATGCCATCTCCTTCTCAAGAGTTTTGGCCGCTTTATATGGAATACCTTGGTAAGCTAAGAAGTTTACAAAACGTAAGTACTCTTTCTCTCCTTCCAGTTTCCCCATTTTGTAAACCATTTCTAAGGTTGCTAAAGAGTTTTGCTCTTGACCCAACTCCATATAAACGCCAGAAAGTTGCATCCAGTAACGCTTTTTCTGAGGGTACTTTGAAGTAAGGGTTTTAAGCACACTGGCAACGCTTTTCAGCTGGCCTAACTCGTAGTGAGAGGCAACGAGAATTAAGTACCAAGACTCACTTGGGCTCTTGCTCATCGCAATTGCTTTTTTGGTTGGTGGGATTGCATTTCTGTAATCTTCCAACTGGACATAAGCGCTTGCTAACGTGATATAAGCATGAGCTTGAGGTTTTTCTTTGGTTGTTTCTGCTACCTTGAACCATTCCTTCATCGTTTTTACAGACAACGTGTACTTCTCTTCAGCTAGGTAAAGCTGAGCTAAGCTGTAGCGAACTTGTTGAGCGACTGGAACGGGAAGCGCATCGAGCTTTAATGCTTCGGCAAAGTATTTCGCGGCTTGCACATAATTGTCTTGTAGCGAATACAAAAAGCCCGTTTGCTGAAGTAAAACTGCTCGGTCGTATTTTTTCGAACTTGTGCTTTCTAAAGCGCTTGCTAGTTTTTCTTTCGCTGCTGAATATTTTTCAGTTGCGATCAACTCTTGCACTTTGTTGACGGTTCGAAATGTCCGATCTGATAACTGAGGAGCTTCTTTTGCCATCGTAGGAGCGGCAAATGCCACTCCTGCGAAGAGAATTAAAGAAGCCACTTTGCTTTTCCATAAACTTTTCATCGTGACTCCTTAATTGGTTGAGAACTCTATTTCTTGCGATAGGCGCGAGCTAACAGGTTTCCCGTCAACCAATTTTGGTTTAAATGTCCATTTAGAGACTGTTTTTCTTGCCGCTCGACCGAGGCCTAAGCGTCGTGGTTGCTCTTTAAGAACTTTGATGTCCTCTACGGCACCACGTGCATTTACAGTAAACTCTAGTAAGACAACCCCTTTTTCAATTCCTGCTTTCGCAGCCTTTCTAGGCATTTGAGGCTGGAATGTTGCAAGAGGGGTCGGACCTCCGCTACCCGCTAATTGTGCACCTCCACCCTGGCTATAATGTCCAAGCACCGAGCCACCTGTAACATTTACGGGTAGGTCAAGTTTTGGCATATCCATTGGGGTCTGCTCCATCACCGGTTTTACTGTCGCTGTCACTTTCATTTCTGGCGGCGGCGGCGGACGCTTAGGTGGTGGTGGTTTTGGAAGTTCGCGTTTTTTCTCCTGTATTTTTTCTTCTGGTTTAATGCGAATAAACTCGACCATACGCAGGTCATCATTCGACACTAACTCGTGGCGCTCTTTGTTTACTAGCTTGTCCATCCCCCAGAACAACCCGAGGGAGACAATGAGCGCCAGTGCAATTGAGGCCAGATACCGCATAAGCTTAATCCTTATTGGTTGCGGCAATGGAGATGCTTTCTACACCTGCCATTTTGATCTGGTCCATAACCTTCACGACTACGCCAGCATTTGCTTCAGTGTCGGCTTGGATAACAACTGCGCCATCAGGACTTTCTGCACGAAGACGTTCAATATTCGCGCGAACCGCGTCCACTTCGATGCGGCGTTTATCAACCCAAACATCACCCGCTGCACCAACTGCGACCATGATGTTACCTTTCTTAACGGTTTGCGCTGAGCTTGCCGTCGGACGGTTTACTTCTAGACCTGCTTCTTTTACGAACGATGTTGTTACGATAAAGAAGATCAACATGATAAATACGATGTCGAGCATCGGTGTCATATCGATAGCGGTTTCATCACTGCTATCACTGCTATAGCGTCTTTTCATGACCTATACCTCTAATTCCATTTACTCAGGCAATATGCTTTAGCTTATCTTCCAGCTTTTGCGTTGTGACTTTGGCTAAATGATCAAGACGTGAACTAAAGAACAGTCCTGATAGAGAAGCCACCATCCCGGCTAAAGTTGGGATTGTTGCCTTTGAGATCCCCGAGGCCATTGCTCGAGGGCTTCCTGTTCCTGTTACCGCTAAGATGTCGAATACTTGGATCATGCCGACAACGGTGCCGAGTAGACCCAGTAGGGGACAAAGTGCAATCAATACTTTCACGATTGGTAGTCCCTTTTTATTCTCAATGTCCTGACGAGAAACGATTTCTTGTCGGATCATCTTAGCGTTCCAACTTTGATGCTCTGAGCGCCCTTGCCATGAGCCAACGGCTTTTTTCATGGCTTTTGGAGCGACGGCAGCAAAATAGAACCAACGTTCTAACAATACTGCCCACAGCATAAAGCTGAGGATGAAGATGGCGACGAGTACATCGCCACCCATTCCCAAGAAGCGCCTAATTGATTCAAGTTCTCCAACTAACCACCACATAACGCCTCCTTAGCTTTCGGCTTTATGCAGTTTTTCCTGATAGCGAGCGATGAAGCCTGCACTCTGTTCTTCAAGAGTTTGAACCAAACGACGACCTTTGCTGTGTACGATGGTGTAAAGGAACAGCAATGGAATTGCGACAACCAGACCTAGCATAGTGGTAACAAGAGCTTCAGAAATACCGCCAGCCATCAGTTTAGGGTCGCCGGTACCGAACAGAGTGATGGCTTGGAATGTGCCGATCATACCCATTACCGTACCCAGTAGACCAAGTAGAGGAGCTACAGAAGCAAATAGCTTGATTGAACTGATGAAGCGTTCAATGCTTGGAGCGTTACGTAGAATGATTTCGTCCAGCTTCGCTTCCAGATCTTCAAGGTTGTCACCTTTGTGCTCTTGGTAAGCTTGGATAACTTCACCCAATGGGTTGCCAGGAATCACGGTTTCTGATTTTGCTTGCTTACGCATTTTGCCGCCAATCACTTGAAGGCGTAGGAAGCAAATTAGAGCAATGATAGCGCCAACTGCACCCATACCAAGGATGACGTAACCTACAATGCCACCTTGATCAATACGTTCTTGAACGGTAGGACTTTGCACAAGTAGAGACAAAATGACACCACGGGATGGGTCAATAAACAGTGGCTCATAGCTGTTTGACGCTGATTCAAAGCCTGCAACATGACGTGTAATGTTGGTGCGAGGCTGTCGAGAGAGTTCTTCGAACTTACCTGTTTGAGGTACATAAGTGACGTACTTACCATCGGCAATCGCGTTAAACTCACCGACGAGAGTGACATCGCGAACCGCTTCTTTACCTTCGCCATAAACAACCGTTGCTTGGGTTGTTGCAGTTTCGCCAGAAGCAACCACTTGTTGAAGAATGGTATGCCAGAAAGCTTCTAGCTCTTGTGTTGACGGCAGTTCTTTACTTTCAGCCAGTTTCGTTAGTAGAGCGTCACGCTCTGGGAACTGAACAGCGTTTTGAGAGGCTGCAAATAAGCCCTTAAACTCTCCCGCATACTGGCGGACCACACCAAACATTTCGCCCAAAGTACCAGAGCGAACACGTAGGGTTTCTGTTAGTTCAGTTAGCTGTTTATCGTTTTCATCAAATGTTGCTTTAAGTTGATCGCCCAGTGCTTGCTGCGCAGCTAACTCTTCGCGAGCTTGTTGCAATAATGCCGCTTGCTTATCGCGATTGTTCTTGAACTCAGCTTCACGGGCTTTGTTCTCTTTCGACTCAACGATGCTTTCTGATTTTACGTTTTTAAGTAGTTCAGATAAGTTTTTAGGCGCTTCTGCTTGTACGCCAGAAACCATAAATAAGCTCGCTAGTAGGCCAGCGGCTAGCGTTTTGAATCCTTTCATCTCTTATTCCTCCCCAGCAAATACAGGCAGTTTGATTAGCGCTGGTGGCGCTTGCTTCTTCGCGATACGAAGGCCTTGCTGTACCGCGATGCGGTAGCTTTCCGGTAATGTTTCCCATTGACGTGTTTGTTGGTTCCACATACCTGTCTCACCACCGTCTGGAGATTGGAATAGAAGTGCTGTGCGACCAATACGTAGGAAATCGTAAGTCACGGTTTCACCATTTCGGTCTAGGCTAGCTTTGTAAGATTCGATTGAGCGAGAGAAGCCTTCTTCAATTTGGTACGCTTCCATCACTTTACGGAATTTTTCTGAAGTTGTTACGTCGGCGCGATCCATGAGACGACGCAGTTCTTGGACACGTTTATTACGCTCTTTTTTCTGGAAAGGCAGATCGAGAGTCACAAATTCGTCGAGTGCATCGATCATTTTTAATGTAAGTGGCACCACTTCTGTTGCCGTTTGATCGATTTGAGCAATTTGGTTATTTAATGAGTCCAACTCGCCTTGCTGCGATTGAACCATACGGTTAATTTGCTCGTTGTAGACTTTCATACTGTCGATTTGACGAAGTAAGCCTTTGTATTCTGCCAACATGCCTTCAGTGCTTTCGGCATAGTTGTCGATTTTTTGTTGCGAAGCTTCTGAAGATTGATTTGCTTTTGCTTGTGTGGAAACGACAGCACCAGAGTTGGCCGCTACAGAGCTACTACTGATAGTAAGCAATGCTGCAGCTATGGCACTGAGACCAAATTCCTTGAATTTCATGGTTGCATCCTTGTCAGTGTTTTAGTCAGTCGAAAAGGGCGCGGAAAACCCGCGCCAAATATTTTTTAGAAGTCGTATGATGCCTCGATGTAAAGCTGACGGCCGATTGGATCGTCATATCCAGTTGCATAGAATGGAGAGGTATCATTTAGAGGATCGGCAGGCGGTACCTTGTCAAACATGTTGATAGCACCAAGAGTTACACGACCACTCTCGTTGAATTGGTAAGAAGCCGTTAGGTTCCATGTTGTCATGCTCGCGATTTCTGCTTTGTAACCAGCTTTCTTAGCAGAGTCACAGTCATCAAAGTAGTAACGGTTCGCATAGCTTGAACACATACGGTCACGGTATTTACCAAATAGGTTGATAGCGACATCTTCGTATGCCCAGCCAAGGTTTAACGTTGCGGTGTATTCAGGCATGAAATCTCTTTCATCCGTTACTGGCTCACTGTCGTTTTCTTGATATTCAGCAATCAAGATCTTAGTTACAGCTACGCGCGTATTGAATGAACCGAACTCATTAGTGTCGTAAGCATATTTCACAGCAAGGTCAACACCAGAGCGCTCTTCATATGACTGGTTGACTGGGCCGTAAGATACGGACTTGATTGTACCGTCTGTATTACGAACTACTTCTGTGCCTGGGTATTTACCTGGATCGTTAATTACGTCTTGGTAAGTTGGTGCTGTTACGACGTCTTCCATCTTGATGTGGTACCAGTCAACGGTTACGCCAAGGTCATCCACAGGTTCCCACGCTAGACCCAAGTTAATGTTTGTACTTGTTTCTTCTTTCAGCTCAGAGTTAGGGCCGTTAAGCGTATCGAAGTATTGAGTATCACACTCTGGGTACTTATCTTTATCTTGTGGGCCGCTACCACCAGCGTTGGCACAAAGCACAGGGTCAAAACCAGAACCAAAGCCTCGAGTTTGATCGCCAAATAGTCGTTTCAAGTCAGGAGCTCGGAAACCTAGACCGTAGCTACCACGAAGCAATAGAGTGTCAGTAGGACGGTATGCTAGTGCTACTTTAGGAGTGAAGGCTCCGCCTGTTGCCGAGTCGTCGAAGTAGTGGTCATAACGACCAGCGACTCTCATTTCCAAATCTTCAATGATAGGAATTAGGGCTTCGACACCAAGACCAATCTGATCACGGTCACCGCCACCTGATGTTCCGCCTAGACCAGAGAAACCACCAGCTGCTGTTGTCGCATCAATCGTTTCATTGTAGTCAGTACGGTTCCATTCACCATAAACAGCAACGCCAGACATACCAGCAGGCAGTTCAACCAAATCACCGGCCAGTGAGCCGTTAACAGAGTAAAGCTTTGAGTAGGCTTCTTTGCTTGATGTGCCGCTGTATTTGTTTACAACGTCTTGAGAGATAGGCCCTAGAAGATCGACATCGCCATTTTGTACGGCTTGATCAAGAGTTAGGTAGATTGCTGGGTTGCTTGTTTCAACGCTTTGCTCTGAGTAACCAGCTGATAGGTCCCAATCATACGTATCAGCAAGCAGGCCGTTCAAGCCTAAGGTTAAGCCAAAAGAATCGGCTTCAGTGTTACTTTCGCGTGGGCCAAATTCGACCATACGGCGAGTGTATTCACCTTCGCCGCGGAAGTGAGTGGCATCAACTTCGACACTGTAAGGGTTAGGTTCGAATTCAGATTCTGTAGATTTGTAGCCAAAACGGGCTTCTGCCATGGCAGTAACATTGTCGTTAATGTCCATTTCACCGCGTAAAAGCAGGTCTACTTGTTTGTTCTCTGGTTTCAACGTTCGGTATGCAGAGCGGTTAACACCACACTTGCCATCCGCTCGTTCAATAGCGGCATCACCAACGACTTCTTTACATGAAGAACCAGCATCAGCGGGTGTTAGAAGTGTTCCGTTTGCGCCTTCAAAGTTTGCACCGTAGCTAGAGTAACCACTTAGTTGAGAACGGCTTGAACCGTCATCGCCAGCCCAATCATCTCGGTCAGATTGTTTAAGCATTTCGTTGCCCGCAAATTGGCCAACGAAGAGAATACGTTTATCGTCAAAATCTTTACCTGCAACAACGTCTAAACGGCCATTTTGGTAGCCACCATCTGTTGCGTCACCCGCACGTACTTTTACAGAAACGCCATCAAAGTCTTTCTTTAAAATGAAGTTTACGACACCGCCGATCGCGTCGGAGCCGTAGATAGCGGAACCTGAATCAGTCATTACTTCAACACGCTCGATAGCGGCAACAGGGATTTGACCAATGTCTTGGAAGTTAGATGTGCCATCTTGAGCCAGTGGGTATTGAGGAAGGCGACGACCATCGATAAGAATCAATGTGCGTGAAGCGCCAAGACCACGTAAGTTGACTGACTGTGCTGCAGGTGTGAATGAGAAAGAGTTCGTTTGAGCCATTACACCACCGGTGTTTTGAGTCAAACTGTTCAACACGTCTTGCGCGCTGTTAAAACCTTTAGATTCAATATCTTTACTATTAATAACAGTAACTGGTGAAGGACCTTCCATATCCGTCGTGGAGATACGCGAACCAGTAACTTTCATCTTTTGAAGTTTTTCAACTTGTTGCTCTTCTGCCAGTGCTGTTGCTGGGGCTACGACTGCTGCTGTCCCCAACGCAAGGCTTATCGCAACAGATAAAGCGGTTGTGTTTTTATACATCCTTGTTGCTCCGATTATTATTATTTCCTATGTCTGGCCGCATAGCGGCCAATTGTGACGTTAATATTTCGTTAACGTTCGGCCAATGTATAACCGAGATGAAAAAAGGAAGTCAAACCAGTGGTAAACGGGGATGCTTAAATGTAAAAAAGATGTAAATAACCAGGGTTGATTTAAAACGCGGAATAAAAAACTAAATAGCCTTACCAAGGCGACATCAAATTTCAATAAAACACCGTATTTTGTGTTTCTTATAAACTTTAATGACTTATCTTGCCTATGGTTTTTTAGTGGGTAATTGAATCTGAAAAAAGATATTTTTCCAGTGAATTGTTCTGAGATGAGTTTTATATCGAATCCATACTTTGGTGACTCGAACTTATAGGGTGGTATCAAAATATGATACCCATTGCTGTAAAAGGGCTCACTCGTATTTTTAGGTCAAATATACATGTGGTGGATATGTCTATTTATTCCATATATTTGCATTTTTATGTAGGGTTTTGGCTCTAAACAGCCTAGATTGATATTCTGTGTGAATTATTTTTGTGGTTTTTTATAATTTTTTACAAAAACATTTCTGTTTTTCGACTTCGGAGGAAGTTTGTCATGTTTTGGTTTCAAACACTTGAAGCTGATGTGGATTCAAGATAAATATGACGCTGAAATTATTGCAGTAGTAGAAAAGCCTGGTTCTTGAAACGCAGGGAGTGTGTTTCAACAGTTTTAGTTACTACGAGATAAATATGCACCACTTTAGGCGGGGAACTTCCTCTTTCACTCCGCCTGAATTGGACAGTAGACAAGGAGCAAGTTGTATATGCTGTCGTACTTTTTACGCCGTTTGGCGTTGGTGATACCAACGTTTCTCGGGATAACTATTCTTATCTTTGCTATCACTCGTTTCGTGCCGGGCGGACCTGTTGAACGCATGTTGTCACAAATGCAGTCTCAAGGGGATGGTGCCGCATCAATGACGTCTGCTGGTGGCAATACCGCCCTTTCTGATGATCAAATCGCTGAGCTAAATGCGTTTTACGGTCTGGATAAGCCAGTGACAGAAGCGTATGTGGAGTGGCTAAGTCGCTTGGTCGTGCTAGACCTTGGTGAGTCAACACGTTACTACGAGCCTGTCTCTGACATGATTGCAGAGCGTTTACCTGTGTCGTTATTTTATGGCGGCATGACCTTTTTTATCAGTTATTTTATCTCGATCCCTCTTGGTTATTACAAGGCGCTCAAGCACGGCTCTGTGTTTGATTCCGCTTCTTCAATACTCATCTTTGTGGGCTATGCATTGCCTGGCTATGTGGTGGGTGTATTGCTCATCACGCTATTTAGTTATCACTTGGAATGGTTTCCGATGGGAGGCTTTGTCGGCGATGACTTCGACGATTACGAAACTTTCTTTGAACGCGCCAAGGACATCATGTGGCACGCGGTGTTGCCTTTAATCTGTTACCTCATTGGCGACTTTGCAACACTGACAATGACGATGAAAAACAACCTGATGGAAAACCTTTCTTCAGACTATATCCGTACAGCTATCGCGAAGGGCTTACCTTTCAAAAAGGCGGTTCGTAAGCACGCGTTGCGTAACAGCTTAATCCCAATCGCGAGTCACTTTGGTAACTCTTTGTTGTTCTTCATGACTGGTGCCTTCCTGATTGAAGTTATCTTCAATATTGATGGCATTGGCTTATTGGGTTACGAATCAATCATGGAGCGTGACTACCCTGTTGTTATGGGTATTGTCGCCATTAATGCGCTGTTGCTGCTCATTGGTAACATTATTTCAGATATTTGTGTTGCTTTAGTCGACCCTCGTGTGAAGTTTGGAGCGTAACATGATTAAAGTTAGTCCATTAACTCAAAAGAAAATTCGCCACTTTAAAGAGATCAAACGAGGCTATTGGTCGTTTGTCATTCTCTCAATCATGTTGATCTTGTCGCTCTTTGCTGAACTTCTGATTAATAGTAAAGCGCTAGTCGTCAAGTACGATGGTAGCTACTATTTTCCTGTTGTCAGTGATGTCCGTTTAGGCAGTGAATTTGGCCAAGAGTCATCCAGCGAAGCGGATTATCGCGTACTGCAAAAAGCGTTTGAGGCCGAAGGGAGCGACAACTTTGTTATTTTGCCGCTTGTGCCATGGAACCCATATGAACAGGATTTTAGTGGTGATTTCCCGCCAACAGCGCCTAGTGCCGAAAACAAGCATTATTTAGGTACAGATGTTATAGGTCGCGATATTTTGGCACGACTTGTCTACGGATTCAGAACGGCAATGGGATTTGCGTTGCTCACCATGGCAATTTCCTACGCGATCGGCACCGCAGTTGGTTGTGCTATGGGTTTTTGGGGCGGTAAATTTGACTTGTTTGTACAGCGACTTATCGAAATCTGGTCAATGGTACCGTTTTTGTACGTCATTATGATTCTTGTCTCAATCGTTCAACCGACGTTCGCTCTCTTTGTCGCTATTAACGTGCTTTTCACCTGGATGGGTATGACATGGTACATGCGGACCATGACTTATAAAGAAGCGGCACGAGAATACGTAATGGCGGCACGTGCTTTAGGGGCATCGACGGGACGTATTTTGTTTAATCACATCCTACCGAATACGATGGTGATGATCGTGACATTGGCGCCGTTCACTATTGCAGCAAACATCACTGCGCTGACCGCTTTGGATTATCTAGGTTTAGGTCTTATGCCACCAACGCCAAGTTGGGGTGAGCTGCTACAACAAGGTAAATCTAACCTAGACTCGCCATGGATTGTTGCCTCAGTGGTGACGTCAATTGTACTCGTGTTGGTAATGGTGACCTTTATTGGTGAAGCCATTCGAGCAGCCTTCGACCCGAAAAAATTCACACGCTATGTTTAAGCGAGCATTGTGAGCAAAACATAAAAAAGGGAAGTTTTATGAAGAAATTATTTTTAGCGTCCACGCTGAGCGCCCTGAGTTTTGGTGCAATGTCAGCAACGCTTCCGACGGACTTAAACTGGCAAACAAACTGGGATGAGCCTCAATATGGTTCGCCTGAAGCGAAACGTGGAGGGACCTATCGCACCTTCATGTCAAGTTTTCCACAGACGTTACGTAGTGTTGGCCCAGACGCCAATGCGGGGTTGCGTTCCTTTATCTTGGATGAAACCCCTGGATTGGTGGTTCGCCACCCAGACACTTTAGAGTTCATCCCTGAACTTGCTAATGAGTGGGCGTTAGCTGGCGACAATAAAACCGTTTATTTCAAACTCAATCCAGAAGCCAAATGGTCGGACGGCAAGCCTGTGACTGCCGACGATTTTGTATTCATGCTTAAGTTTTATCGTTCTAAGGATATCCTAGAACCTTGGTACAACGATTATTACAACAAAACCATTGCGGATGTTATTAAGTACGACGCTTATACGTTTGCTGTTAAGGCCGCGAAAGAGTTCAATCCGGAAGAATTGTTGCTAAGAATGGGGGCTTTACGCCCACGTCCCGCACACTTTTATGCCAACCCTTCAAAGGATGAAAATGGTGATGGTATTCACGACAACTTTGTCCGTTACTACAACTTTAAGAGTGAACCAACGACCAGTGCGTACTACCTAGATGATATCAAAAAAGGTAGAAGTGTGACTTTCAAACATGTTGGCGAAGATTGGTGGGGTTACAGCAATAAGTACTACCAAAATCGCTACAATGTCGACAAGATTCGCATCACGGTGATCCGCGATAGCGATATTGCGATGAAGCATTTTGAAAAGGGTAAGTTGGATGCATTTGGTCTGGTTCTGCCAAGTCTATGGCACGATAAATCGAACACAGAACCGTACCAAAAAGGCTACATTCAAAAGTTCTGGGGTTACAACCAATTTCCAGTCGGTGCGGGCGGCGTATGGATGAACACCGCGATGCCTTTACTGGATGATTTAAACGTTCGCAAGGGCATTACTTACGCAATTGATTTTGATGGCATGATTGAGAACATCATGCGTGGTGACTACTCCCGTAAGCCAAACCCGACGGGTTATGGCCATGGTAAATACACCCTACCAGACGCGAAAGCACCGAAATTTGACCCCGCAAAAGCGGCCGAGGCATTCGAAGCCGCAGGCTTTAACAAAATTGGTTCCGATGGTATTCGTGTCAATGATAAAGGTGAGCGTTTAAGCTTCGAGCTGACCTACGGAACACCTGTTCATACTCCTCGTATTGCTTTTTTGCGTGAGCAAGCCAAGCTAGCAGGGTTGGATATTGAGCTCAAGTTGGTTGATGGCTCATCCATGTTCAAATACGTCCGTGAGAAAAAGCACGATTTGGCTTTCTTAGATATGGGTACGTCCGAGATCCCAACGTATTGGGAGTACTTCCATTCAGTCAATGCGAACAAGCCGCAAACTAACTCTTTCACAAACTACAGCACGCCAGAGCTGGATGAAAAGATCATCGAGTATCGTTTTAGCATGGATATGGATAAAAAGATCCAGCTAGGTCATGAGATTCAGCGTGACATCATTGATGCGCACGTTATCGTAACAGGCTACATGATTCCTTATGTCCGCTACGGTCACTGGCGCTGGCTAAAGTTTCCTGATAAGCCAATGAATCGCATGACAGAGGCGTTGTTCAGTGGTGGCATCATAGGGGATGGCACTTACTGGATTGATAGCGATATCAAGAAAGAAACCAAACAAGCGATGAAATCAGGCAAAGCTTTTGAACCTGTCGTCGTCGTAGATGACACTTATAAGCTGTAAGGATTGGTTATGGAAAACGATGTAATCCTAAGTGTTAAAGATCTCGAGGTTGAATTCACCACCGATGATGGACCAGTGAAGGTGCTGCATGGTGTGAACTTTGATGTGAGAGCTGGACGTACACTCGGTCTGGTGGGAGAGTCAGGCAGTGGGAAGAGCGTAACCTCAATGTCGATCATGGGGCTACTGCCTAAGCCATATGGCAACATCATCAAAGGTGAAGTGAATTATCGCGGCACCAACCTAGTTGATTTGCCTGCGGAAGAGATGTACGCCATGCGTGGCGATCGCATTTCGATCATCTTCCAAGATCCGATGACGGCGCTCAATCCAGTACACACTATTGGTCGTCAAATATGTGAAGTGCTTGAACTCCATCGACCAGAGCTCGACAAAAAGGAGCGGGAGGCTTTCTCGATTGAGATGCTGGCAAAAGTCAAAATCCCAATGCCAGAGAAGCGATTGAATGAGTATCCCCATAACCTATCTGGCGGTATGCGCCAGCGTGTCATGATCGCGATGGCGTTGGCCTGTAAGCCGGACATTCTGATTTGTGATGAACCGACTACGGCGTTGGATGTTACGGTTCAGGCGTCTATCCTTGAACTGATGAATGAGCTTCAGGAAGAAACAGGCATGGCGATGATCTTCATTACTCACGACCTCGGGGTTGTGGCAGAAGTGTGTGATGATGTTGCCGTGATGTATGGTGGGCGTATTGTCGAAAAAGCAGAAATTTTTGAGTTGTTTGATAACCCACAGCACCCATACACAGAGCGTTTGATGGGGTTGATGCCGAGCTTAGATAATGAGCCGAAGCAGATGATCGATATCAAGCCTATTGATGCCAGTATGTTTGTCAGTTAACTGGGCAAAGTGAACGAGTCATAAAAGAGGATGTTATGGCAAAAGAAGTATTAAGAATTGAAAATCTTAAGCAGCACTTTGTTTCTGGTAAAGGGCTGTTCAAGAAAGGCTACACCATCAAGGCGGTAGACGGGGTTTCACTGTCTGTTTCTGAAGGTGAAACACTGGGACTAGTTGGTGAGTCAGGTTGTGGTAAAAGCACCCTTGGTCGCACGATCTTAAAGTTATACGAGCCAACGGAAGGTAAGATTTTCTTTGAAGGTAAAGACATCACTAAACTGTCTGTCAAAGAGATGCGATCGCTGCGGAAAGACATGCAAATCGTCTTTCAAGACCCAATGGAATCACTCAATCAGCGTCATACCATCGGTATGATTCTAGAAGAACCGTTTGTTATTCATAAAATCGGTACGCCAGCCGAGCGCAAACAGTGGGTAAAAGAGCTTTTAATCAAAGTGGGCTTGCCAGAAACGGCAGTCAACCGCTATCCCCATGAGTTTTCAGGCGGCCAACGTCAGCGTATCGGTATTGCTCGTGCGATTGCATTGAAGCCTAAATTACTGATTTGTGACGAATCTGTATCTGCGCTAGATGTGTCGGTACAGGCACAAATCTTGAATCTATTACTACAACTGCAACAAGAGATGAACTTGGCGATCATCTTTATCTCTCACGATCTCTCTGTGGTGAAACACGTCTCTGACAAAGTTGCCGTGATGTATTTTGGTAAAGTGGTAGAAGCAGGCAGCGCGAAAGAAATTTATGCAAACCCGCAAAATGAGTACACCAAGAAACTCCTATCTGCGATTCCGATCACCCACCCTAAATATCGGAAGAAAAAGCGCCTGGCTGAAAAAAAGCAGCAAGTGGCGTAAGTGATGCCACAGGTCCTATAGCACAAAAACGCTCCGCCAAATAAGGGGAGCGTTTTTATAGGCCTATGTTAGGTCTTGGTGTCGATTGGCGCTTGAGTATTATGATTGATTGAAGATCGTTGCATGCTAAACTCAAGGCCTATCTTCTTTGTCTGGATAATGGACCATGCCGTCGAATTTACCGAAATCCTTTAGTCGACCGTTCCTGAAAATCTTCCATATTTTGGAGGCGGTATTACTAGTCTCTATTACCTTGGCGACGTTGTACGCCATGATGCAAGAGTTTGTACACGTATTTGTCGAGAAGCGTGTCTTACTCACGGACATTCTTTTGATGTTTATCTATCTGGAAGTGCTCGCCATGGTGCAGCAGTTCGTGATGAACGGTAAAATTCCGGTACGCTATCCTATCTATATCGCGATGATGGCGATCGCCCGCTATATCACACTCGGAATGAAAGAGCTGGATGCGGTTTTGGTTGTGTGGTTATCTCTGGCAGCGTTTATCTTAGCTGCGGCAACCTTGCTCATCAGAGTCGGGCATCATTATTGGCCCTACGTTGATAACAGAACCTTGGAAAAAGATGAATAAAAGAAAGTCCCGCACTAGCGGGGCTTTTTGTTTCAATACTCGATGACTTTTAGATCATTCAATGTTTTGGAACTGTCTTTCTGAGCGTGTGTTTTTATTAAAAAAAACAAAACATTAAGATTTTTATTCATATTTTAAGACTTTTTGAATCAGTTTGGACACTAGAAAACTGCTTGTTAATGCTGGTGGCCTGTTCATGGATAGATACACAGGGGCAATGCCCATGAGGGGTCTAAGACTAAAAATAGAAGTCGACGATGAGTTTAGCGTCAAAACCCCAGAAGGTTACAAAGAGTGGTTTGTGAACGCCATTCACTACTCATAAATGACGTTGTTCAGCCTGTAGTTAGGCCTAGTGCATACGTTTAGCGCGACTTTCGGCGTACGTCACTAGGCGAATGCTGAAAGCTGCGTTTGTAGGCACGAGAAAAACTCGACAGCTGCGCAAACCCGACTTCGGCGGCAAGTTCTGTCATAGGCATATGGCTGTTACGCAGCAAAAATTGTGCTTTTTGCATGCGTCTCTGCATCACGTATTTTTGTGGTGTCACTCCAAACTGCCTTTGGCATAAGCAGTAAAAATGGCTTTCGCTGAGGTGCATCGCCTGAGCTAGCTGAGCATTGGTTAACGCAGTCGAAATGTTTTGATCGATATACGTATTCAAATGGCTGGCTTCTAAGCGACGATGCGGGGCTGGTGGTGTGACATTGGATGACATTTGCCCAAGCTGCGTTAAAAATAATGACACGAGCTGGCAGTTTATCTGTGGTGACATTTGCCCCTGACTGACTTTCTGCGCAGCAAAATCCAGCAATATCCGACTTTCTGTACCCAAGTCTAGGAAGTAAGGCTGCTGAAATACCGATTCCTTTAATGACAAGTTACACGCTTGTTCCAGCGCTTGGATGTAAGGGTCAGCCGGCGCTAAGTCGATGACTAATAACTCACTATCTTCACTTAAGCCATTATAAAAATGGGGGGCATTATCGGGCACTATCGCCACTGTGCCATGGCCTATATTTCCACTTTCGCGTTCAAACTCGCACGCCATTGTGCCTCGCCAGCCTAACAATACCTGAGCGTAGCTGTGCAGGTGTTGGCCCTGGCGTCTGGCAATAACATTTCTTCTTATCTGAGTTTGATTCACAGTGAGTTTCCTACTTGTATCCGCGCGCTTAGTTTGCCCAATGTAGCTTTTCCTTTCCCAAAGTTTTTCAGTTCCGGAGTCTGGGTTAAATACCGCAGAGTCTCGGGCAAATGAATGGCGCTATTAATAGATAAAATAACAATATATTAACAAGGAAGGAAGAATGACATGCAACTTAACCAGCAACAGGTTCGCGATGCACTAGCTTGGCTACCATTGGTCGACGCTTTAAAAGATATTTTTACCCGTGATGTAACGGCGCCTATTCGTCACCATCACACGATGAATGTGCCGCAAGACCCTAGCGCGACCTTGTTATTAATGCCGGCATGGATTGAAGGCGAGTACTTGGGCGTAAAACAGGTGAATGTCTTTCCGGGGAATTCTGCGCGTAATCAACCTGGACTAAGCAGTCACTATTTACTGAGTTGTGGTCAGACAGGGCAAATGCTGGCTCAGATCGATGGCAATGAGCTCACCGCGCGCAGAACTGCGGCGGCCTCGGCACTGGCTTCTCGTTACCTCTCGCGTGAAACGGCCAGCAAAATGTTGATGGTTGGTGCAGGACGCGTTGCACGACGCCTAGTACCAGCCCATATGAGTGTACGTCCAATTGAAACTGTTCATGTGTGGGATATTAATCCGGCTGCGGCAGAGCAATTGGCTATAGAATTGCGTGATGAGGGCGTTGATGCCATTGCATGCTCCGATGAGCAACTAGAAACGGTCGCGCGCGAAGCCGATCTCATTAGCTGTGCCACGCTTTCAACCGAGCCCCTAATTAAAGGTGAGTGGCTGAAGCCGGGCGCGCACTTAGATTTGGTGGGGAGTTTTACACCGACAATGCGCGAGACTGACAACGAAGCGTTACAGAGAGCGAATGTATTCGTGGATGTGAAGGCGGCGGCACTGGTTGAAACGGGCGAGTTGATCATGCCTATCCGTGACGGAGCGATTACCGAAGAGAAGATTTTAGCGGACTTTTCGGTGTTGTGTAGTGGCCAACATGCAGGACGTGCAGAGCTCGACGAACCAGAAACAGCGATCACGTTGTTTAAATCGGTTGGCGACTCTCGTGAAGATCTGGCGGGCGCGATTCTAGCTTATCAGTCAGTGCAGGGTGCGTAAATCGTAATCAGGCCGACGCATATCTTGGCTTTTCTTTTGCCCTGCTTGCGGCTTTGTTATCCGCTATCAGGTTTTCCATGCGCGCCGCACCTTTTCAGGTGCGGTCCCTCGCGACGTGATTTGGAAAAAGACCTATGACTAAAAAGAACTCAGATTATACGGTGCCGCCACCACTAGGCTTGGCGGTCGTACCGATTATCCTCACCATTGGCTTGTTAGCGACACAGATTTTTTATTATGACGACTTTACTCCACATATCGCGTTAGCGATTGGTTTTGCTATTACCGCGTTAGTTGGCTGGTACCAAGGGCTGCGTTGGCAGGACATCGAATCCGGCGCATTTCGTGTCTTACATGTGGCGATGCCCTCCATTGCAACCCTTATTGTGGTAGGGATGCTGGTAAGTACATGGATAGCCAGTGGCACAGTACCGACTCTTATCTATTACGGTTTAGTCTTGATTGAACCAGAGTGGTTTTTGGCAGCCACCATGCTGTTGTGCTCTTTGGTATCTCTTTCGATTGGTTCGAGTTGGACAACCGTGGGCACGGTCGGGCTGGCGTTGGTTGGAATCGGTTTTGCGTTTGGTATTCCAGCATATTGGACGGCGGGTGCCGTTGTCTCAGGCGCTTTTTTCGGCGACAAGATCTCACCGTTATCGGATACCACTAACCTTGCTGCCGCCGTAACCGAAACCAATGTATTCGCTCATATTCGTAATATGATGCCGACAACCATTCCAGCTATGCTGATCGCTTTGACGCTGTACTCGATTCTTGGTGGTGTGGTGATGGGGGATGCGACCTCTGACGCTCAACAACAGCTACAACAAATCACCGCGATTCAATCGGGCATGGAGAGTCATTTCTTACTCGGTTTGTTGCCTTTACTGCCGCTCTTGGTGGTGATGCTATTGGCGTTTTACAAAATAGCACCGATCCCAGCCCTGTTTATTGGCTTTGTTCTCGGCGCTGGTGTCGCGGTTCATAATTACGATTACAATCTGAATGACATTCTCACGTTTGCCCACAGTGGGTACAAGATAGAGACCGGATCGGCCGCGTTGGATAACTTACTAAATCGCGGTGGCGTTACCTCAATGACTTGGGTGATCACTTTGATGATGTTTGCGTTGGCATTTGGTGGTGCACTGGAGCGGACTGGGTGTTTAGAGTCGGTCGTGAATGCCGTGATGAAGTCGACACGAGGCTTCAAAGGGTTACAAACGAATGCCATTCTTACTTCCGTTGCGACCAACGCCGTATCGGGTGATGTGTACCTCTCGATTGCTTTACCTGGGCGTATGTTTGGGCCGCAATATGACAAGTTGGGCTATAGCCGACTCAATCTTTCCAGGGCGATTGAAGAAGGGGGCACCTTAGTCTCGCCATTGATCCCTTGGAATGCAGGTGGTGCATTTGTGATGGGAACTTTGGGGCTGATTGTCGCACCAGGCGATTACAGTGCTTTGTTGTATGCACCGTTGGCGTTTGCTTGTTGGTTATCACCTGCGATTGGCATTTTATACGCCCAGACAGGGTGGTTCTCAAAGCGTGTGGAGCAAGAGGCGCCGGCAAGCACAGAGCCTGTCTCACCAGCGAGTAGCAGTACCCATTAAACCGTAGCCAATACATTCTTTAGCTAAGCCAGTAGGTAGAACATGACACAATCCGCGAAACATACCCCTTTTAACGACGAGCCCACCGTTGCGGTAGTGGGGGCTGGAGTGTTGGGGCTTTGTACCGCCCTAGAAGCACAGCGTCATGGCTTTCAAGTCACTTTGTTTGACAAGGGTTTGCCGGGTGAAGGCGCTTCGTTTGGTAATGCTGGCTATTTAGCTACAGAACTGATTGATCCTCTGGCAACGAAAAAGACACTGGCTGCCGCGCCAAGGATGTGGATGGATCCCAAGGGGCCGTTGGCCCTTCCTTGGAAGTATTTACCTCAAGCCCTGCCTTGGTTGGCGCGTTTTGTTCGCTCGGCTTCTTCTGCACGAGTGGAGGCAAGCCGACAAGCGCTCTACCAGCTCAATCAAGCGGCCGTTCCTGCTTGGCAACGCTGCTTGGCTGATATAGGGGCCGAAGAATATCTTGTTCCGTCAGGTTACCTGTTGGTATGGGAGTCAGAAAATAAGTTAGACGAGGCCAAAACGCATGCTGCTTACCTTGCTCAATGGGACATAGAAAGTGTCCTACTGCAGGGCGCACAACTGAGGGAAAAAGAGCCAGAGCTGGCTGAGACTGTCAGTCACGCTCTGTTTTTCCCTAATGCGTGTCGAGTGAAAGATCCTTATTTACTATCGAAGCAACTGTTTGCGGTTTTTCAAGCGCGCGGTGGGTGTTTTGAACAAACAGAAGTGAGTGAAATTCTTCTGCAAGAGAACGCCGTTGGGGTGGTCACAGCGACGAGTCAAAATAAGTTCGAGCACGTGGTGCTTTGCACCGGCGCTTGGGGTAAGCCTCTGTTAGAACAAACAGGGATATCTGTCCCACTTGAAGCGGAGCGTGGATACCACCTGACGATAGAGACTGCCGACATGGAGACGCCGCCACTCCAACATCCGATTGGCTCTGCGGAGCGTAAATTTGTGATGAGCCCTTTGGCGTCTGGTTTAAGGGTGGTTGGGATCACGGAAATAGGTGGTTTGCGTTTACCGGAATTTACTCGCAGGTTTAATGTGCTGCGCCATCACAGTAGGCAACTATTGCCACGATTAAACAACCCTGCTCTTAAAGTGAGTGAATGGATGGGACATAGGCCGACTCTGGCGGATTCGTTGCCAGTGATAGACCAGCACCCGCGTCATCCACGGTTATTGTTTGCCTTTGGGAATCAGCACCTAGGGCTGACTCAAGCCGCCATTAGTGCAGAGTTGGTTATTAGCCTATTGCGCCAAGTGGAGCCTGAGTTTGACGTGCAGCCGTATCGGGTAGACCGATTCTAAGGCCCGAAGACAGCAGATAGTAGAGTGATAAAAAAGCACGTCGAACGGAGATCTCACATGTCGATTCACACTGGCACATCATTGATATATTGCCACTTGCCTGCGCCTGATTACCCCCCGCAGATTCGTGGTTGATGATGAATTCCATGGATGTGTATAGAAGAGCGAAATAAGAAAGCCCTTTTAATTAAGGGCTTTATACATGGGCATGGAACTGGTTGGAATCTATTCTATATTCTGGATCTGCTCACGCATCTGTTCAATCAGTACTTTCAGTTCAACGCCCGATGCGGTGATGTCGGTGCTGATGGATTTCGACGCTAGCGTGTTCGATTCACGGTTGAACTCTTGCATCATGAAGTCCAGACGACGACCCACTGCTCCACCTTTTTTCAGAATGTTTGTGGTTTCTTTTACGTGAGAGTCCAAGCGATCGAGCTCTTCAGCAACATCCGATTTTTGCGCTAGCAAAATCAACTCTTGCTCGATACGAGACGGATCCAGTTCCACTTTAGCGTCTTCGAACTTCGAGAATAGTCGCTCACGTTGCCATTCTAGTATTTCTGGCATGCGGGCACGCACTTTTATGACTTCTGCAGAGATGGCGTCTAAACGCTGTTCAATCAGCGCTTTCATGTTCTCGCCTTCACGAGCACGAGCTTCAATAAACTCATCCATTGCGCCATCAAACGCTTCTAGTAGCACTTTATTTACCGCATCCATGTCTTGCTCTGGAGTTTCCATTACCCCCGGCCATTGCATGACTTGAAATGGGTTGATTCGGCTCAGTTCACCAGTCATGTGCATGACTTGTTCAGCGGCCTTAATTACCTGGCTAGCAAGCGCTTCGTTGATGCTAAGCTCACCTTTTGCGGCAGGGTTTGCTTCAAAGCGCAGATTACATTCCACTTTGCCTCGCGCTAAGCGCTTACGAAAACGCTCGCGTAAAACGGGCTCTAATCCGCGAAATTGTTCTGGCATGCGGAAGTATGTTTCTAAATAACGCTGGTTCACGCTGCGGATTTCCCATACCGCAGAACCCCAGTCGCCTTTTACTTCTTTGCGTGCATACGCTGTCATACTGTAAATCATCGAATTTTCCTGTCTTCATTTTTTGAAAATTACTTCAAGAGTGTATCACGCTGCGTCGATAGGTGCGCGGGATGTATGGATTGTTTATGTTGTGCCAGCGGCGTAACCTATGAATCCGGAATCGATTCCGTTATAATCTTCGCCCAACCAAATCGTCTTCTCCTCATATTTAAGGTAGATGCCCATGCGTCCAAACGATCGCAAGGCGGATCAAGTTCGCCCTATCAAAATTACTCGTAACTACACAGCTTACGCTGAAGGGTCAGTGCTAGTTGAGTTCGGTAACACCAAAGTGTTGTGTAATGCGACCGTAGAAGAATCTGTGCCACGTTGGCTAAAAGGCCAAGGTAAAGGCTGGGTTACAGCTGAATACGGCATGCTACCTCGAGCAACACATTCTCGTACTCGTCGTGAAGCGGCAAGTGGCAAACAAGGCGGCCGTACGATGGAAATTCAGCGTCTTATCGCGCGAAGCCTACGTGCCGTTGTCGATCTAAAAGCCATGGGTGAGTTCATGATCACCGTTGACTGTGACGTTATCCAAGCTGACGGTGGTACGCGTACTGCATCTATCAGCGGCGCAAGTGTTGCAATGGCCGATGCGTTCCAACACCTAGTGGATAGCGGTAAGCTAAAAGCGAATCCAATGAAAGGCCACGTAGCGGCAGTTTCAGTTGGTTTGCTAGGCGATGAAGTATTGTGTGATCTTGAATACGTTGAAGATTCAGCGGCAGACACAGACATGAACGTGGTAATGACCGAAGAAGGTAAGATGATTGAAATTCAGGGCACCGCAGAAGGTGAACCGTTCAGTCACGAACAGCTGATGGCATTGCTCGAGTCGGCTAAAATCGGCATTACGGAAATTGTCGCAGCGCAGAAGGCGGCGTTAGCCAATTGATTTAGATAGCTCCCATTATGGGGGCTATTTTTTTATCTCGACAATAGAGAAATGAATGATTGTCGAGAAGAGACACAAGAAACCAAGGATATAGAGAGAAAATAATGAAAGCATACCAGCGTGAATTTATTGAGTTTGCACTTGAGAAAGAAGTTCTTAAGTTTGGTGAGTTTACTTTGAAATCTGGCCGTAAAAGCCCGTACTTCTTTAACGCTGGTCTTTTCAATACTGGTCGTGACCTAGCGCGTCTTGGTCGTTTTTACGCAGCCGCGCTTGCAGATTCGGGCATTGAGTTTGATGTGCTGTTTGGCCCGGCGTACAAAGGTATCCCAATCGCGACGACAACAGCAGTCGCGCTGGCGGATCACCACGATATCGACACGCCTTACTGTTTCAACCGTAAAGAAGCGAAAGATCACGGCGAAGGCGGTAACCTTGTAGGCTCTGCGCTTGAAGGTCGAATCATGCTAGTGGATGACGTAATCACAGCAGGTACTGCAATCCGTGAGTCGATGGAAATTATTAAAGCAAATGGCGCAGACCTTGCTGGTGTACTGGTTGCTATCGACCGCCAAGAGAAGGGCAAGGGCGAGCTTTCTGCGATTCAAGAAGTTGAGCGTGATTTTGGTTGTGCCGTGATTTCAATTGTAAGTTTGGGTGATCTTGTGACTTACTTAGAAGAGAAAGGTGACGCTGCTGAGCACTTGGAAGCAGTTAAAGCCTATCGCTCGGAATACGGCATTTAATTTGTTATTTTTCTGAAAAAGTAAAAAGGGCAGATGGATATCCATCTGCCCTTTTTTTGTTTTTGGATTTATCGCCTTGACGACTTACTTATAGCGAATGCCTTTCTCGACATGCTCATCTTGCATGGTTTTGTAGCGTTTATGGAGCCACATCCATTGCTCTGGAGCGCGTAGAATGACCTCTTCCACATACTTGTTCATATAAGCGGCAGCGGCGACTTCGTCTTTTTGTGGATAGTCGGCTTCAATGCACTTATCGGCGATGATGTCGTATTTTCCTTCGTCATTGCGAAACCCTGAGCCTGGGATGATCGCACATTTTGAGGTATACGCCAGAATGCTCGTGCCTGTTGTCGTACACGCATCGTCTACGGCAAAGAAGGGCACAAATACTGATTTTTTGCGACCGTAATCGTGATCCGGCAGATAGAACAGACGCTCACCACTGCGTAATACACGAATCATCTTTTTCACATCTTTACGATCAATCAATTTATTGCCGTTATGTGTCCGTCCCCAATACTGGATAAAGTTATAAGCAGGATTATTATGTGGACGAAACGCGCCGTACCCGGCCACGCCTAACACGGCGAAAGCACGCGCAGTGATCTCTAGATTAAGAGCATGGACACAACAAAGTAGGACGCCTTTACCTTCTTTGGCTTTTTCACGCAGTGCGCCGAGATCTTTCTCGACGATCAGGTTTTTAAAGCGCCAAGTCGGCCAGAACCAAGTGATCCCGGTTTCTATGAGTGCCATACCGGTATTTTTGAAGTTCTCTTCAACAATATGTTGAATCTCTTCAGGTGTTTTGTCTGGAAAGGCCAATTCTAAGTTACGTTGAGCAACGTGGACACGCTTTTTACCGTAGCGCATGCCAAGTTTACCGAGTGAACGACCTAATGAAAGCAGCAGCCGATAAGGAAGAATATTGACGAGGATGGCCAACAGACCAAAACCAAGCCATACGCCCCAGTTACGAGGGTGAAGAAGTGAAAGAGAAAACTCGGGCTGCGTGTATTTGTCTTTACTCATAATCTTTTACTTTATTTGTGCACTCAAAAGCGCCCAGTACTCGTCAAAGTTTGCAGTCGGCTGGTATTTAAAGTCGCTACGCACAAAGCGGTTTAGGCTACCCTCAACTTGTCCCAGAATTTGCGCGGCTAGGATGCGCTCTTCGACAGGGAAAGACTTCCCTTCACGAATCTTACGTTCACGCAGGATCTGGCGCAATTGTGTTTCTATGCGCTCAAAGAGTTGATTGATGCGTTCACGTAGGCGTTCATTTTCAAACATTAGAGCATGGCCCGACAAAATGCGTGTCAGACCAGGGTTACGTTCAGAGAACGCCAAAATCAGGTGCATCACCATACGAATACGCTCTAGAGTATCTTTTTCGTCGTCTAGAATACGGTTGATACGTGTCATCAATGCTTCTTCAATGAACTCAATCAACCCTTCGAACATGCGCGCTTTACTTGGGAAATGACGATACAGCGCGGCTTCTGAAACGCCGACTTGCTTGGCCAGTTTTGCCGTAGTAATGCGTGAAGCACCATCTGTTGATTCAAGCATTTCTGCCAATGCTTGTAAGATCTCTTCACGACGGTTGGATTTTTTACTGCCGGCCATTAGTTACTTCCTTTCAAAATACAAAGTTGAGCGGAGGGGATTATAAGACGCTATTTCGCCTCAAACTAGACCACTAAGGGTGGAATGGGAGATTTAACACCCTTAGTTGTCATGTTTGTACCAAATTTATGCCAGCTTTTGTGAAAAGTTGGCAGGGTTTTCAAACGTTAGTTACATCAATTGATGCATTTTTTCGAGAATTTTAAAGCTCAATGCTTCTTTTGATTCTAAATCGAGCGCAAGTTCACCCTCAGGCCAGTACAGGGTAATCGCGTTGTCGTTGCTGTTAAATCCTTGCCCTGCAACCGAAACGTCGTTTGCACAGATCATATCGAGGTTTTTCTTTGTTAACTTGCCTCGAGCGTAGGTCTCTACGTCATTGGTTTCAGCCGCAAAGCCGACGGTAAACGGACGCTTCTCCGTCATTGCTGCTACAGATGCAACAATATCAGGATTTTTAACCATATTAATGACCATTTCGTCGTTGTCTTCTGTCTTTTTCAACTTTTGAGACGCGATCGTTTGTGGGCGGTAGTCCGCAACGGCAGCGCAGCTAATAAACGCATCATGCTTGTTTGCGTGTGCAATAACGGCTTCGTGCATCTCTTGTGCACTGGAAACATTAATGCGCTCAGCACCTACGGGCGTATTTAAACTGACAGGACCGCTCACGAGGGTGACTTTGGCTCCCATCTGCGCTGCGGCGCTCGCCAATGCATAGCCCATTTTCCCGGAGCTATGATTCGTAATGTAACGCACTGGGTCAATCGCTTCGCGTGTTGGGCCTGCGGTGATGAGTATCGACTTACCTTCTAGCAATTTTGGCTGAAAGAACTGTTCACATAGATGCACTAGCTGCATTGGTTCCAGCATTCGACCTGGGCCCACATCGCCACAGGCTTGCTCTCCTGCAGCGGGGCCCCAGATGTGCATACCGCGACGCGCTAACGTTGCGATGTTCTCTTGGGTTGCGATATTGCGATACATCTGCTGATTCATCGCAGGAGAAACAGCAACAGGGGAATCCGTCGCGAGCACGAGCGTAGTAAGTAAATCGTTCCCCATGCCTGCGGACATGCGCGCGATTAAGTCCGCGGTCGCGGGCGCTAATAGCACTAAATCTGCCCATTTGGCCAATTCAATATGGCCCATAGAGGCTTCCGCTGCTGGGTCTAGTAAACTGTCCGAGACTGGACGGCCCGAAACGGCTTGCATGGTTAAAGGGGTAATGAACTCTTTTGCTGCTTTCGTCATTACCACTTGAACTTGCGCTCCTCTCTCTATGAGGCGACGGGTTAGCTCCGCACATTTATACGCGGCAATACCGCCACTGATGCCGAGTAGAATTTTCTTTCCTGCTAGTGTTTGCATGTGAGATCTCCAATTTGATGACCGGATTTTAACACAATTCAAAGTCTGACCGCCCGAGCATATATAACGAGAAGATAATTCACATCAAACTCCAGAGTATTAATCTGACCGAGGAAGGGAAAATTCTCGCCTACCTCACAGACAAGTTGCGCGGAGTTTGCAAGTCTGAAAAGAAAAAGAGGTGCTGGAAACCATGGTGTTGAAAAGTCGAAACAAATTGCTGCTGATAACCCTAATTCCGTTGTTGTTGATCACTACGTTGATCTCAGTGGTGTATTACATCAACAGCAGTAAAAGTTTGGAAGCGGAGCTGGCAAGAGACAGGCAAGAGCTCATCGAAACGAAAAAGAAAGAGTTACAAGCCTACATGATGATGGGTGTGACGGCGATAAAACCGTTATACGACACGGATGTAAATGGAAGTAATAAAGAGGCAGCAAAAGAAATTCTGAAAGCCATGCGCTTTGAAAGCGATGGTTACTTTTTTGCCTACGACTCTCAAGGTGTGAATACGTTACATGCCATCAAACCTTCTTTAGAGGGTAAAAACCTTTACGATTTAAAAGATGAAAATGGGGTCGCAGTTATCGCGGGCTTGATTGATGCTTCTCAAAAAGGGGATGGGTTCCTCTATTTCTCGTGGCACAAACCGACCATTGACGCACAAGCGCCTAAGCTAGGCTATGCAGAATATTTATCGAAATGGGACTGGGTTTTAGGCACTGGTGTTTATATTGATGACATCGACCAGCAAGTTGCGATGCACAGAGAGTTAAAGACTCAAGAGCTAAAAGAGCATACGTTATCTGCCGTGTTGATTTCCGTTGTTGGGTTGATCATTACCAGTGTTCTCACCAGTATCGTGGTGTCGAAAGGCATTCAGCCATTACAACATGTCGCGGCGTCATTGAAAGATGTAGCCGCAGGCGGCGGTGACTTAACGGCTCGTTTAAAAGTCGAAAGTCAGGATGAAGTCGGTGAAGTGGCGGCCGCGTTTAATGAGTTTATGGATAAGCTGCACCCACTGATGCAGGATATCCACCGCTCTGCGACGACAGTACAGACCGTTTCTCAAGATTTGAACACTCAGACCAGCCAAGCGAGCGGTCAAATGCAGGATCACTGTTTAGAGACGGACAAAGTCGTGACAGCAGTGACGCAAATGAGCATGACAGCCAAAGAAGTAGCCAGCAATACCAATGCGACCGCGCAGGCAATTGACGATGCCAATAGTCAAGTCACCGCCGCTCAGCATGAGGTCGAGCAAGCAATTGAAGGCATTACCGAGCTAGTGAGGGAGATAGACAGTACGTCAGATGCAATTTCTGAGTTGAGTTTACAAACCGAAAAAATAACCAAAGTGCTGGATGTGATTGGCGAGATAGCCGAGCAAACGAATTTGTTGGCCCTAAATGCGGCGATTGAAGCGGCTAGAGCGGGTGAGCAAGGCCGAGGGTTTGCCGTCGTTGCGGATGAAGTGCGCTCGTTAGCCAGTCGTACGCAAAATAGTACTCATGAAATTGGTGACATGCTTAAGCAGCTGCAAAATGGTGTATCAAGAGCGGTCAGTACAATGTCGGTGAGCCAAAAACGAGGTGTAAAAACGGCGGAAGAGTCGGCGCTCATTCAGCAATCTCTTTCTGGTGTTCATCATTCTATCGGTACGATTCGAGATATGGGTATTCAAACCGCGTCTGCCGCTGAAGAGCAAAGTGCGGTTGCAGAAGACATCAACCAAAACTTAGTGGCTATTCAACAGATCGTGAACAACATTAATGAGACGTTGCAGCATGCCGAGTCAATCAGCACGCAGCTATCACAATCTGGAACAGAAATTCACGGCTTGGTTGGCAACTTTAAACTCTGATGAACTGTTAAGTTGCATGGAAAGCACTGATGGTACGAAGAAAGCGAAAGTCATACTCGACTTTCGCTTTTTGTTTTGTGGAATAGGGGCACTTTCCATATAAAGAGACATCAGATGATACTGAAAGCTATGCCAACTGAGTCCATGCCCAGAGAGAAGTTGTTGCAACGAGGACCGCAAGCATTGACCGATGCTGAGCTACTGGCCATTTTCTTGCGCACAGGCACCCGCGGAATGAACGTGATTGAGCTTGCAGACTTCCTTATTCAAGACTTTGGTTCGCTCAGACAACTATTTTCATCATCAGAAGAAGAGTTTTGTCGTCATAAAGGGTTGGGACAAGCCAAGTATGTTCAGTTGCAAGCGGTACTAGAAATGACGCAGCGCTATTTAGCGGAAACGCTAAAGCGTGGTGACGCCTTAACCAGCCCCGACCAAACTAAGTTATATCTTTCTTCTATTTTAAGGGATCGGCAAAGAGAGGCTTTTTATATTCTTTTTCTCGATAACCAGCACCGAGTGATAAAAGATGAAATTTTATTTGAAGGAACGTTGGATGCCGCGTCGGTGTATCCGAGAGAAGTCGTCAAGCGTGCTCTGCATCATAATGCGGCGGCTTTGATTTTAGCGCACAATCATCCTTCAGGCGTTGCTGAGCCGAGCCAAGCTGACAGAAGGATTACAAGGCGTCTCACCGACGCATTAGCATTGGTGGATATTCGTATTTTGGACCATTTCGTCATCGGAGATGGGGAAAGTGTCTCTTTTGCTGAAAGAGGCTGGATATAACTGTGCGTTTTTTAGGTTGTTAGTTGCTAAAAATCTGCTATCATCCACGCCACTAAATTTTTAACTGAATTCAGCTTGGACTGCTAAAAAAATCTGCTGTCTAAAAAAAGATCACGAAAACCTGTAAAAAGGATCTGTTCGGGTCTTGAGCAATGCATATCAAGTTAGTATAATGCGCGACCTTTGATAGCCTTGTATGGATTTTCCATAGCGGTTCTTAACCTCTAACTTCTTTTCGAGAGATAGAGAGGTTCGGCCACCAAGGTTGATATCGAGCTGAAACGATTTTGGAGAAGACATTCATGTCACGAGTATGCCAAGTAACTGGTAAGCGTCCAGTAACGGGTAACAACCGTTCACACGCACGAAATGCTACTAAGCGTCGTTTTCTGCCGAACCTACAAACTCATCGTTTCTGGGTAGAGAGCGAAAAACGTTTTGTTAAACTACGTCTATCTGCTAAAGGTATGCGCATCATCGACAAGAAAGGTATTGATACTGTTCTTGCAGACATGCGTGCACGTGGCGAAAACGTTTAAGAGGAAATAAGCAATGGCAAAGAAAGGCGTTCGTGAGAAAATCCGTCTAGTATCTTCTGCAGGTACAGGCCACTTCTACACAACTGATAAGAACAAGCGTAACATGCCAGGCAAATTTGAGATCAAAAAGTTTGATCCAGTAGTTCGCCAGCACGTTATGTACAAAGAAGCAAAAATCAAATAATTGGTTTCAGTCTCTTTGATGAATTGAAAAACCCAACTTTCGAGTTGGGTTTTTTATTACTTGAAGAAAAATGTTCAGTACGTCATCGGATTATAAAGCACTGCTGAAGTCATTTTATCGGTCCGACGCTACACTAGAATTTTTGGTTTATCGCTCTCTACCGCTTTGCCACCAATTCTCTACACACTTGCACACCGTTGTTCTAGTCAAGCTCAATACTCTTTGGTAGTTTACTCATAACTATAAGAGAGTAGAGATGGTTATGCGTGTGAGTCCGGCTCGTCGTCGCCGATGGAACAATATTCTTATTCTGGGCATTATCGCGTTTATAGTGATCTTAAATGCGCCGATGTGGATCAAAACTTACCTATTAACAGACCAAGCAGACCCCTACCCAAATGTACTTCGCTCCGATTATACGGTGGAGTCTTTGTACTATAGTGGCTGGGAGTTCGAACTGCATGATGGACGGTGGCAATCTAACGTCAAAGTCGATGCACCGATCAGTGAACTTGTATCACGTTGGCAATCATTGGAAGGGACCGAGCTTACCTCGGAACAGTACGATCATTTAAAACCTAACCTGACGGTACCTGAAACGGTAGAAGTCTGGTATCAGGATCTCGAAGAGCCGCAGCGGGTGACTTTCTTTCGTTTACCTGATTTCTGGCTATTTAAAACCTGGCAAGACAAATGGGTCGCTATCTCCGTCGATGAAAACTACCTTATGCCAGAGTAGAGCCTTTTTGCGCCTATACCCCTAACAAGCTTCCCTATTTATCGTTTTTCTTTTCGATTATGCTAGCAGCGAGAACTATTAGCCGGTGAATTGGAGAATCTAATGCCTGAGTTGCCAGAAGTTGAAGTCAGTCGTATGGGGATTAGCCCCCACATGGTTGGACAAACGATCCAGTCGTTTACTTTTCGAACGCCTAAATTGCGCTGGGATATTCCTATAGAGCTTAAAAAATTGGAAGGGCAGGTGATCCGTGCGATTAGCCGTCGTGCGAAATACTTACTGATCGAGACAAACACGGGTACAGCCATTGTTCACTTGGGAATGTCGGGATCTTTACGTGTTCTAGATGCCGACTTTCCGCCAGCAAAGCACGATCATGTGGATCTCAAACTAAGCAGTGGAAAAATACTGCGTTATAACGATCCGCGTCGTTTTGGGGCATGGTTATGGTGTGCTCCTGGCGAGTCACATGCTGTACTAGCAAACATGGGGCCTGAACCATTAACTGAAGAGTTCAATGCGGAATATGTAGCGGAGAAAGCTAAAAATAAGCGTGTTGCCGTCAAGCAGTTCATCATGGACAACAAAGTCGTAGTTGGTGTCGGGAACATCTACGCGAATGAGTCGTTGTTTAAATCTCGAATTCACCCTTCAAGGCCCGTAGGTAAGCTGACTTCTCAAGAGTGGGGGTTACTTGTTGAAAATATCAAAATGACACTTGAGATTGCCATTACGCAAGGTGGGACTACGCTGAAAGACTTTGCGCAAGCCGATGGAAAGCCGGGTTACTTTGCACAAGAGTTATTAGTTTACGGAAAAGCCGGAGAGCCATGCCCAGAATGTGGCGAACGACTTCAAGAGCTAAAAATAGGGCAGCGTAATACCTTCTTTTGTGGTGAGTGTCAGAAGTAATAGGCTTGGAGAGTTATTGATAGTTCACGCTCAACAATGAGTATCCTTGCTAATAATTATAGGGGTAGATACTATATTGAGCTGCACTAAATCAGCTGAGGGTTTAACGGTGGAACTAAGCAGTAATACACCATTGAAAGTGTTTGTTATTACAACTGGAAATGAAGAGCGAGTAAATCGCATTCAAAATTACCTAAAGGGTATCGATTTTGAATTTGTTTACTCAGATTCTTATGATGATCTTCTTAAGCTAGAGAAAGAGTATGAAAGTTACTCTCATAAGTTTCGCCAAAAAGCGATCATGGCTGGAGAGATTGGTTGTTTTAAGACACACTCTCAAGCATGGGAATTGATTGTTGCGTCTGGAACGCCTGCGATTGTTCTTGAAGACAATATTGAGTTCATCGGTGAAGCATCAAGATTACTTGCTGATGACGTACTATCTTATATCCAAAGTTGTGGCTTAGTGAATTTTACTAACTTCTGCTACATTTTAGACCCAGAAAAACCTTTTAAAATATCAGATGTAAAAGAAAAGAAGCCGTTTCCAACCGTGTGTTATGGCATTACACCATTAAGAGCTAGAGATCTATTAAGCAGCATGAGAAAAACGGCTTATGCTGTGCCAATTGACAAGTGGTTAGCGATTCCCAAATTAAGTGGTTGTTATGGTTACATCAGCCCAATAGTGGTAGCGAAAAGAGAAGATAACCTGACTAGTATTGCTAATAAACGTAAGGGGAAAAAGACTTTTAATCCCCTTAACATGATTCAGCGTGTTATCAATAAAATTAAGTACAACTACTAGTTATTTCAGGGTTACCTAATAGATTTAGGTAACCCTTTTCTTCGTTTCTGCAAGATTAAAATACTTCTCTGCGACCAATAGAGAAATCAACCTTTCTCGTTTGGTGTCTTTAAATTGCTCAACCCACTGATGAGCATTCTGTATAATTTCTTCTGCCTTGTCAGGGTGTTCTAAGTAGTAGTCCATTTTTTCATCTAGGTCAGAAAAATCATCTTTGACTTGAACAAAGTGCACACCCGCTTTTAGTTTTCCTTCCATAAACCATGTTTCATAGCGCAGCTTAGGGGTGAAGCACAAAGAGTTGGAGGACATGATCCACTTAAGATTGGTTGCGACGTCCATTCCCTCCAAGCTCAAAATGAATTTGTACTCAAGTTGTTCTGAGATACTCATTGAAGGGGTCACGTAGCTCAGTTGTTCTGGATCTTTATCCTGCGTATCCACTCGACCGATATTACAGCGAGGATTATGGAAATGACGAGAAAGTAGTTTTCTTCGATTTGGTCGAAATCCCGTCCCACGCCATACAATCATGTCTTTTTTAGTTTGGTACGGCTTGTCTTTGTCCACAAAAAAGTAGTGTCTAACGGCGTTTAGCTTTAGTAGGACCGAGTTGGTGTTCTCTCCTTTAATAGGTCGACTTTTTAAAAAACTCGGCTCGTTTGGTACATCAATGACATCGCCATTGACATATTTGAAGACAGCCTTTTTGGGGAAGCATTTAATAACCTTCAATAGATCATAGTAATAAGCGCTGCCGCCCGTTTTTTTAAAGTCTTTTACTTTCGTAAGATCTGGAGGAGTCAGTTCGAAGCTCGTGGTATGTTTATTGTAATAATTAACGCGTTCACGCAAGTACTCTTCATCATAACTTGGGGCTTGTGCTAATAGTTTTTTTGCGGAATAACGAAACAAAAAAGAAGGTAAATAAGCGAGTATTCCGTTAGATAAGTAATACTTTAACTTTTTCATGCTGAACGTAGTTTTTCTAAGATGGCTGTGTTTACAGGGCTCGGAACGAATTGGGCGACATTTCCACCATGAATCGCTACTTCTCTTACTATTGTTGAGGACAAGAACGCGAACTCTTCTGAAGGGGTAAGAAAAATACTTTCTAGTCCGGGTAGTAACTTACGGTACATACTCGTCAAACCAAACTCGTACTCAAAGTCCATTGTTGTGCGAAGTCCTCTGATTAGGATCGAAGCTTGTTGTTCTTTGGCGAAATCCACAAGTAAACCACTAAAGCCGACAACGCTGACATTGCTTAAGTGTTGACAGCATTGGTGGACCAGTTCTACACGCTGATCCAATGAGAACATGGTGTTTTTCGAAGGGCTAGCTGCAACTCCAATTGTTACTGAGTCGAACATTTTTGATGTGCGTTCGATTAAATCTAAATGGCCATTGGTAATTGGATCGAAAGTTCCAGGATAGATAACCTTTTTATTCATCGCTGCAATCCTCTGAAATAAACTGATCAACACCATTCTCACAACGCTTAAGCTTGTTTTTAATGGTATTATCTAAGATTTCATCGTTTTGGCTCAATGACGCACGAGAGTTTTCTACGTGGTATAAGTGGTAGCCTACACCTGCAAATTTTAAGTAAAGGCGTGACTTGCCCGCATTCAACATGCGGTGAACAAATTCGCTATCTTCGCGTCCCCATCCAACAAAATCTTGGTTGAAGCCGTTGACCTCTAAGACATCTTGTTTCCAAAACGCCATATTGCAACCGCGAGTGGCTTTATCGTTATTGCGCTCGTAAGAGAACCATTTTGATAGCAAGGCGTTGGTGATGCAGTTTTTACGATTACGAATGCCGTTGCTAAAGATAGAAGGCACTAAGCCGTTTTCCATGATGGCCTTGCTGCAGTTTTCATCCGTTAACACACGTCCACCCTGCACAAACCAATTTGGCTTTGCGACTTGTTTATGTGATTCAATAAACGTTTGAGACAGCACCATGTCGCCATCAATCATGATGAGGTAGTCACCTGATGCTTTGGCGATTGCACGGTTGCGGCTCATTGAAAGTTGAAAGCCATTATCTTCGTGCCAGCTATGAATAAGTGGTACTGGAAAGCCTTCACGCAGTTGGTCGATCATTGCTTTGGTCTCGTCTCGAGAACCGTCATCTGCAACGATGACTTCATCAGGCAAAACGGTTTGACGTTTCACGCTTTCTAACACCGCTTTTAATGCTTCTTTCCAGTTGTAAGTGGTGATAATTAAAGTCGTTTTCATGATTTTTTTGCCTGTTCACGTAAGTAGAGATCGATATATTTTACAAAAGTAGAGTGCATGCTTAGCCAAGCTAGAATGAAGCCATGTTTGCCATCAAGGAAACCTCGTTTGAGAACATACATCTTCAAAAAGCTCGCAAGAGCGTGAACGATAGCGGTCGTTAACCCCGCTTTCTTTTTACCTTCCCGTTCATCTGTCCAGGCCTTAAGGTAACCAGTGGTCTTATTGATGTAATGATGAAGGTGCTCGTAAGTGTAGTGATGCAGTCGACCATCCAGTTTTTCAGTTTGATAGTTTTTCTCATCAACTTTTTCATGAACGAGCGAATCATTATATTGTGTATATTCGGTGCGATATAAGCGCACAATCCAGTCTGGAGACCAACCAGAATGGTAGATGAACTTACCAAACGCTGAGCTTAGTCGGTTAAGCTTGTATAAAACGTTCGGCTTATTGGCTGATACCGCGTGTAAGATACTTTCTTTTAGCTCTGGAGTGACTTGTTCGTCTGCATCAAGCCATAAAACGTAGTCTGCCGTAACGTATTGCTGCGCAAGTTGGCGTTGTTTACCGAAACCTGGCCAATCTAGGTTGGTGTAAAACTTATCCGTGTATTGTCGGGCGATTTCTTCGGTGCGATCGGTGCTGCCCGAGTCTAGAAGGACAATCTCATCGACCCAATCTTTTACTGTGTCTAGACAAGCTTGTAAGTGCTTCTCTTCATTTTTTACAATTAAGGCAACGGCTAAGGTTGGTTTGGACAAGGTCATTTCCTTCTTAACAAATCAAGACAGTAAGTTTACTGGTATTGAGGATACAAATCTTCTAAGACTTGATCGAACATGCTCATTACTTGAGTGCTGGTAATGCGGTTCATTGCCGTTTCATCTTTAGCGCGAGTTCGCCAGCTTAACTCGTGACTGTTTTTGCCTGTTTCCGCAAAGATCGTTTCTTCATAAACCGAGACAACGTATTTTAGGTAGCGGTAAGGCCCCACTCGAAGCGGATTATGGTGTGCATAGAGCCCGATGATTGGCGTTTTCATGGCATTTGCCATGTGTGCTGGTCCGGTATCGGGGGCGATGACCATTTCAACCTTATCTATTAACGCAAGCATTTGCAGAATTGAACTTTGTCCAACTAAATTTAGACACGGTTCTTCCAAGCGAGATTGAATGGCCTCTGCCAGGTCCAATTCTACCTGAGCAGGGCTGCCTGCCAGAATCACGTTCCAGCCTTTTGCTCTGGCGTGATGAATCACATCCACATAACCTTCCGCGTTCCAGTTTTTATAAGCTTTGCTCGCACCAGGCACAATCAGCAGGTTAGGTTTACTACGAGAAATATGAGACTCTGCCCAAGCTTGGTCGTGGTCTGAATAAGAAAGTACCCAGTCCAGTTCTGCCTTTGGTACCCCAATTTGATGGGCAAAGGCCATTAAGCCATCTGCGACATGCAGAGATTGCGGGGAAGGCACTTTGACATTGGTAAATAGCGTCTGAAAATCTTGGCTTCTATCAGAAGAGAAACCAAGTTTGTATTTTGCTTTAATGCCCAACGTCGCGACACTCGCTCGAATCGCGTACTGCATATGCAATAGCGCATCAAACTCTCTGCCTTTCAGCTGTCGCCAAAGCGATTTGTAGCCATCAAGTCCCGCTTTTTTATCAAAAACAATCACTTCTACACCATCGATGGCGGCTAATAACTGGGCTTCAAGTTTACCCGTTATCCAAGTAATCTGGGTCGAAGGCCAGTGTTTCTGAATAGCTTGAATGGTGGCGATAGTATTGCAAACGTCTCCAATAGCGGACAAACGCAAGACGCATAGTGACGATGGGGCAGAAGTGAACATAATTATTGTCTGATTCGATGAATAGAGGCAGGTAAATTATGCAGACATCCCCAATAAATGTAAAATACACGGCTCGAATATAGCTAAGTACTGATAAGTGTTCTGCAATGTCAAAGACAACACCGCATCAATCGCAAGAATCTGGCAAACCGGGTAATACCGGGCTAAAGCGCATCGTTAAAGCGACGGGTTATTCGATCCAAGGATTAAAAGCGGCTTTTAAGCATGAAGCTGCCATTCGACAAGAGTTGGCTCTGTTGAGTATCGCTGTGATTTTGGCTTGGCTAGTGGATGTCGGCATGATTGAGCGTATCTTAATGATCGGGGTCGTGGTGTTAGTCTTGATTGTAGAGCTTGTGAATTCAGCTATTGAGGCTGTGGTTGATCGTATCGGTATTGAGCGGCATGAACTCAGTGGTCGAGCTAAAGACATAGGCTCTGCTGCCGTTATGGTTGCATTGGCGTTCGCCGGATTTACTTGGTTGTATATATTAACCAGCCGATATTTAGGCTAGGGGGTAAGCGCGTGACTCAACAGTATCAAAACAACAACCAAATGATCTGGTTTGATGACGAGATCCTTACAGACCCTAGCCAACCGATATTTGATGCGGAATACTGGCAGTCCTTAGACAAGGTGGTTGGCAGTGCGACGGGGCGAGGCACGACATGGTTTATCCAACTAGAGAACATGCAAGCAGCACTGCGTCATTACCGTCGTGGCGGTTTGTTTGGGAAGTTGGTTAACGATCATTATTGGTTCTCTGGCTGGGATAACACCCGTAGTGCGCAAGAGTTTCAGCTTTTATTGGCGCTAATCGAGGCTGGGGTGCACGTTCCTCGTCCAATTGCAGCAAGAGCCGTAAAGTCAGGACTCTTCTATCACGCTGATTTATTAAGTGAGCGAATCCCAAACGCCAGAGATCTGGTTAGTATCTTGCAAGAACAATCGTTATCGGCAGAAATGTATCAGAAAATAGGGCAAGAAATTGCCAAGATGCATCAGGTTGGCGTTAACCATACCGACTTGAATATCCATAATATCTTGATCGACGACAAAGATAAGGTATGGATTATCGATTTTGATAAGTGTCGTTTTGAAACTTCTGGTGACTGGAAGCACCAAAATCTAAATAGACTTCTGCGTTCATTTAATAAAGAGCGTTTAAAGCGACAGATTATTTGGCAAGAATCCGATTTTGAGCATTTGCAGGACGGTTATGCTTCTCAATCTTAATTGAGTTTTTTATTATTTTGCATTAATTGCTCTAAGTAAGCCCTCTTGAGTCTAACGATGCTCGAGTGAGTCTATAAACTACAATAATCATAAAGTATTCATGTGTATCTGATAGCACACAAATTAACGTAGGTAACATTTGTAATGAAAATATTAGTAACCGGTGGAGCAGGCTTCATTGGGTCAGCTGTTGTCCGACATATCATTCGTGACACCCAAGATACCGTTATCAATTTAGATAAACTGACCTACGCAGGGAATCTAGAGTCACTGGTTGATGTCTCAGAGAGTGAACGTTACTACTTCGAGCAAGTGGATATCTGTGACCGAGCTGAACTAGACCGCGTTTTTTCAGAGCATCAACCCGATATGGTGATGCATTTGGCCGCCGAATCTCATGTCGATCGTTCTATTGATGGTCCTGCTGCTTTTATTGAGACCAACGTGATGGGCACTTACCATTTGCTTGAAGCGGCGCGTCAATATTGGTCGAACCTAGATGAAGCGCGCCAATCAGCATTCCGTTTTCATCATATTTCTACGGATGAAGTGTACGGCGATTTAGAGGGGACGGATGATTTGTTCACCGAAACCACTTCATACGCGCCGAGCAGCCCATATTCCGCATCTAAAGCGTCGAGCGATCATCTGGTTCGCGCTTGGCAACGTACTTATGGTTTACCAACACTTATCACTAATTGCTCCAACAACTATGGCCCGTACCACTTCCCAGAGAAGTTGATCCCTCTGATGATTTTAAATGCCCTCGACGGCAAGCCGTTGCCTGTGTATGGCGATGGTATGCAAATCCGAGATTGGCTGTTTGTGGAAGATCATGCACGCGCGCTGTACAAAGTGGTCTGCGAAGGTGAAGTCGGTGAAACCTACAACATTGGTGGCCATAACGAAAAAGCAAACATCGAAGTGGTGAAAACCATTTGTGCTTTGCTTGAAGAGTTGCGACCAGACAAGCCGGCCGGGGTCGAGTCTTATGAATCTTTGATCACTTATGTCAAAGATCGACCTGGTCATGATGTGCGTTACGCAATTGATGCCACCAAGATCGCTCAAGAGCTTGGCTGGACGCCAGAAGAAACGTTTGAAAGCGGTATTCGCAAAACCGTGGAATGGTACCTAAATAATCCACAATGGTGGCAGCGTGTGCTTGATGGCTCATACAGTCTTGAGCGACTAGGAGCGGGCGAATAATGAAAGGCATTATTTTAGCAGGCGGCTCGGGCACTCGCCTTTACCCTATTACACGTGGTGTCTCTAAGCAGTTGCTGCCGGTTTATGACAAACCAATGATTTACTACCCGTTGTCGGTACTCATGCTTGCGGGCATTCGTGAAATCTTAATCATCACCACGCTAGAAGACCAGGAGGGTTTTCAGCGCCTATTAGGTGATGGCTCAGAGTTTGGCATTGAGTTGCAATACGCGATTCAACCAAGTCCAGATGGCTTAGCTCAAGCGTTCATCATTGGCGAAGAATTCATTGGCGATGACTCAGTATGTTTAGTGCTGGGTGACAACATCTTTTATGGACAAGGGTTCACTCCTATTCTTCAGCAAGCTGCGATGAAGAGCCGTGGTGCGACGGTATTCGGTTATCAGGTTAAAGATCCAGAGCGATTTGGCGTTGTAGAATTTGATGCCAATATGCAGGCGATTTCGATTGAAGAAAAACCAGTAAAGCCTAAATCCAATTATGCTGTCACTGGGCTATATTTTTATGATAACCGAGTCGTCGAATTGGCAAAAAAAGTCAAACCTTCATCTCGTGGTGAGTTAGAGATTTCGACGCTAAACCAAATGTACCTTGAGCAAGGTGACCTGAATGTTCAATTACTAGGGCGCGGCTTTGCTTGGTTAGATACTGGAACACATGAAAGCCTGCATGAAGCCTCTTCGTTTGTTCAAACCATTGAAAATGTTCAAGGTCTTAAAGTTGCCTGTTTAGAAGAGATTGCGTGGCGCAATGGGTGGTTATCAACTTCTCAAGTTATCCAATTTGCTCAACCAATGTTAAAAAATGACTACGGACAATACTTAAATAAAATTATTTGTGATGATTGCTCATCAAGCTAAATAGAGATTACCCAAAACGAGTCCAAGCTTCAGGTATTGTTATGTGTAAAAAAATAGTATTACATGCGATGACTAAAAAAGGGTATGAAGTTGCTACCCTTTTATTTGAAAAATATCGAGAAATTGTTGATTTCCTTGTTATAGGAAAAGATAAAAATATTAAAGATGATTATAGTGAAAATTTGAGAAAATTAGCTATCAACTACGGTGTTCAGTATTATTATCATAATGACACTTACACAATACCTCAAGAATCCTATGTGTTAGCAGTGTCATGGCGCTGGATGATTAGAAGTATCGAAGATAGCAAGTTAATTGTTTTCCATGACTCTATTTTACCTCGATATAGAGGCTTTGCTCCGCTAGTGAATAGTTTAATTAATGGTGAGCATGAAATTGGTGTTACAGCTCTATTTGGTTCAGATGAGTATGATAAAGGTGATATTATTGCACAAGCTACTTCATTTATTGACTATCCAATAAAATTATCTGATGCAATTGAAGTGAATAACCTCAATTATATAAAACTGGCAGATTTGATATTTAATAGTTTACATTCCGGAAGAGAAATAAAATCCTCACAACAAGATGAGTCATTAGCGACATATTCAATATGGCGAGACGAATCTGATTATGAGATCGATTGGAATCAAAGTTCTACATACATTAAACGATTTATTGATTCTGTAGGGTACCCATATTCTGGAGCTATTACTAATGTTGATGAGAATAAAGTGGTGGTCTTGGATGCTGAAGTAGTACAGGATGTGGTTTGTGAGCATAGGCATGTTGGTAAAGTGATATTTGTTGAAAATGGCTGCCCCGTTGTAATTTGTGGTAAAGGCTTGTTGAAAATCACCAAAGCAGTAGTGAAGGAAGAAAACCAAGCTCGAGATTTCTTGCCGATCAATAAATTTAGAATGAAATTCTATTGATTGTAACCCCAGAGAGATAGATTAATGATTCCATTTAATAAGCCCCCAGTTGTAGGTAAAGAGCTTAGCTTTATTGAGCAAGCTATCCAAGGAAGTAAACTCTCGGGAGATGGGCCACTTTCTGAACGATGCGAGAGTTGGTTTGAAAACAGAGCGAGCTGTATTAAGACTTTGTTAACGCCTTCATGTACCCATGCGCTTGAACTTGCCGCTTTGCTGATCGATATTCAGCCTGGTGATGAAGTGATTATGCCAAGCTACACTTTTGTTAGCACTGCGAATGCATTTGTACTGCGTGGTGCAAAAGTGGTGTTTGTTGATATTCGTCCAGATACGATGAACATTGATGAAACCAAAATTGAGGCTGCAATCACTGAAAAAACGGTTGCTATTGTACCTGTACATTATGCTGGTGTTGCTTGTGAGATGGACACGATCATGAGTATTGCAGAGAAGTATAAACTCATTGTTATTGAAGATGCGGCTCAAGGTGTGATGTCTACTTACAAAGGGAAAGCGTTGGGGGCAATTGGCCATCTAGGTGCATATAGTTTTCATGAGACGAAAAATTATACGTCCGGTGGTGAAGGTGGACTACTTCTTATTAATGACCAATCTTTTGTTGAGCGTGCAGAAATTGTCAGAGAGAAGGGGACGAACCGAAGCTTGTTCTTCCGTGGCATGGTAGACAAATATACTTGGGTTGATCTTGGTAGTAGTTTGCTTCCAAGTGAGATACAAGCAGCATACCTTTGGGGACAGCTTGAAGAAGCTGAAGGGATTAACCAAAGACGGCTACAAATTTGGCGAAAATATCTAGATGAGCTTACGCCTCTTGCCGCAAAACACAATATAGAAGTGCCAACTGTTCCTTTTGAATGTCAGCACAATGCGCATATGTTCTACTTGAAACTGGAAAATCTGGAATTGAGAAGCCAGTTTATTGAAATGCTTCGTGAAGAGGGCATAGTTTCTGCGTTTCACTATATTCCATTGCATAGCTCACCAGCTGGCCAACAGTTTGGTCGGTTTGTCGGCAGTGATATATATACGACACAAGAAAGTGAGCGCTTGGTAAGACTACCACTGTACTTCAATATGAGTGATAGTGAGCAGTCTTATGTTATTAATGCTATAAAAAATGTTTTAGGGCGCATGGAATTGTAAAAATGCAAAGCAACGAGATTAAACATATTTTTTTAGTGTCTAGCACAGACTACTTTTCCCCTCTGTTTATTGATGCCTTAATTGAGAAAGCTGGCATTAATCACGAGACGTTAGGTGTCGTCATTTTCGGATGTGGTGATATTGAATCTCAGTACCCTAAGAAAATTGATGGAGTCACTTACTTTTCTTATGAGAAGGTGAACAACTCTATTTTTTTGAACGCTTCAACGATAACTTATTTCTCTCTGAGTGCACTTAACTCTGCTCAAATTCGAGAGGTTCTCGAGCTTAGTCCACAAATGAAGAGCAAGTGTTATATGTTTATCACGGATGATGAGGTTGACAGATGGCTTTGGTGCAAAGATAAACATGGACGCTTAGTTGCAGATGTTAAGCTTAACATTACAGAGAATGATCTTTGGGTTTTAAGTCAACAAGAGCAGTTTATTGCTTTAAATAGTGCGTTTCGTGAGAAGTTGAGCCAAGTATTAGAAAGGTGTGATTTTTGTCTTGTTGATTCTAGTGTTGTCTTCGACACATTACCCACTAAATCTGCTGAGACTCTGGCGATTTCTGTTTATGCAGACGAAAAAAATAAGAAAAAAAGTATCCTTTTAGGTACTAAACCTAATGCATTTAAATATCAAAACATTAAAGCGATGTTGCGTGCATTCATAAAAGCTGGAGTGCACACGGAATACAAGTTTGTTGTGATGTGGCCTGTAAAGCAGTGGCGAAAACGTCTTCTTTTAGATCTTTATTTAACCTATTTGCAAAAGATAAAGAAGCAAACAGTCGATGTGTCTGTCATAACTTCACTTCCCCCACTAGCTTACACGGCTGTTGTGATGTCGTGCACCCATCTTGTGCTTCAACCTAGAGGCGGAGCTAGTACCGCCCGTCAACTGATGAAGTGGGGGCAAGGTAAGGTTTATGTGGCGAAAGGAAGCCACAATGAACTGTTCTTTAAAGATGCACAAAATGTTGAACTCTGTAGTTTTTCTACATTTGATGAGCTAGCGAGCAGTTTAGGAAAACAGATTGATGTTAAAGCTAATGCCTCTAAAATAAATGCAGAAGAGCAACGTTCACTTCAAGAGCTAGCTACACTTTATAGCTAGGCCACACCCAGATTTTCAAGGCTAAATATGAGCAATATTCTCTCTCTTATCGGTCGTACCGATGCTTTATTCACTCAAGACATCTCAAATCAAGAAGTTGAATTGTCAAAGATTGTCTCTGAATCTCGCTTTCTTGTCTTAGGTGGGGCGGGCTCTATTGGTCAAGCGGTCACGAAAGAGATTTTTAAACGTAACCCAAAGAAACTTCATGTTGTTGATATTAGTGAAAATAATATGGTTGAGTTGGTTCGTGATATTCGTAGCTCTTTTGGTTACATTGATGGCGATTTTCAAACATTCGCATTGGATATTGGTTCCATTGAGTACGATGCGTTTATCAAATCGGATGGGCAGTTTGACTACGTGCTGAACTTGTCAGCGCTGAAACACGTGCGCAGTGAAAAAGATCCTTTCACACTTATGCGTATGATCGACGTGAATGTATTCAATACAGATAAGACCATCCAGCAATCAATAGAATCTGGAGCGAAGAAATATTTCTGTGTATCGACAGACAAAGCGGCAAATCCAGTCAATATGATGGGAGCGTCTAAGCGCATTATGGAGATGTTCTTGATGCGTAGAAGTAAGCAAATGTCGATTTCAACCGCTCGCTTTGCCAATGTCGCATTTTCTGACGGCTCTTTACTGCACGGCTTCAATCAACGTATTCAAAAGCGTCAACCTATTGTTGCTCCTAATGACATAAAGCGCTATTTCGTAACGCCACAAGAGTCGGGTGAGCTCTGCCTGATGTCTTGTATTTTTGGTGAAAACCGAGACATCTTTTTCCCTAAATTGAGTGAAGCGCTTCACTTAATTTCATTTGCTGATATTGCAGTGAAATATCTAGAGCAATTGGGTTATGAACCATATCTCTGTAGCAGTGAAGATGAGGCTCGTGAACTGGCGAAAACTTTACCTGAGCAAGGTAAATGGCCTTGCTTGTTTACAGAAAGTGATACTACGGGTGAGAAAGATTTTGAGGAGTTCTTCACGGATAAAGAAGTCCTTGATATGGAACGCTTTGAAAACTTAGGCATCATCAAAAATGAACCTCTTTTCGAACAAGCTCTTTTGACTTTGTTCGAGCAAAGCATTGCTGAGATGAAAGATAAACGTGAGTGGAGCAAGGAGCAAATTGTAGAATTGTTCTTTACCATGATTCCCGACTTTGGCCACAAAGAAACGGGAAAATACCTAGACAGCAAGATGTAAGCGGAGCGAATGATGAATCCAACATCGATTGTTGAATTTGTGCAAGATACGTATAAAACCGAAGACTTTATTCCATTACACGCGCCAGCTTTCCAAGGCAATGAAAAAGCGTATGTGATGGAGACTATTGACAGTACTTTTGTATCAAGCGTCGGTAAGTTTGTTGATCAATTCGAACAGAAAATAGAGCAATACACTGGCAGTGAAAAAGCGGTAGCAACTGTTAATGGTACTGCTGCATTGCATGCTGCGCTGTATATGGCAGGTGTGCAACGTGGTGATTTGGTGATCACTCAGGCCCTCACTTTTGTGGCTACCTGCAATGCCCTTTATCATATGGGGGCCGAGCCTATTTTTGTTGATGTTTCAAAAGTTAGCCTTGGTTTGTGCCCTAAAGCGGTTGATGCTTACTTAATGGAACACGCAAAGCTTACAGAGGAAGGGTGTTTTCATCAAACAACGGGTCAACGCATTAGGGCTGTTGTGCCCATGCATACGTTTGGTCATCCCGTTGAGTTAGATGAATTGATTGCGATTTGTCACAAGTGGCAGCTTAATTTGGTTGAAGATGCGGCAGAAAGCTTAGGATCTTTTTATAAAGGTCAACACACTGGAACGATTGGTGATTTTGGTGCGGTTAGCTTTAATGGCAATAAGATTATTACGACAGGTGGTGGTGGTATAGTGTTGTGTAAGACCAAAGAGTTAGGCCAACACACTAAGCATGTGACTACGACCGCGAAAGTGCCTCATCCTTATGAGTTTTATCACGATGAACCTGGGTTTAACTATCGTATGCCAAATCTAAATGCTGCACTTGGCTGTGCGCAGATGGAAGTGATAGAAACGTACTTGGCACAAAAGCGTGAGTTAGCAAAGCAGTATCAAGCTTTCTTCTCTAGTAGTGATGTTCAGTTTGTGACTGAGCCTGAGTACGCACACTCAAACTACTGGCTCAATGCGATCATTTGTCCGGATATCGAATCACGAGAAGCGATATTACAAGAGACTAATGCCGCGGGCGTGATGACTCGTCCAATTTGGAAGTTGATGCATCGTTTGCCGATGTTTGAAAATGCACTGCGTGGTGATTTAAGTCACTCAGAGTTCATCGAGGCGCATTTAATTAACTTACCAAGCACTCCAGTTGCACTAAATCGTTAAGGCAAGATTAAACATGACACAGCAGCAAAAGAAAGTCGCCGTGTTTACCGGGACGAGAGCAGAATACGGGCTGCTTTACTGGCTTCTAAAGGATATTCAAGATGATCCTGAGTTGAAACTTCAGCTCTTGGTGTCTGGTATGCACCTTTCGCCAGAGTTTGGCGAAACTTATCATCAAATAGAGCAAGATGGCTTTGTCATTGATGAAAAAATTGAGATTCTACTTTCATCCGATTCGGCAGTTGGGACCGCGAAAAGTATGGGACTAGGAGTACTTGGCTTTGCTGATGCCCTTTCAAGACAGCAACCTGATGTATTGGTCATTTTAGGCGACCGATTTGAAGCTCTTGCCGCAGCACAAACGGCAATGATACTGCGTATCCCTATTGTTCACTTGCACGGTGGGGAGATCACTGAAGGAGCGTATGATGATGCAATACGCCATGCCATTACCAAATTAAGCTATTTGCATGCTACGTCCACAGAGGATTACAGGCAGCGTGTTATTCAGTTAGGTGAGTCGCCCGACCGAGTAAAAAATGTGGGTGCTATCGGTCTAGACCACCTAAAACGCGCAACGTTTATGACGGTAGATGAGCTTGCTAAGTCACTTGCCTTTAACCTAACTCAACCATTTTTTGTGGTTACATATCACCCAGTGACCTTAGGTGATGAGAAGCCTGAGGCAAGCTTTCAAGCGCTTTTAGGCGCATTAGATGAATTTCCCAATCATCAAGTAATCCTTACTTATCCGAATGCTGATGATGGAGGACGACGTATTATCCCTATTTTGGAACAATATGCTCAAGCTAACCCACAACGTGTATTAGCTATTCCATCTCTTGGGCAAGTACGTTACTTGAGTGCGGTAAAGCATGCAGCTGCTGTGATTGGTAATTCTTCGAGTGGGATTATCGAAGTGCCTGCTTTTGATGTACCTACCGTTAATATTGGTTCAAGACAAAAAGGGCGTTTGGCCGCCAAGAGTGTCCTAAATTGTAAGCCTAATCAGATAGATATTTCTGCTTCAATAAGTGCGGCTGTGCAGAGAGCTTACAAAAGCGATAGCAACGAGGTTGTCTTAAATCCTTATGGGCAAGGCGATACAAGCGGGCAGGTGATTGACATGATTAAGACTTTGCGTTTTGAGCCGAGTAAAGCCTTTTTCGACCTAGATTTTGATAATGTATAATTATCCCATTGTAGATTTAAAGACGATATAAAGAGACTCTATGACATTAATAATTGCTGAAGCTGGTGTAAATCACAATGGTGATGAGACGTTGGCATTTGAGCTAGTCAATGCGGCGCATAAAGCTGGTGCTGATATTGTTAAGTTTCAAACTTTTAAAGCTAAAAACTTAGTTACAGCTGAAGCAAAACAAGCTGAATATCAAGTAGCAAATACGCAAAAGCAAGAGTCTCAACTTGCGATGCTTAGTCGGTTAGAACTTTCTTATGATGTTCATCACCAACTAGTAGAGCATTGTCAGTCAATCGGTATTGAGTTTCTATCGACAGCTTTTGACTCTGAGAGTCTAGATTTCCTTGTTAACGATTTGAATCTCACCCGATTAAAAATACCGTCGGGCGAGATTACTAACGCCCCTCTAGTTTTAGAACATGCACGTACAGGTTGTGATCTCATTGTTTCTACAGGAATGGCTACACTCTCGGAAATAGAAGCTGTTTTGGGAGTGATTGCTTTTGGTTACACTGCTGATCAAAATGCCACGCCAAGTGAGCTAAATTTTCAAAAAGCTTATGCCTCTGAAGTGGGGCAAAAAGCCTTAAAAGCAAAAGTGACGCTACTGCATTGTACGACAGAATACCCTGCACCAATGGAAGAGATAAACCTTAAGGCTATGGATACTCTTGCAAACGCCTTTGAACTATCCGCTGGCTATTCTGACCATAGTGAAGGTATCACAATCCCAATTGCGGCTGTTGCTCGCGGAGCGGTACTAATAGAGAAACACTTTACTTTAGATAAGAATATGGAAGGGCCAGATCATAAAGCTTCGCTCGAGCCGAGCGAGTTGACTGCAATGGTTTCAGCTATTCGTCAGGTGGAAGTTGCGTTAGGTGTTGGAGTGAAAAGCCCAACGGTTTCTGAGGTAAAGAACAAAGCGGTAGCTAGGAAGAGCTTGATTGCAGCGACAAACATCGCTGTAGGTGAAGTTTTTACTCAGGATAACCTGACTATAAAACGCCCTGGCACGGGCCTTTCTCCTTATAAATTTTGGGAACTACTGGATAAGCCAGCCAGTAAGGCTTATCAAGCAGGAGATTTAATCTTTGAATAAAAAGAGCTTGAAGCCTCTCGTCATTATTGGTGGAGGTGGTCACGCTAGTGTACTAGTGGATGTACTTCTACAGCAGCAAAGAGAGATCTTGGCGGTTATTTGCCCGGATGAGCTGAGTGAGCGCGGCATTTTTAACGAGCTACCCCATTTTCGCAAAGACGAAGATGTCTTTAGGTTTGATTGTAACGAAGTTTTGCTAGTCAATGGCATTGGTGCTCTCCCCAAATCGGGCTTAAGAAGCAAGCTAACTCAGTTTTATACAGCGAGTGGGTACCAGTTCGAAACCGTGATTGCCTCTTCTGCTCAAGTATCTCCTTTTGCGGAAGTTCATATGGGGGGGCAAATTCTTTCCAGTGCCATTATTCAAGCCGGAGCCAGAATTGGTCGCCATACAATAGTGAATACTGGCGTTATAGTTGAGCATGACTGTGATATTGGATCTTTTAACCATTTGGCCCCTCGTTCAACACTGTGTGGTCAAGTTCTGACTGGCGATAATGTTTATATTGGAGCTGGGGCTACGGTGATTCAAAACGTCCGAATAGATACAAACTCTATTGTAGGTGCTGGAGCGACAATCACTCAAAATGTGCCAATGGATACGATCTGTTACCCATATAGGGTAACAATGAAAAGTTTTAAATGATTTAGAAAATAGGTTAAGCATGAGTCATTGTTGGAAAAATGTTTTAATTAAGCCAACCAGTTCATTACTTGATGCGTTAGAAATTATAAACAATGAAGCGTTGAGAGTTGTGCTAGTTGTTGACGATAATGACCATCTTTTGGGGGTCGTTACGGATGGTGATATTCGTCGTGGGTTGCTTAAAAACTTGCCTTTGACTGCTGATGTAGCGCAAGTGATGAACACTAACCCATTGACGGCTAATATTAACACCCCTCGTGAAGAGTTAATTTCAGCAATGGAGAGCCGTAGCGTTCTTTCTATTCCATTGATAAAAAACGGAAAAGTGGTTGGTTTAGAAACTTTGCACGGTGCGCTACGCCAACCAACCTATCAAAATCCCGTTTTTCTCATGGCTGGTGGTTTCGGGACTCGGTTGAAACCTCTGACTGATACATGTCCTAAGCCAATGCTCAAAATTGGTGGTAAGCCTATTTTAGAAACGGTTATTCGAAGCTTCATTAAGGCTGGTTTTGTTAATTTCTATATTTCTACTCATTACATGCCGGAGCAGATTGAGCAGTATTTTGGTGATGGCTCTAAGCTCGGGGTAAATATCACCTACGTTTATGAAGAGTCTCCGTTAGGTACTGGCGGTGCTTTGGGTTTGCTACCTAAGGACTTACCAGCAGACCTGCCATTAATAATGATGAATGGCGATGTCTTAACGAAAGTTGATTTTCAGAGACTTCTGGAGTTCCATACAGAAAATCAAGCTGATGCAACGATGTGTGTCCGTGAATATGATTATCAGATCCCGTATGGTGTTATCAATGGCGATGGCAATAGAATTACCAGCATGGTAGAAAAACCAATCCAACGTTTTTTTGTTAATGCCGGAATATACGTTGTATCTCCGAGAGTCATCCAATCCGTACCGAAAAATCATCATATTGATATGCCGACTTTACTTGAGCAACATATGAATGAACGTGAAAATGTACTCATGTTTCCAATTCACGAGTACTGGCTTGACATTGGTAGAATGGATGATTTTAATCGCGCTCAAGCAGATATTCATACGTTAGGTGTACTGTAGTGATCGATGGTAAAAAAGTAATTGCGCTCATTCCTGCTCGTGGGGGTAGTAAGCGCTTGCCTAGAAAAAATGTGTTACCGCTAAACGGTAAACCTTTAATTGCTTGGTCTATTGATGCTGCGAATAATTGCCCATACATCGACAAAGTCTTGGTGAGTACTGATGATCAAGAAATCGCAGATATTGCATTACAATTCGGGGCTGAAGTTCCTGAATTGCGGCCGGAACATTTGGCTTCTGATACAGCGAAAACAGAAAGTGTGTTGATTTACACGCTTGAAAAGTTTGGTAAAGGTGATGAGATACTTGTCTTGTTACAACCGACATCCCCTTTACGCACCACTCAGCACATTAATGAAGCTCTGGAGTTGTTCATAGAAAAGCAAGCTTTGTCAGTGGTTTCTGTTACACCATGTGAGCACTCCCCGCTATGGTCGAACACGCTTCCGGAAGATGGTTCGATGGGGGGATTTTTGAGGCCAGAAGCACTTAATCGTTCACAAGACCTCGGAGAGTTTTACCGACTAAATGGAGCGATATACATTTTTGATGCCAGAGATCTGCTGGAACAAAAAAAAATTCATTATACCGCTAAGTCATACGCCTATGTCATGGATAACCGAGTCTCTTTTGATATCGATCAGAAGTTGGATTTTGAATTGGCTGAGTTTTTTATGGGCAAAACGAACTGATATATAATGCCTTGTTACAAGGCATTATATTACTTAATGGTTCAAATTTTCTTATTTCAGGTTTTTGTCTGTTTTCCATTGAGTAAGGAAATCGTGTAGATCCTGTGCAAGTAAATCAACTTGTATATTATCATTGACCTCTTTTAGGTTCAGTACAGAGGTTGAGTTCAAAGTATAAAGATGAATATTTTTATCATCTGGAGAAATAAGAACTTCAGCTGGTATAAATTTATCTAGAACCAAACAAGAAAAGTGCTTAGTATAATCTGTACATTCGCGAGGATGTGGCTTTATTACTGTAATGTTATATTTCTCAGCAATTTCTTTGTACAGCTCTATTTTTCCATCTTCCGTCACCAGATCGCTGATAGGTTGAGTAAATAAAATGTTTTTTCCACTAAGAGACTCGAAGCTGTGCGTTAGGATCATCTGCAAACTAAAATTTCTGGTGTAGTCCAACATATCAACAACATCGAAGACTTTTGTTTTGCTTTGTAATTGAGAGTCTACAAGTTCTGGTTTTGATAAATAGATGCTAGTTATTTTATTTCCATAGCCCAAAGGAGAGACAACTCTGCCTTTTAAAGCGCGTTTTACTCTTTTTTTGAATGGTATTGGGCCATTATAGTTTCCAGCACCATCTTCTAGAACTGAGCCATGAGATAAATCGAATAGAAACGCATAGGTTAGGTGATCGTGACCAAAAAACTTTTTCTTTTTAATTAGAGTTGTAATGTCATATTGTAGAAGTCCCATTTTGTAAAGAAAAGAGTCCCAATTTTTGTTGAGCTTAGTGTTAACAATGACTACGTTATCTAACTTACTATTCGCTAACAGAGCCTGGAAGTCAATATGGCTAACGAACAGTGTATTATGGCCCCCTTTATTAATATATAAGTATAAAAAAAGTGCGAAAATTGAGTTTACGTAACATACGTTCTCATAATTAGATTGAATTCTCTTATACGTAATGATGTTTTTCATTATTTTTTCTCAAAGATTATTGTTACTATTTTATTCACAACATTTGTATAATTAGCGATGAAATTTGCACTATGCAAACTTATAGAGTTTGTACTTAATGAAAAGTGATTATCTATCAAGTTACTGAGTTCGTTAACTTTTGTAATGATATTGCAGAACGAATGTTTTTTAAGAAGATTAACAATTTCTGTAAAATTGTAATAACTTGGTCCGGTGATTACAGGTACTCCCAGAGCTGCTGGCTCTAACACATTGTGTCCACCGACTTTATCTCCGATTAGACTGCCACCCATAAAGCAGATGTCTGCTGCACCCATCAAAGTTAGCATCTCACCCATAGTATCGCCGAGATATACTTGAGTATTTGTCTCTACTGCATGCGTTGACGTACGACGCACAGTGTTAAAGCCTTGCTGTTGGCAAAGCGTGAATACATCATCAAATCGCTCTGGATGGCGAGGAACCAAAACGAGTAAAGCATTTGGATGAGATTTTAAAACTTGTCTATGTGCATCTAATACCTGTTCGTCCTCGCCTTTGTGGGTGCTAGCGGCAATCCAAATCGGACGATCGTCTCCAAGCTGGGCTCGAAGCTGCTGTCCTTGCTGTTTCACTTGCTCTGATATTTGAATATCGAACTTAATAGAACCGGTAACGGATAGTTTCTTTTTCTCGACGCCTAAGCGTTCAAAGCGCTCGGCATCTGAAGCTGTTTGGCAGAGTACTTGAGTTAGGCATGGATGAAGTTGGTTAAAAAGCTGCTGTATTTTGGCGTAGTTCTTACACGATTTTTCAGATAGGCGCGCATTCACGACAGTTATAGGGATACCCGCTTTGTGAACATTGTGAAGCGTGTTTGGCCACAGCTCAGTCTCAATGATCAACATCTGTTTTGGTTGCACTGCTTTAAGAAAACCTTTGATAGCGAACCCAAAGTCAATTGGCATATAGCGGTGTTCAACTAAATCACCCAACTTAGCAATCTGTTCAGCTCCGGTACTTGTTGTTGTAGTAACTAGAATAGATTGTTCGGGGTTTTGTTCCTTAAGGGCTTTGATTAAAGGTGTTGCTGCTATGCTTTCACCAACAGATACGGCATGTATCCAAATAGGTTTGTCGTTGCTTTTTAGCTTGGGAGTTATGCCAAAGTGCTCTTTCCAGCGAGAGCCGAACTTAGGCTTATTTGGTTTGCTCTTGTACAAACCAAATAAAAGCAGCGGTGACGCTAGAGCGAGTAGTAAGGTATAAACAATACGAACTAACATGAGCTTATCGTAATGGCGTCAAGTTTTTGGATACTATCTAGCACTTGCTTAGGCGAAAGTTCTGTCAAGCACTTAAGGTGTTTGTATTGACATTCACGCTGGAAACAAGGGCGACAATCAATATCGGTATGAACAATCTCCACTTTTTCTGCGAGTGGGGGGGTGTACTTCGGTGAAGTTGAGCCATACACGGCAACAACATTACAACCAACCGCAGCAGCCACATGCATTAAGCCTGAGTCATTCGCGACAACAGTCTTGCATGCAGCAAGTAGATCGACCGCTTCAATTAAGCTGGTTTGGCCGGCTAGAACATGAATGTTCTCATGGAATTGCGTCGGGACAAGTGCGCGGATATTGTTACAAGTCTCTAAGTCTTTTTGAGAACCAAACAACCAGATTTGATGCCCAGATCGAGCCATTTGCGTCGCAACTTCAGCGTAGTGTGTTTCGGGCCATTTTTTGGCAGGACCAAACTCTGCTCCTGGGCACAGTCCAATGATTGGTTGGTCTTGCGTTAAGTTGAACTTTTTGAGCGTGGCTTGTTGCTCAGCCGCGTTGATTGCAAGGCGTGGGCGGGGCAAGATTTCAAGCCCGCCAAGGGAGTTGGAGTCCACCATCTCTGCTTTTGGATAAGCTAATGCTACATAGCGTTCTACCATGTATTGAAAAGACTTCATGTTGGGGCGTAAGTCATTCAATAAACCATAGCGCATTTCTCCCTTCCAGCCAGTACGAAGAGGAATGTTGGCAAACCATGGAATCAGTGCTGATTTCGCTGATTTAGGCAAGATATAGGCGTGGTCATATTGCTTTTCACGTAATGATTTACCAATTTCCCTGCGGCCTAATAAGTTAAATTCACCATGACCGATAGGCATTTCAATCGCTTGGTGGATTTCTGGCATACGCTCAAGAATCGGTTTACACCATCCTGGAGCGATAACTTCAATTTGGCTATCTGGATGACGTTGCTTTAATACGATATATAACGATTGCGACATTACCATATCGCCGACCCACGCAGGGCCAATAATTAAAATCTTTTTCATTTATTTACTTGCCAATCAGTATCATATCTAGGCTTAAAGATATTGTAATAGTTATTGCCGTCTTCTTGAGAGTGCAGCAACTGCAGTACCCACATATATTGTTCGGGTTTATCACCGACAAAATATTCAATGGCTTCATTACAGGTACGAGCGTCTTGCTCTTCGCCTTTGTCTAAGTCAAATGCAGGCAAAATTTCGATATCGAATGTTCCATCTTCGGTGTTCATTGAAGCGAACAGAGGTAATACTTTGGAACGTGATAGTTTAGCAATTTTACCCAATCCAGGGAGCGTTGCTTTACGTGTGGCGAAAAAGTCGACAAACACACTATGTTCTGGGCCGTGATCTTGATCGGGTAGATAATACCCTACATAGCCATCTCGAATGGATTTCAGAAAAGGCTTAATGCCACCTGAGCGTTCATAAACACGACCACCGTATTGAACTCTTTGCTTGTGCATCAGCCAGTCAGCAACATCATTCTTTTGTTTCTTCGCCATTGCAGAAACTGGCATTCCCATTGAAGCGAGCAAGATAGCAGGCACATCAATTGCCCAAGAGTGGGGAACCATTAAAATCACATTTTCGTTGTTATCAATGTGCTGTCGTAAAATGTCTAGGCCGCGAATTTGGCAACGGCTCTGAAGCCATTTTGGTGAGCGTAAACTTAGTAACCCGAAGCGAAAAAAGAATATGGCTGCTGTGTAGAGTGTTTTTTCTATTAAAGCTTCACGTTCTTGGAACGACTTTTCCGGAAAACACAGCTCAAAGTTAACCCTCGCTCGGTGAGCAGGGCCTTTGTGGGATTTAGATAGTTTTTTGGCTATGGTTTTCGCCAACCACTTTTGTAAACTTAGTGGCATTAATGATAAAGGTAAAAATAAGATAACACCTAACCACGTGCCCCAGTACTTAGGCGACAGGAAGTGGCGCTTAAACTCAGGGTTATATGCTTTAGGGTCGAAGTCATCACGTTTTATGGTCATGGCGTGTCTAGTTACCTATTCGTGTACTGGCGAAGTGGTTTAAATGAGAAAAAAGATATTAAGGAATGATACAGGCTATTGCACTTGAGTAAAGGTGGCAGGTTATGGTTCTGCCACCTTGTGGTGCTTAACGGTTTTGGATAGTTAAGTATTCGGCAACGCCTTCTGCAACCGTCTTGAACTCAACATCACAGCCTGCGGCGCGCAGTTTGGTCAGATCGGCTTGTGTGAATTCTTGGTAAGCGCCTTTTAGGTGCTCAGGGAATGGGATGGTTTCAATTTGGCCTTTGCCATGATGTTTGATAACTGCTTTTGCTACCTCTTCAAAAGATTCAGCACGGCCAGTACCACAGTTAAAAATGCCTGATACGCCGTTTTCTAAGAACCACAGGTTTACTTTACAGACATCACCAACGTAAACGAAGTCGCGTTTGAATGATTCGCTGCCCGCGAACAATTTAGGATTTTCACCTGCGTTAAGTTGGTTGTTTAGGTGGAACGCAACTGATGCCATGCTACCTTTGTGGTCTTCACGTGGGCCATATACGTTGAAGTAGCGGAAGCCGGTGATTTGAGAAAGGGTCTCACCATGTTCTTCAGCGTCTTGCCATAGGCGACGAACGTAGTTATCAAACTGCTGTTTCGAGTAACCGTATACATTCAGTGCGCCTTCGTATTCGCGTTCTTCAACGAAAGTATCTGTATCGCCGTAAGTGGCTGCTGAAGAAGCGTATAGGAATGGAATCTCGCGATCTAAACAGTAATGAAGCAGCTCTTTAGAGTACTCGTAGTTGTTTAGCATCATGTACTTACCGTCCCACTCAGTCGTTGCAGAACAAGCACCTTCGTGGAAAATTGCCTCAATCGGACCAAAATCATCGCCCGCCATAATTTGGGTCAGAAAGTCGTCACGATCCATGTAATCTGTGATGTCCAGATCAACTAAGTTCTTAAACTTTTTGCCATTTTTTAGGTTGTCGACAACCAGGATATCGTTAATACCAGCTTCGTTTAGTGCTTTAACAATGTTGCTGCCGATCATGCCAGCGCCACCAGTTACGATGATCATAGAACTTCCACCATAGATTAAAATTTTCTCAGGAATTCTAGCAAGAAACGAAAAGTAGCGCTATTGGAAGCAGGAAGATAGGTTTTAGTCTTCTATGACTCAGTATCTATATATGAAAAAGGGAGCCGCAGCTCCCTTGATTATTTTATTATTCCACATCCGAACGGTTAGGTCTTTGGTACCAAGGATTTCGTTCGTCGGTTAACTCAATTAAGCTGTATTTGCGGCCGAGCTTCTGCCCTCCGTCACGAGTAAGAGGCTGCCAACTAAAGTTCGCACGATTGTTACTTGGCTTAACGGTCATGATGTCAAACGGAATCGACAAGTAGAAACCTTTAGTAAAGCTACCTTCACCAAATTCATCCGCAGACAAGTCTGTAAATGAGGCAAAGGCGCCAGCAATTACGCCACTCTTGAACTGCTTAGAAACATTGATTTGTGTACCAACATCGCCAGCTAGGAACTGACCAACATCGACTTGGATCATCAAATCTTGCAGGAATTCCCATTGAGGGTAGTAGTAACCAGATACAAAACCAGTGAATCCTTTATCAATAACTTGGAACGGACGTCCATATTCTGGCACGTTTTGCCATTTCTCATCGTAAACACCGAAGTAACTTTGTGGATCACGTTGAGAAATTAAGTTGACGTCAGCGCCAATCGCCCAGTTAGCTCCTTGTGGTCGGTAAAGAAACTCGGTACCGACTCCGGCAAACATGCTCTCCAGATAGCCAGCGTAGAATTGCTGGTCCATCGTATTGGAATACTCTTGGAACCAAGTCAATTGTAGGTTTGACATGGTTACAGTATGTTCATTTTGGTAAGCGCGGAACATGGTGCGAACACGAGGAACGGTAGTACCATCAGGTGGAGTGACATAGTTAAACTTATCGTAGTTGTTATACCAATCCCAGTATAAGGAGCCGCCAATTTCAAGGTTATCCGTCAGCCAGTATGAGGCATTACCGCTTAGTCCTACACTAAAGAGGTAGAAGTCTTCTGCGTTACCGAGAGTTTGAACAAGCTTCGGTGCAAAGCCCCAATCAAAACGCTCAAAACCATCATAGACAGATTCTCCACTTGGCTTATTGCTAGCTTTTGCGGTTGCATCTTCTATTTTAGGGTTGATGTAATTAACTTGGGCAAAGTCGCGATATTTCTCCTTGGAAATAATCGTTTGTTCGCCGACTAAGCCTCGGCTACGTTCATTGATCGCATAGGTATCAATATCTTCAGGCATTTCATTATGAAGTACAGCCGCCGCTTTTTCATGTGCCTCTGTACGGTCACGATATTTCTTCTGTTCACCAACGACAGTTACGGTGTTGTCATCAACATAAATGCGCGTGTTTTGGTAACCCGCAATTTTGTCTAAATCTTCCGTTACACGTTCCCAGTCAACATTAGACAGTTCTTCTGGTTGGTTATCTTCGACTTCTGGCGTAGGCTCATCTCGCCAGAATGATGGCATGTCATTGAAGTTAGTGTTGAGCGTTAAACCTGCAACCAAAGTGTCTCCGCGTTCATAACTTAAACGAAAATCGGCCATTCCGATACGGTACAGTATACCAACGTTCCACGGAGTATGTGGTGTCATGTCCACGCCACCTTTTACCACAGGGAAGTCTTCGCTGTAATCATTGCTATCGTATTCGAGTTTAAAGCGTAATGGTGCATGTAAGGTCTGATATTCAACACCACCAAACAATGCAGTTGGTCCTTTAAATGCTCTATCAAAGTTAGTTGTGCCACCTGTATCTAAATAGTCAGAGGGGCGTTCACAAAATCGATCTGACAATTTACAAGTCGGGTTAGAGATGTTGTCACGAGTGCCTAGCGACCCCCAACCAATACCAAAAGTAAAATCAAAGGTCCCTAGCTCAGAGTTGGAATACCGCTTCGTAGCTGCGATGTATTCTCCATCGAATAAGCCGGTACCAGCAAAGTCTCGAACACCCAGTGATAGCTCAGGAATATACTGAGATTCTTTTAGCAATCGAATTTTAAAGTCAATACCTTTATCGGTATAGTTTGTATCTCCCGAGAAACTAGGATCCTTACTATAAAGCAAATCTCGCACCGAAGTATAACGAATGGTTGTTTCTAACCAAGGCATTAGTTGCAGAGTAACGTTGTAAAAAAGGTACTCATCACTACCGGTAACAGAAAAGTTGAATTCCCCTTCAGGAGCCATACGTCCTGTTGGCATCTGCATCAAGCCAACACCACCAAAATCAGATTGAGAAGGCTGTAACGAGGGAGCCTCAAAGGGTACTTCTTGAGCCCAAACCAATGCTGGGCCCATTAAAGAAAGGGTTAAGCTTTTTCTAATTGGTATCATTACGGTCTCTTTGTAGCATTTGGTATCAGTTGAGTGAGTAGGCGGATTATATCTTGATCCATGTCAGACCGTTCAAGATCACCAAACGGTACATATACCAAGGTCAGAGGTGGTAGGTAATATTGTGTTGTTAACCAAGCTCCGTGATGTGGCTTAACTACGTGACCATCTGGGTAGATCAACACTGGTGGTGTTGATAATGCACCAATGTTACTTTTCAAATTCTCTATTTGCTTCTGCAAAGGGATGCCTGCTTGCCCTTTAATAGAATACACGCTATTCAAGTTTCCCAAGAAATACACTTTTTCTTCGCGCAGAGGGCTTGCGAGTAGGAGATTGCCGCGCAACAGTGGGTTGTCGAATTTATTTAGTCGAATTTTATCAACATCGATCGCAGACAGTAAGCGTGGTGCAAAGCTTTGCTTCTGAATGAATTTATAGAATGGATGTGCAACCAAATTATGTTGAATCATTTGATTGAGTACTGTGCTCTTTAAAGCGGTAGAGTTTTTTTCGGCGCGTTCCGATTTGTCAAACAAAGTGGTACCAAGAGAGTATTGCAGAGACACGCTTTGCTCCTTAGCAAGTGCTAACAGGCTTTCTAAACGAGTCGGCTCTTGGAATTGTAGCTGTTTGCCTACTCCTAGCAATTCAACATTTAATGGTTGCATAGCAGAGGTTTCTGTTTGAGCGAAGCTAGGCATACTCAAAAGCGGCATGACCAAACCGAGTAATGTTAGTAGTTGCTTGCTCATGATTTGCTATATCCCTTCAAAATGGTTAACTCAACCGGAATCATATTTGGTCCTAAGTATTGTAAGGTTTTGATAACCTGACCTTGCTCGTTTACCCAATAGTAGTTTTCGACTGATTGAGAAAGGCTGCTAAACTCAACAACTTCTTTATATACGTCGGTCATCGTGTCGGATATAGGGGTTGTTAACGTTTTTTGGCCTGAGTAAGAACGAGTCACACTTGCTGGAAAGCCATAACGATATTGTGTCGCCCAGTCGTATGAGAGTGCGTAGTTGACAGAGGCTGAATCAGAAGAAAAATCTGGCACATCACCATAAACACCCGCTAAGTCCCCATTCTGTAGACCTATCGTTTTGACGATATGCCCATTCTCCGTAACGATCATAGCTTTGTCAGCACTTACCCATTTTAGTTGTGTTTTTCCATTGAGAGGATTTCGCTCTGCAAAAGCTAAAACAACAAATACCTGTTTTTGATTCCCAAGTTTTAAATAGGCACTGGCATAAGGAACGGCATTTATTTCTTCAGGGGTCATCTCTACATCGATGTAGTTACCGTACGCTTCTTGAACGGTTGCTGAAACATCATTGAACTTTTGTGTACAACCAAAGAGTAAGGCGAATAGCGGAAGAGTGAGAAGTGGGCGTATCCATTTAGACGTTCGGAAGATATTCATTATTCCCTCTTACAAATAAAATCGCCCTGAGTCATTCAGGGCGATTATCTTCTATCTACAAAGCGAAATTAGTTAGTAGAAGTAGAAGTAGAAGTAGATGTTGAAGTAGATGTTGAATCGCTATCTGACGCTGCAACTGCCACTACAGTTACTGCTGCAGCTGCACCTACTGCTACGGCTGTTGTACCTGTTGCAGATGCAGACGCTGCGCCTGCTGAACCTGCTTCTTCTGCTGCAAATACAGTTGATGCGCTTAGAGCCATAAGAATAGCTAGAGCTGTATTCTTCATTATTAATCCTTGTGTTAACTAGTTTTAAAACATCGATGTTTGAAACTCTATTTATAGTTCCAATTCATATTCTAGTTAAAAGTTGGGCAGACTGTAAATAGTTTCTTATAAAAGGTTTTTTTTGTTGTATTTATGAAACTGTTGGTTTTTTTACCAAACAATTGCGTGCAGCTAATTAATTGGAAAATTGCGAATATGCTCCATTGAGTATACTCTTCCGCGGGTGTGGACTTGCCTCAAAGGAGAGTTATCTTGTACCCTAGTACGCACTTCAAAGGGGGCATTCACTGTGGGAGAAGCTGATGAGCAAGTCCAGAGTACACCGAGTGCTCAAAGCATCTTATTTGCCAAAATACATACGTGTTATGGATAACGTGTTTAACCATAGGGCGGTAGCGTGCGTAAAAATGACAAAACATCTATTTTTCAGACATAAACATCTCTTCATTTCTCTAGTGTCCATTACAGTGCTGAGTGCATGTGCGAGTAAACCTCGCCACGTTAAGGCAGATCTTCCACTTGTTACGCAAGAGTCATCTTCGATAGAAATGATGGAGGAAGTTCCAGAACAGTATTGGGGATATTTGAACAGACCTGAACTGGTGTCTATATCGCATCCAAATTATCATGTTGCTGTTGGGCCGATTTATTTCTCTGCACTGGGCCTATACTGTCGAGAAGTGAACATTGACTCCACTTCTAATGTAGTGTGCTCGATAAAGTCAGATAAAAACAATACCCCAAATACTTGGTATTGGGTCAATGGGCTTGTTAAAGATAAACTAGAGAAAAAGCTTTAAAAATGATGAAGATGACAAATAAAGCACCTCAATGGCTAGTTGCAATTACAAGCTTTGCTTGTATCAATTCAGCTTTCGCGCTTGATAGTAACAATTTAAACCTCAATGCAGCTAATCCTACGTTTTCTTCCTCTGGAACTTTAAACCAATCTCAGACGCCACCCAACGAGAAACTCTCTGCTGGTTCATTTAATAAAGAGAACAGAAATAATCTTCTTTTGCCAGGTGAGGTGGATGTTAGACAATTACTCCCTTCCTCCGGAGAAGAACTACCACCTCCTTATGCAGCAAATATTTTTGCTGGTGGTTATGAGACTGAAAGAGCTGATGGTTTGAATGATAATTATCTCGTTGCGGCTGGGGATAAGATTAACATCTGGCTGTGGGGAGCTGTAAATTACTCTAATGTTGCTACGGTGGACAATCAAGGAAATATCTTTATACCAGAAGTTGGCCCGATTCATGTCCTTGGAACAAAAGCTAGCCAAATCAACGAGCTTGTGACAAAAAAAATTAAACACGTTTATACCACTAACGTAAACGTGTATGTGAATTTACTTACTGCGACGCCAGTTAGTGTTTTTCTAAGTGGGCCAGTCATTAGACCAGGGCAATACGCTGGAATGGCCTCTGATTCAATACTTTATTTTCTTAAACGTGCTGGCGGTATTGACTCTGAACGTGGCAGTTATCGAGAAATTCAAGTTCTACGAAATGGTAAAATCATAATCAATGTTGATCTCTATGATTTTATGCAATCTGGAGTTATGCCACAAGTTAGCTTTAAAGATGGTGATGTTATCTTGGTTACACCACAGAAAGCTGCTATCACAGTATCCGGAGGGGCTCGCAATCCCTTTCGCTTTGAACTGGAAAATTCTAGTGAATTAGGAGAAAAGTTAGCGGCTTATGCAAAGCCGCTCGCAAAAGTTTCGCATGTTGGAGTTGTTGGGAATCGAATAGATGGGCCATTCTCACGTTATATGACTTACCAAGATTTCCTGAGGTTTGAATTACGAGACGGGGATAAAGTTATCTTCAATGATGATTTACACGCTCAAGTCATAGATGTTCAGGTTTCTGGGAGCTACTTAGGACCATCTTACTTTGCTGTTACAAAAGGCACTAAGTTACATGATTTGCTGAATAATATTCCTATTGATCCCATGCTTGCAGATTACCAATCTATTTATATATTGAGAGATAGCGTTGCGAAAAAGCAAAAAGAAATGATTGATGAGTCTCTTAATCGGCTAGAAAGAAGTATTTTTACTGCACCAGCGTCTTCAGATGGAGAAGCTGTAATCAGAGCAAAAGAAGCAGAAATGGTACTTCAGTTTACTGAACGAGCTCGTAAAGTTCAGCCGCTAGGGAAAGTCATCGTTTCTGAACATGGTCTTGTAGCTAATATATTATTAGAACAAGGTGACCAAATTGTCATTCCAAACAAAACAGATCTAATTCAAGTGGGGGGTGAGGTTTTGATGCCACAAGCGCTCGTTTATAACCCTAATGCCACTATCGACGACTACATTGCTTGGGCCGGTGGTTTCACTGATAGGGCCGAGGATCAGCGTATAGCAGTTGTGCGAGCAAACGGCCTGGTTGAATTTGATAGTGGGAAACCCATACAAAAAGGTGATCAAATCTTAGTTTTACCTAAAGTTGACACTAAAACAATGCAGGCAGTTAAAGATATTACGCAAATCATTTACCAAATTGCTGTAGCAGCAAATGTAGCGATAAACTAACCTATGAAAACTGATCATATAGTGTTATCGCTAGATCCAATGTACTCGCCACTACACGAGAAAATAGCGGGGATATTGGGAAAGAAAAGGTATGCAGTTACTTCCTGTTTATCAAAAAAAATCTATCTACCTACTTTCAAGCAGTTTCTAGCAGTTAATATGATCGCAGCAGTGAGTAAGGAGCAAGCGCAGCCTTACCAAGAAAAAATATCTTTACTTCGAACATACCATCATGCTTATGTTCAAAAAGTAGAAGATCGGACTCTTTGCAATGATGAGTTGAACTATATGGCCAGGTTTTATGTTGCGCTTAAAGAGTTTGTTATAGAAAAAGATATCAATCTCGTTCTACTGCATAATGATGCAAGGTGGTATCACGCTGTGGCAATTGATATATGCAAGGAGTTGGGTATAAATTATTTGGTTACAGAGCAGGGGCTTATTCGACCATTTACAACTGTTATCGATCCCCAAGGTGTTAATGCCAACAGCAAGATAGATTTTAAAATATTTAGTAATGAGGTTCAGCACACCCCAAAAGAGCAGGGGAGTTTTATACCAAAAGATACTCATGACTCAATAAAGTCGATGTTTTTTTTCTTTATTTTTTTATTGGGTTTTGCTTTTGAACGTATAAACAAGAACCGAACAGTTATCCGCTATATGCATAATAGCTATAGTTTGAAAAAGTATTTCAAACGTATTGCGAACAAACTGATTAAGAGAAAAAAGGGAACATTAGTACCTTCATTAAGTTCTCATGGTTCCATTCTACTACTACTCCAGTTGGAAAATGACTCACAGTTTCTACTGCACAGTCCTTTCAAGTCTAATCAGGAAGTTATCAACTTGGTCGCAGGTTTGGCAAAGTCGGCAAAAGTGAAGTTAGCAATTAAGCGTCATCCGTTGGACGACAAAGAGTATCAACTTGATGACAATACCTACTATGTTAATGGGAAAATAGCAGAGCTGGCAGATTCTGCTGAATTTGTATTTACCATTAATTCCAGTGCTAGTATTGACGTATTAAAAACCGCCGCCCCTTTGATACTAATGGGTGAGTCGATTTATGCCCATAAAGGTGTGGCTGTAGAGTTTGACTTTCATCATCCATATCAGCAGATGACACAAGCGAGAGCAGAGGTCGATTTCGTTGCTAGACAACGGTTTATCAATTATCTGCATAACGAATATTTGGTTCAGGGGGCTGGTTATTCGTTTTGTTCTCAGCATCTTAGGCGAAAATTAGAGCAGATTTTAGATTAAAGACGGTATAGACACTGTTGGTTAAAGAGAAGAATTGCATGAAAACACTAGATATTAACGACTACTATTCGATTTCGGCTGAACAAAAGCCAGCACTGGAGTCGATTGTTGATACGTTTAAGCACCAGGCGAACGCATTGAATGAGATGGCTGATAGTATTGATTTAGAGCAATATCAAAAGGCCATCTCTTATATTATCAACTGTCAAGGCCATGTCATTGTATGCGGAATGGGGAAATCTGGTCACGTTGGAAAGAAGATTTCTGCCACTTTAGCGTCAACTGGTACGCCAAGTTTCTTTTTGCACCCAAGTGAAGCATTTCACGGCGATTTAGGGATGATTACGAAAGACGATGTAATTGTCCTAATTTCGAACAGTGGTGAAACAGATGAAGTATTGCAATTGATTCCTTCGTTGAAGTCATTTGGCAATAAGATCATCTCTATTACCGGAAGACTTGATTCTACGATGAGCTGCAACTCAGATGTCACATTGCTACTAGCGCAGATCCAAGAATCTTGCCCTAACAATTTGGCACCAACCACTTCAACAACTCTTACTATTGCCTTAGGTGATGCGTTGGCCGTTGCGTTGATGAAAATGCGCCAGTTTATGCCAAATGACTTTGCTCGCTTTCACCCTGGTGGTTCTTTGGGACGACGTTTGTTGACTCGTGTGCGTGACGAAATGAGTGCCGAGAATTTACCATTAGTAGACGTTAGTGATTTGATGACCTCTGTCATTATTAAAATGAACGAGAGCCGTAAAGGTGTGGCTATTGTTACCGAAAATGACCACCTGAAAGGTATCATCACTGATGGAGACTTACGTCGTGCGTTGGCAAAAGAAGCTGAATTTAATAGTTTAAAAGCTGGCGATATAATGACTATTGAGCCTAAAACTTGCTATGACACGGAAATGTTGGCCGATGCAGAAGATAAGATGCGCCAGTATTCGATTTCATCTTTAGTTGTTTTGGACGATGAGAGCAAGGTTGTCGGACTAATCCAAATCTTTAATATGTAATGAAAGACCTAAGACAGGCTTTAAGAGTACAAGGGCGGGTCTTATACGCCCTTATTTTACGTGAAGCCCTGGGAAAATACGGCAAGAGCAAGATTGGCTATTTGTGGGCCTTGTTTGAACCGTTAACCCAAGTGCTAATATTAGTCGCAATTTTTTCTGCATTAGGGCGTAAATCTCCGGTCGGCGGTGATTTGGCGGTCTTTTTTACTACGGGAATTGTTCCTTGGTTAATCTATAGTAATATCGCAAATAGGTTATCGGGGGCTTTAGGTGCTAACCAAGCGTTGTTGGCGTATCCACACGTGACACCTTTTGATGTACTTATGGGTCGAGCGTTGCTGGAATCTATCACAATGATAGTGGTATTTGCATTGATCATTGTATCTCTTCAGCTAGTTGGTAAAGCATTAGCGATTTATGATTTGTTCAATGTCTTAATGGGACTGATCGTTCTGGTTGTATTTTCAGTTGGATTAGGTATGGCTAACTCAGCGATTAGGATCTATTTTGACAGCTGGGATAAGCTATTTAGTGCAGTTAATCGTCCGCTCTACTTTATCTCAGGTATTTTTTTTACTGCGGCCAGTTTGCCCCCTCAGGCGAGAGAGTACCTTCAGTGGAACCCGCTTTTTCAGTATGTTGAATGGGTGAGAAGTGGCTTTTTCTCTACATATCAAAATGTTTATATTAATCATCAATACGCCATTGCCTGCGCGGTTATAATGTTATTGATAGGATTAGCTTTAACTCAATATACAAAAGAGCAAGCACGTAATTTATGATTGATCTTATCAATGTATCGAAAGTATATAAAACCCCAAAAGGTAAAAAACAAGTTTTGAAACCCTGTTCTGTGAGTTTTCCCAGAGGCAGAAATATCGGGCTTTTGGGAGTTAACGGTGCTGGGAAATCAACGTTGCTGCGGATGATTGCTGGTTCGGAAGCACCTACTACTGGGGTCATAAAGAGAAAAGTTAAAATGTCCTGGCCATTGGGATTTTCGGGCGGCTTTAACGGTTCATTAACCGGAGCAGAAAATTTACGTTTTGTTAGTCGAATTTACGGCGCAAATATAAAAGAAGTGACAGCATTTGTCCGAGAGTTTTCTGAACTGGGAGATTATCTTGATATGCCCATCAGGAGTTACAGTTCCGGTATGAAAGCGAGATTAGCTTTTGGATTGTCGATGGCTATAGACTTTGATTGTTATCTGGTAGATGAAATCACCGGGGTAGGTGATAGAAGGTTTCAGGAAAAATGTCGCATGGCATTTAAAGACCGAAGTGAAAAATCTAGCTTAATCATGGTGTCTCATAGTATGCCTACATTAAAAGAACATTGTGATATGGGATTAGTATTGTCGGATGGGGTATTAACCTTTTTCGAGGATATCAATGAAGCAATCGATAAATATCTGACATTATCAAAATGAAATTACAGAAAAAGCATAAAACATTTATTAATAAGTTTTGGAAAAATAGGAACAATAAACAGAGAAGTTTTATTGTTGTAGTGTTGGTCCCGACGATAATTGCTCTGATTTACTATAGTTTTATAGCATCAGGAAAGTTTGTTGTAGAAACGCGATTTTCTGTAAAAGGTAATGAGATGCAACAGCTCGATCTATTGAGCGGCATTGCTGGAATACCTTCTCAGGGCGGTAGTGCAACAGATTCTTATATTGTACAAGACTATATACACTCTTTAGATATGGTCAGAGAAGTAAGCAAAGAGCTGGCTTTGAAAGACATTTTCAATCACCCTGATGCCGACTGGATATCTGCGTTAGGTCGCAAGACAACACAAATGGAGCTGATAACTTACTGGAATAAGTTTGTCACGGCTTCATATGATCCGACAACGACAATTATCACGCTTAAGGTAAGAGCATTTTCTCCGGAAGATGCGAATAAACTAGCGAAGGCCATTCTTCATCAGAGTGAAATCCTGGTAAATAACCTATCTGAACAAGCGAGAAAAGATGATCTCGCTTTTGCAGAAGCTGAGGTTCAAAGGGCAGAAGAAAGGGTAACCAATGCGCGTGTTCTTATGAATGATTTTCGTACTCAAGCACAGGATTTGGACCCTACACAGACAGCAACTGCAAAAATGATGTTGATCGGTGAGTTGGAAGCGCAGCTTGCAAAAGCCCAAGCCGAATTAAATGCTTTAACCAGTTATATGGATGTCAAAGCTCCTTCTGTTATCAATTTAAAGCGTAAAGTAAAAGCACTCACTCAACAAATACAGAGTGAAAGAAATTCGATAGCAGGGGATACCGATACTCAGTCTGCGCTAAGTGGTGTATTTGCTGATTATGAACCTTTAGTGGTTGAACGAAAATTTGCCGAAAAAGCCTATACCTCTGCTTTGGCATCATTGGAAGCGGCGCGTATTGAAGCTTCGAGAAAACACCGTTACCTCGCGACTTTCGTTGAGCCAACCCTTCCGGATGAGGCATCGGAGCCGCATCGAGTCCGTTCAATCATCACAGTATTCTTAGCTAGCTTAGTCAGCTGGGCGATCGGTTTACTTGGATTAGGAATTATTCGAGAGCACATCGGTTGGGTTTAGTTGGAAAGATTAAAATTTATTAGTAGGTAAAAAATGTCCTTAACTTATATTACACCTTACAATTGCAGTGATAAAAATTCATACCTTTATGAGAGAGCAAAATTCTTCTTGCAAGAATCTTATGTTTCTGATTTCTCAAAAAGAATATTTGTAGACTTTTCCTCTTCAAAAGATATTTCTGATGAACTTGAGCCGATTGCGAAAGCTCGGGGTATTCGTTATATTCGGTTGAATCGACATGGAGAATTATATTCTAGTGGTGTATGTCGAAATGTAGGCGCAATAGAAGCAGATACGCAGTTTATATCTTTCCAAGATGTTGATTTGTTTGCTAATGACTCAGTTTACAAAGCTATTGAAAGTAGGTTAGGGAAATATAAGTACTTTAATGAGCTTGAGCTCATTCCATGTTTATATTTAACAGAGAATTTCTCTAGAGAATATCTAGACATGACTGATTACGATCAGAATTTTACGATTCATCAAGCCTATTTGGAAAATGATAAAGAAATCATACATATGTATGCGCCTGCCTCATCATGTAAACTCTTAGACCGTAAATTTTATTTAATGAGTGGAGGGATGCATAAAGAGTTTTATGGTCATGGTTTTGAGGACTTTGAACTACACTATCGATTGTGTGATATGAGTAAAAAATATTACAAAACACATGAGCCTCGTTCTCATAACTACATGTATGACTCTCTAGATTATAAAGGCTATAGAACTTTTTTTAGTATGTTTGGTAGACCACTAATGGACGAAGGGCTTTATTTTGTTCATCTTTGGCATGATAATCATGTAGGAACAAATTACCAAAAGAGAAACAGGATCAATCGTGGTATTTTTGAGCGTTTGATGAATGAATACGATAGTGGTAAATCACGAATTACACCATTGCCAAACATTCACGCTAAAGAAAATATTCTGATACTAGCTTCAAAAAAATCTATTAATGCAACTTCTCTTAAACAACTATTTGTTGAAATTGGTAATTGTGAGTTTGTTGATGAAAAAATAATTGCAAATAGTGATAGTTTAAAAGAGTTAGTAGAAGATAAACAGTATGATAGAGTGTTTTTCTTTAACCCTTATGGGAATGAACACCGATTGTCTTTGTACAGGGGCTGTAAAGAGTATGGTATTCCATACTATGTCTTTGATCGAGGTGCATTGAATAATTCTTGGTTTATAGATCCAAATGGCTTTAATGGAGATAGCGATTCTTATTCGAGAAAGCGTTGGGACCATGAGTTAACAGAAGAGCAATCTATAGAAGTTGAGGAATATATATATAACACTTTCCTTGATGATGAGACTTTAGAAAAAAATGGAGAAAGGATAGGGAGCGAGTTCTTTAGAGAGAAATATGGCGTAGACAACAAGAAAATACTATTTGTCCCATTCCAAAGACCAAATGATAGTGTGATTAATTATTTCTCTGGTAATGTGGAAAGTGTAGAGGAATTTTCATATCAACTAAGAGTTATTGCAAGTAAGCTTTCTAAGGATTGGGTGGTGGTTGCCAAAAAACACCCATTGGAGAGTTCATTGCAGTTGCCTGAAAATATAATTGAACTTCCTGCAGATACCCATATCTATGATTGTATTCAAGGTAGTGATTCTGTTTTACTAATTAACTCTGGAGTTGGATTGCTTAGCGCGATGGCGAAAACGCCAGTATATCATTTCGGGAAAACATACTACTCACATGAAGGAATTGCATGCGAGGTATTGGATGCTGATGATGCCGTGAGTAAGATTCGATCTGGTTATGAAACAGATTTCGAAAAAGTTAAAAGGTTCATTAGTCACCTCATTAATAATGTATATTCATTTGCAAATACAGACTACCAAGTAGTAAAAGAACCCGATGGTAGCTCTAGAAATATAGCGATGCTTTCAAGATTTTACAAAGTTAATATCATTGATGAGTTGCGGTTTGAGCGTGAATGGAGAGAGACACCATACTCCACAAATACAAGGTTTTATGATTACTACCGGGCATACTTTAAGTTGAGAGCTCAGGGTAATAATAAGAGTGTTAGTCCTACTAAAGCAAAGGTAGAACAAAAGCCTGTAAAGATTGAAAGTCCGAAGAAGGCAAATAACGCAAGTAAAATTATTCCAAGCCAAAACCCGAAGAAGTATGGTGCCAAACACAAGATGAAAAAATTGCTGAAAGACCCTATCGGTGTTGTGAAGAGAAAGCTATTTAAAGTAGCTAGCTAGTTGCTTGTTATACTTCGTTTTCTATTCTCTCTTAGAATAAAGTGTTTGAACTATGAATAATACCTTGGTGCTATCGAAGGGTATAAAAAAGTTACGAAACTTGGGTCGCTTTTTGAATGATGATGTAGTTATATGCTCTACTTGCCATCGGGGACAATATGACTCGGTTATCGGCTGGGGCTTTAAAGCCACTGCAAAGCGAGCCAGAGATTATGCTGAAAAGCATGATCTCCCTTACGTTGCATTGGAAGATGGCTTTCTGCGTTCTATTGGCTTAGGGGTGGCGGGCGCGCAGCCTCTGAGCCTGGTCGTAGATGATGTCGGTATCTATTATGATGCAAGGCAGCCGTCGAAGCTTGAAATTCTGATCAAAGAAAGCGAAGGCTTAGGTGCCGATCAGCTTGTGCGCAGTCGCTTATGTATTAACGCGATTCGCCAGTACCGACTCTCGAAATACAATCAAAACCAGCGGGATGAAACCTTAATAGAAGAAAAACCAAGGGTATTGGTGATTGATCAGACCCTAGGTGATGCTTCTGTTGAGGGCGCGCAAGCCTCGCAAGAAACATTTGTTGACATGCTTAAACAGGCAGTTGAGGAAAATCCAGACGAAACAGTTTGGGTGAAAGTTCACCCTGATGTTGTGCATGGAAAGAAGAAAGGTTTTCTTTACCCTCTGCCATTTGAGCACCCGAATATTCGGGTGCACACGGAAAAAGTAAACCCTTGGGACTTTTTAGACAGCGTTAAAAGTGTCTATACCGTTTCCAGCTTGATGGGATTCGAAGCGCTCTTAGCCGGGGCGAGTGTTCATTGTTTTGGTGTGCCGTTTTACGCCGGGTGGGGGTTGACTAACGATAGACAACAATGCCCTCGCAGAAACGTTGATCGTTCACTGGAGCAGTTATTTTATGCAGCATATATACAATATGCACGCTATGTAGATCCTATTCTTGGGGAACGGTGTGATATTGAGCGTATTATCAGTTATATGGCGGATACACTCAAAGTTATGGCAAAACCTTCCAGAACAGTTTCTATATCAAAATTGTCGTGGTGGAAACAACGATGGATTGGTGACTACCTGAAAGCCTGGCGGTTTGAGAAGGTGAGTTCCGAAGCGGAAGAAATGCTGCGCTGGGGTCGTGGGTCGTTGGATGAAAACAACTATTGTATTGAAGATGGCTTTATCCGATCTGTAGGGTTAGGGGTGCATTTTAATCGTCCGGTATCTCTTGTGTGCGATTCGCGTGGTATTTACTTTGATGTCCGAGAGCCCAGCGACTTAGAGTACATGTTGGAAAATCAGCAGTATAGCGATTGGGACTGCGTACGTGCGCGTGCGCTGATAACTCAACTGCTGGCGACTAATCTGACTAAATACAATGTTGGTAGCGATTGCGACGTCTCTTTGCCTCAAAATCGAAAAATCATTTTGGTTCCGGGCCAGGTAGAGTCTGATGCGTCAATCAAGTATGGCTCACCGGAGATCTATCACAACGAGACGCTTCTTAAAGCTGTAAGGACGGCGGAGCCGGATGCCTACATTATTTATAAGCCACATCCCGATGTTTTGGCTGGTCAACGAGATAACGGTAACTGGCAGGGCGATTTCACACGCGCGGCCGACCATGTCGAAACGCAGGCCTCAATGGCAAGCTTATTAGAAATGGTCGATGAGGTTCATACCATGACGTCCTTAACCGGGTTTGAAGCGCTGTTGAGAGGTAAGCGCGTCACCTGTTACGGCTTACCATTCTATGCGGGGTGGGGGCTTACCAATGATAAGCTGATTTGCGCAAGAAGAACGCGTTCTCATTCGGTCGAAAGCTTGGCTTACTTTGCCTTGATAGAATACCCGACTTATGTGGACCCTATTACGCGTAAAACGATGACAGCAGAACAGGCGGTGACTCGTGTAGCACAAATGAAAGCTGGAAAAGTGCAAGTCAAAGATACCAAGTTGCAGTTGTTACTTGCGATGAAGAAAGCTAAAAATACGCTCAAGCGATTTATCCGATCTTAGATCTGCTTCTTATCTCTAATCAACGTCACTCACAAAGATGGAACGTTAATGTCTAATATTCATATTGTTATTCCAGCTCGCTTCGGTTCAAGCCGATTGCCTGGCAAACTAATGCTGGATCTGGTGGGTAAGCCAGTGATTGCCCATGTTGTAGAGCGTGCCCTGACCCTGACAGACTCGGTCTACGTAGCGACAGATAATCAAGATATTTTTGATGTTGTCAGTCACGCTGGTGCAACCGCGGTCATGACCTCGGAGAAACACAATTCCGGCACCGATCGCTTAGCTGAGGCGGCGAACAAGCTAAACTTTGCTGATGACGACATCGTGGTAAACCTTCAAGGAGATGAGCCATTGATGCCGATCGCGCTGTTACGACAAGTCTCAGCCCTGCTTGATGCCCATAGTAACGCTGGCATTGCGACACTAATGCAGCGCATTAAGCATGTAAAAGATTTTATCAACCCTAACGTGGTAAAAGTAGCTCAAGGCGAAAGATGCAAAGCTCTTTACTTTAGTCGAGCTCCAATTCCTTACCCGCGTGATGAATTCTCTACTGAAATAGCTGAATTGCCACAAGGCGACTATTTCCGACATATCGGTTTATATGCCTATCGAGTAAAGACGTTAAAAGCGATTACTCAACTTACTGAGCATCCTCTTGAGTCTTTAGAGAAACTGGAGCAGTTACGTCCGTTAGCTCACGGCGTCGAAATCGTCATTGATGAGGCAAGTGAGGAGCCTGAGCACGGTATTGACACTCTTGAAGATTTAGAACGTGTTCGTCATGTTCTACTAGCTAAATAAATATATTCATTAAGATAAAAACGGAAACCCCAATGAACCAGAAAACCGTAAACATCGGTCATATTGAAGTTGCGAATGACAAACCATTCACTCTATTTGGTGGTATGAATGTCCTAGAATCGCGTGACTTAGCGATGCAGATTTGTGAGTACTACGTAAAAGTAACGGAAAAGCTTGGTATTCCGTATGTTTTCAAGGCGTCATTTGATAAAGCGAACCGTAGCTCTGTGCACTCTTATCGTGGTCCAGGTCTTGATGAAGGGATGAAAATTTTCCAAGAGTTGAAAGATACATTTGGTGTGAAAATTATCACTGATGTTCATACCGAAGCTCAAGCACAGCCAGTTGCTGAAGTGGTGGATGTGATTCAGCTACCTGCATTTTTAGCTCGTCAGACAGATCTTGTAGAAGCGATGGCTAAAACTGGTGCTGTGATCAACGTCAAGAAACCCCAGTTTATGAGCCCGGGCCAAGTAGGCAATATTGTAGAAAAGTTTGGCGAGTGTGGGAACGATCGTATAATCCTGTGTGAACGTGGTGCTTGTCATGGTTATGATAACCTAGTTGTTGATATGCTTGGCTTTGGGGTAATGAAAAAAGCATCGCAAGGTAGCCCAATCATTTTTGATGTGACGCACTCATTGCAAATGCGAGACCCTTCTGGTGCCGCGTCAGGCGGACGTCGTGAACAAACGGTTGAGTTAGCTCTTTCTGGTATGGCAACCGGGATTGCTGGTCTGTTTATGGAAGCTCACCCTGAACCGAATAAAGCAAAATGTGACGGCCCGTCTGCGTTCCCGTTGGCGAAACTAGAGCAGTTCTTATCTCAGGTTAAGCAAGTCGATGACCTAGTTAAGAGCTTTAGTGCAATTGATATCAAATAATCACTAGTTTTGATTTTTAAACGTTGTCTAATCGTCACATAACTAAGTTTGGCTTTGTTTAAAACTAGCTATTTATAAAAGCAAGCGCATTTGAGCTTGCTTTTTTGTATAAAATCTAATTCAAGAGAATTTATTTGATATACAATTAGTAGGTGATTTTGATAAACGCAGGAACTAATGCCTGTTAGATCACAAACCGCGTGCAAGCAAGTTTAGCTAAATCAGCTGATTTAATGAAAGCCGCAAAATGTTTCTTATAACTATACTTATCACAACGGAACTTGGTTTGATCTCTCTCGTTTTACTTACTGTCAGTGTGTCTTTTATTAGCTTGTTTACTTTCAGGAAGCTTGCTCTTGCCCATGACTTCGTCGATAGACCATCATGTCGCAAAAAGCATATTGGAGATGTACCTGTAATAGGCGGTTTGTCCCTCTTTGTCACGATTACTTTAGCAAGTATGTTTGAAGGACAACTTTTGCCAAATCAGCAAGACTTTCTTGCATGTGGTTTAATACTGACTATTATCGGCACAATAGATGACAAGTTAGACATCAGCGCTTCTTTCAGGCTGTGCGTCATTACCGTTATATCCGTTTGGCTTACACTTGGTGAAGGGATTGCGCTTACAGAGCTTGGCAATCTATTTGGATTTGGGGTACTCAACGTAGGCAGTGCAAATGTTTTGCTAACAACGATTGCTATCATTGGTTGTATTACAGCATTTAATATGGTCGATGGAATTGATGGTTTATTGGCGTCTTTAGCATCAGTCACATTTTTAGCTTTAGGGTTCATGTTTTACCAAGCTGGAGAAGTAAAGCTAACAATATTCTGTTTTATCTTTGTGCTTTCCATGTTCCCGTACATATTGTGTAACCTAGAGCTGATCCCTAAGCGCTCATTTAAGGTATTTATGGGAGACTCAGGAAGCTTTCTGATTGGTTTTACTATCGTTTGGTTACTAATACATAGCTCGCAAAGTATTTCTAATGAGGTACAAGCTATTTTAATGAAGCCTGTCACGGCCTTATGGCTAATTGCCGTTCCTTTAATGGATATGGCAATGGTCATGCTACGTCGTTTAAGGAAGAAACAGTCTCCTTTTAAGGCAGATCGTTTACATCTTCACCACATATGTATGCGGTTGGGTTTGTCATCGCGACAAACTTTAGCATTCATTACCTTCTGGGCGCTATTGTTTGCCGCGTTTGGAATTTTAGGGCAGGTGTTTCAGGTGCATGAACATGTCATGTTGATACTCTTTTTATTAGCATTTACATGTTATGTCTTCATCATTAGCTACATTTGGCGTATTACCTGCTGGATTAGAAAGCGATTTCAAATTGGTAAGACACATGTAACGGTAAGTAGCTGACGCTTATTTAACAACGGTGGAGCCTTTTTCTGTTAAGTTGGATTGTAGGGCTCTTTTTACTTTATTTTCACCATGAATTAAATGCACTTCTTTCGGTGGTGGATTAATTCCTTCTACAAAGCAAATTAGATCGGATTGATCTGCATGAGCAGAATAGCCAGACATCGTATGTATTTGAGCTTTCACTTTAATTTTCTTTCCTTCGATATCAACCTCACTCGCACCCTCTTGAATTTCTCTCCCTAGCGTTCCCTCTGCTTGATAGCCAGCAAACAGCACATCATTACGACTATCTGGTAACAACGCATTGAGGTAATTCACCACTCGACCACCTTCGCACATCCCAGAAGCAGCAACCACAATAGCCGGTTCAGAAGTGCTCGCCAGACGATTCACCAATCTCATATGTTCAGCATGAGTCTCAATCGTAATACATTGTTCAAACGCTAAAGGGTGACGATGTTGCTCCAAACGCTGCTTCGCTTCTTTACCCCAAAGCTTTTTAAAGCGCCGATAAGTCTTTGTCACCTTTTTTGCTAAAGGCGAATCAAGAATAATCGGTAGGGCTCCATGTAAAGACTCCTGGTACAAAAGCTGTTCAATATCGAATAACAGTTCTTGTGTTCTACCTACACTAAAAGCAGGAATAACAATCACACCACCATCTTCCAGTGCATGTTCGACAATAGAAAGCAGCCGAGCACTTCTACTTTTCACACTTTCATGGTGCTTATCACCATAGGTCGATTCAATAAACAAATAGTCCGCTTTTTCTGGCGGCTTAGGATCAGGGAGTAAAGGCGTATCACTTGGACCGAGATCACCGGAGAATACAACTACGTCATTATTTGAGAGTTTAAATTCCAAATAAGCAGAGCCTAAAATATGGCCTGCAGGCTGAAAGCGTAAATAAGCCAACCCCTTAAGAGGAAGCCATGTGTTGTACTGGCACGGTACCAATCGTTGCTTAATTAGATTTAAGATGTGCTGTCTTTGATGCTTGCCTAAACCCAGTTGTAGCTTTAATCCATCCTCTAGCATAAGAGGGACCAACTCAGCAGTAGCTTGTGTGCAGTAGATTTTACCTTTAAAACCCGCAGCGAGTAACCACGGTAATCGGCCTATGTGGTCAATATGAGCATGAGTCAACACCAGTGCTTTTACCTTGGCTAAGGAAAACTCTATCGCCATCGAACGGTCATGACGGCCTACCAATGCATCCTTACCCTGAAATAGCCCACAATCGATCAAAATGCTCCCGTGCTCGAGTTGCAGTTCGTGACAAGAGCCTGTCACCGTATTCTTCCCACCATGATGAAGTACTTTCATAACGATCTCCTTTTCATGAGCATCAATGTAATGAATTCAAGAAAGAAGAGGGAGAGGCAACCAGCCAGATAAACACAAAAGTAGGAGTCAAAATGCTAGGAGAGTGTCAAATGGTGTTTTTAGTTGCACTAAATTGTGATGCATATTCCACATAGTCAACTTTTTGCATTTTGTAATAAATAAAAATGAATAAATGCGTATTATAAAACGCGTTTTAGGTAGGCAGAATTTACGATTTTCTGGTTAAACTGACAGTTTGCATTTTGGCCAGTTGTCATAAAAAAGCCATTTTTTTGTCAGTGTTGTGCTTTTCGTTGCAACCTGTTTGCTATACAATCCTTTGCCTTGAGCACAAATGATAAAAAAACAAATGCATTGCCTTTAGGAGCCAGACCTAAGGGCGGTAGCGTGCCAAAAAGCAAAAAAAGTTCTCCGAGTGACATAAAAATGTCGCCAGACAATAAATACAATTAAGCACATAGTTGCATTTCTGGCAAGGTCGGCTTTTATAAAAAGTGCGCCTAAACAAATAATTAACTAAATGTCCCATTACGTCAGAGGGGCAATTCAAAGCTGCGATGGCAGTTTTTGAGTGATAATTGGCTAGGCATAAGGTTCCTCCCTTCTATTTACCATTCATGTATCTAGTTCCGTAGCGCGTTCTCGTTGCACATATACTCATGTGCCATATCAACGTGTCTACGGCATGCCTAAAACATCCATATTCGCCATTCGAATACAAATCACTCTAACAAGTATTAAGAATTTTTAAGGGTGCCTTGAGCGTCCTTAGTCTATCTACGCCTTTGGTTACCCTAACCAGACCTAAAGGCGTTCTAAAAATCTAAACTTGCTAGGAACTAAAAATGAATTTTTCATTAGAAAACGCCAGAGTTGGCATCATTGGCTTAGGTTACGTTGGTTTACCACTCGCGGTGGAATTTGGCAAAAAGTCACCAACGATTGGCTTCGATATCAATCAAGCCCGTATCGATGAACTCTCTGCCGGACGCGATAGCACATTAGAATGCAGCGATAATGAATTAGCAGAAGCAAAATACCTTTCTTATACTTCCTCTCTTCAAGAACTCAAAGAGTGCAATGTTTACATTGTTACCGTTCCTACTCCAATTGACGAACACAAACAACCGGATTTAACGCCTCTTATTAAAGCTTCAGAAGCATTGGGTACAGTAGTCAATCAGGGTGATATCATCGTTTATGAATCAACCGTATACCCAGGTGCAACAGAAGAAGATTGCATTCCGGTTGTTGAGCGTGTTTCTGGCCTTAAGTTTAACCAAGACTTTTTCGCAGGCTACTCTCCAGAACGAATCAACCCTGGTGATAAAGAACACCGAGTCACGAACATTCTTAAAGTAACAAGTGGCTCAACGCCAGAAGTCGCAGAGTTTGTCGACCAGCTATACAAAACCATCATCACTGCAGGTACACACAAAGCGTCATCAATTAAAGTAGCCGAAGCTGCCAAAGTCATTGAAAACACTCAGCGTGATGTAAACATTGCATTAATCAACGAGCTATCCATCATCTTCAACAAGCTGGGTATCGATACGCTAGAAGTGTTAGAAGCGGCAGGCACTAAATGGAACTTCTTACCATTCCGTCCAGGTTTGGTAGGCGGTCACTGTATTGGTGTTGATCCGTACTACCTAACGCATAAAGCGCAAGCAGTAGGCTACCATCCTGAAATGATTTTGGCTGGCCGACGCCTAAACGATGGTATGGGGCAATACGTTGTTTCTCAGCTGGTGAAAAAAATGCTGAAAAAACGTATTCACGTAGAAGGCGCAAACGTACTTGTTATGGGCCTAACATTTAAAGAAAACTGCCCAGACCTACGCAATACCAAAGTGGTGGATATTATCTCTGAGCTAAAAGAGTACAACATCAACGTCGATGTTATGGACCCTTGGTGTTCAAATGATGAAGCGCAACATGAATATGGCTTAACGCTTTGCGAAAAAGAAAAGCAAGGTAATTACGACGCGATCATCATGGCGGTATCTCATAACGAATTTAAAGAAATGGGTGTCGAGAAAATTCGTACGTTGGGTAAACCAGAACATGTATTGTACGACCTGAAATACGTTCTAGATAAAGAAAGCGTAGATATGCGTTTGTAAGGAAGGTCCTAGGTCCTAGAAGCTATAACCTCAGAGCCGAGCCATGAAATTCGAGCAATTAGACGTTTGGAAGCGTTCATCACGTTTGGCGAGTAACGTCTATAAACTCATGCGAGATTGCCAAGATTATGGCTTTAAAGATCAAATAACGCGATCAGCTTTATCTGTTCCCTCTAATATCGCAGAAGGTCTTGAAAGAGAAACCGCGAAAGAAGAATCAAGGTTTCTCTATTACGCAAAAGGCTCGTTAGGTGAACTCCTTACGCAAACCTATATTGGCATCGATATAGGTTACATCGATAAAGAAAGTGGCTTATTCATTGTTGCAGAATGCAAAGAGATAGCAGCAATGATCGCCGCTTTGATTAAAATCCGGAAAGGTTTTGTTAGGGAAGAAAAGGGAGATTATGTTTCCTAGACCCTAGACCCTAGACCCTAGACCCTAGACCCTAGACCCTAGACCCTAGACCCTAGACCTTCCCCACACGGAAAAACACAATGACCAAATACGAACAAATCCAACAAGAACTAGTTGAATCACCAAAGACGTGGTTAGTAACGGGTGTTGCGGGCTTTATTGGCTCAAACCTACTGGAAAAATTACTCAAGCTTGATCAAACCGTAGTGGGTTTAGATAACTTCGCGACAGGCCATCAACACAACTTAGATGAAGTAAAAAGCCTAGTAAGTGAAGCACAGTGGGATCGTTTTACCTTTATTGAAGGAGACATCCGTGAGCCGAAAACGTGCCAACAAGCCGTAAAAGGTGTTGATTACGTACTACACCAAGCAGCACTCGGTTCTGTACCACGCTCTATCGCTGATCCACTAACGACAAACGCAGCGAACATTACCGGCTTCTTAAATATGTTGGATGCCGCAAAAGAAGAAGGGGTAAGCAGCTTTACTTATGCTGCAAGCAGCTCGACATACGGTGACCATCCAGCATTGCCAAAAGTGGAAGAAAATATCGGTAACCCACTTTCTCCTTATGCAGTCACTAAATACGTAAATGAGCTTTATGCTGGTGTATACGCCCGTACTTACGGTTTTAAAACGATAGGGCTTCGTTATTTCAATGTATTTGGTCGCCGACAAGATCCAAACGGCGCTTACGCTGCGGTAATTCCAAAATGGACAGCAGCAATGATCAATGGTGAAGATGTCTACATTAATGGTGATGGCGAAACAAGCCGAGATTTTTGTTACATCGATAACGTAGTACAAATGAACCTGTTAGCAGCAACAGCGGAAGAAGATGCAAAAGACGAAGTCTACAACGTAGCTGTTGGTGATAGAACTACGTTGAATGATTTGTACTATGCAATTAAAAATGCGCTGAATGAAAATGGTATAAAAGTCGAGGGTAAGCTGGTTTATCGTGATTTCCGAGCTGGTGATGTGAGGCATTCTCAAGCTTCTATAAGTAAAGCTAATATTAATCTTAACTATGATCACATGATACGAATTAATATTGGTATAAAATTAGCCATTAACTGGTATGTCAGAAAAGCATTATATCTATGAGCACATCAATTAGCTCAATATTCAGCTTGTTAATAAGCTCTGCAGGTGTCGGGTTTGTGGGGCTATTGATTCAATGGACTATAGCAAAACAGCTTAATGTTGATGAATTTGGAAGTTTCTCTGCAGCATATAATATGGTGATGCTACTTTCTCCGCTTGCAGGGTTAGGAATCCAGCAGGTTCTATTAAGACTTTATGGCGAGTATGGTAGCTCAGCTAGTAAAGGAAAAAAAACGTATATATCATATATATTATTAACAACAATTACTGCAAATATCTTACTTTTTTCTATAAGTTTTTTAATTTATGGTGGAGATCAAACGGGGTTTATACTAAGAGTTCTTTCTATAATAATAGTAGCTCAATTGATGCTTCAGTTATTGAACACCAAGTATCAGATTGAAGGAAATTATAAATCCTATTCAATATTAAATTTCACATATATAGCTTCAAGGTTAATTGTTATATATCTTCTGGTATTATTTGGATTTTCATTTAATATAGTCACATTAAGCCTTTCTTATTCGATGCTGGCATTTATTTTCATTGTATATGCTACAGTTAATTTACATGACGTTGAGAATAGATTAAAGTTAAATAGTAATAAAAATCTAGAATCATATGACTCTACCGAGATTAATGTTAAGAATGTTTTTAGTCTTGGTTGGATGTATGGATTTAGTGGCATCTTATATTTGATATATTATCAGAGTGATATAATAATTATTGAATATTTCATATCTTCTAAATCTGCTGGATTATATACTGTTTCCTATATAATAATATCCGTTGCCTATATTTTACCTAGTGTAGTGTTTCAGAAGTATTTATTACCTATAGTGCATAGATGGTATTATGAGAAGAATGAAAATATTATATTAATATTTAAGGTTTGGACTCCGATATCATTTTTAGTAGGTTTTTTTATAGCCATATTTATATACTTTATTTCTGAATACTTGGTTGGTTACTTTTTCGGTGAAAGTTATTTGGAGGCCTTGAGTTATATTTATTTGTTAGTTTTTTGCATTCCTATTAAATTTGCATCCACATGTCTTGGTTTATTATTTAGTTTAGAGGTTTTAATTAAAAGAAAATTCCAAATAATGTGCTTTGTTGCTGCTTTAAACTTAGTCTTAAATGTCTTGCTTATCCCTAGTTATGGAGCCATGTGGGCTGCTTATACGACAGTTATTTCTGAGTTTTTGATTTTATTGTTCTTTATTTTTGTTATTAACTTGAGATTTATTAATGAGTACAAGAAAGTATAGGTATATGTTTACTGGCTTTTATGGCATGAGAAATTTTGGTGATGATCTGTTTTCGTCAATATCTTCTCACGGAGCAGCAAAGTATTGGAATGAAAATAATGTTAAGATTATTGGTCCTAAAGTAGATAATAGTAATGTGTACTATTCTATTCCAAATGAAAAAATGCTTAACATCTATTCCAGCCATGGTTTTTTAGGTAAAAGCTACAGATTATGGAATAGTTTATCAAATGCAATTAATAGTGAAACGGTTGTGTATAGTGGTGGCTCATTATTTTCAAATGTAAGTTCTAGTGTGAGAGAGTTCGTTGATAGTTACAGTGGAGCACAACTATTTGCATTGGGAGTTTCTGTAGGTCCATTTATTAATTCTCACGACGAATTAAAAGTAAAACAAAAACTATCTAAATTTAAATATATATCTGTTAGAGATAAAACTTCATTTGATATTGTTAATAGTTTTGAACTCGATAGTAAGATTGTTCAAAGTTGTGATTTGGCAGGCTTGATTCCAGAGATATATAATTTTCATAAAGAAGATAGTGATTTTATTAAAGTAGGATTTTCGCCTTGTAATAACGTTAATAATCCAGAGGAAATGAGGAGCTTTTGTGAGGATTTTTATAATTCAATATTAAAGTTGTCAAAATTTATTAATCTGGAAGTTACTTTATTTAATTTAAATACACACTCTATTATTGGAGATCAGAAGTTAAATAATAGATTGTATTATCGATTAATTAATTCTGGTATCAACTGTAAAATAATATCGTATTCTAGTTGCGGGATTGAAAAAACCATATCATTAATCAATAATTTAGACTTGATGGTTAGTGCTAGACTACATGGTGCGGTAGCTGCATATACACTAAAAGTTCCATATATACTATACGAGTATCACAAAAAGTGTGAAGAATTTAACTTATTTGTTGGTAACGATAAAGGATTAAGTTTGAAAAACAACTCAATGTATAGCTCAATTTCTTACGCATTAAATAACCCAACAGCAACTGTACTTAGTACAGAGGAATATTGCCAGAAATCAAGATTGAATTTTATAGAGGCGCCAATAAATGGAAAGTAACTTCCTACCTATCTCAGTCGTTATACCATGCTATAACTGTTCTTCAACTATTGAGCGTGCTGTCAAATCAATATCTAAGCAAACAAGGCTACCATATGAGGTTATTCTTGTTGATGATAAAAGCTCTGACAAAACTGTTCCATGCTTAGAATATTTGAAAGATAAATATTCTTCACTTCGAATTAAAATCATTGAACTTAACAAAAACTCAGGGCCCGGAACTGCAAGAAATGTTGGTTGGAATAGCTCTAGTCAAAAGTTTATTGCTTTTTTAGATTCTGATGACTCATGGCATAAAAGTAAACTGGAGATTCAATATAAAGTAATGGTCGAAAATAAAGATATTTACTTTTCATGCCATGGTTCAGAGCTGTTTGAAGATGCACATCGCGGCAATACTAAAAAAAATCAATTAAAAATTGTAGAGCTGACACCTAAAAGTATGTTTGTCTCTAATAAAGTTTGTACAAGAAGTGTTATGGTGGTTAACGATGATAGCTTTAGGTTTAAAGAAAAAAAGAAATATTCAGAGGATTTCTTACTCTGGATGGAAATTATATTAAATAAAAAGCAAGCGGTTTTTATTGATGCTACGCTGGCATTTTCCTACAAAAGTCCATTTGGAGAAGGAGGTCTAACTGGTGACTTGTGGAAAATGCAGAAAGGGCAGTTTGAGACATATGACATTTTAAGAGAGAAAGATTTAATATCATCAACGTTTATAAAGTTTATAAAAACTTACGCTTTTTGTAGATATTTAAGAAGAGTTTTAATTAGTAAGTTTTCGCTATGAAACTAATAAATGTTACTTTATTTTGTATTGTCACTTCTATATTAATGAAACCATTGTATTTATGGAGTAGTGGTCTTCCTCAGATATCTGATTTTCTTTCAATATTAGGCATCTTGTGTTTTATAGTATATTCATTGAAAAATAAGGTTTGTTTTTCCAATGATAAAAAAATGATTTTAAATATTTTTTGTTTTTTTGTTCTTTATACGTGGGTCATTAACATATCATTATCAATTATTTATTCTAATCCAGAAGCAATAAAGACCTCTATATATTATACATATAATCTAACCTATGCATTTGTATTGATTGTCACGATCGAGACTATATATTCTAAGAATAATAATATTTTAATGGTTAATCATTTTGTCTTATTAAGTCTTTTTATAGGTTTGATACTAGTTTCACTTCTTTTAATATTACCTCCTGATTATGGGACTAGATATTCTTTGACATTCAACAATCCAAATCAATTAGCGTCGTATGTTATGTTGATTAGCGTGATATTAGTATTTTTTTCTATTGATTACAGGCGTTTGGTTACTTATAAATATAAAACTCTAACTTTGATTACCCTGATGTTAATGATTGTTGTGTCTATTGCTTCACAGTCGGTTGCTGCAATTTTTGCGGTTGTAATGGCATCTATTTTGTTTGTTAACTTTATGTATGTCGGCTATCAAAAAGTAGTGTTATTTTTTTTGGTTTTTATTTTGTTTATATATTTTATCTCGTCAAATATTGACTACTATTTTTCTGAGGTTATGGTGAGAATGGATGATAAAATATCAACTTCTAGTATTGACGAGTTTTTTAAGGAAAGAGGATACGACAGAATTTTTAATCATTTAGATTTAATTATTTTTGGTGCCGGAGAAGGGATATACTCACGATTAAACTCATTTATAATCGATGATTACTATCAATTAGAGTTACACTCTACTTTTGGAAACATCCTCTTTAGTTATGGTCTGTTTGGTTTTTTATTGTTTTTGTTGGCTATAATTAGATTGTGTTGCAAAAATTTAAACTATATGTTTATTTTAATGTTTATGATGCCTTATCTATTAACTCACAACCTAATTAGACAGCCATTGTTTTGGTTTTTTTTAATGGTTCCACTTATTCTTCTATATAATGAAAAACAGAATAGGATAGTTTCATGAATTGCTACATAATAGGTGCTCTACCTCAATCATTGATTAATTTTAGAGGAGAGCTTATTAGATCTTTTTCTCAAAAAGGTTTAGCTGTTGTTTCTATGGCTAGTGGGGCTAAAGTGAATGAAATAGAACAATTGAATATAATTGGTTCTAAGTATCTGGGCTATCACGTATCCAGAAATGGATTAAATCCAATATCAGATATAAAAACTTTAAAGAACTTGATAGAGGTTTTCTATAAAAATCGGCCAGATTATATTTTAGCGTATACTATTAAGCCTATAATCTGGGGAGGGTTATCGGCAAGAATCACTAAGATTAATAACTTTTATGCTTTAGTTACTGGTCTTGGCTATGCTTTCCAAAAAGGTGGATTTGCAAAAAACTTACTCAATTTTCTTGTTAGACTCCTATACCGTTTAGCATTGAAGAAGTCTAAAGGCGTTATTTTTCAAAACAGAGACAACATGCAAGTCTTTATTGATGAAGGCATTGTCCCAAAAGAAAAATGTTTTCTCGTAAATGGTTCGGGGGTCGATCTCAGCCATTACAGCTTATCTCCTTTACCTTCTACTCCACACTTTCTGTTAATTGCCCGGTTACTAGGCGATAAAGGGATAAGAGAATACGCTCAAGCTGCTAAGTTAGTTAAGCAGAAGTATCCTGAAGCGGTATTTGAGTTAGTTGGCCCTGAAGACCCATCTCCTGATGGTATTAAGCTTGATGAGGTTCACCAATGGACTGAGTCGGGAGCGATTAAATACAGTGGCGCAACCACAGATGTGCGTCCATTTATTGAAAACTGCGCTATTTATGTACTGCCCTCTTATCATGAAGGAATGCCTCGTACAGTGTTAGAGGCGATGGCGATGGGTAGACCAATCTTAACCACTGATGTGCCAGGTTGTAGAGAAACGGTAATTGATGGCGAAAATGGTTGGTTAGTTGAAAAAGCCAATGCAGAACAGCTTGCAGAAAAAATGATCTGGTTTATCGAGAACCAAGACAAGTGGCAGGAAATGGGCAAAAGCAGTCACGATATGGCATATGAAAAATTTGATGTCCATAAAGTTAATGCGGAGATTTTAAAAATCATGGGACTATCTAATGAAAAGGATATTTGATTTCACGGCTTCTTTATGTGGCCTTATTTTACTTTCGCCAATTATCGCGCTCGTGGCTTGGAAAATACGTAAGAACTTAGGCTCGCCTGTATTGTTTCGTCAAACACGTCCTGGTTTGCATGGTAAGCCGTTTGAAATGGTTAAGTTCCGTACCATGAAAGATGCGGTCGATGCACAAGGGAATCCACTTCCTGATTCCGAGCGAATGACTCCGTTCGGAGACAAGTTGAGAAACTCGAGCCTAGATGAGCTTCCGGAGTTGTGGAACGTATTGAAAGGTGAGATGAGTTTAGTGGGGCCACGTCCTTTATTAATGCAGTACTTACCTCTTTATAGTAAAGAGCAAGCAAGACGTCACGAAGTCAGGCCTGGCGTAACGGGCTGGGCTCAAATTAATGGGCGTAATGCGATTAGTTGGGAAGATAAGTTTAAGCTTGATGTCTGGTATGTCGATAATCGTAATCTGTGGCTAGATATCAAAATTCTGTTCCTAACCGTTAAAAAAGTGTTTGTGAAGGAAGGAATATCGGCAGATGGCCATGTCACGATAGAACCTTTTACTGGTCAATCAAAGCAGAGCGAAATCCATGAATAGAACTTGCGCAATTTTAGGCGCTAGTGGTCACGGTAAAGTCGTTGCTGAAATTGCGGAGCTAAATGGTTATACAAACATTGAGTTTTTTGATGACCGCTGGCCGGAGTTGCAAAATGTTGAGCATTGGCCAGTCAAAGGGAATTCCGAAGCCTTGTTAAAGATAGCGGCACAGTTTGATCTAACGGTGATAGCCATCGGCAATAATAAAGTCAGGTTAGAAAAGCAGAAGCAACTGAGTATAGCTGGCGCTAAATTCTCTGTACTAGAGCACCCTAGGGCCACAATTAGTCGGCATAGTCAGCTTGATAAAGGTACGGTGGTCATGGCTGGTGCTGTCATCAATCCTTTTGTCAAAGTTGGTAAAGCATGCATTATTAACACGGCCTCAACGATAGATCATGACTGCCATTTAGCGGATGGCGTTCATGTTAGCCCTGGTTGTAATCTTGCGGGCGGGGTAACTGTCGGGGAAGGTTCTTGGCTCGGTATCGGAAGCCAAGTTAAACAACTTATTTCCATTGGTACGGGCGTAATGGTAGGAGCCGGCGCGACTGTCCTGAACCATGTACCAGATTTGCAAACTGTTGTGGGTACGCCTGCACAGCTCGTAAATTCAAAATAACATTCTCAGAATAATTTTTATTTAGGTGACATCGTGCTTAATACTCCATTTTCTCCATGGCCTTCTTTTACTCAAGAAGAAGCCGACGCAGTTAGTCGTGTACTACTGTCAAACAAAGTAAACTACTGGACGGGTAGTGAGTGCCGCGAGTTCGAAAAAGAATTCGCAGCTTGGGTTGGATGTGATCATGCTGTTGCACTAAGCAACGGTACCCTTGCACTCGATGTCGCGCTTAAAGCGTTAGCGATTGGTGAAGGGGACGAGGTTATTACGACGCCTAGAACGTTTCTTGCTTCTGCGTCTTCTATTGTTACGGCTGGTGCTAATCCTGTTTTTGCGGATGTAGATCTAAACAGCCAAGCCATTACGGCAGCGTCGATTGAAGCGGTCCTAACTCCTAAGACTAAAGCGGTCATCGTTGTTCATTTGGCTGGTATGCCGGCAGAAATGGATGCCATCATGGCGCTTTCAGAAAAACATGGTTTTTATGTTATTGAAGATTGTGCTCAAGCACATGGCGCAAAATACAAAGGGCGCAGTGTCGGCACAATCGGTCACATTGGTGCTTGGTCATTCTGTCAAGATAAGATCATGACGACAGGCGGTGAAGGCGGCATGGTGACCACGAATGATAAAGGTTTGTGGTCAAAAATGTGGTCTTACAAAGATCATGGTAAAAACTATGACGCGATTTATAACCGTCAGCATCCACCAGGTTTTCGCTGGTTGCACGACAGCTTTGGAACCAACTGGCGTATGACTGAGCTACAAGCTGTGGTTGGTCGTATTCAATTGACTCGCATGTCAGAGTGGACGGCAAAACGCCAAGCCAATGCGGCACAAATCGATGAGGCTGTTGCAGATCTCAATATTGTTCGACGCGTTCACGTACCTGAGCATTCGCAGCACGCTGAATACAAACATTACCTTTTTGTTGAGCCTAAACATTTGGCAGAGGGCTGGACGAGAGATCGCATTGTGGAAACCATTGTGGAACGTGGTGTTCCGGCTTATCAAGGTAGCTGCTCTGAGGTGTATTTAGAAAAAGCATTTGATAATACGCCATGGCGACCAGAAAAACGTTTGCCGAATGCAGTGCAGTTAGGTGAAACCAGTTTAATGTTTTTGGTTCATCCAACATTATCGTCAGAAGAAGTCGCTAAAACGTGCGGTGTGATCCGTGAAGTGTTGTTAGAAGCGCAGAAGTAAACCAGTTCAGTCTAAGTGGGACGCATAAATAATAGTGCTTTAATATGTCGTTATTTATGTTTTCCTGTAACAGCGTCCCACCACTTGATGAAAATGTAAAATGTCTGCTACGCAGATTGCTTAAAAGATGCGATGCAGTGAGAGAATATGCAATTAATGGTTCTATACATAATCATCAGGTTGTATAATCTTTGCTCAGGCTATCTCATAATATTAACTAGCATTACCACCAAACTCTAAAAATAAACTTGGGGTAATGAGGCTTACATACTGTCATGATTGAAAATAATTCCAAACTTAACGTCATTTGGTCTTTACCGAGATATCAAAAGCGCCTTATTAGTATCGGAGTGGATTTCTTTATTATCTCTGCTGCTTTTATGTTTGCTTATTGGTCTCGCATTGGTGAATTCCGCCCACTTCCAGATATAAGCAGTAACTATGTACTGTTGGCAACCATTGTGTGTACGCTTGCTGTTTTTGTCTCGTTTGGCCTCTATCGAGCGGTGCTACGCTATTTAGGCTTTCATGTGCTGGCAGTCGTCGGGTTGGGTACGATTCTATCTGCGCTTTGTGTGGCCAGTTTTGCTTTCGCATTTGATGCCCAACTACCACGCTCGATTCCTTTTATTTATGCCGCTTTTCTTGCGATCGGAGTAGGGACTAGCCGTCTGTTGGTAAGGAGCTTGGTTGCTCAATCGGTACACAAAGCTGGAGCGCCAGTTCTTATTTATGGTGCGGGTAGTGCCGGTCGTGAGCTTGCGTTTGCGCTGCGACAATCAGAAACCTACCGAGTTATTGGCTTTGTCGACGAAGACAAAACGCTTCAAAACACAATGCTAATGGGTTACCGAGTCTATACAGCGGATAACGCGATGAAGGCGATTAGAAAGTATGAAGTAAAAAAAATCTTACTTGCTATTCCTAGCGCTTCAAACAAACGCCGTAAGGAAGTCTTAGATAGAATTTCTAAACTGCCTGTTGAAATCCAAACCGTTCCAGATATGAAAGATATCCTTACGGGTAAGGCGAAAATTGATGAACTGAAAGAGGTTCCGATTGGTGATTTGTTAGGTCGAGACCCTGTTCAGCCGCAACAAGTATTAATGGAAGCGAACATCAAGAATCAAGTAGTCATGGTGACGGGAGCTGGTGGCTCAATTGGTTCTGAGTTATGTCGTCAGATTTTAAACTACTCGCCAAAATCATTGATCTTATTTGAACTGTCTGAATTTGCGTTGTATCAGGTGCACAGTGAATTGAGTCAAATCATTAAAGCTAACAATCTGAGCATTGTCGTCGTTCCATTGGTTGGCTCTGTGCAGAGACAAAATCGCTTAGAAACTACCATGAAAGCCTTTGAAGTGGACACGGTTTACCATGCTGCGGCGTACAAACATGTTCCGCTGGTGGAGTACAACGTTGTTGAAGGTGTAAGAAACAATGTGTTTGGCACTTACTATACAGCGCAAGCGGCGATTGATGCAGGTGTGAAGAATTTTGTTCTTATTTCTACTGATAAGGCTGTTAGACCAACGAACGTGATGGGTGCGACTAAACGCATGGCTGAGTTGGGTCTACAGGCGTTGGCACAGCAACAAAACCGAATTCGTGAGAGCAACCCTAATCTGGGTACGCGTTTCTGTATGGTGCGCTTTGGTAATGTTTTGGGTTCGTCTGGCTCGGTAATTCCTGTATTCAAAAAACAGATTGAGAAGCGAGAACCTATTACGGTCACCCACAAAGACATTACTCGATACTTTATGACAATTCCAGAAGCTGCCCAGTTGGTTATTCAAGCTGGGGCGATGGGTAAAGGTGGCGATGTATTTGTTCTCGATATGGGGGAGCCCGTTAAGATTGTCGATCTAGCGAAGAACTTGGTTTACCTGTCAGGGCTTGAAGTTAAAGATGAAAACAATCCTCATGGCGATATAGAGATTCTCTTCACAGGTTTGAGACCGGGAGAGAAGTTATATGAAGAGCTGTTGATTGGAGATGACAATGTTTCCGAAACGGCACACGCACGTATTATGACCGCGCAAGAAAGTTACCTACCACTAAAAGAGTATGAAGTCTTAATCGACAAGCTCGATGTCGCCTGTCACAACTTCCAACACGAAGTGATTCGTCGCTTGTTACTCGATGCTCCTACAGGCTTTAATCCGGTGGATGGCATTGAAGATCTCGTATGGAAGCAAAATACTCGCACTGCGGAGTTATATACTTTTGAACCAAAGCAAAGTAATGCAAGTGAAACTTGATGCTTTTGTCTGGTTGGTAAATAATAGAAAAATTAATAAGATATGTTGTCTTGGTGCTCGCAGTGGTGGTTTGTTTACTACGAGCGTAACGTGAACATGTCGTAATCTCAAAAAGGCACTTCTGAGTGCCTTTTTCTGTATTCAATACATTAACAGTGGCTAAAACTGATGGCACAGAAAACGATAAAAACAGGGATAGCAGCATTATCGCTGCCGCTACTGGTAAGTACTTCTCTTACCGCTCAGGAGTTGGCGACGCTGCCTTCGAACCAAAGCTTTACCGGATTGACTTTTACGCCCAATGCACAGTCTTTAAATTACGGCGATTTTTCTTTTACGTACGCTCAAGGCTTACCATTTAGGACGGCAGTTCAAGATTTAGATTCTCTTAAGTTTTCGTTTGGCTTGCTTGAGGGGTTAGAAGCTCACGGAAGAATCGTCACAGATGATTACACCTCCAACTGTTTTTATGATTGTGGAGACATTCGTGATTTATCTATGTCTTTCAAGTATCAGGTCCCTAACTTTTGGGGTTCGGAGAATCTCGACTTTGCTCTAGGTATTCAGGATTTGGGTGGCGCCGGGAATCAGTTCAGCACTAAATACGCAGTTGCAGATTACTCGTTCGACTTTGCTCCGGTTCGCGTTTCTGCAGGTTATGGGCTTTCTGATATTGAATTAGGTGTGATGGATGGCCCATTCGGTGGTATTGAATATCAACCATTGAGCTTTTTACAGGTTAGCGGAGAATACGATGCTGTGGAGTTTAACTCTTCGGTTAAGCTTTTTACCCCACAAGGCACATTGCCTTATGATGTGACAGCCTCGCTCAGTTATCAGCTCTACTCTGGCCACAATACTGATGAACAAAATATTTGGAACGCGGCACTTTCAGTACCTCTAGTTACTGGGTATACACGTTCTCGCGATTACTCGCGCAATAATCTCACGTTAATGGAAAAGCTGTCTTTGGAGCAGAATAAAGCTAAAGAGGCTTCTATCTCTGCTTTAGTGAGCGCGCTTCGTAATGAAGGCTTTGTGAATATTCAAATCGGTTTGCTGAATCAAACAACAGTAGTGGCGCTAGAAAACCGTCGTTATAACCATAACCAAGTAGATGGTTTAGGTGTTGCTATGGGGATCATCTCTAGCCACCTAGGTCAAAATGCGGTATCAGAAGTGGGTGGTGATTCAGAGCGTATTGAGCTATTTATGCTCGCAAACCAAAAGCCCGTTGTTAGTGTGCAAGCGAATTCAACGTGCTATCAGAGTTTTATCAATGGTTCTGCTGCGTGCGAGGATATTAAATTCACGACACGAGATTTAGCCGAAAAACTTGAGTTGGTTAACTGGAAAACAGAGCGCGTAAATAGCGGCGCACTAGACTCTCAACTTGTCTTTTCACCAATGGTTCGTCATGCCGTTGCGACCGAGTTTGGTGTTTATGACTACTCTTTTGCGATGTCGAGTAACTTATATACCTACCTTTGGTCTGGCGCTGCTGTCGATGTTCGCCATATTTTGCCGTTAGCGGAAACTGACGATTATGAAAAATGGGGATACTTTGAGGATAGTGCTTACGAAAATGATATCGAACGCGCAATGCTGCACCAATTCTTCCGTTTACCTTATGTCGATATTGCGAACCAAGTATCCGTCGGTTTGGCGAAAACAGATTATATTGGCGCGAGAAGTGAGTCTACATGGTTTTCTCAGTCTGGTGCGCACGCTTTGAGTTTGGAAATGAGCTACTTCCAGCATGTCGATGAGAAAGATGAAAATGGCTATGAAACTCTCGATCGTCAAACTTCGCTAGCTCGCTATACTTTTTCAATGCCCGAATGGGATTGGCAGTTTAACGCGACAGCGGGTGAGTTTTGGCGGGGTGATGTTGGTGCTAAGCTAACAACATCGCATTGGTTTGAGGATATTGAGGTTTCTGCTACTTACCAGGTTACTAAGTACAAAGATACTGATGAAGAGCAGTTTGTCGCTGTGTCAGTCAAGCTACCACTAACACCTTGGCGAGATATGTCACCTGGCTTGTTGCAGGTTCGAGGCAACGAAGCTTATGACTTTAATGTGATGACGCGAGTAGGCAATGACGTCAATTTCTTAAGTGATGGACAAGGTGATGAGCTTATCATGGACAACAGCATGCTACGTCGTTACTTCAACCGTGGTCGTTATGGTAGCTATTACTTTGAAGAGAATAAGATTCGCTTACGTAACGCCTATCTGCGTTACTTATCAACTCAGTTAGACTAAACCCATAGAACAGTACGATGTATAAAAGCGGCCAATGTGCCGCTTTTTTATTTTCTAATGTATGAAGCTTAGGTTGCACAATATTGTTTCACTATCCAAAAATTAAAACTATTGATATTCTGATATAAGAACTAAAGATTAGGGTATTGGAATGAAAATAGCGGTTGCCGGTACGGGGTATGTCGGGCTCTCTAATGCGATGTTGTTAGCCCAAAACCACCAAGTTGTTGCACTTGATATTGTAGAAAAAAAAGTTGAGTTGCTTAACAACAAGTGTTCACCCATTGTAGATAAAGAAATTGAAGATTTTCTGTCTAATCGAGAACTAGACTTTACTGCTACCACGGACAAAGAGCTCGCCTACAAAGGTGCTGATTTTGTTGTTATAGCAACGCCAACGGATTATGACCCACAAACCAATTACTTTAATACGGCTTCCGTCGAAGCGGTGATAAAAGATGTAATGGCGATTAATCCAAATGCTGTAATGGTAATTAAGTCTACAGTGCCTGTGGGTTATACTGCACGCATTAAGCAAGAGTTAGGTTGTGAAAATATTATTTTCTCGCCAGAGTTTCTTCGCGAAGGCAAAGCACTTTACGATAACCTCCACCCATCTCGCATCATTGTTGGTGAGCGCAGTGCACGTGCTGAGACATTCGCCAACCTTCTGGTTGAAGGGGCGGTAAAAGAAGACATCCCAGTTTTGTTTACTGATTCTACAGAAGCTGAAGCGGTTAAGTTGTTCTCAAATACTTACCTTGCAATGCGCGTAGCTTATTTCAATGAGTTAGATTCTTACGCTGAGGCGCATAATCTTGATTCTCGCCAAATTATCGAAGGTGTTGGTTTGGACCCCCGTATTGGTAACCACTACAACAATCCTTCATTTGGATATGGTGGTTATTGTTTACCAAAAGATACCAAGCAACTTCGTGCAAACTATCAAGATGTCCCAAACAGTATTATTGGGGCCATAGTGGAAGCCAATCGCACTCGTAAAGACTTTATTGCTGAGTCTATTCTCAAACGAGAACCTAAAGTGGTTGGGATCTACCGTTTGATAATGAAAGCCGGCTCGGATAATTTCCGCGCTTCGTCTATTCAAGGTATTATGAAGCGTATCAAGGCAAAGGGCATTGAAGTGGTGGTGTATGAGCCAGTACTTCAGGAAGAGGAATTCTTTAACTCACGTGTAATTAAAGATCTTAATGAGTTTAAACAAAGCGCCGATGTGATTGTCTCTAACCGTATGGTTGAAGAACTTACTGATGTGGCTGATAAGGTGTACACGCGAGACCTATTTGGTAGTGATTAGACTTTAGTTAAGATGATTGTGTGTAATCTAATACACAAACAAAAAGGGATGCATGATGCATCCCTTTGTTATTTCTACTCTCAGTAATAACGAGATTAAGCTTTTGCTTTAGCCGCTGCTTTAGCGATTGCTGCGAAGCTTTTCGCGTCTAGAGAAGCACCGCCAACGAGAGCGCCGTCGATGTCTGGTTGTGAGAAGTAAGCTTCAGCGTTTTCTGGCTTAACAGAACCACCGTATTGGATGATTACTTGTGCTGCAACTGCTTCGTCTTTCGCAGCGATAAGTGCGCGGATAGAAGCGTGGATGCGCTGTGCATCTTCAGCTGTTGCTGCTTTACCAGTACCGATAGCCCAGATTGGTTCGTAAGCGATGATTGCGCCGTTTAGAGCTTCAACACCGTAAGTGTCGATAACTGCGTTGATTTGACGTGCACATACAGCTTCAGTTTCGCCAGCTTCGTTTTGCGCTTCAGATTCACCGATACAGAAAACAGGAGTTAGGCCGTTTTCTTTTAGGAAGTTGAATTTCTTCGCGATGAACTCGTCAGATTCGTTGTGGTATTCACGACGCTCTGAGTGACCGATGATGATGTGAGTAGCACCGAAATCTTTCAGCATTTCTGGAGACATATCGCCAGTGAACGCACCGCTGTTGTTTAGGTCAGTGTTTTGAGCACCTAGGATGATCTTGTTACCGCCTTCAGCGATTACGCGCTCTGCTAGGTCGATGTAAAGTGCTGGTGGAGCGACTGCTACGTCAACACCTTCAACGCCTTCAAGCTCAGCGTTAAGACCAGTTAGCAGCTCAGTTACCATTGCTTTGCTGCCGTTTAGTTTCCAGTTACCCATCACTACAGGACGACGCATAGGAATATCTCCCTTATCTTTAATGTAAATAGTCAATTAATGTAAAAAATCTACGTAGGAATATAACAGAATAATGTGAACAGATCATGATTGGCGTCATGTCTTGTCCGGCTTTCTTTACTGATTCGACCAAGCATCGATCCTGTTATTTTTGTTAAAAGCAACCGATTGGTGATCGCGTAGACAGAATGATAGTTCATTCCTCGGAAATTGCTGCTGAGATTGGTATTACTACGCGCTGGAATTAATTGTTGTAGAAAGGAATCAAAATGCCAAATCTCGTTTTAGAGTATTCAAACTCGGTGGAAGAACGCGTCAATGTTCAGGGGTTACTGGAGGATTTACATAAAACGGCGTTAGAAAGTGGCCTTTTTGAACTCGCGTCGGTGAAATCTAGAACGCTCCGGTGCCACAATTGGTTAATAGGAGAGGAGGGAGATAGCCTCGATTTTATCCATATCAACTTTGATTTGTTATCTGGTCGCTCCCAAGAACAAAAGCGAGAACTGTCACGAGCCTTGATGGCGACACTTCAAGAGCAAGCTAGTCACGTGCACAGTTTAACGGTCAATATCCGAGACATGGATATAGATAGCTTCCAAAAGGTAGTGAACTAGGTTGCGCTGAATTGCCCGAGAATAGCGAGGGGTTATTGTTACGAATTCTCAGCCTGGCTCTGCTTTTTATATGGGCGTTGTGGGCACCCAAGCTATCGGTGTCCTTTCCAAACTATATCGACTCGGCTAATCTATAACCTTTCTATTTTGGGGTAAAATTTGATGTCGACTAAAGAGTTACTGTTTTCTTTTCAAGGACGTATAAACCGTAAAACTTACTGGATTTGGAACGTCATTTACTATGTCTCTATTCTAGGTTTTGGTGCTGGAATCAGTAAGCTATTTCCTACTTTCTCCTATTTACTTCTCCCTATTTTCTTGGTGATTTTGTTGATCCCTGATTTGGCGAACACCACCAAGCGTTGGCACGACCGCAACAAATCGATCTATTGGCTAGCACTGAATATTCCGCTGATTATCGGACGAATTGCCACGCCAATGACCAGCCCTGCCGCGCAAGAGCCGTCGACCCCACAGATGTTCGTCGCTTCCATTTCTCTGATTTGTGGTTTATGGATTCTAATTGAATGTGGTTTCTTAAAGGGAACATCAGGACCAAACCAATATGGCCCTGAGCCGGAGTAATTGCTTCAAGTATCGTGCGTGCTGAAAGTAGATTCTTAGTCTCGCTGAGGCACGCTAGAATGACGAACTCTTTTGATTTAGAGGCTGTTAAACTCACCGTCATTCTGAACTGCGAGGGACGAGCGTGATTCAGAATCTATCGTCCGCTTGAGCAGTGTTTAAGCTGAGCGGGAAAGAATAGGAGCTTGATGTTACTAGATTCTTAGTCTCGCTAAGGCTCGCTAGAATGACGATCCTTTTTGGTTTAGAGGCTGATAAAGTCATCGTCATTCTGAACAACGAAGAACGAGGTGATTCAGAGTCTATCATCCGGTTGAGCAGTGGCTAAGCTGAGTGTGAAAGAGTAGGAGCTTGCTGATACCAGATTCTTAGTCTCGCTGAGGCTCGCTAGAATGACGAACTCTTTTGATATAGAGCTTGCTATTGTACCCGTCATTCTGAACAGCGAGGGACGAGCGTGATTCAGAATCTACGCACAGAGCGCTCCGAGTTTGAACTGAGCGAGTGAATTACAATGGAAAAGTAACAGCGAATCATGAAGGAGAATGAATCATCGATAGGACACCTTGCGTTTATATCCTAACGTCAAACAACAACGCCGTTCTTTACATTGGTGTTACCAGTCAGCTGCCTCAAAGAATATGGCAGCATAAAAACGGAGTAGTTGAGGGATTTACCAAGAAATACAACGTTCATAAGCTCGTTTACTTTGAGTTATTCGAAGATATGGCAACTGCCATAAACCGAGAAAAGCAGCTCAAGCAGTGGAAGCGTGAGTGGAAGTTAGCCTTGGTAAGAGAAACGAACCCTAACTTTCTCGATCTATCTACTGAGTATCAGTAAAAATCATCCCTACCTTTAAATGCCTCTAAACTAACCACATCCGCTTTTTGAGTCGGTGCCGTTTCCCCTTGTAGCGCCGCTCTGAACTTCACGACCTGTTTTTGTAATTCGTTCATCAATACCACATTGGTGTGGTGAGGGTTTTTACACGTGCTGATGACCCTATCGATGTGGCTTTGCTGAGCCCACAGTCTTTCTTGCATGTTTTTTGATGCGCTTTCGATCATCTCTTTCGCCATTTCATGACGAAATTGCTCAAAAGCTTCTGGATCTCGCTCTGCCATTCGAACCATTTCATCGAATGGCGGAAGCGTTTGAGAAGGGTAGTGACGTAGAGTAGACATCGATGCTCTCCAAATCCTTATGGAAATTGCCTTTAGTTACTAAAAGCCTATACCACTAGAAAGGGGGGAGAGGATGAATTCTTCAGCCGTCTCACTTATAAGAGAACCTTTCAAGCTTGAGATTGAATAAGTGCGACATGTCGATGTTGGGTTGTGGTGGTTACTGCAGTTGTTGGATGCGGTAAACGCAGCGTCTTTGGCCGCTAATGATGTGTTCGGTACGCTCTACTTTGGTGTCACGTCCAAGTAAAGACTGAAAGACACTTAATTCTGATTGGCACAAGCTTGGGCAGCGAGTTGCGGCTTTACAAATCGGGCAGTGATTTTCGATCAAGATAAATCCGTTCTCATCTTGCTCAAGCTCGGCCATATAGCCTTCTTGTTCTCTGAGTGTCACAAGAGTTTCTAGTTTGCTTTGCAGAGAGTTGCATTGCTCAAGGTGCTGACGATAACTTTGTAACGTGAGTTTTTCTCTTTCCGATGTGACTTTGTCCAGTCCATCTTTGCCAAAAATGTGTTCGACAGCCTCTATAAACTGAATGGTCAACTCACCGTGACGGTCAGCAAATTGCTCATGACCTTTTTGAGTGAGAGACCAATGGCGAGCGGGGCGACCCACTTTGACTTTGACGTCATGAATAGACAGGATGCCATCATCTTCTAAACTCTGAAGGTGCTGACGTGCCCCCATGGTTGTCATACCCAGCTCAGAAGAGAGTTGTTTTGCAGTGACGGAACCATCACGCTTAACGATTTGCAATATCCTATCTACAGTCTTCATATACCCACCATTTATACGTCAGTACATATTATGCGCGATAGGGTTAGTAAAGAAAAGTGTTGACTTAGTTTGAGTGGGGATCTGTTGGGTCTATGTTCATGCGAACCAATATATATCGCCACTCTGAACAGCGAGAAACGAGTGTGCTTCAGAATCTATCGTTCGGTTGTGCAATGGTTATGGTGAGAGGGAGAGAATAGGAGTTTGCTGTTATTAGATTCTTAGTCTCGCTGGAGCTCGCTAGAATGACGAGTTCTTTTGATTTTGAGCTTGCTGTGGTGACCGTCATTCTGAACAGCGAGGAACGAGTGTGATTCAGAATCTATCGTCCGATTGTGCAGTGGTTAAGGCGAGCAGGAAAGAATAGGAGTTTGCTGTTACTAGATTTCTGAGTCTCGCTAGAATGACGAGTTCTTTTGATTTAGAGCTTATTAAAGTCACCGTCATTCTGAACAACGAGGAACGAGTGTGATTCAGAATCTATTGCTTGGTTGTGCGGAAAGAAAGGCTCACACTCAGATTGAGCGAGAGCCTCACACAATGCTTAAAGAATAATATCACGCACTTCTGGATCTTTACGATCTAGGTAGTGAGTCGACTTAATGCGACGAATAGTTCGGCATCGACCGCGTACGAGCAGCGTTTCTGTAGTTGCGATATTGCCTTGGCGAGAGATGCCTTCTAGCAAGTCACCTTTAGTAATGCCTGTTGCTGAGAATACCACGTTGTCGCTGCGTGCCATGTCTTCCATTTTGAGGACAACATTCGCTTTTACGCCCATTTCATCGCAGCGTTTTAGTTCGTCTGCGCCGTAAATGCGGTTTTCTTCAGTATCGCCTTTTACTTCATGACGAGGAAGTAGACGACCGTGCATGTCTCCGTCTAGCGCTCTAATCACCGCGGCTGATACGACCCCTTCTGGCGCGCCGCCAATACAGTACATCATGTCCACTTCACTGTCTGGCATACAAGTCAGAATAGAGGCAGCCACGTCACCATCAGGCACCGCAAAGACACGTACGCCCATTGCTTGCATTTCTGCAATAACGTCATCGTGGCGAGGTTTCGCAAGGGTAATAACGACTAAGGTATCAAGTGGTTTGTTCAGGGCTTTTGCTACGTTCTCTAGGTTCTCTTTTAACGGCTTTTCTAAGTCAATCACGCCTTTTGCACCAGGGCCAACAACCAGTTTTTCCATGTACATATCTGGCGCTTTAAGAAAGCTGCCTTTCTCACCTGCGGCAAGTACGGCTAGTGCGTTAGATTGCCCCATTGCCGTCATACGCGTCCCTTCAATCGGGTCGACTGCAATATCCACTTCATCACCACCAATACCCACTTGCTCACCAATGTATAGCATTGGCGCATCATCGATTTCACCCTCACCAATGACAATTTCACCACTGATATCTGTTTTGTTCAGTAGGGTGCGCATAACTTCAACAGCTGCGCCATCGGCTGCATTTTTATCGCCACGGCCAAGCCATTTGTAACCAGCTAAAGCTGCACCTTCAGTCACACGGGAAAATGCCATTGCTAAATCGCGTTTCATGATGTCTCCAAGTAAGCAAGAGGGAAGAAGAATTTGCGCGGCGATTCTATCACAACGTAGGGTAAACGTTTGCCTTTTTGCGGAGCTTTTACTTTATCTAACTTGAATTTGATCAATACTTAGGGCGATTTTCAGCGTGGCGGGAGGCAAAATCCTTGCTAAAAAATGCTTCGGCGATAAGAAAAGTCAGCGTTTAGTGAGATTGCGCCGATTTTTTGACCGAATGATGCGAAATATCGAATATAGTGAGTGTTTCTCATCGCGACGCTGAGTAGAATGAACCTTATATAGGTTAGGTGTGCATCAATCTCGCACATCGTCCCAACGGAATAACATAGGTAGGCCAAGATGTCTTTTGAAGTACTAGAACAACTAGAATCTAAAATTCAAACTGCAGTTGACACAATCACTCTTCTTCAGATGGAAGTCGAAGAGCTGAAAGAAGATAAAGCAAAACTTGCGGAAGAAGCGAACGAGCTTCGCTCTCAACGAGAAGAGCTAGAGCAAAAAGCACAACAAGCACAGCAAGAGCATGCGCAATGGCAAGAGCGCATTCGTGCACTACTTGGCAAAATGGACGAAGTGGAATAATCCGGCTTCTTCATTCCAAATTAAAAACACCCGCGTTAAGCGGGTGTTTGTGTTTTGGGCAAGTTGAAAATCGTTAGGACAAGCTCGATTCTGATAGCCAAGAGAAGGTCCTATAACTTAGGTACCTAAGACTCGTTATTCTTCTTCATCCAACTCTAAATCAATATTCAATGGCTCAGGCGACAGGATAATTCCGGTGCTATCGGCATAAATATAATCTTCAGGTAAAAAGCTGACGCCGCCAAAGTTGACTGGTACATCTAATTCGCCGATACCCTGGCTGGTCGCTCCAACAGGAATAGAGGCGAGGGCTTGAATGCCTAAGTTCATATCTTCAAGTTCATCTACTTCACGAACACAGCCGTAAACGACAATGCCTTCCCACTCGTTTTCTTCCGCAATGGTTGCGATTTCTGCATCGATAAGGGCTTTACGTAGGGAACCGCCACCGTCAATTAACAAAACGCGACCAAGTCCATCTTGCTCTAATGTCTCGCGGATCAACGAATTATCTTCAAAACACTTGATGGTGGTGATTTGCCCGGCAAATGAAGCGCGACCGCCAAAATTACTGAACATTGGTTCAACCACATCTACCTGATCGAGGTAGATATCACAGAGTGCTGAGGTATTGTATTCCATAGCGTACCTTTCTAAACAGAAATTGGTTGTCTTTGAGTATATCTAGGCATTAAGTCAATGCAATGACAATCCTTTTTTAACTTACTAGAGTTTGAGCTACCACAATTGTTGCAAACAAAACGTTGGTGACTAAAGAGCATTTCACGATGACTGGCATCATTGGTGCTATCTGAGCGGGCTTTTGTGTATGCCAAACCGCTTTACCATGATCGGCCACGAAATAAATACTAAGTAAAAAGGGCAAGCTAATCCAAACGGGTTTGTCTTGAATTAACAAGTAAGCCGCAAAGGCAAGAATAGCACCGCCAAGTAAAACAAAGTGGTACTGCTTGGCTTTGCGTTGACCCAAACGCACTGCGACTGTGCGTTTACCACACTCTCGGTCGTTCTCGATATCACGCATATTGTTGATGTTGAGTACTGCAACAGCGAGTAAACCGCAGCCTAAAGCAGGTAAGAATAGCGTGGTGTCTACGTGACCGGTATGCAAGAAGTAGGTACCGGATACGCCGAGTAAACCAAAAAACAAGAAAACTGAAATATCGCCAAGCCCCACGTAACCGTATGGCTTGCTACCCATGGTGTAAGCAATCGCCGCGAGGATGGCTAAAATTCCCAGCCCGATAAACGTCACGATGCTTTCCAGTGAACTTAGTGAATAGAAAACTAACACCAAGCCAGAAATAGCGGTCAGAACGATGTTAAAGATAATCGCCTGTTTCATCTGTTTCGCACTTACCGCGCCAGATTGCATCGCTCGTAATGGGCCAAGGCGTTTGTCGTTATCTGTACCTTGAACGGCATCGCCATAGTCGTTTGCCAGGTTGGACAGAATTTGCAGCAACGTCGCGGTTACGAAAGCCATGATGGCAATTGTCGGTGAAAAATGACCCGCCGAGTAGGCGAGTACGCTACCCGTTAAGATAGAGACTAACGCCAGAGGTAGTGTTTTTGGGCGAGCGGCTTCAAGCCAGATCTGTAAAGATTGTTTCATGGAAATTTCGTGCTAGTAACCAATGTGCCCAGTATAAGCACAAAGAGGCAGATACGCTATTGACCTAAAACAACTCAACTAAAAGTCAAAGGGTGAAGTAGAAGGAAAGCAGTTTCAATATTTGAGGCGATAAAATAGCCCTCTTTTTGGAAAGTGAAGGATACGGATAACGCCGCTATTAGATTCTTAGTCTCGCTGGAGCTCGCTAGAATGACTAGGTTTTTTGATTTAGATGTTGTCAAAGTCACCGCCATTCTGAACAACGAGGAACGAATGTGATTCAGAATCTATCGTCCGATTGTGCGGTGGTTAAGGTGAGCTGGAAAGAACAGGGTGCGCTGTTACTAGATTCTTAGTCTCGCTTGAGCTCGCTAGCATGACCAGATCTTTTGATTTAGATGTTGTCACAGTAACCGTCATTCTGAACAACGAGGAACGAGTGTGATTCAGAATCTATCGTCCGATTGTGCGGTGGTTAAGGTGAGCTGGAAAGAACAGGGTGCGCTGTTACTAGATTCTTAGTCTCGCTTGAGCTCGCTAGAATGACCAGATCTTTTGATCTAGGTGTTGTCACAGTAACCGTCATTCTAAACAAAAAAGCCCAGAAACAAGGTTCTGGGCTTTGGTAAAATAGATTGCGATTAAAGAATAAAGCGGCTTAGATCTTCATCTTCAATCGTGTCGCCTAGGCGCTCTTTCACATAAGCGGCATCGATAACAAACTTCGCGCCAGATTGCTCTGCTGCATCGTAAGAGATTTCATCCATTAAGCGCTCCATAACGGTATGCAAGCGACGAGCACCGATGTTTTCTGTGCTTTCGTTGACCGTCCATGCCGCTTCCGCGATTTGCGTGATGCCATCTTCTGTGAACTCGATGTCCACATCTTCCGTTTTCATCAACGCAACGTACTGCTCTGTTAGAGAGGCTTTTGGCTCTGTCAGAATGCGTTTGAAGTCGTTGCTGCTTAGTGCTTCTAGCTCAACGCGAATTGGTAGACGACCTTGCAATTCTGGGATCAAGTCAGATGGTTTTGCCACTTGGAATGCACCAGATGCAACAAACAGAATGTGGTCTGTTTTTACCATGCCGTGCTTGGTTGATACCGTGCTGCCTTCAATCAATGGAAGCAGGTCGCGCTGAACACCTTCGCGTGAAACGTCTGGGCCTGAGCTCTCACCGCGTTTACAGATCTTGTCAATCTCATCGATAAATACGATGCCGTTGTTTTCAACGTTGAAAATCGCTGCTTCTTTTAGCTCTTCTTGGTTAACCAATTTCGCTGCTTCTTCTTCCGCTAGCGCTTTCATCGCGTCTTTGATTTTCAGCTTACGCTTTTTCTTAGTATCGCCAGCCAGGTTTTGGAACATGCCTTGCAGCTGATTTGTCATCTCTTCCATACCTGGGGGCGCCATGATCTCTACGCCCATTTGTGGTGCGGCTACGTCGATTTCAATTTCTTTATCGTCTAGTTGGCCTTCACGCAGTTTTTTACGGAAAATCTGGCGAGTGTGAGAAGACTCTTCCGTTTGCTCTGCTTGACCCCAGCTATCACGTGCTGGTGGCAGTAGCGCATCAAGAATGCGTTCTTCCGCTTGCTCTTCAGCGCGGAATTTTACTTTTTCCATCGCTTGTTGATGCGTCATTTTTACCGCGACATCAGTCAGGTCACGGATGATGGTTTCAACTTCTTTACCAACGTAACCCACTTCTGTGAATTTTGTCGCTTCAACTTTGATGAATGGTGCATTTGCCAGTTTTGCTAGGCGGCGTGCGATTTCAGTCTTACCAACACCAGTAGGACCAATCATCAAAATGTTTTTTGGCGTCACTTCGGCACGCAAGCTTTCTTCAAGCTGCATACGGCGCCAGCGGTTACGAAGTGCAATCGCAACCGAACGCTTGGCTTTTTCTTGACCGATAATGTGGCGGTTCAATTCATGAACGATTTCGCGAGGCGTCATTTCAGACATATTCTTTCCTTACTTCGTTACGATTACGCGGTTGGTTTTTCAGGCTCTATTGTTGAGTCTAGCTCTTCTACCGTGTGGTGATGGTTAGTGAAGACACAAATATCACCCGCGATATTGAGGGCTTTTTCCGCGATCTCACGAGCATCTAGATCTGTGTTTTCTAGTAGGGCGGTTGCGGCTGCTTGTGCGTAAGCACCACCAGAGCCAATCGCAATCAGGTCGTGTTCTGGCTGTACGACATCACCATTACCAGTAATGATTAACGATGCGGTTTCGTCGGCAACGGCAAGCAAGGCTTCGAGCTTGCGCAGAGCACGATCGCTACGCCAGTCTTTGGCTAGCTCAACCGCAGCCTTAGTTAGGTGGCCTTGGTGCATTTGCAGCTTGCTTTCGAAGCGCTCAAAAAGGGTGAAGGCATCCGCAGTGCCGCCAGCAAAGCCCGCTAGTACTTGGTTGTTATATAAGCGGCGAACTTTGCGCGCATTACCTTTCATTACGGTATTGCCTAGAGATACTTGGCCATCACCCGCGATGACGACTTTATTATTTCGACGTACAGATACAATGGTAGTCACAGTCGACCTCTTGATTATTTCTCTTTGGATTTAATTCAGTATATGGGGGAGGGGAAATAGGGATTCAAGGGGGCAAAAAGAAAGGCCCTAGGATCTTAGCTCCTAGGGCCTGAGTTTAAAGATTTTCTTTCCAAATCGCACATGGCTCGATTTTCGCGCGTTGCAGTTTATGACGGTCACGTTCTGCATCACGTTTGAACTTATACGGACCTAGCACCACGCGATACCATGAACTGCCTTCTTTCTTACGAATCTTGCTCGACATCCCTTGGAACGCGATTGCAAGCTTACGCTCTTCTGCTTGCGCCTGGGTTTTGTAAGCACCACATTGCATGATGTAAGGAATTTTAGAAACTTCAATTTCTTTGGCCACAACTTCAACTTCACGTTTCGGTAGTGACTCGACATATTCCCACTTTTCTTCTGGTGGTGGCGGCAAATCTTTTTTCGGCTTTGGTTTGCTTACAGTGGTTGTTGGCTGCTTCACGACAGGTGGTTTGGGCTCTGGGTCGCTACTCAAAAGGTAAAGACCATAGCCAAAACCACCCACAAGCAAGATAGCGAGCAGGCCACTACGCCAAGGTTTTTTTCTTCTCGGCGGTTGTTTTTTTGTCGACTTTTTTGGGGCACCTCGCCCCCGTCTTACATAATCTCTATTTGCCACGGTTATTTCTGGTCATCAAGGATTCTTGCAAATATGTTAATCCAGAACGAGTTGAGAAAACACCCTATTGATAGAATCTTGATAGCTAAAGCGCGACAACGCCCGAGTGTAGGAGTGTGTTTCCGTTCTCGCTTATATTTATTCGGGGATATACAAAAAGCAGGAGGGGTAAATAAAAAGCGGCGCCTTAGCACCGCTTTGGGTATGAATACCTAATCTTTAGGTTAAGGGCGCTGTGGTGGCGCTGCACTTCCGCGAATGACGAGATTAGTTTCAAGCAAACGCGAGCCTGAATGCACGTCGTGGCCTTTTAACATCTCAAGCATCATTAGCATCGCTTGTCGACCAATCTCATAGCGAGGCTGAGAGATAGTGGTCAACGGCGGATCGCAGTACTGAGCGAAGTTAATGTCATCAAAGCCCACAACGGAGAGATCTTGCGGTACTCGTAAGCCAAGCTTTTTCGCTTCTTGAATTGCGCCGATGGCCATTGTGTCACAGTGACAGAAAATAGCCGTTGGTGGCTCAGGCAATTCGAGCAGTTTACGAACGGCTTTTGCTCCGCCATCAAATGAGAACTCAGTAATGACACTATATTGTGGATCTTTATTGATGCCGGCACGGCGCAGGGCTTGTTGGTAGCCTTGCTGGCGGAACTGACACAATATTGCTGTATCTGGTCCAGAGATTTGAGCAATGCGTTTATGACCTAATTGGGTTAGGTAATTCACCGCTTCAAATGCTGAGGTCAGGTTATCAATATGTACTGTCGGAAGCTCGAGTTCAGGCGCAAATTCACACGCCATTACCATCGGAGGTAAGTTCTTTTGCTCTGGCTTACTGACATCGAACGGTAGATCTGTGCCAAGCAGTAGCATTCCATCCGCCTGCTTAGTAAATACGAGGTTAACGAAAGAACTTTCGCGTTTCTTCTGTTGTCCGCTATCGCCCAGCAGGACTAGATAGCCATGTTCCATGGCAGCATCTTCAATACCGCGAATAATTTCAGAAAAATAAGGATCACAGATGTCGGGAACGATAGTAACAATGGTTTTTGATTCGTTTCTACGTAAGTTACGCGCTAATGAGTTTGGAGAATAACCCGCTTCAAGTACGGCATCTTCTACTCTTTTTCTCGTTGAAGAAGATACTTTTTCTGGGTTCATTAATGCTCGAGATACCGTAGCCGTAGACACTCCCGCAAGCTGGGCAACATCCTTCATTGTCGCCATAGTTTTTAACCTCTCGTTTATTTTTTTGCCAAGATGACGTTATTCCGGTTTGAAATCATAGTAATCACGCTGAGTTAGAGCAGCGTTTGCTCTTCGCTCAGTTCGTGTTAACAAGTGGAAAAATGGATTCTTCACTGCGACATCAATTTGTGGGAATAGTCATTGTTTTAATCTAAGCCTGTGCAAACAAGTCACTTTAGACTTTTCTAATTTGGATAGTCTATTCATTTCTAAAGTGAAAGTTACGGTCTGTTTAACAAAAATTGTAATCTTGGTGTGATTCTGGTCACATTAAATGGTAATTCATTACATAGTTAAACGTTTGCTAGCTGAGATCTTGTGGTTCTATGTCTAAATTCCAGCGTACTTTCTTAGCATTTGGCAACAACTCAATAGCAGGTTTGGCACTGGTTAATAACTTTTGCATCAATGAACGATGCTGAGTTTGCAGTAATAGTTGCCAGCGGTATTTACCAGCCCGCTTGGCCAAAGGTGAAGGAGTAGGGCCTAACACCATGCAGGAATCATCGAACAAAGGGTGTGACTCTAACGTAAAGCGAACCTGACGCAGGAAGTCTTCAACTATCTCACTTTGGTTCGCCTCTGCTTTAAACAGAGTCAAGAAACTATAAGGCGGAAGCTGAGCCAGTTTGCGTTCTTCCAGAGCAGTCATAGCAAAGTGGCGATAGTCTTTTTGAAGCAGGGCCTGCAGCAAGCTGTGCTCAGGATGGTGGGTTTGTAGGATAACCTCGCCAGGTTTACTTGCGCGGCCGGCACGACCTGCGACTTGAATAAACAACTGCGCTAGTCGCTCGGAAGCGCGGAAGTCACTACTATAGAGAGAGCCATCAACATCCAAAAGAGCAACGAGCGTTACATTTGGAAAATGGTGCCCCTTAGCCAGCATTTGGGTGCCAATCAGAATTTGATGTTCACCTTTACGAATCGATTCAAGGGCATCTTCCAAACTACCTTTGCGACGTGTGCTGTCTCTGTCGATGCGAATGGCGTTGTATTCTGGAAATAACTGAGCCAATTGTTGTTCGAGTTGTTCCGTTCCTACGCCGACGGTAACCAGTTGAGTTGAACCACACCCCTGACACTGATGAATTACCGGTTGTTGTGAGCCGCAGTGATGGCAGCGTATTTCGTTGCTGTAATGGTGGAACGTATAGTACGCATCACAGCGTTTACATTCTGCAATCCAACCGCATTCATGGCACATCAAAGCGGGCGAAAAGCCTCGACGGTTAAGAAACAACATTACTTGATTGCCTGCTTTTAAATGCTTGCGCATTTCGGCAATCAGTTGGGCAGATAAGCCACTTTCTAAATACTGACCTTTTACATCTAACACTTTATTGGTGGTTGGTACGGCAGAGCCAGCTCGTTGGGTTAGTGTTAAATGGTGATACTTGCCTGACAAGGCATTGTGCAATGTCTCCAGTGCAGGTGTGGCTGAGCCCAGAACAATCGGAACTTGTTCTTTATGAGCGCGCATTACAGCAACATCGCGTGCATGATAACGCAAGCTATCTTGCTGTTTGTAAGAGGTGTCATGTTCCTCGTCCACAATGATAATCCCGAGATCAGCAAAAGGCGCGAGTAGGGCAGAGCGTGTGCCGATAATGATTCCGGCCGCTTTGTCGCGTGCAGAAAGCCACGCATTCAGACGCTCCGTCTCGTTTAACCCAGAGTGGATGACGTCAACTGGCACATTAAAACGGCGTTTAAAGCGGTTGATGGTTTGGGGCGTTAAGCCAATCTCTGGTACTAAAACCAAGGCTTGTTTACCTTTCTCTAAGACCGGCTTGATCAGGTTGAGGTACACTTCTGTCTTACCTGAGCCCGTGACGCCTTCTAATAAATAGGAGGCAAAACCTGTTTGGCTATTTACACTCGCAATAGCCAGCGCTTGTTCGTGGTTGAGCTTTGGCTTTTCGACGTCGCATTCAACGTGCTGTCCCCACTGGGTGATTACAGGCTTCTTCTCGATACGTTCAATCCAGCCTTTCTCTTCTAAAGACTTTAGTACTGTTGAGGCTATCTCTTGGTCGACAAATTCCTGGTGAGGCAAAGCGCCGTTAACCAACATTTGCAAGACCTTCTGTTGTTTGACCGCTCGACGATCCAGCCCTTGCATCAGCTTGTCTTTACCGGATTCGGTAATTTGCCACTCTTGTAGCGTCGCAAAATCTGCAGGCTTTCCTTTACGTAGAGCTGCTGGCATCGCATTGTGTAGCGTATCTCCAAGTGGGTATTGGTAGAACTGGCTGCACCAAGTCAGCAACGAATAAAGCTTTTCAGACCATATCGGCTGAGAATCAAGAACTGCTTTGATTGGCTTGAGTTGATCTTTGGGAAAGTCCGAGTGATTAACCATGGCGGTGACGATGCCAACTAACGTTTGGCGTCCAAAAGGTACGGAAACGCGTCCACCAATGATCGGAAACAGGTGCCCCGGAATGGCGTAATCAAATTGTTTGTCGAGCGGAACGGGTAATGCCACTCTAGCAATGGTTGGACGCATAAATTCTTAGCTGTTAAAAAAGAGGGAAAGGAAATGAGAGTCTATTAAAATCGGTATGGAAATTCGAGTAAAGCAATGCGATTCAGCGTGAATCGTGCCTCTATGATTAGTCTGGCTAAAAAAGTGGCGAAAAAGTTGCCAAATGTGTTGATCCGAGCAATGTGATTCTTTACTATATCGCGCCTTGAGATATGGCTTCGGCAATTAGTTGATGCGGTATCCCATTTTATTATTAATTACGTGTGGTGTGCGGCTTAGATTCGTATAGCGACACGGCCTACTATTGAGGTTATCCCATGAAAGCTGGTATCCACCCAGAATACAAAGCAGTAAAAGCGACTTGTTCTTGCGGCAACTCTTTTGAGTTCAACTCTACTCTAGGTAAAGAGTCTATCCACCTAGACGTATGTGACAAGTGTCACCCATTCTACACTGGTAAGCAACGTATCGTTGATACAGGCGGCCGTGTTGATCGCTTCAACAAGCGTTTCGGTGCACTATCAAGCGGTAAGAAATAATAGCAGCCGCTATTACGATTACAGTTTAAAAAAGGACGCTTCGGCGTCCTTTTTGTTTAATGGCTACCAAGCGAAGAGGAATGTATGGGGTTTGGAATATTCCCGATTATTTTTCACTCAGCGCTTGCAACCTAAAGTGTGATCTGTATAATGCAGCGCACTGGTTAAGCCAGTTGTGAACCAATGAGCAGTGAGGAGCGAGCAAATCTAAGGATTTGTGAGGTAATGTATACTCAGCTTATGTTCGCGGTTAATACAATTAGCTATCTTTTCTTCGGAAAAACTATCCTCAAAGGTGACTTTGGCATATAGGGATAGTTAATCGAAAATTAACTGACAATGCGTCCTAATCTTGGATGCTACGGTTTCACATAAATCAATCGGCATTCTCTCGTCTTGACGAGTTTGAGTGGCGATATTGTTTGTGTAATTTATTAAATTTGGAGCTCTGTCTCATGCAGAACCAACGTATCCGTATCCGCCTAAAAGCTTTCGATTACAAACTAATCGATGCTTCTACAGCGGAAATCGTTGAAACAGCTAAGCGCACTGGCGCACAGGTTCGTGGTCCAATCCCACTGCCAACTCGTAAAGAGCGTTTCACAGTTCTTATCTCTCCACACGTTAACAAGAAAGCACGTGACCAGTACGAAATCCGTACTCACAAGCGTCTAATCGACATCGTTGAGCCAACAGACAAGACTGTTGATGCTCTAATGCGTCTAGACCTTGCTGCGGGCGTTGACGTTCAAATTAGCCTAGGTTAAGGGAGATTAGAAGTATGATTGGTCTAATCGGTCGTAAAGTGGGCATGACCCGCGTATTTACTGAAGAAGGCGTTTCTATCCCAGTAACTGTTGTTGAGGTTGAAGCTAACCGTGTTTCTCAAGTGAAAACTCTTGAAACTGACGGCTACGCAGCAATCCAGGTTACAGCTGGTTCTAAGAAAGCTAACCGCGTAAACAAAGCTGAAGCAGGTCACTTTGCTAAAGCTGGCGTTGAAGCTGGTCGCGGTCTTTGGGAATTCCGTTTAGAAAACGGCGAAGAGTTCGAAGTTGGTTCAGAACTAACTGTTGAACTATTCAACGAAACTAAGAAAGTAGACGTTACTGGTACATCTAAGGGTAAAGGTTTCCAAGGCGCTGTTAAGCGTTGGAACTTCCGTACTCAAGATATGACTCACGGTAACTCATTGTCTCACCGTGCTCCTGGTTCTATCGGTCAATGTCAGACTCCAGGTCGCGTATTTAAAGGCAAGAAAATGGCAGGTCACATGGGTGCTGAGCGTGTAACGACTCAAAACCTAGAGATCGTACGTGTTGACGCTGAGCGCAACCTGCTTCTTATTAAAGGTGCAGTCCCAGGCGCAACTGGCGGCAACGTGATCGTTAAACCAGCTGTTAAAGCATAACGTCTCAGGAGTAAGTAATGGAACTAATGGTTAAAGGTGCCGATGCACTAACTGTTTCCGAAACTACTTTCGGACGTGAGTTTAACGAAGCTCTTGTACACCAAGTAGTTGTTGCGTACGCAGCAGGTGCTCGTCAAGGTACTCGTGCTCAAAAAACACGTTCAGAAGTTTCTGGCGGTGGCGCTAAGCCATGGCGTCAAAAAGGTACTGGCCGTGCGCGTGCTGGTACAATCCGTAGCCCAATCTGGCGTACAGGTGGTGTTACTTTTGCTGCGAAACCACAAGATCACAGCCAAAAAGTAAACAAAAAAATGTACCGTGGTGCTATGAAGAGCATTCTTTCTGAGCTTGTTCGTCAAGAGCGTCTAATCGTTGTTGATAACTTCTCAGTTGAAGCACCAAAGACTAAAGAGCTAGTTGCTAAGCTTAAAGAGCTTGAGCTAACTGACGCTCTAATCGTGACTAGCGAAGTAGATGAGAATCTATTCCTAGCTGCTCGTAACCTATACAAAGTTGACGCACGTGATGTTGCTGGTATCGATCCAGTATCTCTAATCGCGTTTGACAAAGTTGTAATGACTGCAGAAGCAGTTAAGCAAGTAGAGGAAATGCTAGCATGATCACTGAAGAGCGTATCCTAAAAGTTCTACGTGCACCGCACATCTCTGAAAAAGCAACTATGGCAGCTGAGAAAGCGAACACTATCGTTTTCAAAGTAGCTAAAGATGCGACTAAAAAAGAGATCAAAGCAGCTGTAGAAAAGCTATTTGAAGTTGAAGTTAAGTCTGTAAATACTCTTATCACTAAGGGTAAGACCAAACGTCAAGGTCTACGCCAAGGTCGCCGCAGCGACGTTAAGAAAGCGTACGTTACTTTGAAAGAAGGTCAAGATCTTGACTTCGTTGGCGGCGCGGAATAACAGGAGTAGTTAAAAATGGCTATTGTTAAATGTAAGCCGACTTCCCCTGGTCGTCGTCACGTTGTTAAAGTTGTTAACGCTGACCTACACAAGGGCAAGCCATACGCACCTCTTCTAGAGAAAAACTCTAAGAACGGTGGTCGTAACAACAAGGGTCGTATCACAGTACGTCACATCGGCGGTGGTCACAAGCACCACTACCGTGTAGTTGACTTCAAACGTACTAAAGATGGTATTCCAGCGACAGTTGAGCGTCTTGAATACGATCCAAACCGTAGCGCAAACATTGCTCTAGTTCTTTACAAAGACGGTGAGCGTCGCTACATCTTAGCACCTAAAGGTGTTGTAGCTGGTGATGTTATTCAGTCTGGTGTTGATGCACCAATCAAAGCTGGTAACACTCTACCAATGCGTAATATCCCAGTAGGTTCAACAGTACATAACGTTGAACTTAAGCCTGGTAAAGGTGGTCAGCTAGCTCGTTCGGCTGGTGCTTACGCTCAAATCGTTGCTCGCGACGGTGCGTACGTAACTATCCGTCTACGTTCTGGCGAGATGCGCAAAGTTCTTTCTGAAGGCCGTGCAACAATCGGTGAAGTTGGTAACTCTGAGCACATGCTACGTGAACTTGGTAAAGCAGGTGCATCACGTCATCGCGGTATCCGTCCAACGGTTCGTGGTGTTGTAATGAACCCGATTGACCACCCACACGGTGGTGGTGAAGGCCGTACTTCTGGTGGTCGTCACCCAGTATCTCCTTGGGGTATGCCTACTAAAGGCTTCAAGACTCGTAAGAACAAACGCACTGACAAGTACATCGTACGTCGTCGTAACAAGTAATCTATATAAAGAGGAATCGCCATGCCACGTTCTCTCAAGAAAGGTCCTTTTATTGACCTACACTTGCTGAAGAAGGTAGAGAAAGCGGTGGAAAGCGGAGACAAAAAGCCTATTAAGACTTGGTCCCGTCGTTCAATGATCATCCCTACGATGATCGGTTTGACCATCGCTGTCCATAATGGTCGTCAGCACGTACCAGTATTTGTAACTGATGAAATGATCGGTCACAAACTGGGTGAATTCGCACCAACACGTACTTACCGCGGTCACGCTGCGGATAAGAAAGCTAAGAAGCGCTAAGGAGTAAATAATGGAAGCAATTGCTAAACATAACTTTGCTCGCATTTCGCCTCAGAAAGCTCGCTTAGTTGCGGATCTAATCCGTGGTAAATCTGTTGACCAAGCTCTAGAAATCCTAACGTTCAGCAACAAAAAAGCTGCTGCACTAGTTAAGAAAGTTCTAGAGTCTGCTATCGCTAACGCGGAGCACAACGAAGGTGCAGATATTGACGATCTGAATGTCGCAAAAATCTTTGTAGATGAAGGCCCAACCATGAAGCGTATTATGCCTCGTGCTAAAGGTCGTGCGGATCGTATCTTGAAGCGTTCAAGCCACATCACTGTTGTTGTAGCAGATCGCTAGAGACTAGGAGAGTAAGCAATGGGTCAAAAAGTACATCCAAATGGTATTCGTCTAGGCATCGTTAAGCCTTGGAATGCTACATGGTTTGCTAACACCAAAGATTTCGCTGACAACCTAGACGGCGACTTCAAGGTACGTCAGTTCCTTACAAGTGAACTGAAAAAAGCGTCTCTATCACGTATCGTTATCGAGCGTCCTGCTAAGAGCATCCGTGTGACTATTCACACTGCTCGTCCAGGCGTTGTTATCGGTAAGAAAGGTGAAGACGTTGAGAAGCTACGCGCAGCTGTAGCTAAAATTGCAGGTGTACCAGCGCAAATTAACATCGCTGAAGTACGTAAGCCTGAACTAGATGCGCAACTTGTTGGTGACAGCATCGCGTCTCAGCTAGAGCGTCGTGTTATGTTCCGTCGTGCTATGAAGCGCGCAGTACAAAACGCAATGCGCCTAGGCGCTAAAGGTATCAAAGTGGAAGTAAGCGGTCGTCTAGGCGGCGCTGAAATCGCACGTTCAGAGTGGTACCGTGAAGGCCGTGTGCCTCTACACACTCTACGTGCTGACATTGATTACGCAACTTCTTCGGCTCACACTCAATACGGTGTGATCGGCATTAAAACTTGGATCTTCAAAGGTGAAATCCTAGGTGGTATGCCAGCAGCTAACGCTGTAGAGCCTAAAGGCGACAAGCCTAAGAAGCAGCGTAAAGGCCGTAAGTAAGGAGTCGACAGATGCTACAACCTAAACGTACTAAGTTCCGTAAGGTTCAGACTGGTCGTAACCGTGGTCTAGCTAAAGGTACTGATGTAAGCTTCGGCGAATTCGGTCTTAAAGCTGTTGGCCGTGGTCGTCTAACTGCTCGTCAAATCGAAGCGGCACGTCGTGCAATGACACGTCACGTTAAGCGTCAAGGTAAAATCTGGATCCGTGTGTTCCCAGACAAACCAATCACAGAAAAACCACTTGAAGTTCGTCAAGGTAAGGGTAAAGGTAACGTTGAGTACTGGGTAGCCCAAATCCAACCTGGTAAGGTTATGTACGAAATGGGTGGTGTACCTGAAGAATTGGCACGTGAAGCGTTCCGTCTTGCGGCACGTAAACTGCCTTTCAAAACTACATTTGTAACTAAGCAGGTGATGTGATGAAAGCACAAGATCTACGCGAGAAAAGCGTTGAAGAGCTTAACGCTGAGCTAATGAATTTGCTACGTGAACAGTTCAACTTGCGCATGCAAGCTGCGACTGGTCAACTACAGCAAACTCATACTCTGAAAGCTGTACGCCGTGATATCGCACGTGTGAAAACTGTTTTGACTGAGAAGGCAGGCGCATAATGAGCGAAGTAAAACGTACTCAACAAGGTCGTGTTGTTAGCGATAAGATGGACAAGTCTATCACTGTTGCTATCGAACGTTTCGTAAAACACCCAATCTACGGTAAATACGTAAAACGTACGACTAAAGTACACGCACATGACGAGAACAACGAGTGTGGCCTAGGCGACACAGTTGAAATCGCAGAGTGTCGTCCACTGTCTAAGACTAAGTCTTGGACTTTGGTAAAAGTTCTAGAAAAGGCGAAGATTTAATCTCGTTAATTCTATGAAACTAAAGCGGCTCCAAAATATTTTTGGAGCCGTTTATTTTTTGACTACCCAATCACAAAAAAGGGTGGTACAATTCGCGTCCCTTTTAAAGAGGCAGCCCGACCCGTGATGGGTCTAGTTATTAATATTTAGCGGAGCACTAACATGATCCAAATGCAAAGTATGCTGGACGCAGCTGATAACTCAGGCGCACGCAGCGTAATGTGTATTAAGGTTCTGGGTGGCTCTCACCGCCGTTATGCACATATCGGTGACGTCATCAAAGTTACTGTGAAGGAAGCAATCCCTCGCGGTAAAGTTAAAAAAGGTGATGTTCTGAAGGCGGTGGTAGTGCGCACCCGTAAAGGCGTACGTCGTCCTGACGGTTCTGTCATTCGCTTCGACCGAAATGCTTGCGTATTGCTAAACGACAATACTGAGCAACCAATCGGTACACGTATCTTTGGTCCTGTGACACGCGAACTTCGTGGCGATAAGTTCATGAAGATCGTTTCACTGGCTCCAGAAGTTCTGTAAGGAGCACGTAGAAATGGCAGCTAAAATCCGTCGTAATGACGAAGTAATCGTTCTTGCTGGTAAAGACAAAGGCAAGAAAGGTAAAGTAACTAAGGTTCTAGCAACTGGTAAAGTTATCGTTGAAGGTATCAACCTAGTTAAGAAACATCAGAAACCTGTTCCAGCTATGGGTATCCAAGGCGGTATCGTAGAGCAAGAAGCAGCAATCGACGTTTCTAACGTGGCGATTTTCAACGCAGCTACTGGTAAAGCTGACCGTATCGGTTTCCGTTTTGAAGACGGCAAAAAAGTTCGTTTCTTCAAGTCTAACGGCGAAACCGTTTCTAACTAATAGAAGTAATTTGGAGTTCTACTATGGCGAAACTGCATGATTACTACAAGTCGTCTGTAGTCGCTGAACTGACCAAACAGTTCGGTTACACAAGCGTCATGCAAGTCCCTAGAATCGAGAAAATCACCCTAAACATGGGTGTTGGTGAAGCAATCAACGATAAGAAACTGCTAGAAAATGCAGCGTCTGATATGGCAACGATCTCTGGTCAAAAGCCACTTATCACAAAAGCGCGCAAATCTGTTGCAGGTTTCAAAATCCGTGAAGGCTACCCTATCGGTTGTAAAGTAACCTTGCGTGGCGAACGTATGTGGGATTTTCTTGAGCGTTTAATTAACATCGCTCTTCCACGTGTACGTGACTTCCGTGGTGTTAGCGCTAAGTCTTTTGACGGTCGCGGTAACTACAGCATGGGCGTTCGCGAGCAAATCATCTTCCCGGAAATCGACTTTGATAAAGTTGATCGTGTACGCGGTTTAGACATCACTATTACGACGTCTGCTGGTACTGATGAGGAAGGCCGTGCTCTGCTGGCTGCCTTTAACTTCCCATTCCGTAAGTAAGGTGAAGGGTTACTGTTATGGCTAAACAATCAATGAAAGCACGTGAAGCTAAACGTGCACAGCTAGTAGCTAAGTTCGCTGAAAAGCGTGCAGCGCTAAAAGCTATCATCAGCGATGTAAACGCATCTGAAGAAGATCGTTGGAACGCGGTTCTTACACTGCAATCTCTTCCACGTGATTCAAGTGCATCACGTCAGCGCAACCGTTGCAACCAAACTGGTCGTCCACACGGTTACCTACGTAAGTTCGGTCTAAGCCGTATTAAGGTTCGTGAAGCTTGCATGAAAGGCGAGATTCCGGGTCTTCGTAAGGCTAGCTGGTAATTGCCACTTAATCATTTGGAGTAAATCATATGAGCATGCAAGATCCGATTTCGGATATGCTGACCCGCGTTCGTAACGGTCAGGCAGCAAACAAAGTTGCTGTAAAAATGCCTTCTTCAAAGCTTAAAGTTGCAATTGCTGCACTACTAAAAGCTGAAGGTTACATCGTTGACTTCGCTGTTGAAGGCGAAGCAAAACCTGAGCTAGAAGTTACACTTAAGTACTTCCAAGCTAAACCAGTAATCGAGCAACTTAAACGTGTTTCTCGTCCAGGTCTACGTGTTTACAAGAAGAAAGATGAACTTCCTTCTGTAATGGGTGGTCTTGGTATTGCTATCGTTTCAACTTCCAAGGGTCTTATGTCAGACCGCGCTGCACGTAAAGCAGGTCTTGGTGGTGAAATCATCGCTTACGTAGCTTAATAAGGAGTAGACTATGTCTCGTGTTGCAAAAGCACCTGTCGCTATTCCAGCTGGCGTAGAGGTGAAACTAAACGGCCAAGAAATCACTGTAAAAGGTGCGAAAGGCGAACTAACTCGCGTTCTTAACGATGCAGTTGTAATCGCTCAGGAAGAAAATAACCTGACTTTCGGTCCTAAAGAAGGTGTTGCTAACGCATGGGCTCAAGCAGGTACTGCTCGCGCTCTAGTTAACAACATGGTTGTTGGTGTTACTGAAGGCTTTACTAAGAAGCTAACTCTTAAAGGTGTAGGTTACCGTGCTGCTATCAAAGGCAACGCTGTAGGTCTAACACTAGGCTTCTCACACCCAGTTGAGCACGAGTTGCCAGCGGGTATTAAAGCTGAATGTCCAAGCCAAACTGAAATCGTGATCACTGGTGCTGACAAGCAACTAGTTGGTCAAGTTGCGGCTGACATTCGTTCTTACCGTGAGCCTGAGCCATACAAAGGCAAAGGTGTTCGTTACGCAGATGAAAATGTGCGTACTAAAGAAGCTAAGAAGAAGTAAGGTAACACTATGGATAAGAAAGCATCTCGCATCCGTCGTGCTACACGTGCACGTCGTAAGATTGCAGAACTGGGTGCGACTCGCCTAGTTGTACACCGTACTCCTCGTCACGTGTACGCACAGGTTATCGCGGCTAACGGCTCTGAGGTTATCGCAGCAGCTTCTACTGTAGAAAAAGCGATCCGTGAGCAAGTGAAATACACTGGTAACGTTGATGCAGCTAAAGCAGTGGGTAAAGCTATTGCTGAGCGCGCTCTTGAGAAGGGCGTAACTGCAGTTGCATTTGATCGTTCTGGTTTCCAATACCACGGTCGAGTAGCGGCGCTAGCAGAATCTGCTCGCGAAGCTGGTCTGAAATTCTAAGGTAGGGTTGGAAGATGGCTAAAGAACAACAAGTTCAAGCGAATGATTTGCAAGAAAAGCTAATCGCAGTTAACCGCGTATCTAAGACGGTTAAAGGCGGTCGAATCATGAGCTTCACTGCACTAACAGTAGTTGGTGACGGTAATGGTCGTGTAGGTTTCGGTTACGGCAAAGCTCGTGAAGTACCTGCAGCGATTCAAAAAGCAATGGAAAAAGCGCGTCGTAACATGACTACGATCGCTCTAAACGAAGGCACTCTTCACCACCCAGTGAAAGGTCGCCATTCGGGCTCTAAAGTTTACATGCAGCCTGCTGCAGAAGGTACTGGTGTTATCGCAGGTGGTGCGATGCGTGCAGTACTAGAAGTTGCTGGTGTACACAACGTACTATCTAAAGCGTACGGTTCTACGAACCCTATCAACATCGTTCGTGCAACGATCGATGCACTAGGTAGCATGAAGTCACCAGAAATGGTTGCTGCTAAACGTGGTCTAACTGTTGAATCTATTTCGGAGTAAGAACACCATGGCAACTATTAAAGTAACTCAAACTAAAAGCTCAATTGGTCGTCTGCCAAAGCACAAAGCTACTTTGCGCGGTCTAGGTCTTCGTAAAATCAACCACACAGTAGAACTTGAAGATACTCCGTGTATTCGCGGTATGATCAACAAGGTTTACTACATGGTTAAAGTTGAGGAGTAATCAGAATGCGTTTGAATACTCTAGCACCGGCTGCTGGCGCGAAAACTTCTGCGAAGCGAGTAGGTCGTGGTATCGGTTCAGGCCTAGGTAAAACTGGTGGCCGTGGTCACAAAGGTCAAAAATCACGTTCTGGCGGCAGTGTTCGTCCAGGTTTCGAAGGCGGTCAGATGCCTCTGAAACAACGTCTACCAAAATTCGGTTTCACTTCTCGTAAGAGCCTAGTGTCTGCTGAAGTTCGTCTAGCTGAGCTAGCGAAAGTTTCTGGTGACGTAGTTGATCTAAACAGTCTTAAAGCTGCTAACATCATCACTAAGAACATCGAATTTGTAAAAGTTGTTCTTTCTGGTGAAATCAACAAAGCAGTGACTGTGAAAGGTCTACGTGTGACTAAAGGCGCTAAAGCTGCAATCGAAGCTGCAGGCGGTAAAATCGAGGAATAATCTCGAGGAACGAGGTACAGATGGCTAAGAAACCAGGACAAGATTTTCGTAGTGCTCAGAGCGGCTTAAGTGAACTGAAGTCGCGCTTGTTATTCGTAATTGGTGCACTTTTAGTATTCCGAGCCGGCTCCTTTGTGCCGATTCCTGGTATTGACGCTGCTGTACTTGCCGATTTGTTCGAACAGCAAAAAGGTACCATCGTTGAAATGTTTAACATGTTCTCCGGTGGTGCTCTTGAGCGTGCATCTATATTAGCATTGGGCATCATGCCGTATATTTCGGCATCTATTGTTGTCCAATTGCTAACTGTAGTTCATCCAGCGTTAGCTGAACTCAAAAAAGAGGGTGAAGCAGGCCGTCGTAAGATCAGCCAATACACACGCTACGGCACGCTTGTACTTGCAACCTTCCAAGCTATAGGTATTGCAACTGGCCTACCAAACATGGTCGACAATCTGGTTGTTATCAACCAAACCATGTTTACGCTAATTGCGACCGTAAGTTTAGTAACCGGTACCATGTTCTTAATGTGGTTAGGTGAACAAATTACAGAGCGAGGAATTGGTAACGGTATTTCGATACTGATTTTTGCAGGTATTGTTGCTGGATTGCCTTCTGCAATCGGTCAAACAATCGAGCAAGCGCGTCAAGGTGAATTGCATGTACTTCTTCTGTTGCTAATCGCGGTATTAGCTTTTGCAGTCATTTACTTCGTTGTTTTCATGGAACGTGGTCAACGCCGAATCGTCGTTAACTACGCGAAGCGTCAACAAGGTCGTAAAGTATTTGCTGCGCAAAGCTCGCATCTGCCTCTTAAAATTAACATGGCAGGTGTAATTCCAGCGATTTTTGCATCAAGCATTATCTTGTTCCCAGGAACATTGGCTCAGTGGTTTGGTCAAAACGGCGAGAGCAGCGCGTTCGGTTGGTTAACTGACGTGTCTTTGGCTCTTAGCCCAGGTCAACCGTTGTATGTAATGCTTTATGCAGCAGCAATTATCTTCTTCTGTTTCTTCTACACGGCGTTGGTTTTCAACCCGCGTGAAACAGCAGATAACTTGAAGAAGTCTGGTGCATTCGTACCCGGTATCCGCCCAGGTGAGCAGACAGCGAAGTACATTGATAAAGTAATGACACGTTTAACCCTTGCTGGTGCACTGTACATTACCTTTATCTGTCTGATTCCCGAGTTCATGATGGTCGCGTGGAACGTACGTTTCTACTTCGGCGGTACATCGCTACTAATCGTAGTTGTTGTAATTATGGACTTTATGGCACAGGTACAGACTCATCTGATGTCTCAACAGTATGATTCTGTGTTGAAGAAAGCGAATCTGAAAGGCTACGGCCGTTAATCCGGCGGTAGACTCAGTTTCATTTACGGAGTTTAGCAATGAAAGTTCGTGCTTCCGTTAAAAAAATCTGCCGTAACTGTAAAGTAATCAAGCGTAACGGTGTCGTTCGCGTGATTTGCAGTGAGCCAAAGCACAAACAGCGCCAAGGCTAATTAGCAGAAATTTTTACTTGAAAATGAAGGTTGGGTCGAGTATATTCCTCGGCCTACCTTTTGCGTGCAAAAGAAGTAGTATTCCGCAGCGTATCCATAACGGGCTTTGCTGCGGCTAATTCTTTTATAGAAACACTTAGGAGTGAATAATGGCCCGTATAGCAGGCATTAACATTCCTGATCAGAAACATGCAGTAATCGCTCTAACAGCGATCTACGGCATCGGTAAAACTCGCTCTCAAGCTATCCTAGCTGAAGTGGGTATTGCTGAAAATGTTAAGATCAGTGAACTAACTGAAGAGCAGATCGATCAACTGCGTGATGGTGTAGCTAAGTACACTGTAGAAGGTGATCTACGTCGTGAAGTATCTATGAACATCAAGCGTCTTATGGACCTTGGCTGTTACCGTGGTCTTCGTCATCGTCGCAGTCTACCACTACGTGGACAGCGTACTAAAACCAACGCTCGCACCCGTAAGGGTCCGCGTAAGCCGATCAAGAAATAATCGGGAAGGTAGAGTACAATGGCTAAACAACCAACTCGCGCTCGTAAGCGCGTACGCAAGCAAGTTGCAGATGGCGTTGCGCACATCCATGCTTCTTTCAATAACACAATCGTAACCATTACTGACCGTCAAGGTAACGCTCTTGCATGGGCTACTGCAGGTGGTTCTGGTTTCCGTGGTTCTCGTAAGTCTACTCCGTTCGCTGCACAGGTTGCTGCTGAGCGTTGTGCTGAAATGGCTAAAGAATACGGCCTAAAGAACTTGGAAGTTATGGTTAAGGGTCCTGGTCCAGGTCGCGAATCTACTGTTCGTGCACTAAACGCCGCTGGTTTCCGCATCACAAACATCGTTGATGCTACACCAATCCCTCATAACGGTTGTCGTCCACCTAAGAAACGTCGCGTATAACGTTTCTAGGACAATTGGAGAAGAATCATGGCAAGATATTTGGGTCCTAAGCTGAAGCTTAGCCGTCGTGAAGGCACTGACTTATTCCTTAAGTCTGGTGTTCGCGCGATCGATACCAAGTGTAAAATTGATAACGCACCAGGTGTACACGGCGCTCGTCGCGGTCGTCTATCTGAGTATGGCGTTCAGCTTCGTGAGAAGCAAAAAGTACGTCGTATGTACGGCGTTCTAGAAAAACAATTCCGTAACTACTACAAAGAAGCTGCTCGCCTAAAAGGCAACACTGGTGAAAACCTACTTCAGCTTCTTGAAGGTCGTCTTGATAACGTAGTTTACCGCATGGGCTTTGGTGCAACTCGCGCAGAAGCACGTCAGCTAGTTAGCCACAAAGCTATCCTAGTAAACGGTAAAGTTGTAAACGTTCCTTCTTTCAAAGTAGCGGCTAATGACGTTGTTTCTATCCGCGAGAAAGCTAAACAGCAAGCTCGTATTAAAGCGGCTCTAGAAGTTGCTGAACAACGTGAAAAACCAACTTGGATTGAAGTAGATGGTGGCAAGATGGAAGGTACATTCAAGCGTATGCCTGAGCGTTCTGATCTATCAGCTGACATCAACGAACAATTGATCGTCGAGCTTTACTCTAAGTAAGGTTTAAACTAAAGAGAGGACACAATGCAGGGTTCTGTAACAGAATTTCTTAAGCCACGTCTAGTTGACATCGAACAAATCAGCTCGACTCACGCAAAAGTAACTCTTGAGCCATTAGAGCGTGGCTTTGGTCATACTCTGGGTAATGCACTTCGCCGCATTCTTCTATCTTCTATGCCTGGTTGTGCAGTGACAGAAGTAGAAATTGAAGGCGTACTTCACGAGTACAGCACTAAAGAAGGTGTACAAGAAGATATTCTTGAAATCCTTCTAAACCTTAAAGGTTTGGCAGTGCGTGTTGCTGAAGGCAAAGATGAAGTGTTCATTACTTTGAACAAATCAGGCTCGGGCCCTGTGGTTGCAGGTGACATCACCCATGATGGTGATGTAGAGATCGCTAACCCTGAACACGTTATTTGTCACCTAACGGATGACAACGCTGAAATCGCAATGCGTATTAAAGTAGAACGTGGTCGTGGTTATGTTCCAGCTTCTGCGCGTATCCATAACGAAGAAGACGAGCGTCCAATCGGTCGCCTACTAGTAGATGCTACTTACAGCCCAGTAGACAAAATTGCCTACGCTGTAGAAGCAGCTCGTGTAGAACAGCGCACTGATCTAGACAAGCTTGTTATCGATATGGAAACAAACGGTACTCTAGAACCTGAGGAAGCAATCCGTCGTGCAGCTACAATCCTAGCTGAACAATTGGATGCATTCGTAGATCTTCGTGATGTACGAGTTCCTGAGGAGAAAGAAGAGAAGCCAGAATTCGATCCGATCCTACTGCGTCCTGTAGACGATCTTGAACTAACAGTTCGCTCTGCTAACTGTCTGAAAGCAGAAGCGATTCACTACATCGGTGATCTAGTACAACGTACTGAGGTTGAGCTACTTAAAACGCCTAACCTTGGTAAAAAATCTCTTACTGAGATTAAAGACGTACTTGCGTCACGTGGTCTGTCTCTGGGCATGCGCCTAGAAAACTGGCCACCTGCATCAATCGCTGAAGATTAATCGATACTAGTTAGAAGGATTAGGTCATGCGCCATCGTAAGAGTGGTCGTCAACTCAACCGCAACAGCTCACATCGCAAAGCGATGTTCAGCAACATGGCTAGCTCTCTAGTACGTCATGAAGTTATCAAGACTACTTTGCCAAAAGCAAAAGAGCTACGTCGCGTAGTTGAGCCTTTGATTACACTAGCTAAGACTGACAGTGTTGCTAACCGTCGTCTAGCATTTGCACGTACTCGTGACAACGAAGTAGTTGCAAAACTATTTAACGAACTAGGTCCGCGTTTTGCTGCTCGTCAGGGCGGTTACACTCGTATCCTAAAAGCTGGCTTCCGTGCTGGTGATAAAGCTCCAATGGCTTACATTGAGCTTGTAGATCGCCCAGCTGCTGAAGAAGCTGCTGAGTAATCAGTTCGTAAGAACGAGAAAGCCGAGCGTTAGCTCGGCTTTTTTGTATCTGCGATTCAGTAAATCTTTATTTTTTCAGTCTGCATATCGTTTTAATATATACAGACTTCTGCTAAAAGTGATTCTCACTTGCGCTTATTTACTAGTATTCCACAACCCGCCCAACGAACTTAGAAGTCCCTCGCTAGCGCCTTGCTTATTTAGGTAATCCAGAATTACTGGAGCAAACTGACTGATCATAGAGGGATCTAAACCCAACGTATCGAATGCACTTTTTACTGCACTAATATTCTCAATATTCCCTAGTAAGCTTTGTGCTCCTTGCAAGTTTGAAAGCCCAGGAATCAAAGACTGTAATTCACTGCTATTTTCTTGTGAAAGCTGGCTTTGAGCCAAAGCGAGTAGTGCGCCACTACCTCCAGCCGCTTGTTCTGTAGATACAGGTAATTGGCTAGTTAGCATGTCTGTCAATGGAGATGATTCAGTGTTCAGGCTACTACCTACCATATCCATTAGGCCACTTTCTTTACTTTTTTGCGTGACGGAATCTAAGAATGCGTGTGCACTACCAATGTTCATTGATAAGAGTGCCAGAGTCAGGAGTGTTTTACGCATAGTACCTCCGAAGGTTGAGCGTTTTTAACGTGATTTTATTGTTTTAAAGGCTATCAGAATGAAAGGTTTAGAGGTGAGAAAGTCTTTTCAGTTTAGACAAAAAAACGGCGCTAATGCGCCGTTTTATTAAATCATAATTGAAAATGGTTTCAATTAAAGAATATCTAGTAGTTCTACTTCGAAAACTAGTGCTGCGAATGGAGGGATAGCTGCACCAGCGCCACGCTCACCGTACGCAAGGTCTTGTGGTACGTATAGTTTCCACTTAGAACCAACAGGCATTAGTTGTAGTGCTTCTACCCAGCCTTTGATTACGCCTGTAACAGGGAATTCAGCTGGTTGACCGCGAGATACAGAGCTATCGAATACAGTACCGTCAGTTAGCTCACCGTGGTAGTGAACGCGAACTGAGCTTTCTGCTGTTGGAACTGCACCAGTACCTTCAGAAATGATTTCGTACTGAAGGCCAGAGTCTAGAACGTTAACTTCAGGGCGTAGTGCGTTGTCTTTTAGGAACGCTTCGCCTTCTGCTGCTGCAATTTTCGCTGCTTCTTGGCGAGCGGTTTCTGCACGAGTGTGAAGTTCTTGTAGTGCTTTGTTGATTTCATCAATTTCGATTGATGGCATGTCACCAGTTAGTGCTGTTGCAATACCCGCTGCGATAGCATCAACGCTAAGACCTTCAAGACCAGAACCTGCAAGTTGCTGACCCATTTGCAGACCAATGCCGTAGCTTGCTTTTTGTTCTGCAGTTTCAAATTTAATTTCAGACATGAATGTCGCTCTTGTTAGGAGTGATAAAGGCAACAGGATATCAGTTTCGAGCTTAGGTTTAAATGATTGCGACTGAATGCTTAATTGAGGCGGCCAGGGTGTGACTTATCTCTTACTCCAAGTGAAATTTCTGCTAATTTAATCCAAATTCCATTTTAGTTTAGTGAAAAACATATACTCTCCGCGTCGGTATTTTTATACTGGCAGTAGAAGTATTAAGGGACTCATTAAAATGAATCGTCGCAGAAAGAAAAAGCAGCAAGTCGACTATGTCGAATTGGTTAAACAAAAATTCGCTGCTATCGACTGGAAGCAGCCGTTCAACAAAGAGCAATGGTTGGAGCGTATACAGCCTGTTAAGCAGTTTTGGCTGCGCCTACCGAAATTCCATCAGCGAGCTTTGATGGTTTTAGTGCCATTGATTCTGGTACTCCTTGTTATTCCTTTGCCGAATAAAACAGAACAATCAGTTGAGCAAGCTGAGGTCGATCATCAGCGCGTAGCGATTCAGCTGAATGCACAGAGTCTAAGCCAGCAAAGAACCTCTCAGAATTCTGGGCCGAAATCCGAAGACTGGAAAGAGTACACGGTTAAAAATGGTGACACGTTAGCGCAGGTTTTCAGAAGTAATAAGCTCTCGATGGCGGATCTTAGCGCTCTAGTAAAAATCGAAGGCAGTGATAAGCCGCTGAGCCAAATTAAACAAGGACAATTGATTCGCTTTAAGCTTAGCGATGAAGGCGAGTTGGATATGCTGCAACTAGAAAAAAGCGGCCGGTCCGTCATGTTTTTCCGCTTATCGGATGGGACCTTTGGGCGCAATAAGTAGATGCTTCAAATGAGCTAAAGACGCGAAGGTATCGCGTCTTTTTAGTTTATCTATCTTTGAATTAGTTAACCTAGCAATGAACGCGTTATATCGCTACGGCTTCTTTTCGCATATCCACATGAGGAATACCATCCTCTAGGTAGCGATCAGAAATAACTTTGAATCCATGACTCGCATAAAACTGGATGAGATGCTCTTGAGCTCCTATATCAATCGTCTGTCCTGGCCACAATATTTCACACTGCGTTAATGCCTCTTCCAGCAACTTATGTCCCAGACCATCACCACGCGCAGTTTGTTTGGTGACGACTCGACCAATGCTCACATTGTCATACGTCGTGCCAGCGGGTAGCAATCGTGCGCAAGCAACAAGTTCATCACCGTGGTAACCTATTAGATGATAAACACCTTCCAGTGTGTCTTTGCCATCCAGTTCAGGATAAGGGCAGGTTTGTTCAACGACGAATACATCCACACGTAATTTCATCATTGTATACAATTGTGTGGTTGTCAGTTGAGCAAAGGGCAAAGTAATCCAAGTGAGCATGTTGTCATCCGTCATGAGAGTAGAGTGACTGACTTTACTTTGTTTTGTACTCATACTCATTAACAAAGGTTAATTATCACTGGTTTTCCCACCAAATCTGGTGATAATGTGCCCTCTTTTCATCTCACCTGAGGATATTCCCGTGAGCAAACAAACTTTTGATCAAGTCGGGCTAAACCCAGCGTTACTCGCCACACTTGATTCCCTGAACTACACCCACATGACGCCAATTCAAGCTTTGAGTTTGCCTGCAATCCTAAAACATCGTGATGTCATCGGGCAGGGTAAAACGGGCTCAGGTAAAACCGCTGCATTTGGCTTGGGTGTTTTATCGAACCTTAACGTCAAACGCTTTCGTGTCCAGTCATTAGTATTGTGTCCAACTCGTGAGCTTGCGGATCAAGTCGCGAAGGAAATTCGTACTTTAGGTCGTGGCATTCATAATATTAAAGTGCTTACTCTCTGCGGTGGGATGCCAATGGGGCCACAAATTGGTTCTCTGGAGCATGGTGCGCATATCCTAGTCGGCACACCTGGCCGTATTTTGGATCACCTTGAGAAAGGCCGAATTAACCTTAGCGAGCTGAATACCTTGGTGCTAGATGAAGCTGATCGCATGTTGGACATGGGTTTCCAAGACGCATTAGATGCGATTATTGATGCAGCGCCAAAGCAGCGTCAAACTCTACTTTTCAGTGCTACTTTCCCAGAGAAAATTGAGCAAATTGCGCAGCGTATCATGCAGACGCCTGAAGTCATTAAGGTGGAATCGACGCACGATACCTCAAGCATTGCTCAGCATTTCTACAAAGTTGAAGGTTCGGAAGCGCGTGATGAAGCGTTGGCGAACTTGCTACTGACTCACCAACCAGAGTCCGCTGTGGTTTTTTGCAATACCAAAAAAGAAGTGCAAAGTGTCGCAGATGAGTTGCATCGCAAAGGGTTCAGCGTTATCGATATCCATGGGGACTTAGAACAGCGTGAACGCGATCAAGCATTGGTGCAGTTTGCTAACAAGAGTGTTTCTATCCTTGTCGCAACAGACGTTGCGGCGCGTGGTTTGGACGTTGATAATCTTGATGCTGTCTTTAACTTTGAGCTATCGCGCGATCCTGAGGTTCATGTGCACCGTATTGGTCGTACAGGTCGTGCGGGTAGTAAAGGTTTAGCGTTCAGCTTTTTTGGTGAGAAAGACGGTTTACGTGTAGCTCGTATTGAAGAATACCTAGAGATGGACGTGGTACCAGCAACATTGCCTGCCAAATCAAATCAGCAGCCATACCAAGCGAAAATGGTGACGATTAACATTGATGGCGGTAAGAAACAGAAAGTACGACCGGGTGATATTTTAGGTTGTCTGACAGGAAAAAATGGTATTCCAGGCTTTCAAGTCGGAAAGATCCATCTGTTCCCTGTGCGCGCTTATGTTGCCGTCGAAAAGTCTGTGGCTAAAAAGGCTCTACAAACCATTAGTAACGGCAAGATGAAAGGGCGCCAGTTCCGGGCGCGAATTCTTAAATAGCTCAAATAGCATAGAAAAAGCTCTTCGTTTGAAGAGCTTTTTTCTTTTTTGAGTTTATTTGAGAGTGTGATCTTTGGTTAAGCGCGCTTTGATTCGACTCAAACTGATTGGCGTAATGCCGAGGTAGGCCGCAATTTGACTATCGGTAATACGTTGCTTTAAATCTGGGTAATGAGCGCAAAATAATTGATATCGTTCTTCTGGAGAGTAGAGCAACATAAAGCGTTCTTTGTTCTCTTTATTAACCAGTTGGTTTTCGAGTAGCTTTAAGTAAATGGCGTGCTTTTCTGCTCGCCAGTGATGCAACGTTTCAATTGGCAAGCAAAATAGCTGACAAGCGCTCAGCGTTTCCAATAAGTAAGGCGAAGGTTGGTCCTTTATTATGCTCTCAAACCCGATAACCCAGTCCTTCTCCCAATAAAATTCTTTACTGAATTCTTTGCCGTGCTCAGTGAGATAGCTTGCGTGGCATAGCCCCTCAATAATGAAGTACAGATGTGAGCTAAACTCCCCTTGGTGATTAAGAATGTGGCGTGTAGGCAGTTCGAGCAACTCACCATTTTCAATAAGTTGGTTTGCTTCTATCTCTAAAAAGCCATGTTTGACTAAGTCTGAAAAAAGATCGCTGTGCATGTGATAACTCAGAAACGGTTTTCTTTATTTTAACGGGTTTTATTGATAACAAAAAAGCGGCTCATGAGAGCCGCTTAGTGTTGTTGTCAAATCAACCTTATTTATTCAGATCGATTTGATAAATTGCGAAACCAATGTCGTCTGTTGACACGCGTTTCATTGGGTATTGTCCTTTCTCTTTGATGAACTGCGCCGCTTTATCGCTAGGGGAGGTTTCGAAACGAATATCTAGCTTGTTATCGGACTTAATCGGTGCGAAAGACCAGTTGTTGTCAGCGCTTGGTGTCACTTCTCCTTTTTCTTCACTCACGCGAGAAATATAAGTGGCGACGACAGAGCGGTTTTCATCTGGTGCGTCAAATGCAATGAAATCTGGGCCTGTACCAGGGAAAGTATTGCTATAAGCACGGTAGTTATTGGTTGCGATGATGAAATCTTGCTTCGGATTGACTGGCTTACCATTAAACGTCAGATTCACAATACGCTGAGAATCTGGATTAATCACTTTACAATCCGCATCGTACTTCGGCGGTTGGGTAACGTCGATTTGGTAGTTAACCCCATCAATAACATCGAAGTTGTAAGTACGGAAATTATCCCAATCAATCAAAGATTGCGGTTTAGGATTGTTGATGTCGATGTGGTTGAATTGACCCGCACTGCACTCTAGCCATTCGCGAACTTCTTTACCTTTCACTTTCATCGCAACCAAGGTGTTTGGGTATAAGTAAAGATCGGCCGCATTACGGAAGGTGAGCTGACCGGATTCGACTTCTGTAAAGTTATTCGGATCGTTTTTACGCCCCCCGACTTTAAATGGTGCTGCGGCACTCAATACTGGAATGTCAGCGAGATCTGGGTCGCCTTGAATAAAGCGTTCCACGTAATCTTTCTGAGCAAGGTTAACGATCTGAATGGTTGGGTCGTCCTGCACTAATGCCAAGAAGCTGTACATGACATCATTTGCTTTGCCGATTGGTTGGTTTACAAATTCGCGAGTGCCTTTGTGATCCTCTTCTAACGCTTTCACAATACCTTCATCGGCTTTAGCTAATGACTTCTTATTTACTTTATCGAAGATAGGGCGTGCTTCTGCTTGGCCTTCAACTACTTGCCATCTGCCGTCTTTCTCTTTCAGCATCAAATCCATCACACCTACGTGACTTCCCCAGCGGCCCGGCATCACTGACGTTACACCACTGATGGTCCCTTTCTCGGTATCAACATCAGATAGGTTTGCGAAGTCTTTCCCTGGGAAGACCGCGTGAGAGTGGCCAAAAGCAATCGCATCAATACCTTCAACTTCTGTGAGGTAGTAAACTGAGTTTTCAGCACCTAGCTTGTATGGGTCAGTAGAAATGCCCGAGTGTGGAATCGCCACAATCACGTCTGCGCCTTCTTTCTTCATTTGAGGAATCAGTTTCTCTGCTGTTTCCTTAATGTCTTTAGCAAAGACTTTGCCTTCTAAGTTCTTCTTATCCCACACCATAATTTGTGGTGGTACAAAGCCGATATAACCCACTTTTATTTGATGCGCTTCGCCGTTTGTATCTTTAAAGGTGTGGGTTTTGATGAGGTAAGGCTTGAAGTAATGCTCACCGGTTTTTTTATCAAATACGTTTGCGTTGATGTAAGGGAAGTTAGCGCCCGCCAACGTCTTTTGTAGAAAATCTAAGCCATAGTTGAACTCATGATTGCCAATGTTGCCCACATCGTAGTCTAGTTGGTTCATCGCCTTGTAGACTGGGTGGACATCGCCAGTGTTAATCCCTTTCGCCGCCATGTAATCGCCCATTGGGCTGCCCTGAATTAAATCGCCGTTATCTACTAATACCGTGTTTTCTGCCTCGGACTTAGCCTGTTTCACTATGGTCGCAGCGCGACTTAAACCGATTTGCTGTGATGGTTGGTCTTTGTAGTAATCGTAATCCATCACGTTGGTATGAATGTCGGTGGTTTCGATGATACGAAGCTTGATGGTATCGGCCATCGCAGGACCAGCAAGCGTTAGCATGCCACTTAACACTGCGAGGGAAATAGGGTGAACTGCCACTTTCATTTGGTGCTCCAATTCAATGGGAGGGGGGAATCGTACCGCGTAATGTATCAAACGCTGGTGCAACTTAATGATAAAGATACAGAAAACTGTGAACAGAAATCAGTTTACTGAACCTTATTCATATTAACCGCCGACTTTTTCACGCTTTTGAATGAGACCAAACAAAAACTTCTTAGCAGATTTTTGAATAAAAAATGAAATTTTAGAATTTCAGGTAATATAAACGCCCCGCCATAATGCTTGCATAACGATATCAATGGACGATGAGCAAGCACATGGCAACGAACGATTCAGTCACTTCTTTTCCTAAACCAAAGCCCCGGTTAGTTTCTGACAACCCAGTAGCTGGTGTTACTCGTTTTGCAAAGCAATCGCTACAGCCTGGTGAAGTCGCCTTAGTGGGGGCGGGGCCGGGTGATCCTGAACTTTTGACAGTGAAAGCACTGAACTGTTTGCAGCAAGCCGATGTGGTTTTGTTCGACTACTTGGTGTCTGAAGAAATCATGGCCTTGATCCCTAGCGATACGATTTTAGTTTGCGTTGGGAAGCGAGCTGGGCATCACAGTGTGCCGCAGGAGAAGACGAATCAGCTTTTGGTGGATTTTGCCAAGCAGGGCTACAAAGTAGTGCGCATTAAAGGTGGTGATCCATTTGTATTCGGTCGTGGTGGTGAAGAGTTAGAAGTGCTTGCTGATGCAGGCGTCCGTTTTCAGGTCGTCCCTGGCATTACCGCGGCAGCTGGCGCAACGGCCTATGCTGGGATTCCACTGACTCATCGCGATTACGCGCAATCGGCCATCTTTGTGACTGGCCACTTGAAAGAAGAAAGCGATGAGATGGATTGGTCAACGTTGGCTCGTGGGAATCAGACTTTAGTGATCTACATGGGGCTGATGAAATCACACTATATTCAGAATCAACTCATTAAGCATGGTCGTTCTGCGTCGACTCCGATTGCCATTATTGAGCGTGGTACGCAGATTCAACAAAAAGTATTTACGGGAGAGCTCTCCCAACTCTCTGATTTATCGAAGGAAGCACAATCGCCATCTTTGATTGTTGTCGGAGAGGTAGTGCGACTGTCTCAAAAGTTAGACTGGTTTTTGTCTAGTACTGAATTCAACAAAAGTGCTATTGCCAACTCCATATAATTTCAGACCAAAGATTAGAGACGTAATGCGCCTTCAAGCTTAAAAAGGAAATACAAAACATGGACCAACAACGTTTAACTCACCTTAAACAACTCGAAGCGGAGAGTATCCATATTATCCGCGAAGTTGCGGCTGAGTTTGATAACCCAGTCATGATGTATTCGATTGGTAAAGACTCATCAGTGATGCTGCACCTAGCGCGTAAAGCGTTTTACCCGGGCAAAATTCCATTCCCACTTTTGCATGTCGATACGGACTGGAAATTCCGCGAGATGATTGAGTTTCGCGATCGCACCGCTGCCAAATACGGCTTTGAGCTCTTGGTACATAAGAACCCAGAAGGTCTAGCAATGGGCTGCAGTCCGTTTGTTCATGGCTCGTCAAAGCATACGGACATCATGAAAACGCAAGGTCTTAAGCAGGCGCTAAACAAATATGGCTTCGATGCTGCTTTTGGTGGCGCTCGTCGTGATGAAGAAAAATCACGCGCAAAAGAACGAGTGTATTCGTTCCGTGACAAGAACCATACCTGGGACCCTAAAAATCAACGTCCAGAGCTGTGGAAGACGTACAACGGTCAGGTTAATAAAGGGGAGAGCATTCGTGTATTTCCACTTTCGAACTGGACGGAGCTTGATATCTGGCAATACATCTATTTAGAAAACATCGAGATCGTACCGCTTTATCTCGCTGACAAACGTCCAGTTGTTGAACGCGACGGCATGCTGATCATGGTTGATGATGATCGTATGGAGCTTCAACCGGGTGAAGTGATCGAAGAGAAGAGTGTGCGTTTCCGTACTCTTGGTTGTTATCCATTAACTGGGGCTATCGAGTCTGAAGCGAACACTTTGACCGGCATTATCGAAGAGATGCTGGTGGCAACGTCGAGTGAGCGCCAAGGTCGAGCGATCGACCACGATCAGTCAGGATCGATGGAGCTTAAAAAACGTCAAGGTTACTTCTAAAGGATCTAAGGAAAGATAATGAACAGTGCAGTTGAAGCTCAATTAGCCGAGCTTGGTATCGAAGGCTATTTAACACAACACCAGTACAAGTCGTTACTTAGATTCTTGACTTGTGGCTCGGTAGATGACGGTAAAAGTACACTAATCGGTCGCTTACTCCATGACTCAAAACAAATTTATGAAGATCAGCTAGCGGCAGTGCACTCAGACAGCCAACGTGTGGGCACCACGGGTGAAAAGCCTGACCTTGCGTTGTTGGTAGATGGCTTACAAGCTGAGCGCGAGCAGGGGATCACGATTGATGTGGCTTACCGCTATTTCTCGACGCAGAAACGTAAGTTCATCATCGCCGATACTCCTGGGCACGAGCAGTACACGCGTAATATGGCAACAGGCGCATCGACGTGTGACTTAGCGGTGATCTTAGTCGACGCACGCAAAGGCATTCTTGATCAAACTCGTCGTCACTCTTTTATTTCCAACCTACTGGGTTTGAAACACTTTGTTGTGGCGATCAACAAGATGGATTTAGTGGATTACTCTCAAGAGCGCTTTGAAGAAATCCGCGATGAGTATCTTAAGTTTTCTGAGAATCTGACCGGGGATATTGATATTCAAATCATCCCGATTTCGGCGCTTGAAGGTGACAATGTGGTGGATAAAGGGCAAAACCTAAGCTGGTTTAAAGGCCCGTCATTGCTTGAACTTCTTGAAACGGTAGATGTGGATCAAGAAAAAGGTGCGGGTGAGTTCCGCTTCCCGGTGCAATACGTTAACCGTCCTAACCTCGATTTCCGTGGTTTTGCGGGGACGATTTCTTCAGGTTCGATCAAAGTCGGTGATGCCATCAAAGCATTGCCATCGGGGAAAACGTCAACTGTTGCACGCATTGTTACGTTTGATGGTGATATTGAGGAAGCTCGTGCTGGGTTAGCGGTCACTCTGACGCTAAGCGATGAGATCGATATTAGCCGTGGCGATTTGATTGTCCTAGACAATGCTCAAGTGGAAACCACAAACCACTTGCTTGCCGATGTGGTATGGATGACAGAGCAACCTCTGCAACCGGGTCGTGACTACGACATCAAAATCGCGGGTAAGAAAACTGTGGGCCATGTTGAAGCGATTCGTCACCAATATGATATCAACAACCTATCAACTCATAGTGCGGCAGAGCTGCCATTGAATGGTATTGGCTTGTGTGAATGGTCTCTCAATGAGTCAGTTGCGCTGGACAATTACCAAGATTGTGCTGATACCGGCGGCTTCATCATTATCGATCGTCTGACGAACGTGACGGTTGGTGCAGGCATGGTCAAAGAAAGCCTCGCGGTGGTTGAGCGCGACTTGACGGACATCTCTGCGTTTGAAGTTGAGCTGAATGCACTTGTGCGTAAACACTTCCCACACTGGGAAGCAAAAGACGTCAGCCAATTGCTGAAAAAGTAATTGGCGCGCTCGAGCACGATAAGCTCTGATTCTATCTGTTGTTGTGCTTGGGGCGTCGCTGCCTAACTGAGTTGCGAAATGCAGTTAGGTTATTCTCCTAATACCAGAATGCTTCGGTGAAGCCCAAGAAAACCGAGCATTCTGATGTTCTTTTCGCTTGCGCTGATTTTGGTCTGTTTACTCGTTTGTCTGGTGTCTCACGGATAAATGAGCCGTTGTTGTGCCCTTTGGGCGATTTGGTAAGGAAAGGCTATGTGGGAACAAGGGTTTGTATTAGCGATTTTGCTTGGCATTATCACTTGTTTGCTTGTCACAAAAATTAAGCCTAGTTATGTCTTTGCGGGTGCCGCTTTTATTGCATTTATGGCGGGAATGATGGATTCAGCCACGATCGCATCCAACTTTACCAACTCTTCGTTATTGACTCTGGTTCTGTTGATTCTTGCATCGTGTGCTTTAGAAAAAACGTTACTGATCAGTTGGGTGAGCCGTAGTATTTCTGAAGGCCAGTTAGGTAGTGTGATCGCTAAGCTCGGTGTATCAACGGCCTTGCTCTCTTCATTCACGAATAATACCGCCGTGGTTGTCTCATTGATTGGGGCGATTAAGCGTAATCAGCAGCATGCGCCTTCGAAATTACTCATCCCGCTGTCTTACGCGGCTATTTTTGGTGGCACATTAACTTTGATAGGTACGTCGACTAACTTAATCATCAACAGCTTTGTTGAAGATGCCGGTTTGCCGAGCCTGAGCTTTTTTACACCCACGATGATTGGCTTGGCGGTGTTGGTGGGAGGAATGCTGATTCTTATCCCGCTCAGTTACTTACTGCCGAACTACGATGATCAAAGCCAAGAAGATTTACCGTATTTTCTTGAGTCTCGCGTAGAGCCTGGTTCACCGTTAGTTGGGCGCACGGTCAGCGAGAATAATTTACGTGCGCTGCGCAAACTGTTTCTTGCGGAGGTTGTACGAGATGGCGTGACGGTTTCCTCTGTAGGACCGGATTTCGTACTCAATGCGAAAGACCGTTTGTTGTTTTGTGGTGATGTTGAGAGCGTCGCGACCCTGCAAGAAATTCCGGGCCTCAAGCTTTTTGGTCAGCAGCACTTGAATGGGCAAAATTTTATTGAAGTTGTGGTGAGCTCATCCGCGACGTTTTGCTATAAAACACTTAAAGAGAGTCGATTCCGTGACCGCTTTGATGCCGTTGTTGTCGCTATTCGTCGTGGCCATGAGCGCCTAGAGGGCGGTTTGGGTAGCATTACCTTAGCGCCAGGTGACACGTTAGTTCTGGTTCCGGGCAAGCGTTTTGAATCGGAGCGCCGAGCTCATCGTAAAGAGTTTGTTTTAGTGCATGATTTGGACTCTAGCGCTCGGCTTGATACGAATAAATCCTCCATCGTGCTACTGGGTTTTGCTGCCGTAATTGGGTGTGCGCTATTAGAACTAGTACCGATTATTAAAGGCCTTGCCGCGTATCTTATTGCACTTATCGCGTTTGGCATTGTACAGATTTCAGAACTGCGCCGCCGTTTCCCAATTGATATCGTTGTGATTGTCGGCTCTGCTTTGTCCATCGCTCAATTGATGATCTCTTCCGGCTTGTCAGAGAGAATGGGAGCGATGTTTATTGAAGCGTTCAATGGCTGGGGCGTGTTTGGAGCCTTGGTCGCAACTTACATCATGACATTAGTTCTTACTGAACTGGTGACGAATAATGCCGCGGCTGCGCTTTCTTTTCCTATTGGCTATAGCATGGCGGTCGGTTATGGCGTTGATCCGATGCCATTCATTATGGCGGTCTTGTTTGGCGCCAGTGCGAGCTTTATTTCTCCCTACGGTTATCAAACCAACTTACTGGTGTACAGCGTAGGAAATTATAAATTGACCGACTATGTGAGAATTGGTGTGCCGATTTCGATTGTGTACTCTGTATTAGTACTTACTTTGATTCCGGTCTTCTTCCCGTTTTAATTCCGATATTTACAAGGATACGTTATGACTGCCGAAACGACGGTAAAAGATGAAAACATTGTTTGGCACCAGCATTCGGTCGATAAACAGTTTCGTGCTGAATTAAAGAAGCAAAAACCTGCCGTATTGTGGTTTACTGGCTTATCTGGAGCGGGTAAATCAACCATAGCAGGGGCGTTGGAAAATCGCCTTGCAACATTGGGTTACCACACCTATTTATTGGATGGTGACAATGTGCGACATGGCCTGTGTAGCGATTTGGGCTTTTCTGAACAGGATCGTCGCGAGAACATTCGTCGTATTGGTGAACTGGCTAAACTGATGGCGGATGCAGGCTTAATTGTGTTGTCGGCGTTCATTTCACCGCATCGTGCAGAGCGACAGCTAGTGCGCGACTTATTGCCAGAAGGTGAGTTTATCGAAGTGTTCGTCAATGCATCTCTAGAAGTCTGCGAAGGTCGCGATCCTAAAGGTTTGTACCGCAAAGCACGTGCGGGAGAAATTCCTAACTTCACTGGTATTGATTCTGAATATCAAGCACCGAAGAATCCGGAAGTCGATTTACCAGCGGGCGAAAAAAGCGTCGATGAGCTGGTGGACTTGTGCTTGGAAGCGCTTAAGTCGCGTGCAGTGATCCGATAAATAAGCATTTGGATCATTGGTGACCTCAAGCTCTTTGAGCGGCTTAAGAAGCATTTAGATCATGGGTGGTCAAATGCTTCTCGAACTGCCTACACGGTATGATGAACCGTACTTTTAGCGTCACTATGGACACTAAATCTATGATTTAAAAGCGCAAGCATTTGGTCGTAGTAGTCGGCATGTGGTTTGTTACCGAGCAAGGTACAGAGCTCATTGCCTGTTGGCGTGAAGCGGTAATATAAAAGGCGGACGCCTTTGCTGTTCACGTTCAGCGACAAGTTTTTACCTTGGTAGGTGAGGATCAATTGCGTCTCGATACCAATTTCGCCAGATTCAAGCTCGGTACTATGCAGTAACCCTAGTTCAATCAACAGCAACAAACTTGAATAGGGCAGCTGAAAACTTCCCATGTTTAAGCTGTTGGCGATGTCTCGTTTGCCGAAGCTAAATATTCCTCCTTGCGCTTTATAACCAATTAACAGCTTGCGACTGTGATCCCCTCCAAAACTGCACGCCAGAGAGGCGGCTCTTTGCAGAGTTTGTGCTTCTTTTGGTGACATATCTTTGAGGACTTTGAGCGCTTTCATAGACGTCGAGCCTGGGTTTGTCACTTCACGCTTCATCACTTGAGCCCATAACTTTTGCATCGCGCTGTTATGGATGTCTTGAGCCATTTCAAAAAAACGATACAACCAGTCTTGGTCGGGCTCTCCGGCAGTTTCATCTCGGCATGAACTGTGTGCTAGCTTTAAAATCTGCTCTAGGTTTTTTTGTCGCTGTTCTTGGCGTCTCTGTTCACGCAGTTGGGCTCTTTCAAGCGCGGATTTGGCTGGTGGATCGGTTTGCAGTAAGGCATCAAGACCGTGTATTTGGGCAATGGTTTTTACCTTGCTGGCACTGTCTTTGATGTAGCCCTGCTTCTTTTCTTGTTGCGTATTTTTTTGTGCGTTTGACTGATGTTCGATGACAACAGGTTGCTTTGTCGGTTCTGCCATTAATTTTCCTACCAAGAACTGCGCTGTTCGCTTGTTTAAATTTACACCTTATCTAACCAGGCGACCAGATAGGAGTTCTCAGTTTTTGAACGAATAGGGCTATCCAAAATGATAATGAGTTGTTAAAATTGTTATCGTTATTTTGGAGGGACAATGAAGTTCTCAGAAGCAGGTAAATTAAAAAAGCACCTGTCGATAGCGTTTCTTTTGGTTATTTATGTTGGCGTATTAACGTATTTGTCTCGTTATATCGTGTAACACAGAACTAAAAAAGGCGCCGATGTGACGCCTTAGGTGTACCGATGCATGTCAACGACTTAAACTACATATCGTCGTAGGCTTCTATTTTCGATCCCTCAATAACGTAAGCCGTTTCAGCCAGCTCGTGGCTTATCGTTTCGGTTTTCAACTCCCCAACCACATATATGACATCCCACAGTTCTTGAACGGGTGCGCCTTTGGGAAACTTCACGTAAATGATTTGGTTTGGTGGCGGTGGTGGTACGTGGATACAAGCTCCAAAGTATGGCACCAACAAAAACTCGGTGACGGTATTCGCGTCACCTTCAAGCGGGATGACAAAACCTGGGATTTTAACTTGGCTTCCATTTAGCTCTGGTCGAACGTTACCAATTTTAGATTGTTGCGCTGCTCCGCCACTGTGATCAGAAGCTGGCATGCCCACACTGTCGAACAGTTTGCGTTCTTTCTCAGGTACTAGATCAATCCAGTCGAGCGTTAATGGCTCCTCGCTTGCGAGTACTGGCGCTATAAATGAGATGATCAGCAAGCAACTTGCGAGTATTTTTCTCCACATTTTATTAAATCCTTATTGTCATTCCGTCACTTAGTGACTGTCGATAGGCGCGAAAAGCCGGGATGAAACCAATTACAATTCCAGCGCATTGTACGAAACCTAATAGCATCCATTCATAGGGCGATAAGAGGCTTAAAGTCAGATGTATTCCATAATGCTGTTGAATGATGGGTTGCACGATGGCGAGAATGGCATACAGCCCTGCCACTCCGGTCACAATTCCGGCAGCAGTAAGTAGACTGGCTTCGCTGATCAACAATGAGAAAACATGACGAGGTCTTGCTCCCATAGCGCGCAAAATCGCCATTTCACGGCGGCGCTCCTGCAAGCTGGTTAATAAGCTGCTTAGCATGCCGAGTAATCCTGCAATCACCACAAAGCCAGACACTGCCATTAAGGCTTGCTCGGCAACAGACATCATTCCCCACAGTTCATGCAACGCAACCCCGGGCATAATCGCGCTAAGCGGTTCTTTGGGATAAGTGTTGATTTGCCTTTGTAGGGCGAAAGTCTGAATACGAGATTTCAAACCGACCAGCATCGCGGTAATTTGCTTGGGCTGAAAGTCTCTGCTTTTGAGGTCTTGTGCCTTGGGTGTTGGGCCTAAACGTGCACCGCTTTCCCATCCGACGTGGATGGCTTCGATGGCTTCTAGCGAGACATGGACGGTTTTGTCGACTGGCGTGCCAGTGGGCGCAAGAATCCCGACAACTTTGAATGGCAGGTTGTCATGTCGGCTAAAGCCTACATCACTAATGCCGTGGGCAATGATGATTTCACTACCGACGTGATACCCCAGCTGTTTTGCGACATCAGAACCGAGCACGGTTTCAAATAAACCATTGAATTCTTGGCCTTCTGAAAAGGTTAGTGATTGCTTACTTCCGAATTTATAGTGTTCAAAATAGCTGTGGTTGGTTCCCATGACTCGGAATCCTTTGTGCGAGTCGCCAAGTGAGATTGGAATCGCCCAATCTACTGCTCGATGATTGGCAAACTCTTGGTAGCTCTTCCAGTCAATGTTGTTGGTGGCATTGCCAATGCGAAACACAGAGTAGAGCAGCAAGTTCACTTGTCCAGAACGGCCGCCAATGATGAGGTCGGTGCCTGAAATTGTATTGGCGAAGCTATCTTTTGCCTGAGTACGAATGCGTTCTACTCCTAAAAGGAGTATGACAGAAATCGCGACTGTCATGATGGTTAATATTGCCGTCGCCTTACGATTGATTAAGCTCTTCCACGCGAGCTTTGCAACAGCGCTCATGATACGGCTCCTAGGTTAGATGCTTGGTTAATATCTGGTAGGTTAAGTGTGCGGTCAAATAAGGGCTCAAGCGTTGGATCGTGACTGACGAAGATCAGCGTAGCGTTGGCTTGATTCGTTTGCTCCATCAGGAGTTCAATAAACGCTTTACGGTTATCGTGGTCTAGAGCGGAGGTTGGCTCGTCAGCAATCACTAACCCCGGATACCCAATGAGTGCTCGTGCAGCCGCAACACGTTGTTGTTGGCCAATGCTCAGTTCCGATACCGGACGAACATGAAGCTCGCTGGGTAGGTGGAGCCTTTCAAGCAGAGCTTGAGCTTGCTCTTCTAACGTTTGAGATGACGTTCTTGAAAGCGCGCGGCCACGTCGTATTTGACTGAATTGGCAAGGCAGTAGTACGTTTTCAAGCACGTTTAAATAAGGCAATAAATTGAACTGCTGAAAGATATAGCCAATGTGATCGGCGCGAAATTTGTCTCTTTGACTTGCACTTAAACTAACAAGGTCAGTATTCAGTACGGATAGAGAGCCTGATGTTAACGTGTTGATGCCAGTTAGTAGGGCAAGCAGCGTAGATTTACCGCAGCCACTGGGACCTTTGATAAATACGTGCTCACCTTGGGCAATATGTAACTGTGGAATATGAATGGTTGCGTGTGTTGAACCGGGCCAGACAAACTGGGCATTATTTAGCTCAACAACATTTGACATGATTTCAGTCATACTAAATCACCAAAGCATTGGCGTGTAAGTGTGTACTTACACGCCACTCGTGTTATTTGATTACGATTTGGGAGTTATCTTTGCTCAGTTTGATGGCTGATTGCATGGTGTCAGTGAATATATTGACGTTGATTGACTCAGTCGTTGGAAATTGATTAAACCAGTCGGTTTGAATGTGACTGAGTTGGTTAACTTGGTCACATCTGAATCGATATTGCACCGAAAACTCACCATGTCCGCCATTTTCATGCTCCTCATGGTGAGCATCGTGACCGTCATGGTGCTCATGTTCATCATGATGTTCATTGTGGTGATCATGGTGTTCGTGCCCTTCATGATCGTGATTTGCATGGTCATCATGGTCGTGCTCGCTATGATCATGGTCTTCATGAGGGTTGCTGAGGTTATGGTTTACGTAAGCTTCTTCAATATCACAATTGGCTTGCGCGTTAATAGCAAACAGTGTGTTGCTGTCTTCTAGGGTGGCAATGGCTTGTTTAAGTGCTTGCTCTTGTTGTTCATTTTCTGGAGCATGCTCGAAACCGACCACATCGGCACCGGGAGCAGTAATCTCCACTAACAGATCCTTTCCATCTTGGGCGATATTAAATTCGACGTGACCATGCACATGAGCACCGTGCTGGCGGTATTCGTCCGCATTTGCTGCTGTCGATAAAGAGAGACCAATGACAAGCGCTAAAACATGTTTCGATGACATTTTGTGTTTCCTAATTTTGCTGGCACTAACCCGAGCAATACCGGATCAGATTTGTATTTACTAAGGTGCGATTCGCTGACACGTTAGGTGCAGGAATACGCACAAATTATGTTGAGTGTGGAATAGTTTGGAAATTAAGCAAAATAAGGCGGGGCACGAGCTGCACCACGAATGTCTTCACTATTAACAAGGCGCTGAAAGACATCATGGTATTGGATGCGCGTAAATGTTGGCGTCGATAGGGTCGGTTGAGCTTTGGCTATGCCGTGCTGAACCCCAGAAAATAGCTGGCAATGATGGTGTGTGTGGTGTTCGGGAGTCAGATCAACTTGATGAAGGATTACCGCAAAGTTCCAAGCGATCAGCAACGCGACACTGAAAAATAAAACAGTGCGATGCCAATGCTTCCGTATCTTTTGCTGGTGGTGGTACATCTGAGCTCCTCTTACCGACTGTTATAATATAACACCCATAATGAGTAAAAGTTCACTCTTTTGTTGGCTAGTGGGAAAATTTACGTCAACACATGCGATGTCGCCGAATATGAGACAGTCTCCTTGGTGGAATCACTGAGCGTTAAACTAGGCTCAAGCTTTAAGTTTGGTCGCATGGCTCCTTATACTGCGTACTACGGATATTAAGGAGCCAAGCAACGAGACTAGATGTTCTGTTTAATTAGCTCGATCACCTTTGCAATTTCATCTTGCTCAAGTGCGCCTTCTTTTACAAACAGCACTTTGCCTGTTTTGTCTTGAACAATAATGGCAGAGCTTTCTTCTTTAAGATCCCAAGTGTTGGCGACTACGCCATTTTCATCCAGAACCATAGATGACCAAGGAAACTCTTTTTTGCTGTCTTGGGCTGAAGATTTCACGAACGAACCTGTCCCCCAGATTGCATCATCTTGGTTAATGATCGTAGTTGTTTGGTAGCTTTCTTGCGGGAATTGCGCGGCGGTTATTGCTGACATCAAAGGGGCGTTCATTTCTTTTGAACTGCTACGACCTGCGATTGCTTGAATAACACGAACCTTACCCTGCATATGCTGGGTTGCCCATGGTTGGTATGCCACGCCCTCACCCTGCAAAACAATCTCGCCATAAGCCGCGACCTTGGCAGAAGGAACGGCCTCACCGACAGATAGGTTGTGTGCAAACGCAAAGCTTGGCGTTATAGCCAATAGTAGAGGTAGGAGAGTCTTAGTTTTCATATTGTTATATTCCGTACGAGTTGGAAGTTTTCCAGTATATATCCAGATCTAGGAAATTTGTAGAACTGTTGATAACATTTATTTAACGTATGGGGTGGTGTAATATTGCGTTATATTTAGAATTTGCTAAAATGAACCTCGTCGCAGATTGCGCATCAAGATTGCAGAGGATAAATAAGCAATCCGTGTTTTCTCAAAGGAATTGAGGTGAGTTATGCTACGTGAGTTTGCTGTATACCGACCATTACAAGTGGCACGTTTCGTTAAAACGTTGTTCAAAGGTCAATTCTTTATTGCTGGGGTTGGATGTTTTCAGTTCGACAATGGCAAAGTTTTGCTCCCTGACGTCAACGATCAGAAAAGACTCACCATCTTTAAAGAAGTCAACCAAGTGATTGCTTCGTTGTCTGTTTAAGAGCCCGTTGGCTTGAATTTAGTTTTCGATTTCAAAAAAGAGCGACCTATTCGGTCGCTCTTTTGGGTTTGAGTTAGTTGTAGGAACTAACTTTGTAAGCTGGGTGGAAAGCAAACACCTGTACCACCGATACCGCAGTAACCGTCAGGGTTTTTAGCCAGGTATTGCTGGTGGTAAGTTTCGGCAAAATAATACGGGCCCGCTGGCTGTATCTCAGTGGTGATATTCGCGCGTAGTTCCTCTTGCAGTGCTTGTTGATACAAGAGCTTCGATTTTTCTGCGCTCTCTTGCTGCTTCGCGGAATAAGTGTAAATCGCCGAACGGTATTGTGTGCCCAGATCGTTACCTTGACGCATCCCCTGGGTTGGGTCATGTCTCTCCCAAAAAACGGCCAGTAGTTTTTCTAAGGAAATCACGCGTTCATCGAAGACGACTCGTACTACCTCTGTATGGCCTGTTTTACCCGTACACACCTCTTCATAAGTAGGATTGGGTGTATATCCACCGGCGTAGCCAACCGAAGTGGAGATAACCCCATCCAGTTGCCAAAATACGCGCTCAGCACCCCAAAAGCAGCCCATTCCCAGCAGAATTTGTTGTTGATGCGGCTCCAATGGTGCCTTTAAGTTAGATTTATTTACAAAATGATGATCTTCAACCTGCATCGGTTGATCTCTACCTGGCAAGGCATCTTCTATACTGATCAATGTTTGTTTGTTGAGCATGGTATTTGTCCTTCAATACGTGTCTTAAATTTGCGAACTTTTTCATTTCGTCTGTATCTGATGCTGTGATGACATAGACCGCGTTAAACCTATTAATATTACAGACTTAGACTTTAATTGGCGTTATCATTATTTACGTTTACTTAACCTCATTCAGCCAAAAAAGCATGATAAAAAAAGCTCTCCTCACCATTGTTGGCCTGTTTGCCTTTTCTCATGGTGCCTCTGCCGATGTTTCTTTGACTTTAAAAGGCATCGATGGCGCTTTAGAAGAGAATGTCAGTGCGTACCTGTCGTCCATTCCAGCGAAGGACTACTCCACTTCCCTGCGCTTTCAAGCGAGATTAGATCAAAGTATCACTGAAGCTCTTAATGCGCTTGGGTATTATCATGCAAAAATTTCATACTCTATTCCGGAAGGGAATGATGAGTTGATCGTCAGCATCAAGCCGGGTTTACCTGTGAAAGTGAAAGTCATGGATGTGGTGATCACAGGTGAAGCAAAAGACGATGAAGAGTTCGCCAAACTTATTGAACGTTCACCGCTTAAAGTCGGCAAAGTATTGAATCAAGGCGAATACGATAGCCTGAAATCGGGTATTCGTAACTTGGCGTTGCAGCGTGGTTATTTCAATGGTGATTACAAGCTCAGCAAACTTGAAGTGATTCCTGACTTCAATGAAGCGAATGTGCGTTTGCATTATGACAGTGGTATTCGTTATCACTTTGGTCCGATTAACATTACTGGCAGTCAGATTTGGGAAAACCGTGTTGAATCAATGCGACCTTTTGAAATTGGTGAACCTTACTTGGTTTCGCAAGTGGGGGAGTACAACCAAAATCTGTCTAATACCGATTGGTTTTCATCGGTTTTTGTGGAGCCTGATTTAAGTAAATTGGATGAGGGACGCGAATTGCCAATTAAGGTCTCGCTCGCGCCAGCGTCAAAAAACCAAATAGAAACCGGTCTTGGTTACTCGACCGATACTGGTGTGCGTGGCACGTTAAAATGGAAAAAACCATGGGTTAGTTCACGTGGCCACAGCTTTAATACGGCGTTATCACTATCAAAGCCAGAACAGACGATCACGGCAGGCTACAAAATCCCGCTTGATGAAGTATTGCGTGAATACTACCAACTGCAATTTGGTTTAAAGCACCTTGATAACCGAGATACGGAGAGTTTGGAATCCAACCTAGCAGTTGAGCGACATTGGCTAACCGATGGCGGCTGGCATAAAACCATTTATGTTCGTCACTTGTACGAAAACTTCTCTCAAGGTCTGCAAGATGATGGGGTGCAATTTGTGTTACCCGGAGCCACTTTTTCACGAACTCGTGTCCGTGGTGGCAACATGCCAATGTGGGGGGATAAGCAAAGTGTAACGATCGAATATGGTGATCCTGCTTTGCTGTCAGAAACGCGAGTATTGCGCCTATTAGGGCGATCATCTTGGATCCGCGGGATCGGTGATAATCATCGTGGTTTGTTCCGTTTAGAAGGTGGTGCGAACATCACTGAGGAATTTGAAAAGCTTTCGCCTTCTCTGCGTTTCTTCGCTGGTGGTGATAACAACATTCGTGGTTATGGATACGAGTCTATTTCACCTGTGGATGAAAGTGGCGCCTTGACGGGTGGTAAATACATCGTCAGCAGCACATTAGAGTATCAATATCGCGTGTATGGAAACTGGTGGGCAGCCACCTTCTACGATATTGGTGATGCATTTAACGAAACACCTGAATGGAAATCGGGTGCTGGTGTGGGTATCCGTTGGGCGTCTCCGGTTGGACCGGTTAGCTTTGATTTTGCGTGGGGACTGGATGAAAAACCAGAAAGAGAGTTCCGCATCCACTTCTCATTGGGGCCTGAGTTATGATCAAAATGATGTTTAAGTGGACCAAATGGCTGTCGCTAAGTTTGATTGGTCTATTGCTGTTGCTCATCATTTTTGTTGCGACAGTGCTATTTACTCACCCTGGTCTTAAGCTCGCGTTGTGGGGAGCAGAAAAGGCTTTACCGCAATTACAAATAGAGAAAGTTCAGGGCTCATTATTTCCTCGTTTTGAGCTACAGAACGTCAGTTTTGTCGACGAATCTTTGAACATCGACGCAAAAGTCGATCGTTTAGCGTTAGCGGTTAACTTCCGTTGTTTCTTTGACCCTAAAGTCTGTGTCGATGAGCTAACCCTGCAAGGTGTTAACTTTCAGATGCCAGAGCTCCCTCCGGCAGGCGAAGAGCCAGAGGAGACTCCGCCATTACGTACAGTCAGTACACCAGTCCCTATTTTTGTTAATAAGGTCAGTTTTGATGACATTAACTTAAACATTTTAGGCAACCAAATTGACTGGCAAGATTTCTCTACCGGGCTTTCTATGCAAGGCGACCGTTTAGTGATTGCGCCGACGGCATTAAAAGACATCAATGTTGCACTGGCTCCAAGTGAAGCTGAACCTGAAGCCGCCACCGACGAGCCGAAAGACGCTGACGTTCCGCCGCAAGATATTGTGTTACCTGAGGTGTGGATTCCACTCACTGTGGAAGTAAGACGCCTCGATGTTCATAACTTCAAGCTTGCAGGTGAGAAGCCGGTGATCGTTCACCACCTTGGTGCTGTAGCGAAAGCGGGGGGCGACCGTGTTGATGTGAAAACATTAGAGCTCGATATGCCTGAAGTGGAAGGTAAGTTAAGCACGCAAGTAACGCTTTCTGCTGACTATCCTCTCAAAGCACAGCTCGATGCGCTGGTGAAGCAAGCGGATGCGAAGGGACAAAAGCTGTCGCTGTCAGCTGCTGGTTCGGTGGGAGACCTTTTTCTCACTGCGACCTTATCTGAACTAGTCGAAGCGGAGATCAAAGGTGAACTTCAGCCCCTGAAAGCGCAGTTACCCTTTGATGTTGCAATCAAAAATGTACAAGCACAATGGCCGTTAATCGGTCAAAGTGATTATCAAGTATCGGTACCAAGTTTATCTGCAAAAGGTTCCCTGGACGGATACGCTGTGGCACTAGAAACACAAGCTTCGGGTAAAGATATTCCTGCTGTAGATGTTGCACTAAACGGCAAAGGCACATTAGAGCAAATCGATCTTGAAAGCCTGGTAGTCAAAACATTGGGCGGTGAGCTATCCGGTCAGGTGATGGCGAATTGGGCTGCGCCAATCAACTGGCAAGCTGACCTTAATTTGCAACATATTCAACCAGGGCTTCAATGGGAAGAAGCGGAAGGCGATATCAGTGGCAGCCTCTCGACTTCAGGTTCTTTAACAGAACAAGGCGGTTGGCAAGTCAGTTTACCTAAGTTAGATATCGATGGCATTTTGCGCGGTTATCCGCTGAATGTGGAAGGCCAACTGGAAGCGTCTGATAAGAATGGCAAAGGTGAAGACATTCAGCTTACCACGCAAGGTTTAGCGCTTTCTCATGGCCCTAACCAATTGAGTGCCAAGGGTAAGATTGATAAGCAGATATTAATGGATGTTGAGGTTAACTTCCCCGATTTTGCGAAAAGTGTTCCGGATCTAGCGGGTAAGATGCAAGGCAACGTGGCGCTGCGTGGTAGCTTGAAAGAGCCTGACATCAAATTAGACCTAGCGCTAAATCAAGTGAGCTGGCAGCAGCAAGCAAACGTCGAAAACATAACTTTGAAGGGGGATGTGACGCCTCTGCCAGCACCGAAAGCGAACTTAAGCCTCATTGCGAACAACATTACCTACGACGACATTAAAGTTGATAGTGCAGACCTTGAAGTTTCTGGGGATGAAAAACTGCACCAACTGACGCTAGATGTGGTGTCTGACATTGTATCAACCAGCTTAGAAATTGAAGGCTCATTCATACAGAAGCCGCAAATGAGCTGGGATGGTGCATTGCGTCGTCTTACTTTGAGCACGCCGCAGGGACCTTGGGCGTTGCAGAAATCGACGGCGGTTAAAGTCAACATTGATAAACAAATCGCTGATGTTCAAGCACATTGTTGGCTGCAAGCCAATTCGAGTGTTTGTTTGACCGAAGATATTAGTGTTGGTCAAAGTGGCGAAGCCAAGTTAGCCGTGAACGACTTTGACTTTGAACAAATCAAGCAGTTCCTGCCGCCAGAGACGAAATTACAAGGGTCGGTCAACGCGCAAGCAACAGCAAAATGGGCACCAGAGATGAAGCCGGAAGTCACGGTGAACGTTGATATGCCTAAAGGTCAAGTAGAGCAAGCACTAGAGCAGCCGATAACACTTGGTTGGGAAAGCTTTAGCTTTAAAGCGGCGCTGGCAAAAGACAAGTTAGATGCTGAGTGGTTATTTGATGTGAGAGACAACGGTGACTTATCTGGTCAGGTTTCTTTGGTCGATGTAACGTCTGAGCAGCCTGAGATTGACGGTAAGGTCTCGCTATCGACATTCCATCTGGATTTCTTAGCGCCGTTGATAGGTGAGTACAGCCTATTCAAAGCGAATATGAATACTGATTTGGCGATATCTGGTGATGTTATGCACCCTAAAGTCAACGGTCAGTTCTTGATTGATCAAATGAAGCTACAAGGTGAAGTCACGCCGATAGACATTAACTCCGGTCAGGTCGCGATCAACTTTAAAGGTCACCAAGCGGATCTTGATGCGGGTATCATGACGCCAGATGGTGAGTTGGAAGTGACCGGTGAGGCCGATTGGCAGGATCTACAAAATTGGCATACCAAAGCGCGCGTATTTGCGAAAGAGCTTCAGGTGGATCTTCCACCAATGGTAAAAATCAAAGTTGAGCCGGACATGACTATTGATGTCACACCGCAGCTTGCTAAGGTCGAAGGTAATATTAATCTGCCTTGGGGACGAGTTGTGGTTGAAGAGCTGCCACCAAGTGCGGTTGGTGTTTCAAGCGACACCGTGATTTTGGACCAGAACTTACAGCCTGTGAGTGATATCGAGCCAATGCCATTTGATGTTGAAACGGATATCAACATTAAAATCGGTGATGACTTCCAACTGGCCGCCTTTGGCTTGAAAGGTGGTCTGAAAGGTAACCTCAATGTGACACAGAAAGATAAAGGTCCGTTCATCGTTGGGGAGGTTAATATCGTCGACGGTTCTTACCGTTCTTTTGGTCAGGATTTGGTGATTGAAGAAGGTAAGATCTTAATGAATGGTCCGGCAGATCAGCCGTACGTTTCTATTAAGGCGATTCGAAACCCAGATAATACCCAAGATGACGTGATTGCTGGTGTGCGTGTAACAGGACCAGCATCGGATCCAAATGTGGAGATATTCTCTGAGCCAGCGATGCCTCAAGCGAATGCGCTCTCTTACCTACTTCGCGGTCAAGACATTGATGGCGAAGCGGGAGGCAATGCTATGACGACCACGTTGATCGGCCTAAGTTTGGCAAAGAGTGGACGCGTGGTTGGTGAAATCGGTGAAGCCTTTGGGGTTCAAGATTTACAATTGGATACGGCGGGTTCGGGCGATGATTCTCAAGTGACCGTCAGTGGTTACATTCTGCCGGGATTACAGGTGAAATACGGCGTCGGCATCTTTAACTCACTAGGCGAGTTCACAGTGCGTTATCGATTGATGCAAGATCTGTATTTAGAGGCGGTTTCTGGTGTAGATAGTGCGGTTGACCTACTCTATCAATTTGAGTTCGATTAGAGCTTGTTCACCTGCGTACATAAAGTTCATGACTAAGGAGTGGTTATGCAGCATTTAGTTTTTGTATATGGGACCTTGCGTAAAGGAGAGTGTAATCATCACTTTCTGAGCTCGGCCCAGTTTCTTGGTCAGCATGAAACGGATGCTCAGTTCGCACTTTATGACTTAGGTCCTTATCCCGCGTTGTCTGTCGGGCAGCGCTCGATACAAGGTGAAGTGTATCTGATTGATGATGAAACCTTATCCGAGCTAGATAAGTTGGAAGATGTGCCAGTAGAGTATCGTCGAGAGAGTATCGTCACGCCGTTTGGCCAAGCTTGGATCTACTTGTATCAAGATACCGAACAACTGACCGAAGAAATCGCTTCCGGAGATTGGTGTCAAAAGGTGTGAGCTATACTGACATTATCAATAGCGACGAGCTGGTCACTAAGGAGTCATGATGAAGGTATTCGTAATTGGATCAATGGCGTTGATTCTTGCCGCATGCGCGCAAACAACCCTGCCGACCTCGAGTAATGCTACCGACTGGCAAGCGTTTGGTAAGCAGTCTGCCTTAGATGGATTAAGAGTTTTATCTGAAGATCGTATCGCTGCACTGGATAGTACTAATCATGCTACGCCTGAACTGATCATGGCCTATCAAACGGGTTATCAGCAAGGGAAGCAAGAGTATTGTGAACAAAGCGCGTATATGCTTGGTGTTATCGGGCGTCCGTATTTTGGTATTTGTGATGACCTAGACCCTTTCTTTCAGCATGACTATGACGCCGGCCGAATGTCTTCTGCAGGCGCGCCTATCTAGTTGACTTACACAAAATTAAAAAGAGCTGCCCTAAAGCAGCTCTTTTTAATTTTGTATCAGCCGTGATGCTTATTTTTTCTGAGCGCGCTCGTAAGATTCTAGGATCTCAGCTTTAGCGGCAGCAACATCTGCCCAACCATCCACTTTCACCCATTTGCCCGCTTCAAGCTCTTTGTAACGCTCAAAGAATTGCGTGATCTGCGCTTTCAGTAGTTCTGGGATATCGTTTACATCTTGGATGTGATCGTACTCTTTCGAGATTTTGGAGTGTGGAACCGCAAACACTTTTGCGTCTTCACCTGACTCATCCGTCATCTTCAAAACGCCAACAGGACGGCAGCGAATCACTGAACCTGGCATGAGTGGGTATGGTGTTGGTACCAGTACGTCGACTGGGTCGCCATCAAGAGACAGCGTATTGTTCACGTAGCCATAGTTACATGGGTAGAACATCGGTGCAGACATGAAACGGTCGACAAATACCGCACCAGAGTCTTTATCTACTTCGTACTTGATTGGATCTGCATTTGCAGGAATTTCGATCACGACATAGATATCTTCAGGCAGCGACTTGCCTGCTGGCACATGGTTTAAGCTCATTAGAATATTCCTTTTCATTAACGATGAGTCACACAGAAGCGGCTTCATCTGATGATAAATTCGCGTTTCACTTTAGCGACAAAAACGCGGCAGGTAAACACCTGCCGCGTTGGACAAAGGTCTGAAATTATTCTTCGTCGCGGTGCAGTTCAAGGAACTCTTCAACTTTGCGAACCATGTTCTTAGAACCAACAAAGAAAGGCACACGTTGGTGCAATTCGGTTGGTTTGATATCCATGATGCGATTGACGCCGTCTGATGCAATACCGCCCGCTTGCTCAATTAAGAACGCCATTGGGTTACATTCATAAAGCAGACGCAGTTTGCCCTGTGGATGGCTTTGCGTACTAGGGTAAAGGTAGATACCACCTTTCAGTAAGTTGCGGTGGAAATCAGCAACCAATGAGCCAATGTAGCGCGAAGTGTATGGACGACCGTCTTCTGGCACATTCTCTTGGCAGTACTTGATGTACTTCTTCACCCCTTGAGGGAAGCGAATGTAGTTACCTTCGTTGATCGAATAAATCTTGCCTTCTTCTGGAATCATCATGTTTTCATGAGAAAGGCAGAAGCTGCCGATAGATGGGTCGTAAGTAAAGCCGTTTACGCCGTTACCCGTGGTGTAAACCAACATGGTTGATGAACCGTAAATCACGTAACCAGCGGCAACTTGCTTATGACCAGGCTGAAGGAAATCTTCTTCTGTCGCTGGCGTGCCAATAGGTGAAACACGGCGATAAATAGAGAAGATAGTACCGACAGAGACGTTCACATCGATGTTAGAAGAACCATCAAGTGGGTCCATCAGTACCACATATTTGGCGTTTTGGTTGAGCTCTTTGTTGAAAGCAACCGCTTCGTCTTCTTCCTCACTGGCAACGCCACACACTTGGTCACGAGCTTCAAGCGCGGCTTTGAACTTATCGTTCGCGTAAACATCGAGCTTTTGCTGGTCTTCACCTTGGACATTTTCCGTGCCTACAGCACCAGTGATATCACCGAGACCCGCTGCGTTGATTTCGCGGTTAACGATTTTTGCAGCTAAACGAATGGAGGCTAAAAGGGATGATAGATCACCGCTAGCGTGGGGGAAATCCGCTTGTTTTTCGACAATGAACTCGCCTAGGGTGCGCAGTCCTGACATGGTTAATCCTTACATTTTCATTTCATTGGGGGTAGTGCGCAAGTGAGCATCTCTTTATGGATGTTAAACGATTGCGCTGGATGTAAGTTTAAGTCGCAGATCTTTTTAATGGTAATGAAGTAACTGTTTGAGATCTCAATTTATTTGTAGACTTGTTTGAGGGATTCATCAGTAAGCAAGAGGTTGTACAGTCTGTGTTCAACCTTGTCATATTTGTGAAAGGGACTGCAAGAAGAAGGCTAAAGTCTCTCGCTTTTCTGGTTGTGATCGCGATAATGAAAGCATTAAAGAACGCATTACAAGGTTTAGTTTATGCACATTCATATCTTGGGTATCTGTGGCACATTTATGGGCGGCGCTGCGATTTTAGCGCGCCAATTAGGGCATAAAGTCACTGGTTCTGATGCCAACGTTTACCCACCGATGAGCACGTTGCTTGAGTCTCAAGGTATTGAAATTATTGAAGGCTTCGACCCGTCTCAACTCGACCCTCAACCAGACCTTGTGGTGATCGGTAATGCCATGAGCCGCGGTAACCCATGTGTTGAACATGTGCTCAATACCAACATGCGCTACACCTCTGGTCCGCAGTGGCTCAACGAGTTTTTGCTGCACGATCGCTGGGTATTGGCGGTATCGGGTACACACGGTAAAACGACCACGTCGAGCATGCTGGCTTGGATACTCGAAGACTGCGGTTATCAACCTGGTTTCCTAGTTGGTGGAGTTCTTGGTAACTTTGGAGTCTCTGCTCGTTTGGGCGAAAGCATGTTTTTTGTCGTTGAAGCGGACGAATATGACAGTGCTTTTTTCGATAAGCGTTCTAAGTTTGTGCACTACCATCCTCGAACCTTAATCATGAACAACCTTGAGTTTGATCATGCTGACATCTTCGATGATCTAGAGGCGATCAAGCGCCAATTCCATCATTTAGTGCGAACGGTTCCCGGCAATGGCTTAATCTTAGCTCCGAAGCAAGACCAAGCTTTGGCGGATGTATTAGAGCGTGGTTGCTGGACAGAAAAGCAGTTTTCAGGTGTTGATGGCGACTGGCAAGCGCACAAATTAGTGGTCGATGGCTCAAAATTTGAAGTTGCTCTGCAAGGCGAGAAGGTCGGTACCGTCGAATGGGATTTGGTGGGTGATCATAACGTTGATAATGCACTGATGGCGATTGCCGCGGCGCGACACGTTGGCGTAACGCCGGAGCTTGCGTGTCAGGCTCTGGGCCGTTTCATTAACACCAAGCGCCGTCTTGAGTTAAAAGGTGAAGAGCAAGGTGTGACGGTTTACGATGATTTTGCGCATCACCCAACGGCAATTGAACTCACCGTCGGTGGTTTGCGTAACAAGGTAGGCGAAAAACGCATTCTTGCCGTGTTGGAACCTCGTTCTGCCACTATGAAGCGCGGCGTGCACAAAAACACACTCGCGGATTCGCTACACAGCGCAGATGAAGTGTTCTTATTCCAACCAGACAACATCGAATGGTCGGTGCAAGATATCGCGGAACAATGTCAGCAACCTGCTTTTGTTGACGCTGACATCGATAACTTTGTAGCGAAAATCGTTGAACGTGCGCAGCCAGGTGACCAAATCCTCGTGATGAGTAATGGTGGCTTTGGCGGTATTCACGGCAAGATCCTCGAGCAACTTAAACAAAAAGCCTGATTTTATGCAAAACAAACAGCAGCAAGCAGAAAAAGCCATCACTTTAGCGTTAACTGGAGCATCTGGTGCACCTTATGGTCTGCGCCTTTTAGAATGTTTGGTCGCGGCGGATTATCATGTCTACGTTCTGATCTCTTCGGCGGCTCGTGTCGTGATGGCAACCGAACACAATCTTAAGTTGCCAAGTGGCCCAGAAGCCGCAAAGCAAGCGCTGGTGGAACATCTCAACTGTGATCCAAATAACATCACCGTTTGCGGTAAAGACGATTGGTTCTCGCCGGTTGCGTCTGGTTCTGCAGCGCCCAAACAAATGGTGGTTTGCCCATGCTCTGCGGGAAGCGTTGCGGCCATAGCACACGGTATGTCGGACAACTTGATCGAACGGGCCGCTGATGTAGTAATGAAAGAGCGCGGGCAGCTGTTGCTCGTGGTTCGCGAAACACCATTCTCAACGCTGCATCTGGAGAACATGCACAAACTGTCGCAAATGGGCGTGACCATCATGCCAGCGGCTCCGGGCTTCTATCATCAGCCGAAGAGCATTGAAGACTTAGTGGATTTTATGGTGGCGAGAATTCTCGACCACTTAGGTATTGAGCAAGGTTTAGTGCCTCGTTGGGGTTATGACCAGCGTTCGTGAGCTGATTGTGTAACCACTCAAATACCTTTACAATCCATCCAACTCATCGGGGAGCAAACCCATTTAGCATTGAGTCAATCAATGCATTTGGGCGCTGAGACCTAAGTTCTTAACTAGGGACCCGTATTACCTGAACCAGATAATGCTGGCGTAGGAATTGAGTCTGGATATTGGAAGTCCTTAATAGCCGCCTCAACCCTGTGCCGCTCAACTTATTTCTCTGAAATACTCATGGAGAGCGAGCAGTGAAAACCACTTCAAGTCTGATTGCCTTAGCTGCAATTACCTCTACTTCAGCGTTTGCTGCTGAAAACCCATTAACTATTTATACCTACGATTCTTTTGCCGCAGATTGGGGGCCGGGTCCTAAAATCGAGCAAGCTTTTGAAGCAAAATGTGGCTGTGACGTTAACTTCGTGGCGTTGGACGATGGTGTGTCGATCCTGAATCGTCTTCGTCTTGAAGGCGGTAATAGCAAAGCCGACATCGTGTTAGGTCTGGATAACAACCTGATGGCAGAAGCAAAGAAAACCGGTCTGCTTACCGAGCACAATGTGGATACGGCCAACACAGTGTTACCAAATGGTTGGAGCGACACGACGTTTGTACCGTACGATTACGGCTACTTCGCATTTGTGTACAACACAGAGAAACTGGCTAATCCGCCGAAAAGCATGAAAGAGCTGGTGGAAACGCGCGATGATTTGAAAGTGATTTATCAAGATCCGCGTACGTCAACGCCGGGCCAAGGCTTGATGCTGTGGATGAAATCCATCTATGGAGACGATGTGACGCAAGCGTGGCAGAAGCTAGCGAGCAAAACCGTAACGGTCACGAAAGGTTGGTCAGAAGCGTATTCCATGTTCCTTAACGGCGAGTCGGACTTAGTGCTTTCTTACACTACGTCACCTGCGTACCACTTAATTGCGGAAAACGATTCAAAGTTTGCGACGGCGAATTTTGCTGAAGGTCACTACATGCAAGTTGAAGTCGCCGCTAAAGTGAAAGGGGCAAAAAATTCAGAACTTGCTGATCAATTTATGAATTTCATTTTAAGTGATGAGTTCCAGTCAGCGATGCCAACGGGTAACTGGATGTACCCTGTTACTGACGTTGAGTTACCTGAAGGTTTTGAAACCTTGAGCGTTCCAAACAAGTCGTTGAGCTTTAGTGCTGATGAAGTGGCAAAAATGCGTAAGTCTTGGATTCGCGAATGGCAAAGCGCACTGACGTTTTAGCTGACGTTCCACCCCTCATCTGAATGAGATAGGTTTTACCTTTGAATTCTGTTCCAAAAATAGGTTTAGGGGTCGCGATGATCATCGCGACCTTTGTTGTTTCTGCCCTAGGTGCTTTGATTGTTCAAGCCCCTTCACTTGATGTGTCTGTGGTATGGGACGACCCGTATTATCAACATGTCACCAAGTTCAGCTTCTACCAAGCTTTTCTTTCCACATTGCTCAGTGTTGGCTTTGCCATTCCAGTTGCGCACGCGCTTTCACGTCGCCAATTTTGGGGTAAGTCATTACTGCTTAAGCTGTTTGCATCGACGCTAGTTTTGCCTGTTTTGGTTGGTGTTTTCGGGCTGTTAGCGATTTATGGCAACAGCGGTTTGTTAGCGCAGTGGCTACAGAGTTTCGATAGCAAACTGCCATTTTCTATTTACGGTTTGAACGGCATTTTACTCGCCCATGTGTTCTTTAATTTACCTTACGCGGCGCGCTTGCTGTTGCAAGCATTAGAATCTATTCCTGCCGAGCAACATAAGCTGTGTGCGCATTTAGGTATGAACCATTGGAATAAGTTTCGTTGGGTGGAATGGCCGCGTTTAAGACAGCAACTTCCCCACGTTTGTGGTTTGGTATTTATGCTGTGCTTCACCAGTTTCGCCACTGTAATGGCATTGGGGGGCGGGCCAAAATCTACCACCATTGAATTGGCCATTTACCAAGCGATTAAGTTTGATTTTGATTTACAAGCTGGGGCGTTATTGGCGCTGTGGCAGATGCTGTTATGTGGACTGCTTGCCATTGGAGTGCAGAAGTTAACAAAGCCTGTTTCTATCAGTGCTGGCAGCACATCGGTACAGCAATATTTAACGAAGGATCATGGGTGGTCAAAAGCTTGGGATAGCTTTTGGATCATAGGTGCCTTTTTACTGGTGATACCACCGTTATTGATGGTGTTACTGAGTGGCATCAACCAACAAGTTTGGACGGTTTTAACCGATGAACGTTTTTGGTCTGCGTTATCTAACTCACTCAAAGTGGCAGGGTTAGCCAGTGCGCTTGCGGTCGCTGCGGGCGTGTCTATATTGTTGACCAGTCGCCGTTGGCGATTGCAGTACAAAAATACGCGAGCCGATCAGATTGAGCTAATCGGCACCATTATTTTGGTGACGCCGGGTTTGGTGATTAGCACCGGATTATTCTTGCTGTTGCGATCATTTACCGATGTTTTTAGCTTGGCGTTTTTTGTTGTGATTTTGGTAAATGGTTTGATGGCTTTGCCTTACGTGATCAAAACGCTGGCACAGCCAATACTGCACATCGAGCAGCAATACCAGTATCTGTGTGCCAGCTTAGGCATGCGTGGCTGGCAACGCTTTAAAGTGGTGGAGTGGCAGGCGCTGCGCAAGCCATTCGCACATGCGTTTGCGATCAGCTTTATGTTTGCGATTGGCGATTTAAGTGCTATCGCGTTGTTTGGCGGGCAAGAGTTCCGCACTTTGCCTCTGTATTTGTTCCAGTTACTTGGCAGCTATCAGATGGACGCGGCTGCGGTGGTATCGGTGACCTTGTTGTTGTTGAGTGTGGGCTGTTTTGCCTTGATTGAGAAAGTATTGAAAACGAAGGAGAGAGCGTAATGTTAGTGTTGGATGATGTGCAGTACACCTACCAACGTGAGCTGTTTCGTTTTGACTTAACGATTGAGCAAGGTCAGATTGTGTCGCTGATGGGACCAAGTGGGGCTGGAAAATCGACGTTGCTGGCGTTGGTGGCTGGGTTTATCCATCCTGACCAAGGTGACATTCGGGTTGATCGTGAGTCGATTGTGCACAAAGAGCCCTATCAGCGTCCTTTCTCCATGCTGTTCCAAGAGCATAACTTGTTTTCTCACTTGTCGGTGCGTGACAACATTGGCTTAGGTTTACACCCAGGGCTAAAGCTCACGGTAGACCAAAAACGTCAGGTTGAACAAGCTGCGCAGCAAGTTGGCGTTGCAGAGTACCTCGACCGTTTGCCTGAGCACCTTTCTGGTGGGCAGCGTCAACGTGTTGCCTTAGCACGTTGTTTTGTTCAGCCTCATCCCATGTGGCTGTTGGATGAGCCTTTCTCGGCGCTTGATCCGGTTTTACGTGAAGAGATGCTGAGCTTGGTAAAAAAACTGGCGGCAGAGCGGGGAATAACCGTATTGATGGTCACGCACCATTTAAGCGATGCCAAAGCCATTGCCAGCCACTTTGTGTTTGTGGCTGATGGCAAAGTGGAAGCGGCGGATAGTATGTCTGCATTGAGTGAACAGCATGCTAGTGAGAAGCTTGCGGCATTTATCCGAGCCGCACGCTAATGCTCAATGGTGGCGGGATTATGCTTCACCGCAACACAAACCATGTCGAGGACCAAATTCAAACTGAGATCTTAGGCTCATGATATGGTCAATCATCGCTTGTACTCGTCGCGTTCGGTTTGCGCCAGGACGATAGACTAAATAAATGGGCATTGGTACCGTGTGCCATTGAGGTAAAACTCTGACTAAGGAGCCATTTTCCAGCTCTTGCGTCATGTTTTGCATAGGTAAGTTAGCGATTCCCAATCCTTTGAGCGCGCCTTTTAATACCGCTTCTACGGTGGTGCTAGAGAAGTTACTGCTTACCGAGACGTTGACCGTGCTGTCCTGCGAAATCAACGTCCAAGGGCCTATCTCTGAAACATACTGATATCTCAAACAGTTGTGTGTTGTCAGATCTTCTGGCGTTTTAGGTACGCCACACTCAGCTAAATACTCAGGACTGGCGGCCAATACTCGGGTGGTGTAGCCCAATTTTTTAGCAATCAGTCGATCATCGACGATCTGGCCGACTCGAATTGCCATATCAAAACCGTGTGAAAACAGATCAACAAAATCGTTCGATGCTTCTAACGCAATTTGTACTTTTGGCCATTGTTTTAAAAATGGTAAAAAGATGTGCTCAGCCATATACGCGTCCAAGGCTGGTGGCGCAGCAATGCGAAGCCGACCTTGGATCTGCTGTTCCATTTCCTGAACGTCTTGACCAATCGAGTGAAATTCCTCAACTAAGCTTGCAGCACGCTCTAAAACCATTTGACCAGCTTCGGTAATCACCAACTTTCGGGTCGTGCGCTCTAGGAGCTTGGCTTCAAAGTGTTGTTCGAGTCTGGTTATGGCTTTACTAACAGTAGATTTTGGTAGGTTTAACTCCAGCGCGCACTTGGTTAAGCTCAGTAGTCGACAGCTTGTGACAAAGATAGAGAGCGTCCTAAAGTCAATTGTTTCTAAATTTCGAACAATCACTTTCAATTATCCATATTGTTTCAATATTGATCTGATTATAGTCTGGCTCTTCATCCTTAGCCATCAAGTTATTGTCATTTGAGGTAAACAACATGTCCAACTCTGTAGACTTATTTTCTCCTATCGAACTCGGTCAATTAGCATTAGATAACCGTGCCATTATGGCCCCTTTAACGCGCGCTCGTGCCAGCGCAGATCATATCCCGAATGACCTTATGGTTGAGTACTATGCTCAACGCGCGAGTGCTGGACTTATCATTGCTGAATGCACCATGGTGATGGAAGGAACGTCTGCTTTTATGGCAGAACCGGGCATTTATAACGAAGAACAAATTGCAGCTTGGAAAAAGGTAACGGATGCGGTTCATGAAAGAGGCGGTAAGATCGTCTTGCAAATTTGGCATGCGGGACGCGCTTGTCATCCTGAACTGAATGACGGGAAAACGCCTGTTGCAGCGAGCGCACTAGCCATTCGTGATGAGTTAGTCCATACCCCTTCAGGTAAGCAAGCATATACGGTACCACGAGCACTCGAAGTGGATGAGATAGCTTCCATTGTGGCAGCGTTTAAGCAAGGTGCGGAAAACGCCAAGAGAGCAGGCTTTGATGGTGTGGAGATACATTGCGCCAATGGTTATCTTATCGATAACTTTCTTCGTGATGGATCGAATTTACGTACTGATGAGTACGGTGGCTCGGTCGAAAATCGTGCTCGTTTCTTACTTGAGATAGTTAAAGAAGTGATCGAGGTATGGGGATCTGGAAGAGTAGGGCTGCGCACATCACCATTAAATGGATTTAATGATATGAAAGACAGCGATCCGGTTGGCTTGGTTCGTTACTTAGCTAAGCAACTTAATGCTTTCGATCTTGCTTATTGGCACGTGATGCGTGCGGATCTAAAGGGCGTACAAAAAGCAGATGTTCTCAAGCCAGCACGCGAAAACTATCAAGGTCACTTAATGGCGAACGTGGGCTACAGTGCACAAGAAGCGACAACGGCAATTGCAGAAAATCAAGTTGATGTGGTCGCATTTGGCGTTCCATTTATCGCCAACCCTGATTTAGTTGAGCGATTTAAGAAAAATGCACCTCTTAATGAGGCAAAACCTGAGCACTTTTATTTAGGTGGAGCAGAAGGTTATACCGATTACCCAGTAATGGCATAATCCTTACTTGTTCAATATAAAAAGGACGCTAATGTTAGCGTCCTTTTTCGTTTCTTTAGTTGTTTAACCTTGCGGTTTCACGACCATCACATTGATTGGAGAATATTCCACGACCTTACTTGCGACAGAGCCAAGCATTACTTTATTGATTTTAGAACGCTTGTGACTTGGCATAATGATGAGATCAGCGCCCAAGCGCTCTGCATAATCAAGAATCGTCGCGTAGGCTTTGCCCTCAGCAACATGCACTTGGTACACAACATCTTCAGCAATATGCTTATTGGCGAAAGCTTTTAATTGCTGCTTCACGTCTTGCTTCATTTTGGCTGCTGCATCTTTTGGGAAGTATGTAGCAACCATCGACATGTGAATACCAGGTAATACTGTTAGAAGGTGGATTTGTGCATTCGCTTGCTTTGCCTGCCAAACCGCTAGTTCAACCGCTCGGTCTGAAAAGCCTTGGTCATTTAGATCAACCGGAACAAGAATTTGTTTGTACATTCAATGTCTCTCACTAAGGCCCCTTCCTCGGGGCCAAATCGGTTATGCGCTCAATTGTTCCTTACGAGCACGACGTTTTTGGTTCATGGCAAGCACCAGCAAAATCATTAAGCATGGCACAAATACCCATTCTTTCATCGGACGTTCTGCATCTTGGATAACCCACTTGATCTCCCAATCAAAGTCGATACCTGCAGACTCTGCCGGGCTACCAAACTCGACCATATCGACAATCATTTTGTTGTCGCTTTCGGTCAGCATCAGACCCATAGACGAAATACGTGCTTCCGCTGTTGTCGCACTGTCTTCGAATGGAAGACGAACCGTTTTCTCGATGTAGTCGCCCTCAAGGTTTTCGCCGGCAACACGTAGCTCCAATGATTCTCCTACACTTAGCGTTTCCGTGATTTGAGCTACCTCAACGCCAGGAGAAAGAACTTTCGCTGGATACAGCATGTCCCACCAAAAACCAGGACGGAAAAACGAAAATGTCAGTACTAATAATAGAACGGTTTCCCACCACTTGTTACGCGTGAACCACCATCCTTGTGTTGCGGCGGAGAAGATCAGCATCGCAATGATCGATGAGATGACAGTGAGTGCTAAATGCCACCAAGAGTCTATCCCCATCAACAGTAGCTGGGTATTGAACACAAACATGAATGGCAAAATGGCGGTTCGAATATCGTAAGTAAAGCCTTGGATACCTGTACGAATTGGGTCTGATTTAGCAATCGCAGCCGCCGCAAATGCCGCAAGACCTACGGGTGGGGTGTCGTCGGCCAAAATACCAAAGTAGAACACGAACAAGTGCACCGCAATGAGTGGGATGATCAAGCCATGTGCCGCACCTAGCGTGACAATAACCGGTGCCATCAACGTAGAGACGACGATGTAGTTCGCCGTTGTCGGTAGACCCATCCCAAGAACCAAGCTGATTATTGCAGTAAACAGCAGCATAAGAATGATGCTACCGCCAGAGATAAACTCGACGAAGTCGGTCATCACTAGGCCGATACCCGTCAGCGTGACAACACCAACCACGGTACCTGCCGCTGCCGTTGCAACGCCGATACCAATCATGTTACGAGCGCCAGCAACTAAGCTCTCAGCCAGATCGACGAAGCCATCTTTGGTTTGCTGCATCATGTCACCTTGCTTTGATAACAGAGCAATCAATGGACGCTGAGTCAGCAAAATGAAAATCATGAACACCGTTGCCCAGAATGCTGAAAGACCTGGCGAGAAGCGCTCTACAGTCAGACACCAAACCAATACAACGATAGGCAGTAGATAGTGCAAACCAGATTTAACCGTTGGGCCAGGATCAGGTACTTCTGTTAACTCTGCATCAATCTCAATTGCGCCATCTTGCACGTGATTTGCTGAGATCTTCACCAAGCCAACGTACGCAATTAACAGGGCAACCGTAACAATTGGCGTCGCGGCATCACCAAAGACATCTTTCGTCCAACCCACTCCGTAGTAAACCAATGCGCTGATCACACACAGTCCTAAGATTGTGCCAGTAAAGGAAAGCAAACTTTGTACTAACGTTGGGTTGTGGCGACGAGGAAGACCTGTCATACCCGCTTTACACGCCTCAAGGTGAACGATGTAAATCAAAGCGATGTAAGAGATAAGTGCCGGAAGTAGGGCAGCCTTAATCACCTCAACGTAGGAGATACCGACATATTCCACCATCAAGAATGCCGCTGCGCCCATGATTGGTGGTGTTAACTGACCATTGGTTGAGGCGGCAACCTCAACGGCTCCCGCTTTGGTGCCCGGAAAACCGACACGTTTCATCAATGGAATGGTAAAGGTACCAGTGGTTACCACGTTTGCGATTGAAGAGCCAGAAACAAGCCCGGATAAACCAGATGCAACAACGGCCGCTTTTGCAGGACCACCTTTCATATGACCCAGTAAAGAAAAGGCGACTTTAATGAAGTAAGCACCTGCGCCAGCACGTTCCAGCATGGCGCCAAACAATACAAACAAGAACACAAAAGAGGTTGAAACGCCTAATGCGACACCGAATACACCTTCCGTTGTTAGCCATAAGTGAGACATGGCCTTGTTTAAGCTCGCTCCTTTATGCGCGATGACATCGGGCATGTAAGGGCCTGCAAAGGTGTAAGTAAGGAAGACAGCAGCAACCACCATCAGTGGTGGACCGAGCGCTCGGCGTGTTGCTTCTAAAAGGAGAACCATACCGATGACAGCAACGACGATATCTACCGTTGTTGGTGCACCGGAACGTCCAGCTAGCTCGGTATAAAAAAGGTAAATATATGCCGCAGAAAAACTACCTGCTAGCGCCAATATCCAATCGACAAGAGGGATATGATCGCGAGGGGAATTTTTCATCGCTGGATAAGCAGTGAAAGCCAAGAAGATCGCGAAAGTGAGGTGGATTGATCGCGCTTCCGTGTCGTTCAGTACGCCGAAATTAAAAATAAATGGTAGCGGAGATGCGTACCATAATTGAAATAGTGACCAACACAGAGGAACAAACCAAAGGATTCGTCCTTGCATTCCCGAGGGGCTACGTGCACCTGTGTCTGCCTGAGCCACCATTTCTTGCACATCTTGTGACGGAGCTTGATTCGTCGCCATGTACTTTTTCCTTATTATTGATGGTCCTGTCGGATTTTTATCTATAACCACACTTCGCCTTTATCAGTGTAGCGAATGGAGCGAAGTTTGCTTTCGAGTATTTTGCTGCCTGAACTCAAAGTGTTGAATTTTGGAGACTCTGCTAGGCGGCGTTTAAGTTTTTCTTGGGTATGAACTCGCAATTTTCGGAAGAAAACTGGCGAATGAAGCATGCAGTTAGCACGTGCTACAACCTGCATGCTCAAACAGGCAGAAAACCATCTTTTCCTGCCTGTGAGTTTGGAGTCTGAGGAAGTTACTTAAGTAGACCCACTTCTTTGTAGTATTTTTCTGCACCTGGGTGAAGAGGGATAGATAGACCCGCTTTCACCATGTCTTCTTTTTTCAGGTTTGCAAACGCAGGGTGTAGACGTTTGAACGTATCGAAGTTTTCAAACACGGCTTTTGCAACGTTGTAAGCGACATCGTCTGAAACGTCTGCTGTTGTAACCATCGTTGCCGCAACACCAAAGCTGTTTACGTCTTTGTCTGTGCCACGATACATGCCAGCCGGCACTGAGCTAAAGGCGTAGTATGGGTTATCAGCAACAATCTTATCGATTTTCGGGCCAGTTGCAGAAACTAGCTTAGCATCACATGATGTTGTTGCTTCTTTGATTGAACCGTTCGGGTGACCCACCATGTAAATGAATGCGTCAATTTTGTTGTCACAAAGTGCTTGAGAACGCTCAGAGCCCTTTAGCTCAGAAGCCAATTTGAAGCTGTCGTTTGTCCAGCCCATCGCTTCCATAACAACGCCCATGGTTGCACGGTCACCAGAGCCAGGGTTACCGATGTTTACGCGCTTACCTTTTAGGTCTTCAACGTTTTCGATACCTGAATCTGCACGAGCAATGATGTTGAAAGGTTCTGTATGAAGAGAGAACATTGCACGTAGCTTTTTGTACGGGCCTTGTTCCGCAAACTTACTCGTACCGTTGTAGCCGTGGTACTGCCAATCCGATTGCACGATACCAAAATCTAACTCGCCAGCACGGATAGTGTTAACGTTGTAAATAGAGCCGCCAGTCGATTCTACTGAACAACGAATGTTGTGTTCTTTACGACCTTTATTGACCAATTTACAGATAGCACCACCAGTAGGGTAGTAAACACCTGTAACAGAGCCAGTACCGATAGTAATAAACTCTTGAGCGTTAACTGCGCCTGCACCCATTACTGCTGCAGCGATAGCGCCTACTTTGAGAAGTTTGTTAAATGCCATGAATTTCCCTTCCTTATATTCATTATTTACCCGGAAATAACCATAAATCACTTCTGGAGTTTCCTATTTGGAAACGGCATCTTTTCCAATCCAATCGTTTGAAAAAGCGAGCGAATCATAACAAAAAATTGGCAGAAAATTATCCAATTGTTAAATGTTATAGTTGATAAGTCTGAATCTTGTGCAGGAGGATAGTGTTAGATTTGTGATTTAATTCTTTTTATAACAAACACTTAATAAGTATTAAGTGAACGAAGTGAAAAAGATCAATTGCGTGATGTTAATCACAAAATAGGTGGTTAAATAATGGTCTGGATAAGCAAAAAATTTACATAAATCATGGGCTACAAAATGAGATTTCTTTTATAGCCCACAAAGAGTTAGCTGATCTAAATGTGAAAGAACTTAGCCAGTGTATTCGAACAGTTCACACACTGATTTGAACAACTGTTCAGTCGTAATCGCCATCGTTGGAGTGATAAAGATAGTGTCATCACCTGCAACAACACCAAGAATACCTTCGGATTTACCCAGTGAGTCAAGCAAGCGAGCAATCAACTGCGCAGCACCAGGGCCAGTATGGATAACAACTAATGCCGCGTTATGGTCAATGTCTAGCACCAGTTCACGCAAAGAGCTGCTTACAGTCGGTACGCCTAGCTCAGCAGGAAGGCAGTAAACCATTTCCATTTTTGCATTGCGTGTGCGGACGGCGCCAAATTTAGTCAGCATGCGTGATACTTTCGATTGGTTAATGCTTTCAAATCCTTGTTGTTTGAGTGCATCAACAATCTCACCCTGTGAGCCAAAGCTCTCTTCTTTTAATAGGGCTTTAAAGGCGCGGACTAAGTTGTCTTGTTTTTCTGAATTGCGCATAGTCATTACGAATCTCTTATTACGGGTCAGCAATTTTGCATATTCTCGCATATATATTCATGCGGTGCCAAAGAGTCCCAGTATTATGTTAGTTACGTCACTGTAAACTATATACCACATGGAATTCTTTAACTATATGAAGTAGGGCTGTTTTTGTTTTCTTGAATTCCTTGTCATTTCAACAGAATAAAAGAATAATCCAAGCCCCATTTGTAGCACGGTAACAGCGAGTTGCGCGAGGTCGCAAAGCTAGCGTTAATTGATTGTAATCAAGTTGTGATTCCGATAGCTTTATTTAAGTTGGTTACAAACTACCCTACGAATACGTTTATAAGAGAAATACTCTCAAGGAGAACTACATGAAAGTAGCCGTTATTGGTGCCGCTGGTGGCATCGGTCAAGCCCTGGCCCTTCTACTTAAGAACCGTCTTCCTGCTGGTTCTGATTTAGCCCTATACGATATTGCTCCAGTAACTCCTGGTGTGGCTGCTGATCTTAGCCACATCCCGACGCCAGTTTCTATCAAAGGTTACGCGGGTGAAGATCCTACTCCAGCACTAGAAGGTGCGGATGTTGTGCTGATTTCTGCAGGTGTTGCTCGTAAGCCTGGTATGGATCGCGCGGATCTATTCAATGTAAATGCTGGTATCGTTAAGTCGCTAGCGGAGAAGATTGCGGTTGTTTGTCCGAAAGCTTGTGTTGGTATCATCACAAACCCGGTAAATACAACAGTGCCAATTGCCGCTGAAGTACTTAAAAAAGCGGGTGTTTACGATAAGCGTCGCTTGTTCGGTGTAACAACACTGGATGTTATCCGTTCAGAAACATTCGTTGCAGAGCTAAAAGACAAAGATCCAGGTGACATTCGCGTACCTGTTATCGGTGGCCACTCTGGCGTAACGATCTTACCTCTACTGTCTCAAGTGGAAGGCGTTGAGTTTACAGCTGAAGAAGTAGAAGCATTAACGAAACGTATTCAAAACGCAGGTACTGAAGTTGTAGAAGCGAAAGCGGGTGGTGGTAGTGCAACACTATCAATGGGCCAAGCTGCATGTCGCTTTGGTCTGTCTCTAGTTCGTGCTCTTCAAGGAGAAGAAGGCGTAGTTGAATGTGCATACGTTGAAGGCGACGGTGAACATGCGACTTACTTCGCACAGCCTGTGAAACTGGGTAAAGAAGGCGTAGAAGAAGTACTAAGCTACGGCAAACTCAGCGACTACGAAAAGTCTGCACTAGACGGTATGCTAGAAACACTAAATGGCGACATCAACATTGGTGTTGAATTCGCAAAGTAATCTAGAAAGCTCGAATAAGAAGAAAGCCGATCAAAATGATCGGCTTTTTTGATCTTTGGCTTCTCTGCTTCGTAAAATTACTTGATCAAAACAACGTGGTGAAGGAGAAGATGATGGAAGCAAGTCGAATCCGTAAAGGCATGGTTGTTGAGTGCCAGCAGGGCGTAGGTACGATATTGGTGGTCGACCGTGAAGCAGAGACGGTACTGTTGTCGAAACAAGGCTCTGATCAGCAGATTGCGGTTAGCTTTGATGAAATAGAAGATGACCCACAACTGCATGGCGGTAGTGACAGATATTACTAGCGCCTATCACGGCATTAGGTATCAGATACAAAAAAGGAAGAGCTTGCTCTTCCTTTTTGTTTTAAGTCTTGCGTTATGGGTTGCTATGATTACTTCGTGCGTTGTACCGCGACATGAGCCAGAGTAATAAGCGCTTGCTTGTATTCAGATTCCGGCAATACTGATAGTTCTTCGATTGCTTTGTCTGCTTCTTCTAGTGCTTTTTGCGTCGTGTATTCCAGAGATCCGGCCTCTTTCATCACCGCGAGAATTTCTTCTAAGCGATCCATGCCATTGGCCTTCTCAATTGCTTCGCGAATCATGAGGGCATTGTCTGGCGTGGTATTACGCATAGCGTGAAGTAGAGGTAAAGTTGGCTTGCCTTCAGCCAAATCATCCCCCACATTTTTACCCATGTCTTCGCCATCAGAGGTGTAATCCATGACGTCATCAATAAGCTGAAACGCAGTACCCAAATACTTACCGTAATTTTGCATTGCGATTTCAACATGCTCAGGAGCATCGTTTAAGATTGCGCCAATTTGAGTTGCAGACTCAAATAAGCGTGCCGTCTTAGAGTAGATGACTTGCATGTAGCTTTCTTCTGTCGTGTCAGGATCGTTACAGTTCATCAACTGCTGAACTTCACCTTCGGCGATCACGTTTACGGCATTGCTCATTAGCTTAAGGATCTTCATGGATCCTAGCTCCGTCATCATTTGGAATGAGCGAGTATAGATAAAGTCCCCAACTAACACGCTAGCAGCATTGCCAAATGCAGCATTCGCAGTTGCTTTACCGCGGCGCATGTCTGATTCGTCGACCACGTCATCATGCAGCAAAGTCGCTGTATGGATGAACTCAATAAACGCAGCTGCCATGGTATGACCGTTGCCTTGGTAACCAAGTGCGCGGGCTGACAGTATCGCTAAAAGCGGTCTCAGACGTTTGCCTCCACCACTCACGATATAAAAACCGAGCTGGTTGATTAAAGAGACATCAGAATTAAGTTGGGCTTGAATTGTTTCATTCACTTTTGCCATGTCATCGGCAGTAAGCGCTTGGATAGTTTTAAAATCCATCGTATATCCGGCTGAAGTTAGACCCTGCAAGGCTTATTCGATTTATATAATTGTCGAATAATACACTAAAAAACGTTGATTAATACATTACTAAAGGGCATGATTGCCGCACTTTTCTTTGGCGATTAGCTTTTCGCCAATTTTTTCAAAATATGGCTTGTCATAGGAGCATCTATTCTGTAGAATCTGCGCCCTATTGATGATTAGTTTAGCGCACACCCTCAAGAAAGGCTGTGCGGAAAAAGCGGAGTAAAATATGTACGCTGTTTTCCAATCTGGTGGTAAACAACACCGTGTAAGCGAAGGTCAAACTCTTCGTTTAGAGAAATTAGACGTTGAAACTGGTGCAACTGTAGAATTTGATAAAGTTCTTCTTGTTGCTAACGGCGAAGACATCAAAGTTGGTGCTCCTCTTGTAGAGGGCGGCAAAATTGTTGCTGAAGTTGTACAACACGGTCGTGGCGATAAAGTTAAAATCGTTAAGTTCCGTCGTCGTAAGCACTCTCGTAAGCAACAGGGTCACCGTCAGTGGTTCACTGAAGTGAAGATCACTGGTATCAACGCTTAATCTATTAGGAGAGTTTAACAATGGCACACAAAAAAGCTGGTGGTTCTACTCGTAACGGCCGCGATTCAGAAAGCAAACGTCTAGGTGTTAAGCGTTTCGGTGGTGAATCTGTACTTGCAGGTAACATCATCGTTCGTCAACGTGGTACTAAGTTCCACGCTGGTAACAACGTAGGTATCGGTAAAGACCACACTCTATTCGCTCTTACTGAAGGTAAAGTGAAGTTCGAAGTGAAAGGTCCTAAGAACCGTAAGTTTGTAAGCATCGAAGCTGAGTAATTAGGTTTTTACCAAGTTACTTAATAGCTTTAAGCTGAATTCAAAAGCCCTGCCGAATCGGCGGGGTTTTTTATTTATGGCAGTCGACATATCGAAGTTTCTCGTTTCCACCTTATTTGTGGACTGGGAGCTTAGATCTGTCATCTGCTAAAATTGTCAGATGACAAAGTAGATTTAATCCACGCACGAAGTAGTCGGAGTAAAAGATGAAGTTCGTAGATGAAGCGGTAGTAAAAGTTCAGGCTGGCGACGGCGGTAGCGGCGTTGTGAGTTTCTGGCGTGAAAAATTCATCACTAAAGGTGGCCCTGATGGCGGTGATGGTGGCGACGGTGGTGATGTTTATATCCAAGCCGATGAAAACCTTAACACTCTGATTGATTATCGTTTCCAGCGCTTCTACGAAGCGGAGCGTGGTGAGAATGGCCGCGGCGGTAACTGTACTGGTAAACGTGGTAAAGACATTGTTCTTCGTGTACCTGTAGGTACGCGCGCAGTGGATATCCACACAAATGAAATCGTGGCAGAAGTTGCTGAACACGGTAAGAAAGTGATGATCGCAAAAGGCGGTTGGCACGGTCTAGGTAACACGCGTTTCAAATCTTCAGTAAACCGCGCGCCTCGTCAAAGAACATTAGGCACAAAAGGTGAAGTACGTGAAATTCGCCTTGAGCTATTGCTCCTTGCGGACGTTGGTATGCTTGGTCTACCTAATGCAGGTAAATCAACCTTTATCCGCGCAGTCTCAGCAGCAAAACCAAAAGTCGCAGATTACCCATTCACGACGTTGATCCCAAGCTTGGGCGTAGTGAGTGTCGTACCAGAGAAAAGCTTTGTTGTTGCAGACATTCCAGGTCTTATCGAAGGTGCAGCAGATGGCGCTGGTCTTGGTATTCGATTCTTGAAGCACTTAGAGCGTTGCCGAGTGTTGCTGCACATGATCGATATTATGCCAATTGATCAGTCTGATCCGGTGCAAAATGCACTGACGATCATTGATGAGCTAGAGCAATACAGTGAAAAACTGGCAAGCAAGCCACGCTGGTTAGTGTTCAACAAAGTTGATTTAATGCCTGAAGAAGAAGCGAATGAGAAGATCCAAGAAATCTTAGACGCACTAGGCTGGGAAGACGAGTACTTTAAGATCTCGGCGATCAACCGTAACGGTACTAAAGAGCTTTGTTACAAATTGGCTGACTTTATGGATAACCTACCTCGCGAAGAGGAAGAAGTGGCTGAAGAAGATAAAGTTAACTTCATGTGGGATGACTACCATAAAGATGCGATGGCGGGTAAAGACGTTATCACTGAAGATGACGACGACGATTGGGATGACTGGGACGATGAAGAAGATGACGGTCACGTTGTCTACGTTCGTGACTAATCAGAACTGTCAAACAATGCCTGTTTGCCAATAATTCATTAAGCCGCAATTATTTATTGCGGCTTTTTTTGTATCTAAATCATATTTAGATGGTGTGATTTACGGCACAATAGCCGATACGTCGTGATTTTTGAGGGCTAGTTTGGACCTCTCGCGTATGAATGAGCAACACCCTAAAAGGAATTAGACTGATTTATGACTCTAGAAACCATACTGTCTGGAGAGTTGGCGGTATCCACTCAACGATCTATTTCTCGCCTTGTTGCCCAAGCCGGGCAAATGCTACTAGCTCATGGTGCTGAAAGTACTCTGGTGAGCGATATTATGCGCCGTATTGGCCTTGCTTGTGGGGTTAATGAAGTTGCGGTTGCGCTATCAGCCAATGCATTGGTTGTAACGACGGTAATGGATGGACACTGCATCACCACTACCCGAAGTTGTGCCGATCGTGGCATTAATATGCGCGTTATTACGCAAATTCAACGTATCTGCATCATGATGGAGCGTGGGCTGCTCGATGCAACCATGGCGCAGAAAAAGCTGAACGCCATCAGTCCAGAGCGTTATAACCGCTGGCTGGTGGTGTTTATGATTGGCTTGTCATGTGCGGCATTCAGTCATCTGGCAGGTGGTGATTTGGGGGTATTTGTTATGACCTTTTTAGCATCAGCTGGTGGCATGATCGTTCGCCAAGAAATTGGTCATCGTCACTTTAATCCTTTACTGAACTTTGCAGCGACCGCCTTTGTCACGACCTTAATTTCTGCGCAAGCGGAAATCTACCAAATCGGCAATCTGCCCACCGTTGCAATGGCATCGTCGGTATTAATGCTCGTACCGGGTTTCCCGTTGATTAACTCGGTGGCAGACATGCTGAAAGGGCACATTAACATGGGTATTGCCCGGTTTGTGATGGCCAGCTTACTGACGTTGGCGACGTGTTTGGGCATCGTTGCTGCGATGAGCGTTACTGGAATTTGGGGGTGGGCAATCTGATGAGTTTGTTTGATTTGATGCTTGGCCTGCTGAATGACATGTTTTTCGCTGCGATTCCCGCAGTTGGATTTGCACTGGTTTTTAACGTGCCACAAAGAGCTTTAGTGTATTGCGCTGTTGGCGGCGCGATTGGACACGGCAGCCGTTATTTGATGATGCAGTTTGGTATTCCCATTGAATGGGCGACCTTTTTTGCCGCGACGCTAGTTGGGATGATTGGTGTGTACTGGTCTCGCCGCTTTCTCGCGCACCCAAAAGTGTTCACAGTGGCAGCTTTGATCCCGATGGTACCTGGCGTGTTTGCTTACAAAGCAATGATAGCCATGGTTGAGATCAACCATATTGGTTATTCACCTGAGCTCGTTGCAACTTGTATGGAGAACTTTCTTAAGGCCATGTTTATTATTGCAGGCTTAGCGGTTGGCTTGGCAGTTCCAGGGTTACTTTTTTATCGAAGAAGACCAATTGTTTAGGCGATCGTTTGTTCTAAAGTGTTATTTAGGTATAATTTGCGCTCAAATTTCTTCAAGGTAAAGTATTTCTATGATTAGCATGATTGCGGCAATGGCACATAACGGTGCTATTGATAAAGAAAAGCCAATGATCATCGGTAACAATAACTCAATGCCTTGGCACCTTCCTGCAGACTTTGCTTGGTTCAAAGAACATACACTAGGTAAGCCTGTGGTCATGGGGCGTAAGACTTTTGAGTCAATTGGTAAAGCTCTACCAAATAGGCTCAATATAGTCATTACCAGAGACCCATCTTATGCAGCAGAAGACGTAATAGTAGTAAGCTCTACTTTAGAGGCGCTAGAAGCTGCCAAAGGTCATGATGAGGTTATGATTATCGGCGGTGGTAGTATCTATGAAGCATTTCTTGATAAAGCTGATAAGTTGTATCTAACTTTTATTGATGCTGATGTTGAGGGAGATACTCAATTTCCTCAATGGGATGATGAATTCCAAGAAACGTACACTAGAGAATATCAAGCTGATGAGAAAAACGCTTATAACATGCGTTTTACGATTTTAGAAAAATAATCAAATTGAGCCGAATAAGAAAAGCACCGCAAATGCGGTGCTTTTTGTTTTCTAGTCCGGCAATCAGAGCCGTTAACTGAGTGCTTCTTGAGTGAAGACTTGCTTATCTTCCCAACGGATCATGGTCAGGCTTCCGCCCCAAACACAGCCAGTATCCAGACCGATGATCTCTTCGTCTACATGGCCTTGTAGTGCAGCCCAGTGACCAAATAACACCGTTTTATTGAGGTGAACGCGCTGAGGTACATCAAACCATGGAATAAGTTCGTTACCGGAAACTTGTTGTGGTGGTAGTTTACAATCCATATCCAAACGACCATCGGGGAAACAAAAGCGCATCCGCGTAAAAGCATTGATAATATAACGGTATCGGTCCAAACCCTGTAGAGAGTCATCCCAGGAATCAGGTTGATTACTGTACATGTTTTTTAAGAGCCAAGGCAGCTCTTCACTTTGGATGATGCGTTCAACTTCGCGGGCACATTTTCTTGCGGTTTTTAGATTCCACTGCGGTGATATACCAGCGTGACACATCACGAACTCGTCATGCTCAGCCATAAGAGGTTGCTGAGCTAGCCATGCTAATAGATCTTCTTTGTCGGGTGCTGTGAAAATAGGCGCGGTTTTATCTTTGTCTTTGACCTTTTTTATCCCGTGAGCAACGGCGAGCAGGTGAAGGTCGTGATTACCAAGCACCACTGTTGCGCTTGTGCCAAGTGACTTCACAAAGCGTAAAGTTTCTAGTGATTTAGGCCCTCTGGCGACCAAATCACCAGCGAGCCAAAGTTGGTCTTTTTTCGCAGAGAAAGAGACTTGTTCTAGTAGTCGCTGCAATTCATCAAAACAGCCTTGAATATCACCAACAATATAAGTAGCCACTGAATCTCCAATTTACTAATTTAAAACATTTGGAACAGCAAGACGAAATGGTTCAATTTCGGTGATGAACTCCTGTCCTTTTTCATCCAGCATTTTGTAGTGCCCTTGCATAACGCCGACAGGGGTTTCTAACGCGGTTCCGCTACTGTACGTGTATTCATCATTGCTTGGAATAAAAGGTTGTTGACCCACCACACCGTCACCTTCAACCGTCATTTGCTTGCCATTCGAGTCTGTGATTAACCAGCGACGGCTCACTAACTGCACGGTTTGTTGGCTAAGGTTTTTGATGGTGATGATATAGGCGAAAACGTAGCGTTGTAGCTCAGGATTGGACTGTTCTTCGATGTATTTGGTGTGAACTTGAATTTTGATGCAAGGTTGAATGACGTCCATGTGCACTCCTCAGAAACGTAATATCCCAATAATAATAAGCCAAACCGGCAAGGGTTTGGCTTATCGTTTGAGTTCTTAGTGCTGCGGGTTATCCGCAAGCCAGTTCGCCATCGCGACGAATTGTTCTAGCGTCAGGTTCTCTGGACGCATGCTTGGATTAACACCTAGCTCTTCTAGTACTTCTGTGCTTAACAACGATTTGTAGCAGTTACGAACTGTTTTGCGACGTTGGTTAAAGCCTTCACGACAAACGCGATCCAGCAAACGCAGATCTTTCGCAGGGCATGGTAGCTCTTCGTATGGCACTAGACGAACGACAGCAGAGTCCACTTTCGGTGGTGGAACGAATGCCGTTGGCGGCACTTCCAGTACTGGTACCACTTTACAGTAGTACTGAGCCATTACCGTTAAACGGCCGTAAGCTTTGCTGCCAGGACCGGCAGCTAAGCGGTTTACCACTTCTTTTTGCAGCATAAAGTGCATGTCTTGAATGTCTTTATGGAATTCAAAAAGGTGGAACATCAATGGTGTAGAGATGTTGTACGGCAAGTTACCGAAAATGCGTAGCTTGTTGTTTGGCTTCACTAATTGAGTGAAGTCAAAACGCATAGCGTCACCCTCATGGATGGTCAACTTATCCGCCAGTTCAGGGTGAGTACGTAGGCGTTCTGCCAGATCGCGGTCTAATTCGATAACTGTGAACTTATCCACTTCACGACCTACCGGCTCAGTGATTGCACCAAGACCAGGACCGATTTCAACCAGGTTTTGACCTGGTTTTGGGTTAATCGCTGATACGATTCCATCAATAATGTATGGATCGTTCAGGAAGTTTTGACCAAAACGTTTACGCGCTTTGTGTCCTAAATGGACATCATTTCTCATTGTTTCTTCTCTACCAAATCTATCGCATGCGTGAGCGCTGTTCGGAAACTCCCTGTATCCGCTTGACCTGTCCCTGCCAGATCTAATGCAGTACCGTGATCCACCGATGTTCTAATAAAAGGTAGACCAAGAGTAATGTTTACTGAACGACCAAAGCCTTTGTATTTTAATACTGGCAACACTTGGTCGTGGTACATGCCTAAAACAGCATCAGCATCATTTAAATATTTTTCATTGAAAATGGTATCTGCCGGCAAAGGGCCGAGCAGGTTGATACCTTTTTCTTGTCGAATCTTTTCCAGTGTCGGAGTGATGGTTTCGATCTCTTCACGACCTAAGCAGCCATCTTCGCCAGCATGAGGGTTAAGCCCGCAAACGTAGATGTTTGGTTGTGCGATAGCAAACTTTTCTACAAGGTCTTTATGAAGAATATCGATGATTTTTTCTAATCGCTCTTCGGTGACCGCTTTGGACACATACGCTAAAGGAATATGTGTTGTGACCAGCGCCACGCGTAGCCCTTCCGTTGCTAGCATCATGACGACTAGCGGCGTTTTTGACTTCTCGGCGAAAAACTCAGTATGACCACTGAATGCAACACCTGCGCGATTAATCACCCCCTTATGAACAGGGCCGGTGACAATAGCATCAAATTCATCATTCATACAGCCTAAAGCGGCTCTTTCTAGCGTTTTTAGTACATAGTGACCATTCGCTTCGTTGAGCTCGCCTGCGACCGCAGGTTCCGATATTTGGATATGATCAACGATAAGCGTGCCTGCTTTTTGTGCTTTAGGCATTTCTTCTGGATTGTAATCAGACAGTTGGACTTCAATGCCAAGCTGCTTGGCTCTGTCCATCAACATATTTTTATCGGCGCAGACGACAATTTGGTGTGCCCAATCTTCCTTCGATAGGGCAAGCACTAAGTCTGGGCCGATACCCGCAGGTTCCCCTGCAGTTACGACAATTCTACGAATTGTATTAGTTGTCATTGTTGTCATCCACGATTTCAACAAACGCACTTGCGCGTAGCTCTTGCATCCATGCGCCCGCTTCTTCATTAAATTTACGGTTAAATAGAATACGGTAAGCCTTATTCTTCATCGCTGAGTCAGTGCGGTCAACTTGGCGACGATCCAACACTTCAACGATATGCCAGCCGTGAACGGTTTTGAACGGTTCGCTGATTGAGCCAACAGGCAGAGTTTCTACTTGGTGTTTAAATTCTGGCACGTACAGATCTGGCGTTTGATAACCTAGCTCACCGTCTTGAGCTGCCGAGCCAGGGTCTTGGCTGTATTGCGTTGCCAATTGAGCGAAAGTGGCTTCGCCAGCTTTGATGCGGCGTACAAACTCATTCAGTTGCTTCTTCGCCCCTTCGTCACTCAGAATCACGGTTGGTTTAATCAAAATATGACGCGCATTTACTTCCGTTACCGCAACCGTTTCTAAGCCTTTTACATCTTCAATTTTTAGGATGTGGAAACCGACGCCACTGCGGAATGGGCCAATGATGCTGCCTTTGTTTTGCATTTTGATCTGATCGGCAAAGATGGTTGGCATCTCTTCTTTACGCATCCAACCCCAGTCACCACCTTGTAAAGCTTTAGGACCTTTTGAGTAGGTGTAGGCCATCTCCGTAAAGTCTGCACCTTCGTTTAGCTTTTTCGCCAGCGCTTTTGCTTCTGCTTCTACAGCAGACTTTTCTTTGTCATCAGAGAAGCGCAGTTGAATGTGTCCAATTTTGTATTGAACGGTCGCATTGGTTTCTTGTGATAGTTGCTCAGCAAGGCTGTCGACTTCTGCTGGAAGGATATTTATACGGCGACGAACCAGTGCATTACGGGCTTCTGAAGCGGCGATTTCCTTACGGATTTGTTCGCGGAATTCTGGGTAACTCAAGCCTTCACTTTCTACAGAAGCGGCGAGTTGTTCTACAGATTGTTCATTATTACGTGCGATCTCCGCAATCGCTTGGTTTAAGCGGTTATCGTCAATACGCACACCGATACGATCTGCTTCTTGGCCTTGCAACGTGTCAATAATCAGCTTTTCAACAACTTGTTCTTTTAACACGCTAGCAGAAGGTAAGCTCTTTCCGCTTTGACGTGCGTTGGCTTGCAGCGTTTTCATCGCTGTTTCGATGTCGCTTTGTAGAATTACACCGTCGTTCACGATGACCGCAACCTTATCGATCTCTACTGGTGCTGCAACCGCTCCGCAAGAGAGTAGGGTCGTGAATAAGATTGATTTCCAAATTTTCATTTAAAATTCCGTCAGTATTTTTTGAATAGGCGTCTTATTCATTTAAGACGCCTATTTCGATTAATTGTTCAGATAGAATGGGCGGCCGTACTTAATCGCGTTGTCAGAACCGTCCAGTTCTTTGACTGCAGTATCTTCACGCTGATTGGTCGCAAAGCCTTGAATACCGAAGTTAACGCTAAAGTTATTTTCGTATTCAGGTGATGCGCCAGTGCTGCCTATAGTTTGGTTTTCCCAACCAAGCAATTGGTTGGCGTAAGTCACACCAATGTACCAACAGTCAGACTGGTAACGCAGGCTCGCTAGCCATTCTAGGTCCGCATTTTCATTTAGGTCGTAGTAGTATTGACCACTTGCAGACCAGTTCGGGTTGAACTCGTAGGCCGCTACAATACCTGCTTGTGAAATGCCTTTACGAGTAATTGTGTCTAGGTTTTCGAGAATGATCGTATCTTCGATGTATTCACGCGTGACGTAACGATAGTTACCCTGAATAAAGCCACCGTTAAATTGGTACTCTAAGGTACTGTTCGCCAACTGCATGGAGCTCAAATCGATATCGTATTGAATTCCACCGTGATAGAACAAGTAATCGTTGTAGTTGAAATCAGCTTCAATCGCCCATGATGAGTAGTTGGTGGTCTCATCCGGAAGATTTGGGCTGTTGCTCAGTTTGGTCTTTTTATCGAAGTAGTAAATCTGACCAAATGAAACGTTAAGACGCTCTTTATAGTCATCATCAAAGAAGCGAGTACTCGCACCGTAGCTTAACTGGTTCGCAGAGGCGATTTTATCAATGCCACTGTACTTACGACTGCGGAATAGCCCGTAGTAGTCGGTTTGTAGCAAGGTGGTATCGTAGTTGTAGATATTGGTTTGATCTTCTTCAGGTACGTACAAGTACTGTAGCTGAGGTTCCAGTGTTTGTGTGTAGCCCTTGATCCAACTCGTGTCTCGCTCTAAGTAAAGTTGCGCATGCGTACGGAACTCGGGGATAACACGAGAAACTTCGTCATCTAACTGGTTTTGCAAGTTGACATCTGTCAGACCCGTTAAGTCTTGAGAGTAGTACGTGGAAAGCACGCGAGCTTCCGTTGTCCACGTTGCCCATGAATTTGAAAGCGGCAATGTAAGCCCTGGTTCAATATGAACACGGGTCGCATTTGGTCGCGCAGCATCGCTGGTATCGAAGCGGCTCACTTGGCTCTTCACGTCAAAGTTGAGGTAATCTCCCCACAATGGCGTGTAGTAGTTCAAGTCTAACTGAGGAAGCAGGCGATAAGGGCGGTTCTCTTCTTTCAATAAGATTTGGAAGTCACGAACGGTTAACGAGGCATCCCAGAAATCAGAACGATATTGTACTTGCCCTTCTTGAACCAGTTGACCATCTTCACGGTTACCAATATCGGAGTCGAGATCGAGGAAGTAATCAATATCACTCACTTTTGAGTAATCGACTTTGACTATCCACTGTTTATTGATAATACCGTCGTGTTTAACTTGGTAGCCCCAACGAGACTCGTCTTGATATTTGCGATCGCTATTGAGGTATTCGCCTTTGATTTCACCATTTCCCCAACCATCCGTTAGGTAGCGGAAATCAGTATCGAGTTTTGTTCCACGCTGCTGCATATAGAGCGTGGTGAGCGTCATGTCATATTGAGGTGCGATGTTCCAATAGAATGGCACCTCGACTTCCATACCATCGCTAGAACCATACGATAAAGAAGGGAAGAGGAAACCCGTTTTACGCGTATCTCCAATTGGCATGGTTAGATACGGCACATAGAAAACAGGAACGTCTAACACTTCAAATCGAGGATGGTGCAGCGTCGCCGTCTCTTCATCTTGGTCAACGTCAATACCTGATGCCACTAAACGCCATGAATTGTCGCCTTGAGGACATGATGTAATAGAACCATCTTCGAGTTCATAAACCGACTGACCTGTACGCGCGATGTATGCTGCTGTGCCTCGACCTTGTTGGCAAAGGAACTGATAATCGGTGTTCTCTAGTGAAAACGTGTCTTGGTTGATGTCATTAGTAACACGATCAGATCGAGCTTTGACTTGGCCGTCATTGAAAGTCACGTTGCCTTCGGCAACCACGACGTTATCTTGTTGGTGCAGCGTTACGCTATCTGCGGTGATTTTCTTCTGGCCTTGGGTGACTTGTACATTACCTGAGTACTGAGCTTTGTCACCATTGATGGCTTGCAGGGTGTCAGCTTCTACCACTACTGGGGTATTAAGAGCGTCCTCCTCGCCACTGGTATCGACCAAACATTGATCTGTGGCGGGCATTTCCTGCACACTATCATGGATATTCGCTTCAGCTTGAGTGGTGGGTACAAACAAGGCGGTGCTGATAGAGGCCGCTAAACATGTGCGGGAGAAATGTTGCATTGAATTGAACTTTCCTGTGTCACTACTACTCGATGGCTATAGGGCTTGTTGTACCCTAGCGTAATAGCCAAATGAATCAACTATAGTCGCATTTATCCCAGCGTATTGATTCACTGTGGCATAATGACGACAAAATAGCTGCAAAGATAAGCAGGCGAAATGGCCTAGCCGAAATAAAACTAATTCCATTATCATAAAGGAAATCGTTGCATCCGGCACTATAAGACCGCCGTCGTCGATAAAAATTCATTGATAGAGAACACATAATGCATATTTTTGGCAAAATTCTGGGTGCCTTTTTTGGCTTGTTACTTGGCGGGCCGCTAGGTTTACTCTTTGGCTTATTTATTGGCCATCAATTCGATAAAGCACGTCGCTTGAGTCAAGCCGGGTTCTCTACTGGCGGCTTTGGAAAAGGGCCGAGCCAAGCTCAGCGCCAAGAAGAATTTTTTAAAGCGGCGTTTGCGGTAATGGGACATGTGGCAAAAGCGAAAGGCCAAGTCACCAAAGAGGAAATCCAACTGGCTTCTGCCATGATGGATCGCATGAATTTGCATGGCGAACAGCGCCGCGCTGCGCAAGATGCGTTTCGTGAAGGTAAAGACAGTGACTTTCCGTTAGAAGACGTTCTTGTTCGTGTGAAAATTTCGACAGCAGGCCGTTTTGACTTGTTGCAATTTTTCCTTGAACTACAAATCTCGGCGGCCTTTGCTGACGGCTCGATTCATCCTAGTGAACGAAATGTGTTACACAAAATAGCACGTGGTTTGGGTTTCTCTTCTGAGCAGCTAGAGCGTCGCTTGCAAATGCAAGAAGCCGCATTCCGTTTCCAAAGCCAGGGTGGTTTTCATGGTCAGCATCAAGGCCAATCTTCTGGTGGTAGCTGGCAACAAGCTTCACAAGCGGATCAATTGGCTGACGCGTACAAAATTCTGGATGTGTCTTCAGATGCCGACAGTAAAACCGTCAAGCGTGCTTATCGTAAACTGATGAACGAGCATCACCCAGACAAATTGATGGCTAAAGGTCTACCACCAGAGATGATGAACGTAGCGAAAGAAAAATCTCAAGAGATTCAAAACGCTTACGATCTGATTAAAAAGGTCAAAGGCTTTAAGTGATTTTGTCAAAATCTAGAAAGTAAAAAGGGCACTTGGTGCCCTTTTTAGCTTTTGGGTTACGGGTGACCAAAAGCGTTGCAAGCTGAACGGTGGCGATAAATTAGTCAGTTTGATTCAAACTCCAATCGTATTCGTACTTCACTTTTCCAGAGAAGTCTTTGTACTGTGGCGCGTACTTTGCGATGTGGTTGAAAACTTGTTTTTCTCCACCAAAGTCCGCTGCAAACCAATCATAAATGGAAGACAGCTGTGCCGTGTTTCCTTGGATAGATACGCCTTTGTTGCTGTTAATAAACGTTCTGGCAGCACTTTCAAGTAAGGCTTCAGTGTTTTCGGCAGTGAATGCTTGAGCTTGTAGGTTAGGGCATCCCAAACTTGCACAATTTACGACGTAATGCGTTCTTGGGTCATTCCAAATTGGACGCAAAATTCGATGTTCAATATCGTTTAAAGTTAGATCCTTGCCGTTGACCACGACCACATCGTCTCCCCAAGGACCAAAGCTAAATAAGCCACCCAGCTTGGTGATGGATTCGACGGGATAGTTATCCAAAATAAGGTCAACCGTGATGGCGTTGTAAAGGTTCACCCAATAGGCGTATTGCTCTGCTTGGTTGTACTGCAATGGATCGAGTTTTACCAGTCGTCGGATGTACTGCTTTAACTTCGCTTTGTCGGAAGCCGTGACTTTGCTATAGCGGAACAAAGTATTCTCACCTTGTTCAACCAAGTAATTGTCTAACAGTTGTTGCCATTCCTGGTGCGAAATGTGTGTTTGGTTGGCCTGATTCGATTGTTGCCAATACGGCCACAAGTCAGATTTAGGAGCAGCGAACGCCGAGAAAGAAACCAGAGCACACAATAGCAATAACAGACGCTTCATAGAGATACCTTTGAATGAGATATTGTTGATAGTGTAGACCTGTTTAGTGCTTGTTTTCTTTCAGTAATCAGTAATCAGTTATCTGTTGCCTTTATTCTCCGTCATTCCGAGGAGCATAAGCGACAGCAGGAATCTAATCCCCACAAACGCTTGAGTAAAGAAAGTATGAATCTGCACAGTGCACACTCTGGCAGTCGATCCTGCATCACGCTCCTTCGCCGCTGTTCAGGATGACGAATTTTAACAGAGGCGTTCGGTATTCCGTAAGTAAAGCGTTATAAAATCAGTCACCTAAAACATTAAAAGGGCCGACAATTGCCAGCCCTTGATTTGTGTATTTACTAATGCGTTTTAACGCAAGAAGCTTGGAATATTCGCTTCGTATTCCGCAATTTTGTCTTCGTGTTGAAGCGTTAGCCCAATGTTGTCTAAACCATTTAACAAACAGTGACGACGGAACTCATCAATTTCAAAACCATATTCTTTGCCGTTGGCGCGAACCACATTCGCTTCTAGGTCCACTTCCACTTCTGCGCCTTCATTCGCCTCAACAAACTGGAAGATTTCATCCACTTCTTGCTCAGTCAAGCGAACTGGTACCATTTGGTTGTTGATCGAGTTGCCGTAAAAAATATCGGCAAAGCTTGGTGCGATCATCGCTTTGATGCCGTAATCCGCTAGTGCCCACGGTGCGTGCTCACGAGATGAACCACAACCGAAGTTTTCACGCGCTAGCAAGATAGAAGCGCCTTGGTAGCGCGGAGCATTCATCACGAACTCTGGATTTGGCTGTTCGCCAGCATCATCTAGGAAGCGCCAGTCATGGAATAGGTGCTTACCGAAACCTAGGCGAGAGACCTTTTGTAGGAACTGCTTTGGAATGATGGCATCAGTATCAACGTTCGCTGCATCTAGAGGAACAACTAAGCCTGTATGTTGTTTAAAGCCTGACATTTGTTTGCTCCTTAGTCTAGTTCACGAATATCTACAAAGTGACCAGCAATTGCTGCTGCCGCTGCCATCGCAGGGCTCACTAGGTGTGTACGGCCATCACGACCTTGGCGGCCTTCAAAGTTACGGTTTGAAGTAGACGCACAACGTTCATGTGGACCCAAACGGTCGTTGTTCATTGCTAGACACATCGAGCAACCTGGTAGGCGCCACTCAAAGCCCGCCTCTTTAAAGATGACATCTAGGCCTTCTGCTTCCGCCTGCGCCTTTACTTGCTCAGAGCCAGGAACGATTAGCGCTTGAACGTGAGACGCGACTTTGCGACCTTTCGCCACTTCCGCCGCGGCGCGCATGTCTTCGATACGTGAGTTAGTACAAGAACCAACGAAGACTTTATCGACGTTGTAATCCGACAATGACTTGCCCGCTTCCAGACCCATGTAAGCCAGTGCTTTTTCTGCCGATGCTTTTTCTACTGGGTCGGCAAAACTTTCTGGGGCTGGGATTGGTTGGTCTACCGCGATAACTTGGCCTGGGTTAGTACCCCAAGTGACTTGTGGTTTGATATCCGCTGCGTTTAGTGTCACGACCGCATCAAACTGAGCATCATCGTCCGTTTTTAATGTCTTCCAATATTCTACAGCGGCATCAAAATCCGCACCTTGAGGTGAGAACTTACGGCCTTTGATGTATTCGAACGTGGTTTCATCTGGCGCAATCAAACCGGCTTTTGCACCTAACTCAATCGCCATGTTACATACGGTCATGCGGCCTTCCATTGAAAGGTCTGTGATCGCTTCACCACAGAATTCAACTACGTAACCGGTACCGCCTGCTGCTGTCGTTTCACCGATGATGGCTAGCACGATATCTTTCGCCGTGATGCCCGGAGCCACTTTGCCTTTCACTTCGATCTTCATCGTTTTAGCGCGCGCTTGTTTTAGAGTTTGAGTTGCTAATACGTGCTCAACTTCAGAGGTACCAATACCAAAAGCTAGCGAGCCGAATGCACCGTGTGTAGCAGTGTGCGAGTCACCACAAACAATGGTCATGCCCGGCAGGGTAATACCAAGCTCTGGGCCCATAACGTGCACAATACCTTGGTATTTATGGTTGATGTCGTAAAGCGTAACGCCAAACTCTTCACAGTTTTTCGATAGCGTTTCCATCTGGATACGAGCCATCTCACCGGATGCGTTGATGTCTTTGGTGGTGGTCGAAACGTTGTGGTCCATAGTGGCAAAAGTTTTGCTGACCTGACGCACTTTACGACCTTTTTCACGCAAGCCGTCAAATGCTTGTGGAGAGGTCACTTCATGTACCAAGTGACGGTCGATGTACAAGATAGGGTTTTCCCCTTCTGCTGCGACGGCAACGTGTGCGTCGTAGACTTTTTCGTATAGTGTTTTCCCCATTGCTTCCTTTCCTCGTCGTCCTTGTTATCACAACCATGTTGTAGACTGCGAACGACAGTTATATTTATAAATTCAGTCTATTTATGCGTTCAAAATGTACTCAGCAATCTTATCGCCCATTTCAGACGTTGAGAGTGCCGGGTTGTTGCCTGCAAGGTCGCCTGTTAGCTCGCCAGCTGAAAGTGCTTTCGACACCGCTGCTTCGATGTCTTGTGCTGCGGCTTCTTCGCCAAGGCTATAACGTAGCATCAGTGCTGCCGATAGGATTTGTGCTACTGGGTTGGCGATGTTCTTACCTGCGATATCCGGTGCACTGCCGCCTGCTGGCTCGTACAGACCGAACTTACTTTCGTTAAGGCTTGCTGAAGGCAGCATACCCATTGAGCCAGTGATCATTGCGCACTCATCAGAAATGATGTCGCCGAAGATGTTTGAACACAGCATGACGTCGAACTGTGCTGGGTCTTTGATAAGCTGCATGGTTGCGTTGTCGATGTACATGTGTGATAGCTCGACATCTGGGTAATCTTTCGCGATTTCTTCGACTACTTCACGCCATAGGATTGAACTTTGTAGAACGTTCGCTTTGTCGATTGAGCAAACTTTCTTGCGACGTAGACGAGCAGACTCAAAGGCGATTTTTGCAATACGTTCGATCTCAAAGCGGTGGTACACCTCAGTATCAAACGCTTTTTCTGTCGCGCCTTCGCCTTCACGGCCTTTTGGTTGACCGAAATAGATACCACCAGTCAGTTCACGGACCACCACGATGTCAAAACCACGGCCTGAGATGTCAGCACGAAGTGGTGAGAAAGCTTCCAGGCCTGCGTGGATTTGCGCTGGGCGTAGGTTACAAAACAGTTGGAAGTGTTTGCGTAGTGGTAGTAGGGCACCGCGTTCAGGTTGGTCATTTGGTGGCAAGTGTTCCCACTTCGGACCGCCAACTGAACCGAATAGGACTGCATCAGACTCTTCACACGCTTTTACGGTGCTTTCTGGAAGTGGAGAGCCGTGATTATCGATCGCGATGCCGCCTACATCATGTTCGTCACGCTCAAACGCAATACCGTGCTTCTTTTCGATAGCATCCAATACCTTGTGTGCTTGCGCCATTACTTCCGGGCCGATGCCGTCACCGGGTAGGACGGCAATTTTGTATGATTTGTCTGTCATGTTAATCCTTTAAGTTTTCTAATTTTGAGCTTAATTATTTCAACGAGCGTGTTCTTTCCTGAGCCATGTAGCTCGGTTGTTATTACACAGTCGCAATCTTTTTCTGCTTCATTTCTTCGATTTTGTCTGCACGGTGGATGCTATTAATAACGTGCAATAGTGCTTGGCCGGAAGCTTCAACGATATCGGTGGAAACGCCCGTACCGTGGTATTTACGACCTTTGTAGTTGGCAATGATGTCAGCTTGACCCAAACCATCTTCACCTTCGCCTTTCGCGGTTAGGTCGAATTTATCCAGTACGATGTCGTAGCCTGTCACGCGGTAGATACATTGGTATAGCGCATCAACTGGGCCATTACCGACTGCCGCTTCACACATTTCTTCATCGCCACATTGCATTTTGATGCTGGTGGTGGCCATTACGCTGCCCGATTGCACGCTTAGGTAGTTCAGTTTGTAGAAGTCATCTTCTTCACGCAGGTTCGAGAAGTGCATTAGGGCCTCTAGATCGTAATCGAACACTTGGCCTTTGCGGTCGGCAAGTTTCAAGAAGTCCGCGTATAGAGCGTCTAGGTTGTACTCGTCCTCGTTGTATCCCATGGTGTCCATGTGGCTCTTCACGGCTGCGCGACCACTACGGCTGGTTAGGTTTAGTGCTTGGTTTTTAAGGCCAATCGACTCAGGGGTCATGATTTCGTAGGTATTCTTATTCTTTAACATGCCATCCTGGTGGATACCTGAAGAGTGGCTAAAGGCATTCGCGCCCACAATCGCTTTGTTGCTCTGAATTGGCATGTTGCATAATTGGCTCACCAATTTACTGGTGCGGTGAATTTCATCATGTTTGATGCCAGTGTGAACACCCAAGAACTCTTGACGCGTCTTGATGATCATTGCGATCTCTTCAAGAGAACAGTTACCTGCTCGCTCACCAATGCCATTGATGGTGCCTTCTATCTGACGTGCGCCGGCTTGAACGGCGGCAATAGAGTTGGCAACTGACATCCCCAAGTCGTCGTGACAGTGAACGGAGATGATCGCTTTATCAATGTTTGGAACGCGGTTGAAAAGGGTTTGAATAATGCCACCAAACTCGCTTGGTACTGTGTAGCCAACGGTATCTGGAATGTTGATTGTGCTCGCACCTGCATTGATGGCAGCTTCTACCATGCGACATAGGTTGTCGATAGGAGTACGACCTGCATCTTCACAAGAAAACTCGACATCATCGGTGTAGTTACGCGCATGTTTAACGGCGTTGACCGCCATTTCAAGTACATCGTCGTAGCTGCGGCGTAGTTTGTCTTCTACGTGAATGGTGGAAGTGGCTAAAAACGTGTGAATACGGAATTGGTCGGCCACTTTTAATGCTTCAGCGGCGGCATCAATATCTTTCGCAACGGCACGCGAAAGGGCACAAACTCGACTGTTTTTGATGTTTTTTGCAATGGTTTGTACCGACTCGAAATCACCAGGTGAAGAGATTGGGAAGCCAGCTTCGATAACATCAACGCCGAGTCTTTCCAGCGCATAGGCAATTTGCAGTTTTTCTTTAACCGTCAAGCTTGCTGACAACGCTTGCTCGCCATCACGCAATGTGGTGTCGAATATAATGACCTGATCGTTCATGTTTGCTTCCTTCCTGATTTCTGCACTTTACGTGCAAGTTAATCGTTTACTTCCAGTATTTAGATATAAAAAAACCCGCATTCTCATGCGGGTTCTTAGAAATTGGTGTGGTTATTTTTCTTCCACAGCCTACCCGCGCGAACTGGTCACGATCAGGAGGAGGCTAAGCAGAATAGAAAAATGAGCTGACATAGTTGTTAAGCTTTCCACATAATTAAGTTAACAAATTAGTACCGCACTCCATGGAGCGCGTCAACCCTAAAGTCGATTTTTTATTCATATCGGATGAGTCTTTTCATTTGCTCGAGAAAAATGATGCGCTAAGTGAAACAGCATGGTGCGATAGAAACGTGCTAGAAGAGGCAAGTTCTCATCAAGTTTGCGACGTTTCATTACCAAAACAAACATTGGGATTGCGACTTGTCACACAAAGGCCCGAATTGTTTGGCAAAAGTTTTGAATGACCATTTATAGTAGTGCAGTTGCACTAGGTAAAAAGAAGGGTTAAGGAATAATGAGGTTAGCAAAACAATTTGGACGTTCAGCCGCAGTATTTACTCTGGTCAGCTTATCGGGTTGTCAGCTGTTTCAATCTCAAACCTATATGGCAGAGATTTCCCCTGTTGTTGTTAATGATCACTCTCAGAGTGTCATGGTGATTAATGATCAAATGGATCGATTCTTGAGCTACGAGGGACGTGAGTCGTTTTTGAATCAAATGCTCGTTGCTCTTGAGTCGGACAGTCGAGATAAATTTAAAGGCAAAGATCCGGAAACCTATTCGTGGTGGAAGATCCGAGTGCAACCTAGTGAGAAACAACAAGCGGAAGTCTTCCGACCAACAGCTGACGGTGTGGATACCTCAAACCCCGTTGAGTTTATGGATGTCTCCTATCGCTCTAAGACCACATTAAACCTGCGATCCAAGCCGAGCCTAGAAGGAGAAAAGCTTGGCGTGTTATCGAAAGGGGAAGTTTTTAATGTGTTGGCAAAAGTGGTGGATCAACCTTGGTTTCTCGTTGAACAGAAAGGCGTGATAAAAGGTTATGTCCATAAGGATTATGCGCGCAGCAATGTGGTAAATCGTGACATTCTATCGACACAGCCTAATCCTCTTTTAGAGTCTGCTTCGAGCACAACTGAGCAAACGGGCATCGAGCATGAACTGTCAGGAAATTACACTTGCCGCTCCCTTAGCTACGAGCTAACAAAAGATGGCGACATGACGATGGGCTCTTTGCGCGCCTGTCGTAAGAAGAGAAAGGTCTGGTACATCGATACGCCTCAACCGCAGCAAGCAAACCCTTCTTAATAGATCTCTCCTATGATTGTGCTCAATAGATAGATTATTGGGCACACTCTAATTTGGCATTTGTCATTAATTGTCCAAACTCCCGTCATGCAGTTGTCACCTAAACCTCCTACTTTTCACACAACGGCGTTGTCAAAGTAAGGAAAGGTCACATGCGAACCATAGAGACAGTTACACAGCCAATTGCAACCATTGCTAAGTTTGATTTAGCGCTCTCTAGTGTTTGTCTTAAGCACCGTTTTAATCAGCAAGTTGCCAACATCAGTAAAGGAGTCTCCCACAGTGGTGACGGACATCTGTACTTGGTGCTAGGTTTATTAGCTTGGTATTTAGATAAAGAGCAGGGAGTCTGGTTTTTATTGGCGGGTTTACTTGCTTTTGCCATCGAGTTGCCAATTTATTGGGCGCTGAAAAACAGTTTTAAGCGTCGTCGCCCTGAAGAACTCAGTGCACTCCTTCCTGCTTTTATTACCCCATCAGATCGCTATAGCCTGCCTTCAGGACACACTGCCGCTGCGTTTGTCATGGCGACGCTGATTGATCATTTCTATCCGAGCCTAGGCGTTGCTGCATTCTTTTGGGCAAGTTTAATCGGAACCGCGCGAATCTTATTGGGGGTGCACTTTTTTACCGATGTCATCATTGGTGCACTGCTAGGTAGCCTTTGTGGTGGGTTAGCGATTGCGATGCTGGGAGGCTAATTGATGAAAATCTTATACGGTGTTCAAGGGACAGGAAACGGACATATTGCGCGTGCGAGGGCGATGAGTCATGCGTTTAAAGAGCACGATGTTGAGGTCGATTTTTTGTTTTCTGGACGAGCGCCTGAAAAGTACTTTTCAATGGAAGCGTTTGGCGATTATCAGACTCGCCGAGGCTTCACCTTTATCACTGAAAAAGGTTCAGTGAACTATGCGAAAACAGCATTGAGTAACAATTTGGTGCAATTTTGCAAAGAAGTTAAACAGCTTGATTTGTCGTCCTATGATCTCGTGCTCAATGATTTCGAGCCTGTTACGGCATGGGCGGCAAAACAACAAAATAAGCCGTCGATTGGTATCAGTCATCAAAATGCTTTCCGTTATCCAGTGCCGTTAAAGGGAGCGAGTTGGTTAGACAAATCCGTCATTGAATACTTTGCGCCTTCTCAACACCACCTTGGTTTGCATTGGCATCATTTTGATCAACCTTTGCTACCACCGATAGTGCATACCGTCGATAGCCAAGCAGAAAATGATGATTTTGTTTTGGTGTATCTACCGTTCGAATCCATTGAAGACATCTCGGATTTACTGTTCCATTTTAACCAGCAAGCGTTCATCTGTTATCACCCCGATGTGATCGAATGTGAGCAAGTGGAAAACATAGAATTACGCCCTTTATGCCACAGCAACTTTCAGCATCATTTGCATCGGTGTAGTGGTGTCATTGCCAATGGTGGATTTGAGCTCCCTTCGGAAGCTCTGTCTCTAGGGAAAAAATTATTGCTTAAGCCACTCGCAGGTCAGTTTGAGCAACAAAGCAATGTCGCGACCTTAGAAGACTTAGGACTTGCGATGTCGATGGAGAGCTTAGACATTTCCGCAGTACGCCAGTGGCTAAAGGAGCAACAAGCCGAAAGTGTGAAATACCCAGATGTTGCTCAGGCCATTGTTCATTGGGTATTGCAAGGCGCGTGGGATTCACAAGCGGAGTTATCCAAACAGTTGTGGGAGCAAGTTGATTTCCCAAGTTACGTGTCGAACATTTAAGTACGTTGTTCTAAGTACATTGTTCCTTCCTATTTTTGACACGATTTTGTTGCAGCCTTTCAACCTAGAAGGCTGCATTTTTATTCTCTCTCTTTCATTTCTATTCAATGTGTATTTGCTGATAATTTGACTGATAAGTGCAAATTTCACTCAGAGATATAGTCGTCATCTGTTGGTTTGTTCTCAACTGATAATCAAGGTAAATGCATGCGTGTGGTGACCATCCGTCTCATCAATTTGCTAAATACTTCCTCAAAGAATGCGCTTTTACGTGTTTTATAGTTTTTTATGTTTTTATCAAGCCATTGTTATTTAAAGGGTAAATACCTAATCGGCTAAAATTTACTGATTAAATATCAATCTAGTTGCGAAACCGCAATCGATTAGTTGATAGTACAGTTCGAGCCGGAAGTATCCGGACGGCAAATATAATAAAAAGTTAGGTTATCTATTCGTAAAATGATTCGAATCCAGCCGCCGTCTTTTGTGCGAGATGGGATTCTATTCGTTATGAATTTAATGAACAAAGTTGACGATTACAAAAGAGGCGCACTCAATGTTAGAGAAGAAAGATGCGATGAGCGCAATTGCTAGCTACCGTATGGAAAGCACTTTGCGTGGTGTAGATTTAAACCTACTGACTGTATTTGATGCTGTGATGCAAGAGCAAAATATTACTCGTGCAGCACATAACTTAGGCATGTCTCAGCCGGCAGTAAGTAATGCCGTGGCACGTCTAAAAGTGATGTTTAACGACGAGCTGTTTATGCGTCAGGGCCGTGGTATTCAGCCAACGCAACGTGCTCGTCAATTGTTTGGCCCAATTCGCCAAGCATTACAGCTGATTCGTAATGAACTTCCTAGCTCCGTATTCCAACCAGAATCTTCGACTCGCTTATTTAAGCTGGCGATTTGCAGCCCTTGTGACATGCGTTTTGCTCCGAAGATCATGGCAAAAGTGAATCAACAAGCACCAAACGTTCAGCTTCACCTAGATGCAGAATTTGACCGTCTGTTGTCTGAGCGTATGCGCTATCAAGAAATTGATTTCGTGATCGATTATGCTCGCTTTGATGAGCAAGGTTTCTCAAGTACTGAAATCTTCAAAGATGAATTAGTGGTTATCGCGTCAAAAACACACCCACGCATTCAAGGTGGTGTAACGGCCGAGCAACTGCTTAACGAAAAACATGCGAAGTTATCGAAAGTGCACGGTCAACGCAGCTTCTCAGAACAAGCATATCGTGAACTGGATTGCCAAGCCGCGTACGAAGGCTCTAGTCTAAGCAACCTACTATATGTGGTGGGTCAATCTGAGCTTGTGACTATCGCGCCACGTTGGATGGCAGAAAATGCGGTAAACAGCGATCAGCTGCAAATTCTAGACTTCCCATTTGCAAACAAGGAAATCAGCGGCTTCTTAAGCTGGCATGAATCAAGTGAAAAAGATAAAGGCCACATTTGGCTGCGCGATCAACTGATGATCACTTGTGGTGAAGTGGTTGCCGCAAAATAAGATGACGTTTGGTCTTATCTGTTAAGACCATATTGGTAATCATCAATTTTTACAATTCATTGGTCCCCGAGAGATTTTTGTCTCTCGGGGCTTTTTGTTTTAGCAATCAACAATCGAAACAGTAAGTTAAATAGAGTAATCATTCAGCAGTTTTGGGTATGTTCGCGACGTATAAGTGATAGTTGTCTCTTATTAGTGATAAGTTTGATACTGGTCAGTTGCGTTTTAGCAAGCCGTGAGTACACTTGTTCGCTCAATTAGCTTACGCCTGTAAGCCAAAAGGTAAGTAAAAGAATGGCCAAGTTAGATTTTCATATCGTTAAACGTATTCGTGAACAAATTGCGAACGGTGGTACGCGCGTTGCACTCAAGCATAAAGTGGGTGAGGAATGGCAAGGTATTACGTGGACGCAATTTGGTCAGCAAGTTGATGCTTTATCACTTGCACTTTTGGCTCAGGGATTAGGAGTCCAAGATAAAATCGGCATTTTCTCGAACAACATGCCGCAATGGACGATTGCTGATATTGCAGCGCTACAACTACGCGGCGTAACAGTACCTATTTACCCAACCAATACCGCCGCTCAGTCGGCGTACATCATTGACAACGCAGACGTCAAAGTGCTGTTTGTTGGTGAGCAGCCACAATTTGACGCAGCAGTGAGCATTTTCGACCAGTGCGAGCAGTTAGAGCTCATTGTTGCCATGTCTGATGATATCGAACTTGGCGAGCATGATTTCGTTATCTCTTGGCAAGCATTTGTCGCCAAAGGCGATACTACATACCAAGTTGAATTAGACGCACGTTTAGAGCAAGCAAAGGAAGATGATCTACTCACGCTGATCTACACCTCAGGTACCACAGGCCAACCAAAGGGTGTCATGTTGGACTACGCAAACATTGCGGCGCAATTGGAAGGGCACGATCAACGCTTGAGCCTTTCTCAAAGTGATGTGTCACTGTGTTTCCTTCCGCTGTCACACGTATTTGAACGCGCTTGGACCTTTTATGTGTTGTACAAAGGGGCGACCAACTGCTATTTGCAAGACACCATGCAGGTACGTGATGCACTGAGCCAAGTGCAACCTACCGTGATGTGTGCCGTGCCGCGTTTCTATGAGAAGATCTTCTCTGCGATTCACGAGAAAGTGTCTCGCGCGCCAATTCATCGCAAGATCATGTTTACTTGGGCTGTGAACATGGGCGCAAAAATGGCCGCTTGTCATCAAGAAAAACGTCAGCCATCGCTCATGCTGCGCAAGTCATATGCCCTGGCGGATAAATTGGTTTTGAGCAAGCTGCGTGCGTTACTTGGTGGACAAATCAACTTTATGCCGTGTGGCGGTGCAAAGTTAGATGAAACCATAGGTCGATTCTTCCACGCGATTGGTATCAATGTGAAGTTAGGTTACGGCATGACTGAAACCACGGCGACAGTATCGTGTTGGGATGATAAGTGCTTTAATCCAGACTCTATTGGTATGTCGATGCCTGGCGCGCAAGTGAAGATCGGTGAGAACAACGAGATTCTCGTGCGTGGTCCAATGGTGATGCGTGGCTATTACAAAATGCCAGAAGAGACCGAAAAGACCTTTGATGAGCACGGTTTCCTAAAAACTGGCGATGCGGGTTACATTGATGAAAATGGCAACCTGTTCATCACTGATCGCATCAAAGAGTTGATGAAAACTTCAGGTGGTAAATACATCGCTCCACAAATGATTGAAGGTGCGATAGGTAAAGACCACTTCATCGAGCAAATCGCGGTTATCGCGGATACGCGTAAGTTTGTCTCGGCGCTGATTGTGCCGTGTTTTGATTCTCTTGAAGAGTATGCGAAAGAGCTGAATATCAAGTATCACGATCGCGTTGAATTGATTAAGCACCACCAAGTGGTCGAAATGCTTGAGAAGCGTGTTAACGATCTCCAAAAAGAGTTGGCAAAGTTTGAACAGGTGAAGAAGTTTAAACTGTTACCAAGAGCTTTCTCTATGGATGATGGTGAGTTAACGCCAACTCAAAAACTGCGTCGTAAAGTCATCAATGACAAATACCAAGATGAAATTGAAGAAATGTATAAGGAAAAGTCAGAGAAAAAGTAACTTAAGCTGACTTAGATTTTATATTGATGAAAAAATCCCCAGTGATGTGATTGCGCATTACTGGGGATTTTTGTTTGTGTTGATTCTTTCTATTTTGCTCACCAAATACAGCTATTTAGCACCCTATACTTAAAAGGTTCTGAAATAATGTTCTTTTTTTGAACGTTAAATTTTTAGGTTGCACTGTGAAATAAGGTATGTGTGGCTGCTATTCCTACTAACATTCTAATTGCTAGCATCTTGTTTAAAAAGTAGACCAACCTCTCATTAGACCCGTTGATAATAAAACGTTACATTTGTTGGGTAACCTTGCGGGATGTTATGACGAACGCAAGACATAGCCGAAAACGTGGAAGTATTTCGATTAGGCTACGAATAAGACCTAGACTATGTAAAACCAGACCAATCCGTTGACCTTACGGTGAGGAAACTGGCTAAGGAGAGCAATTATGACAGCAATGTTGTCAGGCGCAGAGATGGTGGTTCAATCTCTGATAGAAGAGCACGTAGAGCAGATCTTTGGCTACCCAGGTGGCTCTGTTTTGGATATCTATGATGCACTGCATGCCAAAACCGATCAAATCAAACACGTACTTGTAAGGCATGAGCAAGCCGCCACTCATATGGCAGATGGTTACGCTCGTGCTACCGGTAAACCGGGTGTCGTACTGGTATGTTCAGGTCCGGGCGCGACCAATACCATTACAGGTATTGCCACGGCTTATATGGACTCCATCCCAATGATCGTTATCTCGGGTAATGTACCTAATAGCCTAATTGGTAATGATGCTTTCCAAGAATGTGACATCGTTGGTGTTTCTCGCCCAGTGGTCAAACACAGCTTTTTAGTGAAAAAAGCGGAAGATATTCCTGAAACGATCAAGAAAGCGTTTTATATCGCGACCACAGGTCGACCTGGTCCAGTAGTGATTGACTTGCCGAAAGATGTAATGAATCCGCAAATCAAACTGCCTTACCAATACCCAGAAACGCTTTCAATGCGTTCTTACAAGCCGACGACGTCGGGTCATAAAGGCCAGATTAAAAAAGCCCTTAAATCGCTGTTAGAAGCGAAAAAGCCAGTGCTTTATATCGGTGGTGGTGCTGTAATTTCTGGCGCTCATGAACATATTTTAGAGCTCTCCGACAAGCTGAACCTTCCAGTAGTCAGTACGTTGATGGGACTAGGCGCATTCCCTGGAACACATAAAAACTCACTGGGCATGCTGGGTATGCATGGTACTTACGAAGCCAATATGGCGATGCATGAAGCGGATCTCATTTTTGGTATCGGTGTGCGTTTTGATGATCGCACGACGAACAACCTTGAAAAATACTGCCCAAACGCAAAAGTCATGCATATTGATATCGATCCATCATCGATCTCGAAAAACGTGAAAGTGGATTTACCTATCGTAGGCTCTGCGGAAAAAGTGCTCACAACCATGCTTGGCCTGCTGGCAGAGCAAGAAGGTGGGAATGATCAAGATGCTATCACCGCATGGTGGGATGACATTCAGGTGTGGCGTGACCGCAACTGTTTGGCTTATGAGAAATCACCAGAGCGAATTAAGCCACAGCAAGTGATTGAAACCTTGCACAAGCTGACCAATGGTGATGCGTATATTGCTTCTGATGTGGGTCAGCACCAGATGTTTGCAGCACTTTACTACCCATTTAACAAACCACGCCGTTGGATCAACTCGGGTGGATTGGGCACTATGGGATTTGGCCTTCCGGCTGGTATGGGTGTTAAGTTTGCCATGCCACAAGAAGAAGTCGTGGTTGTTACGGGCGATGGCAGTATTCAAATGAATATCCAAGAGCTTTCGACAGCCATGCAATACGATATTCCAGTGAAGATCATCAACCTGAACAACCGATTCCTAGGCATGGTAAAACAATGGCAAGACATTATTTATCAAGGTCGTCACTCTAATTCTTACATGAGTTCTGTTCCTGATTTTGCAGCGATTGCAGAAGCTTATGGTCACGTCGGTATTCGTATCGAAACGCCTGATCAGCTCGAAGAAGGGCTACAAAAAGCGTTGGATATGAAAGATCGTCTGGTGTTTGTGGACATCAACGTAGACGAAACCGAACACGTATACCCGATGCAAATCAAAGGTGAGGGTATGGATAAAATGTGGCTAAGCAAAACGGAGAGAACTTAATATGAGACACATTATTTCACTGCTATTGGAAAACCAACCGGGTGCGTTGTCTCGTGTTGTTGGTTTGTTCTCTCAACGTGGTTACAACATTGAATCTTTGACGGTATCACCGACAGATGATGAAACGCTGTCGCGAATGAACATTACCACGACGTCTGATGAGATGCAGTTGGAGCAAATTCAGAAGCAGTTACACAAATTGATCGATGTGCTGAAAGTACAAGAAGTCACCGAGTACGAGCACATCGAACGTGAACTGATGATGGTGAAAGTGAAAGCCAGCGGTTTTGCGCGAGCAGAAGTGAAACGGACGGCAGACATCTTCCGTGGCCAGATCGTGGATGTCACTGCTGCTCAATACACGGTACAACTTGCGGGCACGAGTGAAAAGTTGGATGCCTTCATTCAAGCGATATCTGAAGTAACTGAAGTCGTCGAAGTTGCTCGTAGTGGCGTAGTGGGTATTGCCCGAGGTGAGCGCGCACTCAAACCGTAATTGTCTAATTGCATATAGAAAAGCCACTTAATCTAAGTGGCTTTTTGTTTAGAAAATAACAATTAATGATATAATTGTCGTTTTAGTAAGCATTATAGGCAGTAGACGCGTGAAAATACCTAAGCGAGTCGGCACATTGTTGGCGACAGCACTATTTTTTAGTGCGCTCACTGCAGTTTACTATTATCAGAAATATCTGACGTTATTAGAGAGTAACGTTGAGAATACCGCTCAAGAAGCATTACACCAACTGGCTTATACTGGTCGCGAATACAACAATATTCAGGATCAAATTGAGACGATCAGCGATCTTCTCGGTCACAGCCAAAGTCTTTACGACTATCTACGTCAGCCGAACCGGGTCAACCTTTCTATCTTAGAAGATATGTGGATCTCGGTTGCGATCAACCAAAAGCTATATAAACAAATTCGTTTTCTTGATATTACCGGTCAGGAAAAAGCACGGATTAATTACGATTTCAAAACGGGTATCGCTGCACCCGCCCTCAAATTACATGACAAGTCAGAGCGGGATTATTTTCATTACGCGCAAGGTTTAGGTAATGATGAAATTGCGTCGTGGGGGATTGAACTGGAGCGGGAAAATGGTGAGCTTGTTTACCCTTATAGCCCTTCATTGCGTATTCTGATGCCGATTTCTCTCAATGGGAAACGCGAAGGGTATCTTGTTCTTAATGTTGATATTGAGTATTTATCTTCTCGACTCAACTACTCACCGGTGCGGGATTTTCATATTGAGTTAATTAAAAGTGATGGCTTTTATATCGCGAGCCCTAAGTCATCACGCTTGTACGGCAATATTATCCCAGCTCGTTCTCAATTTAATTTTGGCCGGATGTACCCCAACATTTGGCGCACGATGATCTCAGAAGTTTCGGGCTATGAGTACAACGGCTCGAATTTGATTGCGTATAGCACGATCCAATTTGTTTCTAGTGAACCACTTCATCTGGTTATTGATCTTACCAATGAGCAATTACTATCTCGATCTCAGCGAGATATTGATGACTTAATCCAAGAAGCGTTTTTTGTATTAAGTTTGGTGTTTGGTTTTACTTTACCAACGACCGCGCTAGCCCTGCACTATCGACGTCATAGTATGGAATCGAAGTTAGCTCGGGCTGCACTTGATGGCATGACTGCGGTGATGATCTCAGATGCGTCGCATCGAATCATTATGGTGAACCAAGAATTTGAAAACATGATGGGCTATTCAACCAAGCATACTCAAGGCTGGAATGCGCATAATCTAATTTTCTTACCGGAAGATCTCGAGTCGACCCTCAATATTTGGAATAAGCTTGCGAACGAGCACGTTTGGGAAGGTGAGGTTCGTTGTCGAACCAAGTTTAATCACGTATTTACCGCCATTATGCGCATTCAGGCAAACTTAACCAAGTCAGGTAAAGTAAGCTATTACATCACGTCGCTGGTGGATATATCCGAGCAAAAAGAGCTGGAAGAAAAGCTACGCAACCTCAGTGAAAAAGATGGGTTGACGGGCTTGTGGAACCGTCGAAAATTTGAAGAGCAATTAGCGCAATATGCCGGGATTATTGAGCGTTATCCTGATAGTCCCCCTGCATGTTTGGCGTTGTTTGATATTGACCACTTTAAGCGCATTAACGATGAACTTGGGCACGATGAAGGGGACAAGGTGATTTGCAGTGTCGCGGAGACTCTTCTTAAAGAGGTGCGCAGTACTGACTTTGTGTCTCGCGTCGGTGGTGAGGAGTTTGCGGTGATCATGCCGCATACCACACTCGAAGAAGCAGAAGTTGTATTGAACCGGTTACGTGTGGCGGTTCAACTGCGCAGTGATAGAGCGATTACTGTTAGCGCCGGGTATAGTGATTTAACTTCTGATCGCACGCGCACTTATAAATGTGCTGATATTGCCTTGTATGAATCCAAAAGTGCAGGGCGTAACTGCGTATCGCTATGTCATAGTTTCGATGATATTGCTTAGCTCTTTTTCAAAAACAAAAAATCGGGGATAGACCCCGATTTTTATGCTTATTTTAGCCTCAGCGTTATTCGCTAGCCAGTATGCGATATTGGTTGTCGATGGCCGCTTCGATACACTGCATTGACTGTCTCAAATAACGCTCTAGATAACCTAAAGCATCCTGGCTTCTTTTATCTAACGACGTCTTCATCAGCATTTCTTGCTCATCGATATTACAGTGCCCTGGGTTTCCAGTACCTAACATTTGCATAGCAAAATATTGGTAACGCTTAATTTGCGTGAGTAGATCGCGGAAAAAACCAAACATATTGGCAGAGCCAGCGCCTTCAAACAGCGCAGTAAGAAACTGATTATGGCGTTCTTCCCATTCCTTCCAGCAAAAGCTTTCGCCAGATTTAGAGCGGGATAACTTGTGATAAGCGGTTAGGACGTCCAGTTCCCAATTTTCATCGCCAATCACAATTGCTTTATTTAGTAGGCATGCAGAGACCATTTGTAGGCTCTCGTACAAGTCATTCAACTCATCGTTACATACAGGTGCAACCCAGCAGCCTTTTTGCGGCTCGAGTTTGACGTATTTGCTCCACGATAACTGCACCAAAGCTTCGCGAATGGGTGACGCTCCTACGTTGTACTTCTCTTTGAGTTCCGCAACCACGAGTTTTTGACCCGGTTTAAGCACGCCATCGAGAATATCCTGACGGATCATTTTTGATACTTTGTCGGTAAGAGTGGGACTGGACACATACACCTCATAGAAATTTTAATCGTGACGACAAAATTAAACAGTACGCAATTCTGCGCATGGTGAATGATACAGTTAGGCTATTATTAGAGCAAGAAAGCCATATAAAAAAAGAGGGCATAAGCCCTCTTTCTCAATCAACTGAAGTATGAAAAGTTCAGTCTTATAGTACGTGTACAGAAGCTGTGTTCGTAGTACCTGAAGCAACTAGAGCGCCAGAAACCATAACAACGATATCGCCTTTGTTACCTAGACCAGATTCTAGAGCAAGCTCTTTACCTGCTACGTAGAATGCGTCAGTGCTTTCGATTGAATCAACAACTACAGGAGTAACACCTTTAGTTAGAACTAGCTGTGCAGCAGTTTTCTTGTTAGTTGTTAGAGCTAGAATGTTTGCAGTTGGGAAGTACTTACGTACTGAACGTGCAGATTTACCACCTTCAGTTGCAACAACGATAAGTGGAGCAGCCAGTTTCTCGGCTGTGTCTACTGCGCCTTTACATACTGCTTCAGTGATGCGTAGACGTGGGCTGTCTAGACGAGAACCTAGCTCAGCTTTTAGCGCTGAATCAGTACGGTTCGCGATTTGAGCCATGATAGTTACCGCTTCAACAGGGTACTTACCTTTCGCTGTTTCACCAGAAAGCATTACTGCGTCAGTACCGTCCATTACCGCGTTAGCAACGTCGCCAGCTTCCGCACGAGTAGGACGTGGGTTGTTGATCATAGAATCAAGCATTTGAGTTGCAGTGATAACCATCTTACGTGCACGGTTACACTTCTCGATCATCATTTTCTGAGCGAAGATTACTTCTTCAGCTGGGATTTCAACACCTAGGTCACCACGAGCAACCATGATGCCGTCAGAAAGCTCTAGGATCTCGTCGAAGTTATCAACACCTTCTTGGTTTTCGATCTTAGAGATGATGTGGATGTTCTCGCCGCCGTTTGCCGCTAGAACTTCACGGATTTCTTGAACGTCAGAAGCTTTACGGATGAAAGAAGCAGCTACGAAGTCAACGCCTTGCTCACAACCGAATTTAAGGTCGTTCTTATCTTTTTCAGATAGAGCAGGTAGGTTTACAGAAACGCCAGGAAGGTTAACACCTTTGTTCTCGCCTAGTGCACCGTTGTTAAGTACTTTACATTTAACTTCTGTTTCAGTCTTAGAGATAACTTCCATCTCGATTAGACCGTCGTCGACTAGGATAGTGTTACCTACGTTTAGGTCTGCTGCGAAACCTGCATAAGTTACTGCAACTTTATCTTTGTTACCTACAACTGAAGTGTCAGTTGTGAAAGTGAATTCTTGACCAGCTACTAGATCAACGTCGTTACCGCCTTCTAGCTTAATAGTGCGGATTTCTGGACCTTTAGTATCTAGAAGAATTGCTAGTGGTTTGCCAGTAGCTTCCATTACTTTACGGAAGTTCGCGATACGAGTGCCGTGTTCTTCGTAGTCACCGTGAGAGAAGTTAAGACGCATTACGTTCATGCCTGCGTTCACTAGCTCAGTTAGCTTCTCTACAGATTCAGTTTTAGGGCCAATCGTACATACGATTTTGGTCTTTTTCATGGAAGATACTCTCCGGTAAGTATAGTTACAATTTGAAAGTCGGTTGTTTACTCTGAAGTTAGGGCGTTATTAATGACATTTAGTGCCTGTCACCCACCGATTTTTCGCCTCATTATCAGTACTTCAGATTCTGAAAGTCTTTCACCAAGTTTAGTCATTTTATGACTAAAAGATCGGCGATTTTGGTTACCTTTTTGTGACTAATCCCACTTTATATGCAGAAAGTTGCAAAAAAATAGCCTTCAATTCTGTAATTTTTTTTCTTTTCGGTGGCGAATTCTACCACTGAATGAATCCAATATCACTGTTTAAGAATTGTCTTAGGACAAGGTTTTATCGAGAAATATTAATTTTTTGGATCGAAATAAATGGACTTAAAAGTTTCGGTTTGACTATAATAAGTTTCACATCGAAACTTAAATTCAAAACGTAAATGTCGAAACGAAATACTCAACTAAGAAGACACGCCATTTCTAACTTGGTTTCTGAGCTAGGAGAAGTCAGCGTTGACGAACTCGCTCAGAAATTCGAAACCTCAGAGGTCACGATTAGAAAGGATTTAGCTTCTTTAGAGAAAAATGGCCAACTTCTACGCCGCTACGGCGGTGCGATTGCTATCCCAACAGAAGTCATTCACGAAGAATTGAGCGCTAATGTTTCGACTCGAAAGCTAAACTTGGCAAAAGCAGCGGCATCACTGATTCGAGACCATAATCGCATCGTGATCGACAGTGGCAGTACGACGGCTGCGTTGATTCAACAGTTGAATGACAAACGTGGCTTAGTTGTCATGACCAACTCATTGCATGTTGCTAACGCCCTTAATGAATTAGAGAGCGAACCAACACTGCTGATGACTGGCGGGACTTGGGATACGCACTCAGAATCTTTTCAAGGCAAAGTAGCCGAATCTGTGTTACGAGCTTACGACTTTGACCAGCTATTTATCGGTGCGGATGGCATCGATCTCGAACGCGGCACCACAACATTTAATGAATTGGTTGGTTTGAGTAAGGTAATGGCGGAAGTGTCGCGCGAAGTGATCGTCATGATCGAATCGGAAAAAATCGGTCGTAAGATCCCGAATTTAGAGCTCGCTTGGCATCAAATTGATGTGCTAGTGACGGATGCTGATATTCAGCAAGAACACAAAATACAGATTGAACAACATGGCGTGAAAGTCATTTGCGCCTAATCTAATAATGTAACCAGTTTCATATTTCACTTCCCTCTGAATACAGGCCTTTGCTTGCTGCCTCTATCTGAAACATGGCTAGGGAAGAACAAAACTACAAACGGAGATAAACACATGTGTGGAATCGTAGGTGCAGTAGCACAACGAGATGTTGCAGAAATTTTGGTTGAAGGTCTACGCCGCTTAGAGTATCGCGGTTACGACTCAGCTGGCGTTGCTGTTGTTGATGGCGAGTCAAACCTAACGCGCGTTCGTCGCTTGGGTAAAGTGCAAGAACTGGCTGATGCAGTAGAAGAAGCAAAAGTGATCGGCGGAACGGGTATTGCGCACACTCGTTGGGCGACGCACGGTGAACCATCTGAAGTTAATGCACACCCACATATGTCTGGCGATATTGCTGTTGTACATAACGGTATTATCGAAAACCACGAAGAGCTTCGTGAATTGCTTCAATCTCGTGGTTACGTGTTTGAATCTCAAACGGATACAGAAGTTATCGCACACATGGTTGAGTGGGAACTTCGCACTTCAGAAACGCTACTAGAAGCAGTACAAAAAACAGCGAAACAACTTGAAGGCGCCTACGGCACGGTAGCGTTGGATCGCAAAGATCCTTCACGCATCGTAGTTGCACGTTCAGGCAGCCCGATCGTAATTGGTTTTGGTGTGGGTGAAAACTTCCTGGCTTCTGACCAACTTGCGCTACTGAATGTAACGCGCCGTTTCATGTACCTAGAAGAAGGTGATGTGGCAGAAATCACTCGCCGTGAAGTTACTGTCTTTGACGCAACGGGCGAGCTGGTTGAGCGTGAAATCGTAGAATCCAACGCAGAACATGATGCTGGCGATAAAGGCCAATACCGCCACTTCATGCAAAAAGAAATCTATGAGCAACCTAAAGCGTTGATCAACACAATGGAAGGCCGTATCACGGCAGACTCTGTTGTAACTGATGCGATCGGTGTGCATGCGGCTGACATTCTAAGCAAAGTAGAACACGTACAAATCGTTGCGTGTGGTACGTCTTACAACGCAGGTATGACAGCGCGTTACTGGTTTGAAGACATTGCTGGCGTGAGCTGTGACGTAGAAATCGCCTCTGAGTTCCGTTACCGCAAGTTTGTGACTCGTCCAAACAGCCTATTGATCACGTTGTCTCAGTCTGGTGAAACCGCCGATACGCTAGCAGCACTTCGTCTTGCGAAAGAAAAAGGTTACATGGCGGCGATGACTATTTGTAACGTAGCAGGTTCTTCTTTGGTTCGTGAGTCAGATTTTGCATTCATGACTCGCGCTGGTGTTGAAATCGGTGTCGCTTCAACCAAAGCGTTCACGACTCAGCTTTCTGCACTATTGATGCTGGTTACGGCGTTAGGTAAAGAGCAAGGTCGCGTTAGCAAAGAGAAAGAAAAAGAGATTGTTGAAGCGCTACACGCACTTCCTAAGCAAATCAACGCGGCACTTTCTTTCGAGAAAGACATTGAAGCACTAGCGACGGATTTCGCAGACAAGCACCACACACTGTTCCTAGGTCGTGGTGAATTCTATCCAATCGCGATGGAAGCGTCTCTAAAATTGAAAGAGATCTCTTACATCCACGCAGAAGCTTACGCGGCGGGTGAACTGAAACATGGTCCTCTAGCGCTGATTGATGCTGACATGCCTGTTGTTGTGGTTGCACCAAGTAACGACCTACTTGAAAAGCTAAAATCAAACGTTGAAGAAGTACGTGCACGTGGCGGCCTTCTATACGTATTCGCAGATGCAGACGCAGGCTTCGAAGGCGATGAAACAATGAAGATCATCACGATGCCTCACGTTAGTGAAATCACGGCGGCGATCTACTACACCATCCCAATGCAGTTGCTGTCATACTACGTAGCACTGATCAAAGGTACGGACGTAGACCAACCACGTAACCTAGCGAAAGCGGTAACGGTTGAGTAATTACGCTTAACAGCAAAAATCCCAAGCGGCACATGCGAGAGTATGTGCCGCTTTTTTTTGTCTTATTCTAAGCGTAATGGAACGCTCAAGAGCCTTCGCCAGTAGGTTACTTTCATGACAAAAATGTCATTTTGTTGAAAGGGTGGTGTCAGAGGCGGTGTTCAATAATGACCTCATTGAAAACAAGCACTCAAAGGTTAACAACATGAACGCAATCAAAACTGCTCTTTTTGTAACGGTAATGGCAATGACTAGCGCATCTGCATTCGCTCAACCACTTTTCACTGGTGGCAACTACGTGAGCCGCGAAGAGATGAAAACCATCTCAGTTACGCCGATGGCAACGTCAGATGAGGCTTATCAACAGGCACTGTCTGAACTCAATTCACTTAAAACCATGTCGGCTCGTAAACTGAATAAAGAGCTCAATATCCTGACGTTTAATGTGAAGTCTCGCAGTACGCATTTAAAAGATGGTGGCTTCGTGACCGTGCAAGAACGCATGAATGAAGATGGTCAGTTGGAATATTTGGGCAAAGTGAATGTCAAAGTGCATTATGCCGAACGCGATAACAATCGATAATGGTTTGCCAATCGGGAAGAGTATGGTGTGGTTCACATCATACTCTTTTTCGATCTTTATACTGGGATTTCATCCTCCCGCTAACACACTAGGTAAGTGAACTTGAAAATATTGATCGTCGAAGATGAGCACAAAGCCGGAGAATATCTGCAAAAAGGTTTGATTGAATCTGGGTATGTGGTGGATTTGGTGCATGATGGGGTCGATGGGCTTTATCACGCTACCAGTGAAGAATATGACTTAATCCTCCTCGACATTATGTTGCCTAAACTCGATGGTTGGCAGGTGCTTAATACATTGCGCAGTAGTGGGATTCACACCCCAGTGATCATGCTGACAGCGAAGGATCAAGTGGAAGATCGCGTGCGCGGTTTTGAGCTGGGTGCCAATGACTATGTGGTGAAACCTTACGCGTTTGCGGAGCTACTGGCGCGTGTTCAAAACGTATTTCGTCATCATATTGCCGCGCAAGTGGTCGCATCGCCGCAAACATTACGTGTGGCAGATTTAGAACTTGATATGATCAAACGCGTTGCCACGCGCGCGGGGCTGTCGATGTCGCTTACCGCCAAAGAATATGCCCTACTTGAGTTGTTGATGCGCAAAACTGGCCAAGTGCTTTCACGTACCACCATTGCGTCGTTAGTGTGGGATATGAACTTCGACAGCGATACCAATGTGATTGATGTGGCGGTCAAACGTCTGCGTAGCAAAGTGGACAAACCGTTCGATAAACCACTGATTCACACTGTCAGAGGGATGGGCTACAAACTCGAAGAGAGTTGTGATGCCTAAGTTTTCGCTCCCTTTTTCCATGAAAAATAAACTCGTGCTGATGTTTGTTAGCATGACGTTCGTGACCTATTTTTCTTTGGCTTTCATCCTACAGTACGCCATTGAGAGCCACTTTTATTCGCAAGATTTCAGCTATATTTCCAGTAAGTTCAATGCCATTGAGAAAGCGTTAAAACGCTCGCCAGAGGACGTGTTCAAGCAAGCGAATAACAGCACGCTCTATATGTGGGTGTTTGAAGGTAAGCAGAACGTGTATCAGAACTCGAGCCTGACGATTCCTCAGAGCCGAGCCTACAGCATTAGTTCACCTCAGGTTTTAAATCACGAGCGCGCCATCGAATGGAGTGAGGACTCGCTGAATATTCGCGCGTTTGCGTTTCAAGCTGGGGAGTATCAGGTGGTGCTCGGCATGAGTATCAACCACCATATTTTGTTTTTGGATAAACTCGACTGGATTTTGTTTTGGGCGCTCGGTTTGGCGTTTGTGATTTCTTCAGCGTTGAGCGGTTGGATGGTAAAACGTGGGTTGAAGCCGATTGTGGGATTGAATCAGCACATTCAACAGATATCCCCAGAGCAAATGGGCATTCGTCTCGACCCCGATTCGTTGCCAATAGAACTGCGCGAGTTATCCAACAAACACAACGCGATGCTCGATAGGTTGCAAACTGGTTTTCGCCGCTTGAGCGAGTTTTCTTCTGATATAGCACATGAGTTAAAAACGCCACTCACCAACATTACCACGCAAAATCAGGTCATTTTAGGTGCGTGTCGAACGCCTGAAGAGTATCAGGATGCGATTGCCTCAACGTTGGAAGAACTCAACCGCATCACGAAAACCATCAACGATTTGCTCTACATTGCCAAGGCTGAAAACAAGCTCATTCATCGCCATGACGAAGTGTTTGCGGTGCGGGAGGAAATCGACCGCTTGGTCGCGTATTTTGAAATATTGGCCGAAGATGCCGATGTGCAAATCGTGAACTCAGGCGACGGTCAGCTCTATATGGACAAAAACATGTTTGAGCGTGCGGTGGGTAATTTGCTCTCCAACGCGATTCGTCATGCGTATGCTGATTCAACCATTGTGATTGACGTTCAAGAGGTTGATGAACAGGTGACGATATCGGTCAGCAACCAAGGTGATACCATTGCCGAGCAAAACTTACCGTACCTTTTCGACCGTTTTTATCGCGCAGATAAGTCTCGCCAACATGTAGGTAGCGTCGGTGCAGGGCTAGGTTTATCGATTACCCAATCTATCGTGCAAGCGTATGAAGGACAGATAAAAGTAACATCAGATAAAGACAAGACGCGGTTTGTTATGATGTTGCCATCGGCAGGTGTCAATGGAAGTGATAAGTCAGTTGAAGCATAAAAGGCAAGCCTTGGCTTGCCTTTGGAGACTTAAACTCGTTTGAAGTTATTCGGGTTATTGACCCAGTTGATGAGCGGTTAGAATTGCAGAGTAGACATTTTCTGCCGTCACTGGGAATGGCATATTGTGGATGGTTTCTCCCTCGGCCGTTGAGGCTTCGGCGACCTCGCGCAACTTATCGTGATTAAGCTCTTTAACGCCCATATCAAATAAGTTGGTTGGTAGACCTACCGATCGGCAGAAGGCGAGAACCGTATTAATCTCTTCCATCGCTGCGTTTTCTAGCACCAGTTGAACAAGTGTGCCGAACGCGACTTTCTCACCATGATAGAGATGATGACACTCTTCAAGCTTAGTTAGGCCGTTATGAATAGCGTGAGCACCCGCTAGACCACTGCTTTCAAAACCGATACCGCTAAGGTATGTATTGGCTTCAATAATGTTTTCTACCGCTTTGGTGCTCACACCATTTTCTACTGCAGCTTTTGCTTTTACACCATCTTCAAGCAAGGTTTCATAGCAAAGTTTCGCAAGCGCTTGCGCTGAACGCGTCGCTAAACCACCTGCCATTGTTGCCTTACCAGAGGTCATGTTGGCACGAGCTTCAAAGTAGGTGGAAAGCGCGTCGCCCATCCCAGATACAAGTAAGCGAACAGGGGCTTTGGCGATGACTGACGTATCCATGATGACCATGTCTGGGTTTTTAGGGATCATCAAATATTCTGCAAATTCACCTTCAGGTGTGTATATCACCGCAAGCGCTGAGGTTGGCGCATCAGTCGAGGCAATCGTAGGAACCACCACGACAGGAATTTTGGTGTAAAACGCAACAGCCTTTGCTGTATCTAACGTTTTACCACCACCAATACCGACAATGACATCGTGTTTCTGAGTGGCACAAATGTCCGTGATGCGTTCAATCTCAACGCGCGAACATTCGCCACCAAAAATGTTCATAGTGAGTGGAAGCTTTTCGTCAGCAAAACTTTGTTTGACGTCATCACCAACCAGGTTAGTCACGAACTCATCGGCAATTACTAACGGACGTTCACCCAATGTTTTCACATAGTGAGCGATAGATGTAAGTACTTGTTCACCTTGGACGTATTTGCTTGGGCTGATAATAATTTTGTCCATAATTCAAACCTTTAACCTTTTTTATGTGTGTTTTGGACTGCAATGAATATCCATTGTAGGGATAAGGTTTATATTAGGTTTGGTGTGGTAAGTGGTGAAGGATATCTCTGGTTTTGTTCCATGCTTTTATGACCTCTGTGTCAAACCGACTGTCAGAAGTAATAAGCATCACCATGCTTTATGGCGACGATCACTATTCAAGCGAATTCGTCGTTTTTCGTTTCATATTGAAACAAAAATACCGAAGTTGTTGTTTCAATATGAAACGGATTGATTTTTGTTGAGCACGTTTTTTCTCTGTTTAAGATGAATTCATGCCCTACATAAAAATATAAATGGAATGAGATAGAACGATGAAAAAGTTAATTAACCAAGTCGATGATGTTGTATTGCAGCAAATGGAAGGCCTGGCACTGTCCCGCCCTGAGCTAAAAGCCAACTACGAGCCTCGTTACATGTGGCACGAGGAAACGCCGGGGCAAGTGGCATTGGTTTCTGGTGGTGGCTGTGGTCATGAACCTTTGCACGCAGGTTTTATTGGTAAAGGCATGCTGACAGGCGCCTGCCCAGGAGAGGTATTTACTTCACCTACGCCTGATCAAATGTACGAATGTGGTAACCAAGTGAATACTGGTGAAGGCGTGCTATTTATCATTAAAAACTACACCGGCGACGTGTTGAACTTTGAAACGGCCGTGGAACTCCTTCATACCGATGGCATCAAAGTTGGATCGGTGTTGGTGGATGACGATGTTGCAGTCAAAGACAGCCTGTATACCGCTGGTCGCCGTGGCGTCGCTGGAACGGTATTGGTTGAGAAGTTAGTTGGGGCTGCCGCGAACAAAGGTTATTCGTTGGAGCAATGTGAAGCTCTGGCTCGTCGCGTTAATAATCACTGTCGTTCATTTGGCGTGGCGCTTAATGCTTGTGTTGTGCCAGCGGCGGGTAAACCATCTTTTGTTCTGGAAGATGATGAAGTGGAGTTTGGTGTTGGTATCCATGGTGAACCAGGTATCAAGCGAGTGAAATACACCGACGCCGATACGTTAGTGGATGAGATGTTTGCTGAAGTTGCTGAAAACACGCCTTATCAGCGCACATTGCGTATTTGGAATCGTGACGAAGGTGAATGGGATGAAGTGGAATCCAGCATTGAGCCTTTCGCCGCTGAACACGACTACATTGTGATGGTAAATGGTATGGGCGGAACGCCAATTTCTGAGCTTTACGGAGTGTACCGCCGTCTTGCCCATAACTGCGAGCAATCAGGGTTCCGTATCGTACGTAATATGGTCGGTAACTTCTGTACGTCACTCGATATGGAAGGCGTTTCAATTACGTTGCTGAGAGCAGATAAAGAGATGTTGGAGCTGTTTGATGCTCCTGTCGATACGGCCGCGATCAAGTGGTAACAGGGGGGAGCAAACATGCAAATTGAAAAACAACATATCGTTCACTGGTTAGAGCTATGTGCAAAAACGTATCAAGAGAATCAAGATTTTCTGACCGACCTTGATCGTGATATTGGTGACGCCGACCATGGTCTCAATATGAACCGAGGCTTTAAAAAAGTCGCGGAAAAACTGCCGCAATTTGCGGACCAAAATATCGGCAGCATTCTCAAGAATACGGGCATGACCTTGCTTTCTAGTGTCGGTGGGGCAAGTGGCCCGCTTTATGGCACGCTGTTTATTCGCACGGCTGCCGCTGTCGGAACTCGAGAGCAATTAACGTTTGAAGAGTTAGTGGATGCACTAAAAAGCGGTGTGGATGGTGTGGTGTCTCGTGGTAAAGCGGAACTGGGTGATAAAACCATGTGTGATGTTTGGTTACCCGTTTTAGTTAGCGTGAAGGCGTCGTTAGAAAATGGCATGAGCGCTGACCATTTATTGAATGAAATGGTTGAGCTAGCAGAAACGAACGCGGTTGCCACGATTGAAATGTTGGCGAAAAAAGGGCGAGCAAGCTATTTAGGTGAGCGCAGTATTGGTCACCAAGACCCCGGCGCAACCTCTTCTTTGTTAATGATTAAAGCGCTACAGCAGGCAATAGCAGGTAATTAAGATGGTGGGAATTGTAGTTGTATCTCATAGTCGTCGCCTTGCCGAAGGGGTGGCCGAACTTGCCACCCAAATGACGCAAGGCAAAGCCAAGCTTGCGATTGCTGCGGGGATTGATGATCCAGAGAACCCGATCGGAACCGATGCCATTGCCGTGATGGAAGCGATTGAGCAGGTACAAGATCAACAAGGGGTTGTTGTGTTGATGGATCTTGGCAGCGCCCTGCTTAGCACGGAAATGGCTCTGGATCTGATTGATGATCACGTGAGGGAAAATGTCACCCTTATCTCGGCCCCCATTGTTGAAGGGACCATGGCGGCGTCGGTGGCTGCTGCCGCTGGACTACCTTTATCGACGGTAGTCGAAGAGGCACAGAATGCGTTAAGCGTAAAACGAGAGCACCTTGGTGATCAGCCACTAACATCCGCTGAGATAACGCCAGTATCAGAGAACTTTGAGCAAGAGCGGGCATTTGATTGGGTAGTGCAAAATCCGCATGGATTACATGCTCGTCCCGCTGCGGCCATTGTTGGTGCACTCGCGCCTTTTGACTGCCAATTATGGTTGAAAAAAGGCGAGCGCCGTGTGAACGCGAAAAGCTTAAACAGCATTGCGAAACTTGGCGTTCGTAGCCAAGAGACGATCACGCTGTGCGCACTCGGACCTCAATCTAGTGAAGCAATTCAGGCATTTGAAGCCTTAGCTCATGAGCACTTCGGAGAAAAAGAGGCGGTTGAGCAAGGCATTATCGAATCTGAAGAGAGCACGGATACTTTGCTCGATGACATGGTCCCAAATCAGATTGAAGGTGCTGTTGTTGGTATTCGAGTCAATGACGGTATCGCTACTGCTCCAGTTGTCCTTTTTACTCATGAAATGCCAGCTGTGCCTGAACGTGATTTCCAAAGTGAACAAGATGAAATTGAACGGGTTAAGCATGCGATAGGCGTGGTTGTTCAACATTTGCAGGAGCAAGCGAAGCAGCCGAAAGGGGAAATATTTTCTGCTCATAGCATGATGCTCAGTGACCCAGAATTATGGGCATCGGTCGAGTCGCGAATTCAAACGGGCATGATAGCCGAGCAAGCTTGGATAGAATCACTGCAAACGTTAGCCGACGAGTTTCGCCAGGCTGAAAGCCAGTACATGCGGGAACGCGAAGCTGATGTGCATGATATCGCACGCCAGGTTATGGTTGAAATGACAGGTGTAACGCCTAATGCCATCGACATTCAGGAACCGAGTGTTTTGTTGGCCCGCGACCTGATGCCTTCTGATGTGGCCGGGCTTGATAAATCGAAAGTGCTTGGTATCTGTTTGAGTGAGGGAGGGAAAACCTCTCACAGTGCGATTCTTGCTCGTGCGATGGGGATTCCTGCCATCGTTAAAGCTCAGGGTTGCCTTGATGCTGTGCGTGCTGGTCAAGTGGTGACTATTGATGGCTTCCGAGGGCATTTATGGTTCTCTCCTTCAGATGCCATACAACAGGAATTAGAAGCGCAACAAATTGAGTGGCAAAGCACCCGACAAAGTGCGCTAGCGAGTGCTCAGCAAGCCGCAGTCACCTGTGATGGTGTCCATATTCCAGTATTCGCCAATATTGGTGGACCGAAAGATATTGATGATGCACTAACATCAGGAGCTGAGGGCGTTGGTCTATTCCGGACTGAGTTTTTATTTCAAAACAGTGATGAGTTGCCGACTGAGGAAGCGCAATATCAAGTGTATCGTGATATTGCTGCCGCACTTGGTGATAAGCCACTTACGATTCGTAGTCTAGATGTTGGCGGTGATAAGCCTTTAGCCGCTTATCCTATGCCAGCGGAAGATAATCCATTTTTAGGTCTGAGAGGGGTGCGGTTGTGCCTTCAACATGAGTCATTGTTTACCGCCCAACTTCGAGCCATTCTGAGAGCCTTTCACGAGCAACCGAATATTCAATTGATGATACCGATGGTGGCTCAGGTTGAAGAAGTGAGAAAAGTAAAAGCGCTGTTGGCACATCAAGCAACCCAACTCGGCTTGGATGCGACTCATTTGCCTGTTGGTATTATGATTGAGGTACCAGCCGCGGTATTAAATGCAGATGCGTTAGCCCAAGAAGTCGACTTTTTCTCTATTGGCACCAATGATTTGACTCAATATGTTATGGCAGCCGATCGAGGCAACGCCGCCGTTGCCGAATTAGTGAACTACTTTGAACCATCGGTACTAAAAGCTATTGAACTCACGTGTGCAGCAGGCGATCGCGCGGGCATACCGGTCAGTATGTGCGGTGAGATGGCAGGCGATCCAAATGCTACAGAAACATTGCTTCGCGTGGGGTTACGAAAATTCAGCGCCAGTTCTAGTATGCTACCGGGACTAAAAGCGCAGATTCGTCAGTTGTCTGTTGATGTTTAATCGATACCTTATCGTTAGTACATGTGTACCGGCGTGCTTACGCCGGTTTTACTTTTGTTATAGGAACGCCACTTCTTGGCTTAATACAGCTTCATTTGCTCCTGCAGCCCAAACTTATTAATTTTTCTCCATAAGGTCGTGCGGCCAATTTGCAATGCTTTCGCCATATCATGCATTTTGCCATCACACTGATTCCAAGCCTGAACGATAGCTCTTCTCTCGGCTTCTTCTAGCGTGATTACCGGCGTATTCTCTGCGGTATGGCGAGAATTCAGTTTAATGTCTTCTGGAATATCGTTCAGCTTGATTAAGTTGGAACTGCGGTTAAGCAAAATTCGCTCAGTTCGGTTTCTTAATTCGGAGTTATTGCCTGACCAACGAAAATTCATCAACGCTTCCAGTGCGACTGGCTCTATCGAGATAGTCACATTGTGGCGGCGTTCATAATGGCTGATAAGCTGCTGGACGAGAAATTCAATGTCTTCTTTGCGCTTTCTTAGTGGCGGAATATGCAGCTCGTTCGAGGAGATTTCATAATAAAGTTGCCGACCAAATGAGCGCTGAGTGACATACTCGCTGATCTCTGAAGCGGTGCTGGTAATAAGTTGAAAATCTACGGGGATCAATCGCAAACTGTCGCTGCGGCTGACGAGCCCAGTTTTTAACAACTTAAGTAGCACGGCTTGTAAATCGGGTGACAGATATTCCAACTTTTCCAAAAAGAGCGTGCCGCCATGGGCGAGTTCAAACTTAGAGGGCATGCCTTGTCCCTCGTCGTATCCCAGGGTTTCTTTGACCAGTTGCTCTGTATTGATGGAGCGGCAGTTGAGTGTAATGAACGGCCCTTCTTTGTAGGCGCTTTCATTATGAATCGCCATGGCGAGAGTAGCTTTTCCTACGCCTTCTTCACCCGTAATTAGAATCGGTGATTTGGACTTTATGGCCCGCTTTGCCACGGTAATGACATGCTTCATTTTTCGTGAAATAACAGGCAAAGTACTGAACGTATAGCGCGCACTGCCACCTATTTGTTGTTGAGCAAGTTCGCGAATTTTATCGATAGGGTGCAAAAACAATAAGTGTGTGCCGTCGTTGAGTGGACGCAAGGTAATGATCGCTTCAACAAACTCGCCACGAACCTCTACCGTTGTGAGTTTGCGGTTGATGCTTGCACCCGACTCAATACTATTGAGGACATTTGGCGGGAAACGTAAAACCGAAAAGACTTCTTTATCCAAGACCTGACTGGCTTCAATGTTTAACAAGCGCTCTGATTGGTGATTTACCATGGTGATACGGCTTTCTTCATCCCAGGCCAGAAGGCCGTCATCCATGCATTCTAACGTTGCGTTGTGCGCACAAGTGAGGCGGTTAATGTTTTCTTGTTCCGACTGAATATGGATTTGCAAACTGACTTCTTTCGCGCTCGACGCGATGATGACTAAGTTTTCTTTCTTGTAGCTCTCTGCTTTTTTGAGAAGGCATGTTGTGCCGCGTAACTTGCCAAACTGGTCGAAAACAGGCGCTGCTACAGAGACATAAGGGTGTAAGTGGCGATTAAAATGTTCTGCTGCGAAAACTTCACACGGGATATGAGTACTAATACAGAGATTGACCGCATTTGTGCCAATTTTCCCTTCAGACAGAAAACAGCCTTGTTTAATACCGAGCGCCTGCATCTCTTGTTGCATTGAGTCATGTCCCACAACAGATAGAACGCAGCCGTTGCCGTCAGTCACCATCAATAGCAGGTCTTCGTCTCCTAGCATGTCGTAAGTGTCTTCAAGTACGGTCGTGGCGCATTCGATGAGGTGCTCGTTGCGTTTCATCAGAGATGAGAAGGTAAAGCCAGAGGCAATATGTGGTTTTGACCAGGTATAAGGGCTGCATTGCTTTATGCAACGCTCCCACGACTCAAGTACGGGAGTGCGGGAAAATTCTGGAGATACCCAATGGTGTTTCTGGAAAAACGCCCATTTGATTTTAGTGTCTTCGATTGAAAGCATGCCATACCGTTTCAATACCAGCGATAGATTGGTCTGATATTACAGAGACATACGAATATGGACTGTGATGGCTTTCACGCACGTCATACAGAAAGGATACGCAAAGAAAAGAGGCTAGTAGAGAAGGCGTTCCTTGCCGGAGATTGGGTTAAAAAGGGCTGTCCTTGCCCAGTTCATTGCAAATTTCGACAATGGCGAGCGAGAGACCTGATTTTATTATTTGTTGCTGGCGTTGAAGTTGGAGTTGATAAAACTCAAGGTCGATGTCGTCATCAGGTTCGTTGACTTCTAATTGCACCATGCCCATTTTCTTTACCAGATGCAGCTTTTTGATTGGCTCTAGAATATTTGGATCAGTGAACTCGTAGTCGGATGCATCGCTATTGAGTCGGTTTTTAAGCTTAATGATGTCTTCAATATCATGATAAATATCGTCTGGGAGTACGCCTAAGCCAAATAGGAGTTTCAAACGAACAGAGAGATCGCCCAGCGGTCCGGAGTCTTGCAGTAGGGGACCAACAACCGATTGCACGGCGAAGTTATCTTTACGAAAGATCCTTTGTATTAGCCCGTCGATGGAATCGTTGAACACATCGACTGCTGCAATAAAAAAGCCTCGTACCGATGGCGCGCTGTTTAATCGTTCAATGATCTCGGTTTCGTTGATGTTATCTGCCATATACTGAGTAACTGTTTAAAATTATATTTATGGGGAGCAGAGCTCCCCTTGATTCGATTAAAGCTGGTGGTAAATCGCTTCTATTTGAGCCACTTCAACACTGTCTTCAGCCAGACCGGTGTATTTCGCTAGCGTTTTTGTTACGCCAACCTCTTTTAATGAGGTCTGTAGCTCAACCGCTTGCGGATCGGTGTCGTTGGTGTATTTCAACGCCGCCGCGATCCCTTTCAAAAGTGTTTGATTTTCAGTGCCATACTCGATTGTACCGAGTAATGGCTTCACTAATCTATCATTTGCACCCAATTTACGAATTGGTTGTCGTCCAACGCGATCCACTTCATCCACTAAATATGGGTTGGCGAAGCGACCTAAAATCTTTTCGATGTAGGCATTGTGCATGTCGCGGTCGAAGCCGTAACGTTTGATCAGCACTTCACCACTTTCGTGCATTGCTTGTTTTACTTCGGCATGAATGCTTGGGTCTTCAATTGCTTCACGAATGGTACGGTGCCCTTTCAAACAACCTAAATAAGCGGTAATGCAGTGACCTGTGTTTAGGGTGAACAGCTTACGTTCGACAAAGGCCATTAGGTTGTTGGTTCTTTCCATGCCAGCTATGTCAGGGATATCGCCCTTAAACTGTTGCTCATCCACAATCCATTCACTAAAGCTTTCTACCGTGACTTCTAGTGGATCATCGTTGGCGGCTTCTGCTGGTGGCACGATGCGGTCTACCGCTGAATCAACAAAGCCAACCAACTCGTCTGCCTTTGTGTGCAGTGATTCATCCAAGTGTTTGTACACCTCACCTTTTAGGTGTGTGGTACCACGCACCATATTTTCACAGGCGATGATGTTAAGTGGCGCGTCATTGCCAGCTTCAAAACGTTTGGCGATGCCTTTCGCGATGGTTTTCGCGATGATATCTAATACGTTTGGACCGACCGCTGTGGTAACTAAATCGGTTTTGACGATGCGATCAATCACGTCTTCACTGGCTGAGTTTACCGCTGTGACATGGGTAACGGTGTCGATTTGACACTCAGTACCGACCACTTTTACTTTGTATTCTTGTTTGTGGCTGAGCTGGTCTACTAGCGGTACATCAACGTCAGCGAAAGTGACCTCGACTTCTGCGTCTGCTAAGAGTTTACCGATGAAACCACGACCGATGTTACCTGCACCAAAATGAACTGCGTTTTTCATAATTCTTACCTACCAATATCTGAAAATGTTGACTTACGAAACTAGGGTGAGGCCAACCGCATAGGGGGTGACAGCTGACCTCGTTTGCCTCAGGAGCAAATTAAAGGAGTGATTAAGCCGCTTGCTGGCCGCCAAGGATGTTTAGAATTTCTTCTACATCGTTGGTGCTGGTTAGCTTCTCAATTGCTTCCGGCTCATCGAGCGCGTTCGTAATGGTTGTGATCACCTGGATGTGCTCATCGTTCTTAGCGGCAATGCCGATAACCAGTTTCGCGACATCGTCGTCATCTTCAGTAAATTGGATACCCGATGGGTATTGGCAGATTACAATGCCGGTTTTCTTCACGCGATCTTTCGCTTCTACCGTACCGTGAGGTACTGCGATAGATTCGCCTAGGTAAGTTGGAACCAACGCTTCACGCTCAAACATCGCGTCTACGTATTCTGGTTCTGCGTAGCCAAGTTCAACCAATTTGTTGCCTGCAAAGCGAATGGCTTCTTCTTTGTTGGCTGCTTTCAAACCTAGGTGAATGTTCTCACGCTGGATTTGGAATACCGATGGTTGTTGTGGCTCAAAGCTGTCGTCGTTCGCCGCCATGACTGACACTTTTACCATCTGGTCGTCATTGGCTGCGGATTGGTTTTGTGCTGCTAGTAGTTTGGTGACTAGCTGGTTGTACATTTCGCTGTCTAGGAAGTTCGTCAATGAAATGTGGTGTGCGTTTGGAGCATGCTTACGTGCACGACCCGTTAAGTCTTTATGAGTAATCACGATATCTGCACTCTCTGGTAAGCTGTTAATGGCAAGGTTAGTTACGTGGATGTTCAGACCTGCGTCTTGAACCTTTTTGCGTAGCATGCTCGCGCCCATTGCACTCGAGCCCATGCCCGCATCACAAGCGACAATGATGCTTTGTACTGTCGCTAGGTCTACGTCACCTTTGCTTTGGCTGTTTACCACCGCATCGTTTTTAGATGCAGATTTCATGTCTTTCATTTGTGATGTTGCTTTCTCTAGTGCTGCTTCATCACCGTCTTCTTCTGTTGACGTTTGTGTCTTCATTAGCAGTGCTGCTACGGCGAATGACACGCCTGTTGCCGCTGCGATAGACGCTAGAACACCAACGATTGAACCTTTCTGAGTCATCAACAAGATTGCAAAGATTGAACCTGGTGATGCTGGAGAAACGATACCTGCGTTAAACATAGTTAGAACGAATACGCCAGTCATACCGCCTGCGATAGCCGCAAGGATTAGGCGAGGGTTCATTAGGATGTATGGGAAGTAAATCTCGTGGATACCGCCGAAGAAGTGGATGATTGATGCACCACCTGCAGTTTGACGAGCCGTACCTTTACCAAACACCATGTAAGCCAGCAAGATACCTAAGCCAGGACCTGGGTTCGCCTCGATCAAGAAGAAGATCGATTGACCAGTTTCAGAAGCTTGCTGAATACCCAGTGGAGAGAAGATGCCGTGGTTGATCGCGTTGTTTAGGAACAGGATCTTCGCTGGCTCAACAAAAATAGAAGTCAGTGGCAGAAGGTGCGCTGAAACAAGGAAGTTTACGCCTGCTGCCAATGCGCCTGAAAGCACTTTGACAAATGGACCGATAAGGAAGAAAGCCAAAATGGCGCACAGCATACCAATGATGCCCGCAGAGAAGTTGTTCACCAACATCTCGAAGCCACTTTTTACTTTACCGTCGATGTAGTTATCGAATTTTTTGATAGCCCAGCCGCCCATTGGGCCGACCATCATTGCACCCATAAACATTGGGATGTCGGTACCGACAATCACGCCCATAGTTGTGATTGCACCCACGACCGCGCCGCGATCGCCGCCCACTAATTTACCACCGGTGTAACCGATCAGTAGTGGCAGCAAGTAAGTGATCATAGGACCAACCATGGAAGCTAACGTCTCATTTGGTAGCCATCCGGTTGGGATAAATAGAGCAGTGATAAAGCCCCACGCGATAAACGCGCCGATGTTAGGCATTACCATGTTTGACAGAAAACGACCAAAATTTTGTATCTTGATCTTGGCATCTGGTGATATCATAACAATTCCCCGTTCGATGTTCTGATGAATATGTTGTCGTAAACGGTTCGCCAAAACCGCTTGTTTGATTGCTTAGTACCCAATCAATTTACCACACATTTTCCAATTGGAACTGACGACGGGTTTTTCGTGATCAACCCCCGCGTTTCTTCGGATGAAAAGCATTTTTTAAGTGATGATGATCAATTAATTGATATGTAACTTAATAACAAAAAATGACTTTCAAATCTGTCAATAAAAATATTAGTGATCAATTCGATCTTCTGACAAATATAAAATCAAAATTCATTGTGATTAAGATCACCTTTAATTTCTTTTTCAATTCAAATTAAATACTAGAAATGATCAATGTCACATTTTGTTTGATGTTAGGTTTGTTTGAAAGTGTGAACTATGACCATTTTGAGGTTTTGTGAAAGTTTATAACGTGAACGTTTGTGCGATGTTGGCGTTTTGTGGATTAAAGCTTGAGATGACTGGCCTTTTTGCTATGAGTTTAACTAAACACTTTGTTTTTAATGTCTTATGGGTAAATAACGCATCACGCTGCTCGCGTTGTGTTGTTTAGAGCGATTTTGAGCAGCGCGATACCTCCGACGACGGTTAATGGTTTAGAGCTAAATACTCGCGCGCGTTTTCGCTGCCCATATAACGTGCAAGCGTTTTCTCAGGTACATCGCGTAAATTCACCATAATCAATCCATCCAGTGCGTTGTTAAACGCCGGATCGACGTTAAAACACACCAACTTACCATTCAAACTCAAATATTGGCGTAGTAATACCGGAACGCCTTTGCCTTCGTCAATTCGAGCGATCACGCGAGATAGCAACTGTAAGTCTCCCAATGCGGTTAGCATGCTGGTATTCCAGTTTAAGTTGGTTTCTGGCAGTGGATTTGACGGAGTGACGTATTCGGCGCAGTCGTTGTCGTAGTGGTGTAGGGTCATTGATTGTGCCAGCAACTGACGCGCGGTATGGCTGTAATCGTTGCTGATGCTCACTGGGCCAAATAAGTGCGTGTATTCGGGATGTTGATGGACAAAAGTCGCTATGCCTTTCCAGAGTAAGAGTAGGGCACTCATGCTTTTTTGATATTGCTCGGCAATCACAGAACGACCCATTTCAATCGACTTACCCATTTGATCGAGAAAGCGTTGGTCATAGTTGAACAAGGTGCGCGAATACAATCCTTCTACGCCATATTTCGCCAATAATTGATCAACTAATCCAAGACGGTAAGCACCTACCATGCATTGGTTCTCACGATCCCAAACAAATAGGTGCAGGTAATCATGATCGAAATGATCGATGTCTATCGCTTGTCCAGTCCCTTCGCCAACTTGACGGAAATTATGTTCTCGCAAGCGGCCAATTTCATGCAGGAGAGATGGGATCTGCTGCGCGCTGGCGCAATACACGTCGAACTCGCCATTTTGAAGCAATTGGGTTTCTGTCGGTAAGCTGTGCAGCTCTTCAAGCAATTGGCCTATGGGTAACCCTGCCGCAATAGGTAAGAGATCATTGTCTGAGACCGTTTTCTGAGTGGCACTTACATCGCGGTTAAGCAGATAGGTGTTGAGCCTTAGATAATTGACGATCTGATCATCATTGAGGTTATTGAGTTCTTTAAACTTGATTGCTTGCCCAAAGGACAACTCAATGGTTTTTGCGCTCTTGTTGAGCAGCTCTCTTCCTAACATCAAGGTGCGTAAAAGAGGGTGGATTTTACCTGCCATGTAGAAGCGTTTTGAGTTCTGCCCACGAATGAAGACGGGAACAGTGGCGGCTTTGTTCTTACGAATTAACGCACTGACACTGCGGCTCCATTCTTTGTCTTCTAAACGCTGTTGTTTGGCATCCACCAACTGCGACACTTCACCCGCAGGGAAAACCAATAACAAGCCGCCATTCGCAAGGTGTTTGTTGGCTGCTCTGAGGGCCTTCATATTCGATTTGACGGCGTCTTTGCCTTCGAATACGTCGACACCAATAAAAAGTTGGTCGAGCTCTGGTACGGTTTTTAGGTACTGATTCGCTAAAATTTGGATATCGTCTCGTATCATCAATAGTAGCTCGGCGAGAATCACGCCTTCAACACAACCGAGAGGGTGATTCGCCACAATGACGGTTGCGCCTTGCTTTGGCACTGCGTCGAGCGAACCATGGGCAATGCGATAGTCGATCCCCAAAATATCCAGCGTAAATCGCAAGAAAGTTTTGGTATCCGCATTCACGGGGCGTTGGGCGTAGAATTTATCGAGCTGACTTAAACCCGTTGCCCATTCTGCAACGTTTTCACCAATGCCGAACGGCGTTTTACGAGGGAGACGAAAAGGGGTTGAACTATCCATATTTACCTCAGCATACAAGTGGCTGATCGGATAGTAGAAATTACAGATGACAGTTCAGAGGCAAATCCATGAGCCTTTGGTGACAAACTGGTGAAGCTTTGTTGACCAAAGGCGAGGGGATAGGGACGTATTAGCGTTACGTTTTGTCGCCAGCAAACATCAGGATACTCAGAGAGTTGAGCGTTTCACCGAGACTTTCTAGTGAGCTCAAGACCTGTTTGGTCGGCTCATTATCTAGCAGAATGCGACCATCAAAGCTTTTCCCTTCGCATTGATCTTCATCGCACATACCCGCTTGGGGGGCTTGTGTTGAGTTGTCATCCATTACTAAGTCGTCAGTACTCAAACAAGCCGTTGAGACAAATAATCCGCTCAGAACTACCAGCCATTTTATTTTCAACATAATCTTAAAAACCACAATGAAACACTGTTCAATTGTAATTTATTCTATTCACCATTTCGAACGACATGACAAAAACTTGGCTTTAGGTCGCCATTTTCTGGCCATAGTTGAGCTATGTTATCGATACGACGAATTGTTACTTTTGGCGAAATTAGGAGGATGAATGGAGAAGATTTCCAATAAAGCGTCAATATGGCTCGGGCTGTGTCTGATAATTGGTTTAGGAGTATTGGGCTTTTTTATTCAGCAAACGGCAGTCAAATACAAAGCCTATGAACGAGTGGTAACGGTGAAGGGATTGTCTGAACGAGAGTACTCTGCCGATACAGTGATCTGGCCAATTCAGTTCACCTTAGCGAGTAATGATATGGGGGCTATGTTTGATGACATCGATCAGCAAACGCGTTTGATTCTGGATTTCTTAAGTGCCAAAGGGCTCCCTGAAACGAGCGTTTCCCTTTCTTCTCCTGCTGTCATTGACCGAAAAGCACAGCAATACGGGAGTGAGCAAGATATCGAGTTTCGTTATTTAGCCTCGCGGACCGTTACGGTTTATAGTCAAAGTGTTGATGTGGTTCGAGCGGCAATTAATGAGATTGGTGAGCTAGGAAAACAAGGCGTACTGCTGAATCAGGACCCGTACGCGAACCGCATTGAGTACAGCTTTACTAAGCTAAATGATGTAAAGCCAGACATGATTGAAGAGGCGACCAAAAACGCCCGCGAAGTGGCGCAAAAGTTTGCGAAAGACTCACAGAGTTCACTGGGTAAGATCAAACGTGCCACGCAAGGGCAGTTCTCGATTTATGACCGAGATAGCAACACGCCTTACATTAAGAAAGTACGAGTGGTCTCAACCGTTCAGTATTACTTATCGGATTAAAATAATAGTCAAAAAGCCGCTCATCGTGTGAGCGGCTTTCGATAAGACGAGAGCTATAGGATAGGATTGATATCTTGCTCTGTATGCTCACCTTCGACCACATCAACAGGTGTGTAATGTTGATAAATCAGGAAGCCATCTTCTGATGTTTCATGGTTATCTGGTGTATCAACATACGCGGTACAGGTGTACCCAATACTGTAGGTGCCTGGGCCAATGTAACCAAACTCGTAGCTGTAGGTTGTATTACCTTCTTCGTCTTGCGATTCATTCACGTTAGCTACTGCAACTGGCGCTTGGAGTGGTTCCATCGCGCCCATATCGCCCATGGTTGAGCGATCCATCGAACCTGCGTAAAGATAGACTGAGTGAACGGCAGGAACGTCATTTATTGCATTTGATGCTGCACTGTCTGCTTCACACGCTTGATACTGAATTTCACTGACTTCACCACCGATATGACCTGATTCTGATGCGTTTACTAAGCTTACCGCATTAGAGTTCATGTTCATGTAATCTTTGCCTGTTGGATCTGCCAGGCCTTTACGCAAATCAAACTCGACAACATAGCTATTATGACCAGTATGAACTTTTACATACTGACCTTTTTGCGAAAACTTCAAGCGACCTTGATCGCTCGTATCTGGTTTAAAACCAAAACAGCTGCCTCGGCTAGGCACAACTAAGCCTTTGATGTTGCCGTCTGTCTTCTCTACGTATGACAGCGTTGTATCGTTTAATTGTTTGCCGTCTTTAGCGTACACACACATAGCATAATCACCAGGAGCGATGTCTTGCTCGCTAATGATCGTTTTAGCGTTACTTCCCTGATATTCCATTAGATCAACTTGGTGTAGTGCTCCATTGTCACTAACATCTAACAGAATATGTTCTCCAGTTTGTTCGCCAGTTTCTGGGTCAAATGGTACAAGGACAACATCTTTAAACGCTAAGACGACTTTGTTGGCATCGTCGACAGGCGCATCGGAAACGCTGAGAGAAAAAGTGGCTGCTTCTGTATCGGATGAAGAGTCGTCGCTACCACAGCCCGTCAATAAAAGACCGCCTGAGATGGCAAGTAAAGGGTAGGTATATTTTTTCATTATGATCTCTTGTTTACACTGCTGATAAATGTAAAAGGCTAGTCTCAAAGTCGAGAAGTGATGTCATTGTATTGTGATAGAGAGGTCAATCTTCAATGGCGTTATATACAAGTCCTTTTTTATAAAACTAAGTTCTTAACTGTGATGAGGGGAGTTTGATAATAGTCAAGCTGGCTTGTTTCTTATGAGCGTAAGTTAGTATGACTTACTGCTAGAAGGAATTAGTATCATGGCATACAAGCACTTTATTAGAGAACTACTGGGTTTAGCGATTGTTGTCTCTGTCGTCTTTGGCGTTTTAGGTGTGATGTTAGAGCTCTTTGCACTGACGGCACTCTGGGAGCATCAGCAAGCGATAGCCGATGTATTCTTCCATGAATCTCTCTACTTTGTCGTATTTTTAATCCCACCATACTTCCTTTGGAAGTTGATTAACCGCCCTGAATTGGTTTCTGCGGACCAAGCTTATTTAGCAATGAGATTAGAGGCTGAAAGTCGACAATAAGCCGATTGAGTGAGGAGTGAAAAGAAGAGGCTATGAGAAACATCAGCCTCTTTCCTATCTGATTAGTGAGCAAAGTATTCGTTGCTTTATTGATTAAAAAGCTGCTTCTATTGTGCCTTTGAACGTACGATCGAGATAATCACGAATTGCTTGAGATTGGTAAATAGAAACGAATTTTTTATACGCTTCATTATTTTTGTCTGCGTCACGAGTAGCGATGACCATGACGGCCAGCGGTGCGTCTTTTGCTTCAAGATAGATACTTTGTTTCTTCGGGTCTAAACCAGAAGACATTACGTAGTTCATTGTGATCGCAGCCGCGTCTACATCATCCAATGTTCGTGGTAACTGGGCGGCATCTACCTCGACAAATTCAAACGACTTTGCATTTTTTGTAATATCAGTTAGGGCGGCTTTGTGGCCAACACCTTGTTTAAGCTCAATTAAACCTGCATTGGCGAGTAGCAATAGACCGCGACCACCATTAGTTGGATCGTTTGGAATTGCTATGCGTGCATTGTTTGGAAGCTCTTGCAATGAGCGATACTTGTTAGAATAAAGTCCCATGCGCATCAGAATGGATTGACCAATCGACACTAATTGGGCGTCATGACTATTGTTGAAGTTGTCTAAAAATGGTTGGTGCTGATAGCTGTTAATGTCGATGCTACCATCGCTAAGCGCGGCATTGGGTGTCACGTAATCAGAAAACTCGATGACTTCTACATTCAAGCCTTGCTTCGCTGCTTCCTTCGCTACTGCTTCAACTACTTGAGCATGAGGCCCTACGGTTGCTCCCACTTTAATGATAGAGCCATCTTTTTCTCCACAAGCACTTAAGCCAACTACTGCCGTGAGAACCAAAGCTAGTTTCTTTAGGTGACAAATACTTTTCATTCTAACTCCATTTTTACTTTAGACGTCCATACGTTTACATGTCCATCCTATCAGAAGTCGAAAAAGGGTCAATGGTTTAAATAGCGAGCAGACATTTTGTTTCTACGACTATATAGAAAGATTGGTAATAAGCGAAAAGAAAGAGAGGGTAGAATCGAGGAAGATGATAAGTTTGAAGTTGTTGAGGATATGAGCAACGAATTACTACACCCACAACTGTACCCAAAGTCAGCAGACACAAAAAAGACGTAGTAGGTACTAACCTGCTACGCCTTTCAAAATTTGGTGGCCCCTCGCAGACTTGAACTGCGGACCAATCGATTATGAGCGAAGGTCTGACGCAACCTCACTGCACAATCAACATAGAAACCCTGCCCCGACTCACCCCGAAATCCACCAGCAAAATCACATCACCTGATTACCCGCATGATTTTACTGACGTCGCCGACGGGAAATCCGCCGAACCTATATCACCGCCGCCACCGTCGAGAAAATGTAGAAAACTGTGTTGGAAAGACAGGAACAGTACCGGAAAAAGACAGGAAAAATCCCTAGGCGTAACAAGCAGCAAAACGAATTTATATTATTGAATTGTAAGAGCCCTTACTGGATTCGTCCGGTAGGGGCTTTCTTATTTCTAGCTCAATGAAATAAAGGAGTTTCTATGAACCAAGCCAAAAACAGCAGGAAGAATGCAGGAGTTGATACATCTAAAACCACGCCAGAAGGCAATCCATTCTCTACCATTCTCGAAACAGGTGAAGCACCCAAACTAGGAGCAAAGGCCAAAGGAAAAATCCTCTATGAAATTGCTCAACATAATGAGGACAAGCAGCTCTATTTTCGAATTGCCGGACAAAGTGGTGGGGCAGGATTGCATTCAAAACACTGGGTTCCACTTAACGAACTGTTCCAGTTGATCGAATCTCAAGGTGATAACCCGTGGAAAAGTCAGGTCTATAAATCCCTATATCCTTCAGGTTCAGCCAATAACCAAGGTTTCTGTGCCTCAATAGTTAGAGACTTAGGTCTAGCCAAAAAGTCCGAATCATCAATTTATCTTCACGTACTAGGCGACGAATACCAACAACTAAAAGCAGAGCTATTAGCGCTCGCAGACAAGAAAACAAAATAACCCTTCCATTTATCGTCGTTGATGTCGTACCGACGACACCGACAACAATCACTATCAAATTCTGCAATCAGTAAACCTAATAAGGAAATGTAGTAATGAAAAAACTACTAATCAGTGCGTTAGTTCTAGCTAGCTTTGGTGCATCAGCAGGTCTATTTAGTTCGGATACAGATGATGCAATCCAGACAATTAAAGAAGGCAGCCCAGATGGTTGCCCTTACGTAATAGGGGACATGATCGACTCAGCATTCACCAATGAAACTTGGAAATCAGGTAAAACCAAATCGGGTCGAATCTTCGTGGATATTGAAGGTGATGTGAATTTCCGCAATCAAGAGCAGAAAGCATTTATGCAATTCGAAGTTGATGGGGATGAGTTCTGGCTCAATACATTGAAGCTAAATAACCAGTACCAAAGTCAGATGATGACTCGTAGCTTCGCAAATCATCTATGCGATTCAGTTAAGTAAGTTGGGACATTAAATCACTAAGGGCAGTATCGATAGGTATTGCTCTTCTTTACTTCCCGAAGGAGCAAACATGCAAAGCAAAACCTTTTCACAATCATCATCCCAATCCAAAAAGAACACAGGTATTCGTGCAGCGAAAATAGGTGCTGCTCTCGGAGCTAGATTCGGTCCATATCCATATTCCGTATTAATCGGTGGTATAGCTGGCTTCGTAATTGGTGTTGTCGCCGACGAGGTTATAGATGATTGACGGGCAAGCTAGGTGAGCAGGGGATAACCTCTGCTTTTTTTGTTGTTGTAGATAGATTAGCTCTGACTAATAACTCGCATTCAAAGTGATGTTTGTCACACAAAAACTCTTTTAAAAAAATAATTTCTCGAACAGTACCTTCTCAAAAGGCTTAAAACAGCGGCTAATTAACATCTGTAACGTGATTTTACATTCTTTTAACTGGTTGAATTTTACACCCCTCGTTTAAAGGCTTTTTAGAGCCTTCCAGCTATGTTTCTTTTTTTTCAACCCATTTTCGAACGCTTTTTATAGCTTGAATTTAGCGCTGTACATCTCGTTTACATAAGCTTCAAAAGCTTAAATCTTCGTGTTGTTATAGCAGCCATGGACAGAGGTAACCCATTGTTCATTAGGCTCTTTAACAATTTGGAAAGTAACGCTCTACGACTTTTGAATGTTGATTTTGCAACTTAATGGGTAGCTGAATGGCTGCCTATTGCGATGCTGAATTAAACCGCATTAATTTCTATTGATAACTTAGGAGAGAATGATATGAGTCTATTTGAAAAACTAAATGCACAGGCTGAAAAAGTAGCTAACTTCAAAGCGCAGATTCCTAGTAACGCATTGTCGAACATGATGCCGTCAGATGGTGTGCCATTCATGGCTAAGTTTGAAGTGCAGAAGTTGCTTACGGTTGAGCGATACGATGACGAGACAGGATATAAGTATACATATTATGTAGATGCCGATGTTGCACAGTCCTTACCAAAAAAAGAAGTATCTCAAAAGGTGCTTCATGTTCTGCAAACGACTAAAAACGATATTCGCTTTGTTCTATTGAGTAGCAACCCTTCAAACTCTTGGAACCGCAGTAAATTAGATGCGGTGAAGGTGAGTGATGAGGGTGCGGTTATCTCCGTAAAACGTAACAAAGAGGCTGGTGTCTATAGTTACTCGGTTGAGCATGATATTGCCCCATTCGATGTTGATATGTCTCTTGTAGCGAAAGCTTTTGATGAAACGTTTGGTGGAGAGTATCACATCGATTCCCTAGAACATCCTGTAGCTCAAGCGTTGTTGGAAAATAAAGGTGAGTTCGTTGACGTCGTCGACGGAGATACTGAACAAAAGCAAGCGAGTAATGACGACGCCGACGCTGAAAGAGTGAAAGATCCTTCCGAAGATGGAATTTTCTCTGACGACCCAGAGCCGTTAGAAGAATTGGAAGAAATTGAAATTGAAGATGAGATTGACCTTGATGATTTGGATTTCGATGATATTGCAGCATGAATCGCAATCGCACGTTATGGTCTCGGACCACATACCTATGCGCTGAATAAACAGTTACTTGCTCACTCAGCGCAAGGTTACTTACCTGACCATATTGTACAAGAGGTTAAATCTGTTTCGAGCTTGCCACCTTTGGATGTTCAACGTCGTATTACGCGGCATATAGAGCATCTAAAAAGCAGAGAAGCGATTAGAGTAAATCGTACTGCAATGCTTAAGCGAATTGGTTCGTACTCACAGAAAAAATCGGGTACAAGCCAATTCGTAGCTAAGCAATATCAAGGAATTGTTAAAGCATTAAACACAGATTCTACCGGACATTGGTATCGTCCAGTCGTCTCGGCTTTTCATACTAAAACAGGTCGTGATCATGCTCTTGGTTCTTCTCTGAACCAAGTCCCTAAGCAGTACTGGAAGTCTGTACTAAGCCCACCTAAAGGCAGTGTTTATGCCCTTTTAGATTACCAGCAACAAGAGCCTATGATTGCTGCTTATTTTGCGCAATGTCAGGTGCTCATGAATTGGTACCAAAAGGGGGACATATACAAAAATATCGTTCAGTTAGTTGGAGGCCAATTTAGCCGTGACCAGTGTAAGCAAATGCTCATTGGGCGCTTATATGGTATCGGTTATCGGACACTCGCTGAAAAGCTGGGTATTGCCTTGAGTCGAATTAGAGCCCTGTCTAATGAGCTATCTCGTCTTATTTACCCAATTGACCGCTATCTCACTAAATCTGCCGATGTTATTCGGAATCAAGGCTTCGCTCGTTCCTTAGATTGGAAATACACCATTTCGGATTTGGACGGGCAACTCTCGCTAACTAATTGGAAGATTCAAGCAACAGGTGCCGACATTATGCGCCGAGCCTGTCTACGTCTTGATGATGCCAACATTCCACTTCTACTCACCAACCATGATTCGTTCTTGGTGAGGTTAGAACAAGCACAATTTCAAAACCAATTGGATGCGGCAACTCAGGCACTCGCCGACGCCGCCGCCGATGTTCTAAATGGTTTTCGTTTAAAAGTGGCAGTCGAAATGACGCTGCCATCCCAAGAAAAATAGTATTAAAGGAGATTTTTACAATGGCTGATAAAAATGCATTCGCAGAGTTCTTAGAACAGTTTACCCCTAGCGTAGTTAAGCAGGACGAGTCACGTACACCATATTTGATTGAGCATACCGGAGAGTCTAAGCAAGCTATCCCATTGGCTTCTGATAAGGGAGAGCAGATGCTGCGTAAGTTCGCTAAGCGAGTAGAACTAAGATTGGTTGGTAAAAACGTGAAAGATGCATTCGAGGAAGTCAAAGCTATCGCATGGGAGCATGAGCAGCCGTTGATTAAACCTCAAATTCGATATGGTATGGCTCCGGGAGCTGAAACAGTGACCATTGACCTCTCGAACGGTCAGATTGCTCAACTTAGCGCTCAAGGTGTTGAAGTGTTGGATACAATGCCCGCTAGTAATGAGAATCTCTATTTTCAGCGACCGAGCTTTCAGTTACCAATGGTTACGCCTAAGCTGCCATGTGACGACACCAAGTCAGCCTTGGCAAAGCTGAGAAAGTTCATTAATACGGACACGAATACTTTCTTCTTGCTGGTCGCTTACATGACTTACTTAATGGCACATCCTAAGGCGAAAGGTGTCCCTTACCCTATCTTGATGATTCAAGGTGAAAAGGGGGCGGGAAAAAGCTTCTTCTGTAATAACGTGCTTCGTGGCTTGTTAGATCCTAGCGCTGTCTCAGCGATGGCTTTTCCTAAGCAAAGTGACTTTGTTCTGACCATCAACGGCATGTCGCTAGTTGTTATTGATAACCTTAGAAGCCTAACTAAGCGTCAAAGTGATTTGCTTTGTACCGTAGCTACCAAGGGAACCATGACGAAGCGAACACTGTACAAGACAGCAGAAGTGACGATGCTAGAGCTACATAGCCCACTAGTATTAAATGGTATTCATGATTTTGTTAAAGAATCCGACTTAGCTTCCCGTTGCCTCCGAGTCAACTTGGAACCGATGAAGAAAGGTGATCGACGTCCTGAACAAGAGCTGAAAGCAGAGTTAGAAGCATCAATGCCAGAGATATTCGGTGCCTTACTGACTCTTGCATCCAAAGCGTTGGCGGTATTGCCTGATGTTGAGGTGATGCACGAAGCGCGAATGATGGACTACGCCAAATGGATCGGAGCGCTAGAAAAAATCTGGAAACTTCCAGAGGGTAAGCTGCAAAAAGTGTACGAGAAGAATGTAGAGTCGCTGATGGCGTCGGGCATGGCAGATGATAGTCTAACTATTGCTTTTACGGCATTGCTTAAGAAAGCTGGAGGTAAGCCGTGGAAGGGCAAGCCTTCCGAGCTTCTGAATAAGCTTCAAGAGTTTGAAGAAAGCATGTACCTACCTAAAGGTGCAGCGGCGTTGTCAGCAAAGATTAAGGGGCAAGAATCGAGCTTGAATGCGAATGGCATCTACTTCAAGTTTGGACGAGATGCAGAGCGTTACATTATGGTTTCAGATAAACCTTTGATTTAATCAACACATCCGGTATCGGTGGCTTTGGTCATCGGTGTCGGACTTTTTGTTCTAGTGCCGCCGTCGACGACAATGTTGATATAACTCTTATGACTAAGGTAACAGTTTCATATCGGTGAGAAGATTAATATGAGCATCAAGTGTTACATATCGCTTATATTGGGTCTATCTAATCTAAGCGAAAAAATTGGCTTAGATTGTAAGGATAAGAAATGAAGCTATCAGCATTATTAATCGAAAATTTCAAAGGTATAAAATCTGAAGTAAAGATATTAATAGACAATGTAGTGATTTTGATAGGACCAAATAACTGCAGAAAATCAACAGTTCTTGATGCTTATGAGGCATATTATTCAGTCGGATCTCCTCTTTCCATAGATTACTTCCACAACCTTAATGATACATTACCAATATCAATAACAGGTGTATTTACCGATATATCGGATGCAGATATAGATAGTGTCGGACAGGAATGGTTTATTGCTGATGATCCAGAGTTTGGAGAGTGTGCAAAATTTAAATTTGTTTGGTCTCGAGCCGATGAAAAAGCTCAAAAGTATAGTTTCAGTAACAAAACAAATGACTTTAAAGCTGGAGGCGGTGGGGGATGGAATACCATCCTTAGCAGCCGTTTACCTATGCCTGTTCGAATCAATCCTACTGATAGTACAGATGCGTTAGAGCAGGTTGTTAAAGAGTTAATATCGAAAAATGCAGCCGTAAAAATTAAGCAAGATAAGTCTAAGTTAGCGAATATAATGGCTGAAATAGATACTTTAGCTAAAGAAGTTGAAAATGAGTTATCTGGTGACATCTCTGCAATTAGCACGAGTATTCAATCCGAGGTCAGTAAAATGTTTACAGGAATGACCGTAAGCTTTGAAGCTGGTGTGGGGAAGTTTGATCCAGAGAAAGCTATAAAAGAAGGTAGTCGTTTCATATTTGAAAATAATGGAAGTTCGGCACCGTTATCCAATCAAGGTTCGGGTGTACAGCGTTCATTTCTTTGGGCTGCAATTCAAACATTAAGTTCACAGGGATTGCTTAAAAGGGGGCGTACAGCAGTTGATGCGGGTAAGCCCAAAGTGTTGTTGATTGATGAGCCTGAGATCAATATGCATCCCGCAGTAATAAGGTCAGCATGTGAAGCTATTTATGCATTAGCAGAACTTGAAGGTTGGCAAGTAATATGTACCACACATTCGCCTGTATTCATTGACCTAACAAAAGACCATACGACTCTCATTAAAGTTTCAAATCAAAGTAATGATATTCTATATTATCAAACAGATAAATCTTCATTTTCTGACGATGAAAAAGAAAATTTAAAGTTTTTAGGTCGTTGTTGTCCAACAGTCAATGAATTTTTCTTTTATGACACATCTATACTTGTTGAAGGTGATACTGAATACTTAGCTTATCAAGATCAAATAAAAAGGCACGGTTTATCCATGTCTCACTGTGTGATTAATTGTCGTGGAAAAGCTAATATTCCAACGTTCATAAAAATATTTAACCAGTTTTGTTCACGTGCAATAGCTATACATGATCTAGATTCTAGGTTTAATGAAAATGGTAATAAAAATGCAATGTGGACAATCAATGAGAGTATTAGAAACGCCGCTGACACTGCAAATGGTCGAGTTATAACAGTTGTTCATAACCCTGATTTTGAAGGCTACTACCTAAATGAATCACCTAAAAAAGATAAACCTTATAATCTATTTACTCATATAACCTCCCCATATTTTGATATTGATACAAGGTATGACCTGTTACGTTTATCTCTTTGCTCCATTGAGGACGGTACTCATGATGGGATTTATCTGAGTGTTAAGGATTTGGAGGCAATGGTCGAATCAGATGATGAGATCGAGGATTATGACGATTATTTTGAAGAAGACCCTTGCCCTGTCTGTAATGGAACTGGTGGTGATATTGAAATTGAATGTAGAAACTGTTCTGGTACTGGATATGACCCTGAAGACGATAAGCCTTTTGCCCAATGCCATACTTGTTATGGTGATGGATTAGAGGAGCTGGATACTTGTATACATTGTGGCGGCTCAGGTGTGGTGTAATAAATATCTAATATTCTGCCGAGTCTAATATTTTAGTGAATGATATTTAACTCATGAGCATAATTCAGATATAGAATTTTCTCATCATTTCCTCGTCGGCGTCGTCGTACTAATCACCTTCAACAATTCCCGTCGGCGACGTCAGTAAAATCATGCGGGTAATCAGGTGATGTGATTTTGCTGGTGGATTTCGGGGTGAGTCGGGGCAGGGTTTCTATGTTGATTGTGCAGTGAGGTTGCGTCAGACCTTCGCTCATAATCGATTGGTCATGTGTTCAAGTCACATAGGGGCCACCATTATTCCTTAAGGCTTATGGAGAAATCCGTAAGCCTTTTTTCGTTCTAGTCCTTTCCATATCCGGTCTGCAATTACTTCCTGTAAGCTCTGGTCCATTAGCACCACTGAAACTCTCCACGTAGTCACCACAGAGTCACACTTCCCCTATCAGAGTGATATCCACCATTAGAACCTTCTCTCGTCTGTACAGTACGAATCAGAGCAGATACATACCACTCAACACCAGACCTAAACCTCAGAAAAACTCGCCGCCTGAACCAACAAAAATATAACCAACATCCGTTCCATTAGGTCCAGTTATTAATATAAATATAATTTAGATACCTGAATGGAGTTCTAGCTGAGATTACGCAGGAGACTCAGCACCGAAGATTAGAACAAGATGAATGTTGAATCATGATGACCGATTACCCTCAGTGGTAATCGGTCTGTTATCTCTTAAGTGATTTAGGTCAGCAGTAAGCAACACTCAACCACAGCCCCAGAAACAGCAGCTAATCACGGGGCTGGTATTCATACTCAGAACGGAATTACCAACGGCACACTGGGTTACAGCGCGAATCTGGTATGAGTTAGGGTGTCGAGTTAGGTCAGAGGAAGGGGATGGAACTACTGCCGCCGCCGTCGGCAAACTGGACGGAAAACCTAAATAGGAAATTTACATTAGGGTTCGTGTCCAGCTCGGTATCTAGCCAAAATCAGAGCTAAAGACCGGATAGAGACCGGACCGACGACGCCGTCGCGATAATTGCAGAAACTACATCATGCAGGAAGTCAGGCAGGATAAGCCTTAGAGAGAGATTACAGGGCCAGTCTGGTGTGACCGACCCAGCGTTCTAGGATTTTAGAGTGGCACTTAGATATTATCAGACCAAGTTGTTGAGTAGCCATTGTTTTGGCAGAATTGGTACATCCCAGCAAAGTCATGAATACCTAGACGGGTGAGCTCTCTGTGAATTTCTTTTAATATTATTACGCCATTATTTATATCAAGAGCTAACATTGGGTTGAGGGCTACACTTTGAATGTGTGCAAACTCAACAGACTGATTATTTAGAAACTGCTGGCCTGTAAACTCACAACAAGAAATATTAAATTCAGCGATCCTTTGTGTTTTCAGTAGTGGACGCTTGTTTTGTATATCATCTAAGAACAGCTCCTTGAGATTCCGAACTTCAGCTAAATTAATGATTCGTTCATATGAGCTCATGGCAATCGATAAATATTGCCTAGTTCGGCCAGTTGTGAAGGCTATTCTAGTATCAATTAGTGCCCTTAGTGAAGGGCCTGATATGTGCTCAACACCATCAATCTCAACAATTTCTGCGGCACCTAGAACACCCGGTATGCCCTGATAAATCAAAGGTCTTTCTGCTCCGGAATTCCCAGTCCTTAAAATAGAAGAAAGGCCACCGATTTTAATATAGGGAATTCCATTAACGCACACTTTAGTGTTAACAAAAAAAGCGCTCACTATTGCTGTAATATGCCCGCTATCTAGTGCTTGAGAGGCCGCACTTAACACCTGATTCAGCTCATCTCGTTTTGCAAGCTTATCTAAAGAATGATAGATAACCGTAGGTAGGTTTGACGTCATGCTTTACCTACCATTCTATTGTATATTTTGTTAATATAAGAAGAGACTTCATCATAGTCTAATGATGAGTCTTCTTGATTTTTGTCGGAGTGCAGTTCTTTTAGGAGTTTTATTTTCCACTCTTTGGCTGCTTTTCTATCAATATAGTGTTTTTTCTTAATTCCTAGCTCATCATCAAATATCCCTTTTTGGTGATTTCTTAGGAGGAATGCTAGTCTTTTTTTATCGTTTATAAAATATTTATTTTTGAGTTCAGAAAGTAAGCTTATTTTTCTAATAACAATATGATTAATATTTTTTAACTTAATGTAATCCTTACCGTTGGCTGAAGTTTTTTTAGTCCCAATGATCAATGTATAAGCCCCACTGAGTTCTTCCTCATCTTCTAGCTTGTAATGTTTATAAAAATCATCAACAAGTTCACAAGGAATTACACAACTAACTTCTCCAATCCCTCCAGCGTTGAGCCATAATGAGCCATTAGAGTCTAATCTAGCATCACTCAATATTCCCCAAAATCCGTATACATCTTCGTTGTTAGTATTATTTACGTCATAAAAATGAACAAAGAAATTGTCAACGTTTCTTGTTGTATTAGGATCTTCAATTACTATTTTTTTGTCAGATTTTCTGAACTCTGGAGAATTAACTAAATTCCGCAATAATTGACTTAGAGTCACGTGAGTTTTATTTTCAGATGGGGTCGGTAAAGTTGTTTGTGTTATTTCAACATTTATATCTAATTCAAAAGACTGGTTCAGGTTATGAACAATTTCTTCATCCACCTTACCGCTTTCTAATCCTTGTGTTTCTGAAGAGGATAGTGAGCAATCAATAGCATGAGTGCGACAAACAAAACAGGCAGACTGACCGTTACGAGAAGCTTTTCTAAAATACACATCAGCCTGACATTCTGGGCAAATGAGGTGTTTTCTCTTGTGGGCCAACTCATTCGGAGGCAGTGTTGAAAAAAGAGAAGCTGTGTATAACTCTCCATTGAGAGTGCATTTAGCTGTATCCATACACATCCTTAATAGTTAAGCGATTGAACACATAAATCTACTTGTTTACGCAAACTTTCGATATAGATAACGATAAATTTCAATGTTAGCAATAAGTTATCTATATGTGGTAGACGAAATAGCATATTCTCATCTTTATACAATCAACACAACAAAATGTAGAGTTTTCTACTTGAAGTGGCGAATTATCAGACCTTTTAACGTAAAGATGTGAAATACAGCGAGTACCTACACTCGCTGCTTTCAATACTAACTTTTGCTCACATCGCCAATCAACTCAGCCACATTAGCACTAACCTCCCTCAACCTACTCGAAGCTAAGTGAGCATATCTTGTACTGGTCTGTGGCGACTGATGTCCCAACAAATGCTGAACATCATAGAGCGTGGCATTACCACTATTGATTAAAATTGAAGCAAAGCTGTGCCTCAAATCATGAATTCGGAAGTTGTCTGTAATCCCGGCAGCTTTCTTGATTCGAGCAAAAGCCTTCTTCGGATGAGCGATAGGTCTACCGGGTGCATCTCCGGCAAAGATATAGGGGTTCTTCTGTTGTTGAAATCGTCGTTGATCATGGATGACTTCCTTAGCTAGGTGGTTGAGTAGGACAGTTCTCGACAGCCCCGACTTAGTGTGTGGTAGAAATAGGCTCCAATTGCCGTCGTCGTCGACGGTAAGACACTCCCATTTCGAACTGGTAATTTCACCTATACGCATCCCAGTAAGCAGGGCGAATTTCAATGCGTTAGATTGGGTGCGATTGGATTCTTCGTTACATGCCTTGATGAAGCTGGAAACCTCAGCCCGTGAGAGGAATCGCTGTCTTACATTGTTTTCCTTCAACTTCCTGATGTACTGACCGGGATTTGAGTCAACAAAGCGCCACTCCATTGCGAGCCTGAACATTCGCAGGATTAAGGACCGCAGACGGTTGACCGTGGCTGGCTTTCTACCTTCTAGTAATCCGTCTAACAATTTCTGAATATCTTGCTGACCGATATCAGTGAGAGGTTTCTTGCCCCATTTCGGATAGAAATGAAGCTTGAGACTACCTGCATCACTTTTGGCGGTGAGCTTATTCATCATTGCGTAGGGTAAGTAGTGCAGCTCCGCAAATTCTTGAAAAGTGAGCACGTTACGCTTCTCATCACGAATAGCCTTGGGATCATTGCCTAGAGCAATTTCCCGTTTATGGTCATTGGCAATCTGACGAGCAGTGGCGATATCTAGCGCCGGATATTCACCTAGTTGTATAGATTTTTTGACCCGATTATAGGTGTACCTAAAGAGGAAACGCTTCCTCCCCAGACGGTTGACGATTAATTTTAAACCGCTACACAATTCGTCAGTGTATTCCGTTTCCTTACTTTTGCTCGACGGCGGCGTCGGTGGTAGTGAATCTAGTTGGCGCTTATTGAATTTGAATTTTCGGGATTGCATCTTTGCCTCTTTAGTCATTCTCGATGGAGAAATACTGGCGTAATTCGGTGAGCAGTGTCTTAGGTAGCAGCATGTAAATACCCTTGCCACTGTCCTCGACAATGCTCAGGGTGAGTACTGCTCCGTAGTCCAGATCATCTTCGAATTCGGTGTAGGTCAATGCTCGCTTTAGCATTTCTATATCGTCGACGACGACAGCAGAGAGATCGGAAATTGATGTGAGGAACCAGAATTCACATTGCAGTTCATCCCATATCTGTTGGGTTTCAGATTCATCGTGAAATGGTTCGGTGAGTATGGCTTTGACTTGTGCTTGTAGGATTGTGGTGATTGGTAGTGTTGTGATTTGTTGAAGATTGTTTAGCTGAATCATAATTAACTCCATGATTATCAATATCATAGTGTTAATATGTACTTTAATTTAAGGATATTTCGGCTTCTAAAAATCGAGTGGAATGCGCTAGAAATTCGTAGGTACACCCCTTCCCCTTGGAGTGCCGTCCCACCAAACTACGGTTGACGCCAAATAGAGGCAAGCCTTACGTATCCTTGTAAAGCACTCCCCAAAGGGTCACACGTTAAGAGCTTAAATATTGTTAGATCTAACAGGATCAAGAATTTCTTTATCTTTCACCACCAACTAAAAAACTGCGTGGTATCATATGATTGCAGAAAGGAGTCACAAGAATGAAACAAACTAAGCCTGTCGCGCCAGCCTTCATAAGAAAACGCCAGTTAAGAACCAAGAAGCATAAGCTCAAACGCAAAATTCTTAACTGTTATTCCTGCTCTTGGAGCGTTATTGAAAAAAACAAAACCGCTTTACGACTGATTAAATATCCAAACCATAAAATTATCAGACCTAATGGGTTTTCATCCAATAAAAGAATCCTGCTAGTTGTTCCAGAGCATGTTGATTACTACACCAAAAGTAAATATGAAGCGACAAATGCATTTCTTGAACAAGTACGCGATTGCGCGCTTGAGGGAAAAAGAAGAATACACTTGGACTTCACATCTACTACGTTTATTAGTGCTGCAGCCATGCTTTCGCTTTTGGCAGAAGTTGATGTAATCACGAAAAAGAGCCCGCATAAAGCAAGAGCAATCTCATTTAATCACCCTAGAGAACCAAAGATGGAAAGCGTACTAAAACAAGTAGGCTTTTACGACCTGTTGAAAAAAGATAAACGGGATACGCCTGAATATGATGATGTAACTTTTTGGAAGTATACTTCGGGTGTTTGTTCTGAGCCAATTTTAGCTAAATCTATGATTGAAGAAATTAAGAATGAGCTAGAACGAAAAGCAAGCAGAAAACTTTACAGAGGCTTTGTTGAAGCGATGTCTAACTCTGTTGAGCATGCCTATAAATATGATTGTGAACATTGTGAGCAAGACCATACTGCTAAATGGTGGACCTTTGCTGGCATTCGAGGTTCTGAACTCGTAGTTGTAATCTGTGATAAAGGCGTTGGTATTCCAAAGACACTACCAATAACTCAGGGCGCAAGTGCGTTATCAAGTTTGTTTAGAACGCTGGGCTTCGACCCTCTCAAAGTTAAAGATTCCACTTTTATCAAAGCGGCCTCAAGCCTAACACGGACTAGCACAGGGAAGTCGAACAGAGGTAAAGGACTGACAGACATTAAGTCTGTCATTGATTCAATAGGTGCAGGGGTTCTCTCGATCTTTTCTAATCATGGTAGATACATCTACAAAGGCGACAAAGGTGCTGTGAAAGAAGTTATGCATGATCATAAACACTCCGTTTCTGGTACTATTATTGAGTGGACTATCCCACTAAAAGGTGGAGAAGAATGAAAATAATAAAAGTTTCAGATAGATACCCATGCCCTGGGCCAAGGTACATCAGTTTAGGTCCAAGCTCTGGTGAAGATTTTAAGAATTGGATAAAGAAAGAGCTTGAACGAGATAAAGATTTGACTGTTGATCTTGATGGCACTGAAGGTTATGGCTCATCTTTTTTGGAAGAAGCATTCGGTGGACTCATTCGAGATGGTATCAGCGCGAATATTGTTAGAAATATCAAATTAATCTCACATGAAGAACCTGAGCTTATTGAAGAAATTAATGAATATATTGAAGATGAGGTAGAAAAACAGGAGGGCCAAGAATGACCCTCTCATCCGCACCTGAAGCACTCACCGAGAGTTGTTCATGGACTGCAGACAAATTATGCTATCTAACTAACCTACTCAAAGATGATACTCAGTACATCACTTGGGGTTTAGTGTTTATTGGATGGTTGCTGACAGTTGTAATTGCTGTTGTGCAGCACAAAAAAAACAATAAAAAATTAAGAGAAAGTAGCCACAATGAGTGGGTACGCGAATTTAGAGAAAAGTTAGAAAAACTTGAGGACGAAGCACTGCGTTTCTGGACAACCGATACGCAAGAGCTTAGTGATACAATCACGATCACGAAGCTTACACGTAATGTTAAAGAAATCACTACTATTGCACGAGATATAAAAAATGTGGGAGGTGTCAATTATCCCCAAACATTTTTCAAAGAGCTCCGACAATCAGTCACTAATGATCAAGAACTTGGCTCTCGGCCTTTGGCAGATACACACTATAGAGTGGTAGCAATTAAAACAGCTTGTTCAAATCTTCGTCGTACCTACCGACGAAAGAGTACCTAAGACCCCCATTCCCCAATCTAAAATCCTAGAACGCTGGGTCGGTCACACCAGACTGGCCCTGTAATCTCTCTCTAAGGCTTATCCTGCCTGACTTCCTGCATGATGTAGTTTCTGCAATTATCGCGACGGCGTCGTCGGTCCGGTCTCTATCCGGTCTTTAGCTCTGATTTTGGCTAGATACCGAGCTGGACACGAACCCTAATGTAAATTTCCTATTTAGGTTTTCCGTCCAGTTTGCCGACGGCGGCGGCAGTAGTTCCATCCCCTTCCTCTGACCTAACTCGACACCCTAACTCATACCAGATTCGCGCTGTAACCCAGTGTGCCGTTGGTAATTCCGTTCTGAGTATGAATACCAGCCCCGTGATTAGCTGCTGTTTCTGGGGCTGTGGTTGAGTGTTGCTTACTGCTGACCTAAATCACTTAAGAGATAACAGACCGATTACCACTGAGGGTAATCGGTCATCATGATTCAACATTCATCTTGTTCTAATCTTCGGTGCTGAGTCTCCTGCGTAATCTCAGCTAGAACTCCATTCAGGTATCTAAATTATATTTATATTAATAACTGGACCTAATGGAACGGATGTTGGTTATATTTTTGTTGGTTCAGGCGGCGAGTTTTTCTGAGGTTTAGGTCTGGTGTTGAGTGGTATGTATCTGCTCTGATTCGTACTGTACAGACGAGAGAAGGTTCTAATGGTGGATATCACTCTGATAGGGGAAGTGTGACTCTGTGGTGACTACGTGGAGAGTTTCAGTGGTGCTAATGGACCAGAGCTTACAGGAAGTAATTGCAGACCGGATATGGAAAGGACTAGAACGAAAAAAGGCTTACGGATTTCTCCATAAGCCTTAAGGAATAATGGTGGCCCCTATGTGACTTGAACACATGACCAATCGATTATGAGTCGTGATAGTATTTGTTTTATCAAATTCCATTCTATCTCACGTTATCTTAAAGTTTTTGATAAATAATAAGTTATTTAACTTGCCTTATCTTATGATATCTCACAAACTGTCATTAAGAGACCTCCTAACTACACCCACAACTACACCCAATTTAGCCCTGGGTGTAGTTGCGCAACAAAGGATCTGTCATGGCAATTACGCAAAAAGAAATTGTGGGTTTAAAGCCTAAAAGTAATGCGTATTACGTTTGGGATGATGACCGAACTAAAGGCGCTGGACGTCTTGGAGTGAAGGTGTTTGCTAGTGGAAATAAAGGGTTTGTCTTTCGCTACTATCGCGAGGGTAAACGTCTCTTTATTCAGTTAGGGCGATTTCCAGCGCTTAGTCTTGTTGATGCGCGGAAAGAGTCGCATAAACTGGGCTTAATGTTAAAGCAGGGACTCGATCCTAAATTTGAATTAGCCAGCGCAGAGAAAAAGCGTGAAGTAGCTCGAAGAGAGGAGGAGAGCAAGGGAAGCTTAGAGTTGCTGTTTCAAAGTTATGTAAACCAAATGAGAAAAGAGGGGAAGCGAACTTATCAAAACGTTTATCGGTCACTGGAGAAAGAGGTTTATCCATTTATCTCTAGAGAAACAAAGGCTTGTGATGTGACGACATCTGATATCGTTACGATATTAGCTCATATGATACAACGTGGTGCCGCTACACAGAGCAACCGAGTCAGAAGTTACCTTCATGCCGCATTTAATTATGGCCTTTCACATGATAATGATCCTGCGAATTACTTGAGAGACGCTAAGTTTGGTCTCGTCTTTAATCCAGTATCTTCTATACCAAAACAAAAAGATGCAGAACGAGTAGGGGAGCGCTATCTAACGTTCACGGAATTACATCAGTTTATGCATGATATTGAATTTGATATAGAAGGAGTTCGAGCCTCAGAAATGATGCGATGCCTTATTCTTCTTTGTATTCATACTGGTGGACAAAGACCTTATGAGATTGCAGCATCAAAATGGACAGCAATCAATAGGGATGAACGAACGTTACTTATCACTCCTGACCTTTCGAAAAACAAGCGTAGCCATTTGGTCCCTTTGACTGAATCAGCGATGTGTATCTTAGAAAGGCTCAGAGAAAGCAACTCAGCTAGTCCATTTATTTTCCCTCATCATAAAGATGACAATGACCACGTTCGCTTAGATTCATTGAGCCAAACTATTGCTCGTTATAGAGATGATCACCCGCAATTTGAGTATTTTATCCCTAGGGATTTACGTCGAACCTGTAAAACCTTGATGGGAGAGATAGGAGTCAGCAAGTCTGTAAGAGACAGGTTACAAAATCATGCTCTAAACGACGTTAGCTCAAAACATTACGATAGATACGAATATTTGGCTGAGAAACGTCGTGCATTGGATATCTGGGAAAGAAAATTATTACGAGTAATAGAGCTAGGAGAAAACGTAATCAACTTGTGATAAAGAGTGGATTGACAACAATAAAGAAAACGCACCATATAGATATGTTATATTCCCAAGGTTAACTGGATTTAGCTCGTAAGTAATACGACATTTTTATTTTATAAATTATCTTAAGTAGTTTATGAGGTTATTAGATAGTCTAATGCTACTTGGAAAATGTTGCGGTAAATAATAGAATAACTCGTGATAAATATGTATGTTGTAAAGCCAATAACATGCCTGAAATTATCTATAATGCGAGTGTTTTAATCTGTATTTACAATAAGGATTTATTCTTAAAATACTTAGTTATAAAGGTTCTTACCTTCTAATGCTAAGTGTGTTTTTTTATCGTTCAATAAAGTTGAAAGTATTAAGCAGAAATTGATGCAATCCTTATTGGATTTTATTAAATACAACTCTTCTTGGTGATTGTTTAAATAAACTTCCAATGTTTCATTAAACTCAACAATTTCAAACTTTAGGCCATTGCTAAATATATAGTTACCATAAATAGAGAAACCTTCTTCCTCTGCATAACCTATTATAACTTTTAAGAAAGACATAAAACCTCTTTTAATATTATTTAGGGAATAAAATTACACCTAGATGTATACTGAATAGTGAGTAAAGGGAACGCTATTAACATATAACATTAAAACCTATAAACCGCGCCTACGAAAATCATATATTTTTCCTCATCAAAGAACGTGATATTGGATTCCGTTTGGCTGTAGCCGGCTAAAGAGATGAACGACCAGTTTTGCCAGTCAAATACGTTTTGATATTCATAGGCTGCAAATAGGCTGACGGTGTCGTCATTTCGTGTTTTAGCAAAAGTTTGGCTAGCGGCTTGATAGTCTTTCCATGCATAACCTGCGGTGAGGGCCAACCGATGGCGGTTGATAAATTTAAACCAACTGATGTCAAACCCGTACGAATCAAATGATTCCGCCTTACCGTCGGCATCTTGATTAATGTAGGTAAACGCCGGTTGCAACATGGATGTTTGATTAAGTGAAATCCGATAGTCACCTTTAACGTAGTAAAGTCTCGCATCGCGAGCGAGTGAACGGTCCGTTACTTCTTCTTGCTCAATGTCTTTCTCAGCATAAGCGAGATCAAGGTTGAAGTTTTTATCAATCAATCCTTTGATTTGAAAGCGATAGGCATTGCCGTCCACATCCGTTTCTTTACGGGCGGTTCCGACTTGATATGGGTTACGCCAAGTTTCGCTTTTGAGCACGGTCGGTAGATAGGAAATATCGAGCACGGTGCCGGACGGCAACTCGTGTTGATAGCCCTGCTGAAAAGCGAGTGTAACAACCGCGACATCGGAACGTGTGGTACTTTCACCGCCAAAACCTGCAGCTTCACTAAGTTGTCCCTCCGAGGGTAAGGTAAAAAATAATAAGCATAGTGGAGTGATTTTAGTTTTCATATAATAACTTTTCTTGGTATTAGATGATAATTTAACTTTAACCAAATGAAAGCGTGATTTATACTAAACAGTTGGGTTTATTTTATTTGAGAAAAAGGAGACGATATCTTCACTCGTCATTTCCTGAGTCTCATTTGTAAAGCAATAGTAATTAGGACGCATGTCGCTGAAGTACTGTATAGACATTTTTAACCCTGGCAGACTAGGAAGTAAACCTAAGGGTATATTATATTCTTGAGTATCTATTAACTTATAAAATAAATGAGTCCCGCATTCCCCACAGAAACCTCTCTTAGCCCAAGGCGATGAAGTGTATTGTTTAATTTCTCCCTTTCCAGAAAATACCACTTCGGATCCGCACTTTAATGCAAACAGCGGACCTCCGCCCCAGGTGCGACACATATAACAGTGGCAAACGGTAAAATTTGAGTCTGGATTGTCAATTTCTATTTTAACTGCACCGCAAATGCAGGATGTTACGTGTTTCATAATGCATGTTCTCAAAAGTTTTGTTATTGGATATGTTCATTAAGAACTAAAAGGTAGAAGGGAATAATTAATTATAAAAATAAATTTATGAGATTATTATTGACTTACTCTACCGTTAAAATCAATCTGGATATCAGGCCAAAGAAACCCTTGTACAAGTATACAATCAGATTTGGCTACCTTATTATAATGTTCGATACTTTCTACACCTTCTACAATAACTGAAATATTTTGCTGATTAAATCTTTCCTGTAAGCCGAAGAGGTTATCAATACTCCAAAAAAAAGTTTTATCTAATTTTACACCGTCAACACCTAAGGCTATTGCCAGCGAAGAATAAGTCTCGCTTATATCGTCTAGCCAAACCTGTGCTCCTGATGCTTGTAATAAGCTGATCTCAGTTTTTAATTCAGCTAAATCTAAATCACTTAACTGAAGTAATCTACATGGATTTTGTATTTCAATACAGAGTTTATCTGGTTGTATTCTATTATAGTTTGAATCATAAATCACGCCTGATATATAATGTTCAAGAAGAAGGTCCAATGGAGTGTTTACATAAAAACTGCCGTTAAGACTACTGCAGAGAGCTGATTGAAAAACAAATAACTTCTTAAATTCAATCAAAGGAAGTGTTTTAAAGAAAAATTCCAAATCAACCTCATGATTATGTAGATTAACTAACATTTCATATGCAATTATATTAGGGGATCCATAAGACAGCCTTATTATTGGTTGGAGTCTAAAGTTTCGTATTTTACTAAGCATGTTCATTATCTATTTTAAAGGGGGAAGTACATATAAAGTTTTATCTTAAAAAGCAAGTCCGTTTGCGTGATATAATAAGGTGGTGAGTATTTTATATTAAGGAGTAATTTCTACTACAGATAATTGGAAAGCAAAATTATGCATACCACTACTGATCTTATTTAAAGGAACTGTGCAGTATATGTACCTCTTAGAAAGAATACTACCTTTTATCTCTAGTTCTGATTTATCTAAGGATTCGCAGCTATCTAGTGACACGTTGCAAAGGTATATCTTTAATCTGCTACTTTGACCACTAGAATTTAGCTGTTCAATAGATATTTGATAGCTTGAATTACGTTCTAATATGATGTCTGGAAAGCTACTTATTGATCTACTATATGTTAAGTACTGTTCATCCAGTGACTCCGCCAATTTCCCGGTGATAGGGATAGCTGCAAGCACATTAAAAGGATTCAACAGCAGCAATACGGTAGTTAGAATTCTAAAACTCATATATAACCTTTATATTTTTTTACAAGAAGTTGTATTTACTTTATTTATGTCGTTACTAGTATCTATATTAGAAAACTTGCAAAAATAAGCTTCATTATCAATATGAATGTGAAAGCCATCAATATCAGAGTTTGAAATGATGAAGTAATTACCATAATCATCAATATCTAAGCTAGTTAAATTATTCATCTTAGAGTTAATAGTGTTTGCGGATAGTTTATGGTTTTTCCCTAAGTAATATCTTTCACTCTTAGATATAATATCATGAATATATAGGTGGCCTGGAGTTAGTAATATATCTCTTCGACCTGTTCCTCGTTTAATAGTGTCTATTTTCTCTTCATTAAACACTCTGCTTTCATTAATAATATAAGATGAATATTTATATCCTGGAAAAGGATAAGTAATTTTATTAAATGATGGTCTTATATCTTCGGCTTTTGAATTAGTCTTAATTTGGTGCGTAGGAAGCCTATCATTATCTGTTGTCAACATTACAGCCGATAAATTGTTGGAGAATGACGCTGGACCAGTTGAAAAAACGCCATTCTCGGTCAAGGCAAGCCCCAAAGAGTAACCTAAGAAAGCATTATGATTAGACTCGCTAACGGAAAAAGAAGTGCTGACTTTTCCTTTATCGTACATTTCGACTCTCGAAGAGCCTGAAAGCGTTGAACTTTGTCCTTTATTCGACACTGCTCTTAAACCTAACTCTTTATCTAAATCACTATAATTATAACCAGCACCGAGACCTATTCCTTCATTACTGTAACTAGAATTGACAGAGTAAAAGTCTGGTGTTCCTCGAAGCGACAACGATAAATTAATGTAAAAATTATTCTCTTTAAAATCATTGTTTATGCGAGTGTGAGAAATACTAGATGAAACTCTTGCTCTTACCTTTTTAATAGGAAGATAACGACTGAAGGATAATGTCGAACTTTCTCGCTTATTGTTTTTATAATATGTTTCTGATATATCGAAATACTTATTTCTTATATCATGACTCAATCTGATAGAATTTCCATATATAGATGTACCTACTGATAAATTAAACTCTTCGGCACATGAAATTATATCATTCCTTAAGCACCTCTCACTATAGGACCTTTTATAACCAATGTTTAGGTTTGATTTACCGTTTGATAAGCTTGAGTTTAGGCTTAAGTGGTTAGTACTATCCCCACTCTTATTTCCTAGCATAAAACGTATATTATTAGACCAACCTATGGCTATATTACTATGTGATATATAAGAGTTAGAAGTCGATACTCCTAATTCACTAAACCAACCATTATGATTCATTTGGCCAGAAAGAGAAATATCGTTTAACCAATTTATATGTCTATTAGCTTGGTACCATGTAGCAAACTCAATGATATCATCACCGTCTTCATCTATACCCGATTTTACAAGCCATTGTGGTAAACCGTCTGAAAGTCTTGAGTTAGAAACAAGTGAATGAGAATCGATTCGACTCAGTTTGCCATTTTCATAGATATGTATATCTATTTCACGAGAAAATCCACCTAAGATAGCGGAGGTGTCAATTTTTGTATAGCCCGGATATAAATTGGCAGAAGATATAAAGACATTATTTTGGTAAATATCCGCACGACCACCGACGACACTAAATATCTCGATTTTTTTATCATCATTGGAGAGATTAGTATTAAAGTATTGCATTCCGGTACCTAATTGAATGCCTCTAATTTCCTTTTGGGGTAGTAAGTTATAATTGAATAACCCCTCTGAAAAGTGTGATTGAGAGTTAGGTGATAGTTTACCAAACTTAAAGTACCAACGTTCATTTAACCCATGCCTCATGTAGGCTGAATCTATGTTTGATTCGTTAGACTCATGGTCGTGTGTCGTATATCCAGAAAAGAATAAATGAGTATCCTTATCAAGGCCTAGTGTTGAGTTTGTTCTTAAAGAAAAAGCATCACTCCCTTCGAAATTTGAACGAATAGATAGGGCGTTTGATTGGAGAAGTGCCCGTTCTTGACTTCTGTTTGGTGAATGATACTTATATTGCTTTACTTTTCTCTGTAAATCTTCTTTAATATGTACTTCCAAGCTATTATTTTCCACATCATAAACAAAAACAATACTTTCTGACTCAGGGTTGCACTGGTTTGGATAGGCAATGCAGTATCTTTTAGTTAATATTTTTTGTTCTCTAGTTAACCTGTAGCTAATAGAGTCTATGTTACTTGAAATAAAAGGTTCAATGTCTTTTATTAATGCTTGCGGTTCCATAAATTGGAAACTATTTGTAGATGTTTTAATAAGTTGAGTTGATATATTAGAACCCTTATATATCAAATCAACTACAACAGTTTCATTTTTTTGTAAATCCACAAAATCCTGAGGTATCGACAATGAATCATGAGATGCGGAAAGGCATAAGAAAGATAATAAAATCTTGAATATAATACGCATTATAAATCACCTTCACTTAGAAAAGGTAAGCTCATCGTCATGAGGGGGAATTATGTATTTTATATGTTTTGAGTCGCCCAAAGAGTCACTTTCCCAGGGAAGCTCATTCATAGAATATAAGTTTATATACGGTGTAACTTTCTCCCATACGCATTTTCCGATTGTAGAGGTAGAGCATTTCTCAATGACTCGGATATGTCTCTCACCTAAGTTCTTTAATGAACCGCTTTCATTTGACAAAATAGGTTTAGATGAAGCTGGGCTAGCCTTTATTAATGCTGAAAGAATATATCTAATAGGAATATTACCTTTTGTATCTGAGAGTACATCGGTTTCCAACTTTTCAAAGTCGCTAACTTGCTCAAAGTAAAGTCTATAGACAGCTTCACTTTCTTGGCTCCCTAATTGCAAAAACGCTCTTACCTTTTTCTCTTCAAATGGGCGTACAATCACTTTTCCAGGACTAATTATAAGTTCAGAGTTATCTTTAATTTCTTTTTCTAGTTGGCTTTCAAGCTTGGGATTGATAACTTTTTTAGCATATAACTTAATATATAAAGGCTCGGTTGAGCGGGATTTTATAGTGAAATAGTTAGATGACACTCCCTTTTTATCAAACTCTATCTCCTTTGTTACAGGAGAAATGCTGAAGTTAGCTGAAAGTGCGTCAAAAGCAATTAACGCATTAATTAAAAATAAAATAGACATTCTCATTTTGTTTCTTACCTTTTTATTTCTTACTTTTGCTTTAAAGTAAGTTTCTTTGTGTATATCTTATAATATACTTAATATAACTAGTGTTTCCTTTGAAATAATTACGAAATTAGATAGTATATGGAGAGTAAAAAGGAGGAGATGACTATCTCCTCCATGCAAATTACCTATAAATATAATCTATAGGCTTGGATTAACATCAATCGTTAAAGTGCTTGCATAATCACCGGCTTCCAGTGGGCTTCCGAATCTAAATAGCACAGACGTATCGCAAAGTCTGCCACCGTTTTGAAGTGTAGTTTTTAATGCCACACTTCCGTTATCAGTACTGGCTTCGCCGTTAGTTTTATAATTCTCAGTACAGGAGTTAGTGTTCTGAGCAATTCCGATATTGTTTGATGAAAGTCCAGGCACATCGCTAAGACCATTAAAAGAAAGTGGAGATAGAGTTCGAGTGATTTCAAAAACCGCATCCGCCCCTTCATTTGATTCAATTTTTAAACCATCAATAAAATCTTTCGCCTGCAAATAATAATTGGTGCCATTCTCAGCGTGTAATAATTCAACATTTTGAGTTGCTGGTAGTGGGGCGCCTGAGTCGTCGATTAGTTGGACAGATAAAGATGACTCAACAGTTTTAGTTAGCTCTACTTCATACGTATTCGTAGCTCCTGCTGCTAGAGAGGATGCAGAAAACGCAAGAGCAGCAACAAGGGTGCTAATGGTAGTCTTTTGAAGTTTCATATTCTTGTTCCTATGTAATGTTAAAAATAAATTTTCGTCGAGCTGGAATTTCCGGCTAGCGACGAGTGCACATCATACATTTGGCGTCAAAAATTCAAACGAAAATAAAATAACTAATGATAAATTTTTAACTGGTTGTTTTTTATTGTTTTTTAATGCTATATATTTGTTTATATTGCCTTGTGAAGGGGGGGGGGAGGCCATAAGTTATGACCGAATATACCCATTGGTCTCTGTAGTCGAATCCCGAAATCTTGTTACAAAAATAACTGTAAATTTTATAATCAAGCCTTAATAAATCTCGGTTCCCTATTCTTTTTGATTGATGAGCAAGAGAAAAGAAGTTAAGTGAGGTAGAACTCGCCGATTCAGTGACTTAGTTATTACTAAAACTCTTTTTCTCTATACCATTGAGAGTTCTATAAGGTTATATAAATTCAGCATTCGTGCTGGTTAATACTCCGTTTGTAGGTTTTTATTACACCCTGTATGAGTCATCGATTTAAGAAAGTTGAGGTTTCATCTAAAATCAAAGCCAGAAGCGCGTGCAGTATTTGGCTATTGATGCTATGGGTTTCAAGGCCTACAGTGGAGGTGAGTACAAAGTTAAGATGCACCGAACTAACGGGAAACGCAGCGTCTATCGTAAACTTGATATTGCTGTAGATACAGCACCTACGAAATGGTCGCTTCGGAGTTGGGGTTGATAACTTAATCTATTTAGAGCCCTTATATAATATCAACCACAACAGTTTAATGTTTTGTAAACCCACAAACTCCTGAGGTATCGACAATGAAACATTGGATATGGAAAGAGATAAAAGCGATAATAAAATCTTATGAATAGGGTTCATTGCGGATTATCCTCACTTAGAAAAGATGTATTCATCGTTATGAGGGCGGGGGGTATTTTATATTTTTTGAATCCTTCAAAGAGTTACTTTCTCAGGGGAGGTCATTCACAGAATGTAAGTTTATATACGGTGTAACTTTCCCCCATACGCATTTGCCGTTTGTAGAGGTAGCGCATTTCTCAATAACTCGTATATGTCTATCACCTAAGTTCTTTAATGAGCTGCTTTCATTTAGCAAAATAGGTTTAGATGAAACTGGGCTAGCCTTTATTAATGCTGAAAGAATATATCTAATAGGAAGATTACCTTTTGTATCTGAGAGTACATCGGTTTCCAGCTTTTCAAAGTCGCTAACTTGCTCAAAGTAAAGTCTATAGGCAGCTTCATTTTCTTGGCTCACTAATCGTAAAAACGCTCTTACCTTTTCCTCTTCAAATGGGCGTACAATCACTTTTCCAGGACTGGTTATAAGTTCAGAGTTATCTTTAATTTCTTTTTCTAGTTGGCTTTCAAGCTTAGGATTGATAACTTTTTAGCATATAACTTAATATATAAAGGCTCGGTTGGGTGGGATTTTATAGTGAAATAGTTAGATGACACTCCCTTTTTATCAAACTCTATTTCCTTTGTTACAGGAGAAATACTGAAGTTAGCTGAAAGCGTCAAAAGCAATTAACGCATTAATTAAAAATAGAACAGATATTTTCATTTTATTACTTGCCTTTTTATCTCTTACTTTTGTTTTAAATTAAGTTCCTTTGTGTATATCTTATTACATATACTTAATATAATGCGTATTCCGCTGATTCCGGACACTGATTCCGTGTTTAACCGGACGCCCTTTTCCCCAAGCTTTTCTCTACCTCTATTTTTACTCTACCTGTCCGGTTTGTGCCAGTTTTCTCATTGATTCACCTTTCAGCTCTATACGGTGACTATTATGGATCAACCTATCTAGCAGAGCGTCAGCGACTGTGGCATTACCGATCATGTTGTACCACTCCTTAACGGGCAATTGACTGACCATGATCGTGCTGCTCGTTTGGTATCTATCTTCAAGAAGCTCTAGTAGATGGCCTGCATGATCTGGACTCAGTTTTTCCATTCCCCAGTCATCTAAGATCAGGAGATCTTTTCGGGCTAGCGTCTGTAGTTGCTTTTGGTACGTGCCATCAAGACGACCGGAACTAAGATCGTCGAGTAGTCGGCTGAGGCGGTAATATCGTGCGCTATACAGTTGCTCACAAGCTTGTCCCGCTAACGCGCAAGCGAGGTAAGTTTTACCAGCTCCGGTTGGGCCGGTGATCAGAACATTTTGTTTCTTCTGAAGGTATTTGCCAGTGAGCAGTTCGCTTATTTGTACTCGCCGTAACCCTCGACCTTCTTCGTAGATAATTTGACTAGCAAGCCCTTCTAACCTCAGCTTTGCCTGTCGCTTAAGTCTGAGGATCTTAGCTTGGTTTCTACCCAGTATTTCACTTTCTAGCAGCAGAGTGAGCCTCTCCTCGAAGCTCAGTTCTGCATAGGTCGAAGCCTGTTCTCTTTGCTGCTCTAATGCTGTCACTGCATGGCCAAGGCGCAGGGCTTTAAGTTGTTCATTGATTGAGTTCATAGTGTGCTCCTAGTGATAACTATCTGGGCCGCGAACATTACTGTGCTGGATGTCCGGTGTAAGGTCTGGTGAGGTCGACAACCGTCCCTCACGGTGATTTTGCAGTAGGTTTTTGATGAACCTCAGGTACGGTTTATTGACGGTGAGAGCGTCTTTGCAGGCTTGCTCTAGGCGCTGGTCACTATGTTTGGTTGAGAGGTTCAGTAGCCCTAAGCAGCTGCGGGTTGCCTGGGCGGGATGGCCTTTGGACTGTGGAGCAGATGGCAGATGACTTCTTTCGTTGCGGGACCTATCCTCGCCGCCCAGCGCTGTAGCTTCTCCGGCGACCATTTCTGATACTGGTGGTTACTTGGCATATGCTCCGTGTAGGTACTTTGGCCACGCACCTTTGCGCTTGCTGGGTGTTGAGTAACACATTGACCTTGATGGTAGATACGGACAAGTTGGCGACTAACTTCTAGTTGAACATGCTGTCCAACCAACTGGTGCGGGACGGAGTAGTAATGTTGCTTATATTCGATATGGTAGTCGGGCCCTACCTTCGCTTGCTTGAACTCTGTGTAGAGGAAGCGCTCAGCTGGCAGAGGTCGTAAAGCAGGTTTATCGAGCATATTGAACAGCTCGGCCCGACTTGCATCCAGCTCTTTCATTCGTCGTTGATTTAATGACTGCATGAGCTCTTTAATCGCCAGGTTAAGTTCTCTGAAGGTATGGAAGACCTCATTACGAAGCCGCATCATGATCCAACGCTCGACAACAAGAACTGCATTTTCAGCCTTGGCCTTATCTTTAGGCTTGTATGGCCGTGCTGGCATGACTGCGGTTTGATAGTGGTAGGCGAGCTGGCGGTAACTGTCGTTAAGCTGAGGCTCATAACGATCGGTTTTGGTGACAGCAGCCTTGAGATTATCGGGGACCAGTAATGCAGGCACACCACCGAAGTGCTCAAAGGCATTGGCATGTGCCTCTAACCAGTGCTCCAGCCTTTGGCTTTCACAGGCTTCGACATAGGTGTAGTTTGAAGCGCCCAGTGTTGCCACGAAGGTTTGAGCGTTGCGAACTTCTCCTGTCTCTGGATTGATAATTGGGATGGTGGGACCACAGTAATCGATAAAGAGCTTGTCTCCGGCCAGATGGCTCTGGCGCATACTGCGCTTTTGCTTTTTAAGCCAACGCCGATAGTGCTCACAGTACTGACTGTATCGATAAGCACGCTCTTGATGCTCAGCGACATATTCCTCCCAAAGCAACTGCTTGGTCATTGGGGGACGGCGCAGCTCTTTGTGGATATAACTAAAGTTTGGCATCACCTTGCTAGCGGATGTGGTTTTATCACGATACAGCACTTGAGCAAGTTGAGCTTCTGAGTGGTTGTCTGGTAATGGCCAACCGACGCCGTAGTGTTCAAAGCGAGTGAGGATCTCGGAGATCGTTGACCGGCTTACCTTCGTGCAGGAAGCGATTTTTCGCAGTGATAGGTGACATTCGTATTTGAGGCGCAATACCTCTTTGATTTTATCCATAGACGTTCTCTTTTTCGGCATTCTCACTTCCTTGCTGCATTAAAATCGACAGCAAAGATTGTGAGGTATTGATTTAAAAGAGAAAAGATTGGTATTCCGGAGTATCCGGACAGGGTTTCCGCTAAACCGGACAGCGATTCCGGAGTTAGGCCAAAATCGTCCGGATTAAAACGGAATCGGTGTCTGGATTAAAACGGAATGCGCGTCCGGATAATACCGGAATGGGTGTCCGGTTTGCTCCGGCGCACGCAATATAACGGGTGTTTCCTTTAAAATAATTATTAATTTAGCTAGTATATGGAGGGTAAAAAGGAGGAGGTAATTACCTCCTCCATGTAAATTACCTATAAATATAATTTACAGGCTTGGTTCAATATCAATCGTTAAATTAGCTGCATAATTGCCGGCTGGTGCTTTGTCTTTGAATTTAAATTCCACACTCGTATCGCAAATTTTGCCGTTGTTAGGAACGCTTGACGTTAATGCCATAGTCTGGTTTTGCTTAGTCGTCCTCGTAAAAGTATAGGGAAAAAGCTCATTGCAACCGGTAGGTATAGTTATTAACTGGTTCCAGAAAAGTACAGACTGTGCATCGGCTTCGCTACCATTTAAAGAAAGTGGAGATAAAGTTCGAGTGATTTTATACCTGGCACTCTCCGCTTCATTTGATACAATGTTTAAATCATCGGCAAATGCTTTCGCAAGCAGTAAATCTCGATCACCCGTCGTGTCATGTACTAGTTCAAAAGATTTAGTTGATGGCATTTCAGTGCCTAAACCGTCAACTAGTGCGACACTGATAGCTGGCTCAATAGTTTTAGATAGATTTACTACATACGTTTTTGTAGCCGATGCGTCGTTTGCTAGGGATGGTGCAGAAAACGCAAGGCAAGTAAGAGTTCCAATAAAAGTCCTTGTAAGTTTCATATTGCTGTTCCTCGAGTTTTAAATTAGATAAATATCCATTGCGCCGAAATGTTCAATTCACGACGACCACTCTAGAATAAATTTGGCTCCAAAAAAATAAACGAAAATAAAATAACTAATTATAAATTTTCAAGTGATTTTTTAAATTATTTTTTTGTTGCTATGTGTTTATTTTTGCTGTCTTATAAAAAAAAGGGGGGGAGACTATAAGTTATGACTGAATATGCCCATTAACCTCTGTAGTTGAATCCCGCAATCTTGTTATAAAAATAACTGTAAATTTTATAATTAAGCCTTAATAAATCTCGTTTCCCTATTTTTTTGATTGATAAGCAAGGGAAAAGAAGTTAAGTGAGGTAGAACTCGCCGATTCAGTGACTTAGTTATCACTAAAACTCTTTTTCTCTATACCATTGAGAGTTCTACAAGGTTATATAAATTCAGTATTCGTGTGGGTTAATACTCCGTTTGTGAGTTTTTATTACACCCTGTATGAGTCGTCGAGTTAAGAAAGTTGAGGTTTCATCTAAAACCAAAACCAAAACCAGAAGCGCATACAGTATTTGGCCATTGATGCCACGGGGTTCAAGGTCTACAGTGAGAGTGAGTACAAAGTTAAGATGTACCGAACTAACGGGAAACGCAGCGTCTATCGTAAACTTGATATTGCTGTAGATACAGCACCTACGAAATAGTCGCTTCGGAGTTGGGGTTGATAACTTAATCTATGTCGAAGTACTCCCTAACTTACGTAAGCAAACAGATAGGAAAATCATTAAGATATTTGTGTGATAGAGCTTATAACACTAGACCTCACAATGATGCAGTACGGCTCAAGCGATCGTTTACTCTCGTTTCTTTCATAGAGGGGCAGCTTCCCGGAAATGGGAATATCTCCATAACTTAGTTGTTAGGTGTCTAAATCTCTACGTATCTAACAAGAATTTGAAACAGTGTTATGGGCACTATATAAGCGATCTCTATCACAGGCAGCAATGTATCGTATGAAATAGTTGGGTGGGAAGTTTGTCACGAAGTAAAAAGCTCAAGTTGCTAGATTTACTCTATGAGTTTAGCGCTGAATAAATTCATAGTGCTAGATATTCATAAAGGCTATAGTGTGGGTTTAGAACAAGCAAAATAGCAAGAATTTCATTACTCGACAAAACCAAGTCATACTAAATAGTAGCGGTCTATTGAGCACTCTGTTTATTTACGTTTGACTTCTTATAACCTATTCAATAAGTGAACTACGGTTGATTAGGGGAATGTTGCATTGTTTACAAAACTATAAAGGTTGTTCTATTTAGCTACTCAGAGAATACTGGACCAGTTTAGTTTCATCGGATTACGAAATCATTCCCCTAAATATCACATGGTTTCAAGTGGTTGTTTGCGTTTACTGACTAGCTATATACTGGAAAGTTTTGTCAGCGACCTCTGCTATTACTTTATCGTTATGTTTAGCTGTTGGATCAGTTTTATGAGTGTATATAGCCATAACTAACGGTGATGACTTTTCTCGCCAAATAACTGCAATGTCACTTGCAGCTCCATAGACACCACAAGACCCTGTTTTGTCACCGACTATCCAACTTTTATCTGCTGCGGCTCTTATTCTATTATCTCCAGTAGTGTTGCCTATTAGCCAATTATTAAACAACTCTCGGTTTGTATCATTTAAAACATCGCCGAATGATAAATTCCCGAGGCTGGTAGCCATAGATTTGGGTGTGGATGTGTCTCTTATATCTCCAGGAATCGCTGTATTAAGTTCTAGTTCCCAACGGTCTAAGCGAAAGTTGTTGTCTCCAATGCTTTGCATGAAGTTATTCATCCCTTTAGGGCCGCCTATGTAACTTTCTAATAGAATATTAGTCGCACCGTTATCACTATATTGAAGAGCTGCTTGTGCAAGTTTGCCTATCGTCATTCCATATTTCTGGTTTTCTTTAGTAATTGGAGACCAGTACTCTAGTTCACGATCGCTAAAATCAATTAAGGTATTTATATTTAAAAGATTTTCTTGAGACTTGGCTAGAATAGCAGCAGAAAGAAATGACTTAAATGAACTACATAACGGAAATCTCTCTTTATCTCTATAGCCAAAGGTAAAGTCTCCTTCTGTGTCATAAGCATAAACGCCGATACGACCTTTCCAGTCGTTTTCGATATTTTTAATAGTTTGTGTTAATTGTGCATCTGACTTCGCAGAGACTTCAAGCGATATTGATATAAGCGTAATTGCACAAAGTAATAGATTTGTTTTCATCATAAAATAAACGTATCATAGATTAAATTTAGTACTTAAGGTATCACCTCTGAGTTTTTGTTGTGAATTAAATAGATATAAAATAAAGTGATTTACTGATTTTATTTTTGATGCTTGATTTTGTGTGGTTTTTTCTGATTAGTTGTATCTATTTCCCATGCTTTTACTAAAAACGCGTGTTTCGGTGATTGAGTTCGCTCGTCCTCGCTGTTTTTCAAGCAAGTTGTAGGTTTTTTACAATTTAGTAACATGAACGATTACGTTGCACACTTTTCAGGAATCAAGTTCACCTCATCGGTATAACTCCAGTCTCTCGCCTGCCGAATCCATCTGCCTGGGTGAGGTCCATTGAGCACGTCGTTAGACTTGCATACGCTGTCGGAGAATTTCACTATCCTCGCAGCAATGCCTCTGCTGAGGTGTTACATACTTTGTGCCACTGTGTTTATGCTATCAACATAAGTACCAACCCAACACCGAGAGTCTTCAATAGTAGAAAACCCATCCATTGGACATCAAGGACAATACTTTATTGTTTTTGAGCAATGACTCAAAGTATGGGGTGTCATTGCTTACTCTTGGCGTAGAGTAAGAGCTTATGACCCCAAGATCATGCATCTTTGCAAGCATGGTGTAACTTCTCATAGGAGCACCGTTGTCATTGTGCAAAGTAATGTGTCCTGCGAACTTGCTCCGCCATGCTGTTCTTTGGAGTTACTCCGCTGCATATTCGCCTAGCTCCTGATCATACACTTCTGCATCTACTACTTTTCTACTGAAGATATTTATTATCAAATAGAGGTAATAGTGCCTTCCCCGTATTTTCGATGGCAGATAACTGATATCCCAGCTCCATACCTGATTTGGTCTGCAGGCTTTTTGAATCCTTGGTCAGCATGGCTTGTGATAGCTTTGTTACGAGTTCGCTTACCTAGATGGGTATTTGCTTTTAATGCACGATAAAATGCGGACTCTCGCCCAATGTAAATGTCTTCATCAGCCAACATTGGAACGATGATATTCAGCAGTAAATCGGTACACTCTGGCGTATTGCAGATATCTAATATCTGCAGCATTTCGGCTTCTGATAGCTTATTATGAGGCTCGTGCTGCCGATGATTCTGACGCATATCACTTGCGACTTTGGTAGAGTTCCGTGTCCTGCGCTGAAATGTTAGTATTGACAACCCTACGGTGGAAAAAGCCTTTGTTTTTGTTGCCACTTTATGCACAGCTTCATCACAAGTGTGACTATTTAAGCCGCTTTGAGATAGGAATCTGTATTCCTCGCAGGTCTCCCTGAGGGCATTGAACTTTTCCCGCAAAACCTGTAGCGCAGTCGTTTCAGCAAGTGCTTTCTCTTTACGTGCCAATTCCTTCTCCATCGCTTTTATCTTTCTGAGTTCCTTACGCAGTTGCTTATTTTCTTTGTGTGATATTGACGTCGCTGTTGCGCTCTGCGCCTTGATAGATAGTGCTCGCCAAGCTTTAACGTCATCTATAAATAACCCTTTAGACCTACAGTATTCAGCTAACTCGCGTTCAGACATAGTTACAGTTTCCAATCACTATGGAAAAATCTGCTCCGCTGAATAATCAGTAGTAGTATTTCCTAACGGCGGCTCTGTAAACAATAGGCCGCTTTCAACAAGTTCATTTCTCTACTTAGATATTACAGAAGGACTCACATCTAATTCTTTAGTAATTCTTAGATGAGACTAATTATATGGTGGTAACACCCAAGTTTGACCTTTTTGTTTTCAAGCCAATTGGAACTGGATTAGCCGGCATGGTTATCTCCTTAAAAATTTAGGCGACAACTATGCTGACACTGGGGGAAATGACTACTCGTAATGCTCTTGAATATGCATTAAGGTGCGGTTGAGAGGTTTGCTTTGTTTGGTTGGATGCATTCATGATCTATATTATGCTATCAAGCGTAAGCCTATAGTGTCAAAAGACAAACTTTAGGGCATAACTATTAGTCAGTCCTCGAGCTAACTACTATACTTGTGTGACTATTTGTTTTTATTTTCAATGCTTTAAAAACAAATTAGTAAGTGATTATGTTTTGATTAGTAGTCGTCATTATTACGATGATGCTAGGAAGCAAACCGAAATGACCTGTAAGCTTATGATATTTTTGGTTTATTTTTTTTTATTTAACTTTCTTTGTTGTGCGCTTGATGTGTTCCGTTATAGCGTTTTATCATTTTGCGCATACCTGTTGAGAGTTATGCAATTGATCTAAACGTAAAAAGGTATCAATTTCTATTCGAGACCCAACTATCGATGGATTTTAGCTTGCTGTAGCTGTGAATGACAGTTAAGACGAGATGGCATGAGAGTTATTGATTGTGAAAAAGTATATAAACAAAGAAACAAACTTGCTAACAGATGAGAATGAATTAGTTATTAAAAAACTAAGTCAGGCTGAGTCAAATCTTTTGCTAGAGTTTATGTCTCATAGAGGTAAGTGTTTATCTAGAACGCATCTGATTGGCGTTGCATGGCCTGACACTTTTGTCGTCGAAAATTCACTGAATATGGCGATTAGAAAACTAAGAGCTGTAGGAGTCAATATAGAAACAGTTCCTAGAAAAGGATACGCTCTTGTAGATGATAATATTAGACTTAAACATGAAATAAAGTCTACAGCTCCCACCAAGGAGAATCACTTAGCATCATCTTTAGATATTACTCTTCCCTCATCTGTTAGCACGCAAGGGGAAATACCATCAGAAAATACAAGTATAAGCTTTTGGGGGAAAGTTCAGTTAACTACTTTAATTATATATGTTTTTTTTCTAGTAGTGATAAATCTTATACTAGAAGGAGTTAAGCCAGATATAGATTGTTATAAATATAATGAGGTTAAAGTTTGTACTACTTACGAAGGGTTCAATATTAATGATGATGAAGTTCTAAAGCTAAGTCCTGGAGTGTATATATATGGGAAAAAGTATGATGATGGTGCGAAGTACCAATTTATTCCTGTTAAAGAATAAGGTTTTCCTAAGTTTTTTATGCTTTTTTATGACCTTATTTGTGTTCAGAGCGTTTATAAATGGCTTAGGATGTAGTTTTTCACTTGAAAGTGAATCTGTTAACTATTTTCGGAAAAGTCAATGTGAAATGGGGGTTCTAGTTATCGAAACGCAAGACAAGTTAAGTGGAGAAGTTAAGATTAAAAAAATGAGGTGGGGTTTTTGGGGGGGGAATAACTATACATGGAATATAAGCACAAGTATAATTGTTCCTGCTAATGTTGCTGAATTTAGCAAAACGGTACGTTATAGTGCATATAACTTAATTAGTGGCAAAGCGTACAAAATAAAAGATGAAGAAAAGATAGCTTGGATATATGAAGAGCCCTTTCAGGTTGTATATTTAACTAGCAATAAAGCAAAGCTCGCGTTTTATGAGAAATAGACAAGATGAACAAGTATTTGATTTTTTTAATATTGGCTTTCACTATATTTACGATTAAGCCGTTTATTAACGGTTTAGGATGCGATTTTAATTTTATAAATGAAAATAAAATAATTTATCATGAAATGACATGTAAGAGTGGCGTGTTGGTTTCTGATTTTTTTGAGAAAAATACAAATACAAGAACTCTAAGGAAGTCTATATATGGGTATTGGGATGGTTTTGCTTTCAACATCCCCGTTTATCAAAAAAAATACGTAGTTAAAAATTCTGGTAAGAGTGGTATAACTCCTATAACTAAGTATGAGATTTATTCTATTTGGTCGATTTATCCATATCAATCGTCTTATGATAAAAAAACATATACATTCCTTGATTCAAATTCCGGTATTTTACTTGATTCAAATTTTATATATGTCCCTAGTCACGGATTTATAGACTAGAATACTAAACGCCTACAAAATTAAATTATTATCAAATGTTGACAACTTCAGCATTTTATCTTTTGCTTTTACGCTTTGGGCTTATGATATTTTTTATAGTCTTTAGGTGAAAGATAAGCGCGTTGAGGCGTAATTAGACTTATTATACTCTCTATTGTAAATAATAGATTCTGTTAATAATTAGGACGATTATTTTGATTATATTTATTAGGTTTTAACTATTGTTTTCCAAGAATAATTTGATTTATTCTATACTGATGGTTATTAATAAAGTCCTTCATCACTCTGTATTGTTCTGTGTCCTCATACGAAATGTATGAAACCCCTGTTTCTGTAAGCTCTATAATTTTAGCGGATGGATAAGCTAGTAAGATTGGTGAGTGAGTAGCTATAATAAATTGAGATTGCTGCTGTGAAAGTTCATGTATAGCGGCTAAAGCGTTCAACTGATTTGTAGGAGATAAAGAACCCTCAGGTTCATCCAGAAAATATAAGCCGTTGCATTTCAATTTGTTTAATAGCAATGACATAAAAGACTCACCGTGAGACTGGTCGTGTAGTGACCGATTACCATACGCACCTAAATATCCTACTTCATCCATGTAAGTGGCAACATTATAAAAACTTTCGGCCCTAAAGAAGTAGCCATTTTCCGGTTTTTTGTAACTACGTACTGGCCGAATGAAATTAAATAGTTCGGAAGTAGTCTGAGCATTCTGTAAGCTAAAATTTCTTGTTCCTCCTTCTGGACTAAAGCCCAATGATAGGGCTATAGCTTCTAAAATTGTTGATTTTCCAACACCATTTTCACCAACCAAAAAAGTAACGTCTGAATGAAAATCAATGCTTTCTAAGTCTGCTACTGCAGGTATTGAAAATGGATAATCGCTCCAATTTATAGTCTCTGATTTTTTAAATTTTAGTGATCTTAGGTAAGGTTTTATATTAAAATTACTCACTCTTCAATATCCAGTAATTAAATGATTTCATTTTCCCAATAAGTTGTTAATTATAAACTATATGCTTCAGTTTGAATCTACATTAAGCTTCTTCACTATCCAGGTGTTTGTCTGAAGTCGGTAGTAAAGCAACTTCTCCAGCTTACAATGGTTCTACTGGAATTTATATGGTAATGGAAAAGGTTTAAACCCTATAAGATATAGTTATTTTAAAACGGTACAAATAACAGGATTGATTGTCAAGTACTTAAATTTTGGTATAGGAAGATATCATGAGCATAATTATAGAGCTCTATTTAGATGAATTTTTTAGACTGTTCTAATCCAGTCTCGGCGGTTGAGATGATAAATTTTAAGTGAGTGTTAAATTCACTTTCCTTTTGTGTTTACTTTCTGGACGAAAGACAACTAGTTAGGCATTGTCATTATCTTATAGTAGTAAATTGATAGAAATTGCGCTCGATAGGCGTTTTACTCCTAGGTAAGCCAAAGTTTTAATACTCTAATATGCAACATTATCTATTGATTTTAAGCTGGTGAGTAGAGGTAACTCTTGAGAGAGTTCAATTGTAGCTAATTTCTACCAAAAGATATCTTATTAATTCTAGTAATCGACTTCTTAAAACCGTTTTGCGCCTCTTTATTAAAGATAATAGTTCTGTCACAGAGTGAAATAAGGAGGATACTCATGGCAAGAGATAGAATCATGTCCTTAAAAGAGGTTTCAGAGTCACTGGGCCGCAGTCCAAGGACTATTTGGCGTTGGTGGGCGAAAGATAAGTGTTTTCCTAAGCCAATAAAGATAAATGGGCGTTGTTTAGGCTGGCGTGAGCGAGACTTTGTTGACTGGCTAGTAGAGCAAGAACAGACTTTTAAAGATTAAATTTATGTACGCGAGGCTATAGGCCTCGCTTTTTGTTCGCACTGCGAACGTTAATTCCACTTTCTGGGATAAATGCAGTAATCGTTAGCTTAAAAAAAATATTTATCTTTATCGGCTTTAACATTCTTTCTGACATTGAGGGGCAGTTCGCCTCTCACTCATCAAGAAGGAAGGAAATATGAATAGTACTAAGCGTAATTGGAGCAAGCAGTTTGATTCTGCATCAGTTAAATATTGTAACCAAACAAGTATAGCTATGTCTTGTCATGTTGACATGAGAAACGTGTTGTTTGGTTATTATGAGGAGTACTTATCTCCCATGACTCCGTTAAATCATGATAATGCTCTCTGTTCTGTGATAGAAGACATTGATTGTGTAATAGTGGATTACGGTAAGGACACAAAGCAGTTTTTGAATCTTAGTACCGCTTTAGATTGGGCTAAGTCAGTTATGGGGGTTAAAGTATTTAGATATGTGGACCTCTCATTGTTTGGTGGGCCTGGATTCTATCTAGATGATTACATGGATGCCTTAAGAGATAATGCTGATAACTTAATCGATTTTTTTGTTGATAGCTTTAATCGTTATGGTTGGAGCATATCCCCATTTCAACTTGCCCATGATGTAGAGATTACGTCTGAATTTAGTAAACCGGAGCTTGTTGAGGCGGTATTTAACTTTGCTAGGAATATCCATTGTTTTAGCGCAGTAGGGCCAGAACGCTCACCTTGGTTTATGAGCCAACCTACAAATGAAGGCTCTTACTACGTTTGTAGATTTAATGGAAAAGTTGAGCTTGTTGACCTTAAACTGGTTCATAGTGTAGATGGAAGAAGCAGTAAATTGATGATCTTTGGCTTAAACCAAGAGCCTGTGCCTTTAGATGAAGCGTCAGCTGGCGATTGGTTATGGTCTTTCTCTTATCACCAAACAAATACACTTGACTGAAGCATATAATTAGAATGAAGTGACTTAATGTACAGTAAATGTTGAGTCACTTTTCCCCAGCTACCAATCTGAATTATCTCTATGGCGTTTTTCTGTAATCCTATTCCTCAACTTACCCTCTAAATTCCGCTCGAATTCACACCCGATGTCATCAAAGTAGGTGTTGTCTGAAATACCATCATCATAGCTAATATGTTCGCGATCGATGTTTGAGCTTTTACTTGAAGCTTCCAAAACACAAACAGTAACTTTAAGCAATGAAATGAAAATGCTCCCAAAGATTGAGATGAGCGTAGGGCTTTTTTTATATTCCATATTCAATCTGCCAGATTTATGCATTTGTCACGTAATAGGTTACGCTTTCTACTTAAGATTAGCAGAGGAGTGAAATGTTCGCAGTGCGAACAAAACAACGTAAAGGTGTATGTATGGTGCAGATGGACGAATTTATTTGGAAGCGCTACATGGAAGATATAGAAGGTATGTTTAGAGATTCTATTACAAGTTTGGATTTACAGCATCGCGCCGTCATGGCTAAAGCAATTACGGCCATGTTAATCCAAGAGCCACCATTTAAGCTTACAGATGAAAATATAATCAATTACTTGAAATCTCCAGATGACATCAAACGTCAGATATTCGTTCAGTATGGTTACTTTGATCCACGCCTTGAATCGTCTTTGCAAGAAGCTGTCCTATGTATTGATAATATCAAAGAACCACTGCTCAACAGCATAAAGAACGCACGTTGAAGCCCTCCTGTCACTAGCTGTGAAATAGGTAGTGACAGGAGGCATACCGCGAGCGCATCACCTTATTTTTCTATATTTCCGTTATTTCTTTTAAGCGGGGTCACTTGGTGACAGCCAAGTGACGGCTTGGTAGCCTCATCACGTAAATAAAAAAGTAGCCGTCGCTATAAAGACTCTTCATAAATCATAAATGTTCAATAGGAGAAAGAAACGTAACCAGCATTGTGACGTCACAATGCTCTTCTCGTAGATGCTCACGCTTCTTCAAGTAGATCATGTACGACATTCGTAACTATCGATACACAAACCATCACTCTTGCCCTAATCGCCTCTGAGGCATTCATCTTACTAACCATAAGTTTGAATTGGGCTTATCACTAACCATCAGGTTCACGTGGTTTGATTACGTTTCTCCATCATTTTCTCAAGTAGATAGAGCCATATGAGCTATATGGCTCTTATTTGTTTAGGAGTAAGAGTCATGAGCAAACCAAACTTACGACACGGCCTAGTTTTGTTAATGAAGCACAACATTGATGGGAGTTATGCATCTCAAGCTGCACGTAAAAACATCCTCATCCAAATCGAAAAACAATTAAAGAGAGGAGGGTACAGGCACTTAACTCCACATACACTTAAGTTAAAGCACGTAAAATTTTTGGTTGAGCATTGGCAAAGTCAAGGCTTAAGCGTTGGAACTATAAAAAACCGAATGGCACATATTCGTTGGGTATTCGAAAAGACTGGACGTGAGCATTTGTTACCCAAGTCCAATGAAGAGTTGGGGATAGGAAAGAGAGTTTTCAGTGACAATAGTACCAACAAGGCGAAAGAGCTTGATGAAGTAAAGTTTAATGCAATCTCAGACCCATATATAAAAATAGCGTTAGAGCTACAATCTGCATTCGGTCTGAGGCGGGAAGAAGCTTTGAAGTTTAACCCCAGTATAGCGATTAAAGCAGATAGAATTCATTTAATGGGCTCTTGGACTAAAGGTGGCAAGGCGCGAGAGGTACCAATCAGAAACGAATATCAAAAGCAGGTGTTAGAACGAGCTATAGCTATTGCCTCAAGAGGCTCTCTGATTCCCGCAAGCAAAAAGTACATTCAACAGCTAAAGCACTACGAAAATACTTGTAGGAAGGTTGGGTTATGCAAGAACCATGGTCTACGCCATCAATATGCTCAACAGCGATACATAGAACTGACAGGAATGAATGCACCTAAAGCGGGTGGTTTAACTAGCAGAGAACTGAGTAGAGAACAAAAAAGTGCAGATAAAGAAGCTCGCCTTATTATTAGTAGAGAGTTAGGGCATGAGCGAGAAGAGATTACAGTTATCTATCTTGGCCGGTAAGCACATTATCAAGTTTTGTATTTTTAGGTTAAAATATAACCACAAGAACATTAGGGCGGGTTTCAATATGTTAGTACAACTTTTGGATGTAACGGGTATGACTTTAGCTCAACTTTTATTTTTAGCTCTAGTTACCGTTGGTACAATCGGTTTGCCTTTGTTAGCTATTTGGTATGATCGTAAACACGGAATTGAGTAAAATAGGCAGATAATAAAAAAGCGCCCCCTTTTCACATAAGGGGGCGCTTTTTTATTATCTTATCGAATTTTCTGTTCTGCTCGTGATGGAAAAATGTTGGCAAGCTCAGCAAAGCGTCCAAAATTGTGAGCTAAGCAACTTCCTAACTACACCCACAACTACACCCAAAATCACTAGGTACAAAAAAAGCGTAGCAGGTACTAACCTGCTACGCCTTCTAGAATATGGTGGCCCCTCGCAGACTTGAACTGCGGACCAATCGATTATGAGTCGACTGCTCTAACCACTGAGCTAAGGGGCCTTAATAGGACAACGATTATAGGGGAAGCGTTGCAAGGTGTCTAGATACCAACTAGGGCAATTGCGCTTAGTTTTTATCCACTTAGCACAGTAGATAATAAAAAAGGTGACCTAAAGTCACCTTTTTTGATTTCTAAAAGCTTGCATGCGCTGCGATTATTCGTCTAGGAAGCTGCGCAGAGTCTCTGAGCGGCTTGGGTGACGAAGTTTACGTAGTGCTTTTGCTTCGATCTGACGGATACGTTCACGAGTAACGTCGAACTGCTTACCAACTTCTTCTAGAGTATGGTCAGTGTTCATGTCGATACCAAAGCGCATACGAAGTACTTTCGCTTCACGTGGCGTTAGACCTGCAAGCACGTCTTTTGTTGCCACTTTAAGGCTAGTTGCAGTTGCAGAATCTAGCGGCAGTTCTAGCGTTGTATCTTCGATAAAATCACCTAGATGCGAATCTTCGTCGTCACCGATTGGTGTCTCCATTGAGATAGGCTCTTTAGCGATTTTCAGAACTTTGCGAATCTTGTCTTCTGGCATCTGCATGCGCTCAGCCAGTTCTTCCGGTAGTGGCTCACGACCCATCTCTTGCAGCATTTGACGAGAGATACGGTTTAGCTTGTTGATCGTTTCGATCATGTGTACCGGGATACGAATCGTACGTGCTTGGTCCGCGATTGAACGAGTGATTGCCTGACGGATCCACCACGTTGCGTAAGTCGAGAACTTGTAACCACGACGGTATTCGAACTTATCTACCGCTTTCATCAGACCGATGTTACCTTCCTGGATAAGATCCAAGAACTGTAGGCCACGGTTGGTGTATTTCTTCGCGATAGAAATTACAAGACGCAAGTTCGCTTCAACCATCTCTTTCTTCGCACGGCGAGCTTTTGCTTCACCGATAGACATACGACGGCTGATGTCTTTAATGTTCTGTACGTTTAGAGAAGTCTCTTCTTCAATCATTTTTAGCTTAGCGATTGAACGACGGATTTCTTCTTCGTTACGTTTGATCTTTTCAGCGTATGGCTTGTCTGAAGCAAGAACTTCATCCAACCAAGCTTCACTTGATTCATTACCAGTGAACAGCGCGATGAATGATTTCTTCGGCATTTTGCCGTATTCAACCACAGACTTCATGATCAGGCGTTCTTGAGTACGAACGCGATCCATAGCAGTACGCAGTTCATTCACTAGGTGATCAAACTGTTTAGGCGTTAGACGAAACTCGCGGAATACGTCTAGCATCATTTCATTAGCAACGGTTGCTTTCGGGCTGTTATAGCCGTACTCGTTGATTGCTAATTGAAGATTTTGATAGGTGCTGCGTAGTTGGTTGAATTTCTCTAGCGCTAATTCTGGATCGATACCTACATCTTCTTCAGAATCATCTGAATCGTCATCGCTATCTTCGTCGTCATCAACGTCTTCATCGTCTTCTTCTTCTAACTGAGATTCAGTCAGTTCAGAACCGATGTGTGTTGCCGTTGGTGCAGCGGTGTCGTCAGCATCTGGGTCTACAAAACCTGAAATAAGGTCAGTAAGACGCAGTTCTTCAGCTTGAACTTTGTCAAATTGCTCAAGAATGTACGGAATCGTACCTGGGTATTCAGCAACAGACGATTGAACTTGGTTAATACCTTCTTCAATACGTTTTGCGATGTCGATTTCGCCTTCGCGAGTTAGAAGTTCGACAGTACCCATTTCACGCATGTACATACGTACAGGGTCTGTGGTACGACCAATCTCACTCTCTACGCTAGACAGTGCAGCGGCTGCAGCTTCGGCTGCATCTTCATCGGTAATATTTGTGTCATCGTTCAGTGCTAAATCATCAGCATCAGGAGCAGTTTCTACTACCTTAATGCCCATGTCGTTGATCATCTGAATGATGTCTTCTACCTGTTCTGAATCTACGATTTCAGCAGGTAGGTGGTCATTTACTTCGGCGTAGGTCAGATAGCCTTGTTCCTTGCCTTTAATAACAAGTGACTTTAGCTGTGACTGCGGATTGTGATCCATAGACGGTATCCAACTTCGTAATCTGGTGAAGGAATCAGTATGCGAAATGCAAACCACTTACTATAACAAATTAAATCGTTGCTGACTAATTAAACAGGGTTACGCTTTTAAATCTAGCATAAGTGCTAGCAGCTCCCTTTTCTCTTCGGCTGATAAACCGACACTTCTTGCTTTGGCCTGCAGGTTTTCAATTTGTTTTTCTACGCACTGGGCAATAATTTTATCCAGTGAGTCTAAAAATATTTCTTCTTGGTTGTCCTCATCGAGTGGAATGTCCCAACTCGCGAGACGAGACAGAAGGGTCTCATTTTGGCTGTTTCGCCAATGCTCTAATAATTGGCCTGTGTTGATATGGGGATGCGCTTGGCATTTATCAAGTACATCAACAAATAAACTTAGACCAGGAATGGGTAAATCTCTAACGCTAGTTAGATCTGGCACCATAGTTACGTATTGTGGGTTTTGAATCAGTAACGCGATCACTTCTCGCATCGGCGTTCGCTTGATTTCTTTATGAGGTTGAGGCCTTTTATCCTCTTTACCTTGTTTTGAAATTAGCTGCTGTAGTTGGCGTTCATCAACCAAACCCAAACGGCGGCCAAGCAGTTCTCTCAAGTATAGTCTTAAAGTGCCGCCAGGGACTTTGTCGATGAGAGGAACAGCAAGGGTACTGAGTTTTGCCATGCCTTCTTTCGTGCTCATATCGACTTGCTGAGTCAATGAGCTGAACATGAATTCAGACAAAGGCATCGCATTAGACACTTGTTGTTCAAATGCTTGTTTTCCGTTTTGTCGGATATAAGAGTCGGGATCTTCTCCATCCGGCAAAAACATGAATTTTAACTGGCGACCATCAGTTAGGTAAGGCAATGCATTTTCCATGGCACGCCACGCTGCTTCACGGCCTGCTCGGTCACCGTCGTAACAACATACGACGGTGCTTGTTTGCCTGAATAACACTTGCAAGTGATCGCCCGTTGTAGAGGTACCCAATGAGGCAACGGAATAATCTACGCCATATTGAGCAAGCGCGACAACATCCATATAGCCTTCAACCACTAAAATTTGTGGTGGCTCACGGTACGCTTGTAGTACTTCATAAAGGCCATACAATTCTTTACCTTTATGAAATATCGGGGTTTCGGGTGAGTTGAGATATTTCGGTGTCCCATCACCTAATACTCGACCACCAAAGCCTATTACTCGGCCGCGTCTGTCTCGAATAGGAAACATCACTCGACCACGGAATCGGTCGTAGCGGTTGCCTTTGTCGTTTTCGATCAAAATGCCGCCTGTGACGAGCATGTCTTGGTTTTCTTTATTCTGGCCAAAGTTCTTACGAACTAAATCCCATTCATCAGCCACATAGCCGATGCCAAACTTCTGGACGATTTCACCAGACAGGCCGCGATCTTTTAGATACTCAATCGCCACTTTACTTGCTGGCTGCTTGAGTTGGTTACGATAAAATTGAGCAATGCTGCCCATTAAGTCGTATAGATTACGTTTTTCACTGCTGCTTGCTTGTGGGCCTGACTGGAACGAACCATTACCGCCGCTACGTTGTTCGCGAGGAACATCTAAGCCCAAGTATGAAGCGAGTTCTTCAATGGCTTCGACGAATTCTAGCCGGTCGAATTCCATCAAAAAGTCGATGGCATTTCCGTGCGCACCACAACCAAAACAATGGTAGAACTGCTTTTCTTGACTGACGCTGAATGACGGCGTCTTTTCGTTGTGGAACGGGCAGCATGCGCCGTAGTTTTTGCCTTTTTTCTTAAGTTTCACACGTGCGTCGATGATATCGACAATATCAAGTCGAGCTAGAAGGTCATCGATAAAACTGCGAGGGATGTGTCCAGCCATAAAACCTAACAAAAAAAGAAGATGATGAGTGGAGTGAATGCTTTAAAAGAATAAGCGTGTTGCTCACTTATTTCATTCCATTCATCCAGATACAAACAAGCCGTGCGTTCCAAAGGATAGCACGGCTTGCTGCAATTGGGTGGGGTATCTTAAGCCAGTTTAGCGCGAACTAAACCGCTTACTTTACCCATATCTGCGCGCCCTTGAATTTGCGGTTTCAGAACGCCCATTACTTTGCCCATGTCTTGCATGCCAGCTGCGCCAGATTCAGCAATCGCGTTCTCGATAAGAGCCGCTACTTCTTCGTCTGCCAGTGGTTGAGGCATAAAGTCCTCAAGAACGGTAATTTCTGCTTGTTCCGCATCAGCAAGATCTTGACGACCCGCTGCTTCATACTGCGCTACAGAGTCGCGACGTTGTTTAACCATTTTGGTCAATACTGCAAGAATGTCGTCATCGTTCAGAGTAATCTGCTCGTCAACTTCACGTTGCTTGATTGCTGATAGGGCTAAACGAATAGTACCAAGGCGCAATTTGTCCTTGGCTTTCATCGCTAATTTTTGCTCTTCTTTGAGTTGATCAATCAGAGCCATAACTAAATTCCTTTTGGAGCTCAGTTATTAGTACAGGCGAACGCGACGAGCGTTTTCGCGAGCTAGCTTCTTAGCGTGACGCTTTTGAGCTGCTGCTTTAGCGCGTTTGCGAACTGTAGTTGGTTTTTCGTAGTGCTCACGACGACGCACTTCAGAAAGGATACCTGCTTTTTCGCAAGAGCGCTTGAAACGACGTAGAGCAACGTCGAACGGTTCGTTTTCACGTACTTTAACTACTGGCATATGCCTTTCACCTCAGGGGTTATTCGTTAACGCTGGTATTCAACAGACCAAATCACAATTGTTTGGTCTCTTACCAGCTTGATCAAAAATGGTGCGGAATTTTAATCCGATCACAACTACTTTGTAAAGCCTTTTGTCGATTATTGTCTGTACAAAATTTGTTTGCAGCACCAAGGCGAGGTAATATGACGCCCAAATTTCCTCTATACAGAAAGCATACTGAGAAAACCATGCGCATTATCGGTATTGAAACCTCTTGTGACGAGACTGGCATCGCGATTTATGACGATGAAAAAGGTCTGCTGTCACACAAGCTTTACAGCCAAGTAAAACTGCACGCAGATTACGGTGGTGTGGTGCCTGAGTTGGCTTCACGTGACCATGTAAAGAAAACCATTCCTCTTATTAAAGAGGCACTAAAAGAAGCGAACTTAACTTCGAAAGACATTGATGGTGTCGCGTACACCGCGGGGCCGGGTCTCGTTGGTGCACTATTAGTGGGCGCTACTATTGGTCGCAGTATTGCTTATGCTTGGGGAGTGCCTGCTGTACCTGTTCATCATATGGAAGGTCACCTGTTGGCTCCAATGCTGGAAGATAACCCACCACAATTCCCGTTTGTGGCAGTGTTGGTGTCGGGTGGTCACTCGATGATGGTCGAAGTGAGAGGCATCGGTGAGTACAAAATTCTGGGTGAGTCGATTGATGATGCGGCGGGCGAAGCGTTTGATAAAACAGCGAAGCTAATGGGGTTGGATTACCCAGGCGGCCCGCTGTTGTCTAAACTGGCAGAAAAAGGCACGCCGGGTCGCTTTAAGTTCCCGCGCCCAATGACTGATCGCCCTGGCTTGGATATGAGTTTCTCTGGCCTGAAAACCTTTACAGCAAATACGATTGCTGCGAATGGCGATGACGAGCAAACTCGCGCAGACATCGCACTGGCATTTGAAGAAGCCGTGTGTGCAACATTGGCGATTAAATGTAAACGCGCGCTTGAGCAAACAGGCATGAAGCGTATTGTTATTGCTGGTGGTGTGAGTGCTAACCGTCGTTTACGTGCAGAGTTAGAGAAGCTAGCGAAGAAAGTTGGCGGCGAGGTTTACTACCCACGAACTGAGTTCTGTACGGATAATGGTGCGATGATCGCTTACGCTGGTATGCAGCGTTTGAAGAATGGCGAAGTGGCCGATATGTCGGTAGAGGCTCGCCCACGTTGGCCGATTGACCAACTTACGCCAGTTGCTTAATCAAACTTATGCGGTAGGTTTGAAATAGATTCACAACGATAAAGGTCTCTGCTCATCAGAGGCCTTTATTTTTAGCTATTCAATGAAAAGCTTCGTTTACATTCTGACTGATGCGAGCAGTTCGGTATCGCTTCAGTGATAGGATAGTGCGGAAGAATAAGAAATGGATATAACAATGAATAAGTTTGAAATTGAAGGTCAGCAACTTGCTTACCTTGATAAAGGTGATGGTCCAGTATTACTGTTTGGTCACAGTTATTTGTGGGATAGCCAAATGTGGGCGCCACAAATTGAAGTTTTAAGCCAGTCATATCGTTGTATTGTGCCAGATTTGTGGGCACATGGTGAGTCAGAAGCGGCCCCTACATCGACAGAGTCATTAGTTGATTATGCACAACATATGTTGGCGTTGATGGATCATTTGGATATTGAAGAGTTTTCTGTGGTGGGCTTATCTGTTGGCGGCATGTGGGGAGCGGAACTGACGGCTCAAGCACCGCAACGTGTGAAATCACTGGTATTGATGGATACCTTCATTGGCTGGGAGCCAGAAGTTACGTATAAGAAGTATTTTGCAATGCTGGATACTATCAGCCAAGTTCAAGCAGTGCCTGCGCCAATTATTGAAGCCGTTGTGCCGCTGTTCTTTGCCAACAACGTCAATCAGGATAACCCTAAACTTGTCGCTTCATTCAAACGCAGTTTAGAAGACCTGAATGGTGAGCGTGCAGTGGAAGTAGCTCGCATAGGGCGCATGGTGTTTGGTCGCCGTGATGTGATTGAAGATTCGGAAAAATTCGCTCTGCCGACGTTAATTGCGGTGGGCTGTGAAGATAAGCCTCGCCCGGTTTTCGAATCGTATTTAATGAAAGACTGTATCACGGGCAGTGAGTTGGTAGAAATTCCGCAAGCGGGACACATCAGTTGTTTAGAACAGCCGGAATTCGTCAACCAAATGTTGTTGAACTTCCTGAATCGAGTTCATGCATAACCAATGAATGCATCGCTCTCTAAACAAAACTCGGCATTAAGCCGAGTTTTTTTGTGTCAGTTTCTTTTCGCCAATTTTGGGCTCATCGCCAGACAAAAGCCGCCGAATATTTTGATGATGCTTAAATACGATTAAGCAACACAGCATAGCAACAGGTAACGTGTATTGCGGTTTAAACATCCAAGTATAAAACGGAGTGACCAAAACCGTGACGAGAGCCGCTAAGGATGAATAGCGGAATAGCGCGGCTACTGACAGCCAAGTTAACATCACTAATCCTGTTAAGTCCAAACCAATCGGAGCGATAGCGCCAAGCGCTGTTGCGACACCTTTTCCGCCTTTAAAGTGGAAAAAGATGGGGTACATGTGGCCAAGACAGGCAGCAGTGGCGATGACGCCAAGAATGATAGGGTCGATACCAAGAAAGTATCCGCCCCATACGGGGATGGTGCCTTTGAGCATATCGCACAACAAGACTGAAACAGCGGCTCCTCGTCCGCCAATACGCAATACGTTCGTTGCTCCAGGGTTGTTGGAGCCTACACTGCGTGGATCTGGCAGTTTTAAGAGTCGACAGATCAAAACCGCACTGGAAACCGAACCCAGTAAATAGGCGGCCATTGTCATTATCAGTGCCAGTGCGTCCATAGAAGTCCTTGATGGATTGGAATTTAATGCTCGGTTCCCGCGTAGTTGCTATCATACCTCGAATTCACATAATGCAGAAATCCTCACTGTGATAGAGCTTGCATTATGTGATTTCTTGTATATAAAGATGCTTTCGCAGTTTATACCTAAGTAACATTGTGATGACCCAAGTAAATGTTACTTAGGTATAGAATACTACGATCAAATTACCCCTCACGGGTATCCGACCTCTGTAATAGAAGGACATAAGATGGCTCTGGATAAAGTTTTTATTGAACAATTAGAAGTAATCACCACGATTGGCGTGTACGACTGGGAACAACAAATCAAACAAAAGTTGGTTCTAGATATTGAAATGGCACACGATAATAAACCTGCGGGCAAAAGTGATGATGTGCAAGATGCGTTGGATTACTCGCAAGTGAGTGAGGCGGTACTGAGCCACATTGAAAATGGTCGTTTTCTGTTGGTTGAACGTGTAGCCGAAGAAGTGGCAGAGCTTATCATGCAGCGTTTCTCTGTACCTTGGGTGAAAATCCGTTTAGCAAAGCCTGGTGCAGTGCCACAAGCACGCGCTGTTGGTGTTGTGATTGAGCGAGGTCAAGCATGATCACCACCTATATCGGTGTTGGTACGAATGTAGAAAGAGAGCAACATGCGCTCGCTGCGTATCAGGAGCTACTACAGCTTGGAGAAAATCTCCTCGTATCGCCGGTATATGAATGTGAACCTATTGGTTTTAGCAGCCAGAACTTCTACAACTTTGTCGTTGCAATGCGTACCGAGTTGTCATTAGAAGAGTTGAGTCATCAGCTACGTGAGATTGAATTTAAGTGGGGACGCGAAGAAAATGCGCAAAAGTATCAGGATCGAACACTGGATCTCGATATAGTGTTGTTCGGTGAATGCGTCTCCACGAAAAAACCTGAGCTACCTCGCAGTGATATCTACAAATATCCTTTTGTCACAAAGCCTCTGTATGATCTCGAACCTCAATTAGTGATCCCAGGCGATGGACGCACAGTCGCAGATATTTGGCATGGAATGCAGCCAGTCGATTCACTCAAACCTGTTTCTTTTTCATTTTTAATTTGAGTTGTTTACATGAGTTATTTTGAAGCCTTTATTCTGGCTCTGATTCAGGGTCTGACAGAGTTTTTGCCTATTTCGAGCTCTGCCCATTTGATCCTGCCCTCCGCCATTTTGGGATGGGAAGACCAAGGTCTAGCTTTTGATGTTGCTGTTCACGTCGGTACATTAATGGCGGTAGTGATCTATTTTCGCCATGAAGTGATCACTCTGTTCCAGGCATTATTTGCTTCGATCTTTAAAGGAGATCGGAGTAAAGAAGCAAAACTTGCTTGGATGATCGTGATCGCCACGATTCCAGCTTGTGTGTTTGGCTTGTTGATGAAAGACATCATTGAAGTGTATCTACGTAGCGCTTATGTCATCGCGACCACAACGATCGTATTTGGTTTGTTGCTTTGGTGGGTAGACAAAAACGCTAAGTTGGTTGCGGATGAATACCAAACGGGTTGGAAGAAAGCCGTGTTTATCGGTATTGCCCAAGCCTTAGCGATGATTCCTGGAACGTCGCGTTCAGGGGCGACCATTACGGCTGCACTTTACCTCGGCTTTACTCGAGAAGCGGCTGCGCGCTTTTCATTTTTAATGTCGATCCCTATCATTACATTGGCTGGTAGCTACTTAGGTATGAAGCTAGTGACCAGTGGTGAACCTGTCCATATTGGCTTCTTGCTGACTGGTATCATCACATCGTTTATCAGTGCATATATTTGTATCCACTTTTTCTTAAAGATGATTTCACGAATGGACATGACACCGTTTGTGATTTACCGTCTGATTCTAGGTTTCGGTTTGTTTGCGTTCTTGCTTAGCGCTTGATAACGCGACGGATTGGCAGCTTGCTTAACCGCAAGCTGCATACCTAAACCACAACGTCATTCTGAACAGCGACGAAGGCGCGAGGTTCAGAACCTTCTCTCCGAGTTTCTTGTAGCGTTGGCCATTTCTAAAACTTCCCTGCGTGCTGATATTAGATTCCTAATCTCGCTAAGGCTCGCTGGAATGACCTGGCATGAATACAACTCGGTTAATTAATCTTAGCTCAGATCACTTATTCAAAGCGACTCTTACCGCTTCAATCCGTCTCTTTTCTTGTTCATCACGTATTGCCGGGCCTTTAAATCCATCCTTAATGATGCTCTGAACATCTACGGCGGCTGCGGCTTGATAAGCGTGGGTAAAAATCTCAGCTTGAGGATAAGGCTTCTCTTCTAACCCTTTTCGACCCGCATGGTCAGCCTGACAGCATATTAAAATATCTTCTAAGCGCTCAGCTTTGCGCCACACATCGAATTTGTTGAGTATTTTTATGATGGTTTGCGGCTTTAACTCGGCCGCACGATGGATATTGGAGTGCTGTTCGCACACCATCAAGGCTAAATCACGAAACTCATTCGGTACACGGACACGCTCGCACAGCTTTTTGATCAGTTTTAATCCTGTATGACAATGCATTCTGTGGCTTGGCCATTCGCTCTCTGGCGTCACCCCTTTGCCCAAGTCATGCACTTGAGCGGCAAATCTGACGGGGAGTGAGTCACTCAATCTTGCGGCTTGCTCTGCCACCATCAAAGTATGGATGCCTGTATCGATTTCTGGATGCCATTTTTCTGGTTGAGGTACGCCAAATAGTGCATCAATTTCAGGTAAAACAACGGTCAATGCACCACAATCTCTTAGAACCGATAAGAAAATATCAGGGCGAGGGGTGGAGAGGGACTTATGCCATTCTTGCCAAACACGCTCGGGAGTCAGTGTGCTCAGCTCCCCAGACTCTGCCATGTAGCGCATTAACTGCATGGTTTCGTCGGCAACCGTAAAGTCTAGATCAGCCAGCTTGGCTGCAAAGCGAGCGACACGTAAAACGCGTAGAGGATCTTCGACAAAAGCGTCTGATACATGGCGTAGCAGTTTATTATTGAGATCTTTCTGGCCGCCGTAAGGATCATGGAGCTTACCTGCATCATCCATTGCCATCGCGTTAATGGTTAAATCACGACGAATTAAATCCTCTTCTAAGGTGACACTTTGATCAAAGAAACACTCAAAGCCAGTGTAACCACACCCTGACTTTCTTTCCGTTCGCGCAAGTGCATGTTCTTCTTTACTTTTTGGGTGCAAAAATACAGGAAAGTCTTTGCCAACGGCGGTGTACCCTTGGGACAGCATCATCTCGGGAGTCGCACCTACGACCACCCAGTCGTTGTCATAACTATCAATTCCGAGCAATTTATCTCGAACTGCGCCACCTACTAAATAAACTTGCACGAATTACCTCTTAATTTATTGATATGCCGTTGGACATTGTAGCAAGCAATGGTACTTTTCTTTACTCCCGAGAGTAGATGCAGCTATGTTTATATTATATCTGACTATTCCCTGGTGGTTTTTTAGCTGGAGAGCCTAATGTATAAGGACTTTTTTGGGTTTGTAGAACAACCATTTTCGATTGTTCCAAACTCGCGTTATTTGTATTTAAGCCAACGTCACAAAGAGGCAATCACACATCTCCAAGCCGGGCTAGGCGATGGCGGTGGTTTTGCTATGCTTACTGGCGAAGTGGGTACAGGCAAAACGACCGTCGCAAAAGCGATGCTGGCGAATTTAGGTGATAACACCAAAGCGGGTCTGATCCTAAATCCCACGTTTTCGAGTCGAGACTTGCTCGAAGCTATTTGCGATGAATTCAAAATTACTTACCCGCCAGATGCAAACCTCAAACAGCTAAACCAAGTGATTCACAAATACTTGCTGCGTAATTATCGTTCAGGCTGGCAGACATTGCTGGTCATTGATGAGGCTCAACACCTTGCTGCCGACGTTTTAGAGCAGCTACGTTTGTTGACCAACTTGGAAACCGATACCAGAAAACTGCTCAAAGTGTTGTTGGTCGGACAGCCTGAATTACAGCGGTTATTACAAACGACGCAACTACGCCAGCTCGCTCAGCGCATTACTGGGCGTTATCACTTGTTGCCGTTGGATGAAAAAGAGACAGAAGATTACATCGCGTTTCGATTACATACGGCAGGTGGTGACCAGCAACTGTTTAATCGTGCTTCTTGTAAACTCATTGCCAAATACAGTCACGGCATCCCGCGCTTGATTAATCTTATCTGTGATAAATCTCTCAACATCAGTTATCACCAAGGTAATGTGGTGGTGGATAAGCAAACCGTTCAGCAGGCCTGTGAAGAGGTGATGCAGTTTCAGGCAGATATTTATCAGCAAGATAAAAAAGAGCGCCGTACTTTCCGCTGGCCTGCTTGGGGCTCTGTTACGTTGGGTCTTATTGCTGCATTAGGTACGGGGTGGGCGGTCGTTAATTATATGCCAGCTCAAGCAACGTCAGTGTTGGCGCAAGTGACCGCACCAAGAGAGGAGCCAACGCCAATAGTCGTCAACCAACAATTGACAGATGATCAGCGTGACTTATTGTTAGCACAAAAACAGTCGAATCTCGCCGTGAATGATTTGTATCGTTTGTGGGGTTATCAAGCATCGGTTCGCGACAATCTTTGTTTATCAGAACCCCAATCGACCATGCGTTGTGAGCGTAAAATGGCGACCTGGCCGCTGCTGATGCAACAAAATCGCCCTGTGATTTTGGAGTTGAATTATCAAGGTGATGTTGGGTATGTCATTTTGTACGCCGTCGGTAATGACAAAGTCGAAGTGCTCAATGGCAAGCAGCGTCTGCGTCTGCCTATTTCGTGGCTAAAGCCGATGTGGCAAGGCAATATCATTGAACTGTGGCAAGCGCCGTTGAAAGAGACATTACGTTTAGACATGGAAGGCCCTGCGATCGAAGTATTAGACCGATTATTAGCAGAAGCGGTAAGTGAGCCACTGCTTGAAACGTCTATTTTTGATGGTGCGATGAAAGAGCGAGTTGAGTTATTCCAACGTTGGCAAGGTATTGGGGTCGACGGCATTGCAGGTAAGCGGACGCTAGATCGTCTTCAACAAAACGTGCAGCCAGATGCGCCTCAACTGGCACGAATCGAGAAGGAGGACGCATAATGTCAGCCATGAAACATATTGGTTTGTTCTTGTTGCCGATCACCGTTGCTGCAATCGGAGTTGCTTGGTATTTAGATCTCCTTACGCCTCATGCTGAAGTTAGTACTTCCGCCCCTAAGGCTAAGATGGAAGCGGAACAACCGTTCAAAGCATTGGACTATCCTGAAACTACTCAGTTGGCGCAATTGCCAAGAGAGTGGCCAAGTGCAGAGCTGTCTCGTGATTTTGGTACGTTTGCAACATCTGATGAATACGTGAGTAATACAGCAAACAAAGACGAGATAGAAACATCTGTATCAACTCAAGGCACTTCAGTAGTTGAAGAGGACCTAGGTTTGTCTCTGGATGATCTTGACTTGTCCTCATTATCTCCTGATTTGGCGCGAAAGGTCGAAAATGCGTTATCCCGAGATGATGCGCCTTCACCACAAACGGTGCGCGTGAACGATTTAGAGCGCAACGCTCACCAATGGCAAGGGCGTTTACCTGCGCTCAATTTGCAAACTCACATGTACGCCAGTGATGAAAATCGGCGCTGGGTGAAAATTAACAATGTTGAATATCATCAAGGAGACGTTGTTGATGGGCAGGTCACATTAAGAGAAATACAACCGCAAGCGGTGATTGTCGAGTTCCAAGGTGAGCAAATTCGTATACCAGCGTTGTATGAGTGGAAAGGGTAACTGTTATAGCAACACATCAAGCCAGCGAAATCATATCGCTGGCTTTTTTATTTTTCAGAACACCTTTTGCATCTATTCTGGTGATGATTTTTAGATACTCAAACAAGCAAAATATAGCTTTTCTAAGTCGTTTAAATAGCACCAATATCGTTCAACTATTGATAGCGCGATTCCAGTCAGCGTTGTGTAAAAAAACGCCACATTGACGAACTTCGTCATCACGACCTGGTCCACGTTAGACCCCATGAAATAACAGGAGTCTACACAGAGACACATGCGTATTCTGATTTTTTCTTTAAGTGTTGTTGCGTCGTTAAGTTACGCAGCAAAGCCGCCCCCTTTCCCTATAACACCAGATAATAACGGACAAGATTTTATGGTCAGCGCGACCAACCCTTACGTGAGCAGCACTGGTTATTCAATATTGAAAGAGGGCGGGAACGTCGTTGATGCCATGGTCGCGATGCAGATGGTGATGTCTGTGGTTGAACCGGATATGACGGGAATTGGCGGCGGTACTTTCGCGCTGTTTTATCAACATGACAAGCAGAAGTTTTTAGCCCTTGATGGGCGAGATGAAGCGCCGTCTAGCGCTCACCCTGAGATGTTTATTGAAAATGGGAAAGCACTCAGCCGCGATGAAATTTTGGGGCCTCGCTCCGTTGCAGTGCCGGGCACCTTACGTCTGCTTTATTCCACTCATGAGCAATACGGCAAATTACCATGGTCTGAGTTGGTTCAACCTGCGATTAAGCTCGCGCGTGATGGGTACGCGATGAACAGCTATACCTATGATATCGTCGTGCGAGAGCAATCCCGTTTGGCTCGCGATCCAGAAATTAAAGCCTTGTATTGGCAAGATGATGAAGTGAAGCCAACAGGGACGTTAATGAAGAACCCTAAAATGGCTGAGACGCTAGAGAAAATAGCTCAGCAAGGCGATCGCTATTTGTATGGTGGTGCACTTGGTCAACATATTGTTGATACGGTGAATCGTCGTATTAACGATCAGCATGAGAAATTGTCGTTAGAGGACTTTAAAAACTATCAGGTGAAATCTCGCGATATTATTGAAAGCGATTATCGGGGCAGCAAAATCGTTTCGTTTGGTTACCCGGCCTCTGGTGGTGTGATGGTCGCTCAAAGTCTGAAACTGCTGGAGCCGTACGATATATCTCAGATGGCACTAACTGATGTAGAGCCTTGGCGTTTAATGACCGAGGCGATGCGCTTAGCAAAAGCTGATCGTATTGCGTATGCCGGAGATCCGGATTATGTGGAAGCACCAGTTGAACAATTGTTATCTAAAACCTATTTGGACCAGAGACGTGATTTAATCCCTGATAATGGCACCTCGAAAGAGAATCCAAAAGCCGGACAGATAACGCAAACTCAGTATGCGCAATATCAAGGCTTCGAGAGCAAAGATACAGGGCACATTTCTATCGTTGATAGGGAAGGTAATGCGATTGCTATGACCAGCACCGTTGGTACGGGAATGGGATCTGGTGTCATGGTTGATGGCGTTATCTTGAATGCACAAATGGCAAACTTTTCACCTCAACCAACGGTTAACGGCAAGCCTACTCAAAACTCGATTGAAGCGGGTAAGCGTCCACGCTCAGCCATTACGCCATTAATGGTGATGGACGGCGATGGCAATCTGCGCTTAGTAGTTGGCTCTCCGGGCAGTTCGCAAATTCCAGGTTATGTGCTTAAAACTGTGGTTGGGGTACTGGATTGGAACTTATCAGCGCAAGAGGCTATTGACTTACCAAACATCCAGTACGGCACCAAGATAGACCGCACGAAGCCGTATGACCCAACAGGCTTGCTAGTGGAGAAGAAAACCTTCGCAGAAATGTTGGTGCCGGAGTTTATGGAGCTTGGCTACCCAGTACACGTTATTCCAGTGGTAAGTGGTTTGAATGCAATTGAGCTAAAAGATGGCAAGCTTTATGGCGCAACGGATCGTCGTCGAGCGTCTAGTTCAATGGGGGAGTAGTGCAGATTTCTGTAAAACTAAGCAAACAAAAAAGCCAGTCGAATATCGACTGGCTTTTGCATTCTTTTTTATAGATAAAAGGGCGAAGGACTTATGCCCAACCCGCAGGTGAACGTTTTCTACGAGGCATGATATGCGGAAGAATCAAACCAAATAGCAAACCTAAACCTGCAACACCGCCGCCATAAGTGAAGTACTTAAGCAGCATGTCGTCTTTTTGTGTATCCAGTTTAGCGCGCAGCTCGCGGTTTTCTGTCTCAACAGAAGTAAGCTGGTCGCTGATCTCAGAGTATTTATTCTCAAGATCGGAAATTTGTTGGTTGCGCGTTTCTAGAGAGGTAACAAGGCCAGCTTTCTCTGCATCAGAAGTTTTACGAGCGTTAGCAAGCTGCTCTTTCACTTCTGCTAGTTCTTTCTCAATGCGAGGAAGGCGAATCGCCATGCTTTCTTGGTTTGTCACAAACTTGCTTTGTACCCAACCAGTACGACCTCGGTCATCACGAACTTGCGTATAGCCAGTATCTCGGTTGGTTTTAATCAGTTGTACTTTAGAACCGGCATTAACACTACCAATAATACGGTAGGTGTTATTTGGACCTGAGTGCATAAAAGTGAAGAGGTCATCAGAAATATAACGGTCTGCTGCTAGGGCCGCTGGCGCTGCTAGCAAAGTAAACAAAACCGTGATGATTAGTTTTTTCACAGTAAATCCCTTAACGATTTTTCTTGGAGACAGCGTTGGCACCGAATGATTGGAGCCGGAAATAGACGAATAGTATGCAGTTTCAAACTTCGGTGCAACAAAGAAGGGAGGCAAAGCCTCCCTTTCTGTGCGTTTGAGTCAATAATGACAAAGCGCTTACATTCTATTGACGAGTGTCTTAAGCGAACATCGCTTGAAGTCCGTAGAAGAATACAACGGCCAATAGTGCACCTGCTGGTAGTGTAACGATCCATGATGCCACGATGTTACGAACCACGCCCAGGTTTAGTGCCGCGATACCACGAGCAAAGCCAACACCGAGAACCGCACCAACCAATGTTTGAGTGGTTGAGATTGGCAGACCAGTACCAGAAGCTAGAACAACAGTACAAGCGGTTGCTAGCTGAGCTGCAAAACCACGGCTAGGAGTTAGCTCAGTGATACCTGTACCAACGGTTGCCATTACTTTGTGACCCAGTGTCGCAAGACCGACCACGATACCAATACCACCAAGAGGTAGAATCCACCAAGCGATGGTGCTTTTCGTGCTGATTTCGCCCATATGTTCAACAGTCGATACGACAGCAGACAGTGGACCAATGGCGTTTGCAACGTCGTTTGAACCGTGTGCAAATGCCATTGCACAAGCGGTGATAACCATCAGAACGCTGAAGATACCTTCCACGCCAGAAAAGCTGCGGTCTTCTTCGCGATTAGCGAATTTTTTCTGGATGTATACGTAGCCGCCAACCATCACGAGTGCTGAAACTGCTGCTGCCCACATCCAAGCTTCGCCATTGGTTAGGTGAAGACCAACGTGTTTTAGACCTTTTTTGATAGTTACAAGTGCAATCACCATTGTTGTGATGAACATGTAAACAGGAACAAAACGTTTGGCGTTGAATAACGGGTTCTCAGTATCAAAAATCAGACGTTGTGCGCTGACAAAGATAACGTACGCAAAGAAACCTGAAATCACTGGTGTAATAATCCAGCTACCAACAATGCCTTGAACGCTGCCCCAGTCAACCGCTTCAGTACCTACTGATACGCATGCAAAACCAATGATTGCACCGATGATTGAGTGAGTCGTAGATACTGGCCAGCCCATGTAAGAGGCAAGAAGTAACCATGTACCCGCAGCCAAAAGAGCAGACATCATACCGTAGACAAGAACGTCAGGTTGACTAGCAAATAAAGAAGTTTCGATTACACCTTTACGGATAGTGTCGGTTACTTCACCGCCTGCAAGGTAAGCACCTGCAAATTCGAAGATCATCGCAATGATGATAGCTTGTTTTACGGTTAGCGCTTTTGAACCTACTGATGTACCCATCGCATTAGCAACGTCGTTCGCGCCAATACCAATCGCCATCATGAAACCAAAAATCGCTGCAACAATAATCAGGACAGTGCCGTAGTTCGCAAGGATATCCATCGTAATACCTAGTTGTTTTATAACAAGCGGAACAAAATTTTACGCGCGCCAAACCATAAGACGATGAAAATAGTCATCATCCCTATGACACGTGTTTATTATGCTCTTCGTTATGTCGTTAACTTTATGTTTTAAGATCGAGATAGCATGACTTCCAAACGAGCACCTACGCGCTGCGCTTGGTCGGCAATACCACCTACCCATTCAAGAATCTTGTACAAGAACATGACATCGATAGGGTTCATGTCAGACTCAATCGCCATCAACTGTTGACGAAGTTCAATCTGCATAGCATCGGTATCATCTTCGATGACATCTAATTGATGAATCATTTCAGCGACGAGCGTCACTTCACGACCTTTGAAGCCGGTTTCTAGCAATTCATCAAGTTCATTGATTACCTTTTGCGCCTGATCGGCCGCATCAAGACAACGTTGAACGTAAGCGAGGAAGTTTGGTTGGAGAGCCTCAGGAATGACAAGTTGACGACCATATACACGGCCAGCAATGTCTTTTGCCAGGTTTGCAAGTTTGTCCTGCTGAGTCAGAAGCTCAAGCATGTCAGTACGGTCTACTGGCATGAACAAACCGCGAGGCAGTTTTAGACGGATTTCACGTTTCAGCACGTCCGCTTCTTTCTCTAGGTGAGAAATTTGTGCACGGATTTCAGATGCTTTTTCCCAGTCACCCTTTGAAGATACTTCAAAGAATTTCACCAAGTGTGAACAACATTCGTTGACACACACAACGTGGCGTTGCAAAGGCTTAATTGGGGACTTTGCAAATAACCCCATAATTGTATTTACTGGCATGGTCATTCAACCTAATAACTATAACCTTAAAAAAACATACACCATTTCTGAGTGCTTGGCGAAATGTTGAACGATGGCTATAAAGGCGCGCATGGTAACGCATTAAATCGCTCATTAAAACTGTTTTAGATCATCATTCCGGCGATATTTCTCTCTTGCCGTGCGAGAAATTACGCAATATCCTGTTTCTATCTGCTTTGAAAGGTATAGCTATGGAAACCGAAATAGAACTGAAGTTTTTTGTTTCTCCTGAATTTTCAGAAACTTTAAAAGAAAAAATTTCTGAGACAAAAGTACTTCAGCATAGTTGTCGTGACTTGGGTAACACCTACTTTGATACCGCCGATAAATGGCTGAGAAAGCACGACATTGGTTTAAGAATTCGCCGTTTTGATGATGTATTCGTCCAAACCGTAAAGACAGCAGGACGCGTCGTCGCAGGCTTACATCAAAGACCAGAATACAATGCTGAGCACACTAGCGACGAGCCTAACCTGTCGCTTCATCCTGTAGACATTTGGCCGCCAGATAAAGACGCAGCAACGCTGCAATCTGAGCTTATGCCGTTATTCTCGACCAACTTCACACGCGAACAGTGGCTGATTGGCATGCCAGATGGTAGCCAAATAGAAGTGGCGTTTGACCAAGGTATGGTCGTAGCCAAAGGTGAAGATGGGGAAGAGAAACAAGAACCGATTTGCGAAGTTGAACTGGAACTTAAATCGGGCCAAACCGATGCCCTATTTACACTAGCACGTAGCTTTTGCGAGCAAGGTGGCATGCGTTTGGGTAACTTGAGTAAGGCGGCGAAAGGCTATCGACTTGCAAGTGGCTATGCAGGTGATGAAGTAAAATCGTTGGCGCTTGTGGACAGTAGCCCGACGGATACCGTTGAATACTGCTTGATCAACTCTTTAGAACACGCCCTATCTCACTGGCATTATCACGAGCAAATTTATGCTGAGCGTGACAATGTGGAAGCGCTACGTGAAATCAGCAATGCTATTCGTTTTATTCGTCAAACATTGACCATTTTTGGTGGTGTTGTCCCTCGTCGCGCGAGTGCGATTCTGCGCCAAGAGCTTAAATGGTTGGAAGAAGAACTGAGTTGGTTGGATGAACATGCACACCTTGAAGAGCTCTTAGATGACAAAGGCAATGTGCTGCGTAAGTTGGATGCGCGTAAGTTCTTAGTATCTGAGTTGACTCAGCAGTTACAAGAGTTGCCAAGCCGTGAAGAAGTGCTAGGGTTGCTCAATTCCGCACGTTACACAGGGTTACTGCTGGATCTAAGCCGCTGGATCTTAGCACGCGGTTGGCAGCCATTTCTTGATGAAAAAGCACGTGAAAAAATGGCAAGTAACATCATGCCGTTTTCAGTCACTCAGCTCGATCGCACTTGGGCAGAACTAATGGAAGCTTTCCCTGCAGAGCGCGACCTGACGGCGCAAGAGTACGTTGATCAGCGCTATCGCTTGCTGCGTAATCTCTATACTGGTATTGGTTTCGCGAGTCTATATAACTCGGATGAGCGTAACAGCTTCCGTTTGCCATGGGCGGATCTGGTGCATGGTATCGATGATCTGCTAATGCTGAACCACTTGCTTCCGTTGGTAGATATGTTGGAAGACGCAGAAAAAGAGCAATTAGAACGCTGGTTGCACCGTCAAGAGCGTTCAATTTTGCATGCAATGGATCAAACCCGAGCGATCAGTGTGGAAGTTCAGCCTTATTGGCGTGAATGATCACCTTGACTACCTGTACAAAAAATAGGACCGCATGGTCCTATTTTTTTGTCTTTGTTTTGCTTTGTTGCAGTTCTTTTTCTATGAAGTCGAGTCGTTCTAGTATTTGGGCTTGTTGATTCAGGAGCTGCTCGAGCATACGTTCTTTATTGATTAAGCTGTGCGTCTGTTGTTTCGTCGGAGCGGTAAGAATAGAGGTGATAAGACCCGAAATCATGCCAAAGATCCCCACACCACAAACAATGATGATGACGGCTAAAAACTTTCCTATTGAGGTCACCGGATAATGATCGCCGTAACCAACGGTTGAGATCGTTACGAATACCCACCACAAAGCATCGGCGCCAGTGCGAATATTCGCTTCTGGGTTTTTCGCTTCGATAAACAGCATTGCACTAGAACCGAGCGTAATGAGGATCACCATCAACAGTAATATTGAGGCGACCGTGGTTTCGCGGCGGTTTTCTTTGAGCTGATGCAAAATGAACTTCGACGAGCGCAGTACTAATACCACTCGAAGAATATGAAAGATACGAGCAAAGCGCAGTGGCTCTATTAATGGGATGCTCGCCACGAAATCTATCCAATGACGTTTAAGAAATAACCACCGATCTGTGGACCGGATCAAATCAATGGTGAGCTGTAATAGAAAAATACTACAGATTATGAAATCCAGACCGATAAGAACTTGACGGGTTTCGTGATCGATCGGGAAAAACAACAAGCCAGAGATCACAAATAGTGCCATAAAAGACAATATTAGTGACAACAGGCCCATCGGTCGTGTGCTGTCTTTGATATCATTGTTTTTCATACGAAGCTCGAAATAAATCGCGTAACCACGCTAAACGCGAACATAACTATAAGTAATATAAAGATTATAGATAAAGACTATATAAGACTCGGTGGAGAACTGACAATGGAAAAGCTGGCATTTAAGCCATGGGAAAGGGTCATATCCGACATTCGACTGGTTCCTAAAATGGTCATGTTGATGGTCTTCAGTACTGTCCTGATAGTGGCAAAACAACTGTGGGACGCGAACACCTTTTACGATTCACTTTTAGCGGCGACACAAAACGCGCAAGTTGCCCAACAGCATTACGAAGCATACTTAACGCAAGTTGCTTGGCAAACCGCCTTATTGATTGTGGTTTTTGTCGTACTCTTATTAGCGGCGGCTAGAGTGATGCTGCGTCAAACACAGTATCTGAGCGACGCGATCAAACTGATGGCGAGCAAGAACCTCTCCGTGCCATTTGGTATGGATTGTAAAGATGAATACGGAGACGTGGCACGTGAATTAGAAAAGACACGTCGCCAATTGCACGATGTGATTCAAATGCAAATCAACGCTTCTGATGAGTTATCCACACTCACGGAAGTGATGACGCTGAGCATGTCGGAAACGAAAGAGTCGGCGCAAGAAGAGTTTAACGAAATTGATCAACTTGCGACGGCGATGAGTGAAATGTCGTCGACGGTGCAAACCGTCGCAGAACATGCCCAGACGGCGTCTTCTCTTACAGAGCAAGCTTCCGCACAAGCGATTTCTGGTCAACAGTTCTTGCAAAGTACGATGGCGAAAATGAGTGAACTCTCGTCGGACATCGCTTCATCGGCGCAGGCGGTTAACCAGGTCGAAGAACGTGTTGAATCCATTGGTAGTGTTGTGGGTACGATTCAAGGTATCTCTGAACAAACTAACCTGCTTGCACTGAATGCGGCTATTGAAGCGGCGCGAGCTGGCGAGGCTGGGCGGGGTTTTGCGGTGGTTGCAGATGAAGTTCGTAACCTTGCACAACGCACACAACAAGCTACGGTAGAAATTCAAGAGATGATTGCGCAGCTGCAAACCAGTGCAGAATCTGCTGTAGAACTCATGGAGAAAAGTGTAGTGGAAGCGGCCGATGGAAACGAGCTGGTTTCTAATGCTGGATCTGAGCTCGATGGTATTGTTGGGCAAGTGACGCAAATCAATGACATGAACTTCCAAATCGCGACCGCGTCTGGTCAGCAAAGCAGTGTTGCAGAAGAGATGAGTCAAAACCTCACCAATGTACGTGAGCTGGTAGAAGCCTCGGTTGTGGTTGTGACAGAGCTGCTAGAAACTTCTGAAATGATGCAAAATAATGCTGGCGAGTTAGACAAGAAGATCAAATCTTTCCAAGTTTAATATTCCATCCAGAACTTTTGATAAAACGCCCACAAACCTTTTGTGGGCGTTTTTATTTGCTTTAAGTCTGGTATAAAGAATGAGTTACCGTGCTTTTCAAACAAGGAAGAAAAATGCAGCTGCCTTCGCCACTGATTTCTATCGCTGAATCTGCCGTACAAAATGCTCAAGAGGCAGGTTATTTTCCCCTTTGGCCAGATGAGATTGCGCAGCAATTTCGCTATGTGGCGGGCTTAAGCCAGTTTATCACCGAAGCCATTCATCGCGATGAAGTCCTAGCGCGTGAGTTGCCAAACATGTTAGCGCAACCAAGTCGTCAAGAGTCTTATCGTTCACGTCTTGCGGCACTGCTGGGAAAATGCCCGGATGAGATGTCTGGTCATCGCATGTTGCGTCAGTTTCGCAACCAAGAAATGGTGTACATTGCGTGGAAGGATTTCACGCATACATGGTCGCTAGAAGCTTCTTTAAGCCACTTATCCGAGTTGGCAGAAGCGATGATTTTTGAAACCTATCAATGGCAATATCAAGCGTGTTGTCAGGAGTGGGGAACGCCGACGAGTGAGGAAGGTGAAGTACAGCCGATGTTGATTATCGGCATGGGGAAACTAGGTGGCGGCGAGCTAAACTTTTCATCCGATATTGATCTAATTTTCACATATCCAGAGAATGGCGAAACCCAAGGCGCTCGCCGCAGCATTGCCAATGCCCAGTTCTTTACTCGCCTTGGTCAACGCATCATCAAAGCGCTCGATCAACAAACCTTCGATGGTTTTTGTTACCGTGTCGACATGCGACTTCGCCCATTTGGAGAAAGTGGCCCATTAGTCATGAGCTATGCGGCACTAGAGGATTACTATCAAGAACAGGGACGTGACTGGGAGCGTTACGCGATGATCAAAGCTCGAGTGATGGGGTGCGAAATGTACCCGCAATACCAAGAGCTACGCCAAATGCTGCGTCCTTTTGTTTTTCGTCGCTATATTGATTTCAGTGCGATTCAGTCTTTGCGTCGGATGAAATCGATGATCAGTAGTGAGGTTCGCCGCCGAGGTTTGAACAACAACATCAAGTTAGGCGCAGGTGGTATCCGAGAAATTGAATTTATCGCCCAAGTTTTTCAATTAATTCGAGGTGGTCGCGAGCCTTCTCTTCGTAATCGAGGGTTGTTGGAAACGCTGCAAGGCATTGAAGAGCTGGCGTTACTCACTTCGCAAGAAGTCAGCAGTCTAGAAGCCGCATACAAGTACTTGCGTCAATTAGAAAACTTGTTGCAAGCGATGGCGGACAGGCAAACCCAGACGCTGCCTGATTGCGAAATCGAACGCTTAAAGCTCGCTACCGCGATGCAAATGACCTCTTGGGACCAACTGATTGAGCAAACTCAGCAGCACATGGCGAATGTTCATCAAGTATTTGAGTCGTTAATTGGTGATGATGAAGAAGACGAGGGCACTACGGTTGCTCGTCATTTTCATGAGTTATGGGATATGGCGAACAAACAAGATGTGCTTGAACATATCTTGCAGCAGGATATTCAGGTTGAAGACTTTGCTTCATGCGCGAAAACCATCATCAACTTTAAAACTGATCTGGCTAAAAAAACGTTAGGACCGCGTGGACGCGAAGTGTTAAACCGTTTAATGCCGAAGGTGTTTGATGCGGTGTTTGCCCACCCTGATGCACAGTTTGGTTTACCGCGAGTGCTGCATTTACTGCACAATATCTGCACTCGTACGACTTATCTGGAGTTATTGGATGAGCACCCAGCGGCTCTAGTACAGCTAGTACGTTTGTGTACCGCAAGCCCAATGATTTCAGAGCAGCTATCTCGGTATCCGATCTTACTCGATGAGTTGATCGACCCTGCACAGTTGTACAATCCAATCCCATTAGACAGTTACCGTACAGAGCTGCGTGATTATCTGGCCCGTATTCCAGAAGATGATATGGAGCAGCAAATGGAAGCGTTGCGCCAGTTTAAGCAAATCTGCATTTTACGTATTGCGGCGGCGGATATTGCTGGTGCATTGCCGGTGATGAAAGTGAGTGATCACTTAACCTATTTGGCGGAAGCTATCGTTGATGCTGTGGTCAGTCAGGCTTGGTTGCAAGTGTCCGAAAAATACGGCGAGCCAACGCATGTAAAAGATCGTGAAGGCAAGGGTTTTGCCGTCATTGGCTATGGCAAAGTCGGTGGTTGGGAACTCGGCTATAACTCCGACTTGGATATCGTCTTTATGCATGACTGCCCAGTCAATGTTTATACAGATGGCAAAAAGGAAATCGACGGTCGTCAGTTCTACCTTCGCCTAGCGCAGCGCATCATTCATATTTTCTCGACTCGCACCGCTTCCGGCATTTTGTACGAAGTCGATACCCGCTTGCGCCCATCTGGCGCGTCAGGTTTGTTGGTTAGCCCAACCGATGCGTTTGACGATTATCAGCATCAAGAAGCCTGGACATGGGAGCATCAAGCACTTGTGCGCGCGCGCTTGATTTATGGCGATGAACCCCTTGCTATTGCATTTCACAATACGCGACATGATGTGTTGTGCAAAGCGCGCGATCGGGCGGAACTGAAAAAAGCCGTTGTCGAAATGAGAGAGAAAATGCGCGGTCATCTTGGGGGGAAAAAGCCCGGCCGTTTTATGCTCAAGCAAGATGTGGGAGGGATTACCGATATCGAATTTCTCGCTCAGTACTTAGTGCTCAACTATAGTCACGATAAGCCGAAATTAACGCGTTGGTGTGATAATGTGCGCATCTTTGAAACGCTCATTGCACAAAATGTCATGGACGAAGACCAGGCAATGCAGTTGATACGTGCCTACACGACAATGCGAAACGAAATACACCGGAGAAATCTACTCAATTTAGATGCTGATGTGGTGGAAGATAAGTTTGTTGCCGAAAGGGAGTGGGTAAAACAGGCTTGGAATCAGTGGTTCAGTTAAGACCATATATTTAGCCTCGATAAGGGCTGTGATAAACTCACTTCGATTTAATTTTTGGAGACCAATAATGAAACCAATTCTACCTGATTACAACAGCGCTGGTGTGCTCATCATCGGTGATGTCATGCTAGATCGTTACTGGTATGGCCCAACCGGACGTATTTCTCCTGAAGCGCCGGTTCCTGTTGTAAAAGTAGAAAACAATGAAGAGCGTCCTGGTGGTGCTGCGAACGTTGCGATGAATATCGCATCACTAGGTGGCCATGCTCACATTGTTGGTCTAACAGGGGAAGATGAGCCTGCAAAAGTGCTGACGGAGACGCTGAGCTCACTCAATGTGAAATGCGATTTCGTTGCACTGCCGGATTACCCAACGATTACGAAGCTTCGCGTAATGAGCCGTGGACAACAGCTTATTCGTCTCGACTTCGAAGATAAGTTTGAAAACACGGATTCTGCACCTGTGCTATCGCGTATGGATGCCGCTCTGCCAAACGTTAAAGCCGTGATTATGTCTGACTACGCAAAAGGCTCGTTAGAGCATGTTCAGGCATACATCCAAAAAGCGCGCGCAGCAAACATTCCAGTTTTCATTGATCCTAAAGGTGCGGATTTTGAACGCTACCGTGGCGCAACACTTCTTACGCCAAACATGAAAGAGTTCGAAGATGTCGTTGGCAAAGTAAAATCAGACCAAGAGCTGGTTGAAAAAGCACTTCAGCTTGTTGAAGAGTTTGATTTTGAAGCGCTACTGGTTACGCGTAGTGAAAACGGCATGACGTTGATCCGCCGTGGTCAAGAGCCATTCCACCTTCCGACTCAAGCGAAAGAAGTGTACGACGTGACTGGTGCTGGTGATACGGTGATTTCTGTACTTGCAGCTTCAGTGGCGGCGGGTAAATCCTTCGAAGAAGCGTGTGCACTAGCGAATGCGGCGGCAGGCGTTGTTGTTGGTAAGCTTGGTACCTCGACCTTGTCTGAAATTGAACTAGCAGAAGCGGTACATGGTAGCCAAGACACGGATTACGGTGTGATTTCAGAAAAAGCGCTGATTGAAGCAGTGAAAAAAGCACGTGCACGTGGCGAGAAAGTCGTTATGACAAACGGCTGCTTTGATATTCTTCACGCTGGGCATGTGTCTTACTTAAACCATGCTGCTGAACTTGGTGATCGCCTGATTGTTGCGGTGAATACCGATGAATCAGTGAAGCGTCTTAAAGGGCCTGGTCGTCCTGTGAACCCAACCGATCGCCGCATGGCGGTATTGGCAGGTTTGGGCGCTGTGGATTGGGTAGTACCATTTAGTGAAGATACGCCGCAACGTTTGATCTCGGAAGTTTTGCCAAGCTTGCTAGTAAAAGGTGGGGACTACAACCCAGAAGAGATTGCTGGTGGTAAAGAAGTCATTGCTGCAGGTGGCGAAGTTCGTGTATTGAACTTTGAGGATGGTTGCTCAACCAGTGAAATCATCAATGCAATCAAAGGCGGTAAGGGCTAAGCCTACGATTTGTTGGCATTGAAACGCTATTTGTTTGTAAAAGGTCGCCAAGTGCGGCCTTTTTGATACTTGATGTTCTGAGACACTTTTCGTCTCTTAACTGCAAGCAATAAAAAACGCCAGCTGATAAATCAACTGGCGTTTTTATTTATTGAGAACTGAAGCATTCAGTCAGCAATTATTTTGCTGCTTTCAAACCTGCATCAACGTCTAAGATGTCTTGTTCGCTTAGCGTACCAACGGCTTGGCGTAGCTGAAGAACACTTAAGATGTAGTCGTAACGAGCGTTCGATAGGTTTTTATTCGCATCGTATAGACGACGAGTTGCGTCTAGCACGTCAACGATAGTACGAGTACCCACATCAAAACCTGCTTCTGTTGCTTCTAGTGCAGAGCGCGCAGAAATAACGGCTTGCTCATAAGCACGTAGTGCGCCGATAGAGGCGTTAATGTTGTTGTTTTGTGCGCGAACATCTTTTACTACGCTACGGTATTGTGCTTCAAGATCTTCACTTGCAGCCACGTACGCGTATTCAGCCTGTTTGGTTTGAGAGGTGACGTTACCACCCGTGTATAGCGGCACCGCAAGGTTCACACCGATATTGAAGTTGTCTGTGGTGTTGTCACGAGAGCTATGAGACGTATCACCGTAGTTGTAACCACCGTCTAGAGACAGCGTTGGTAGATGACCAGAACTTGCTAGTGAAATATTGTCACGTGCGATATCTTGAAGAATACGTGAAGACAGCAAGGTCAGGTTTTTGGTTTTTGCTTCGTCAATTAGCGACTCAGCAGGCACGGTCGATGGACTAGCAGTGAAGCGGCGAGTGTCCAAGATGTTGAGATCTTTGTGCTCTTGACCGGTGATTTCACGTAATGACTCGTAGCTGTTAGTCAGTGCGTTTTCTGCTAACACTTCATCCGCCAGTACTTGGTCGTACTGAGCTTGCGCGTCGTGTACGTCAGTGATCGCAGATAAACCTACTTCAAAACGCTGTTTTGTTTGCTCTAGTTGACGACCCACTGCGGCTTTTTCTGCACGGACGAAAACAAGGTTGTCTTGTGCGCGTAGAACTTCAAAATACGCTTGTGAAACACGAAGAATTAGTGCTTGTTGAGTCGCAGCGTAAGTTGCGTCTGCTTGGCGAGCACTTTTCTCAGCGGTATCTAGCGAGATCCAAGATGCGCGGTTGTAAAGTGCTTGTGAAAAGCTAACACCAGCGGTTAGGGCGTTGGCATCGTTTGATACGTCATTGACTAGATTTGAGTCGTATTCAGTATCGCCACGAGTTAAGTTGTAACCTGCTGTTAGGTTAATTTGTGGTAATAGAGCACTACGGCTTGAGGTGATTGCTTCGAAAGCTTGGTCACGTTGTGCTGCTACACTGAGCAATTGTGGATCATTTTGTTTTGCTAAGTCGTAGATTTCAGCCAAAGAGTCTGCGAACGCAGACGTACTCATGCTACCTAGCGCTGCACTGATAAATAGTGGAAGCAATTTTTTCATTTTCTATTCCCGCGGTCAATAGATTGGTTAATTCTCAGTAGTTTAACTCAATTTGCACGATATTTACTCTAAAGTTTGCACTTTTTTACACGTAATTATCCAGTCGTGCAATAAATTTTCACCAAAGACTTAAATTAATTTGTAACTATTGTACAAAAAGTTGAGCCAAGTCCTTTGAGCAAGCGAATAACAATGAGTAAACTACAAGATTCACTCAGAGAGGTGTCGAATGCAACAGTGTGACAAACAACAAAAGGATTTTACTTCGCAAGATGTAAAAGTCATCTCGAAAGAAACCTTATTTGAAGGCTTTTTCAAAATGGTGAAATATCGCTTTCAGCATAAGCTATTTGCTGGAGGTTGGAGCGAGGTTGTCGAACGAGAAATGTTCGAGCGTGGTCATGCTGCAGCGATGCTTCCTTATGATCCAAATACGGATCAAGTGGTTATCATTGAACAGATTCGAGTAGGAGCCTTAGAGCATCAACACCCATGGCAGCTAGAGATTGTCGCGGGTATGATTGACCGTGATGAATCAGCTGAAGCCGTCATTCGCCGAGAAGCTGTCGAAGAGGCGGGGATACAAGTGGGGCGTGTTGCGCCAGTCACCTCTTATTATCCTTCTGCTGGCGGTTGCTCGGAAAAGTTGGACGTATTTGTTGGTGAAGTGGACGCATCTAAAGCGCACGGCATTCATGGTTTAGACTATGAGAATGAAGATATTCGCGTACATGTTTTGAGTCGTGAGCAAGCATATCAATGGGTGAAAGACGGAAAATTTGAAAATGGTGCGTCGATTATTGCGTTGCAATGGTTGCAATTAAACCATCAAGAGTTGAAGTCACAGTGGGGGCAACCCCAAATGGTGGAGAGTAAGTAATGGCACAAGTGGCTGAAAAACAGAGGTATCATGTTGATTTAGCGGGTCTAATGAGAACCTATGAGACCAACTACGCTAAATTGAACGCCTTATTGCCTGCTTCTGCCGAAGTTGGGGATGTACGCTGCTATCAAGCGGCGAACATGGTTTACCAACTGACCGTGAATGAAATCACAAAATACACCACAGTTGTTGAGATATGTCAGAGTGATGAAACGCCAGTGTTTCCTTTACCGACGATGTCTGTCAGGCTTTATCACGATGCGAGAGTAGCCGAAGTATGCTCAAGCGGAGAGTTCTCTCGCATAAAAGCTAAGTATGATTATCCCAACGACCAACTGATGCAGAAAGATGAAAAGCATCAACTAAACACATTCCTCGGTGAATGGCTGACGTTTTGTTTACGAAGTGGTATCAGTAGAACACCACTTGCCTTCAATTGATCGTCACGTCACTAAAGGAAAATAACAAATAACGATATAGTGGACGAATCAGGTTTTCATTTTGCAATCATCTAGTGACAGCATCAAACTTTTACAAATTACGGATACTCATCTGTTTGCTGCCGATGAGGGAAGTTTGCTGAGCGTAAAAACGGCCGATAGCTTTAACGCTGTTGTTGCTGATGTTTTACGCCGCAACGTGACGTTTGATTACATCTTGGCGACAGGGGATATTTCCCAAGACCATAGTGCAGAATCTTACCAGCGCTTTGCCGAAGGCATTGAACCGCTAGAGAAAGACTGCTTTTGGCTGCCTGGTAATCATGACTACAAGCCCAATATGGGCAGTGTATTACCTTCGCAACAAATCAAAGCGGCAGAGCATGTATTGCTTGGCGCGCATTGGCAGTTGGTTCTTTTAGACTCGCAAGTTGTTGGCGTTCCCCACGGACGCTTGAGTGATCAGCAGTTAGCGTTACTCGAAGAAAAGTTAGCAGAACACCCAGAAAGGCACACACTTGTGTTGTTGCATCACCATCCATTATTAGTGGGAAGCGCGTGGCTTGATCAACATACCTTAAAAGATGCCGAAGCGTTCTGGCAGGTTGTCGATCGTTTTGATAACGTGAAAGGCATTCTCTGTGGACATGTTCATCAAGACATGAATGTGCTTCATAATGGTATTCGAGTGATGGCAACACCCTCGACGTGTGTTCAGTTTAAGCCTAACTCGGATGATTTTGCCCTCGATACGACTTCGCCTGGTTGGCGTGAACTGCAGTTGCACGCTTGTGGTGATATTACGACCCAAGTGGGCCGACTTCCTGACGGCCAGTTCCAACCAGACTTCTCTTCTAACGGATACTAACGCGCCCGAGCTCTATGTTCGGGCTCGCTTTTTTGTGCGAGATATCTATGAGTAAACCTTCACTTCTTCTGTATATCCATGGCTTTAACAGTTCTCCATTCTCAATGAAAGCCAATGTGATGAGAGCATACTGCGAGCAGCATCGTCCTGATATCAAAGTGATTGTTCCCCAGTTACCTTGTTATCCTCAACAAGCGGCGAAAATGTTGTTGGATATCATCGAGCAACATAAAGACGATTATAACATTGGTCTGGTGGGCAGCTCATTAGGCGGCTTTATGTCAATGTGGCTAAATGACAAGTTTGGATTTAAAGCGGTTGTGGTCAACCCCGCGGTTAAGCCCTATGAGTTGTTAGTAGATTATTTGGGTGAGCAAACTAACCCTTATACGCACGAAACCTATACACTTGAAGCTTGTCATATTGACGAGTTAAAAGCTCTTGATGTACAAAGCATCGCGTCGCCACATTCTTTCTGGTTGTTACAGCAGACAGAAGATGAGGTTTTAGACTATCGACAAGCGGTAGATAAGTTTGCAGACGCTAAGCAAACAGTAGAACAAGGCGGTGATCACAGTTTTGTAGGCTTTGAGCGTTATCCTGCACAGATTATCGAATTTCTAGAACTGTAATTCGAAAGCGATTGGAAAAGGCTCATAGTTTTTATTGATATATCCAACCGTTTCTTGACATGGGCGGTATGCTTTCCGACTATGTTTTGCCAAAAGATCTTAAGGGTCGAGGACCCTGGCTACTTTGTTATGCATCATGTTTACAAGCACTTAGTGATGTGAACAGGGTGGCTTTTTCGTTTCCTGAGTATGGGTTCACCCATTGGTGATATTCAGGCAACAAGTAAACTTTGAGAATAATTCCGTATTATGACTGAACAATATAATGCTGGTGCCATTGAAGTACTGAATGGCTTAGAGCCAGTACGTCGCCGACCAGGGATGTATACGGATACAGCGCGCCCAAACCATTTGGGCCAAGAAGTTATCGACAACAGTGTCGATGAAGCGCTAGCCGGACATGCCTCAAAAGTACAAGTCATCCTACATGCCGACCAATCACTAGAAGTGATCGATGATGGTCGAGGCATGCCTGTTGATATCCACCCAGAAGAGAAAGTGTCAGGCGTAGAGTTAATCCTATGCAAGCTGCACGCAGGTGGTAAGTTCTCTAACAAAAACTACCAATTCTCTGGTGGTTTGCACGGGGTAGGTATTTCGGTAGTAAACGCGTTGTCAAAACGCGTTGAAGTAACCGTTCGTCGTGATGGTCAAGTGTATGAAATTGCATTTGAGCACGGTGATAAAGTCTCTGACCTGACCGTAACCGGCACATGTGGTCGTCGCAATCGCGGTACCAGCGTGCATTTCTGGCCTGATGCGAAGTACTTCGATTCGGCTAACTTCTCTGTTACACGCCTAGTCAATAATCTGCGCGCAAAAGCGGTTTTGTGCCCGGGCCTAGAAATTACATTAACCGACAAAGTTAATGGTAAAGACTATAAGTGGTACTACGAAGACGGTCTTAAAGACTATCTTGCGGAAGGCGTAAAAGGCTACCCAGTTATTCCTGAAGAACCATTTACTGGTGAGTTCTTGGCGGATACCGAAGCGGCAAACTGGGCGGTAATTTGGCAGCCAGAAGGTGGTGAGATGATCACCGAAAGCTACGTTAACCTGATCCCAACTGCTCAAGGTGGTACGCACGTTAATGGTTTACGCCAAGGCTTGTTAGAAGCGATGCGCGAGTTCTGTGAGTTCCGTAATCTATTACCTCGTGGCGTGAAGCTAACGGGTGATGACGTTTTCGACCGCTGTTCTTACGTGTTGTCGGTTAAAATTCAAGATCCGCAATTTGCAGGCCAGACCAAAGAACGTCTGTCTTCTCGTCAAACCGCGGCATTTGTCTCAGGTGTCGTAAAAGATGCGTTCAGTCTTTGGTTGAACGAAAAGCCTCAGCTAGCAGAGCAATTGGCAGAAGTCTGTATCGCTAACGCGCACCGTCGTATGCGTGCAGCGAAAAAAGTCGTACGTAAGAAAGTGGCGTCCGGCCCAGCACTGCCAGGTAAGTTGACCGACTGTTCAGCACAGGACTTAAGTCGCACTGAAATCTTCTTTGTGGAGGGTGACTCTGCGGGTGGCTCGGCAAAACAGGCACGTGACCGTGAGTTCCAAGCCGTGATGCCACTGCGTGGTAAGATCTTGAACACGTGGGAAGTCTCTGCTGACCAAGTATTAGCATCTCAAGAAGTACACGATATTTCAGTGGCTTTGGGGATTGATCCTGACAGCGATAACCTTGATGGTCTTCGTTACGGTAAGATCTGTATCCTTGCCGATGCGGACTCGGATGGTCTTCACATCGCAACGCTGCTTTGTGCACTGTTCACTCGTCACTTCCGTGCACTGGTTGAAGCGGGTCATATCTACGTGGCGATGCCGCCTCTGTATCGAATCGATTGCGGGAAAGAAGTGTTCTACGCCCTCGATGACGATGAAAAAGATGGCATCTTAGAGCGCTTGTCGAAGAAGAAAGCCAAAATCAACGTGCAACGATTCAAAGGTTTGGGTGAGATGAACCCACTTCAGTTGCGTGAAACCACCATGGATCCGAACACGCGTCGCTTAGTGCAGTTAACCATTGACGACTCTACGGCGACCATGGAAATGATGGACATGCTGCTGGGCAAAAAGCGTGCAGATGACCGTCGTTCTTGGCTACAAAACAACGGCGACTTGGCAGAGGTGTAACGGATGTCTACAGAAATTACCTACGATGGCGTCGAACAATTGCCAATGCGCAAGTTCACTGAAGACGCTTATCTGAACTACTCGATGTACGTCATCATGGACCGCGCCTTGCCATACATTGGTGATGGCTTAAAGCCGGTTCAACGACGCATCATTTATGCGATGTCAGAGCTTGGTCTCTCTGCATCAGCAAAATACAAAAAATCTGCACGTACCGTTGGTGACGTGTTAGGTAAATACCATCCGCACGGTGATTCAGCGTGTTACGAAGCGATGGTATTGATGGCTCAGCCATTCTCTTACCGCTATCCATTAGTCGATGGTCAAGGTAACTGGGGTGCGCCAGATGATCCGAAATCATTCGCGGCAATGCGTTATACCGAAGCAAAACTGTCTAAGTTTGCTGAAGTATTGCTAGGCGAACTGGGTCAGGGTACGGTCGAATGGCAACCTAACTTTGATGGCACAATGAAAGAGCCACAAATGTTGCCAGCACGCCTGCCTCATATCCTGCTTAACGGTGTAACCGGTATTGCAGTTGGTATGGCAACAGATATCCCACCGCATAACGTTCGTGAAATCGCAGATGCGACTATTCATTTGATCGACAACCCGAAAGCAGAACTGCCGGACGTGATGCAGTATGTTAAAGGTCCGGATTACCCAACAGAAGCAGAAATCATCTCGCCGCAAGCGGATATTGAGAAGATTTACCGCAACGGTCGCGGCAGCATCAAGATGCGCGCGGTATGGCACAAAGAAGGGTCTGATATCGTTATCACCTCTCTGCCACACCAAGTATCGGGTGCAAAACTGCTTGAGCAAATCGCTAACCAGATGCGTGCGAAGAAGCTACCAATGGTTGACGATCTTCGTGACGAGTCGGATCACGAGAACCCAACGCGTATCGTTGTGGTACCTAAGTCAAACCGCGTCGATTGTGATTTGTTGATGAACCACTTGTTCGCATCAACGGATCTTGAGCGCAGCTACCGCGTTAACTTGAACATGATTGGTTTGGATAATCGTCCTCAAGTTAAAGGTCTGGTGCAAATTCTGTCAGAGTGGATTGAGTTCCGTCGCACGACCGTACGTCGTCGTCTACAACACCGCCTAGACAAAGTCATGGCTCGCTTACACATTTTGGAAGGTTTGTTGGTTGCTTACCTAAACCTAGATGAAGTGATTGAGATCATCCGTACCGAAGATGATCCTAAAGCGGTATTGATGGCACGTTTTGGTATTACCGATATCCAAGCGGATGCGATTCTAGATACCAAACTTCGTCATCTAGCCAAGCTAGAAGAGATGAAGATTCGTGGTGAGCAAGACGAGCTAGAGAAAGAGCGCGAGAAGCTAGAACAGCTACTCGGTTCTGAGCGCCGTCTAAACACACTACTGAAAAAAGAAATTAAAGCAGACGCAGAGAAATACGGTGATGACCGTCGATCTCCATTGGTTGAGCGTGCAGAGGCAAAAGCGCTCACTGAACGTGATCTTGTTCCAAGTGAACCAATCACGGTTGTGCTTTCTGAAAAAGGTTGGATTCGTCACGCGAAAGGCCATGACGTAGATGCAGAAGGCCTGAACTATAAGTCGGGTGATAAATACTTAGCGCACGCACGAGGTAAGAGTAATCAGCCTGCGGTATTCCTAGGTAGTGACGGTCGAAGTTACTCTCTGGAATCACACTCGCTGCCTTCTGCTCGTAGTCAAGGTGAGCCGATTACCGGTCGTTTGAATATTACGGCTGGTAGCAGTATTCGCCAAGTGATCATGAGTGAAGAAGATCAGCTGTGGCTGGTGGGCTCTGATGCAGGTTACGGCTTTGTATGTAAAGGCGCTGACTTGCTGTCTAAAAACCGCAGTGGTAAAGCGCTGGTCACTTTGCCGGCTAACTCTGAGGTCATGACGCCAAAAGCGATTGAAGATTTAGATTCTGATGAAATCTTAGCAATCACTAACCAAGGTCGCATGCTGCTGTTCCCAATCAAAGACCTGCCACAACTGGCGAAAGGTAAAGGGAATAAGATCATCAATATTCCTGCTGCTAAAGCAAAAGAGCGAGAAGAAGTACTATCTCACTTAATGTCTTTACCAAAAGGTGCATCGTTAACGCTGTACGCGGGTAAGCGAAAATTGGGTCTTAAACCGTCTGACCTTGATAACTTCCGTGGCGAACGTGGTCGCCGAGGTGGGTTACTACCAAGAGGTTTGCAGCGAGTCACTCGCATTGAGGTTGAGCTGGACGATTCCGATACGACGGAAACACCGAGCGATAGCGAGTAACGCACAAATAAAAATCCCAGCCAATGGCTGGGATTTTTTATGCTTCTTGCTTGTCTTCAGCAATCGTGACTTTCAAGCTCATCTCTTTTCCTTTGCGAATGATGCCGACGTCCACGGTGGTGCCAGGACGTAAATCGGTGACGATATCCATGACGCTCTGACGCCCTTGCACTTTATTGCCATCAATACTGATAATGATGTCCTGCTTTTGGAAGCCTGCTGCATTGGCTGGACCATTTGGATCAATACCAAGCACGACAATACCACCTATGTGTTCATTTCCAAGTAGGCGAGCAGTGACCGCATTAATGTCTTGGCCGTCGATACCAATATAGCCACGAATCACGCGACCATCAGCGATGATTTTCTGCATGATCTTGCTGGCTAGTGGCGCAGGGATCGCAAAGGAAATACCGTAAGTTTCTAAATCAGTCGCTTGTTGGAAAGAGGCGGTATTGATGCCGACGAGCTCACCTTGAGTGTTCACTAGGGCGCCACCAGAGTTCCCCTCATTGATGGCGGCATCGGTTTGAATAAATGCTTGGCGACCGTCGCTAATAGATGAGCGTCCTGTTGCTGAAATAATGCCGAACGTTGTGGTTTGCCCAAGGTTGTATGGGTTACCGATGGCTAGGACCACATCACCAACTTGTGGTTTGTAATTAGAGTTAAGAGGAATAACAGGTAAATTCGAACCTTCGACACGAAGTACGGCAATGTCTGTGCGTTTATCCGTGCCAACTAGCTGAGCTGCCGCGGCTCTACCGTCTTGTAATGCGACAACAATTTGGTCTGCTTGAGCAACCACATGGTAGTTGGTAATGATGTAGCCTTTCTCACTGACAATGACACCTGAACCCAGACCTTGAGTCGAGAGTTTACTGCGATCATTTTCAACATATTTACGGCTGTAGATGTTTACTACGGCAGGTGCTGCTCTTCGCACCGCCTGATTAAATGTCAACTCAACGGACGCGATATTAACAGGTTGCGGATCTAGCGCGGCAGGAATTACGTTGTTGCGCAAAGATGGTACCGCCAGTAATACCACTGCGGCAGTAGCCAAGCCTAAAAAGACAGAACGTAATAAAAAGCTGAGCATATCCTCTCCATGCATGAGCGCCAAAATGGCATAGAAGATGAAGAATAGCATTACATTGAAAAATAACAAAAGGGCAGCACGGAATCGTGCTGCCCTTTTCATTAGCTATTGAGCGATAAGGAAAAGTATTCGAGGCTTATTACTCGATGCTATGCATCGAAAACCTTATTTCCTATCACTTTGAAAGTGACTAACGAATAACAAGATAAATAGTACGTTCGCCACGCTGAATATTCAGAGCTAATACGCCTTTGTGCTTATCCACGATTGCACGAAGCTCAGCAAGGTTTTTCACGCGCTGACGGTTTACACCGATAATGATGTCCCCTTGTTGTAATTGATATTGAGCAGCCGGAGAGTTATCTGCAACGCTCGATACTTTAACGCCTTGAATTGCATCACTTGGTGTCGTATTGCTTAACTCAGCACCCTTGAGCCCTTCGTGTAATGTTTCGGCTTTGGCTTTCATATTTGTAGATTCGCCAAGCGTTACATCAAAGGTTTTATTCTTACCATCTCGAACTACACCTAACGTGATTTCTTTTCCTGCGCCCAGCGTTGCCACTTTTGCGCGGAGCTCTGAGAAAGTATTAATCGCTTTACCGTTTACCGATACAATTACATCACCGGCTTTCAATCCAGCTTTATCGGCTGCGCTGTCTGGTACGACTTGGCCAATAAAGGCCCCTTTACTTGACTCGTAACCCAATGCATCAGCCAGCTCAGAGGTTACTTCACCGCCCTGTACACCCAACATGCCGCGTTTGACTTCACCAAACTCTAGAATTTGCTCGGTGAGGTTTTTCATCATGTTGGACGGAATCGCAAAGCCAATCCCCACGTTACCGCCGTTAGGGCCTAAAATCGCAGTATTAATACCGATCAGCTCACCATTAAGGTTGACCAATGCACCACCAGAGTTACCGCTGTTAATTGCGGCATCGGTTTGGATGAAGTTTTCGAAGTTTTCAACGTTCAAGCCACTACGGCCTAACGCTGAGACGATGCCCGACGTCACGGTTTGACCGAGTCCGAATGGGTTACCAATCGCAACCGTAAAGTCACCTACGCGAAGTTTGTCGGAATCTGCGACTTTAATTTGCGTTAAGTTTTTCGCTTTTTCTAATTTAAGCAACGCAACATCGGCCATCTCATCTCCGCCAACGAGCGTAGCGTCATACTCGCGACCATCATAGAGGCGAACTCGAATCTCATCCGCGCCCTTGATTACGTGGTAGTTAGTGACGATATGCCCTTTTTTCGCATCAATAATGACACCAGAACCTAAACCTCTGAACGGGCGCTCGCGCCTTTGCTCCATCGGAAAGTCCGGTCCAAAGAAGAATTGAAATTGTTCGGGAATACGGCTGGTTTGTACTTGTTTGCCTTCTACAGCAATACTCACAACAGCAGGGGTTACTTTCTCAAGCATGGGCGCCAAGCTAGGTAACTGTTGGCCATCCACATTTAAAGGTAATGCTGCGGTGGCTTGAACTGGCGCAATAATAGAGCCCAAACTCAGAGATAGAACGGTGAGCGCAAGCAGTGGTTTTTTCATCCAATAACTCCTCTTGAAACATGTCTGCCAAAAAGAAATATCCGAACGGTTAGTTCACTTTGTTAATAACTAATATAGGGCCTAGTTCGGATAATCAAAGGGGGAGGCAGTTCACATCCAAGTTAGAGCAAAGGTAAGAAGAAAAAGTTCAAAAAAGGGCCGATACAAATGTATCGGCCCTAGTAGGTAGAGGTAAGAGAAGGTTATGATGCTTTTGCGGTTACCGCTTCGGGAGCATTAATGATTTCTTTCTCTTGATCCTTTAAAAGACCCGTTGCGCCATTGGCGTAGTCTTTTGGCTGTTCGTTAAACTCTGGTTGATCTTCTGCAATAGCTTCAGAAGACATTGCCGTTTTCTTATCAAACGGGTTGTCTTGCTCTGGCAAGTTTGGCAAAAGCTCAGAAGAGGTCTTAGCCATATGTTGGTACAGCTTGGTGTAATCTTTACCTAGTGTATCCAACATTTCTGCGGTTTGTGCAAAATGATCGACGAGCTCTTGACGTTGTTGCTCTAGTTCAAACTTGGCCGCTTCAAGTTCTTTCTGCACAGACTTTTGTTTCTTGTATTCAGGGGTGGTTAGTCTACTAATGACTACGCCTACGATTGTACCGACCAGCAAACCCACAATGGCATAAATCCAAGGCATAACTGCTCCTTATAGTTGTTTTAACAAGTCTTTTACTACTTAGTTACACGCGGTGCTAGTCCATGTTACTATGGCTTGAACAGCCGATAAAGAAAAATAGCAGTATGTCTTCGGGGACTGATAACTACTTCTCTCTATTCTCAAAGTTGACCCCGAGGTAACCCTTTTCCCAGTACCTCTATACGACTTAATACGATGACACCACTACAACAATATCAAAAAGACATAGCGGAACACGGGTTTCAGCGTGATGAAGCTCAGTATCAAGCGGTCGTTGCATTAGATAAGCTTTACCATGCTATCGTTGAATTTCAGTCAGCTCCTGTGTCCCAGCTTTCCAAATGGCAAAAGCTCATGGGGAAAAAAATCGACATGCCTGAACCCCCAAAAGGTCTTTACTTTTGGGGAGGAGTCGGACGCGGTAAAACGTACCTCATGGATGCGTTTTTTGATGCTTTACCAACCCAAAGAAAAATGCGCGTACACTTTCACCGCTTCATGTATCGAGTACATGATGAGTTGAAGCTGTTAGGTGATGTCGAAAATCCGCTAGCAAAAGTAGCGGATAAATTCAAAGAAGAAGCGGATGTGGTTTGCTTTGATGAATTTTTTGTCTCTGACATTACGGATGCGATGATCCTTGCAACGTTACTCCAAGAGATGTTCAAGCGACAGATGATCCTAGTCGCGACTTCAAACATCGAACCGCAGAACTTATATCGTAATGGCTTACAAAGAGCGCGCTTTTTGCCTGCAATTGATATGATTTTGGCACGTTGTGACGTGTTGAATGTTGATAGTGGCGTTGATTATCGCTTAAGAACGCTTGAACAGGCCGAAATATACCATTATCCACTTGATGAACAGGCCAACATTAATCTCAACAAGTATTATCAGCAGCTGACGGGCGAACGTCAGATCGTCGCTCATCAAATCGAAGTTAATCACCGTCAGCTTGAGGTAATTGAAGCGAGTGATGGGGTTCTGCATGCGTCGTTTGCTCAGTTATGCCAAACCGCTCGCAGTCAAAATGACTACATTGAGCTGTCCCGAATTTATCACACGGTATTATTGGCGGACGTTCAACAGATGAACCGAAAAATAGATGACGCTGCGAGGCGTTTTATCGCACTGGTCGATGAGTTTTACGAGCGCAATGTGAAGTTGATTATTTCTGCTGAAGTGCCAATGGAAGACTTATATACTGAGGGGCAGCTCGAGTTTGAATTTAAGCGCTGTTTGTCTCGGCTCACTGAGATGCAAAGTCATGAGTACCTCGCGCGTGAGCATTTGGCCTAAATCTAGTGTGTTCTTAAAAAGTGAAGAAAAAATTAGTGATTTGGCGCAAAAAAAGGTGATTTTTTCTTCGCTCTTCTCTATAATCCTGCGACCCACCGTTACTGCAGACCGGATTATCGAAGTTATTTCGAAATTGAAGGTCGAGAGTACCAACGACTCGAAGGGGTGATGACTGGGCTCTTAGACAGTGTGGGAGCACCAGAACGGTGTTCCTTAAAGTTTAAATTTTAATTAACGGGTTATTATTAGCATGAAAACTTTCGTTGCTAAACCAGAAACTGTAAAACGCGACTGGTACGTTGTAGACGCTGAAGGTAAAACTCTTGGTCGTCTAGCAAGTGAAATTGCATCTCGCCTACGTGGCAAACATAAAGCTGAATACACTCCTCACGTTGACGCTGGTGACTACATCATCGTTATCAACGCTGAGAAAGTTGCTGTAACTGGTAACAAAGCTAAGAACAAAGTGTACTACCGTCACTCTGAGTTCCCAGGTGGTCTAAAATCTATCACTTTTGAAAAGTTGATCGATCGTAAACCTGAGATGGTTCTTGAGCTTGCAGTTAAAGGCATGCTTCCACGTGGTCCTCTAGGCCGTGCTATGTACCGTAAGCTTAAAGTTTACGCAGGCGCTGAGCACAACCATGTTGCTCAACAACCACAAGTACTAGACATCTAATTGGGGATTTCGAAAATGGCAGAGAATCAATACTACGGCACTGGCCGTCGCAAAAGCTCAGCTGCACGTGTTTTTATTAAACCAGGCAGCGGCAACATTGTAGTAAACAAGCGTAACCTTGACGAATACTTCGGTCGTCCAACAGCTCGCATGGTTGTACAACAACCTCTAGAACTTGTTGAACTAACTGAAAAGCTAGACCTTTACGTAACAGTTAAAGGCGGCGGTATTTCTGGTCAAGCTGGTGCTATCCGTCACGGTATCACTCGCGCGCTTATGGAATACGATGAGTCTCTACGTCCTGCTCTACGCGCAGCTGGCTACGTTACTCGTGACGCTCGTTGCGTTGAACGTAAGAAAGTTGGTCTACGTAAAGCACGTCGTCGTCCACAGTTCTCTAAGCGTTAATTTCCTCTTATTGGAAATTCTGCTTTTCAGAGTTATTCTGGAAACTGTGTACCAAAAGCTCGGCTCTATGCCGGGCTTTTTTGTTTTTAAAGAAATAATACCTGCCTATCAATATCCATTTGTATTCACTTATAACTAGGCTCAGAGTAAGGCTTCTTCCTTACCATACGTCATAAGCTTATTTATCTGCTGTGGGTGCCTTTGCGTCTTAATATCCCTGCAACATGTTTTAAAATGCCTACTCGTCTTTTTTGCGTATGCGGCGTGCTACAAAAGTGAAAATACAAATAACGTAAGTTGAATGTGCACTAAGAAATATTTTGCTGTGTAATTAACTGAAAACTACCAAGATAAAAGGTTTGAATAGCTTTCAGCAGAACTTCCATGTTGTGCTTTCTTGTTACAAATCACATCAATTTTTTATAATTCTGCCGCTTTTGTGACGACGCGAGCGATTTGCCTCACAAATGTTACAAAAAGGTAGCTTTATCTTGTCAAAAAGTAGGGTTTTCTTTATCATTTCCCTCCAATAAATAGAACTAAATTCATTATTTGTTAGCCATGCTCTTATAAGCGGAATAATAACGATCCAAAGGGAGCAAATGGGAGAATGTTTGGATGAGCAACGCGCCTTTAAATAACGGTCGCAGGCGTTTTCTAACCGCTACAACGGCAGTTGTTGGTGGGTTAGGGGCAGTCGCCGTCGCCGTGCCTTTTATCAAATCATGGAATCCGAGTGCTAAAGCCAAAGCGGCAGGTGCACCGGTGGAAGTGGATATAAGTAAAATTGAACCAGGTCAGCTGGTTCGTGTCGAGTGGCAGGGGAAACCTGTATGGATTGTTCGCCGCACTCAAAGCGTTCTAGATAACTTAAAAACGATCGGCGATAAGCTTCGTGATCCGCAATCTGAAATGGAACAGCAGCCTGAGTACGCTCAGAATGAGTTTCGTTCGATTAAGGAAGAGTTTTTTGTCGCTGTTGGTTTCTGTACTCACCTAGGTTGTTCACCAACCTATCTACCAGACTCTTTCTCAGAGCAGGTCCAGGGCGTAAGATCTGGCTTCTTCTGTCCTTGTCATGGTTCTAAGTTCGATATGGCTGGTCGAGTGTTCCAAGGGGTACCTGCTCCATTGAACCTTGTCGTTCCTAAGCACATGTATTTGAGCGACACCAAGCTCATTGTGGGTGTTGATGAGGGGGATGCATAATGCAAGCAATGTTAGACTGGGTTGAAAAGCGTATTCCTGCAATGAATGCTTATAAAAAGCATTTGTCTGAATACCCAATGCCTAAGAACTTCAACTTTTGGTACCTTTTCGGTTCTCTGGCGATGCTGGTTCTGGTTAACCAAATCCTAACGGGTATCTGGCTAACGATGAACTACGTTCCTTCTGGTGACGGTGCGTTTGCTTCTATCGAGTACATCATGCGTGATGTAGAGTACGGTTGGCTTCTACGTTACATGCACTCAACTGGCGCATCTGCGTTTTTCGTTGTTGTGTACTTGCACATGTTCCGTGGCCTGATCTACGGCTCATACCAAAAACCTCGTGAACTACTGTGGATCTTCGGTATGTTGATCTTCCTCGTTCTAATGGCTGAAGCATTCATGGGTTACCTACTGCCATGGGGTCAGATGTCATACTGGGGTGCGCAGGTAATCATTTCTTTGTTTGGTGCGATTCCTGTTATCGGTGATGACCTAACGCTTTGGATCCGTGGTGACTACATCATCTCTGGTGCAACGTTAAACCGTTTCTTCGCACTACACGTTATTGCACTGCCTATCGTTCTACTTCTTCTTGTGGTTCTGCACGTATTGGCGCTGCACGAAGTCGGCTCAAACAACCCTGATGGTATCGAAACTAAGCTACCAAAAGGTTCAATGGGCGATGATTACAAGACACAGTTCAAGTTCCACGATTACTACACGAAGAAATACGACATTATCGACTCTATTCCTTTCCACCCATACGGTACGGTTAAGGACTTAGTTGGTGTGGCTGGTTTCTTGTTCTTCTTCTGTTACGTGCTGTTCTTTAACCCAGAAATGGGAGGATACTTCCTTGAACCGCCTAACTTTGAAGCGGCCAACCCACTGAAGACACCAGAGCACATTGCTCCTGTATGGTACTTCACGCCGTTTTACGCAATTTTACGTGCGGTTCCAGACAAACTATTAGGTGTTATCCTAATGGGTGCGTCAATTGCAGTGCTGTTTGTTCTACCTTGGTTGGATCGTTGTAAAGTTCGTTCATACCGTTACCGTAGCAAACTTCATCTGTTGAATATTGTACAGTTCACTATCGCCTTTATCGCTCTGGGTATTTTAGGTGCGTTACCTGCAACACCAACGTACACACTACTATCTCAGATCTTTAGCTTGTGTTACTTCATGTTCTTTGTGTTGCTGTTCTTCTACAGCAAAAATGAAGCAACCAAACCATTACCAGAGAGGGTGACATTCAAATGAAGAAGTGGATTGTAATTCTATTTGCTATGTTGCCATCACTAGCGATGGCAGCGGGGGCTAACGTTCCGCTTGATAAAGCGAATGTTGACCTAACGGATAAAGCTTCGCTACAAAACGGTGCGAAGTTGTTCATGAACTACTGTTTTGCTTGTCACTCAACGCAGTATCAGCGTTATGAGCGTGTAGCAACAGACTTGGAAATTCCAACAGACTTAATGAAAGAAAACCTGATTTTCAATCCTGAAGCGAAAATCGGTGATCTAATGGTCAATGCAATGCCACCGAAGCAAGCGGCAAACTGGTTTGGTGCTCCACCACCAGATCTTACGTTGGTTGCACGAGTTCGTGGTGCTGATTGGTTATACACTTACTTACGCTCTTTCTATGTTGATCCATCTCGTCCATTCGGCGTGAACAACATTGTCTTCCCGAGTGTTGGTATGCCACATGTGCTTGAAGAGCTACAGGGTATCCCGACGCCGATTTACGATACGAAAATCGTAGATGGCGAAGAAGTACAAGTTGTTGTTGGTACTGAAACAGATGGTACGGGTGAGCTGAGCGAAGGCGAATACGACAAAGCGGTTGGCGACCTAGTGAACTTCTTGGTTTATTCAGGTGACCCAGTGCAGCTTGAGCGTCATGCTTTAGGTTGGTGGGTAATGGGCTTCTTAGTGCTTCTAACCATCGTTGTCGTGATGCTCAAGAAAGAGTATTGGCGCGATGTGCATTAATTGTGCTAAAATACCGTGCTAATTCCCAATTTTAATTGATGTACAATGGAGGCTTAGCCTCCATTGTTTTTATTTGTAAGTGTACTGGAGGGCTCCATGGCTGTAGCTGCCAATAAACGTTCTGTGATGACTCTTTTCTCAAGTGCATCAGATTTGTATAGCCATCAGGTTCGCATTGTACTAGCTGAAAAAGGCGTAAGTGTTGAAGTTGAGCTTGTTGACGAAGCAAACCTTCCTGCTGAGCTTGTTGAGCTAAACCCATATAAATCAGTGCCAACTCTTGTTGACCGTGAGCTAGCTCTTTACGATTCAAAAATCATCATGGAGTACTTGGACGAGCGTTTCCCTCATCCACCTCTAATGCCGGTTTACCCTGTTGCTCGTGGCAACAGCCGCTTGATGATGTACCGTATCGAACGCAACTGGTATTCACTCGCTGAAAAAGTGATGAAAGGTAATGCGGAAGAATCAGAAAAAGCACGCACAAAGCTGCGTAATGATCTTCTGACATTAGCGCCAATTTTTGCTGAATATGAGTACTTCATGAGCGAAGAATTCAGCTTGATCGACTGTTACCTAGCTCCATTATTGTGGCGTCTGCCTCAACTTGGTATCGATCTGGTTGGCCCTGGTTCAAAAGAAATCAAGGTGTACATGAACCGCGTATTTGAACGTGATTCGTTCCTTGCTTCTTTAACTGAAGCTGAACGTGAAATGCGCCTAGTTCGCTAAGCGATTTTAAACACGTTATGGATATTGCAAAAATGACTGCTCGCCGCCCGTATATGCTTCGCGCATTTTACGATTGGCTAGTAGACAATGACTTGACTCCTCACTTAGTGGTGGATGCAACGATGCCGGGCGTACGTGTACCGGTTGAGTTTATTCAAGATGGTCAAATTATTTTGAATATTGCACCACGTGCGGTGGGTAATCTTGAGTTAGGTAATGATGCGATTACCTTCCATGCTCGCTTTAGCGGTCGTCCGCACTCAGTAATTGTGCCGGTGTATGCTGTCCAAGCTATTTATGCGCGTGAGAATGGTGCTGGTACTATGTTTGAACCAGAAGAAGCGTACACTCACATCGAAGAAGAAGAAGCGATGACCGAGGAAGAATCATCCCCATCGTTTACAACGGTTAGCGATGAGCCTTCTGAGTTTGCCTCTGATTCGGATGCCGAAGAGGACGATGCTCCTCGACCAAAAGGCAAACCAAGCTTAAGAGTGATTAAATAATAAAAAAGCAGCGTAACGCTGCTTTTTTTCTTTTTAGTGTCTTGACGTGTTTTCAAGTGATGTTTCGCAATTACTCACTGATCGTAAATGCTTCGACGTTGGCTTCATTTTCCGCGTTTGTCTCACTTTCTATTGTTTGTACACCGTCACTCGGTAAGTCCACTTCAACAGGTTCCATTTCGCCATATTGGAACCCTTTAATGACTTGTTTTACGCCAGAGATATTACGCGCGATTTCTGTCGCTCGCTCGCCTTGCTCTGGTGTGACATAACCAAACAGAAAAACGTCGCCGTCTTCGGTGATCACTTTAACCTTAACGCCATTGAGTTCAGAGTCGGTCAGCAAGGCTGATTTTACTTTGGTTGTGATCCAACTGTCGTTGCTAATTTGAGTGACAGTGAGTGGCTCTTTTTGTTTGATTTGATTGTGTATGACTTTCACACCACTAACTTCTCGAGCTCTTCGCTCTAAAGCATGGATAAGGTCTTGCGTTGGAGCCTGACCCATAAGAACAACCGTACCGTTATAGGAGCTGGCAACCACACGAACCTCACCTTTAAACGGCGCCTTATTCCCGATCGCCGCAACTTCGAATTCGATGTTGTTGTCCTGCCAAATTTGTTTTGTACTGCGTGTGTCCGTGACAATATTTGCTGTGGTTGCAGCGCCAGCGATAAACAAGCCAGCGCAACCACTTAAACTCAATGCTGTTAATAAGATAACGAGGCTACGTATCATAATTCTGACCCTCAGTCTTGGTTACTCTTCATGAGCAGGGAAAAGCACCTGGTCAATAAGATCACAAAGACAATGGAGTGTCACCATATGTACTTCGTGAATACGTGCAGTGCGGTGTGATGGAATGCGAATTTCGACGTCGTTCTCACCAAGCAGGCCTGCCATCTCACCGCCATCTTTTCCTGTTAGCGCGATAATCGTCATGTCTCGAGTTACGGCCGCTTCCATCGCTTTGATAATATTTTTGCTGTTACCGCTAGTCGACATGGCAAGCAGAATGTCGCCTGGCTGGCCAAACGCTCGTACCTGTTTTGAGAAAATTTCCTGGTAGTGGTAGTCGTTTGCAACAGCGGTCAGGGTTGTATTATCGGCTGTTAAGGCCATTGCTGGCAGGCTAGGGCGCTCAGTTTCAAAACGGTTTAAAAGACAAGAAACAAATTGTTGAGCGTTTGAAGCACTGCCGCCATTACCACAACATAAAATTTTGTTGCCATTGAGCAAGCTTGAGACCATCGCTTGGGCCGCGTGAGTAATGGCATCGGGCAGCGCCTCTGCTGCTGCGATTTGAATTTGAATACTTTCTGTAAAGCTGTCTTTAATGCTGTCTAGCATCGCTTATCCTTCAGAGATTGCGTTTTCTATCCAGTTGATATCTCGCCCATTGTCATGAATAGCGATGACATCAAACCGATAATCGATATTGTGTTTTAAGCGCTTTTGTTGGCTAAGCCAAACTTGTGCAGTTTTGATTAGCTTGCGCATTTTTGCGTGCGTTACCATTTCTGCTGCTGAGCCAAAGTGATCGTTCTTACGATATTTGACTTCAACAAACACGATAGTTTCACCTTGTTGGAAGATTAAATCAATCTCACCGACCTTGGTCAGGAAATTTTGTTCAATAAAGCTCAAGCCCTGGCGTTGCAAATAGTGCTTCGCCAGAGCTTCATATTGATTTCCGATTTGGCGCTTACTAAAGAGCCCCACGCTCAGCCCAGCTCAATTCACGCTGTACAACACAGTTGTTGTCGATACTTAAAATACCGGTTTGGCCACCGACTGAGTAACCAGGAACGACCTTCATTTGTGGAAGTTCACCGATCAATTTATATGCATCCATACCGAGTGCTTTCAAACGTTTTTCCATGTTAGATTGCTCTGACCAAAGCTCGTTCATTTCAGCGGTTACGCTAGGATCTGGGTCAATCAGCAATGGAATGTCGCTGTAGATGATGCCTGTTAGATCTTCGTATGTCGCGCCGCCACTGTTGCTACGCGAACTAGAGAAGATTTGTGGTGCTTTCGCATCAGGGTTAATCGCTACTTCGATAAACGGCTTGATCAAAGTCAGCTCAGTGCTTCTAGCTACGATATAAACCGCATCAACATCACGACGGCTACGTGGCTGTGTTTCAAGCTTAATTCGCATTAATGATTGCATCTGGGCGATACGCTGCTTGCTCTCTTGCAGGCCAAATACTTCATTGATGTCTTTTTGAAGTTGGCGCTTGTCACCAAAGTAACTTGCTGCGACTTTGTTAGAGCTGTACTTTCGCCATTCTTTGTTGAAAGCCTCAGTTACACGCTCTCCAAAGCTGCCTTTTGGTGCAAGAATAAGAGGGAAGTTGTAGCCTTCGCTGAACAAGTGTTTTGCAGCTTGTGCGGCTTCTTGTTCCGGTGATAATGCCAAGTAGCAAATATTGCTATCTGGTTGCACATCCTCGGGGATATTTAGCGCAAGGGCTGGAATGGTAGGGCCATTTGCTGAGCCATCCATGGTTGTGTGCAACAACTCCACGTTCTCTTTTTCTAGAGGGCCAACAACAAAATCGATGTTTTCATTGATCAAGCGTTGTTTAATTTGGTCAGCGTTATACGCATTGGTGTCAATCACCGTAAGTGTTGCACTAGGATCTCGATTACGATCATTCATCATCGCAAATACAAAACCATCACGAATTAATTGCGCTTGTGGCGAGAACTTACCCGTCAGCGGCAGCAATAAAGCAGTATTGTTTGGCTTCACGATATCAAGAGAGAGAATGTTTTGAATCTCTTCTGGTGTATAGATAGCAGCTGGGTGCGAAGGGTTTTCGCTTAACCAGCGCTCTAGCGTATTTTTAAGTTGGGACAGGTTGCCCGACAGCGTTTTTGCATAAACAGCCAGCTGAAGCCAGCCGTCTAGAACATCCTCATTCGGCTCTGTTTCTAATGAGGTGAGTTCATATTCTGAGTAGCTGCCAAAGTTCATCCAAATACGGCTAGAGATTTCCCTCTGCTCTGCTGACGAGGCGTATTGACCAAATGCAACCAGCTGGCGGCTTGCTTCAAACGCTTGGTTGAGGCCTTGATAAGCGTCGGCACGCATCAAATAATAGTCTTTCCATTGCTCGTTTGGCAATTTCCACCAAGGTTTAAAGTTTAACAATTGCAGCAACTGCGAGTAATTACCTTGCTTTTGCTGTATGGTCGCACGCGCCAGTTGCCACTCCGCTTGCTGAACTTCGGTCAACTGTTGTCGAGCCAGACGTTTGATCAACAGTTCTGCTTGATCAAACTGGTTCGCTTGAATAGCGGCTTTGGTTGCCATGATCAACCAGTCATTTTGTAAACTGCCTTCCGTGCTATCAGCTTGGATCATATAGTTCTGAACAGACTGAGTAGGCTCAAGTGTTACATCAACGCCATCAGGCTGTCTTGGACCTGAAGAACAGGCGGCGAGCGTAATTGCTAGTGCAACAGGAGTAAGTATGCGTGGTACACTGAGTCTCTTATGGTTAATCATTGCCGTGAGTTCTCTATAATTTTGTACAAAATTGTCTCTATATTAATCGTTGAAGTGATGGTAAACAAATGACAGATAAAAATAAGTTGCCGAATGAGGGGCCAACTCTCTATATCGTACCGACTCCAATCGGAAATTTAGCGGATATCACCCAACGTGCTATCGAAATTCTGTCGACGGTGGACATCATTGCTGCTGAGGATACTCGTCATACGGGTAAATTACTGTCTCACTTCAATATTCAAACCAAAACTTTTGCTCTGCATGATCATAATGAGCAGCAAAAAGCACAGGTTTTGGTAGAAAAGCTGCTTTCCGGTCAGTCTATCGCGTTAGTTTCTGACGCTGGTACGCCACTTATCAGCGACCCAGGATACCATTTGGTGACAAAATGTCGTCAAGCGGGCGTTAGAGTTGTGCCGCTTCCTGGTGCTTGCGCGGTCATTACGGCGTTAAGTGCATCAGGCTTGCCATCCGATCGCTTTAGCTTCGAAGGCTTTTTACCACCGAAAAGCAAAGGCCGTAAGGATAAATTCCTAGAGATTGCTTCGGTAGAGCGTACGTGTATTTTTTACGAGTCACCGCACCGTATTTTGGACTCTCTACAAGACATGTTAGACGTTCTTGGCCCAGATAGAGAAGTCGTGTTGGCGAGAGAACTAACGAAAACCTTTGAAACCATTCAAGGCATGCCATTAGGTGAGTTAATTGAGTGGGTGAAAAGTGACGATAACCAACAGCGTGGTGAAATGGTGTTGCTGGTGCATGGCCATCGCGAAACCGCGGACGACTCATTGCCAGATGATGCTTTGCGTACATTAGGGATTTTAACCAAAGAGCTGCCTTTGAAAAAAGCAGCGGCTTTGGTGGCAGAAATTCATAACTTGAAGAAGAATGCGTTGTATAAGTGGGGCTTAGAAAACTTAGACTAAGCACGGCTAACGAGACACATGGTAAAGCGGGTCGATGTGAAAATATCGGCCTTTTTTAGGCTCAATGTTTGATGGTTAGGTTAAAAAAACACCACTCAATGCATTCATTTCATCATATCTGTGATCTCACTAGACTCTGAGTGGATAACTCTATACAATCCGCCCTCGGAGTTGACTGGGTAGTCGCTGCTTTACTGATGTCCTTCGGGAGACTGACGTTGAAGTCCTTTGGGAGACTGACGTTGACGTCCTTCGGGAGACTGGTAAAGGGGAGGAAAGTCCGGGCTCCATAGAGCAGGGTGCCAGGTAACGCCTGGGAGGCGCAAGCCTACGACAAGTGCAGCAGAGAGAAGACCGCCGATGGCCCTAGGGCACAGGTAAGGGTGAAAGGGTGCGGTAAGAGCGCACCGGACGACTAGCAATAGTTCGTTGCAGGGTAAACTCCACCCGGAGCAAGACCAAATAGGCCTCCACATTGCGTTGCTCGCGTAAGGAGGCGGGTAGGTTGCTTGAGCCAGTGAGCGATTGCTGGCCTAGACGAATGGCTACCGCCGCGCAAGCGGAACAGAACCCGGCTTATGTGTCGACTCCAACTATTCGAGACCCATCACTACTTTTTGTAGTGATGGGTTTTTTGCATTTTATTGACGCAAACCCTGTCATTACCAATAAACTTGGCGTTAAATCACGTCTGACTTTAGACTTGAGGTGGCGATGATGTGGGAAATCAGTACACTATGGTAGGTTGATCTTTTGCTATAAATATTCAGCATGAGAGAGCAACATATCTTAAAATCGCTTCAAGATCATTCAACGAGAAAGCTATGACCGAAACCTTCCAACATATTTCCGTGTTATTAAATGAATCCATTGATGGCTTAGCTATCAAACCAGACGGTATCTATATCGATGGAACATTTGGCCGTGGCGGTCACAGCCGGACTATTCTATCTAAACTCGGCGAAAACGGCCGACTGTACAGTATCGATCGTGACCCTCAAGCGATAGCTGAAGCAGGCAAAATCAATGATCCTCGCTTCACCATCATTCATGGTCCATTTTCTGGTATTGCTGAGTATGCTAAAGAGTATGACTTGGTTGGCAAAGTTGATGGCGTTCTACTGGATTTAGGTGTTTCTTCTCCGCAGTTAGACGACGCAGAGCGTGGCTTTAGCTTTATGAAAGACGGCCCGCTAGATATGCGTATGGACCCAACATCAGGTATTCCCGTATCTCAATGGCTAATGGAAGCTGACTTAGATGATATTACTTGGGTAATTCGTGAGTTTGGTGAAGACAAACACGCGCGCCGTATTGCCAAAGCGATTGTTGCCTACCGTGAAGACGAAGAAAATGAACCACTGGTACGTACTGGCCAGCTCGCGAAGCTGATCTCAGATGCTGCACCCAAAAGCTTTAAAGAGAAAAAACACCCTGCGACTCGTGCGTTCCAGGCATTTCGTATTTACATCAACAGTGAGTTAGAAGAAATTGATACGGCACTAAAAGGCGCGGCAAGTATTCTGGCTCCTGAAGGTCGTTTATCTGTCATCAGTTTCCACTCTCTGGAAGACCGTATGGTCAAACGTTTTATCCGTAAAGAGAGCAAAGGACCTGAAGTGCCACATGGCATTCCAATGACTGAAGAGCAAATTCGTGCTCTTGGTAGTGCGAATATGAAAGCGGTGAGCAAAGCGATTAAGCCAAGCAAACAAGAAATTGAAATGAACCCTCGTTCGCGCAGCTCTGTGCTAAGAATTGCAGAAAAGCTTTAATTATTATGACGAAACCCACTCCTAACCTTGCTAAGTTGATTGCAACGGATCTTATCACCGTTGGTCGCTGGCCATTAGTGTTGTTGCTATTGATCGTGGCATCGGCAATGGGAGTGGTATTTGCTACCCACCATGCGCGTCAAGCGATCACCGAAAAAGATCACACTTTGGTTGAACGAGAGCGTTTAGATAGCGAATGGCGCAACCTGATGTTGGAAGAAACGGCCCTCGCGGAACACAGTCGTGTTCAAGACCTTGCCAAAAAAGAACTTGAAATGAAACGACCTGATGGCGATAAAGAAGTGGTTGTCACGCTCAAATGATTAGAAAGAAAACCAACACGAAACCAAGCAACAAGCGTAAACCTGTCGCGAAAGAAAAAAACGCTTCGGGGGATACGAAAACCGAGAAAAAAGCAGTGAAAGTGGCGGTTGAAGAATCCTTTCTGATTCGTTGGCGCTTCCATCTATTACTGTTTTTTGTCTTTTGTGCATTTGCACTTTTGGTGGCGCGCGTAGCCTATATTCAAATCATTGAACCGGATAACCTGATTAAACAAGGTGACCTACGCTCGGTTCGTGTGAAATCCATCCCTTCTGCACGCGGTATTATTTCGGACCGAAATGGTGAGCCGCTCGCTGTCAGCGTGCCTGTTGAGGCCGTTTGGGCGGATCCCGTGACGATATTTAAAGAAAATGCCTTAAGCCAGACCAAGAGTTGGTATGCATTAGCGGATGTTCTTGGTGTTGACCGACAAGGGTTGATAGACAAGATCAAGCACAATGAAAAGCGCCGCTTTATTTACTTGCAGCGCCAAGTGAGTCCAGCCATGGCGAACTATATTCGTGAGCTAAAGCTGCCTGGTGTGGGTCTTAAGTCAGAATCTCGTCGTTACTATCCTGCCGGTGAGGTTAGTGCTCACTTAGTTGGGGTGACGGGGATTGATGGGCATGGTCTAGAGGGTGTTGAGCGTAGCTACGATGAGTGGCTTACTGGCGCCGCAGGTAAGAAAACCATTCGTAAAGACCGTTATGGTCGCGTCGTAGAAAACATTGCGTGGCAAGACAAGCAAGAAGGTAAGTCACTCCAGTTGACAATCGACCAGCGCCTACAGGCGATTGCTTATCGTGCGATTAAACAAGCTGTTGCGGACCATCGCGCCACGTCAGGCTCCGTTGTTATGTTGGACGTGAAAACCGGCGCCGTATTGGCCATGGTGAATGCGCCTTCCTACAACCCTAACAATCGTAGCGACTGGCAAAGCTATAAAATGCGTAACCGAGTGATCACGGACTCGATGGAGCCAGGCTCTACCATTAAGCCTTTCGTTATTTTAGCCGCCTTAGAAAATGGGGTAGCCGATAAAGATACCATCGTAGATACCGGTAATGGTGTACTTCGTTTAGGTGGTAGCCGAGTAAGAGATGTATCCCGCGTGGGTAAAGCGAGCTTGACCACGATCCTCAAAAAATCGAGTAACATCGGTGTGACGAAGCTGGCAATGCAAATGCCAGTAGAGGCGCTGCTCGGTCTGTACAGCTCTGTGGGCTTTGGTGAGCTTTCTGGTCTGAACCTCGTTGGGGAAGTGACTGGTATCTTCCCGACACGAACACGATGGTCTCCTATTGAACGTGCCACGATTGCGTTTGGTTATGGTCTATCGATAACGCCAATCCAGTTAGCGCATGCCTATGCGACGCTTGGAAATCTCGGCAAATACGAGCCAATCCATATTATCGAAAGCAATGATCATGACATGTCGCGCCAAGTAGTGAGTGCAAAGTACGCACGCCAGGTCTTGGACATGCTGGAAACCGTAACCCAAAAAGGAGGCTCGGCTCGTCGAGCGGCAGTTCCTGGTTATCGAGTGGGAGCCAAAACAGGTACCTCACGTAAAGCGTCTGCAGGTGGATACAGCGATGAGTACATCACTTATACGGCAGGGCTTGCTCCGGTTAGCGATCCGCGAATTGCATTGGTTGTGATCGTAAACGAGCCTCAAGGTGATGATTACTATGGTGGTTCGGTAGCGTCTCCTGTCTTCTCTGAAATCATGAAAGGCGCGCTACAAATACTCAATGTTGCACCAGACGAAAACAAATTCCAGCAGTAAGCCGAGTGGCTTACTGAGCAAACAAAATTAAGAAAACCTGAGCCAAAGCTCGGAGAACAAATATGACTAAAGCCATCAGTATGGACGTGCTGCTTTCCCCTTGGGTGGATTGCCCTAGCTTATCGTCCGTTCTTGTTTCTGAATTGGAGCTCGACAGCCGAAGAGTTCAGCCTGGAACCACGTTTGTTGCGGTGATTGGCCATGTTGTGGATGGGCGTAACTTCATTGCCTCTGCCATTGAGCAAGGCGCCAATGCGGTTCTAGCGCAAGCCTGCGATCTAAAAGCACACGGCACGGTGGAAATCATCGATGACGTTCCCGTTATTTACCTCGATACGTTGGATCAACGTTTATCTGCAATTGCTGGAAAGCTCTATGCTTACCCAGATATGGATTTGATTGGTGTCACCGGCACCAACGGCAAAACCACCATTACTCAGCTAATTGCACAATGGCTAGAGCTACTTGGCCACAAAGCGGCAGTGATGGGCACGACGGGAAATGGTTTTCTCGACAATTTACAGCAAGCCGCGAATACAACAGGGAATGCTGTAGAAATTCAGAAAACGCTCTCTTCTCTCGAAAATCAACAAGCCGCATACACCGCGCTAGAAGTCTCTTCTCATGGCTTAACGCAAGGCCGTGTCAAGGCGTTGTCGTTTGCGGCGGGTGTGTTTACTAATCTAAGTCGTGATCACCTAGATTATCATGGCACGATGGAAGAGTACGCCAATGCAAAGCTGGGGTTGTTTACACAACATCAATGTGAACGTGCCATTATCAATATCGATGATGAAGTCGGTCATGCATGGGCGTCGCAGTTAAGCAATGCGATTGCGGTGTCACTCAAACCGAACACTGAATTTGAAAGCGCAATTTGGGCGACAGATGTCCGTTACGCGGAGTCGGGGATTACTATCCAATTTGATGGTAAATTTGGCTCAGGTCAATTGCACGCGCCACTGATTGGTGAGTTTAACGCAACCAACATAATGCTCGCTTTTGCGACCTTATTAAGCTTGGGTAAGGATAAACAAGCGTTACTCGAAACCGCAGGTCAGTTACAACCTGTACTCGGCCGAATGGAGTTATTCCAGACAGAGGACCGTGCCAAAGTCGTGGTCGATTATGCCCATACTCCTGATGCACTAGAAAAAGCACTGCAAGCTTTACGAGTTCACTGTGAGGGGCAGCTGTGGGCTATTTTTGGTTGCGGAGGCGATCGCGATGCAGGTAAGCGCCCAATGATGGCGGAAATTGCAGAGCGTCTAGGCGACAGAGTGGTGTTGACTGACGATAACCCACGCAGTGAAGATCCGGTTCAGATTGTAAAAGACATGTTATCCGGGCTGTCAAAACCTGCCGAAGCGATTGTGCAGCATGATCGTTTCAAAGCACTGTCTTATGCGGTTGAGAATGCTTCGCCAAAAGACATCATCTTGTTAGCGGGTAAGGGCCACGAAGATTATCAAATTCGGAATGGCGAAACGATTCATTACTCCGACCGTGAGTCTGCTATGCAGCTTTTAGGATTGGCCTTATGATCAAAGTAACGTTATCTCAAATTGCCAACATCACTCGCGGTGAGTTATTCGGCGATGATCTACTTATCGACGCGGTTTCTACTGATACACGAGCGATTGACAACGGTGCTTTATTTGTTGCGCTGGTGGGTGAGCGCTTTGATGCGCACAACTTTTGCCAACAAGCGGTGGATGCAGGCGCTGGTGCTTTACTCGTACAAAAACGTCTAGATGTGAATGTGCCACAAGTCGTGGTGTCGGACACCAAAATGGCACTGGGTGAGTTGGCCTCTTGGGTGCATCAAACTTGCCAAACACCTACCGTTGCCATCACAGGCAGTTGTGGTAAAACGACCGTCAAAGAAATGGTCGCGAGCATTCTGCAATTGAAAGGCAAAGTGCTGTTTACTGCAGGTAACTTCAATAATGATATTGGTGTTCCGTTGACGTTATTGCGCTCACAGCAGGATGACGACTATGCCGTGATTGAGCTTGGTGCTAATCATATCGGTGAAATTGCTTACACAACGCAGTTAGTAAAACCAGATATCGCGTTAGTGAATAATGTAGCCGCCGCGCACCTTGAAGGCTTTGGTTCTATTGATGGCGTGAAACAAGCCAAAGGTGAAATTTACCAAGGTCTTGCTGCAGGTAGTATTGCGATTGTCAATTTAGACAGCAATGGCGAAACAAAGTGGGAAAGCGTGCTGGCGGATAAGGAAGTTATCACCTTCTCACAAAGTAATTCTGCGGCTGATTACTATGCATCAAATATCGTGATGAATGCCGCGGGAGAGGCCAGCTTTAACCTACATATCGCAGCAAGCTCACAAGAAATTGAACTGTCTCTGGGTATTATAGGTCAACACAACGTGGCGAATGCAATCGCAGCTTCTATTATTGCGTTACAAATGGGCGCCACATTAGAAGAGGTTCGCGCTGGCCTTAAACATTTAAACAAAGTGAAAGGTCGCGTCGAGGTTGAAGCGCTGAGCGAAAAAATCAAATTGATTGATGACAGCTACAACGCAAGCGTGCCAGCCATGAAAGCGGCGGTTGACTTATTGGCTGCTTTCCCAGGTCAGCGCTGGCTGATTTTAGGTAATATGGCGGAATTGGGCGAGGAAAGTCTTGCACTTCATCGTCAAGTCGGGGAACATGCTGCCCCACAAAAATTTGAACATGTTCTCACATATGGTGCAGACGCCAAGGTGATCAGTGAGCTTTGCCAAGGCATTCATTTTGAGACGCACCAAGAGATGATTGAATACATCAAGCAGCATCTAGACCAAGCCGTTCCTGAAAACCATACGATTTTGGTGAAAGGAGCGAACGGTGCACGTATGTTTGAAGTCGCTGCTGCTTTGAAGGAGTATTATTAATGATTATTTGGCTTGCCGAGCTGCTACAGCCATACCTGTCTTTTTTCCGATTGTTTGAATACTTGTCTTTTCGAGCAATTCTAAGCGTATTAACCGCTCTGGGTCTGTCATTATGGATGGGACCAATCATGATCAAGCGTTTGCAAATGCTGCAAATTGGTCAGGTAGTACGTAACGAAGGTCCTGAATCTCACTTTAGTAAGCGTGGTACTCCAACTATGGGCGGTATCATGATCTTAGCGGCCATCTCAATCACAATCTTGCTTTGGACTGACTTATCCAACCCATATGTATGGGCGGTATTGACGGTCTTGCTTGGCTACGGTGCAGTCGGATTTGTTGATGATTATCGTAAAGTGGTGCGCAAAAATACCGATGGTTTGATCGCGCGTTGGAAGTACTTCTGGCAATCGTTGATCGCGTTTGTCGTGGCTTTTGCATTGTACGCTTACGGTAAAGACACTGCAGCCACTCAGCTCGTGGTGCCATTCTTTAAAGACATCATGCCGCAACTTGGTTTGATGTACATTATCCTGACTTACTTTGTGATTGTCGGTACGAGTAACGCGGTTAACCTGACCGATGGTCTAGACGGTTTGGCAATCATGCCAACGGTTCTTGTTGCTGCAGGCTTCGCGGTTATTGCATGGGCGACGGGTAACGTTAACTTCTCTGAATACCTTCATATTCCATACCTACCACATGCTTCTGAGTTGGTTGTCGTATGTACAGCAATCGTGGGTGCGGGCCTTGGTTTCTTGTGGTTTAACACGTATCCAGCACAAGTGTTCATGGGTGATGTCGGCTCACTAGCGCTTGGCGGCGCATTAGGCACTATTGCTGTTCTCGTTCGTCAAGAGTTGGTGTTGGTGATCATGGGCGGTGTGTTTGTGATGGAAACGCTGTCGGTAATTCTACAGGTGGGTTCATACAAACTGCGTGGTCAGCGGATCTTCCGTATGGCACCGATTCACCACCACTACGAATTGAAAGGTTGGCCAGAACCTCGCGTAATCGTGCGCTTCTGGATTATTTCTATGGTTCTTGTTCTGATTGGTCTTGCGACATTGAAAGTGCGTTAATCGCACTTTCCAAGAACAAGATTTACAGTGTGATCAAATATGGAACGTTGGCAAAACATACATAGTGTTGTCGTCGTAGGGCTCGGTATTACCGGGCTCTCTGTCGTTAAACACCTAAGAAAAAATCAGCCACAGCTTGTGGTCAAAGTCATTGATACTCGTGTAAACCCTCCAGGTGCAGAGCGCTTGCCGGAAAGTGTTCAACTGCATAGTGGTGGTTGGAATACAGACTGGCTTTCTGACGCGGATCTTATCGTGACCAACCCTGGTATTGCGCTAGCGACACCAGAGATCCAAGCCGTATTAGCAAAAGGCACGACAGTAGTTGGTGATATTGAGTTATTCGCCTGGGCGGTGCAGAAGCCTGTGATTGCGATTACGGGCTCAAACGGTAAGAGCACTGTCACCGATCTCACAGGCGTGATGGCCAAGGCCGCGGGTTTGGATGTTGGCGTTGGTGGCAATATCGGCGTTCCTGCCTTGGATTTACTAGAACATGACGCAGACCTATATGTGCTTGAACTCTCAAGCTTCCAGTTGGAAACAACGTCAAGCTTAAAGCTCAAAGCCGCTGCGTTTCTGAATCTTTCTGAAGATCATATGGACCGTTATCAAGGCATGTCTGACTATCGACAAGCCAAGTTGCGTATTTTTGATCATGCTGATCTCGCGGTAGTGAACCGTGATGATCAAGAAACCTTCCCAGATGCAGAGATGCCATTGGTGACATTTGGCAGCGACAATCAGGACTTTGGTCTCGAGGTGGATGGCAATCGCACTTGGCTGCTCGATCACGGTCAACGAGTCGTCGCAAGTGATGAGCTTAAGTTGGTTGGTAAACACAACTTATCCAATGCATTGGTCGTTTTAGCGCTCTTAAAGGCTGCGGGCGTTGATTATCACAACGCATTGAATGCACTTAAAAATTACACGGGACTGACACACCGATGCCAGGTGGTTGCGGATAATCAAGGCGTAAAATGGGTGAATGACTCTAAAGCAACTAATATAGCCAGCACTATGGCTGCGCTATCTGGTTTGGAGTCGACAGGTAAGCTCTACTTGCTCGTTGGTGGTGTTGGCAAAGGTGCTGACTTCTCGCCATTAAAACCGATCTTCGCGACGCTTAACTTGCAACTGTGCTGCTTTGGCGCTGATGGCGATGACTTTATGCCACTGCATGAATCTGCAATACGTTTCGACACCATGGAAGATGTGATTCAACAAGTATCTTCGCAGTTAAAACCAGGTGATATGGTGATGCTGTCTCCTGCATGTGCTAGCTTTGATCAATTCGACAACTTTATGGCAAGAGGTGATGCTTTCGCTGCTCTTGCTCAGAAATATGCATAATTAAAGGTTACACACTTCGTGGGTTTAGGTAACGTTAAACGCAGTATTGGTCATTGGCTCAAGCATCCAGCCCCAGAGGCGATGTTTGATCGTCAGTTAGTGTGGATTGCACTGGGTTTGATGTTGACTGGTTTGGTCATGGTAACCTCTGCATCATTTCCAATCAGCTCTCGATTAACGGAACAGCCGTTCCACTTTATGTTTCGTCATGCGACGTTTCTCGTGCTGGCGTTAGGAACCTCCGCTGTTATTTTGCAAGTGCCTTTGCAAGAGTGGTTTAAGAAGAGCCATTACTTACTTTGGGCTTCTTTCGCACTGCTGATCATCGTGCTCTTGGCGGGTAAGTCGGTCAATGGTGCGTCTCGTTGGATACCTCTTGGGCTGTTTAACCTTCAGCCAGCAGAGGTCGCGAAGCTATCGCTGTTTATCTTCATGTCTGGTTACTTAGTTCGAAAACAAGACGAAGTACGACAAACCTTCTTTGGTGGCTTTATGAAGCCAATCATGGTGTTTGCTTTCTTCGCAGTATTACTGCTTGGTCAGCCAGACTTGGGTACGGTCGTCGTGATGCTAGTAACACTGTTTGGCATGCTGTTTATCGCAGGCGCAAAACTGACTCAGTTTCTCGCGTTGATGGTGGCAGGTATCGGCGCTGTGGTAGGTTTGATTTTAGTCGAACCATACCGTATGCGACGAGTAACCTCCTTCCTTGACCCGTGGGAAGACCCATTTGGCAGTGGCTATCAGTTGACTCAGTCTTTGATGGCGTTTGGTCGTGGTGAATGGTTCGGTCAAGGTCTCGGTAATTCAATTCAAAAACTGGAATATCTACCGGAAGCGCATACCGACTTTGTGTTTGCCGTACTTGCTGAAGAGCTCGGTTTTGTTGGCGTTGTGTTGGTCTTAATGTTGATTTTTAGCTTAGTGTTAAAAGCGGTTTACATAGGCAAGCGTGCGTTTGAAGAAGGCGAAATGTTCGGCGGTTATCTGGCTTTCGGTATCGGTATTTGGTTTGCGTTCCAGACCTTGGTTAACGTTGGTGCTGCAGCCGGTATCGTACCAACCAAAGGTTTAACACTCCCGCTAATCAGTTATGGTGGTTCCAGTCTGATTATTATGTCCGTCGCAGTGTCCATATTGCTGCGTATCGATTACGAATGCCGCTTGAAACGCGAGCAACAACAATCAGAACAACAAACTAATGAAACAAAATAAACGTTTGATGGTGATGGCTGGTGGTACTGGCGGTCACGTATTCCCAGGGTTAGCTGTAGCAAAACAGCTGCAAGAGCAAGGCTGGGAGATCCGTTGGTTAGGCACGGCGGATCGAATGGAAGCGGATTTGGTGCCAAAACATGGCATTGAAATCGATTTTATCAAAGTGAAAGGGTTACGAGGTCAAGGCGTAAAGCGTCTGCTTGCAGCTCCATTTCAAATTATTAATGCCATCATGCAAGCTCGGGCGCACATGAAGCATTGGAAGCCCGATGCCGTGTTAGGTATGGGTGGTTATGTGAGTGGTCCCGGTGGTATTGCGGCTTGGTTGAGCGGTATTCCTGTTGTTCTGCACGAACAAAACGCGGTTGCGGGTTTGACGAACCAATGGCTATCAAAAATTGCTAAGAAAGTCTTTCAGGCCTTTCCAGGCGCATTCCCTGCTGCTGAGGTAGTCGGTAACCCTGTGCGTGAAGACCTAACAAGATTAGAAGCACCTGCAGAGCGAATGCAAGATCGCCAAGGCCCAATTCGTATTCTGGTGATGGGCGGTAGCCAAGGTGCACGCATTCTTAACCAAACTGTGCCAGAAGTGATGGCAAAGTTGGGCGGTGATTACTGTATTCGTCATCAAGCGGGCAAAGGTTCCGCCGAAGAAGTGAACGCAGCATACCAAGCTAATGGTGTGGTAAATGCAGAAGTCACAGAGTTCATTGACGACGTAGCAGAGGCTTATGCATGGGCTGACCTTTTAGTTTGTCGTTCAGGGGCGTTAACCGTTTCTGAAGTTTCTGCTGCTGGCGTTGGTGCGATCTTTATTCCTTTTATGCATAAAGATCGCCAACAAGCACTGAATGCCGATCATCTAGTAGAATGCGGCGCAGCGAAAATGATTGAACAACCAGATTTAACCGTTGAGTCTTTGACTCAGCAGATCCAACAATTGGATCGCCAAGCTTTACTTACGATGGCTGAGCAAGCGCGTGGCGCTGCTAAATTGAATGCCGACCGAGTTGTCGCACAAGCCATTGTCGCTTTGACCGAAAAGCGTTAACGAATTATTGAGAATAGAATTGATGACAATCCAACATACACAAGACTTAGCTCAGATTCGCGCCATTGTGCCAGAGATGCGCCGCGTGAAATCCATCCACTTCATCGGTATTGGTGGTGCGGGCATGAGCGGCATTGCAGAAGTGCTGTTGAATGAAGGCTATCAAATCACGGGTTCTGACCTATCAGAAAACCCTGTGACAGAGCGTTTAGTATCAAAAGGTGCGACGGTATTTATCGGGCACCAAGCTAGCAATGTTGAAAAAGCCAGTGTGGTTGTGGTTTCAACCGCTATCAACGAAGAAAACCCAGAAGTGATGGCTGCGCGGGAGTTACGTATCCCTATTGTACGTCGTGCTGAGATGCTCGCTGAGTTGATGCGCTTCCGTCATGGTATTGCCGTTGCGGGCACGCACGGTAAAACGACGACGACGGCACTCGTGACACAAATCTATTCTGAAGCAGGCCTTGATCCAACGTTTGTAAACGGCGGCTTGGTGAAAAGCGCTGGTACAAATGCTCGTTTAGGCTCGAGTCGTATTCTAATTGCCGAGGCGGATGAGAGCGACGCGTCATTCCTGCACCTGCAACCAATGGTAAGTATTGTCACCAATATCGAAGCCGATCATATGGATACTTATGGTGGTGACTTTGAAACGTTAAAGCAAACCTTCATTGATTTTCTACACAATCTACCGTTCTACGGCCAAGCTATTGTTTGTATTGATGATCCTGTGGTTCGAGAGTTAATCCCACGTATTAGTCGTCAAGTGATTACTTACGGTTTCTCCGAAGATGCTGACGTACGCATTGAAAACTATCGTCAAGAAGGTCAGCAAGGCAAATTTACGGTAGTACGTAAAGGGCGTGCCAACCTAGATATTACTCTGAACATTCCAGGTCGTCACAATGCACTTAATGCGTCGGCTGCGATTGCAGTGGCTACCGAAGATGACATTGAAGACGATGCAATTCTAAAAGCAATGGCCGGTACGCAAGGCACGGGACGACGTTTTGATCACCTTGGCGAGTTTGATACCGGTAATGGTCATGCCATGTTAGTGGATGATTACGGACACCACCCAACAGAAGTTGATGTGACCATTAATGCTGCGCGAAGCGGTTGGCAAGATAAACGTCTCGTTATGATTTTCCAACCACACCGTTATAGCCGTACTCGTGATCTATACGATGACTTTGCGAATGTTCTAGAGCAAGTTGATGTATTAATCATGTTGGATGTTTATGCCGCAGGTGAAAAGCCAATTGCAGGAGCTGATGGACGTTCATTGTGTCGCACAATTCGCAGCCGAGGTAAGGTAGATCCGATTTTTGTTCCAGAAATCGAGCAATTACCTTCAGTTTTAGCTAACGTTATACAAGACGGCGACCTAATCTTAACGCAAGGTGCGGGTGATGTTGGTAAAGTGGCGAAACAACTGGCAGGTCTTGAATTAAATATAAACAAGATGCTTGGTTAACATAGATTGTTGGCGCGAAGGACAGATAAAGACTCAGATCTCGATTTTGCGTCAATATCATTGTGATTTATTGCTATCAGTGTTTGATAGTTTACAAGAGCTCAGTATAATCCCAAGGTTAAAGTCAAGACTTTTACCTCTGCGTAATTATGTGGGTAAAAAGTACACGACAAAAGTCAGGAAACGAAGACGTTGTTGAATATTGCACTGAATGACGAGCGACCAAACACGGATAATAACCGTGGTCGCCAAGAGAAAATCTTGGGTGCGTTATTTTTCGTTGTGGTTGTGACCTTAATTAGTTCTGTTTTGTACTCGGCGATCAGTTGGATGTGGGATGACCAAAGGTTACCTCTCTCCAAAATAGTACTTCAGGGAAAACTGGAGTATGTCCAAGCTGACGATGTGCAGGCTGCATTTAGTCGAATAGATCACATCGGTACATTTATGTCTCAGGATATTGATGTATTACAGCAAAGTGTCGAAGCTCTGCCGTGGGTGGCGCATGCCGCAATCCGAAAGCAGTGGCCGGATACAGTAAAAGTTTTTTTGACAGAGCATCAACCTGAAGCCATTTGGAATGGCAACGAACTGTTAGATAAAAACGGGTTTGTTTTTGATGGCGATGTGGCTCTGTTACAAGAAGAAAAAGTGAAACTGTACGGACCCAAAGACAGCGGGCCAGAAGTCTTACAGACTTACCGTGATTTGAGTCCTAAGTTTCAGCAATTGGGTTTAGCGATATCGTCTCTGGTATTAAACGAGCGACGAGCTTGGCAAATCATCCTTGATAACGGTATTCGATTAGAGCTCGGTAAAGAGTCTCTTCTTGAGCGTATAGAGCGATTTTTTAAGCTCTATAACAAGCTTGGCAGTGACACGCAAAGAATCAGTTATATCGATCTTAGGTACGATACAGGAGCCGCAGTTGGTTGGTTTCCTGAACAAGAGTTAGAAGAGAGTACAGATGACTAAGGCCGCTGATGACAACATTATTGTTGGTCTTGATATAGGCACTGCAACCGTATCGGCTCTAGTGGGTGAGGTTCTACCAGACGGTCAAATTAATATTATTGGCGCAGGTAGTAGCCCTTCACGTGGCATGGATAAAGGTGGCGTGAATGACTTGGAGTCGGTTGTAAAATCAGTACAACGTGCAATTGATCAAGCTGAATTGATGGCCGAGTGCCAGATCAGCCGAGTCTTCATTTCGTTGTCTGGTAAGCATATCGCAAGCCGAATTGAAAAAGGTATGGGCACGATTTCAGATGAAGAAGTGTCTCAAGAAGACATGGATCGCGCTATCCATACCGCAAAATCGATTAAAATCGGTGATGAACAGCGAATCCTTCATGTGATTCCGCAAGAGTTCACCATTGATTACCAAGAGGGAATCAAAAATCCGCTTGGTTTATCTGGGGTAAGAATGGAAGTAAGTGTCCACCTTATCTCATGCCATAATGACATGGCACGCAATATTATTAAGGCGGTAGAACGATGCGGCCTTAAAGTAGAGCAACTCGTATTTTCTGGGCTTGCTGCAAGTAATGCAGTAATCACCGAGGATGAAAGAGAGCTTGGAGTTTGTGTGGTGGATATTGGCGCCGGCACGATGGATGTGGCCATCTGGACTGGCGGTGCGTTACGTCACACAGAAGTATTTTCGTACGCAGGAAATGCTGTAACCAGCGATATTGCTTTTGCTTTTGGTACGCCAGTGAGCGATGCTGAAGAAATAAAAGTCAAATATGGCTGTGCTTTGAGTGAACTGGTCAGTAAGGATGACACGGTTAATGTACCAAGCGTAGGTGGGCGACCATCACGTAGTCTGCAACGTCAAACGTTGTCAGAAGTGATTGAGCCACGCTACTCTGAGCTTATGGGACTGGTTAACCAAACTATTGACTCTGTACAAGCGAAATTGCGCGAAGAGGGTATAAAGCACCATCTAGCTGCGGGAGTTGTACTCACCGGCGGTGCTGCGCAAATGGACGGAGTGATAGAATGTGCGGAACGCGTATTCCGCAATCAAGTAAGGGTCGGCAAACCGCTCGAAGTCAGCGGATTAACTGACTATGTAAAAGAGCCGTACCATTCTACGGCAGTTGGATTACTTCATTACGCAAGAGACATGCAGTCTAGCGACGATAGCGATTATAATGAACCTAAACGCTCATCTGTTACTGGCTTTTTCGATAAATTGCGTAACTGGATACAAAAAGAGTTTTAACCTGAGTTGCAGGATAAACGGAGACAACACATGTTTGAACCGATGATGGAAATGTCTGACGATGCAGTAATCAAGGTCGTTGGGGTTGGTGGCGGCGGTGGTAACGCCGTTGAACACATGGTGCGTGAATCCATCGAAGGTGTGGAATTCATCAGCGTCAACACTGATGCGCAAGCACTTCGTAAGACAAGCGTTGGCAATGTTATTCAGATCGGTGGCGATATCACCAAAGGTCTGGGTGCAGGTGCTAATCCACAGGTTGGCCGTGACGCAGCTCTCGAAGACAGAGATAGAATTAAAGATTCCCTAACTGGCGCCGATATGGTGTTTATCGCAGCTGGTATGGGTGGCGGTACAGGTACTGGTGCAGCACCTGTTATTGCTGAAGTAGCTAAAGAGCTTGGCATTCTAACTGTCGCGGTAGTGACAAAACCGTTCAGCTTTGAAGGCAAAAAGCGTTTGGCGTTCGCTGAGCAAGGTATCGATGAGCTGTCTAAGCACGTTGACTCTTTGATTACGATTCCAAACGAAAAGCTGCTTAAAGTACTTGGCCGTGGTGTCACGCTACTAGAAGCTTTTGCAAGTGCGAACGACGTTCTTAAGAACGCAGTTCAAGGCATTGCAGAGCTAATTACTCGCCCTGGCATGATCAACGTCGACTTTGCGGACGTAAGGACAGTAATGTCTGAAATGGGTCACGCGATGATGGGCAGCGGTATTGCTAAAGGCGAAGATCGTGCTGAAGAAGCGGCTGAAATGGCAATTTCTAGCCCACTTCTGGAAGACATCGATCTAGCGGGCGCTCGTGGTGTTCTTGTCAATATTACTGCAGGTCTGGATATGCGTCTTGACGAGTTTGAGACGGTTGGTAATACAGTGAAAGCATTTGCTTCTGACAATGCAACTGTTGTTATCGGTACTTCTCTAGATCCAGATATGACTGATGAAATCCGCGTAACAGTTGTAGCGACAGGTATTGGCAATGAGAAAAAACCAGATATCACGCTAGTTGCGGGTGGTAAAGCGAAAGTGGCTCCGACGCCGCAGGCTCAACCACAACAGCAAGCGGCGGCAACGCAAGCTGAAGAGAAACCGGCACAAACCTTGCAAAATAATCAAGTGCAAGAGAAGCCACAGGTAACTCCTCAGCCGACAAATACAGTTTCTTCTTCTCCAGCATCGTCGAGCCAAAGCTCTGCGGCTCCGAAGCAAGAGAAGGAAAGTGGTTATTTAGATATCCCGGCATTTTTGCGTCGTCAGGCTGATTAATCTTTAATCCATAAATTTGACATGGCTCAAAATTATGGTAGCATTCACGGTCGACGTTACAGACGGCCGTGTTTTGTAGCAAATTTTTGAGAGGCAAGCAGATGATCAGACAACGTACTCTGAAAGAAATAGTGAAAACAACTGGTGTGGGCCTCCACTCTGGTCGTAAAGTCACGCTTACTCTGCGCCCGGCTGCTGCAAATACAGGTATCATTTACCGTCGTACAGATGTAAACCCACCTGTAGATTTTCCAGCTGATCCAGCTTCTGTTCGTGACACCATGCTATGTACTGCATTGGTAAACGACGAAGGTGTGCGTATTTCAACTGTAGAACACTTGAATGCGGCACTTGCTGGTATGGGCATCGACAACATTATTGTCGAAGTAGATGCACCTGAAATTCCAATTATGGATGGTAGTGCTAGCCCATTTGTATACTTGCTACAACAAGCAGGTATCGAAACGCAAAATGCGCCAAAACGTTTCATCCGTATTAAAAAGCCAGTTCGTTTTGAAGATGGCGATAAATGGGCAGAGTTTGTACCATTTAACGGCTTCCGCATGGACTTCGAAATTGAATTTAATCACCCTGCTATTGAGTCAGACGAACAGCGCTTGCTGTTTGATTTCTCTTCAAAAGGCTTCGTTCGTGAAATTTCTCGTGCACGTACGTTTGGCTTTATGCGTGATATCGAATATCTACAATCTCAAAACCTAGTATTGGGTGGTAGTTTCGACAATGCTATCGTATTGGATGATTACCGTATTCTTAACGAAGAAGGTCTACGCTTTGAAAATGAGTTTGTGACTCACAAAGTGTTGGATGCGATTGGTGATCTTTACATGTGTGGTCACCCAATCATCGGTGAATTTCGCGCCTTTAAATCGGGTCACGGTTTGAACAACCAACTTCTGCGAGCAGTTCTTGCTGATCAGGAAGCGTGGGAGTGGACTACATTCGAAGAAGAAGTCGGCTCACCAGTAGCATTCGCTGAACCAAATATGGTGCTTGCGTAAATACTCGGCATTAAAATTAATAAAAAACCAGGCTTATGCCTGGTTTTTTGCTATTTGGCTTTAATCTTGGGCTTATTAATAGCATTCGAGCTTTCAGCATATTGAAATAACGGTTACTTACGGTCTTTCTTTTCTGCCATATCGGCCAATCGCTTTAAACGCTCTTGAATTTTAGGCGGTGCCATGTCGGCAATCGTCATCAATGACTTTGCTGCAGATTCTGTTAATGGTGGACGTTTAGGTCTGTCGTCTTGTTCGAAACGATTTCTGTATAATGATGGATTGATCCTCACTTCAACGCTCATCAGTTTGGCAAAGCCTTGAGTACGAAGTTTATTTAGGATCATGAGGCGATCGTAATCGATCTTCATTTTGATCGCGGCACTAGAAGCATCGATCAATAGGTGGCCGTTACGAACATTCGCCACCCGGCAATGATCGGCCGTCCCAGTGGGTAAGATCTCTTGCAAAGCTTGGTTAAGCTGTAAGATTTCTCCAGCATGTTCTTGAATCTGCTTGAACTGTGATTCAGCAATAACATCTTCAGTCGAGGTTGGACGGTGATCACGCATAGGTAAAATCTAATTTTGTTGAGATATCAGCTATTCTAGAGCAGCTTTCTATCAAGGTATAGTTTACATTAACGTCTTTCGCTTCAGTTTTACAATGTAGCAAGGTAAAAAGCAAAGTCTGCTCTGAATAAATTACACATATTGTGGTATGCAATATCGTCTAATCAGTCACCACTTTAAGTAAAAACTTCAGAGTGCTTCAAACAAATACGTCTATTTATGGTTGTATCGATGAAAAATCCTTACACTAAGCCACATTGTTTCGAAACTTAGCCTTGAAATATGGATGTTTGAACTCAATATCTTTGATAAATGATTTATCTCAGTATTCTTAGTTCCAAACTGGCAGAGACTGAAGGCATTATGAGTAGATCGGGAACGGTCTGATTAAAGAGAGATTCACGAAAAATGATAACTAAGCTACTGACAAAAGTGATTGGCAGTCGCAACGACCGAACACTGCGCCGCCTTAGAAAAATTGTAAAAGAAATTAATAACTACGAGCCAACATTCGAAGCTCTAAGTGATGAAGAGTTAAAAGCAAAGACGGTTGAGTTCCGTGAGCGCCTAGAGAAAGGTGAAACTCTTGATAAACTACTTCCTGAAGCTTTTGCTACGGTTCGTGAGGCATCTAAGCGTGTCTACGGCATGCGTCACTTCGACGTTCAGCTTATCGGTGGTATGGTTCTAAATGCGGGTCAAATTGCGGAAATGCGTACAGGTGAAGGTAAAACGCTGACTGCAACGCTTCCAGCTTACTTAAATGCTCTTGCTGGTAAAGGCGTTCACATCGTAACAGTGAACGATTATCTAGCTAAACGTGATGCTGAGACGAACCGCCCTCTATTTGAATTTTTAGGTATGACCGTTGGCGTAAACGTGCCAAACATGCCTCCTCAAGAGAAAAAAGAAGCGTACCAAGCTGACATTCTATACGGAACCAACAATGAATTTGGTTTTGACTACCTTCGTGACAATATGGCTTTCCGTAGCGAAGACCGTGTACAGCGTGATCGCTTCTTTGCTGTTGTCGATGAGGTGGACTCAATCCTAATTGATGAAGCTCGTACTCCTTTGATCATTTCTGGTCCTGCTGAAGATAGCTCTGAGCTATACACTCGAATCAACCTTTTGATCCCGCATCTGAAAAAGCAAGATAAAGAAGACTCTGAAGAATACCGTGGTGATGGTCACTACACTGTTGATGAAAAATCAAAGCAAGTATACCTAACAGAAACAGGTCAAGAATACGTTGAAGAACTGTTGGTGAAAAACGGTCTGATGGAGGAAGGGGATACACTTTACTCTCCGGCTAACATCAGCATGTTGCATCACGTGAATGCTGCTTTGCGTGCTCATGTGTTATTCGAGCGTAACGTTGATTACATCGTTACTGATGAAGGCGAAGTGGTCATCGTTGATGAACACACTGGTCGTACAATGCCAGGTCGTCGTTGGTCTGAAGGTCTTCACCAAGCAGTAGAAGCGAAAGAAGGCGTTAAGATCCAAAACGAAAACCAAACTTTGGCTTCTATTACCTTCCAGAACTACTTCCGTTTATACGAAAAACTGTCAGGTATGACAGGTACAGCGGATACTGAAGCGTTCGAATTCCAGTCTATCTATGGTTTGGAAACGGTGGTTATCCCAACCAACAAGCCGATGATTCGTAACGATATGCCAGATGTGGTTTACCGTACTGAAGCAGAGAAGTTTGCGGCAATCATTGAAGATATTAAAGAGCGTGTTGCCAAAGGGCAGCCAACGCTTGTTGGTACTGTGTCGATTGAAAAGTCAGAACTTCTTTCTAACGCATTGAAGAAGGCTAAGATCAAACACAACGTATTGAACGCGAAATTCCATGAGAAAGAAGCGGAAATTGTTGCTGAAGCGGGCATGCCTGGTGCGGTAACTATCGCGACCAACATGGCCGGTCGTGGTACGGACATTGTGCTTGGCGGTAGCTGGCAATCAAAAGTTGAAGCTTTAGAGAACCCAACTCAAGAGCAAATCGATGCGATTAAAGCAGAGTGGAAAGTGGTGCATGACCAAGTGCTAGAAGCTGGTGGTCTACATATCATCGGTACTGAGCGCCACGAATCTCGCCGTATTGATAACCAGCTACGTGGTCGTTCCGGTCGTCAAGGTGATGCGGGTTCATCGCGCTTCTACCTATCTATGGAAGACTCTTTGCTACGTATTTTCACTTCTGATCGTATGGCGAGCCTTATTCAAAGTGGTATGGAAGAAGGTGAAGCTATTGAATCGAAAATGCTTTCTCGCTCAATTGAAAAAGCACAGCGCAAAGTGGAAGGTCGGAACTTTGATATCCGTAAGCAGCTGCTTGAATACGATGATGTAGCGAACGATCAACGTAAGGTTGTCTACGAACTGCGTGACGAGTTAATGAACGTTGAAGACATCAGCGGCATGATCGAGCAAAACCGTGAAGATGTGCTAACAGCGGTTATTGATGAGTACATTCCACCACAGTCACTAGAAGATATGTGGGATGTTGAAGGTCTACAAGAGCGCTTGAAAGCGGACTTCGATCTTGATGCGCCAGTGAAGCAATGGCTTGAAGAAGACGACAAGCTTTACGAAGAAGCACTACGTGAAAAGATCATCAACCTAGCCGTTGAAGTGTACAAAGAGAAAGAGGAAGTGGTGGGTGCACAAGTGCTTCGCAACTTCGAAAAATCGGTCATGCTTCAGACTCTGGATACGCTTTGGAAAGAGCATTTGGCTGCGATGGATCACTTGCGTCAAGGTATCCATTTACGTGGTTACGCACAGAAGAACCCAAAACAAGAATACAAACGTGAGTCGTTTGAACTGTTTGAGGGTCTACTAGAAGCGCTGAAAACAGATGTTATTACTGTTCTATCTCGTGTTCGCGTTCAGCAACAAGAAGAAGTTGAACGCATGGAAGAACAGCGTCGTGCGCAAGCTGAAGAAGCAGCTCGTCGTGCGCAAGCGCAACACGCTGCAGCACAAAACCCGCTTTCTGAAGGTGAAGAATCTGAAGAAGGTTCAAATCAACCAATGGTACGTGATGAACGTAAAGTAGGTCGTAATGAACCTTGCCCTTGTGGCAGTGGCAAGAAGTACAAACAGTGCCACGGCAAAATCGACTAATCTGTTAGTCGGATTATTTATCAAAGAGTCGCTTAGGCGACTCTTTTTTTAAATAAATTCTTTGGCTATCAAATTCCTAAGTTTGATAGGTCAGCAAGTTTTTGAGATGTAGAAGCTCGTTGTCACAATAGAAAAGTACAACGGTCTTGAGAGTTAGGAATCCCCATGAAAAGAATTCACATAGTCGCGGCAATTATTTTTAACCAAGACAAATCAAAGATCTTTATTACAAAGCGTCCTGATGATAAGCACAAAGGCGGGTTTTGGGAGTTTCCGGGTGGCAAAGTCGAGCCGGGAGAAAGCATTGAGCTTGCTATTACAAGAGAACTCGAAGAAGAAGTGGGAATTGAAGTTATTGAGCAAGCCCCTTTTGAACACTTGGAATACGACTATCCAGATAAATCACTCAAGTTTGATTTTATTACAGTATCTCAATTCAGTAATGAGCCTTACGGTCGAGAAGGTCAAGAAGGATGCTGGGTTGAAATCAGCGAATTGGGCGACTACACCTTTCCTGAAGCGAACGTACCTATCTTGGAGCGTGTTGTAAAAGAGTTTGCTTAAGCTCGATGAACTTGCTTGTGGTAACCACGGTATGTTGTTAGTTTAAACAGATTAAGCGAAACGAGAGAACGAGAGCAAACCTCGTTATCCAGAGAAGGAGAGAAAGCGCAATGGTTCGTATTGCAATCGCAGGAGCAGCTGGCCGAATGGGCCGCAATTTGGTTAAAGCTTCACACCTTAATCCTGAAGCGACAGTGAGCGCGGGATCAGAACGACCTGAGTCTTCACTCGTCGGCGTCGATATCGGTGAACTTTGTGGTGAAGGTAAATTCGATGTGCTCTTAACAGATGATCTTGCTAAAGACGTCGATAATTTTGATGTAATCATCGATTTCACCGCTCCAGTAAGCACATTAGCGAATCTCGAGTTGTGTAAGAAATACGGTAAGAGCATTGTGATTGGGACGACTGGCTTCAGCGATGCAGAGCGTGATCTTATCGATGAAGCAGCCAAGCAAGTGCCTGTTGTGATGGCGCCAAATTATTCTGTAGGCGTAAACCTTGTCTTTAAGCTTCTTGAGAAAGCGGCCAAAGTGATGGGGGATTACTGTGATATCGAGATTGTTGAAGCACACCATCGCCATAAAGTTGATGCCCCCTCTGGTACCGCTATCGGAATGGGAGAAGCTATTGCTGGTGCGATGGGTAATAAGCTGAATGATGTAGCTGTCTATGCCCGAGAAGGCATTACTGGTGAACGAACAAAAGATGAGATCGGCTTTGCTACGATTCGCGCTGGCGATATCGTCGGTGAGCATACAGCTATGTTTGCTGATATCGGGGAACGAGTTGAAATAACGCACAAAGCGACTGATCGCATGACGTTTGCTAATGGAGCCGTAAAGGCTGCCGTTTGGTTGAGTGCTAAACCTGCGGGCTTTTATACCATGACGGATGTTTTGGGATTGAATGAACTCTAAATACATAATTATTCGCCGGCGCTAGCCGGCTTTTTTATATCTATAGAATTGTTTGTAAATAAAATGATTCTGATAGAGAAGATTTTAGCACTTACTTTTGTTATGTTTTTGTCTGTTTTGGCTTTATTTTTGGGTGTAACCGTTAAAAGTGTTCCTGTTTTTGTCGTAGTGAACGTTTGCGTTAAAAACTCATAATTTTTTGTGATCCCTAAAAAGTTCAAATTTGTAAAATTCATTAAACCTCTATCCCTCCCTATGTAATAGCATTCAAAAGTTGTCTTTTTGAGCCTTACTGATTCGAAATGACCTTACTCGCTAGAAATTGATAATTTATTTTTGATTGTAGGTTGACAGGTTTCCAGTCCAACTTTAGAATACCGCCAATTTGTCTGAAATACCTATTTATGTAGATTTTATAGGTAAAGGAAGGCATGTTTGCAGTTTGATTTATTTTTTTTGCATTTTTATTCTGGAGGTTGTCTTGGGTAAATTAGCACTGTTAGTCCTAGAAGATGGGACAGTGTTCCACGGAGTGTCCATAGGGGCAGATGGTATTTCCGTTGGTGAAGTCGTTTTTAATACCTCGATGACGGGGTATCAAGAAATCCTCACTGATCCTTCCTATTCTCAGCAAATCGTCACCCTTACTTATCCTCACATTGGCAATACCGGAACCACTTCCGAAGATGAAGAATCCTCTTCCATTCATGCACAAGGCCTTGTGATTCGCGATCTTCCTCTTATCGCTTCTAACTTCCGTAATGAACAATCCCTCTCTGATTACCTTAAGTCTCAAAATATCGTTGGCATCGCTGATATTGATACGCGAAAGCTCACTCGTATCTTGCGTGAAAAAGGTGCTCAAAACGGCTGTATTGTTGCGGGCAACAACCTAGACGAAGCTTTGGCACTAGCGAAAGCAAAAGAATTCCCAGGCTTAAAAGGAATGGACCTTGCGAAAGAAGTTACAACAAAAGAAGCGTATCAATGGAAGCAAGGTTCGTGGACGCTTGAAGGTGGACTTCCAGAGGCGAAAGATGACAGCGAGCTGCCATACCATGTTGTCGCTTACGACTTCGGCGCAAAACGCAACATCTTACGAATGTTGGTTGACCGCGGCTGCCGCTTAACGGTTGTACCTGCAGAAACGTCAGCGGAAGAAGTTCTGGCACTAAATCCAGATGGCGTATTCTTATCGAACGGCCCTGGTGACCCAGAACCATGTACTTACGCGATTGAAGCAACCAAAGTGTTCCTAGAAAAAGGCCTGCCAATTTTTGGTATTTGTCTAGGTCACCAAATTCTGGCGCTAGCATCAGGTGCGCAAACGGTGAAAATGAAGTTTGGTCACCACGGTGCAAACCACCCAGTAAAAGATTTAGAGCGTAACGTTGTGATGATCACTTCGCAAAACCACGGCTTTGCGGCAGATGAAGCAACATTACCGGAAAACTTACGTGCTACTCACGTATCGCTATTTGATGGCTCTTTGCAAGGTATCCACCGCACAGACAAGCCAGCATTTAGCTTCCAAGGTCACCCAGAAGCGAGCCCTGGTCCACATGACGCGGCACCGCTATTTGACCACTTTATCGAACTAATCAAAAAACACAGCGCTTAATTCGGAGTAGTAGATAATGCCAAAACGTACTGACATTCAAAGTATTCTAATTCTTGGTGCTGGTCCGATTGTTATCGGTCAGGCATGTGAGTTTGACTACTCTGGCGCACAAGCGTGTAAAGCTCTTCGCGAAGAAGGTTACCGAGTTGTCCTGGTTAACTCTAACCCAGCAACCATCATGACTGATCCTGAAATGGCAGATGCAACTTACATCGAGCCAATTCAATGGGAAGTAGTACGTAAGATCATCGAGAAAGAACGTCCAGATGCAGTTTTGCCAACCATGGGTGGCCAGACTGCACTTAACTGTGCGTTAGACTTAGAGAAACACGGCGTACTAGAAGAATTCGGCGTAGAGATGATCGGCGCAACTGCAGATGCAATCGACAAAGCGGAAGACCGTTCTCGTTTTGATAAAGCGATGAAGTCTATCGGCCTTGAGTGTCCTCGCGCAGATACAGCGAAGAGCATGGAAGAAGCTTACAAAGTTTTAGATATGGTTGGCTTCCCTTGTATCATCCGTCCATCGTTCACCATGGGTGGCACTGGTGGTGGTATCGCGTACAACAAAGAAGAGTTCGAAGAAATCTGTCGTCGCGGTCTGGACTTATCTCCGACCAACGAACTTCTTATCGATGAGTCACTAATCGGTTGGAAAGAGTACGAAATGGAAGTCGTTCGTGACAAAGCGGACAACTGTATCATCGTATGTTCAATCGAAAACTTTGATCCAATGGGTATCCACACGGGTGACTCAATCACAGTAGCACCAGCACAGACACTGACTGACAAAGAATACCAGCTAATGCGTAATGCATCGCTAGCCGTTCTACGTGAAATTGGTGTTGAAACAGGTGGTTCAAACGTACAGTTTGGTATCAACCCGAAAGATGGCCGTATGGTTATCATCGAGATGAACCCACGTGTATCTCGCTCTTCTGCGTTAGCGTCAAAAGCAACAGGTTTCCCAATCGCTAAGATTGCCGCGAAGCTTGCTGTTGGCTTTACTCTGGACGAACTACAAAACGACATCACGGGCGGTGCAACACCAGCATCATTCGAGCCAACTATCGACTACGTCGTAACTAAGATTCCTCGCTTTAACTTCGAGAAATTTGCTGGCGCAAACGACCGTCTGACTACTCAGATGAAATCGGTTGGTGAGGTAATGGCAATTGGTCGTAACCAACAAGAATCTCTTCACAAAGCACTTCGTGGCCTAGAAGTTGGCGCAACTGGTTTTGACGAGATGGTCGATTTAGAAGCACCAGATGCACTGACTAAGATTCGTCACGAACTTAAAGAAGCAGGCGCTGAGCGTATCTGGTACATCGCCGATGCATTCCGAGCTGGCATGTCAGTTGACGGCGTGTTCAACTTGACTCAAATTGACCGTTGGTTCCTGGTTCAAATCGAAGAAATCGTAAAACTCGAAGAGCAAGTCAAGGCGGGCGGCTACGCAGGTTTGACCAAAGAAGTGCTTCGCCAGATGAAACGTAAAGGCTTCTCTGATGCGCGCTTGTCTAAACTGCTTGGTGTCGCTGAAAGTGAAATTCGCCGTGCTCGTGAGCAGTTTGATATTCACCCGGTTTACAAACGTGTAGATACGTGTGCCGCTGAGTTTTCTTCTGATACGGCTTACATGTACTCATCTTACGATGAAGAGTGTGAAGCAAACCCAACAGACAAAGACAAGATCATGGTTCTTGGTGGCGGTCCAAACCGTATCGGCCAAGGTATTGAATTCGATTACTGTTGTGTACACGCATCACTTGCGCTGCGTGAAGACGGTTACGAAACCATCATGGTTAACTGTAACCCAGAAACGGTATCTACTGACTACGATACGTCTGATCGTCTGTACTTCGAACCAGTAACTCTGGAAGATGTACTGTCTATCGCTCGCGTCGAAAAACCAAAAGGTGTGATTGTTCAGTACGGTGGTCAAACGCCACTTAAACTGGCTCGAGCTCTAGAAGCGGCTGGTGTTCCAATCATTGGTACTAGCCCAGATGCTATCGACCGTGCGGAAGACCGTGAACGCTTCCAGGCAGCTGTTGACCGTCTAGGTCTACTTCAGCCAGAAAACGCGACAGTAACAACGATGGAACAGGCGGTTGAAAAATCGAAAGAAATTGGCTTCCCATTAGTTGTTCGCCCGTCTTATGTACTCGGTGGTCGTGCGATGGAAATTGTTTACGATGAGCAAGACCTGCGTCGCTACTTCAACGAAGCAGTAAGCGTATCGAACGAGTCTCCAGTTCTACTAGACCGTTTCTTGGATGATGCAACCGAAGTTGATATTGATGCTATCTGTGACGGTGAACGCGTCGTTATCGGCGGTATCATGGAACACATCGAACAAGCCGGTGTTCACTCTGGTGACTCTGCATGTTCACTGCCTGCATACACGCTAAGTCAGGAAATTCAAGACAAGATGCGTGAGCAAGTTGAGAAGCTGGCGTTCGAACTCGGTGTACGCGGTTTGATGAACACGCAGTTTGCTGTGAAAGACAACGACGTTTACCTAATCGAAGTGAACCCTCGTGCTGCTCGTACGGTACCATTCGTATCGAAAGCGACAGGTGCACCTCTAGCGAAAATCGCTGCACGTGTAATGGCGGGTCAATCTCTAGAGTCACAAGGCTTTACTAAAGAGATTATCCCTCCTTACTACTCAGTGAAAGAAGTGGTTCTGCCGTTCAACAAATTCCCTGGCGTTGACCCGCTATTGGGCCCAGAAATGCGCTCAACAGGTGAAGTAATGGGCGTTGGCGCAACATTCGCAGAAGCTTACGCGAAAGCAGAGCTAGGTTGTGGTGCAGTTTACCCTGAAGGTGGTCGTGCGCTACTGTCTGTACGTGAAGGCGATAAAGAGCGTGTTGTTGACCTGGCTTCTAAGCTAGTGAAACTGGGTTACCAGTTGGATGCGACACACGGTACTGCTGTAATTCTGGGCGAAGCGGGTATTAACCCACGTTTGGTAAACAAAGTACACGAAGGTCGTCCACACATTCTTGACCGTATCAAGAACAACGAATACACCTACATCGTAAACACGGCTGCTGGTCGTCAAGCGATTGAAGATTCGAAAGTTCTACGTCGCGGCGCACTGGCAGAGAAAGTGAACTACACAACGACACTGAACGCAGCGTTCGCTACATGTATGTCTCATACTGCAGACGCAAAAGCGTCAGTAACTTCGGTTCAAGAGCTACACGCAAAAGTGAAAGCTAGTCTAGACGCGTAACAGATAAAAATCAGTAAGCTCGTTAATCAGGGCTTACATGACAACCTCATTGCCCGCTCATTTGAGCGGGCTTTTTTATATTGAGGTTTTTCTAAAATGAAGAGCATTAAAGTGTGCTAGGAACGATTGGTATGCTTTGCTTTTGAAGATCATCAAGCTAATTATGGCAAGCAATATTCCCAAAGATGAAGAAATAGTACTACCACTTGCTACAACAAAGTTGACCCTGTAGGCCTGAGGGATTAAGCCGATCATAATTCTTTAAACAGATAGGTAATTAGCAAAAGTTAAAATAAGCAGTGTTGAGCTTAAAAACATACTAACTATGGAGCTATTCGGTATATTCTTTTTTCTAAGACTAAGTTATAAGTTGATTCTTCAGTATCAAGAGAGTATCCGTTACTTTTTGCAAAAATATCTGCCGCTATTAGTGAAGGATAAAGAAGAAAAAAACTAGTTACCGATATGATTAGAAATACCTTACTAGAATTTTTAAACTCACTTTTAGTTAGGAATTTATTTGATTTTAATGTTTTTACAGACATTCTAGAGCATTCAAATAAGATCAAACTAGAGCCTATGATCAAAATATCAGCCTGATCAAAAGATGAATAACTTTCATTATTATAGATTTTAATATAAAAATCTGACAATCCATCAAAACCACATATTAACAGTGATATTGCGGATACTAATAAAACTATTAAATAAAAAAATACTTGCGTTCGGTCGTAACTCTCTTTTTTCACCGTAACAAACCTCGCTGTATTTCTTGAGAGAAGATCATACTTTGAGTCTTACGTTGAATCTCATTATATTCTTCTTTTGCTCTTTTCTTTGCTTCTATATCTCTTTGCTTTAAGTAAATATCTATAGAGGTTATTAACTTCTGTGTTAAACCTCGTTTATCATTTTCTCTATTCAATAAAAGACCTACAGCCGAGCTTATCAAAATAGCCCCTAATAATGGGCCAGCGCTTAAAGTTACAACACTGCCACCCACTGCTGCGGCAAAGTTTACAAATATAGCTGCTGCAGCTGACGATAACCCGATAGTGATTATATCACTAGCTAAAGTACCAAATAGTTTGGCTAAGGTTTGACGGTCATTGAGGAAAAAGTCAATCACTCTGTATGTGGATATTAAGATAATTGTTATTATGCCCCCACTTCTAATGGATTGTAATGCCCCTTCTGGTCCAACAGCGAACTTTGCCACAGTTGGTGTGGGAAGAAACTTTCCTAATCCAGAAAGCTTTGAGTGCATAGCAGGGGAGCCTGTGAGTATGATATGTGGAGCTCCAGAATAATTTTTGACGATAACAGAGCTATTATTTCCGTACAAATAGTTTGATAAGTTGGTTATAAAAACTAAGTCCTGTCCTGTAGCATAATAGTTTGCTGAATTTTCAAACATTCCCTTTATGTTTTTCCAACGTTCTATTTTCGCTTTGTCTTTTACTTTGTTCTTGACAACGATATCAAAACTCTCGATAGATAAGATAATGGTTTCTTTATCTCGATGTTGATTATTTGATTTATAAAGTGGGTAGGTGCTTATACTACCAGTACTTTTTGAGGATTGATGTCGTGATAAAGGGTAGTTGCTAGTCATGTATTTTCCTCAGATATCGGACTTCGAACACTGACAATGTAAACTCTACATGCTGAACAGATTTTTTATATTCGTCTAGTTTTATATTTAAAGGTAAGCGTTTGATCTCATTATTAGGAATCGATTTGTGACAGTGATTCAATTCTTCCTAACAACTAAATTTTATATAAAAGTTTGGAATCAAGTTTATGCATTAATTCTATGAAAATTAGGAATAGATTGGTGTCTTGACTTTCCATTGGTGGTTTTGTGAATAAGTGCTACCGTTTTTCCTCTTTGATGCCTCTTTAAATAAAAAGGATGTGTAGTGGAAATCACGGTTGAGATTTTGTTGGCCCTATTTTTTGTTGCGACTGCCGCAGGCTTTATTGATGCGATGGCTGGTGGGGGAGGGCTCATTACGCTCCCTGCGCTTTTGGCTGCGGGGTTGAGTCCGACTCAAGCTCTAGCAACCAACAAGTTACAAAGTTCGTTTGGCAGTTTCTCTGCTAGCTGGTATTTCGTGCGTAACGGTATTGTCAGCCTAAAGGAAATGCGTTTCGCGATACTCTGCACTTTTATAGGCGCAGCAATCGGTGCCGAGGCTGTGCAGTTTATTGATGCTAGCGTACTCACCAGTTTGATCCCTGTTCTTTTGATAGCCATTTCCCTCTATTTTTTACTCGCGCCAAGTACGCGAAAAATCGATGGAGAACCAAAGTTATCTGAAGCGATGTTTGCGCTATGCATTGGTGGCGGGATCGGTTTCTATGATGGCTTTTTTGGCCCTGGGACTGGATCTATTTTTACTGTTTGTTTTGTTGCACTGGGTCACTTTTCTTTGGTCGAAGCCACTGCTAGAACAAAAATCCTCAATTTCACGTCAAACATAGCGGCACTACTCTTTTTTATCTTAGCCGGGTTGCCAGTGTGGAAGCTCGGTTTAACCATGGCTGTTGGCGGTTTTCTTGGTGCTCAGTTAGGGGCGAAGGTCGTGGTAAGTAAAGGGCAAAAATGGATTCGTCCTCTAGTTATTGTGATGTCGATGCTCATGGCAACGAAACTTCTTTGGCAACAACATCAGCAATGGATTTTGTCAGTGCTTTAACTCGTTCGCTGCGATATGTGCTGTGGCGCAAGCAGATATGTATTGGTCGAATTAACTGTCCTAGTTCTTCAAAGTCATAGCAGAATTTGGGTGTGATATTAAGTGTCTTCAGGATAGATTTAGGAATTAAAGCAGGAGCCATTCCGCCCAAAGCCAGTTGTGCTGCCGCAGTGTATGAATCCATTTCCATCAAAGGCTCAATTCCGTATTTTGACAAAATAGCCTGTTGGTAAGTGTTGGCAGGATTGGTTAAGTCATTGGTCAAAATGGCTTTGGGTAGTTGCGAAAGTGGGTATCTACTGACGATTGAAAAAGGTTCATCAGCGAGGTGAAGGCTCATTAATCCATGATGAGGCGGTAAATAACCAGCACAGAATCCCAGTGTCGCTTTACCTGATTTGACGTTCTCAATAATGCGTGGTGTATGATTGGTCGATATTCGTATGTATTGGTCATGGGCAAAGCGTTCTGCCATGATCACACTAAGGTATCCAGCGACTAAGGTTTCAGAGCAGTCTATCTTGATCAAAGAAGTATCTTCTATTTCTTGCTGATCATAGATCTGACCTCTTAACTCATTGAACGTTGGCTCGATCGTGTTGATGAGCGCAAGGCCATCGGAGGTCAGCTTTATGTGCCGACCACTTGGCTCAATCAATTTTTTTCCTAACTTCTTCTCTAGATTCGAAATGCGCTTACTCACCGCAGATTGACTAATATAGAGTTGGCTGCCCGTGCGGCTCATGGTTTTTTCTTTACTGAGGACAAGTAACGTCTCAATACCTTCAAGCAACATAATAATTAATGAAAGTTAGGAATGGTTGAGATAATTTAGCGAATTGTCCAAGAATTGGCTAATCAAATGAGCATAAATGAGAGGAGCCGACACTTGGTCGACTCGATGATGAGTGATGCTGTTTGTGTTTAACGGTTAATTGCGAAAGTTGGCAGGGATAGATGCCAACGAATAGCACCGAGACGTATAATGAGCGTTGAGATTACACCAGCGAGTAAAGCCGTTGAGTGGTCATAACCCATGTTTACCGCCATCGTATGGAAGATGCCGCCAATAATACATGCCGTAGCGTAGACTTCACTTCTTAATACCATAGGAACTTCGCGAGCCAGCACGTCTCGTATAATGCCACCTCCACAGCCAGTAATAACCCCCATTATCACAGCGACCATTCCAGATGCATTGTAGGCGAGTGCCTTCTCTACTCCAATTCCCACAAATACAGCGAGACCGATGGCATCACAAACGGGTAATACCCACCATGAGAGTCGCTTGGGTCTTCGAATAACAAACATGGTTAGTAGACACGTAACAAATATCACCCATAAGTACGTAGTATCTGTTATCCAAAATACAGGAGTGGCACCTAGCGCCATGTCTCGGATTGTTCCGCCACCAATAGCAGTCACACTGCCGAGAACGATAACGCCGAATGGATCCATTTTTAAACGGCCCGCCAGTAACACGCCAGAGATAGCGAAAACAGCGGTACCGAACAAATCGATCATATAAAGCAGCATGGAGTCCATGTTACTTAGTACCTTTATATAGTGTGAGAAAAAATGGGCGGAAATTGTACGGTATTTGCCACGAAATCGTTAGCGTTTTTGACGAACGCTTTTAAAGTGCTCACACACTTCTGTGATCGCATTTAGTGTGCGTGGGGTTGGGCGGTTAATCCAATCTGAGTTTAGAGACCAGATGTGTTTATTTCTAAGCGCGGGAAGCTCATTGCTCCACTCTGCCCACATACCATCATTACTCATTGCGTGACGAGAAGTAAAAATAACCTCTGGTTGGCGAGTGATGACCTGCTCGATGCTGACCTGAGGATAAGGCGCGCTGGATGCTGCGAAAATGTTTTCACCACCGCAAAAAGTAAAGACTTCACTTGGCCAGTTCTTCCCGGCGACAGTGATGATAGGCTTTTCACTCAACTGATAAAAGTAACGAACTTTCTCATGCGTGTTGTACTTCTCTTTTAGTGTATTCAGTTGCGTTCTAAAATCTTCAGCGGCCTTTTGTCCTATTTGCGGGGTTTCGCTGTATTGGCTTAGCTGCTCGATATTATTGGCGATATCTTCCAGTGAGCCTGTAGTGGAATAATAGATAGGAATGCCGAACTGTTTAATTTTCTCCAGCTCTTTTGCCGGGTTTCCTGCCGGCCAAGCAATGACTAAATCCGGTTGAAGAGCAATAATGCGCTCTAATTTAATTCCTTGGTAATTAGAGACTCTTTCCAGCTGCTTTGCCTGCTCTGGATAATCACTCATTTCGCTGACAGCAACAAGCTTGTCTCCTAGCCCTGCCGCAAAGGCAATTTCAGTGGCATGCGGAGCTAAACTTACAATGCGTTGCGCTGGTGTTTGAGCGAAGGTCGCTGTCGAAACAAACAGCGTTAATGCGAAGCATAGTTTATTCATCATAATCCTTGATAAATCATTCCTAAAAGCAGACTTTGGATAGCTATCCAAACGAAGACTCGCCAAACGAGCAGCGTATGTATTTGTGAAAGGTGAATAGCTGATGGGGCGATTCGTCCACCGATTTTTGCGCGTTCCGCACGTATACCTTGATAGATAGCAGGGCCGCATAAAGAGAGTTGTAGTTTGTGTCCGATGGTACACAACACCCAGGCAGGCCCGGGTAGTGGCCAAGACTTCGCTTGTTGCTGTACACCAGAAAGCACATTGCTTACGTTCTTTCCTACAGCTAAAAGTATGGCAAAGAGACGAAGTGGAATAATATCCAGAGCGGCAACCAGCTGAACGGCAGGTTTACCAAAGGGCAAATATTGGCGTCGGCTAGGAGACCAAACTCGAGCTAACTCTGTAGTTAGTCGATACATTAACGCACCAATACCACCTGCGAGTGCGTACCAAAATAACACACCGATTACGTTGCGGCAGTATCCCATAATCACAGTTTCTGAGCTTGCTTTACCTATGCCGATGATCGAGAGGCTGTCAGTATCGCGATTAAGATATGGTCTCAGTAATTGTCGGCACTGGGCTTTGTCTTCTCTCGACATACTTGTGACGAGTTGTTTTGTTAAGGCTTCGCTGTTGCGCCAGTCCAAAGCAATGATCAATAGCACTAATTCGTATAAAGGCACTTGCCAAACGAATGGCTCCACTGCAATCAGCAAGAGCAAGCAAGGCAATAGCATCAAGCCCAATGCAAGACTGCCGGAGGTCAGGCTCTGTGAGTAACTGTGATTATTGTTCACTTTGTTGGCGAGCTGCTCAGCTAACTTTCGCCATAAAGTGATGGGATGCGATGAACGGGGGATTGGTAAAAGAAGGTGAAAGAGCAGTGCGCCCCACATAATAAGGAGCGCACCGTTGGCATAAAATGACTGAAAAACTTCTTCCATGAATGAGTCGTTTACTTAATGAGTTCCAGCATTTTGAATACCATTTCAGAAGAGCTTTTTGCTGCTAGCGGTAGGAACTCATCAAAGCTCATTGGTGACTCTTTATCAGCGACATCAGAGATTGCGCGCACAACAACAAACGGCGTGTTGAATTGGTGACAAGTTTGAGCGATAGCAGATGCTTCCATTTCTACCGCGATAACGGATGGGAAGTGCTTACGAATAAACTCTTGGCGTTCAGCGGTGCAAACAAATGCATCACCAGTACAGATCAGGCCGCGAACTGCATGAGTGTTTTCCATTTGCGCTAGTGCCTTTTCTGCTAAATCCATTAGCTCTTCATCCGCTTTGAATGCAGCAGGCTGGCCAGCCATTTGGCCAATTTCATAACCAAAAGCGGTCACGTCTGCATCGTGATGACGAACTTCTGTTGAGATAACAACATCACCTAGATTTAGGCTTGAATCGAAGCCACCAGCAGAGCCTGTGTTAATCACAACATCTGGCTGGTATTCATCAAGAAGAATGGTAGTGCCTACTGCAGCTGCAACTTTACCGATACCTGATTGTAGTACGACTACTTCTACATCATTAATTTGACCAGAGAAAAACGTACAACCTGCTTTATTTACGGTTTTGCAGTTTGTGATTGCTTCTTTCAGGATGGTCACTTCTTGTTCCATCGCACCGATGATACCAACTTTCATAACACTCTCTTTCGGTAAATATTTTAGTTGGCCGAGAGTATAGCACTCCCCGTGAGCAGTTTTCTATTTGATGAGCTTAGCTTGAGTGAGCTTTTCTCGTAATTGTTCGGCGCGCTTTCTGTTTACGCCAAAGTCAGAATAGCCCACACGTGACTCTGAGCGAACAATCAGTTTGTCTCCTGCTACTTTTAATTCGAGGTCATCCACGAAGCGCATGATTTTAGATGTGCATTCTATCCGAAGGTAATCACCCTCTTTTACCGCGGTTTTGGCGCCAGGAAGTTGAAGCGCGGCTTGCTCAATGGCATCTAACGTTGCGGACTCAGTGAGCAAAAAAGGTGCTAATTGAAACTTGTCTCTTGAGTCTTGAGTTGAAACGCAATTTGGTTTGTCACCACAAGGTGATTGAGAACGATCTGGCATACTGGTGACTCCTTGGCTGCAGGCTGTAAGGCTGAGTAAAGTGATGGAAAGGAGAGCGGCTTTTTTCATTGTATTTACTCTTATAGTTTTGCTTCTAATTATATGGATACAAAAGAAAAAGGATCCAATAATAGGATCCTTTTTGTGAGGTTAGCTGTGATTAGACTTCTAGGTAATCAAGAATGCCTTCTGCCGCTTTTCGCCCTTCATCAATGGCGGTTACGACGAGGTCTGAGCCACGGACCGCATCACCGCCAGCGAAGATTTTCGCATTGCTGGTTTGGTACATGAACGCTTGCTCAACAGGTGCCTTGATACGTCCCCATTGGTCTAAATCGACACCATACGGTTCTAACCAGTCCATTTTGTGTGGCTGGAAACCAAATGCCATGATCACGGCATCCGCAGGCAATACATGTTCACTGCCTTCCACTGGTTCTGGTCTGCGACGACCTGCATCATCGGGCTCACCTAAAGCGGTTTTTACCACTTTAACGCCCGATACGTTACCTGAGGCGTCGACCTCCACACCGAGTGGTTGCAGGTTAAACATAAACTTCACGCCTTCCTCTTTAGCGTTTTTTACTTCTCGACGTGAACCTGGCATGTTGGCTTCGTCACGACGATAAGCACAAATCACATTGGAGGCTCCTTGGCGAATAGAGGTTCGTACACAGTCCATTGCAGTATCGCCACCACCAAGCACGACCACTTTCTTTCCTGCCATGTCGATAAAAGGTTGGTTGTTCTCAAGCTCCATGACTTTGTAGGTATTCGAAATTAAAAATGGCAGCGCGTCATACACACCCGGCGCATCTTCATTATCTAGACCTGCACGCATGTATTTATAAGTGCCAACGCCCAAGAAAACAGCATCGTATTCATCAAGCAGCTCTTGCATTTGCACATCTTTACCGACTTCCATGTTCATGCGGAACTCGACGCCCATTTCAGTGAACACACGGCGGCGGTTTTCCATCACGCCTTTTTCAAGCTTGAATGAAGGAATGCCGAAGGTCAGAAGGCCTCCAATTTCAGGGTAGCGGTCAAACACGACTGGCTTAACGCCATTGCGCACTAGGATATCCGCGGCAGCCAAGCCAGCTGGGCCTGCTCCAATGATTGCGACCTTTTTATCGGTCCACTCCACCTTGGACATATCTGGCTTCCAGCCCATTTCAAACGCTTTGTCGGTAATGTACTTTTCTATGTTACCGATGGTGACGGCACCAAAGTCATCATTAAGCGTGCATGAACCTTCACATAGGCGGTCTTGAGGACAAACGCGCCCACATACTTCCGGTAGGCTATTGGTTTGATGCGATAGTTCAACCGCTTCAAGAATACGACCTTCATTGGCAAGTTTTAACCATTGAGGGATGTAGTTGTGGACTGGGCATTTCCATTCACAATATGGGTTGCCACAATCTAAGCAGCGATCCGCTTGTGCAGTGGCTTGTTGCTTAGTAAACGGCTCGTAGATTTCAACGAACTCGATCTTACGAACTTTGATCGGCTTTTTAGCCGGATCGACACGTTGAACATCGATAAATTGATAAACGTTCTGGCTCATGATTCAAACATCCTCCATGATTACTGTGCTTGAACGCGCAGCTCTGCGGCACTGCGGCTCTGGTGACCAAGTAGCGTGCGAAGATCTGCCGCTTGTGGTTTCACCAAATAGAACTTTGGAATCCATTCATCAAAGTTCGCCAAAATATTTTCAGCATGACTCGACCCTGTTTCTTCAAGGTGTTCCGCAATTAGGCCACGCAAATGTTCTTGGTGGATGTAAAGATCGGACAATGAGATGGCTTCTACTGACTCAGTATTGACTCGACCTTCAAAGCTTTGGTTTTCATCCAGAACATAGGCAAAGCCCCCGGTCATACCTGCGCCAAAGTTCACACCTGTCGCACCAAGAATAGCAACAATACCGCCGGTCATGTACTCACAAGCGTTATCGCCAGCACCTTCAATGACGGCTATCGTACCTGAGTTTCGTACGCCGAAACGTTCACCTGCTTTACCCGCCGCAAACAGCTTGCCGCCAGTCGCGCCGTACAGGCAGGTGTTACCAATGATAGTTGCTTCATTGCATTTAAATGCGGTACCAAGGTGAGGTTTGATAACCACTTTACCACCCGCCATGCCTTTGCCCACGTAGTCGTTCGCATCGCCCGTGAGGTAAAGCTCTACGCCACCCGCATTCCAAACGCCAAACGACTGGCCGGCAGTGCCGTCAAGATAGATTTTGATAGGGGAAGCCGCCAATCCTTGGTTGCCATAGCGCTTCGCTATTTCGCCAGATAAGCGAGCACCCACAGAACGATCAGTGTTGATGACATTGTAGAAGAAACTTGCTGATTGGCTGTTTTCTACCGCATGCATGGCATCATCAATGATCTTTTGATTGAGCTCAGCTTTATCAAACGGTTTGTTTGGCTCTGTCCAAAACAGCGGATGACCTTCAGGCGAGACGGGAGCTTCTAGAATGTTGGATAGATCCAATTTGGTTTGCTTCGCGGTAAAGCCTTCTACTGCTTCAAGTAAATCGGTACGACCAATCAAGTCCGTCAGTTTTTCAACGCCTAGCTCAGAAAGCAGCTCGCGCACTTCTTCTGCCAGTCCGGTGAAGTAATTCATCACCATTTCTGGTAGACCTTTGAAGTATTCTTTACGCAGTGTCTCGTCTTGAGTCGCAACCCCTGTTGCACAGTTGTTGAGGTGACAAATTCGTAGGAACTTACAACCCATAGCGACCATTGGTGCAGTACCAAAACCGAAGCTTTCTGCACCTAAAATTGCGGCTTTAACTACGTCTAAACCAGTCTTTAGACCACCATCTACCTGTAGGCGGATCTTATGACGCAGACCATTAGCAACCAGTGCTTGTTGTGTCTCTGCTAGACCTAATTCCCATGGACTACCTGCGTATTTTACCGAAGTCAGTGGGCTTGCTGCCGTACCGCCGTCGTAACCCGAGATGGTAATGAGATCAGCGTAAGCCTTGGCTACGCCCGTTGCGATGGTGCCGACACCTGGCTCGGAGACGAGTTTCACCGAAACCAGCGCATTCGGGTTGACTTGTTTAAGGTCGAAGATCAGCTGGGCCAAATCTTCAATTGAATAAATATCGTGATGTGGAGGAGGGGAGATTAACGTCACCCCTTGCACGGAGTAACGTAGCTTGGCGATTTCTGCGGTGACTTTGTGTCCCGGTAGCTGACCACCTTCACCTGGTTTAGCTCCTTGCGCTACCTTGATTTGTAGTACATCCGCATTAGTAAGGTAATGAGGCGTGACACCAAATCGGCCAGAAGCAATTTGCTTGATGCGCGAGTTACGTTCAGTGCCGAAACGGCGAGGATCTTCACCACCTTCACCGGAGTTTGAATAGCCACCAAGACGGTTCATCGCAGTCGCGAGTGCTTCATGCGCTTCAGGGCTAAGTGCGCCAATGGACATGGCCGCAGAGTCGAAGCGTTTGAACAGTTCGGTTTTCGGTTCTATTTGCTCAAGTGGCAGCGGTGAGTCTGATTTTTTCAGCGACATTAAGTCACGCAACATAGCAACAGGGCGTTGGTTTACCTGCTTAGCAAAGCTCTGATAGTCGTTACTTTCGCCAGATTTAACGGCCTGTTGCAGCGTGCCGACAACATCCGGGTTGTAAGCATGATACTCACCTCCATGGACATACTTTAACAAGCCTCCATGATCAATCGATTTACGTTTCGCCCATGCTTTGCGAGATAAGTTTGTAAGATCTTGCTGGAAGTCGTCAAAATTTGCGCCTTCAATACGAGTTGTGACGCCTTTAAAACACAGATCGACCACATCTTGGTTCAAGCCAACTGCTTCAAACAGTTGTGAGCAGCGGTAAGAGGCGATGGTTGAGATCCCCATCTTTGACATGATTTTATACAGGCCCTTGTTGATGCCGTATTGGTAGTTCTGCATCACATCGCGATAGTCTTTCTCTAGTGCCTTATCATCAATCAGTTTACCTAACGCTTCATAAGCAAGGTATGGGTAAACTGCAGTCGCACCAAAGCCAAGCAAGACAGCAAATTGGTGTGGGTCACGTGCAGTTGCGGTTTCGACTACAATGTTGGCATCGCAACGTAAGTTCGCATCAATCAAACGAGTTTGAACGGCGCCGACTGCCATTGCCGCTGGAATTGGTAACTTGCCTTTGACCAAAGCGCGATCTGAAAGTACCACTAAAACCGTGCCTTCACGTACGACTTGCTCTGCTTGCTCACAGAGATCATTAATGGCTTGTTTAAGATCTTTCTCTTGTGGGTCGTAGTTGATATCTAGAATGGTATTACGGTAGTGATCGTCACCAAGCTCGAGCAGTTGCTGCATGTCTGAATAAAGCAGTACAGGCGAATCAAATGTTACGCGATGCGCGTGGCCATCGGTTTCACAGAAGACATTCATTTCCTTACCGATACTGGTCGCCAGTGACATCACGTGTTTTTCACGCAGTGGATCGATCGGTGGATTGGTGACCTGAGCGAACTTCTGGCGGAAGTAGTCAGTTACCAAGCGCTCTTTTGAGGAGAGCACTGCCATTGGAGTATCGTCACCCATAGAACCAACGGCTTCTTGGCCCATTTCTCCGAGTACACGCAGAACTTGGTCGACTTCTTCGTTCGTCATCGCGAATTGCTTTTGATAAGTCTTAAGTAAGTCTTCATCAAAGCTGCGCTCGCCTACTTGATCCTCAGGTAGCTGAGAAAATGGTGTGAGTTTGCGAACGTTGTTTTCCATCCATTCGCGATAAGGGTGACGAGATTTCAGATCATTATCGATCTCGCTAGACTGCCAAAGCTTACCTTTACGAGTGTCGATGACGAGCAATTCACCCGGACCTACACGCCCTTTTTCGGCAACTTCATCTGGGGCGTAATTCCAAATCCCTACCTCAGATGCCAGAGTGATCAACTTGTCTTTGGTAATTACATAACGTGCAGGACGCAGACCATTTCGGTCTAGATTACAAGCAGCATAACGACCATCGGACAGTACGATACCTGCTGGGCCATCCCATGGTTCCATGTGCTTGGAGTTGAAATCGTAAAACGCCCGCAGATCCGGATCCATATCTGGATGGTTTTGCCATGCAGGCGGCACAAGCATACGCATGGCGCGGAAGATATCCATGCCACCAGCTAAGAAGAGATCCAGCATATTATCCAAGCTAGAGGAGTCTGAACCTGTCTCGTTTACAAATGGTGCTGCAGTTTGAAGATCGGGCAGCAGTGGTGACGAGAACTTGTAAGCGCGCGCGCGCGCCCATTGGCGGTTACCTTCAATGGTGTTGATCTCACCGTTATGAGCAAGATAGCGGAACGGCTGAGCCAATGGCCAACGCGGTTGAGTATTGGTAGAAAAACGCTGGTGGAACAGACAGATAGCGGATTCCATGCGTAGATCAGCAAGATCAAGGTAGAAGCGAGGCAAGTCCGCAGGCATGCACAGGCCTTTGTACACCAAAACTTGAGTCGACAAGCTACAGATGTAGAAATCAGGATCTTCGGTGATTTGTTTCTCGATGCGACGGCGTGCGATGTAGAGACGGCGTTCAATGTCACGCTCTCGCCAACCAGCCGGTGCAGAGATAAAGACTTGCTGAATGTTTGGAAGCGAGTTAGCCGCAATTGGACCGAGCACTTCTGAATTGGTTGGAACTTCACGCCAACCGGCCACTGTTAGCGTCTCTTGCGCAAGTTCTCTGTTGACGATGTCTTTAGCGAGTTGAGCTTTGACCGGATCTTGGTTGAAGAAAATCATCCCTACGGCGTATTGCTTGCCAAGGTTGAAACCATTTTCTTCGGCAATAAGACGTAAATAGGAATCGGGCTTTTGTAATAGAAGACCACAACCATCACCGGTTTTACCATCGGCGGCAATACCACCACGGTGGGTCATTCGGTCAAGTGCAGAAATTGCTGTACGAACCAGCTTGTGGCTTTGTTCGCCTTCCATATGCGCGATCAAGCCAAATCCACAGTTGTCTTTCTCAAGACTTGGATCATAAAGAGCCATTGCAATTCTCCCTTTGCTTATCCGTCATCCCGACAGATATATCAACACTGCTTACGTTGATAGTGATGACTGAATATGCGTCATCTTTATGGTTTTATGTATATTTATTCAATAAAAGCTGTGAAATATTTAACATTTTTTGAGTGTTTTATTTTCATCAACTTCACAAGCTATAGCTTATTGTAAAAAAGGTCAAGCTATTAGTGGATAATCACGTGAATATGCGATTTACCATTTAATAAGCTAAAATAGTTTAATGATTTCAAATAGATAGAAAATTGATTGTTACAAGAAAGTAACATTTGATTCTGTGGGAAATAAAAAAGACCAGCATAAAATGCTGGTCAAAATAGAAAGATTGGAAGGAATTGTTTTCTTTCTTTGCTAATAGCCATCGATATCGCTGATGGCTATTTATGGCATTGAAAGAGGGAAGCGTGAATACTTCCGTTAAGCAGAAAGCATCAGTGAATCTGCTTTTGCTTCTAGGTTTGTGCCATCCATTAGGTAGTCATCTATAGCACGAGCACATTCGCGACCTTCGTTGATACAACGAACCACCAAAGATTGGCCTGTTCGCATATCACCAGCAGCAAATACGCCTTCTTGGTTAGTAGCAAAACCTTGAGTTGCTACGTTACCGCGATCATCTAGCGCGATATCCAGTTGAGCAAGCACGCCTGTAGGTTCTGGGTGTAAGAAGCCCATTGCTAGGAATGCCATATCACATGGGATCACTCGCTCGCTGCCTTCTACTTCTTTGAAACTTGGGCGCTCGCCTGGTTTTGCATCTTGCCAAACGATATCAGCAAGACGAAGGCCTGTGACTTCACCTTTGTCATTTCCGATGAACTCTTTGGTCAGGATGTTCCAGTGACGATCGACACCTTCTTCATGAGAGGTCGAAGTACGTAGGATCATTGGGTATTGAGGCCAAGGCATATTGGCTGGGCGCTTCTCTGGTGGAATCGGCATGATTTCCACTTGAGTTACGCTTGCTGCGCCGTGACGGTTTGACGTACCTACACAGTCTGAACCAGTATCACCACCACCAATGACAACCACATGTTTACCTTTTGCGTGAATCTCTTCCGTTTTCAGGTCCATGTTATTTGCACGTCGGTTGTTTTGACCTAGGAATTCCATTGCGAAGTGAACGCCTTTGAGCTCACGACCCGGAACTGGCAAATCACGTGGAACCGTTGAGCCACCCGTCAGTAGAACCACATCGAACTCTTGACGCAGTTGCTGAGCATTTACATCAACACCGACGTGTTGGTTTACTTTAAACTCAACGCCAGCTTCTGCCATTAGATTGATCTTACGATCAATGACTTCCATGCTCAGTTTAAAATCTGGAATACCGAAACGCAGCAGACCACCAACCTTCTCGTCTCGCTCGAATACTGTCACGGTATGGCCTGCGCTGTTTAGCTGCTCAGCAGCCGCAAGACCAGCAGGTCCAGATCCAATGATCGCCACCGTTTTACCAGTGCGAGAACGTGGCGTTTTTGGCTTGGCGTACCCTTCACGATACGCCGTTTCTACGATGGTTTTCTCGATATTACAGATAGTGATTGGGTCTTGGTTGATGCCAAGTACACAAGCACTTTCACATGGAGCAGGGCAAACACGACCAGTGAACTCTGGGAAGTTATTGGTTGAGCTTAGAATGTTCCATGCTTCTTCCCAGCTATCACGATAAACCGCATCGTTAAACTCTGGGATGATGTTACCGATAGGGCAGCCGTTATGACAAAACGGCACACCACAATCCATACAACGAGACGCTTGAGTATTGATCTTGTCACCAAACTCCTCGTTCAGAACGAACTCTTTGTTGTTCTTGATGCGTTCAGCGGGGTCGATCTTCTGTGGTAGTTCACGACCGTGCTCTAAAAATCCAGTAGGCTTACCCATTATACTGCCTCCGCTTGAGTTTCGTTTCCTTGAGACTGCGCTTCAGCTTTACGCTTTTGAAGCACCGCTTTGTAGTCACGCGGCATCACCTTAACCATAGAGGCTAGGCTTGCTTCAAAGTTGTCTAGGAAAGACTGAGCGACTTCACTTCCTGTGAATTGAACATGCTTAGTTAGCATGTCGAGTAATAGATCTCTGTCTTCTTTCTCGATTGGATCTAGGTCTACTAGCTCTGGGTTCAGTTTTGACTCAAAGTCACCTGATTTATCCCATACGTAAGCCACGCCGCCACTCATACCTGCGGCAAAGTTACGACCTGTTGAACCAAGGATAATTGCTGCACCGCCCGTCATGTATTCACAACCGTGGTCACCGACGCCTTCTACTACGACTTTCGCACCTGAGTTACGAACACAGAAACGTTCACCAGCCATACCGCGAATGAAAGACTCACCCGAAGTAGCACCGTAGAAACACACGTTACCAACCACGATGTTGTCTTCCGCGACAATGCTTGATTTTGCGTCTGGGTAAAGTACTAACGTACCGCCAGATAAGCCTTTACCCCAGTAGTCGTTCGCGTCGCCTTCTACTTCGAACTTCACGCCCTTAGCTAGGAATGCGCCGAATGACTGACCCGCTGAACCTTTGAACTTCACGTTCATTGGTCGAGGTAGGCCGGCATCTTTGTACACTTTCGAGATTTCGTTCGACAGCATGGTGCCCGCAGAACGGTCAGTGTTGACGATAGGGAATTCGGCATTCACCGCCTCGCCTTTCTCGAGAGCAGGAATCGCCGCTTGAATCAGCTTACGGTCTAGTACCGATTCCAGATTGTGGTTCTGTTGCGTTTGGTTATGGATACCGTCTGACTCACGTGGTTGTTCAACGTGTAGAATAGGAGACAGATCTAGGTTCTTGTATTTCCAGTGAGAAACGTCTTGGCGAATCTTCAGCTTCTGACCTTGGCCGACCATCTCATCGATAGTGCGGAAGCCAAGTTCAGCCATGATTTCACGTAGACCTTGTGCCATGTATTGGAAGAAGGTTACGACGTCTTCTACGCGGCCATCAAAGCGCTCGCGAAGCGTCTTGTTCTGAGTCGCGATACCAACAGGACAGGTGTTCTTATGGCACTTACGCATCATGATACAACCTTCAACCACCAATGCTGCGGTTGCCACGCCCCATTCTTCTGCACCAAGTAGTGTTGCCACTGCAAGGTCGCGAGGTGTTTTCATCTGACCATCCGCTTGAACCACGATACGGTTACGTAGACCGTTCTTTAGTAGCGTTTGGTGTGTTTCTGCCAAACCAAGTTCCCAAGGAAGACCAGTATGACGGATTGAAGACATTGGGGATGCACCAGTACCACCGTCGAAACCTGCGATTAGTACAACGTCTGCTTTCGCTTTCGCTACACCGGAAGCGATCGTACCTACGCCAGCTTCCGATACCAGCTTCACGTTTACACGGCCCGCGCGGTTCGCGTTCTTCAAATCGTAGATAAGCTGAGCCAAATCTTCGATTGAGTAGATATCGTGGTGTGGTGGCGGCGAGATAAGACCGACGCCCGGAGTTGAGTGACGTGTAGCACCGATCCAGTCATCTACTTTATCGCCTGGTAGCTGACCACCTTCACCTGGTTTCGCACCTTGAGCCATCTTGATTTGTAGCTCATCAGCGTTGGTTAGGTAGTAAGAGGTTACGCCGAAACGACCCGAAGCTACCTGCTTGATTGCAGAGCGTTCCCAATCGCCGTTCTCTTTGCGCTCGAAACGCATTGGGTCTTCACCACCTTCACCAGAGTTCGATTTTGCGCCAAGGCGGTTCATCGCAACAGCCAATGTGGAGTGTGCTTCGTAAGAAATAGAACCGAATGACATAGCACCCGTCGCGAAGCGTTTCACGATGCTTTCAATTGGTTCGACTTCGTCGATAGAGATAGAACCAGCTGGGTTCTTAATGAATTCTAGCTGGCTACGTAGCGTTACCGCGTTGTCACCTTGTTTATCGACTGCTGTCGCGTACTGCTTGAACTGATCGTAGTTCTTGTTGCGCGTAGACTCTTGCAGTAGAGAAATGGTTTCTGGGTTGAATAGGTGCTTCTCGCCACGCTGTTTCCATTGGTACACACCACCCACATCCAGCATTTGAATTGGGATTTCGCGTTGTGGGTAACCGATGCGGTGACGAACGAGCACTTCTTTAGCAATATCGTCAAGGGTGAGACCTTGGATACGAGAAACTGTACCTGTGAAGTACTTGTCTACCACTGACTTATGAATACCTAAGGCTTCGAAGATTTGCGCACCGTGGTACGACTGCAGGGTTGAGATACCCATCTTCGAGAAGATCTTCAGAAGACCGCCATTGATCGCTTTACGGTAGTTGTTGAACAGATCACGAGGGTTCGCTTCTGGATCCAGCTTCTTCGTGCGTTGTAGTTCAATGATAGTTTCGATAACTAGGTAAGGGTTAACCGCATTTGCACCATAGCCAATAAGGGTTGCAAAGTGGTGCGTTTCACGCGCGTCACCGGTTTCAACCACAATGTCACACTTAGCACGTAGACCTTTGCGGATCAAGTGGTGATGCACTGCACCAACTGCCAGCATTGCTGGGATCGCCGCGTGGTTTGAGTTCACTGCGCGGTCAGTTAGCAGGATGATTGAGTAACCATCAATAACCGCGTCTTCTGCGTATTGGCAGATACGTTTTAGTGCGCGCTCAAGCTTGCCTTGGTCTTCACTGGCTTGGAATACGATATCCAGTGTCTTCGCCTGAAGATGCTCGTTGTCAATAGCACGCAGTTTCTCAAGCTCAGAGTTCGCAAGAACAGGCGATTCCAATTCGACTTTCTGACAGTGAAGTGGTGTTTCAGTCAGAAGGTTTTGGTCTTTACCCAAGTAAGTGTTCAGCGACATCACCATACGCTCACGGATCGGATCGATCGGTGGGTTAGTTACCTGTGCAAACAGCTGCTTGAAGTAGTTTGAAAGATGTTGCGACTGATGAGATAGCACTGCAAGAGGCCAGTCGGCACCCATGGCTGATAATGGCTCTTTACCTTCATTTGCCATTGGAACGATGATTTCGTTCACTTCTTCAGTACTTACGCCAAACGCTTGTTGGCGGTGTAGAAGATGTTCTGGCTTAGGTTGGCTGAATTGGTTGCTCGCATCTGGCAGCTTCTTCAAGCTTAGTAGGTTTTCTTCTACCCACTTTTCGTAAGGCTGTGCCGTTGCGATGGTGTCTTTCACTTCTTCATCAGAGATGATGCGACCTTGCTCTAAGTCTGCAACGAAGATGCGACCTGGTTGTAGACGACCGCGGAACTCAACGTTCTCTGGCTCAATATCCACAACACCAGATTCTGATGCCATTACTAGGAAGTTATCTTTGGTCACTGTGTAGCGAGAAGGGCGCAGACCGTTACGGTCGAGTGTCGCACCAACTTGAACACCATCAGTAAAACATACTGAAGCCGGACCATCCCATGGTTCCATGATGTTCGCGTGGTACTGATAGAACGCGCGACGCTTAGGATCCATGTTTTTGTTTTCTTGCCATGCTTCCGGGATCATCATCATCAATGCGTGCGGCAGGCTACGACCAGAAAGAACTAGGAGCTCAAGTGCCATGTCAAAGTTAGATGAATCCGAACTGCCTTCCTGACAAATAGGAAGCAACATGTCGATTTCAGCTTGGGTAAATAGATCGGATTCAATGATCGCCTCACGGGCTTTCATCCAGTTCAAGTTACCGCGAACGGTGTTGATTTCGCCGTTGTGGGCAATGTAACGGAAAGGCTGTGCAAGACGCCATTTCGGGAAGGTGTTGGTAGAGAAGCGAGAGTGTACCAGTGCCAGTGCAGTCACCATGGTCGGGTTTTGCAGATCAAGGAAGTACTGAGGGACTTGCTCGGTCGTTAACTGACCTTTGTACACCAATGTCTTGTAAGACATTGAGTTAATGTAGAAGTCATCACCAATGTTCGAAACGCTTTCTAGGCAAACACGTACAGTGTAGTTACGAAGTACGTACAGTTTACGCTCTAGCTCTTCAGGTGTGATACCTGGACCACCAGAGATAAACACATGCTCAAACTGAGGTTCTGTGCTTAGCGGGTCGGCACCGATCATTGAGTTATCGGTTGGCAATACGCGGTAGCCAATAACTTCAAGGTCTAGACGCTGAGCGTTGCGTTCTAGAATGTCACGGCATTGCTCGCGTTTGTATTCGTCTTTCGGGAAAAGTACGACACCCACACCATACTTTTCAAATGAAGGCAGTTTAATGCCGAGCTTAACGGCCTCTTCTAATAGGAATTCATGAGGTTTTTGTAGCAAGATACCCGCACCATCACCGCTGCATGGGTCACAACCTTGACCACCACGGTGCTCCATGCGAGCTAGCATATCCAATGCTTGAGTCACTACTTCATGAGATTTACGGTTTTTAAGGTGAGCAACAAAACCGATACCACACGCGTCATGCTCCAATTCAGGAGTATATAGACCCTGTGGATTTTGCTCTCTATCTACCATAGATACATCCTTCCAGTTCAATGTCGACGCAAAAGCACCAGGCAGGCAAATGCCACCTAGACCATTGATTACGTCTTGTCCTTTATATTTATTATCGCCACCGATCTAGGTTGACCGATCTTGATTCCTTTCCGTATCTCGCAGGAAAAGTTTTGCGAGAAAAACAATCCTTGGTGGTATCCCTTTATTTATTGCCACTATTTAGTGATTTATATAGGTAGGAGTGGGATAACACCGACAAATCCCGCAGTGTACTTTGTAATAAAAGTCACAAAAATAACGGGGTTGTGTAAGTATCCTACAATTTTGTCACTTCAGAATGCAATGAAAAAGTCGACGTTGTGACCCAATTTTTTCGTTTAATTATGCATTTTTGGTTTAACATTTACGCAACATGAACGTTTTTTATCTGTATTTATGCAGGTTTATTGATTTTGAGCCGTATGAGGTTTGTTTGAATTGACTAGTATTGTGTGTTTTTTCTTGCAGGGATGTAATTTATTTACACAGATCGTAGTGAGATTGATTACGGTTCATTGTTGGTGAGAATTTATGCAGTTACATGAGTTGGTCAATACAATCGGCCAAGATCTTCAGCGTCGATACGGTGAAAAAGTCCATAAACTAACGTTGCACGGTGGATTTAGTTGCCCTAACCGAGATGGCACGATTGGTCGGGGAGGATGTACTTTTTGTAATGTGGCTTCGTTTGCGGATGAAGAAGTACAGATAAAAAGTATTCACGATCAGTTGAAAGATCGTGCGGGCGAAATTCATCGAGCGAAGAAGTATCTCGCTTATTTTCAGGCTTACACCAGTACTTATGCGGAAGTGCAAGTGCTGAAAAATATGTATGAAGAAGCACTAAAAGCGGCTGATATTGTGGGATTGTGTGTCGGGACTCGTCCAGATTGCGTGCCTGATGCCGTATTAGATTTGCTGTCTGACTATGTACAGCAAGGTTATGAAATTTGGCTAGAGTTAGGGCTTCAAACCGCTAATAACGACACCCTTAAGCGCATCAATCGCGGTCATGATTTCGAATGTTATGCCGAGATCACCAAGCGTGCGCGTGCGCTAGGTATTAAAGTCTGTACTCATTTAATTGTTGGATTACCGAAAGAAAGCCGCGACGATAACATTGAGACGCTGCAAAAAGTGTTAGCCGTGGGCACGGATGGCATTAAGTTACATGGCTTGCATATTGTGGAAGGCAGCACCATGGCGAAAGCGTGGCGTGCAGGACGATTAGAGGCGCCAGAGCTAGAAGAGTATGTCGCTATTGCCAGTGAGATGATTCGTATGACACCACCAGATGTGATTTACCATCGCGTTTCATCAGCAGCTCGTAGACCTACCTTATTATCGCCACTGTGGTGTGAAAATCGCTGGCTGGCGATGACTGAAATTGGTCGAGCTCTCAGTGAACATGGTGCTCAAGGAAGCCTAACGGGAAACGCTTTTATCTATACTAAACCGGAATTAATAGCAGATCGCTCAATAAATAACTGATATATTTTAACCAGTTTTCTTTAAAGGTTTAAACGATGGATCAGTTACTCAATTGGCTTTGGGATGGTCAAGGCGGTTATGGCTATGTCGTCTTGTTATTAATCGCTAGCGTGTGCGCGTTAGCACTGATCTATTTGCACTTTCAAACATCACTTAAGCAACTCGTAACGGATTCACCCTATCCAGTCATAGTGCTGGATACTGGCCATGCTCAGATCTTGTTATCTAACCAAGCTGCAATGCAGTTATTAGGTATTCGCTCTTTAGGAACGGGATATTTGTATCCCGCTTTATTCGATATTCGTGCGCTTGAGTCGTTTCTCGACAGTGTCTCTAGTCGTCATTTTAGCCAGCAGGTATTTGACTGGCGTTTATCTGAAAGCGAATCTATCAAGGTGGAGTTGTCAGGAAGAAAGAGTTTGCTGCGCAATCACCGTGTTTGGATCATCTACGCGCAGCCATATCAAGCCACTCATCAAGAGCAGCAACAAGAGCTTGCGCAATTAACGATTGCTCGTTCGGCACTAGACTCACTCTCTGAGTTAATCTGTACCCAAGATCGCCAAGGGAATTTATTAACGACGAACCGAGCATTTGATCAATTTTGGGAAGGGCGAAGGGAAGAAGCCTGCGCATCAAAGGCTTCCATGGGTGAGGCTACCAGAAAGAGTGAGCGCAAGTGGACGACGGATCCACAAGGTCGCAGTTGCTTATTGGAAGTGAATCAAAATTCCCTTGTGTCACCGAGTGGTGAGCTGATCGGTACATTATCCATTAGTCATGATGTGACCGAGTGGCACAAAATGCAGCAGAACCTGAGAGATGAAATGGAGCGCCGTAAAGATACAGAAGTTGCGTTGGCGCAAAGGGATACCATCTTACAAACTATTCTTGACGCTAGCCCTGACTCTATCGGTATCTTCAATGAGAATATGGTCTATCAAGCGTGTAATAAACCGTTCGTTAATGCATTAGGAATTTCAGACGTGTCTGATTTGATCGGTAAGCGCCTTCAAGATGTCATTCCTGAAGAGATGTACGCTCGCTTAGCTGCTAGTGATTTAGATGCATTGCGTCAGTCAGAGCCTGTCCGATACATAGATAAAGTCGTTAGCAGTGATGGCAAAAGTACGTGGTTTGATGTGGTGAAATCGCCCTTTAAAGATAAAGCTTCAGGAACGAATGGTGTGTTGATCATGGCGCGTGATATTTCTGAACGTTACCTTGCCGAACAAAAGTTGGAGAGAGCCAATTTAGAGTTAGAAAAGTTGAGCTTTATGGACAGCTTAACTCAGGTATCGAACCGACGCCGCTTCGATGAACAACTGCAGGTACTATGGTACCACCATGCCCGCGAAAAGCTGCCGCTCACTATCATGTTGTGTGATATCGACTTTTTCAAAGATTACAACGACTGTTACGGCCATCAGCAAGGTGATGAAGCATTGGTCAGTGTTGCTACCGTATTCACAAAAGTCATCAATCGCTCCTCGGATTGTGTTGCGCGTTATGGTGGTGAGGAGTTTGGATTTATCCTGCCGAATACCACAACGGAAGGCGCGAGCAATGTAGCGCAGCGTATTCATGAACAAATTCGACAACTCGATATGGAGCACGACAGCTCAGAAGCATCGGAATGTCTCACGGTCAGTATCGGTCTTGTCTCTTATATTCCTCAACATGGTGATGAACCGGAAATGGGTATTGCCATGGCTGACAGTGCGCTATACCAAGCCAAAGCGGATGGACGTAATCGCACCTGTATTCACCCAAGTTCTTGCTAACGCTTTGTGACCGCTTGCTCTAAGTTGATAGCTGATTGTTTAAATCGCCGTATTAAACACGTTAAACTTACCGAAACCTGTGCGTTCGTTGGTTAACTTATCTTTTTATCTTGTTTAGCAAGCGCAGTTCGCACTACGTATTTTTCACTAATCACACAGACCTAAATTGCGTTAGGCCGAATATGTCTGCTCGTTTTTTATCATTGAAGGGCAACATCTAGCCAGCACCATGGAGTAGTTAATGAAACCCATGAAAAATCTCGCCCAGTATTATGTCGACTTGCTAGTCAAACTGGGGATTGTTCGTTTCTCGATTTTGCTGGCCCTTGCGCTGGTGGCATTAGCCGTTGTGGTGCAGGTGGGGATTACTTTAGCTCTCAAGGGGCGAGTCGACGATATCGACATTGTCCGTTCGGTGTTTTTTGGTCTCTTGATTACACCTTGGGCGGTTTATTTTCTTTCTGTTGTTGTTGATCAGCTAGAAGAGTCTCGCCAGCGTTTAACCAAGTTGGTGTCCAAACTGAAAGACATGCGCTCGCGAGACCAAGAACTGAATTATCAACTGCAACAAAACATCGAAAAGCTCAACCAAGAAATTGAAGAGCGCATTAAAGCAGAAGAAGCTCGTGAAGAAGCGATGCAAGATCTCGAAAACGAGGTGTTCCAACGAGAGCGTACTCAGTTAGAGCTTGCGGAACGCACTGCACTACTGCGTTCATTTATTGATGCCTCGCCAGACTTAATTTACTACCGCAATGCCGATGGTGTGTTCTCCGGTTGTAACCGGGCAATGGAAGAGCTAACGGGCAAGAAAGAGCACCAGTTAGTCGGATTAAGCCCTTGGGATGTGTATAGCAAAGAAATCGCTGAGCACATCGTTGATACTGACCAAAAGGTCTTCGCCGATAATCAAGCCATCACTTACGAGCAGTGGCTAGAGTATCCTGATGGACGCAAACATTACTTTGAACTGCGTAAAGTGCCGTTTTACAGCAAAGATGGTCGTCACCTTGGCTTGGTAGGTTTTGGCCGTGATATCACTGAACGTAAACGTCATGAAGAGTCGTTAGAGAAAGCAAGCCGTGATAAAACTACTTTCATCTCAACCATCAGTCATGAACTGCGAACGCCACTAAATGGCATTGTGGGCTTAAGTCGCATGCTTCTCGATAGTCCGTTGACAGAAGAGCAGCGCAAACACATGCAGACCATCAATGTGAGTGCGATTACGCTAGGTAACATCTTCAACGATATTATCGATATGGATAAGTTTGATCGCCGCAAGCTAGAACTATTACCTGCGCCACTTAACTTCGAAGACTTCGTCGCTGAGATTGAAAGCATCTCTGCTTTGATGGCGGAGCAAAAAGGGCTGCGTTTTGACTTAGAACGTTTGAGTGATTTACCAAAAGCAATTGAAGTGGATGCGACCCGTTTGCGTCAGGTAATTTGGAACTTGGTCAGCAACGCAATGAAGTTTACCAAAGAAGGTGGCGTTGTGATGACAGTGAGCGCGGATGTCGAAGACGATTTTGCGACCATTATTATGGAAGTGGAAGACACAGGTATTGGTATACCTGAAGATGAGCTCGATAAAATCTTCGCCATGTATTACCAAGTGAAGTCGGGCAAAGACAACCTACATGCGGTCGGTACAGGCATTGGTTTGGCGGTATCTAAGCAACTGATCAATATGATGGATGGTGACATTACTGTCGCTAGTGAAGAGGGTTTTGGTAGTACTTTTACCGTATCGATTCACGTTCCTATTGTGGAACTCGAAGAACCTGTCATTGATGCAAAACGCGACAATATGCATCTCAACATCTTTATGGTCGAAGACATTGAGCTTAACGTCACTGTTGCCAAATCGTTGCTTGAGAGCTTAGGGCACTCCGTTACCGTGGCGATGACGGGACAAGAAGCGCTCGTGAACTTTGTGCCAGAAAAATATGACTTGGCGTTGTTGGATATTCAGCTGCCTGATATGACGGGGTTTGATGTCGCAAATTATTATCGCGAGCATTATAACAATCTGCCTCCATTGGTCGCCCTAACAGCTAATGTGATGAAAGATCGTCGTGAATACTTAGATAACGGCATGGATGATGCCATCAGTAAACCGCTTGCTGTGAACGCCATTCAGTCTGTAATTGATAAATTCTTCGCGCATCAGGTAGAGCAGCAAGAGCAACCTGAGAGCGTTCCAGAAACAGTGGAAGAGCCGACTCCTTCTCCTGTGATTGAGACACACTTGCTCGATATGGATATGTTAGAGTCTTACGTCGACATTGTTGGTGCCAAGCCGGTCTACGACAGCATAAAAATGTTTGAAGACATGATGCCAGACTATATTGATGTCTTAGACTCAAACATGACGGCAAAAGATCAAGATGGGATTGTTTCTGAAGCGCATAAAATTAAAGGCGCTGCAGGTTCGATTGGCCTCAAACGTATCCAAAGTGTGGCGCAGAAAGCGCAATCTCCCGATATGCCAGCATGGTGGGAAAACATTTCAGACTGGGTTGAAGAGATCAAAAATGAATACCAAAACGATATTCAAGTCCTCAAAAGTTGGTTGGAACAAAGGAAATAACATGAAAAAAATCGCACCGTTGGCGTTGGTTATAGCATTGATGGCAGGCTGCAGTTCCGTTCCAAGTGTGAACTGGCAACAAAACAGTCAGATTACGATTAACCAGGTGAATGTCGAGCTCAAAAGTAACTTATGGGTGAACCTGATGCCGACCGTTGGGGAAGTGCAAGAGCAAAGCATTCAAGGTTCACTTTACCTTGAAGGAGACCAATTACTCCCAGCCAACCTGACTGCCGAAGCGCTTATCATCAAGCAAGGAGAAAAAGAGTGGTGGGTGGATGAAGACTCTTTAGAAACTCGAACTCATAGTGAGAGCCAATGGGAAGTAGCCTTCACGTCTCAGGTAGACGCGGACACAGAAAAATCGGTTGATATCGCGGTACTTTTAGACGACGCAGGTAAACAGCGCTGGTTAGTGGAAAAGTACGTGAAGATTAACAAGGTTTATTAGATTCAGTGATTGTCCGCTAATTGCTAAACCCAAAATAAAAGGGCTTGCTCAATGAGCAAGCCCTTTGCGTATTAGCGATTCAATTAGTCTTCTAGATCGCCACAGAAGCGGTAACCTTCGCCGTGGATAGTCGCGATGATTTCAGGAGTACCTGAAACAGACTCAAAGTGTTTACGAATACGACGAATCGTTACGTCTACAGTACGGTCATGCGGCTTAAGTTCACGGCCAGTCATCTTCTTAAGAAGATCGGCGCGAGTTTGAATCTTACCTGGGTTTTCACAGAAGTGCAGTAGAGCTCGGAACTCAGAGCGAGGGAGCTTGTAGCTATCACCAGCAGGGCTTACTAGAGAGCGGCTGTTGATGTCCAGTACCCAACCATTGAATTCATACTTTTCTACTGAGCGTTTCTCTTCTTGCACCGCGTTAGAGCTCATTGAGCGGCTAAGTAGGTTGCGAGCACGAATAGTCAGTTCACGTGGGTTGAATGGTTTAGTGATGTAGTCATCTGCACCAATCTCAAGACCTAGGATCTTGTCCACTTCATTGTCACGGCCTGTCAGGAACATTAAAGCAATGTTCGCTTGTTCGCGTAGTTCACGCGCTAACAGAAGGCCATTCTTGCCTGGAAGATTAATGTCCATAATAACCAAGTTGACTGAGTTGTCAGACAACACTTGGTGCATCTCTTCACCGTCACTGGCTTCAAAAACAGCGTATCCCTCTGCTTCAAAAATACTCTTAAGAGTGTTACGAGTTACTTGCTCATCTTCAACGATAAGAATCTGCGGGGTTTGCATTGGCGGTACCTAAATTTGTGACAAAATTGTGCTAATAGAATAAATTCTAGGCAAAAATATAACATACAGGTAATGTGATTTTGATAATAAATCAAGTTGATCAAAAAAACACTTCTTTCAGTTATCCGCCCTCCATGGAATTTTGCCAACTCACCAGTATCCAATGGCGACGTTTATTCTAAAGGGCTTGTTTACCTTTCATTTCCTGCTTTCTGTGGGGCCTGAAACGTAAACACCCTAAGATATGGAGCGGATTTTATATTGTTAACAGCATGCTAACAATGCTCAAATGTTAATTCCATTCAGTTTGTTGATTTATATCAATTGATGAAATGTAACTGTTATTAATCGTTTAAGACTTATGATAGAAAAAAGTAATACGAACATAGACGCATCGTTATGGAATGCTTATTCAGAATCTTTTTTCAGATTCGAGGCCGAGTGGTGCGTTTCAAACTACGCTGTGATAACCGCTTGGAACCCATACAGTAATTTGCGGTCCAAAGAAGAGAACTGCATAAGCAATCAAGCATTAGAAACACTGCTACAGCACGTTAATTACGCGCCTATCACAGTAGGTGACAGCTCTTTTACATGGTATGAGGAAAGCTTTGCCGTCGAGTTATCACCAGAGGCGGCGGTCGCATTGGCGAATGACTTTCAACAAAACGCGATTTACTACGTCATTGATGATCAACTTTACCTTATTGCGTGCTCACAGCCGAAAGTGTTGCATAAGTTAGGCTCCCTTAAGCCTCGACTCGTATAGGAAAGGATACTACTCACCGAAGCACTGCTTGGGTGAGAAAATTCACGGAGGAAATATGAGAGACATTACACCCGATATTTGTGACCAATTTGAAGACCAAGTTACCCTGCTTACTTTGCCACTGCAGAACTTTGGTCAACGCACCGCTTTTTACGGAGAAATTGTCACAGTGCGTTGCTATCACGACAACTCAAAAGTACGTGAAGTACTGGGCGAAGATGGAACGGGGAAAGTATTGATTGTTGACGGACATGGTTCGTGTCAGAAAGCATTGCTTGGCGATCAATTAGCAATACTCGGAATAGAAAATGGGTGGGAAGGCATTATTGTCTATGGTGCAATACGCGACGTAGCACAAATATCTCAGATGGACATTGGCGTGCAAGCACTTGGTACCAATCCGTTTAAGACAGAGAAGCGAGGTATGGGAGAGGTCAATGTGACCTTAACGATGCAAAACCAAATCGTGCAGCCGAAGCATTATGTGTACGCTGATTGGAATGGTGTGTTGATTTCAAAGCAAAAATTAGATTTCTAAAAACGAAAGCCTAAACCTACCTCAATACCTTGTTGCCAATCTTGGTAATCAAGAGTCGCGTGAAGATCCAGTTTATCGGTGATTTTTACGCGACTTGAGACTTCAGCTGCGAGGCTGCTGTCTTCTTGGCGAATACCTTCCGCAGTCTCATTCTTGTAAGAGCGAACCGAACTTTTTAGTGTGACACGATCATTGAAGTGATAGCTGATCCCACTCAAAAAACCGCTTTGGTTTTGGGTTGGAGAGTTGTTGACTCGTGCACCGACGTAAACGTCTACTGAGTCAAAGAGTTCGTACGCATAACCCGTGTCGATATTCCAAACATCGAAACTGTCAGATTGATAGCTGTCGCTGGAAATAAATAGTTTATGAGGAGAAGGGGATGTTTTGCCTGGAAGAGGCGGAAGCTCGTTTGCTAGACAAACGCCAGGCACAAAAAACAGCAACAGAAAAAGCCCTCTTTTCATGCTCACCACTCCTTGTGTCAACTTTTTTATTAGTATGTGCCCAAAGCTTCTCACTATTAAAGCATAGAATATGAAAGCTAGCTCACCTATTTTCTAAATAATTCGATCCTGTGAACATAGGTCACAGTTAAGTTGTTGTTAAGTGTCAACAACTCCCTTTCATAATTTGATCTTACGCTTTATGACGAAGATCAGACTAGTTATGGAGTAAAAAGTGAGACTGATGACAATGGGATGAGCCCCCTACAAAAAAATAAGCGACAGATTTCCTAACGAGCAATAACATCCAATTAGCTTTAAATATCAATAAGATTGCTTAGCAGAAATCGCTGTAAGACTGAAAAACAAACAATTTTTTGTTGACTATGAATCGGAAACTCGGTAAACGTAGAGTTAAGCAAACACAATTAACGTTGAATATTTATTTATGCCATCTAACAGCCTAGTAGTAATGACCACGACCATTATTATTACCGACACCACACATGTTGGGGCAGGCTGCTGAGCGAAAGAAATTCACAGAAAAGGCCTGTATCCAACAAGATACAGGCCTTTTTTTATGCTTTTTTATCCAGAATTTAGACAAGTTTGAGAAGATATACCGGAGGAAGGGATGCGAGTATTGAAGTTTGGCGGTTCATCACTAGCTGATGCAGATCGCTTTTTAAGAGCGGCAGACATCATTGCCAATAACGCTCAACAAGAAGAAGTGGCGGTTGTTCTTTCAGCCCCAGGTAAAACAACAAATAAGTTGGTTGCGGTCATTGAAGGCGCGTTGCGCAATGGTGAAGCAGAGCTGCAAATTAAAGAGTTGGATGAGTCGTTTAAAACGCTATTCACTCAAATCCAAGCAGTACTACCCAATATTGATGGTTCAGTTTTCGATAACCAAGTGAAAACCTCGCTATCTCAATTACGTCAATTTGTTCACGGCATCAATCTATTAGGTATGTGCCCAAACAACGTAAATGCACGCATTATCAGTAAAGGTGAGCGTGTTTCCATTCAGTTGATGAAAGCTGTCTTGGAGGCGAAGGGACAACAAGCGAGCTTGATCGATCCTGTCGAGTATCTGTATGCCCAAGGTGATCATCTTGAAGCTATGGTTGATGTGGATATTTCAACGCAAAACTTCCGTCAAAACCCCCTTCCTCAGGGCCACGTGAACATTATGCCGGGCTTTACAGCTGGCAACGAAAAAGGAGAGCTTGTCACGCTGGGTCGTAATGGCTCTGACTACTCGGCAGCGGTTCTTGCTGCCTGCTTACGCGCAGACTGCTGTGAAATCTGGACCGACGTTGATGGTGTATACAACTGTGACCCACGTTTAGTCGAAGATGCTCGCCTACTTAAATCACTAAGCTACCAAGAAGCGATGGAGCTTTCTTATTTTGGTGCTTCCGTTCTGCACCCGAAAACCATCGCCCCTATTGCTCAATTCCACATTCCATGTCTGATCAAAAACAGCTTTAACCCTCAAGGTGCAGGTACTCTTATCGGCCAAGATACTGGTGAAGATAATCTTGCGATCAAAGGTATTACAACACTTAACGACCTAACCATGGTTAACGTATCAGGCCCTGGTATGAAAGGCATGGTAGGCATGGCGAGCCGTGTATTCGGTGCGATGTCGTCTGCTGGTGTATCTATTGTTCTGATCACTCAGTCTTCTTCTGAATACAGCATCAGCTTCTGTATTGAGGCTGAAGATAAAGCGAAAGCGCAGCAAGTGCTGGCAGATGCGTTCGAGCTAGAACTCAAAGATGGCTTACTAGAACCGGTTGAGTTTATTGATAATGTTTCAATCATTACGCTTGTTGGTGATGGTATGCGCACATCGCGCGGTGTGGCTTCTCGCTTCTTCTCTTCTCTAGCTGAAGTGAGCGTGAATATCGTAGCGATAGCACAAGGCTCATCAGAGCGTGCGATTTCTGCCGTTATTCCAGAAGACAAAATTTCTGAAGCGATCAAAGCGTGTCACGAAAACCTATTCAACTCGAAACACTTCCTCGATGTGTTCGTTGTTGGTGTTGGTGGTGTGGGTGGCGAGCTTGTGGATCAGATCGAGCGCCAACAAGTCAAACTGGCTGAGAAAGGCATTGTGATTCGAGTTTGTGGCTTAGCAAACAGCAAAGGTCTTTTGCTTGATAGCGAAGGCTTACCGCTTGAGCACTGGCGTGATCGTATGTCAGCAGCCACAGAAGAGTTCAGCCTAGCGCGTCTGATTTCTTTGGTACAACGCAATCATATTATCAACCCAGTATTGGTTGATTGTACGTCCAGTGAAGGCATTGCTAAACAATACGCCGACTTTCTAGCGGCAGGTTTTCATGTTGTAACACCAAACAAAAAAGCAAACACAGCAAGCATGGCGTACTACCATCAGCTTCGCGATGTGGCTCGTAGCTCCCGTCGTAAATTGATGTATGAAACAACCGTAGGTGCAGGCCTACCGGTTATTGAAAACTTGCAAAACCTAATTTCTGCAGGCGATGAACTGGAGCGCTTCAGCGGTATTCTTTCCGGTTCTCTTTCTTATATTTTCGGTAAGTTAGATGAAGGAATGAGCTTAAGTGAAGCGACGAATATCGCAAAAGAAAATGGCTTTACTGAACCAGATCCTCGTGATGATCTGTCTGGTATGGATGTCGCGCGTAAGTTGTTGATCCTAGCTCGTGAAGCGGGCATGTCACTAGAGCTTGAAGATGTTGTTGTTGACCAAGCGCTACCGCCAGGTTTTGATGATTCAGGCAGTGTTGATGAGTTTATGGCGCGTCTCCCAGAAGCGGACGCCTACTTCAAAGAGTTATCAGCTAAAGCAGCAAAAGAAGGCAAAGTACTGCGCTACGTTGGTGAGATTAATGAGGGCAAGTGCACAGTAAGCATCGCAGCGGTGGATGAAAACGATCCAATGTATAAAATCAAGGACGGTGAAAACGCACTGGCATTTTACAGCCGTTACTATCAGCCAATCCCACTAGTGTTACGTGGCTATGGTGCAGGCACCGAAGTAACGGCTGCGGGTGTATTCTCTGACGTGATGCGTACTTTAGGTTGGAAACTAGGGGTATAACAAGAATGAGTTCAAGTGATATGGATGTAGTGGTTTATGCCCCAGCATCAATTGGTAATGTAAGTGTTGGTTTTGATGTGTTGGGGGCGGCGGTGTCCCCAGTGGATGGGACCTTGCTAGGTGACAGAGTGCAAGTTAAGGCAGGGACTGAGCCGTTCAGTCTGAAAACTGCGGGTAATTTTGTCTCTAAGTTGCCTACAGAGCCAAAAGAAAACATCGTTTACGATTGTTGGCTGGTGTTTTCTCGCGAGCTAGATAAAAAAGGTGTTGAGCTAAAACCACTTGAAATGACGCTAGAAAAGAACATGCCAATAGGCTCAGGTTTAGGCTCAAGTGCATGTTCTATCGTGGCGGCGCTGGATGCCTTAAACCGATTCCATGGTCAACCGCTGAATGAGACTGAGCTGCTAGCACTGATGGGGGAAATGGAAGGCAAAATCTCTGGTGGTATTCACTACGATAACGTCGCGCCGTGTTACCTTGGTGGTGTCCAGTTGATGCTTGAAGAGCTTGGTATCATCAGTCAAGAAGTGCCTTGTTTTGATGATTGGTACTGGGTCATGGCGTATCCGGGAATCAAAGTATCAACAGCAGAAGCGCGTGAGATCCTACCATCTCAATACCGCCGACAAGATATCATCGCTCATGGTCGTCACCTTGCGGGCTTTATTCATGCGTGTCATTCTGGTCAGCCAGAGCTAGCTGCAAAAATGATCAAAGACGTGATCGCAGAACCGTATCGTGAGAAACTGCTTCCGGGCTTTGCGAATGCACGTCAATACGCAGCCTCTGCGGGTGCATTGGCTACCGGTATTTCTGGCAGTGGGCCGACACTGTTCAGTATTTGCAAAGAGAAAGATGTCGCTGAGCGAGTTGCTCGCTGGTTAGAACAGAACTACGTACAAAACGAAGAAGGATTCGTCCATGTTTGTCGTCTAGATAAGCAGGGTTCGAAAGTAACAGGAAGTGAGCTATGAAGCTTTACAATATAAAAGAAAATGATGAACAAGTTTCCTTTGGCCAAGCCGTTCGCCAAGGGTTAGGCCGTAACCAAGGTCTATTTTTCCCATCGGAATTACCAAAGTTTGAAGACGTTGATGCGCTACTGGCAGAAGACTTTGTTTCTCGTAGCACTAAGATTTTATCAGCGTTTATCGGTGATGAGCTGGCGGAAGAGCAAGTCAACGCGCTTGTGGACGCAGCGTTCCAATTCCCGGCGCCAATCAATCAAGTCAAAGATGGTGTTTACGCGTTAGAGCTTTTCCATGGTCCAACGCTGGCATTTAAAGATTTTGGCGGTCGCTTTATGGCGCAATCTCTTGCGGCGGTATCGGACGGTGGCAAGATCACCATTCTGACTGCGACTTCTGGCGATACTGGCGCAGCCGTTGCGCACGCTTTCTATGGTATGGAAGACATCAACGTTGTGATTCTTTACCCGAAAGGCAAGATTAGCCCACTGCAAGAGAAGCTATTCTGTACGCTAGGCAAGAACATTCACACTGTCGCGATCGATGGCGACTTCGATTCGTGCCAGGCTCTGGTTAAGCAAGCTTTCGATGATTCCGCACTGCGTGAAGAGATCGGTCTGAATTCTGCAAACTCAATCAACATCAGCCGTTTGATGGCGCAAATATGTTACTACTTTGAAGCAGCTGCGCAAATGAGCAAACAAGAGCGTGAAAACCTAGTTGTGTCTGTACCAAGTGGTAACTTTGGTAACCTAACTGCTGGTCTACTGGCAAAAGCGCTGGGTCTGCCGATCAAACGTTTTATCGCTGCAACTAACGCTAATGACACGGTTCCGCGCTACCTAGAAACAGGTAAGTGGGAGCCAAAACCAACGGTTGCAACGACATCGAACGCGATGGACGTGAGCCAACCAAACAACTGGCCTCGTATTGAAGAGCTTTGCCGAGTGAAAGAGTGGGGCCTAGAGACACTAGGTAAAGGCGCGGTTTCAGATGAGCAAAGCGCACAATCTGTGAAAGACCTGTATTCATTGGGCTACCTATGTGAACCGCACGGTGCGATTGCTTACCGCGTTCTTGAAGAGCAACTGCAAGACGGTGAAACCGGTCTGTTCCTATGTACTGCGCACCCAGCGAAGTTCAAAGAAGTGGTGGATGATATTCTAGAATCAGACATCGATCTTCCTGCACCGCTCGCGAAGCACGCTGCGATGGAGCTGCTATCGGAAGAGCTAGACGCAGACTTTGATGCATTGAAACAAGTACTGCGCCGTGTACAGTAATTATTAAAATGATGAACGACGAAAGGTGAATGAGCAATCATTCGCCTTTTTTATTGTCAGTAAGTCTCGACTCTCTTTATGATTGAGAAACGAACTTAAAGATGGAAATAGAAGCATGCATTTTTTGATTTTTCTTGGCTCGGTAAGAGACAGCACACCGCCACGACCAGCCCGCTTGGGCATGCGAGTGAGTAGAGCATGTGAAACGTTGTTTAAGAATCAGTATTCCCAACATACCGTCGAAATCATTGACCCATTGAACTACGACTTTGACGACGTGTTTAAGCCTGAGTTTGCTTACCATCGCGCTAAAGTGCCAGCCCACTTGAGAGAACTGGCAGACAAAATTAAAAGCGCCGATGGGTACGTGATGCTCAGTCCGGAATACAACCATTCGATGAGCCCTGCTTTGGCAAACATGCTTAACCATTTTGGTAGTTCGCTGTTTTCTTATAAGCCAAGTGCTATCGTGACCTATTCTGCTGGACAATGGGGTGGTGTTCGAGCTGCTGTGTCGATGCGTACCTTCTTATCTGAACTTGGATGTTTACCTGTCTCGGCGATGATTCACATTCCGAAAGCGCAAGAAGTGTTTGACGAACAGGGTGTCGTTGCGGATGAATTGCAGCAGACGCAGTGGGACAGCTATATGAATCGCACAATACATCAACTCATTTGGTGGTCTGAAGGCGCTTCACAACAAAGAGAAAGGCTTGACCCAACCTCATTGGCTGAAGTGTTTAAGAAGGATCCGTCACAGAGAAATGCTCCGTAAAGGAACAGAACGGTTAGATGCATGGAAAAACAAAAAAAGCTTGGCCATTGAGACCAAGCTTTTTAAATGTGAGTAAGTCGATTTTATTGAGATTATAGCGTCTCAGTAAAAGTACGAGCGATGACATCACGTTGTTGCTCTGGAGTTAGCGAGTTGAAACGTACTGCGTAACCAGAAACACGGATAGTTAGTTGTGGGTATTTCTCTGGGTGTGCAACTGCATCTTCTAGTGTTTCGCGTTTAAGCACGTTCACGTTTAGGTGTTGACCGCCTTCGATGCGAGGAGCTGTTTCGATTGCTACTTCACGGCTTTCGTATTCACCTAGATCGCTGATTGCGATAACTTGGTCTGCTTCGTAGCCAGCAGTTGCAGCAACACAACGAGCTTCATTTTTTTCGCTATCTAATAGCCAGATAGAGTTTAGTAGGTCGTCGTTTGCCGCTTTTGTAATTTGGATACCTTGGATCATCACTATCTCCTAGACCACTTACGTGGTGATTATTGGTGTTAATTTTCGAATTTTCGTTGAGCTGAGTATTATATAGCTAATATCCACTATTTTAATATTGATTTAAGTCAAAAAACAACCAAAAACATTATTTTTATTAAGGTAATTTTATTGAGTTAAATCAATAAAACCTTTGAAAACAAACTAATTACAATTTATTTGATAATATAAAAAATATTTAATAACTAATTTTGTTGTAAATTTACTACAAGTTAAGCTTAAAGTTTAAACTGATTAACGCAACTATCTGTATTTAGGTAGCAATACTGAAAGTCTAAAGTGATTAAATGACAAACATGAAAAACAAGCTTGGGAATAAACTCATTGGTGCACATGTCTCTGCTGCTGGTGGGGTCGATCAAGCGCCGTTGAGAGCTCGCGAAATTGGCGCGAATGCGTTCGCACTATTTACAAAAAACCAACGCCAGTGGGTGGCGAAGCCTTTAGAAGCAAAAACCATCAGTGCGTTTAAAGCGAACTGTAAAATGCTGGGTTTCGGCGCAGAACATATTCTTCCCCATGACTCTTATCTAATTAACTTAGGTGCACCAGAAGCGGATAAGTTGGATAAGTCACGCGCTGCATTCATCGATGAGATGGAGCGTTGTAATCAATTGGGTTTAACGTTGCTGAACTTTCACCCTGGGAGCCACTTAAAGAAAGTCTCGGAACAGGAGTGCTTAGCGACGATCGCAGAGTCGATCAATCTTGCGCACAAAGCGGTGCCGAATGTGATCGCGGTAATCGAGAATACGGCTGGTCAGGGTACAAACCTAGGTTGGAAGTTTGAGCATCTTGCTGAAATCATCGATCAAGTGGAAGACAAAGAACGTGTTGGTGTATGTCTCGATACTTGCCACACGTTTACCGCCGGTTACGATCTGCGTACTAAAGAGGATTGTGAGCATACCTTTGCTGAATTCGACCGTATTGTTGGGATGCACTATTTAAGAGCAATGCATCTAAATGATTCAAAAGTTGAGTTTGCCAGCAAAGTGGATCGCCACCACTCATTAGGCAAAGGAGAGATCGGGTGGGATTGTTTTGAGTACATCGCTAAAGACCCTCGATTTGATGGTATCCCTCTGATTTTAGAAACAATTGATCCGGACATCTGGCAGCAAGAAATCAACGCACTGCGTCAGTTTCATCTAGCGGCGATAGATAACCAATGATGTGATCACAGAGTTGGCACCTTTCTTTCTTAGTCACTTAAGTCAATTTGAATTAAGAAAGAAGGATGCCACTATGTCTCGACCACACTCTTTTGCTTCTTACGCATATAGCCGCCGCGTGCTTCGTTTGCCGATGCCTAATCGTCACATTACTGGACAGGGGCATTTTCGAACGCCACAGAAGCATTAGTCTTTTATTACTGTTCTCAAGTTCGTGGTAAGTTTTTGTTTGTTTGGGTTTCGCTCGTTAGAATAGAAGCAAAATTTAGGACAGGAACTTTCCATGAATCAGTCACCCACTTGGCACGATGTGATCGGCGAAGAGAAAAAACAGAGCTACTTTGTAGACACTTTGAATTTTGTAGAAGCAGAACGCGCTGCAGGCAAAGCGATTTTTCCGCCAGCGAAAGATGTCTTTAATGCGTTTCGTTTTACCGAGTTTAACGATGTTAAAGTAGTGATTCTGGGGCAGGACCCATACCATGGTCCAAATCAGGCGCATGGCTTGTGCTTTTCCGTTCTTCCTGGAATCAAAACGCCACCATCACTCGTTAATATGTATAAAGAGCTGGCTCAAGATATTGAAGGGTTCCAAATCCCTCAGCATGGATTCTTACAAAGCTGGGCAGAGCAAGGTGTATTGCTGCTCAATACGGTATTGACGGTTGAGCAAGGTAAAGCGCATTCACATTCAAAAACGGGGTGGGAAACGTTCACTGACCGAGTGATTGAAGCGATAAACCAGCATCAGGAAGGCGTGGTGTTTTTATTGTGGGGCTCTCACGCTCAGAAGAAAGGGCGCTTTATTGATCGCAATAAACATCATGTGTTAGCCGCACCACATCCATCACCACTCTCAGCACACCGAGGTTTTTTTGGTTGTAAGCATTTCTCTCAAGCAAACCAGTTACTTGCCTCGCAAGGGAAAGCACCAATCAACTGGCATTTGCCATTAACTGTATAAAAGAAGAGACAGCGATAATGCTGCCATTATCGCTGTTTTTTTGAGCACGCTCGAGGCTGATGGCAAATTTCTCATGTACACTTATTAAAAGTAGGTGTTAAGGAGAGACGCTATGATGATCGAAAGAATTCGACGCGAACACGGTTATATGGTTCGTCTGTTGGCGATACTGCGCCATAAACTTAATGAGATAAAAGAAGAACGTGCGATCAACTACGCATTAGTAAGCGAGATAGTTGATTACCTCTCTAATCATTCAGAAAAAGTTCACCATCCGAAAGAAGATATTCTCTATCACCACTTTCTTGAGCACTATGGTAAGCAACAGACCATGGAAAACTTAGAGAAAGAACACCAAGAGTTAGCAAGTAAAACCAAAGAGTTTGCTTCCTTGATAGAGATGATCCTGCAGGATGCTGTTGTGCCTCAAGACATGTTTGTGGCCCACCTAGAGGACTTCATTGAATCACAAAGACGCCACTTGGAGTTAGAGGAACGAAAAATCCTGCCTCTCATTGAGGAGCTGTTCACTACCGAGGATTGGCAGCATGTTGAAAGCTTATGGAGCGTCAGTGAAGATGACCCAGTTTTTGGTGACACCATTGCCGATCGTTATAAACAGTTAGCTGAACGTGTGCGTCAAAGTGATGCTGAGTATGTTTAAGTGTGTGCGATGAAACCTGAGCGAGCGAAAGTATCACTCGGATTTGTTAGCTGCATTTCTTATTTATTGAGAATTGGACGCAAATTTATCTTTTGCGCTTCTCAACTAAAAGACAGGAAAATTCTTATTGAGTAATAACGGTACTCATACTCAAATCCTGACGCTTAAACTCAAGCCGTTTACGGTTACTGTAAACAAAAACAAAAGGCACCCTTAAGGTGCCTTTTGTTTGAATTAGAGTTTAATGTCTTCCAAGTTGTAGTCGGTACAGGCATCAAGTTCGCGTAGCTCTTTAAGCAAATTGCGCCTGTCGTTCATCTCTTCTATTTCACGCCACTTTCGCTTTACTGGTTTGGCACGAGATTTGGTTGTTGAGGTAGTATCCAGATTAAAAATGTCATCTAGTTGAAAGCCTTCCATAAGCCACCTTTACCTTTCTTAAGCTAAACTGTTGTAACCAGTCCTTGTGGAGTTTTTTAAGTACCACAATAGCCGTGAGAATAACCATGATATATTTCGCATTTGTGTCGGTAGCATGACATTTTCGTGCAAAAATATTCTCAAAATCACACTTTTCATGGCAATGTGGTGGCTAAAAAATGCACAAACGATCTCAAGAAAACGATTAAATAGAGAGATTTTCAATGTTAATTCGATTTGGCGAGTGGGGAGACAGTGCAAAGGTCAAAGTTGCATAAAACCAGTTTGATGAAATAGTGTTCAATTAGATGGTAAGGCACTAGAGCAAATTTATGTAACACCTTGTGAATACTAGCTTGGTCTTAATTATATGGGGCTCCGTTCTGTTTGGTGGGCGATAATTATTTATGTTGGCATTTGGTAATTGAAATGTTGCGGTTTATGGGTGTTAAGTCTTCCATTTATGTTATTTTTTGGTGACTTTATAGTGAAAAATAACAATGTTATTATCATGGTTGCATATTGATTTTTGCGCTCCTAGGTTGCATTATCCGCCCGTCAAAAAATACGCTGGTACGTAAAATGGATGCATGAAGCGACGTTTACGATTCTAGATTGCCCATAAACATTACTTAAAAAGCTAAGCACACTTTGACACTTAGCAGGCAATTTGGTGGATGGCTTGGACGCATAGACCGGCGCAACTCACTTTGAGGTACACATGACAGACTTAATCAATTTGATGAACGATCTCCTTTGGGGTTCGATTCTGGTTTATCTTCTTGTTGGTGTTGGTATTTACTTCACCGTTCGATTAGGGTTCATTCAGTTCCGCCATTTCGGCCACATGTTCTCTGTTCTTAAGAACAGTCGTAAAGCAGACAAAGCTGGTATTTCTTCTTTCCAAGCGCTTTGTACTAGTCTTGCTGCACGTGTTGGTACAGGTAACATGGCGGGCGTTGCAGTTGCATTGACTGCAGGTGGTCCTGGCGCGATCTTCTGGATGTGGCTGATCGCAATGCTTGGTATGGCAACGTCGTTTGCAGAGAGTACTCTGGCGCAGCTATACAAAACCAAAGATGATGATGGCAACTACCGTGGTGGTCCTGCCTACTACATGGAAAAAGGCCTGGGCATGCGTTGGATGGGCGTATTGTTCTCAGTTTTCCTAATCATCGCTTTTGGTTTGGTATTCAACGCCGTACAAGCTAACTCAATTGCAAATGCAATGAGCACCGCATTTGGTTGGAGTGACCTGTACGTTGGTATCGCGGTTGTAGTACTGTCTGCGATTGTAATTTTCGGTGGTATCAAGCGTATCGCAAAAGTCGCAGAGATGATCGTTCCGATCATGGCGCTGCTTTACTTGGCTCTAGCACTGTTCATCATGTTCTCTAATCTAGAGAAGCTACCTGATGTATTAATGCTTATCTTTAAGAGTGCATTTGGTCTGCAAGAAGCGGCGGCTGGGGGTCTTGGCTACGCGATTGCACAGGCAATGATTAACGGTATTAAACGCGGTCTATTCTCGAACGAAGCGGGTATGGGTTCTGCGCCAAACGCGGCGGCTTCAGCAACGCCTTACCCACCACACCCTGCATCTCAAGGTTATGTTCAGATGCTAGGTGTATTTATGGATACGATCGTTATCTGTTCAGCGACAGTGGCTATCATCCTGATGTCAGGTGAGTATGTCGGTCAAGCAACAGAAGTGACGGGTATCGAGCTAACTCAGCGTGCATTGAGCTCGCAAGTTGGTGATTGGGGTGGCATCTTTGTTGCCGTGGCAATCTTCTTCTTTGCATTTACATCAATCATCGCGAACTACTCGTACGCTGAAACGAACCTAATCTTCCTAGAGCACAACCATAAGGCGGGCCTAAGCATTTTCCGCGTTGTTGTTCTTGGTATGGTGATGTTTGGTGCACTTGCTTCGCTCCCAGTCGTATGGTCACTTGCTGATGTTTCGATGGGGCTGATGGCGATAGTCAACTTGGTGGCAATCATCTTGCTATCTGGCATCGTGATTAAGCTAGCAAAAGATTACAACCGCCAACTTGGTGAAGGTAAAGTGCCAACGTTTGATGCGAATGACTTCCCTGAGCTGAAATCTCAGCTTGAAGAAGGCATTTGGTACAACGATAAAAAAGACTAAGTGAGCTATCACTCATAGTTGAAAGCTATTAGTACGATGTAAAAAGCCATGCAGACAATGCATGGCTTTTTTTGTACCCTATTAAAAAACAGAATTAGAGAAGGGAAAGTCATGCTTATCGTAGTTTCTCCAGCGAAGACTCTTGATTACGAGTCTCCGTTAGCGACAGAAAAATTTACTCAACCTGAGTTGGTCGAATACTCAAAAGAGCTTATCGATGTTTGCCGCAAACTGACTCCTGCTGATGTTGCCTCTTTAATGAAAGTGAGCGACAAGATTGCCGATTTGAATGTCGGGCGATTTCAAGAGTGGAGTGAAACGTTTACCACAGAAAACTCACGACAAGCGATCCTAGCGTTTAAAGGTGATGTTTACACAGGACTAGACGCCGAAACCTTATCTGAGGCGGACTTCGAGTATGCCCAAGATCATTTGCGTATGCTATCGGGTCTTTATGGTTTACTAAAACCACTTGATTTGATGCAGCCATACCGTCTTGAAATGGGTACCAAGCTTGCAAACGACAAAGGTACGAACTTGTACCAGTTTTGGGGCAATGTTATTACGGACAAGCTTAACGAAGCGATTTCTGCTCAAGGTGATAACGTCCTTATCAACCTTGCATCAAATGAATACTTTAAAGCGGTAAAGCCAAAGAACTTAGATGCGCAAGTGATCACGCCAGTATTCAAAGATTGTAAGAATGGCCAATACAAGGTCATCAGCTTCTACGCGAAGAAAGCGCGCGGCATGATGGCGCGTTACATCATCGAAAACCGTATTGAGAGCGTGGCAGACCTGACTAAGTTTGATATGGCGGGTTACTACTTTGTTGAAGATGAATCGACACCAACAGAGTTAGTATTTAAACGCGAAGAGCAAAACTAAAACTGATTGAGACTTAGTCTACGTTAACCTCTATCAGTACAAACGAAAAAGGGTTGGCAGTGCCAACCCTTTGTTATGTTTTAGCTTGGGCTATTTCGCCCTAACAAAATTATTTCTTCCTAGCGGTTTTCTTTTTCGCTGGTTTCTTCTTGTCTTCTTTTTTCTTTTTCTTCTTAAACACAGGTTTTTTGTGTTTCGGACGCATCTCTTTCACGAAACGCTCTTTGATGTCTTCTTTCACGTAACGTGCAACGCGATCCATCATTGGTTGGTCGTGTGCTTCTACGATAGAGATAGCATTACCTTTCTTACCCGCACGAGCCGTACGGCCAATACGGTGAAGGTAAACATCAGCCGTGCGTGGCATGTCGTAGTTAATAACGTGTGACACATCCGGAAGGTCGATACCACGCGCAGCAACGTCCGTCGCGAGCAGCACGTTTACAGTACCATCGCGGAAGCGAGAAATCGCATTGTTACGACGATCTTGAGGCATTTCACCTTGAATCCAAGAACATGGAATCTGTGCACTTTCAAGCTGCGCTCGTAGCTCTGCCAAACGCTCACGTGTCTTCAAGAAGACAATGGTGCGTTCTGCTTGCTGAGTAATAATGTGTTTTAGTAATTCAAGCTTGTGTTCTGCATCATCAGCACGGTGGTACCACTGAGCAATCTTCTTACGTTCACGCAGTGGCGATTTTGCATCAATCTCTGCTGGGTCATTCAACAGATCAGCGGTAAAGCCTTCTACGCCTTTACCCTCTAAAGTTGCTGAGAACAGAAGGGTTTGTTTACGCCAGCGGCACTCGTTAGATAGACGATCAACAGTAGGAGCAAAACCCATGTCTAGCATACGGTCTGCTTCATCCAGAATTAACCATTCAATCGCACGGCAATCAAAACGCTCTGCATCAATGTATTCTTTTAAGCGGCCAGGCGTTGCAACCACAATGTCTTGTGTTGTCGCAAGGATATCGGCGTGCTCTTGGTATTGAACACCACCTGTGATGGTGAAAATGTTCAGTTTAGTGTTTTTTGCCAAAGCTCGTGCTTGATCAGCGATTTGCATCGCCAATTCGCGCGTCGGCGTTAGGATCAAAATACGCGCAGGTCCAGGCTTGCGACGAGGGAAGTCTTGCAAGTATTGCAATGCTGGCAGAACGAAGGCTGCCGTTTTACCAGTACCTGTTGGCGCTGACGCTAGAATGTCACGACCATCCAACGCTTGTGGAATCGCTTCTGCCTGAATTTTTGTTGGGCGTTCGTAACCCATCTCTTCAATGGCTTCAAGTAGGTTTTGGTCTAGATCAAGTTCAGCAAAGGTTCTGATCACAATGAGTTCTCCACAAGCAAAGCTTGGTTAATGGTTCGCCACAACAGCATAGAATACAAAAAGGTCGCACATTATAAAGTGATTGGTGATAAGGATCACATGTTATTTCACATCTTAAGATAAAACTCGCGGGTTAATTGGACGAAATCGTCACTGTAACCGTCATGCGAATGAATTATTAAATGTGATTCTTGAGTATCGCAAGGCTGCTTCGCCAGTTCAAATAACAGTCGATGTACCAGTTTCTTTTCTGATGGCTGTACACGACAGACTCGCGATAGATGCCAACCTTGGTGTAATGCTAGTTCAATAAACCGTTCGCCTTCGGTGATTGGTAACACAAAATTAGCTTTCCCTTGTTCATCAAGCAACTGATAGCAACGTTGTAGCAATGCGTTGTGGCGTAGCGTATCAGTGTGCCTCGCGGTTGCACGTTGACTGTGTTTCGATTGCTCGCCGCTATTGAAGTAGGGCGGATTACAAATGATACGTTGGAATGGATGCGTCGGCGTAAAGTCTAGTACGTCAGAATGATGCACACTCACACGAGCTGACCAAGGCGACTGAACCACATTTTTTTGCGCAGCTTCAATGGCTGTTAATTCAATATCGACCGCGGTTACTTGAGCTTCTGTAAAGCGTTGGGCACACATCAGGGCAAGCAACCCGGTGCCAGTGCCAATATCGAGAATTTGAGCGTTGTTCGGGCTTTGAATCCAAGCACCAAGCATGACCCCATCAGTGCTGACGGGCATACCACTCTCGCCGCCCTCAATACAAAATTGCTTAAAATTGAAGCCTTTAGTTTTCAGTTTTTTGCTCTTCATGATTGTTTTATGTTTGCTCAATAATTAAGTGAATTTCTCTATTGTTTCTTAATTGTATAGATTGTTGTTTTGTTGGTTATTAAATTGTATTGTTAATTGATCGAGATAAAGAACTGGTCTGTTATTTAGATCTGGTTATATCCACTGCTTTTAAGTTTGAAAACTAAATTAATATGGTGTTTTTTTCTTAAAGGTTGCCAAATGATGAGTCTTTCGTCATTATGCGGCGAAAATTTTATAGATTGAACCACGTATACTTATTGACTTTAGGTATACAAAAAGTGGTCTAAGCATACACAACATTCATTAATTAAAAGACAAGGGTTATCTGTGAAGCAGACGTTAAAACTAACAGATATTATCGCAGTAGGCTTTATGCTATTTGCGTTCTTTTTAGGTGCGGGCAATATCATCTTTCCACCTCTAGCGGGTCAGCTAGCCGGTGAAAACTTAATGCCAGCGATGTTTGGTTTCTTGCTAACAGCGGTAGGTCTACCTCTTATTACTATCGTTGCTATTGCTGTTGCTGGTGGTTCTTGGGAACACTTAACGCAAGACCTTCCGAAAAAAGCAGCGGTTATTATGGCTGCGTTGATCTTCATCATCATCGGTCCTGCGTTTGCTGCGCCTCGTACTGGCCTAGTGGCTTACGAGATGGCGGTGAAACCTTTCTTCCTTGAAGCGTCACAAACGCATCTCACTGCATTTTCAGTGATCTTCTTTATTGCGGCGATGATGTTCTCATGGTTCCAAGGCCGTTTGATTGATCTTATCGGTAAAGTACTGACGCCGGCATTGTTCGTGGGTTTGATCATTCTTGCTGTCGCGGTATTTATTGATCCTCAAGGTGACATGCTGGGCGCGCACGGTGAGTACTTAACGCAACCACTGACCAAAGGCTTCCTAGAAGGCTACAACACAATGGATACGTTCGCGTCATTGATGTTTGGCATGCTGATGGTTGATGCACTGCGAGGTAAAGGCATTACTGAGCGTTCTGCAACCACTAAGTATCTGATCTATGCAGGTTGTATTGCAGCTGCCGGTCTTGCGTTTGTTTACATCTCACTATTCTACTTGGGCGCGACGAGTGCAACTGTTGCTGCTGGTGCAGATAACGGTGGTCTGGTACTTAGCCAATACGTTCAAGCGCTGTTTGGTCCATACGGTCAAATCGTTCTGTCTGTCATTGTATTACTAGCGTGTTTGACAACGGCTATTGGCTTGATTTCTGCGTGTTCAGACTTCTTCAGCTCGAAAACGCCACTGTCATACAAGCAATGGGTATTGATTAACGGTTCTGTTTGTGCGTTGGTTGCGAATGTCGGCCTTGCACAACTGATTTCTCTGTCAGTGCCGGTATTGTTTGCGCTGTACCCTGTGGCGATCGCGTTGGTTGCACTAACATTTGTACGCAGCAAACTGCCAAATCCACGTTTTGCTTACCGCGCGGTACTGCTTGTATCTCTGCTGTTTGCGTTGGTTGATGCGGCAAAAGTATCGGGTGTTGATGTTTCTGCGTTTAACATGTTGCCACTATTCGAAGTGGGCATGGGTTGGGTGCTTCCAACATTTGCGGCTATCGTGTGCATGTTCTTCATCGCGAAACCTCGTCCAGAGCTAGCACAAGAAACAGCGTAATAACTTCGCACTATCAAGATATTAAAAAGCCCGATGAATTACTTCATCGGGCTTTTTATTTTTTATCTTTGAAGCGTTCACACTATTAAAGTGTGTCGTGGAACTCCACAAGAACTTGTTCACACCATTTTTCGATGCGCTCATCACTCAGTTCGTACTGCGAGTCTTCATCTAACGCTAGTCCAACAAACTTGCTGCCATCTTCAATCAGTGCTTTCGATGCTTCAAATTCGTAGCCTTCATTTGGCCAGTAACCGATAAAGGTTGCGCCGGTCGCTTGTAATTCATCGTGAAGTAAGCCCATCGCGTCCAAATACCACTCACCGTAGCCTTCTTGGTCACCCAGACCAAACAGCGCGACAACTTTACCTTTTAATGGTGTTGTTGCGATGTCTTGCCAAATCGCATTCCAATCTTCTTGAATTTCACCAAAGTCCCAAGTTGAGATGCCAAGGAGTAATAAGTCGTAGTCCGCCATTAGTGATAACGGTGTCTCTTTCACATTGTGAATGTCGACAAGGTCTTCACCAATAATGGTACGAATTTTCTCTGCTGCCATTTCGGTGTAGCAGGTCGTTGAGCCGTAAAAGAGTCCGATTTTCATTATATTCATCGTTATTTGTGTTGCTGTTGTGGAAGATTCTAACCATAAATTGAGGAAGATTGCAGCGAATATCCTAAGCGGGATGATTTTTTTATGGTATTGGATCGGCAGGTGCCTTAATCTAAATACTGTAAATATAAACAGATAAGGAAGCGTTCATGACGGCACAACAGCCTGTCAATCAACAAGATTTTTCGCTTGTTGAGCAATTCTTAGATGCGATGTGGATGGAGCGTGGGCTATCAGAGAACACGCTGGCTTCCTATCGAAATGATTTGATGAAGCTGCTCACGTGGATGGAGAAACATCGCTACCGTCTTGATTTCATTAGTTTGTCTGGCTTGCAAGAATACCAAAGCTACCTTGTAGACTTGGATTACAAGCAGACGTCCCGTGCGCGTATGTTGTCGGCAATTCGCCGTTTATTCCAATATCTGCATCGTGAGAAAGTACGTGCTGATGATCCGAGTGCGCTCTTGGTCAGTCCTAAACTGCCACAACGCTTGCCCAAAGATATTAGTGAAGAGCAAGTGGACGCCTTGCTCGAAGCGCCAGACCCGAATGATCCTGTGGAATTGCGGGATAAAGCGATGCTGGAACTACTGTATGCGACTGGTTTGCGTGTGACGGAATTGGTCAGTTTAACTATGGAAAACATTAGTTTGCGTCAAGGAGTTGTACGTGTCACAGGTAAAGGCGGTAAAGAGCGCTTAGTGCCAATGGGGGAGAACGCGGTAGATTGGATCGAGACGTTTATTCAACAAGGGCGTCCTGCGTTACTTGGTGATACATCATCTGATATTGTTTTTCCTAGCAAACGCGCAAGGCAAATGACTCGTCAGACGTTTTGGCACCGTATTAAGTACTATGCTTTGATAGCAGGGATTGACACTGAACAGCTGTCGCCGCACGTACTGCGTCATGCCTTTGCCACGCATTTATTGAACTATGGCGCAGATCTCAGGGTCGTACAGATGCTATTAGGACATAGTGACTTATCGACCACGCAAATTTATACTCACGTGGCGACTGAACGATTGAAGCAGATCCACAGTCAACACCACCCAAGAGCATAACAATGGTTAGATTCATCCATGTCTTCTTGGAAAAACGATTTTATATTAAGGTGAATTTCATGAGCGTATTACGCCGACTAACTCTGCTGACTTTACCATTTTTTGTTACCGCGTGTGGTGCAGAAGAAAGTCAGGCTAAAACGGACACTCCTGCACAGCAAGTGGCACCAGCTGCGCAAAGCAGTTTTGATGAAGCAGCATTAAAAACTAAGTTCTCAAAGCTTGGTTTATCTATCGTTGATATTCAGCCATCAGAAGTTGCTGGTTTATTGGAAATCCAAACTAATGGCGGGATCTTGTTTGCTTCAAATGATGGTAGCCATTTTATCGCCGGTACGCTTTATGCTATCAATGACGATGGTAGTTACAAAGATGTCATTGCAGAGCGCCAAGCGCCGCTTAATGCGGAGAAAATCGCGCAGTTCTCCGATAGCATGATTGAATACAAAGCCGACGATGAAAAATATGCTGTGACGGTATTTACTGATATCACTTGTGGTTACTGTGTGCGTCTGCACAGCCAAATGCAAGGCTATAACGATCTAGGCATTACAGTGCGTTACATGGCTTACCCTCGCCAAGGTGCTACTGGCCCAGTGGCAGAGCAAATGGCGACGATTTGGTGTGCTGAAGATCCAAAGTCGGCAATGCACAACGCGAAAGTGAATCGTACGTTTGATAACCCTGCGAAAGACTTAAAACAGTGTAAAGAAACCATCCAATCACATTACAATCTAGGTCGCCAATTGGGAATTTCTGGTACGCCAGCGATCTTCTTACCGAATGGCGAAATGGTTGGCGGTTACCTACCACCTGCAGAGCTATTGAAACGTTTAAAGCAACAATAATCCTTTAGGAGCAGAGCCGGCAAAGTCGCCGGCTCTTTTCAAGCATGATAGAAATTCAACGACGTCCTGAACCTGATCTTTCCCTTCTTCCTGATTCCATTCCTCCGATTCTCAAACGTATCTACATCAACCGTGGGATTACGGATCCTGCGCAACTAGAAACGTCAGCTCGTGGTTTGCATTCTTACCAAAAACTCGGGGGGATTGAGCAAGCTGTCGAGCTTTTGTTTCAGGCAATAAAAGAACAAAAACGCATCATCGTTGTTGGTGATTTTGATGCTGATGGCGCGACGAGCTCTGCATTGTCGGTGCTCGCGCTGCGTATGCTTGGTAGTCACAATGTGGACTACCTAGTACCGAATCGTTTTGAAGACGGTTATGGGTTAAGCCCAGAAGTCGTTGACCAGGCATTAGAGCTTGGCGCTGAGATGATCATGACGGTAGATAACGGTGTGTCATCAATCGAAGGCGTGCGTTACGCAAAAGAAAACGGCATTACCGTGCTCGTTACCGACCACCATTTACCGGGACAAGTGTTGCCTGATGTGGATGCAATGGTGAACCCAAACCTTGAGAGCTGTCATTTTCCGTCTAAAGCGCTCGCTGGTGTCGGGGTCGCGTTTTATCTCATGATGGCACTATGCGTTCATATGCGAAAACACAATTGGTTTGCTGAGCAGGGCATGCAAGAGCCTAAGTTGATGGAACTGATTGACCTTGTTGCACTCGGCACTGTAGCTGACGTTGTCCCACTGGATGAAAACAACCGCATTCTTGTGCACCAAGGCCTGCAGCGTATTCGTGCGGGCAAAGCGCGCCCTGGCATTCAAGCATTGATTGAGGTCGCGAAGCGTGATGCGCGTCGTTTGGTGGCGTCCGATTTTGGTTTTGCTTTAGGTCCTCGTATCAATGCTGCTGGTCGCCTTGATGACATGTCATTTGGTGTTGAACTGTTGATGTGTAACAACATTCACGCCGCTCGTCGTATGGCAAGTGAACTGGATGGTTTGAACCAAACTCGTAAAGAGATTGAAGAAGGCATGAAGCAAGAAGCGATGGCTTTCTGCGAGCGTCTTCAGTTTGGTGAAGGCAGTGAGCTTCCTTACGGATTAGCCTTGTTCCAACGTGATTGGCACCAAGGTGTGATTGGTATTTTGGCCTCGCGCATCAAAGAGAAGTTTCACCGTCCAGTCATCGCATTTGCTGATGGCGGAGAAGGGACAATTAAGGGCTCGTGTCGTTCTATTCCGGGGTTACACATGCGTGATGCGTTGGATTTCATCGACACGCAAAACCCAGGTTTGATCATCAAATTTGGTGGTCACGCGATGGCGGCAGGCTTAACAATTAAAGAGCAGGATTTCGAACGTTTCAGCCGTTTATTTGATGAAGTGGTAAAAAAGGAACTCGATGAAGCGGCGCTAAAAGGCGTGATCATGTCTGATGGTGAACTTAAGCCTGAAGAATTCTCTATGCATATCGCTGAACAGCTGCGGTCTGGTGGCCCTTTTGGACAAGCCTTTCCTGAACCAATCTTTGATGGTGAGTTTAAAGTGTTGCATCAAAAGCTGGTGGGTGAGAAGCATCTTAAATTGATGTTAGAGCCGCTTTACAAAGGTCACCCTACCAATGTGATGATCGACGGCATTGCATTTAATGTCGATTTGCGTCGCTGGCCGGATGCATCAGTTAAAACGGTACGTTTAGCTTACAAATTGGATGTGAATGAATTTCGTGGTAATCAATCACTGCAATTGATGATCGATCATATCGAAGCTAAGTAATATTTAGATTAACCTTTCTTATAGAGTACGGTTGCCCCTAAGAGGGTGTAAAATTTTATGACCGTGCTCTCTCTAACCGCAATCTGATTTCTCATCCGAAATTTTCCTGTATCTCGGTCACATTTTTCAGTAGAATTTCTCGGTTAAATTCTATTCTAAAATGTTGAGTAAACATGTTTGAAATCAATCCAATTAAAAACCGTCTGCAGGACGTGTCTCAGCGCACAAATGTCCTGAGGGGGTATCTTTGACTATGACGCGAAGAAAGAGCGTCTAGAAGAAGTCAACGCAGAGCTTGAACAACCTGATGTATGGAACGAACCTGAACGTGCACAAGCACTGGGTAAAGAGCGTGCATCGCTAGAAGCGGTTGTTGAAACTATTGATCAACTAGAGCAAGGTGTAGAAGACGTAGAAGGTCTTCTTGAGCTGGCTGTAGAAGAAGAAGATCAAGAAACATTTGACGAAATCGAACCAGAACTTGCTGAGTTGGAAGAGAAGCTAGAAAAGCTTGAATTCCGTCGTATGTTCTCGGGCGACCATGATAGTTCAGATTGCTACATCGATTTGCAAGCTGGCTCTGGTGGTACGGAAGCACAAGACTGGACCAACATGCTGCTGCGTATGTACCTACGCTGGGCAGAGGCGAAGGGCTTCAAAGCTGAAGTGATTGAAGTCTCTGAAGGTGAAGTCGCGGGTCTTAAGTCGGCAACAGTTCGCATCTCTGGTGAGTATGCCTACGGTTGGTTGCGCACTGAAACGGGCGTTCATCGTCTTGTTCGTAAATCTCCGTTCGATTCAGGCGGCCGTCGCCATACGTCATTTGCGTCTGCGTTCATCTATCCAGAGATTGATGAAAACATCGACATCGACATTAATCCTTCTGACCTACGCATCGACGTTTACCGTGCGTCAGGCGCAGGTGGTCAGCACGTCAACACCACAGAATCTGCGGTACGTATTACGCACGTACCAACGAACACTGTGGTTCAGTGTCAGAATGACCGTTCTCAACATAAGAACAAAGATCAGGCAATGAAACAGCTTCGAGCGAAGCTATTTGAGCTTGAATTGCAAAAGCAAAACGCGGAAAAACAAGCTAATGAAGACGCTAAGTCTGACATTGGCTGGGGTAGCCAGATCCGTTCTTACGTATTGGATGACTCACGTATTAAGGACCTCCGTACGGGCATTGAAAACCGTAATACTCAAGCGGTTCTTGATGGCGATCTGGACAAATTTATTGAAGCTAGCCTGAAATCAGGCCTATAAAGCTTTTCACCGACAAAAACAGGATACATCGAAAATGACTGATGCTGTTCAAAACGAAACTGTACTAGAAGAAAATAAGCTGATTGCTGAACGCCGCGCTAAACTGGATGAAATCCGAAAGAGCTGCAAAGCAAACGGCCACCCAAACGACTTCCGTCGTGACGCACTAGCGGGCGACCTTCAAAAAGAGTTCGGTGAAAAGACGAAGGAAGAGCTAGAAGAGCTTAACCACGTGGTTGCAATTGCTGGCCGTATTATGGCTAAGCGTGGTCCATTCCTAGTAATTCAAGAAACATCTGGCCGTATCCAAGCTTACGCTGCTAAAGACGTACAAAAAGAGCTAAAAGAGAAATACCAAGGTCTTGATATCGGTGACATCATCGGTGTTAAAGGTGCGCTGCACAAATCTGGTAAGGGTGACCTATACGTGAACATGGAAGAATACGAGTTGCTAACTAAAGCACTTCGTCCACTTCCTGAGAAGTTCCACGGTCTTACTGACCAAGAAATGCGTTACCGTCAGCGTTACGTTGATCTGATTGTGAACGAAGATTCACGTAAAGCATTTATTGTACGTTCTAAAGTAATGTCTGCAATTCGTAACTTCATGATCTCAAAACAGTTCATGGAAGTAGAAACGCCGATGATGCACGTGATCCCTGGTGGTGCAAGTGCACGCCCATTCATCACGCATCATAACGCGCTAGACATGCCAATGTACCTACGTATTGCACCTGAGCTATACCTGAAGCGTCTAGTGGTTGGTGGCTTCGATCGCGTATTCGAAATTAACCGTAACTTCCGTAACGAAGGTCTTTCTCCACGTCATAACCCAGAATTCACTATGATGGAATTCTACATGGCGTACGCGGATTACAAAGATCTGATGGACTTTACTGAAGAACTACTAAGCTCGGTAGCGCAAGAAGTTCTAGGTTCAACATCAATGCCTTACGGTGATGAAACGGTTGAGTTTGGTGGTACTTACACTCGTATGAGCATGTTTGAAGCAATCAAGCAGTACAACCCAGATCACGCTCAAATCCAAGCGCTAACCGAAGAAGATCTACAAAACCGTGAGCTGATGGTTTCTATCGCGAAATCAGTACATGTTGAAGTAGAAGACTTCTGGACATGTGGTCAGCTTCTAGAAGAAATCTTCGGTGAAACAGCAGAACCTAAGCTAATGCAGCCAACGTTCATCACTGGCTACCCAGCGGACATCTCTCCATTAGCTCGCCGTAGCGATGACAACCCGTTCTTTACAGACCGCTTTGAATTCTTCATCGGCGGTCGTGAAGTGGCGAATGGCTTCTCAGAGCTTAACGATGCAGAAGATCAAGACGCGCGCTTTAAAGCACAGGTTGAAGCTAAAGAGTCTGGTGACGACGAAGCCATGTTCTACGATGCAGATTACATCACTGCACTAGAGCACGGCCTACCACCAACGGCAGGCCAAGGTATCGGTATCGACCGTCTGGTTATGCTACTGACTAACACGCACACTATCCGTGACGTGATCCTATTCCCAGCAATGCGCCCACAAGCGTAATTTGGCAGGATGATCAAAAAAACCACCTTCGGGTGGTTTTTTTATGCCTTTTAGTTAAATAAGTTCAAGTTGTTGCATTTGCTTTTTAATAGGATATGCAAATAAACATTCGCCAAATCTCAATCTATTGCATAGTCTTAATACTGAGACAGACGTGGGGGCGCGGAGTCTCGATAATGTTACCCGCTCGCAAAGATAGGTTTGTGGCGCAAAATTTCTATTAACAATGAAAAAGGGTTAGAGAATGGCTGGGCAGTTTAAGATGGATTCCATCCCGGGATCGCTTGTGGTAGTTGGCGGTACTTATGAGCCTTGGTTATCAGTACTTGAGCAAGTGGGCTGGAAGTGTCACCAAGTGGGTGACTTACGCAAAGCTAATACGTTGTTAGAGGATATTGGTCCATGTATCGGTATTGTCGATCTCAGCCATGACGAATTCAGCTTGAACGGTTTGGCGAACTTAGTCAGTTCTCACAAACACGTGCGTTGGTTAGCGTTTATTCGTGAATCTCAGCTTGGCACTGATACCATATGCCAGTTCATTGTTAACTTTTGTATCGACTTTTTCACTGCGCCAATCCCGGATGCCCAGCTTTTAAGCACGATTGGTCACCAGCTTGGTATGCTCAAGTTGGAGAAAAAAGTTTGGCCTAGTTTTGGTAGCAGCTTAGACATGGGGCTGATCGGTGAATCTATCCCGATGAAGCGTTTACGCGATCAAGTAAAGAGAATCGGTCCGACGGACGTCAGTATTCTGATTTCTGGGGAAAGTGGTACAGGTAAAGAAGCGGTTGCTCGCGCTATCCACAAAGTCTCTTCACGTTCTCATAAACCGTTTATGGCAATTAACTGTCGCGCACTCAATGAGCAACGTTTCCAGGCGGAAGTGTTTGGTATCAATGCCGATGAAGATATGGAAGCATGCATGCTCGAACAAGCGGATGGCGGTACGGTGCTGTTTAATGACATTCTTACTATCTCAAAAGAGCAGCAAATGAATCTGCTGAGATTCTTGCAAGAAGGCACCATTGATACCAAAGATGGTGTAAAAGCGGTCAATGTGCGCATCCTTGCTGCTAACTCGTCAGATGTAGAAAAAGCCTTGATTGACGGAGATTTTAATGAAGAGCTTTATCACTACATTAACGTATTACGCATTAATGTCCCGAGCTTAAAAGAGCGCGCGAGCGATATTTCTTTGTTAGCGCGCTATTACTTACAAGAGTTTTCTAAAGAGTATAACTCGCAAGCAAAAAGCTTTTCTGAGGATGCACTCAAGGCACTGACACGTTATTTCTGGCCAGGTAACGTACGTGAATTGATGAACCAAGTGAAACGAGCGGTTCTGATGTCTGACAGCGTAATGATTGAAGAGCATCACCTAGATTTGCCTCAGCGTAATGACTCAAAGCGTAGTTTGAAATCGATTCGTGAGAAGAGTGAGCGTGACGCGTTACTGGTTGTTTTGGAATCTCATTCTGGTCAAGTTTCGAATGCGGCGAAGGAGCTTGGTGTTTCACGCGCGACGATGTATCGACTACTGAACAAACATAATTTGATTTCTGATCAAGCCATGTAATTTGTTCTTTCTGAAGTTAAATTGGTGAATGAATATCAGTGAAGGAGCGGCTACAAAGCCGCTCTTTTTGTTTTGTATTCAGTTTGATTTATAAAATCCGCAATTTCATATATTCCCTAGGTGAATATGTTATATAGAAAAGTATATGAAACTGAATTGCGGTGTATTGGTTTGTTTTTAATCAAAAAGACAAAAAATGTTTGATATATATTCATCAAAGCTTACAATTTAACCGTAACTCAATGAGTTATACCTTTCATAAACGGATTAATTTTTAGCTAGGAGGCGCAAGATGAAACATTACGTTGTTAACACCACTGCTTGCGCTGATCGTATGCCTATCGCTCCGATGACTCTTAAGTCGGATGATACCAATACCACTGGCTCACAAGATAAAAATTAATCCGTAACCTATCTTATTTATTACTAGGCTGCGGAAAAGTAGCGGCTTAGTATCAACAGAACACCTCTGTTCATTTTACGCACTATTTTTCCCAGTCGAATACATCGATAATCGGAGAAAATATTATGCGTCACTCTATTTACCTACAACTGGCAACTTTGCTATTGAAAGCAGACCTTAAACGCGAAGAAAAGCAATGGCAGCGAACCATACGCCGCACTGCTCATGATGTTCCATGGACGAATGTTCATCTATTGAGGGATATTGGTTTAGATAGCGATGGTCGTTCCACACGCGCCAATGTTCCGGATGCAGTAAAAGTTGAACGTCGAGTTCGTCACCTTCGTCGAGTTTTAACGTCGCGAATAATGACGTAATCGTTAGCGTGTTGGACTGACTAAGTTGCTATCGAGTCATTCAACACGCTTAACGTGCGATATGAAGTCATACTTCATTTGATAAACAGCTGACCTTGAAGGTCAGCTGTTTTCGTTTGAGGGGAGCTTTACTGTTAAGGGCATGGATTCGAGTAGGTTGTACCAATTGCTTGAATCTCAGTCAGGAGCTCATCGCTTAGTTTTAGATCGATACTGTCGATGTTGGCTTTTAATTGGTCGAGGTTGGTCGCGCCGATAATATTAGATGCTACAAATGGGCGCTGATTGACAAATGCAAGTGCCATTTGTGCAGGATCCAAACCATGCTCTTGTGCTAAATTGACGTAAGCTTCGGTCGCTTTAACACCTTGTGGAGTGAAGTAGCGCGCAAAACGCTCCCACTTAGTGCATCGAGCGCCTTCAGGTTTTGCCCCGTTTAGGTATTTACCACTCAGGCAGCCAAATGCCAAAGGAGAGTAAGCAAGTAACTGAACGCCTTCGTAATGGCTGATTTCAGACAAGCCAACTTCGAAGCTGCGGTTCAATAAGTTATATGGGTTTTGAATGGAGACAATTCTTGGCAAATCGTGTTTCTCTGCCAAACGCAGTAGCGACATCACACCCCACGGCGTCTCGTTTGATACGCCGATATAGCGTACTTTGCCTGCATTCACTAATTCTGTAAGCGCTTCCAATGTTTCAATTAACGTGACTTCTTCTTGTTTGTCAGGGTATGGGTAGTTGAGTTGACCAAAGCAGTTAGTTTGACGTTGAGGCCAATGTAATTGGTATAAATCGACATAATCCGTTTGCAGGCGGTTAAGGCTGTCATCAATTGCTGTATGGATGTGGCGACGATTAAGGCTCATGTTGTCTCGGATGTGAGGGACACCACGAGGGCCAGCCACTTTTGTTGCCAGCACAACTTTTTCACGTTTGCCGCTCTTTGCTAACCAATTACCGATGTATTGCTCGGTGAGTCCTTGCGTTTCCGCTTTGGGAGGTACAGGGTACATCTCTGCGGTATCAATGAAATTCACCCCATGATCAAGGGCAAAGTCGAGCTGTTCAAAGGCGTCCTTTTCTGTATTTTGCTCGCCAAACGTCATGGTTCCGAGGCAGATTTTACTGATCTCAAGTGATGAGTGCGGTAGTTTTGTGTATTGCATATCACGTCCTTGAAGAGTTACCGACTAAATAAGTGATTCCAATATAGGGGATTTTTAACCGCTATCGCAAATGATTTACGTATAAAGGAAGACCAAACTCGAAAGCTATACATAGCCTAACTACACTTAAATGATCGTGTGAAGGAGGTACGTTATGCAGAAGCATCAATTGGACATGTGGTTACACGGTCCCCATAAAGATACTTATAAAACTCCCAAAGTATTTGTGATTGGGTGTTCTGATGTCTCTGACTATTTGCTAGCAGTGGAGTACAAGCATCAACTTGAGCCGATTAAAGACGGTGAAGAGCCGATACATTTCGGTTCGCTAGATTTGGTGAAAGAAGAGCTGCTGAGGTTAGGGGTAGATAAAGCGTACTTAAGGCTGCACAATGCGTATGACGAATGTGGCACTGAAGAGGCAGCCTCGTACTGTGATATCGAGTTATCGCTCGTGACGCACTAAATGGCGGAAACAACATTACTCAGATGGCGTGCTGATGTAGTGCTTGAGTAAGATCTGCTCAGTAAACTGTGTTCTGAGGTAAAAACCTCGGGGCAGAGTTTTTATCGGCTTGCCATTTGAGCTGTATGCTTCGGTGAGTGCTTTTGCATTCGCGGCTTTAGGGCGAAGATGCAGCGCTTCTCCGTGTCTGGCGGAAATTTGATCAAATTTCCCCAAGACGATCATCTCCATTAGCTCTTCCCAGTCGTTTCGTAAAATACGCTCTTCGTCGTCGTCTGGTGACCAAATCAGTGGGCTACCAACACGTCTTTCTGCAAGTGGAATTTCTCGTTCCCCTTCCACTGGTACCCAAAGCACACGAGACAGCTTGTTGCGTACGTGGCTTGTTTCCCATGTAAGACCATGAACACCTGTGAGAGGAGCCACCGAAACAAAGGTTGTTTCCAACGGTTTGCCAGAGTGACTGATCGGAATACTTTTCAGCTCGATCCCTAGCTTAGCGAAATCTTGTTGAGGTTTACTGCCAGCTGGGGCGCCCAAGTGCCATTCGAGTAATTGACCCACCCAACCTTTATCTCGTTTTAAGTTTTCAGGAACAATCATATTCGCCTCGGCGGCCAACTCAGCAAAACTGAGTCCTGCCATATCATGCGCTCGTTCCAATAGCTCTGCTTCTGTTTGTGGTTCTGGTTTCATAGTCACAAGGTGGTATTACAAAAAATATAGTTTATCAAACTCCGGCCAAATCTACTGTTTAAGATTTCACCGAGGCGGTGTAAGAACGATCAATTCATAACTTATCCACAGGTGGAGGAGGTATTGATAAGATCCTGACGGGGTCTGTATGAATAAACAGGGGTTAAAATGCATTTTTGGGGTTGATTTTGTTGTAATCATCTAAACGAATAGCAGGTGAGTGTGGATAAATAGCCTATTGGTGGATCTTTGACCGATCTGAGTTTGGTGAAAAGATCATCAAGAAACTGAAGATCGATTTATCGCTATTTTTTAAAATAAAGACTTTTTTATCAATGCTTTATGTTTGTTTTTTTGTTTCTTTATTTGTTTTGCTTGTGATGGGGTTGAACAGAATTACTCATTTGAATTGAATTCTTCACAAAGTTATTCACAGAAAAGGTGAATAAATGTGGGCAATGTCTCACTCTTGTGTTGATAAGGTATGGCTTGATTAAAAGATATCCAAATATGGTGAAAAGGTAATAAATCTTGCTCATATCACATCAGTAAGTTTGCTAGTAATGGGGATATGTGGAAAAATCACGGTAATAAAAAATTTATTCATAGAGGTTAGCCAGTGATAGATGGCGATGGTTACCGACTTAATGTTGGTATTGTGATATGTAATAACCATGGTCAGGTCTTCTGGGCTAAACGATACGGGCAACACTCATGGCAATTTCCACAAGGTGGAATTGACGAAGGTGAAACTCCTGAACAAGCCATGTTCAGGGAGTTATATGAAGAAGTCGGTTTAACGAAAAAAGACGTTAAGATCATTGCAACAAGTCGTCATTGGTTAAGATATAAGCTACCAAAACGATTGGTGCGTTGGGACTCCAAGCCTGTTTGTATCGGCCAAAAACAGAAATGGTTTCTGCTGAGATTAGAATGCGATGAATCTCGTATTAATATGCAACGCGGAAAATCCCCTGAATTTGATGGTTGGCGCTGGGTGAGTTACTGGTATCCAGTTAGGCAAGTTGTTTCTTTCAAGCGAGATGTTTATCGACGAGCGATGAAAGAGTTTGCATCCTTAGCCATGCCTTTTCGAGAGAGAAAAGCGAAAGGGAAAAGAAAAAAGCAACGTAGAGGATAATCATGCTCAGTCAGCTAAGGGAAATAGTTGAGAAAGTCTCCAGGGTCGATGATGTGCATCTGGCACTCGATATATTGGTGAAAGAGACTTGTGCTGCCCTTCGCACTGAGTGCTGTACTATCTATCTTGCTAATGAAGAAATGCAGCGCCTTGAGTTAATGGCAACTCAAGGCCTTATTTTTGAAGGTGATAGTATTCATATCAACTTCAATGAAGGCTTGGTTGGGTTGGTTAAACGAAGCGCAGAGCCACTCAACCTTGCCGAAGCCTCAAAACATCCCGAGTTTAAATTCTTCCCTCAACTCGGTGAACAGATTTACCACTCCTTTTTAGCCACTCCAATCATTCATCGCAAACAAGTTTTAGGTGTGTTGGTGATCCAGCAAAAAACACCTCGCTTGTTCAGTGAAATGGAAGAGTCTTTTCTTGTCACGTTGTCCGCTCAGCTAGCAGTGCTTATTGCGCATGCGCAGAATCTTGGGCATTGGCAGTTGGCATCTAAACCCACGGTATTAAAAGGTTTGCCTGCATCTACTGGTGTCGCGATTGGAGAGTTTTGGTTCGACAATACCCAGCCGAGTTTATCGGATGTTTTCCCTTCGTCCACGTTAGATAAAGAACGTGAGCACGAGACATTGCTGGTGGCGATAGAGCGAGCGTTAAATGACTTTCGCCGTATGCGGAAAAAACTGGACAGTGAAATCAACAAAGATGCGCTGGCGATCTTCGATCTGTTTACTCACTTACTGAATGATCCGATGCTTCGCGGTGATTTGAAGAAGCAGATTGAAAAAGGAGATAGGGCAGACTGGGCGTTACGCCAAGTTGTAGAATCATACTCGAATCGATTTGCCAGAATGTCGGATGTATACATGCGTGAAAGAGCGCAAGATATCCGAGAGTTAGGGCAAAGGCTGCTCTATTTTCTGCACAACAGTGAGCAAGAAAATTCTGCAATTGATCGTCCCATTATTTTGGTGGCGAACGAACTCACTGCCACCTTGCTCGCTTCTGTACCTAAAGAGTTTTTGTTAGCTGTCGTATCATTAGAGGGAGGCGCAAACTCTCACGCTGCCATTTTATCTCGAGCTCTTGGGGTCCCTGCAGTCATGGGCGCCAACATTAATCCGGATGTGGTGAATGGCAAACTCGGGATAGTCGACGGCTATACGGGTGAGATCTTCTTAGAGCCAAACCGCCAGTTGTTGCGAGAGTATCGCAGCTTAGTAAGCGAAGAGTCTGAATTGTTTGCCATGGTAAACAAAGACCTCGCACTCCCTGCGGTTACGCAAGATAATCACCATATCGAAATTATGCTGAACGCGGGACTCAGTGCAGACAGTAATATTGCCATCAATACAGGTGTTGATGGTGTTGGGTTGTACCGAACTGAGATTGCATTTTTACTTCAGCATCACTTTCCGTCGGAAGATGAGCAGTATCATCAATATCAAGCGATACTCAACAGTTATCCGAATCAACGAGTGGTGATGCGCACTTTGGATATTGGTGGTGACAAACCTTTGCCATATTTGCCGATCGAAGAAGATAATCCGTTTCTAGGCTGGCGTGGCATTCGTTTTACATTGGATCATCCAGACATTTTCTTGATCCAGCTGCGTGCAATGTTAAGGGCGAGTGCAGAAAGCGGTAACTTAAGTATTTTGTTGCCAATGGTGTCTGGGGTAAAAGAGCTAGACGATGCCATTAGCTTGATTAATCAAGCCCACAGCGAAGCCGTGTTGCTTGATGATAGAATTCAGTTCCCACAAGTTGGGGTCATGATCGAAGTGCCATCAATGGTGTATTTATTGCCAACGATTGCTCACCGTGTTGATTTTGTTTCTGTCGGGACAAACGATTTAACCCAGTATTTATTAGCGGTTGATAGGAACAATTCCCGCGTCGCGGATGTCTATGAATCTATGCATCCTGCGGTACTGCTAGCGCTTAAGCAAATCCATGACGTGTGCGATAAGTATCAGGTGCCAGTGTGTATTTGTGGTGAGTTAGCTGGCGACCCATTTGGCGCTCTTCTCTTACTTGGGTTAGGGTATACCAGTTTGAGTATGAACACCTCCAACGTGGCTAAGGTGAAATATTTGATTCGTCATAGCCAACAAGAAGAATTAGAAAAATTAGCGGAGCAAGCAATGACAAAGTCCTACGGGGAGGACATTCATCAAATGATGCATGACTTCTTCATCCAACAGGGTTTTGCGGGCTTTATCCGTGCAGGTAAAAAGTAGGAAATCGTGACCGTCTCTTTATTTTTGTTATTGTTGGCGCTAGGCGCTTTTGTGGGTGTGATGGCGGGGTTACTCGGTATCGGTGGTGGTTTGATAGTTGTTCCTGCCTTGTTGTATTTGCTTCCTCTTGCTGGAATCTCTCCAGAAATGAGTATGCACATGGCCCTAGCCACTTCGTTAGCGAGTATTATTGTTACGTCAGGCTCATCGGCGATGAATCACCTTAAGCTCGGCAATGTCGATATGTTCGTCGTAAAATGGTTGATGCCAGGTGTGGTTATAGGTGGTTTTGTCGGTGCCAATATTGCTGAGTGGATCCCTACGCACTACTTGCCGAAAGTATTTGGTGTCATTGTTCTTTGCCTGTCAGTACAAATGTTCCGTTCCATTAAAGTTACGAGCAGTAAACCTATGCCGAGCAGCCCGGTGACCGTTGCGTATGGCACGGGGATTGGCGTTGTATCAAGCCTTGCTGGTATTGGTGGTGGTTCACTATCGGTCCCATTTTTAAATAAACACGGGATAGAAATGCGTAAAGCGGTGGGCTCATCCTCCGTTTGTGGTTGCGTGATTGCTATTTCTGGTATGATCGGCTTCATCTTACATGGCTATAAAGTGGAAGGCTTACCTTCATACAGTATTGGCTATGTTTATCTTCCCGCTTTATTAGCGATTGCCATGGCCTCGATGCTCACAACAAAAGTGGGTGCGAAGCTGGCAACTAACCTTCCAACTGCGGTATTAAAAAAGATATTCGCGGTGTTCTTAATGTTTGTAGCAGCGACCATGCTGCTTTAAGTTTGTACCCAAGTCATTCTCGCTGAACCAAGCATCTAGAGGTTACTTGGGTATATTTATTTTGTTGTGATAAGAAGAGAATGATTTATGTCTCAGGGATATATTGAATTTCCCAATATTGATCCGGTTTTAATCTCTATTGGTCCTGTTTCGGTTCGTTGGTACGGTTTGATGTACCTTGTGGGCTTTATGTTCGCCCTATGGTTGGCGAACCGACGTGCGGATAAGCCGGGAAGTGGTTGGACACGAGAACAGGTTTCTGATTTGTTGTTCGCAGGCTTCCTTGGCGTTGTGATTGGTGGCCGTGTTGGCTACGTGCTTTTCTACAATTTTGAGCTTTTCCTGGCTGACCCTTTGTATTTGTTTAAAGTGTGGACCGGTGGTATGTCTTTCCACGGGGGCTTACTGGGTGTGATTACCGCGATGTTCTGGTATGCACACAAAAACGGGCGAACGTTCTTCGGCGTTGCCGACTTTATCGCGCCGCTTGTGCCATTTGGTCTGGGTATGGGGCGTTTAGGTAACTTCATGAACAGCGAATTGTGGGGCCGAGTAACGGATATGCCTTGGGCGATCGTTTTCCCAAATGGTGGTCCACTGCCACGTCATCCATCGCAGCTTTATGAAATGGCGCTTGAAGGTATCGTACTTTTCTTCATCTTGAATTGGTTCATCAAGAAACCTCGTCCTCTAGGTTCTGTTTCAGGACTCTTTCTTGCGGGTTACGGAACCTTCCGTTTCCTAGTAGAATACGTGCGCGAACCAGACGCTCATTTGGGGTTATTCGGTGGCTTTATTTCCATGGGACAGATTCTATCCCTGCCAATGGTGGTTATCGGTGTCCTAATGATGGTTTGGGCATACAAACGTGGTCATTACAAAGACGAGTTACCACAAAAGACGAAGTAAGGTATTGGTGTGAAACAGTATTTAGATTTGTGTCAACGCATCGTTGACCAAGGTGTTTGGGTTGAAAATGAGCGTACAGGCAAGCGCTGCCTGACCGTAATCAACGCGGATTTAACCTACGATGTTGCGAACAATCAATTTCCGTTGGTAACCACACGTAAAAGTTTTTGGAATGCGGCCGTTGCAGAGCTACTAGGGTATATTCGTGGTTACGATAATGCGGAAGATTTTCGTAAGCTGGGCACGAAAACCTGGGATGCCAATGCCAACCTAAATGATGCTTGGTTAAATAATCCATATCGTAAGGGCGAAGACGACATGGGCCGTGTCTACGGTGTCCAAGGGCGCGCATGGGCGAAGCCTGATGGCGGGCATGTTGACCAATTACGCAAGATAGTGGATGACTTAACGCGTGGTGTTGATGATCGCGGTGAAATCTTGAACTTCTACAACCCGGGTGAATTCCACATGGGGTGCTTGCGTCCTTGCATGTATAGCCACCATTTTTCATTGCTGGATGATACGCTTTACCTGAACAGTACTCAGCGTTCGTGTGATGTACCGCTTGGCTTAAACTTCAATATGGTTCAAGTTTACGTGTTCTTGGCGATCATGGCGCAAATCACGGGCAAGAAACCTGGTCAGGCATTTCATAAGATTGTGAATGCGCACATTTATGAAGATCAGCTTGAACTGATGCGTGATGTTCAGTTGAAACGTGAACCATTAAAAGCGCCGACGTTCCACATCAATCCAGAGATTAAATCTCTAGAAGATCTGGAAACATGGGTCACACTGGATGATTTTTGGGTTGAAGGATACGAGCATCACGACCCTATTCGTTACCCATTCTCAGTGTAACCAGTGTTGTTCTTCAAGATATGAAAAAAGCTCCGAATGGAGCTTTTTTGCTTTTTCGTACTTTGAAGATATTACTTGAGTGCACTGACAATATAGCGGTGAATAGGGTTGGTCTGCTTCGGTGCAGACAGTGCCGGGCTAATAAACTTGGGTTGGGTGAATATTTGTTTGCTCACTAATGAGCGGATAAGCTCAAAATATTTCAGTTCTGTTTTCCCACATAGCAACAATGAAAAGTCATTGCCCAGTTTATCGTAGGCATTTAGAACCTCTCGGAACCCTCTGAGGTACAAGTAATCCTTCGTCAAACCGCCTCCTCGATACACACGAGCAGTCGTTGTGAATGCTTGAAGGTCAGACGTTTTATACTGTTCTTTTAATAGCATGAACGTATGGCGGAAATCGCGATCCTTGATCATCGACTCTACCGCCAGGACTCGTAAGGCTAAGGTTCTTAGGCGTTTGATACTGAAATGTCCTGACAGATATTCACACAATATAGCCAGCCCTTCTTGGGTGTTTGTATTAGCTGGGCACCCTAAGCTCAGAACCTTTAGCGGTTGTTGACGACCGTTAAGCGTAGTAAGAAGGTGTACACCCATTTCATGATGTGCGAGAGCCTCTAACTCATCGGTCGCGATGTATGCTGCGTGGTTAATTTTGACTCGAGATCCCGAAACGAGTGCGTTTGCTAACATCCCATCCAACACCTGTATTTCACACTCATATCCATTACGTTGAGCAAAGTTTTGCATGAAGTGTGCTATCGCGCGGCTATCATGCTGCGGTTTGCTCTCTTCTTCCGTGGGAAGGTGTAAAATGAAATGGGCGTTGGCAATATCTTTGGCGCTCGGCTCTCCGTAATAGCGCAGGGAGTTATAAAGAAACTCTTGTGTACCGATAGTATTCACTTGATCCAATTTATCTGCGTAAGACTGAATCACATCCGCGTACAGCTTTTGTAATTGGGTGTCTTGAATATTTTCTAAAGGCAGTTCATACAGACGTCGTTTTGCGCTGTGAGTATCTAGATTGGTGGTTGAGTATTGGAAGTTAGGCTCTTGAGAGTATTTGTTCTTAATAAAGCGCTCTCTTTCCTGAGCATAATTGAGAGGATTCACGCTACTGAGGATATCAATATCAGCAACCAGTTGAGTTAGGTTTTCGTCTATTGCGAGTAGCTGATCAGAAATAGTGCCATTAAGCTGCGTCATGTTGTCGACTCCAAATGAGGTAGCCCAGCATAAGTATGCTGGTATGGCTCAAATTATCACCAGACAACGAATTTGAACAGCGTCATTAACGCAAAAAAGGCCCCACAATGTGGAGCCTAAACAATAAGCGATGGTATGTAAGTTATTGTTATGTCGTTAGGGCTAAGATCGCGCCTGGTAAAATAACGAATACAGACATTAGGTAGCCACCGACAACAGCTTTGTTCTTGATAGCCATTTCAGAAATCATCTCAGCGCCTTTCACTGGAATTTCACGTAGGAACGGAATACCAAAGATAAACAGCGTTGCCATGATATTAAATACTAGGTGTACCAGAGCGATTTGAAGCGCGAATACCGCAAACTCACCCGATACGGCTGTTGCTGCTAGTAGCGCCGTAATACAAGTACCAATGTTTGCACCTAGCGTGAATGGGTAAATATCACGAACTTTAAGAACGCCTGTACCCACAAGTGGAACCATCAAGCTAGTTGTTGTTGATGAAGATTGTACCAACACAGTCACGATTGAACCCGATACAATACCGTGAATAGGGCCACGACCAATCGCGTTTTTCAAAATTTCACGTGCGCGGCCAACCATTAGGCTCTTCATTAGCTTACCCATTACCGTAATTGCAACGAAGATTGTCGCAATACCCAAAACGATAAGCATAATGCCACCAACAGTATCACCGAATGTTGAAAGTGGCTCTTTAATTGCACCCACAACTGGTTTTGTTATTGGCTTAATGAAGTTGAAGCCTTTAATGCTCATATCGCCAGTAGCAAGTAGTGGAGAAACAAGCCAATGAGAAACTTTCTCTAAAATGCCGAACATCATTTCCAACGGAAGGAAAATAGCAACAGCAAGTAAGTTGAAGAAGTCGTGAATAGTTGCGCTTGCAAATGCACGTTTGAACTCTTCTTTACAACGTACGTGACCAAGAGAAACAAGCGTATTGGTCACTGTGGTACCAATATTGGCACCCATCACCATTGGAATCGCGGTTTCTACTGGTAAGCCACCTGCAACTAAACCTACAATAATAGACGTTACAGTACTTGAGGACTGAATTAAGGCTGTTGCCACCAAGCCGATCATTAGACCTGCAACAGGGTGAGCGGCAAACTCAAATAGCACCTTAGCTTGATCGCCAGTTGCCCATTTGAAGCCACTACCAACCATAGATACTGCTAGAAGAAGCAGATACAACATGAATGCCAAGTTAGCCCAGCGTAACCAACGAGCAGTGCTCGAAATTGGCGCCACTGTTGAAGTAGCTTGGTTCATCATAATTTTCTCCGTTGACCTTTCAGTTCATTTTTCGGTCTGTAGTTGAAACTGCGGGCGATGTTAGAGAACAAATATTTCAGTAATATTACAGATTTCTTGCTGTGAGTAATTTTTATTGTTCTTTTTGATAGTGGTGTGAGTAGGGAAAAATGAAGGTTTTTAACTGTTTGAATTTAATGAATAAATTTTGCTTTCGTTTTGTGTGGTTATTGCGTTTTCTTTAGAAAGAAAATGCGCCTCAGTTCAACTTTTATGACAGTGTTAATTTTATATGTTCGGTAAAACTTATGTTTTTGTAATGTATTGTATGGTTTTGTCGAGTTTATTGTTTGTCTCTGTCACATTTGGTATAAAAAGCATCACTTTCTTTTCGGGACTTGATCATGTCACATCTAAACTACAACCATCTATATTATTTCTGGATGGTGTGCAAACAGGGCTCTGTAACTAAAGCGGCCGATGCGCTTTTCCTGACACCGCAAACCGTGACAGGGCAGATTAAAGCGCTTGAAGAACGCATGAAAGGAAAGTTAACCAAACGAAATGGTCGTACAGTTGAGCCAACTGAGTTAGGGCAACTTGTTTTTAAGTACGCCGACCGAATGTTTGGTTTGAGTTATGAGATGTTAGATATCGTCAATTACAGTCAGCACTCGAACATTCTGTTTGAAGTTGGCGTAGCCGATGCGTTATCTAAACGCTTGGTCAGTAAAGTACTAATGACGACTGTCCCGGAAGATAACAGTATTCATTTACGCTGTTATGAGTCAACCCACGAATTGCTACTTGAACGACTGTCTCAGCACAAGCTGGATATGATCCTCTCGGATTGTCCCGTTGACTCAACTCAAAGCCCTGGCCTTTATAGCAAAAAGCTAGGTGAGAGCAGCATGAGCTTTTTCGCCTCTTCTGAAATTGAAAATGTGCGTTTCCCTGAGATTCTGGAACAGAAAAAGCTTTTGATTCCTGCAAGCCGAACAGCAATGGGGCGTAAGGTTATTCAGTGGTTTGATCGTCAAGGTCTTCAGCCTAATGTGTTGGGAGAATTTGATGATGTTGCGTTGATGAAGGCTTTCGCACGGTATCACGATGATGTAATTTTCTTAGCGCCGACCGTATACATGTCGGAGATTGAGGACGACCGAAATCTACAGCTAATTGGTCATGTCGATGGGTTAAAAGAAGAGTACTACGTGATTTTTGCGGAACGAATGATCCAACACCCAGCGGTAAAAAATGTTTGTGATGCTGATTTCAGTCAAATGTTTGAGTAAACCCGTATCGTTGCGCAAATAAATAGATTACTATCAATAAAAATATAATTCTAAATAATACCTAAGTAACTCAAGATACTTGTTTTAGTGAGCAAAACTATTAATTATTGATGGCGCATCAATTCTTCACTTTGGTGGATAATATTGGTGTATCACTAACAACTAAATTAGAGGTTCTAATAATGAAGACTCTGGAAGTGTATCTTGATTTTCTTAGATATATAAATCAGTGCAACACAACAAGCTGGCCAGGGTTGGAATAAGTAAGTTGTAGCTAGAGGTCCAACACATGAATCTACAAGAAATGGAGCAGAACTCCGCAAAAGCCGTCGTGTTGCTCAAAGCGATGGCAAACGAGAGACGCCTACAAATCCTTTGTATGCTGCATAACCAAGAGCTGTCCGTGGGAGAGCTGTGTGCAAAGTTAGAGCTAAGCCAGTCGGCATTATCTCAGCATCTTGCTTGGCTTCGCCGTGATGAGCTAGTCACGACAAGGAAAGAAGCACAAACCGTGTACTACACATTGAAGAGTGATGAAGTGAAAGCGTTAATAAAAACACTGCATAGTCTTTATTGCGCTGAAAGCGCTTAGCGTTAATTACATATACCTAATATATCGTTCATTTTAGGCTGTGAATCTAACTCGTTGGAATATTTGAGAGTGGCGTTAAACTTTTGATGGTAGAGTTGCTGCGCATCGACCAATTTGCTTTGTTCTCAAGTGTTTTATTGGTGCTTTCCAGTTTGAGCTTTATAAGGTAAATAAGCTGATGCCTTTGAATAGGCGTGCAGAAAAAAGAAAAGCTGGCATTGCCAGCTTTTTTATTAAGAAAATTTTGTAGATATAAAAAAACCGACACAAGGTCGGTTTTTTCTTCACTGTAAAATCAGGACTCTATTAAAGAGCTTTGATTTGTGCAGCGAAACGAGACTTATGGCGAGCTGCTTTATTCTTGTGAATAAGGCCTTTAGTTGCCATGCGGTCTAGGATAGGTGTAACTACAGCGAATGCAGCAGTTGCAGCTTCTTTGTCGCCTGCTTCGATAGCAGCAACAGTTTTCTTCATGTAAGTACGCATCATTGAGCGACGGCTAGCATTGTGCTGACGACGTTTCTCAGCTTGGATAGCGCGCTTCTTAGCAGATTTACTATTTGCCAAGGGTCTAACTCCCAAAAACTTAGTTCTGTGACAATTTAAGGGCGAGGAATATCCCTCATTTGCGCTTAAATGTCAAATGATTTGTGCAAAAACCGATCTAAGCCAAAACAAATTTTGGTAAGAGAGGTTATCGCGGTTAAGATGGCGGGGATTCTAACAGCATTTTTATACCAATGCTAATAATTATCCGCGAAAGGCACACTTATTCCTTACAACCCGCGGATAGATTTTTGACGTCTATTTACAGCACCTGTCAGAGAAACAGTATAGGGTTAGCTGTCTTATGGTGATATTCCGAGGTTACAGTGAGTAAACGACTACTCAAGTCTGGCATGATCGTCAGTGCTATGACATTTATTTCCCGCGTTCTTGGCCTAGTTCGTGATGTTGTAGTGGCAAATTTAATGGGGGCAGGAGCAAGCGCAGACGTCTTTTTCTTCGCCAATAAAATTCCTAATTTTTTACGACGTTTGTTTGCTGAAGGGGCTTTTTCCCAAGCGTTTGTACCTGTTTTAACGGAAAGCCATGCTCAAGGCGACATGGATAAAACTCGGGAACTGATTGCTAGAGCGGCGGGTACGTTAGGGGTGATAGTCTCTATTGTTACCATTTTAGGTGTCCTAGGCTCCGGCGTGGTCACTGCAGTGTTTGGTTTTGGTTGGTTCCTTGACTGGATGCATGGTGGCCCGGCTGCAGCAAAGTTTGAGCTTGCTAGCGTGATGCTCAAAATCACTTTTCCCTATTTATGGTTCATTACCTTCGTCGCTCTATCGGGCGCTATCCTCAATACATTAGGTAAATTTGCTGTCTCCTCCTTTACCCCTGTTTTCCTCAATGTGATGATTATTTTGGCGGCGTGGTTTATCTCGCCGCAAATGGAAATGCCAGAAATAGGGCTTTCCATTGGTGTTTTCTTAGGTGGTTTGGTCCAGTTCTTATTCCAAATTCCCTTCCTTATTAAAGCTGGCGTCATGGTTAAGCCAAAATGGGGCTGGCGCGATCCGGGTGTGGTAAAAATCCGTACTTTGATGATCCCCGCTTTATTTGGTGTATCGGTCAGTCAGATTAACCTGTTGTTTGATACGTTCATCGCCAGTTTTTTGCAAACCGGTTCGATCAGCTGGCTGTATTACTCAGACCGCTTATTGGAATTTCCTTTAGGCCTGTTTGGTATTGCGATTGCGACTGTGATTTTACCCGCGCTTTCACGTAAACACGTTGACGCACAAAGTGAAGGCTTCGCGCAAACCATGGATTGGGGGGTGCGCATGGTGATCTTGCTTGGCCTTCCTGCAATGCTTGGTCTGATGGTACTGGCAAAACCTATGCTGATGGTTCTGTTTATGCGAGGTGAATTTTCTCCTCAAGACGTACATCAAGCATCATTGTCGCTTTTTGCCTACGCTTCAGGTTTGTTGAACTTCATGCTGATTAAGGTGCTCGCGCCAGGTTATTACTCGCGTCAAGATACTAAAACGCCAGTAAAGTACGGCATCATTGCGATGGTGACTAACATGGTGTTTAACGCAATTTTTGCGTACTTTTATGGTTACGTTGGTTTGGCTATTGCGACGGCACTTTCGGCGTTTGTGAATATGGCATTGCTGTATCGTGGTCTACATATCGCAGGGGTATACCAAATCACCAAACGAACCGTCTTCTTTATTATACGTTTGGTTATTGCAGGTGCGGCGATGGTGGCTGCGATCTTATGGCAATTGGAAGACATGTCAGTGTGGCTAGATTGGAGCTTTGCTCACCGCAGCGGTGTACTAGGAATGTTGATCGGTCTAGGAGCCGTGGTTTACCTAGTGGTTCTATTTTTAACGGGTGCACGCTTAAAAGACCTAAAAGCTGGGACAGACTAAGGGTGATTAGTATATAATCCGTCAGTTTCACACAGTGTAAAGTAAAAACAGAGGCAGAAAGCAGTATCCAATGGAACTGATTAGAGGCATTCACAATATCACCCCGCGACATCATGGTTGCGTGCTGACTATTGGCAATTTCGATGGTGTCCATAAAGGCCATCAACAAGTATTGCAGCAAGTGTCTGAGCAAGCGGACAGGCTATCATTGCCTTCTGTTGTGATGACCTTTGAACCTCAGCCGATGGAGCTGTTTGCCAAAGATAAGGCACCTGCACGGTTGACGCGATTACGCGATAAGTTCGTGCAATTGAGTAAGCTCGATATTGATCGCTTGCTCTGCGTCAATTTCAATCGTCATTTTGCAAGTTTAACCGCGGAAGAATTTATCCGTGACTTGTTGGTCGAGCGTTTGGGTGTTAAGTTTCTTGTCGTTGGTGATGATTTCTGCTTTGGCAAAGGCCGTACAGGTAACTTTGCAATGCTGCAGGAAGCAGGGGAAAAGTACGGTTTTGATGTCGTGAGTACCCAGAGCTTTTGTTTACAACAATTACGTGTCAGCAGTACGGCTATCCGTCAAGCGCTGGCGCGTGACGATTTGCATTCCGCGCAACAGATGCTGGGAAGAAACTACAGCATCAGCGGTCGTGTTTCTCACGGAAGAAAGCTGGGAAGAACGATAGGTTTTCCTACTGCGAATATTCCTTTGAAACGCTGTGTTTCTCCGGTCTCCGGAGTCTATGTTGTTCAAGCGCTTGGCTTAGGAAATAAGCCAATTGGTGGTGTCGCTAATATTGGTCAAAGACCGACTGTCAATGGCGTTCGCCAGCAGTTAGAAGTACACTTATTCGACTTTCATGCCAATTTATATGGCAAGCAACTAGAAGTGGAACTTTTGCATAAACTTCGAGATGAGCAAAAGTTTGAGTCGTTTGAAGCACTTAAACAACAAATCGAATTGGATGCTGAAGCAGCAAGGGTGTGGCTGCGTCAGCTTAAGCGTTGAGCGGTTTATTCCACCGTTCAACATAATGTCTAATTTTCGCCCAATATAACGGAATTAAGAATCGATGAGTGAGTATAAAGATACCCTGAACTTACCTGAAACAGGGTTTCCAATGCGCGGCAATCTGGCCAATCGTGAGCCAGAAATGCTTAAGCGTTGGTACAAAGAAGATCTTTACGGTGAAATCCGTAAAGCTAAGAAAGGCAAAAAGTCATTCGTATTGCACGATGGCCCTCCTTACGCAAATGGTGACATTCATATTGGTCACGCACTAAACAAGATTCTTAAAGACATTATTATTAAATCCAAAACACTTTCAGGTTTTGACGCACCTTACATTCCTGGCTGGGATTGCCACGGTCTACCTATTGAATTAATGGTAGAGAAAAAAGTAGGCAAGCCAGGCCAAAAAGTGACGGCAGCAGAATTCCGCGAGAAATGTCGTGAATACGCAGCAGGTCAGGTTGAAGGTCAGAAAGAGAGCTTCAAACGCCTTGGTATCATGGGTGAGTGGGACAAGCCATACCGCACTATGGATTTCGCAACTGAAGCAAACATTATTCGTGCTCTTGGTAAGATCGCAAGCAATGGTCACCTGCTAAAAGGTTTCAAACCTGTTCACTGGTGTACAGACTGTGGTTCTGCTCTTGCTGAAGCGGAAGTAGAATACAAAGATAAAGTATCGCCATCTATCGACGTTCGTTTTAAAGCGGCTGACGAAGCTGCGCTTCTGTCTAAGTTTGAGCTGACTGAAGGCCATGAAGGTAAAGGCGATATCTCTATTGTCATCTGGACGACAACACCTTGGACGCTTCCTGCGAACCGTGCTGTGTGTCTACGTGATGACCTTGAGTATGTACTTATCCAAGTTGAAGGTGAGCAACCTGAACGTATCATCGTTGCTGCTGAGTTAGCGAAAGACGTAATGGACCGTGCGGGTATCGAGCACTTCCACAATCTTGGCTTTGCTAAAGGTGCGGATCTAGAGCTTTCTCAATTCCAACACCCATTCTACGATTTCACTGTACCGGCGATCCTAGGTGATCACGTTACGACTGATTCAGGTACTGGTGTTGTTCACACTGCTCCTGGTCACGGTCAAGAAGACTTCGCGGTTGGTAACAAGTACAACCTAGAAGTAGCAAACCCAGTTGGCTCAAACGGTGTTTACCTACCAGATACAGAGCTATTTGCTGGTCAGCACGTATTTAAAGCGAACGATGCGGTAGTAGAAGTACTGAAAGAAAAAGGTGCACTACTACACCACCACGCTTACGAGCACAGCTACCCACACTGTTGGCGTCATAAGACTCCAATCATCTTCCGTGCTACACCTCAATGGTTCGTTTCTATGGACCAAGCTGGCCTACGTGCTAAAGCACTAGAGTCAATCAAGAACGTAGAGTGGATGCCTGAGTGGGGTCAAAGCCGCATCGAAGGTATGATCGAAGGTCGCCCTGAGTGGTGTATCTCTCGTCAACGTACTTGGGGTGTGCCAATTGCTCTGTTTGTTCATAAAGAAACAGCAGAACTTCATCCAAACACGCTAGAGCTGATCGAGAAAGTCGCTAAGCTGGTTGAAGAGAAAGGCATCCAAGCATGGTGGGATGTAGATGCCGCTGAACTACTCGGTGCTGACGCTGACCAATACGAAAAAGTACTCGATACGCTAGACGTATGGTTCGATTCAGGTGTCACTCACTTCTCCGTTGTTGATGCTCGTGAAGAGTACAACGGCAACAGTGCAGACCTATACTTAGAAGGTTCTGACCAACACCGTGGTTGGTTCCAGTCTTCTCTAATTTCATCTATCGCGATGAAAGACGAAGCGCCTTACAAACAAGTACTGACACACGGTTTCGTGGTTGATGGTCAGGGTCGTAAGATGTCTAAATCTATCGGTAACGTGGTTGCGCCAAAAGACGTAACTAACAAGCTAGGTGCTGACATTCTTCGTCTATGGGTTGCTTCAACAGACTACACTGGTGAAGTTGCGGTTTCTGATGAAATCCTAAAACGTAGCGCAGATGCTTACCGTCGTATCCGTAACACAGCGCGTTTCTTCCTTGCTAACCTAAGCGGCTTCAACCCTGAAACAGACATCGTTCCTGTTGAAGAGATGGTTGCGCTAGATCGCTGGGCAGTTGGTCGTGCGCTAGCAGCACAAGAAGAGATTGTTAAAGCATACGAAGAGTACAACACACACGGTGTGACTCAGCGTCTAATGCAATTCTGTTCGATCGAAATGGGCTCTTTCTACCTAGACGTAATTAAAGACCGTCAGTACACAGCAAAACGTGGCGGCAACGCTCAACGTAGCTGCCAGACTGCACTTTACTACATCGTAGAAGCGCTAGTTCGTTGGATGGCGCCAATCATGTCGTTCACTGCAGATGAAATCTGGAACGAAATGCCAGGCGAGCGCGACAAGTTCGTATTCACTGGTGAGTGGTTCGACGGTCTATTCGGCCTTGCTGAAGGTGAAGAGCTGAACAATGAATTCTGGGCTGAGATCCAAGCGGTTCGTGGTGCAGTAAACAAACTTCTAGAAGATGCGCGTAAAGAGAAAACCATCGGTGGTGCACTACAAGCTGAAGTGACTCTATTTGCTGATGACGCTTTAGCGGCGAAGATCAACAAACTTGAAGATGAACTGCGCTTTGTTCTACTAACCTCTGCGGCGAAAGTTAAGCCTCTAGGTGAGAAGACTGATGCAGCACAAGCCACGGATATCGAAGGCTTGTTTGTTGAAGTAGCAGCAGCTGAAGGCGAGAAGTGTGATCGTTGTTGGCACCACACGCCAGACGTAGGCACAATTGAAGGTCACGAGAAAATCTGTGGTCGTTGTGTGTCTAACGTAGAAGGCGAAGGTGAAGTACGTAAATTCGCGTAATTGCCTAGAACGACTGAACTTTTTTTAAAATTAACAGCCCCAGTATTTACTGGGGCTGTTTGTAGGTAAAGTAATGAGTGAAAAAGCACTGTCTTTAAAGCAATCTGGTATTCGCTGGTTATGGTTAGCGGTGGTTATCTTTTTAGCTGATATTGGCATTAAGTATGTTGTAATGAACAACATGGGATATGGCTGGGCAAACCGCATAGAAATTTTGCCATTCTTTAATCTTTTGTACGTGCATAACTATGGCGCTGCTTTTAGCTTTTTGAGTGATCAAGCGGGCTGGCAACGTTGGTTATTTACAGGTATTGCTTTTATCGTTACGGGTCTTTTGACTTACTGGATGAGCAAACTACCAGCGAAAGAGAAATGGAATAATATTGCTTATGCCATGATTATTGGTGGCGCAGTAGGCAACGTATTCGACCGAGTAATACATGGGTTTGTCGTGGATTATTTGGACTTTTTCTGGGGTAATTATCACTGGCCAGCGTTCAACCTTGCAGACATGGCGATCTGTATTGGTGCCGCGATGATTATTCTTGACGGCTTTCGAAAGAAAGACGAGGCGAAAGCCTAAGTAGTGGCAGTGTATATTGCGAAAAGTTGAATAACCCTAAGCGTCGCCCGTTGATTCGAGCGACGCTTTTTATTATGTTGGAGCGCCAATCAGCATATCAATGTATAAAAAGACCAAGCTGACAGCGTAATAACCCAAGAACAAGGAAGCAGTAACGTGACAACAATAACCAATGAATCTGTAGTAACCCTTCACTTTACGATTAAAATGAAAGACGGATCGGTTGCGGATAGTACTCATAACATGGGTAAACCAGCGAAATTTGTTATGGGTGATGGCAGCTTGAGTGAAAACTTTGAGCAGTGCTTGATAGGCCTCGAAACAGGCGCACAAAAAGCGATTGAGCTAAAAGCAGAAGACGCGTTTGGCATGCCAAATCCAGACCATGTACACCATATGGATCGCACTAAGTTTGTAGGTGATGCAGAAGTAGAAGTGGGTACAATCATGGCGTTCAGTGGTCCTGATGGTATGGAAATCCCGGGCATTATTACAGAGATTGCTGGCGATTCAGTCACTGTGGACTTCAACCATCCTCTAGCGGGACAAGACGTGACTTTCGAAGTTGAAATTTTGTCAGTAGAATAGCGAACCCAATAAAGATAATTTCCATGAGCAATGAAATGAAAATCCTATTAGCTAACCCACGCGGCTTTTGTGCTGGTGTAGACCGTGCGATTAGCATCGTAGAGCGTGCGCTAGAGATGTATCAGCCACCGATTTATGTTCGTCATGAGGTGGTGCATAACCGTTTTGTGGTTGAAGGGCTAAAGCAACGTGGCGCTGTCTTCGTTGAAGAGCTGCATGAAGTGCCAGACAACAACATTGTAATTTTTTCTGCTCATGGTGTATCGCAGGCGGTTCGTCAGGAAGCCAAGCAGCGAGATTTGACGGTATTTGACGCGACTTGCCCGTTGGTAACCAAAGTGCATATGGAAGTGGCGCGAGCAAGCCGCCGCAATATGGAAGTGGTTCTGATTGGTCACGCAGGTCACCCTGAAGTGGAAGGCACAATGGGGCAGTACGCGAGTGAAACCGGTGGTATGTACTTGGTTGAAACCCCGGCCGATGTTGAGAAACTGAAGTCGATTGTGAAAGATCCATCTGATCTTCATTACGTAAGCCAAACGACACTTTCTGTAGATGAAACTGCCGATGTTATCGAAGAGCTACGCCGCGTCTTCCCAGATATCCAAGGACCACGTAAAGACGATATCTGTTACGCGACACAAAACCGCCAAGATGCCGTACGTGAATTAGCGGGTGACGTAGATGTGATGGTTGTTGTGGGTTCAAAAAACTCATCAAACTCTACACGCCTTAAAGAGCTAGCTGAAAAGCTAGGGACACCAGGCTACTTAACCGACTGTCCGGAAGATATCAAACCTGAATGGTTCGAAGGCAAAACGAAAGTAGGTGTGACTGCGGGGGCATCTGCTCCGGAAGAGCTCGTTAATCAGATTCTAGAGCGAATCAAAGAACTAGTCGGTGCCGAAGCGGTCGATGAAGTACTTGGTCGTGAAGAGAATATGTTCTTTGAAGTACCCAAAGAACTGCAAATCAAGCAAGTGGATTAATCTCCATTTATCGAATATTAAAAAGGCGACCAGTGGGTCGCCTTTTTTACATCTCACTCAGTTCATTTAGGTAATCACGAATTTGGTCTTTCCCTAAACCATCGATAATCATATCGGACATCTTCGTGATTCTTCGCTCAAGCAACTGAGCAACCCTTTCGCAATGTGCGTACATGTCTTCATCAGAACCTTCAGTCGGAAAGGCATCGACTTGCCAGTTTACTCGAACGCCACCCGCAAGCCACTGAGGAGCTGCCTCTTGATGTAAAGAGTCACAGAGAATAATAACGATGTCAGGAAGAAACTGAGTTCGCTCTTCCCATGAGTGGGTGTGGATATGTGGAATGGGAAGTTGGTGGTCATCTAAATATTTTTGCACCACCGGGTGAACTGTGCCTGTGGGATGAGACCCACCGCTGGCGACACTAAAATCTGCTGGCAGGATATGGGTTGCGATCGACTCAGCGAGCACACTTCGTCCAGCATTGTGCTTACATATGAACAAAACTTTATACATCATCGCCTCGTCTTTTCGGAGCGTCTTATTTATACGCTAGCGGAAACTCAGCGGTGATGTGTGAACTTTTTGTGTTAGTGGCTAATGCCCAGCATCTCTTTGAGCACTTTAAGGTAGCGGCGGCTTACTGGTATCTCAAAGCCAGTTTTGGTGATGATTTCTGCTAATCCGTTTTCGAGTAATTTGATTTCGCTGATGGCCTTAATGCTGACTAAGTATTGGCGATGACAGCGTACCAGTGGGGTTTTCTCTTCTAGCGTTTTTAATGTCAGTTGAGTGCTCGCGGCTTGGCTGGTGGAGCGTACATGCACGCCGCTGATGTCACTGTATGCACATTCTACCGTGTCGGTGGCCATGATAACGATACGGTTGTGCCCGATGCACGGAATCTGATCTAAAGTATCGGGCGTAATAGCAGACAGCTGTTGAGTTAGGGCGGATTGACTAATGACTTTATTTAGCCGTTTGACCGTTTTGGTTAAACGGCATGGGTCGACAGGTTTGAGCAAGTAATCAAAGGCATTGTCTTCAAATGCTTGAATTGCATACTGGTCGTAAGCCGTGACAAAAACCACATAAGGCATGGTTTCTGGATCAAGCATTCCAAGTAGTTCAATCCCAGTAACTTGAGGCATTTGGATATCGAGAAACACCACATCAGGTTTGAGCTCATTGATTTTTTTTAGACCAAGGATCGCGTTTGAGGCATTGCCCACCACTTCAACTTGGCCTGTTTCATCCAATAACTCTGTCAGCTCTTCACGAGCAAACTGTTCATCATCAATGACGAGTGCGGTTAACATCCAACATTACCTTTATTGCTTCAGAGTGCTTTTATGATTTTGGGGGAATGATAAAGCTCATTTTAGTAAATTGATGTGGCTCGCACGTAATTTTTAGCGATGCATCACGCCCAAATTGATTAGTGAGACGTTTGTCGACAATTTCTAAACCTAGCCCGGAGTGGTTTTCTTTTGGCGGTTCAAAACTGCCTGCATTGTCTTCGACGGTAATCAAATGACCTTGTGGGTGTGCTTCGCTGTATATATGAACTTTACCACCTTCAAGCATGTTTGAAATGCCGTGTTTAATGGCATTCTCAACCAAAGGCTGGAGTGTAAAGCTTGGCAATTTGATGTCCAGCAATTCAGGTTGAATATCGATTTCAACCTCTAAGCGGTCCGTAAAACGAGCTTTTTCGATGCTCAAGTACGAGTTCACATGTGCAAGTTCTTCCTTTAGCGTCACGGTATTAATGTTCTGCTTTAAATTGCTGCGGAAGAAGTGCGATAAATTTTGGATTAGCTCGCGCGCTTTGTCAGGATCACGACGAGTAATCGCACTAATAGTATTGAGTGCATTAAACAAAAAGTGTGGATTCACCTGAGCGTGAAGCAGTTTGATTTCTGCTTGAGCGAGTAAGGCTTGTTGTTGTTGGTAATCGCCATACAGGATTTGGCTAGAGAGAAGCTGAGCTATCCCTTCCGCCATTGACATGTTGGCCGTGGAGAACAATTTACGCTTCGGTTCATACAGCTTTATGGTACCAATGACCTCTTTTCCCGCACGTAGTGGGATGATCAGCGCGGAGCCAAGTTTGCAGTCTTTTGCGATGGAACATTGGTATGGACGTTCTGCGCCATCAAGATAAATGATGTCGTTTTTCTCCATGGAATCCAATGTGCTTTGCGATGAAATCGGCGTGTTCGGTTTATGGTGATCATCGCCAATGCCCACAAACGCTAAGATTTTTTCTTGGTCGGTAATCGCGACAGCGCCCACTTTGGTTTCTTCGTAAATAATACGTGCGATTTTCTCTGCGTTTTCGGTGTTGAAGCCGTTGCTTAGAATTCCCACTGAGCGATCAGCAATGGTGAGTGCTCGACGCGAAAACGTCGCAGAAAACTTTTCAAAGATCGCTTTTCTGTCTTGCAGGATACTCATGAACAACGCCGCACCAAATGAGTTTGCGATGATCATAGGTGCTGCAATGGCGGACACCAGTTCATAGGCTTGATCAAAAGGTTTCGCGACGGCGAGCAGCAAAATCATTTGCACCACTTCTGCAACAAACGTGACGCTGAATACAACGCTTGGATTAAACAGCAATGCGCCTTTATTTCGCTTGATAAGATAAACGTGGAGCAAGCCACCAATTACGCCCTCGGCGGTGGTTGAAATTGCGCAGGCGAGGTCAGTAAAGCCACCAAGAGAGTATCGATGGATGCCACCAGTAAATCCGACGGCGAAACCTACCACTGGGCCACCAAACAGCCCGCCCATAACCGCGCCGATCGCACGAGTATTGGCAATAGCGTCGTTGATATGCAGACCGAAATAGGTGCCGAGAATACAAAAGCCAGAGAAAAGTACGTAACAAATTAGGCGGTGGCTTAAGCGCGAAGAAATACTCAGCAAAGGTAAGATGATTGGCGTTTTACTTAGCATGTAAGCCAAAACTAAGTAAACACACATCTGTTGTAAAAGGGAAACGACCAGTTCCATAGTGAACCTAACCTAGAATCAATGTTGTTATTGTATACCTAAGTTACCTCAAGATGCTTGGCTCAGATAAATAAGAACAGCTAAGTAAATGACGCTGCGCTCCGAGTTCTGAATCTTAAAGTGACTTGGGTATAAAACAAAAAGAGCCTGCAATTGGCAGGCTCTTATCTTAGTCACTCGGATGTGACGAGTATTACGCTGTTTCTGACACGGCTTGTGGTTTCTCTTCGTCAGCCAGTTCAGTTTCACCTTTACCCTTAGAGGTTTTGATAACGTAACCAGTCACTGCTAGGGCAAACACAATACCGACGATAGTTGATAGTTGCATTGGCAGGCCAAAACCTAGCGAGCTGTTGTTTAAGATGAACGTGACACATACCGTGGTCATGAAGATAGCAGGGATAGTGGTAATCCAGTGCAGCTTGTTGTGACGTAGTAGGTAAGCGGACGCAGTCCAAAGCATCATTACTGCTGTTGTTTGGTTAGCAAAACCGAAGTAGCGCCAGATAATACCGAAGTCTACTTGAGTTAAGATACCGCCGATAACGAACAGTGGAAGTGCCATCAGTAGACGGTTACGTAGCGTCTTTTGTTCCATGTTGAAGTATTCAGCAAGGATCAGACGGCTTGAACGGAATGCTGTATCGCCAGACGTAATTGGTAGGATAACCACACCTAGGAACGCAAGGATACCACCGAACACACCAAGCAGACCAAATGATGCGCTGTATACCACGTTACCAGGACCACCGTTTTTCACAGCTTCTGATAGTGCGTCTAGAGAGCCGAAGAAAGACAGAGCGATAGCACACCAGATTAGCGCGATAACACCTTCACCAATCATTGCTCCGTAGAAGACGAAACGACCGTTTTTCTCGTTTTCCATACAACGTGCCATCAGTGGAGACTGAGTCGCGTGGAAGCCAGAGATCGCGCCACATGCGATAGTGATGAACAGTGCTGGCCATAGTGGCATATCATTTGGGTTAAGGTTCGAGAACATGTCTGAAACTTGGAAGTCACCCATTACTGTGTGTTCGCTAGAAAACGCAACGGCTGTCATTAGACCAACAGACATAAAGATAAGTAGAGCGCCAAACAGTGGGTAGAAGCGGCCAATGATTTTATCGACAGGAACAATCGTCGCAATGATGTAGTAAGCGAAGATAGCGATAACCATTGTAGTCATGCTTACGCTCAAGCTTGTTTGATCATTGATGAGGTTAGTAATCATGCCTGCAGGAGCAGAAACGAACACTACGCCAACAAGAAGCAGTAGGACAATGGCAAAAATATTCATAAAGTGTTTTGCGCCATTACCTAGGTAGCGACCCGTGATAGTAGGTACAGATGCGCCGCCGTTACGTACTGAAAGCATGCCAGAGAAGTAATCGTGTACTGCGCCAGCAAAAATACAACCGACAACAATCCAAAGCATTGCCGCTGGACCGTATAGTGCACCCATGATTGGGCCGAAAATTGGACCAACACCAGCGATGTTAAGTAGCTGAACTAGATAAACTTTCTTTGTTGACATTGGAACGAAGTCAACACCGTCCGATTTGGTGTGAGCAGGAGTTTGGCGTTTTTCATTGATGCCGAAAATCTTCTCGACGAAAGCGCCGTAGATGAAGTATCCGCCGATTAGGGCTGCGACACAGGTTAGAAACCACATCATAGCAATTGTCCTTGGTCTTAGTTGGGTAGGGTAATTTTTTAATCTCAGGATGCATGTTATGCGTCACTAGTGTTAAATGCATTCGGTTAGTAGATGAGTGGTCGAATAGAGCACTGAGTGGTCGATATACTGCTTGAGCGGTTTTTAAAAATGGCGAACGGTTGATTGCAGTAGTGAGCGGCTGATTTGAGGCGTCAGTGGTTTAATCTGCAAGCTAAGCGGCAAACGCCAATAATTAGTGGTAAGCTTATTTTTGAAAACAATTACTTAAGGAAGAACCATGAAAAAGGCAACGTTAGGTTTGGCGCTGGCTTTACTTGCAGGATGCGCTGCAACAACGGAAGATCTTGCCAAGTCAGGAGATTGGCATCAGATCGGATATCAAGATGGTGTAGCCGGACATACATCACGCACGATGAGCGAGCTGCGTGAGTTGGGTAGCGTTAAGCAAAGTGACTACGACCAAGGTTATTTAGAGGGCCTACGTGAATACTGTAACCCTGCTTTTGCGTATCAAATGGGGCTATCTGGTCAGTATTATGAAGGGGTTTGTGAGGGTACTGAGCAAGCACAAAAATTCCGTATGGAATGGCAGCGTGGCTGGAATGAGTACTCAAATTAATAGTCAATAAAGCCGCTGTGATACCGTCCGCATAACATAATTGTGGCAAAATTCGACTTATTAAACTATGTTCATATTGCTTGATAGTGAGCACAGAAAAAAGGAATCACATTATGTCAACGCAAATGGCTGGTGGCTGGAGTCCATTTAATGAACTCAAAGCAGAGGATAAAGAAGTATTTGCTAAAGGTATCGAGGGGTTTGTCGGCGTCAAATACTCCCCTTTGGTTGTGGCTACTCAAGTCGTAGCCGGACAAAACTATGCGTTTTTCTGCAATGCAGAAGTTGTCTACCCTGGAGCACAACCATACCCAGCAATGGTTCATATGTTCAGCGACCTTGAAGGTAAAGTCGGTATTACTCACATTGAACGATTGAACTACTAAATTAAGCCATAAAAGGCGCCTGACTTTTAAATAAGTGAGGCGCTTTATTGATTAAGATTGATTCGCTTGATCGATCACGACTTTTCTTAAATATCCTTGTTTGGCTTTCAGTTGCTCAGTCGCGCTTTCTTTATCCAGCCCGGTTAAAATCATCAAAATCGCTAACTTGGCGTCGTAGTCCGTTTCTTTGAGCGCAGTTTTAGCCTCTTGGTTAGTACAATCTGTTGCTTGCATAACAATACGAGCCGCTCTTGCAACTAGCTTTGCATTCGTCGCTTTCACATCTACCATTAAGTTCTGATAACTTTTGCCTAGGCGAATCATGCTTGCGGTAGTGAGCATGTTCAGTACGAGCTTTTGCGCCGTCCCTGATTTTAAGCGAGTGGAGCCCGTTAACGCTTCAGGTCCAACAACGGGGCTGATCGCAATATCGGCAATATCGGAAATCGGAGAGTCAGGGTTACAAGATAGTGCTACAGTGGTGGCACCAAGTTCGTTCGCATACTCTAAGCCACCAATCACGTACGGTGTTCGTCCACTTGCCGCAATACCAACGACGACATCGCGTTGTGTTAGCGCATTCTCTTTAAGATCTTGCTCGCCTAGTGCAGGATCGTCCTCTGCCCCTTCTTTTGCACGGAACATTGCCTCTTTTCCACCCGCAATAATACCAACGACCATCTCAGGATCCGTGCCAAAAGTCGGCGGGCATTCTGAAGCGTCCAAAACGCCAAGTCGACCACTGGTACCCGCACCGATGTAAAACAACCGACCTCCGACCTTAAATGCTTCCGTGATCTTATCAACGGCTTCAGCGATCTCAGGCAACACTTTTTCAACGGCAAGAGGAACGAGTTTGTCCTGTTGGTTGATGCGTTGAACAATATCGAGAGAAGGCAGCAAGTCGATGTCCATGGTGTCTGGATTTCGCCCTTCAGATACCAGATGGGATAAAGCTGCGATAAGTGCATCGTTCGTCATAATGAATTAAGCCTTTTTGTTTAGGATCTATTGCCCTTAATTTTTTGAATAGAGTACACCCAGTGAAGCGAGACGACTTGCCCCCGTAACTTCCGGTAAGTTGCTAGGGAGGCCGTGAATATAGCGCTGCGCAAGCCAAGCAAATGCCATGGCTTCCATGTAGTCACCATCAACGCCTTTTTCTGCCGTTGTCGCAACGTGCCATTGTGGCAATAACTTAGTCAATCGCTGCATTAAAAGTGGGTTTCTTGCTCCACCGCCACAGACCAATAGTTGAGGCGTGATGCCATGAGAAAACTTGTCGACTTCGTTGGCAATGGTAATCGCAGAGTATTCGCAGAGTGTACGCTGTACGTCTTCGGTTGGTAAATTGTTATGAGCCAGTTGCTGATGCAGCCAGTCAATATTGAACAGTTCTCGCCCGGTACTTTTAGGTGCTGGCATGGCGAGGTAAGCTTCTTTAAGTAATTGAGTCAACAAAGTAGCGTTTACCGTTCCTTTCAGTGCAAATTGTGCATCTTTGTCGAAGCTTTGCCCAGTGTGCAGCGCACACCACGCGTCCATCAACATGTTGCCCGGGCCTGTGTCATAGCCAATGATTGGTTGCTCGGGATGCAGTACAGAGATGTTGGCAATGCCTCCAATGTTAAGCACCACAGTTGTGGAGTCCTGCATCGCAAAAATGCTTTTATGGAAAGCAGGGACGAGTGGGGCACCTTGACCACCTAGCGCCATATCTTTACGTCGAAAATCTGCAACCGTATCAATCCCTGTTTTCACTGCGATGATGTTGGCATCACCCAACTGAGTGGTAAAGGGTAACTCTCCAGTAGGTTGGTGGAATACCGTTTGACCGTGATTACCAATCGCACGAATTTGTTCCGCGACGTAGCCAGACTTATTGAGCAGCTGTAAAACGGCGTCAGCGAAGAGGTGGCCAAGTTGGTGATCCAATTCACCTATGGCTTTTAAATTTGTGGCTTGACCGGTACAAACAGATAACAGCATTTCTTTCAGTGCCGTGGGCATTGGGTAATCGTCGTGCGCAACCAGACGAACGTGCTCATCACTTATTTCAACCAGAGCGGTATCAACGCCGTCCATACTCGTTCCAGACATCACACCAATGTACAGTTCGTTAAATTTCATAGCCGATCTCGTCAATTCTTCATTCACTTATTGTAAAGCAAATCTGAAGCGAATAACCTCATCGAATACGAGATATTCAGCCGATTTTGAGGAGAAAACATGGGACCGTTATGGGTTGACGTCGCGGGTTATGAACTGACCGCTGAAGACAAAGAAATTCTGGAACATCCTACGGTTGGTGGCTTAATTCTATTTGCTCGCAACTATCATGATAGTGAACAGCTTCAAGCACTTACTCAATCAATCCGCAAGGCAGCCAAGCGCCCGATTTTGATCGGTGTGGATCAAGAAGGGGGGCGAGTACAACGCTTCCGTGAAGGTTTCTCGTTGATCCCTGCAGCCGAAGAATACGCCAAACATCAAAATGGTGAAGAGTTAGCACGTATGGGTGGTTGGCTAATGGCAGCGGAGTTGATAGCACACGACATTGATTTAAGCTTTGCACCAGTGCTCGATAAAGGTCATCAATGTAAAGCGATCGGTAACCGAGCATTTGGCGAAGATGCCGATACCATTCTTCTATTTAGCACCGCTTACATGCAGGGTATGAAGAGCGTTGGAATGGCAACAACAGGCAAACACTTCCCGGGTCACGGTGGTGTGATTGCAGACTCACATCTAGAAACACCATACGACGAGCGCAGTGATATTTTTGAACAAGATATGGCGATCTTCAAAGCGCAAATTGATGCCGGTATTTTAGATGCCATGATGCCTGCTCACGTGATTTTTCCGAACTACGACTCTCAGCCAGCGAGTGGTTCAGAATACTGGTTGAAACAAGTTTTGCGACAGCAACTCGGTTTTAAAGGCTTGGTTTTCTCCGATGATCTGACGATGGAAGGCGCTGCAATCATGGGTAGTCCTGCCGAGCGTGGGGCTCAAGCCTTGAAAGCCGGTTGCGATATGCTATTGATGTGTAATAAGCGTGAAGCACACATTGAGGTGTTGGATAACTTGCCAGTATCAACAGTGCCACTGGCGGATGCGTTACTGAAAAAACAGTCGTTTTCTCTAAGCGATCTCAAGTTATCTCAAGAGTGGAAAGCGGCGAGTGAAGCGATGAAACGCTTGACCAGCTAAACCTCTTGTAAAAGATTCAAAACACCGATTAGAAGCCAAAGTTAATTATACTTTGGCTTTTCATTTGGTGTAAATAATAATTTACACCAAATGTTTTTTATTATGTACGCTTGTTTTTCTTTTTTAGCCTGTTATCTTGTCGTTAAAGCTTAGTTGTCTCACCAAGGATTTGGTTGGGTGTAAAAATAAATATACAGGTTAGAGTTATGCAGAAAAGTGAGTTGAGCAATATTAATATTAGCGAAGAGCAGGTTCTTATTACCCCAGAGGAGCTAAAAACCAAGCTTCCTTTGAGTGAAAAAGCGCGCCGCTTTATTCAAGAGTCTCGCCAAACTATCGCTAATATTATTCATAAAAAGGATCATCGCCTGCTGGTTGTATGTGGTCCATGTTCTATCCACGACGTGGAAGCGGCGAAGGATTACGCAAAACGTCTTAAAGCGCTCTCTGAACAACTAAGTGACCAACTGTATATTGTTATGCGTGTTTACTTTGAAAAACCACGCACCACGGTCGGCTGGAAAGGGCTGATTAACGATCCGCACCTCGATGGCAGCTTCGATATTGAACATGGTCTGCATGTTGGACGCGAACTGCTAGTGGAATTGGCAGAGATGGAAATCCCGCTCGCGACTGAAGCTCTGGACCCAATTAGCCCACAATACTTGGCGGATACTTTTAGTTGGGCTGCGATCGGCGCACGTACTACGGAGTCACAAACTCACCGTGAAATGGCAAGTGGCCTGTCTATGCCAATCGGTTTTAAAAATGGCACGGATGGCAGTTTGGCAACCGCAATCAATGCGATGCAAGCTGCGTCTTCTAGCCACCGTTTTATGGGAATTAACCGTGAGGGACAAGTAGCGCTATTGACCACTCAGGGTAATGCTAATGGGCATGTGATCTTACGTGGCGGCAAGCAAACTAACTACGACTCAGTGTCAGTTACTGAGTGTGAGCAAGAAATGGCGAAATCTGGCCTTGATGCATCATTAATGGTGGATTGTAGTCACGCCAACTCACGTAAAGATTACCGTCGCCAGCCATTAGTCGCAGAAGATGTTATTCACCAAATCCGTGAAGGTAATAAGTCCATTATCGGCCTTATGATTGAAAGCCATATCAATGAAGGAAATCAATCTTCTGACTTAGCTCTCGAAGAAATGAAATACGGTGTATCTATCACTGACGCATGTATCAATTGGGATTCAACTGAGGCACTATTACGTCATGCACATGAAGAGCTAGTGCCTTTCTTAGAAAATCGTCTAAAGGCTAATTAATACAGGATTTAAGGAACATCAATGGCAGTTGAACTTAACGCATTGCGCGATCAGATTGATGCAGTCGACAAGCAAATGTTGGAGCTATTAGCTCAGCGTTTGGCGCTCGTAGAGAAAGTTGGGGAAGTAAAAAGCGAACATGGTTTGCCTATTTATGCCCCTGATCGTGAAGCGGCGATGCTGGCTTCTCGCCGAGCAGAAGCTGAGAAAATGGGAATTCCTCCACAGCTTATTGAAGATATTCTGCGTCGTACCATGCGTGAGTCTTATGCCAGTGAAAAAGACTCCGGTTTTAAGTGTTTGAACCCTGAATTACGCTCAGTGGTCATTATTGGTGGTAATGGCCAGTTAGGCGGCCTGTTTGGGCGTATGTTTAAGTTATCTGGTTATCAAGTCAAAGTGCTTGGTAGCAAAGACTGGGATCGTGCGGATGACATCCTAAAAGATGCGGGCTTGGTGGTGGTTACTGTGCCAATTCACCTAACAGAAGGTGTGATTGAAAAGCTAGGTAATCTGCCACAAGACTGTATTCTGTGTGACCTGACTTCTATAAAATCTAAGCCACTGCAAGCAATGTTGAATGTGCACCAAGGACCGGTGGTTGGTTTACACCCAATGTTTGGCCCAGATGTGCCGAGCCTTGCCAAGCAGGTGATTGTGTACTGTGATGGGCGTGGAAATGATCAATACCAATGGTTGCTGCAACAGTTTGGTATTTGGGGCGCGAGCTTGTGCCAGATTGATGCGCAAGAGCACGATCATGGCATGACGTTAATCCAAGCGCTGCGTCACTTCACCTCATTTGCTTACGGCATGCATCTAAGCAAAGAGAACCCGAACATTGAGCAACTGTTAAAGTTGAGCTCACCGATCTACCGCCTGGAGTTGGCGATGGTAGGGCGTCTGTTTGGTCAGGATCCAAACCTCTACGGTGACATTATTCTCTCATCGCAAGAAAACATCGACATGATTAAGCGATTCCACCAACGCTTCGGCGAAGCACTTGCGATTTTGGATAGCAAAGATAAAGCCAAATTTGTCGAAAGCTTTGAGCAGGTGAGTGAGTGGTTTGGTGATTATTCACAACAATTTATGAATGAGAGCCAAAACTTACTCAAACAGGCGAATGATAATATTCATCGCGGTTAATCGCTGGTTATCTATCCGTGTGGAGCCCGAAACGAAAAGAGCAGCTTACGCTGCTCTTTTTTGTGTCGAGAGATAAATCAGTTAGTCGCGGTATTGCTGGTATCTTCACTTGATACTGTATTGATACTGGTGTCGCGATAGGGGGAGTTGGTTAAATTGACTTGCAGACGCACGACATTATCAATCAATTGAACTAAAGGGCCCCATTTCACTTTTTTCTCTTTTTCAAATACATAATTGAAGTTTTCAGGTGTCCACTCCATCAAGTATTGAGGGTTGAGTGCTCGCCCGAGAAAGCGCACCTCGTAATGCAGGTGCGGGCCAGTGGAATTACCTGAACTACCACATTGAGCAATCACATCGCCTTTACTGACAAATTGGCCGCTTTTCACTTTAAAGCGTTGTAAGTGAGCAAAGGAGCTCATAAAGCCAAATGAGTGACGAATAGTGACATAGTTGCCATAGCCACGATTACTCGGGCGAACGGTTTCCACCACTCCGTCTGCAGGTGCGAGGATTTCTTCTCCTCGTTTACAGGTAAGATCGATACCAGTATGAACGTGTCGTTTACCTGAAATAGGATTAATGCGACTGCCGTAGGAAGAAGAAATACGTTGGTATGTCACTGGGCTATCATTTGGAATCAAACGAAACATGGTTGCTCGAACTGCGGAATCGATAGCTGCTGCATCAATTCGCTCTTCTAACGCCATGTTGTTTTCATCGATCATCAGCTCTTCGTCAGCGAGACCTAGAACCGATTCGACGTCGAATACCCGTTTTCCTAATAGCTGAATTTGATTGTTTTTATCGGTCAATGACTGAGAAAGCGAGTGGTTGGTATCAAGCTGTTCTTCATAAAGAGCAGTGATTTCGGCCTTTTCACTTTCTAGTTTGGCGATGGTTTGTGTTAGTTCGTCTTTATTTTGTATCTGCTGTTGATTGAGATACCACGCGCCACCAACGACGGCGGGTAATGCCAATACCGAAGCAAATACTGCTAGGACCGAACTGCGGCCCAAATAGAACTGCTGATCGCCGTCTTTCGTCGGGATCTGCATGATGATTTTTTTAGACATAGTTATTGTTACTTAAATAGGCGTTCATTTATTTTTCTCCTAAATCAGAGAGATGTTCTAACTCTCGGTTCAGAAGGTCGTTATTGCCTACATTCAATTCTATAAATCGTTTTAGTTGGCTAATGCTCTCGATGTCTATCTTGATGATCTTTAACCTAATCTCACACTTAGAAACATCCACAATTTGCGCTTTTAACGTAATCACTTGTTCGGATTGATCAAATGAAAAAGTAACATGGGCTGGAAGGGCTGGATCCAAAGCCTCAGTCTCTTCCACTTTCATGAGTAAACCATGTAAGGAAAGATCTTGAATCCTAGCTTCAATTGCCAAGTCACGTTGTTCTACCTTCGCTGGCGCTTGATGGAGAATGCGTGAAAAGCGTCGTCTCTCTGCCATGTGCATTTTCTCGTTATGTTTTCAAACAGAATTGAATAGTATATCAATGCGAACAAAAAATGTTCGATTGCTGTTTGAAAAGTGTCGAGGTCGCTACAGAGTGACGTAAGTGCAATGTCATGTTCTTAACGAACGAGACGGGCTAATGAGCTCTTTTTTATAACAAAGAAAACAAAGGCCGCTATGATAGCGGCCTTTGTACAAATTACAATCAAACTTTGCGGGTTGCGATTACTTCGCAATACGCTTGTATTTGATGCGGTGTGGTTCTGCGGCTTCAGGGCCCAACGTTTTCTTCAACCAGTCCATGTACTCGGTGTAGTTACCTTCGTAGAAGTTAACTTGGCCTTCGTCACGGTAGTCAATGATGTGGGTCGCGATACGGTCAAGGAACCAACGGTCGTGCGAGATAACCATTGCACAACCAGGGAACTCTAGTAGTGCTTCTTCTAGAGCACGCAGTGTTTCAACGTCAAGGTCGTTGGTCGGTTCGTCGAGTAGTAACACGTTACCGCCCGCTTTAAGCAGTTTCGCAAGGTGGACACGGTTACGCTCACCACCTGATAGCTCACCAATGATTTTTTGTTGGTCGCTGCCTTTAAAGTTAAAGCGTGAACAGTATGCGCGAGCTGGGATTTCGAAGTTGTTGATCTTAATGATATCAGCGCCTTCAGAAATCTCTTGGAATACGGTTTTAGAATCGTCCATGCTGTCACGGAACTGATCGACCGATGCTAGTTTTACTGTATCACCCATTTCAATTGTGCCTGAATCTGGTTGTTCAGTACCACTTAACATCTTGAATAGGGTCGATTTACCTGCGCCGTTCGCACCGATGATACCAACAATCGCACCTTTAGGGATGCTGAATGATAGGTCATCAATGAGAACACGGCCGTCAAATGACTTCGTTAGGTTCTTCACTTCAATAACTTTATCACCTAGGCGCTCACCTGGCGGGATAAACAGTTCATTGGTTTCGTTACGTTTTTGGTGATCAGAGCTTTGCAGTTCTTCAAAGCGTGCCATACGTGCTTTTGATTTCGCTTGACGACCTTTAGGGTTTTTACGTACCCACTCAAGTTCTTTCTCGATGGTTTTTTGACGAGCGCTTTCTTGAGACGCTTCTTGTTGTAGACGAGCGTCTTTTTGCTCCAACCATGAAGTGTAGTTACCTTCCCATGGGATACCTTCACCACGGTCAAGCTCTAAGATCCAACCCGCGGCGTTATCTAGGAAGTAACGGTCGTGGGTGATAGCGACTACAGTACCTGTGTAATCCACTAAGAAGCGCTCTAGCCAAGCGACAGATTCTGCATCTAGGTGGTTGGTAGGCTCATCAAGCAGCAGCATGTCTGGCTTAGAAAGTAGCAGGCGACAAATAGCGACACGGCGGCGTTCACCACCTGATAGGTGCGCAATTTTTTGGTCCCATTCAGGTAAACGAAGTGCGTTTGCAGCTCGCTCAAGTGCGTTTTCTAGGTTGTGACCATCTTTCGCTTGAATCAGAGCTTCAAGTTCGCCTTGCTCTTTTGCAAGTGCGTCGAAGTCTGCATCTGGTTCTGCGTAAGCCGCATAGACCGCATCCAAACGTTTCAGTGCGTCAGCAACGTCAGCAACCGCTTCTTCAACAACTTCACGAACGGTTTTTGATTCGTCTAATACTGGCTCCTGGGGTAGGTAGCCTACGTTTAGACCAGGTTGTGGACGCGCTTCACCGTCGATATCCGTGTCGATACCTGCCATGATACGTAGCAGTGTGGATTTACCTGCACCGTTCAGACCTAAAACACCGATTTTCGCACCAGGGAAGAAGCTCAGAGAGATGTCTTTAAGAATTTGACGCTTAGGTGGCACAATCTTGCTCACCCGCGACATGGTATATACGTATTCAGCCATTGCCGATCGTTCCTAAATTAACTGTCATTCAAACCCATCATTTTATACCAAGTGCTTTGTTTTTGTTACCGCATTGCAAGAATTTCCCTTTCGAATGGATTTCTTATTTTGAGCTGACCGGAAACTTACACGGTTAGGGTATACACTTTTGTTATTCGTTATAAATGACGAAGTGCTTTCTGCACAAGTTAGGAACTCCTTGTCTCCATCGTCTTAAAAGTTTCACGAGTACAATTTTTAATACACTAAGTTGCTTTACATGGACATCTGCATTCTGTGTAAATAGATGCATGTGTGAAAATTGCCTTAACATCACATGAACGCTAACAAAACGAGGCTTTGGGGCAGTATATGTCTGGGGAAAATGACACAAATGAGATTCAACGTATCTGAATTGGCTAAAAACGTATGCTGCGCCGCCGCGCTGTGTGCGATGAGTTTGAGTGCTAATGCTGCGCTGAGCTTGGAAAAGCAGCGTGAAGTTTATGAGCAAGCTCAAGATTTATTAGATAAAAATGACATCGACGGATACCTTTCGATCCGTCCTAAAATTTCTGACTATCCACTGACGCCTTATGTGGACTACCGAACGTTTATTAGACAGTTACCGGAAAAATCGCCACAGCAGGTGAACGAATTTATTTCGGAGCACGAGTCGTTTCCTTTTTCTCGTCGTGTGCGCGCTCCATACCTCAACCATCTTTATAAGCAAAAAGATTGGAAAACCATTACTGAGTTTCAAAAAGTCATTCCAAGTGGCGAGCGTTACCAATGTATTTTCTACGTGGCTCAGTTAGAGCAAGGTAAGAAAGTTGCCGCGTTTAAAGGGGCTGAGCATATGTGGTTGCGTGGCAGAAGTATTGCCGATGAGTGCGATCCATTATTCGCAGCATGGGACAAGGCAGGTGAACGTACTGATGAATTGGTCCTCCAGCGTATGCTACTGGCGTTTGATGCTCGTAATGGCAGTTTGATGAGTTACTTACTTAAACTGCCTAAATCCTCGCAGGCAAGGCAACAAGCGAAAGAAATGAAGGCGTTGTTTGATAACCCTTCAAGCGTTGCGGAGTTCGCGAAGAAAAAAACGGCTAATGATTTTAATCGAGCGCAAAGCGAATATGCGTTGGAAAAGCTAGCTCGCATGAATACCAGTCAAGCGCAGAGTGTATATGATGCCGTTATTAAAGGGCAGAAGTTTTCTCCAGAAAAGGCGCAAGCCCTGGCTGACTATATCGCATTTCGATTGACCCGTACGGAGTCTGAGTCACTAGCGAAGTGGCGTGATGATAAAACGAAAACCAGCCAGTACTTACCGCTCATTGAAACTCGCATTCGCTTAGCGATTCAGAACGCGGATTGGAAGGGCGTACAAGAGTGGATTGCCGTTCTCAATAAAGAAGAGCAAGCGTCGCTTCGCTGGCAATACTGGCTTGGACGAAGTGAAATTGCGTTAGGTGATGACATCGCAGGGAAACAGCGTTTAGCGACTTTGGTCGGGCAGCGAAACTTTTATAGTGTGGCAGCCGCTAATGCGATTGGACAATCAATCAAATACCCTACGCATACGGTTAAGTTTGATAAGCGAGTGGTTCAACCCTATCAAGACTCGTTAGTTCGTATTGAAGAGTTGATCGCGACGGATAAAATTGCAGCAGCGAAAAGTGAATGGGCACATTTATTGCGCCGCGTAGGGAAAGATGAAAAGGCGATGCTGGCGGCTTATGCGTCTTCTAAGCGTTGGCATAACCTAACGGTGACCGCGAGTATTCAAGCGCAGATGTGGGATAATATCGAACTGAGGTTCCCGATTGCGCATCGCTGGTGGTTTAACTTTTATGCAAAAAAACACAACATAGATCCCGTGACGATGATGTCCCTAGCTCGACAGGAAAGTGCGTTGGATGTCGAAGCCCGTTCTCCAGTTGGTGCTCGTGGTCTTATGCAGATCATGCCCGCTACAGCAAAGTACACAGCACGTAAATATAAGTTGAGTTATCAAGGTACGCAGGACCTCTACAATGTGGGCAAAAATATCGAAATTGGTAGCCATTATTTGCAAGGCTTATTAGAGGATTACGATAATAATCGTATTTTTGCTCTTGCTGCTTATAATGCAGGTCCTAACAGAGTAAAAACGTGGCGAGAGCGTACCCAAGGAAAAGTGGATGCTTATGCCTTTATTGAGGCAATTCCATTTAGAGAGACACGCGGTTATGTACAAAACATCCTGATGTTTGAAACATATTACCGTGATCTTTTGGGTATCGATGGCGCGTTCTTGAATCAACATGAGATCAATACCAAGTATTGAGTGAGGTAACTTGATGTCGCACGAACCCGAGTACAAAGACTGGCAACAGATTATTGAGCTAATTCGAACTAGCATGGACAGTGAGCAAGATGACATGCTGTTAACCATGCTGATGTCACGTGATGAGAGAGAATCATTAATATCACGCGTTAATATTATTAACGAGCTTCTTAAAGGCGAGTTATCTCAACGTCAGATCAGCCAGATGCTTGGCGTGGGTATTGCCACTATTACTCGTGGCTCTAACGAGTTAAAGTCTAAATCTGATGAAGAGAAAGACAAACTCAAGGTTTTGTTAGAGCAAGTTGCGGTATCTAAGTAGCCAGTGATTCCAATTCGCCTTTAGGTATTGGTATCACAAGTGGTTAAGATAACGTGTTAAAAAGGGCGGAAATATCCGCCCTTTTTCGTACCTAGCGAATAGGATGAGCGTTATAAATTTGAAGGGAAGTGCTCAGAGTTTGTGAATGGAATTAGAGCCAGAATCAAGGCTTGATGGTAAACCGAACTTCGAGTCAGCTGGTTTTGGGTGAGCAGGCTGATGGCACCACCTTTCTGTTTGATGTTCTCGGTACCAAACACCTCATCCATGACATCTCCCAGCTCATTCGCATGCTCGAGTTTGTCCAATACTTTAGGCGGCAGCATTAAGCTCGCAGAGCGAGATTCACCACGGTGAGTATTCGATTCAATCACCATCCACGCAAACGTCACGTTTGTTTCAATTCCCGCTTCAAGTCCGACATAGTAATCCGCGTTTGGCATCTCTACTTTTGCGTTTTTAACGCGGTTTAGTGCACCGCGATGAGTTTCTTCATCAGTCATAGGTTGATCTGCGACCTCACTCGGTACACTGACGCCAACGAAGTTGAACTCTTGGTGCGGAAATGCACTGTTAAATGCACTTTGAACGGCATTAATTTTAGCTGGGTTTAGCGATGCGATTACGACTTTTTGGGTTGCCATGATCTTTTTACTCACTGGTGTCTATTAACTCAATTTTACTTGGGTAGGCTTTACGTTCTCACTAGGGTAACAGCCTAATACTTTCAAGTGTTTAGTTATTTTTGTTAGCTCTTCTAGTGCCTGTTGCATTTCTGTCGAAGCAAGATGAGATTCCAAGTCTACGTAGAACATTTCTTCCCATGGGTTCCCCATAATTGGACGTGATTCTAGCTTGGTCATATTGATGCCGTAACGTTGCAGCACTAATAGTGTTTCAACCAATGAGCCAGCCTCTTGGGAGGTCGACATGATCAAGGTGGTTTTTGCTGGAATCTGAGTTGAAACCTCAACTGGTTTGCGAGCAACCACGATAAAACGAGTATGGTTCTCAGTTTGGTTTGCGATGTTGCCTTGAATTGCTTGCAAGCCGTATAGCTTACCGCTTGATGCATTACCAATTGCAGCAACATCATCACGATCCATCTCTTGAACTTTCTGCATTGCATCTGCCGTGCTGGCGCAAGACTCCAGTTTTACACCTTTCATACGGCTTAAAAACTCACTGCACTGTTGGTGTGGCTGAGGATGTGAATACAGCGTTTTAATGTTTTCCAGACGAATGTCTTTTTTCGCAACCAAGCAGTGCTCGATTGGTTGAGTTAGCTCTCCAACGATGTACAGCGTCGTGTGTTGTAGTAGGTCGTACACTTCATTAATAGAGCCTGAACTGGTGTTTTCGATAGGCAGAACACCATAATCAGCATGGCCCGATTCTACTGTTTGAGTCACTTCTTTGAAGTGTTCGCAGTTGAGCTCGATAAGTTCTGTATTTTTACGGCTGAAGTATTCGCGGCTTGCCAAGTGCGAGTAAGAGCCTTTGGCTCCTAAGAAAGCGACGCGAGCAAGTGGCTTACGACTTTGTTGCGGGTTAACGAGGTTTTGCAGGTAACTTTGCTGAAGAAGCACTGAGTCTTCAATGATGGTATGGAATAGTTTAGTGATGTACTGCGCGTCGAGTTCGTATTTATCTCGGCCATTAGAAATCAGCTTAACTAATAGTTGTTGTTCTCGAACGGCATCACGAACGGGTTTTGAGGTTTGTACTTTGCTTTTGGCTACTTCAATGCTGAGTTTACGGCGCTCAGACAATAAGCTGAGAAGTTGGTCATCCAGCTCATTCAAGCGCAAACGAATTTCTTCGAGGGAAATAGGTTGGTCAGTCATCAATTCTTTCCTTATAAAAAAGCCTCCCGATTTGGGAGGCTTTCTGTTTGTTTTTGACTTTTCTTTCACAAACGAGTTCGCCCCTCCGACTATGGGAGGAAAAAGAAGTCAAAAATAAACAGTGAGGTTAAATGCATAAATAGTGCTTAATTTATGAGTGTTTAAACACAATAAGCAAGGCAGGGGAGAGCGTCAAGCAAAAAAATAGCGCCTTTCGGCGCTATTTCCTCAATCTGGTCAGTTTACTCTTCTTCTTCCACTAGCTCAGGCTTATTTGCACGTCGAGCTTCAGGTTTGTGGGTCAGCTTGTTCAATTGTCGTTCTAGTTTTTGCTCCACTTCGTTGATAGCTGCGTAAAGATCTTCGTGAGTTGCTGAGGCAATGAGCTGGCCTTTAGGAACTTTAATAACCGCTTCGAATTTCTTCTGTTTGTTTGGTTCCTCACTGAAAGTTGCTTGGCAACCAATTAGGTCTACTTGCCATTTCTCCAGTTTTTTAAACTTGCTCTCAATATGAGCTCGGATTGCAGAGGTGATTTCGATGTTTTTGCCAGTGATATTCATTGTCATAAGTGTTTTTCCTCTGTTGCATCCCTCATGGGTTGAGTTCAGATTACCGCTTTAAGTATAAAAAAATGTGACTCAGATCATTATTTTGTTCGGGTTTTTTATGATGAAAAATGAATGTGATCTCACTCAAGATCTGCTGAGATTTATCGTGAAATTGCTTGTTATCGGTTAGTAAATCCGTAGATTGGATAGAGTACTCAGCTGAAAACGTCTTCGTTTTTAGGGAAGTTTTACGGCCTAATATTAGAGGTGGTTAAAATTTAACTATACGTAAAGTGTGATGATAGTCACTGAGTCTCTCAGACGAATTTATTTACAAAGCCGCTTATTGTACAAGCGGCTTTTTTGTGTCTGGCGTTTGACTGACTTTTCGTAGCGGTATCATGAAGAAGGGATCCTTTGGTGCCAGTGATACCCGCTCTAGACTTTTGACCTGGTCCAAACTTTCTAGCTGTTTGTATATAACGTAATAGCGATTAATGCTTGTGACGTACCCAACCGTTGAGCTTAAACTTTTCCGCATAACGACTTCCACGTTATTGAACCAAATATTAGGATCGTAGCCTTGCTGGGCTGCACGTTTACGAATTCGTTCTACATTCCCGGGGCCAGCATTGTAAGCCGCTAAGGTAAAGTAGAGTTTATTTTCCGCCGTAATAGCAGGATCACTGAAGTACTGTTTACGCAAAAATGCTAAATACTTCACGCCAGCATGAATATTGTTTTCTAGCTGCCGAACGTTTTTGATATTGATATTAGGGTCTCGAGCCGTGCTGGGTAGAACTTGCATTATGCCGACTGCACCTCTACTTCCAACGAGGTCGTTATTAAAGCCGGACTCTTTATAAGCGACGGCTGCGATCAGTAGATAGTCGATATCGTACTTCTCGCCATAGCGTGAAAACAACGTAGCAAGCTTTTCTAGTTGAGCAATTTTCTTGGGGTTAAGGGCTTTGTTTAGCCAATCTGTGTTATCGATGTATTTTCCGTAAATGACGTTACCGAGCAGTGTCCCAGAACGAGATTTCTGAATAAACTTGTTCACGACGGCTTTCAAACTTGGGCTGTTTTCCCGCATTGCCCAAGCGATTTTACCATTTTCACGAATAGGGATTTCTGGGTGAGCTCGAATATCATCCATCACTTTAAGCCAAAGTTTGGCTTTATGACTATCGAGAACAATGGCTTTGACGTAGCCGTTATTGAGCATCCCAACCAGTTCGTAGTCTTGCAGTGTTTCTTCAATAAAATGTACGACAACGGGTGACAAGCCTTTTTTATTTAGCTTCTTATTTAGTGCTTGAATACTCTCAAAGTAGCTAGAACTGGCACGTACCCAAACCTCTTTGCCGCTCAGTTGCTCAATGTTAGTCATGGCTGGTGTGCTTTTGTTCGTGACTATCCACTCGTCAATACCAGTAAGAATGGGTGAACTAAAATCGACTTTCTGTTTACGTGTGTTGGTAATGGTCAGATTGGCGACGACTAGATCACCGGAGCCATTTTCTAAGGCTGGCAGAAGTTGGTCACGGGCTAGAGGAATAATTTGTACGTTAAGTTTCGGTTTGAGCTTACGAAGGTCTTTTTCGAAATGCGCCAGGAGTTCTGCACCTATTCCTTTTGGTGTACCGCCTTCAATGTAATAGAAGCCTAGATCGGCAGAAACGAGGACACGTAAAACATTCTTCTCTTTAATAACATCGAGATCCCCAGTGTAAGGAGGTTGCTTGAGTGGTGATATTTGCAGTGCGCAAACGGAAGCAGACAATAAGAGCAGCATAACTGCGCATAGCTTAGGTATCGTCACGTTCACATCCTTTTATAAAGGGGAGGGGAACTTTAAGCATATGTAGAGCCCCGTAGATCATCAAGCAAGGGCAGAAGACGCTATTGTGGGTAATAAAAACCGCCACGGTAAAAACGGTGGCGGTTTAGTTTGAAGCAGTTCAGTTACTTCACAGGGTTTAGCTCGATAAGCTTTTCAGTTCTTGCTACGGCGTCTTCCAAACCGAGTTGCTTGTAGGCCTCTAGCTGGATAGTCAGTGACTTACGTGCCGCTTCGGTGTCTGGGAAAGCTTTTTGTAGCTCTTGACTGCGATTAATTGCAGCTACCCAGGCTTCACGGCGGAGATAGAAGTCAGCCGTCGCTAAATCATAGTTCGCTAGGCGGTTTTTCAGCGCTACCATTCGTTTTTGTGAATCTTCTGCGTATGGACTGTTCGGGTAGCGTTGAAGAAGTTTTTTGAAGTCATCAAACGCTTTTTTTACTGGCTCAGGATCGCGATCGCTTCGATCTACGCTGAACAGATCATGCATAAAGTTACGATCTTGCGCCATATGGCTTAGGCCGCGCATGTACAGTACCCAGTCCATTTTTTCATGGGTTGGGTTTAAACGCATAAAGCGAGAAATGGTTGCCAAGCCCAAAGCAAGGTCGTCGTTTTTGTAGTACGCATAGATTAGGTCAAGCTGCACCTGTTCTGAGTAGGCACCGAATGGGTAACGTGAGTCTAATGCTTCCAGTTTCTCAATTGCAGAAAGCCAATTACCACTTTGAAGAGAAATCTGTGCGTCTGCATACAGTTCCGAAGGCGGCACATCAGGAACGATTTCTTCTTTGCTTGCACATCCAAACAGAAGGGATACCGCTAAAAGGCCTGTTAAAGTCTGACGTTTCATATCAGGAGTCTGTTCCTTGAATCTAAATATTTCTTAAGCTGCCGTTACTTTCTTTCCAGTAACAGATACAATGGCGTAATAGTCTATTTTTTCACAGTCGTGAGCATTAGTCTCACAGTTTTTAAAAAAGTTCGATATGGCTCAGCAGATTGTATTAACAAATACCGTAAAAGATAGCCAGTTAGGTCAACGTTTAGACCAAGCTATCGCCGAATTATTCGCGGACTTCTCTCGCTCGCGCCTGAAAGAGTGGCTGCTTGATGGGAAAGTTCAAGTTAATGGTGAAGTTGTCACCAAACCTCGCACCAAAGTAATGGGTGGCGAGGAAATTACATTGCAAGCCGAGTTAGAAGATGAAGAACGCTGGGAAGCGCAAGATATCCCGTTAGATATCGTTTTTGAAGATGACGATATTATCGTTATCAATAAGCCTCGTGACTTTGTGGTTCACCCAGGTGCCGGTACGCCAGATGGTACGGTGCTTAATGCGTTGTTGCATCATTACCCTGATATCGCAGAAGTACCTCGTGCAGGTATTGTGCACCGTCTGGATAAAGACACAACGGGTCTGATGGTGGTGGCGAAAACCGTTCCTGCACAAACTCGTCTGGTTCGCGCACTGCAAAAACGTAATATTACTCGAGAGTACGAAGCGATCGCTATTGGTCGTATGACAGCGGGCGGTAAAGTGGACCAACCTATTGGTCGTCATTCTACCAAGCGCACGCTTATGGCGGTAGCACCAATGGGTAAACCAGCGGTAACGCACTACCGTGTCGCTGAACGTTTCCGCGAACACACACGTATCCGTCTGCGTCTTGAAACGGGTCGTACGCACCAGATCCGTGTGCACATGTCTTACCTTCAGCATCCGCTGCTCGGTGATATTGCATATGGTGGACGTGCTCGCATCCCGACAGGTGCTTCTGAAGAGCTAACTGCAATGATCCGTGGCTTCGATCGCCAAGCATTGCACGCCGTAATGCTACGCTTTGAACATCCAATTACGGGAGAAGTACTTGAGTTCCATGCCCCTGTGCCTGATGACATGGTGGCGATGACTGAAGCGCTTCGTCAAGATACGGAAGAGCACGGTTTACCGGAAGAGTTCTAAGATGAAGACAATCATTCCGAATTGGCGTGCGCCTAAAAATGTCAAAGCTTTTGCCTCAACACGCATAGGCGGTTTTTCGACAGGCCCTTATCAAGGGCTAAATTTAGGTACTCACGTTGGGGATGATTTGTCTTTAGTAGAGAAGAACCGAGCTTGGTTGGCGCAGCAGGCGAACATGCCCAATGCGCCAATCTGGTTAAACCAAACGCATTCGACCGTTGTGGCTCAAGCAAATGAACCAACAACACAAGTGCTTGATGCGGACGGTGTATTTACTTCTTCAAGCCATGTTGTTTGTTCAGCGATGACCGCCGATTGTCTACCTGTATTATTGACTAATACACAAGGCACGCAGGTCGCTGCCGTTCATGCAGGGTGGCGCGGCTTAGCAAATGGTATTGTCGAAAATGCATTAGCGTTGTTTTCAGGTGAAGTGATAGCGTGGCTTGGGCCTGCTATTGGGCCTGAAGCTTTTGAAGTCGGTGAAGATGTTCTGCAAGCTTTTGTTGATGTCGATTCTCTGGCACATCAAGCTTTTATGCCACGAGGGGCTAAAGGTAAATGGTTGGCTGATATGTCAAAGCTGGCAACGCAACGTCTAAATCGAGCTGGTGTGACACAAGTGTTTGACTCTGGACTTTGTACTTACCAAGATAAAGCCTCTTTTTATTCGTATCGCCGTGATGGTAAAACTGGTCGGCAAGCCACCTTTATTTGGATTGAAGATTAGTTATAAGCACTAAAGTGCCAAGATGCATAGTGCTATTTTTGCAAAGCTATCTTTATTCATTCACTCCCTTGAAATTCCTCCTCTGAGTATCCATCTTTCTAACTGTCAAAAGAATTTCCTTTAGTTGAGGTTAGGAAGGTAGATATGCGTCTTGATCGATTCACAAGTAAGTTTCAAATCGCTATCTCTGATGCTCAATCACTAGCGTTAGGGCGCGATCATCAATATATCGAGCCAGTTCACCTAATGGTGGCTTTGCTTGACCAAAATGGCAGTCCAATTCGTCCATTGCTTACTATGCTGGATGTGGACGTAACGCATTTACGCTCTAAATTGAGTGAAATGCTAGATCGATTACCAAAAGTCAGTGGCATCGGTGGAGATGTACAGCTCTCTAGTTCGATGGGCACGTTGTTTAACCTGTGTGACAAAGTGGCGCAAAAGCGTCAAGACTCCTATATCTCGTCTGAAATCTTCCTGCTTGCTGCTTTAGAAGATCGCGGACCATTGGGGCAATTACTCAAAGAGATCGGTTTAACAGAGCAAAAAGTTAGCCAAGCAATCGAAAAGATCAGAGGTGGTCAAAAAGTTAATGACCCGAATGCAGAAGAGCTTCGCCAGGCATTGGAAAAGTTCACCATTGACCTTACCGAGCGAGCAGAGCAGGGCAAACTGGATCCGGTTATCGGCCGTGATGATGAAATTCGCCGTACCATCCAAGTATTGCAGCGCCGTACTAAAAACAACCCTGTGATCATCGGTGAACCTGGCGTAGGTAAGACCGCAATTGTTGAAGGCTTAGCTCTGCGCATTGTCAACAATGAAGTGCCAGAAGGTTTACGTGGTCGCCGCGTGCTGTCATTAGATATGGGCGCACTGGTTGCTGGTGCTAAGTACCGTGGTGAATTTGAAGAGCGCTTGAAGTCGGTATTGAATGAACTCGCTAAAGAAGAAGGTAATGTCATTCTATTTATCGACGAGCTCCATACTATGGTTGGTGCGGGTAAAGGTGAAGGCTCAATGGATGCGGGGAACATGCTCAAACCTGCATTAGCCCGTGGTGAACTGCACTGTGTTGGCGCAACAACACTGGATGAATATCGTCAGTACATCGAAAAAGATGCGGCGTTAGAACGTCGTTTCCAAAAAGTGCTGGTGGATGAGCCGACCGTTGAGGATACCGTGGCGATTTTACGTGGCTTGAAGGAGCGTTATGAGCTTCATCATCACGTTGAAATTACTGACCCAGCGATTGTTGCAGCGGCGAGTTTGTCACATCGTTATGTTTCTGACCGTCAACTGCCAGATAAAGCGATCGACTTAATCGACGAAGCGGCTTCAAGCATTCGTTTACAAATTGACTCTAAGCCAGAGTCATTAGATAAGCTTGAACGTAAAATCATCCAACTTAAGATTGAGCAACAGGCGCTTAGTAACGAGCACGACGAAGCGAGTGAAAAGCGTTTGAAAGCGCTTAATGAAGAACTCAATGAAAAAGAACGTGAGTACGCTGAACTAGAAGAGGTTTGGAATACAGAAAAAGCCGCACTTTCTGGCACTCAACATATTAAGTCTGAGCTTGAACAAGCTCGTATGGACATGGAGTTTGCTCGCCGAGCTGGTGATTTAAACCGCATGTCGGAACTTCAATATGGTCGTATTCCTGAACTTGAGAAGCAGTTAGATCTTGCAACCCAAGCGGAAATGCAGGAAATGACACTATTGCGTAATAAAGTAACCGACAACGAGATTGCAGAAGTACTTTCTAAGCAAACTGGCATCCCAGTATCCAAGATGCTAGAAGCGGAAAAAGAGAAACTACTTCGTATGGAAGACGTACTGCATAATCGTGTGGTAGGGCAAAGCGAAGCGGTCTCTGTTGTATCGAATGCCATTCGTCGTAGTCGAGCTGGGCTTTCTGATCCAAACCGACCAATTGGCTCCTTCTTATTCTTAGGTCCAACTGGTGTAGGTAAAACAGAGCTTTGTAAGACACTTGCGAGCTTTATGTTCGACAGCGAAGATGCGATGGTCCGTATCGACATGTCTGAGTTCATGGAGAAACACTCAGTGGCAAGATTGGTTGGTGCGCCTCCAGGCTATGTCGGATATGAAGAGGGTGGTTACTTAACGGAAGCGGTTCGTCGCAAGCCGTATTCGGTAATTTTGTTAGATGAAGTAGAGAAAGCGCATCCGGATGTATTTAACATTCTGCTGCAAGTTCTCGATGATGGGCGTTTAACGGATGGTCAAGGTCGTACTGTTGACTTCCGTAATACGGTTGTGATCATGACATCGAACTTGGGTTCATCTCGTATCCAAGAGAATTTCGCAACATTAGACTATCAAGGTATCAAGAGTGAAGTAATGGATGTGGTTAGCAAACACTTCCGTCCTGAGTTCTTGAACCGTGTTGACGAAATCGTGGTGTTCCATCCACTTGGTCAAGAGCACATCAAGTCCATCGCTTCTATTCAATTAGAACGTTTGGCGAAACGACTAGAAGAAAAAGGATATCAACTAGAGGTTTCTGACAAAGCACTCGATTTGATCGCTCAAGTTGGTTTCGACCCTGTATATGGTGCGCGTCCTTTAAAACGCGCAATTCAACAGAATGTCGAGAACCCATTAGCCAAATCGATTCTTTCTGGTGAAATTGTTCCAGACAAGAAAGTGCAGCTAATCGTTACTAATGACCAAATTCGTGCCCATCAGTAATTGCACGGATACAATAAGAAATGAGATAAAAATCACATTCAAGGGGCCGTTTGGCCCCTTTTCTATAATGTTTTAGAGCCTCTTGCCTGTTTTCTGTACGAATGAACTAAAAAGGTGAGTTTTTTTTAAAAATGCACTTGTGTTCCTTAATGAACGCCCTATAATGCGCCTCCGTTGTCAAGGGAAAGCAAGTTAAGCGACGTCTAGACAACAAGGCCAGTGAGTTAAGAATTAACTCGCAGATAAATAACTTAAAAAAGTGTTTGACACGATAAGTTATCTAGCTAAAATGGCCGTCCACTTTGAAGAGAAGTTCAAAGTGTGCTCTTTAAAAATATAGACCTATCAATCTGTGTGGGCACTCGTTGATGATAATCCAATTAGAAGCTTCGGCTTCAAATTAGGTTTCAATGAAACGAAGTGACCATTGAATCTTCGGATTCAGCACAGTCAATTCAAACATTACTTTATGTAATGTTCAGTATTCATTGAGCCGAACAAAATCTTAAATTGAAGAGTTTGATCATGGCTCAGATTGAACGCTGGCGGCAGGCCTAACACATGCAAGTCGAGCGGAAACGAGTTATCTGAACCTTCGGGGAACGATAACGGCGTCGAGCGGCGGACGGGTGAGTAATGCCTAGGAAATTGCCCTGATGTGGGGGATAACCATTGGAAACGATGGCTAATACCGCATGATGCCTACGGGCCAAAGAGGGGGACCTTTGGGCCTCTCGCGTCAGGATATGCCTAGGTGGGATTAGCTAGTTGGTGAGGTAAGGGCTCACCAAGGCGACGATCCCTAGCTGGTCTGAGAGGATGATCAGCCACACTGGAACTGAGACACGGTCCAGACTCCTACGGGAGGCAGCAGTGGGGAATATTGCACAATGGGCGCAAGCCTGATGCAGCCATGCCGCGTGTATGAAGAAGGCCTTCGGGTTGTAAAGTACTTTCAGTCGTGAGGAAGGCGGCGTCGTTAATAGCGGCGTTGTTTGACGTTAGCGACAGAAGAAGCACCGGCTAACTCCGTGCCAGCAGCCGCGGTAATACGGAGGGTGCGAGCGTTAATCGGAATTACTGGGCGTAAAGCGCATGCAGGTGGTTTGTTAAGTCAGATGTGAAAGCCCGGGGCTCAACCTCGGAATAGCATTTGAAACTGGCAGACTAGAGTACTGTAGAGGGGGGTAGAATTTCAGGTGTAGCGGTGAAATGCGTAGAGATCTGAAGGAATACCGGTGGCGAAGGCGGCCCCCTGGACAGATACTGACACTCAGATGCGAAAGCGTGGGGAGCAAACAGGATTAGATACCCTGGTAGTCCACGCCGTAAACGATGTCTACTTGGAGGTTGTGGCCTTGAGCCGTGGCTTTCGGAGCTAACGCGTTAAGTAGACCGCCTGGGGAGTACGGTCGCAAGATTAAAACTCAAATGAATTGACGGGGGCCCGCACAAGCGGTGGAGCATGTGGTTTAATTCGATGCAACGCGAAGAACCTTACCTACTCTTGACATCCAGAGAACTTTCCAGAGATGGATTGGTGCCTTCGGGAACTCTGAGACAGGTGCTGCATGGCTGTCGTCAGCTCGTGTTGTGAAATGTTGGGTTAAGTCCCGCAACGAGCGCAACCCTTATCCTTGTTTGCCAGCGAGTAATGTCGGGAACTCCAGGGAGACTGCCGGTGATAAACCGGAGGAAGGTGGGGACGACGTCAAGTCATCATGGCCCTTACGAGTAGGGCTACACACGTGCTACAATGGCGCATACAGAGGGCGGCCAACTTGCGAAAGTGAGCGAATCCCAAAAAGTGCGTCGTAGTCCGGATTGGAGTCTGCAACTCGACTCCATGAAGTCGGAATCGCTAGTAATCGTGGATCAGAATGCCACGGTGAATACGTTCCCGGGCCTTGTACACACCGCCCGTCACACCATGGGAGTGGGCTGCAAAAGAAGTAGGTAGTTTAACCTTCGGGGGGACGCTTACCACTTTGTGGTTCATGACTGGGGTGAAGTCGTAACAAGGTAGCGCTAGGGGAACCTGGCGCTGGATCACCTCCTTATACGATGATTATTGCGATGAGTGTTCACACAGATTGATACGGTTTATAAAGTAAAGAGACGATACTGGGTCTGTAGCTCAGGTGGTTAGAGCGTTCGCCTGATAAGCGAGAGGTCGGTGGTTCGAGTCCACTCAGACCCACCAATTTCCTTACTAAGGGATTGGCATACAGTATCGACACACCTTGATGGGGCTATAGCTCAGCTGGGAGAGCGCCTGCCTTGCACGCAGGAGGTCTGCGGTTCGATCCCGCATAGCTCCACCATCTTTAAGTGTTCTTGAAAAAGAATCTTTAAAAATGGTTTTCATCAGAAAATCTAGCTCTTTAACAATTTGGAAAGCTGACAAAACAACAATTTATTGTTGTTTGTAAAGTTCTCAAAGTATTCATTTATGAATACAACTAATAACACATTCAAGTGTTCTTGGAATTTGAGTCCGGCAAAATCGAATGTCTCTCGCTCATTCAAATAATGAGAGACAACTTTGGTTGTTTAACATCAATTCGAAACTCCTTCGGGTTGTATGGTTAAGTGACTAAGCGTACACGGTGGATGCCTTGGCAGTCAGAGGCGATGAAGGACGTATTAACTTGCGATAAGCCCAGATTAGGTAGTAAAAACCACTTGAGTCTGGGATTTCCGAATGGGGAAACCCACTTACATAAGTAAGTATCGTTATGTGAATACATAGCATAACGAGGCGAACCGGGGGAACTGAAACATCTAAGTACCCCGAGGAAAAGAAATCAACCGAGATTCCGAAAGTAGCGGCGAGCGAAATTGGACTAGCCCTTAAGCTTTATAGGCGTTAGGTGAACAAGCTGGAAAGCTTGGCGATACAGGGTGATAGCCCCGTAACTGACGACGCATATTCAGTGAAATCGAGTAGGGCGGGACACGTGATATCCTGTCTGAATATGGGGGGACCATCCTCCAAGGCTAAATACTACTGACTGACCGATAGTGAACCAGTACCGTGAGGGAAAGGCGAAAAGAACCCCTGTGAGGGGAGTGAAATAGAACCTGAAACCGTGTACGTACAAGCAGTAGGAGCAGGCTTGTCCTGTGACTGCGTACCTTTTGTATAATGGGTCAGCGACTTATATTCAGTGGCAAGGTTAACCATCTAGGGGAGCCGTAGGGAAACCGAGTCTTAACTGGGCGTTCAGTCTCTGGATATAGACCCGAAACCAGGTGATCTAGCCATGGGCAGGTTGAAGGTTGAGTAACATCAACTGGAGGACCGAACCGACTAATGTTGAAAAATTAGCGGATGACTTGTGGCTAGGGGTGAAAGGCCAATCAAACCTGGAGATAGCTGGTTCTCCCCGAAAGCTATTTAGGTAGCGCCTCGGACGAATACTACTGGGGGTAGAGCACTGTTAAGGCTAGGGGGTCATCCCGACTTACCAACCCTTTGCAAACTCCGAATACCAGTAAGTACTATCCGGGAGACACACGGCGGGTGCTAACGTCCGTCGTGGAGAGGGAAACAACCCAGACCGCCAGCTAAGGTCCCAAATTACTACTAAGTGGGAAACGATGTGGGAAGGCTCAGACAGCCAGGATGTTGGCTTAGAAGCAGCCATCATTTAAAGAAAGCGTAATAGCTCACTGGTCGAGTCGGCCTGCGCGGAAGATGTAACGGGGCTAAGTAGTAAACCGAAGCTGCGGCAATATACTTTTGTATATTGGGTAGGGGAGCGTTCTGTAAGCGGTTGAAGGTGTGTGGTAACGCATGCTGGACGTATCAGAAGTGCGAATGCTGACATGAGTAACGATAAAGGGGGTGAAAAACCTCCTCGCCGGAAGACCAAGGGTTCCTGTCCAACGTTAATCGGGGCAGGGTAAGTCGACCCCTAAGGCGAGGCCGAAAGGCGTAGTCGATGGGAAACGGGTTAATATTCCCGTACTTCTTACAATTGCGATGGGGGGACGGAGAAGGCTAGGTGGGCCTGGCGACGGTTGTCCAGGTTCAAGTGCGTAGGCTTAAGAGTTAGGTAAATCCGGCTCTCTTTAAGGCTGAGACACGACGTCGAGCATCTACGGATGTGAAGTCATTGATGCCATGCTTCCAGGAAAAGCCTCTAAGCTTCAGATTGTAAGGAATCGTACCCCAAACCGACACAGGTGGTCGGGTAGAGAATACCAAGGCGCTTGAGAGAACTCGGGTGAAGGAACTAGGCAAAATGGTACCGTAACTTCGGGAGAAGGTACGCTCTCGACGGTGAAGTCCCTCGCGGATGGAGCTATTGAGAGTCGCAGATACCAGGTGGCTGCAACTGTTTATTAAAAACACAGCACTGTGCAAAATCGCAAGATGACGTATACGGTGTGACGCCTGCCCGGTGCCGGAAGGTTAATTGATGGGGTTAGACTTCGGTCGAAGCTCTTGATCGAAGCCCCGGTAAACGGCGGCCGTAACTATAACGGTCCTAAGGTAGCGAAATTCCTTGTCGGGTAAGTTCCGACCTGCACGAATGGCGTAATGATGGCCACGCTGTCTCCACCCGAGACTCAGTGAAATTGAAATCGCTGTGAAGATGCAGTGTACCCGCGGCTAGACGGAAAGACCCCGTGAACCTTTACTACAGCTTGGCACTGAACATTGACCCTACATGTGTAGGATAGGTGGGAGGCTTTGAAGCGCAGTCGCTAGATTGCGTGGAGCCGTCCTTGAAATACCACCCTTGTAGTGTTGATGTTCTAACGTCGACCCCTTATCGGGGTTGCGGACAGTGCCTGGTGGGTAGTTTGACTGGGGCGGTCTCCTCCCAAAGCGTAACGGAGGAGCACGAAGGTGGGCTAATCACGGTTGGACATCGTGAGGTTAGTGCAATGGCATAAGCCCGCTTGACTGCGAGAATGACAATTCGAGCAGGTGCGAAAGCAGGTCATAGTGATCCGGTGGTTCTGAATGGAAGGGCCATCGCTCAACGGATAAAAGGTACTCCGGGGATAACAGGCTGATACCGCCCAAGAGTTCATATCGACGGCGGTGTTTGGCACCTCGATGTCGGCTCATCACATCCTGGGGCTGAAGTCGGTCCCAAGGGTATGGCTGTTCGCCATTTAAAGTGGTACGCGAGCTGGGTTTAGAACGTCGTGAGACAGTTCGGTCCCTATCTGCCGTGGGCGTTGGAGAATTGAAAGGGGCTGCTCCTAGTACGAGAGGACCGGAGTGGACGAACCTCTGGTGTTCGGGTTGTGTCGCCAGACGCATTGCCCGGTAGCTAAGTTCGGGATCGATAACCGCTGAAAGCATCTAAGCGGGAAGCGAGCCTTGAGATGAGTTCTCCCTGATACTTTAAGTATCCTAAAGGGTTGTCGTAGACTACGACGTTGATAGGCAGGGTGTGTAAGCGTTGTGAGGCGTTGAGCTAACCTGTACTAATTGCCCGTGAGGCTTAACCATACAACACCCAAGGGGTTTTGATGGACTCAATGAAAGAACATTGAATGTGTAAGAACGAAAACAGCTTTCCGAATTAAAGAATTTGCTTGGCGACCATAGCGTTTTGGACCCACCTGACTTCCATGCCGAACTCAGAAGTGAAACGAAATAGCGCCGATGGTAGTGTGGGGCTTCCCCATGTGAGAGTAGGACATCGCCAGGCTTTAAATTATGGACACTTGCTGATTACAAGCGAGTGATACCACTGCGGAGTGGTAGTTCAGTTGGTTAGAATACCGGCCTGTCACGCCGGGGGTCGCGGGTTCGAGTCCCGTCCACTCCGCCACTTATTTGAGAGTCGTCTCATTAAACACGAACTGCAGGGGTGTAGCTCCAATTGGCAGAGCAGCGGATTCCAAATCCGCGTGTTGGGAGTTCGAATCTCTCCACCCCTGCCATATATCAAGGCTCTGACTTAGGTCAGAGCCTTTTTCGTTTCTAGCGAATAGTTGTCGACATCTGATGCACATTGATCTTAAGAACATATTACATCGGTGACTTAAGCCATTCTATTTTCCATTGCAATAGATTGCGTCACTAAGCTTCGGTGTATCGTTTTACCCTTTCTTACTTCTCTTCATACTCCCATTACTCTTCGTTAGTGAGCTAGTTGATTTACTACTTGATCTATATGACGTGTATAGAAAAGGTTAGTGGTTACATTGGCTTGGATGATTACTGACTTGGTTCCTGTTATTATCATGAGTTAATGCTAATAATTAGGAAGTAAGTTTATGCCACATTTTCGATTCCGTGCTGTAGAGCCGCAAGCTGTTCAGGCACTATCAAAGCCTCTGACGGATGAACTTCAGCCTCTGATGGACTGTCCGCGTGAGGATTTTACTTTTGAGTATATCTACACTACGTTTTTCAATGAGGGTGAGGTGAGTGCTGCATATCCTTTTGTCGAAGTGCTTTGGTTTGACCGTGGTCAGGAAGTACAAGATAAAGTTGCTAAGCTTATTACACAGCAAGTTCGTGGTATTGCTGGTGCAGATATTGATGTTGCTGTTATCTTTTCAGCTTTATCTCCTAAAGCTTATTACGATAATGGCGAACACTACTAAAGGCTAAAAGCTATGAAGCTGAGTTTCATTGTATCTTTGGGTTTATGTTTCTCAGCTTCTGTATACTCTACTCCTTGGGAGTCTGTTGCTAACCCTACCCGAAACTCTTCTTCCTCTATTGGTAGTTATGCCAACGGTTGTTTGGATGGCGCATTACCTTTGCCTCTTGATGGCGTTGGTTATCAAGTTTTACGTAGTAAAACGAAACGCTACTATGGGCACCCTAAAACGATAGAGTTTATTGAAAACCTAGCGCTTCAAGCTCATCAAAATCTCAACACAACGCTGCTTATAGGTGATCTGTCTTTACCACGAGGAGGAAGGTTTTCTTCTGGCCATTCTAGTCACCAAACTGGGTTAGATATTGATATCTGGTTAAGACTCGCTGACCAACCGCTTTCTTATAACGAATTACAACTCCCTAAGCCAATGAGTGTGGTGGACTTAAAAGGGTATTCCATACTTAACCATCGTTGGGAAGATAGGCACTTTAGGCTGATTCGATATGCTGCACAGAGTGAGGATGTAGCACGAATTTTTGTACATCCTGTTATTAAGGAGCAGCTTTGCTCGCAAGAAGAAGGCAAAGAACGTTCTTGGTTACGTAAAGTTCGCCCTTGGTGGGGGCATCATTACCACTTCCACGTCAGGTTATCTTGTCCTGAGTCGAGTGGCTACTGTGTTGAACAAGCTCTGCCTCCCGCTGGTGATGGTTGCGGGGTAGAGCTTGCTAGTTGGGGACCGAAAGTTAAGCCTATCGATAAGCCTCCGTCTGCGAAAGTTATTACTAAGCCCAAGCGAAAAAAAGCGATTCCACCGCAATGCCAATCACTTATCTCTACTAACTAGAGTGACTCTACAGGTTTATATTCCCTTACGTATCTCTTTTATGAAACTGGAGAAACATCATACTTTTGTCTACAGTGAATAATACCAATACAAAAACTAACCTAATTAGTTTTGGTGACATAATATAGAAATCTAAATTAAACAAAGAGTTGTAGTATAGATAAGTCGTAACTTCTCTGTTTAGAAAGATCTTTCGTCACGATACTTTGGTTTCTTAGCAATATGTCTGTCAGTTGGCTAGCGAAGCAATAACAAGGCAGACAAGTGTGTGATGCAGGAATGGATACTTCTCCTGCTAGAAGAGTAAATCAAGGATAAAACCATGACTATGATTTGTGCAAAAGAATTTGCAGAGTGGTTAAGACACAGATTTAGCAGTGAAACGAAAGGGGTCTTATTGACTCGGGTTGATGTAAATCACCTGACAGGACGTCAGCGTCTTGATCCCGGATTTGTTAATGATGTGCATTACGAGCTGATGCAATATGGAATGGCTTTCGTTACGGACACGAGCCGAGAAAACTTTTATCTTGTGCCGGTTTCCCAAGCAGAAAATTGGCGAGATAGGTTAGAGTCTCATTTTGAAAAAGAGTTGTTTTGTAATATCTATCCTATTGAAAAGTCGGGTTAAAAAAAGGTTCAACTTTGTCTCCAAAGTTGAACCTACTTGTTCTTATGCCAACCCTTGAATAATCACGAACTTCTCCAGTAACTGCTCTTCTGTTTCTACATGATCCGGGTCTGTGATGATGCATTTTGTAATCGGACACACTGACTGACAGGTCGGCTTTTCGTAATGTCCCTTACACTCTGTACATAGAGCTGGGTCAATCTCGAAAATGCTTTCTCCCATGCTGATTGCCCCATTGGGGCATTCGGGATCGCACATGTCGCAGTTGATGCATTTGTCAGTAATGAGCAAGGCCATGATTACTTACCAGTCGGGTTACGGGTGTCCTGCCCTGAGTTCAAGTTACGCATCAATAGACCGTATTCTAAATCTAGATCTGCTGGTACTGGAATGAAGACGAAGTGACCATTCCCTTTGGCATCCTCAATAGACTCTGACTTACGGTTTTCCATCGCTTCTAGCGTGAAAACAACATTACCTTTTGGCGTCATTAGCTCAAGACTATCACCGACAAGGAATTTGTTTTTCACTTCTACTTCAGCCATATCACCACGACGTTTACCAGTGAACTCACCGACAAACTGTTGAGCATCAGAGACTGAGTAGCCGTAATCGTAATTTTGGTAGGTATCGTGAGTATGACGACGTAGGAAGCCTTCGGTATAGCCACGGTGAGCTAGGCTCTCTAGTGTACCCATTAGGCTTTCATCAAATGGTCGGCCTGCTACAGCGTCATCAATTGCTTTGCGGTAAACCTGTGCAGTACGAGCACAGTAATAGAATGATTTAGTACGACCTTCGATTTTCAGCGAGTGCACACCCATCTTAGTTAAGCGCTCAACATGCTGTACCGCACGTAGGTCTTTAGAGTTCATGATGTAAGTACCATGTTCATCTTCGTACGCTGCCATTTTTTCTTCTGGACGGTGCGCTTCAGAAAGTAGAACGACTTCATCCGTTGGTTTACCACGACCAATTGTGGTTTCAGGGCGTTCGTCTTGTACTTCGACAGGCTGTGCTTCAGATGGGTCAAACTTCTCTACAATATCACCAGCGTCGTTTTCTTTGCCTTCTTCCACTTTGTATTCCCAACGGCACGCGTTGGTGCAAGTGCCTTGGTTAGGATCACGTTTGTTTATGTAACCAGAAAGTAGGCAACGACCAGAATAAGCCATGCATAATGCACCGTGAACGAATACTTCAAGTTCAGTTTCAGGACAATGCTCACGAATTTCTTCGATTTCTTCTAGAGATAGCTCGCGAGAAACGATCACTCGTTCCACGCCATTCGCTGCCCAGAACTTAACAGTCGCCCAGTTTACAGCGTTTGCTTGTACAGAAAGGTGAATTGGCATTTCTGGGAAAGCTTCACGAACCATCATGATTAGGCCTGGATCTGACATGATCAATGCGTCAGGACCCATTTCTACGATTGGTTTAAGATCACGGATGAAGGTTTTTAGCTTCGAGTTGTGTGGTTGAATGTTACATACCACATAAAGCTTTTTGCCTAGAGCATGTGCTTCATCGATACCGATTTTTAGGTTTTCGTGGTTAAACTCATTGTTACGTACGCGGAGGCTGTAGCGAGGCTGGCCAGCGTAAACTGCATCTGCGCCGTAGGCGAATGCGTAACGCATGTTTTTCAGGCTTCCCGCAGGAGACAGTAGCTCAGGTACGAATGCTTTCTCAGTTGTCATTGCTCAATTCTCTTTTATCTGATCACAAGTCAGGCCAATTCCACCTAATGGAAATGGGGCGCAAATTTTACGTCAAAATGTGAACTGTGACTAGGGTAATTGTGCTTCAGATAGAAAAACGCCCTCAAAAAAAGTGAGGGCGTTATGGTTAACCTTTATACAATATTAAGCGTTGGGATTTGGTAAGCCGCCTAGCGCATCGTATAGGTTGGGTAGGAAAGCACTGAACTCCCCACACATCAGAGAGAAGTCTGCATCAAATCGAGCTGCTTGATCTTCACGTGGAATATCGTCATTTTGATCTTTCAATTCATCAGAGAATTTTAGACGCTTAATACCCGCATCTTCTGTCATGATGAATTCAATACGATCTTGCCAATTAAGTGCAAGCTTCGTTACGACTTTATCTGCTGCGATGTGGTTGCGGATTTCATCTGTGGTCAGCTCTTGCTTCTTACAACGAATCACGCCACCTTCTTCAAGCACGGATTTTAGCTCAGCTTCGTCCATCATGGTGATACCTTGAGGTGTGTCGCCCGTTTTCACCCACTCGGTTAGCGTTGTTTCAATCGCTACTTCTGGAATGGCAGGAACAACAGGTAAACTACCCATGGTTTTACGAAGTAGTGCTAATACGTCTTCCGCTTTTTTGTAGCTGCTTGCGTCAACAAGGATGAACCCTTCTTTTGGCATGATGAGCACGTGAGTGTGGCTGCTGCGGCTAAATGCGCGAGGCAGTAAATCCATTACGATGTCATCTTTCAGGTTGTCTTTCTCTTTCTTCTTCAGAGGACGACCTTCTTGCGCTTCCATTGCTTCTACTTTTGCATTCAATGACTCTTTGATCACTGAGGCAGGTAGCATTTTCTCTTCTTTCTTGGCGCAAATCAGAATGCGGTTTTCTGACACGTGAGTCATCATGTCGCCATGTCTACCCATTGCACTGACCCAGCCAAATTTCTGTTTATCTTGACTGCCACATGGGGTGAATCGGAATTCAGACAGTTGAGTTTCTAGTTGTTCGGCGTTGAAAGTAACCTCGCGGTTAACGCGGTATACCAGACAGTTTTTAAACCACATAAATCTTCTCTAGGCTTGATGACAAGGGACTAATCATAGGGAATTTTTGTGCTGATGTCTTAATAGAAATGAAAAATATCCGAATGAACCTCAAAAGAAAGTTATATGAAAATTTGTTTTCAAAGGTCACAAAAGTGTCATAATTGGTAGTGATAATGCTTATGCATAGAGAGGCGCTTTGTCTCTTAAATTCATTAGCTCAACGAACATAAGGTTACTCAATTATGTCTAGAAGGATTCTGGTTGTTGAAGACGAAGCTCCTATTCGCGAAATGCTGTGCTTCGTACTTGAGCAGAAAGGTTACCAAGCGGTAGAAGCGGAAGATTACGATACTGCAGTAACCAAACTGGCTGAACCCTTCCCTGATTTAGTTTTACTGGATTGGATGTTACCAGGAGGCAGCGGCATTAACTTCATCAAGCATATGAAGCGAGAGGAATTAACGCGCAACATTCCAGTTGTGATGCTTACCGCTCGTGGTGAAGAAGAAGATAAAGTGCGCGGTTTAGAAGTCGGTGCGGATGACTACATTACTAAGCCATTTTCTCCTAAAGAGTTGGTTGCCCGTTTAAAAGCGGTGATTCGTCGTGTAACCCCGACCGCACTGGAAGACGTAATTGATGTGCAGGGATTGAAGCTTGATCCTGTATCACACCGTGTCACGGCTAATGATGCACCATTAGATATGGGCCCAACAGAGTTTAAAATGCTACATTTTTTCATGACGCATCAAGAGCGTGTGTATAGCCGTGAGCAGCTATTAAATAATGTTTGGGGTACTAACGTGTATGTTGAAGATCGTACGGTCGATGTTCATATTCGCCGCCTGCGTAAAGCATTGGAAGCCGCAGGTCATGATAAGCTGATCCAAACTGTTCGTGGTGCTGGATACCGCTTCTCGACAAAAGCATAAATTAACACGCAGCTTATCGGTACCATTTCTGGAGTTATGAGTGGTTGAAAGATTAACGTGGAAAAAGCTGGCCTGGGAGCTGGCTTTTTTTTACACCCCATGGGTGATAGTAGGTTGGATATTCGGTTATATGCCGTGGTTGCTTTTGGCAGCTACGGCATTGCAGCTTGTGTGGCATTTGCATAACCAAGTACGTTTATCTTCTTGGTTATGGGATGAAAAGCGCCTCACGCCACCGTCTGGTAGCGGTAACTGGGAATCTTTGTTCAATGGCTTGTATCGCTTACAGCAGCGCCAACGTCGTAAACGCAAAGAGCTTACTAATCTCATTCGCCGATTCAGAAATGGTGCGGAATCGTTACCCGATGCCGTCGTGGTGTTCCGTGCTGAAGGCAATATCGTTTGGTGTAACAAACTGGCTCAACACTTATTGGGTTTCCATTGGCCGGAAGACTCTGGTCAACCTATCTCCAACCTCATCCGTACGCCTGACTTTATCAAGTACCTCAACAAGAAAGACTTCTCTGAGCCATTGGAAATGCGTTCACCACTCAATGTCGAACGCATGCTAGAACTACGTATCGTACCGTATACCGAAGGTGAACATTTGATGGTGGTGCGTGATGTTAGCCAGTTAAAACAACTTGAGGGAATGCGCCGTAATTTCTTTGCTAACGTTTCTCATGAACTGCGTACACCAATGACGGTGCTACAAGGTTATTTAGAGATGACAGAAGACCCTGACATGGTTGTGGGCCCAATGTGGAGCAAAGCGCATGGCGTCATGACGGAGCAGCTCAACCGCATGAACAGTTTGGTGAACCAATTACTGACGCTATCTAAAATTGAAGCGGCACCTATGCATGAGCTTGAAGAAGTCGTGAATGTACCTGCGATGCTTGAAGTGTTAGAAAAAGAGGCGGTTAGCCTTAGTGGAGACAACCAACATAAATTGAAATTTGATGTTGATGCTAGCCTACGCGTACTGGGCGATGATGACCAGTTACGCAGTGCTATCTCCAACCTTGTTTATAATGCTGTCAAATACACACCACCTGGTGCAAACATTAATGTTCGTTGGTTCCAGACATCTCAAGGCGCATGCTTAGAGGTGGAGGATAGTGGTGATGGTATAGAACCTCAGCACCTCCATCGACTTACTGAGCGTTTTTATCGCGTCGATAAAGCAAGATCACGCGATACCGGAGGGAGTGGGTTAGGGTTGGCCATTGTAAAACACGCGCTGAGCCACCATGACTCTCATTTAGAAATTCACAGTGAAGTAGGTGTGGGCAGTAAGTTTTCTTTCGTATTGCCTGAGCGTTTGGTGGTGAAATAATGGCGTTACGATTGGCAAAAACATTCAGTTTATTCGCGCTTGTTTGTTCCTGTATGGCTGCCGCTCAAGATAAACCATTGCCGAATTATCATAAAACGACTGGGATTGTTGGGAACTTGCTCTCTGTCGGCTCCGATACGCTTGCGGGCATGACGACACTTTGGGTTGAAGAGTTTAAATCCATTTACCCGAATATTAATGCGCAAGTCCAAGCGTCTGGCTCTTCTACTGCTCCCCCTGCATTGACCGAACAAACTGCTCAGTTTGGTCCCATGAGCCGTCCTATGCGTTTAAGAGAGGTTGAAGCGTTTGAACGTGAACATGGTTACAAGCCAACGGCGCTTAGGGTGGCCATCGATGCTATCGGTATTTTTGTCCATCAAGACAATCCAATTCAAGGGCTCAACTTTAGTCAGTTAGATGCTTTGTTTTCTGCAACTCTGCGCTGTGGTGAAAGTCAATTTGTCACAAACTGGCAGCAACTCGGTCTTGAATCACAGTGGGCAAAGCGAAACGTACAGTTGTTTGGTCGTAACTCCGTTTCTGGAACTTATGGTTACTTCAAAAGCAATGCCTTGTGTGGCGGCGATTTCAAGACCCGAGTAAACGAGCAGCCAGGCTCCGCGTCAGTTGTGCAAGCTGTAGCGTCAACCATCAGTGGAATTGGTTATTCTGGTGTCGGTTATCGAGTGGCAGGTGTACGCTTAGTTCCTGTGGCAAAAATGGGAAATGACTACGTGACGCCAACGCGAGAACATATTGTTAGTGGTAAGTACCCACTATCACGTTACTTATATGTTTATGTGAATAAGCACCCGGATTACCCATTAACACCAATAGAAGCCGAGTTTATTCGCTTTATTTTCTCCGCTCAGGGGCAAGCGTTGGTTGAGAAAGATGGCTATGTACCCATTACAGCAGATTTTGCAGAAGAAGAATTAAAAAAAGTCGGCCTATAAGCCGACTTTTTATTTAGGCGTGAACAGTGCGAGATTAGAAAGTGAGTGTCCACTTCGCGCTGCTCCATCGTTCTTGTTCTTCCTGTAAATCAGCATGAAGCAATTTGTTGCTTTCTAGCCATGCTTTATCTGTGCACGTAAGAATCCATTCATCATTTTTGATGGATAAAGTGATGTCAGGCAATGGATCTTCGTTACGCTGTCCATTTAATACGATAGAAAGTCTTAATATTTTGATGAGGCTTATCACGTCACTTTGTTTGTAGAGGTTGAAATCTGGCAGTTCTTGCAGTTTGAGCGCTTTGCGTTGGAAGCGGGCTAATGTTGCGAGCACTAATTGCTGTTCACGGTTGAAGCCTTGTAGAGTGGAATGCAACAGAATATAGAAAGAGTGGCGATGGAAGCTACGTAAGTTGATACTTAATCCGACTTCATGAAGCAACGCTGCCCATTCTAGTAAGTCAAATAACTCACTCTTTTTCTTAATGCCTAGTTCAGAGCGCACCTGACATAACATCTCACGTGCATGGCCTTTAACACGAGCAGCATGCTCTAAGTCAACCCGGTGTTTGTTGGCTAAATTTTCAGTTGTGCGCATACGTATATCGGAGCGCGCAAAACGCTCTTCCATTTCGTACAACAGACCTTCGCGCAGAGCACCATCGGAGAAAAACATCTGCTCAATGCGAAGTGCTTTGAAAATGGCGGACAAAATCGCCACGCCTGCCGCGAATACGGGCTTACGTTCTTCTGTTAAACCTGTCAGTTCAATCTCTTCAATTGAATCAAAATTACACAGAGTTTCAATAAGCGTGTCCAGTCTCTTCGCGGTGATCAGGCCATCTTCAAAACCTAATCCTACTAGCACTTCTTGAATCGCTTTGATGGTTCCTGATGAGCCGAGCGCGATATCCCAGCCTTTTTTACGGTATGCTGAAGCGATGGACTCGAGTTTTTGCTCGGCGGCTAACATCGCTTTATTGAAGTTTTTCCCAGACAGTTTGCCGTTTTTAAAATATTGCTCTGTAAAGCTGACGCATCCCATCTGTTTACTGTTGAGAAGCTCAGGTTCAAACTCTTGTCCAATGATCATTTCGGTACTGCCGCCGCCAATATCAACGACCAACTTGGAGTTTGACTCTACTTGAGTGTGAGCGACACCTAAGTAAATCAAGCGGGCTTCTTCTTCCCCTGGGATGATTTCTATTGGGAAGGGCATCACTTCTTTCGCACGCTCAATGAATAGATGAGCATTTTTAGCGCGTCTTAGTGTGTGTGTCGCGGCGATACGCACATTCGACTCATCAAGCCCTTGCAGTCTCTCTGCGAACATGGCTAAGCACTCTAACGCACGTTCCATCGCGGAATGACTTAAGTTCAATTCACTGTCGAGTCCTGATGCTAAGCGAACACGCTGTTTATGACGGCTAACCAGTTGTAAGTCACTGCCTACAACCTTGGCCACTACCATGTGGAAACTGTTTGAGCCGAGGTCTATCGCGGCAATGTAGCGAGTATCTTGTTCAAGTATTTGAGGCATCTGAATTTTGTTTTCTAGTTTGCTTTTCTATATTTTTAAGATAGTCATAGATAGCGATTTGAGAACGAACTTTTTTGCGATTACCTCGTGGTACGTAAGCGTTGCTCATTTCCTTATCTATAAAACGAGCCTTTACTGTATCGGTAAAATGGATATTCGTTATATCAATAATTCTCTGTTTCAAACGTGGATCACGGACTGGCGCCGCCACCTCAATGCGGTGATCGATATTTCTTGTCATCCAGTCAGCAGAAGAGATATAGACTTGCGGATCGCCATCGTTATGGGTAATCACCACGCGTGGGTGTTCCAAAAAGCGGTCAACAATACTGATGATGCGAATATTGTCGCTGATCCCCTCAATGCCCGGTACTAAGGAGCACATGCCGCGAATGATCATATTTATTTTCACTCCCGCCGTACTTGCTCCATACAGCTTATTGACGATGCCTTTATCGACTAGGTTATTGACCTTGATCGTAAGAGCGGCTTTCTTTCCTAGCTTGGCATTCGCAATTTCATTATCGATCAGGCGGTAGATTTGGGTACGAGAATTACGTGGAGATACCATGAGGTGATTGAACTTCACTGGGCGATATGGATTCTCAATATAACCGAAGACATTACGAACTTCGTTAGTGATTTCTTGATCTGCGGTAAGGAGAGAGAAGTCGGTATAAATTCGTGCCGTCTTCTCATGGAAGTTGCCTGTGCCGATGTGCGCGTAGCGAATAATTTCTTCACCTTCACGGCGACTGATCATCAGTAGCTTTGAGTGAATCTTAAGGCCAGGCGCCCCGAAGATGACGTGCACACCAGCTTCGGTCAACACTTTTGACCATTCGATATTGGCTTCTTCATCAAAGCGAGCCTGCAGCTCCACGACCACGGTGACGTTTTTGCCGTTGTGCACCGCATCAATTAACGAGTTCATCAAGCGAGAATCTTTCGCGACACGGTAAATGTTAATCTTGATACTAAGTACTTTTGGATCGAAGGAGGCCTGGCGTACCAACTCACTAATGTGGTCAAAAGTGTGGTAGGGGTAATAGAGCAGAATATCTTTCGCTTTAATCGCGTCAAAGCTGTTAGCGTAACCTTCGAAATCGGCGCATTTCATTGGCGGAAGCGGTTTATTTTCAAGGTACTCTCGCCCAACATTTGGAAACGCAATGAAGTCTTTAAAATTGTGATAGCGGCCGCCGGGGATAAGGTTATCGTAATTAGAGATATTGAGCTTGTTACAAAGAAACTCTAGCATTTGGGGCGGCATATCACGTTCGTAGACGAAGCGAACGGGCTTTGCTGTCAGTCGCTGATTGACACCTTCAGACATTTGTTCGAGCAAGCTGTATTCGATTTCGTTGCGTAAATCGTATTCGGCGTCACGCGTCATTTTCATCGCATAGCCGCTAAGCTCATCATAATCAAAAAAGCCTTTGAACAGCTCATCCAAACAGTGGCGGATAATATTATCAAGTAAGATGATGGTTTTTCGACGCTTTCCTTTCTGTTCTGGTACCATCACAAAGCGGGGAAGGTGATCGGTCGGAATTTCGATCAGAGCGTACTGGTAATGCTCTTCTTTACGCAGTTCTACGGCGATGTAAGCGTACTCGTCTTTGAGAAATTGCAGAACATCGATCTCGTCTTTCATTAGCAGAGGAGTGATATGCGGCATGACCTCTCTACGGAAGTATTTCGCGATCCACTTTTGTTGCGATTCATCCAGTTGTTGTTCGTTGACCAAGAAAATGCGACGTCGCGCCATTTCTCGAATCAATTCGCTGTAAAGCTCATCAAATTGTTCGTTAAGCTTGAGTGCTTTCGACTGCATTTTGGTTAACAGTCGTTTAGGGCTATCGCTGCCACCACGCTCTTGGCTGATTAGGATTCTGCGCTTCACGTCCGCAAAGCGTACTTTGTAAAATTCATCTAAATTGTTGGAAAAGATCCCAAGAAAGCGAATACGTTCGATCAAAGGGACGGTTTTATCGGCAGCTTCTTGTAATACTCGTTCGTTGAAAGACAACCAACTAAGTTCTTTTTCTATATATAGTTTTTCTGCGCTCATAACCTTACCTAGCCAAAAGTGAAGTAATACGTACTCATCTTGGAAAAATGGATGAGTGAGAACATTATGAGATTTTCATTACAGATTTATTTCATACCACGCATTGCATAAGAGTTGTATTCTTTTCAGGTGTTTAATGTGATCTGTAATATAATTGTCATCTTAACGACATATTCTAGTACTAAGTCAAAAAAGGTAGAGATTTAAATGGCACAAGCCGAGTTTTCATTGCAGGAAAAAGATAAGAAACGACTGATAAAAGATCGTTTAGTTCGACTTGCAGTGACATCCGGTGGTGTCGGCGTACTCGCGGCGCTTATTTTGATCTTTGTCTACCTCGCCATGGTGATCATTCCGCTTTTTTCTGATGCGGAGATCAAAACCAACCAAGCAATTCGAGCCACTCATATTGAAACACCACTGGCGATTTCGGTGGATGATTACGCTCAGCTCGCGTTCGTTCTAACCCAAAGTGGTGAGATTCAATATTTGTCGATGGACGATCCTACGAAGCCTGCGGTGTATAAACAGCAAATCGTCCAGGAACCCGTCGCTTTCTCTCAATCTGCTCCTGGACTAGGTTGGTATGGGTTTGTTGATGGGCAGGGTAAAGCGCACCTTTTCAAGCCTGAATTTAATGCCACGTTGAGAGAAAATACACGTCCTCCGGAAGTGATTGAGTTAGACACCAGCATGGATCTGACGCTGAGTACGCCTCAAGATCCTGTGACTCAGTTTGTGTTTGCAGCTTCAACGCCGTTACCAACAATTGTTTGGCAGACACAAAGCGGTGAAGTGAAGGCTCGCTGGCAAGCGGCTTCGTCTTTGGGTACGCCTCTGACAACGATCGATTTTACGTTCTCTTCAGGCTTTGATGCACCTCAGAAAATGTTATTGACACCTGATGGTGAAACGCTTTATTTGCTCGATGGCTCTGAGTTGATCGTGTTAAAGAAAACCGCACGTAAATTTGCTGTGCGAGAGGTGGTCGATCTCACTCAAGGTGATAAGAAGCATTCCGTTCGTACGATAGATTTATTGGCTGGTGCTTACTCGCTGTTGGTGACGCACAACGATGGTCGGGTGTCGCAATGGTTTGATACGCTGCAAGAAGAAAAGCGCACGTTAACGCATATTCGTGATTTTAAATTGGCATCAGAGCTTAAGTATTTGTTGCCGGATTCTCATCGAAAAGGATTTTATAGCTTTTACACCAACGGCACGTTGCAAAGCCATTATACAACCAGTGAAAAACTGGTGTTGTTTAAGCGTGCGTACAATCAAGCGCCCGCAATCGCAGCAATGTCTAACAATGAACGCTACTTAATCACTTGGCAAAATAATGAGTTAAATGTTGCGGAAGTGGACAATGCCTATCCGGAAATTTCATTGTCCTCATTATGGCAAGAAGTGTGGTACGAAGGGTATCCTGAGCCTGAATATGTGTGGCAATCGACTTCGGCGAGCGATAACTTTGAGGCTAAGTTCAGCCTAGTACCTATTGCGTTTGGGACGATAAAAGCGGCGATGTTTGCGATGCTGTTTTCAGTACCGCTCGCAGTGCTAGGTGCTATTTATACGGCTTACTTTATGTCGCCACGCATGCGTCGTGTCGTAAAACCGTCGATTGAGCTAATGGAAGCACTGCCGACGGTGATCATAGGTTTCCTAGCGGGATTGTGGTTCGCGCCTATTGTCGAAGATCACCTGATTACGATCGTCGTCATGCTGTTTGTTTTGCCCTTGAGCACCATGATTATGGGTGGGCTATGGGCATTAATACCGCAACCTTTGCGGAATCGTCTGCCTAATGGTTGGCATGCTTTAGTGCTCATGCCTGTCATATTGGTACTGATTGGGCTTGGCGTGTGGATTTCGCCTACGATTGAGCAGACGTTCTTTGGTGGCGATATGCGCTTATTCTTAACCGAGCATGGTATTGGCTACGATCAACGCAATGCATTGGTGGTGGGGTTAGCGATGGGGTTTGCTGTTATCCCGACGATTTTTACCATCGCCGAAGATGCCATTTTCTCTGTACCGAAGCATTTATCGGATGGCTCTTTGGCATTAGGGGCCACGCCTTGGCAAACTTTAATCTATGTTGTCTTGCTTACCGCAAGCCCAGGTATTTTTTCTGCCATTATGATGGGCCTGGGACGCGCTGTTGGTGAAACCATGATTGTGTTAATGGCAACGGGCAATACGCCATTAATGGATTGGAATATTTTGGAAGGATTGCGCAGCCTGTCGGCGACCATCGCCGTTGAGTTGCCAGAGTCGGAAGTTGGAAGTTCGCATTATCGCCTGCTGTTCCTAGCTGCATTGATTTTGTTTGTATTTACGTTTGCAGTAAACGCGCTTGCGGAGTGGGTTCGTCAGAGACTGAGAGACAAGTACCGTGCGTTGTAATAATGGTTTGAATAAAGAGCGAGTAATGACGTGTTAAATTGGATTCGTTCTGGCGCACCGTGGATATGGCTAACAGGCGGTGCAGTCAGCATCAGTTTGTTGTCGGTATTAGGGTTGTTACTCCTTATCGGCTGGAAAGGCCTGACTTACTTTTGGCCAGCGCCCTTGTATCAGTGGAATGTTGCAGCGCTGACTCCTGTGCAAGGCGAAGTGCTACATGAAAATACTATTCTGATTGGCCAAGTGTATGAGCGCAGCTTTGTACCGAAGAGTTATCTGCCTGAAAGCGCAGCACAGCAGTTAGAAGACGATGAAGACTTTGCCACGCGACTCAGTATCAAAATCGCTAACCGAGAGTTGTATCCCGCCGATTTTATCTCCGTATTGCAAATGCAGTTGGATGAGCCCACGACGCCAAAAGAGTGGGCTGTGATCGAGCGCAGCAGCGGCGGTTACTTTTTTGGTAAGCTGGTGGCGTTTCAGGATGGAGACAACTTATACACCAACGATATTCAATCCGTCTTGAACAAAAAACTGGATGATGCAGAAACTCTGCGCCATGAGATTGACTCTTTGGTTGTCGATCAGCTTAAAGAGCTTGGTTGGAAGCTAGAGCAGTTGCGATTAGAAAAGCGCAAGCATGAGTTGAATGACACGCTGACAGAAAGCTTCTTAAAGGAAAACCAGACGAAAAAAGAGCGGATAGAGAAAGCTCTGGCGACGTTAGATTTACAGCTTGATGGCTTACGATTACAGCTTTCTGGCTATGCCCTGATTGTCGAGGATATGACGGGCTCACAAGTATCGATTCCGCTCGAAGACATTTTGGACTACTGGTACCCAAACCAAATGTCACTGCCTGATAAAGTCATGCACTGGGGGAAGCAGGTTTGGAAGTTTTTATCTGAAGATCCAAGAGAGTCGAACTCTGAAGGAGGCGTGTTCCCTGCGATATTTGGTACGGTTTTCTTAGTACTTATCATGTCGATCATTGTGATGCCACTTGGGGTGATCGCCGCTATCTATCTACATGAATATGCTAAGAATAACGCTCTAACCAGGGTTATTCGTATTGCGGTTATAAACCTAGCGGGTGTTCCATCGATTGTTTATGGCGTATTTGGTTTAGGCTTCTTTGTTTATACGATTGGTGCCTCTATCGATAACGTATTCTATGCGGAGAAGCTACCGGCACCAACCTTTGGTACTCCGGGTTTGTTGTGGTCTGCACTAACTCTTGCCGTGTTGACGCTTCCAGTTGTGATTGTGACAACAGAAGAAGGTTTAACTCGTATTCCGAGTTCAGTACGACATGGTTCTCTGGCGCTTGGTGCAACTCAGTTCGAAACACTATGGCGTGTGGTTTTGCCTATGGCGACGCCAGCTATTATCACAGGGCTGATCCTTGCGATTGCGCGTGCAGCTGGCGAAGTAGCGCCACTGATGCTGGTGGGGGTCGTGAAATTGGCATCCAGTTTACCGGTTGACGGGCAATTCCCTTATGTGCATTTGGATAGAAAGTTCATGCATTTAGGTTTTCACATTTACGATGTTGGCTTTCAAACCTCCAACATCGAAGCTGCGCGACCATTAGTTTATGCTACCTCTTTCTTACTCGTGACAGTGATTGTCGGGCTAAACTTAACAGCAATCAGTATTCGCAATAATTTACGAGAAAAATACAGAACGTTAGGACAAGATTAAGTATGTTTAATTTTGATAGTACATTAGGTTATGAGCCACCATTGGACGTTCATAATTTAACGGATGAACAAACAGCAATCTCAATCGAGAACCTTAATCTGTTCTATGGTCAAACTCAGGCGCTGCATGATATTTCGATGCGAATTCCCAAAGGGCGAGTCACCGCTTTTATCGGTCCTTCAGGGTGTGGAAAGTCGACGTTATTACGTTGCATCAATCGCATGAACGACTTAGTGGAAGGGTGTCGAGTCACAGGTAAAGTGCGTCTACATGGCAAGAATGTTTATCATCCCAATGTCGATGTTGCGACACTTCGACGCCGAGTGGGGATGGTGTTTCAAAGACCCAATCCATTTCCTAAGTCTATTTATGAAAATGTAGTTTATGGCTTACGCTTACAAGGTGTAAAAAACAGCCGCAGTTTAGATGACGCAGTGGAGCGATCCTTGCGCTCGGCGGCGTTGTGGGATGAGGTAAAAGACCGCTTGCATGAGAACGCATTTGGCTTATCTGGTGGTCAGCAACAGCGCTTGGTCATTGCGCGCGCGGTGGCGATTGAGCCGGAAGTCCTGTTATTGGATGAGCCAACATCAGCGTTGGATCCAATCTCAACTTTAACTATTGAAGAGCTTATCAATGAGCTGAAGACTCAATATACTGTCGTTATCGTTACCCATAACATGCAGCAAGCGGCGCGAGTGAGTGATCACACCGCATTCATTCATATGGGTAAGTTAATTGAATACTCTGACGCGGACTCGATCTTCACCTCGCCAATGAAGAAACAGACCGAAGATTACATTACGGGTCGATACGGTTAAGTCGCGACTCTATACGGAATAAGGAACATCATGCACTTTGGACGTCATATTTCAGGACAATTTAACGTAGAGCTAGAATCGATTCGTACTCATGTATTAACCATGGGTGGCTTGGTAGAACAGCAGCTTTCGTATGCTATTCAAGCCTTGCATAAAGAAGACATCGAACTGGCGCGTAAGGTTGTGCGTGACGATCATAAAGTGAATGCGATGGAAGTCTCGATCGATGACGCCTGCACACGCATTATTGCTAAGCGTCAGCCAACGGCAAAAGACTTGCGCTTAATCATGGCTATCATCAAAACGATCACTGATTTAGAACGTATCGGTGACGTGGCGACACGCATTGCTTACGTTGCCATTGAAAGCCCATCATCAAAAGAACGACAGTTCCAAGTGTCGTTAGAGCCTCTCTGCCGTCAGGCAATTAATATGCTGCATCAGGTTTTGGATGCGTTTGCCCGCATGGATGTAGAAGCGGCAGCAGAGGTGCACAAACAAGATGACAAACTAGACGCCGAGTATGAAGCGGTGATTCGTCAGTTGATGACCTACATGATGGAAGATCCAAAAAATATCCCCAATATTCTGCAAGTGATGTGGTCTGCACGCGCGATTGAACGCGTGGGGGACCGTTGCCAGAACATCTGTGAATACATTATTTACTTCGTGAAAGGGAAAGATGTACGCCATCTAGGTGATCAAAGCATTGATGACGTACTGAAGTAACTGATTTCAATAAATAGACCAGCTTTTAGGCTGGTCTATTTATTAGGGAGAGGGAAAGTACATCAATATTTATCGGGCACGAAGGTCTGATCATCAATGGGCGCTCTGACATAACCTTCTTTATTGAGATCGGGTAATTCAATCGGTGGGTACTCAAGTGCTTTGTAATCAATCTGGCTAAGTAAATGACTGATGCAGTTCAAGCGCGCTTTCTTTTTCGAGTCAGAGGGGACGACCCACCAAGGGCAGTTTTTCGTGTCTGTATAGGCAAACATCTTATCTTTTGCTTCCGAATACTCCGCCCAGCGATGACGTGACTCCAAATCCATTGGGCTGAATTTCCAACGTTTGATCGGCGTATTAATTCGACCTAGAAAACGTTTTTCCTGCTCTTCGTCTGAAACCGAAAACCAATACTTAATCAGAATAATCCCTGAGCGTTGCAACATTCTTTCGAATTCAGGACAAGAGCGTAAAAACTCTTCGTATTCATCAGGCGTACAGAACCCCATGACTTTTTCGACACCTGCTCGGTTATACCAACTTCGGTCAAATAACACGATTTCACCAGCAGATGGCAAATGAGCGACGTAACGTTGGAAGTACCATTGCGTTTTTTCTTTTTCTGTCGGTGCAGGCAGAGCTACCACGCGACAAACACGCGGGTTTAGCTTTTCTGTGATGCGTTTAATCACCCCGCCTTTGCCCGCAGCATCACGGCCTTCAAACAGAACCACCACTTTTAACCCTTTGTGTTTGACCCACTCTTGAAGTTTTACGAGCTCAACTTGAAGGTTTTTGAGCTCCTTTTCGTATTCCTTTTTCTTCAATTTAGACATACACCTTTCCTCACTCCTTGATAAACAATATGTTAGCACTCAAAAGCTATGCGTGTGAGGTTACGGTCGTCTATTTGAGAGCTGCTACGACATCGGTAATGGCTTGTGTACTTGTGATGGGGATTAAGAAATCATCGACATCAGTTGCGCCCATTTTGCTTTGTTCAGCAATAAAGTTCATATTACTAGGTCGAGTCGTTTTCCCTGACAAATGGATTTCAGGAACCTGAGTGTCTTCTACTAATGCACGTACGTTACTCGCATTAACGCCAGCACCCGCCATGATTGCAATGCGTCCTTGGGCTTGTTCAACAAGAGATTTAAGTACTTTCTGGCCTGCTGGCGCAGAAGGTGCGAGCCCTGAAGTGAGAATGCGTTCGCAGCCCAAACTGATGACCTCTTCCAATGCTGATTGAGCGTTTCTACATTGATCAAAAGCACGATGGAACGTTATGCCCAGCCCTAATTCCTGTGCGAATTCGCACAGTGCTGTTGCAAAGGGCATGTGAATATCCCCCTCTTGAGTGAGTACACCTAAAACCACACCATCCAAGCCCGATTGGTGAGCCGCTTCAATATCCCACCGCATCATTTCGATCTCTTCTTCATTGTAGAAGAAGTCACCTTGGCGTGGGCGGATCATGGCATAAACTGGAACACTAGAAAGCTTAGCCGCTTGCTGCATAAAGCCATAACTGGGTGTTAGTCCGCCTAAAGCCAAAGAGGAGCAAAGCTCAATCCGAGTGGCGCCGCCAGCAATGGCGTAGTGCAGAGATTCAATATTATCGATACAGACTTCTAGGTGAGTAACCACGTTCATTTATCCTGCTAACGTTACAAATAAGTGTTGTGGCTAAGATATTAACAGGGCCAGTAAGCAGAATCTGTATGGAGGGCATGAGAAATAGAGGTAAAGTTTACGCTGCAGCGTTACCTCATTTTGGCGGTTTATCTGAAGGTAAAAGAAAGCCCAGAGCATTTGCTCTGGGCTTTGATAGGACTTTACTTAGACTGATTGGCGTTTGCGGTTTTCCGCATTAGCTTTTTGCTTTATATACATCCAACCATCACACCCGTTGAGCTAGGGTGAAGGTCTATTATTTTTTGCCTAGGTCAGCTGCGTGCTCAGATAGGAACGCTGCAACACCTTTTGGAGATGCGTCCATACCTGCTTTACCTTCTTCCCATTGTGCAGGACATACTTCGCCGTGCTTCTGGTGGAAGTTAAGAGCGTCAACCATGCGTAGCATTTCGTCGATGTTACGGCCTAGTGGTAGGTCGTTAACTACTTGGTGACGTACAACGCCTTCTTCGTCGATTAGGAAAGAACCACGGAAAGCAACGCCTGCTTCTGGGTGCTCAACGTCGTAAGCTTTACAGATTTCGTGCTTAACGTCAGCAACTAGTGGGTACTTAACTTGACCGATACCGCCATCTTCGATAGCAGTGTTACGCCATGCGTTGTGAGAGAACTGAGAATCGATAGAAACACCGATTACTTCAACACCTTTAGCTTGGAAATCAGCTAGACGGTTGTCGAATGCGATTAGCTCAGATGGGCAAACGAAAGTGAAATCTAGTGGGTAGAAGAATACTACTGCTTTCTTACCTTTAGTGAACTCTGCAAAGTTGAAGTTTTCAACGATTTCACCGTTACCTAGAACAGCTGCTGCAGTAAAATCAGGGGCTTGACGACCTACTAGTACCATTTTTTTGCTCCTAAAAAGTATGGTTAGTTCCAAACCGAATTCAGTTGTGTCGGTTTGGTCCGTGTTTGTACGAGACAAACTATAGTACAGATTGTAGTATTGAAAAAAGCGAAATAAATAGATTGAGTTAATCGAAAAAAACGATAATAGCAAAACTCTTAACTCGATCACTGGAACAGCGGTAGATACAAATACAATTATGAATAAATGGCCCAGTTTGAAGCAGTTGCACTACTTAGTCACACTGCATGAAACAAGACATTTTAGTGACGCTGCAGAGCGTTGTTTTGTCAGTCAGTCGACTTTAAGTAAAGGTATTCAAAACTTAGAGGAATTGATTGGTTGTCCATTATATGAAAAGAAAGACAAGAAAAGTCCACTGGTTTTTACCCAAACAGGAGAAATGGTAGTAAAGCAGGGGCGAGAACTGTTAGCAAAAGGGCAAGATTTGGTCGAGCTTGGACGTATGTGCCAAGGCGACGATATGCAAGGCCAGCTAAAAGTGGGATGCATACCAACAATTGCTCCGTTTTTACTGTGTGATTTGGTGCAAGAGGTTAACTACCGTTTCCCACAACTGAATCTTTTATTAAGAGAAGACACGACAACAAACTTACTTCAAGCGCTTAGACACGGTGAGCTGGATGTACTCATTTTAGCGTTGCCAGTCGAAATTGACGGTATGGAAAGCCGAGTGGTGGGTAAGGATCCGTTTCGAATGGTTATTAGTGCGAATCAAGCCCAATCGGTGCCTGTGCCGATTCGTTACGCAGATTTACCTGACGAATCCGTCTTTTTATTAGAGAAAGAGCATTGCTTAACGGAACACGCGGTATCTGCGTGTAAATTAACAGATAAAGAAAAAATTAATCCGTTTACAGCAACCAGCCTTCATACTTTGGTGCAAATGGTTGCGAATGGTTTGGGAACGACGTTCATTCCTCAAATGGCTATCGACCACGGCCTGCTGCATAACCAGAATTTAGTCGTGATCGATCCCCCAGGAAAGCAAGCCTATCGCGAAATTGGCTTAGTTTGGCGTCCGAGTTCATCAAGAACGAAAACATTTAATCAGCTTGCAGAAGTCGTTTCCGAACTGCTTTAGCTATTAGTATTAGCCTCTACATCTCCATTATTTATCTAAAAGCGCACTGAAAACAGTGCGCTTTCTAGTATTTTATTCTGTCGGTGAACTTTGACTTGTAAAATTTTACAGCTCTTCTTTGATGAAGCTTTCATAAAATAGTGAAATTTCACAATGTTAATTTTACACAAAACCTTGTATGTCTTGTTTGACCCTTGTTTGAATCCACCTTGCCAGCCCTTGTGAATACAAGGCGTTTGTTTACCAGTCTATATTCATACACTCGTTTGAAATGATAAATCTACCTTAAAATTAATGTAATTTAATTACGTAATAAATTACAAAAATAGGTGTTCGATAGGCGGTTTTTACCCTGCCGAATAAAACTTCGAATTTTCTGTTTTGTTTATCTTGGGGGTTTCGTTAAACCCTTTGTTGAGATAGCTTATTTAAAGGCCGATAAGACTTATGTCTAGATTGAAAATACACATAACATTACGCAATCTATCGACATGGCTAGACGAGTTGAACACAAAGTTAAAGGATGTAATTTGTTGTTCATAACTTACAAATGTAGCTTTACGCTGACTGCCCAAGATGGATAAAGCACGTTAAGGATGAATGATTATGCTTGCTCAGACAGAACAAAAAACACAACAACTAAAGCAAACCCAAGGCATGCTTGAGGTGAATGGAGTCGTTGCTCCAGAACATCAAGCAATTTTCCCTGTTGAAGCCCAAACCTTTTTATCTCTACTGTGTGAAAAATTTGCCGGACGTGTTGAGCAGTTGCTGGAAGCACGAGAAGAGAAGCAAGCGCGTATCGATGCAGGTGAGCTGCCAGACTTTTTACCAGAGACACAAGACATCCGTGAAGGAAGCTGGAAGATCCTGGGAATCCCACAAGATCTGCAAGATCGCCGTGTGGAGATTACCGGACCAACTGATCGCAAGATGGTGATTAACGCACTGAATGCGAATGTAAAAGTGTTTATGGCAGACTTCGAAGATTCAATGTCTCCAGCATGGAGTAAAGTGCTGGATGGGCAAGTGAATTTACGCGATGCCGTGAATGGCACCATCAGTTACACCAACCCTGGCAATGGCAAGCATTATCAGCTGGAAGATGACCCAGCGGTGTTGATCTGCCGTGTTCGCGGCCTTCATTTAAAAGAAAAACACGTTACGTGGCACGGTCAGATCATTCCAGGTGCGCTATTCGATTTCGCTCTGTACTTCTATAACAACTACAAAGCGTTACTTCAAAAAGGCAGCGGCCCTTATTTCTACATTCCAAAACTGCAATCGCATCACGAAGCGAAGTGGTGGAGCGAAGTGTTCCATTTCACGGAAGACTATTTCGGTCTTGATACAGGCACCATCAAAGCGACTGTGCTGATTGAAACTTTACCAGCCGTATTCGAAATGGATGAGATTCTGTTCTCGCTTAAAGAACACATTGTTGGTTTGAACTGTGGTCGCTGGGATTACATCTTTAGCTACATCAAAACCTTGAAGAAGCACCCTGAACGCGTACTGCCAGATCGCCAAGTGGTCACTATGGACAAGCCATTCTTGAACGCTTACTCGCGATTATTGGTGCGTACTTGTCATAAACGAGGTGCTTTCGCGATGGGAGGAATGGCTGCCTTTATCCCAGCGAAAGACCCGCAAGAGAATCAAAAAGTATTAGACAAGATCCAGACTGACAAATCGCTAGAAGCAAACAATGGTCACGACGGTACTTGGGTAGCTCATCCAGGTTTGGCTGACACCGCGATGGAAGTTTTTAGTGCTGTACTGGGCGAGCGCACCAACCAATTGGATGTGAGTCGTTCAGAGGATGCACCTATTACAGCGGCTGAACTACTCGAGCCTTGTGAAGGCGAGCGTACAGAAGCCGGAATGCGCCACAATATTCGTGTTGCGCTGCAATACATCGAAGCTTGGATTTCTGGTAATGGTTGTGTACCGATTTATGGCTTGATGGAAGATGCGGCGACAGCTGAAATCTCTCGCGCTTCTATCTGGCAATGGATTCAACACGGCAAGTCGCTAGATAACGGATTGAAGGTCACTAAGGATCTGTTCGAGCTCTATCTAAAAGAAGAGATTGAAGTAGTGAAACAAGAAATTGGCGAGCAGCGCTACCAAGCGGGTCGATTTGAAGAAGCGGCAGACTTGATGGCAAGGCTCACTACGAGCGATGAGCTGACCAACTTTTTAACAATTCCTGGTTATGACTACCTGGATTAATAAAGAATAACTGTAACACCAATAACGTGAAGGATTTTCAGGGCAGATAGGGAAGTACTGCCTGAGAACGGAAACTCAACGCACACGCATAAAGTGCAAATTATAAAGAGGGATAGACCAATGACTAACTTAACTCGCCGCCAACAAATTGAAGCTCTGGAAAAAGACTGGGCAACTAACCCGCGCTGGAAAAATGTAAAGCGTACATACACTGCTGAGGAAGTGGTGGAACTGCGTGGTTCTATGGTACCTGCCAACACAATTGCACAACGTGGTGCAGACAAACTTTGGTCACTGGTCAACGGTAGTGCGAAAAAAGGTTACGTAAACTGTCTTGGTGCGTTAACTGGCGGCCAAGCTGTTCAACAAGCTAAAGCTGGTATTGAAGCGATTTACCTATCTGGTTGGCAGGTAGCGGCGGACAACAACACCGCTTCGACGATGTATCCTGACCAGTCTCTATACCCAGTCGATTCTGTACCGTCAGTAGTAAAACGCATCAATAACTCGTTCCGTCGTGCAGACCAAATCCAATGGTCAGCAGGTAAATCGCCTGAAGATGAAGATGGTATTGATTACTTCCTACCTATCGTAGCGGATGCTGAAGCAGGCTTTGGTGGTGTGCTTAACGCTTACGAGCTCATGAAATCGATGATCGAGGCAGGCGCAGCGGGCGTTCACTTTGAAGACCAGTTAGCATCGGTGAAGAAGTGTGGCCACATGGGCGGCAAGGTATTAGTTCCAACGCAAGAAGCGGTGCAAAAACTGGTTGCTGCTCGTTTGGCTGCTGATGTGGCGGGTACAACAACCTTGGTTATTGCTCGTACTGATGCGAATGCGGCAGATCTCATTACTTCAGATTGCGACCCATACGATAAAGACTTTATTGAAGGTGAGCGTACTCAAGAAGGTTTCTACCGCGTTCGCGCTGGTATCGACCAAGCCATCTCTCGCGGCCTAGCTTACGCACCGTATGCAGATTTGATCTGGTGTGAAACAGCGACGCCATGTTTGGAAGAAGCACGTAAGTTTGCAGAAGCGATTCACGCTGAATACCCAGATCAATTGTTGGCATACAACTGTTCGCCGTCCTTCAACTGGGAGAAGAACCTAGATGCAGAAACTATTGCTAAGTTCCAACAAGAGTTGGCAGACATGGGCTACAAGTACCAGTTCATCACGCTAGCAGGTATTCACAACATGTGGTTCAACATGTTCGAACTGGCACACGCTTACGCTCAAGGTGAAGGTATGCGTCATTATGTTGAGAAAGTTCAGCGTCCTGAATTCCAGGCGGCAGAAAAAGGCTATACATTTGTTGCACACCAACAAGAAGTAGGTACAGGTTACTTCGATAGAATGACCAATACCATCCAAGGTGGTAACTCTTCAGTGACCGCATTGACAGGTTCGACCGAAGAAGACCAATTCTAATTGGCAGAGAAACACTTCCTTAATCAGCGTCAGTAATGGCATTTTGAGCGGCAACCCTGCCGCTCTTTTTTCGTTTAAAACGTTTAAGAAACGAAATTTACACCCAAGATAACGCGTTTGCGTATTATTCTTCTGGCTCGATTTCTTCGGGTTCCACTTCTTCTTGCAGTTCCAATAAGTTAATTGCAATGGTCACAAAGTCACTGTCAGTAATGATGCCTACCAATCGACCCTTGGTGACAACAGGTAAACAGCCAACTTTGTGCTTTTGCATGTAGATAGCGCTCTCTTTAAGCCCCGCGATGGGTTCGGCCGTCATGATATTGGTGTGCATCATTTCGTAGAGCGGTGTATCTAGAGTAAAAGATTGTTCAGCCTCATCTGGGTGCAAGCTCGATTCTTGAGCAGCAAGAATGTCGCGTTGAGTCACCAAGCCTTGTAAGTGGTTATTGGCATCAACAACCGGAATATGGCGAATATCAAGCGCATCCATCATGCTTTTTGCATCACGCAAGGTGTGCGTGCGCAGTAAGGTATGAGGATTACGAGTCATCATGTCTTCAACCTTGATCATAGAGACCTCCAGCGGCATTGTCCTTCTCTTAAATATAGAGAATATTTTTCTGTATATCTGGGAGCTAACTCGTTTTTCATCAATTAAATAGCACAATACACTTGCGCTTCTTTTTGTCTGCGTAATCTGTGTCTTATCGACGTTTTTATTAATTTGAATAAGTAGGTTTGTGTGCGAGTCAGTTGGCATTTTGGGTTGATATTGAATGGACCGCTAAGGTAATCCAATGAATTGAATCGCACATTTTTATTCGCTGGATTTTCCAAGATTCGTCTCTCGAAGAAGATACGTTCAGGCTTACCAAATTGAAGACAGCAACCTAAATGAAAAGAACAACGTGTAACAAACTCATTGCGCTGGCAGTGGCGGCATTCAGTGTGCAATCAGCACAGGCGATTGTATTAGGAGATGAACTAACCGACTCTGTTGATCGTGTTACTTTACGAGCAAGTAATATGGCAGAGTTCCCACTGTGTGGCGGCACCATGCTGACGGAGCAGTGGGTGTTGACTGCGGCACACTGCGTGGTAATGGGGCAGGGAACGAACGAAGCAAGCTACTATGTGACCCCGCCGGGCGAGTTGTCGGTGAATGCGAATGTGCATGAACTTAATTCAGCAGGGCTTGATAACTTCTATCCGGTGTCTCACGTTGTGGTTCACCCTGATTACACGCGGATTTCAAAAGCTGAGACCGACAGTAATGGCAACGTGAAACCTATACAAACCGGTTTAGACTCAGACATCGCGTTGCTGTATCTCACGCGCCCAGTGGCAAATGCGAGCTTTGCTGATTTAGCAAACAAAGCCGACATGGAGAGTATCGAAGCGCGTTTGGCAGCGGATTGGAACGATAATTACCTGACCAATCAACGTGTCGAAAATGTGCAAGTGTTTGGGTGGGGGACCACTCAGCCGGATGCTTCTGAACCTTCCAATACGCTCAAAACCACCATTAGTACATTTTTACCCATCGACAAATGTTATGAGCGTTTAGAAATTGGCAGCAATTTTCCGGGGATCATCGACTCAAGAGAAAACCAAACCAAAATTTGTACGCTACCAACGAAAAACCGAGTATTAGAGCCGGATAGCCACACCCAATATGGTAACTCTGCATGTAAAGGTGACAGTGGGGGGCCGCTGGTCGATGTGGCTACGGGAAAACAGATTGGTATTGTTAGCGGTGGACCTCTCATTCTTCCGACTTGTGGCTCTTTGACGATTCCAAGTTTCTACACCAAGGTGAGCCAATATTACGATTGGGTACAGTCTTACATTACTGCCGATGCGCCACCAAGTAGCTACATCATTGCACCGAACTTTATTAAAGAGGCTAATAACGAAGTCGGCGGAGATAAAGAGTGTCACGACGGTATCGCAACTAATAACTGTGATTTCAAAGGGTCAGATGATGATGGTGGCAGTTTGGGTCTGTGGCTATTGGGTCTATTCGTACCCTTGGCGTGGTGGCGAAGGCGTGAGGTTTGATAGGGCTATTTGAATACCAAACGAGTAAGCAGCGTTATGCGCTGCTTTGCTTTTTAATGTTCCATTTCTTTCGACTTAAACTGAAAAATAATGCCAAGTGATCGCGGTTTTTCACGTTTTATTACACTCTTCATCATGGCTTTTACAGTGATATTCTGGGGATTTGCTTGCTATTGCAGCATGTAAACATATACTAGTCTGCTGCGAAAAACTCGTCGCAATTTTATCGTCGTCCTAGACGTGATTTGACCAATATATAAGACAAGTAACATGCAAGTATCAGATTTCCATTTCGACCTTCCAGATGAACTTATCGCTCGTTACCCTCAGCCAGAGCGTACCGCTAGCCGACTATTACAAATGGACGGCAATACCGGAGAGCTAATTGATGGCACATTTACTGATGTATTGGGCCAAGTTCAACCCGGTGATCTCGTGGTGTTTAATAATACTCGTGTTATACCTGCTCGTCTTTTTGGTCGTAAAGAGTCGGGTGGTAAGCTAGAGGTGCTGGTGGAGCGCATGCTTGACGAGAAAAGCATCCTCGCGCACGTTCGTTGCTCTAAATCTCCAAAACCAGGTACAACCATCATTGTTGGCGAGAATGATGAATACTCAGCAGAAATGGTGGCGCGTCATGACGCTCTATTTGAACTGAAATTTAACGCTGATAAGACGGTACTAGAAATTTTGGAAGAAATCGGCCACATGCCGCTTCCTCCTTACATTGACCGCCCTGATGAAGATGCAGATAAAGAGCGTTACCAAACCGTATATAATCAGAAGCCAGGCGCAGTAGCGGCGCCGACCGCGGGTCTTCATTTTGATGATGTTCTACTAGAGCAAATCAAAGCGAAAGGCGCAGAGTTTGCTTACGTCACTTTGCACGTTGGTGCGGGTACATTCCAGCCAGTAAAAGTAGAAAACATCAACGATCACCATATGCACGCTGAGTACGTAGAAGTACCGCAAGAAGTCGTCGAAGCAATTAAAGCGACGAAAGCGCGAGGTGGACGAATTATTGCTGTTGGTACAACATCGGTGCGCTCACTTGAAAGCGCTGCGCAAGACGCATTGAAAAAAGGGACTGAGTTGGTCCCATTCTTTGGTGATACAGAAATCTTTATTTTCCCTGGCTACGAATATCAGCTTGTGGATTGCTTGATTACCAATTTCCACTTGCCAGAATCAACACTGATCATGTTGGTGAGTGCATTTGCAGGTTATGAGAACACCATGAATGCTTACAAGCATGCGGTAGAAAACAAATATCGCTTTTTCTCATATGGTGATTCAATGTTCATCAAGAAGAAAACGATTTAGTAAAAAATAAGATTTACGAGTGCTAGCAGTAAGCTAGGAAATAGAGCAGAACCTCTGCTTTATCTCTCGCAAGGAAAAGCGACCGCTCCTTAAAGTAGGGTAGAGCCCTAAACACTCAGTCAGACTGTTTCTCTGACACCCGGAGGCATCGTGAAATTAAAATTCGATCTTAAGAAGAAAAACGGCAATGCGCGTCGTGGTCAACTGACTTTCGAACGTGGTACTGTTCAAACCCCAGCGTTTATGCCAGTTGGTACTTACGGTACGGTTAAAGGCATGACGCCAGAAGAAGTGAAAGGTACGGGCGCAGAAATCCTACTAGGTAACACGTTCCACCTTTGGCTACGTCCTGGTCAAGAAGTCATGAAAATGCACGGCGACTTGCATGATTTTATGAACTGGCACGGTCCTATTCTTACTGATTCAGGCGGCTTCCAAGTATTCAGCCTTGGCAAGATGCGTACTATTACCGAAGAGGGTGTGCACTTCCGTAACCCAGTTAATGGTGACAAGATTTTCATGGACGCAGAAAAGTCGATGGAAATTCAAAAAGACCTAGGTTCTGACATCGTCATGATTTTTGACGAGTGTACGCCATACCCAGCGACACACGATGAAGCGAAGAAATCGATGGAAATGTCACTACGTTGGGCACAGCGCTCACGTGATCACTTCGAGAAGCTAGAAAACCCGAACAACCTGTTTGGTATTGTTCAAGGTGGTGTTTACGAAGATCTACGTGATGTGTCGGTAAAAGGTCTAACGGAAATCGGTTTTGACGGTTACGCGGTTGGTGGCTTGGCAGTAGGCGAGCCTAAAGAAGATATGCACCGTATTCTTGAGCACACTTGTCCGCAGCTTCCAGAAGACAAGCCTCGCTACCTAATGGGCGTGGGTAAACCAGAAGACTTGGTTGAAGGTGTTCGCCGTGGTATCGACATGTTTGACTGTGTAATGCCAACGCGTAACGCGCGTAATGGTCACCTGTTTGTGACTGGTGGTGTGATCAAGATCCGTAATGCGAAACATAAAACGGATACAACCCCGTTGGATCCGCACTGTGACTGTTACACTTGTCAAAACTACAGTAAATCGTACCTTCATCACTTAGAGCGTTGTAATGAAATTCTGGGTGCTCGTCTGAATACGATCCACAACCTACGCTACTACCAGCGTCTGATGGAAAGTATTCGTAAAGCGATTGATGAAGATCGTTTTGATGAGTTTGTTACCGAGTTCTATGAGCGTCGTGGCCGTGAAGTGCCACCACTAGCAAAAGAACAGTCATTGACGGACTAAAAAGAATTAAAGCCTTTGGCATGTCGCCAGAGGCTTTTGCTAATAAAGTAGGCTAACGCACGTTATTTTTGAGAGAGTGATCGCTATTAGTTACTCTCAGACTTGAATCTAAAATGCGAAAGCCCAACTTGTTGGATTATCAATAAAATATAATGAGGATGTTTTAATGTTTATTTCTCAGGCTCACGCAGCAGCAGAAGGCGCGCCAGCAGGCGGTGGTTTTGAAATGCTAATCATGCTTGGCATGTTCGCAGTGATCTTTTACTTCATGATTTACCGCCCACAAGCGAAACGTGTAAAAGAGCACAAGAACCTAATGGCTTCTATGGGCAAAGGCGACGAAGTTCTAACTAGCGGTGGCCTAGTGGGTAAAATCACTAAGATTGCTGAAGACAATGACTACATTTCAATCGAGCTTAACGCGAACAATGAAGTGGTAATCAAGAAAGACTTCATCACTGCAGTGTTGCCAAAAGGTACGCTTAAGTCTCTATAAAACAGCTAAAGGATCCTCGCTGTGCTAAACCGTTATCCATTATGGAAGTACTTGATGGTATTTTTTGCCATCATCACCGCTGCGTTATACGCACTTCCAAATATCTACGGTGAAGATCCGGCTATTCAAGTTACAGGGGCGCGTGGCGCCTCTGTAGATATGTCAACGCTGGATGCTGTCACTACTGCTCTTGATAAAGAGCAACTCTCTCATAAATCCATTGCTCTCGAGAATGGATCAATTCTTGTTCGTTTTAACGACACTGACACGCAAATCAGTGCTCGTGATGTCATCAGCGAAGCGCTTGGCAAAGACACAATTGTTGCACTTAACCTTGCTCCTTCTACACCCGATTGGCTAGAAGCGATTGGCGCGTCACCATTAAAGCTGGGTCTTGACCTTCGTGGTGGTGTCCACTTCTTAATGGAAGTAGACATGGACGCTGCGATGGAAAAGCTCGTTGGTCAGCAAGAAGAAGCTTTCCGTAGCGAACTTCGTGAGGCAAAAATTCGTTATCGTGCTATCCGCCCTTCTGGCAAAGAAGCGGTAGAGGTTCTGCTACGTAACGAAGAGCAATTAGCAGAAGCGAAAGCAATGCTAGAAAAGAATCACCCAGACATGCTCTTTGTCGAATCTGATTCAAATGGCCGTTACGCTCTTACTGCGACCTTTACCGAGCAACGTTTACAAGAGATCCGTAACTACGCTGTTGAGCAAAACATTACGATTTTACGTAACCGTGTAAACGAGCTAGGTGTTGCAGAGCCTCTCGTTCAACGTCAAGGTGCAAGTCGAATTGTTGTTGAGCTTCCTGGTGTTCAAGATACTGCTCGTGCAAAAGAGATTCTAGGTGCGACTGCAACGCTAGAATTCCGTGAAGTTGACGATAAAGCTGATCTATCAGCGGCGGCAAATGGTCGTGCGCCAGCAGGCAGTGAAATCAAAATGGACCGAGACGGTCGTCCGGTTGTGCTTAAGAAGCGTGTTATTCTTGGTGGTCAAAGCATTACGGATGCAAGCTCAAGTGTCGATGAATACGGTCGTCCACAAGTTAACATCTCGCTAGACAGCGAAGGTGGTAACAAGATGTCAGCGTTCTCTAAGAAGAACATCGGTAAGCTAATGGCTACCGTGTTTGCTGAGTACAAAGACAGTGGTCGTCGTACGCCAGAAGGCAAAGTCATCCTAGATAAGCATGAAGAAGTCATCAACCAAGCGACGATTCAATCGGCTCTTGGACGTAACTTCCGTATCACGGGTATAGACTCCGCAGCTGAAGCGCACAACCTTGCACTTCTATTACGTGCTGGTGCACTGATCGCACCTATCTCTATCGTTGAAGAGCGTACTATTGGTCCATCAATGGGCCAGCAAAACATCGATATGGGTATCCAAGCGTGTATCTGGGGTATGGTTGCCGTAATGCTGTTTACGCTGCTTTACTACCGTGGCTTTGGCTTGATTGCCAACATCGCTCTAATGGCTAACTTAGTGTTGATCATTGGTGTTATGTCGATGATTCCAGGCGCTACCATGACGCTTCCGGGGATTGCCGGTATCGTGTTAACGGTCGGTATGGCGGTTGATGCGAACGTACTGATCTTCGAGCGTATCCGTGAAGAGCTTCGTGATGGGCGTAGTCCACAACAAGCTATTCACCAAGGTTACGCGAATGCATTCAGTACGATTGCCGATGCGAACATCACGACACTGATTACTGCAATTATCCTATTTGCAGTCGGTACTGGTGCAGTGAAAGGTTTCGCGGTTACTCTATCTATCGGTATCTTAACTTCAATGTTCACCGCCATTATTGGTACACGTTGTATCGTGAACCTGATTTACGGTGGCAAACGCGTTGATAAATTGTCGATCTAAGGCTGGGAATTAATATGTTTCAAATTCTAAAAGCAGAGAAGACGATCGGCTTTATGCGTTGGTCGAAAGTAGCATTCGTTTTTTCAATCTTTATGATTGCTGCTTCTATCTTCACTTTGTCAACTAAGTGGCTAAATTGGGGCCTAGACTTCACTGGCGGTACGCTAATTGAAGTTGGCTTTGAAAAACCTGCGAACCTTGAAAAAATCCGAACCGCTTTAGATGCGAAAGGTTTTGGTGATGCGACAGTACAAAACTTCGGTAGTGCTCGTGAAGTAATGGTTCGTCTTCGTCCACGTGATGACGTTTCTGGTGAAACGCTGGGCAACCAAATCATTGGTGCTATCAAAGATGGTACTGGCGAAAGCGTAGAAATGCGTCGTATTGAATTCGTAGGTCCTAACGTTGGTGATGAGCTAACAGAAGCTGGCGGTCTAGCGATCCTCGTGTCGCTGATCTGTATCCTGCTTTATGTCTCGATGCGATTTGAATGGCGTCTAGCGGCTGGTGCGGTTATGGCATTGGCTCACGATATCATTATCACGTTAGGTGTTTTCTCATTCCTACAAATAGAAGTTGACCTAACCATCGTCGCGGCATTATTAACGGTAGTCGGTTACTCGCTCAACGATACCATCGTTGTGTTTGACCGTATCCGTGAAAACTTCCGTAAGATGCGTAAAGGTGAGCCAGCCGATATCATGGACGCTTCAATCACCCAAACGTTGAGCCGTACGTTGATTACCTCGGGTACAACATTGTTCGTGGTAATTGCACTGTTCATGCAGGGTGGTGCGATGATTCACGGCTTCGCAACCGCACTTCTACTTGGTATCACTGTAGGTACTTACTCTTCTATCTACGTAGCATCAGCACTAGCGCTAAAACTGGGCATCCAGAAAGAGCACTTGATGCCACCTCAAGTAGAAAAAGAAGGCGCAGAGTTCGACGAAATGCCATAAGGCAGGTTGAGAGTCGAAAACAAAAACCGCTGAGCAATCAGCGGTTTTTTTGTATCTGAATCGAGTTTTGTGCTTGCAGAACCTCACGGTATGAAGAGCCTTACATTGCAGCTAAGTAGATACAAAAAAAGCCCCGCTCATTGAGCGGGGCTTTTTAAAGTCATCAGCGTGACGGGCTAAATATGACTTTCAAATCTTACTTAAGGATCGCGCTGTTACCGTTTTCGCGGATGTGCTTAAGGATAGATTTTACGCCACGAGCGCTTGAAGCAACAATGTTACCAGACTTCATGTACTCAGTGCCGCCAGCAAAGTCAGTTAGGATTGCGCCAGCTTCACGAGCAATAAGCTCACCTGCTGCCATATCCCAAGGTTTTAGACCTAGCTCGAAGTAACCATCAACACGGCCAGCAGCCACGTAACATAGGTCAAGAGCAGCAGAGCCGCTACGACGGAAATCAGCACATTCAGTGAATAGCGCACCAACGATCTTGATGTAAGACTCAGCGTGTTGTTTCTGTTTGAATGGGAAACCAGTAGCTAGAACAGTACCTTGAAGGTCTTTTAGTTGAGCAACACGGATACGCGCACTGTTTAGTTGAGCGCCTGCACCACGTTGTGCAGTGAATAGCTCGTTTTGCATTGGATCGTAAACACAAGCAACTTCAGTTTTGCCTTTGATACGAACTGCGATAGAAACCGCGAAAGTTGGGTAACCTTTTACAAAGTTAGTGGTGCCATCCAGTGGGTCGATGATCCATTGTACGTCTTTATCTTTACCTTCGATAAGACCTTGTTCTTCAGCAACGATACAGTGCTCAGGGTAAGACTGCTTGATAGTATCGATGATGATGTATTCTGCTTCTTTATCTACATTAGTGACAAAGTCATTAGTGCCTTTAAGAGTAGATTCTACTTTATCAGTGTTTTCTAATGATTTAGCAATATGATTGCCTGCCTTTCGCGCAGCGCGAATAGCAATGTTTAGCATTGGATGCATACGAATTTCCCAACGGATGTTAAAGAACAAATGAAAGCGGCGGCGAGTATACCAGAGATCAGTAAAAAGGGAAGTGGTTATTTTTTGTTCTAAAGTCAGTGGTTTTATTGTATTTAGCTTGAGGCGAACGAGAACAATGACCAAGAATGAGAAGAGAGCCCTGCTTCGCCCTAGGGTGTGTTAAAAAACTATGGTAACATTCTGCGGTTTTAATTTAGGTAGCAAACACAGATGTTGGATCAAGTAAAAATTGTACTCGTAGGTACCTCTCATTCAGGCAATATTGGCTCAGCAGCTCGAGCTATGAAAGTGATGGGTTTGAGCCAACTAGTATTAGTCGATCCACAATGTGAAGTGGATGAACAAACTCTTGCTTTGGCTGCGGGTGCTGGTGATATTGCTCAAAATGCAAAGATTGTCGGCACATTAGAGGAAGCGGTTGAAGATTGCAGCCTCGTGGTGGGCTCCAGTGCTCGCTCTCGTACATTAGAATGGCCAATGCTTGAGCCACGTGAATGTGGTGAGAAATTTGCGGTTGAGGGTAGAAAACATCCTGTCGCGCTCGTGTTTGGTCGTGAAAGAACTGGTCTAACAAACGAAGAGCTGCAAAGGTGTCACTACCATGTTTGCATTCCTGCTAACCCTGAATACAGCTCGCTTAACCTAGCGATGGCCGTACAAACTCTGAGTTACGAAGTACGAGTTGCGCATTTGAACTTAGAGCAAAGCCAGTTTGCCCCAAATGAGCCGGAAGAGTACCCACGTCATAGAGAGCTCGAAATGTTCTTCGAGCATCTTGAAAAGGTGATGGTTGAGACCCAGTTTATCAATAAAGAGCAACCAGGGCAGGTGATGAATAAATTGCGTCGCTTGTTCTCTCGTGCTCGGCCAGAAACCCAGGAGCTCAATATTCTACGCGGTATTTTGACCTCGATAGAAAAGAAGTTCTGAATAAAGAATAACCACTTTAGGTGTAAGGATGAATACCTGAGTAAAATGGTCAAATAAATACTTGACCAAATTACTCAGGTATGGAAAAATCTTAACCATTACAAACCATGTGGATACGGTGTGGTATGAAACTTACATCTAAAGGAAGATATGCGGTGACAGCCATGCTGGATGTGGCACTGCATTCGCAACAAAACCCTGTACCTCTTGCTGACATCTCAGAGCGTCAGGGGATCTCGCTCTCTTACTTAGAGCAGCTATTTTCAAAATTGCGTAAAGCAGGTCTCGTTGCCAGCGTTCGTGGTCCTGGTGGTGGTTACCGACTTGGTGCCGACGCACACAGTATCGCTATTGGTACCGTGATTGCAGCCGTAGATGAGTCAGTCGATGCAACCAAATGCCAGGGCAAAGGAGATTGCCAAGGTGGAACACGTTGCCTTACTCACACGCTATGGCGCGACTTAAGCTCTCGCATTAGTGACTTCTTGAATAACATCACTCTTGGTGAGTTGATGACAGACAATGAAGTCCTCGAAATTTCTGATCGTCAGGACATTGATCTGGCGGTAACCCATGGGCTATCAAACAAAAATACAACCGCCGCGCCCATCGGTGTAAACGTCCGCTCTTAGCGGTCAGCTTTTTACATTGGAGTAGAGAATGAAACTGCCGATTTATCTTGATTATTCCGCTACATGTCCAGTTGATCCACGTGTTGCTGAAAAAATGGTTCAGTACATGACAATGGATGGCACATTTGGCAACCCAGCGTCGCGTTCGCACCGTTACGGCTGGCAGGCAGAAGAAGCGGTCGATACTGCTCGTGAGCAAATTGCTGACCTTCTAAATGCAGATCCTCGCGAAATCGTATTTACATCTGGTGCGACAGAATCAGACAACCTTGCTATTAAAGGTGCAGCGCACTTTTACTCGAAGAAAGGCAAGCACGTAATCACTTGTAAAACAGAGCACAAAGCCGTTCTTGACCCATGTCGTCAACTTGAGCGTGAAGGCTTTGAAGTGACTTACCTTGAGCCAGAATCAAATGGCTTGATCGATCTAGAGAAGCTTAAAGCGGCAATGCGTGATGACACAGTGCTTGTGTCTATTATGCACGTAAACAACGAGATTGGTGTGGTTCAAGACATTACAGCGATCGGCGAATTGTGTCGTGAGCGTAAAATTGTTTTCCACGTGGATGCAGCGCAATCTGCAGGTAAATTACCAATCGACGTTCAAGAGATGAAAGTTGACCTAATTTCGCTTTCTGCTCACAAAGTTTATGGCCCTAAAGGTATCGGTGCACTTTACGTTCGTCGTAAGCCTCGTATTCGTCTTGAAGCGCAAATGCACGGTGGCGGCCATGAGCGTGGTTTCCGCTCTGGTACACTTCCTACCCACCAAATCGTTGGTATGGGTGAAGCATTCCGCATTGCAAAAGAAGACATGCAAAAAGATTACGATCACGCTTTAGCGCTTCGTAACCGTCTTTTTGATGGCGTGAAAGACTTAGAAGCAGTGACGGTAAACGGTGACCTTGAGCAACGTGTACCACACAACCTAAACATCAGCTTCGCATTCGTAGAAGGTGAATCACTACTAATGTCGCTTAAAGATCTAGCGGTATCTTCTGGTAGTGCTTGTACGTCTGCAAGCCTTGAGCCTTCTTACGTTCTTCGTGCCCTTGGCATGGATGATGAATTGGCTCACAGCTCGGTTCGTTTCTCGTTTGGTCGTTTCACGACTGAAGAAGAAATTGATTACGCAATTGAACAAATCCGCGTTGCAGTGACTAAGCTACGCGACATGTCTCCTCTATGGGATATGTACAAAGAAGGGATTGATTTGAGCACTGTTGAATGGGCTCACCATTAATCTCAGGGATTGAAATAGAGGATTCGAGGTAATTTATCATGGCATACAGCGAAAAAGTAATTGATCACTACGAGAACCCACGTAACGTTGGTTCATTCGATAAAGAAGACCCATCAGTAGGTAGCGGCATGGTTGGCGCTCCAGCTTGTGGTGACGTAATGAAGCTTCAAATCAAAGTGACACCGGAAGGTATCATCGAAGATGCGAAGTTCAAAACATACGGTTGTGGTAGTGCAATCGCATCAAGCTCACTAGTAACTGAGTGGGTAAAAGGCAAGTCAGTTGATGAAGCAGCAGCAATTAAAAACTCTGAAATTGCTGAAGAGCTAGAGCTTCCACCAGTGAAAGTTCACTGTTCAATTCTTGCTGAAGATGCAATCAAAGCAGCGGTTGCAGACTACAAGAAAAAACACCAAGAATAATTATTCCGTAATATAATGGGAGCTTTGATGCTCCCATTCCAATCGAAATTTAGACAGACTAAGGTGCAGTATGGCCATCACAATGACAGAATCAGCGGCAAGTCGCGTAAGAGCATTCCTAGATAACCGAGGCAAAGGTATCGGTTTACGTCTTGGAGTGAAAACGACTGGTTGTTCAGGCATGGCATATGTACTTGAGTTTGTTGATGAGCTTAACGAAGAAGATGAAGTTTTTGAACTCTCTGGAGTGAAAATCATCATCGACAAAAAAAGCTTAGTGTACCTAGACGGTACCGAATTGGATTACGTGAAAGAAGGGTTGAATGAAGGTTTTGAATTCAACAACCCTAACGCGAAAAGTGAATGTGGTTGTGGTGAAAGCTTCAACGTCTAATTGATTGTCCTTCTGGGCAAGCGAGTCCGGAAGGCTTTACTAGGACCCGAACTTAATGAATCACTTTGAATTATTTGGGCTACCAAGTCAGTTTAAGCTGGATGGTAGCCTTCTTTCTTCTCAGTTCCGAGAACTACAAAAACGCTTCCACCCGGATAACTTTGCAACGGGATCTGAACGTGACCGTTTGATGGCGGTGCAAAAGGCAGCGCAAATCAACGATGCCTATCAAGTTCTGAAAAATCCTATCTCCCGTGCCGAGTACATACTCGCAGAGCAGGGAGTTGAGATCCGAGGTGAACAGCAGACAATGCAAGATCCAATGTTCTTAATGGAGCAAATGGAGCTGCGCGAAGAACTGGAAGAAATTGCTGACAGCACCGATCCTGAATCGGCGCTTTTTGACTTCGATTCTAAGGTCAGCAAAATGTACAAACAGCATCTGGCAAGCGTCGAGCAAGAGCTTGATGATGGTCTTTGGGCTGAAGCCGCAGACCGAGTTCGTAAGCTAAAATTCATTGCCAAACTAAAGAACGAAATTGAACTAGTCGAAGACAAACTCCTCGGCTAGTTAGCGTGACAAGGACCTATCATGGCACTACTTCAAATCGCAGAACCGGGCCAAAGCTCGGCACCTCATGAGCATAAGTTAGCAGCGGGTATCGACTTAGGTACTACCAACTCTTTGGTTGCTTCTGTACGTAGCGGCGATGCAACTCCACTTGCGGACGAGCAGGGCCGTACTATTTTACCTTCAGTCGTTAATTACACTGAGGAAACGTTAACGGTTGGCCACGAAGCCAAAGCCAAAGCAGAGTTTGAACCAGAGAACACTATTATCTCTGTAAAACGTTTGATCGGTCGTTCATTAAAGGACATTCAGTCCCGTTACTCTTCACTTCCTTATCGTTTTAGAGAGAGTGAAAATGGTCTTCCGATCCTGCAAACGCCTCAAGGAGACAAAAACCCGATTGAAGTATCTGCGGACATTCTAAAAGCGCTAGGTAAGCGAGCAGAAGAAACGTTAGGTGGTGAGTTAGCGGGTGTTGTGATCACTGTTCCTGCTTACTTTGATGATGCTCAGCGTGCAGGTACGAAAGATGCCGCGAAATTAGCTGGCCTTCATGTGCTCCGTCTTCTGAACGAACCAACTGCCGCGGCAATTGCTTATGGTCTAGACTCAGGCCAAGAAGGGGTGATTGCGGTTTATGACCTAGGTGGCGGTACATTTGATATCTCTATCCTACGTTTGTCGAAAGGCGTATTTGAAGTATTAGCAACAGGTGGTGACTCTGCGTTAGGCGGTGATGACTTTGACCATCTGTTAGCGGATTACCTAATGGAGCAAGCGGGTCTCGAAGCCCCACTTTCTGCTGAAAAAAACCGTACGCTACTGAACATTGCTACTGCGACTAAGATTGCTTTCTCTGAGCAAGACAGCGTTGATGTTGACGTGTTTGGCTGGAAGGGCACCGTTACTCGTGAGCAGTTCGAAGAGCTGATTCGCCCATTAGTGAAGAAAACACTAATGTCTTGTCGTCGTGCATTAAAAGATGCTGATGTTAACGCAGACGAAGTACTCGAAGTTGTCATGGTTGGTGGTTCAACACGCACATTGCTGGTTCGTGAAATGGTAGGCGAGTTTTTTGGCCGCACACCGCTAACAAGCATTAATCCTGATGAAGTTGTCGCAATCGGCGCGGGTATCCAAGCCGACATTCTAGCGGGTAACAAGCCTGATTCAGAAATGTTACTTCTTGACGTGATCCCACTGTCGCTTGGTATTGAAACCATGGGTGGTTTGGTTGAGAAGATCATCCCTCGCAATACCACGATTCCTGTTGCGCGTGCGCAAGAATTTACCACATTCAAAGATGGCCAAACGGCCATGAGTGTTCATGTGGTACAAGGTGAGCGTGAAATGGTTGATGATTGTCGTTCACTGGCTCGTTTCTCATTGAAAGGCATTCCACCGATGGCGGCGGGTGCGGCACATATTCGTGTGACTTACCAAGTTGACGCTGACGGTCTTCTTTCTGTTACGGCAATGGAAAAGAGCACCGGTGTTCAGTCAGAGATTCAAGTAAAACCTTCTTACGGGTTAAGCGATAATGAAGTGGCGGATATGCTGCGTGATTCAATGACTCACGCTAAAGAAGACATGCAAGCTCGTGCGCTAGCTGAGCAGCGTGTTGAGGCCGACCGTGTGATAGAAGGCTTGATTGCAGCCATGCAAGCTGATGGTGACGAACTACTATCAGAACAAGAGAAACAAGACCTGATAAAAGCCATCGAAGCCTTGATTGAGCTGCGTAATGGTGATGATGCAGATGCGATTGAGCAAGGCATTAAAGATACCGATAAAGCGAGCCAAGATTTCGCATCGCGCCGTATGGATAAATCGATTCGAGCTGCGCTGTCAGGTCAATCAGTAGACGATATATAAGAGATAAGTAGTTATGCCTAAGATTATTGTATTACCACACGACGATTTGTGCCCAGAAGGCGCAGTGTTGGAAGCAAACACTGGTGAAACCGTTCTGGACGTAGCGCTAAAAAATGGTATCGGTATTGAACATGCGTGTGAAAAATCATGTGCTTGTACCACCTGCCACGTGATCATCCGTGAAGGTTTTGATTCGCTAGAAGAAAGTGAAGAGCTGGAAGACGACATGCTGGATAAAGCGTGGGGTCTAGAGCCTGAATCACGTCTAGGGTGTCAGGCGAAAATTGCTGATGAAGACTTAGTGGTAGAAATTCCTAAGTACACGCTAAACCACGCTTCAGAAGATCACTAAAACTATCTTCCCAATATAGGGAAGAAGCAAAAGGAAGATGAGCAATGAAATGGACAGATTCTCGCGATATCGCGATTGAACTTTGTGACAAGTTTCCAGATGTTGATCCGCAAACGGTGCGTTTTACCGATCTTCATCAATGGATCATGGAGTTAGATGAGTTTGAAGATGACCCAAACCATTGTAACGAAAAGATTCTGGAAGCCGTTATCATGTGCTGGATGGATGAAGCAGACTAAGTCTGTAAAACACAGCCTAGTTAACAATTCTTACTAAAAAAAGCGGACCTTTAGGTCCGTTTTTTTATCCAATTGACATTTTTGCCCTACATAATGCTAACATCCGTGAGTTATTAAAAAGAAGCAGCGTAGGCAACGCTGCTATAAGACAAGGAGAAACCATGTCTACACAGATGTCTGTATTTTTAAGTCAAGAGTCGGCAGCACCACATTGGGGTGAAAAAGCACTGCTTTCATTCGCTGAAAACGGCGCAACCATTCATTTAGGTGAAGGTCACGATCTTGGTGCAATTCAACGTGCAGCTCGTCAGCTAGATGGCCAAGGAATTCGTTCTATTTTTCTTTCCGGTGATAACTGGGATTTAGAGAGCGTTTGGGCTTTCCACCAAGGTTACCGTAACCCCAAAAAACATGGCTCAGTTGAGTGGTCTGCATTGTCTGAAGAAGATCAAGCAGAGCTTCAAGCGCGTATTACCGCGACTGATTTTACCCGCGATATCATCAATAAAACCGCAGAAGAAGTTGCCCCTCGTCAGCTAGCGACAATGGCCGCTGAATTCATCAAATCTGTTGCGCCTAAAGGCACAGTGACAGCTCGTATCGTCAAAGACAAAGACTTGTTGGCAGAAGGTTGGGAAGGTATTTACGCCGTAGGCCGTGGTTCGGAGCGTACTTCTGCGATGCTCCAGCTAGACTACAACCCGACAGGTGACGAGAGCGCACCAATATTCGCGTGTCTTGTCGGTAAAGGTATCACCTTTGATTCGGGTGGTTACAGCTTGAAGCCTTCTAACTTCATGAGCGCAATGAAAGCAGACATGGGTGGCTCAGGCACCATCACCGGTGGTCTTGCACTGGCGATTCTTCGTGGTTTGAACAAGCGTGTAAAACTGATCCTTTGTTGTGCAGAGAACATGGTTTCTGGTCGCGCACTCAAGCTTGGCGACATCATCACCTACAAAAACGGTAAAACCGTTGAAATCATGAACACCGATGCAGAAGGTCGTTTAGTGCTTGCTGATGGTCTTATCTACGCTAGTGAGCAAAAACCTGAGTTAATCATTGATTGTGCAACACTAACAGGTGCGGCGAAGAATGCGTTGGGTAATGATTATCACGCACTAATGAGTTTCGATGACGAGTTATCGCATCAAGCGCTCACTGCGGCAAACCAAGAAAAAGAAGGTTTATGGCCGCTACCACTTGCTGACTTCCACCGTGGAATGCTGCCGTCAAACTTTGCTGACCTATCGAATATCAGTTCTGGCGATTACTCTCCGGGTGCAAGCACAGCAGCAGCATTCTTGTCTTACTTCGTAGAAGACTACAAAAAAGGCTGGTTGCACTTCGACTGTGCGGGTACATACCGTAAAGCCGCGTCTGATAAATGGGCTGCGGGAGCTACGGGTATGGGCGTTCGTACACTTGCTCGTTTCCTCAATGAGCAAGCTGTTAAATAAGATTGATTGCGGCACTCTCTTGCTTGAGTGCTGCTCTTACCCAGTAAGTCACTTTAAAAACACAACTATTATTACAAGTACAGAAAGGAAACTTTATGGCTCTAGAAAGAACATTTTCAATCATTAAGCCGGATGCGGTAGAGCGAAACCTAATTGGTGAAATCTATAACCGTATTGAAAAGGCTGGCCTACGTATTGTCGCTGCTAAAATGGTTCACCTGACTGAAGATCAGGCAAGCGGTTTTTATGCAGAGCATGAAGGCAAAGAGTTTTTCCCTCCACTAAAAGAGTTCATGACATCTGGTCCTATTATGGTTCAGGTACTGGAAGGTGAAAATGCGATTGCACGTTACCGTGAGCTGATGGGTAAAACTAACCCAGAGGAAGCGGCATGCGGCACTTTGCGTGCTGATTACGCACTTAGCATGCGTCACAATTCAGTTCATGGTTCCGATAGCCCTGAATCTGCAGCGCGTGAAATTGAGTTTTTCTTCCCTGAGTCAGAGGTTTTCTCTCGCTAATTAGGCGTGATACTTCACTTGTTAGTGATACTCTGATACAGAAAAGCCTCGGAACTTTCCGAGGCTTTTTCATTTCATATACCTAAGTTGAGTGGCAATGTTGACTGCATAAGTGAGCTCTTACACGCTAACTAGTCTGACTATATAATGGGCTTTAAAGCCCAGTAACGTGAGTTATTTTTAGTCTTTTCCCTTTACGATTTCTACGCTTTTACTTTTGATAGTGTAATAGCCACTTATAGCGCAAGGGGTGCTTAAAATTTAATCACTTTGATTTTAATGCCTTAGCAAACTCAGGGTTTTACACCCCTTGTTGTAGCTGCATAAAGGCTGTACAATTCGCGCCCTTATTCTTGTTTCAGTCATTGAGAGGCAACATGACCACTGAAAAAATCAATCTACTCGACTTTGATCGCAAAGGCATGCGTCAGTTTTTCGCAGAAGAACTCGGCGAGAAAGCGTTTCGTGCCGATCAGGTTATGAAGTGGATCTACCATTTCGGTGTAGATGACTTCGAAAAAATGACAAACATTAACAAGAAGCTGCGCGAAAAGCTTTTACACAAGTGCGAAATCAAGGCACCAACAGTTGCAGAAGCTCAGCACTCTTCTGATGGTACGATCAAGTGGGCGATGAACGTTGGTGATCAGGATGTGGAAACGGTTTACATTCCAGAAGATGACCGTGCAACGCTTTGTGTGTCTTCTCAAGTAGGTTGTGCGTTGGAATGTAAGTTCTGCTCAACCGCACAGCAAGGTTTTAACCGTAACTTGAAAGTTTCAGAGATCATCGGTCAGGTGTGGCGCGCTGCACGTGAAATTGGTCTTGAGAAAGAAACAGGTCGCCGCCCAATTACTAACGTCGTGATGATGGGGATGGGTGAACCGCTTCTAAACATGAAGAACTTGATCCCGGCATTAGAGCTAATGCTGGACGATCTTGGCTTTGGTTTGTCAAAACGTCGTGTGACTGTATCTACATCAGGTGTGGTTTCTGGTCTTGATCAGATGACAGGCAAAATCGATGTCGCGTTGGCAATTTCCCTTCATGCGCCAAACGATAAGCTGCGTAGTGAAATCATGCCAATTAACGATCGTTGGGATATTCAAGATTTCCTAGCATCAGTTCGTCGTTACATCGCTTCATCGAATGCAAACCGCGGTAAGGTAACGGTTGAGTACGTACTTCTTGATCATGTGAATGATGACATGGACCATGCTCGTGAACTGGCTGAGCTGATGAAAGACACACCATGTAAGATTAACTTGATTCCGTTTAACCCGTACCCAGGTTCACCTTACAAGAAACCAAGTAACTCACGTATCGATCGCTTCCAAAAAACATTGATGCAATATGAGCATACAGTAACGGTTCGTAAGACTCGTGGCGATGACATTGATGCGGCGTGTGGTCAGTTAGTCGGTGATGTGATTGACCGAACTAAACGTACTGCAATGTTAAAAGCGTCGCGCGGTGCTGATACCATTGAAGTAAAAGCGGTATAAACGACCGGAATTCAAAAATAGCCAGAGCCATTTGCTCTGGCTATTTTGTTTATTGTTTAGGACATTTTCGCCAAGATTTGGGACTATCACTCTTCAACCTCAGGTTATTTGGGTATAATTTTGAATTCCTTTGTCAAAGTTTGGACAAAAGCTTGAGCTATCTGTTAGTTTGAGTGTAAAGAGTTTTTGTCTTCGTTACACATTCGCTTATCATGATATGCGACATTAACGATGACACCGATAATTCTCAGCATTTTCTCACATACGCTTTGCTGATTTTTGCAAAACGGGTATTCACACTCAAATCGCTGAGAGTTTCTTAAAATTATTATTTTGGTTAACGCGTTTAGGCTAGCTATCTTTTAAAGAGGCTTAAGAACAATAACGAAAATACATAACCACGTTAGCCACTAAAACAGATTAAATACCACCATTATGACAGAACACGAAAATACGAATGAAGTGCCACTTTCTATTGAAGCTGGCACATTACTGAAAAACAAACGCGAATCTCTTGGGATGAGTCAAAAGCAAGTTGCTGATCGCCTGAGGCTTCGCGTTTCTGTTATTGAAGATATTGAAAATAACCGATTTGAGTCTCAACAAGTTGCGACATTTACGCGTGGTTACTTGCGTTCTTACGCGAAGTTCGTGGGCCTTGATGAGAAGATGGTTTTGACTGCGTTAGAGCAGACAGCAGATGTACAGCCGCAAGAGCAAGAAATTGAAATGCAGAGCTTCTCTCGCAAAACAAAAGATGAGAAGCACAATAGCCGTATCATGCTCCTGACTTGGGTTATCGGGTTGGTCATTATTGGTATTTCTGCAGCTTGGTGGTGGCAAAACCAGCAAGAGAATAGCCTAACGAAGGAAGTTACGGATTCAAGTGTTGAAGCGCCGAAGCCCACAGCGCAAGAGTTAGCTGATATCGATTTAATGACGGCTGAGGAGTTAATCGCAAGTACTCCTGAAGAAGTTGTTTCAACAAGTAATGATGTTGTTGAAACGAGTGAAGTACCAGTCGAGCAGGGTAGCGACCCTCTGCTTGCTGAAACTGAAAATACAACAAGCGTAGATTCTGAAGAACCTGTTGCCGTGATTGAAACTGCGGAAGAGGAACAGCCTGCGCCAATCGTACCTGAAGGCATGACACTTCTTACTATGAAGTTTAAAGCGGACTGTTGGATTCAAGTAAAAGACACCAATGGTAAAACGCTGGTAAGTGGTACTCATAAACCAGGACAAGATGTAGAACTTACCGGAAAAGCGCCGTTTAAAGTGATATTAGGCGCACCGGAAGGGGTTACAATGACATTTGCAAGTGAACCTGTCGACCTTTCTGGGTATACTTCAGGCAAAGTAGCTAGATTCACTCTACCGTTATAAAAAATTATGCAACACGAATCTCCAATTATTCGTCGTAAATCGACGCGTATTTATGTGGGTGATGTGCCAATTGGTGATGGTGCGCCAATTGCCGTACAGTCAATGACTAACACTCGCACGACTGACGTAGAAGCGACAGTCGCTCAAATCCGAGCACTAGAAAAAGTCGGTGCAGATATCGTTCGAGTTTCTGTACCTACCATGGACGCAGCAGAAGCTTTCAAACTGATTAAACAGCAAGTTTCTGTACCATTAGTGGCTGATATTCATTTCGACTATCGTATCGCGCTGAAAGTGGCGGAGTACGGTGTTGACTGTTTACGCATCAACCCAGGTAACATTGGCAATGAAGAGCGCATTCGCGCTGTTGTTGACTGTGCTCGCGATAAAAACATCCCAATCCGTATTGGTGTCAACGGTGGATCTTTGGAAAAAGATTTACAGATGAAATACGGCGAACCAACGCCAGAAGCTTTAGTTGAATCGGCGATGCGTCACGTAGATCATCTCGATCGTCTTAACTTTGACCAATTTAAAGTTAGCGTGAAAGCTTCAGACGTCTTCCTTGCGGTGGATTCATACCGTCTGCTAGCGAAGAAAATCGATCAGCCTCTTCACTTGGGTATTACAGAAGCGGGTGGTGCTCGTGCTGGTGCTGTTAAGTCATCTGTTGGCTTAGGTATGCTGTTATCTGAAGGGATCGGCGATACGCTGCGTATCTCTTTGGCTGCCGATCCAGTTGAAGAAATCAAAGTCGGTTTCGATATCCTTAAATCTCTGCGCATTCGCTCTCGAGGCATCAACTTTATTGCTTGCCCAAGTTGCTCGCGCCAAGAATTTGATGTGATTGGCACAGTGAACGCACTTGAGCAGCGTTTAGAAGACATCATCACGCCAATGGATGTGTCTATCATCGGTTGTGTGGTAAACGGCCCTGGTGAAGCAGAAGTTTCTCACTTAGGTCTAGCAGGTAGTAACAAGAAGAGCGCATTCTACGAAGATGGTAAACGCCAGAAAGAACGCTTTGATAACGATGACCTTGTGAATCAGCTAGAAGCTAAGATCCGTGCGAAAGCAGCCATGATGAATGGCGAAAACCGCATCGAAGTTAAAGTACAAGATTAATCTCAACGAGAATTACGGTAAGTATTGTGGCAAAAACAATTCAAGCAATTCGAGGCATGAACGATTGCCTCCCAACTCAGTCTCCACTGTGGCAAAAACTAGAAAACACAGTGAAAAATGTAATTAGCGCATACGGTTATAACGAAGTGCGCATGCCAATCGTTGAAGAAACAAACCTATTCAGCCGCGCTGTTGGTGAAGAGACAGACGTCGTTTCAAAAGAAATGTACACCTTTGATGATCGTAACGGAGACAGCCTAACACTTCGCCCTGAAGGTACGGCGGGTTGTGTACGTTCATGTATTCAAAACAGCCTGATCAACCGTGACGAACAGCGTCTGTGGTACATGGGGCCTATGTTCCGCCATGAACGTCCGCAGAAAGGTCGTTACCGTCAATTCCACCAGTGTGGTGTTGAGGTGTTTGGTCTAAATGGTCCAGATGTTGATGCAGAGCTTATCATGATGACGGCGCGTCTATGGCGTGAGCTAGGTATCAATGAACATGTTCGTCTTGAGCTGAACTCTATCGGTTCTCAAGAAGACCGCGCAGACTACCGTACTGCACTGGTTGCGTTCCTTGAGCAACATATTGATGTGCTAGACGAAGATTGTAAGCGTCGCATGCACACGAACCCACTGCGTGTTCTGGATACGAAGAACCCTGACGTTCAAGCTATTTTAGGTGATGCACCTCGCCTTTCAGATTACTTAGGTGAAGAATCTAAAGCACACTTCGCAGGTCTATGTGAACTTTTAGACGCCGCAGGTATCGAATACACAGTTAACGAACGTCTAGTTCGTGGTCTGGATTACTACAACCGCACGGTATTTGAATGGATCACTGAAAGCCTAGGTGCTCAAGGCACCGTTTGTGGCGGTGGACGTTACGATGGTCTTGTAGAGCAATTAGGTGGTAAACCAACACCAGCAGTTGGCTTTGCAATGGGCCTAGAGCGTCTTGTTCTGATGCTAGAAACACTAGAACTAACAGACGTTCGTCGCAGTGTGGATGTTTACGTAGTAACAGCAGGCGAAGGCACCATGATGGCAGGAATGAAGCTAGCAGAGCAGCTTCGTGAGTCCATCCCTGGCGTTCGTGTGATGAATCACTTCGGTGGCGGTAACTTCAAGAAACAGTTTAAACGTGCAGACAAAGTTGGTGCTGTTATAGCATTAGTTCTGGGTGAAAACGAAGTTGCGGATAATACCGTAGTACTGAAAGACTTGGCCGGTGGTGAGCAAGAGACTTACAACCAAGCAGAAGTTGCAGAAAAGATCGCAGCACTGATTTAAGTCTTTTAGTAATCTAACAAAATTACATCCTAGTTCGTAAGCTAAGGCTCCCAAATGTGGAGCCTTTAAACGAAATAGGAACAATGGCAGCTAAGCTGCCATTTACATGTTTTAAGAGGACAGGAAGTGGAACTTTACGATACTGAAGAACAACAAGTTGAAGCCATTAAAGACTGGTGGAAGGAAAACGGCAAAGCCGTCATCATCGGTGCGGTTGTTGGCTTAGGTGGTCTATTTGGCTGGCGTTACTACCAGGATTCTGTGATTCAGGCGAGTGAAGCAGCTTCTCAAAGCTACACGACAGCAATGAATGCTTTGCAAGATAAAGGTACTGATGCTCAAGCTGACGTGAAAGCTTTCATTGAGTCAAATGAAGTAAAAGAATATTCAGTATTGGCTGCGCTACAACTTGCTAAAGCACAAGTTGAAGCTCAAGATCTTTCTGCTGCATTGGAGCAATTGAAGTGGGCGCAAAGCAACACTCAAGATGCTGCGCTATTACCATTGATTAGTTACCGTATTGCACGCATTGAAACGGAAATGGGTAACTTTGACGCTGCAACGGCTGAGCTAAGTAACGTCACTGATGCAGCATGGACAGGGCGTATTGCTGAACTTCGTGGCGATATTGCGATTCGCCAAGGTGACAAAGATGCCGCATACGCTGCGTATACTGAAGCTCAGCAAGCGGCAGACGCAAGCCCGACGCTACAAATGAAATTGGACGATCTGGCGAAATAAGGACCGCATTGGATGAAAAGAGTCTTTAACAAAGCCTTGTTAGGGGTGTTAACAATGGGAGTGCTTGCCGGTTGTGCTGGTGAGAAAGATACCATTGTAATGGCGCCACTACCTCAGGTAGACAGTGAATTTACAACCAGTAGTGAGTGGAGCACATCGGTTGGCGATGGTGTTGGTCATTACTTTTCAAAGCTATCCCCTGTATTTGCGAATGATACATTGTTCGTGGCAAGTCGCGATGGCTTAGTAAAAGCGCTGGATCCTGAAAACGGTAAACAACGTTGGCAAACGGACCTAGAAGAAGATGTCATTGCTCGTCTCTCTGGTGGTATCACAGCAGCATACGGAAACCTTTATATTGGCTCTGAGAATGGTGAAGTCATCTCTCTTGACCAAGAAACAGGTGAAGTTGTTTGGCGTGTGAAAGTTGGTGGTGAGGTACTGGCGAAGCCAGTTGCAGATTCAGGCCTTATTATCATCAATACGAGCCGAGGCATGTTGATTGCCCTTAATGAGAGTACAGGTGAGCAACGCTGGGCATTGAGTACAGAAGTGCCGAACCTAACTTTACGTGGCGACAGTACTCCGACTGCAATTGGCGGCGGTGTATTTTGGGGAACGGCAAATGGCCGACTCGCAGCTGCTATCGTTGAGCGTGGTCAGCTGATTTGGCAACAGCCTGTTGGTACGCCAAAAGGCGCGACAGAAATTGATCGTTTGGTTGACGTTGATTCATCGCCAATTGTGCTAGGCGGTACTCTTTTCACCATTGGATACAATGGCCAACTTATAGCCATTGACTTGCGTTCAGCGAACCCGATTTGGAAGCGTAATTACTCATCTGCAACAGATATTTCTACAGATGGTAGCCGCATCTTTGTGATAACGGAAAAAGATCATGTTGTTGCCGTTGATTCACGAAGTGGGACTGAGTTGTGGGAAAACAGCTTGCTTGAGCACCGACAACTTACAGCGCCAGTTATTGTCGGCAATTATCTCGTTGTCGGTGACACGCTTGGTTACCTTCACTGGATGGATCGTTCAACAGGCGAATTTGTTGCGCAGCAGTTTATCGATGATAGCGGCTTGGCCGTTGGCCCGACGTTATTGTCGGATGGTTATGTGATTACAACTCGCAACGGCGATGTAAAGAAACTAACCATTAACGAATAATATCGTGATATAATTCACATTCGGCTCCTGGCTGGTGACAGCTAGGAGCCGTTTTGTTGTTTGAATTTATTAACCCTGACGTGGTTATAGGTAAAAAGCTGGTTTGATTTGGCATCGAGCAAGTCGTTACCTATAACTACAGAAGAAAGATTATTGTAGAGGTTGTTATGGTACCTGTTGTAGCTCTAGTAGGGCGTCCGAACGTAGGTAAATCTACACTATTTAACCGATTGACTCGCACTCGTGACGCGTTGGTTGCGGACTTTCCAGGCCTAACGCGAGACCGTAAATATGGCCAGGCGAGACTTGGTGAAGAGCACGAATTCATTGTGATTGATACCGGCGGTATTGATGGCACAGAAGAAGGCGTGGAAACAAAGATGGCAGAACAGTCATTAGCCGCGATTGATGAGGCTGATGTTGTATTGTTCCTTGTTGACGGTCGTGCTGGTCTGACTCCTTCAGATGCAGCAATTGCTGCGCATCTGCGTAAAATTGAAAAGCCAGCGATGCTGGTAGTAAACAAAATAGATGGTATTGATGCCGATGCGGCGTGTGCTGATTTTTGGCAGCTCGGCGTGGATGATATGTATCAGATTGCGGCCGCTCATGGCCGTGGTGTGACCGCTTTGCTTGAGCGTGCTTTATCTCCATTCTTTGATGATCTATTAACAAGTGAATCTGAAGAAGGTGAGATTGAAGACCTGACTGGATTCGAAGACGAAGAGCCTCTTGTTGAAGATTACACTGAAGAAGACGCAGAAGCTGAATTCAAGCGCCTTCAAGAGCAGCCGATTAAGTTGGCGATCATCGGTCGTCCTAACGTAGGTAAATCGACACTGACTAACCGTATTCTGGGTGAAGAACGTGTAGTTGTATACGATATGCCTGGTACAACGCGTGATTCTATCTACATCCCGATGGAGCGTGATGGACGCGAATACGTACTAATTGATACCGCAGGTGTTCGTCGTCGTGGTCGTATCAATGAAACGGTTGAAAAGTTCTCTGTTGTTAAGACGCTGAAAGCGGTAGAAGATGCAAACGTCGTTCTACTGGTGATTGATGCACGTGAAAATATTTCAGACCAAGACCTAAGCTTGCTTGGTTTTGCACTGAATGCTGGCCGCTCAATTGTCATCGCCGTTAACAAGTGGGATGGCCTAGACAGTGACGTGAAAGAAAGCGTGAAGAAAGAACTGGACCGCCGTCTAGGATTCGTCGATTTCGCGCGTATCCACTTTATCTCTGCGCTGCACGGTACTGGCGTTGGTCACTTGTTTGAATCTATCCAAGAAGCATATAACTCGGCGACAACGCGTGTGGGTACGTCAGTACTGACGCGTATCATGAAGATGGCAGTGGATGATCACCAGCCGCCAATGGTTCGTGGTCGTCGTATCAAACTCAAATACGCACACGCAGGTGGTTACAACCCACCGATCGTTGTTATCCACGGTAACATGGTTCGTGAATTGCCAGATTCGTATAAACGTTATCTGATGAACTACTTCCGTAAGTCTCTGGAAATTATGGGAACACCGATTCGCATTAACTTCCACAACAGTGATAACCCATACGAGAACCGTACGAATAAGCTTACGCTATCACAAGAGCGTAAACGCAAACGTATGATGTCGATGGTGAAAAACCGCAATAAATAATGAAATTCGAATACCCAAGTTTCTACTTGGGTATTTTTTTATCAAAAGTAATCGTAAAAATGACTATCACAGCAACAAAGACTCGTTTTTGTCATCAAACATGGCAATTAGAAGCACAAATACAGCTCGTTCAATCTACGGAAGAAGTGACTTACGTTATTACAGATGTCACGCCGTTCCATCCCGTTAGTCACATATGGCCGGATCACCCTGCAGACAAAGGAACGTTGAAGGTGAATGGGGCTGAGCATGACGTAGTAGATTGCCAAGTTGGAGCAGTGGAGCAGGAGAGTGGTGCTTTGTATGTGGGTAGTGACATCCCTGTAAAGCGTGATGCTGAAGGTTGGGTGTTTGTCGTCGTGCATGTTTTATCACGTACGGAATCACTTGCAATTAATGACTTGGTAATATTAGCGGTAGATAAAGACTATCAAAATGCTTTGAGCCGAGGTCACACTGCAGGACACTTAGCGTATTTGGCGTTGAATAAAGTACTAGCGGAAGACTATTGGCGAAAAGACGCAGACCGCAAAGACCCGCATGGTTATTATGACTTTAATAGCTATGCGCAAGTTACGAGTTATGTCACTCCAGACAAGTGCCTCGATACGTACCGTTTAGGCAAAACACTCCGTAAAAGAGGATTAAACAGTGCAGATATGCTGAATGACCTCCAGGCGATTGCAGAAAAAGTGAATGACCAACTGGTTGAATGGCTTCAAAGAGATGCGATGATCACCATGGAATGCCACGGCGATAGATTAACTGACTCTCGCTATTGGAAATGCGATTTAGGGGAAGGTCAATTAGCGGTAATCCCTTGTGGTGGAACGCATGCGAGCCATTTAAATGAGTTTGCTTTTATCCAAGTTAAACTCGTTGAGCTCGACGCTCAAACTATCGAAATGCACACCAATGTAAACGCGGCTTTCTGAATAAGATCTTTTTATTAAATTCTAATTTTTTGTTTAATTAAATTAACTTAAGGGTTTTTATTCTGTATTAAATTGGAATACAGAATATGTAACTTATGCTTTCGGTGTGTGGTTATATAAATATTCTTTTAAGGGGTGATCGCTGATCAAGGAGTAAATATCAGACGATCAGTATAAGATCCTACTTATCAAGTATGGTTAGCGCCTCGTGAAACTTGTTGGGGCGGTGATGAAGATCAACATACTTGTTCGTTATTTTGAGTAGCATGCGTTACTCGAAATTGCTTAGTTTAGAGAGGAACGGGATATGCAGCAGAACATTTGCCCGACTTGCAATGTCGAACTGGAATGGACAGGACAATACCATTGTGCACAGTGTGAATCGGATTTTAAAAAAGTAGGTTTTTGCCCTGATTGTGAGGCGGAGCTGGAGAAGCTGCAAGCATGCGGTGCTGCGAGTTACTTTTGTAATGTGTGTAATGAACTCAAATCAAAATCACGTGTCCGATTTGAGTTCCAGAAAATCAGTTAACCAGAGTTTGTATTCAGTTAACGGTAGAACGAACGTCGCCTTCGGCTAATCGAGTAATCAATACATCTCCCGATTTTACATCTGAAGATTGAGTAATCACTTTACCTTGCTCAGTTTGAGTAATTGAGTAACCTCGTTTCAATGTCGCTAGCGGGCTGACGGTGTCTAACTTCTCTGCAGCAATCGCGAGTTGATGGCGCATAGTCAGTAACTTGCGATCCATTGCATCCATGAGCTTTTGCTCAACACGTTCTAGCTTCGACTTCTGCTCGGCAAGGCGTGTTACAGGAGAATTTAATTGCAGCCGATAATGTTGACGCTCGATTCGCTGTTGACGCAAGGCAATAAAACGACTCATCGCTCGCTGTAAGCGCATGTCCAACTCATCTAACTGTTGCGTCTGACGCTGCAAGCGATAGCTTGGGTGCTGTCTCTCTAGACGGTGCACTAATTGCGCAGATTGCTGCTTTTGTTGTGCTAGGTAGTAACGCATCGCGCTCGCTAACTTATGCTGGCGGGTAACTAAAGCTTGATCTTTGTGGCTGTTATCACGGCTTACTAGCTCAGCTGCTGCTGATGGAGTAGGCGCGCGTACGTCGGCGACAAAATCAGCTATTGTCACGTCGACTTCATGTCCAACGGCGCTAATAATAGGAATTTGGCTTGCTGCAATCGTGCGAGCTAATATCTCGTTGTTAAAGCACCATAAGTCTTCCAATGAACCACCACCTCGGCCCACAATTAGCACATCACATTCATCACGGCTGTTAGCGCGACCAATGGCTTGTGCGATTTGAATGGCTGCATCTTCACCTTGTACCACTGTCGGATAAATCACAACGGGTAGGGAAGGATCACGACGTTTCAATACGTCTAAGATATCGTAAAGCGCGGCACCAGTTTTCGATGTGATGACGCCAACACGTTTTGGGTGTTCAGGCAAAGGTTGCTTATTGGTTTGAGCGAACAACCCTTCTGCGGCAAGCTTCATTTTCAGCTCTTCAAACTCTTGCTGAAGACGGCCGTCACCTTCCGGTTGCATGCTTTCGATGATCAATTGGTAGTCACCGCGAGGCTCATAAAGAGAAAGACGAGCTTTTACTAGGACTTGATTACCGTTAGTGGGCTTGAAAGTAACGCGGCGATTGTTACCACGAAACATGGCACATTTAACTTGAGCGCGAGAGTCTTTAAGAGTGAGGTACCAGTGACCAGAGACAGGAGCTGAAAAGTTGGATATCTCTCCGACGAGCCAAACGATCCCCATTTCGTTTTCAAGGAGTAAACGAACTTCTGCGTTGAGACGAGAAACAGTAAAGATGTTTTGATTGGTCTTGGAGAGCACAGCTAATCTCTTAGACGTGAGTATGGAAATTAGCGGCAATATAATACATAGCAAGGGGGTAATTGCAAGAAAAAAATTAAAAAATTTGTGGTCAAGCGATTGCGTTAACCGTATAATCCCTCCGCAATATCTAATCCAAATGTAGCTTGTTGCTAACACAGGTTACCCTCATTATGCGAAACGATGAGATTGGATTGTTCTTTTTACTCCTCTAATTGTGAGATATTGCAAATGCTAAGAATTGCCAAAGAAGCGCTGACATTCGATGACGTACTACTTGTGCCAGCACACTCCACCGTTCTCCCAAACACAGCTGATCTTCGCACTCAGCTAACTAAGAACATCACCCTAAACATCCCTATGATTTCAGCGTCTATGGACACTGTTACTGAAGCTCGTCTAGCGATCGCGCTAGCGCAAGAGGGTGGCATTGGCTTTATCCACAAGAACATGTCTATTGAGCAGCAGGCAGCCGAAGTTCGTAAAGTTAAGAAGTTCGAAGCTGGTATGGTGACTGACGCGGTTACAGTAAACCCTGACGCGACCATCGCTGATGTTGTTGCACTCACTGAAAAGCATGGTTTTGCAGGTTTCCCTGTTGTCACTGAGAGCAATGAGCTTGTTGGTATTATCACTGGTCGTGACGTTCGTTTTGTGACGGACCTTTCTAAGAAAGTATCTTCAGTAATGACGCCAAAAGAGAAGTTGGCAGCGGTTAAAGAAGGTGCTACACGAGAAGAAGTGCAAGAGAAAATGCACGAAGCTCGCGTAGAGAAAGTATTGGTTGTGAATGATGAGTTCCAACTAACCGGTATGATTACTGCGAAAGACTTCCACAAAGCAGAACGTAAACCAAACGCATGTAAAGATGAGCGTGGTCGCCTACGTGTTGGCGCAGCAGTTGGTGCTGGTGCTGGTAACGAAGAGCGAGTTGCTGCACTAGTTGAAGCTGGCGTTGACGTTCTACTTATCGACTCTTCACACGGTCATTCTGAAGGTGTTCTAAGCCGCATTCGTGAAACACGTGCAGCTTACCCAGATCTAGACATCATCGGTGGTAACGTAGCAACAGGTGCTGGTGCTAAAGCACTAATCGAAGCTGGCGTAAGCGCAGTGAAAGTTGGTATCGGCCCTGGTTCTATCTGTACAACTCGTATTGTAACGGGTGTGGGAGTTCCACAAATCACTGCAATCGCAGATGCGGCAGAAGTTGCTAATGATTATGGTATTCCAGTTATCGCTGACGGTGGTATCCGTTTCTCAGGTGATATCTGTAAAGCAATCGTAGCAGGCGCATCATGTGTGATGGTTGGTTCTATGTTTGCAGGTACTGAAGAAGCGCCGGGTGAAGTGATTCTATACAACGGCCGTTCTTACAAGTCTTACCGTGGCATGGGTTCTCTTGGTGCAATGTCTCAAGGTTCTTCTGACCGTTACTTCCAGTCTGACAACGCAGCGGACAAGCTAGTACCAGAAGGTATCGAAGGTCGTATCGCATACAAAGGCCGTCTAAAAGAGATCGTACACCAACAAATGGGTGGTCTACGTTCAAGCATGGGTCTAACTGGCTCTGCAACTATCGAAGATATGCGTACGAAAGCTGAATTTGTACGTATCTCTGGTGCTGGTATGCAAGAGTCTCATGTACACGATGTTCAAATTACTAAGGAAGCACCGAACTACCGTCTAGGGAACTGATTACTTAACGGAAACGTTTGCTTTTTCCTTGAAGCATTAAGAAGAGGCGAGTACACTCGCCTCGGTTTTAATCACTTAGCCTTAAAAAGACTGCTCAAAATGACTAAAAATATCCATGACCAACGTATTCTGATCTTGGACTTCGGTTCTCAGTACACTCAATTAGTAGCACGCCGCGTACGTGAAATCGGCGTTTACTGTGAACTATGGAGCTGGGATGTAGAAGAAGCGGATATTCGCGAATTCAACCCAGATGGCATTATCCTATCTGGCGGTCCAGAAAGCGTAACGGAAGAGAACTCTCCACGCGCGCCTCAATATGTATTTGACTCTGGTGTTCCTTTACTTGGCGTATGTTACGGCATGCAAACTATGGCGGAACAACTAGGTGGCAAAGTAGCAGGCTCTAACGAACGTGAGTTTGGCTACGCTCAGGTTAAAGTTTCTGGTGAATGTGCCTTATTTAAAGATCTTGAAGCAACTCAAGACGTATGGATGAGCCACGGCGACAAAGTAGTAGAGATCCCAGCCGATTTCGTAAAAGTTGGTGAGACAGACACTTGTCCTTACGCTGCGATGGCGAACGAAGAGAAGAAATACTACGGCGTTCAGTTCCACCCAGAAGTGACACACACAAAAGGTGGCCTACAAATGCTTGAGAACTTTGTTCTTGGCGTATGTGGCTGTGAGCGTCTATGGACATCGGAATCTATTATCGAAGACGCGGTTGCTCGCATTAAAGAGCAAGTGGGTGACGACGAAGTTATCCTAGGCTTATCTGGTGGTGTGGATTCATCTGTTGTTGCGATGCTGGTGCACCGCGCAATTGGCGACAAGCTAACGTGTGTATTTGTCGATAACGGTCTACTTCGTCTAAACGAAGGCCAACAAGTGATGGATATGTTTGGCGATAAGTTCGGCCTAAACATTATCAAAGTTGATGCAGAAGATCGTTTCCTTGAAGCTCTGAAAGGCAAGTCTGACCCAGAAGAGAAGCGTAAGACAATCGGCCACGTATTTGTAGATGTATTCGATGAAGAGTCGAAAAAGCTGAAAAATGCAAAATGGCTAGCGCAAGGTACCATCTACCCAGACGTAATCGAGTCTGCGGCATCTAAGACTGGTAAAGCGCACGTGATAAAATCACACCACAATGTGGGTGGTCTACCAGATGAAATGGAAATGGGTCTTGTTGAGCCACTACGTGAGCTGTTCAAAGATGAAGTTCGTAAGATTGGTCTAGAATTAGGCCTGCCTTATAACATGCTTTACCGCCACCCATTCCCAGGTCCAGGTCTAGGTGTTCGTGTTCTTGGTGAAATCAAGAAAGAATACTGTGACTTGCTACGTCGTGCTGATGCTATCTTCATTGAAGAGCTTCACGCTGCAGACCTATATGACAAAGTATCTCAAGCGTTCACGGTATTCCTACCAGTTCGCTCTGTAGGTGTAATGGGCGATGGCCGTAAATACGACTGGGTTGTATCACTACGTGCAGTAGAAACCATCGACTTTATGACGGCACACTGGGCGCACCTACCATACGACTTCCTAGGTAAGGTATCTAACCGTATTATCAACGAAGTTGATGGCATTTCTCGTGTTGTTTACGACATTTCTGGTAAGCCACCAGCGACAATCGAGTGGGAATAATGCTCCTTTAAGAAAGGTCTGGCATTAACAGGCACCAAATCATACTTAAGTCCGCGTAATTGCGGACTTTTTTTGTTTTTGGGTTAGTCATTTTTGGCAATGTCTGGCAACGCCAAGCACGGTTTGACCGTGGTATTTTGGTGGGTATGATTCATCGGTAATGCCATGGATTACGCCCGATACCATGCTGAGTGTTTTTGATGGGGCATGGTATTAAATTTATATATCTATCTGTTTTGTATGGATTAACCTCTAGTTTTTTAGAGGTTTTTCAGCATGGTATCAAACAAGAATAATAGGTCGAAACATGCTGACTGATACAAAGCTACGCAATCTCAAACCCAAAGATAAACTTTACAAAGTCAATGACCGTGATGGCCTCTATGTTGCTGTCACTACCGCAGGCTCTATCTCTTTTCGCTACAACTACTCGATCAATGGCAGACAAGAAACTATTACCTTTGGTCGTTATGGAGTAGGAGGCATCACGTTAGCTGAAGCGCGTGAGCGCCTCAATGAAGCGAAGCGAATGGTTACTGATGGAAAGTCACCGGCCAAAGAGAAAGCACGTGCTAAGGCGAGAACGAAAGATGCTGAAACCTTTGGTGCCTGGGCTCAGAAATGGCTGCGTGGCTATCAGATGGCCGATTCTACCCGGGATATGCGTCGCTCAGTCTATGCACGAGAGTTAGAGGGCAAATTTGGCAATCAGAAGCTGACTGAAATCACCCATGAAGATCTGCGAGCACTGACTGATGCGATAGTAGAGCGTGGCGCGCCAGCAACGGCTGTACACACGCGTGATATTGTACTCCAGGTGTATCGGTGGGCAATTGAGAGAGGGCAGAAAGTTGAGAATCCGGCAGATTTGGTGAGGCCTGCAAGTATCGCTCGATTTGAACCAAGAGACCGAACATTAACACCTGCTGAGATCGGTTTGATGTACCGCTATATGGAAAAGGTAGGAACCACGCCTTCGATTCGTGCTGCGGTAAAGTTGCTTTTGTTGACTATGGTACGTAAAAGCGAGTTAACCAATGCAACTTGGAGTGAAATTAACTTTAGCGAAGCGTTGTGGACAATCCCTAAAGAAAGGATGAAACGACGTAACCCGCATCTGGTGTTTTTGTCACGCCAGGCGATGGATATTTTGATCGCCTTGAAGACATTTGCCGGTGGATCTGATTACATTCTTCCTTCTCGTTATGACTCCGATGCCCCAATGAGCAGTGCGACAATGAATCGTGTATTGGCTCTAACGTATAAGGCTGCGCAGAAGGGTGGGCAGTCACTAAGTAAGTTTGGGCCGCATGACTTACGTAGAACAGCGAGTACACTGCTGCATGAAGCTGGATACAACACTGATTGGATAGAAAAATGCCTGGCGCACGAACAGAAAGGGGTTAGGGCCGTTTACAACAAAGCTGAGTATCGAGAACAAAGAGCATCAATGCTACAGGACTGGGCTGATATGATAGATGAGTGGACCGGTCAAAAGTTTTAATTGCTTTCTATTTTATTGCGTCCTCGTAGATAATAATTTTTAAATTTTATGTTAGTAGTGGGATGTAAAGGATTTTATATCGCTAGTTCTGGTTGGTCCTAATTTGATTTATGTTGAGTATTAAACCATTTTTAACGTAACTTATATGGCAGAAAAGTTTAAAGCTCTTAGCTACGGTTAAGTATTATTACCAAAATTTCCACCATTTCTTAGGTTATGAAGTATTGAGGTATTCTGATTTTTTACTTTTCGATCTAAAAATTTTCTTATTTAAATAAAAATCTATCCTAATATTTTACTGATAAAAAGGACACAAATACATTGTGTGTTTATGTCCTTTTAAAAGTAAATTAATTCAAATTTTTGTGATTTTAAAAAATGGCCGTTAAGATTCCTAATATATCATTAGAACTGAATGTATATTTTATTGTTAGTCAAAGTTGAGCAATTAGCGATGGAATAAACCATCTACTTTTCTCTATACCGTTTAACGAACATTTAATTATCAAATGTAAAGAGATATGTGTTGAGTCGGCATGAGATGTACTAGCTTAAAATCACTGGATTACTTCTAAAGATACTGACTCCATCCTTGTAACCACCGCTGAGGCTGCCTTATAAAAATTTTAGCCGCTAAATTTTTTGATAACTTTTCCATAAGAGTTACCTCTTAACTTAAAGTGTGAATTTGGTTAATGATGTGAACTTCAAATGGAATAGTTTTAGGTTTGATTTTAGCCGCTAAAATTCATTTTCAATAAATACTTATGATTACTGTTTTTTAATTTGTTTCTTTATTTTCGATATATTGGTTATTTAATTTCGATATATCGTTGTTATTGTAAATGATATTTTTGTTTTTAATTTATTGGTGTTTATTTTATGTTTTAAAATTTAATTTTGTTGTTATTATTAAAGTCTCTTCTGGTATTAGGAGGCAAATAAATGCAAACACTGGCACATAAAACACTAATTAATAGGAAAGCACTTCTGGAAATGATTCCACTCTCTGACCGGACTATTTACAACTTGGAGAAACGGGGTGAATTTCCACGCCGTATTGTTCTCACAAGTAGAAATGTAGCCTGGGATTTAGCTGAAGTTGAGAAATGGATTGAAGAACGTAGAAGATCTCGAATTCAGGCTAAGAGACCTGGGTATTTTATAGGAGGCTAAAAATATGGGACTTGATCTGATGTCTGCATTTAATGAACTGCCTCCACCGATTGATTACGTGCTGCCCAATATGGCAGCGGGAACCGTAGGATCCATTGTTTCTCCTGGCGGCGTAGGTAAATCAATGCTGGCCCTTCAATTGGCAGCACAGATAGCGGGAGGGCCGGATTTGCTGGGCATAGGTGATTTGGCTAATGGCTCAGTGGCCTATTTGCCTGCCGAGGACCCGACTACTGCTATTCATCATAGATTACACGTTTTGGGAACATACCTCTCTCCCACACAAAAACAAATGGTAGCCCAAAGTCTGCTTATTGAGCCATTAATTGGTAGGTGTCCTGACATAATGACTTCAGAATGGTTCGAAGGCATCAGGCAGGTTGCTGAGGGGAGGCGACTCTTGATTCTGGATACTCTGCGTCGCTTCCATATTGAAGAAGAGAATGCCAGTGGACCTATGGCACAGGTAATCGGGCGAATGGAGACTATTGCCGCTGAAACGGATTGCTCCATTGTGTTTCTACATCATTCCAACAAAGGAGCGGTGATGATGGGGGCTGGAGACCATCAGCAAGCCAGCCGAGGATCGTCAGTGTTAGTCGACAATATCCGCTGGCAAGCCTATCTCGCAAGTATGACTCCCGCTGAAGCAGAAAAATTGGGTGTTGAGAGCATCCAGAGAAAATATTTTGTCCGTTTTGGGGTGAGTAAAGCTAATTACGGTGACCCATTTTCTGAGTGTTGGTTTAGACGACATGATGGCGGTGTACTTAAACCTGCTGTTCTGGAACGGAGAAAAAGGCAGCCAGCGATAAAGCATAAAACTGTGGTAGGGAATGTTGATGACAACTGGTAACAAGGTTGCACCTACCAGCACGGTGTTACAGGCTCGAGTTATGATCTATCAGCCTAGCCGAAAGCCATTCCAGCGTAAGGGTGAATGGATGGAAACCCGATTTGGTCGCTGTCGGGTTACAGGTAGGTTAGGGCAGCGCCATGCGGATATTGTTGAGTCCATGCTGTACTTGGCTGAGCGTCGACGCAATATTTCAGACGGCGGTGTCGAGCTGCTGGTTGATCCAGCAAAGTTGCGTCGAATTTTGTCCGAGCATCAATACAGTGATAACCGACTAAAAAAACTAGTTTGTGAATTGCGAGCCGCTACTGTTGAAATTGTTACTCCGAAGCTGGAGTTGACGGGAGAGCGTATCATTGGCGGTTTAGTTGACCATGTTGTTCCGTCTTCTATGACTCGACATAACCCGCTGACTGGAGGCCAGCGGAATCTGTGGCGTGTCCGGTTAGGAGTAGCTTTGGTAATGCTGCTGGAACAGGACTTGTTTCTTTATTATGAGCCAACACTTATTGCTAGGTTGCAATATGGGATTAGCCAAGCTGTTGCTCGCTTTGTACTCACACATAAGTGCGATCCCGCCGGAGGTTGGCATCTAGACACGCTTATCAAGGCAGTGAGCGGTGATCAAGTAAGCAGTAAGACTATGAGCAATCACCGGACGAGGATAAAAGAAGATATAGATAAGTTGCGTTGCATCGGCATAGAGATCAATGCCGAAAATCGGGTTAAACGACTCGCAGCGGCCCGATAGCACCTCACAGCGGCCCGGAAGGTCCTCGCAGCGGCCCGTTTATGACTCACAGAGGCCCGATTTTTTGTCTTTTTGTCAGGATATTCAGTATATCTCAGGATATTCAGGCGGTGTAACCGCCCGTTTTATACGGGCTTTACACCTTCAAGTGATAAAGCCCTATGGCTTTATCGAACGGCCATAGGCCGTTGGTTTAACGCCAAGAGGTGAAGGCGCGAGATTCTAAAGAGCTCTTCTTTCTTGGAGTACAAACCGACCGAAGGGAGATAATACTTAAAATATTCTAACATGTGGATTGGCTGAAAGTGTCAATGAAAGGAGGTAAGCAGCCTTTTGCCTTTATTTAACTAATTGAAATTAAAGGAGGTGTGGTGATTTGATTGTGTCGATCTCAATTTTCATTGACATTTGGGGGGCGGTCACTTGCTTAAACAAGGAGGGGGATAGGAAATTTGAGCTTTCTATTTAGTGACTGGAGAAAAATAATCGAGTTAAAACGCTATTTTATGACTATAAATACGCCGTTTTTTTGATTTAATTCTTTGTTTTTAAAGGATAGTTATTGTTCTGCAAGTTTAAGCAGAACATTACAGATAATTGCAAGGACCAATGCAGGTGTTTTAGTGGTGAAAACAGGGCCGAAGTGCGGGCAGGATAGGTGAAGTAGGCCCACCAACAAGTTGATGGTTCCTATTTCACTCGTCCTTTATTCGCACCTTCGGGCTCAACGGTATCCTGCTCTACGAGGTCTCTAATTATCGACTTTAACCCTTGGAACTCCTAACCAGCTTTAAGGGGAATGACACCTATGTTTCAAAGATCTGAGGCCGCGCGTTTTTAAGGTGTCGCGCAGGTCGGACGCCAGGATAGAAAGTGACAACCTATCTTTGTAGAGGTCCACATTCACCGCTGATTTTCAGTAGGGGTAAAGGCTCATATCTATAGATTTTGGGCCGATACAGGTTGGTGGGTGCAACTTAGTCACGACAATACTAAATACTAAGGGCACTCAATTATGAACAACGTACGTATTTTAGCGGCTAAAATAACTACTGCCGCTATTTCATTAGCATTTATCTCTCCCATACCGGTAGTAGCTGGAATTCCGGTTGTTGATGGAACGAACCTGACACAAAATATTATGTCAGCAATGGAGTCTGTCACTCAAACAGCCAAGCAGATCCAACAGTACCAAACTCAGTTGCAGCAGTATGAAAACCAGCTGCAAAACACTATGGCCCCAGTGGCTTATATTTGGGACCAGGCACAATCGACGATTGATGATTTAACTCATGCCACCAATACGCTTGCTTATTATCAAAACCAGCTTGGTAGCCTTGATGCTTACCTAAGCAAATTCCAGGATGTGGCCTACTACCGCAGTTCACCTTGCTTCAATGGATCTGGAGGTTGTACGCCTGCAGAACAAGCGAAGATGGAAGACAACCGTCGCTTGGCGTCCGAATCCCAGAAAACAGCCAACGATGCTCTCTTTGAAGGCTTGAAGCTACAGCATAAAAACTTGCAGGCTGACGCTCGTCAGCTGCACCGATTACAGTCAGCAGCTCAGGGAGCAGATGGTCAGTTAGCTGCTATTGGCTATGCCAACCAGCTTGCTAGTAACCAGGTCAACCAACTCCTTCAAATCCGTAGTTTGTTAATTGCTCAGCAGAATGCTGTTGGTTCTCGAATGCAGGTAGAAGCCGACCGCGAAGCTCAATATCAAGCGTCCCGTGAAAGGTTATTTGATATGGGAGAGCCTACCGACCGTTCAAAAAATAGGGGGTTCTAATCATGCAGAATATCATTCGAGTTTTTATCGTCAGCGTGCTGGCATCTTTCGTTCTGGTAGGGTGTGGTGAGGATGGAGGGCCAAAGCCTACAACGATCAACTGTAATAACCCGAACCTGACGAAAGATCTGAGGGAAGAAGGGAACTGTCTTTGGGATATGGGCGAACGCACGGATCGTTCCAAGAATAAGGGGTTCTAATTATGAGCAAGATATTCATTCGACTTGTGATGCTACTAGCTGTGTTACTGACCTCGCAAACTGCGTCGGCGGCCATTGAGCCTAATGGTGTCTTGGATGAGGTAGCCGTGCGCTTCATGACCGCTAGTGCTACTTGGAGCACGGTAATTACAAACCATGCCGTGTGGCTGTTTTGGACGCTGGGTACTATATCTCTTGTTTGGACTGGCGGTACTTTGCTCCTTAAACAAGCGGATATAAGGGAGTTCTTTGCCGAGTTTATGCGCTTTATCCTGACGTTTGGTTTCTTCCTCTGGTTACTCAGAAACGGCCCAGACTTTGCGACGTCAATCATCGACTCGTTGAGAACGATCGGTGCTCAAGCCGGTGGCCTTCCGAGAGACCTAACCCCCTCAGAGCCTATCAGCATTGCTTTCGACATTATTGTTAAAGCAGGTGAGTATTACAGCATCACAAGCCCTATAGATAACTTGTCTCTTTTCTTCATCACGCTAGCAATTTTGGCATGTATGGCGGTTGTGGCGGCTAATGTGTTGTTGGCCTTGGTAACTGCTTGGATATTGATATATGCCGGTGTTTTCGTGCTGGGGTTTGGTGGTTCGCGTTGGACTTCAGATATAGCAATCAACTACTTCAAAAGCGTATTGGGTGTCGCTTTGAAGTTGATGACAATGACTTTGCTCATTGGCATCGCCATGTCGATAATGGACGGTTTTTATGCTGATCTATCCAATGACGCCCCTATGCGTGAACTGCTAGTGATCTTTGTCGTTTCACTGGTTCTCGTAATGCTTATTCACTCTGTTCCTAATGTGGTTGCTAGCCTAGTGCCTGGAGGCAGCGCAGCGGCCGGTGCTGGTAGTATCAGTGCTGGGGCGATGACCGGATCGGCTGTTGCCACTGGTGGTATGGCTGCCAGTGCAGCAATGGCTACCGCTGGCGGTGCGTCTGCTATTCAGGCTGCATTTGCAAAAGCAGGTGAGAACGTAGCGAACAATGCTGACGTGATGTCGGGCCTTAGCAGTGCATTTAGAGGTAGCGGTGATTCTGACGAGGCTGGCTCCTTCTCCCAAGCTTCCGACCAATCTTCTAGTAATGGTGAATCCTATGGCGGCTTTAAGGATAGTGTTGCAAAAGCGGGCCGCGTTGCAGCGGATACTGGCGCTAATTTGATTAAAGGAATGGGCGATATGGCCGGGGAGCGTATAGGCCAAACCGCTGGAGGTCGTTTAGCAAGCTCAGTACGAAATAACATGAAAGGGGACGGGGAAGATGATAAGGAGGGTGACTGACGACGCTTCTCCTGCATTTGACAAAGATAGCTTAGGCGGTGGAACTGGGTGGATGAATCAAAATGGCGGCTTTGATGGCCTGTCCAGTGAGGATCAGGAAGAAGTACGCCAAGCACACGCTGAGTGGCAAGAGCGTGACCCGGAAAAGCACACCTTCGATGTTGAGGACTACGTTTCGTATTCCCAAGAACAACAGCAGGAACGTAACGAAGAGGTTGCCAACTTTGTTAAAAAGGCCGTATGGCCTAACTAGATAAGGATTACTGATTATGGAGTTTTACTTTCCACCCCAAAACCTTGCAGAGGTATTTGGTTTCTTCGCCGTGATGTTCATTGTAATGCTGGCCTTCTATTTTTTAGGGCAGTGGATGCACAGCTCCGGATACGGCCCGAAAATGAAAGTCATTGCTGACAAAATGGAGGTATTCCAAAACCGGTTAGCCGGGCGTGCTTACAAGGACATGAATAGATCGGTCGATCAAATCGAAAAAATGAGAGGCTTGCCGTTTGGTCGAAGCAAGTAGTTAGAAAGCACACGGGCCGGAGATGGTGCACCGGCCCGCACTCCATATACATCAAACTGATTATGGTGAAGCTGTGACTTGTTTCTGGACAAAAATTGTTTAGAGTCTCAACTTAAACTGGTGAAAGACGAATAACTTCAAGTCTGCGAGGGCCAGCATACACGGAAAGGCCTGAGAGCGATCCCGCTCTCAGGCCTTTTGGCTTTTCTAACTGTTATGTAGCAGATTATTCGTTTAAGTCAGCTAACCATCTGTACCGTAATAAAAATCACATCGGTAAATCTGTCTACTATTTTTAGAACTCAGAATAGATAGATTCTGAACACTCCTATTACTTACATACTATGAGCGGACCTCAAAAATTCTTTAAAGTTGGCTATAAGGTTTTTTTGCAGCCCTCTTAGGAAGCAACGCTAACTAGAGTTGGGACTATGCATATTTCTAATTCAAAAGTTATCGACGTCACAAATACAATTAGTTAGCTAAAAACAATTAATACCTACAATAAATACAGGTGTATTATGATGATTATTTCATAATACTATCTGGAGCATCTCAATAGCCCATGGAGCCCGTATTAAAACCCCAACTATCCAATGCAGATGAAATAAAGAGCATTCTAAAAGAGTTACCAACAACTTTTTATCTAGAAGATGGTCGTCAGGTGAACACGTTACTTGTTTACCTTCCTTGTCACGAAGATGGAAAAGCTAGCTTGTCTGAGTTTTTTGAATGTATCAAAAATGGCATCCTACAAAACTATGTTTTTACATGTACCGAGATTGAAAGAAAGCTTGGTAAAAGCAGTGAGACTGCGATGGACGAACTCTTTAACAAAGCTTTAAGAAAAATAAGTAAACATACAGCCCAAGGAGAGCTTGGTGAGCTAATTTTGTTCACATTGCTTGACGTTTACTTATCAGCTCCAAAGATACTCAGTAAGGTATCGATGAAAGATAGAGCAACTATGCCTGTATTTGGGGCAGACGCCGTTCACGCTCAAATGGTTGATGGAAGCTTTAGAGTTTATTTAGGTGAATCGAAACTTTACCAAAAGTTCAAGGCTGCGGCAGCAAGTGCTGCTTCCTCAATCGAAAGTGCAAAAGAAAAGTTTGGGGATGAGTTTGACCTCATTGAAAGCCATATGGACTTCCCTAATTTAGACGATGAACTTGAGGAAACAATACTAGATGCTCTTAACCCTTATACATCATCCGATAGTATTCAGCATATTCACTCTCCTTGCTTCATCGGTTTTACACAGCCAGACATTATTTTTCAAAACGATTCCGACTACATTGGTTCATATGAGAAAGTAGCTAATGAGTACATCAACGACTTTTTTGGAAAAGTACAGAATAAGGGCCTTGATGTTAATGAAGTTACACTATTAATGTTGCCATTTACTTGTGTAAGCAAGCTGGTCGAAGAATTTATTTCTTACACAGGAATATATAAATGAATACGTTAGCAGATAAGGTAAACATCAAGATTTCTTCACACCCTGAGTTTAGTAAGGATAAAAAAAACCTATTCAATGTTTACGTGGGTTATCTTTTAGGAAACGAAATAGAGCTTGATAGGAACTTCGTAAAAAGAATAGTTTCTGTGATTCAATACTTTGGGAAGTCTACCGAACAAGAAACAAGGAGAGAGGCAGCTATTTTTCTGGCGATGCTACTTGATGTATCGGGAGAGCTGTACCCTGAGTTAGTCCCCATCGCTAAAAGCATGTTTATTGATTCAGGGGATTTTCCGAATATTTCTCTTCTAGAGCACCGTTATCCAGATGTAAAGATGGATTTGGGGTTTTATAACAACGCTAGGTTTGAGTTCAAGAAAAATCTCAACTCGGTTGAGGAACTTGACTTTCCATTGACCGATTTTCAAAGAATGCTGTGGGAGAACCTAGAGTCTGACGAGGATGTCCTCACTATCGCTCCTACTTCAGCCGGTAAGACTCATATAATATTGACATACTTAGTTAGAGAGGTATCTGAAAGCTCCAACGGTTCTTTCGCTGCAATTGTAGTCCCAACTAGGGCTCTCATTTCTGAAGTATCTGGAAAGGTTTACGAAATAGCTAAAGGCTTTGGACAACACGAAAATATCGAAATTTGCACAGTTCCACGAGATGACAAAGAATTTAGCGATAAAACGATCTTTGTTATGACACAAGAACGACTCTACGAGCTAATCCAGCGAGGAGATCTAAGCTTCAACTATTTATTCATAGATGAAGCTCATAACATTTCAGATAAAAGCCGAGGTGTACTTCTCCATTTGACCTTAGAGAAACTGCTTGAAGACAGCTTTCCTCAAATCATTATTAGTATGCCTTCAGAAAGCTACAAGAACGCCTTTAGTTCAGTGTTTAGCGATATTGATTTCCACAAGGAGATAACAAGGCACTCACCTGTCGCAAAGATAATAATGTCAGTAAAACTGGTTGGTAGAAACATAGAGATATCGAGTAAAAACCTAAACCATACTGTAACTATACCAAAGGCTTTTACAGGGGTTAAGCTAGCCGACATAGTCTTAAGGCTTGGTAAAGGACAAAGTAATATAATCTACAGAAATAAAACTAATTACTGTGAAGATACCGCAAGGGACATAGCAGAGCGAATCGATGAATTTAATGTTACAGATAACCTCGAAGAAGCAGCCGATTACATTGAAAAGTTCATCCATGAAGAATTTAGTCTGGCAAATAACCTAAGAAAGGGAGTAGCTTTCCATTACGGCCCTCTACCAAGCTCTGTTAGAGTAATGATAGAGAATCTCGCGAAAGATGGAGAAGTTAACTTTATTGCATGTACTAGTACATTAGCCGAGGGCGTAAACCTACCAGCTAAAAACTTATTCTTACAAAACCCAATACAGACCGTTGTTGGAAAACCATCTGAACGCTTAGAAGATGTAAAGCTCAACAACATTACAGGTCGTGCTGGTCGAATGCTGGAACATTTCTCAGGAAACATCTTTCTCATTGATCCAGAAAGCTGGACATTCAAAGATTACTTTGAAGATGAAGAAGACGAAGAAAACAAGCTACCTACATACTATAAAACCCTTAACACAGAGCTCCCTGGAGTATTATATGCTCTGTCTGGTATCTATCCCCACGATGAGTCTGATCAATATAGGTTTTATACCATTGCAAATAAGCTTATTAGAGAGTTCTCTAATGATGGACTAGAAAGCACCTTAAGCTCGAAAGAGTTATCTTTACGAGATGATGATGTTGAGTTGCTATTGAAATCAGTAGGTAAAGCTTACAGGTCACTAAGAGTAGCACCGTTTACATTAGAAGCTAATCCAACTGTCGGTTATATCCAACAAAATAAATTGTTTAGCTTCTTAGATAGTATTGAAGACTTCAATGATTGGATACTACCACATCCAAAGTCTCCTGATTTATATAAAGCACTACTTAGAGTTGCTTTTAAACTAAACGAACTTGGTGTGTATATTAATAATGATGAATATACAATCAATTATATTTGTGTTATTTCATCTAAATGGGTTTCAGGAAAAAGTCTTAAAGAAATTATAACAGAACAGATTGCATGGGATAAAGATAATACCGATTCTAGCAGTGTTAATAAGTCTGTAAGGAACGTTATTAAGGTTATAAATAATGACATAAGGTTTAGGCTTAGAAATGCTTTAAGCTGCTATCACTTGCTACTCACTAATAAAATGAGTCAGAAAGGTATTGATAAGACAAGTGTAAAATTACATACCTATCTGGAGATCGGTGCTTGTGATGAGAACATGGTTAACTTTATAAATATGGGGCTCTCAAGAGAAGCTGCAAACGAGATAGAAGAGTTGTTAGGAAACACCTCAAGGATAGAAACAATATACCAGTTACTAGAGATGCTCGATTCTAAACCGCTTAATAGCCTCCATCCAGTAACTAAGAAGGAGGTAAGAATGCTAGCAGGCTAGCTAAAAATTTGATGGACAGAGTCCAGAGCCGATCTTAGAACCTTTAATGAAGTATCTTGGTCAATATACTTACTTCTCAGTTTAAGATCGGCTTTATAATTCATAAAGGCATTTCCAAAATCTAAATTAACTTTTTGTCCATCATTATCAATTCCTTTTACCTTAAGTAAAGTACAAGCATCATTTTCAGATAAATAGTTAACAATTTCTATTAAACTTTCTTTATTTATAATACTTTCAGGCTCATCGCTACAGTCTAAGTCGAGAGATAATTGAATATTATTATCTATATAAGGGGCTGAGCCTAAATTCTTAATTAATAATGGAGCATCATCAGATAAATCTGATAATGAGGACGAGTTTATTTTGAAATGAAGGCTACTATAATCTGGAAGTTCTCTTAGCTTATCGTATTCTTTTTCTTTAGGTATTAAAGATAGATCGATTTTTTCCGTCCGACTAGAATTAAACTGCTCTAAAGCGAATTTAGCTACACTTTTCAAGCTGCCAATAGGGCCTGTCGTAAACCCAAGTATGAGTTTTCTCTCAGGGATCACACTGAAGTAATAGGGATCACCGATAATTCCTTGGTTTAAAGCTAGACCAGAAATTTCTCCATCTCTGGTTGCTTTTGTTTGCCAAGTATTCCTTTCTTTGACTACAGAAATAATGAAGCCATCGTTATGATTAGGCAGAGTTTTAATCAGGTGCTTAACAGTTCTATTGGTTATAATTCTGGAACACGATACCCCTTCACAACTAACAGCATAGTTGGCTGAAAAGTTTTCGAAAAATGAGCTAGTTGCATCAATGGAAAAAAAACGTACAGTCACACTTTTTTTTAATTTGTTCATTTTAACTCCGCTCAATTACCAACAGGATATCGCCTGTGTTAATGATCAGTATTTTAGCACGATAACAACGATAGAGAAAGTTGAGCCACAATAAATTAAGACCTATATCTATGATTTTTATCGCCTTGTTGCAGTTTCAATTATCTCCACTCTATTCTGAATCGATAAATACCGCTCCCTACAGCACATCAAAATGAGTGAGTTTTTGCAATTTGCTGAAAGCCACTCCGCTGTAATGAGTAATTATATGAGAAAACCATAACTAATCAGCTTCTCGACATAAATTGGCATTGTTACAATAGCTGATGCGATGGAGAAACTAAACGTATCTTTAGATTAATTAACGACTAGATTATTGTTTAGTCGCAAACTTGAACGGCTCTAAAGATCATGCCTTTAGGGTCGTTTTTCTCTTTTGAGAAATTGTATTCACATGTTGTACGACCGCTCTTTTGCATGAATGTACCGCGAGCGTGACCTAGGCAACCAAGTAAATAAATCTTTATTAACTCACATTAACAAAATATGAATGAGTATTTACTCTGAATGAATTCGGGGAAAAAGTGTGTTTTGGTTTTTAGCAACAAGAGTCAGTACCGCTTACTCTGACTAGATATTGAGGTAGCGTTACTTGGTCGAGGATTTGCTCGGCTTTAAGCCCGGAGTGTTTCCTGGAGTTTTTTTGTTATCACGTCGACGTTGATCTGGTTTTCCGGTCGACTTGGCTATTGGTTTTGGCCCTGGTTTCAAACCCATGATTTGATCCTTTTATTTAACGAGGTTATTCCTCGTTGTATAATCTTTGGGCAGTATTGATGACTTTCAAGATGTGTATGAAAAATAATCTAAAAATATCCTCAAGGTTTCTTGCTGGTAACTCATTTTTTGATGCGTTTTAAAATATACTGCGACAAGTTGGAGGTACAAGATGGATAGAATTACCTCGGGTCCGCGACGGCTTAGTGTTGAAGAGATACAAGAGCTTCGTCGTGATATGCAAGAATCCTCAGCCAGGGCCAAAGCCGAACTAAAGCGTCGACGATCAGCAAAAAATCAAAAAAATTCTGCGCATGGTATAGATGATGGTATCGAGAAAGGTGGTATTTCTAACTAGCTGTTATTTAGATGTATTTTGTGCTCGTTGATATTCGAGTGGGAATAATTTTCCTCTAGACTGTTGAGTTTATAAGAACCAGCCTCCGGGCTGGTTTTTTTGTGCTTCAAATTTGTGAAGAGGGGACTCAACTTTTTTATAGGAGATATATACATGCGATAAAATTAAATATATATTCATTTTAATTATTTGAATATTATAAATGGTATTGCTATGGAACAGGCTGAAGTTACCTCTCTCATTCCCATCCTTATTACTCTTTTCCTCGCTCTGACGACGAGAAATGTCGTCGTTGGTTTATTCGCTGGTGTGGTCAGTGGCGTCGCTATGCTTGAAGGGACATTTGTCGAAAAAGGACCACTAGACTCGTTTAGTGCGTTGATGAAAAGCTATCTACTGCCGCAACTTACCGATAGCTACAACGCTGGTGTGATTTTGTTATTAGTGTTCATTGGTGGTTTCGTTGCGCTGATGGAAAAGTCTGGTGGTGGCGTTGCTTTTGCTAAAAAGGTCACTCAGTGGGTGGCGAGTAAATGCCAAGCTCAACTGTCCGCATGGTTCGGTGGTGTGGTTATTTTCTTCTCTGACCTTGGTACACCGTTGATTGTTGGTCCTGTTTTTCGTCCTTTATTTGATAAGTTAAAAGTATCACGCCAAAAATTAGCTTTTATTATCGATTCTACTTCCTCTCCCGTCGCAATCTTGATTCCTTTTATCGGATGGGGCGTTTATATCATGGGATTGATTCAAAAAGAGTTTACTGCCCTGAATGTCAGTATGAGTGACTGGGATGCTTTCATTGGCGCGATCCCGTATCAGTTTTACGCCTTTCTTGCGATCGCGATTGTGCCGATTGTCTCTTTCTTCAAATTAGATTTCGGACCGATGGCGAAGGCTGAGCAGTTAGCAGAACAGGGCTCCGACTTTGGGAAAGTGCAGGAGTCTATGAATGTATTTACGCATAAAAATGCAAAATCTAGTTTTGTATGGGCGCCTTTGCTCGTTATGCTAGTGGTTCTATGTACCATCCTCGTGCCACACGGTTTTCCATTTCAAAAAGTGGCAGGATCAACGTTTAGGGCTGCACTTTCTTCTGCATATTTCTTCGCGGCCTTCACTTTAATTGCGCTGATGGCGTTTTATGGCGTAAGAAAGCTTTCGGATGGTATTCAGGTTTATCTGAAAGGGATGTCAAACATGATGTCAGTGGCGGTGATTCTGGTATTGGCTTGGGCGCTTAGCTCGGTTGGGAAAGAATTAGGTGCAGCTGCATACATTGCTGAACAAGCTCAAGCGGGTTTCCCTTATTGGCTATTGCCAGCGGTTGCCTTTTTGCTTGCTGGTATTATCTCGTTCGCGACGGGATCGTCGTGGGGAACGTTCGCCATCATGATGCCATTAGTGATCCCAACCGCTGTTGCGATTGACGCTCCTTTGTTGGTTTGTATTGGTGCGGTGTTATCTGGTGGTCTGTTTGGCGACCACTGTTCTCCAATCTCTGAAACGACGATTTTGTCGTCGACAGGGGCAGGGTGTGAGCAGTATGAGCACTTCCGTACACAGTTGCCTTACGCATTACTCAATGGAATGATTGCATTAGGGTGTTTCCTTTTAGCTGGAATCAACGCCTCGCCAGTGATTGTGCTTGCCGCTATTGTTGCTCAGTGTGTGGTTTATTTTGTGTTGTCTAAACAAAAATCAACCGCGAAGCTAGACGTGGTTTCGGGAGAACAATAAAGATAGAAATATCATAAAGCGGAGGCTCATTGGGTCTCCGCTTTTCTTTTGAGTCAAGGTAACATTTTTCTTGTGACAAAATGTGTGCGAGGACTTATTTATTCATTTTGTCTCGCAGAATCAACGCACTTAGCTCGGCGTTTTGTATATATGATCCACTATATGTCTAGTTATTCCTTGTATATTGTATTGTTAAAATCCGGAGACTAGACATGTTTGCACTCAAACATCTTCCTCTTGCATTGAGTTGTGTCCTAGCTGCACAAGCGAATGCGAGTATGAATATCCAGCCCGATCCGCAGAATCCAAACGGTTATGTCATTGCTCGTGGTGACGTTCAAGCCGTAGAGCAAAGCAAAACCTCTGACCCTATGTATGCCATTTGGTCACAAGCATTAGAGACGCGCCCGAACTCAGTGGTGGAGGCGATTGTTCCAGGAGCGGCAACCAATCCAGAAAACGTGAAGCGTGTAGAGCGTGTGTTCCCTGAAAGTGAGTGGGACTTCCTGACTCAAATGGCGGCACCTGAATACACTTACACGCGTTTCCTACGTGCAATTGGTAAGTTCCCTGCATTCTGTGGTGAGTACACGGATGGTCGAGATTCGGATGCGATTTGTAAAAAATCGATCGTGACAGCCTTTGCTCACTTTGCGCAGGAAACTGGTGGTCATATTTCGATTGATAACGTATCGGATAACCCTCTTGGATTGGAAGAGTGGCAGCAAGCTTTGGTTCATGTGCGTGAAATGGGCTGGTCAGAAGGTCAAGAAGGTTACACGACAGGTTGTGGTCAGAATGACTGGCAAAACAAGCGTTGGCCATGTGAACCAGGACAAGGTTACTTTGGACGTGGTGCTAAACAGCTTTCTTACCATTTTAACTATGGCGCGTTCTCTGAAGTGATGTTTGATGGTGATGCATCTGTATTGCTAAAAAATCCAGGCTTGGTTGCGGATTCATGGTTGAACTTAGCATCGGCTATCTGGTTCTTCCTAACTCCACAAGCACCGAAACCTGCAATGCTGCATGTGATTGACCGTACTTGGGTGCCTTCACAGCGTGAGCTTGATGCTGGTATTGGTTACGGCTTTGGTACCACCATCAACGTGATCAATGGTGGTATTGAGTGTGGTGAGCAAAACAAGGATAAAGGTCAACCTGTTAACCGTATTCGTTATTGGGAAGGTCTTGCCGCCCATTATCAAATTCCAATTGAAGCTGATGAAACAAACACTTGTTGGCAGCAGACGCCTTACGGCAGTCTGAACCTAAATGGTGCGACAGACGTGCTTTACACCAACTTGGATGGTAACTGGAAATACTACTCAGATCGCCCTGGAGGCCATTCGTTTGAATGTGAGTTGGTTGGTTTCCAAACGGCTTACTCTGCGCTAGTTGCGGGTGATTACGAGAAGTGCGTAACTAACTTCTACCAATCTCATGCGGGGTGGCCTGAAGTTCGTGTGGTTGAAAAACTAGACCCTGTTGATCCGGTCGAACCGCCTGTAGGAGGCGTGGCAGCTTGGGATGCAGGCAAAGTGTACAACACTGGTGATCAAGTCTCTTACCAAGGTGCTGTTTATGAAGCGAAATGGTGGTCACAAGGTAATGAGCCAACGAAAGGAGACCCGTGGAAGCTGGTTTCAGGCACACCTACTGAGCCGCCTACAACAGAACCTGAACCACCGGTGACTGAGCCAGAACCGCCCGTCACAGAACCTGAGCCACCAGTAACCGAGCCAGAACCACCAGTGACAGGTAATTTTATTCAGTGGGAGCCGGGCGTAACGCAAGTCGCTAACGGCGATAAAGTGACGTACCAAAACAAATGTTTTGTTGCGAAAAATGGCCCTGGAGTGTGGGAAAGCCCAACGCAGAGCAACTGGTTCTGGGACGAGATTTCTTGCCAGTAATCGAGTGAAAAATAACCTAACCATATATAAAGACTCTGCTTTTTCGCAGGGTCTTTTTTTATATATGTAGTGGTTTATTTATGGAATCTAAGTTTTCAATAACAGCTTTTCTCTTTTGTTCTGGAGCCCATTAAAATTCGCGCGCATTTTTTATCAACATTTTTGAAAAAAGGTATTTGTACATGTCGACAAAACTGGCTAACCCAGCACCGCTAGGTCTAATGGGTTTCGGTATGACCACTATTCTGCTTAATATTCATAATGCAGGATTTTTCCCAATTGACTCTATGATTCTAGCGATGGGCATCTTTTACGGTGGCCTTAGCCAAGTAATCGTTGGCATCATGTGCTTTAAACGCGGTGACACGTTCGGCACAACTGCGTTTACTTCTTACGGTCTATTTTGGCTAACATTGGTTGGTCTAATCGTAATGCCTCACATGGGTCTTCCTGCAAGCCCTGCAAGCTTTATGGGTTGGTACCTAGCGCTTTGGGGCATCTTCACTGGTTTCATGTTCATTGGTTCTCTATGCTACCCAACAGCGAAGCAAGTGGTATTTGGTTCTCTAACTATCCTGTTCTTCTTGCTTGCTGCTCGTGATTTCACTGGTAGCGAAGTGATCGGTGCTATCGCTGGCTTCGAAGGTATCTTCTGTGGCGCAAGTGCAATTTACTTCGCAATGGCGCAGGTACTAAACAACGAATTTGGTCGTGAAGTTCTACCTGTAGGTAAAGCAAAAATCGCTCGTAAAGTTGAAGCTGTCGCTGCTTAATCCTTTACACATAATACAGAAAAGGGGATTAACCAATGGTTAATCCCCTTTTTTTATGCCCTTAAACGGACCACTGCTTTTTCTTGTTTATGCGTTAAGGCTATGTTGATGGTTGTTCTACAGTTTCTGTAGTACTGTTGTCTGCCGTTGGTGCCTTACCCGTTTTACGCTTGTACTTATCTTCCCAGTAATCTGCGCCTTTAATGCCTAGCGCTACAGGGTTGAATGTAAAGTCGGTCACACCACGTTTTTGTTGTTCTTCGTAATCGTTCAATGCTTTGAGAGCTGGTTTCGACATAAAGAAGATGATCAAAATACCGACGATGTTAAGCCATGCCATTAGACCTACACCTACATCACCCATCGCCCAGGCTAAGTTGGCGGTTTTCACGGTTCCGTAGAACACGGATGAAATAATGATGACTTTCAGAATAAACATCAGCCCATTTACTTTGAATGTACGACGAATGTAAGCAATGTTCGTTTCTGCAATGTAGTAGTAAGCCAGAATGGTCGTAAACGCAAAGAAGAAGAGTGCGATTGCGATGAATGGCTTACCCACACCAGGTAGCGCACTTTCGATCGCCATTTGCGTAAATACAGGACCATTCGCACCAATATCAGCCGGTAGGTTTTGAATTAGGAACGTACCTTCAACTGCACCATTTACGTTGTACGCGCCAGTGATAAGAATCATAAACGCGGTTGCTGAACACACAAGTAGTGTATCGATGTAAATAGAGAAAGATTGAACAAGACCTTGCTGAGCTGGGTGATCAACACTCGCTGCAGCTGCAGCGTGAGGACCAGTACCTTGACCTGCTTCGTTGGAGTAAACGCCACGTTTTACACCCCAACCGATTGCCGCACCAACACCTGCCATTGGTGTGAACGCGTCACCAATGATCATGCCGAAAATGCGTGGAACCTCACCAATGTTTAGAAGGATGATGACAAATGCAGTGATGATGTAAGCCAGCGCCATAAATGGCACAACGATTTGGGTAAAGTTCGCAATACGTTTTACGCCACCGAAGATGATGAAGGCCAGAATGACACAGACAACCGTACCAGTGAAAATTTTAGCAAAACTGAAGGTACCAATAGCGGTTTCAATCATGTCACCTGAGCCAAATGCTGCTTCTACTGCGTTACCGATGCTGTTCGATTGAACGCCAGGAAGTAGAACACCACATGCAAAGATGGTTGCGATAGCGAAGATCCAAGCGTACCATTTTTGTCCCATTGCTTTTTCAATGTAGTAAGCAGGACCACCACGGAATTCACCTTCGTCTTCTTCTTTATAGATTTGCGCAAGTGTCGACTCTGCGTATGCGGTTGCAGCGCCAAAGAAGGCAACGACCCACATCCAGAATACGGCGCCTGGTCCACCAAAACCGATAGCGGCAGCAACACCAGCAATGTTACCTGTACCTACACGGCCAGATAGTGAAACGGCAAGTGCCTGAAATGATGATATCCCTTTTGTTGAACTCTTCCCTGAAAGTAATAAGCGCCACATCTCAAAGAAGTGACGAATTTGTACAAAACGCGTCATGATTGAATAGAACAAACCTGCACCAAGGCACAGATAGATCAGTACCGGGCTCCAAATAATTCCATTCAGAAAATCAACTAATGACTGCATGAGTATTTTCCCTGTTAGTTGTGTTTGTGGTTGTTTTTCACACAATACATTACCCTTTATGTAATGCAATTGTTAACTTTTTTGGCTATAAATCCTTTGTAGCGTGATGGTGAACACAGAATGGAGAGTGATTGTTAAAATTTAGTTCTTGTTGCTTATTTGCTCCTTTGAGGTAGAAGATTTGTCTGATGATTAAATATGCAGCACATTGTCATTAAAATGTGCTGCACATTTGATGAGTTAAAAATGCCAAATAATATGCATTTTGTGGAGTAAAGGCCTGTTTGTTTTTTATGCAGATATGTCCTTATGCATAACGGCAAAGGTTAAGCTCTGTGTCATCCATCACTTTCGCTTTTTCACCAGTCATAATGCTCGCTAGTAATTGACCAGAACCACAAGCCATAGTCCAACCCAGAGTGCCGTGTCCGGTGTTAGTAAAAAGGTTATCGTATTTAGTTGCGCCAATAATCGGTGTGCCATCAGGCGTCATTGGTCTAAAGCCACTCCAAAACTCGGCTTGGCTAAAGTCGCCGCAGCGAGGGAAAAGATCACGGATGACCATTTCGATGGTGTTTTTTCGTTTTTGCGGAAGGGAGGCATCAAACCCTGCTAATTCTGCGGTGCCCGCTACGCGAATTCTGTCATCAAACCGAGTCATGGCGACTTTATAGGTTTCATCCATCACAGTAGAGCGAGGAGAGAAGTGCTCATCTTCCATTGGGATGGTGAGCGAATAGCCTTTTACTGGATAGACAGGAATCTCAATGTCGATTTGCTTGAGTAGCGCTGTAGAATAGCTGCCAGAGGCAACCACATATTGGTCCGCTTTAAACTGTCCTCGATTCGTTTGGACACCTATGATCTTTTTGCCTACTGTAACCCAATTGCTTACTTCGGTGTCGAACTCGAACCTCACGCCATGGGCCTTAGCGAGTTCTGTTAGTTGTTGGCAAAACTGATAGCAATCGCCTGTTTCGTCATCTGGCAGGTGCAAGCCACCAACCAGTTTATCTTTCACAAGATCCAGTCCAGGTTCTTGTTCAATGCAGCGTTCTACGTCCATCAACTCAAACCGAGTCCCGCTTTGCTCTAGAAGCTGCATATCCTTTTCAATGGCTTGCAGCTGTTGAGGCGTTCGAAATACTTGCAAGGTGCCGAACTGGCGACCTTGATATTCAATGGCATGTTCTTGACGTAATTGTTCCAGACACATACGACTGTGGTTAGCTATCGAAAGCATGCGAGCTTTGTTGACTTGGTAGCGAGACAGGGTGCAGTTGGCCACCATCTTACTTGCCCAACTGATCATATCGGCATTGAGGGTTGGTTTGATTTTGAGTGGAGCATGCTCTTCCATTAACCACTTTATGGCTTTAACAGGAACACCAGGCGCAGCCCAAGGCGAAGAATAGCCGTACGAGATCTGCCCAGCATTGGCGAAACTTGTTTCCATTGCACTGCTTGGTTGACGGTCAATAACAGTAACTTGATAGCCTGCTTGAGATAAATACCAAGCAGAGGTTAAGCCGATGACGCCGCTGCCTAATACGATGACTTCCATTGATGTACTCCACACATTTATCTGAGTGGTTAGTTTCTTTTCTTTACCTTTTGTTAACAATCGATATAAATTACATACAGCGTTTAGAAAAACTATAGGCTCAAGGATGAGAAGTAATTTAATAAGTGGCTTGTGTCTGTTTAGCCAAGTCGCGGAACACAGCAGCTTTACTGGCGCGGCTAAGTTTTTGCACCTCACTACGGGAGCCGTGAGCCAACAAATTATTCATTTGGAAGCGTTATTAGGTTTTACTTTATTTGAACGCCATTCCCGCGGTATTCGTTTAACCGCTAAAGGCACTCAGTTACACCAAGCAACGCAGTTTCACTTTTCTGAGCTGAGCAAACTGCTTGATGAGCTCAAAGTAGAAAAGCACACCAATGAGATCCGCTTAAAATTAACGCCTTCTTTTGCTTTTAAATGGTTAGTCCCAAAGCTGGAAAGTTTTCATCACGAGAACCCGGATATCCAAGTGCAAATCTTCGCGGAAGGGGCGTTAGTGAATAGTGAGATAAAAGATTATGACGTCGCGATAGACTATGGTCTTCATCCTTACCGAAATGCTAACGCGGAGTTGATTTTGGATGAGCAACTGCTGCCCGTAATGAGTCCGAAGTACCTTGAGGATCATGGTTGGCTAAAAGTGCCTTTTGATGAACAAGAATCCTCAATGTCAGTGAAGAAATGGCAGGAGGCGACGCTACTACACGATGCGATGCCATGGGAAAAAGCGACGCGTGACTATGAGTGGCTATATTGGGCGTCAGCAATGGGATTAGACTTTAAAACCGATGTTGGACACTTTTTTAATCGAACGGATATGGCGATGTCTGCAGCGGAAGCAGGAGTTGGGATTGCGATGGCACGAATGGCACTGATTGAGGGTGAATTGACGACAGAGCGTTTAGTTTCTCCCTTTCAGCCGGTTCCAGCCAATGCAGGGTACTACTTGATCATGAACACACGAAGTCAGTCCACAAACAAGTTTCGTACTTGGTTATTACAGCAAGTGGAGAGTAAATAGATATAGTGCTTGGTGAGTCAGATAGAAAACACCGCCTCGATGACGGCGGTGTTTTATTTTGGATTACTGTCGTTGATAAACCGACTCGCCTCGGCTGATGGTTTCTTCCACGTTTAGGTCTTTTAGCGCCTTAGGTTCAATCTTCATCGGGTTGTTATCGAGGATGATTAAATCCGCATTCTTACCCACCTCGATAGAACCTTTATACGACTCCTCAAAGTGTTGGTAAGCCGGCCAAATGGTCATGGCTTGCAGCGCGGTATACGTGTCAACACGCTGATCTGGTCCCAGTACTTTATCGGTTCTGGTGGTGCGATTGACGGTCGCATCTAATACTCGGAATGAACTTGGCAGCGCCACAGGTGCGTCATGGTGTGTACTGAATTTTAACCCCGCCTTTCTCACCGCTTGAGTTGGTGAAATGAAATCGGCACGAGGATGGCCGAGCACCGAGTCCACATGCCAGTCACCCCAATAAAAAGTATGCATTGGGAATAGAGAAGGGAAGATGCCTTGCGCAGCTAAGCGATTCACTTGGTCTTGGCGCATGGTTTGTCCGTGAATGAGTACAGGTCGGCGGTCTTGTTTTCCTAGCTTTTCATTTGCTTTGGTCACTGCGTTGATAAATTGCTCTATCGCAGCGTCACCATTGGCATGCGTTAGCACTTGCCATTCATTTTTAAAGGCCGTTTCTACGTAATCGTAAGCTTGTTGATCTTCGAAAGTTGGGTAGCCAGCGTAGTCTTTATCTTGTCCATGTGGCGGGTGGAAGTAAGGCTGACTTAGCCATGCCGTTTTACCTTGTGGAGAGCCATCAAAGTTCAGCTTTACGCCACCGATGCGGAAATGGTTGGTGTACTCTGGCGTGTTGTATTCCGAGTCCATAAAATCACTGCTCGATACCATATCGGCGTACGCAACCAAGTCGATCATCAGTTTGTCGTTTTTCGACGCGCGTTTCATCGCTTCATAACCTTCTGATGTTGCTCGTCCTTCTTGAGCCGTGGTATAGCCATATTTCGCGTACATACCTTGCGAGGCTTCTAACATGCGATCTTGAAGCTCAGAATCAATCAACTTATTGAGGTTGAACAGCATTGCAAAGTGCGCGTTTTCTTCTAGAACACCATTTGGTTCTTGGCTGTTTTCCATTCGGCGGATAATGCCACCTTTTGGATCTTCCGATTCTGATGTGATGCCTGCGAGCTCTAACGCTTTACTGTTCGCGACACTCAAATGCCCCGAAGTGTGGATGATCAATACAGGCTTATCTGTACTGACTTTATCGAGATCCGCTTTGGTAGGGTAGTAATCCAGTTGGGCGTCGTCGTAACCAAAACCTAAAATCCAACCCGTTTTCTCAATGAATAGGCGTTGCGTATTATTGTTCTCGGCATTTTTTAGAGTTTTGATGATTTTCGCTACGGTATCGGCTTCGCCGTCAGGAGATGGCAGCACGTTTGCGACCATGGCTTGCAGACCAACACCATACACATGACTGTGCGGATCAACAAAGCCAGGCAACATAGTTTTGCCTTTTAAGTCGACCAACTGTGTTTTACCGAACTTGTGTTCCATCGCTCCATCTTTGCTGCCGACATAAATGATTTTCTCGCCTAATGTCGCGACGGCTTCGGCGTACTCTGGCTTATCGCTAGCCATGGTTAGGATTTCGCCACCATAATAAATTTTGTCTGCGGCGGTTACTTTGAGTGGCTCGGCGACGGCTTCTACTTCTTTCGCTTCTTCAGAAAAACACCCCGTTAAAGCAAGCCCAGATAGGGCAATGGGGATCCAGTTTTTGTTCATCGGTCATCTCCATACAGAGTAAGTTTTTTGCCTATTGCTCCCATCTCAATGAGTTTGAGAACTCAATAGGTCACATTCACTTTAGTTCATATTGAAGGAGGATTATCAACAAGATTAAAGACTTTCAATCAAGCGCAAGTTATACCTATCGATGAATATCAAAAATGTTACCTTTTCCTATTTCATAAACGTTTCTGGACTTGGGCAATGTGACCCATAACGAGGTTCTGTGGTTAAAAAGTCGGCATGATAAGTCCACGATTTATCTCGATGACGCTCAAGGAAGAACATGAAAGACGAAACGCTATCCATCCATTTTGGTTACGAAACTGACCCTACCACTAAATCTGTCGCGATGCCGATTTATCAAACAGTCGCGTACGAGTTTGACAACGCGCAGCACGGCGCTGATCTGTTTAACTTGGAAGTGCCGGGTAATATCTACACTCGCATCATGAATCCGACTAACGATGTTCTGGAAAAACGCATGGCGGCGTTAGAAGGCGGCATTGCTGGATTGGTCGTGAGTGCGGGGAGTGCAGCGATTAACTATGCGGTTCTGACCTTAGCGCAAGCAGGCGATAACATCGTTTCTACGCCGCAACTTTATGGCGGTACTTACACCTTGTTTGCGCACATGCTGCCAAATCAAGGTATTCAAGTGAAGTTTGCCAAAGATGACAAGCCAGAAAGTTTGGCCGAGTTAATTGATGAAAATACCAAAGCGGTGTACTGCGAGAGCATTGGTAACCCTGCGGGTAATATCATTGATTTAGAACGTGTGGCGGAGCTTGCTCACGCACAAGGCGTGCCTGTGATTGTGGATAACACCGTCGCGACGCCAGTGTTGTGCAAACCCATCGAGTTCGGTGCGGATATCGTAGTTCACTCTCTCACTAAATACGTTGGTGGGCATGGTACCACATTGGGTGGCGTGATTGTAGATTCCGGTAAATTCCCTTGGGCGCAGCACAAAGGCCGTTTTCCCGTTTTCAACCAACCAGAACCTTCTTACCACGGAGTCGTGTATACCGAAGCGTTTGGTGAGGCGGCATTTATCGGGCGCGCGCGTACCGTACCATTGCGTAATACCGGTTCGGCATTATCACCGATGAATGCATTTATGCTTATGCAAGGGCTAGAAACGTTACCGCTGCGTATGGAACGCCATACTGAGAATGCTCTCAAAGTGGCTGAATTCTTGGAACAGCATGACAAAGTCAGTTGGGTGAGTTACGCCGGCTTGCCAAGTTCAGCACACTTCAACCTCGCCGAAAAATACATGAAAGGTAAGCCTTCTGCGATTTTGTCGTTTGGTTTAAAAGACGGTTATGAAGCCGGAGTACGCTTTTATGACGCTCTGAAAATCTTTAAGCGTTTGGTGAACATTGGCGATGCAAAATCATTGGCTTGTCATCCAGCATCGACGACTCATCGTCAGTTGAGCGAAGCAGAACAAAAACAAGCTGGTGTGTCACCAGAGATGATTCGTTTATCTGTGGGTATTGAGCATATTGACGATATCCTAGCCGATTTAGAACAGGCACTAAACGCGTAAAACGATTCTTTTTTTAGCTTTTGGTTACCCATAGGCCTGCCTTTAAAAAAGCTGGCCTTTATTTGTTTTATTGTTTAAATATCAAAGGCTTTATTGTTTTTGGGGTGTGGTATTCCAAAAGCTCATGGTGGGTGAAATTTATTCCCTTGTCGCGTTTGGGTTTGTTCCTGATGATATGTGCAAATCTTATACATTGGAAGGGACTCAAATGTCTTACGTATTTCACCGTCATTGCCATGCCACGCTGCCAATCATCGATAAAGGTGAAGGTGTTTATCTATTCGATAAACAAGGAAAACAGTATCTCGATGCTTGTGGTGGCGCTGCGGTATCAAACCTTGGCCATAGTCATCAAGCCGTTAAAAAAGCCATGTTGGAACAGCTCGAGAGAGTGCCGTTTGCTCATACTGGATTTTTTACTAGTGACAGCAGTGAGCGACTAGCGGAATTGATTTGTCAGCATATGCCTGAGCAGTTCAACCATGTGTATTTAGTCAGTGGCGGATCAGAAGCGGTGGAGTCGGCACTAAAAATGGCGCGGCAGTATTTTGTGGAATCAGGTAAGCCAGAGAAAAAGCAATTCATCGCGCGTCAGCAAAGTTATCACGGCAATACGTTGGGAGCTCTGGCGGTCGGTGGTAATGAATGGCGACGTGAACCGTTCAAACCTATCTTGCATCCGAGTCATCACATTGCCCCTTGCTATGCTTATCGTTATCAGCAGAGTCATGAGTCGGAATTGGATTACTCATTGCGAGCGGCGAATGAACTAGAGGCAAAAATTCTTGAGCTGGGGGCTGAGAATGTCATGGCTTTTGTCGCTGAGCCTATTGTGGGAGCCACCGCTGGAGCTGTGCCTGCGACTCAAGGTTACTTCAAACGTATTCGCGAAATATGCGACCAATACGATGTGTTATTGATCTTGGATGAAGTCATGTGTGGCGTTGGGCGAAGTGGTAGTTTTTTTACGTTTGAGCAAGAAGAGGCAGAGCCCGATCTGGTTTGTATGGCTAAAGGGCTTGGTGCGGGTTATCAACCTATTGGCGCGGTGGTTGCGAATGATCGAGTCTATCAAGCTATTGCTGATGGAAGCGGTTTTTTCCAGCATGGTCATACTTTTATGGCGCACCCTGTGGCGTGCGCTGCTGCCGTGGCAACCATTCAAACCATCTTCCAAGATGACTTATTAACGGCGGTTAATCGGCAAAGTGCTTTGCTGCGTAATGAGCTTACTTCTGCATTGGCCCATTTATCATACATTGGCGACATTCGTGGTAAAGGCTTGTTTTTTGGCATTGAGCTGGTGGCGGATAAAGAAAGCAAGTCGCCGCTGAGTAAAGCCACATTGGCAGACAAACGCATCAAACAGCGAGCAATGGAAAATGGCTTAATGTGCTATCCAATGGGCGGAACGATTGATGGCTTTAATGGGCACCATATTTTGCTCGCACCGCCATTCATTATTCAGTCTCATCATATTGATGAACTAGTTGGCAAACTCTCACTGACGTTAAAAGAGGTGGCGGAGACATGGAAGTAGCAAACCAATATTTGCGAGAACCCATCGCCATTATCGTGGCTCCAAACGGCGCAAGAAAAACCAAGCATGATCACGCCAACTTACCCATGACAACAGACGAACTGGTTGCAGAGGCTATCGCTTGTCAAACAGCAGGGGCTGCCATGATCCATTTGCATGCTAGAGACGCCAACGGACGTCATTCATTAGACATCGACGACAACATGGAAATTTACCATGCCGTGAAAGAAGCGGTGGGAGAAACCATGATGGTTCAGCTCACCACAGAAGCGGTGGGTTTATATTCTCCGCCACAACAGAGGGCGTTAGTCAAAGCTGTGAAACCTGAAGCGGCTTCTTTCGCATTGAGGGAGTTAATCCCCGATCGCGCAAGTGAGAAAGAAGGGAATGACTTTTTCCATTGGGTGGCTGAAAACAACATCGTGAGCCAAATTATTCTCTATGATGCAACCGACATTGAACGTTATTTCCAACTGCGTGATGCGGGCGTGTTACCTAAAACGTATCAGCATGCATTAGTGGTGTTAGGGCGTTATCACCAAGCTCAACAGTCTTCGCCATGGGATTTACGAGGTTTGAATTTGGCGCGTTTTGACGAGGAAGAAATTCGATGTGCCATTTGTGCTTTTGGCGCGCGAGAGCAAGACTGTTTAGCGAGTGCGATGTTACTTGGATTCGATGTGAGAGTTGGGTTTGAGAATAACCACTTCGATGTGGCAGGCGAATTAGCAATCAGTAACGCGGATCAGGTGGAGGCTCTACGCGATGTGGCGCATCGCTTCGCGATTCCTTTACACAGTGCGCAAAGTTTGCGTTCAGTTTTAAAGTGAATCTGTTTGAAGCAAGGAAAATAAAGAAGAACGGAAAGCAAAAAGGCTCCATCGGAGCCTTTTCGGTATTTGTCGTTAGTTTTCGGTTTGCACTGCGGGTTGGCGAGCTGGGTGTTTGATAAACACCGCCACAATGGCTGCAATTGCCAGCGCGAAACAGTAGTAAGAGTTGGCAACCACTTCTAATGGAGAAAGGTTAAATACTGAGCCTAGCAACAATACTTGCGCGCCGTAGGGCAAAATGCCTTGTACCACGCACGAGAAAATATCCAACAAGCTTGCTGAGCGACGAGGAGAGACATTGTTCTCTTCCGCCAACTGGCGCGCCACGCTACCCGATACGATGATGGCGACCGTATTATTTGCCGTGCAACCATTCACCATAGAAACCAAGCCCGCGATACCTAGCTCACTTGCGCGGCTGTTCGCGTGTTTTGAATGGCTAGAGCCAAACGCGTGGATAAGGCTGCTAACGAAATTGGTTAGGAAAGCAAGACCGCCTTGACGACGCATCAGTTCACTCAAACCTCCAATTAGCATGGACAACAAGAAGATCTCTTGCATGTTGCCAAAGCCTTTGTATACGTCTTGGGCTAGATTAGTCAGTCCGTAATTGTCAATCGATGCCAAGCTCACGCCGCCAGCCAAAAGGATACCAATCGACAGAACCACAAACACATTCACACCAGATACCGCTAGGATCAAAATAGTGATGTACGGCAAGACTTTTAGCCACTCAATATCGCCAGTTGCAGGCACTTGAGTCGCTGTACTGTTGAAAGCGAACACTGCAATCGCGATCAACGCCGCAGGCAAAGCAATACGAATGTTCTCTTTAAACTTGTCTTTCATCTCACAACCTTGAGAGCGTGTCGCCGCGATGGTGGTGTCAGAGATGATAGAAAGGTTATCACCAAACATAGCGCCGCTCAGCACAACGCCTGCGGTTAACGGTAAGCTCATTCCTGCTGATTCAGCAATGCCTAACGCTACGGGTGCAACGGCTGCGATGGTACCCATCGAAGTGCCCATTGCTGTTGCGATAAAAGCAGAAATCAGGAAAATGCCCGGTAAAATCATACTGGTTGGAATTGCGGATAAACCAAGGTTCACCGTTGCATCAACACCGCCAGAGGCTTTTGCTACCGCAGCAAAGGCACCAGCAAGCAGATAGATCATACACATTGCGATGATGTCTGGGTGGCCAACACCACGCATGAAGTGTTCGATTGAGCGGTTAAGTTTCTCTTTACTTAAAAGAAACGCAATGATGATGGCTGGTAATACCGCGATGGGTGCAGGCAGCTGGTAGAAGGCAAATTCAACGCCTTGCAAAGATAAGTAAGTGCCTACGCCAATAAACAGCGCAAGGAATACAATCAATGGGATCAGTGCGACCGCAGAAGGTGCAACTGTTTTAGTTGTTTGTTGGGAACCGGACATGTAAACGACAATGTTAATAATAAGAGAGAAGAGCAGACTAATATCACATTTACGCATTGTCAACGTCTAGACGTCTAAATGGCTGTTTAAATTTTGCGCGTAAAGAAAAAAATAAAAGCTCGTATTACGTATCTCACTGATACCACGAGCTTTAGTTATGCGCCAATGAAGAGGCTGTCGTTATTGCATTGATTTGGCTTTTTTGCGTTTAACAATACCTAAAACCATCCACGTAAATAAGACAGCAGCAAATGCCCATACCAGATATTTGTATTCGGTGTACAGGTTGCTCAACACGCTTAAATGTTCAAATGCAAAGTGAGTTAACAAGCTGAATACCAATACCCAAACCGTCGCCGCGAGGGCGTTACCGAGCAAAAACTCTCTACGTGGCATTTTCGCGATACCGCACGCAAGAGGCATAAATTGCTTCATTCCTTCAATAAAGCGACTGACGACCAAGCACGTAGGGCCGTATTTCTGGATAGTCAGTTGAAGTGTTTGCATCTTCGGGCCAGAGATATAGCCTTTTTTATCCAACCAGCCTTCAAAGTAATACCCGATTAGGTAACCACAGGTATTCCCAAAAAAGCAGCTTAGCCACGATACCATCATAACCATACTTAGGTTCATGACTTGTTCTGAAGAGAGCAAAGATGCCGCGATCATCAGCGATTGACCAGGCATCGGTACACCTATCCCTTCTAGAAATATACTGACAATCAGCGCCAAGTAGCCGTATTGCTCGAGCAAAGGCTTCATTGACATGAGAAGTTCGTTAATGTGTTCCAAAAGCTTTCCCCTAATAAAAGCGGAACGAAGTTGGAGTGATACTCCGAATGTCCTACTGGGTCAATTCTTGTTTCTCACCGCTGAGAAAAACTGACATGCCTCTGATTATTGTGCGGAATCAATCTGCTGCTTGTTTTATTCGCCGCCACGCTCCCGTGTGGCGGCGAATAAGGCACACCATTATGACTCTTTAGCTTTAGTAAATGCGCCATACAAATCAAGACGTCGGTGACGTAAGTTGGTTACTGAACCCTCGGTATTAAGTTGCTTCAACTTAGTCAAATCAACATCGGCGAAGATCATCATTTCGGTGTTGGCGCTTGCTTCTGTCAAGGTCGCATCGTGCGGGAAGTAGATATCCGACGGAGAGAATACGGCAGATTGCGCGTACTGGATGTCCACGTTATCAACACGAGGTAAGTTACCAACACTACCACCAATTGCAACATAGCATTCGTTTTCAATGGCACGCGATTGGGAACAAATTCGTACTCGTTGATAGCCATTTTTTGTGTCCGTCCAGAAAGGAACGAATACAATTTGTGCGCCTTGTTCTGCTAACATTCTTCCCAATTCAGGGAATTCGCTGTCATAACAAATCAGTATGCCGACTTTGCCCGCATCGGTTTCGAACACTTGAACATTGTCACCACCGTCGATCACCCAGTCTCTTTGTTCATGAGGCGTGATGTGGATTTTATATTGAGCGTTAATTTCACCATCTCGTTGCAGCAAGTAGGCCACATTATACAGTTTGCCATCTTCGATAACGGGCATACTGCCTGCAATAATGTTGATGTTGTAGGTGACTGCCATCTGCGAGAAACGGTTTTTGATCTCTTCTGTAAAGCTAGCCAAAAAGCGGATTGCTTCAACGGAATTTTTGTCGTTTTGCAAGCCCATCAGCGGTGCGTTAAAGAACTCAGGGAATAGGGCGAAATCGGCCTTGTAATTCGCAAGAGAAGAAATGAAGAACTCAGCTTGATCGAGCAAATCCTCCAGGTCATTCATCGCGCGCATTTGCCACTGTACAACACCAATTCGAATCAGAGTCTTTTCTACATCGTGTACGGATTGAATATCCTCTTCGTAGAAAAAGTTATCCCACTCCAGCAGTGTCGCGTAACCTTTAGAAGCACTGTCCTCTGGCAAGTATCCACGCATGATACGTTTTACATCGAAGTCGTTAGCAAGCTGAAAAGACAAAATAGGGTCATGAAGCTCACGGCGTTTTACTTTGTCGATGTACTCTGCAACGCTCAGTTCATCTGCGTATTGGTGGTAATTAGGAATGCGACCACCGGCTAAAATGGCTTTGAAGTTTTTACTACGGCAAAGCTCTTTACGTGCATCATATAAACGTCGACCTAAACGTAGCCCTCGATAGTCTGGGTGGACAAATACATCGAGACCATACATTGCATCACCGGTTACTTGATTCTGTATGACGTTGTTTTCGGTAATGATGTCGGTATACAGGTGAGGAAGAGAAAAGCGGTTGTAGTCCACTTTAATGGTTAATGCTGCACCGACTATTTTGCCGTTATCTTCAATACAGATTTGGCCATCAGGAAACTGATGAATGAGATCCATAATAGTTAGCCGTGGCCATGAGCCGCCAACATCAGGAAACACTAAGTCCATTAGTTCTGCAAGCTCAGGGTAATCCGTTGGCTCAATGGTACGTAATGAGAGTTTGGGCGAATTGCTGTCCATATCTTTCAATCCATTTATCCTTTTGAAACAGTGTTAATGAGAATGCCACAATTTGGAGCAGACAGATACTGAAGTCTTTGAGTTGTTTTGGTTTACCAAAAGCATTTCAAGAAAACAATATTAGCTTAGTTTGCTCTTCAACCATTCGTAAAACGCCGCCACTTTCTTAGCCGATAGGCGATAATTCGGGATCATCACGTAATAACCATAACCACTCTGTAAAGATAGGTTGAGAATACGTTGGATATCCCCTCTTAAAATAGAATTCTGCGCCATAAAATCAGGAAGTAAGGCGAGTCCTTTTCCCATTTTGACGGCTTCGTAAGCTAGGTAAAAATGTTCAAAGCCTACAGAGTGATAGGTAACGGTTGATTCTACTGCATGTGCCGCCTTAAATTGCTCCCACAACTGAGGGCGAGTGATTTGAGGTATCAACGGATAGTCGCTAACAGCGTGCACACTCTTGAGTGCAGGAGTATTAGTGCAACCGACCAATAGCAGTATTTCTTGGCATAGTAAGTGGCTGTATTCATAATGCGTGGACAATGGAAGACAACGAATATGCAAGTCGCTTTCACCGCTTGAACCTTTGACGTTCCCATCTCCGGTACAGATTCTTACACGGATATTGGGATGTCGTTGGTGGAAGTCATCAATATGAGGGACCAACCAAAGGCTAGCGAAAGAAGGAGTAACATCCACGGTGAGCAATTCTTGCTTTGAATCTGATTGGATTAAGTTGGCGGTTGCATTCTGAATAAGTTCTAGTGCTTCTGTGACTTGCGGTAGGTAGCGTTTTCCTTCCTCAGTTAACTCAATACCATTCGAGCCTCTTTGTATTAAAGGTAAACCCACTAGTTGTTCAAGCGCGGCGACTTGTTTGCTTACTGCGCTTTGTGTAATGCATAGGGCATCCGCCGCTTTAGAGAAGCTGAGGTAATTTGCAACCGCGACAAACGTCCTCAATGCTCGGATAGAAGGGTACTCACTGCCTCTTAACATACTTCAGTCCCATGGAGATAGCCTCTTCACAGAGTAGGAGATTTACCTATTGAAGCAAAGAGAGAATAAGCCGATGTGTGATTACCTTCCTTACTCGTTCATAAAGAACCCTAAATATAATGGGTATGTAAATAATTGATGATTGGGGTTTGTTTATTGATTTCCCCTATCTTTTGAAAAAACTACAAATAAAATAGAATGTTTTACATCATTAGTATTTACAGAAATCTAATATTGTTTTCTCAAGGTAAATAAAACGGTATAACTTTTAGTTTTGTTGTTCTAATTTCAAAATAATGTCAATTTTTTATAAAGTAGAAAATGTTTTTCATTAAATTAAAATTGGCATTGCATTTGCTTTATATAATTCGAACTTTCAATGGCACTTATATTAGGAGAACGAAATGAAAAGCAATGTTGTTACTTTGATTGGCCTTTTTTCTTTAGCAACGTTTAGTACTTTATCTCACGCAGCGGACTCCAAAGATCATGGTGTTTATGTCGGCGCCAACTATGGCTACTTAAAAGTTGATGGACAAGATGACTTTGATGATGACAGCGATGCTATTCAAGGCTTGGTTGGTTACCGTTTTAACCCTTACTTAGCGTTAGAGGGCGGTTACATTGATTTTGGTAGCTATGGTAATAACCTAGCAAATGCCGAAACGGACGGTTACACCGCAGCACTAAAAGTTACAGCCCCTATTGCTGATCGTGTCGATCTTTACGCAAAAGGCGGTCAAATGTGGTACTCGACGGATTACAACGTTGCGGGCTTCCAAGGCAACAAAGATGACGAAGGTGTATTCGCTGGTGCCGGTGTTGGTTTTAAAGTTACTGATAACTTCTTAGTTAACGCAGAATATATGTGGTATGACGTAGAACTGAATGCAGAGAACGTAGCTAATGGTGCAAACACAAAAACTGATTTTAACCAAGCATCGCTAGGTGTGGAATATCGTTTCTAATATTGTTAACCATGTTTAACCCAAAAAAAATGCGAAGCTAAATGGCTTCGCATTTTTATTTTTTAAGAGATTTAATTATCTGCATAAAATTACTAATGAATAAAATATTTATAAAGTTGGAAGTGTTGATTATTAGAGATCGTCTGCTTATTTTTCTATAGGCTATAAAAGAAGCCGTGCTCTAATAGAAAGTAACATCGTAAAAGTAGATCGTGTACTGTTGCAACATAAGTACGGATAGCAGATACAAAAAAGGCCATCCGAAGGTGGCCTTTTCCAAACGTTTGGTGGAGCTGGCGGCATCTGAAACTGTTTTTTATCTCAATGATTTTAAATGAAAAATTTCATTTTAGCTTTTGCTTTGGGTAACTTGTTGGGTACTAAAAGAAAAAGTGGGTCAGATTTAAGAAATGTGATCTATGTTGAGTTTAGTCACCCATGTGAGTGTGTTCTGTTCTCCCAACTCTTTTTTAGAATAGGTGAAGATTATCTAAATAGAGAAATCTTCATCTCGAAACACCTCACATTCTCGTCTTATATGAGGTTTCTTGCGAATTATCCTTTTTGGACGATGACACTCGCCAATGAGTTGGGTTTGTTTTTGAACATAGCTTTCTTTTTTTAATCTTCCTACAAGCACATCAGTCCATTTCTCTACCATTCTAAGACGATATTTTTGTGTATTGACCACTCTTTTGGCGATGAACGGTGTCTCATAGCCAGAATCTTCAAGAAAGTTAGATATAGCTTTGTCATTGAATCCTTGTTGCTTTTTGAACTTAGCTATGTTGTGGATTTGCATCAGGTACAGAGCTTCTTTGCGGTTCGCTTTACCTTCAAAGCTTCCGTCTAAAAAAGTACTAAGACAAAGCTCGATAATTGCGGACAAATTTTCACTGTTACGGAGTTCCTTACTTGAGAAGCCAAGTTTAGTTCCAATGGCATCAAGTTTGTCTAGTGCGACATTTGACACATGAATTCTCTTGGTTACGAGTCCTGAATCTTTTCTTCTTTGTGTTACATATTGTTGTCTTATAGCTGCATCACTTCTACGTTTCATAATCAATTCTCGTTCCTTATTACATCCTTTACGCTACACGATTTTTCCATCTATTTAAATGCATTTTCAATGTGAGACTCACATAATAATGTTTTAATTTACTGTTTTATAGTGCTTTTTAAGTTGTGAGTCTCACTGTTTTTTGTGATGACTTGTGAGGCTCACAAGGTGGTTTCTGTAGTTTGATACGATAGCACCATTATTTGAAACAGAGACAAAAGACATGGCGAATGAGAGATATATGAAAATTGGAGAGGTGTTAGAAAGAACTTCGTATAGCAGAGCTCAGATCTATCGCTTGATGAAATCAGGAGAGTTTCCAAGTTCATATCGACTTTCGAAAAACCGAGTCGCATGGAAAGAATCTGAAGTGGATGCTTGGGTTGAAGAGCGCCAAAGTATTTTTCTATTACCACAATTAGATAAAGGGCAAAAGCTACTCGAAGAGGTATGGAGAAGATGAAACTAGACATATTCTTATCTGGAAGCAGATTAGAAGAGTGTGATTGGTTAATGAGCGAGTACGAAGCCTATTTAGAGAACGATTATCGTATTAAGCTGCTCAGAAAAATGGCTGATCATGTCTATGAGAGTCGTGGTCAAAGATACGGTTGTGGTCGATTGCATGAGTTGGCAGATAAGCTTGAGTCTTGCAATGAAGGTTTATACGAGTGTAAGAGCGTGGCATGTAAAAAATGCAATCGTCAGTTTAAAATAGAACGTGTTAACAACATCATTGCTTCAATCTTACTTGACCAAGAGCAAGCAATGGGTACTGAATATGGTATCTATACTATTATTCAATACTCGCGTGGAGTCGATGCATATGACTTCGTCAATTATGACATCCCTAAAGATAAAGACAGATTGAGAAAGTTATTATCTAGATGTGGTATCAGTGGTCCGGTATTGGGGGCGTTCGAGTTAGATTTTCATGATTCGCCACAAAAATGGTTACCTCATTACCATGTTCTTATGCGTAAATCGGGTAATGAAGAGGCAATTGAACGGCTAGGAGAGAAGTTATCGAAGTTACACCCTAAGCATATCAAACAGAATAGACAAGCTAGACCATTTATGAAGCAGGAGTTTAGAGATCCTCTCAAGCAGTTGAGTTATTTACATAAGTTGGCTTGCTTTGAAGTTCGGGATTATCAATCGTTTTGGGGTAAGAATCTGACTAAGAAGTATCGGCTTAACAAATTGATGTTCTGTGAATCACTTTGTTGGTTAGATGAGCAAGACAGAAGAACGTTGCCATTTCAATGGCATGCGAGAGCATGGTTAAAGAAGTCCAAAGTGTAATCTGCGATTTTTGTTGACTACACGAACACCACCTATTTCGAATGCTTAAATAGGTAGTTTTAAGAAAACCCAACACAACACTAGTTAACTATTAATTGTGTTCTAGTCAAAAGGTGTCCATTTTAAATTTATTCATTTAACAGGCGCATTCGCGCTGCGTTTCTTTTTGTTTATAGTCCATTAAGTTAACAAATTGCTTAGGGGAGTTCCCATATGTTTCCTTAAATTTTTTGCAAAAGTAAGATGCGCTAGAAAAACCTGTTAAGTGAGCTACCTTTTTTATAGGATGTTTTTTCTTCAATAGTAAATAAGCAGCTTTATTCATTCTTGCTGAAAGTATCAAGTCTGATAACGTCGTTTTTTCTTGAGATATCCTCCTCATAAGTGTAGATTTTGACATATTAAGGTTTTTGGATATTTCTTCTGCTGTCCAACGATGTTGGATTTGTTTAGATATTAGACGATGAATACGTTCAGATATAGAGTTAGTTCTTTTAATATCAAGTTTTTTTAGAGTTCTAAAAGCATCTCTATTTATTAATTCTTGTAGAAAATTAGTGTGTTCGAAAATTCCATTTTGAACATGAATTAACGAGTCGATATAAGGTTTCATTTTATTAAAAGCATAGTTATCATAATCCATGTCACACATTACTAAATATAAATAAAAGTCATCGGATAACTCTTCTTTCAACGAAAAATTTATTAATGTATTTGAGGGTAACTGAATCAAAGCTTCACCCTCGATCACGATGACGCATCCTGGGTATGAGATAGCTCCGAAAAAACCAGTAAGTTTAATTATATGTTTTGACTTAGATACAAAGCTTCCGGTATCTTTTGTTTTTAAATTTACTTTTATCTTTCTTATCTTAAACATGTTTTTTATTCGTTGTGTTCATCTTTCTTTCTAGCTGTGCCCAGCTTATTGGAGGAGAATAAAAGTATCCTTGAACCAGAACATCAAGGTTCTTCACGACGTCGTGCTGATAAGAGGTTTCAACACCTTCTAAAATAATACCTTTCTTGGCGTAAGGAGATATTACTCTCAATAGATATTTTATTGCATTAATATCATCGCAGTTATGATGAAGGAAAGACTTGTCTACTTTAATGTAATCCCAATCTATAAACCCTAATGATATGTTAGCAATATTGTTTCTATGATAATAATCATCTAATAACAATCCTACGCCAGAGCGCTTTAATAATCTGATACTACTTTGTAAACGGCCGCAATTTACATCACAGTCGATATCTGTAATTTCAATATCAAAGTTAACGTCACGTTCATTTAAGAGACTTTGTAAAAAAAAACTATCCTTTAAACATGATAAAGTGATATTAACAGTTATGGGAATACGGACTTTTAGCTTACTGCAAAACCTAATCTGAGCTAGCGCAACCATTTTTATGAACTCTTGATCAATTTCAGAGAAAAACGTTTCGTTGTATAAAGATTCACCGGAATCACTCAAGACTTTAGACAAGATTTCAAGATGCTTTACTTTCCTCTGCTTCAAATTGATTATTGGTTGAAACAAAAAGTCAAGCTTAACAAATGAAGCATCGGTTCTTACGATGACTCCAGTATCCGTATAGTTATATTCGTACATATTATTCTTACACTGAACTGATGTTGTTTTTCGTATCATCTATATGCATAACTTTTCCGTCTACTAAGCGCGTTGATCTTACAAAAGATTGAGTTGATATTTTCATTATTAACAAAACGTCATAATCCTGACGCACAAGAATAAGTTGAAATAACAAAACGATATGCTGTTTATTTACAGCCTTCTTAGAGACTCTATTGATACGGCTAAAGTGTGATTTCGGTTCAGAGATTGCGTTAAATTTTTCTATTTTGCTTGATAATGATCTCTATTTGTTGATGGTATCACATTTTTTAGCCAAATTGACGAGTATCAAGTTCTACTTGGATTGGTTAGTAAAGAAAGATTGATTGCTCTTGCTTGTGATCGTTTAATCAACTAACAGATTCTAACTAAGCCTTATAATGTTAATATTTAACGGTATTTCACTCCATATAAAGCTGTCAGATGTTCTTTTTGAAACGTTGTCGTCAAAATTAATGCCATTATCGCCCAAGGCTGATCTGCAACTCTAGCGGTTCTTCGCTGTGTAGAAGTAAGTAAAGTTCTTTTTAGCATCACGATGATTATTGTCCTTCGAACTGCGCTAGCTTAGCTAAATACCTGTTCGAGTGGCATCAACAATGTGCTTACTCCACCAAGCCATAAGATCTCTTCTACGTTCTAGGTAATCTGTTCGGCTATATGCGCGATGTGTTTTGGTACCAATAAGGTGAGCGAGTGCTGATTCAATTAAAATGTAGTCGTGTCCAGCTTCATTTAGCGTTGAGCTAGCTATAGAACGTAAACCATGGGAAACTAATCGACCTCCAAACCCCATGCGTTTTAGAGCCATATTAGCAGTTTGACTATGCATTGGTTTTTTTGGATCTGTTGCCGACGGAAAAACATATTCGCTATTTACTCTCATCGAGCTCATCGTATTTAATAGAACGATGACTTCGTCCGTTAGAGGTATTCGGTGTTCTTTGCGTTTTTTCATCCTCTCTGCAGGTATTGTCCAAACTCGATTTTCTAAATCGAATTCTGACCACTTGGCTCCAGAAGCTTCGTTTGGTCTGGTCATTGTATGTAGTTGAAACTTGATCAGGCATCGTGTAGAACGTTTGATGTTTGCTTCAGTTAAAGTTGCCATTAATTCGGGTAATTCGTGTGGTTCTAGCGCTTTCATGTGCTCTTGTTGAGGCTTTTTAAAAGTAGCAAAAATATTGCTTATTGGATTGGAGTTAATTAAGCCACTGTGCATAGCGTAAAGCATGACTTCATTTAGCCGTTGAGATAATCGTTTGAGTGTTTCTAAAGAGCCTTTGGCTTCGACAACCTTTAGAGTTTGAATTACAGTTTGAGCTGTAATCATAGAAATAGGTTGTGAGCCCAAAGAAGGAAAAACATGCAGCTCAAATGAACGCCAGATATCTTTCGCATAATCTTCGGTAACTGTTGATTTCTTTTGTTCTATCCACTGCTGTGAAACATTGAATAGCGTGTGCTTATATATAGCGTCGGCTTTTTCCTTTTCTTCTTTTTTGTGGTGTTTTGGATCAATGTCTAATGCTACTAACTCACGGTGGCCTTCTGTTATTTTCCGAGCATTAGCTATCGATAGATCTGGGTACTTGCCCAAGGTTATATTGCTGCGCCTCCCTGTCGCTGGACTCTTGTATACGAAACGCCAAGACTTAGTTCCATTTGGCATTATTCTAAGCTGTAAGCCTCGTCCATCACTGAGCAATTGTTCTTTGCCAGTTGGTTTTGTGCTTTTGACTTTTTTGTCTGTCAGTTGAACTGCTGGTCTTGCCATTTTTAAACCTATTTAGTACCCGAAATATCTTGGATGAGAGTATAGGGTAACTGGGCGGGTACTAAAAACGTGAGCAGATATGAGACGCGATGAGACAGAATAAGACAGGAAGGTGAGTTAAGTGATTGAATTTTTGATGTTTTAGGTACAAAAAAGGCCACCCGAAGGTGGCCTTTTCCAAACGTTTGGTGGAGCTGGCGGGAGTTGAACCCGCGTCCGAAAACCGTTCATCATTGGTACTACATGCTTAGTCGATCTTTAATTTCGCCACCCACCTGCGAACCGACACGCTAATGAATGACTAGCCTGAATTAAAATTCGCCGTTCATCTCTCAGGCGGGAGAATCCGGGCTAGCGCGTTTGGGTTTGATCCCTCGTTATTCCCCGTCTTACGTGCGGAAGCTAGGGCGAGAGAGCTCTGAGCAGGTTATTAAGCTGCTAGTGCGTAGTTTTCGTCGTTTGCGACTATTTTTTTGCGGTTTGTTAACGAGGCCTACCGCACCTCGGCATGCACCTCAGACTTCTGAATTCCCGTCGAATCCTAAATCAGCCCCAGGTAATATTCGCATAGTAACAGAAAAGCATTGGCTGTCCAGTACTATGCGTTTAAGTGGTCAAGATTAACGCAGTGTACTCTTCATTACGCGTGCTTTCTCTCTTGCCCAGTCTTTTTCTTTTAAATCCGTACGTTTATCGTGCAGCTTTTTACCTTTTGCTACGCCAATTTTTAGTTTCACCCAAGAGCGAGACCAGTACAGAGAGAGCGCCGTTAATGTCATACCTTCACGGTTCACACGTCCGAATAGGTTGTCTAGTTCACGACGACTCATTAGTAGTTTACGCACACGTGTGGGGTTCGCCACAACGTGTGTCGATGCCTGATTTAAAGGAGTGATTGTCATGCCACTCACAAAGGCTTCACCGTCACGCATAAATACGTAACTTTCAGAAATATTGGCTTTACCTTGGCGAAGGGCTTTCACTTCCCAACCTTGGAGCTCCAAGCCAGCTTCGATTTCATCATCGATGAAATACTCGTGGCGAGCTTTTTTATTCAGCGCGATAGTATTGCTACCCGCTTTTTGTTTCGTTTTTTTCTTTGCCATAATAGCGACATTATACGGGTTGGATATCGGATAGGAAATCCTTTTATTTGCGCAATCGTGGAATAAAAGTAAAATTGGCAGGAGCTTTAAATCTGTACATGTATCGATAGGAGTATGTATGAAGCAAGTCAGCCGTTCTGCGCTTGTGTCTTTTAGTGCTGAACAGATGTTCAATCTGGTTAACGATGTTGCTAAATACCCTGAGTTTCTGCCTGGTTGCTCGGGCTCTAGAATCATTGAGTCTTCGGGTAATGGTATGGTGGCTTCTGTCGATGTGGCGAAGGCTGGTATCAGTAAAACGTTTACTACTGCAAATGAGCTGATCCCAGGCCAAGCAATTATGATGAACTTGGTGGATGGCCCGTTTAAGACGTTGCGTGGTGGTTGGATTTTTACCGCGCTAGATGAGCAAGCTTGCAAGGTTGAGCTAAAGCTTGAGTTTGAATTCTCAAGTAAAATGATTGAGATGGCCTTCGGTAAGGTTTTTAACGAGCTTACCAGTAACATGGTAAATGCATTCACTAAACGCGCAAAACAGGTCTACGAGTGTTATGAGTATTGAGTCAGATATGATTCACGTAGAGGTTGTCTATGCTCTTCCTCATGAACAGCGTGTATTTAATTTAGTGGTGAATAATCACGCAACGGTAGAAGAGATCATTCGACAATCTGGCGTGTTAGAGTTATACCCTGAAATTGATTTATCTAAGAATAAAGTGGGTGTGTTTAGTCGTAATGTGAAGTTAGATGCGACCGTTCGAGATCGAGATCGAATAGAGATATATCGTCCGTTACTCGCAGACCCGAAAGAGATTCGTCGTAAGCGGGCGGAGCAGGCTAAAGCCGAGGGGAATGCAGACCCAGTCACCGGTGGTAAGCCTAGCTCTGTACGTAAGAATAAGTAGACTTGATATCAATCCCAATGGATGGCGTCATTGATTCAAAGTGTGATTGCGCGATATCTAGATAATAAAAAACCTCTCATGTGAGAGGTTTTTTGCAAAAGTCGTTTACTGAATCTGTTCGTAAAAAGCGTCACTTTTTGGGAAGTCACCACTGATATCTGCGAGTGTGCCTTGATCGTTAAAGTTAACGATCAGGTCTTTTTGCACTGGATCACCGTGACCAGGAGTATGGTGATAAATGTAGTACCAAGTGTTTGGGTAGCCGTTTTCAATAAGCATTGGCGACCCTAGTACGAAGCGAACCTGTGCTTTAGTCATCCCAAACTTTAATTTATCTACCGCACTTTGTTCTACATAGTTGCCTTGGTTGATATCAATGCGATAAACCAGTTTTTCCAATACCGAACATCCTGTCAGCAATGTCATTGCTAATGGTACGGCAACTAACCACTTCTTTAATTGCATAATAATTTCTTAGTAACCTTTAAAATACTGCGCTGATAATAAACAAGCTCGACGCAGATGTAAAAAGCTATGCGTCGTATGATAGGAAATCTGACAACGAATTTTGAGTTGAGTTGCATTTATTGATTCTCTCACATGTATGTTTATGTCGATGAGCGATTTTCTATCCAGTTTAAGCGGTAACTAATGACAAATAGCCAAGTTATTGAGCTATGGGGTGGCACTGACCATTATTTCGAAAGGGAATCAGAACCCAAGCACTTTGATATGGTGATGGGGGAGGTAGAGTCACGGAGTAGTGTTCGTGACTCTATCTTTGAAAGAGCATGGCTAAGCGGCGATGAGGAGCTCTTTGGCGTTTGCAAGGGTAGAATCTGTAATTTGGCTACCTCCAAGTAGGCGAGCTAATTCTGCCACACGTTGTTGTTCATCTAATGCGTGCATTTGTGTTTCGGTTTGGCCAGCTTTTGTTTGTTTAGCCACGAACATTTGTTGATGGCCACAACCTGCAACTTGAGGGAGGTGAGTGACACACAATACCTGAGTAGACTCGCCAAGCTTGCGTAGCATTTTGCCGACTACAGCTGCTGTTGGACCACTAATACCGACATCCACCTCATCGAAGATCAAGCTTGGTGTATCCACTTTCTGAGCGGTAATCACTTGGATAGCTAATGAGATGCGTGATAGCTCACCGCCTGACGCAACTTTTGCTATAGGTTGCAATGGCTGTCCTGGGTTGGTCGATACTAAGAAGCACACACTGTCCATGCCAAGTGGTGATGGGTGCGTGTTTTCATTGCTGACTTCGATATTGAATATCGCTTTTTCCATGCTCAATTCGTGCATGCTTTGCGTGATCAGCTTATTCAGCTCTTTAGCGTAACGGCTGCGTGATTTGTGTAGTTTTTCTGCTTGGTTTAGGAAGCTTTGGTACTTTTGTTCCACTTCTTGCGCGAGTTCATCTAAACGTTCATCAGAGCAATCTAACGCTTCTACTTGGGCCAGAAGATCTTGGTGATGTTGGTATAGTTCTTCTGGCATCACGTGGTGTTTGCGAGCAACAGACATCACTTTAGAAAAACGTTCTTCTACATAAGCCATACGAGCAGGATCCACATCTATGCCATCTAGATAACTGCGTAATTCGTTCTTCGTTTCTTCCAGTTGAATCATCGCTTCTGACAACATGTTGGGTAGCTCAGATAGCTTTTCATCTAACTCAGCTAGTTGAATTAGGGAGTTATTGGCCGATTGCAAAATACCAAGCGCATTGACTTCTTCACCTTCGTAAATAAGTTCGATGGCTTGCTGACAGGTAGTGGCGAGTTCACCACTATTGGATAGTCGTTTGTGCTCTTGCTCGAGCTCTGCAAATTCTTCTTCACCTAGCGATAACTCATTTAGTTCTTTGATTTGGTATTCAAGCAACTGTTTTTGCGCCTGGTTTTGCTGGCTATTTTCTTTTAGTTGCTTGAGGTTATTGTCTGCCTGACGCCAATGCTGGTAAGCACTTCGTGTGCTTTTTAGTAGGTTTAGATGACCTGCATATTGGTCGAGCATAGCCATTTGGTGTTCGCTTTTCATCAATTGATGATGAGCGTGTTGCCCATGGATATTGATCAGCAGTTGCCCTAAAGATTTGAGCTGTGATAGTGGGACAGGACTGCCATTAATGAAGGCTCTTGAGCGACCTTCTTTTGTGATGATGCGACGCAAAATACATTCACTGCCATCAAGCAGATCGTTATCTTCTAGCCAACGCGTTGCATGTAGGTTGTTGTCCAGTAAAAAAGCGGCACTAACTTCGGTTTTTTCTTCACCTTGTCGAACCATGCCAGCATCGGCTCGTCCGCCTAAGCAGAGCCCTAAAGCATCGATAGCAATGGATTTACCCGCGCCTGTTTCACCTGTGATGGTGGTCATGCCCTTAGACAGCTCGAGTTGTAAAGACTTAACAATCGCAAAATTATTAACACTTAGATGAGCCAGCATTTTTTATTTACCTGTATAACTGAACAATACTGTATAAGAGAACAGTATATACTGTTTCTTTATACAGTAAAGGCGGGTGAGAAAAAATTTCTGTGTGGGGTGCTTTTTTGTGATGAAGTGGGAAAAATGAGCCGAAGTGATTACAACGACTCATTAAAATTGAACAGGTTACGGACGAGTTGGGTTAATCGTGAGCGGCTCTAATGTGACTACTGCATTCACACCAGCACCTGGATGATCCACGTATGATGTGTCTTGCATTAGTGTGTAGTAAACGTCGACGAAGTCATCATCATTCGTTAGGACGCCGTCAGGGATCGTGTCGATGATCTTATTAGTGATTTGCGGAATAATCGCGTAAGCCTGAACTTCTGGATCTGGAATCGCTTTCAGCACTTCTCCAGCAACTTGAACGAGGAGTTTTGCCAACTGTTTATAGTCTGTACCATCATCTTGTTCCATGAGCACGATATCTGCAGCGCCCCAGCGGTAACGAGACCAGTGAATAATGATCTGATTCGGGTAGTAATCTTGGTTATCGTAGTCTAAGTATGGAAGCTCCACTAAATCGAGAGTCGGTTCATCACGACTTGGATTGACGCCCGTTACGATAGCGTAGATTTCTGCCTTGCCAGAGATCCAAGGTTCTTTGTCATCGGCTAGACGGATCTTTTTCAACTGCGTTGTTTGAATTGGAGCCGCTTCGCCCACTGTGCTACTTGACAATAGCGGTGCATTTTGGCGTTGTTCATCAGCAACGTATGGTTGAACTAAAGCTGGCTGACCGAGTTTTTTCATCTCAGCTTGCATAGCTTGCAAGCCTGCTTTTAGCTCAGCAGAGCTGTTGTTATCAACAACGAGTACAGGTACATCTGGGAGTTGGTAAACATCGAGTTGATGGATGTTGCCATACACATCAAATGCTTCGATATATTGCCAATTCTCATCATCACCACTTGGTTCAAATGCAAATAATGGCTCGACCTCGCCACTTTGCCATGCTGTTATCATGCTCTCATTCGCTAAACGAACTTCCAGCAACTGATCTGAGTATTCAGAAATACCTTTCCAGCTACGAATTTGAGTGTCAGCTTGTACAAGCTGATGGCTAAACTCGGAGTTGGGGTTTTGTTGAACAAATGCTGATACAGAGACGCTAGTCTGTTGTGGAGTAATATCTCTTCTCAACATGGGTTCAATGGCAGCATAGTTCTCACTCAATTGTTGAGCGAGGGCACGCTTCGTCTTAGTGATATCTTCCGCTTTTGCGTTGGATACACTGTTGACTTGCGTTTCCTCTGATTGGCAGCCAATAAGTGCTAATGTACTGAGAACAGACAGAATGATGGTTTTCTTCATAATATGTCCTTTATTGATTTTATGAAATAGAGTTAATACTCTATTCATGGTGAGAATATCACCGGACATAGGTCATTGAATTTGCTTTTCTATCTTTTGTGTAAACTTTGCCCACAGGATCAAAATTTATAAACTTCTCTTTAATGACAGCAAATATCGTGTCGCCTCACTACTTTGTGTCTATTTCTTGTCTAAGAAAGCCAAAAGCCAGTGGCAATTAAGCTGCTGGCTTTTTTATTGAAGTCATTTCCCTGAGTAACAAGTGTTAGAACAATTTACTAGACCAACCAAGCTTGTTACGTAAAACGTGATAGTAGTTGTAGTCCTTGGGATGGATGAGTTTGAGCACATTTGGACTTTGATAGATGTGGATTTCGTCTCCTGGAGAAACAGGGAGAGACACTTGTCCATCACAGCTAACTTCTTGTGTTCCTCGGTTCTCTGGTGACACCACCAATTTAATTCGACGCTTTCCATCAACCACCAAAGGTCGACTCGACAAGGTATGAGGAAACATTGGCACGAGTGAAATGGCATTCAAGCTAGGCGAAAGAATTGGACCACCGCCAGAAAGCGAATATGCGGTCGAGCCCGTTGGTGTGGAGACAATCAAACCATCGGCTCGTAAAGAGAAGGCGAAGCTTTCATCAATGTACACTTCAAATTCAATCATATGGGCAATTTGCCCTGGGTGAAGTACAGCTTCATTTAGCGCAGCGTTGTGGCTTTTAATTTGCCCGTGACGGTGTACTTCCGCTTCTAAGAGAAAGCGCTCTTCTTCAATATACTCACCGTCGAGTACCGCTTGCAGAGACGCTTGGAACTCGTCTGGGTTTAAGTCAGTTAAGAAGCCCAGGTTTCCACGGTTCACCCCTATGACTGGTACATCAAATCGGGATAAAATTCTTGCCGCGCCTAGCATGTTGCCATCCCCACCAACCACAATGGCTAGATCGGCATTTTTTCCTAGTTCAACTAAACTGGCAAATTGACTCTGCGGGATATCATCCAGTATTGCGGCAAGGCGATCGTCAATAAATACTTTATAGCCTTCAGAGGTCAGCCATTGGTACAACTCTTTATGAGTTTGAATTGCTTGTTGATCTCTTGGTTTTCCGATAATCGCGATCACGTTACATGGATTTTTCATAGCATTTCCGCATTAAAGAGGCTTGAATCAGGAATCTTCATCCCCATAATAATGGCAAGTCACCTAAATATGCGAATTTTTATGTGGTTAAAGCCCGCAAAAACGCGCATGGCTTTAAGGGCATTATGTTGAATTCTGGAGATATCATGAGCAACGAAGAAAACAAAGTTACAGAAGAAGAGCTTGATCAAATCATCGAAGAGGCTGAAAAAGTAGAAGCTGAAGCACAAGAAGTAGAAGCTGAGCTTGAAGAAATTGGTGATGAGACAGACGCTAAGATTGCTCAACTAGAAGCGGCACTACTGTCTAGCGAGGCAAAAGTAAAAGAGCAGCAAGATGCGGTGTTGCGTTCTAAAGCTGAAGTAGAAAACATGCGTCGTCGTACTGAGCAAGAAATCGATAAAGCACGTAAGTTTGCGTTGAACAAGTTTGCCGAAGAGTTGCTTCCTGTTATTGATAACCTAGAGCGTGCAATTCAAGCGGCAGATACAGAGAATGAAACGGTTAAGCCGTTCCTAGAAGGTGTTGAGTTAACACACAAAACGTTTGTCGACGTTGTGGCGAAATTTGGCTTGAAAGCAATCAACCCTGAAGGTGAAGCATTTAACCCAGAGTTCCATCAAGCGATGTCGATTCAGGAAAGCCCTGATCATGAATCAAACACAGTTATGTTTGTTATGCAAAAAGGCTACGAACTAAACGGCCGTGTGATTCGTCCGGCAATGGTAATGGTTGCTAAATAACCTTAACTGCCTGTTTTCAAATATAAAGCGCCCATCATTTTTTGATGGGCGCTTTTTTGTTTTAAACGTAAGTTGTTGTAATGAGCTTCATTGTATATCGATAAAATGGAAGTTTGATCCCCTTCATATTTTTTCTTATTGGTTAATTATTTTCCTATAGGAGATTTCTTCTCATCTCACTGCGTGTTTATGAACGAAGAGGGCTATAAGTAATTGTAATCATTCGTTGTGTGAATGTTTGTCCTGCATAGGAATGTAAAGATAGTCATTTTTTCTATAACAATTCCGTTAACAAAAATGTAAATTATCACTTTATTTTGTAACCTTCGTGTGTATGATTTGCGACTAATGCTTTAAAAGTAAGCATATATAACTACAAAGATGTAAATAGCAGACACAACATATCGGAGATTTATAATGGATAAATCGCTTTCTAGTAAGATTTTTATAGGCTTGTTTGCCGGCCTTGTGCTCGGAACAGCAATTCAGTACTTATTTAGCGGTATTGCGATTTTTGATACATACCTACTTGGAGCAGCAGAAGGCGTTGGCGGCATGTTTGTCTCGCTGATCAAATTGCTTGTTGTTCCTTTAGTTTACGTTTCAATCGTATGCGGCATTGTTGACTTGAAAGACATCAGTGCATTTGGTCGTCTTGGTGGAAAAACTTTTACCCTCTACATTCTTAACACCATCATTGCGATTACGGCGGCTTTGACTGTTGGTTTGATTTTCCAGCCAGGAGCGGGTGCTAATCTGGCAGGAACGGTATCTGAGGCCGTACAGCTGACGACGACAGAAACGCCGGACATTTTCTCTCTAGTTGTTAACATTGTTCCTAGCAACCCAGTACAAGCGTTTGCTAACGGCGACATGCTGCAAATCATCTTCATGGCAATTCTGACAGGTCTTGCAATTCAAGCTTTGGATTCTCGTGGTGGTCCTGCCATCCGCACGTTCAAAATGGCAAATGAAATCATGATGAAACTGGTTGGGTTAGTGATGAGTCTTGCGCCATATGGTGTGTTCGCGCTAATGATTCAATTGGGTGCAACACTAAACGCCAATACATTGATGTCCGTGGCTGGTTATGTGGCCTTGGTGGTTGCGATGTTGGTGTTCTGGATCTTCTTCTTCTATCCAATGGCAGTAAGTCTTGCGACAGGGACCTCTCCAAAGACTTTCCTACGTGCAACTCGTGAGCAGATTCTGTTCTCTTTATCTACCGCGAGCTCAAACGCGACTATCCCGGTAACGATGCGAACACTGACAGAAAAGCTTCAGGTCTCTAAATCGGTTGCTGGCTTCGGTGTACCACTGGGCGCAACGATGAACATGTCTGGTGTGTCTATCTATATTGCTCTAGCAACGATGTTTGTTGCGAACGCTTTTGGCCAGCCAATTAACACCGCAGACATCTTCACGCTTGGTTTAACTATTCTTCTATTATCTATTGGTGCTGGTGGCGTTCCTGGAGGCGGCGTGGTAATGGTAGGCGTTTTGCTTCACCAACTAGGCTTACCACCTGAAGGCTTGGCAATTATTGCTGCGGTTGACCGTATTAATGACATGTTCTGTACGTCTTCAAACGTTGTGGGCGACACGGCGGTAAACACCATTGTTGCAAAAACAGAAGGTGAGATTGGTAAAGAAGAAGGCGTTGACGCTGAGCCTGCTCAAGCGAACGCTTAATGTCTTGAATCATTTATTTTAACCCTAATATTGAAACGAGCTCTTATGAGCTCGTTTTTTTGTTTAGGAAGAGTCGGGCATAAATACATTTACCTGAGAAATGGTGTTTTGTTGCGCTACAGCAGTGTGACGAGTTCCCAACTAATCAGAAAGAAACACATAAATTTCGAAAAAAGACGCTTTTTTTTAATTCTGCCCTTGAAAAGCATTTTGCCGCCCTTATCTATGTGGCATAGAGAAGCAAACATTGATTATTTTTGTTTGTGAGCAAGGGTTGAAACCCGATTCTCCTCCCCCCACATTGGGGTTATAACCAAACGAAAATAGAATTTATTCGGAGATAGCCAGATGGGTAAAATCATTGGTATTGACTTAGGTACTACTAACTCATGTGTTGCTGTATTAGACGGCGACAAACCACGTGTAATTGAAAACGCAGAGGGTGAACGTACTACTGCATCGGTTATTGCTTACACTGACGGTGAGACGCTAGTAGGTCAACCTGCGAAACGTCAAGCAGTAACTAACCCAGAAAACACGCTATTTGCAATTAAGCGTCTAATCGGTCGTCGTTTTGAAGACGAAGAAGTTCAGCGTGACATCCAAATCATGCCTTACAAAATTGTTAAGGCTGACAACGGTGACGCTTGGGTAGAAGCAAAAGGCCAAAAAATGGCGGCTCCTCAGGTTTCTGCTGAAGTTCTTAAGAAAATGAAGAAAACTGCTGAAGATTTCCTTGGTGAGGAAGTAACTGGCGCAGTTATCACAGTACCTGCTTACTTTAACGATGCTCAGCGTCAAGCTACAAAAGATGCTGGCCGTATCGCAGGTCTAGAAGTTAAACGTATCATCAACGAACCAACAGCAGCAGCGCTAGCTTACGGTCTTGATAAGAAAGGCGGCGATCGCACTATCGCGGTATACGACCTTGGTGGTGGTACATTCGATATCTCTATCATCGAAATCGATGAAGTTGAAGGCGAGAAAACATTCGAAGTTCTAGCGACTAACGGTGATACTCACCTTGGTGGTGAAGACTTTGATAACCGCCTAATCAACTACTTAGTAGACGAGTTTAAGAAAGAGCAAGGTATCGATCTTAAGAACGATCCACTAGCAATGCAGCGTGTTAAAGAAGCAGCAGAAAAAGCGAAAATCGAGCTTTCTTCTACTTCTCAAACTGACGTAAACCTACCTTACGTTACTGCAGATGCAACTGGTCCTAAGCACATGAACATTAAAGTGACTCGTGCAAAACTAGAATCTCTAGTTGAAGACCTAGTACAACGCTCTCTTGAGCCACTAAAAGTAGCTCTAGCTGACGCTGATCTATCAGTAAACGACATCACTGACGTAATCCTAGTTGGTGGTCAGACTCGTATGCCAATGGTTCAAGCGAAAGTTGCTGAGTTCTTTGGTAAAGAAGCGCGCCGTGACGTAAACCCTGACGAAGCAGTAGCAATGGGTGCTGCAGTTCAAGGTGGTGTACTTGCTGGTGACGTTAAAGACGTACTACTACTAGACGTAACTCCACTGTCTCTAGGTATCGAGACAATGGGTGGCGTAATGACTAAGTTAGTTGAGAAGAACACAACTATCCCAACTAAAGCGAACCAAGTTTTCTCTACAGCGGAAGACAACCAGAGCGCGGTTACTATCCACGTTCTACAAGGTGAGCGTAAGCAAGCGATGTACAACAAGTCTCTAGGTCAATTCAACCTAGAAGGCATCCAGCCTGCACCACGTGGTATGCCACAAATCGAGGTTACTTTTGACCTTGATGCGGACGGTATCCTACACGTGTCAGCGAAAGACAAGCAGACTGGTAAAGAGCAGAAGATCACTATCCAAGCTTCTGGCGGTCTAAGCGATGAAGACATCGAGAAAATGGTTCAAGAAGCAGAAGCTAACAAAGAAGCGGACAAAAAGTTCGAAGAGCTAGCGACTGCACGTAACCAAGCTGACCAAATGATTCACGGTACTCGTAAGCAAGTAGAAGAAGCTGGTGAAGCACTACCTGCAGAAGAGAAAGAGAAGATTGAAGCAGCAATTTCTGAGCTAGAAACAGCTCGCAAAGGCGAAGACAAAGAAGCTATCGATGCTAAAGTTCAAGCACTAATGACCGCTTCTCAAAAACTGATGGAAATCGCTCAACAACAAGCTCAAGCGCAGCAAGCACAAGGTGCTGACGCCGATGCACAGTCTAAAGAAGACGACGTTGTAGATGCTGAGTTCGAAGAAGTTAAAGACGACAAGAAATAATATTTCTTAACCAGATGGCTGCAAAGCCATCTGGGGTCGATAAGACTTCGTGTGCGGGCGTTTGGGGCAACTCTTACGCCCGTCTGTTTGTAAACGCTGTCTTTCTAGTTAAGTATGTTGCGGATAAGTGCACTTACCTAGAACGATACAAACACCAAGCGGTGAATCGATGCCGTTTGTAGTAATTAACTGGTGACGAAGAACATGTCAAAACGTGATTTTTACGAAGTATTAGGCGTAAGCCGTGATGCCTCAGAGCGCGATATCAAAAAGGCGTACAAGCGTCTAGCGATGAAATTCCACCCAGACCGAAACCAGGGTGATGAGTCTGCGGCGGATAAGTTTAAAGAAGTAAAAGAAGCGTACGAAGTTCTGACCGACCCTCAAAAGAAAGCGGCGTACGACCAGTACGGTCATGCTGCTTTTGAACAAGGCGGCGGTGGTTTCGGTGGCGGCGGCTTTGGTGGCGGCGGTGCTGATTTCGGCGACATCTTTGGCGATGTATTCGGCGACATTTTTGGTGGTGGTCGTCGTGGCGGTGGTGGTCACCGTGCTCAACGTGGTGCGGACTTACGTTACAACATGGAACTGACGCTAGAAGAGGCGGTTCGTGGTGTAACGAAAGAGATCGAAGTACCAACACTAGTACACTGTGATACCTGTGATGGTAGTGGCGCGAAGAAAGGCTCATCTGCTGAAACATGTGGTACCTGTCATGGTCATGGTCAAGTACAGATGCGCCAAGGCTTCTTCGCAGTGCAACAAACCTGTCCAACCTGTCACGGTAAAGGCAAGATCATTAAAGACCCTTGTAATGAGTGTCATGGTCAAGGTCGTAAACAGAAAACCAAAACACTTAACGTTAAGATCCCTGCAGGTGTTGATACTGGCGACCGTATTCGTCTATCTGGCGAAGGTGAAGCGGGAGAGATGGGAGCTCCAGCGGGTGACTTGTATGTACAAGTGCACGTGAAAGAGCACCATATCTTCGAACGTGATGGTAACAACCTATACTGTGAAGTGCCTGTAAGCTTTGCGATGGCGGCTCTAGGTGGTGAAGTTGAAGTACCAACTCTAGATGGTCGCGTAAGCCTAAAAGTACCTTCAGAAACGCAAACAGGTCGTATGTTCCGCATGCGTGGTAAAGGTGTGAAAGGCGTTCGCGGTGGCGGTATCGGTGACTTGATTGTTAAGTTGGTTGTTGAAACACCAGTAAACCTAAGCTCACGCCAAAAAGAACTGCTCAAAGAGTTTGAAGAGTCTTGTGGTGGTGAAGCGGCGACAAAGCACAAGCCTAAATCAGAAGGCTTTTTCAACGGTGTGAAAAAGTTCTTTGATGATTTAACCAGCTAGACGTTAGTGAAAAGCACAAATACAAAGGCCTGCTAAAATGCAGGCCTTTTTGCATCTCGGTGTTCTTTCTAATTCCAGCAATCACTTGGTTCTTCGACATTTGTTGACGTTAAAGTAATCGTTTTAGCGCCAGTCAAGCACTCGTCGTCGTCTTGTCCCAGAGCCGATTTTGCTGTTGCTGTAATGGTATAGGCCGTACTTGCAGAGCTCGCAATATTGAAAGAAAATCTATCTGTGTCTGAATCACATAGAGTGCATGTGCCTCCAGAGATAATATGACTCCAGTCGTACCCACCATCATAAGATGTCTCTAGCTCTAGCTGAATTCGACTAAGATCGCTCAAGGCAACCGTCCTATGAGACTTGATTACATGATTGGTGTAAGAAGGGTAGGCGACAGCCGCAATGATCCCGACAATCACTACGGCTATCAGTAATTCGATCAATGTCATCCCTCCCAATCTTTTTTTGTAGCTGTTACAGCGAGAAATTCGAATCATCACGAGTAGTTTCCTTTTCACTTTTCCGCCTATTTTTGGCAGGTGATAGCATCTGTGCAAGATGAATTACGGCCCTTTTGCCGTTTACATAGGAATTTGGGAAATGCCTCGCGGGTTTACGTTGTTGGAGCTTCTTATTACTGTGGCTGTACTGAGTATTATATTGGCGTTTGCAGCACCATCTTTCCAAAATGTTTTTGAAACCAACAAAATGCAGCGCTTAGCTAATGAATTGCATGGCTTTGTTATTGAAGGCAAGTCTGAAGCAGTATTACAGCGTGAAAGACTTTGGGCACACATCATCATGCCCGGTAGTTCATCCAGTGATGGTAATTGGCGTATCGAGCTTACTGATAACGGAACGGAGGGGGAAGGGACAGTTTTGTTCTCTTTTTCAGGAACACCTTATGAGGGGATCGTCGTTACACCTAGCTACGCTTCAGACCAAATCAGTTTTGACGACGTTTATGGCCGTCCGTCATCAGGCAGTATTCGTTTTTATCCCGTAGGGGAACCTTCAAAAGTCCTCAAACTTATTTCCCACACTTTGTCTGCTCGCGTGCGAGTGTGTAGTGATAGCAGCAATAAAGAATATTACGGTTATTCAACTTGCTCTTAAAAGGATGATTATGTTTAAACAAAAAGGGGCAAGCCTTGTTGAGTTTATGATCGCATCTGCACTTGGGCTTATTTCTCTTGCGACAGTGGGGGCAATTTATGTGAGTGGTCAAAGGGTGATAATGGAACGGTCGAAAGAGCTAATGTTGTTACAGAACTCTGAAAGTGTTGTGCAAATGCTCAAGAGTGACATTCAGCGTGCTGGTTTTGATGGTAACGATGGCCATTCTATAAAAATATCTGGCTCATCGAACACCATTTACACTCTCGATGATGTTGATAGAGGTGTGATTGCTTATGCCTATTACATAGGTGTTTCTGGCGCTTTTCCTTTATATAAAAACGTAGCTTATGAGCAACGAGTTGGCACGCCAGAGTCGCTATTTGTTTGTGAAAAAAAGCAAACAACGATATGGGATGTTGATGACGTGATTAACCTTGCAGGCACTGGCTCATGTAAAAATCTTTTTGATAAGAAAGTTATTCACGTTAATCGTTTTGACCTTACTAGTGAACTGTTAGAAAACACTGATGCAAAAAGTGCACTGGTGACCGTTACATTGGGAACCGAATTGAAAGATGTGACTGATATTCGCACTCAGCAGTCGTTTACTGCAATGCAAAGGAACTGGCAATAATGAATAAACAACAAGGTGCAGCTGCGTTGTTAGTTGTGAGCGTATTGCTAGTTGTGGCATTAATGATGTCTCTCGGTAGCTATAAATCCCTCTTTTACCAAATTAAACGAGCCAATAATCAAATTGAAGCAAGACAGGAACATTGGCGTGCAGAAGGAGGGCTAGAGTGCGTCTATAGCAAGACAAAAATAAATAAAACATTGCCAACTAATGTGAATGATTGCATCACAGCTATGGGGCTTGATGCCTTAACATATTCCTCGGGCTCTTCAAGTCTAGTGACTTCAACGATAGGTAATCGGGAAATTAAAAAGACCATTAAACTACCTACAAGCAGTGGGGCTGGAGCGATAAAATCTAAATCCGACCTCGTGATTAATGGCTCATATACGAGCTCTCCAGATCCGAGTAAAAGTCTCGGTAATAATTTCTGGGAATGCACTTCTGTTCTTTACTACAACTTTTTTTATGCAACAAGTGTAAACACTTTTCACCCCTATCAGCTATCTGATAAGCCTTATTCGAGTTTCCCTGACAGTCCTGCAGGACAAGAACAAAAGTGCGCATCTACTCACTATAGTTGGGGAGCAAGTGTTGCTGCATCTGAGAGTGATTATCGTCAGTCTTCGGATATGGATCCGTTTAAAGATGTATTTGATGTCCCTCGAAGTGAGTGGTTCGATGTGATGTCGGATAATTCACTGTTCGGATATGTACCCTTGTCATTAAATAGTATGAAATTGAACTCAAAAGCAGATCTCCCTTCTCCTGTATTCAACGAGACATGCGCGGAGGGGATTGTTAGCAATATCGAAAATGGGAAAGATCTTATTTGGGTTTATGGTGGCTGTGAAATTAATACGGCCGATTTTACGAGTATAAAGAACGCAATAGATAATAGCCTGGGTGGGAGCGGGATAATTCTAGTCGTTCAAGACGGTATTTTTTCTACGATAGGCACGCAGGATTTCAAAGGAATGCTTTACCACTTTATTTCTCCGCTGTATACCGAACCTACAACTGGGGCTACATTTGATTTTACCGACTGGTCTGGCTCTGCCAATGATGCCGCATTGGATGGCGTCATAGCGGCTTTAAAAACAACAGTGCCTATGGAAAAGACAAAGGTTGGCTATTTTCAGCACGGTGCATTTAACCCGTTAGGAGGATTTGTCATGGATGCACCAGGAACATTTGCACTCTTTAATGCCGCGTTATCATTCCAATACAATCGCGATGTAATTGAGGAGCCTCAAGAGAAGCTGAAGAAAGCACATTGGAAAAAGGGCTCTTGGAATGATCTCTAAACAAAAAGGATTTAACCTTCTAGAAGTCTTAATTTCTTTCCTGCTTCTTGGCGTAGGCGCGTTAGGCTTAACGAAGCTAAACGTGTATCTAGAACGTGAATCCGAATATGCCATAAAAAGTATTGAAGCACTTCGTCTAGCAGAAAACCAGCTTGAATGGTTCCGAACGCGTGGTGCTTCGGATGCGCTTTCTACGATTTCTACTGCCAGTTTTGCCTCTATCGTGACAGGATCTTCCGCCACTGGAGCGTACACGGTGGAGTGGGATGTGCCACCTGCTACTGTATCAGGTTCACTAAAGACGATCATCATCACAACAAGTTGGGAAGATAGAATGGGGCAGACGCAATCCGTTAAGCTGAAAACTATGATTTCACAGTACAGTGAATTCGAAAACTGAGTTCAATTGCACACATAGGCTGAGACAAATGCGGGTGTAATTCCTGTTTGATACCGGATTTGTCACGGTTAATAAATGGTTTTTGAACTGTTAATCGAGTTGATGTGCTACTGTTTTTATTATGTTTAATTGAAGTGGTGTTTTTGCAAAATATGTCTCCAATTATGAAAAAAAATATAGAACCTTGTGCTTTCTCCATTAGTGTTTACTAGAATACTCGTTGGATAGTAGGCCGTCATAATTACTCAAATAGGCCTTGGCACCAACATCATTCACTATGGAGTTACCATGAGTAACCAAGCTGTAAATAAGGCACCATCATCGAAGCCGAGCGGGATGGAGCGCTTTTTAAACTTTATCGAGAGGACAGGTAACAAAATCCCTGATCCTGCGATTTTGTTCTTCTGGGCATTGATCATTACTTGGGCGGCGTCAGCACTTTTGTCGAATGTATCATTCGATCTTCCAAACCCTCGAACGGGCGAAGCTCTTACTATCACCAACTTACTTACGGGCGAAGCGCTAGCAAGTTTCCTTGCGAACATGGTGACGACGTTTACTGGTTTTGCGCCACTGGGTATCGTACTTGTTGCGATGCTAGGTGTGGGCGTTGCAGACTCTTCGGGCTTTATTACGACGGGTCTTAAGAAGATGCTGAACTTCACGCCAGCTAAGCTTCTTACTCCAATGCTTATTTTGGTTGCTATTGTGTCGCATACTGCGGCAGATGCAGGCTATGTTCTGGTTATTCCTCTGGGCGGTATAATCTTCCATGCGGCAGGTCGTCACCCTCTAGCGGGTATTGCGGCAGCTTTTGCAGGTGTATCTGGTGGCTTCTCTGCAAACTTTATTCCTTCAGGTATCGATCCACTACTAGCTGGCTTTACACAAACCGCGGCGCAGGTTCTTGATCCTGAATACGTGGTTAACCCATTAGCGAACATCTTCTTTACTGGCCTATCTTCCATCATTATTGTAGCGATTGGTTGGTACGTGACAGAGAAAGTCATCGAGCCTCGTTTGTCAAAAATGCCAATTGATGACGATGCGGAAACTGCGCCAAACCTAGGCTCATTTACTGAATTGGAATCAAAAGCATTCCGTTATGCAGGTTGGGCAATGATGGCGGGTATTGCTTTACTTGTTGCAGCGTTAATTCCAGAAACATCAGCACTTCGCTCGCCTGAAGGTGAAATTACGGCCTTCTCAGCACCGATAATGAAGTCTATCGTGCCGTTGATCTTTATTCTGTTTATCATTCCTGGTTACGTTTACGGGAAAGTGTCAGGTACGTTCAAGACTAGCAACGACATTATTAAAGCGATGGCTGATACCATGTCAACCATGGGCGCATACATTGTTATGTCGTTCTTCTGTGCACAGTTCTTATCTGCATTTGCTCAGTCAAACATCGGTACGATGCTAGCGTTGTATGGCGCAGAAGGCTTAAAAGCGATGAACCTACCAGGTGAAGTGACCATCATCGGTATGATCCTTCTAACCGCGTCTGTAAACCTACTTATTGGTTCGGCATCGGCAAAATGGGCTTTAATTGGTCCAATCCTAGTGCCAATGCTAATGGCGGTTGGTATCTCGCCTGAGCTATCTCAAGCGGCTTACCGTGTGGGTGACTCTGTATCGAACATCATTTCGCCTCTAATGGTATTTTTCCCTCTTGTAGTGGTTTACTGTCAGCGTTATGTGAAGTCGGCTGGTATCGGTACGCTTGCGTCACTAATGATGCCATTCTCGATCGCAATGCTGATCGGTTGGTCTATCTTCCTAGTTGCTTATTGGATGGTAGGTATCCCGCTAGGCATTCAAGCTCCTTACACTTACACAATGTAAAAACGTGTAGGGTGTGAAAGCCGCTAATTGGCAGCCAAAAAGCGCAGGTCTTCGATCTGCGCTTTTTTTGTTCTCGCAAAACGAACATCGGTAGGTCTTGTAACTAGGCTTTTTGGAGTAGCAAACTTTGCCCAGTGATGTGTTGCTGTAGTGAAACTGAAGTTAGTGATAAAATTCCTGAATTCAATCGTTTTTTGTTTCTTTGGAGCCTCCTTTGTCTAATCATCCTTTTACCCCTCAAGATGAATTGTTTATGCGCAGAGCGATGGTGCTTGCTGAGCAAGCAGAAGCAGAGGGGGAAGTACCTGTCGGCGCAGTGCTTGTCAAAGATGGTGAAATTATAGCTGAGGGGTGGAATCGCTCTATTGGTACTAATGACGCTACCGCACATGCTGAGATTCAAACACTGCGTAAAGCCGGCCAAAAGCTAGAAAATTACCGCCTTCTGGATACGACTTTGTATGTAACACTTGAGCCATGTCCAATGTGTGCCGGAGCCTTATTGCATAGCCGCGTTAAGCGGGTCGTTTTTGGAGCGCCAGACTTAAAAGCGGGAGCAGCAGGAACAGTGCTTAATTTGTTTGAAAGCCAAGCTGCTTACCATTACGCCTTAGTTGAAAAGGGGCTGCTAGAAGATGAGTGCCGCACTCAGCTACAAGCGTTTTTTAAGCGTCGCCGTAAGGAAATTAAAGCGAAGAAACAAGCACAAAAAGCATTAGAAAATGGAGAGAGTGGACAAAATTATGGAAATAGTGAGAGTTAGCAAACATCTACAACCGGGTAGATGTTTGCCTGAACGTACTAGTGATTGACTAAGTGTACAAAAACACGATTACGTGAACTTACTTTCTTTTTCATACATGTCAGTTTACGTTTACGTCGGATAGCAGCTACTGTGTTATTTAAACGCTTTGACTGCACTCTACGTCTTCTCATATTCAAAACCTCCTGCAGGCAAGACTTATACCAGTAAATAGCGGTTCATCGATGCTTTACAATAGGCTCGATAATCGCACTAAACATTTGATGGTTTAAACGTTCTTCATTTGACTCCTGCATTGCACAGAGCCAGCAAATAATTTCAATACGATGCTTAATAATAGGAGTGACGTTATTTCGGCAGAGCGTAGCCGATAGCGCCGCTTCATCAGTGAGCTAAACCATGTGGTTACGAAGCAATCTGTTACAAAGCAATCAGTTTAACTAACGGTGAAAAAAAGGCGACCAACCAAAGGAATGGTTGAGTGTGGTTGGTGTCACTCAGAGTCTTGGATTCTAGATAAGTTTTCGCTAGGACTCAACAAAAATGACGAGCTCATGGGCTCGTCATTTTTTAGTTTACAGCGGGTCTATTCTTCAAGGATTTCTTGTTCGGTGTCTTCTTCAACCGTGACGTCAGAAGCGCCAGATATTTGCTCTACAACGGTCTCTACTGCTCCTGATATCAAAATGTCAGGGTTGAGCGGCGGGATAACTTGCAAGTCATCGCTATTCTCATCAATCGCTGGTCTTTGGCTGACATGACCAATGATGGATTGATAATAACGTCGAATATTTTCTACGTAATTACGCGCTTCATCACCTCTGGCGTACCCATAGCGAGTTTGACTGTAGTAACGCTTCTGACGCAGTAAAGGCAATCTGTCTTTTACATCTGCCCAAGCGTTTGGATCGCCACCTTGCGCTTTAGTAAGTCGCCGTGCGTCCATCATGTGGCCGTAGCCAATGTTGTATGAAGCCAGGGCAAACCATATTTTTTCATGCTCGTTGATGCTATCAGGCACGCGACCTACAATGCGACGTAAGTACTCGACACCACCACGAACAGATTGCTCAGGGTCTAAACGATTTGTTACCCCGACGCTTTTCGCTGTTGGCAGAGTAAGCATCATCATCCCTCTAACACCTGTTGGCGATTTTGCCGCTGGCTTCCAGTGTGATTCTTGATACGCCAATGCTGCAATTAAGCGCCAGTCGAACTCTTCGCTGTACTTTTGGAATAAAGGTGCCCACTTAGGCAATTTGTCATCCAGAGCTCGAATGAATGCGCGAGTATCAACGTAGTCAAATGCTTCAATATGACCAATGTACTTCTCTTCGAGAGTGGACAGTTCTCCTGATTGTTTAATGTTACCGAAAAACTCTATCAGCATCGCATACAAACTTTCGTCTTCAGAGCGTCGAGTAAACCACGATACTGGTTGATCTTCTGTAAGTTCAAACGCGAGCGCAAGATCGGGGTAAAGGCGCTGAGCTAGGGAAAGTTCTACAGAGTCAGTCACAGTAAAACGCAACTCACCAGTGGATACATATTTAAGTAAGTCTCTCGTATCAGCATCGCCAACAATTTCAAACTGTAGCTCTGGGTATTGCTTCTTTAATGCGGTTAGGGTCGGAACATATTGCGATTGTTCGACGATCTTTAATGTTTGTGCGCCTGCATTTGTATCTTCGTCAGATTCGCTATCTTTCGATGCTTGGTATTCAATCAGCTGTTCGATATCACGTGGTCGAAGTTGCCCCTTTTTATACACAACTTGTTGGCTTACATAATAATAAGCAGGGCCCGGCCTAAAGCGTTTTACCGCTTGTGACGTTTGATTTAAGCCCGTAGCGATGAGATCAATATCTCCTTTCTTAAGAGCAGGAAAAAGCTCGGCTTGGCGAAAGGCAGGCTTAATCTCGAGCTTGACGCCGAGCTGCTCCGCAAACTGACGCGCCAATTCGTAATCCAAACCAGCGGGACCATCGGGACCAATATAATAGGAAAGCTGATTGTTTAGCGTGCCAACACGAAGCACGCCACGTTCCTGAATTTTTTCGAATTCACTTTTGGGTTCCGACTCAATCTGGCAGGCAGAGAGTAGTAGCACAGAAACAAAAATTAGGGCGCTGCGCTTGAGTCGGTTGAGCTGGCTTATTTGCATTAATAGGTACATCTTAGGAAATTTCTATTTGCCTTTATATCAAAGCGAGCTCATGGGGCAAAGTGAATCACACACTTATAGCGTGACATTGTGTGTTTTATCGACATTTTAGTCGTAATTCAAATTTGACAAAAAAAATGACGCAAACGGTTGCTTTTGGTGTTACATCACAAAAACAATTGCTATATAATGCGCTCGCAATGACGAGGTGGAATCGGCATAGGTTCGACAGGGCTTATTTTAAGTGTCTGAATTTATTCCAATATCACCTTAATCAATTGCATAAGAGACCTAAGCACATGAGAATTTTGCGTGGCTCCCCAGCTCTTTCTGAGTTTCGTGTTAATAAACTACTGGAACTTTGTCGTGAACAAGATCTGCCTGTAACTGGCATTTATGCCGAGTTTATGCACTTTGCCGATCTAAAGTCTGACCTTGATGACCAAGAGTTAGAAAAACTTGAAAAGTTACTAACTTACGGCCCAACCATCGAAGAGCATGAGCCAGAAGGTCTTCTACTTCTTGTTACGCCTCGTCCAGGCACTATCTCGCCTTGGTCTTCTAAATCTACCGATATCGCTGTTAACTGTGGCTTGGATAAAGTGAAACGTCTAGAGCGCGGTACGGCTTATTATGTCGAATCTTCAGTTGTTCTATCAGAAGCTCAAGTTGACGCTGTCAAAGCGTTAATTCATGACCGCATGATGGAAACGGTATTTACAGAATTTGAAGCTGCGTCAGCGCTGTTTACAGTCGCAGAGCCTAAGCCTGTCGCACATGTTGATATCTTAGCAGGCGGTCGTCTTGCGCTTGAAGAAGCAAACGTTTCCCTAGGCTTGGCACTCGCAGAAGATGAAATTGATTACTTGGTAGAGAACTTTACTAAGCTTGGGCGTAACCCAAACGACATTGAATTGATGATGTTTGCTCAGGCGAACTCAGAGCACTGTCGCCACAAAATTTTTAACGCAGATTGGACTATCGACGGAGTAGATCAACCTAAGTCTCTGTTCAAAATGATCAAAAACACTTTTGAAACGACACCTGACTATGTGCTGTCTGCATACAAAGACAACGCGGCCGTTATGACGGGTTCTAAAGCGGGTCGTTTCTTCCCAGACCCTAAATCTCGTCAATACACTTACCACCATGAAGATGCGCACATCTTAATGAAGGTAGAGACGCACAACCACCCAACGGCAATCTCTCCATGGCCGGGCGCATCGACTGGTTCAGGCGGTGAGATCCGTGACGAAGGCGCGACGGGTATCGGTGGTAAGCCAAAAGCGGGTCTGGTTGGTTTTACAACCTCTAACTTACGTATTCCTGGTTTTGAACAGCCATGGGAAACCAACTTTGGCAAGCCAGGTCGTATTGTTAACGCGCTAGACATCATGCTTGACGGTCCTCTAGGCGGCGCGGCATTCAACAACGAATTTGGTCGTCCAAATCTATTGGGTTACTTCCGTACCTACGAAGAGAAAGTGACTTCTCACGCGGGTGAAGAAATTCGTGGTTACCACAAGCCAATCATGATTGCTGGTGGTATGGGTAACATCCGTGACGAACACGTACAGAAGAAAGAGATCCCAGTGGGTGCGAGCCTGATCGTACTTGGTGGGCCTGCAATGAACATCGGTCTTGGTGGCGGTGCGGCGTCTTCAATGGCATCTGGTCAGTCAGCAGAAGATCTGGACTTTGCTTCAGTACAGCGTGAAAACCCAGAGATGGAGCGTCGCTGTCAGGAAGTGATCGACCGTTGTTGGCAGCTAGGCGACGACAACCCAATCGCATTTATCCACGATGTGGGTGCGGGCGGTATCTCTAACGCATTGCCTGAACTTGTCGACGACGGTGAGCGTGGCGGTAAGTTCCAATTACGCGATGTACCAAACGATGAGCCGGGCATGAGTCCGCTAGAAATTTGGTGTAATGAATCACAGGAACGTTACGTTCTTGCGGTAGCGCCAGAAAACATGGAAGCATTCGATGCAATCTGTAAGCGTGAACGCGCACCATATGCAGTGGTGGGTGTGGCAACTGAAGAGCGTCATCTAACGCTAGAAGATTCTCACTTCGACAATACGCCAATCGATATGCCAATGGATATCCTGCTTGGTAAGCCACCGAAGATGCACCGCGACGCAACCACACTAAAGGTGGAAAGCCCTGCCATTGTTCGTGATGGTATTGAGCTTAATGAAGCGGTGGATCGCGTACTTCGTCTTCCAGCGGTTGCAGAAAAAACATTCCTAATTACTATCGGTGACCGAACAGTAACGGGTCTGGTTGCTCGTGATCAAATGGTTGGCCCTTGGCAGGTACCAGTAGCAAACTGTGCAGTAACAGCGGCAAGCTATGACACTTACCACGGCGAAGCAATGTCGATGGGTGAGCGCACGCCAGTGGCATTACTAGACTTTGGTGCATCGGCTCGCCTAGCGGTTGGTGAGTCACTAACGAACATTGCGGCAACAGACATCGGTGATATTAAACACATTAAACTGTCTGCGAACTGGATGTCGCCAGCGGGTCACCCAGGTGAAGATGCAGGTCTTTATGAAGCAGTCAAAGCGGTGGGTGAAGAGCTCTGTCCTGCATTAGGTTTGACGATCCCAGTTGGTAAAGACTCCATGTCGATGAAAACCAAGTGGGAAGAGAACGGCGAGAGTAAAGAAGTCACTTCTCCACTGTCGCTAGTTATCACGGCATTTGGTCGTGTGGAAGACGTACGTAAGACCGTGACTCCACAACTACGCACTGACAAAGGCGATACTTCTCTAGTTCTTGTTGACTTGGGTAACGGCAAAAACCGCTTAGGTGCGACAGCATTGGCACAAGTATACAAACAGCTTGGTGATAAACCTGCTGACGTAGATAACGCAGAGCAGCTAAAAGGCTTCTTTGATGCAATGCAAGCGTTAGTACGTGATGACAAGCTAGTGGCTTACCACGATAAAGGCGACGGCGGTCTGTTTGTAACACTGGCTGAGATGGCGTTCGCGGGTCACTGTGGCGTAAAAGCGAACATCGCAGAGCTGGGTGACGATGCGCTAGCCGTTCTATTTAACGAAGAGCTAGGTGCGGTTGTTCAAGTTAAGAATGATGATCTAGATTCAGTTCTATCTACTCTGGCGGCAAACGGCTTACAGGCATGCTCACATGTGATTGGTTCTGTTGAAGCTTCAGACGACTTTGTTATCACTTCTGGTGATGCAGTTGTGCTTGAACGTTCACGTACCGAACTACGCGTTATCTGGGCTGAAACAACGCATAAGATGCAAGGTCTACGTGATAACCCAGCGTGTGCAGGCCAAGAGCACGAAGCTAAGAAAGACAACTCTGACCCTGGTCTAAACGTTAAGCTCAGCTTTGACGTAAATGAAGACGTTGCAGCACCGTACATTGCGAAAGGTGCTAAACCTAAGATGGCAATTCTACGTGAGCAGGGCGTTAACTCCCACGTCGAAATGGCTGCAGCGTTTGACCGCGCAGGTTTTGAAGCAACCGACATTCATATGAGCGATATCCTAACGGGTCAAGCGGTACTGGATGAATACCATGGCCTAGTAGCTTGTGGTGGCTTCTCTTACGGCGACGTACTAGGTGCGGGTGAAGGCTGGGCTAAGTCTATCCTGTTTAACGCACAAGCTCGTGAACAGTTCCAAGCGTTCTTCAACCGTAAAGAGACGTTCTCTTTAGGTGTATGTAACGGTTGTCAGATGCTTTCTAACCTGAAAGAACTTATCCCGGGTGCAGACTTGTGGCCACGTTTTGTTCGTAACGAATCTGAGCGTTTTGAAGCGCGCTTTAGCCTAGTTGAAGTTCAGAAATCTGATTCTGTATTCTTCGACGGTATGGCAGGTTCGCGCATGCCAATCGCGGTTTCCCACGGAGAAGGGCGTGTAGAAGTACGTGATGCTGAGCACCTTGCAGCGATTGAAGCATCAGGTACGGTTGCGGTTCGTTACGTGGATAACCTCGGTAACCCGACGCAACAATATCCGAACAACCCGAACGGTTCGCCAAACGCGATTACTGGCTTAACAACAGCAGACGGTCGCGTGACAATCATGATGCCTCACCCAGAGCGTGTATTCCGCACAGTTGCAAACTCTTGGGCTCCGGAAGGTTGGGGTGAAAATGGTGCTTGGATGCGTATGTTCCAAAATGCACGTAAGAATATCGGTTAATTAACCAAAGGTTAATCTAGCTTAAGTAAAGCGTTGGTTGAGAGACCAGCGCTTTCTTTTTTCTTATTGCTCTTTTTCTTCGTCGCTCTTTCTCGTGACTGGGCGAAACGTTGCTTTGTTCTGCCTCTTCTTTGTCATCTATTATCTCGCGTAAAAAACTTGCAGCGTTTAGATTACTTTTATGCTCTAATACCGCGCTTACCAAGGGATGGTGTTAAACAGCTCAGCTTAGATGGAGTTATCAAGTTGACCGAATCCCTGATTGATCCCTAAATCCCTTAGGAAATGAAAGAAATGTCTAAGAATCCAAAATTTGCTATCCGCGTCACTGAAAAACGTAACGGCTGGAGCGCAGAAATCACTCGCCAAGTGACATCTCGTAAGACTGCAGTATCAAAGCGTGAAACTGGCTTTGACAGCGAAGAGAAAGCACAAGCTTGGGCTGAACAAGAACTGGCTGGTTTTATCCAAAACCAAGTGGTTCGTAACGAGCGTAAAGCAGCGCAACGTCAAGAGCGTGAAGCAGAACAACTAGCGGCAAAAGTTCGTAAAGAAGAAGCCCGCAAAGCACGTGACGCTGAAGTAGACGCTGACGAAGAATAGATTCAAGTCGGTGAGATGGTGACGTCACCCATCAAACAAAAAGTGAAAATGCCCTGAGCTTTGTCTCAGGGCATTTTTTATTGTATCGACTTAAAAACAATCCGACGATACGGACAGGCTAAACGTACCGTCTTCAGGGGCTGCAAATTGTTTATTGCCAGGAAGAAGGTGAGGGTTATTAGCATAAGTGCGATGTGTTGACTTGCCCTTTGCCGAGTGCCTCTCTGGTAAATCAAAGTGTTGCAATCCGTCAGATAGATCGTTTGCTTCACCGTAGTCGAAATGCGTTGCGACGTCTTTAGGCTGCTTGGCATAACGACAGTGATCCGGCTTGCCATCTTCATGCCAAGTTAACGCGTTTGCTTTGGCGTCTAGATTCAGATTATTTGTTGTTGGTTGTGCGTAATGATCCTCAATAACCTGGTGCTGACTCTGCTCTTGTAAGTAGTCAGCAATGCTCTCAGAAGTCTGTGCCAGGCTTTGACTTGCTGGAACGAAGCAAGCAAGAAGAAACAATGTTTTTAAGTTGTTCATAGTGTGTATGCAAGCAAAAAGAAATGATAGTACTGATAAATAAAACGGCGTGCAATTATGGTTGTTCGTTAAGAAACAGCAGGGCAGTTAATGTCTGCCCTGCATCTTTTAGGTATGGTTAGTATTGATAAGTGAGGTGCAGTTTGACTTCGCGACCAGGTGAAGGCACGCCATTAGATAGGTATGCTTCGTAGTAACGATCGGTTAAGTTTTTCACAACCGCGCCAACACTCAAGCCTTCGACTTGTTGTATTTCCCAAACCACGTAAGCGTTTTGTAGCGTGTATTGCTCACTTGGCGATTTCACTTTTAAATTGTTACCACTTGCCTTGGTTTTGGTTTGCGCATCATACCAACGGACTTCCCAGCCAGTGCGTAAACCTGGAATCCATTCGTAACCTAAACCTAAGTTGATATTTAATGGTGGCACATCAGGGTGATCATCATCTGAACCTGTAGAGTCAGATAAACTGCCTTTGTTTTTGCCGCGAATGTAACTTGCTGAGAAATTACTGTAGAAATCTTCAATCCGGTATTGTGAAATTAGCTCAAAGCCGTAGTTTTTAAAGCCATCTAGGTTTGTATTCCAGCTTTGTAACTCAGTAGTATTTTTGTCGAGGTTTTCGCCCGTTCGTATATCAACCGTGTCGCTAACATCGTTATAGAATAAAGTTAACTCTGTTGCGAGGTTATCGCGAGTATTCACCAGCCCTTCCGTTAAGTTGATAACGCTTGCTTGATAAGCATGGATACGAGACACGTCCAGATTCAAAGCAGTAGCCGTAGCGGTAGCTCGCGCATATTGCACTGAGTAGATGTTATCAACGGTTGGTGCTTTTAAAGCGTAGGCGTAGGAGGCGTTTAAACGCGTATTATTGGTCGCATCAAAGTCGATATCCAAACGTGGGCTAAAGCCTTTATGCGTCGTTTCACCGTAGTCATGTCCGGCGGCTGGGTCATTATAATCCGGCGCGGCGTTCCCTTTTCCTTCACTCTTGATGTATTCGTAACGCAGAGAAGGTGTGATGGTTAGACGGTCTGTTGCTTGATAGTGATCAGCAATGTAAGCCGCATAAATTGACTGCGTGCCAGATGGTTCGTAGTAAGGGGTATACCAACCGAAGTTTTTGGCTTCATTACTGTCGTATGATGCGTTGAATACTAACGAGTCTCTATCGGTTTTTTGATATTGAAGCCCTGTGACTAGAGTGTGGTCTCCGAACTGCGCTTGGTTAAACACATCAGCATAGTCACGCTCGTAACTTAACCAAGACTCGTGACCGTAACTGCCAACAGAAACGAACATTTTCTCGAATGCCACGTCAGGGCGAACCCAGTGACGATCGTTTTCAGAACGTGCCATTTTGATATTGAAATCAATATACGGGTTAGTCGGCATGTAGTGGTAAGAGATGGTCGTGGTGTTATCCGTGTATTTATTATCGACGGTGTATGCGTATTTGGCTTTTTCTAATGATCCGTATTTCTTGATGTTGTACTCAGTGATGTTAGGCATTTTTCCGCGGCGGTTAGCCCAAGGTTTACGACCTTCATCTTTGTAGCGAGTGTGGCTAATTTCAAACTCGTGATCGTTGTTTTCATAACCGACTTTTACGAGCATGTTTTCTTGCTCATAACCTGAGTAATCCAGCGTTTCACCACCACCGACTTTAATGTCATCAGAATCTTTTACCGAGCCATTCGCTAGAAAATAAAAACCAGTATCGTTTTTACCATAGAGTGTTAGCGTGTAGGCATTCTCATTGCCGTTGGTGTTGTATGCACTTGAGATGCGAGCACCAAAGTTTCTGTCGCCGTAAAGGAGATCATCGACACTCTTGGTTTTAATGCGAATGGAGCCACCAAACTTTCCGTTGAGTGCTCGATAGTCGTGCGCGCCCTTGATAATTTCTGCTTCACCAATCAAGAACGGATCAAAAAAGAAAGTTCCGTAGCGGTATTGTTGAAAGCCAATTGGAGCGCCATCGACAAATACGGCGATATCGCTTGGATCATCAAAACCACGAATATTAATACGTTCGCCGCCGGAACGGCCGCCGCCATCTAATGATGCGCCCGGAACAGCATCGATCATTGAGGCAAAATTGGAGTACTGTTGCTCTTCAATCTCTGACCAATTAATGGTGGTTTGCGCAGGCTCTGCAATGGTAATAGGTTTGGCATAACGCACACCGATGACTTCAAGCTCTTCATTTGGCGTTGTCTCGGCATATGAATAAAGAGGGAAGAGCAAAGTCAGTGAAATGAGATTTACTTTGAATGGATGACTTTTTAATCGTTTCATATTGATGATTTATAGTGTTTTTATGAAGCTCGGATTATAAGAACATTATTACGATTAATAAATGATAATGAGATTAATTATCAAGTGTGTTTTTGCGATGGCTTGTAAAGTTTTTTATCCATTCGTGGAAACTACGATGAGTATCTGTAGCTTACAGAAAACAAAAAGCCCAGCATCATGGACGCTGAGCTCATTGGCTTTTAAACAAGATGGTGCGAGCACTGTTAGCTAATCAAGTGCGTACTTGGTAGGAGTTACTGAGTTTCTAACGGGATCTGTCCGGTAGTCAGTGGCTCGACATCGAACTCGGTTAGTCCTTCAATGTAACTTTCAACGGCTTGTTCTACCGAATCATCACCTTGGTTGAAGTAAGCAAGGTGGAAGATCGCATCGCCTTCATTAACCAGTGGCAAAGTTTGTTGACCGATCACCAAGCCACGCTTTGGCGCTTTGAGCTCTACCTCATCATGTCCAAGAGGAGAGCTGATATAGGCGAGAGTTTCACCCTGTTCCACTTTGTCTCCCAGATTAACGACAGTACGCAAAATACCGTTACCTGACGCACGAACCCAGCTGGTGGACTTCGCTATGATAGGCTCAGGCAGCTTTTTTCGGCTAGCGCGCAACATGCCAATGGCTTGCATTACGCGCCGAACCCCGAGTACACCAGCGCTGATTGACAGTGGATCAAAACGCAATGCTTCGCCAGCCTCGTAGGTGAGCACGGGGATGTCACATTTTTCCGCTTCACTGCGCAAAGAGCCATCACGCAATGCTGAGTCAACAATCACTGGCGTAGCAAACGCCTGAGCAATACGCAGAGTTTCTGGGTTGCTTAAGTTTGCGCGAATCTGTGGCAGGTTCGTGCGGTGAATGGCTCCGGTGTGCAGATCCAAGATGTAGTCACAACGCTTGGCAATGTTGTTAAAGAACCCGTGTGCCATTCGAGATGCAAGCGCGCCTTTTTCACTGCCAGGAAAGCAACGGTTGAGATCTCGTCGATCGGGCAAGTACCGTGATTTATGGATGAAACCAAAAACGTTAACGATAGGTACTGCAATGACAGTGCCTTTCAGTTTTTGTGGATCCAGTTGGTTAATGATCTGACGAACGATTTCTACGCCATTAAGCTCATCACCATGGATAGCAGCATTGACCATTAACACAGGCCCTTCTTGTTTCCCATGGATGATTTCCACAGGAATAGATAAAGGCGAATGTGTGTATAGTTTCGCTGCTTCAAATTCGATCTCTAATCGTTGTCCTGGTTGTATTTGATGCCCTAAGAGCTCAAACACTTTGCTTTTTTTACTTCTGGCCATAAACCATCTCTGTCAAATGCGTTATCAGCAATGTAACAATTGCTGCAAAATCGCACTAATCATTCTCATTAAGGACACGACAAATTACTTTAATCGTCATGCGCGAAATCTCAGCATGTGTGAAGTTTTTGTTTTCAATATGATCTTTTCTATCAGTTTAATACATAACGAGAGGTACAGAAGGAAGAGCAATCATAGGCTTAAAAAATGTGACTGTATTAAAAATAATACTGATAATGAGGGACAAAAAAACGGACTTTTAACCCTACTTTTTATCCGATAATATCCGCGCCGAATTTGAGGTCTAACATTTCTAACTAGAGGTTTTGATGAAAAAGGCAATTGCTAAAATTGGTGCATTGACTGCTGTAGCAGTTTCACTTTCAGGTTGCGTTGGCAGTAATGCCGTGACAGGTTATGTCATGGGGTTTAACTTGAAAGCTGTAGATAACCGTTACGCTCGAGGTGGTCTAAACATGCTTTTAGCACCTGTTTATGGTGTCGCAATCGCAGCGGACTACATCGTGTTTAACTCTCTAGAGTTTTGGACGGGTAAGAACCCTTTAAATGGTAAGCCACATATCTTCGATACAAAGATGGATACTTACATCGATGTAAACCACCAGTTAGATAAATCGTTAACGACGGCGCCAATTGCACCGTTAGCGAATAACCGTGTTATTGATCAGGGTCGAATGCAGCAAATCGATGAGAATACTGTTCAAATGGATATTACTTACAATAACGGCGAGAAGGCGACACTTATGGGTGTGCGCGATGGTGAGCTTGTCACTTACTACATTGATGGCGAGGTCGTTGCACAAACCTCAATGGATGAATTAGCCGCTTATACGCAAAATCGCGTGTAATTTGGTCCAGCCAAACAAAAAAGGGTGCCGTAAAGCACCCTTTGTCGTTTTTCGTGCTTGAATTACGCTTTCTCTGGAATTGCCTCTAGAAGCGCGACCATTTGGTCCCAGTACAGCTGAACGGTATCAATCTTCACTTTCTCATCTGGTGAGTGAGGGAATTTAATTGTTGGACCGAAAGACACCATATCCATGTGTGGGTATGGTTCTTTAAACAGGCCACACTCAAGACCAGCATGGATGACCATGATGTTCGGTTTATGACCGTAAATGCCTTCATACATATCACGGAAAATTGCCATGATCTCGGAATCTGCATCTGGCTTCCAGCCAGGGTAAGCACCTGAGAACTGAATTTGTGCGCCTGCTAATTCAGCAATTGAACGTAGCATACTCTCAACTTGGCTGCGGCCAGAGTCAATCAAAGAGCGAATCAGACACAGAACTGTCACTTTATTTTCTTCAGTAGTGATCACGCCAACGTTCAGTGACGTTTCGACCACACCTTCAATTTCGTCGCTCATGCGCATGACGCCATTTGGGCATGCGTTAAGTGCGGCAATGAAGCGTTGCTGATCGGCGATTGAAAATACTTGCGCGTCAGTCGTGATCACTTCATTAAAGGTTACGATACCTGTTTCGATTTTACCCAATTCAGTTTTAAGCAGCTCAGTGTAGTGGTTGAACAGCTCAGCAAGCTTGTCTTGGTTTTCGACAGGAAGCGCGACAGTAACAAACGCTTCGCGAGGGATTGCATTACGTAAGCTACCACCACGGAATTCGACTAAACGTAAATCAAGCTCTTGAGCATGACCGGCAAGGAAACGACCAAGTAATTTGTTGGCATTACCGCGACCTGTGTGAATGTCACAACCTGAGTGACCACCTTTTAGGCCTTTCAGCGTCAGTTGGCGTGTTACGAAACCTGCAGGTGTTGCTTCTCGAGAAATATCGAAAGTCATGGTGCCATCAACACCACCGGCGCAACCCATGTAGACTTCGCCTTCTTGTTCAGAGTCTGTGTTTAGAAGGATCTCACCTTCTAACCAACCAGCCTCAAGACCAAATGCGCCAGTCATGCCTGCTTCTTCATCAATCGTCAGCAGAACTTCGAGTGGACCGTGCTTAATGTCTTTAGATGCCAATACAGCAAGGCAAGAAGCCATACCAATCCCGTTATCTGCACCAAGCGTCGTGCCTTTCGCCGTTACCCATTCGCCATCGATGTAAGGTTGGATTGGATCTTTGGTGAAGTCGTGTTCGGTGTCTTCGTTTTTCTGCGGCACCATGTCGATGTGTGCTTGAAGTACAACAGCCTTCTTATTTTCCATTCCAGGTGTCGCGGGCTTTTTGATGAACACGTTACCGGTTGGATCACGGCGAACGTCAAAGCCTTGCTCTGTTGCCCAGTTGATAATGTACTGTGCTAATGCTTCTTCATGCTTAGATGGGTGAGGGATAGAACAAATCTTATCGAAAAACTGCCAAAGTGGAGCAGGTGATAAGGTACTGATCTCAGAATGGAACTCAGACACGGAGGACTCCTTTTGATGTGCTTTGCCAAATATATACCGTAAAAATATTGTCGAGATAGCATTAAATGCTAGACGATTTGGCCTTCAAATTGCCGTTTAGCATACCACCAGATAAGGAGTACGAGTAGTCGCGTGCACAAGGATTTCTCTCAGAACTGTCACAGTTTGTGAACACAATAACAGGCACTATGTGTTCTTTATCATACATTCTGAAAGTGGCTTTATTTTTTAATTCACAAAACTGTAATTTAATTACATTTAAACTTTGATAAAGGTCAATCTATACATTTTTTGTGATTTTAATCACTAAAATGCTTGTAATTAAATTTCTTGGTGGTATATTTGTAACCAGCTTCTGAGAGAAGAATGAAATGCTCAAAGGATGAGTCCGTTTTATCGCCTCCAAGGAACCGAGAAATCAACGAATGTTTAATTGATTTAAAAGGTGATAGTTATGAAAGGTTTACCAAGTACAATGTTCTGGAATAGCAAGTCTGTTTACACCGGCAACTTTGTATACCCAACAAGCTTTGGCTACTAAGTGAAGTCAACGCATGTGACTCGAACAGTTTGTTCACCCCTATAAATTGGAATTTTTTTTCAGTGATAGTGCTGACATGATTCGCCGCCACCCAAATTGGGTGGCGTTTTTTTATCTCCACTTTCTCTTTCTGACACATTTTCTGCCATCAAGGCAGGATTCTATTCTCTGTTCTTCAGTTTTATCGACTTCCCCGTCAAATCCACCTAGATATGACGCTTAAAACGCCCAGTTTCTATTTGAAAGTTTAGTACATTGTTCAGTTTTTATTCTGTTGTTGGGTTCTGAGCAATAATTATTAATTGTTGTTTTATAAGAATATATTTTCTGTTTTGCTTTTAAGAATTAGCGAATGGGTTTCATATCCAAAGAAAAAAATCGCATTAGAGTGAAGATTCTATCTAGAATTTGCTATTTGATAACTTTATAATTCCCGCCAATCGATTACGCAACCGTTTACTTTTTACCTTTACAGGATTCGATCATGCTCGAGAGGCTTTTTAAGCTCAGTGACAATGGCACAAATGTGCGCACTGAGATCATTGCAGGTGTTACCACCTTCCTAACCATGGCTTACATTATTTTTGTAAACCCAGCGATCCTGTCGGATACCGGTATGGACCGTGGTGCCATTTTTGTTGCAACTTGTCTTGCGGCCGCTATCGGCTGTTTCATCATGGGATTTGTTGCCAACTACCCAATTGCACAAGCACCAGGAATGGGGCTGAACGCATTTTTCACTTACTCTGTTGTGTTGGGAATGGGCTATACGTGGCAAGTTGCGTTAGCGGCGGTGTTTGTTTCAGGCCTGCTGTTTATTCTTTTGAGTATATTTAAGATCCGTGAGTGGATTATTAACTCGATCCCGCATTCTCTTCGAACTGGTATTTCAGCCGGTATCGGTCTTTTCTTAGCATTTATCGCATTAAAAAATGCAGGCATCGTCGTTGATAACCCTGCGACATTAGTTTCTATGGGAGACATCACATCATTGCCATCTGTATTGGCTGCGATTGGTTTCTTCCTTACTATCGCGCTTGTTCACCGTGGTGTGAAAGGTGCGGTGATGATCGCCATTCTTGGTGTTACAGCGCTTGGCCTTCTATTTGGTGATGTGCAGTGGGGCGGCATTATGTCTACGCCACCCAGCATTGCACCAACTTTCATGCAACTGGATTTCTCTGGTTTGTTTGAAGTTGGCATGATTTCCGTTGTGTTTGCTTTCCTATTTGTCGATTTGTTTGATACCGCAGGTACGCTAGTTGGCGTTTCTCAAAAAGCAGGCCTCACGGATGAGAATGGCAACATCCCGCGTTTAAACAAAGCGTTACTTGCAGACTCAACGGCAACGTCAGTAGGTGCACTACTTGGTACCTCAAACACCACATCTTACATTGAGAGTGTTTCTGGTGTGGCGGCTGGTGGTCGTACTGGTCTAACAGCAGTGGTTGTTGGTGTGCTCTTCCTACTTGCTCTATTGTTTTCACCACTAGCAGGAATGATCCCAGCTTACGCAACATCGGGCGCTCTGTTCTATGTCGCGATTTTGATGTTGTCTGGGCTAGTAAGCATTGATTGGCGTGACCTAACGGAAGCATCACCAGTTGTTGTGACTTGTTTGGTGATGCCGTTAACGTTCTCGATTGCAGAGGGTATTACGTTAGGCTTTATCGCGTACTCGGCGATCAAATTATTCAGCGGCAAGGGCCGTGAAGTGTCGATGAGTGTGTGGGTGATGTCTGCCATCTTCATCGTCAAATACCTCGTCGGTTAATTTCTCGAGCAAAAAGCCAGTGTGGATTTATTCACGCTGGCTTTTTCTTTTTTCATGTTGTTCACTTCAGACGGTTTTTCTGCGGAATAGGCAGAGAATTTTGATATCACCGTTGGTATTAGCGGTGTGTTTCGGTAGAATAATCGTTTGCGCAGCTTGAAATCCTCATCTCCATACGTTTTGGAGAGGTCAGTGAGCATTCCGCTTTTGAGTGAGTTCGCTAGATTTTGAGGATGCATATTTTCAAATTATTAGGTTATTACAATGAGTAAAAAATTCATTATCACTTGGGATGCAATGCAGACTTACTGCCGTGAACTGGCTGAAAAACAAATGCCAGCTGAGCAATGGAAAGGGATTTGGGCAGTAAGCCGCGGTGGTTTGGTTCCTGGCGCTATCTTGGCTCGTGAACTGGGTATTCGTTACGTTGATACAATCTGTATTTCAAGCTACGACCATGATCATCAGCGCGATATGACGGTACTAAAAGCACCTGAAGGCGATGGTGAAGGTTACCTAATCGTTGAAGACCTAGTAGACAGTGGTGATACGGCGCGCAAACTACGTGAGATGTATCCAAAAGCGAAGATGATCGCTGTGTGTGCGAAACCTTCAGGCAAAGCGTTGCTAGATGATTATGTGGTAGATATCGCGCAAGACACTTGGATTGAACAACCTTGGGATATGTCAATCCAGTACGCTGAGCCTGTAAACCGCAAGCAAAAATAAACGCTATTAAAGAATATTGAGAAATGCCCCTGTATAGGGGCATTTTTTTTATTATCATAACAACTCATGCTAATAGCCTAAGGTTCTTCCTATGTCTGAAGACGTCAGTAAAAATCTTTCCGAAACTTTGTTCGTGAAACATAAGCAAGCAAAAGAAACCTCTGCGCTTACCCAGTACATGCCGACCAGTCAAAAAATACTTGATGAGCGAGAGGCGCAGGGTGATCGTGCTTGGTATCGTCATTTGCGCCGCTTGCAATGGGCTTGGCAAGGGTTGTCTCCGATAGAGATGGAAGGTGTGCTTTCTAAAATCGCTTCTTCTTCCCACTCTCGAACCAATGATGATTGGTTAGACACCGTAATGGGGTACCACAACGGCAACTGGACATTTGAGTGGATTAAGCTCGGCATGGAGCATCAGAAGCGTTCAAATGAAATGCAAGGTGAGGAGGCCGCCGATGAACTCTTCACTGCTTCTTTGTGTTTTAGTATCGCAGGCTACCCACATCTGAAGAATGATAATTTGGCCTTGCAGGCTCAAGTGCTGGCAAACAAAGCGTACTCTGACGGCGCAGAGAAGACCAAGTACACTATCAAGCAAATTGAAGTGCCTTACCAAAATCGCAAAATCATCGCGAATCTTCATTTGCCAAGAACCGACAAACAACTGCCTGTGGTGATGGTGAGTGCTGGTCTCGATACGTTACAAACCGACATGTGGCGTTTGTTCCGCAATCATCTTGCACCACGAGATATCGCAATGTTGACGGTCGACATGCCTTCGGTGGGGCACAGTTCTCACTGGCCTTTGACTGAGAACTCAAGCTGTCTGCACCAAGCGGTACTAAATGAGCTGTATTCATTGCCTTGGGTGGATCATCACAAAGTGGGGTTAGTTGGATTTCGTTTTGGTGGTAATGCCATGATCCGACTCTCTTTTGTTGAGCAAGAGAAGATCAAAGCTTGTGTAGCCCTCGGCGCACCCGTACATGATATTTTTACTTCCCCTGAGAAGCTGCAAAAAATGCCGAAGATGTACTTAGATCTTTTGGCTTCTCGCTTAGGGAAAAGCGCGGTTGATATTAATAGCATGGCGGGCCAGATGATGGCCTGGTCATTGAAAGTTCAGGGCTTCTTGAGCAGTAGAAAAACTAAAGTACCTATTTTAGCTTTGAGCCTTGAAGGCGATCCGGTGTCTCCACACAGTGATAACCAACTCGTCGCGCTGTTTAGCCAGTATGGCAGAGCGAAAAAAATCAGTTCCAAAACGATTACAAAAGGATATGAGCAATCCCTCGATTTAGCCATAAAGTGGCTAGAAGATGAATTATTAGGGTGACAATTCTCCTAAATTAGTTAAAAGTGATATATCTGAGCAAAAAATAAGCTCATGATAATTAAAAATAATAATCATTCTTGGGTGTTTACTTTTAACTATGAAAACGGAGATTCATATGTCAGAGACGACTCAGGGCCCGACTCACTTTCGCTTGATGTCAAAGTTGAAGGCGATAGGGCCTTACCTGCGCGAACCACAATCGCAAGAAGGGCGCTATTATTTTGATTGTCTATCTGTTTGTGTAGACGACAAAAAATCGCCTGAGAAGCGTGAATTTTGGGGCTGGTGGATGGATTTAGAATCCATCGAAGGAGGCTTTACTGCCAAATATCATATCGGCAAGTACAACAAAGAAGGGCAATGGGTATCTGAAGCCCTGCCTAAAAAAGCGGTAGAGGAAGTGTATCTGACGCAGAGCACATTCCATCAAAAGCTGGTTGATACTTTAGAAGAACACTTCAAATTAGAAGTCGAATATCACACGGAGTCTTTCGATTTCGCTTAATTTGGTTGTTTTCATTTAATACCAAACAAAAAGGTGCGAAAACGCACCTTTTCTCTTGTTAATTCCCTCTTTGATTGTTAAAACATCCTCTCTTTATTTGTTTTTCACTTCAGAAGACATCATGACAACGAATCAACAAAATGCAGTTGTTTCACAACCACAAACGGTCGTTGTGAAACTGGGTACAAGTGTGCTGACAGGCGGCACTCTGGCACTCGACCGTGCTCACATGGTTGAGTTAGCGCGCCAGTGTGCTGAGCTTAAAAAACAAGGCCATTCAGTGGTAATGGTTTCGTCTGGTGCTATTGCAGCAGGTCGTGAGCACCTTGGTTACCCCGCATTGCCCAACGAGATGGCGAGTAAACAATTACTTGCGGCGGTGGGTCAAAGTCGCTTGATTCAAACATGGGAGTCTTTGTTTGGTATTTACGGCATTAAGATTGGTCAAATGCTACTAACTCGTGCTGATTTAGAAGATCGCGAGCGATTCTTAAACGCACGCGACACCATCAATGCGCTCGTTGCGAACGATATTATTCCTATCGTAAACGAAAATGATGCCGTTGCGACCAGCGAGATTAAAGTGGGCGATAACGACAACCTTTCCGCTTTGGTGGGCATTTTGTGTGGCGCAGATAAGCTCTTGCTTTTAACTGACCAAAAAGGTCTGTTTACTGCTGACCCTCGTAAAGACCCGAACGCAGAGCTGATCAAGGAAGTAAAAACCATCGACGATACGCTGCGTAAAATCGCAGGAGGAAGTGGTACAACATTGGGTACAGGCGGTATGGCAACGAAGCTGCAAGCCGCAGACATCGCTCGCCGCGCTGGTATCGAGGTTATTATTGGTGCCGGTAGTGCACCGAATGTTATCTTTGACTCTTTGAGTGCAGAGCCACAAGGCACACGCTTCCTACCTTGCGCTGAAGCTTTAGAAAACCGTAAACGCTGGATTCTGGCGGGACCTGCGGCATCGGGCGACATCATTATTGATGACGGTGCGGTAAATGCTGTGGTTGGTAAGGGCAGTAGCCTACTGGCTAAAGGGGTAATCAAAGTAAGTGGTGACTTTGCACGAGGCGAAGTGGCGCGTGTAACAAATTCTCACGGTAAGTTGGTGGCTCGTGGCATCAGCGCCTACTCAAGTGATGACCTAACTAAAATTACTGGTAAGCACAGTAAAGATATCATCTCTATTTTGGGGCATGATTATGGCTCTGAGGTGATTCATCGCGATGATTTGGTCGTCATTCAGGAATAGAATTAGAGGGAAGCAAAGTGGATTTAACGAATATGGGTAAAGCTGCTAAAGATGCAGCTTTCGAATTAGCGACAGCGTCAACTGCGCAAAAGAACCAAGCTTTAGCGATCATCGCTGATGAGCTAGAAGCAAACTCCGCTGCTATTTTGGCGGCAAACGCTAAAGACATCGAACTTGGCCGTGAAGCGGGTTTAACCGATGCGCTGCTCGATCGCCTTTTGTTGAATGAAGAACGATTGACTGCAATTGCGAATGATGTTCGCAACGTCATTAGCTTGAACGATCCTGTGGGCAGCGAAATCGACAGTAAGGTACTGGAAAATGGGATGTCATTGTCTCGCCGCCGCGTACCACTGGGTGTTGTGGGCGTAATTTATGAAGCGCGTCCTAACGTGACCATTGATATTGCGGCGCTGTGCTTGAAAACCGGCAACGCAAGCATTTTGCGTGGCGGCAAAGAGACGTTTTTCTCGAATATGGAATTGGTAAAGGTTATTCAGTCTGCGCTAGCAAAGGCGAACCTTCCTGCCGCTTCGGTTCAGTACATTGAAAAGCCAGATCGTGAGCTAGTCTCTCAACTGCTTAAACTGGACGATTACGTCGACATGATCATTCCACGCGGTGGTGCTGGCCTACACAAAATGTGTAAAGAAAACAGCACGATTCCGGTGATTATTGGCGGCTTTGGTATCAGCCATATCTTTGTCGACGAATCCGCTGATCTAGAGAAATCCCTGAATGTGGTTGAGAACTCTAAAGTTCAACGTCCATCTGCGTGTAACTCATTAGATACGCTGCTCGTGCATGAAAAAATTGCAGCACAGTTTCTGCCAATGATCGTTGAGCGTATGGACGAAAAAGTGACGTTCGTGGCAGAGCCAAAAGCAAAAGAACTCATGGAGCAAGCGAAACAAGTTCGCGATGCTGTTGAAGGTGACTTTGATACGGAATGGTTGAGCTACACCCTTGGTGTAAAAGTCGTGTCTGATGTGAAAGATGCAATTGATCATATGCGTGTTCATAACGCGAGCCACTCAGATGCGATCATGACCAATAGTTTGGAAAACTCAGAACTGTTCATCAATTCTGCCGGTTCTGCGGCGGTTTATGTGAATGCTTCAACGCGCTTTACAGACGGTGCGCAATTTGGCCTTGGCGCAGAAGTCGCAGTATCCACGCAAAAGCTACATGCCCGTGGTCCAATGGGCTTAGAAGAGCTAACTAGCTACAAGTGGGTTGGTAAAGCGAATTACTTAGCACGCAGTTAACACATTCAACGAGATCTTGAGTGAAAAAGGGGCCTTTGGGCCCCTTTTTGTTTTGTCTAACATACCAATTCCGCTACACTACATGAGCTTTTATTTCGGTTTGAAAGCGTTATACCCAAATAGCTTTAATAGAGTCCGCATAACTATGAACGCGTGGTTAGCCGTGATTGCTCATGAGGTTATTTGGGTATAGATATGGAGGTGATATGCATTGTCCTTTTTGTTCCGAGAACGATACCAAAGTTATTGATTCCCGCTTAGTGGCTGATGGCCATCAAGTTCGACGTCGCCGTCAGTGCTTGGCGTGTAGCGAGCGTTTTACTACGTTTGAAAGCGCAGAGTTAGTGATGCCTAAAGTGATCAAATCGAATGGCAACCGTGAACCATTTGATGAAGATAAAATGGTTGGCGGTATTCAGCGCGCATTAGAGAAACGCCCAGTGAGTGCTGATTCTATAGAGTTAGCGATCAGCATGATCAAATCACAATTGCGTGCGACGGGTGAACGAGAGGTTCCGAGTGAAATGATTGGTAATTTAGTCATGGACCAACTCAAAGAACTCGACAAGGTCGCTTATATCCGTTTCGCCTCAGTTTACCGCAGCTTTGAAGACATTCGCGAGTTTGGCGAAGAGATTGCCCGCCTAGAAGACTGAGTAGCTCATGACTCAACATACTCCTGAAAGAGCGTTTTCTGATTTAGATTTCGCCATGATGTCACGAGCTATTAAGTTAGCGAGACGTGGCATTTATACCACAGCCCCAAATCCAAATGTGGGGTGCGTCATCGTTCGTGATGAAGAAATTGTTGGTGAGGGCTATCACCACCGCGCTGGTGAGCCGCATGCCGAAGTGCACGCGATGCGCATGGCGGGTGAAAAAGCAGTTGGTGCAACCGCTTATGTGACGCTCGAACCTTGCTCTCATTACGGCCGTACGCCGCCATGTGCTGAAGGGCTAATCAAAGCCAAAGTGGCACGTGTGGTTTGCGCAATGGTAGACCCAAACCCTAAAGTTGCGGGGCGGGGCATCCAGATGTTGCGTGATGCCGGAGTTGAAGTACAAATTGGCTTGTTAGAGCAAGATGCCCTTGCCCTTAACCCTGGTTTTATAAAGTACATGCGTACAGGCATGCCGTTTGTTCAATTAAAAATGGCAGCCAGCTTGGATGGGCAAAGCGCGCTCAGTAATGGGCAGAGCCAATGGATCACCTCCCCAGCGGCCCGCCAAGATGTGCAGCGTTATCGAGCAATGAGTGGTGGCATTCTTTCTACTAGCAAAACGGTGATTGATGATAATGCGTCACTCAATGTGCGTTGGGATGACTTACCTACCAGTGTTCAAGCGCAGTATTTACGAGAAGAACTTCGTCAACCAGTACGTGTAATCTTAGACCGTCAGAACCATTTAACGGATGCGCTCAAGCTGTTCCACACCGATGGAGAGCGAGTTATTGTTAGCCCAGATGGAGACTGTATCCCTCTATTGGACAGCGCTGACCAAATTGACTTATCAACAACATTAAAGCGTATCTCGGATGAGCACCACATCAATCACTTATGGGTTGAAGCTGGAGCTACGCTAGCGAGTGCGATGATAAAGGCTAATCTTGTAGATGAGCTCATTGTTTACCTTGCGCCAAAACTCATGGGCAGCGATGGTCGGGGGCTTATCGGTGCTTTAGGATTAAGCGCTATGGCTGACGTCATAGATTTAAACATTACAGACGTTCGTATGGTTGGGGTAGACATTCGCATCACCGCCACCATAAAACGTAATGAACTTAGATAAGAAATAGTATGTTTACAGGAATAGTAGAAGCAGTTGGCAAGTTAGCTGCGATTACGCCGAAGGGCGAAGACATCACCGTCACGGTTGAAACGGGGACGCTTGATATGTCAGACGTTAAGTTAGGCGATAGCATTGCGACCAATGGTGTTTGCTTAACGGTAGTTGACTTCGGAAGCCACTATTACAGTGCTGATCTGTCATTAGAAACCTTGAAGAAAACTGGGTTTGCCGAATACCAAGTGGGCGATAAGGTGAATCTAGAAAAAGCCATGTTACCAACAACGCGATTGGGTGGACATATCGTTTCTGGCCATGTCGATGGGGTTGGTGAAATTGTCGAACGTAATTTAGTTGGCCGTGCGATAGAGTTTTGGGTTGCAATGCCTGCGGAAATTAGCAAGTACGTCGCAGAGAAAGGCTCGATTACAGTTGATGGTATTAGCCTAACCGTCAACGACTTACGTAAAAATGCTTTTAAGCTGACGATCGTTCCTCATACGAGTGAAGAAACTACGATTGACCAGTTTCAAGTGGGGCGCAAAGTCAACTTAGAAGTTGATGTACTTGCGCGTTATATGGAGCGTTTACTGCAAGGACAGCAAGAAGATAAGGCCGAGTCTCGTATCACGATGGACTTTTTACAGCAAAACGGTTTTGCATAAGTCTTGGGAGTGGCTGCGTGAGGCATGCGATAAAGAGCAGACTCACAGAACACCGCGAGATTCATTGACTTGCTTGATGCAAAGCTCAAACTATTGACCTAACTAGCATTCACTGCAACGTGATTTTTCATTGCTGTCGCAATAACAAATTTAGAATAACGGGATAACAGACTATGCCAATCAGTACGCCACAAGAAATTATTGATGATATTCGCGCAGGCAAAATGGTCATCCTAATGGATGATGAAGACCGCGAGAATGAAGGTGACTTGATCATGGCTGCCGAGCATATTACGCCGGAAGCCATCAACTTTATGGCAACCTACGGCCGTGGCCTGATTTGTTTAACCATGACCAAAGATCGTTGCGAAAGCCTAGGTCTGCCACCAATGGTGCAAGACAATAATGCGCAATACACAACCAACTTTACCGTTTCTATTGAGGCGGCAGAAGGGGTAACGACGGGTATTTCAGCAGCGGATCGCGCACGCACGGTTCAAGCGGCAGTCGCGCCAAACGCCAAAGCTGCGGATTTGGTACAGCCTGGTCATATCTTCCCGCTCGCGGCCCAAGATGGCGGTGTACTGACTCGCGCAGGTCACACTGAAGCGGGCTGTGATTTGGCTCGCCTTGCTGGTTTAGAGCCTGCATCGGTGATTGTTGAGATCTTAAATGACGACGGCACCATGGCTCGTCGCCCTGATCTAGAGGTCTTTGCAGAGAAGCACGGTATTAAATTGGGCACTATTGCCGACCTAATTGAGTACCGCAATAACACTGAGACAACGATTGAACGTGTGGCAGAGTGCAAGTTACCGACAGAGTTTGGCGAGTTCACGTTAGTCACGTACAAGGACACCATTGATAACCAAGTGCACTACGCAATGTGCAAGGGCGATTTGAAAGAAAAAGCGCCACTGGTTCGCGTACATCTTCAAGACGTTTTTACCGACTTACTACGTAGCGATCGTAATGCAGAGCGTAGCTGGACACTAGATAAGGCAATGAAACGCATTGGTGAAGAAGGCGGTGTGCTGGTTGTTCTTGGCCATGAAGAATCGACTGATCTACTTATTCATCGCGTGAAGATGTTTGAAGCGCAAGACAAAGGTGAAGCACCAACGCTTGCTAAAAAACAAGGCACGTCTCGCCGTGTTGGTGTGGGGTCACAGATTCTTGCGGATCTCGGTGTACATGATATGCGCCTTCTGTCATCGACCAACAAAAAGTACCACGCATTAGGTGGTTTTGGTCTGAACGTGGTTGAGTACGTCTGCGAGTAACAACCGAACAATAAGTTCCTAGTCTTTTACGCACTCAACTCGTCAATGGCTAGGAACCGGTGATTTGCCTCCAATTTCCATTAGATATTGCTCACAAATTTGTGCTAGAATCCGGCGATTCTCACTTGATGAACATATTTCACTTATAAATAGAGTTAAAGGAAAGCTTATGAAAGTGATCGAGGGTGGCTTCCCAGCGCCAAATGCAAAAATTGCTATCGTTATTTCTCGTTTCAACAGTTTTATTAACGAAAGCCTACTTTCTGGTGCGATCGATACACTAAAGCGTCACGGACAAGTAAGCGAAGACAACATCACGGTTGTGCGTTGTCCAGGTGCCGTAGAACTACCTCTAGTAGCTCAGCGTGTTGCTAAAACTGGCAAATTCGACGCTATTGTTTCTCTAGGGTCTGTTATTCGCGGTGGAACGCCTCACTTTGACTATGTTTGTAGTGAAATGAACAAAGGTCTAGCACAAGTGTCTATGGAATTCAGCATTCCAGTAGCATTTGGTGTTTTGACTGTTGATACGATCGATCAAGCGATTGAACGCGCAGGAACCAAGGCTGGTAATAAAGGTGCAGAGGCTGCACTAAGCGCACTTGAAATGATTAATGTACTATCTGAAATTGATTCCTAATGGGGGCCAGTGTGAAACCAGCCGCACGTCGTAACGCACGTCAATTCGCTCTACAGGCGATCTACTCATGGCAAATTACTAAAGAGAATGTTGCCAAGATTGAAGAACAGTTTTTGTCTGGCGACAAATACGATGAAGAAGAACTTCATGCATCTGAGCCAGCGCTTGCTGCTCCAGAAACAGACGTAGCTTACTTCCGTGAACTACTAAGCGGTGTTGTACTTAGCCACGCTGAGCTAGATAGCAAAATTCGTCCATACATCTCTCGTCCTATGCAGGATTTAGATATGATGGAACTTGCTCTTCTTCGCCTTGCTATGTACGAGATGACTCGTCGCGAAGATGTTCCTTACAAAGTTGTTATCAATGAAGCGATTGAACTTGCAAAAGTCTTCGCAGCAGAAGATAGCCACAAGTTTGTGAACGGTGTACTTGATAAAGCAGCACCTCACATTCGTAAGAAATAACGATTTCTTCAATGAAAAGGTCAGCACATGCTGACCTTTTTTGTATCAAAAGCTTTTACATCAAAAAGTAAGTGAATTATGTCTGGTGAATTTAATCTGATAGACAAATACTTCGTCGGTCGTCAGAGCCAACGTAAAGATGTCCATCTAGCGGCTGGTGATGATTGTGCTTTGGTCAAAGCGCCAGCTAATGTTCAGATTGCGATTAGCACGGATACATTGGTAGCTGGAACGCATTTCTTAGCCGACGCGAACCCAGCATGGGTCGCACACAAAGCATTGGCTTCTAACATCAGTGATTTGGCTGCGATGGGCGCAACGCCTGCGTGGGTGAGCTTTGCATTAACGATGCCCGAGCCAGATGAAGAATGGCTTGCACCTTTCTGTGATGCATTTTTCGAACTGGCTGATTACTATGGTATCCAGTTAATAGGCGGTGACACCACCAAAGGGCCATTGTGTCTGACACTAACGGTGCAAGGTTTTGTACCTGAAGACAAAGCGCTCACGAGATCCGGCGCAAAGCCTGGGGATTGGGTATACGTAACGGGAAACCTTGGCGATGCAAAAGCTGGCTTGGATGTGATTCTAGATGACTCTCTGCGCAGCAGAGTCGGTGCGGAAGCACTAGAGCGAGCTCATTACCTTAGTTCTCCGCGTGTGCTTGCTGGACAAGCTCTTGTTGGCTTAGCCTCGTCGGCGATAGATATTTCAGATGGTTTAATCTCTGATATTAAGCACATTTTACAGCGATCTCAGGTTGGGGTGAGTATTGATGTCTCTCAGCTACCGATCTCTTCAGAATTAGTCCAGTTTTTAGATGATAAGATCAGCGCGCAGCAGTATGCTTTAGCAAGTGGCGAAGAATACGAGTTGTGTTTTACCGTGCCGGAGCAAAATCGAGGCTCGTTACAAAGCGCTTTATCTCATACTGGCTGTAAGGTCACATGTATTGGTCAAATCCGACCAAATGGAACCTTCGAGCTGCATGATAACAATCAACCACTTGATTGGGACTTAAGTGGCTTCGACCACTTTAAATGATCTGAGCTAAGCTCTAGCCAAGAGCCTGTTACTATTGAGCAGCTCACAGGCATGACGATTGAAACCAAACTAGCAGTATAGGTTTAAGGATATGACCAACCCTCTTTCTCTGATTTCATTAAAGAACCCGTGGCATCTATTGGCGACGGGTTTTGGCAGCGGATTATCCCCGTTTATCCCAGGAACAATGGGCACATTGGCGGCCGTGCCCTTCTTTTTGTTGTTGGCGCAATTGCCATTTACGGCGTATGTCATTGTTGTTCTGATTTCGTGTGTGATCGGCATTCAAATCTGCCAAGTGACGTCTGCAGACATGAAAGTACATGATCATGGTTCAATCGTATGGGATGAATTTGCGGGTTTTTGGATTACGATGGGTATCGTCCCTGCGTTAAATATTCCGTTGACCGAGTGGAAGTGGTTGCTCACTGGCTTCATCCTGTTCCGTTTTTTCGACATGGTAAAACCGTGGCCAATTGGGTGGCTAGATAAGCGAGTTCACGGTGGGCTGGGTATTATGGTTGATGATATCGTGGCGGGAATTATGGCTGGTGTTGCCCTGTTTCTAGTCGCAAAATACGCTGGCTGGATGAATTAAACGCTGGACATAAAAAAGGGATGCCATGAGCATCCCTTTTTAAATTCTATTTTGCTAAATAATCCAAGATGGATTTTTCAATCCCTTTTGCATCGAGACCAAGCTCTTCATGCAGTTCATCTTGTGTTCCTTGATGAATAAACTCATCGGGTAAGCCTAGGTTTAAGACTGGCTTAATGATTTTATCTTTCATCATAAACTCAACGACACCTGCACCTGCACCACCTGCGATAACATTTTCTTCTAACGTCACGAGCACGTCATGATCTGCGGCTAATTGACGAATTAATGCTTCATCGAGCGGCTTCACAAAGCGCATATCAGCAACAGTGGCGTTAAGGTATTCTGCCGCTTCTAACGCGTTACCCAAGAAAGTACCAAAGTTCAGAATAGCAACTTTTTCACCTTGGCGAACCATGCGTCCTTTACCGATTTCTAAAGCCGTAAACTCAGTTTCGATTTCTACGCCCATCCCGCTACCGCGAGGGTATCGAACCGCACTAGGGCCAGTATGTTTATGGCCAGTGTAAAGCATTTGTCGACATTCGTTTTCGTCACTTGGCGCCATGATCACCATGTTCGGAATACAGCGCATAAAGCTTAGATCGAATGCGCCTTGGTGAGTTTGGCCATCTGCACCAACGAGACCTGCACGGTCGATAGCGAACATTACTGGTAAATCCATGATCGCGATATCGTGGATCAGTTGGTCATAACCACGTTGCAAGAAAGTCGAATAGATAGCAACGATTGGATGATCGCCCGCAATTGCCATACCTGTTGCAAGTGTCACAGCGTGTTGCTCAGCAATCGCCACGTCAAAGTATTGGTCTGGATATTCTTTTGAGAAACGTACCATACCAGAGCCTTCGCGCATTGCTGGCGTAATTGCCATTAGCTTAGGATCTTGGGCCGCCATATCACATAAAAAGTCACCAAAGATCTTTGAGTAAGTTGGCTTACCGCCACTGCTTTTCGGTAGACAGTTATGCGTTGGATCGAATTTAGGAACACCGTGGTAGCCGATAGGATCTTTCTCGGCAGGCTCATAACCTTTGCCTTTCTTGGTCATGATGTGCAGGAACTGAGGACCTTTGAGCTCACGCATGTTTTTTAGCGTTTTGACGAGTTCATTGACGTCGTGCCCATCAATCGGACCAATGTAATTAAAGCCGAACTCTTCGAACAGAGTACCAGGCACTACCATGCCTTTGAGGTGCTCTTCCGTACGGCGAACCAACTCTTTAATAGGTGGAACACCAGACAGCACTTTCTTACCGCCTTCACGGATAGAAGTGTACAAGCTGCCAGAAAGTACCTTAGCAAGGTGGTTATTCAGCGCGCCTACGTTTTCTGAAATCGACATTTCGTTGTCGTTCAAAATCACCAACATATCAGGATGAACGTCGCCAGCGTGGTTCATGGCTTCGAATGCCATGCCTGCTGTAATTGCGCCATCGCCAATCACACTGACAATTTTACGACCTTTGCCTTCTTTTTGTGCGCTGATGGCCATGCCAAGACCTGCACTAATCGATGTCGAAGAGTGACCGACAGATAAGGTGTCATATTCACTTTCTTCACGCCAAGGGAAAGGGTGTAGACCATCCTTTTGGCGAATTGTTGGCATTTTATCGCGACGTCCGGTGAGGATTTTATGCGGGTAAGCCTGATGACCAACATCCCAGATCAATTTGTCGATAGGGGTGTTGTAAACATAATGCAGAGCGACAGTTAGCTCCACGGTGCCTAAGCCAGACGCTAAGTGTCCGCTAGATTGGCTCACTGAATTTAGCAGATACGTTCGCAGTTCATCACACAGATTTGGTAATGTTTCTTTCGGAAGGAGACGTAATTCTTCCGGTGTATTTGCTAACGCCAGTGTTGGGTACTTTGAAATATCAAGAGTCATATAAATGCGCGCTTATAGTGTTAATTTTTGCGCTCGATGACATATCGGGCGAACTCTTCGAGTAACTGAGTATTGTATGGGATAGCTTCCAATGCTTGAAGTGCTTCCTGTAACAGAGTGTGAGCTTTCTCTATGGCTCCCTCTAAACCCAGCAGGGAAGGATAAGTGCTCTTATTCAGACCTTGGTCGGAACCTTGAGGCTTACCCAGTGTTTCTGTGTCACTGATGATATCAAGAATATCGTCTTGAACCTGAAACGCCAAACCAATTGCTTTTGAGTAGCGCTCCAAGTGAGGTAGAACCTCGATACCTTTCTCACCAGCAGCTAATGCACCTAATTTTATCGCACAATCAATCAGAGCTCCGGTTTTTTTACGGTGTATCTCTTCCATTTCTTCAAGAGAAACTTGGCGATTTTCTGCGCCTAAATCTAAAGCTTGTCCAACACACATGCCGTTGGCGCCAGAAGAATGCGCCAACGCTTTGATCATGTTGATGCGTTGAGTCTCGGCTGCCGGGTTTAATTGACCATCGGCAATAATGGTGAAGGCGAGAGTTTGTAGTGCATCACCTGTCAGTATTGCGGTTGCTTCATCAAACTTAATATGACAAGTTGGTTGACCTCGACGCAGTTCATCATCGTCCATGGCTGGCAGATCATCATGAATGAGTGAGTAGGCATGTATACATTCGATAGCAGCGGCAGGAGTGTCTAAGTCTTCAGGTTTACAGCCGAGCATTTGACCTGTGATGTAAACAAGAAAAGGGCGAACGCGTTTTCCACCTAGCAAAAGGCCGTATTTCATTGCTTGAATCAATGGCTGCTCTTGATATGGAAGCTGATCGAGCCACAAGTTCAATTGCTGATTGTTTCTTTGTTGAAAAGACGTCAATGTCTGTTGCATCACATTGCTCACTACTGATGGTTATTCTGAATCTGGTTTGAAGTCACTCAGTGGTGCTTCATCATCTTCGCTAAGAAGAATACTTACGCGCTGTTCGGCGTCGCTAAGTTTAGTTTGGCCGGCACGAGCTAAGGCAATGCCTCGTTCAAACTTACGTAGAGCATCATCTAGGGCAAGATCGCCATTTTCTAATTGATCAACCAAGCTATCAAGCTCTTCAATGGTTGCTTCGAAGGTCATGTTTTCTGGTTTCTTGACCGCCATCTTTTTTCTGCCTTAATCAAGCCTTGGAGAAGATGCACGAAAGTTACCTTAGCCTAGTAACTTGGTCAAATTTAACCTTATATAATTGTCACAAAATTAGCGTTAAACGAGCCTAAGCGCTGAAACCCCATATTTTGGTTAAGGTTGTTAAGTCTAATTTGTGATCCATTAGCTAAGATTTTTCTAAAAATTCTGCGCGAGTTGTCGATACAGGTAATAATCCGCCCAATGGCAGTATTTGAGTATAGCGTGAGGAGTGCTTTGTGGATTTAGCAACCCTATTAGGTTTGATTGGTGGTTTTGCATTCGTCATTATGGCGATGGTGCTTGGTGGCAGCATCGGCATGTTTGTCGATGTCACGTCGATCCTTATTGTCGTTGGTGGCTCAATATTTGTAGTACTAATGAAGTTCACAATGGGACAGTTCTTTGGTGCAACAAAGATCGCAGGCAAAGCCTTCATGTTTAAAGCGGATGAACCGGAAGACTTGATCGCAAAAATTGTGGAAATGGCCGATGCGGCACGTAAAGGTGGTTTTCTTGCTCTTGAAGAGATGGAAATTAATAACACTTTTATGCAAAAAGGCATTGATTTGCTTGTTGATGGCCATGATGCCGACGTGGTAAGAGCAGCCTTAAAAAAAGACATCGCGCTTACGGATGAACGACATACTCAAGGCACTGGCGTATTTCGCGCCTTTGGTGACGTTGCCCCTGCAATGGGGATGATTGGTACCTTGGTTGGCTTAGTCGCAATGCTTTCGAACATGGATGACCCAAAAGCGATTGGACCAGCAATGGCGGTTGCGCTCTTAACCACATTGTATGGCGCGATCCTGTCCAACATGGTGTTTTTCCCTATTGCAGATAAGCTTTCTCTGCGCCGTGACCAAGAAACGCTAAACCGCCGTTTGATCATGGATGGTGTATTAGCGATTCAAGATGGTCAAAACCCGCGAGTGATTGATAGCTACTTGAAGAACTACCTCAACGAAGGTAAACGTGCCCTTGAGATTGACGAGTAACTTGGAGAGTAGTGATGGATGATGAAGATAACAAATGCGATTGCCCGCCACCCGGTCTCCCGTTATGGATGGGGACATTCGCGGACTTAATGTCGCTACTGATGTGTTTCTTTGTTCTTCTGCTCTCGTTTTCTGAGATGGACGTGCTGAAGTTCAAACAGATTGCGGGATCAATGAAATTTGCCTTCGGTGTACAAAATCAACTTGAAGTGAAAGACATTCCCAAAGGTACTAGCATCATTGCTCAAGAATTTCGACCGGGCCGACCGGAACCAACGCCGATTGATGTCATCATGCAGCAAACCATGGACATCACTCAGCAGACGCTCGAATTTCATGAAGGGGAGTCTGACCGAGCTGGTGGCACAAAGCGTGATGAAGGCAAGTTAACGGGGGGCCAGTCGCCAGAAACGTCAACGCAAAACAATCAATCTGCAGAAGCGGACATGCAACAGCAGCAATCTGAAGAGATGTCGCAAGAGATGGAAACCTTGATGGAAAGCATCAAGAAAGCCTTAGAGCGAGAGATTGAACAAGGTGCCATTGAAGTTGAAAATCTTGGCCAACAGATTGTCATACGCATGCGTGAAAAAGGTGCATTCCCTGAAGGTTCGGCTTTCTTGCAGCCTAAATTCCGCCCTTTAGTTCGACAAATTGCAGAGTTAGTAAAAGACGTGCCAGGCATTGTGCGAGTATCCGGTCATACGGACAACCGACCGTTGGACTCAGAGCTTTATCGTTCTAACTGGGATCTCTCTTCTCAGCGCGCCGTATCGGTTGCACAAGAGATGGAGAAGGTGAGAGGCTTCTCTCATCAACGTTTGAGAGTGCGAGGCATGGCAGATACTGAACCATTGTTGCCGAATGATTCTGATGAAAATCGCGCGCTTAACCGACGGGTTGAAATCAGCATCATGCAAGGCGAACCACTATACAGTGAAGAAGTGCCTGTAATTCAATAACTAGACTTTAGTTTTAAGTCAGTAGAGAGATAGGAAAGCGAGCAGATTGCTCGCTTTTTTTGTTTTTCCAATCCGCTTGGGTGTATAATCTCGCGCCTTAAAAGTGAGCTCAGACTACTTTTTGTGACTGAAACGCGGTTTTACTGCGTATGAAGCATTGAAGTTGAGTGTCACTCTTTGTTGATTGCGAAACTAACCTGCGAATTAGACTATGAAATTTATTGTAAAGCCCCATCCAGAAATTTTTGTAAAAAGTGAATCTGTGCGTAAGCGCTTCACAAAGATTTTAGAGTGCAACATTCGTAACATCATTAAGAGCCGCACGGAATCTGTCGCGGTATTCAACCGTCGTGATCACATTGAAGTGACCTCTGAGAGTAACGAATTCCACGCTGAAGTTCTTGAGGTTTTGACTCATACACCAGGCATTCACCACGTACTGGAAGTGAAGCAGACCGAATTTAAAGATTTGCACGATATCTTCGAACAAGTACTGGAGCTAAATCGCTCTGCACTCGAAAATAAAACCTTTGTTGTACGTGCGAAGCGTCGCGGTAAGCACGACTTTACCTCTATCGAACTAGAGCGTTATGTCGGCGGTGGTTTAAACCAAGCGATTGAGAGCGCAAGAGTTAAGCTGCAAAACCCAGACGTGACGATCAAGGTGGAAGTCTCGAACGATAAGCTAAACCAAGTGCTGGCTCGTCATAAAGGTTTAGGCGGCTTCCCACTGGGCACGCAAGAAGACGTGTTGAGCTTGATCTCTGGTGGTTTTGACTCTGGTGTTTCTAGCTACCTTCATATCAAGCGTGGCTCAAAAGTACATTACTGCTTCTTTAACTTAGGTGGTCCAGCACACGAAATCGGCGTTAAGCAGGTTTCTCACTACCTATGGAACAAATACGGTTCTTCTGCAAAAGTACGTTTCATTTCAGTTGATTTCGAACCTGTGGTTGCGGAAATCCTAGAGAAAGTCGATGACGGCCAAATGGGGGTTATCTTGAAGCGTATGTTCATGCGTGCAGCAGGCATGATCGCTCAGAAGATGAAGATCGAAGCATTGGTGACTGGCGAAGCGCTCGGTCAGGTATCGAGCCAAACGCTAACTAACCTCCGTCATATCGATAACGTAACGGACACGTTGATTCTGCGCCCACTTATCAACTGGGATAAAGAAGACATCATTAACCTAGCACGCGAAATCGGCACGGAAGACTTTGCGAAGACTATGCCAGAGTATTGTGGTGTTATTTCTAAGAAGCCGACAGTAAAAGCGATTAAAGCGAAGCTAGAAGCGGAAGAAGAGAAATTTGACTTTAGCATTCTTGAGCAAGTAGTTCGTGATGCACGCATGATGGACATTCGTGATATCGCTAAAGAATCTGAGCAAGCTGCACCAGAAGTCGAGCAGGTTGAAGCGGTAGAAGAGCACGCGGTTGTGCTAGATATTCGTAGTCCTGAAGAGGAAGACGATAACCCGCTCGAAATCGAAGGTGTGGATGTGAAACATATCCCATTCTACAAGTTGGGTACACAGTTTGGTGATTTAGACCAATCTAAGACATATCTATTGTACTGTGACCGTGGTGTGATGAGCCGTCTGCAAGCACTTTACTTGCAAGAGCAAGGCTTCAATAACGTAAAAGTTTACCGCCCATAGTTGACTGATAAAAAGACGTTAAAAGGCGCAAATTGAGACATCAATTTGCGCCTTTTTTGTTTTTGATCGCGTTACAGCTAATCATTACTTAGCATAATGTTGAGGCTTATCGCAAAGCCATACACTTTGTGTTGATATAACGATAATTAATCCGAAAGAAGAGTAATAAAGTGATGTTGCTGCCAGATATACGGATGAGATTTTCGATAGATAAAAAAACACCGCCTAATTTAGGCGGTGTAACAAATTTGACAGACAGGTCAAAAATAAATACAGGAAGTATATGTTTTGTCACAGGGAGTGTGGACAAAACATTATGGTAGAAATCTACCTAACTCGAAATACGAGTTTGCAAACACAACATCGCAACAACGAAGCCAATTGATTTCCAAAGAAATCAAGCCGTTCAGGCTCGTGTTGCGGGGTGAAATATAGAATTTATCTGGCTGTTCGACAACGGACATTTTATAATGTTTCAGATTAAAAAAACTAATCCTATTTGAGGTCCCATATGTCTCGCAGATTGCCTCCATTAAATTCGCTTCGAGTCTTCGAAGCGGCTGCTCGTCATCTCAGTTTTACGCGAGCGGCAGAAGAGTTGTTTGTTACTCAAGCCGCGGTCAGTCACCAGATTAAAGCACTCGAAGAGTTCTTATCGTTGAAGCTCTTTCGTCGCCGTAATCGTTCGCTATTGTTGACAGAAGAAGGACAAAGTTACTTTCTCGACATCAAAGATATTTTCACCTCGATTGCCGAGGCGACAGATAAGGTATTGGAACGTAGTGAAAAAGGGGCATTGACGATCAGTCTACCGCCGAGTTTTGCTATCCAATGGTTGGTGCCTCGTTTGGCCGATTTTAATGCTCAAGAGCCAGATATCGATGTACGTATTAAAGCTGTGGATATGGATGAAGGTTCACTGACTGATGATGTAGATGTGGCTATCTACTATGGCCGTGGGAATTGGCCGGGTTTGCGAGCGGATAAATTGTACCAAGAGTTTCTGATCCCACTTTGTTCACCTTCGTTACTTTTAGGCAACAAACCATTAGAATCTCTAAGTGACCTCAAATTACACACTTTGTTACATGATACTTCGCGTAAAGACTGGAAGCAGTTTGCGCGTCATTACAACATCGAAGGTATCAATGTAAACCACGGTCCTATTTTCAGTCACTCGACGATGGTGCTACAGGCTGCTGCGCATGGTCAGGGGGTTGCGCTTGGTAACAACGTACTCGCCAAGCCAGAAATGGAAGCTGGACGACTCATCGCGCCATTCGACGAGGTGTTGATCTCCAAGAATGCATTCTACGTGGTGTGTCATGAACAGCAGGCAGATATGGGCCGAATCGCAACGTTTAGAGACTGGATGTTAGCGACCGCGAGAAAAGAGCAAGAGGAAGTACTAGATGAGCCAATGGATAGTTGAGGGACCTGAAAGCGGTCCTCTATTTATCTTTGCCCATGGCGCTGGAGCGGGGATGGAACATGATTTCATGGCCGCTGTTGCCAAAGGATTAGTTGAGCAAGGAATTCGCGTGGTGCGATTTAACTTCCCGTATATGATTAAGCGAGCGGAAGATGGGAAAAAGCGTCCACCAGATCGTGCGCCAAAACTGCTGGAAGCCTATGAAGAAGTGATTGCTCACTTTACCTCTCAACCTATTGTCATTGGTGGTAAGTCAATGGGTGGCCGCATGTCGAGCTTACTGGCTGAAAATGAGCTGGTGGCGGGCATTGCCTGTTTAGGGTTTCCATTTCACCCACCGGGAAAGCCAGAAAAGTTCAAAGGCGATCACTTAGCGAATATCGAGAAACCTACGCTGATTCTACAAGGGGAGCGAGACACCTTTGGTAAGCGTGAGGAATTCGATGACTTTGTCCTTTCATCGCAAGTTAAGGTGAGTTTTTTACCCGATGGTGACCACAGCTTTAAACCGCGCAAGAGCTCAGGCCATACCGAGGCGGGTAACATCGAGCTCGCGGTAGAGCAGTTAGCGGCGTTTATCAAAGAGGTGTACCATGAAAAGTAAGTGGTTACTCTCATTTTCTGGTCTGTCTGGGCTGGTTTCTGTCGCTCTAGGTGCCTTTGCTGCACATGGGTTAAAAGCTCAGCTGGCTCCGTATTTGCTTGGCGTATTTGAGACCGGAGTGTTGTACCAATTTATTCACACGCTGGCGATTGTGTTTTGTGCGGTTTTATTGCTATTGAATTTGGGACAAAAAGCACAAAAATATTTTTTCATTGCAGCGATTTGCTTTATCATCGGCATCTTTTGTTTTAGCGGCAGTCTTTACGCGCTGGCGCTGACAGGCATTAAGTGGTTTGGGCCCATTACTCCAATGGGAGGATTACTGTTCATGATTGGTTGGTGTCTGTTCTTTTTTGCTGCGTTCAATATCAAAGAGGTCTCCAAGTGAAACAACTAATGCTCTATTGCCGTTCTGGCTTTGAGAAAGAGTGTGCTGGTGAAATTCAGGACAAAGCGACACAGTTGGAAGTGTATGGCTTCCCTCGTGTGAAGAGAAACTCAGGTTATGTTGTCTTCGAGTGTTACCAAGATGGAGATGCGGACAAACTTGCTAGAGGTTTGGACTTTAAGTCGTTAATCTTCGCTCGCCAAATGTTTGCGGTAGCGGCTGAGTTTCAATCGCTGCCAAGTGATGACCGCATTAGCCCAATTTTGAATGAGCTAGCAGACATTGAAGCGTTTCCTCGCTGTGGGGATTTGAGAATTGAAACTCCGGATACGAATGAAGCGAAAGAGCTACTGAAATTCTGCCGTAAATTTACTGTCCCAATGCGTCAAGCGTTGCGCGGTAAAGGTTTAATGTTGAACAAAGACAACGCGAAGAAGCCAGTACTGCACATTTGTTTTGTGGAGCCTGGCCACTGTTATGTCGGTTATTCTTACACAGACAATAACTCTCAGTTCTTCATGGGTATTCCTCGCCTTAAGTTCCCAGTAGACGCCCCAAGTCGTTCAACGCTTAAACTGGAAGAAGCATTTCACGTCTTTATTCCACGTGAAGAGTGGGATGAGCGTTTAGCTCCAGGAATGTGGGGGGTCGATTTAGGGGCATGTCCAGGCGGTTGGACGTACCAATTGGTGAAGCGCTCGATGTTCGTTCACTGTGTCGATAACGGCATGATGGCAGACAGCTTGATGGAAACCGGCCAGATCAAGCATCATATGGTGGATGGTTTTAAATTCGAACCAGACCGTAAGAACGTAACATGGATTGTTTGTGACATGGTAGAAAAGCCAGCTCGTGTTGCTCACCTTATGGGCCAGTGGCTGTTAAAAGGTTGGGCGAAAGAGGCAATCTTTAACCTTAAGCTGCCAATGAAAGGCCGCTATGACGAGGTGCTGCAAGACCTTGAAAACCTGAAGCAGTTCCTGATTGATAATAAGGTAAAGTTCAGACTACAAGCTAAGCATTTGTATCATGATCGTGAAGAGATCACGATTCATATCCAGTGTCTATCGAACATTTCGCCGTACTAATTCTATCTCCGAGTCATTTGGGGATAGTCCCGAGAATAGAAAAAGCGCCTTCAAATGGCGCTTTTTTATTGTCTGATAGCTCTATGGTTTGAAACCATCATCAGACACTATTCCGCCTTATTTGGTCCTGTAAAGCGAATGTCCTGTAAGTTAAAGCCGAGTTCAATGTCGCACTTTAAAGCCGCGACGCGTTTACATAAGCGTGCAGACTCAATGTGCTCGTCTAATTTTTTACGGTATTTCGGTGCGAGGTCTTCACTGGCGTAGGCTGCTTCAATATTCTCAAACTGAGTAAGAATCTCTTTCGCCGCTTTTGGTCCAATGCCCGGAACCCCAGGCACTTGGCTAGAGCTGATCCCCGTTAACCCCCAATAATCGGCCAGTTGGCTTGGTTTTACGCCGAACTCTTTTTCGATAAACGGTTCATCTAACCAACGATGTTGGAAGTAATCACGGATCTGTAGGGTAGGAGAAAGCAGCTGACAGTAGCCTTTATCCGTAGAAACGATGGTGACTTTTTCACCATGACTGGCCACTTTAGTCGCGAGAGTAGCAACCAAGTCGTCCGCTTCATCGCCTTCAGAAAGCAATGAATCAATACCTTGTTCCCACCATGCTTGCTGAATCGCATCTAGACCTTGCATCAGTGGTTCCGGCATTGGTTTTCGATTTTGCTTATAGTCTGGAAGAATCTCAGCTCGCCACCCTCTGTCTTGTTCATGGTGATCGAAAACCGCAATGATGTGTGTCGGGTTGGCTTCTGACAGAATGCGAGTGAGGGTTCTTTGTGTCGTGGTGATGGTTCTTGCTATGTCGGTTGGATCCGGTTGTGCAGAGTGCACTCGGCGGATCAGGTTTAGGGCATCAATAATAACAAGATGAATAGACATAATGACTTAGCAATAAAAAAGGGGCGTAATGCCCCTAGTGTAACGAATGCTAGCCTGACTATCGACCACCAATTTCTGGGTGAGCGATGCGATAACACGGTTCGTAGTCTGAACCGCCAGGTAATTTCATTCGGTGTTGTTCGACAAAGTCTTGTAGTAACTTATCGAGCTTTTTCATTAGCACAGGATCACCGTGAATGGTGAAAGGGCCTCGACGTTCGATTTCTCGAATTCCTTCGGCTTTCACGTTACCAGCCACGATACCGGAGAAGGCTTGACGCAGGTTGGCCGCTAAGACTTGAGGTTCTTGATCTAAGCTTAAATCCAATTGCTCCATCGACTCATGAGTTGGATCGAATGGTAACTGGAAGTTAGGCTCGATTTTTAATGACCAGTTAAAGCTATAAGCATCGCCTTTTTCTTTTCGGTGAAGGCGTACAGAGTCCATTGAGCGCTTCATGATACGTGCCACTTCTGCCGGATCGTCAATGACGATCTCGTAATGCTTTTGACCTTCTTCGCCAAGTGTATCGCGAACAAACTCGTCGATAGAGCGGAAGTACTCTTCACTCTCTTTTGGTCCTGTTAACACGATAGGCATTGGCTGATCGGCGTTGTCTGGGTGCATCATAATGCCAAGAATATACAGCAACTCTTCTGCAGTGCCCGGACCACCAGGGAAAATCACAATGCCATGCGCCATACGTACAAAGGCTTCCAAACGCTTTTCGATGTCCGGCATGATAACCAGCTCATTCACGATTGGGTTTGGTGGCTCGGCTGCAATAATCGAAGGCTCGGTTAAACCAAGATAACGTTGCTGAGTATAACGCTGCTTCGCATGTCCGATAGCGGCACCTTTCATTGGCCCTTCCATCGCACCAGGGCCACAACCCGTGCAGATATTAAGTTCACGCAAGCCAAGCTCGTTACCGACTTCACGTGTGTATTGATATTCCACGCCATTGATAGAGTGACCACCCCAACACACGACGAGGTTTGGCTCGATACCTGGTGTGAGTGCTCTGGCATTACGCAGAATACCGAACACGAGGTTAGTGATGTGAATTGGGTTCGTTAGGTTGAGTCGTTGTGCGTCTGCTAAATGCATATTGACATAAACGATATCGCGTAACACGGAGAACAGATGCTCTTGGATACCTTTAATTATCTCGCCATCGACAAAGGCGTGCTCAGGTGGGTTAGTCAGCTCAAGCTTAATACCACGCTCGCGGCGCACTACGTTGACATCAAACGACTGGTGTTTATCGAGCAGCTCTTTCGAGTTATCGGTATGACTGCCGGAGTTCAACACCGCTAACGTGCAGTTGCGGTACAGTTGATAAAGTTCACTCGAGGCCGTGTTTTTTAAGCGCTCTACTTCTAATTGAGATAGCAAGTCCATGCTACCAGCGGGGCTTATATGGGTAATCATAACGCCTCCTTGTGTTGCATTATTTTGAGGGAAAGTACCAACTCACCTTTTTGGGTTATACGTATGGTTTGATGAAAGGCAGTTGGCCGATTTGGTTTTATGGTTATTGACTCCCAAGCAACCTCAAGATGGTACATTCGCGTTCTGTAAATGCATCATCTTGAAGTGACTTGGGTTTTTACAGCTTAGCAGACTGAAAGGGAAGAAATGTGATAACTCGTTGAAAATGGGTGGTTATAAAGCGTAAATTGCGCCAATTCTGGTTTGTTTGTTCGCTTTTTGTACGAAATCTAGCTCCAGTTAAGCTGATTTGTTCCACGTTTTTTAGCGTCCGCAAGCATCTTGCCGAGTCGATCGAGTACATACTCTGGCGTATCGGACTCTTTAAAAGAGGTCGACACAGCCGCTAGGGTGATCATGATATTTTGCTCACGGAACTTAAATGGTAATTGGCTAATATCACGCTGGATATGTTTAATGAGATCCAGTGTGTATTCTTCAGATTGTTCTGGAACGAGTAAAATAAACTCTTCGCCACCAAAGCGAGCTACCGTTTCAGTTTCTGATACGCGTTTATTAATGGTGCGAGCGATGATCTTCAACGCTTTATCACCAGCCGTATAGCCATAGCTGTCATTCACCGCTTTGAAGTTATCAACGTCAAACAACACTACACGCAGATTCTGTTGAGAGCGAATCCAACGCCGATACTCTAACTCTAGTCGGTCATTAAATGCGGTGCGGTTATAGACTTTAGTCAGAGGGTCTAGCAACATGCGCTGAGCTTGGTCATCTAAGCGTCGACGATGATCTTGGGTGGTTTCAAACACGGCTTCGAGCTGGTTCTTACTGTAATTCAAACGCTCTTGCAGCGCTTGTTCTCGTTCTTCCGTCATTTTAAGTCGCTCTGTCAGCGACGCCATTTTCGCAAGTAACGGGGCGATTTCTTTTTTTACATCCGCTAGATCTTGAGCTTGGTTGAGCGATAGTTGACTCAATTCAACCAGACTGTTCATTTCTGTGTTGAGCTCTCGGCGGTGCTCAAAGTAGGTATGATGTTGGTCGACGTTCTGATGAACGGTTTTTAGGTTACTTGCGAGAGAAGTGTTCAGCTGATCAAGGAATTGGCTAGATGCTTCGCGCTCGAACTTTGTTGCTTCGACAACCAATTTCAGCGTTGAGAGCGTAAGCTCAATGAGAGACTCTGCACTCACGCCAAGAAGCAGCTTAGCCCGAATATCGAGCAACCTATCTCCCGTTTCTCCCTCAAAATCCAGCTCGGTGATGGTATGTTGTAGATCGCTGGCTAAGCACTCAAGTTGAGACTTATCAGGATTATTCTCAAACTCACTGAGATGCAAACGCGAGTTGGAAGTGATGATTTTCAGAGCGCGTTCGTAAATGCTCAGTAGCTTAGTGGCTTGATCGGCTTTATTGCTGGCATGAGCTTCTGAGAAACTCATTAAGTTCCGTAGTTCACGTTTTAACTGCGCAGGTAAACCTGTGACACGTTGGAGTGTTTCACCACTGTGTTTGATTTGTTCGTCTAGGTAGCCGTTCTGTTTGTCCATCGTCTTCGACTGCTGTTTGAGCATTCTCTCTAATACCGCTAAACGTGGGATAAGAGTACTGATATCTTTTTGATGTTGCAGCTCTTGTTGGATTTCAAACAGGTAATTGGATACCTGGGTATTCGAACCCTGGCAAGCTGAAGACAATGATGCCACAACGCGTTTAAGAACTTGTTGTTCACGTTTGAATTTGAGTGAAGTATCACGATGTGTCAGTCTGAGTTGGTCAAGTTGACAACTCAGCTGATGAAGCTGCGACTGAATATCGGATTCCAAGATTCCCATGAAGTGACTACGGTTAAGTCCATGTACTACTGACAATTATCCGATAATAACAAAAAACGTTATAGCGTCATTAGTTATTATGTCTAACAGGCGTTTAATTATCCATTTTTTAATATTTTCTTGATGTCGTCCTCATTCTTGTAGGACGAATGGATCTTAATCAGGCCTTGGCTAATGGCATGCTGACAGGCGGTTCTTATGTTACCCGTTGCAAAGCTCGCGGCGGGTGCGTTATCGATGGCTTTCAAGAAAACCCAGTGGCTTTGCTTATCCTTCAAGCTGACTTCTCGCGCAATGTGAGTCGCAAGCAGCAACAGATCGAGTAATTCCTCGTCGTTAATTGCAGTGTAGGCTCGTGGTAAGAACGGATAATCGCTGATACCCATGCGAATAATACGGTTGACGTTGTGTTGTTGAGCGAACTCATCCACCCAAGTCTGGAATTTCTCGAACATGACTTCGGCAGAAGCATCACGGTCAGCATTCGGTTCTATGTAGAGTAGGTTTGCATCTGAGAAATGGTAAAGACGCGACGGTTTTTCTATCTTTTCCGCTAGGAAGTCACCAAATGCGCGCTCCAGCTCCAGGCCTGCTTTATAACCGTTGTGGACGTACATGCTTCGTAGGAATGGCAAGTCGATCATGACAAAGCGCAGGCGGTCGTTAAGTGGCTCGTGGATCAATTCGCCCATTTGCCATTGCTCGAAAGTTTCGCTCGACTTTTTCAATGAGCGAGACAGCTTAACGTTCAGCATACGCAAGTTACGCAAACGGGAACGAGAGTGAGTGAAGAGATCATTGCGCAGTTTTTCGATTTCACTTGCTTGGCGCTGCATGATCACGCCGCGGCGCATAATGAACAAAAACATCACCAACACAGTAATAAACAATGCGAATGAGATTTTCTGGAATTTGCGGTGTTCCCTTTCCACTTGCTCAAGGCGTTCCGATTGACCAATATAGTGGATGGTTTGTTCAGCAAACTCTTTTTGTTGGCGGAATGCATCCTCACTGATTTGGTTGAGCTGTTTTTGCTCTAAACGCACAAGGTTGGTGTATTTCTTATAAGCCTGCAGAGAAAGTTGGTATTCGCCTGCCTGCTCGTAACCAAGCCCGAGTAAGCGGTAAGACTGCTGCTTAATGAAGTTGTTATTTTCAGGTGACTTTTCAGCAAGTGCTAACGCCAGCTTTGCATTGGTAATGACGTTTTTACTGTCGTTTTGATGATAAGCCAGGCCTGACTGAAGCAATGCTGCCTTTGCTTCAAGCTTAGGAATGTCAGTGTATTCTAAAAGCTCTTTAGATCGGTCTAGGTATTGTTCTGCTAGCGCGTAATTGTAGAGTTGCAGATAGGTAGCCGCCAAGCTTAAGCGAATCTTAATGATCCGATTAATGTTCTTACTGGTGCTTTCATGGTCCAGCACGTTGAAGTAGTGCACCAAGGCAAGGTTAAACTTGCCTTGGTAAAAATAAATGTCACCCATTTGCTCAAGGACATCCGCTAGGATGGGAGAGCTAGGGTAGGAGTCATAGAAGTCTGCGGCTTGAGATAAGTATTCGATCGCTTTGTCGTAAACTCGGCGCTCTTGGAAGAGCCTCGCCAACAGGCGATTAACTTTTGCTAACCTTGCGCCACTGTCACTCTCAATAGATTGCCAATAACCGTAAAGCAGTTCCGACAAAGCCAAATTGTATTTCTTGCTATTCAGATAAAACTCGCCGACGGCTGTGTAATAGTCGATCAAGGCTAAGTCAGATCGGCTGTCTTCAAGCATAGTTTTGGCTTGAGAATACAAACTTTCCGCTTTAATCAGATCGCCACTATGTGAAGCGAGGAGCGCTCTTTGCATCACTAATCGATAGCGAACGCTGTCGGTCCGTTGCAATACCGCATCAGCTTCATCGAGTTGCTGCTCAATTTGGTTAAGCGTGTCTTCAGCTTTTGAGTAGTTTTTGTCGTACATCCAAATCATTTGGTTGCGCATCAGCTGGAGATCTAAATCCATGTACGGCAATTGATATTCTTGCGCTAAGCGCTCGGCTTTGTTTAGGTGTTCGATAGCCGAACGAACGTTACCCATGGCGTAGTCTGCCTGAGCGATAATCTTGTGTGCTTCGATGGTGCTGCTTGGTGTGCGAACGCTACGATCGGTCTCGTCACGAGACATAGCAGAAGGGCTGTCACTCTCTTTGCGTTCCGTTAGCTCACGTTGTGACAAGTAGTTGGTTGCCGCTTGTTTTGCTTGTGATGGCTCTATTTCCGCCAATTGTTGTGCTTCGTTGAGTAACGCGGACGATAAAATGGTCGCATGAAGCGGCTGTACAAACAGCAAGCAAAGAAAGCCAATCAACTTGAATAGACGCGAACTGTCCCAAAACATCCTTTCGTTCCCTCGAACTGTTTTTAGATATGGCGGATAACGGTAAAAGACCTCAACAAGCCCCTTAAATGCAGGTTGAAGCCATTTGATATAGTAACATGCTTGGACAATAAAAACGTCCGGTAACCCTTTAGATTACCGAACTTATTTCTGTCACTAACGCGATTACTGACGAGCCATGCGGTGGTTGCGATCTGGCTTGTCTTGTTCCGTTGAGCGGTACGGGTTGATGTCCAAGCCACCACGGCGCGTGTAGCGGGCAAATACGGTCAGTTTGCTTGGTTGGCAGTATTTCATTAGATCCGTAAAAATACGCTCAACACATTGTTCGTGAAATTCGTTGTGCTCGCGGAAAGATACCAAGTAACGCAGCAGTTTCTCGCGATCTATTTTCGCACCTTGGTAGCGAATTTCTACACTGCCCCAGTCGGGTTGATTGGTGATCAAACAGTTTGACTTCAATAGATGGCTATGTAGGATTTCTTCCACTTGCTCTTCACCTGCTGCGCCTTCAAGCAAATCGGCATCAAAATCGTAACTGGTGATGTCAATGTCTTGGTCATCAATGCATTCGCCTTCCATTGTCACAATAGGCTGATTGGTGTAGTGAGTAACCGGGTTCACCTCGACCAACACCTTTTCACCGGCACATTCAGATAGGTCTTGCGTTAAACGTTCTTCAACTTCTTCCCAGCTTGCAAAGCGGGTTTGGTTATAGCTGTTTAAGTACAGTTTGAAAGACTTCGACTCAATCAAGTTTGCACTGGTGGCTGGAATGTATACTTCGCCAACGGCCACTTGTGGTAAGCCTTTACTATTTAACCAAGAGAGTTCGTACAGCGTCCAAATGTCGTGGCCCATAAAAGGAAGGCTTTCGCCTAACTGAAGGTCATCTCGGTTTAGGCTACGAGGAACTGGTTGCAGCAAGCTTGGGTCGTATTGGTTCGCATACTCGGTCTTTTTACCTAGTGTTAGGCCAGCAAGCTCTTTAGCGTCAGAATATTTGCTCATACTTTGTGGTCGTTTTCGATTAGAATGGCGAGAATTTTACTGAATCCGCTGGTCAATTGCCATCCGGCAAACACGGCTATCTGATAAATAAGGAATGAGGAGACCTTCATGACCCAAAACGTTACTCAGGCGCTACAAGAGTTCAGCCTGCGCTACCAACAAGCTTGGCAAGCTAAATATAATGAGTTGCCAAGCAGTGAAGAGCTTGCAGATCTTGTTTCTCCTTGTGTCGAAGAGAAGCGTGATGGAAAGGTGCTTTGGAAAGCGGTCGCACGTGATGAAATGGCCGATTTCACTAATGTGGAAAATGCGATTGAGTTGTCACTGCAAGATGATGTAAAAGCCTTTTATGGTTCTCAATACAGCGCCGATATGGAGGCAACTTGGCAAGGTAATTCGTTGACGCTGCTGCAAGTGTGGAGCGATGATGATTTTGTGCGCCTACAAGAAAATATTCTTGGTCATTTGGTGACGCAACGTCGCCTGAAACTTAAACCAACGGTATTTATCGCGGCGACAGATGAGGAAATGGATGTAATCTCTATTTGTAACCTCACTGGTAATGTGATTTTAGAGCGTTTAGGTACGTCTAAACGCGATGTGCTGGCGGATTCATTGGCTGAGTTCTTGAGCAAGTTAGAGGCCGCTGTCTAAATATGTACGTTGTTGAGTTGCAGTTTGAGTGTTTTGATAACACCACCGTCAGCGCGGTAGACAAAGCCATTAATGGCTTGATGGATGCGTTGCGTTACAACGGCCAAGTACTAGGCCGTGAATTCCCGATAGTGATGGGAGATGGCGAGTTTTATGTTCGTGTCGTTTGCCCAGAGCAAGACAGTTTGCATCCACGTTATCACTCAGATTTTGTCAAAGTGTGCATGAACCGTTTGTCAGACGCGTCTTTGCTTGCACCGAAAATGCGTATGCTTGGCCGTGATTTAAATTCAGAACAAGCGGCCGAAGAAGAGACACCTAGCTGGCAAGTGTTGTACACGACTTATGTTCATACGTGTTCGCCATTGCGCAGTGGGGAAACGTTGTTGCCGATTCCTTTGTATCGCAATGAGCCGACGCTAAATGGTGACCATAAAGCCGTCATCAAATGGCAGACAGAATGGCAAGCGTGCGATGAAATCCAAATGGCTGGCGGGTGCCGTGCAGAGCATGCGGCGCTGCACGAGATTTGCGATGTAGACAGCGTGTTGTTCCGCAGAGGTTGGGATTTGCGAGGTCGTATCGAATACATCACCAAGGTTCCAACATACTATTACCAGTATCGCGTGGGCGGTCAGTCGCTGGAGAGCGAGAAAGCGCGCAAGTGCCCAAAATGCGGTGGAGAGTGGCTACTCGATGAGCCACTACATGACATATTTCACTTTAAGTGTGATGACTGCCGAATCGTGTCGAATATCTCTTGGGACCACCTAAAGTAACTAATTGAGGTTAGTTAAATGGTTAGATAGAGAAATAAAAAGGGCTGATGTTTTCACATCAGCCCTTTTATGTTCAGACTATTATTTTCAGTACGGTTTAGAAAAGTGGGATTACCAACCTTTCACTACGCCGCCTTTGAATAGCTCTTTTGCCGCTTCGTAAACTTCTTCCGTTTGATAAGCTTTTACGAAGTTTTGTACGTTTTGCGCATTAACATTTTCTTCGCGAGCAACAATTAGGTTTACGTATGGTGAGTCTTTATCTTCAACGAACACGCCGTCACGCTCTGGCGATAGGTCGATAGAGCTTGCGTAAGTGGTGTTGATGATAGATAGCGTTACGTCATCCAATGAACGTGGAAGTTGTGGCGCTTCTAACTCAATGATTTCGATATTTTTAGGGTTGCCTACGATGTCACGTACTGTAGCGAGTAGACCAACGCCATCACGTAACGTAATCAAACCTTGTTGCTCAAGAAGCAGCAGTGAGCGACCTAGGTTTGTTGGATCGTTTGGTACTGCGATGCGTGCGCCATCTTGGATTTCATCGATTGACTTCACTTGCTTAGAGTAACCAGCAATAGGGTAAACGAATGAGTTACCCGCGATAGCCAGTTTGTAGCCGCGGTCTTTCACTTGTTGGTCTAGGTATGGTTTATGTTGGAACGCATTCGCGTCTACTGAACCATCATCCAGAGCGGCATTTGGCGTTACGTAATCGGTAAATGTTACTAACTCAACGTCTAGGTTGTACTTTTCTTTTGCTACTTTAGCTGCCACTTCGGCAACTTGTGCTTCAGCACCAGCAATAACGCCAACTTTTACTTTATTTACGTCTACTTCTTTGTCGCCACAACCCGCTAGAACAAGAGCAGAAGCGGCTGTTGCTACAGTCAAAAGACCTTTAAGGCTAAATTTCATCTTTATCTCCTTATAATTTGTATTTTCAATGCTTATCTGTGGTCTACACGGCGCACCACTGCGTCACCGATAGACTGAATAATCTGTACTAGAACAATCAGCATCACGACAGTCACAGCCATGATAGTTACATCGTAGCGGTGGAAACCGTAACGGATGGCTACGTCGCCGAGGCCGCCGCCGCCTACCGTGCCCGCCATGGCCGAGTAGCTAACGAGAGTGACTAAGGTGATCGTTACTGAGTTAACAATAGTCGGCATTGCTTCAGGTAGTAGAACTTTTGTGATGATCTGTGTTGGTGTCGCCCCCATTGATTGTGCCGCTTCCACCAAGCCTGTTGGTACCTCTAACAAAGCACCTTCAATAAGACGGGCAACAAACGGAATGGCACCAATAGTCAGTGGGACGATTGCTGCGGTTGTACCGATAAAGGTTCCAACTAGCATTTTTGTCACTGGAATAATCGCAACCATCAGGACGAGGAATGGCACAGAACGACCAATGTTAACGACAGCGCCTAAGCTGCTATTTAGTTTGGTGTTTTCAAGTAGGCCGCCTTTCTTAGTAATATGGAGGATTACGCCTAATGGAATACCCACGGCAAAGCCGACTAATCCGGCAACCGCAACCATGTAAAGCGTTTCCCACGTTGCACCTAAAAGTAGTTTGCTGTTTAAACTCAGCCATTCAGAAATTGTGTTAAAGGACATAACCAAGTACCTCTACTTTTACGTTGTGCTTACGCAGGTATTCCAATGCTGCGTTATCATCTTCTTCGTTACCAAATAGCTCTGCGACCATCATGCCGAATTTCACGCCGCCAGCGTAATCAAGATCGGAGCTCAAAATACTCACATCAATATTGTATTTACGAGAAATTTGCGACATTAACGGTGCATCGACGGTTGCGCCAGTAAACTCTAAGCGAACCAACGGGTAGCTGCCATCAACACGCTCTGCTTGCAGACGTGCTTGGTAATCTTCAGGAATGGATAGATCCAGCGTTGAGCGAATGAATTGGTGCGCCAGCTCCGTTTTAGGGTGCGCGAAAATATCGCCAACGGTGCCTTTCTCCACCAACTCACCACCACCGATGATCGCCACTTCGTGACAGATGCTTTTTACCACTTCCATTTCGTGGGTAATCAGTAGAATCGTGATGTTGAGTTTGCGGTTGATCTCTTTCAATAGCTCAAGGATAGATTGAGTCGTTGCAGGATCCAGTGCGCTAGTGGCTTCGTCACACAGTAGTACGCTTGGATCGGATGCCAATGCGCGAGCAATCGCCACACGTTGTTTTTGGCCGCCACTTAAGTTCGATGGGTAGCTCTCGTGTTTGTCGGCTAAGCCAACAAGTTTTAGTAACTCAGTGACTTTTGTTGTGATTTGCGATTTGTCTTTGCCTGCCAGTTCCAGTGGTAGCGCCACGTTATCAAACACAGTACGAGACGAGAGCAGATTAAAATGCTGGAAGATCATGCCGATGTTACGGCGCGTTTCGACCAACTGCTTTTTGCTGAGTTTTGTTAAATCAATGCCATCAACGATGATGGAGCCAGATGTTGGTGCTTCTAACATGTTTACGCAGCGGATCAGCGTACTTTTACCAGCACCAGATGAACCGATAACACCGAAGATGGTGCCCTTGGCGATGTGTAGGTTAATGTCTTTCAGGGCAAGGATTTCCTTACTGCCTTGGTAGAACACTTTATTGACGTTTTTTATTTCTATCATGTTTCAACCTGCCCAAAGATACGGGGAACTTCGCTGTCAAAAACGGCCTTTGACAGAACTTAATGTTGAGCTTTATCTCACTTCTCAGTTGATGCTATGGGTTAACCAGAATGAAGTCAATAGATATTTTTACGTCTAGACGTCTAAATGTATGGATGTTCTGTTTTGAAGAGAATGAGGAGTAAGTTACGAGGAGAAGATAAGTGGAGAGCCCACTCAGAATTACCGATTCTTGCCCAACAAATCAACTGTTTTGTCGAGGCCTAGAACGAATTAGATAGTGTTGAAGTTTATAAGGTATGTAATAATCTGATTAAACCGAGTTAATAGAGAAATATGTTTTGGCAAAACCTGCTGTTTTTATCGATCGTGATGGCGTGATAAACGTTGACCACGGCTACGTTCATGACGAACATGATTTTGAGTACATTGATGGTGTATTTGAAGCGACGAAAGCGCTGAAAGATCAAGGTTACCTCTTAGTGCTAGTGACGAATCAATCGGGCATCGCACGTGGTAAATTCAGTGAAGACCGTTTCTTGTCTCTGACTCAATGGATGGACTGGAACTTTGTTGATCATGGTGTTGAGTTTGATGGTATCTACTACTGCCCACATCACCCTGAACATGGCATTGGCGATTACAAGCAGGATTGTGATTGCCGCAAGCCTAAACCTGGTATGTTTATCTCTGCTCGCGACTTCTTGAAAATCGACATGGAAAAATCTGTGATGATTGGTGATAAAGCCGAAGACATGATGGCAGCAGAAGCCGCGGGCGTTGGTACCAAGATTTTGGTGCGCACAGGTAAGCCTGTTACTGAGCAAGGCGAAGCATTAGCAACGGTTGTGCTTGATAGTGTTGCTGACGTGCCTGCATATCTAAAGAAATAATCTGCACAATTCGCATATTTAAGGGAAGCGTTTGCTTCCCTTTTCTCTTATTACTGTTAAAGTTCAGTCACCTAAGCATTCATCCACTCTAGTTTGATCACTTATGAGCAAAAAACTCACTATTCTTGATATCGCGAAATTGGCAGGCGTTGGCAAATCAACAGTAAGCCGTGTGCTTACTAACGATCCAAAAGTGAAACCTCAAACGCGAGAGAAAGTAGAGCAAATCATTCGTGAATCTGGTTATGTACCGTCCAAATCTGCGCAATCAATGCGTGGCGGTAGCCAAAAAGTCATTGGTGTTATCATCTCCCGTCTGGACTCACCATCCGAAAATCGTGCTGTTGGTACAATGCTCAATGCATTGTATTCCGCTGGTTATGATGCGGTGATCATGGAGAGTCAGTTTGACCGAGACAAAACCAATGAGCACTTGAGTGTGCTTAAGCGTCGCAATGTGGATGGCGTGATTGTATTTGGGTTTACTGGATGCGATGAGCAAGCCTTAGCCGAGTGGGGCAATCGCATTGTGGTGATTGCGATGGATACCGATAACGTCTCTTCCATCAATTATGATAACCAAGGCGTGATAGACATGGCTTTGTCTCACCTTGAGCAGCAATCTTTATCTCGCATTGCTTATATTGGTGTTGATCCCGAAGATAAAACCACAGGCTTGGCTCGTTTAAATGCTTACAAAGCTTGGTGTCAGCGCAAGCAACTTACGCCTTGCTTCCAAACCGGTAAGCTTAGCCATGAAAGTGCTTATCAGTTGGTGGACCACGTTCTGAAAGCAGACACGCAAGCTATTGTGTGTGCCAGCGATACCATTGCATTGGGCGTAATCAAGCGTCTTCAAGAGTTAGGTCGTGAAGACGTGGTCGTGACAGGCGTGGGTGGTAACGAGTTGCTTTCTTTCCTTTTCCCTAAAGTATTTAGTGTCGATCCTGGTTATACCCTTGCGGGTGAAAAGTCCGCTAAAATGCTGATTAATCAATTAAATGGCGATGAAGAAGTCGTTCACTTCACTCAACAACCTATTTGCCGCTAATCCACACTACAACGATTTGCTCTAAAATTATACTGTGATCATTCTCAATTAATGGGACTGTTCCCATTTTGTTTTTTGTCTTTGAGTGGCAATATTAAAATTAAGAAATGGGAATGTTCCCATTTATAAAAAAATAAAATGATGAATCGAATGTATCCAATACAGGGTGGACAAAGTTATGAGTAAGATTGCGCGTAAAGACGTGGAGCGTCTTATTGAGCTGGTCGGGGGGCCGGACAATATTGCCAGTGTAAGCCACTGTTTAACTCGCTTGCGTTTTGTTCTAAACGATACGGACAAAGCAGATACAAAACAGTTAGAAGCATTACCGATGGTGAAGGGCTGCTTTACCAACGCAGGTCAATTCCAAGTCGTCATCGGCACTGAAGTTGATGAGGTTTACAAAGTACTGATCGAGCTAAGCGGTAAAAGTGAAGCGAGCAAAGACGAATCCAAGAATGCTGCTCGCCAAAACATGAATATCGTTGAGCGTGGTATTTCCCACCTTGCAGAAATCTTTGTACCACTGTTGCCTGCGATCATTACTGGTGGTTTGATTCTTGGTTTCCGTAATGTGATTGGCGACATCAAAATGTTTGATGGTCAAACCCTAACGGAAATCAGTCAGTTTTGGGCGACTGTTCACTCATTCCTATGGTTAATTGGTGAAGCGATTTTCTTCTTCCTACCCGTTGGTGTGTGTTGGTCGACCGTGAAAAAGCTCGGTGGTACACCGATTCTGGGTATCACGCTTGGTGTAACTTTGGTTTCGCCGCAGTTAATGAACGCCTACCTGATTGGTAAGCAAGTACCTGAAGTGTGGGACTTTGGGTTGTTTGCGATTGAGAAAGTCGGTTACCAAGCGCAGGTGATTCCCGCGATGTTAGCAGGTATCGCACTAGCGTTTATCGAAACACGCTTAAAACGCATCATTCCGTCTTACCTTTACCTAGTAGTAGTACCGTTTGTTTCTATCATTGTGTCTGTGATTCTTGCGCACTCTATCATTGGCCCATTCGGTCGTATGTTGGGTGACGGCGTAGCATTCGCAGCAAAAGCAGCCATGACGGGTGACTTTGCGATGATTGGTTCAACCATCTTCGGCTTCTTATACGCGCCACTTGTGATCACAGGTATCCACCACACAACCAACGCCGTTGACTTGCAGTTGATGCAAGAATTAGGTGGCACGCCGATTTGGCCTTTGATTGCACTATCGAACATTGCTCAAGCATCGGCAGTGGTTGGCATCATTATCATCAGTAAAAAGCAGGATGAGCGTGAAATCTCAGTGCCAGCAGCGATTTCTGCCTACCTTGGCGTAACAGAGCCGGCGATGTACGGCATCAACTTGAAATACAAGTTCCCAATGTTGAGTGCGATGATCGGTAGTGCATGTGCTGCTGCTATCTGTGGTAGTGCGGGCGTCATGGCGAACGGTATCGGTGTGGGCGGCTTGCCGGGCATCTTATCTATCCAGCCGCAGTTCTGGGGCATCTTTGCTCTGGCGATGTTGGTCGCGATGGTGGTACCCGCTGCATTAACGTTACTTCTTTATAAGCGTGCACAAGCGAAAGGTGAGCTTGAGGCGGCAAACGCGTAATTCAATTTGAGGCAGTGACTTGGCTGCCTCCTCCTATTTTTCTTTTCAAATTTTAAGTTTCCGATTACTGGTAAGTGAGTGTTAGAAATGGCTATGACCAAGCATGATGAGAGCTGGTGGAAAACCGCAACCATCTATCAAATTTACCCAAAAAGCTTTTGTGACAGCGGCAGTAAAGGCACGGGCGATATTAAAGGGATCATTTCTAAACTGGATTATCTAAAACATCTCGGTGTGGATGCGATTTGGCTGACGCCAGTGTATCAGTCTCCAATGGTTGATAACGGTTATGACATCTCCGATTACTACGCGGTCAACCCCGAGTTCGGCACGATGCAAGATTTCGATACCCTGTTGTCAGAGGCTCATCAGTTGGGCATTCGAATCATCATGGACATCGTGGTCAACCATACTTCGACAGAACACAAGTGGTTCCAATCTGCGTTAGGTGATAAAAACAGCCCTTACCGTGATTACTACATCTGGAAAGATCCGGTTGATGGCGTAGAGCCCAACAACTGGCAATCGAAGTTTGGAGGCAATGCTTGGGAATTGGATGAAGCGACAGGGCAGTACTACTTGCACCTTTTTGCTAAAGAGCAGGCGGATTTGAACTGGGAAAACCCAGTGGTGCGCGAAGAAGTCAAAGAAGTCATCAGCTTCTGGGCAGACAAAGGCGTGGATGGTTTCCGTCTTGATGTCATCAACCTGATTTCTAAACAACAAGATTTCCCAAGCGATGATATTGGCGATGGCCGTCGTTTCTATACTGATGGTCCTCGCGTGCACGAATATCTGCAAGAAATCAGCGAAGCCGTGTTTCAAAAATACGGCAGCGTGACGGTGGGTGAAATGTCTTCCACCACGCTAGAGCACTGCCAGCAATACTCTTCGCTAGACGGCAAAGAGCTATCCATGGTGTTCAACTTTCATCATCTGAAAGTCGATTATCCGAATGGTGAAAAATGGACTAAAGCGCCTTTTGATTTCATTCAGTTAAAGCAGATCTTCAACCATTGGCAAACGGGCTTAAATGGCAAAGGGTGGGGGGCGTTGTTCTGGTGTAACCACGACCAGCCACGCGTTGTGAGCCGATTAGGTAACGACGAGCAATACCGTGTTGAATCTGCCAAGATGCTTGCGGCATCAGTGCACATGATGCAAGGCACACCTTATGTTTACCAAGGGGAAGAGATTGGCATGACCAACCCAGGTTACACTGAGATCAGCCAGTACCGCGACGTAGAAAGCACCAACATGTACGACATCATGGTTAACCGCGATGGTGTATCACACGAGGAGATGATGGCGATTTTGGCGCAGAAGTCGCGTGATAACTCACGTACGCCAATGCAATGGAATAGCCAAAAGCACGCTGGTTTTACCGAAGGCACACCGTGGCTTGAAGTGGCGCAGAATTACTCTGAAATCAACGCAGAAGCAGCGGTTGCTGATTTGAACTCGGTGTTCTACTTCTACAAACGTTTGATTGAGCTACGTAAACAGGTTCCGGTGATCACCGATGGCCGTTATGAAGATTTATTGCCAGAGCATCAACGCATTTTTGCTTACGCTCGCCAGAACGACAAACAAACGCTGCTGTGTATCAACAACTACTACGCTGAAGAGGTGGAATGCGTTCTGCCAGAGCGTTTTGATATGAATAAAGCGAAAAACTTGCTATCCAACTATCAAAACTCAGCGAGTGCAGTCGCGTCAAACCATCAAGTATTACGACCTTACGAAACTCGTATTTTATTGATAGAAGAATAAACTCGGGTGTCACCCCCTAAGATTGATGTTCGAGATAAAGGCTTTGGTGTGCTCCCCAAAGCCTTTTTTATTGAGATGCGAGATACTTGTGGAGTACAGGCTTATTTTGTTTCAATTGCTGTTAGCAGCACTTTCTCTTCATTGATTTGTACTTGTTGTACTTTTAGCAGCTCGATTTGCTCAATCAGACCTAAGCTCGGGTTAAACCAACGTTCTGCCGAAGTGGCGAACTCCATTGAGTCCATATCATTGCAGTTTAGGTTGTAAGTATTTTCTTCCGTCAGGTACGCCGCTTCAATTTTCTTGCTTGAAATCGAGAACGTTTTACGTACGCCAGTCTCTCGGATTTGCTGTTGCCAAACCACTTGGCAAGATGCTGTCATTGGCAGGTTTTGCACCCACTCATGATCTTCAAAACTGTCTAGTAGGTTGTGAACTGCGTAGCCTGTTAGAGTGGTTTGCAGAGATATGGTCTCTTCACCGATATCAATGTTCGGGCTTTTCTCTTTTACGTCGTCACCGTTGAGACGGAAAATAGGGCTGCTGTGCATCAGCATGGCAACAAACTGCTGGTTAATGGAATAAGCATCGGTGACTTCATGAAGTGCGCCATCAGAGCCTGCAAAATAAAGCGTATTGCCCTCTTCATCGTCGTTGTACTGTTCGTCAGAATAGTAGAACTGTTTGGCGCCGTAGTTCACCAAGTCATTAACCAACTGGACCATTGCTTCGCTGTTTGGGATTTGTGCCAATGCTGCCAACAATTGCTCGTTATCCATCGCTTGGAAACTCAGTTTCATCTCGCCTTCAGGTTGGCCATCCAGGCTAAACGCGTAGTTTAGTTGTGTGCTTGGCGTGGGAGCGAAGATTGAGTTTTGAATCGCGATGTCGAAACTTTCTTGAGGCACTTTGTTTGGATTAGCACTGCCAGAAGATGAACCACCGCCACAGCCGTAAAGAGCCAGAGTTGCTGCTGCGATAAGCGTCATTTTGTTTAGCATGGTTTACATTCCTGATTGATTAGGCCGCTTCATGTTGGGCCGTTGCTTGAATGCGAGCATGCTAAGTTTAATGAGCTAAAAAGGGCAAAAAACAAAAGCTAATAGGGCTTAACGAAAGCTTAATTTTATGTTTAGGTCTTTGTTTTATTTGGGCTTATTTCGTTAGCTACGTTGGTGCAATACTCGTTGATGAGCGCTTTCCATCGGCTGATAATTTCTTGATCGGTCAAACTGACATGCAACGTTTTCCATGGTTGAAGGCAAGTTTCTTTCGATTCAGATTGAGAAAGACGTTCAAACAATGTCTCGGAAGGTAAAACGCGCAGCAGTGCCACCAGTGATTCCATGTAGTTGAGACGGAACTGTTCGAGTTTGTTTTGTTTATAAGCGATGTGAGACACAAACGTATAAATCAGCGCGTTTTGAATACGTGAGTCGCCATCTGGAGTGGTCAGCAGAACTTTTGCTCGGTCTAGGTTACCTAGTTTGAAATGCAATACGCCCAACCAGAGGCTTAGCTCATCTGGCAAAACATCGAACGACGACTGCACTTGCGTCAAATACGCTTCCAGCTTTTGAGGTTCTTGCTCGTACAAAGCGAGATGCCTTGCGGTTGTGATCGCTGCAAACTCATCAGCTTGTTGGAGAGGTTGGTTAGAAAAGACATTCTCAAACAGCATTTTTTGATGAACGTCTGACAGCTGCCATGTGCTTGCCGAAGGTGCAGGCAAGTTGAAGTATTGCGCGACATCTGAGTGAATTTGGAAGATATCCGATTGTAGGTCGGATAAGCGCAGTGTGTATTCGTTGCGAAACGCCAGTTTCCCTGTCGCAGGATAAATAAGGTTCATCTGAGCTTTCAAGGTGCCTTGCTCTGCGCCGTCTTTTAACTCTATGTTGAGTTCGTAATCACTGGTCTGCATGTTTCGCGCGCCAGGGAAATACGGCGTATGACCGATAGGATCAAGAAAGTAACTGGGAGCGTCTTGGTTGGCGATGTCGGTGTATGGATATTCGACCTGTTGTTGCAGCAAGATGGCTTTGACCAGTATGCGATATTTTCTTGCTTGGGAGCCAATCGCATCGACACGGTTGAGCAGCAACTCGACTTTGGGGATAAGTAACTGATGACGTGTTTGCTGCGTTGAAATCTCTTGGCGTTGCCATAACAAGCTTGCGAGCGTCACGCTACAAACCACAAGTACGGCACATAAGCTATAAGCCAAAATCAGCTTGATGTTCTTACGGTTCGCAACTTGAGCTGTAATAGCACGTCGATGGTTTTTCGCTGGTGGCACTAAACGGATATTCGCTGGGTTTAGAAAGTAACCTTTGCGAGGATAAGTGACCAAGAGCTTAGTCGCATCGTACTCGGGGAGATGCTGTTGTAGCAGCGCACGTAAGGTGCTAATGCGGTTAGTGAGTACATTCTTAGAGATGAATTTGCTCTGCCAAATGGTTTCGATAATGGTATCGGCAGAGAGCGGATGTCCCACGCTTGTTAGCAGCAGCTCTAATAACTCAATGGTACGAGGTTCGAGATCAATCGCGACAGTGTCTTGATGAAGAGTTTGTGTCTTCGGATTATAGACCAACTCGCCAATCGCAATACAACTGTGAGTTTGTTTGGCTTGTTGCAAAAAATCGCGCATACCGCACCGCGTTATTTGGAAATGGCGAAATATTATATAGCGATTGGAGCGCGAAATCTTATAAATTGCGCTCCAATTATCATCAAAAGTTTATGAACCGTAGGTCACGGAATAGCGATGAGGCTTGTGGTTCATCGCTAACACGACATTCAGTGCAAACGCGCCCAAAATCGAAAGACCAATTACTTCTGGAGTGACAAAGAAGAATGACGCAAACAGGATGCACGCATCGATTGCCATTTGGCTTTTGCCAACTGAAATGCCAAATTTGTCCTGAATAAATAAACACAGCACGTTAAAGCCACCTAAGCTGGAGCGATGTCGGAACAAGATCAGCATACCGAGTCCCATTAAAAGCCCACCTGCGACGGCACAATAAACTTCATTTACCGATTCGAGCGAGATTAGCAAATAAAGATGATCGGCAAAGATAGAAACCAAAGCGCCAGAAATGGCACTATTAATGGCGAAATGACGGCCGAAGCGTTTCCATGCTAGCAAGTAAAAGGGACTGTTTGCTAAAAAGTACAGCACACCAAACGTAAAAGGTGTAAATTGGCTAATAAGCAGAGCCAATCCTGTCGTCCCCCCTGTTAGGAGGTTTGCGGATTGGAGAAAGAAAACGCCTTGAGCTACCAAAAAGGTACCCGTGAGAATCGCTATCCAGTCTTCTTTTAATGAGTGTTTTTCCATCAATGTTGCAGTCATTAGTGATAAATAAGGCGTGCATAGTAGTAAAAAGATGATCTTTTCGGTAGCTAGAGGGTAAAATTTACGGTAAACCTATGTAATTGCTGTTTTACAGGGTGTAAAGCACAAAATTGACAGGCAGTAGATCGTCGTTATGCAATTGCAATGCGGGCGTGATACAGATTGCTTGCCATCATGAAAAAACTGCATGAGAAAAATTGTAAATTTCTCTTTATGACCCAGATCAAATTATGTAGAATGCGCGCCATTAGGGTGACGAAAACGTTTGCGTAGGGTCATTCAACAGTTTTTTTGCAACTTTCAGTACTAATCTGAGTCAGGAGATACAGATGCTTAAGCGTGATATGAACATCGCAGATTACGATGCGGAACTGTTCGCAGCTATCCAGGAAGAAACTCTTCGCCAGGAAGAACACATTGAACTTATCGCTTCTGAAAACTACACAAGCCCACGTGTAATGGAAGCGCAAGGTTCTCAGCTAACGAACAAATACGCTGAAGGCTACCCAGGCAAGCGTTACTACGGCGGTTGTGAGTACGTAGATAAAGCGGAACAACTTGCTATCGACCGTGCATGCAAACTGTTCGGTTGTGAATACGCGAACGTACAGCCTCACTCAGGTTCTCAAGCAAACAGCGCGGTTTACATGGCGCTTCTTAACCCAGGCGATACAGTTCTAGGCATGAGCCTAGCGCACGGTGGTCACCTGACTCACGGTTCTCCAGTAAACTTCTCTGGTAAGCACTACAACGTTATCCCTTACGGTATCGATGAAGCGGGTCAAATCAACTACGACGAGATGGAACAGCTAGCGCTTGAGCACAAGCCTAAGATGATCATCGGTGGTTTCTCTGCTTACTCGCAAATCGTTGATTGGAAGCGCATGCGTGAAATCGCGGACAAAGTAGATGCTTACCTTTTCGTTGATATGGCGCACGTAGCGGGTCTTATCGCAGCAGGCGAATACCCAACACCTGTTCCACACGCTCACGTGGTAACAACAACGACGCACAAAACACTAGCAGGTCCTCGCGGTGGTCTTATCTTGTCAAATGCTGGCGAAGATATGTACAAGAAATTGAACTCAGCAGTGTTCCCTGGTGGTCAAGGTGGCCCTCTAATGCACGTTATCGCTGGTAAAGCAGTAGCGTTCAAAGAAGCGATGGAGCCAGAGTTCAAAGCTTACCAAGCTCGCGTAGTGAAAAACGCAAAAGCAATGGTTGGTCAATTCCAAGAGCGTGGCTACAAAATCGTATCTAACGGCACAGAAAACCATTTGTTCCTTGTGGACCTGATCGACAAAGACATCACTGGTAAAGACGCAGACGCGGCACTAGGTGCAGCAAACATCACAGTGAACAAAAACTCGGTACCAAATGACCCACGCAGCCCATTCGTAACGTCTGGTATCCGTGTAGGTACGCCAGCGATCACTCGCCGTGGCTTCACTGAAGAAGATGCAAAAGAGCTAGCAAACTGGATGTGTGACGTTCTAGATAACATCGGCAACGAAGAAGTTATCGAAGCGACTAAACAGAAAGTGCTCGAAATTTGTAAGCGTCTACCGGTTTACGCCTAACTGTTCTTCATAGAATGAGTCGATTTCGGTGTCGAACATACTCATTTGCTCGCGCAAACTCCGTGTGTTCTCCTAGAACTCGACTCGTCTATTTTGAACATTGATATACTAAAGGTCCTCAATTGAGGGCCTTTTTGTTTGTCTGGCGTTTGGAATGAGATATAGCGAAGAGTGTGTGATAAGGAGATGGCTACCAACACTTGTCCCTTTCAATATATCCAAACCGCGTCATTCCGACGAGCCTAGGCGAGATCAGGAATCTTGTTGAGGCACACTCTTTTACTCAGCGTTTCCCAAAAAATCATCAGTACGTTGGAAACTGATTCTCAATAACGCTCGTTCCTCGCTGTTCAGAATGACGGAGGTAGAATGGCTTTTTATCACCATTTGACTGATACAAAAAAGGTTGGCACTGAGCCAACCTTTTCTCTTCAAAATAAGCGAGTGCTTATTTAATCTCGATGCCTTGAGCCTGCATATCGGCATGGTAAGAAGAGCGAACAAATGGACCACACGCTGCGTGCGTGAAGCCAAGCTCTAGTGCAACTTCTTTTAGCTCGTCAAACTCTGATGGCGGAACGTAACGCTCTACTGGCAAGTGGTGACGGCTTGGCGCTAGGTACTGACCTAGAGTTAGCATCGTTACGCCGTGTGCGCGTAGATCTTTCAGTACTTCGATGATTTCTTCTTTGGTTTCACCAAGACCCATCATCAAACCAGATTTGGTCGGTACATCTGGATGCTGCTCTTTGAACTTCTTAAGAAGCTCAAGTGACCATTTGTAGTTCGCACCTGGGCGAGCTTTACGGTAAAGACGTGGTGCTGTTTCTAAGTTGTGGTTGAAGACATCTGGCGGATTGTCTTTCATTAGATCAAGCGCTACATCCATACGACCTCGGAAGTCAGGAACCAGAGTTTCAATCTTAATATGCGGGTTTAATGCACGGATCTCGCGGTTACAGTCGGCAAAGTGCTGTGCACCACCATCACGCAGATCGTCACGGTCAACAGAAGTGATTACTACGTATTTCAGCTTCATATCGGCGATGGTTTTCGCCAGTTTTTGAGGCTCTTCTGCTTCCGGTGGTAATGGGCGGCCATGAGCAACGTCACAGAAAGGACAACGACGAGTACAAATAGCACCTAAGATCATGAAGGTAGCTGTACCGTGGTTAAAACATTCCGCTAGGTTAGGGCAAGATGCTTCTTCACATACGGAGTGAAGTTTATTCTTGCGCATCGCCGCCTTGATGTCTTGAATTCGTTGGCTGTCGGCTGGTAGCTTGATCTTCATCCAATCAGGCTTACGTAGCACTTCTTTCTGCTCTGTAGGCATGTTCTTTACGGGAATCAATGCCATTTTATCGGCGTCACGATATTTAACGCCTTTTTCCATCTGGATTGGTTTGCTCATGCTTTATTACCTTGAGAAGGTGCTTCTGTGCTGAATTCTACTTGCTCATAGTCGAGCAAAGTAACGAGTTCTTCTATTAATTGTTTTTCTACGGCTTCTACATTGTCTGGGCCGCCAAATTGGCTGACCTGAACCATTTCCATACCTTCATAACCACAAGGGTTAATACGCAGAAACGGTGTTAAATCCATATTTACGTTCAAGGCTAAGCCATGAAACGAGCATCCTTTACGAATGCGTAAACCGAGAGAGCATATTTTTTTACCGTCAACGTAAACGCCTGGTGCGTCAGGTCGCGCGGCCGAATCGATATTGTATGCTTTTAGCGTGTTGATCACGAGGTTCTCGATAGTGGTAACGAGATCTCGTACACCTAATTTTTTGCGGCGTAAGTTGATCAAGAAATAGGCGACCAACTGACCAGGGCCATGATACGTAACCTGGCCTCCGCGATCACTTTGTACAACAGGAATGTCACCAGTGTTAATAAGGTGCTCAGCTTTACCTGCCTGACCTTGCGTAAATACTGGGTTATGTTCTACCAACCAGACTTCATCAGGGGTTTCTTCTGTGCGTTGGTCGGTGAACTCATGCATCGCCTTCCATACAGGCTCATAGTCTTGGCGGCCAAGTCGTTTTACAACAAGTTGGTGTTGCATGGGAATTCCTGTTGCTAATATATAAAGTTTTTGGATTATAAACCGGATAACCCTGATGCTCTACCGCTGAGTAACAGATTTTTAACTGAAAGCGATGTAAAGTTTTGTTATCTAGTTGATAAATAAAAAGAAAGCAGCCGAAGCTGCTTTCAAAAAAAATTTAATCTATCAAAAAATTATAGAACCATGCGCACGATGTCAATTTCACCTAACTCTTTGTATAGCGTCTCAACTTGCTCGATAGACGTCGCAGTGATGTTGATTGATACCGAGTGGTAGTTGCCCTTAGCACTTGGTTTAACGGTCGGGCTGTAGTCACCTGGAGCATGGCGCTGAATAACTTCAAGAACAAGCTCTGGAAGTTCAGGCTTTGCATGACCCATTACCTTGTAAGTAAATGAACAAGGGAACTCAAGCAGGTCTTTTAATTTTGCATCAGAGTTGATGGTTAGCATATCGATAACTCCAGTAGATATTCGTTGCGGTGCGAAATAGTACAGTCAAATTAGGGGGAACTCAAGACGAGGATCTCAAACTTAAAAAGCCGCCCTTTCAGGCGGCTTTGCGAATAAGTTTGCTACTCTAACGTTCTTCTTAGAAGAAGCTCTTGAATAACAATACGATGTAATCCCACATGCGGCTAAATAGACTACCTTGCTCTACGGTTTCTAGTGCCATTAGTGGGTATTCGGCAATATCTTCACCATCGATCTGATAGTATAGCTTACCAACTACATCACCTTTATTAATTGGGGCTTCTAGCTCTTTTTCAAGGACGAAGCTGGCTTTTAGGTTTTTCGCTTCACCACGTGGTAGTGTTACGTAAGTATCTTGGTCAAGGCCCAACGCTACAGTGTCTTTGTTACCCATCCACACTTTTTCTTCAACGAACGTTTCACCTGCTTTGTGCGGTGCTACTGTTTCGAAGAAACGGAAGCCGTAGCTTAGTAGCTTTTTGCTTTCTGACTTACGAGCATTGGCATCTTTCGTACCCATAACGACCGCAACCAAACGCATTTGGCCTTCAGTTGCTGAACTTACTAGGCTGTAACCCGCATTGCTTGTGTGACCCGTTTTGATGCCATCAACGTTCATGCTCTTATCCCAAAGTAGACCGTTACGGTTGTATTGGGTGATGCCGTTGTAAGTAAATTTCTTCTCTGAGTACACGCGGTACTCATTTGGTACGTCACGGATCAGGGCTTTACCTAGCAATGCCATGTCGTATGGTGTCGAGTACAGCTCGGCGTTATCTAGACCATGAACGTTGGCAAAGTGCGAGTTCGTCATACCTAGTGTGTTGGCCCAAGCGTTCATTAGGTCAACAAACGCATCTTCTGAGCCTGCAATGTGTTCAGCCATTGCTACACAGGCATCGTTACCAGACTGGACGATGATACCGCGGTTTAGGTCACGTACTTTTACAGTTGTGCCCACTTCAATGAACATTTTTGATGATTCAGGGAAGTTTTTCGCCCATGCATTTTTACTGATGGTGACATCGTCATCTTCTGAGATATTACCACGCGCTAGTTCTTGGCCGATTACGTAGCTTGTCATCATCTTAGTCAGACTGGCTGGAGACAATTTTGTGTTCATCTCTTTCTCTGCCAGTACTTTACCTGAATGGTAATCCATCAGAACGTAGCCCTTCGCCGCGATTTGAGGGGCATCTGGAACAACGATAGGTGATGCAAGAGCAGATTGAGCGAAAGTTGCAGAAAGGGCAACCGAAGAAACGAGAATAGATTTCACAAACTTATTTTTATTCATGGTAATTCAAATTTTTGGGTTAACTGCGGACATCTTATCAGAATCCCCAGCTATGTAAGAGGGGATCGAGGAGAAATTCATGACACTAGGTCATTTGGCAGTGTTGTGTTTTTTAATAAATGCAGACGAATAGCCGAGCAACTTTACTTTATCTAGAGTGGCTTGCGTCAGGGAATAGTCAGTAAATGGCCCTAACAACAAGCGATAAGACTCTTTCGCATTTTCTAGGAAAGTTTCTGTATCCAATTTTTGACCAAGCTCGGTGCCTAAAGTTCGCGCGCGCTCTTCATTTTTTGATGATGCCACTTGAATAACGTACTTAGGGTGCGCTTCTAATGACTTTTTGTCCGTGGGCTGATTGATACTGATCACTTCAATTTCCACGTTCGCGGTGCCTGTTTTTATGACATCTAACTTATGTGCGGCGGCATAGCTTAAATCGATAATACGGCCATCGTGAAAAGGACCTCGGTCATTAACTCGTACTACGGTGGTTTTGCCGTTGTCAGTATTGGTAACTTTTACGTAACTTGGTAACGGTAGCGTTTTATGCGCCGCTGTCATTGAGTACATGTCATAGATTTCGCCATTAGAAGTCAAATGACCTTGGAACTTCTTCCCATACCAAGATGCGCGGCCTTTTTCTTTAAAGCCTTTGGCATCGCGAACTATTTTGTAGTCTTTGCCACGCAAGTGGTAATCCTTGTTGCCACCTAGGCTGTACGGTTCATATTTAGGGTGCGCATCCTCGATGTGTTCGACTGAAAGCGGTGTATCCGGTGCAACATCGGATTCGAGTTCGTAACGGCCTTCTTGTTCTTTTTGGCTAGTTGATGAACAGCCTGCCAAAATAAGAGCAGAGAAAACCAAGGAATATAAAGCGCGTTTTTGCATGTCTAGGTCGCCTTAGAGAATGCTTTTCGGTGCGTATGAATTGACATCAGAATACCAAAGCCAGCCATCAAGGTTACCATTGATGTGCCGCCATAACTAATGAGTGGCAACGGTACACCTACTACAGGTAGGATGCCACTTACCATGCCAATATTTACAAAAATATACACGAAGAAGCTGAGTACAATACTGCCTGCCATCATTCGTCCAAATGCAGTTTGCGCTTGGCTGGCGAGGTATAAACCTCTTCCAATAATAAATAGATAGATGGCTAAAAGGCAAAGGAAGCCAATCATACCCCATTCTTCAGCAATTACTGCAAAGATAAAGTCAGTGTGTCGTTCAGGAAGAAATTCCAGTTGTGATTGAGTGCCTTGCAACCAACCTTTGCCTGAAATACCACCAGAGCCAATCGCGATTTTACTTTGGATAATGTGGTAGCCCGCACCAAGCGGATCTGACTCTGGGTTAAACAGAGTACGTACGCGAACTTTTTGGTATTCGCGCATCAAGAAGAACCACAAAATCGGAATGAAACCACCGAGTGCGATGGCGGCACCAGCGATGATTTTCCAACTAATGCCCGCGAGGAAGATAACAAAAATACCGGAAGCGGCGATTAGAATAGAGGTCCCTAAGTCAGGCTGTTTTGCAATGAGGATGGTTGGCAAGCAGACCATAATCAGTGCAACGATGAGTGTTTTTAGCGTTGGCGGAAGGGGTTGTCGACCTACATAGCGTGCCACCATTAATGGCACCGCGAGCTTCAATAACTCGGAAGGTTGAAAGCGCACAAAACCGAGGTTAAGCCAACGCTGTGCGCCTTTAGATGCTTCACCGAAAAACAGCACGCCAAAGAGCAGTATGACGCCGCCGACGAACATCAAAGGTGCCAGGCTCTCGTAGGTTCGTGGAGAAAGCTGCGCAAGAACGATCATCACAACGAGTGAAAGCACCATCCGCATAGCTTGGCGATCCATCATCAGTAAACTTTGGCCACTAGCGCTGTACATGATCACGAGGCCAAACCCCATCAGGGCCAATATGCCAAGTAGGAGTGGTAAGTCGATATGGAAGCGTTCAAACAGGGCGCGATTTTTACCTGTAGAGGGATCCATCTTCATTACTGTTTTACCTCTTTCTTCGCATTGTTTTCAGGCTCAATTTCTTCTGGGCCTAGAACGACTCGGTCAAAAATTTTCCTTACTACTGGGGCACCGTTGCTAGAACCACCGCCGGCGTTTTCTAGCACTACAGTGACGACCACTTTAGGATCATCAAATGGTGCAAAGCCAGTAAATAACGCATGGTCACGTAAGTGCTCGGCGATCTCATCTGCGTTGTACTCTTCGTTTTCACCCAGACCGAAGACTTGCGCAGTACCTGATTTACCCGCTGTTTGATAACTCATTTTGTAGAATGAGCGGCGAGCTGTTCCGCGCGTGCCATGGTTTACACGACGCATGCCTTCTTTCGCCATATCCCAGTACTTTTTCGGTACATTCTTGATTGGCGGGTAAGTCACGTATTCTGTTGTTTGTTGTTCTTCGAAGTCGTTGCCGTTCTCTATCGTCGCTTTGAGCAAGTGAGGTGCGATCACTTCTCCCTCATTTACTAATACGGAGGTCGCTTTGGCGATTTGCATTGGTGTTGCTGTCCAATAACCTTGACCGATACCCACAGGGATCGTATCGCCTTTGTACCACGGGGTTTTATGGCGAGACATTTTCCAGTCACGAGTCGGCATATTCGCCTTACTTTCTTCGTAGATATCGATGCCAGTGTAATCACCAAAACCGAACATCATCATCCAATTCGAAATACGGTCAATACCCATGTCATAAGCGATTTGATAGTAGAAGGTATCAACAGACTCTTCGATCGACTTAATGATATCGACGCGTCCGTGCCCCCAACGCAACCAGTCACGGAATGGGCGAGTGTTGGAGTTTGGTATGCGCCAATAACCAGGATCATTTCGCGTGGTGTTAGGTGTGACGACACCTTCTTGCAGCGCGGCTACCGCCATAAATGGTTTGATGGTAGACGCAGGTGGGTAAATGCCAAGTGTGGTACGGTTGACCAAAGGACGGTTTTTATCGTTCAAAAGGGCGCGATAGTCTTTACCCGAGATTCCGTGCACGAACGAGTTAGGGTCGTAGCTAGGGCTTGAAACCATAGCCAGCACGCCGTTGTCTCTAGGATCGATCACTACAGCACTGCCTCTGCGGCCATCCAATAATTGGTGTACGTACAGCTGCAAGTTGATATCAAGGTTTAAAACGATGTCTTTTCCGGGGACAGGTGGAACGTACTTTAACGTACGAATCACGCGGCCGCGGCTGTTTACTTCGACTTCTTGATACCCGGCCGTACCGTGTAAGAGGTCTTCGTAGTATTTTTCGATACCCAGCTTACCAATGTCGCGAGTGGCTTGATAGTTTGCGTCTTTTTCTTCTCGGATCAGGCGCTGCATGTCGCGATCATTGATTCGAGAAACGTAACCAATCACGTGGGTTAAGACTTCGCTGAAAGGGTAATAGCGCTTTAAGGTCGCGCTTATTTCTACACCAGGAAAGCGGTACTGATTGACGGAGAATACCGCTACTTGTTTTTCGTTCAGTTGGGTAAGCAGTGGGACCGACTTAAATCGACGAGTCCGTTTACGCTCTTGGTGGAAACGTTCAATCTGATCTGGGGTAATTTCCAGAATGGTTTGTAGTTCTTGGATGGTTGCATCAATGTCTTTAATTTTTTCTGGAGTCAGTTCTAAGTTAAAGACGGGACGGTTCTCTGCCAGTAAAACACCATTTCGGTCATAAATCAGACCTCGGTTGGGCGCGATAGGAACCACTTTGATACGGTTATCGTTCGAGCGGGTTTGATAATCTTGAAACTGGTTCACCTGAATGTTGTACATATTGGCGACCAGAGCTCCCATCAAGAGAACAATGCCGATAAAAGCGACAATAGCGCGGCTGGCAAACAGACGCGCTTCGGCTTGATAATCTCGGATTTGACTGCGGCGCTTACGAATCATTAACGCTTGGCTCTAAAGTTAAACAACGATTATTCGCGGTGGTAAGGATGGTTCGCGGTGATGCTCCACGCTCGGTATAAGCTTTCTGCCATTACGATACGCACTAAAGGGTGCGGTAGCGTTAAGGCAGACAATGACCAGCTTTGGTCTGCTGCAGCTTTGCATGCAGGAGCGAGTCCTTCAGGACCGCCGATTAAGATTGATACATCACGGCCATCTAATTTCCAAGCTTCTAACTGCTCAGCGAGTTGAGGAGTATCCCATTTTTTACCTGGGATATCTAACGTGACGATACGGTTGCCTTTTGGTACCGCAGCGAGCATCGCTTCCCCTTCTTTTTGCAGGATACGAGCGATATCGGCATTTTTTCCACGTTTGCCAGCAGATATTTCAATCAACTCCAATGGCATATCATGTGGGAAACGGCGACGATATTCTTGAAAGCCTTCCTCAACCCATTTTGGCATTTTTGTGCCAACAGCAATTAGTTGAATTTTCAAAAGATTAACCCCAGAGTTTTTCTAGCTGGTAGAGTTCGCGGTGCTCTTCTTGCATCACGTGAAGCATGGCGTCGCCCATATCTAGGACTACCCATTCACCTTCGTTTTCACCTTCCATTCCTAGTGGCTCAAGACCGGCTTTTTTCACTTCTGTTGCAACGTGGTCAGCGATGGATGAAACGTGGCGTTTGGATGTGCCAGTACAGATGATCATGTAATCTGTAACGCTTGATTTATCTTCCACATTTAGGACGATAATGTCTTCCGCTTTCATGTCGTCGGCTTTATCAGCTAAAAAGTCTTTCAGTTCTTCGCGAAGCACTCGGTTTTCCTCGGTTTGTCTCTTATCTCTACAGTGTTTTACATTCTTGCTTGCAAAACAGGTCGCGCACTATATCACGCTTTGATTTTTAAATTGCCAGCTTAATATCAGGAGAGCAGGTTTCTAAGCTCAACTGATGAATAGTTGGCCATACAGACTCGTCATATTGAGTTTTGGCTTTTATCTCTGCTTGAGCCAACAAGGAGAGCAATGCACAAATACGACTCGCCGATAAGCGGGTCAGTGCTGCGTTATAGAGTGGACGCTTGTTTTGCCAAACTCGATATTTCTCAAATACCTGGTTCATTCCCATTTGAGTTAAGTCTTGATGCATATTTAAAAGTTGGCTCAACTCTTTTTGTACACTTCGAATCAAGATCACGGTCTCGACCCCTTCCGCCTCAAGTTGGCGAAGAATACGTTGTGCACGGTTTGCTTTACCTGCCAGTAAGGCGTCGATCCAGTTAAACGTAGTAAAGTGATTATGGCGACTTAGGGCTTCCTCTAAACGTATGATGGTCAGCTCACCATCCGGGTAGAGTAGGGCCAATTTCTCTAAGCTTTGTGACAATGCAAACAGGTTACCTTCATGCCATTGAGCCAACATTTGCAGTGATTGTTGATCGGGTTTTAGGCCCAACGTGCGGCAACGTGCGTGAATGAACATAGGTAAGCGTTGTAGATCTGGCGACAAACAGCTTACCCAGTCGCCTTTTGAGCTTAATGCTTTGAACCATTTCGCATTTTCTTGGGCTTTGGTCAGTTTGCTACCAACAATGACGAGCATGATGTCATCATGCAGCATATCACACAGTGTTTGCAGCTCTTTGCTGACGGCGGTTGTCACGCCACTCTCTGGAATTTCAAGCTCGATCAATTGACGGTTTGAGAACAGGCTCATCGCTTGGAAGCAATCGTAAACTTGATTCCAGTCGATGCTTGCGTCTACCGCAAAACGGTGTTTTTCCTCAAAACCTTGTTGAAACGCTGCCTTTTGGATTGCTTGGCGGCTCTCTTGAATCAGTAACGGCTCATTACCAAAGATTAGGTAAACTTGTTTAACGTGTTTAGTTAAATGATCCGTTAATTTATCGGCATAAATTCGCATAGTGATTAAGAGTTTGTGTTCGCTGGCTCAGAGATTTGTCCTGCTTCATATTCGGCACGAATACGGCCCAACTGGCGCATCATCTGTTTTGCAGCTTGCAAGCGCATCTCGTCTTCAATTACGTCACGTTCAACAGATTTTGCGAGTGCCGTCAACGGGTTGTCTAGGTAGTTGCGGTTTACTGTTGTCGTAAAGTTTTTAGAGCCATAGCCAGGAATCGTCACACGGTATTTTACTACGTATGTCAGCTCTTTTTCTGCTGCACGGCTATTTTGATACAGAGACAGTGTACGCTCATCGATAGTCGCTTCCGTCAAATGAAGGTTGGGTACCGTCGATGATGGTTGAACAAGTTCAACTTTGTTCAGTTCGAGTTGAGAGCGAACATAGCGAGTTAATTCACTGTATTCATCGTAGCTGGAGAAAGACATAGTGTGCAGCTCTTCCGGTACGGAATACTCGCCGCGAAGGTGAAAACCACAGGCAGAAAGAAGCCCCGCTAATACCAATACCACTGGTAGTTTAATCAAAGAGAAAAAGCGCATTGATTGTATTCATCCTAAATTGAAGGGGTTATTTACCTTAAACCACTCATGTGAATGGTTTGAGGTAAATAAACAGGGTAGCGAACTACCCTGTTTAATGACTCTTGGTTAACAAATAAGTTCGCTAAACAGAGACAAATTGCAAGCTGTGATTAGTTTGCAACGATGTTCAGCAGTTTACCTGGAACGTAAATGACTTTACGAATAGTCAGGCCATCAGTGAACTTAACCACGTTTTCGTCGTTTAGACCAAGCTGTTCGATATCGTCTTTAGAGATATCCGCTGGGACTGTTAGCTTCGCACGTAGCTTACCGTTAACTTGAACAACGATAGTTTTTTCGTCTTCAACTAGCGCTTTTTCGTCAAACGTCGGCCATGCCGCGTTATCAATGTCTGTTTCACCTAGTGCTGCCCATAGCTCGTATGAGATATGCGGAGTGATAGGGTAAAGCATGACAACAATAGCTTTCAGTGCTTCGTCAAGGATTGCACGATCTTGCGCAGATTCTTGAGGCGCTTTCGCTAGTTTGTTCATCAGCTCCATGATCGCTGCGATCGCGGTGTTGAATGTTTGACGACGAGCGATATCGTCCGTCACTTTCGCGATAGTTTTGTGAACGTCACGGCGAAGTGCTTTTTGATCACCAGAAAGCGCTGCGGTATCTACTGCTTCTGCTGCGCCTTTCGCTGTGTGCTCTTTCACTAGTTTCCAAACACGTTTCAGGAAGCGATTCGCACCTTCTACGCCAGACTCTTGCCATTCAAGTGTCATGTCCGCTGGAGACGCGAACATCATGAATAGACGTACTGTGTCAGCGCCGTACTTGTCTACCATTTCTTGAGGGTCGATACCGTTGTTCTTAGACTTAGACATCTTGATCATGCCTGAGTGCGTTACATCGCGACCTTCAGTGTCTTTAGCAGAAGTAATGCGGCCTTTACCATCACGTTCAACGGCTACGTCTGTTGGAGCTACCCACTCTTTACCGCCTTTCTCGTTCTCGAAGTAGAACGCGTCTGCCAGTACCATGCCTTGACACAGTAGCTGCTTGAACGGTTCGTCAGACGTTACGTAGCCCGCGTCACGTAGCAACTTGTGGAAGAAGCGAGAGTACAGTAGGTGCATACAAGCGTGCTCGATACCGCCGATGTACTGGTCTACTGGTAGCCAGTAGTTTGCTTTTTCTGGATCTAGGATGTCGTCTGCTTGCGGTGAACAGTAACGCGCGTAGTACCAAGAAGATTCCATGAACGTATCGAACGTATCTGTCTCACGTAGAGCAGGTTCGCCGTTGAATGTGGTCTTCGCCCATTCTTTATCTGCTTTGATTGGGCTGGTTACGCCGTCCATTACCACGTCTTCTGGAAGAATCACTGGTAGTTGGTCAGCAGGTACTGGGTGAACTTCACCGTCTTCAGTCGTTACCATTGGGATTGGTGCGCCCCAGTAACGTTGACGAGATACACCCCAGTCGCGCAGACGGAAGTTTACAGTCTTAGTGCCTTTGCCTTCTGCTTCTAGCTTCGCTGCAATTGCATCGAACGCCGCTTGGAATTCTAGGCCGTCGAATTCACCTGAATCGAACAGTACACCTTTCTCTGTGTATGCCGCTTCAGAGATGTCTAGCTCGCTGCCATCAGCAGGCTTGATAACTGGCACGATGTCTAGACCGTACTTCGTTGCGAACTCGTAGTCACGTTGGTCGTGTGCAGGTACTGCCATTACCGCGCCTGTACCGTAGTCCATCAATACGAAGTTTGCTACGTATACTGGTACTTCACGGCCGTTCAATGGATGAATAGCAGTAAGGCCAGTAGCCATACCTTTCTTCTCCATTGTCGCTAGCTCAGCTTCTGCAACTTTGTTGTTCTTACATTCGTCGATAAACGCTGCAAGCTCTGGGTTGTTCTCTGCAGCAAGAGCTGCAAGAGGGTGACCAGCAGCGATGCCCACGTAAGTCACACCCATTAGCGTATCTGGACGTGTCGTGTAAACTTCTAGGTCTTGTTGACCCTTAACTTCAAACTTCAGCTCAACGCCTTCAGAGCGGCCAATCCAGTTGCGCTGCATGGTTTTCACCATTTCAGGCCAACCTTCAAGCTTGTCTAGGTCGTCTAGTAGCTCTTGAGCATATTCAGTGATTTTGATGAACCATTGAGGGATTTCTTTTTGCTCTACAGGCGTATCACAACGCCAGCAACAACCGTCTTCAACCTGCTCGTTTGCAAGAACAGTTTGGTCGTTAGGACACCAGTTAACAGAAGACGTCTTTTTGTAAACTAAACCTTTCTCGTAAAGTTTAGTGAAGAACTCTTGTTCCCAGCGGTAGTACTCCGGTGTACATGTTGCGAATTCACGGTTCCAATCGTAACCAAAGCCTAGAAGCTTAAGTTGGTTCTTCATGTATTCGATGTTTTCGTAAGTCCAAGGTGCTGGCGCAGTTTTGTTTTTTACTGCTGCGTTTTCTGCAGGTAGACCGAATGCGTCCCAACCGATTGGTTGCATCACGTTTTTGCCTTGTAGGCGTTGGAAACGAGATACTACATCACCGATAGTGTAGTTGCGCACGTGACCCATGTGCAGTCGACCACTTGGGTATGGGAACATGGATAGACAGTAGAATTTTTCTTTATTTGGGTCTTCACTTACAACAAAGGTTTTGTTGTCATCCCAGTGCTTTTGAACTTTTTGTTCAATATCTTGTGGGTTGTATTGTTCTTGCATCGATGGTATCCGTTATCTTGGAATTTGTGAGTTCGGTTAGAACAGACTTAAATAGATCGTCATAGAATACCTAAAGCTAGGGATCACAACAATAGCCAATCTGTACCCATGCGCCCTTAAGTGACGCAGGTAGGAGAAAGATGGAGGTCAGTTATGCCTAAACGTAAAACAGGTTATGAGGAAATGCTCGAGGATGTGATTGAAACCTTGAAGCACAGTCCGGAAGAAGTTAACAAAGCGATTGAGACGTCGGGCAAAGTGGTGGATGCTGCTAATGACTTGACCAAAGATGAATTAGCTTTAATCAAAGCATACCTTAAAGCAGACTTAAAAGAGTTTTCAGAGAGTTACGAGGATAGCAAAAGCGGCCCGTTTTACTTAACGATTGCGGACTCGATATGGCAAGGGTTGTTAGAGATTACAGACCGAACTAAAGTTGAGTGGGTTGAGTTGTTCGATGACTTAGAGCATCAAGGGCTATATGAAGCAGGAGAGGTGATAGGCTTAGGTACTTTGGTCTGTGATGAGTGTGGTCACAAGACAACGTATAACCACCCAACTGTAATCATTCCGTGTATTAAATGTGGTCACAAAGGCTTTACTCGCCAGTCATTAAAGCCATAAATGGCGCGTAACGACTGTATAATGCAATGAATAAAAAAGAGGCTTGGTCGCCTCTTTTTTGTCTTTTCTACTTTCAAGCTGTTATCAGCTCTGTTTTCTTCTTAAACCGAAAGCCAGCGCTAAACTTAACCCAACCCAAATATACAATGGCCAAGTACCAACGATTCGATATGGCGTTTTCCCATCGGTTGGGGTGAGCTCTGCGCGCAGTACTGCAGTTTCAAACTGCGGTACTTGCTCAACGATTTTACCCTTGTGATCGGTTACCGCTGTTAATCCATTGTTCGTCGAGCGGATGAGCGGTTTGCCTAATTCTAAGGCACGCATACGGGCGATCTCCATATGCTGAAGAGGACCGATAGAGTGACCAAACCATGCATCGTTCGAAAGCGTTAGAATGAAGTCTGTTTCGTCAGTCACATTTTGACGCACTTGCTCATTAAAGATGATCTCATAGCAAAGCGCTGGTGCCATGTGCATGCCATTCGCAACGATGTTGGGCTGCACAAAAGCCCCACGGCTAAACGACGACATCGGCAAGTTAAAGAATGGCGCTAATGGGCGCAGAATATCCTCAAATGGAACAAACTCACCAAACGGTAATAGGTGATGCTTATGGTAGCGTTCGCTCAAGTCGAAACTGTAGTCACCGTATGGTGTGATGCCAAGGGACAGAATACTGTTGTAGAACTGTCGATCCTCAGCTTGGTTGACGACACCAGTGATGATTGCGCTATTATTCATTTTTGCTGCGCTGTCAATATTGCTCAAAAATGAAGGCACTTCAATTTCAAAAGCAGGAATTGCAGCTTCTGGCCAGACGATAATATCAGCGTCCCAGTTTTCACGAGTGAGATCGGCGTATTTCATGATGGTTGGCCAACGTTGGCTTGGCAGCCACTTAAGGTTTTGGTCAACGTTACCTTGAATCAGCGCGAGCTTAGTCGTGTCTTCTGGCCGAGGTGTTACCCAATCGTAGTTTCGAATCCCAAAGCCTGTGCTGAGTAATACCGCAGGAATAATCACCATCAGCCACTGTTTATGAACCCAAGCATAGGCTAATGCCCCCGCACTAATAAGGATAAACAGAGTGAGCAGTTCCACGCCACCGATAGGCGCAAAGCTTGCTAGTGGAGCATCAATCTGGCTGTAGCCTAGCCATAGCCACGGGAAGCCGGTCATCACCCAACCACGCAACCAATCGCTGATTAGCCATAAAGCGGGCGCAGCGAGAAGCGCTTTTGTGAGCGTAAATTGAGGAAAGAGTTTGTTGTTGAGCCAAGCAAATAAGCCGGAATAAACAGCCAAGTAGGCGACAAGCAAGCCCATTAAAAATAAATTAGCAATCAGTGGCATGCCACCAAAGCCGGAGATACTGACGTACACCCAGCTAACGCCAGTTGCAAATTGACCTAACCCCCAAGCATAGCCAATCCACAGTGCGCGTTTCGGTGTTTGGTTAGCAAGAAGAATCAGTAGAATAGCTGGGCTAAGAATGGCAACAGGCCACAACTGGTAAGGTGCAAAAGCGAGCGTAGTAGAGGCGCCAACAAAAGCGGCCACTAAGGGCCGCTTGAGGCGATGAAAGAGTTCATTCATCATTATAATTTTCTGAGATTCCCAATGGGTATCGCGTTACTCTTGAGTGGCTTCAACCAGGGTTTCTTCGTCTGGGATCGTCACTTGGAGTTGAATGACACGACGGTTATCGGCAGCGGTGACTTTGAAGTTGTAACCTTCAATTTCAACCAGTTCACCACGAGAAGGTAAGTGGCCAAAGGCAGTCATGACCATGCCACCAACGGTATCTACTTCCTCATCGCTGAAGTTAGTTCCAAATGTCTCATTAAACTCTTCGATGGTTGTCAGCGCTCTGACAGCAAACGTATGCTTGCTAAGCTTACGAATGTCTGTCTCTTCGCTTTCATCGAATTCATCTTCGATATCCCCGACGATTTCTTCAAGGATATCTTCAATGGTCACAAGACCAGAAACACCACCGAATTCATCGACAACAATGGCCATATGATAACGTTCTTCACGGAACTCTTTCAGCAGTCGATCAACGCGTTTACTTTCCGGTACCACAACGGCTGGTCGAATAACTTCTTCGATATCAAATGGATTACTGCCTGAGCCTAAGTATTTAAGTAAGTCCTTCGCAAGAAGAATGCCTTCCACATGGTCTTTATCTTCGCTGATCACAGGGTAGCGAGAGTGTTGAGCATCGGTAATCAAGGCAACCAAGGTATCAAGGTCGTGAGTACGCTCAACCGTAACCATTTGCGAACGCGGGATCATAATGTCACGCACGCGCATTTCGGAGATTTCCATAACACCTTCAAGCATATCGCGGGTGTCATGGTCAATCAGGTCATTGACTTCAGAGTCACGGATAACATCCACAAGCTCTTGGCGATCTTTTGGTTCGCCCTGAAATAATTGACCTAGACGTTCAAAGAAGGACTTTCTACTCGGACCTTCTGCCTTTTCTTTCTTATCTTCGTTAGAAGAGGGAGAATTATCTTCGTTCATTGTTTCTCAATTAAGTAACGCTATCAGAAGTGTGATAGCACACATAGAGAGGCGAACACGAGAATCATTTTGGTGGTTCGCCTTTCCCTGCTGAATAGCCAATGGCTACTCTTTTTCAGCAATGTAAGGGTCTTCATAGCCCATACCTTGCATGATTTCGGTTTCGAGGGACTCCATCTCTTCGGCTTCGTCATCCTCAATATGATCATAACCTAGCAGATGCAAGCTGCCATGTACAACCATATGCGCCCAATGTGCTAACAGAGGCTTGTTCTGTTCAATTGCCTCTTTTTCAACGACTTGGCGGCAAATAATTAAGTCGCCAAGTAAATCTATTTCCATACCTGGAGGGGCTTCAAATGGAAAAGACAACACATTGGTCGGTTTATCTTTACCACGATACTCATGGTTAAGCGTGTGACTTTCTTGTTCATCCACAATGCGAATGGTGACTTCGGCTTGTGGCTGGAAGAGAGGAATCGTCTTATCTAGCCACAATTGGAAATCTTGCTGCGAAGGCAGCCCTTCTTCATTTTCGACTGCCAGTTGCAGATCAAGTTCAATCGCCATGATTATTCCTTAGTGGAAGCAACTTGTGCATTCAGTTCGGCTTTCGCTGCTTCTAATAACTTCGCATCGCGTTCTTCACGACGACGCTTCTCGAACTCTTTACGCTCTTTCTGGTCTTGTGCTTCCCACTTCTCATACGCGTTAACGATACGAGCAACCACTGGGTGACGTACAACGTCGTCTGCTAAAAAGAAGTTAAAGCTGATGTCGTCGACTTCGCTTAATACTTCAATAGCATGACGAAGACCTGATTTTGCACCACGAGGTAAGTCGATTTGCGTGACGTCACCAGTGATAACTGCGCGAGAGTTAAAACCAATACGCGTTAGGAACATCTTCATCTGCTCAACCGTGGTGTTCTGACTCTCATCAAGAATGATGAAAGCGTCGTTTAGAGTACGGCCACGCATGTAAGCAAGAGGGGCTACCTCAATCACGTTACGTTCAATCAGCTTCTCTACACGCTCAAAGCCCAACATTTCAAATAGGGCATCGTATAGCGGACGTAGGTATGGGTCGACTTTCTGGCTTAAGTCACCAGGTAGGAAGCCCAGTTTCTCACCGGCTTCAACCGCAGGGCGCGTCAATAGAATACGACGGATCTCTTGGCGCTCTAGTGCGTCAACTGCTGCAGCAACGGCAAGATAAGTTTTACCTGTACCAGCTGGGCCAATACCAAAAGAAATATCATGCGTGACCATATTAACCAAGTACTGTGCTTGGTTTGGCGTACGTGGTTTGATCACACCTTTTTTGGTTTTGACGAAGACTTCTTTACCATGCTCGATATTAGACTCAGTATTCTGCTCAAGAACACCAGACTCTTTAATCGCTAAATGGATCTGTTCAGGCTCAATGTCTGGGATCTCACCTCGTACAGGTGCGGTATCAACATACAGAGTTTTCAGGATATCTAGCGCAGCTGATGCGGTATGAGGTTTACCGACAATTGTAAAATGGTCACTACGGTGGTTAATTTCAACGCCTAGACGACGTTCTAAATGCTTGATGTTGTCATCGAATGGACCGCACAGGCTAGCAAGTCGGCGGTTGTCGGAAGGTTCTAGGTTAATTTCTAGAGTTACGATTTTATTACTCAATGTTGCCTCTCATTTTTTGCCACTTAATGAGAGCCTGATAACGACCAGGCTCTCCATGGCTATTTATACGAGCTTATGGCGTAAAAGTAGCTACACCCAGCTCATCTTCGCGACGTGTTTTCGCCATCATCTGCGTTGGGGAAATCACACTACGAAGATCCATGTCTTTTTCAGTACGTACTAGCTCACCACGCAGTGAGTTCGCAAATACGTCTACGATCTTCACATCAACGAACTGACCAATTAGGTCTGCACTACCTTCAAAGTTTACTACACGGTTGTTTTCTGTACGAGCGCGCAGTTCCATTAGGTTTTTCTTCGAAGGACCTTCAACTAGAACACGTTGTTCTGTGCCAAGCATTAAGCGAGAGTAACGCATCGCTTGAGCATTGATAGTTTGCTGTAGTTCGTAAAGGCGCTCTTTCTTCACTTGTTCTGATACATCACAAGGGTAATCCGCTGCTGGCGTACCTGGACGTGGAGAGAAGATGAAGCTGAAGCTCATGTCAAAGTCTACATCTTTGATTAGCTTCATTGTGTCTTGGAAGTCTTTGTCTGTCTCACCAGGGAAACCAACAATAAAGTCTGAACTGATTTGAATATCAGGACGAGCTTTACGCAGTTTACGGATGATCGACTTGTACTCGATAGCGGTGTGAGGGCGTTTCATCATAGTTAGGATACGGTCACTACCACTTTGCACAGGTAAGTGCAGGAAGCTCACAAGCTCAGGCGTATCTTCGTAAACCGCGATGATGTCGTCAGTGAATTCTAGCGGGTGGCTCGTTGTGAAACGAATACGGTCGATACCATCGATAGACGCAACCAAACGAAGCAGTTCTGCAAATGAACAGATTTCACCGTCGTGTGTTGGACCGCGGTACGCGTTTACGTTTTGACCCAGTAGGTTTACTTCACGTACGCCTTGTTCAGCAAGCTGTGCGATTTCGAACAGTACATCATCCATTGGACGGCTTACTTCTTCACCACGAGTGTACGGTACGACACAGTAAGTACAGTACTTCGAGCAGCCTTCCATAATAGAAACGAATGCTGTCGCACCTTCCGCACGAGGTTCTGGTAGGCGGTCGAATTTTTCGATCTCTGGGAACGAAATGTCCATAACTGGTGCGTCATCCGACTGAGATTGTTTGATCATCTCAGGTAGGCGGTGCAGAGTTTGTGGGCCAAAAATAACGTCGACGTATGGTGCACGTTCACGAATATGGTCACCTTCTTGCGTTGCTACACAACCACCTACACCGATAACTACGCCAGGTTTTTTATCTTTTAGTGTTTTCCAGCGGCCAAGCTGGTGGAAAACTTTCTCTTGCGCTTTTTCACGGATCGAACAGGTGTTAAGTAGAAGTACGTCTGCTTCCTCTGGCTCTTCCGTCAGCTCGTAGCCGTTTGCAGCATTAAGCAGGTCGGCCATTTTTGATGAATCGTATTCGTTCATCTGGCAGCCCCAGGTTTTAATTAGCAGTTTCTTACTCATCTCACTTTCGCTCGTTCAGTTGTACTTAAATTGGAGAGCTATTGCTCAAATTATAGCCGCCATCACGGCGGTAAGCGGCGTATTGTACTGCTTTAAAAAGCACCTGACTAGTGATCTGGCTAATTCTCTGCAAAGCCTGATGAAATCTAGTTTTTCGCCCTATGCAGAACAAGGTTTTTTGTTAAACAATTTTGTAAAAATAGCCATGGAAAGTACAATAAAAAACGCCAATTAATCAGCACGATGAAGAGTAAAAAATGAACAAGTATGACATCGCCGTGATCGGTGGCGGTATGGTTGGGGCAGCCGTCGCTGTTGGATTTGCCAAGCAGGGCAGAAGCGTTGTCTTGGTTGAAGGTGCAAAACCCAAAGCTTTTGATGCCGCTCAGGTGATGGATATTCGCGTATCTGCGATTTCGCACCAGTCGGTGGAGTTACTTGATTCACTCGGCGCATGGTCAGAAATTAAAAGTATGCGAGTTTGCCCTTATCGGCGTTTAGAAACTTGGGAGCACCCGGAGTGCCGTACTCGTTTTCACTCTGATGAACTGTCATTGGAGCAGCTCGGTTATATCGTTGAAAACCGCCTAATCCAATTAGGTCTTTGGCAAGTCTTCTCTCAGTATGACAATCTAACCGTGATGTGTCCCGAGCGATTAAAAGACATTGAGTTTGCAGATGTAAACCTTGTGACACTAGAAAGTGGGGCGCAGTTTGAAGCTAACTGGGTAATTGGTGCTGATGGTGCAAACTCTAAAGTTCGTCAATTGGCTGGAATTGGTGTGACTGCGTGGGATTACCGACAACACTGCATGTTGATTAACGTGAAAACAGAATTGCCACAGCAAGATATCACTTGGCAACAATTTACTCCTTCGGGCCCGCGTTCATTTTTACCTTTGTGCTCTTTGACTAATGAAGACGGTCAAGAAGTAGGCCAAGGTTCGTTGGTTTGGTATGACTCGCCAAAACGCATTAAACAATTGTGTGCGATGGGGAAGCCTCAACTAAGGGAAGAAATCTTACGTCATTTCCCTGCTGAATTGGGCGATATTGAAGTTTTACAGTTTGGCTCATTCCCACTCACTCGTCGTCATGCGCAAAGCTATTCAAGCAAAAATTGCGTGTTAGTGGGTGACTCTGCCCATACGATCAACCCACTTGCAGGGCAAGGGGTAAACTTAGGCTTCAAAGATGTAGACGTTCTCCTTTCGGTAACAGAACACCAAGAAAAGCTGGAAGATACCTTACTCGCGAAATACGAACGCGCACGTCGACCTGACAACTTACTCATGCAGACGGGCATGGACTTTTTCTATAAAGGTTTTAGCAACGATCTTGGGCCATTGAAGTTCGTACGTAATGCTGCATTGAAGCTTGCTGAAAACTCAGGGCCAATTAAGGCTCAAGTACTGAAATACGCGTTAGGTATGTAGTAAGCTACTCAAATCACAGATAGAAAAAAAGCGAGCCATGAGCTCGCTTTTTTAATTCGGCAAATCTAATGATTTCCCGAGTCCAGAACCAAAAAAAGAAAAAACCCAGCAAAATCATGCTGGGTTTTCCGATAATGGTGCGGAAGGAGAGACTTGAACTCTCACACCTTGCGGCGCCAGAACCTAAATCTGGTGCGTCTACCAATTCCGCCACTTCCGCAACTTAATCTATAGATATCAAGATAATTGGTAAAATCTCAATATCGTTGTATATGGCAGGGCTACCTGGATTCGAACCAGGGAATGGCGGCATCAAAAGCCGCTGCCTTACCGCTTGGCGATAGCCCTACAGCGTAAATAGTCAAAGACTACTTAACCTCTCTTATCGAGAGAAAGAATGGTGCGGAAGGAGAGACTTGAACTCTCACACCTTACGGCGCCAGAACCTAAATCTGGTGCGTCTACCAATTCCGCCACTTCCGCGTATTCTGATAGTGTAGATTAATTTAAGATGGTGCGGAAGGAGAGACTTGAACTCTCACACCTTGCGGCGCCAGAACCTAAATCTGGTGCGTCTACCAATTCCGCCACTTCCGCATCTTAAATCTACGTGACTGATAGCTTATGCTAGCAATCCAATCAATGGTGGCTACGACGGGATTCGAACCTGTGACCCCATCATTATGAGTGATGTGCTCTAACCAGCTGAGCTACGTAGCCATTTTAAACTTTTGATCAAAAATGGTGCGGAAGGAGAGACTTGAACTCTCACACCTTGCGGCGCCAGAACCTAAATCTGGTGCGTCTACCAATTCCGCCACTTCCGCAACTTGATCTGTAGATATCAAGATAATTGGTAAAATCTTAATATCATTGTATGTGGCAGGGCTACCTGGATTCGAACCAGGGAATGGCGGCATCAAAAGCCGCTGCCTTACCGCTTGGCGATAGCCCTACATTGCTCTAATAAAAGAGACTTAAATAATGGTGCGGAAGGAGAGACTTGAACTCTCACACCTTACGGCGCCAGAACCTAAATCTGGTGCGTCTACCAATTCCGCCACTTCCGCAACTTATTCTGTAGTTATCAAGGTAATTGGTAAAAACCTAAATAACGTTGTTTATGGTGGCTACGACGGGATTCGAACCTGTGACCCCATCATTATGAGTGATGTGCTCTAACCAGCTGAGCTACGTAGCCATTTTAAACTTTTTATCAAGAATGGTGCGGAAGGAGAGACTTGAACTCTCACACCTTGCGGCGCCAGAACCTAAATCTGGTGCGTCTACCAATTCCGCCACTTCCGCAACTTGATCTGTAGATATCAAGATAATTGGTAAAATCTCAATATCGTTGTATATGGCAGGGCTACCTGGATTCGAACCAGGGAATGGCGGCATCAAAAGCCGCTGCCTTACCGCTTGGCGATAGCCCTACATTGCTCTAATACAAGAGACTTAAATAATGGTGCGGAAGGAGAGACTTGAACTCTCACACCTTGCGGCGCCAGAACCTAAATCTGGTGCGTCTACCAATTCCGCCACTTCCGCAACTTATTCTGTAGATATCAAGATAATTGGTAAAATCTCAATATCGTTCCTGTATTTCAAGGAAAATAATGGCAGGGCTACCTGGATTCGAACCAGGGAATGGCGGCATCAAAAGCCGCTGCCTTACCGCTTGGCGATAGCCCTACATTGCTCTAATAAAAGAGACTTAAATAATGGTGCGGAAGGAGAGACTTGAACTCTCACACCTTGCGGCGCCAGAACCTAAATCTGGTGCGTCTACCAATTCCGCCACTTCCGCAACTTGATCTGTAGATATCAAGATAATTGGTAAAATCTTAATATCATTGTATGTGGCAGGGCTACCTGGATTCGAACCAGGGAATGGCGGCATCAAAAGCCGCTGCCTTACCGCTTGGCGATAGCCCTACATTGCTCTAATACAAGAGACTTAAATAATGGTGCGGAAGGAGAGACTTGAACTCTCACACCTTGCGGCGCCAGAACCTAAATCTGGTGCGTCTACCAATTCCGCCACTTCCGCAACTTATTCTGTAGTTATCAAGGTAATTGGTAAAAACCTAAATAACGTTATTCATGGTGGCTACGACGGGATTCGAACCTGTGACCCCATCATTATGAGTGATGTGCTCTAACCAGCTGAGCTACGTAGCCATCTTTTGGAGCGAGACAATATAAACCTTCACGCTCTCAGTGACAACCCCTTTTATAAAGGAATCTCACTTGAATAATGGCAGGTCTACCTGGATTCGAACCAGGGAATGGCGGCATCAAAAGCCGCTGCCTTACCGCTTGGCGATAGACCTGCAGGCAATAGTCACGATGACTATTTAAAATATGGTGCGGAAGGAGAGACTTGAACTCTCACACCTTGCGGCGCCAGAACCTAAATCTGGTGCGTCTACCAATTCCGCCACTTCCGCATCTATTCCTAATTGCTCTGATAAAAAGAACACTTAGGAATGGTGGCTACGACGGGATTCGAACCTGTGACCCCATCATTATGAGTGATGTGCTCTAACCAGCTGAGCTACGTAGCCAAAACCATATTTTTTGCTCTCAACGCTTTGTTGCCTTGTCGTTGGGAACGGCGCGCATTATGCGAAGTTGAGTGAGATCCGTCAACAGTTTTTTTTAATAAATTTCGGAAAAAACCTCGTTCGCTTCCTTTTTAAACAAAGAGGCGTGTTTATGATCTAAAACTGGAAATAAATTAGCTCGCAGTTAGGTGATTTATTTTTGCTCATTTACTTAAGGTATTAAAAAAGCCAGCTTAGCAGCTGGCTTTTAGTGTGAATGAAGTGTTTAAAATTCATTCATTTAATTAAACATTGAAGCGGAAGTGTACAACATCACCATCTTTTACGATGTAGTCTTTACCTTCTAGACGCCATTTACCTGCGTCTTTTGCGCCATTTTCACCATTGAATTGGATGAAATCGTCGTAACCGACTACTTCTGCACGAATAAAGCCTTTCTCGAAGTCAGTGTGGATCTTACCTGCCGCCTGAGGCGCAGTTGCACCAACAGGGATTGTCCACGCACGTACTTCTTTAACACCTGCCGTGAAGTAGGTGTGTAGAGTCAGTAGCTCGTAACCAGAGCGAATAACACGGTTCAGCCCCGGTTCTTCGATCCCCATATCCGCTAGGAATTCTTCGCGATCTTCATCTTCTAGTTCAGATAGTTCAGATTCGATAGCTGCACATACAGGTACAACGACGTTGTTTTCTTTTTCTGCGAACTCGCGAACCGCATCTAGATATGGGTTATTTTCGAAACCATCTTCGTTTACGTTTGCAATGTACATAGTTGGCTTCAGTGTAAGGAAGTTTAGGTAGCCGATTGCTGCTAACTCTTCTTTAGATAGCTCAACTGTGCGTGCCATGCCGCCTTCAGTTAGTACTGGTAACAGTTTTTCTAGTACTGTTAGTTCAAATTTTGCGTCTTTATCGCCGCCTTTTGCCTTCTTCGCGTTACGTTGAATCGCGCGCTCACAAGAATCAAGGTCAGCCATTGCAAGTTCAAGGTTGATCACTTCGATATCTTCGATAGGTGAAACTTTACCTGAAACATGAACAATGTTTTCGTTTTCAAAACAACGTACAACGTGGCCAATCGCGTCTGTTTCACGGATGTTAGCTAGGAATTTGTTACCTAAACCTTCACCACGTGATGCACCAGCAACAAGACCAGCGATGTCCACGAACTCCATCGTCGTTGGAAGAACTCTCTGTGGGTTAACGATCTTAGCTAGTGCGTCTAGACGTAGATCTGGCACAGGAACCACACCAGTGTTTGGTTCAATGGTACAGAACGGGAAGTTTGCTGCTTCGATACCCGCTTTAGTTAGTGCGTTGAACAGAGTTGATTTACCTACGTTAGGTAGACCAACGATGCCACATTTAAAACCCATGATAGTAACCTTATTCAGCTTTGAACGTGTGGAGGCGATTTTGTGCTTTAGATAGGCCATCCTTAATCAGGATATCTAGACAACGAACAGCCTCATCAGCTGCTGCATCTAAAAGCTCTTGCTCTTTAGCTGGCGCTTTACCTAATACAAAACCCGCCACTTTATCTTTGTGTCCCGGATGACCAATGCCAATGCGAAGACGATAAAAATCTTTGTTATTGCCCAGTTTGCTAATGGTGTCACGCAGACCGTTGTGTCCACCGTGACCCCCACCTTTTTTAAACTTAGCGACACCTGGCGGTAAGTCTAGCTCGTCATGAGCAACCATGATCTCTTCAGGTTTAATTTGATAAAATTTCGCAAGCGCTGCGATCGATTTACCTGATAGATTCATGAAGGTGGTTGGGATAAGCAAACGGAGATCCTGGCCATTGACCATAATACGTCCTGTTAGACCAAAAAACTTTGGTTCGTTCTTCAGTGTAACGTTGTGAACGCGTGCTAATTCTTCTACAACCCAAGCGCCCGCATTGTGACGAGTTCTGGCGTATTCTGGTCCTGGATTAGCAAGACCAACAAGAAGTTTGATTTGTTGACTCAAGGTTAGGATCTCTCTGGAATCTCAAAAAGCGCAGTATGATAGCACAGAATTCTCACAGTGGGCGACCAAGGGATTTTCTGGTTATCAGTACAAATAAAAAAACACCCCAAAGAGGGGTGCTTTTGAAATCAGTGTAACTGAAATGTTCGGATTAGTTGAACATTGCAGAGATTGACTCTTCGTTGCTGATACGACGAATCGCTTCAGCTAGCATGCGAGATAGGCTTAGTGTTGTCACTTTGCCTGTTGCAGCCATCTCTTTAGATAGAGAGATAGAGTCAGTTACGATAACTTGGTCAAGAACTGAGTTCTTGATGTTGTCCGCAGCGTTGCCTGAGAATACAGCGTGAGTAGCGTAAGCGAATACACGCTTAGCACCGCGCTCTTTTAGTGCTTCAGCTGCTTTACATAGTGTGCCACCTGTGTCGATCATGTCATCAACGATCACACAGTCACGACCTTCAACATCACCGATTAGGTTCATTACTTCAGAAACGTTTGCACGTGGACGACGCTTATCTACGATTGCGATGTCGATGTCGCCTAGTGCTTTTGCTGTTGCGCGAGCACGAACAACGCCACCTAGGTCAGGAGATACCACAACAGGGTTATCTAGACCGCGAGCCTGCATATCTTCAAGTAGCACTGGCGTGCCGAAGATGTTGTCTACAGGTACATCGAAGAAGCCTTGAATTTGCTCTGCGTGTAGGTCGATAGTTAGAACGCGGTCAACACCAACGTTAGATAGGAAATCAGCAACAACTTTTGCAGTAATTGGCACACGCGCAGAACGTACACGACGGTCTTGGCGAGCGTAGCCGAAGTAAGGGATAACTGCAGTGATACGGCCTGCTGAAGCACGGCGCATTGCATCAATCATAACAACCAATTCCATTAGGTTGTCGTTAGTCGGTGCACAAGTGGATTGAATGATGAAAACATCGCTACCACGAACATTCTCATTGATTTGAACTGCAACTTCGCCATCAGAAAAGCGAGAAACAGATGCATCACCAAGAGAGATGTAAAGACGATCAGCAATACGTTGGGCTAGTTCAGGTGTTGCGTTACCAGCAAATAGCTTCATATCAGGCACGGTGGAAACCTCGGGTTTGCGTCCAGTTTAAATAGGTCGGTGTGAGGCTGATTGGTATTCAGCCAAAGTCTCTTTTAATGGCGAAATATTGCGCCCTTGAGCGACAAATGCCGAGACTTTATCAGAGAGTTGTGCAAGGATAGTTTCTGCTTCAGATTTGCTCGAAAATTCAGCAAAAACGCAAGATCCTGTCCCCGTCAATCTTGACGGCGCGTATTGTAGCAGCCAAGAAAGTTGCTTATCAACCTCTGGGTAGAGCATTCGTACAATTTTTTCGCAATCGTTTACGCTTGGCGTATTTAAAAGTGTTTCTAGATCTCGTTTTGGGGTGTTTCGCGTTAGATCTGGATGACAAAAAACGTCGACGGTTGCGATAGAAACATTCGGTCTGACGACTAAATACCACTTTTCTTCTGGATAAGCGGGGGAGAGTTTCTCGCCAACACCTTCAGCGAAAGCTGCAAATCCGCGCACAAATACGGGCACGTCTGCGCCCAACTTTAAACCAATTTCAGCCAGTTCATCGTCAGTTAGATTCAGTTGCCACAAGTAGTTCAGTGCCACTAGTGCTGTAGCTGCATTCGATGAGCCCCCACCAATGCCCCCACCCATAGGCAGCACTTTCTGTAGCTCAATATGCGCGCCAAAAGGGCAGTTTGAGTAAGCTTGAAGCGCGGTTGCTGCTTTCCATATTAGGTTGTCTTTTAGCGGAACGCCTTCGATTTCAGGGGAAATGGTGATCTCGCCAGACTCGTTGGCTTTTATGGTCAGTTCATCGCCGTGATCGACGAATTGGAATAAGGTTTGTAACTCGTGGTAGCCATTTTCTGTGCGACCGTTGATGTATAGAAAGAGATTCAATTTCGCTGGTGATGGCCAGCGGGTTGAAAGTTCGATCATTGGGTGATGTTCCATTTTGTGATCACTAGATTTATTTTTACGTCAGCAGTGGTGAGTTTCAGCTTATTTGGCAGTGGTAGAGACTGCTCATGCCATTGAACGTCGCCATACCGTTGATAAGCAATACTCCAATCATTTAAACCAATTTGTTTGTTTAACGCTTGCAGTGTATTGGTTGGGGACAATTGGAATTTGTCGGCATCGGTCGGTAGGCCTAGTAGCCAGTCAGGCATGTGTTCAACGGGCATCATTAACCCCGTAAGACGGTAAATTAGCTGGTTTGCACTGCGAGAGGAAAGGACCTGGTCGTCGTAAGTTTCTACTGTGGCACCTTGTGGTGTGATGGTGAGCTTTAATGCCGTTTGACCAAGAATCGTTGTTAAACGTAGTTGACTGAGTGCTGAAGAATGTTTCCAGTAGAAATTTAAATTTTGTCTTTGGTCTGGGCCAATATAACCAAGTTTTCCCGTTGCTTGAAAATCTTGGATGGTCTCGAGTCGTTGCTCATGAGCTTGCCATTCAACGCTGGTAACACTTTCAGGAACGGAGGAACAACCAGCGAGCAGTAAGCTCGACAAGAAAAAAAGAATAAAGGAGCGTAACGTCATGTTTGATGGCTTATTAATCAGTTTCGTCGGGAATCGCTCACAACTATAGCATTGAAAAGTCGCAGTTAGGAAAACAAATCCGGCTTACCCTTTCAATAAATGCGTGCTTACAGTAAAATTCTGGACCTATTTTATAACCTATCCCAGAGATACCACGTTAGATGTCCTTGCTTGCTATTGGAATCAATCACAATACAGCGTCTGTCGACTTGCGAGAGAAGGTGGCGTTTGGTCCGGATAAACTCGGCCCTGCACTCGAGCAACTTAGAGAGCACGAAGCGGTTAACGGCAGTGTGATTGTTTCAACCTGTAACCGAACTGAGTTGTACTGCGATGTTAAGCAAGGAGCGCGAAATAAGTTAATCGATTGGCTTGCTCAGTTTCATCAAGTGAGCCGCGAAGATTTAATGCCGAGTTTGTATGTGCATGAAGAACAAGCCGCAATTAAGCATTTGATGCGCGTATCATGCGGGCTAGATTCTCTGGTGTTGGGTGAGCCTCAAATTTTGGGGCAGGTAAAACAAGCATTTTCTGACTCGCGAGATCATCAAGCTGTCGATGCTTCAATTGATAAACTGTTTCAAAAGACGTTCTCAGTCGCCAAGCGTGTGAGAACAGAAACAGATATCGGCGGTAATGCTGTGTCCGTGGCTTATGCCGCATGTACATTGGCAAAACATATTTTTGAGTCGTTATCTGATTCAACCGTGCTTTTGGTTGGTGCGGGAGAGACGATTGAACTGGTCGCGAAGCATTTAGCATCCAACGGCTGCACAAAAATGATTGTCGCGAACCGCACTAAAGAGCGTGCGCAAGGCTTAGCGGATCAATTTGGCGCAGAAGTGATCAGTTTGAACGAAATTCCTGAACATTTGGCGAAAGCGGATATCGTGATTAGCTCAACGGCGAGCCCATTGCCTATTATTGGCAAAGGTATGGTCGAAACGGCTCTGAAGCAGCGCCGACATCAACCTATCTTGTTAGTCGATATTGCGGTGCCGCGAGATGTAGAGTCGGAAGTCGGTGAACTGAACGACGCATATTTGTATTCGGTTGATGACTTGCAATCTATCATCGACAGCAACATTGAGCAGCGTAAAGTCGAAGCGATTCAAGCCGAAGCGATTGTTAGTGAAGAAAGCGCTGCGTTTATGACATGGTTGCGTTCACTGCAAGCCGTCGATAGTATTCGCGACTATCGCAAATCAGCCAACGAAATTCGTGAAGAGTTACTGAGCAAAAGTTTGCAATCTTTAGCGGCGGGCGCAGATCCAGAGAAAGTGCTGCGCGAGCTGAGTAATAAACTCACCAACAAACTGATTCACGCTCCAACTCGCGCATTGCAAAGTGCGGCAGAGCAAGGCGAACCAGCAAAATTAACGATTATCCGCCAGACACTCGGCTTGGATGATCTATAACTCACGCTTTTTATTAAGAAAACGACACTATGAAAGCCTCTATTCTGACTAAGCTAGAAACGCTAGTAGAACGTTACGAAGAAGTTCAACATCTTCTTGGTGATCCTGATGTAATTGGAAATCAGGACAAATTCCGTGCTCTATCAAGAGAGTACTCTCAGCTAGAAGAAGTAACCAAGTGCTTCCAAGCTTATCAACAAGCACAAGAAGATCTTGTCGCCGCTGAAGAGATGGCAAACGAAGACGACGAAGAAATGCGTGAAATGGCGCAAGAAGAAATCAAAGAAGCGAAAGCGACGATTGAGCGTCTTACTGATGAGTTACAGATTCTTCTTCTGCCAAAAGATCCGAACGATGATCGTAACTGTTTCCTAGAAATTCGTGCAGGTGCGGGTGGCGACGAAGCGGGTATCTTCGCGGGTGATCTATTCCGTATGTACAGCAAGTACGCAGAAAAGCGTGGCTGGCGCATCGAAGTGATGTCTTCAAACGAAGCTGAACACGGTGGTTACAAAGAGATGATCGCAAAAGTGAGCGGCGACGGTGCGTACGGCGTACTGAAGTTTGAGTCTGGCGGTCACCGTGTACAGCGTGTTCCTGCAACTGAATCCCAAGGCCGTGTACATACTTCTGCATGTACCGTAGCGGTGATGGCGGAAATCCCAGAAGCGGATCTGCCAGAAATCAAAGCGGCAGACCTGAAAATCGATACGTTCCGTGCATCTGGCGCGGGTGGTCAGCACGTTAACACCACGGATTCTGCAATCCGTATTACCCACTTACCAACGGGTACGGTAGTAGAGTGTCAGGACGAGCGTTCACAGCACAAGAACAAAGCGAAAGCGATGGCAGTTCTTGCTGCTCGTATCGTTCAAGCGGAAGAAGAGCGTCGTGCCGCAGAAGTGTCTGATACACGTCGTAACCTTCTAGGTTCTGGTGACCGTAGTGACCGTATTCGTACATACAACTACCCACAAGGTCGTGTGTCTGATCACCGCATCAACCTGACTATCTACCGTTTGAACGAAGTGATGGAAGGTGACCTGCAGAGCTTGATTGATCCTGTGATTCAAGAGCACCAAGCAGACCAACTTGCGGCGCTCGCAGAGAACGGCTAATCGATGAGCCAAGTTCAATCAATTGAGCAAGCACTGAAAAGTGCGACGGTGAAACTGGCAGAAGGCGGCAAAGAGTCGCCTTCTCTAGATGCAGCTGTACTCCTCTGCCATGTCCTTGGCAAACCACGAACTTATCTACTGACCTGGCCAGAAAAAGCATTAGAAGCAGAGCAACAAGCGAAATTCGACGCTCTACTTGAACGACGTTTAGCTGGTGAACCCGTCGCTTATATTATTGGTGAGCGAGAGTTTTGGTCTCTACCGTTCAAAGTTTCTCCCTCTACCTTGATCCCAAGACCGGATACAGAACGTTTGGTCGAAGTTGCACTCGATAAGACCTATGAGCAAACAGGACCTATTTTAGATCTTGGAACGGGGACGGGGGCAATTGCTATCGCACTCGCATCTGAAATGCCAACACGTCAAGTGATGGGCGTAGATCTCAAGCAAGAAGCGAAAGCACTTGCAGAGTACAATGCTGAGCAGCTAAACATCAAAAATGTGACCTTTGCTCAAGGCAGTTGGTTTGAGCCTATTACAGAAGGTACGAAGTTTGCTTTAATTGTCTCCAATCCGCCGTATATTGATGAAAAAGATCCACATTTATCCCAAGGTGATGTGCGCTTTGAGCCAAAATCTGCATTAGTTGCTAAAGAGAATGGCTTAGCTGATATTCGTCATATCTCGGATCTTGCTCGTCAGTATCTTGAAGTAGGCGGTTGGCTGGCATTCGAACATGGTTATGATCAGGGTGATGCCGTACGTGAGATAATGCGTGGTTTTGGTTACCAACAAGTTGCCACGGAAAAAGATTACGGTGGTAACGATCGAGTAACGCTCGGTTGTTTTGCCTGTTAATCACGGAAGTCAGCAAACACTAACTAAAAAGAGAAGAAAAATGTACGTAGCTCTAAAACACATACACTTAGTGACGATTGCGCTCAGCGCGACACTATTATCGATCCGATTCGTGTTAATGATGATGAACTCACCGAAGCGAAATAATCGCTTTTTGAAAGTGTTTCCCCACATCGTTGATACTGCATTGCTAGTGTCAGGTATCGCGCTTATTTTCATTACTGGTTTCATCCCGTTTACTGATGCCGCACCGTGGTTAACAAACAAAATCACCTGCGTATTGGCGTACATTGCACTCGGTTTCTTCTCGTTGAAGCTTGCGAAAAACAACCTACTGAAGATATTTGGCTTTTTCGGCGCATTAGGTTGGTTGGTCATGGCTGCAAACATTGCTGTGTCTAAGAGCCCTACGTTATTTGGATAAGACGTCATGTTAGAGTTTTTTGACGAAGATTTTGACAATATACCGTTGGTGGAAGGTGCGCTTGAGCTAAACAAAGCGATTAACCCAGAAACCAAAGTACATTGGGCGAAACAAGAGTTAGAGCGTCTTTACAAAGATGCAGAAGCCACGCTTGTTCATGAAACCGATGAAGAGCAACGATTTGATGCATTCCTACGACTGTTTTTCCATGAGTGGGGATTCAAAGGCGACGAGCAGGAATACTTTATTTCGGACAACAGCTTTATCGATAAAGTGTTGGAGCGCCGAAAAGGTATTCCGGTTAGTTTAGGTTCGATTTTATTATATCTAGGCAAAAAGCTGGGTTTCCCGTTGAAGGGAGTCACTTTCCCTACTCAGTTTCTGCTAAAAGTCGATTGGATGCATAAAAAGCCAGACTACATTAACCCATTTAATGGTGAGTATGTGGGGGAAAGAATTCTCCAAGCTTGGCTTATTGGGCAAGAAGGACCGTTGGCTCAGTTAAAGCCAGAACACTTTGAAGAAGCTGACAATCCAACCATTATTGGTCGCTGGTTAGCGTTGATCAAAAGCGCGATGTTACGTGAAGAGCACTACACGCTGGCGTTGCGTTGTACGAACCTTGCGTTAACCTTTGTGCCAGATGACCCATACGAGATTCGTGATCGTGGTTTTATCTTCCAACAGCTAGAGTGCCCTCAAGTGGCGGTGTCAGATTTTCAGTACTTTATTGACCAATGCCCTGACGATCCGGCTTCTGAGCTACTAAAATCACAAGTTAATGTGATGAGTGAAACGCACGTCACACTTCACTAATTTTATCGATGTGCCGAACTGTGGCGTATCGTGGACAGAAAAAGAGAATCAAAATGGAACAGAAAATCGTTAATATCGGCGACATTCAGGTTGCTAACGACAAGCCATTCACCCTATTTGCAGGTATGAACGTTCTTGAGTCTCGTGATCTTGCGATGCAGATCTGTGAGCACTACGTAAAAGTAACGGAAAAACTTGGCATTCCTTACGTATTTAAGGCGTCGTTTGACAAAGCAAACCGCAGTTCTGTTCATTCATACCGTGGCCCAGGCCTTGAAGAAGGTATGAAAATCTTCCAAGAGCTAAAAGACACATTTGGTGTGAAGATCATCACTGACGTTCACACTGAAGCGCAAGCTCAACCTGTCGCTGACGTGGTAGACGTTATTCAGCTTCCTGCATTCCTAGCTCGTCAAACTGACCTTGTTGAAGCAATGGCAAAAACAGGTGCGGTTATCAACGTGAAGAAACCTCAATTTATGAGCCCAGGTCAAGTGGGTAACATCGTTGAGAAGTTCGCGGAATGCGGTAACGACAAGATCATCCTATGTGAGCGCGGCTCTTGCCACGGCTACGATAACCTAGTCGTAGACATGCTTGGCTTTGGTGTGATGAAAAATGCGTCGAAAGGCAGCCCAATCATCTTTGACGTGACGCACTCACTACAGATGCGTGACCCGTCAGGTGCGGCGTCTGGCGGTCGTCGTGAGCAGACAGTTGAACTTGCGAAAGCGGGTCTAGCAACAGGCATCGCAGGTCTATTTATCGAGGCGCATCCAAACCCAGACCAAGCACGCTGTGATGGCCCATCTGCACTGCCGCTAGACAAGTTAGAACCGTTCCTAGCGCAAATGAAATCTCTTGATGATCTGATCAAGAGCTTTGCAGATATCGATATCAAGTAAACGCCAGATGACTGGTGATCAAATGCAATAGCCAACCTCGTGTTGGCTATTTTTTTATCAGATGGCGCATCATTCTCAGCTTCTTGCTGTAAAGGCTCTAGGCTGCTGGGAATGTGCATCAGTGACTCCCAATAAGAAAAAAGGTAAATAAATGAAGCAGCGTCTGATTATTAAAACTGCGTTGAGTGCCGCTATTTTGGCCTCGTTAGCTGGGTGTGCTACGCAACCTGCACCAGAATGGAATGCAGATACAACCTATAAATTGACCGTGCTACACACTAACGATCATCACGGTCGTTTTTGGCAAAATCGATACGGCGAGTACGGTATGGCGGCACGTAAAACGTTAATAGATGATTTGCGTGAAGAAATACAAGCAGAGGGGGGCAGTGTGTTACTGCTTTCTGGTGGTGACATCAACACTGGAGTACCTGAGTCTGATTTACAAGATGCCGAGCCAGATTTTAAAGGCATGAGCAAAATTGGTTACGATGCGATGGCGCTAGGTAATCATGAGTTTGATAATCCATTGGACGTGCTATTCAAGCAGCAAGAGTGGGCAAACTTTCCGATGTTGTCTGCCAATATTTACGATAAAAGTACTGGCAAGCGTTTATTCCAACCATACGCGATGTTTAAAAAGCAGGGCATTAAAATTGCGGTCATTGGTCTTACAACCGAAGACACAGCGAAACTTGGCAACCCTGAATTCATTGAACAAATTGACTTCCGTGACCCAAAAGAAGAAGCCAAGAAGCTGATTGCAGAACTGAAAGAGACAGAGTATCCAGATCTGATTTTTGCTGTCACGCATATGGGACACTATGAGAATGGCAATAGAGGCATCAATGCACCTGGTGATGTAGCGTTAGCTCGTTATTTGAATGAAGGTGATCTGGATATGATTGTCGGTGGTCACTCACAAGAGCCGGTTTGTATGGAAGGTCCAAATGTCATCAAAAAGAGCTTTAAACCGGGTGATGAATGTCAGCCAGATCAACAAAATGGTGCTTATATTGTTCAGGCACATGAGTGGGGGAAATATGTGGGACGCGCCGATTACGAGTTTCGTAATGGCGAACTCTCGATGGTGAGCTACGATCTGATCCCTGTAAACTTGAAAAAGAAAGTTAAAGTTGATGGTCAGTCGCAACGAGTCTCTATCCAAGAAGAGATTAAACAAGACGAAATGATGCTTGAGTTTCTTCGTCCTTATCAAGAAAAAGGTCAGGGCAAGCTAAACGTGAAGATTGCAGAATCTAACGGTAAGCTTGAGGGTGACCGCAGTGTGGTTCGTTACCAGCAAACAAACTTAGGTCGATTAATTGCAACGGCTCATATGGAACGGGCAAAAGCAGATTTTGCCGTAATGAATTCTGGCGGCGTTCGCGATTCGATTGCAGCAGGTGACATTACCTACAAAGATGTGCTGACTGTTCAGCCATTCGGCAATATGGTCTCTTACGTTGATATGACGGGCAAAGAAGTATTGGATTACCTAAATGTTGTTGCAACTAAGCCTGTCGACTCTGGAGCTTACGCGCAGTTTGCGGGTATTGCGATGAGTATCAATAATGGTGAGGTAACCAATGTGTTCATTGGTAATAAGCAACTTCGCTTAGATGATAATTACCGCTTTACCGTACCAAGCTATAATGCTGCTGGTGGTGATGGTTACCCTAAAATCGACGATCATCCAGGGTATGTAAATACAGGTTTTACCGATGCTGAGGTTTTGAAGGATTATTTAGAAACACACAGCCCTATTGATGTTAATGAGTATGCCCCTTCAGGTGAAATCACGTATTTAGTTGATACGGCGATTGATCAGTAACCCAACAGAGAAAAAGCGATTGACTCAAACTCGCTGATATCATTAACTAAAAGCGCAGATCCAATTCAATCTGCGCTTTTTGTTTTTATGAGGAGAATCTTGATGACTCCGGCCATTAATCTTGCGAAAAAGAAAAAAATTCCACACACGATTCATCAGTATGAGCACGACCCTAGAGCCGATAGTTATGGCTTGGAGGCTGCTGAAGTACTGGGGCAGGATCCGAAAACAGTATTTAAAACCTTGCTGTTCTGCTTGAACGGCGAGCCAAAGAACCTTGCGGTTGCGATTATCCCTGTTGATCAAAAGCTGAACCTAAAACTGGCAGCGAAAGCAGCGAAAGGCAAAAAGGCCGATATGGCTGATCCGGAAATCGCGCAAAAGACCACAGGTTACGTTGTTGGTGGGATTAGCCCACTGGGGCAGAAAAAAGCCTTACCTACTTTTTTGCACGAAAGCGCAGCAGAGCAAGACACAATCTGTGTGAGTGCTGGTAAACGTGGTTTAGAAATCGAGTTAGCCCCGAGAGATTTGCTGAGCTTAACTCGTGGTCAGTTTGCACCTCTTTGTTTGTAAACTCATGACAAATAAAAAGGACGCTCATGAGCGTCCTTTTTTGATCTTGCCTGTTAGTGAAGCGTTACTTCTTCAGACTCAATGTACCACCGGTGCGTTTAGCTGGTTTGCTTGGCTTCGCGGCATTTGGGTTCATGTAATGCTGCTTAGGCTTACTCGGTGATTGAGGCTTGTTTGCTGAGTGCTTATTGCTCGATGCATCTGGTTTACGGTGCGATTTTCCATGCTCGCCTTGCGGTCTGCTACGTTCACCTTGTGGTTTCACTTTGTAATGTTCTTTAGCTGGACGTCCGCCTTCATCGTCACGCTGACGACGCTTTTGTTGACCTTTTTTCGAGTTTGGTGCATGACGGAATTCATCAGCATTGTTACCACGGAAAGTTCTTGTCTTCTGGTTACGACGAGCAGTAGAGTTTTGATTTTCTTCACGGCTATCAAACAGCTTCGCATCAGTCGCTTTACGAATATTACGACCTCTAGAGTCTGTTTTTGATGCCTCTTCTGTACCCACCGAACCATCGCACATAGCAAGAATCTCAGCGACTTCATCGTCAGTTAAGTAACGCCATTTTCCGTTCGGAATACCGTCAAGAGAGATATTCATGATTCGAACACGACGAAGCTTAAAGACTTCGTAACCTAGTGCTTCACACATACGACGGATTTGGCGGTTAAGTCCTTGAGTGAGCACAATACGGAAAGAGAACTTAGTCTCTTTCGTTACCTTACAAGGTAGAGTGACGGTATCGAGAATCTTAACGCCGCTCGACATCTGTTTGAGAAACTCACCTGTAATCGGTTTGTCCACGCGCACAACGTACTCTTTTTCGTGGCTGTTGCCAGCACGGAGGATTTTGTTGACGATATCGCCATCGTTGGTCAAAAAAATCAGACCATCAGAGGGTTTATCCAAGCGGCCGATCGGAAAGATACGTTTTTTGTGACCGATAAAATCAACGATGTTCCCGGGTACATCTCGTTCTGTTGTACAGGTGATGCCTGTTGGTTTATTGAGAGCGATATAAATCGGCTTCTCTTTTGCTGCAACTGGCTTACCATCCACACAAACATCATCACCAGGTAGCACTTTTGTACCCATTTCAGGCTTGTTTCCATTAATGGTGACACGACCTTGTTCAATCAGTCTGTCTGCCTCACGGCGTGAACAAAAGCCAGTTTCACTGATGAATTTATTTAATCGTTTAGCGTTGTCTTGTGACATTTTGGTCTCCTAACGTTTCACAACGGCGAATGAAGTTTCCTTCCCGTGAAAGGGAAGGAAGAATAAGGGCGGGCATTCTAGCATTAGGGTGAAATTTAGCCCAACCGTTTTTGGTGACGTTCGCGAGTTTCTAATTTCTTTTCCGCACTTTTTCTAAGTAGAACGTAAACGGCTCCGGTTCCACCGTGAAAGCGTTGCGCACTGTGCACGCACTGAACTTCCCTGATTTGTTGTAGCCAGCTGCTAACAAAGCTTTTCATTAGTGCTGGTGGATTTGAGCGTTCTCCTCGGCCGTGGACAATAACGACCGTTCGTATGTCCATTGATAGGCACTGTTTTAAAAACTTTACGACTTCATCACGAGCTTCTTTCAATGTTTTACGATGCAGATCTAGGCGTGCTTGGATTGGATATTTGCCAAGACGAAGTTTGCGGTAAACCCCGTCTTGTACGCCATCACGTTTAAACTCAACAAAGTCCTCTGGTTTCAGCATTTCTGCGTGATCAAGTGACAGGTATTCTGGGTCATCTTCTGTTAGCCAGATTGCCGCTTCTCTCTTGGCGAGCTGCGCTTCGGTTACTTGGTGTACTTTTTTGTGTTCGGCGGTGTCTTGAGTGATCGGCTTTACATCGCCCATCATCTGTTGGAACAGATCAAAATCGTCATCGTGAGACATAGTAGTAATCTCATTAAGAACAGGGAGGAATAATAGGATTATATCAATGAGTGGTGCATTGAGATCAAATAAAAAACCGGAGTAGGCAAGTAACCGACTCCGGTGCAAAGCGTTTCTAGAGCTAAGCGAGATCTAGTGAGGAGATTTGTCGTTCATGATCTTGTATATGAAGAAACCGCCGTAAAATAACATCAGACCAATTGCCCCAAAGATTACTATCATTGACGATAGACCCACCGCATTACCAAATAGGAGATCAAGCCAAAAGTCCATACGTTTCCTCCAAGATGTTCCCGACAGGCATAAAACTAAATGGCAGTGCCTTGTTGCACACTGATCTGGATCAATTATGTTGCTAAGGTTAATAAACTGTATTTTGTTGTGAGTTATCAGTCACATTTTACGTGCTAGTGTTCAGTTATTCATCAAACGAATTAAGACCTAAGGTTTTTTTGTAAAAAGCACTTGCGTCATAGTTCAGAATCCGTAATATACGCATTCGTTGACGGGGACAAGTCCTCAGTTAAACATCTCGGTGAATAGCGCAGTTTGGTAGCGCATCTGGTTTGGGACCAGAGGGTCGGGGGTTCGAATCCCTCTTCACCGACCACTTTTAGAAAGCCTGCTCAATGAGCAGGCTTTCGTCGTTTTTAGCGCTAGTAATTTTAGACTTCAATAGTATCGAGCCAAATGGGTTCACCTGACGTTAGAATATGGCACTTCACCGACACGTATTGAGAGGAAGGCTCTACAGTAATGTAGGGCCTTTTCATTTTTTAGAGCGAGTAAATATATTACTTGATGTCACACGAGATAGTGCTGATAGGAGTTTCAGAAGTTGTGAAGCAAACATAAGCGGTCTTTGGATGGTTTGGACCAACTTTGATGTAACCTGCTTTTAGTTCGTCTTCATCAAACGTGACGGAGTGAGATTTGCTCGAACTTCCATCAAAGTAAACAGCTTCAAAGCCTTGATTCATCATATGTGCGACGCGATTTCGGGTATGGTTAGTGGAAAAAGTGATGTTCGCACAACGCATCATTGGTTTTTCGGTAATAAGAAACTGGCCACTCTCTTTATCTAGTACCCCGCCTTTTGCTTCCGGGGTTATATCAATAGCTTGAAAATTTTCTACGTTACATGACGGTTTAGCATAAGCAAGCGATGAAGTGAGTATCATACTGCTCACGCATAGGAATAAAGCTTTAAATTTCATATGAGTTATTATGTATCCACATAGGTTAGAGTCGTTTTAGCAGAAGAGTAAACCATTGTCAGTGATCGTGTTAGCGTGATGCCTTGCTATTCATCATTGATGAGGCTGGCTGCCTTCAAATAAATTTCTAAATATGGCACCTAGCTTGGCGGGTTTTACCGAGTGGTTTTATGTCAAAACCCCTTTTTTTAAGCAGCTCAATCAGATTATCTTTACCAACTAGATGCAAACTGCCGACAACAACGGTATAGCGACCCGAACGTTGAGGTAGGACACTGCCAGTATCAAGTTTTTTTGCCCAATCTCGATTGCGCTCATATAAGAAAGCCTGATTAAAATCTTCTGTTGCTTGATCGGTTAATGATGCCTCGACCAACATACTACCATCACCGCTCTTCCAGCTTTCTATCAAACACTGAACCAATTCTTCCCCACCGTCATATTCTTCAATTGACGAGAGGAGCATCTCTTTACCGCCTTCTGATTGACCTGCTATTAAATCAATTTGGAATTGCACGGACTCCAGTGGAATGACCGGGATTTGTTTTTTATCAGCGAGTCCTATTAAGTGCATGTCGACCCCTTTATCAGAGACATACCCCAGTTTGTTGACTAAAGCGAGTTGGATGGTTAATGCAGCCGTCCATGGTGGAGAATTCAAAAGTTGAGTTTCTGGCAACCCTAAATCTTGTGCTATCTCGACTAAGTGGCGACGTTGAGCCTTGCCTAAAACATCTTTAGAAAGAATGGTTGTTTGTGGGTAAACCAAGCCTTCAGAGTTTCTGACATCTGCTTCGATAATCAACCCAGCGCTTTGGCTTAAGTGCTGAGTAATAGTTTTAGGGAGTGGGTACATCGTTTTATCGCCCACATGCACAGAGCCAATGATCATCAGCTCGGTTTCCCCTTTTTTTGCTAACCAATGTTGCGGTTCTGCATAAGAGGAAAAGGGAGCAAAGGCAACAAGTAGGGATGATATGAGTGTCAAGAGACGAGACATAGAATGGTCCTCAGGTAAGATACCTTTAAACTTTATACGCAAAAATGCTTGAGGTTAAGTGCAATTTCTCTAGTGGGGATATTCGACAAAATCGTCATTTCTAAAAATATTGACGAGTTTTGACGATGAATAAATGAGAGTCACTTCACGAAAGATAAATAGGTCATTCGCTTACTAATGGTTCACAAAATAATTAGGCGTGATCCAAATCTTACAAAATCAGTCGTAACTCATGAATATTAGTGACCTAGATCGCAGCAAACTCGTCAAAACAAGTTGTTCGATTTTGACGTGGCTTGTAACTTCATGAAAGTTAAGTTTTTATGGTTTTTGCTGAGTATCATTTTTTGAACTAGATCACTTCCTATTTCTATTTATTTTACGCTTAGAAATAACTGGTTGTATGTTGAATGCAACTGTTAGGCCCCTCGCATTTGAGGAGCCGCGATTTTTATCATTGTCGTTTTGAACCACTGACTTTTTTGGGGAAGTAAGATGTTTAAACCTAGTCTGATTGCTGTTTCTGTTATCACCACATTAGCAGGTTGCTCTGCTCTGCAAAGCTCTGAGCAACAAGTTGTAAATTCACTGGCTAATAACCTTGATATTCAATACCAAGTGTTGACTAACCACGGTGCAAACGAAGGTCTTGCTTGTCAGGATTTAGGAGCTGAGTGGGCTTCTTGTAACAAGGTGAACATGACGCTAGTTAACCAAGGTGAAGCGGTTAACTCAAAAGATTGGGCTATCTACTTCCACAGCATTCGTCTGATTTTGGATGTAGATAATGATCAGTTCAAAATTTCTCGTGTAACGGGTGACCTACACAAACTGGAACCAACAGATAAGTTTGATGGCTTTGCGGCGGGCGAAGAAGTGGTACTTCCACTAATTGGCGAATATTGGCAGTTATTTGAAACCGACTTTATGCCAGGCGCTTTCGTTGCAGCACCAAACGCAGAACCTAAGATTATCGCTTCTCTTAACACAGAAGACGTTGCGTCTTTCGTGACTGGCCTTGAGGGTAACAACCTAAAACGTACGCCAGATGACAACAACGTATTTGCAAACGCTGTGTCTCGCTTCGAGAAGAACGAAGACCTAGCAAAACAAGATGTATCAACCACGTTACTACCAACGCCAATGTCTGTTGAAGCAGGCAAAGGTACAGTAGATATCGCGGCGGGTATTGCGCTGCCTAAAGACGCATTCGATGCGACTCAATTCGCAGCAATTCAAGATCGTGCAGAAGTGGTAGGTGTGGACGTTCGTGGTGATCTTCCTGTAAGCATCACTGTTGTTCCTGCAGACTTCACCGGTGAATTGGCAAAATCTGGTGCTTACGAGATGAGCATCAAGGGCGATGGTATTGCGATTAAAGCGTTTGACCAAGCAGGTGCTTTCTACGCAGTACAATCTATCTTTGGCCTGGTAGATAGCCAAAATGCTGATTCTCTACCACAACTGTCTATTCAAGATGCACCTCGCTTTGATTACCGTGGTGTGATGGTGGATGTGGCTCGTAACTTCCACTCTAAAGACGCCATTCTTGCAACGCTAGACCAAATGGCAGCGTACAAGATGAACAAACTTCACCTTCACCTAACCGATGATGAAGGCTGGCGTTTAGAAATCCCAGGCCTACCTGAGTTGACAGAGGTTGGCGCTAATCGTTGTTTCGATACACAAGAGAAAAGCTGCGTACTGCCTCAGCTTGGTTCCGGTCCAACGACAGACAACTTTGGCTCTGGCTACTTCAGTAAAACAGACTACGTGGAAATCTTGAAATACGCGAAAGCGCGTAACATTGAAGTCATTCCCGAAATCGATATGCCAGCACACGCGCGTGCAGCGGTAGTATCAATGGAAGCACGTTACGACCGCCTGATGGAAGAAGGTAAGGAAGCTGAAGCGAACGAATACCGCCTGATGGATCCTCAAGATACTTCTAATGTCACTACGGTTCAGTTCTACGATAAGCAAAGCTTTATCAACCCGTGTATGGAATCTTCCACTAGCTTCGTAGATAAAGTGATTTCAGAAGTGGCAGCAATGCACGCTGAAGCTGGGGCACCGCTAACGACATGGCACTTTGGTGGCGATGAAGCGAAGAACATCAAGCTTGGCGCTGGTTTCCAAGACGTGAACGCGCAAGACAAAGTTAGCTGGAAGGGCACGATTGATCTGTCGAAACAAGACAAGCCATTCGCGCAATCTCCACAATGTCAGGCGTTAATCGCAGAAGGCACAGTGAGCGATTTTGCTCACCTACCGAGTCATTTTGCACAAGAAGTATCAAAATTAGTTGCTGAGAAAGGCATTCCAAACTTCCAAGCATGGCAAGATGGTTTGAAATACAGCGAAGGTGAGAAAGCATTCGCAACAGAAAATACGCGTGTTAACTTCTGGGACGTTCTTTACTGGGGTGGTACATCATCAGTGTACGAGTGGTCTGAGAAAGGTTACGACGTGATCGTTTCTAACCCTGACTATGTGTACATGGACATGCCATACGAAGTTGATCCGAAAGAGCGTGGTTACTACTGGGCAACACGTGCAACCGATACGCGTAAGATGTTTGGCTTTGCACCAGAGAACATGCCTCAGAACGCAGAAACCTCTGTAGACCGCGATGGCAACGGCTTTACTGGTAAAGGTGAAATCGAAGCGAAACCTTTCTACGGTCTATCAGCACAGCTTTGGTCTGAGACAGTACGTAACGACGAGCAATACGAGTACATGGTATTTCCTCGCGTACTCGCAGCCGCAGAGCGTGCATGGCACCGTGCAGATTGGGAGAATGACTACAAAGTCGGTGTTGAGTACTCGCAAAACTCTAACCTAGTTGATAAAGCATCGCTAAACCAAGACTACAACCGCTTTGCGAACGTACTTGGCCAACGTGAACTGGCTAAGCTAGAAAAATCTGGTATCGACTACCGCCTTCCAATTCCTGGTGCGAAAGTAGAAAACGGCAAGCTAGCTATGAACGTTCAGTTCCCTGGCGTTGAACTGCAATACTCGTTAGACGGTCAAAACTGGCTGACTTACGCAGACAATGCTCGTCCAAGTGTGAAAGGAGAAGTGTTTATCCGATCTGTATCGGCGACAGGGGAAAGAGCAAGCCGAGTAACTAGCGTGAAATAACCTTAATCCTCTCAGCTAAATTTAAGCAAACCCTCAATGTTATGTTGAGGGTTTCTTTATTTTTAGGGGAAATTAAGTGTGACCAATGTCTAATTATTTTTCATTGATAAATAAGTTTTAGCTTGTAATGGTCAGGGTTATTGTGAACTGGATCGACTTAATCTGCTAAATATCAACAAATTACCTGTTTATGATCACACTTCTATTTTTTGAATCATTATAGAAAAATACGGTAAGTGCCTGTATTTACCATACTTTTATCAGGGTTGTTGAGCGTCGGTTTGAACAAGATCACTTTTTAAAATGTTTTATTTTTCATCGCGAATTAATTGGAACAATATTGCGATCGCCAAGGAGGCACATTCCAAAGTTTGCGATAAAAGGGAAGAGAAGCCCTTTAAAACCGTCGCATAACGTGAATAAATAAAGGCAGTAATTATGAAAAACATTTTTGCACTGAGTGCTCTTTCTCTCGCTTTCGCTTCTAGCGCTTTTGCTGGTTCTTCTTACGTAACGGGTAACGTTCAATTCCACGATGATGGTCGAATCCATGGTTCGGACGTTACGTCTACACTGGAAGCTGGTCATACTTTTGATAACCAATTCGGCGGCTTTACGGTTTACACCGAATTTGATGGTATTCAGTTGGGTAAACTGGAAACAGAAAACGGTGGCGCGGGTAACACAACACCAGCAATCACTGTGGGTGGTGAGCAGTCATTTAACATTACCGATCATTTATGGGTTGCAGCGGGTTACCAACACTTGTTCTCTGCTGGCGAGAACGTACAGTACCGTCCATTGGTTAAGATCGGTTACAACTTCGATAACGGTATCTCGCTAAGTAACCGTACTCGTGCGCATATTGATGCGACAGACGCAGATGCGGATACAGATTACCGTATGGATAACCGTATTGGTTACGTGATGAATGAAGATGTGACGCTAAGCTACAACAACGTCTACATGATTGAAGCGGAAACGATGGACCACGAGCTTCGCGCAACGTGGACACGTAAAGGTGTTCAGCCTTACTTTGAGTTCCGTAGCCAAGCACACGGTGCAGAAAACGCAAGTGGTGATAGCCTAGTTAACAATGCGTTTGTATTTGGTGCCTCTTACGGCTTCTAATCTTATATTTGTCTATTAAGAAAAAGCCCAGCAATTGATTTGCTGGGCTTTCTTGTTATTTGTCGTTGCCTTCGTGGTGGCTATATTCGAACACTTGGCCTTTTTCGTTAAACGCGTAAACAGTGTAGCTGTCTTTTTTATCGCCATACTCCATACCAGGGGAACCCATTGGCATGCCCGGTACCGAGAGCCCTTTTGCGTTACGTGGTGGATTTTCTAAGAATGCTTTAATGTCTTCGGCTGGAATGTGACCTTCGAACACATAACCGTTGATTTCTGCTGTGTGGCAAGAGTAAAGCTGTTCGTTCTTGATGCCTAGCTCGCGTTTTATGGCGTTCATGTCATCGTGCAATTTCTCTTCGACCGTAAATCCGTTCTCTTCCATGTGTTTTGTCCATTCACCACAGCAGCCGCAGTATGGCGATTTGTGGTTAATGACATCAGCTGCCAATACGTTGGCGGATGCGGTCGCAAGCATTGCAAAGGTCAATAATTTCAACTTCATAATAGCCTCAAATATAAGTGGTTATTTTACTGAAAAAAGTCGTAGTCGATTTGCATTACTAACGACAGTAATAGATGACAGCGCCATTGCCGCACCTGCGACAACTGGGCTGAGCAAAAATCCAAATGCAGGATAAAGTACGCCTGCGGCAACAGGGATCCCCAGTGAGTTATAAACGAAGGCACCAAATAGGTTTTGCTTCATGTTTTTAAGTGTAGCGCGCGACAGTTCAATCGCATGTACCACCGCCATTGGTGACGTGTTCAGGATGGTCATTTGCGAACTTTCAATGGCGACATCACTGCCGCTACCCATTGCAATACCAAGGTTGGCTAACGCGAGAGCAGGGGCGTCGTTAATGCCATCCCCAACCATTGCCACAACATGGCCTTGGGATTGAAGTTGCTCAATGTGCTGAGCTTTCTCATCTGGCATTACTTGAGCGATTACTTCATCAATACCAAGTTCTTGACCGATAGCGTTGGCTACGTGTTGGTTGTCACCCGTCAGCATTACCGTTTTGATGCCTTGCGATTTTAATGCAGAGAGCGCTTGTTTTGCATCCGATTTGATTGGGTCAGCAATGGAGATCAGGCCGACTAACTCACCATCGAGCGCAACGGCAACCGGAGTCCATGCGTTCTGAGCGCATTCGTCAATTGCATCCTGAAGAGCCTCTGTTGCAACGTTTTCCGCTTGCATAAATTGAAGCGAGCCAATAAGCAGCGGTTTACCTTGATACGTTGCCAAAATGCCGCGTCCGCGAACGTTTTCAAATTTATCGAGAGTCACTTCTTGTGTGTCGTGCTGATTAGCAAAGTCGCATACCGCTTTTGCTAGTGGGTGCTCTGACTGACGCTCGGCGGCGTACGCTAACCCCAACAGCTCTTCTTGGCTGGTGGTGTGAGTAAACACTTGCTGCACACTTGGTTTACCTTGGGTAAGCGTGCCTGTTTTATCGAACACAACCGTATCTATTTTACTCGCTAGCTGCAGGGCATCAGCATCTTTGATCAAAATGCCGAGTTCTGCGGCTTTACCCACTCCCACCGTAACAGAAAGTGGGGTTGCTAAGCCTAGAGCACAAGGGCAGGCGATGATAAGTACGGTTGTGGTGACCACCAGCATATAGCTCGCTTTTGGCTCTGGGCCAACGGCAAACCAAACAAGCGCGGCCAGTATTGCTATGCCTACAACGACAGGGACAAACACCGATGAAATCTGGTCTGCCAATTTAGCGATGGCGGGCTTGCTACTCTGAGCGCTGCGCACCATACGAATAATACGTGCGAGCATCGTATTTGCGCCGATTCCGGTAGCCTCTATAGTGAGAGAGCCGTCGGTATTCAATGTCCCTGCGGATACATGTGCCTCTTGTGCTTTTAATACAGGAACGGGCTCACCTGTTAGCATGGACTCATCGATATACGATTCACCATTGATTACCGTACCGTCGACGGGCACTTTCTCTCCCGGCTTGATACGTAACTTCATTCCTAAAGTGATTTCTTCTACCGCGATTTGTTTATCACCTTGCTCAGTGATGACGGTCGCTTGTTGAGGCTGTAAGTTCACCAAAGCCTGAAGCGAGCGCGTTGTGTTTGCTTTCGCTTTGGCTTCTATATAGTGGCCAAGTGAAATCAAACCAATGATCATCGCGCTGGCTTCGAAGTAAACATGACGAGATGCCATTGGGAACCAATCTGGGAAAATTACCACAAGCATAGAATAGAACCACGCTGCGCCAGTACCGAGCGCAACTAAGGTATCCATCGTGGCGCGCTTGTGAGTGGCCGCTAACCAAGCGTTACTAAAGAACAGTTTTCCGGCAGTGGCAAGCAGCAGCAAACACACAATACCGATCGCGCCCCAAACCAATTGGTCATTGGTGTTGCGAATCATCATGTTGCCACCAGCAACACCCCAAATCATCAAAGGGGCACCCACAACAAGGCCGGCAATTGCATCCAACTTAAAGCGTTTTTGCTGTTGACGTTGTTGCTGCGCTTGCTTTTCTTGCTGTGTCGCGGCGTCTTGTAAAACCTCGCCTTGGTAACCCGCTTGTTTGACAGATTGCAAAATAGATTGATGTAACGAATCTGAGTCTTCAGTCACAAACACCAGTGCGCTTTGTTCTGCGAGGTTTACCTGAGCTTTTTCAACCCCTTGTACATTAGTCAGGGCTTTTTCTACTGATGCGACACAGCTTGCACAGGTCATACCTTGAATCAACATCTGTAGTTGAGCCGTGCCTGCTGGTTGCTCGTCAGGCGCTGCTTGGTCGCCTTTTTCGCTTTGATATGTCTGGCTTTGGCGTTGATCGGGAGTGATTGCCTTGTGCTCTTCAGCAACTGAGTTATCAGTAACAGCGCTATTGTTGGCCGTATAGCCCAAGCTGGCAACTAGCTCAATGACTTGTTGCTCGGAGAGTAGGGTACGAATCTCTAAGTGCGTTGTTGAAGCCTCGAAAGAAATAACGTCTTGATGAGAGTCTAATAAAGACGAGAGTTTTTTCACGCAGCCGCCACAGCTTAAGCCTGAAAGGTTTAACTCGTACTGATTTCCTGCTTGGTAACCAAGAGATTCAATTGATGAAACAAGCTCTTTAAGCGAGGACTCGGTTTTGACCTCTACTTGCGTTGGGGACAAAGTGAGGATCTCTACATCGTGATTCGCATGTAAAGCCTTCTCAACTTTTCTCGCACAGCCCATGCAGTTGAGCCCTGATAAAGGTATAACAAACTGATACATAATCTGCACCTCAATAATAGTGATACATTGAGCTTAAACCTTCCTGCAAGGGTAAGGTCAATACCCATTTTGGGCTCACAACAATTTCGTCAAAATCGCTTGAATCACACAAGTTCACCGCCATTTTACTTGCGAGTGATCTCAAGGTTTTTTCTCTCTGAATATAAAGTTCCGTTAAAACACCTAAAAGATGAATGAAGTCGCTCACGCTTTTGAGATGCTCTCAATGTCAGTTCAGTGTCAAAAAGTGCTTTTAACGTTTTTGATTTTTTATATTTAAATTTAAGTTTTTGATTTTTAATTGATTATATTATTTTTGATCTTCTCATTTTGAAGTCGCTCAGATTGCTGTAGGGAAAGTTTTTTAGTGCGAAAAAAGTTTGTCATATTTGCCCCGTCCAAACATTGTTTCAAGTTCCTGCCATGTCCTAGTTAGCGAATTTGAAAATGGAAAAAACTAAAAAATATAGGGGTTAAAAATGTCTTACCTAAAGAAAAGCCTACTTGCTACGGCAATCACAGGCATGATGTTCAGTGGTGCTGCATTTGCTGATGGTGCAAACAGTGACGCAGCAAAAGAGTTCCTAACCAAAGATTCATTCTCTTATGAAGTTTACGGGATCATCGCGATGCAGGCCGCGTACCGCGATTACGATTCTGGCAACAAAGCAACGGACGATGATCTAGGTGGCATGCAGCTAAACAACGAATCTCGCATCGGTTTCCGCGGTAAAAAACAATTTGCTAACTTCGGTCCTACTTTTATTTGGCAAATCGAAGGTGGTTACGTTGACCCTAGCTTTGGCGGCGAGGGTGCAGGTCTTGGTGAACGTGACACATTCGTCGGTTTTGAAAGTGCATCTTGGGGCCAAGTTCGTTTAGGTCGAGTATTAACACCGATGTACGAATTGGTTGACTGGCCTGCATCTAACCCAGGTCTCGGTGATGTTTACGACTGGGGTGGTGCAATCGGTGGTGCTAAGTATCAAGACCGTCAATCAAACACCATTCGTTGGGACTCGCCAATGTATGCGGACAAATTCTCTCTAGATATTGCGGCTGGTGCAGGTGACAAAGCGGGTCTGGGTGAAGGTGATGACTACTGGGGTGGTATCGCAGCGCACTACAAAATTGGTCCAATTCAGTTAGATGCCGCATACGAGGGTAACCGTAACATTAAGATGGAAGGCCAAACGTGGGAAAACAACACATACTTGGTGGGTGCTCAAGGCTGGTTTGATAACGGTATTTCTTTCTTCGCGCAATACAAATACATGGAAGCTGACGCAAGCAACGGCGTGAGTGAGAAGCAAGACGCAATGTCTGCCGCTATCATGTACACCACAGGTGATTGGCAGTACAAACTGGCTTACGCAGCGAACTTTGATCTAGAGCGTGATGGTAAGACAATTAACGATACAGCAGACGATGTACTATCTGCACAAGTTATGTACTTCGTAGACCCATCGGCAGTGCTTTACGTACGTGCTCGTACTCTAGACTTTGGCGACGGTGCATATCAACTGGATAAACCAACAGAAGCGCGTTGGAAATCTGCGGACTACGATGAGTTCTCTGTGGGTGTTGAATACTACTTCTAATAAAGAAGCAGAAAAAAGGGCGGAAACGCCCTTTTTGTCTTGATACTGATTCAAATAAGCCTTTGGAATGACTGGCCTGTAAGTTTCAGAGGCTTATCTAAATTGGTATAAAGTGAGAAACCACGATGAAAAAAACAACGACACTTCTCGGACTTTGCGCAATGCTTTCTGCGCCTGCTTTTGCTGCTCAACTGACTCTGCAAGCTGAACTGGTTCCTCGCGTTCTCAACGGTGAGTTCGTGTACCCTGAGTGGATTTCCAAAAATAACAGCATCGAGCTGAAGGACGGGGAAAATCAGTTGGCGGTGACGGTTGGAAAAATTGTCTTTGAAGATGGCAAGCGCCGTAAGTTCGATTCGCAGCCACTGGTATTAGAGTTTGAAGCAGAAAAAGACGCCGAACTATCGCTGACTTACAAAGCGTTCCGTACCATCGAAGAAGCGAAAGCTTTCGAACTCGATCCCAAAGTGGTATTGAAAGACAAACACGGAAAAGAAGTGGAATTCTCTATGGTTCAACTTCGTAAAGGTGGCTTGCAAGGTTTTCGTGATTACGAGCGAGAAGTGGCTGACTATAACAATGCAATGAACAAAGAATCGACCAAGGCAAGCATTGCGTCTTCTCCGGCGGAAACTAAAACAATCAAAGCATCGTTTAATGAGTTAAGCCGTGAAGAGCAGCAAGAATTTATGCAATGGGCGATGCGTAACCTGAAGTAATTTCGTTCTGCACTTTAACAGTAAATAGGAGGGCAGTACCTTTATTGGTGCTGCCCTGTTTGTATTTCTGGTGTCAAACCGATTGTAGAATTGACTTACGGTGGTAAAATGTCGCCACTTTTATCCTTGACATTACAACGAGAGATCTCTCGTTGCTCATTACCCCTAAGGAACTCAAATGACGGTTAAAACTCGTTTTGCTCCTAGCCCAACTGGCTATCTACACGTTGGTGGTGCGCGTACTGCACTTTACTCTTGGCTATACGCTAAAAACCAAGGTGGTGAATTCGTTCTACGTATCGAAGATACAGACCTTGAGCGTAACTCTCAGGAAGCGGTTGATGCAATTCTTGAAGGCATGGAATGGCTAGGCTTTGAGTGGGATGAAGGTCCTTACTACCAAACTCAACGTTTTGATCGTTACAACGAAATGGTTGATAAGCTGCTGGCAGAAGACAAAGCTTACAAATGTTACGCGTCTAAAGAGCTGCTAGATGAAATCCGTGCAGAGCAAGAAGCAAATAAAGAAATGCCTCGCTACGATGCTAACCATCCAAAAATCAAAGCAGCAAACGAAGCGGCAAAAGATGGCGATCCATGTGTTATCCGTTTCCGTAACCCGAAAGAAGGCAGCGTAGTATTTGATGATCAAATCCGTGGTCGCATTGAAATCCGCAACGATCAAATGGATGACCTAATCATTCGTCGTACTGACGGTTCACCTACTTACAACTTCTGTGTAGTAGTGGATGACTGGGACATGGGTATCACTCACGTTGTTCGTGGTGAAGACCACATCAACAATACGCCTCGTCAAATCAACATCTACGAAGCACTAGGTGCGCCAGTACCAACGTTTGCGCACTGTGCAATGATCTTGGGTGATGACGGTGCGAAACTGTCTAAGCGTCATGGTGCAGTATCAGTCATGCAATATCGCGATATGGGTTACCTGCCTGCAGCACTAAACAACTACCTAGTGCGCCTAGGTTGGTCTCATGGCGACCAAGAAATCTTCTCTCAAGAAGAGATGATCAACCTATTCAGCCTAAACGCAGTATCTAAGTCAGCGTCTGCCTTCAACACGGACAAACTGCAATGGTTGAACAACCATTACATCAAAAATTCAGATCCTGCGTACGTTGCAGAACACCTACAATGGCACCTAGATCAACAAAAACTAGACGTAACGAATGGTCCTGCTATCACTGACGTGATCAAGCTAGTGGGTGAGCGTTGCAACACGCTAGTTGAGCTAGCTGAGCAAATCCGTTACTTCTACGAAGATTTCTCTGAGTTTGAAGCGGGCGCAGCGAAGAAACACTTACGCGGTGTGGCTAAAGAGCCTCTAGAGCTTGCTCTAGCGAAAGCTGAAGCACTGACCGAGTGGACAACAGCAAACATCAAAGATGGCGTTATCGCTGCAGTCTGTGAAGAGCTAGAAATCGGCATGGGCAAAATCGGTATGCCATTACGTGTTGCTGTTACAGGCGGCGGTCAGTCTCCTTCTGTAGATGCAGTAATGGAACTGGTTGGCAAAGAGCGTTGTGTTGCTCGTATTAAGATGGCGCTTGAGTTCATTGCTGAGCGTGAAGCAAACGCATAATTGCTTTGAACTAAACGTTCTTTTGAATAAATAGTCACAAAGCCGCGGTAAACACCCGCGGCTTTTTTGTATCTGAACCTTAGATAATGAGAAACCTTCTCATATGTCGGTGAAGGATGTGGTATTTTGGACCGTAATTCACCTAGGTATGGATAAGATTTTTTAATCCAAACATCGTTGGCATGAATAAAAAACGAGCGATTATATATCAAATATCTGATTGATTTTTATCCACCCTCCTTAAAGTTCCATTTTTGTTGTCTCATTTTTAAGAAAAAACTTTGCTTAAGTTGTAGTGTTCCAGAAAATAAAGCAAACGTTTGCGTCGTGATTGTGTGGGGATTTTTTTGCTTAAGATCACATGTTGTTGAGATTTTTGATGACAATAAATTGACAGAATTGGGATTTTTCTCGCGATTTCTTAGCGTTATAGTTCACCCCGTCAGTGATACCGAGATGGCGATATGTATCACTGAACAGGAAATGTACGTAAGTAGCTTCCATAAAAAAAATGCATGTGCATAAAAAGAAGCTGACTAAGTATCTCACTCAAGGAATGAATAAAAAGAATTGAAATACAACGTCAGTCAGACGGCGCATTTCGGCATCTAACAAAAGAACTTCTTTAGAGGAATCAATAATGAAAAAATTAGCAGCGGTAATTTCAGCGTCTCTACTTATGGCTTCAGCAGCACAAGCAGAAGTATACGTTGGTGGTAAGATGGGTAAGTCATGGATGGAAGACGCGTGTGTAGCGGGCCAGGCTTGTGACAAAGACGACTCTACTCTTGGCGCTTTTGTTGGTTACGAAATGAATAAATACTTCGCAGTAGAAGCAGGTTTCGACAACATCGGTGATTTTGACCAAACTTCTTTCGGTGGCCATGTAGAAGCAATCACTCTTGCACCTAAATTCAGCCTACCAATCACTGAAGACATCGCACTTTACGGTAAAGTGGGTGGCGCTTACGTAATGTTTGATGGTAAAGATGATTACTCTTACCTAGGCGCAGCTGGCCTTGAGTTCAACCTAAGCCAAAACGTAACTGCTCGTGCGGAATACCAAACTCTGACTGATATCAGCAACGATGTAACTCGTGCGACAGGTAACACAGCAACACTGGGTGTTTCTTTCAAATTCGGTGGCAACGATGAGCCAGTAATCGTAGAAGAGCCAGTTGTTGTTGAAGAAGTGGTTGTAGAAGAAGTGGTAGAAGAGCCAGTAGTTGTAACGAAAACATTCGAAACTCAAACAATCGGCACTGGTAGCTTCGATCTAAACAGCACAACTCTAAAACCAGAGAGCGCTGCAAAACTTGATAACCTAGTTGCTTTCCTAAACGAGCACCCACAAGCGAACGTTGAAGTTGTAGGTTACACAGATACTTCTGGCCCAGCAGCTTACAACCTAAAAGTTTCTGAGAAACGCGCTGAATCTGTAGCTAACGCACTTGTTGAAAAAGGCATTGATTCATCACGTATTCAAGCGCGTGGCGAAGGTGAAAACAACCCAATCGCTTCAAACGACACTCGTGAAGGTCGTCAGCAAAACCGTCGCGTAGAAATCGTTGTTCCAGAATTTGAATACCAAGTTCAGCAATAAGCTTCTATCCGACCGTAGTATAGAAGACTAAAGCTGAAAGCCCCAAAGAGTTCGCTCTTTGGGGCTTTTTTATTTCTATTTGAAACGGACTGAAAAGTTAAAAACGGTAAACATCACTTGAGGTCAATGCTGTTTAAGCGCCCCATGAACGTTAGGATTTCCAAGTTGTCTTTATGTGCTTCTAGCAACGCTTTTTTGGTTTGCATGTAGGCGGCAAGCTTGCCGTATTTACTAATAGAGCGAACCACCGTTTTGTATTTGTAGTCACCGTCGTCATTGAACTCTCGCCACTTAGCGATGTAACACGTATCTCGGTTATCTGGGTTTTCAAGAGTGGGGTTAGGCTTGTGAACAATTTTTGGCTCAACGCTGTGTGGGAGTCTGGTCATGAGGTAAGGATCCTTCAAAAGACGTCGCCAAAATTTGCCCCACATTTGCCGGCCTAATTCGTTTCTCAGCTTAATGGCTTTTTGTAAGCCTTTCTTTTCTCCAATACGAACAAACCCAACCGAGCGGTGCAGTACCGTGTCCTCGGGGGTATGGATATGAATCTTAAAGGCAGTCTTGCCTTTAGAAATAAAGCGGTGTCCAGTGTTAGTTATTAAATTGCTCTTAGACATAGTGCTAACTAATAATTTTATTAATAGCTAAAAGGGTAAGCAAAACTCATAGATAATTAAAGTAATAAAATACAAAACTGTAAATAGGGCTTGTTGAAATGATTTCAAGGGGAAGAGATCGGATCAGTAAAAGGTTTTATCTCGTCGAGTAAAGGAGCGAGGCGATCATATTGATTACTGAAGAAATTGTTTCACTCGTTACTTGGAAACGCTCTGTGAAGCTCGAAATAGTGGATACAAAAAAGCCTTAGCTCAAGTGGGAGCTAAGGCTATGATATGGCGCCCCCAGTAGGATTCGAACCTACGACCTGTCCCTTAGGAGGGGACTGCGCTATCCAGCTGTGCCATGGGGGCGTAATACCAATAGTTGCAGTTCATTGAACCGTTTTACTGAATGCAAACCTAGCAACTTTGTTTAGGTCTTTATCAGTATCACTTTGAACGACTCACTACGGTCATTGGTATAATCAAATAAGATGCGCTGCCTATGATATTCAAAAGTGAGCATATCTCAAGACTTAATGTTTGCTTTTATAGGATCTTGTTCATTACGTCGCCAATTTGAACACTAGACGCTAAATTTGGCTGATCAATCGTCAGCTCGGCTTCGTGTTCGTATATACGAGATACCGTCAATGTAATTTCACTTTGCGATACTTTATTTCTTGGTAATCCGTTTTGGTCGATAAATGATGCGGTGTGCCAAAGTTGCAATTTGTCTCCCTCTTTTACGCCATGCATACGGCCGAGATCCATCGTTACCGTATTGCCGAAGACTGCGACGACCTCTGGCAGCGTAATTTTGCAAGACAGCTCTGACTCTAGATCCAGCATTATATTGCGACTAACGCGTAGCATCATCTCGCCATAGGTCGACGCCCAAAAGCGCGCACTGCGAGTATCTACTTGGCTCGTTTTGGCAAAGGGCCAACGCGCCACTTCACGGTAGGCTTTGTTGAAGACTTCATGGCCAGTTTTACCATCAAATACTTTCATCTCTAGCGCAAACTGACGATTGATGATGTCATCTTGCAGTAGTTGAGATTCGACCGTCGCAGTGAGATCGGTAATGACTCCCCCAATGATGTATTGTGCGCCGTTGTCTTGCGCGATCATTTGAGTACGAGCGGGATAGTTACTGCTAATTGAATAGTCCGTTGTACCCACAGATACAAAGCTGCGAGAGGTTTGATCCAGCTGGCGATTCACCACGCGGCTAAAATCGTCACCCACTTGGTAAATCTGTCCCATCACCGCTTGTTGTGGTGAGGCAACCTCAATATTGCCGACAAGGAGCGTCTTTTTGTATTGATCGGTGTGGCAACCCGTTGCCGATGGATAAATATCGACGCGAATTTTTACCTCGACTTTACCTCTACGTTTACGTTCAGACTCGACCAAAATGTAACGGACTTCATGGTTGGTAAACTGGTACTCGTTACGGCTTTCTTCTAATAGCGGCATCAAATTGCTAATACTGCCAATATCTGCGCCCGAAAAATTGACGGCTTTGAACAGCGCGTCTTCCAACGCATGGAGCCTTGCCGTCTCTTCTGAAGAAACGATAGTGGCAACGCCTGTTACTTCATACCAAGATGCCATTACTTTAAAAGGCACAAGCATCACTAAAGTGATTGAAAACAGACTGTTTAATATTTTTTTCATTGATTACAACCGTTCGGGTATAAATATTGCTTTAACAATTTCAGTGAAGTTTGGTGGATTTTTCTTCGTTAGGCAAACAAAGAAAAGCAAAGACTGTTCCAATATTCACTTTCTTAGAAAGGAATTAATCAAGAACGGTATCACCTAAGATTATCTGGAGAATCAAACCATGAAAAAGTGGCTTGTCGCCGCATCGATGATGACGCTTCTGACATCGTGCGCGTACTCACCGATTTACAATGGTAAAGAACCGTACTCGGGAAGCCAGTTCATGCTTATGGATAGTCCACGTCATACGATGGACTTTTTCATTGAAAGCATGACCGAAGACCTGATGGTTTCTAATGTGGCGGTATCTGCGCGGACGCCGATTGCGATTACCTCGTTTGTTGATCTACAAAATATGGATGCAACAAACTGGTTAGGTAACTCGGTCTCGGAAGGTTTTATCCATCAGTTCCAGCGCCGAGGGTTTAAAGTGGTTGATTTCAAAACTACGGGCTCTATCCAAGTGACGCAGCAGGGCGATTTTGCTTTAAGCCGTGATTGGCAAGATCTGGCGCAAGAGCAACAAATTCAGTATGTACTGACTGGCACGATGCTGCGCCAAGAGGGCGGGGTGCTCGTCAATGCACGTGTGGTCGGTATGCAGAGCCGTGTGGTTGTAGCAACGGCGCAGGGTTTTCTTCCGGCTGACCGTATTGGTCGTGACTTAGATACGTTAAACAGTATCCGTACGCAAGATGGCGTGTTGATTCGCTCAGACCCAACCATTCGTCAGCCGTACACTGTGATTCTGCGTCCATAGGATAGAAGCATGAAGAAGTTATTATTTATTATTGCCACACTGGTATTGGTGGGGTGTCAGCCACTACAACAGATGCGTCAAGATGAAATCTTAGTGGCAGTGGGTTATGCGAGTGTCAGTGAGCAAACAGGTCGTACTGTTGAAGAGAAGCGTGTACGAGCGATGCGCGCATCAAAAATTGATGCTTATCGTGAGCTAGCAGAACAAGTTTATGGCATGCGTGTTAGTGGACGTGCAGAACTGCAAGACCAGCGTTTAGGTATTGAGAGCACTACAGGCGCGGTTGATGGTGTGATTCGCGGTGCAGAAGTCGTACGTAGTTATCTTGTTGAAGACAGTTACGTGACAGAGCTGCGTCTGGATATTCGTAAAATGGATAAGTTGCGTGATTACGGAGAAGTTCAACAGGTGCCTGAGAAGCGTCAACAAACCTTGTTCTAATGCCCTAAGCGCATTACTTCAGAAGACCAGATAATCTTTCCCGCGGCTGATTGGCAACAATGAGTCGCTTTTTTATATCTACATTCTAGAGATGGTGGGGTAGGAGTGACGTTTAGGCTTTTATATTGGTGCCAAGTGTCGAAATAGTGTGGGTTTTGCCACCGGCATTGTAGGTCATGCCTACTTTGCCATGAGTTCGCTGAAGCATGTTATTGAGTTTATTAAAACTCAGCTGTGCGCGACTAAGCGATTCACCATTTACTTTGTTGACTTGTTGACAGTCGAGGACGATCGATTGGATTTGAGCAACAACCTGACTTAGGTGCTCATCTTCAGTAAGTTGATTGACGTGCGGGTGAGAGGCGATTCGCTGATCAGTTGTTCTAAGCTGATCAATGAGTGTCATCTTCTGTTTGGCAATACTCTCAATCTCGGTAGAGACACGCGCAGTTATCGCTTGTGTTTCTTGACGCAAAACAGCAGAAAGTGCCTTAGCATTTTCTAGTTGGAAATTGACGAGATCGACTAATGCTGCCATAAAATACTTACCTTCGGCCTAAGTCAGTTAGCTTTTGCCTTGCAATTCGTTTTCAAACTTAATCATGTTGTCGGCCAATTTTTCAGGATCGACTTTGTATGAACCGTTTGTGATTGCTTCTTTGATTGCCGCCACTTTGGCGCTGTCATAGGCCGGAGAAGCTGCCATATCTTTTTGGAGTTTGCTAACGGCTTTGCTTTGCTGGCTGAGTGATACAGCGTCTTGTTGTGCGGGTGCTTTTTTCGATTCAGTCGTGCTGGTAGCATTGGAATCGTTACGCGCAGGTGCACGACTTGTCGTCGTCATCATTTGCCCTGAACGTATATTATCTATACCTGCCATGTTTAACCTTTGCCTTGTATCGTAATACTGGTATCCAGACTATCGACCAGTGCAAAAATAACTTTAGTCATTTTTTGCATTTTTATTGATCAGTTTAAACACGCTACCAGTGGGTATTAAAAATTAACAGTGATTTCCGCAATGCCAGTCACTATGCCTTCTATTATACGCTGTGACTTATCATTTTTCACTCTTACTTGATCGCCAGCCGCACCATCTTGCAATGCTGTGCCTTGTGTGGTGATTGTCATGCCAGAATTCACCGCTTTAATTGTGACCTTTTCATTCCGGCAAACGACACAGACATCATTACGCTCAACAACATCACCTAAGCGAACGTTGCGTTTTAGCTTTGCGCCAACCACTTGATCGTAGTTAGAAAAGCCATCTTTGCGAAAGCGCTGCAGCTCGATCATAGAAGTGGTGACATCCGATGCGCTGACGATTTCTCCTCTCCCTAGCGTTCGTGTTGCGACGATCATTGGCACCGATACCGAGATCCGTACAGGCACATAGACTTTCCAGTCATCCGGTGGGCATTCCACTAGAACATTGATGTTGCTTCGAGTACTGCTGGTGGAAGAAGCTGACGTATCTAGGGGCACTGGGCAATCCGTTGCTTTTATTCTCGAGTCGATATCTGCCGCATTAACAGATAGCTCGCCACCATCAGGCTGATCAACTGTAGCAAGAATATGTTGTTCTGCTGCCGTTTTTATTTGCTCGATCTGATTATCTGAAGCTGAATGAACAAAAAAGCTAAACATACTGAGCAAAATGCCGATAGACTTAGCGTACTTTGTAATTAGCGCTCTACATATTGTCATAGTCAATGGTGTCGAAGTGAAAGTGAAATACGCCATACTGTCTCCCTGGTATCGTGCTTGCCAGTGGTAGAGTATCATTTAAAAACAAAAAGTTTGAGATGGAGATGAGCATATGACGGGGATTCTTGACTCGGTGAATCAGCGTACGCAACTCGTCGGTCAGAACCGATTGGAATTATTGACCTTTCGACTGATGGGCCGACAGCGCTACGGCATTAACGTATTCAAAGTGAAAGAAGTACTGCAGTGCCCTAAGCTGACTTCAATGCCAAATCTACACCCGCTGGTAAAAGGTATCGCTCATATCCGCGGCCATACCGTGTCCGTTATTGATTTGAGCCTGGCAATTGGTGGCCGCCCAACCACTGATCTGGATAAATGTTTTGTTGTTATCGCAGAATTTAACCGTACGATCCAAGCATTTTTGGTATCATCGGTTGAGCGTATTATCAATATGCATTGGGAAGCGATTTTGCCGCCGCCAGACGGTGCGGGTAAAGCGCACTACTTGACCGCAGTGACGAACATCGACAACGAGCTGGTTGAAATCCTTGACGTTGAAAAAATCCTGGCGGAGATTGCGCCGGTTGATGAAACGATGGATTCCGCTATCGGTGAAGAAATCGCGCAAGCAGAACAAGAAAAGCCTATTGTACGCCGTATATTGATTGCCGATGACTCGACTGTCGCGCGTAAACAGGTAGAGCGTGCGATTACATCAATCGGTTTCGAGGTCGTATCTGTCAAAGATGGCAAAGAAGCGTACAATAAGTTGATTGAAATGGCTCAAGAAGGCAATATCTACGATCAAATTTCGTTGGTTATTTCCGATATTGAAATGCCAGAAATGGACGGCTATACCTTAACGGCTGAAATTCGCAGACATGCCGATTTGAAAGACCTTTATGTTATCCTCCATTCTTCATTAAGTGGTGTATTCAACCAGGCTATGGTTGAGCGTGTAGGTGCCAATACCTTCATTGCGAAATTTAACCCAGATGAATTGGGTAACGCGGTTAAATCTGCATTAACACAATAAAAGAGACATTAATGACTGCTATTACAATCAGTGATCAAGAGTATCGTGACTTTAGCCGTTTTCTAGAATCGCAATGTGGTATCGTGTTAGGTGATAGCAAGCAATACCTTGTGCGTAGCCGACTGAGTCCTTTAGTGACGAAGTTTAAGCTCGCATCGTTATCAGATTTGCTACGTGATGTTGTTACAGGGCGCAATCGTGAATTACGAGTGGCCGCTGTGGACGCGATGACGACTAATGAAACCTTGTGGTTTCGAGATACTTATCCGTTCACAGTTTTAGCTGACAAATTATTGCCAGAAGTAGCGGCAAGCAAGCGCCCAATCAAGATCTGGTCTGCAGCCAGTTCATCGGGCCAAGAGCCGTATTCTATTGCAATGACGATTCTGGAAACGCAACAGCGTAAGCCGGGTTTGTTACCAAACGTGTCTATTACAGCAACAGACATTTCAGCAAGTATGCTCGAGATGTGTCGTGCAGGTGTGTATGACAATTTGGCTCTAGGGCGCGGACTTTCACCAGAACGTCGCCGCACCTTCTTTGAGGATGCGGACGGTGGCCGTATGAAAGTCAAAGACAACGTCAAACGTTTGGTGAACTTTCGTCCACAAAACTTGATGGACAGTTATGCACTGATGGGTAAGTTCGACATTATTTTTTGTCGCAACGTGCTGATTTACTTCTCACCGGAAATGAAATCAAAAGTGCTTAACCAAATGGCGAGCAGCTTAAACCCAGGTGGTTATCTGCTGTTAGGGGCATCAGAGTCGCTAACTGGTCTGACTGATAAATTTGAAATGGTGCGCTGTAATCCGGGTATCATTTACAAGCTTAAATAGCGGTATCTCTTCATTGATAAAAAGCCTGACCTCGTGTCAGGCTTTTTTTGTTTGCTGGTTTCCTGCCTTCGAGTGTTTCCACGTTTTCACTTGCTAAATTGAAGCGCGATTTTGCTTTGTTCCCTCATCACGGTGTATCTTTATTAAGTGAACAAAGTGAAACGACATGACATTCCAGTCACTTTGGCTCACTTATTGCTATTCCAATGGGTGATAGCTATTAAGTAGATAGAGCGCTTTATGTTTTTGGCATGCTAATTGCTTTTTGGTTATCAATCACGGTCAGTTCTTAATTGTAGAGGCAAACATGGCTATATCTTTTGACAATGCACTAGGCATCCACCAGCACACGGTGGGCGTACGTGAGCGCAATGCTGAGGTGATTTCCACCAACATTGCACAAGCCAACACGCCTGGTTACAAAGCAAGAGGTTTAGACTTTGCGAAGGAATTGCAAGCGGCAACATCTGGGGCAAGCATTGGTCTTAGTCGTACGGATGGTCGGCATATTCCTGCCACTACAACGTTGGTCGGGGACAAGCTATATCGTCTTCCTACGCAACCTGATACGGGTGATGGCAACACGGTTGATTTGGATTTAGAGCGTAACTTGTTTATGCAAAACCAAATCAGACACCAAGCATCACTCGACTTTCTAGGCAGCAAATTCAAGAACTTAACCAAAGCAATCAAAGGGGAATAATTTAGATGAGCTTATTTAACGTTTTCAATGTGACAGGTTCCGCAATGAGCGCTGAATCCGTTCGTCTGAACACTACCTCAAGCAACTTGGCGAACGCCGACAGTGTCAGCAGCTCTGCGAAAGACACTTATAAAGCGCGCCATGCTGTGTTTGGTGCTGAGTTAAGTAACGCCATGCGTGGCGGTGATACGGTGCCAGTGAAAGTGATGGGTATTGTAGAAAGCGATAAACCGCTGAGTGCGGAGTACAACCCAGACCATCCCCTTGCAAACGAAGAAGGCTACATCTACAAGCCGAACGTGAATGTAATGGAAGAAATGGCGAACATGATTTCAGCTTCTCGCGCATACCAAACCAATGTGCAAGTAGCGGATTCTAGTAAACAAATGCTGCTGCGTACGCTGCAGATGGGTCAATAAGGATAAGGAGGTAGCGTATGGCCGGAATTAACAACGTTGGTCAAAGCGGCTTGTCCTATATCGACCAGCTTAAAAGTCTACAAGAGAGTAACAAGAAGACGGAAGAGAGTACGGGTAAGCAGGACCTAAAGCAGGAAGACTTCTTATCATTGCTCACGAAGCAATTGTCTCAACAGGACCCTTTTAAGCCGGTAAGTAATGACCAGATGATTGCGCAAATGGCTTCATTTGCGACCGTTGATGGCATTGGCAAGATGAACACTCAGTTTGAGAGTTTGAACTCGTCAATGACATCAAACCAAGCGTTACAAGCTTCCTCTTTGGTAGGACGTGACGTATTGGTCCCAGGAGCGGCAGGTGTGAAGCAGGACGACGCGCCAATGGCGGCAATGGTTAAGCTTTCACAATCTATCGATAATCTGTTTGTTCGTGTAGAGGATGAAGCTGGCCAACTGGTTCGTACTTTTGAGGTAGGGGCGAAACCAGCCGGCGACACGCGTGTGCTTTGGGACGGTAAAGATGAAAGCGGAAATCCACTGCCTGCTGGCAAATACAAAGTGAAAGCGTCTGGCTTGGTTGAAGGGGAGTCGCAAGAGTTCCCAGTATCGACATATGCCAACGTAAATAGCGTATTGCTCGGCAAAGGGGACGGAAACGTATTACTCAATCTGGCTGGTTTTGAATCGCCAGTTCGACTTGCAGAAGTATTGGAAGTTGGCAAAGCGTAGTCATAGCTCGCTAGATTAGGAGATTTTGGAATGTCATATGTATCTTTAAGCGGTTTGTCCGCCGCACAACTGGATTTGAACACCACCAGTAACAACATTGCGAACGCCAACACGTACGGCTTTAAAGAGTCCCGTGCTGAGTTTGCTGATGTTTACTCTAACTCTTTATTTACTAACGCAAAAACCACGCCGGGTGGTGGTGCGCAAGCAAGCCAAGTGGCGCAGCAGTTCCATGAAGGCTCAAGCATTTACACCAACAACCCAATGGATCTGCGTGTTTCGGGTACAGGTTTCTTCGCCGTGGCGAAGGAGCGTCTGACTCCACAACAGAATGAACTGACACGTAATGGTGCATTCCATTTAAATAAAGAAAACTACATGGTGACCGCGAACGATGAGTTCTTATTAGGTTACCAAGTGGATCCAAGCTCTGGTGAGGTTTCTTCATACGAGCCACAACCTATCAATATTCCTGCTGAATTTGGTAAGCCAAAGCAAACAGCAAACATTGAAGTGGGCGTGAACTTGCCAGCAAACGGCGATTTGAAAGATCCAACTCAGTTTGATTTTTCAGACCCAGATACATACAACCGTTCAACTTCTTCGACTATTTATGACTCGATGGGTCAGTCTTACAAGCTAACGACCTACTACTTGAAAGATCAGACTCAGCCAAACACTTGGAACACTTACTACACCGTGACAGATAAAGAAGGCGAAAAGCCTTTAAATGTTGCGGCAGGTGATGCACAAACGCCAACAGGCCATGTGGGTCATACCATGAAGTTCAACAACGATGGTACGTTGGCGAGCTTGAACAATGGTCAGCCAATTACGTCTGTGGCATTAGGCGATCCGGCGACGAACACGACACCAGTCGATATGAATGGTGCCGATCCTGCGCAGACGCTTAACTTCGGTTTAGGCTCGGCAACACAGTTTGCTGCTCCGTTCGAACTGACTAAGTTCGATGAAGACGGTGCAACAACGGGTTTCCTAACCAAAGTTGACTTCGATGAAAACGGCAGCGTAATGGGGACTTACTCAAACGGTGAAAACGTCACATTGGGTCGTGTAGCGCTAGTACGTGTTCCAAACGAGCAAGGTCTGGATAAGAAGGGCGGTACGCAATGGGATTCAACTCAGTTCTCTGGTGACAAGATTTGGGGTGAATCTAACAAAGGCTCTTTTGGCACCATCAACAACGGTATGCTGGAACAGTCAAACATTGATATGACGCAGGAGCTGGTGGACCTGATTTCTGCTCAGCGTAACTTCCAAGCAAACTCACGTTCGCTAGAAGTGCACAACCAGCTACAACAAAATATCCTGCAGATCCGATAATCTGCATCATCAAGTTAGGCGAGCTTTCGCCGCTTGGCTTGATAACATCATGACATTCATCTGATGCTTAGCCTGAAAATACCTCAGTTCAGGTTAAGCATGCTTTGATCTCTGATTTGCCGCCGTTGCCGCCATGTGGATCAAAACCTTGCCCCTTGTTGCAGTTTTCTGCCACTGAAACCCCTCTTAATCTTTTGTTTCTTATTTAAGTGTTTGATAAATAAGCTCATTTTGTGTTGGCATAACTATTGCTTTTACTCCGTGTACAGAGAAGTTTTTGGAGTAATTTATGGATCGCGCACTGTTTCTCGCAATGAGTGGGGCCAAGCAAAATATGCAGGCACTACAATTGCGTGCTAATAACTTGGCTAACGTAAGCACGACAGGGTTTCGTGCGGATTTAGCGCAGGCTCGCTCAATGCAGGCTTATGGTGAAGGCCATCCTTCACGTGTTTTCAGCATGACAGAGCGTCCAGGGCATAACTTTGCTCAAGGTAGCGTGATTACAACAGGGCGTGATCTGGATGTGACGATTGAAGGCAGCGGCTGGATATCGGTACTCGATCACACGGGTAAAGAAGGGTTGACCCGTAACGGTAACCTAAAAGTCGATCAAAATGGCATGCTTACTAACGCAAGTGGCCATTTGGTGCTGGGTGAAAACGATGCGCCGATTACTTTGCCTATCCCTCTCTCTAAAATTGAAATCGGTCGGGATGGCACCATCTCTGTGCTTCCTCAAGGTGCCCCGGCGGAAGAATTCCAAGCGGTTGATCGCATCAAGCTTGTTAAGCCTAATGATCAAAGCTTATTTAAAGACACCAATGGCTTATTTCGCCATAAAACTCCAAACCAACCTTACGAAGCAGACGCTACTGTTAGCCTCCAGACAGGAGCGATTGAAGGCAGTAACGTGAATGCCGTAGGTGAAATGACCGCATTGATTGACTTACAACGTCAGTTTGAAATGCAAGTCAAGATGATGAGCACAGCTGAAGAAATGGATAAATCTTCAGATTCACTGCTTCGTATGAGTTAACAGAGTTAGAGGTTCACTATGCATCCAGCACTATGGGTAAGTAAAACAGGTCTAGACGCCCAACAAACCAACATTGCCACGATTTCGAACAACTTGGCGAATGCCTCTACTGTCGGCTACAAAAAGAGCCGTGCGGTATTCGAAGATTTGTTCTATCAGAACATCAACCAGCCTGGCGGCCAATCATCTCAGAACACTGAGCTTCCGAGTGGCTTGATGCTAGGTGCGGGTTCTAAAGTGGTTGCGACGCAAAAAGTGCACACGCATGGTAATGCGCAGACAACGACCAACGCACTGGACATGATGGTTGAAGGCGACGGCTTCTTCCAAGTGACGTTGCCGGATGGCAACATCGGTTACACCCGTAACGGTCAGTTCACGTTAAATGGTGAAGGCACGTTAGTCACGTCGGGTTCTGGCTACCCTGTAGAACCTGAAATTGTGATTCCAGAAGATGCGATTTCTATCACTGTCGGTACGGATGGTGAAGTATCGGTTCGCGTCCGTGGTCAGCAAGACAACCAAGTCGTTGGTCAGCTAACCATTACAGACTTTGTTAACCCAGGTGGCCTAGAGCCAATTGGCCAGAACCTTTACTTACCAACGGGTGCCAGTGGCGATCCACAAGAAGGTGTTCCTGGTTTGGACGGTTTGGGTGAAATCCGTCAATCCATGCTGGAAGCGTCTAACGTGAATGTAACGGAAGAGTTGGTCAACATGATCGAAGCCCAGCGTGTTTACGAAATGAACTCAAAAGTGATCTCGTCAGTCGATAAGATGATGAGCTTCGTTAACCAGCAGTTATAACGGTTAAGAGCAAGAATTGAGGAGCTCACGATGAAACGTATTTGTCTACTTGCTTTGATTGCCACGATGTCGGGTTGTGCCATGTTAGAGCCGATTGAAACGGATGAAGTGACACAAGCAACGACGGTGGTTGACGCGGTAGAAGGCGATAAATCGAAAGAAGAGAGCAGCGGTATCGTGGATACACTGCGTGGCAGAAGCGATCCGGTTGCGGGTGATCCTGCATGGGCTCCTATTCATCCGAAAAAGAAACCTGAGCATTATGCTGCTGCAACAGGTTCACTGTTTAGCGCCGAGCACATTACCGATCTTTACGACGATTCCAAGCCACGTGGTATTGGCGACATTATTACCGTGACACTGGATGAGACTACCAGCGCCACGAAAAGCGCCAATGCCGATTTATCGAAAACCAATGAAGCGCAAATGGACCCGCTTCAAGTGGGCGGCGAAGAGCTGCAAATTGGTGGCAAATACAATTTCTCTTATGACTTAAATAACTCAAACTCATTTGCGGGTGACTCCTCTGCTAAGCAGAGTAACAGCATCAGTGGTTACATTACTGTTGAGGTGATTGAAGTTTTGGCAAATGGCAACCTCGTTATCCGTGGAGAAAAATGGATGACGCTTAATACGGGTGATGAGTACATACGTTTAAGCGGCACTATTCGTCCGGATGACATTAGTTTCGACAATACTATTGCATCAAACCGCGTTTCTAACGCAAGAATTCAGTATTCTGGCACCGGTGTACAACAAGATATGCAAGAGCCGGGTTTCTTGGCACGATTCTTTAATGTAGCGCTATAACACGCCGTGCTGACGGCAATTTGACTGCAAGAGATAAGTAAGCATGAAAAAACTCCTTTTAATACTGATGAGCGTTGCTCTGTTTTCTACCGCTGCCCAAGCTGCACGTATCAAAGACGTCGCGCAAGTGGCTGGTGTACGAAGCAACCAACTCGTGGGTTATGGTTTGGTTTCAGGCTTACCTGGCACAGGCGAAGCGAACCCGTTTACGGAGCAAAGTTTCGCCGCCATGTTGCAAAACTTCGGCATTCAGATGCCGCCGGGCACAAAGCCGAAAATAAAAAACGTTGCCGCAGTCATGGTAACGGCAGAGTTGCCGCCATTCTCTAAACCAGGTCAGCAAGTAGACGTGACAGTCTCTTCTATCGGTAGTGCCAAAAGTTTGCGTGGTGGTACGCTACTACAAACCTTCTTGAAAGGCTTAGACGGTCAAGTTTACGCGGTTGCTCAAGGTAACTTAGTGGTGAGCGGCTTCAGCGCTGAAGGTGCTGACGGTTCAAAAATCGTAGGTAACAATCCAACCGTTGGTCTTATCTCTAGTGGTGCGACAGTAGAGCGAGAAATTCCAAACCCATTTGGTCGTGGCGATTACATCACGTTCAACTTGCTTGAGTCAGACTTCACAACGGCTCAACGTATGGCGGATGCGGTAAACAACTTCCTTGGCCCACAAATGGCGAGCGCGGTAGACGCGACGTCGGTACGTGTACGTGCCCCTCGTGATGTCAGCCAGCGTGTGGCGTTCTTATCGGCAATTGAAAACCTAGAGTTCGACCCTGCAGATGGCGCAGCCAAAATCATCGTTAACTCTCGTACGGGTACCATCGTAGTTGGTAAACATGTTCGCCTTAAACCTGCTGCGGTAACTCATGGCGGAATGACGGTCGCAATCAAAGAAAATCTGAATGTTAGCCAACCTAACGGCTTTTCTGGTGGGCAAACCGTTGTCGTGCCAGACTCGGATATCGAAGTTAGCGAAGAGCAGGGCAAGATGTTTAAGTTCGAACCAGGCTTAACGTTGGATGATTTGGTCCGTGCAGTGAATCAAGTCGGCGCAGCGCCGTCGGATTTGATGGCTATCTTGCAAGCATTGAAACAAGCTGGTGCCATTGAAGGCCAGTTGATCATCATTTAATGGTTAGGAGGTAGGTATAATGAACAATCCTAACGACATTGGTTTTATTCATGACATCAGTTCGCTGGATACCCTGCGTCAAAAAGCAGTGAAGGAAGGTAAAGATGGCGAGCAAGAAGCACTGCGTGCAGCGGCTCGTCAGTTCGAATCTATTTTCACCTCCATGATGTTGAAATCCATGCGAGAAGCCAATGAGGGCTTTGAGTCCAACATGATGAACAGCCAGAACGAGAAGTTCTATCGACAAATGCTGGATGAGCAGATGGCGAGCGAGCTCAGTTCGTCTGGTTCAATGGGCTTGGCCGATATGATTGTTAAGCAATTAACGGCTGGGCAAGGTAACGACAAGAGTGAAACGGCAATGCGTGATGCGGCAAATAATGCCGTGGAATATCGTCGTGTTGACCCGAAAAAAGCGCGTGAGATTGAACAGCGCTTGATTGAATCTGGTCAGCTATCTCGACCAAGCAATGAACCAACTCGATTCGATTCGCCAGAATCTTTTGTTAACTCGATGAAGCCATACGCGGAGAAAGCCGCGAAAGCCCTAGGTGTCGAGCCATCTCTGCTACTTGCGCAAGCGGCTTTGGAAACCGGGTGGGGACAAAAGGTCGTGAAGAACGCGCGTGGCAGCAGCAACAACTTATTTAACATCAAAGCAGATCGAAGCTGGCAGGGTGACAAAGTGACGACTCAAACGCTAGAGTTCCACGATAATACGCCAGTGAAAGAGACGGCAGCGTTTCGCGCCTACTCAAATTACGAAGACAGCTTTAATGATTTTGTGCGCTTTTTAAATGACAACCCACGTTACGAGACAGCATTGCAACAGCGAGGGAATTCAGAGTCCTTCATTCGCGGCATTCACAGCGCGGGTTACGCGACCGATCCGAATTACGCAGACAAAGTCCTGCAGGTGAAGCAGAAAATCGAAAGTATGTAATTTACTCTTCGCTAGTTCATGTTGTTTTAGAAGGCTTGCCACAGTGCAAGCCTTTACTTTTTCTGAACATTCACACCTCTCTTTTATTTGGCACACCTTTTGCTTTGATGTGTCTAGGTGATCGGTTTTGCCGATTTTATTTCGTTTTTGGGGGCATGTATGGCGTCAGACCTTCTGAATGTAGGTACTCAAAGTGTGCTTACTGCTCAGAGACAATTAAACACCACTGGTCATAACATTTCTAATGTTAATACAGAGGGTTATAGCCGCCAGTCTGTTATCCAAGGTACGAATGATCCGCGCATGTTTGGTGGCTCTACCTACGGCATGGGTGTGCATGTGGAAAATGTTCGCCGCTCGTGGGATCAGTTTGCCGTGAATGAACTGAACTTGTCGTCAACCAACAATGCCAACAAAACGGATACCCAAGACAATCTTGATATGCTCTCTAGCATGTTGAGCTCAGTTGCATCGAAGAAAATTCCAGAGAACTTGAACGAGTGGTTCGATGCGGTCAAAACCATGGCAGATACTCCGAACGATTTGGGGGCACGGAAAGTGGTACTGGAAAAGGCGAAAATCTTCTCTGATACATTAAATGACTTCCATGAAACCGTACGATTGCAATCTGATGTGACCAATAAAAAATTGGATATGGGCATTGAACGCGTGAACCAACTTGCGTTGGAAATCCGCGATGTGCATCGGTTAATGATGCGCACACCCGGTCCACACAATGATTTGATGGACCAGCATGAAAAGCTGGTTACTGAGCTATCTGAGTACACCAAAGTAACCGTAACCCCACGCAAAAATGCGGAAGGGTTTAATGTTCACATCGGCAATGGACATACGCTAGTTTCTGGCACGGAAGCAAGCCAGCTCAAAATGATTGACGGCTATCCTGATGTTCACCAAAGACGATTAGCAATGGTGGAAGGGGATGGCATTAAAGCGATCAAGTCTGACGACATGGATGGCAAAATCGGTGCCTTGCTTGAAATGCGCGACAAACACATTCCGCAACTTCAGGATGAAATGGGCCGTTTAGCGACGGGCTTTTCCTACAAAATTAATCAGCTGCAATCTCAAGGTCTGGATCTCAACGGCAAGATAGGTAAAGACGTATTTACCGACGTGAACTCTGAGCTGGTGGCAAAATCTCGAGTTTTTGCTGCGCCTGACTCTCAAGCTGATGTTGCGGTTTACATTGATGATATCTCAGCGATCAAAGGTGGTGAATATTCGCTACGTTATGATGGCGACCAGTATAGCGTGACAACACCGAAAGGTGAGCAAATGTCGTTGAACATTGATCAATCGGATTCTTCGTTTGTTCTGGATGGTATGAAAGTGCAAATTGGTGAAGGTCTTGCCGCTGGTGAGCGCGTATTGTTGCGCCCAACACGAAGTGGCGCAGCCATCATTAAGATGGAAACTAATGATGCAAAAGCCATTGCCGCGCAAAGTTATGAAGCTTCAACCACTTTTGCTCAAGGTAACGCCAAGTTCAAAATTCGTGAGGCGGGGGATGTCAAAGAATTTGAGGTCACCGTACAACCAGCCGACGAGAAACATGATAAGCCATGGTTAAAGATCACGGACAACAAAGGCAATTTGCTATCGGACAAATACTCATACCCGCTAGACAAAGATAACCCGATGATTGAAATCTCAGTGCCGAAAAGTCATCCGCTGTATAAAAATGGCGATGCGACTGTATTTGAGCTGAGCGAAGGTGCGCTGATGAATGACAAGTTCACCGCGAACTTGGTGCCTTCGGAAGGTGGTAATGGCAACTTGAGAAAAATGCAGAAGATCCAAACAGACAAGATGATGGATGGAAAATCCAGTACCTTGATTGATGTTTATCACAACCTCAATACCGAAGTCGGATTGAAATCTTCTACAGCAAACCGATTAGCCTCCGTCGCTCGCTTAGAGCATGAGGCGGCACAAGAGCGCGTTGCTTCTATCTCTGGCGTTAACCTCGATGAAGAAGCGGCCAACATGATGAAGTTTCAACAAGCGTACATGGCTTCATCACGTGTGATGCAAGCGGCGAATGACACCTTCAATACCATTTTACAACTGAGGTAAGGAGAAGAGATAAGTGCTAACCCGAATTTCTAGTTTCCATAACTATCAGTCCGTACAAAATGACTTGCGTCGTCAAGAGAATAAGGTTCACCATAACCAAGAGCAACTTGCTTCAGGGAAAAAGTTACTGAAACCTAGCGACGATCCCCTTGCGTCGCATTACATTCAAAATATTAGTCAGCAACAAGAGCAGCTACAACAATACCTTAGCTCAATAGTGTTGGTGCGTAATCGTCTAGAAAACCACGAAGTTAATATCGCCAATGCAGAGAATTTTGCCGACGAGTCGAAGCGCTTAACGATGGAGATGATTAACGGTGCGTTTTCTGCGGAAGACCGACAAGCAAAGAAGCGTGAGCTAGAAGAGATTGCGAACAACTTCCTTAACTTAGTGAACTCGCAAGATGAATCTGGTAACTACGTGTTTGCTGGCACTAAGCCAAAAAGCCAACCATTCTATCGCGATAAAGACGGTAGTGTTCAGTACGCTGGAGACGATTACCAGCGCAAAATGAAAGTCTCCAGCATGCTTGAGATGCCAATGAACGATCCTGGCAGCAAGCTGTTTATGGAGATACCAAACCCATTTGGCGATTATCAGCCGAATTACGATCTACAAAACGGTTCTGAGTTGCTATTAAACAGAGCCACTAACGTTGATACGAAGGATGATGCGGCGTATCGCGTGACATTTGTCGATATGAACAACGGCAAATTTGGTTACCAACTAGAGCGTAACGGTAAAGTCGTGGATGCCGATGAGTTTTCTCCAGAAAAAGGCATTGAGTACAAAGGCCTGAAAGTGCACGTAAAAGGTCAAATTACGCCTGGCGATAGCATCGAGATCGAAAAGCGGGCAGAGTTCAGCATTTTCGATACCTTCAAGGATGCAATGGCGTGGTCAGATAAATCGGTGTCGGATACGTCGGCGACCGCCAAATTGCACCAAATGACAGAAGAATTTCACGCTGCTTTTATCCATTTGAATAAAGCGCGTACTGATGCTGGCGCTCGATTGAGCACGCTCGATATCCAAGAGCAAAACCACGAAGACTTTAATTTGTCTCTGGCGAAAGCGAAGAGCAACTTTGAGGATTTGGATTACTCTAAAGCCGTTATCGAGTTCAGTGAAAACTCGCGAGCGTTACAGGCATCGCAACAAGCATTCGGTAAGACCAAAGATCTAACTCTGTTTAACTATATTTAGTCTGACTTAAGACACACTGTCTGATTTTTGATGCCTTATGTGCAAAGCCTTAAGTGCGATAAATCGACGTAAATTAAGAGTCATGCTATGCGGCACGATTTTACCCAAAGCGGCAATGACGCGAGAGGCAAGTCGGGCGGCAACAAAGTAGCGGTCAATATCTATGAAGCAAGATGAGCCTCATTATCCGGAAATGGTTTAGTGATAACGCTAACTTATTGTTTATGTGCTTCTTTTAAAAGCGGTGAAATAAATTTTATAAGTTGGCACACAAATTGTATTGAAAATATCAGAACAGATTTAGAGATTCTAAACCCTGCGTTTAAGGCAGATTTAGCAAGTAATTTTTACGGTCAGTGCTTATCCAAATGAGAGTAAAGCTGGCCGCTTCGCAAAAGCTTGCGAACTCAAAAGGAGAGCAAAATGGCTGTAACAGTTAGTACTAACGTCTCCGCGATGACCGCGCAGCGTTACCTAAACAAAGCGACTGACGAATTAAATACGTCGATGGAGCGCTTATCTTCAGGACATAAGATTAACAGTGCAAAAGATGATGCGGCAGGTCTACAGATCTCTAACCGCTTAACTGCACAGTCTCGTGGTCTAGATGTCGCAATGCGTAACGCGAACGATGGTATCTCGATTGCACAAACCGCTGAAGGTGCGATGAATGAGGCAACATCTGTCATGCAACGTATGCGTGACCTTGCTATTCAATCATCGAACGGTACTAACTCTCCGGCTGAGCGTCAGGCGATCAACGAAGAGTCAATGGCATTGATTGACGAGCTAAACCGTATCGCAGAAACCACGTCATTCGGTGGCCGTCGTCTATTGAACGGCTCATTCGGTGAAGCGGCATTCCAGATTGGTGCGAGCTCAGGTGAAGCAATGATTATGGGGCTAACCAGCATTCGTGCGGACGATACTCGCATGGGCGGTGTGACCTTCTTATCGGAAAACGGTAAAGATAAAGATTGGGGCGTTGACCCAGCTAAATCGGATCTAAAAATCACTTTGCCAGGTATGGGTGAAGACGAAGACGGCAATGTCGATGATCTAGAAATCAACATTAATGCAAAAGCAGGTGACGACATCGAAGAGCTTGCAACGTACATTAATGGTCAGTCTGATATGATCAACGCGTCTGTAAGTGAAGATGGCAAGTTACAAGTTTTTGTTGCACATCCAAACGTTCAGGGTGAAATTTCAATTTCGGGTGGATTGGCGTCTGAGCTTGGTTTGAGCGATGAACCTCTTAGAACATCAGTACAAGATATTGATATGACAACCGTACAAGGTTCTCAAAACGCTATCTCTGTGCTGGATTCGGCACTGAAATACGTGGATTCACAACGTGCGGATCTGGGTGCGAAGCAAAACCGTCTGAGTCACAGCATCAACAACTTGGCAAACATCCAAGAAAACGTTGACGCGTCGAACAGCCGAATTAAAGACACGGACTTTGCGAAAGAAACCACGCAAATGACCAAAGCACAAATTTTGCAACAAGCAGGTACATCGATTCTTGCTCAAGCGAAACAGTTGCCAAACTCTGCAATGTCACTATTGCAGTAGTTTACTTAGCCTGTACTCAATACATTCAGACGTGGATGGGAATGCAGGCTTTTGGCAAGCAACTTTATAATAGAATGAGCGGCTCTCTCATCTCTCACCTGCCAATCATTTTCAATGTAAAGTTGCACTCGGTATGCCGGAAATGTGTTCATTTCTCTTGATCTCCACATAGGCTCTGGCGACCAACCTAGCCCCAGTTCTCTCAAAGGAAAAGGGGCTTTTTCTTTTCTAATTCCCACGTCTATCGTCTGCGAACTTACCTTCAATTGTTTCCTTTTGCTGGTTTTCTATACAATTTGGCCCACTCGGCTCGATTTGTGGAAACTTGAGCACTTTTTCTTACTTTTCTTCAATTTTTTTAGCCAAATCTCGCAATGTTATTTTTTTAAATTTTTTTCTAAAGCTTCTGAATTTGGTGTCGTTAATAGGGGTAACTTTGAGAGAACTACTTGGTTTTCCGAGACGTCGGAAACCGCTATACCGGAAAATCAATTGGAGAAATCACCATGGCAGTGAATGTAAACACTAACGTATCAGCGATGACCGCCCAGCGTTACCTAAACAACGCAAACTCAGCTCAACAAACTTCTATGGAGCGTTTGTCTTCGGGTTTCAAAATCAACAGCGCAAAAGATGACGCTGCGGGTCTTCAAATTTCGAACCGTTTGAACGTACAAAGCCGTGGTTTGGATGTGGCGGTTCGCAATGCGAACGACGGTATCTCAATTGCACAAACCGCTGAAGGTGCAATGAACGAGACCACTAACATTCTTCAACGTATGCGTGACTTGTCTCTACAATCAGCAAACGGTTCAAACTCGAAATCAGAGCGTGTGGCGATTCAAGAAGAAGTGACCGCGCTAAATGACGAACTAAACCGTATCGCAGAAACCACTTCTTTCGGTGGTAACAAGCTACTAAACGGCACACACGGCGCGAAATCGTTCCAAATCGGTGCGGATAACGGTGAAGCCGTGATGCTTGAGCTAAAAGACATGCGTTCAGACAACAAAATGATGGGCGGTGTGAGCTACCAAGCTGAAAGTGGTAAAGGTAAAGACTGGAACGTTGCTGAAGGTAAGAACGACCTAAAAATTAACTTAACGGATAGCTACGGCCAAGAGCAAGAAATCAACATCAGTGCAAAAGCGGGTGACGATATCGAAGAGCTTGCGACTTACATTAACGGTCAAACTGACCTAGTGAAAGCCTCAGTAGACCAAGACGGTAAACTGCAAATCTTTGCTGGCAACAACAAAGTCGAAGGCGAAGTCGAGTTTTCAGGCGGCCTATCTGGCGAGCTAGGTTTGGGCGAAGGTAAAAAAGTAACGGTAGATACTATCGACGTAACCTCAGTTGGTGGCGCACAGGAATCTGTGGCTATCATCGATGCGGCACTGAAATACGTAGACAGCCACCGCGCAGAACTGGGTGCATTCCAGAACCGTTTCAACCATGCAATCAGCAACTTGGACAACATTAACGAGAATGTGAACGCGTCGAAGAGCCGTATCAAAGATACTGACTTCGCGAAAGAAACGACTCAAATGACCAAGTCACAAATTCTATCGCAAGCGTCAAGCTCAATCCTTGCGCAAGCGAAACAAGCGCCAAACTCAGCGCTAAGTCTGCTAGGTTAATCACCTTAATAAGACAAGATACAAAAGCCAGGCTCATCCCTGGCTTTTTTGCTTATCGGCTATAACGTTTAGATGCGTCCCAACAGGATGTTCGACAAGGCACTCATATCGATTAGATGGTCTCTTTAAATACCAATGTTGCCGCGATGGTGGCGCAGAGACACTTGAGTCAAGCAGCAGCGCAAAACGTCGAATCACAACGCAACCTGACTTCTGGTTTTCGAATTAACTCGGCGAGTGATGATGCGGCAGGTTTACAGATATCCAATACTCTCCATGTGCAAACGAGAGGGCTTGATGTCGCCTTAAGAAATGCGCACGATGCTTATTCGGTCGCGCAAACCGCGGAAGGCGCGTTACATGAGAGCAGTGATATTTTGCAACGGTTACGCTCTCTAGGGCTTCAAGCGGCAAATGGTAGTAACGATACCAGTGACCGACAAAGCATCCAATACGAGGTCGTAGCGCTGCAGGATGAGCTTGATCGTGTCGCGATCACGACAACATTTGCGGATAAAAACCTGTTTGATGGATCTTACGGTTCACAAAGTTTCCATATTGGAGCGAACGCTAATTCAATCTCTTTGACGTTACGTAATATGCGTAGCCATATCCCAGAGATGGGAGGGCAGCATTATGTTGGTGATGCGGTCGATAAAGATTGGCGAGTCACTAAAGATAACCAAACTCTAAAAGTCGAATACCAAGACAGTAAAGGGCAAACCCAAACGGAATCCATTGGGCTCAAATTGGGTGATCGCATAGAACAGGTCGCCACTTACATCAATGCTCAACAATCGGTAGTGAGTGCCTCAGTAACGGAAAACAATGAACTGCAATTCTTTGCCTCTACGATGAATACGCCAGAAGGAGTGGAGTTAGAAGGCAGTTTAGCGGATGAGCTTGATCTAAGCACTGGTCAATTAGTCACAATGGATGACATCGATATGTCGACGGCAGGTAAGGCGCAGCTTTCAATTGGGGTGATTGATGCAGCAATTAAGTACGTTGATTCGCACCGAAGTGAAATTGGCAGCTTTCAGAACCGTGTAAATGGCTCGGTGGATAACTTAAATACTGTGAATCGGAGTGTTACAGAATCCAATAGTCGAATAAGAGATACAGACTTCGCAAGAGAATCTACGGAAATGGTACGTTCTCAAGTGCTCCAAGATGCGACAACTGCGTTATTGGCTCAGGCAAAGCAAAGGCCGAGTTCGGCACTTGGTCTACTCAGTTGAATCCGGTAAGAAAGTATAAACTTCAGGTAATAAAAAACGCTGCCAATGGCAGCGTTTTTTCGTGTTCGGCTAAGTAAAAATTACTTAGTTACACGTAGAACTGGAGTTTCACCAACAGTCACAGAACCAGAAAGCTTGTTCAGCTCTTTGATTTCGTCCATGTTAGAGATAACAACTGGAGTTAGCGTTGACTTCGCTTTCTCTTCTAGAAGAGCTAGATCGAATTCAATAACAGTGTCGCCAGCTTTAACAGTTTGACCTTCTTCAGCGATACGCGTGAAGCCTTCGCCTTTTAGTTCAACTGTGTCGATACCGAAGTGAACGAAAAGCTCAACACCGTCGTCAGACTCGATAGAGAATGCGTGGTTAGTTTCGAAGATCTTACCGATAGTACCGTTTACAGGAGCTACCATTTTGTTGCCTGCTGGCTTGATAGCAATACCGTCACCAACGATTTTCTCAGCGAAAACAACATCTGGCACGTCTTCGATGTTTACAATCTCACCAGAAAGTGGCGCGATGATTTCGATAGCACCAGCGTCAGCGCTGTCATCAGATACAAGCTTCTTAAGTTTGTCAAACAGACCCATTGTGTCATGCTCCTAAGGTTTGGTTTTATTCTGTCGAATTATAGTATACCAATATAGCGCATTAGACGACTTTTTTCGCCGTCTAATGGCCATTAAGTATTGAATTACTTGGTACTACCGATTACTGAGCTTTCTCAGCAATAAACTTTTCTACCACTGCTTCGATTTCTGCAGCTGTTGGTAAAGAAAGGGCTTCTTCAGCCATTGCTTTCACTTCTGCGAAGTTAGAGTTACGAACTACTTTCTTCACTTTAGGGATTGAAATGCCGCTCATTGAGAACTCGTCCAGACCCATACCTAGAAGTAGAAGCGTTGCACGCTCGTCACCTGCAAGTTCACCACACATACCAGTCCATTTACCTTCTGCGTGAGAAGCGTCAATAACTTGCTTGATCACGGTTAGTACTGCTGGTGATAGTGGGTTGTAAAGATGAGAGATCATCTCGTTACCACGGTCTACCGCTAGCGTGTACTGAGTTAGGTCGTTTGTACCGATAGAGAAGAAAGACACTTCTTTCGCTAAGTGGTGTGCGATCGCTGCAGCAGCAGGAGTTTCAACCATAACACCGATTTCGATGTTTTCGTCGAATGCGTGGCCTTCAGCGCGTAGCTCTTCTTTGTACTCTTCGATCGCTTTCTTAAGCTCACGGATTTCTTCAACAGAGATGATCATTGGGAACATGATACGCAGTTTACCGTGTGCAGACGCACGTAGGATGCCACGTAGCTGATCACGAAGGATTTCACGACGATCCAGACTGATACGTACAGCACGCCAGCCTAGGAATGGGTTCATCTCTTTTGGAAGATCCATGTATGGGAGATCTTTATCGCCGCCGATATCCATAGTACGGATGATCACAGCTTGACCGTTCATTGCTTCTGCAACTTCTTTGTACGCTTGGTACTGTTCTTCTTCAGTTGGTAGCGCAGTACGGTCCATAAATAGGAATTCAGTACGGTACAGACCAACACCTTCACCGCCGTTACGGAGGATACCGTCACAGTCTTTCACTGTACCGATGTTACCGCAAACTTCTACACGGTGGCCGTCAGTCGTTTCTGCGTGCAGGTCTTTCAGTTTCGCTAGCTCTTCTTTTTCAGCTAGGAATGCCGCTTTAACCGCTTTCGCTTCTTCTAGTTCAGCTTCTGATGGGTTAACAACAATCTTGTTGTTCATCGCGTCAAGAATCAGCATATCGCCATTCTTAACTTTTTTCGTGATGTCGTTAGTACCAACGATAGCTGGAAGCTCAAGAGAGCGAGCCATGATTGAAGTGTGAGATGTACGACCGCCGATATCACAAGCAAAACCAAGTACGTAGTCTAGGTTAATTTGTGCCGTTTCAGATGGCGTTAGGTCGTAAGCAACTAGGATAACTTCTTCATTGATGTCGCTAAGCGAAACAATGTTGATACCCAGTGCGTTTTTCACAAAACGAGAACCGATATCGCGGATGTCAGTTGCACGTTCTTTTAGGTATTCGTCATCTAGTGACTCAAGAGCACATGCTTGCTCTTCGATAACTGAGTGGATAGCGTGATCCGCAGTCATCTTGTCGTTTTTGATAAGTGCTAGGATCTCTTCTTCTAGCTCTTCGTCTTCAAGAAGCATGATGTGACCTTCAAAGATCGCTTCTTTTTCTTCACCAAACGTTTCAAGCGCTTTTTGCTTGATAGTTTCTAGCTGAGCTGCAGATTTGTTACGAGCGTCGAAGAAACGCTGAACTTCAGCTTCTACTTGATCGTCAGAAATAGTGTTTGTGTTTAGGACAATTTCATCTTCTTGAAGTAGTAGTGCTTTACCGATTGCAATACCAGGAGATGCTAGGATGCCTGAAATCATAGCCTTACCTTAAGTTTGGTCAACTTTATAAAACGGGAGAATAATGGGTGCGCTAACGAATAGTTTTAGCTTAGTTTTGAGCCTATTTCCAACGAAGCCATTTTGCTTTCACAAAATGGCTTCTGGAGTAGGAGACCGGATTAGTGTAGTTGGTCCATTAGAGCAACTAGGTGGTCAACTGCTTGCTGAGCTTGTGGGCCTTCAGCAGAAATAGTTACTTGAGTACCTTTTACTAGGCCTAGTGTTTGTAGTTTGAATAGGCTCTTAGCGCTAGCGCTTTTACCGTTAGAAGTCACAGTGATGTCTGCGTCGAATGCTTTTGCTTCTTTAACAAACTGTGCAGCTGGACGAGTGTGAAGGCCGTTTTCTGCTGTGATTTCTACTTGCTTCTCGTACATGTGATATACCCCAATAAATGTATTTTTTTGTTAGTTTGTGACTAGATTTTAGCTTAACTGCTTTACATCTTGTGCGCTAGCACGGGAAGAGTTCAAAGCGCGTCAGTTCTGATACTAGTCAAAAGTTTGGTAACTACGCAACTGTTTGCGTGCGTAATCACTTTGAAACCTTTTTGTGTTCTGCTTCTTTATTTTGAAGCTAGAAATAAAACACCCTGATATTACCAAAGGTAGGGCAGGGATCAACAAAAAAGCCCCTAAACGGGGCTTTTTTAAACTAAAAATTGATTTGAACACATATTATTGTTGGTTCTCTTTTTCGGTAAAGATACCTGCAAAGAGTGCTGTGCTTAGGTAACGCTCACCTGAACTTGGTAGAACGGTTACAATTGTTTTTCCTTCAAATTCAGGGAGTTCTGCAAGTCGGTTAGCTGCAACAACAGCCGCGCCGGATGAGATGCCAGCTAGGATACCTTCCTCTTCCATTAGGCGACGAGCCATCTCAATCGCTTCTTCTGAGGTGACTTGTTCAACGCGGTCAATAATGTCTAAATCGAGGTTACCTGGGATGAAACCAGCACCGATACCTTGGATTTTGTGCGGAGCAGGTTGGATTTCTTCGCCAGCAAGTGCTTGGGCAATAACTGGAGACTCTGCTGGCTCAACTGCGACAGAAGTGATGGCTTTGCCTTTTTCACCTTTGATGTAACGGCTTGTACCTGTGATAGTACCGCCCGTACCTACACCAGCAACGAATACGTCGATTTCACCGTCTGTCGCTTCCCAAATCTCAGGGCCCGTAGTCTTTTCGTGGATCTCTGGGTTCGCAGGGTTGTCAAATTGTTGAAGAAGTAGGTACTTCTCAGGGTTGCTTGCTACGATTTCTTCTGCTTTAGCAATCGCCCCTTTCATGCCTTTCGCCGCTTCAGTCAGCTCAAGGTTAGCGCCCAGTGCTTTAAGTAGCTTACGGCGTTCTAGGCTCATTGATTCAGGCATGGTCAATGTTAGCTTGTAACCGCGAGCGGCCGCTACGAATGCTAGAGCAACACCTGTGTTACCACTGGTAGGTTCTACAAGCTCTACACCTGGCTTAAGAAGCCCCGCTTTCTCTGCTTCCCAAATCATGTTTGCACCGATACGGCACTTAACACTGAAGCTAGGGTTACGCGCTTCAATTTTCGCGAGAACTTTGCCTTTGCTCACTTTGTTTAGACGAACGAGAGGTGTATTACCGATAGTAAGAGAGTTATCTTCGTAGATTTTGCTCATAGTGATGTTCCTTCATTACACGTTGTGTGAATATGGATAGAAGAATATGCGGTATGAAAAAAAGGGAAAAGGATTAAAAAGTTATATCTTATTAGGTTGGCCCAGAACTTCATAAAAGAAAAGGGAAAAGCTGGCGCTGATCCCTTTCCTTAATCTCTAATCGACTATCGTTGGTGCTTAAACTCCGCGACCCACATAGCGGTTGCACCACATATTGCTACAGGCATGACAATGAGGTTCAAAATTGGGATCGTCGTAAACACAGACACCAATACCCCAAAGCCATAGGCCTTACCTTGCTTTTGTTTCAATTTGTAACGCATGTCGTTAAATGGGATTTTATGGTTATCAAACGGGTAGTCACAATATTGAATCGCGAGCATCCAGGCGGTAAAGATAAACCATAAAAATGGGCCTACTGTTTGTCCAAGGGCAGGGATGAGCAATAACAGGAATAGGCCTATTGCTTTAGGTAAAATGTAAAGGAGCTTTCTCCACTCACGAGCTAAAACGCGAGGAACATCTTTCAGGACGGCAGTGAAACCATCATCATTTACTTTTTGTCCCGTTAAGTACTCTTCCACTTTTTCAGCTAAGAGGCCATTGAATGGCGCGGCGATAAAGTTCGCGAGCGTGCTGAAAAAATAGGAGAAGGTAGCGAGTATCGTTAGAGCGAGTAAAGGCCAAAGAATGTAAGTTAACCAGGATAAAAACTCAGGCAGCTGCCCAATCCAGTCTTCGATCCATATATTAAGGTTTGAAAATAGATAGAAGATGGCACCACCCACAAGCAAGATATTTGCAAGTAGAGGTAAGATGACAAAGCGTCTGATTTTAGGGGCAAGTGCCAATTGTATCCCGTATAGAAAATAACCGAATCCGGTTCTCTGCTGATTGTTTTGCTTCATGTCTATTTTGGCTTCGTGTAAATGAAAACTCATTGTACCTGTGAGGGCTTTTCTTTCAATGCCCTGACAAATGACGTCTTGTTAAGTGGAATCGTGGCAAGAATCACAACAAAAAACGGAACTTCTTGCATTAAGTTGTTCTAAATCTACATATAGTTTTGGTAAAGTAAACGTATCATTCAGATTTATTGCACTTGGGTTGCTGCTCAAGGAACTGCGAGTAGTAAAAACAAGTATATTGAGAGTAAATAATGCAGGAATTGCGATTCGTACTCATTGTTGTTGGCGCATTAGCCATCGCGGCATTGCTGTTTCATGGTTTGTGGAGCAGTAAAAAAGAAGGCAAAGCAAAGTTTGGTAACAAGCCGCTTGGTAAGCTGGATGTTGACCAAGGGGACAAAAATGATCTTGTCGAGAAAGAACGAGACTTCGCTCCCGCTCCTGAAGATGACTTTGAGATCATTCGTAAAGATCGCAAAGAACCAGATTTTGGGATGGCGAGTTCTTTCGACAACAAATTTGAATCTGACCCGCTATTCGGTGGCCCATCTGAAGTAACACAGACACAGCAGGAGCCAGATGACATCCCTTCATTTGTTGCAGAAAAAGATAAAGAAGAGGACGTTGAGCCTGTTGTTCAAGCACCAGTAGTTGAAGAGCCACTCCAGCCTGCTGTGGAAGAAGAAGCTATTCCCGCCGCGTTTGATATTGCTGAGAAAGAACAGCAAGTCGAATCGGTTAGTGAGCCTGTCGTTGCAGAGCCTAAGGAAGAGCCAAAGCCAGAACCTGAAATGCAAGTGATTGTATTGAATGTGCACTGCGCGGGTGAAGAGCCATTTGTTGGTACTGCTTTATTTGAAAGTATGCAACAAAACGGCTTAATTTACGGCGAGATGGATATTTTCCACCGTCATGTCGACTTGTCCGGTAACGGCAAAGTGCTGTTTAGCGTCGCTAATATGATGCACCCTGGTACGTTTGAGCATGCTGATCCTGCTGAGTTTACAACGAAGGGGATTTCATTCTTCATGACATTGCCTTGTTATGGCGAGGCTGAACAGAACTTCAACTTAATGCTCCGAACTGCGCAGCAAATTGCTGATGATTTAGGTGGCAACGTTCTTGATGACCAGCGTAACTTAATGACACCAGACCGTTTAGCGTCTTATCGACGTCAAATAGTTGAGTTTAATGCCGCTAACGCATAATCTTAACAGCAAATAATAATAGGGCTCCGGATGGAGCCCTTTTTCTTGGATTTCCCAACCTCACCGATTGAAAATACACGGGGCTTTACTATGTCTGAATCAGTACTTCAGCGATTAGAAGAACTAAAAGAGTCGTTGCATTACCACGCTGTGCGTTACTACGTGGAAGATAACCCAGAGATCCCTGATGCCGAGTACGACCGCTTAATGCGAGAGCTCCTGGATATTGAAGCTGAGAACCCTGATTTAATTACCGTAGATTCACCAAGTCAACGTGTCGGTGGACAACCTCTCTCTGCGTTTAGCCAAGTGACACATGAAGTACCGATGCTTTCGCTTGATAATGCGTTTGATGACAGCGAACTTGATAGTTTCCATAAGCGAGCACAAGAGCGGGTGGGCAGTCAGAGTGTGAAAGAATACTGTTGTGAGCCGAAACTGGATGGACTCGCAGTTAGTTTACTGTATGAGAACGGTGTGTTAGTTCAGGCGGCAACACGAGGCGATGGCACTACTGGCGAGAACATCACAGAAAATGTACGTACGATTAAAGCCATTCCTTTAAAACTCAGGGGTAATGACTGGCCAAATCGTCTTGAAGTTCGTGGTGAAGTCTTTATGCCGAAAGCTGGGTTTGAAAAGCTCAATGAATTAGCAAGGAAGAAAGGCGAGAAAATCTTTGTTAATCCACGTAATGCTGCGGCAGGTAGCTTACGACAATTGGATTCACGCATTACTGCTTCTCGTCCCCTTAGCTTCTATGCATACAGTGTAGGCGTGGTGCAAGGCGCGGAATTGGCGGCAAGTCACTACGAACGCTTCTTGCAAATTAAATCTTGGGGATTACCAATGTGCCCGGAGACCAAGCGAGTTGAAAGTTTGGCGGATGTAAAAGCTTACTACCAAGATATCTTGCAGCGTCGTGATGCCCTTCCTTATGAGATCGATGGTGTCGTCATTAAAATTGACGATATTGCCGTGCAAGAGCGTCTTGGATTTGTTGCTCGCGCTCCACGTTGGGCGATTGCCTACAAATTCCCGGCTCAGGAAGAAATGACGACGTTGAATGAGGTGGAATTCCAAGTCGGTCGTACTGGTGCGATTACACCTGTTGCTAAACTAGAGCCTGTATTTGTTGGCGGGGTAACGGTAAGTAATGCGACGCTTCATAACGCAGATGAGATAGAACGTCTGCAAGTTAAGATCGGTGATCACGTTGTGATTCGTCGAGCGGGTGACGTTATTCCTCAAGTTGTTTCTGTCATCAAAGAGCGTCGACCAGAAACAGCGCGAGATATTATTTTTCCAACTCAGTGTCCTGTTTGTGGTTCGCATGTTGAACGAATCGAAGGAGAGGCGGTAACACGTTGTACGGGTGGCTTAGTTTGCCAAGCTCAACGTAAACAAGCGCTAAAGCACTTTGTGTCTCGTAAAGCGTTAGACGTTGACGGTCTAGGCGATAAAGTGATCGAGCAACTTGTTGACCGTGAGATGGTGAAAACTCCTGCTGACTTATTTAAGTTATCTGCGGGGATTTTAACGGTATTAGATCGCATGGGGCCAAAGTCTGCGCAGAACATTGTGAATGCGTTAGAAAAATCCAAAGAAACAACGTTACCTCGCTTTTTGTATTCGCTGGGGATTCGTGAAGTTGGCGAGGCAACCGCCGCAAACCTAGCAATGCACTTTAAAACGTTGGAAGCCATCCAAAATGCTAATGAAGAGCAGTTAATTGAAGTGCAAGACATCGGTGCTGTGGTTGCTCAACATATTACGACTTTCTTCAGTGAAGAGCAGAACCAAGCGGTGGTTAAAGATTTGCTTGAACAAGGGATCCACTGGCCAGAGATTAATACTACTGAGCAGGTAGGAGAGCTACCGTTAGAAGGTAAAACAGTCGTATTGACAGGAACACTTTCTCAATTAGGTCGCACAGAGGCTAAAGAAGCCCTCCAATCCCTAGGTGCAAAAGTGACAGGTAGTGTTTCTAAGAAAACGGATATTTTGTTTGCTGGTGAAAATGCAGGTTCGAAGCTGGCAAAGGCACAAGAACTGGGTATCGAGATCAAAACAGAACAAGACTTACTCGAGTTGATGAATTAAGTCTCATCAAAAAAGCTAAAAAATAACTAAAAGCCCGACATGCTTACCATGTCGGGCTTTTTCTCGCCCATAATTAAGTGCTTTTTTATTGAGTTTTTATGCTTTTTATCTTTTCAGTGATCAAGATCTCCCATTGAATTATTAAGGTTTTTTACTTCTTTAGTCTGCGAGTGACTTCAAGTTGGAATTCTAGGGTGTGATTTAAGTTATTGATATTTAATGTTTAACTGTCTTTTCGTGTTAGTGTTGTTAAAAGTAAGATCTGGATCAACAACTTATATGGAACTTTGGACTGGCTCATATTTTTTTAGAAAAAAAATAAGTTCCGTTTGGATGTTTTTAGCTGCGAAGTTAGTCTTAATCACGTGGATACACGGTGTGTATGCAGGAACTAAAAAAAGCCAAATTAGAAATAATGAGGTTTGATCAGGAATTTACTTCTCTCCTTCGGCGGCCAACTAAAGGTGAGATAGAAAAATACAGCTATATCCATTTTTAGGAGTTTTTCCATGGACAAATTTTTTAAGGTTTCAGCGTTAACCGCAGCAATGTTTGGTGTTGTTGCTGTTGCTCCAGCTACAGCGTCTACTGAAAGTGCAGCAGGTGGCGAGTACGTAGAGAAAGTGAACGAATTTATGCAAGACTCTAGTCTTAATGCATTATTTCTAGTTGATACTCGTTCTCGTACTCGTACAACAGGTAAGCCTGGCGGTGAAAACGGTGACCGTTGGAGTCGTCTAAACTACTCTTCTTACAACGCAATTTTAGACTTTACTTCTGGCTACCACGATGGTTGGGTTGGTGCAGATGTTGCGGCTTACTATTCTGGCGACCTTTACAACGATAGCCTTTACAATTCAAACGAAGGCTACCTATGTAACGAAATTTCAACTTGTAACAACCTAGACTGGGGTGCAGGTGATGGTCAACAGCTTAAAGTTTACAAAGCAGCACTGAAGTTCAAAGCAAACGAAAGCTTCAACGCGCGCTTTGGTATGCTACAAGCGGGTGGTAACGGTACTATTGGTAACGTTTGGAGTTTCGTACCTGGTACTTACCGTGGTTTCGAACTGAACGCTAAACTAGGTGATTTCAACCTAAGCTACTTTGGTGCAGACCAATTTACAGCACCTTGGCTACTTCACGAAGATGACTACGCGCCAGCGCTTTGGTCTGACACGTCATGGAGCTACCTACACTCTCTAGGTCTAAACGGCAACCTAACTGACAGCTTGTTTATGCAACTTGGTTTGGGTCAAGCTACTGGCGTTCAATATGCAAATGGTATCGACTGGGGTGCAGGTCAAGTAACTAGCTACCATAACGAAACTGACAACACTTCTTACAAGGCTTACTTGAAGTACACTGTGAGTGACCGTACAACTCTAGCATTTGATTTCTACGGTGTTGACGATGATGTGAAATACGATGGTCTAGGTTTCCACACTGGTCTATCTTTGAATCAATCTTTCGGCAAGCTAGCTTGGATGTCTGAGCTACGCTACACAGACACAGACAACCGTGCTGACTTCGTTCCACGTACAATTCATACTTACGGTATGAACAACGGTACTTGGTCTCAGTGGTGGGATGCACTGTCTGACTGGAACAAAGCGGGTGAGCTAGCGTGGTACAACCGTCTATCTTACAACCAAGGTAACGGCTGGAACTACTACCTAGGCTTTGGTTACGGTACTGGAGCTGATTCTGCAGCAAGCGGTGCATCAGGTGACTGGGATTACGAAAGTGAATACGCAGTTAACGCGACAGTATCTTACTCTCTACAGAGTGGTGCACTGAAAGGTTCTACGATCCGTCTACACGGTACAATCCTAGAGCGTGATGAGTACGCTGGTGCTGGTGATGCGGATGAAACAGACCTACGTCTACAAGTTCTTATCCCTTACAGCTTCCACTAATACTTAGTGAGATGATAAAAAGGAGCCGCTAGGCTCCTTTTTTTATTTTACTTCTCGACCATCATATATTTTGCAATATAACGGCGGTAGCATATGCACGTTACCGTTTGGTAACTCACACTTTATCTCTGGGGCTAGCGTACGGCCACCTGAAGCACCATTAGCATGAGTAGTTAATGGAGCTAGGGCAAAACATGCTAACAATAGACCAGCTAAAAATTTCATAATCATCACCTTAATGTAGACATTGAATATCTACTTGCTTGGATAAATAATGACTTTACTGAAAAGTAAGGTATCAATAGTTTCTTAATATTGAACTAACTACTGACTTCTATATTAGTTCCATTCCCCGCCTCTAAATCGACACATTTCACTTGGAATATTAGTGACATCACCACTGGGCAATTTACATTCGACTATCGGTCCTAAATTAGTTGTACCACCATTTCCGTTGGTGTAGGCAAAGGAAGAAAAAGAAAAGATACCGCATAACATTAAAAAGAGAAGTTTCTTCATAGTACATCCTCTTACTTACCAAATAAAAAGCATTCAACTTAAATGCTTATGCGTTAAGTATGTATGGGGGGACAAAAAGATCAAAAAATAATTCAATAAAGTTTTATTTTTTAAAATAAATTTAGAAAGATAATTTATATCGATATATTTCTATCTTATTGATTATCGTATGATGAAGAATTAAATAATTGGAAGAAGAGGGTAGGATATTAATAATATTTCTGCTACTTATTTTTTGTTCGATTTTAATTAAATCAATGAAATGAAAGCGGTTGTTTAGATTAAAGTAATGGAGCATAGTTATGCCCCATTACTTTGGCATAAATTACTTAGAATCAGGCTCAATGATTAAAATAATACCATCGATATCTTTTATTTTAACGCGCGTTCCTGCTGGAAGTGCTTGATCCGACTGTGCCGACCACGTGGTATCGGCAACCTTGATACGATTGAGCCCAACAGAAAAGTCCTCTTCAATGGTAAGTGTGCGTCCGATTAACTGCTTATACTTTTGGTTCAGATCTCTTTCTTGGTCTTCTTTCTTGTCTTGAGACCATTGTCGTCGCCACCATAACCAAGTGGTGATTAAGCTGAAACTTGCAAAGCAAAGCCATTGTAATTGCCAGCTCATTGGCAAAACGGTCATTAGGGCCCCAACGATAAGTGCAGAAACTCCGAGCCAGAGAAAATATCCCGCAGTCCCAAGTAGCTCTACCGCTAGAAGTGCAAAACCGAAGGCTAGCCAATGCCAGAAAGAGATACCTTCCAGCAAACTGAAAAAGTCCATAAGTTATTCTTTATCTTGTTGTTTAAACATCTCTGCTATCCCTGCAACCGAGCCCATTAGTCCGGTCGCTTCTAATGGAAGCATAATGATTTTGCCGTTTTCGGCTTGACCAATGCTTTTGATCGCTTCGGTATAGCCCTGAGCAATGAAGTAATTGACGGCTTGCATATCGCCTTTGGCAATCGCTTCAGAAACCATATAAGTCGCTTTTGCTTCTGCTTGTGCGGCGCGTTCACGAGCTTCAGCATGGAGAATAGCAGACTGCTTTTCGCCCTCAGCTTTTAATATCTCCGATTGCTTATGACCTTCAGCCTTTAAAATTTCAGCTTGGCGTACCCCTTCTGCTTCGAGAATCTCCGCTCGTTTATTTCGCTCGGCTTTCATTTGAGCATTCATCGCTGCCGTTAGATCGGATGGTGGCTGGACATCTTTTATTTCAATTCGCGTGACTTTTACACCCCACGGGTTGGTGGCTTGGTCAACAATTGCCAGCAGCTTGGAGTTGATCATGTCACGCTGACTCAGCATTTCGTCCAACTCCATTGAGCCTAAAACGGTACGGATATTGGTGAGAGTTAAATTTCTAATGGCATGTTCCAAATCGTTGACTTCATAAGCCGCTTTGGCAGCATCGATGACTTGAACAAATCCGACCGCATCAATAACCACGTTGGCGTTGTCTTTTGAAATAACTTCTTGCGCTGGAATATCAAGAACGCGCTCCATCATGTTGACTTTTTGCCCTATCTTATCAACAAATGGGATGATCAAGTTTAAGCCGGGTTTTAGCGTATGGGTGTAGCGTCCGAAGCGTTCGACTGTCCAGTTATTTCCTTGTGGCACCGTCTTAATGGCTGAAGATAAGATAATTACAGCAAGAACGACGAAAATACCGATGGTAATCAGTGAATCAATTGGCATGAGTTATTCCCTTAAGTGCATAATGTCCGATTCATTTTTACCTATTTATAGACAATAGACAATTGAAGTTCTGAGAACCTTAAGAGGTTATTGGTTTTTTATATAACAAAGGCCGGAATATCCGGCCTTTAGTTGAAGTTTCGCTTTTCAGCGAGTTAGTACAGAATCGAATACAGCTGACGGCGATATTTGCTTGCTAATGCGTTGCCTTGACCTAGCGCGCTGAGAATATCCATAAAAGTCTTCTTCACTTCACCGTCTTGGGCGCCCAAGTCTTTTTTAAGAATATTCCACAGCAGTTCCAGCGCTTCTTCATCACGACCCACTTGGTTGTACTGTACCGCCAATTCACAAGCGAGTTCGAAGTTTGCCATGTCTGCTGCGTATGCTTGTTCTAGTCGTTGTAACTCAGGGCTATCTGCAGCCTGCAAATGCAGCTCGAGCTTGGCTATTAGACTCTTGTAGTAGTTATCTTGATACTCAAGAGGGATAGCATTCAATAGCTCTTGGGCGACATCAAATTGTTTGGTTTCTAATAAACAATCTGCCATCGCGAGTTTCACATCGCCACGCTCTTGCAGTTCTGGCGGCAAAGTGTGGATGATGCTTAAAGCCTGAGCATGCTCACCTTGCTGAAGAAGTTCACTGACTTGCTTTAATAGCTGTTCATCTGGGCTTGGCAAATGCTTTTGTAGCATGGTTGCAATGGCATCAATTGGCTGAGGGCCACCCAATCCATCGACGGCTTGACCATTTATAAACAGCGCGATAGTTGGCAATACTTGCACACCAAATTGAGACGCTAGAGCCGGCTGATCTTCACAATTTAATAAAGCAAGCGTAAATGCACCGTTGTACTGTTGAGCAAGAGATTGCAACTCAGGGAGTATCTGTGCGCTTTCTGGTTGAGCATTGGCCCAAAAGTGGATCAGAACGGGCGTGTTCATTGATCCTTCAAGAGTTTCGCGAAAGTTCTGTTCTGTTATCTCAACGATAAATGGGGATTGCATCAGAGTATCCTTGCTTTGTGTCTTGTCGTTGATAATAGATATGGAGTTGATTTAAGGGAAATTCAAGCGATGGTTGCTAATCGTCATCAATAATGAATCATTCTATTTTGTGAAAGGATGCGGTAAGAGAATGGTGTTACTGCTGAATAGGTGTAAGGCAAAAAGAAAACGCTGCCGAAGCAGCGCAGTTCTAATGCTATTTGTTAGTGCGGTATCAAAATAGGATGAACATGGTCAACACTACACCCACACTAAGCCAGTTAAGCTGATTTAATGTCATTGTTGCCTCGCAGTAGTAAAAACATTGCTACAAAACGTAATGGGTGGCGATACCAAATCTAAGCAACTCATTCACTTTAGGTTGAATAGTGCTCACTGAATTGCGTAGAAATTGATTCGTTTGCTTGAGGTTTTTTTAACCTACATGCTCATAATGACATCACATTGTTACGATGAAATTACATTGTGACAAAACTTTTTTATGCAGCTTGTCGCAAAATTTTATCAAGCACACGGGTTGGTAATAACCTTTTCAAGATTGCGAATAATTTAGTCGGCGTAGTAATTCGATAGCGAATTTTAGGTGAAGCGCTAGTTAATGCATGAAGAACAGGTGCGACGCAGGACTCTGCAGGTAAAACAAATCGATTATTAGATTTGTCTTTGTTGAGTCGCTCTCTTTGTCCTTCATAGACGAGGCGGTGAGGGCTGGATTCAATATCAATCCACTTCTCGAAGGCTTTTAATGCATTGTTTCTAAATTGAGTTTCGATAGGCCCAGGTTCTATCAATGCCACTTTGATATTCGTATCCGCAAGCTCTAGCCGTAGTGTGTCAGTCCAGCCTTCTAGGGCAAACTTTGACGCATTGTAGGCGCCGCGGTATTTCATTGCAGCAAAGCCAAGAACAGAACTGTTTTGTATTATCCGTCCTTCGCCTTGTATGCGCATGTGAGGAAGCACTTCTCTGACTAACTGGTGCCAACCAAAAAAGTTGGTCTGAAATTGAGCTTGAAGAGCCTCGGTGGGCAAGTCTTCCAATGCACCGGGCTGGCCATAGGCACCATTATTGAACACGGCATAAAGCTTACCCTCTGCTAGCTCTAATGCTTGCTTCACGCCCGAAGAAATACTTTCAGGGCTGTTTAGGTCTAGCTTGATGCAGGTTAGCCCTTCATTAATTAGACGTTGGACATCTTGCTCTTTCCTACAAGATGCTATGACATGAAATCCCTCGTTTTGCAGGGCGTGAGCGCACACGTAACCGATACCGGTTGAGCAACCCGTAATAAGAATCGACTTTTTCATAAATTAAGCCTCAAGAAACATTGAATGAGGTCATCATTCATCAGCTCCGGTCATGAAGCAAGTGCTTGAGTGCTGGCTCTATTCTGGAGTAGCTAAATTTGAAGCCAAGTTCGGTGAGCTTTTTGGGTTTTGCTCTCATGCTATCGAACAATAAGCAGGAAGATTCACCCATTAGGAGTTCCATTGCCCATTTAGGCGTGAACAAGATATGTGGTCGTTTGAGCGTTTTTGCCAACGTGCCGCTAAAGATACGGTTAGTCACAGGGTGAGGTGCGCACATATTGAACGCACCGTGGGCATGTGGTGTTTCAAGCAAGTACATGATGGCGCGGACCATATCCAGAATGTGAATCCAAGGCATGTACTGGTTACCGTTCCCGAGCGGGCCGCCTACGCCAAGTTTGTAAGGTAAGAGCATTTTCGCCAACGCACCGCCATTAAGGCCGAGCACCACGCCAGTTCGCAATAGACAAACACGTGTTTGTTCAGACTCTGCGCGTTTGGCTATTTGCTCCCACTTTGCACAAACCTCGTGAGGAAAGTCTTCACTGTTAACATGCAGGCACTCATCAAACGGGTGGTCTTGTTGATCGCCATAGTAACCAACGGCCGAGCCACTAATAAAAACAGCGGGAGGTTCTGTGCTGGCGTGGATCAGCTCAACGATTTGTTCGGTAATTTTCCAGCGACTTTTGCAGATTTTTTCTTTCTGCTCACTGGTCCATCTTTTATCTGCGATAGGCTCACCCGCAAGATTAATTATGGCATCAATGTGATTGAGATCGGCGAATGACTCAAGCGAGTTAAGGTATTCGATATTACCCAAATCAGCGTGTTGGAGGCGTTGTTTTGCATGCTCTGGAGAGCGTGTAAGTAGCATAACTTGGTGAGTGGATAGCAGCTTGAGCAACTCCGAACCAATAAACCCAGTGCCACCTGTGAGTAATATCTTCATGTTATCTCTTTGAATGTACACGTATTAGAACATTATAGTCGTTTTGTGCTGAGCTTGATCATCTCACGACTATTATTTCTAGGATAGTGGCAAGCCTGTAGCGAGGCTACTGACTTCACATATTGAAAAAATGTAACTAAATGTTATGCATGGCGCTAATTCGTTCACGGTAGGAGAACTAAATCTATGCCAGACTAAAAACATCGCTAACGGAACAAGCGTAATCAGTTTGCACCATCAAGGAGGATAGGTATGGAAGCATTTGTTGCTCTTTTTCGAGCGCTCCTTAATAGTGCTCGCGATCTGCTACCCATCGTTGTTGTTATCACTTTTTTTCAATTAGTTGTTTTGCAAGAGCCACTTCCTAATCTCATCTCCATTCTTTTTGGCTTATTGCTTGTGGTTTTAGGGTTAACGTTTTTTATTTTTGGTCTAGAGCTTGGTCTTTTTCCTATCGGAGAGAGTATGGCTCAAGCCTTTGCAAAAAAAGGCAGCGTATTCTGGTTGTTAGTTTTTGCGTTTTGTCTAGGCTTTGGCACCACGATCGCCGAGCCTGCATTAACGGCCGTAGCAGAAGAAGCATCAGAAGTTGCGGCAGAAGGAGGGATGATCACAAACTCAGAGCAATCGATGCAGGATTATGGACAAGGGCTACGAGTAACGGTGGCACTTTCTGTGGGGATCGCCATCGTTATTGGCGTTCTGCGCATCTTAAAAGGGTGGCCAATTCATTACATGATCATCGGCGGCTACGTCGGCGTTGTAGTCCTGACGTGGTTTGCACCGGAAGCCATTATTGGCGTTGCTTATGATTCTGGAGGTGTGACGACGTCGACTATCACCGTGCCTTTGGTCACTGCACTAGGGGTTGGTTTAGCATCGGCGATTAAAGGGCGCAACCCCATGGTGGATGGTTTTGGTTTAATCGCTTTTGCCTCGCTACTACCGATGATGTTTGTGATGGTTTACGGAATGGTCGTAACATGATTTCAATTGAACATTTCCTAGACACTTTATTATCGACCGTTCGAGATGTCATTCCCATCGCCAGCATTATTTTTGGTTTTCAGTTAGCGGTGTTAAGGCGTCCAGTTAACAACCTTAAGAAGGTTTTGCTTGGGTTTGTTTATGTGATTCTTGGGCTCGCTCTTTTTTTGCTCGGATTAGAAATGGCTCTGTTTCCGCTCGGAGAGACCATGGCCGTGCAACTGACGGCGCCGGAATTTTTACAAGAGTTTAAAGTCTCTGTGGGAAAAGCCTTAGTGTGGGTCGACTACTATTGGGTGTATACCTTCGCCTTTTTTATCGGTTTTAGTACCACGATTGCTGAGCCTTCTCTAATCGCTGTAGCGATAAAAGCAAACCAAGTTTCTGGTGGCAGTATCAGTATTAACGGTTTACGCGTGGCCGTTGCATTTGGGGTGGCCATTGGCATCGCGCTAGGGAGCTATCGGATTGTTGTCGGTGACCCTATTCACTATTACATCATTGCGGGTTACATCGTGGTTGTGATTCAAACATTTTATGCGCCAAAGCTTATTGTTCCGCTCGCCTACGATTCTGGAGGCGTCACGACTTCTACTGTCACTGTTCCGCTTGTAACCGCACTAGGGCTGGGGCTTGCTTCTACCGTCCCAGGAAGAAACCCAATGATTGATGGCTTTGGCTTGATCGCTTTTGCCAGTCTGTTTCCTATGATCTCTGTGATGGGCTATGCGCAAATAACCCAATGGCTGAATAAAGATGTCTCGGAGGACGAAGAAAATGCGCTTTAAATTGATACTTGCGTTTGTTGAAGACAGCAAAACAGACAAGGTACTGGACGCTGCTCGCGAATCTGGCGCGACTGGTGCGACGGTGATTAATAACGCTCGTGGACAAGGTTTAAATCAAAAGCGAACGTTTTTTGGCTTAACGCTGGAAGTACAAAAAGATGTGCTGCTGTTTGTCGTTGAGGAGCACCTTTCTCGACACATATTAGAAACCATCAATGAAGTTGGTGAGTTCGACCGAGAGTCGGGGCAGGGCATTGCTATTCAGATCGATATTGAGGATGCAGTCGGTGTCGCGCATCAAGTAGAGACGTTGACCAAAGTGGTCGAGGATGAGTTATGAGCAGTCAAACGATAATTAGAGTTCGAGATGTAATGGCGGCTACTTATGTCATGGTTGATGGGCTAATGACAGTTTATGAAGGCATAACGTTGGCTAAAAAATACCAAGTCAAAGCGCTGGTGGTGAAAAAGCGAGATGACAACGATGAATATGGCATCGTCTTGATGAATGATATCGCCAAAAAGGTGCTGGCGAATAATCGCTCTCCACAGCGCACGAATATTTATGAGATCATGACCAAGCCCGCTTTGTGTGTCGACCCTGATATGAATGTGAAATATTGTGCGCGCCTATTTGAACGATTTGGCATTAGCCGAGCTCCGGTCATTGAAGATGGGGAGGTCATTGGCATGGTGAGTTATAACAATATTGTCATCAACGGCATGGTGCGAGAAGAAGTGTAATAGGTTGATATAAATGAAAAATCAACGCATTTTTTCTCAAGTCAGCGACTGTTACAAAGAACTAAAATATTTAATATATGTTAGGTTGCATATGTGTTAATTCACCATTATTCTTTGCGCCCTAAGTCTATTGTCGAGGAATTTGTATCATGCCTTTAGTCTCTTGCCCTGTGTGTGAGAAACAAATCTCAAAGCGCGCTCACGCATGTCCAGGATGCGGAGAGCCAGACCCGCTGCACCACCTAGCTAAGTCAAAATTTATGTCGATGGTGTTTTGGATACTGGTGTTGGTTGGAACTGCGTATGCCGCATGGTTCTATATTTTGCCTATGGTCATTGAATCATTGCGTTATCAGTAGTCGTTGGTTGAGCTGTCATAAAAATGCCGTAGAATGACCTCGTACTTTGTGAGGAGACGATGTCGTGAAACTATTTTTTGCCTCAGATCTGCATGGCTCTTTGCCAGCAACTAAAGAAACTATTGAGCTATTTTTAGCCTCTGGTGCGGAGCACCTGATTTTGTTGGGGGATACGCTAAACCACGGGCCAAGAAACCCGATTCCAGAAGGTTACAACCCACCGCAGGTGGCGGAGCTATTGAACCAATACAGTGAGCAAATTATTTCTGTGCGTGGTAACTGCGATAGTGAAGTGGACCAAATGCTATTGAAGTTTCCAATGATGATGGATTACTCGTGGGTGCTACTTGAATCTGGCAAGAGAATCTTTTTGACTCATGGTCACTTGTATAACTCTGAAAAACGGCCGCCACTGCGTGAAGGTGATATCATCGCCCACGGTCATACGCATGTTCCTGTCGCAGAGATGCAAGATGGAGCCATTATATTTAACCCAGGCTCGATGACATTTCCACGTAATGGTTTACCAAGAAGCTTTGGTACTTTAGAAGACAATACGCTAACGGTAAAAACGCCAGAAGGCGAAGTATTAGCACAAACCATGATTTAACGGTTTTACTAAGTAAAAAAATAGGGAGCGAATTGCTCCCTATTTTGTGTCTGAATGTCCTAAATCGCGTTCTGGGTCGATAATGTCTCTTACGCGCTGTTTTAGCACCTTTGCTTCAGGAAAGCCGCTGTCTTTTTTCCGTTCCCAAATTTGCTGGCCATTGCAGAAAATTTCGAAGCGACCACCCGTATCTGGGTGCAAGCTGATCGTTTCTATTTCTTCGCTAAAAGTATGCAGTAGTTCTTGCGATAGCCAAGTTGAACGCAACATCCAGTTGCATTGGCGGCAGTAATAAATATCAATGATTGCTTTATCCATGAAACTTTCCTTTTAATCGGTTTAAACTAGCAACTTGATACCCACGGCAAACGTGAGAATTTCGAATGCAATTTTAATCACTCGGTTGCTGTATCGAGTCGCGGCCCATGCGCCTAAACTGCCGCCTAGAAATGAGCTTAACAATAAAACAGGCAACCAAGCCCAATGTATCGGAGCGCCAGCTTGGACGACGGCAATGCCTCCAATGCCATTCCAAAACAGGCCGACACAAATCATGGTGTAAGCAACGGCTTGTTTATAGTTATACCCAAACCAGCGAACTAAAAATAATGTCACGAGCAGACCAGAACCTGCGGTCAGCGACCCGTTGATGATACCGATGAGCATTAGTCCGACACCGCCGATGACCCAACCGATTGGGTGACGGTTACGTGTTATTTCTGATTGGCCTAACGATTTCTTAAATCGTGAATAGATGCCGAGCGCGAGAATCATGCTCCCTAGCATTTTTTCCGCCATACCATCAGGTATTTGGACAATTAAGTTCGCCCCTAAGACTACGCCAATGCTGCCAGAGACTATAAGGTAGAGCGCGACCTTCCATTTAATTGTGCCTGCTTTTAAGTGTGTGCTTGCTGCCCCTAAGCCTAAAGCGACGGAAGCCACTTTATGTGTCCCCAGCGCAACCGAGAATGGCAAGCCGAGAAAGATGAGCAAAGGGAATTGAAGTAAGCCTGCACCGCCGCCAGAAAGCGAAGCCAGAGTATTGGCGATAAGTGAGCCGAAAAAGAGGGTGAGGGTATCTAGCCAATCCATAAGCAAAATAAAGGGGGCGTTTTGCCCCCTTATCATCAAATCAAAGTTAGTTTTTAAACAGCACCGAAGAACCGTGGTTCAAGCTAGTGAGCAATAGCGTTTTTTCGTTCACGACATCAATACGGCGACTTTGCTCGGCATCAAGCTTAAAGATTTGAGTGATCAAACGTAGCTGTGCTTCGGAGAAGTCTTTTGATTGAGAAGATGAAATATCTTTAAACTCAGAAGGCGAAACCAACAAATAGTTGTCACTTACTTCCCAGCGCCCTTTTTCCGAGATATTAATCGTGGATTCTGCCGTTGAACCTTGAGCGAATAGTTTGATATTTGCTACGCGAATATAGTCCCCATTAGGGAGATATTTCACATTTGATTCAACATTAACACGACGCAGTGGGCCGACAGGATCGTCAGGCAAGCTGTCTGTAATGACCGTCACCATGGTTGACTGCCACTCATTGGCAGTGAGGACCTGTTCCACTTTTAGGTCGCTACCCCAATATAACCAACCACTGAAAAGAACGGATACGGCCAAAACCGCAGATGCTAATTTTATCTTCATTCTGGCCTCCTTATTTACAGATATCGGTTGGGTCATTTTGACCAGCGAAAATACGCAATGTCACGTTCTCATATGAATGTTGACTGTCATGAATGTAGTTCAGAATCAGCTGATTGTTCTGGCCACCTGTAGCAATCACTTCTACCGGCATTGAATCTTCTGCATGGTATTTTACGTAGCGTTCAATGCACTGCTCAATGGACGGCAACCAACTATTGATTTGCGGGTGGTTCACTGGCGTCATCACAGGTACATTTTGATACTCACCAATCTGACGGAATTGGGATTCTGCAGGATTGGTGAATAGCAATACACAAATAGGAAGCAGTAGAGACAAAAGAACGATCATACGCGGCAGCCAGTTATTAGTGTTAGCTGCTGGTTTTGGCTGTGCCTTAGGTAGTTCTACTTGAGGCTCTACTTCAGTCGTGGTGTCTGCCGCCGCTTCTGTTGACGGCGCGTCACTTGTTTCTATTTCCGCAGCGTGCGCTTCATTTTCAGAAGTGGCTTCTTCAACGTCAGTATTAGAGTCAGCAGATAATGGGCTTAAGCGTTCCACTGAACAAATGAGTTGATAACCGCGTTTAGGAACCGTTTTAACAAACTCTGGAGATTTTGTTGAGTCCTTCAACATCTTACGCAGAGTAGAGATCGCTTGAGTCAGGCTTGAGTCATCCACCTCAAAACCTTGCTCACGCCAAACAAACTCGTGAAGCTCGTTACGGGTTAAAACTTCGTTTGGTCTCTCTGCCAACATCAGAAGTATACGGCTTTCGTTGCTTCCTAATCGTACAACGTCGTTGCCGTTTTGTTGGTCAGCGAGCGAATTACTATTTGGATCAAAGGTGAACCTTTGAGCAAGTAGAAATTTGGTGCCGATGTTAGTCATTTAGTTCTTCTTAGATGGATGATGTTGTAATTATAGTGATTTATGTCACAAAATTACCGAAGCGCATGGAGTGCGCACGACATTTTAGATGCTTTTAGGCTGGTAGGATAATTAAATTTTTCTAAAAAAACACCGTTTTTAGCAATATTGACCTTGAATTTACATTTGTCAGCCACATGTTAAATGACATCTCAGTAAGGTAATTTCAAGGGGAAAGTCACAAACTTATCTCCATGAAAAAGCCAATTAGTTTAGATGTTATGGAGCACACATGAGCGAAACCGTATCTCAAAACAAAGAAACTCGTGGTTTTCAATCAGAAGTAAAACAACTACTGCATTTAATGATCCATTCTCTTTATTCAAATAAAGAGATCTTTTTGCGCGAGCTGATTTCTAACGCATCAGATGCATCGGACAAGCTGCGCTTCCAAGCGCTATCTAACCCAGACTTATATGAAGGTAATGCAGATCTTTGCGTGAAACTGTCGTTTGATGAAAGCGCAAATACCTTAACCATTTCTGATAACGGTATCGGTATGAGCCGCGATGATGTGATCGAGCACCTAGGTACGATTGCAAAATCCGGGACCGCAGAGTTTTTCTCGAAACTGTCTGAAGAGCAGAGCAAAGACTCTCAGCTTATTGGTCAGTTTGGTGTTGGTTTCTACTCGGCGTTTATCGTTGCTGATGCCGTCACCGTACGCACTCGTGCTGCGGGCCTAGCCGCTGATGAAGCAGTACAATGGCACTCAGCCGGTGAAGGTGAGTACACCATCGAAAACATCACTAAAGAATCGCGTGGTACTGATATCATTCTTCATATGCGTGAAGAAGGTAAAGAGTTCCTAAATGAATGGCGTCTACGTGATGTGATCAGCAAGTACTCGGATCACATTGGCATCCCAGTTTCCATCCAAACGGTTGTTCGCGATGACGAAGGCAAAGAAACGGATGAGAAGAAGTGGGAGCAAATCAACAAAGCTCAAGCTCTGTGGACGCGTAATAAATCGGATATCTCAGATGAAGAGTATCAAGAGTTCTACAAGCACGTATCACATGACTTTGCCGATCCATTGGTTTGGAGCCATAACCGTGTAGAAGGTAAAAACGATTACACGAGCTTGCTTTACATCCCATCTAAAGCGCCATGGGATATGATGAACCGCGACCACAAATCAGGTTTGAAACTATACGTACAACGCGTGTTCATTATGGACGATGCAGAGCAGTTCATGCCGTCTTACCTACGTTTTGTACGTGGTTTAATAGACTCCAATGATCTGCCACTCAACGTATCGCGTGAGATCTTACAAGACAACAAAGTGACTCAGTCTCTACGTAATGCTTGTACTAAGCGTGTGCTAACGATGCTAGAGCGCATGGCTAAGAATGATGAAGAGAAATACCAATCATTCTGGAAAGAGTTTGGTCTTGTGATGAAAGAGGGTCCGGCAGAAGACTTCGCAAACAAAGAGAAAGTTGCAGGCCTATTGCGCTTTGCTTCAACTGAAGTGGATTCTGCGGAGCAAACCGTGGGTCTAGCTGCTTACGTTGAGCGCATGAAAGAAGGTCAAGATAAGATCTACTACTTGACGGCAGACAGCTATGCAGCTGCGAAAAACAGCCCTCACTTAGAGCAGTTCAAAGCGAAAGGCATTGAAGTTATCTTGATGTACGACCGCATTGATGAGTGGCTGATGAACTACTTAACTGAGTTTGACGGCAAGCAGTTCCAGTCAATCACAAAAGCTGGGCTCGATCTAAGTCAGTTTGAAGATGAAGCAGAAAAAGAGAAGCAGAAAGAAACTGAAGAAGAGTTTAAGTCGGTTGTAGAACGCACGAAGTCTTACCTAGGCGATCGTGTGAAAGAAGTTCGTACGACCTTTAAACTCGCATCTACACCTGCTGTTGTGGTAACGGACGATTACGAAATGGGCACTCAAATGGCGAAGCTTCTTGCAGCGGCGGGTCAGGCAGTGCCAGAAGTGAAGTACATCTTTGAGCTAAACCCAGAGCACGAGCTGGTTAAGCGCATGGCTGACGAAGCGGATGAAGAGGCATTTGGTCGTTGGGTAGAAGTCCTGCTTGGTCAAGCAATGCTTGCAGAGCGAGGCTCAATTGAGGACCCAACGGAGTTCTTAGGAGCTGTTAATAAACTTTTGACTAAGGTGTAATAACCTCAGTACATCAAAAAGCTCGCATTTCGCGAGCTTTTTGTTTGTTGTCGCAAAATTTTGCATCTCAGGTGTTGAGTTAATAATCAATAGGGCGTGAAAGAGGGTATCGTTAACATTCTTTAGTCTTAATACACTCTTTGCGCGGCGAACCTGTGATAGAATCTGCGACTTGAATGTGAGTAATAAGGCGTGTATTTTTGCTCGCCTATATACGTTATACCGAAACTTATCGTTGCGAGTGCTTCTCGGGTTTGATGTCTAAGAAGCCCAGCTATTGTGAGCTTCGGTATAAATCTTAAATATTAAAGAGGATAAATCATGCGCATCATTCTTCTAGGTGCTCCAGGTGCAGGTAAAGGCACACAAGCAAACTTCATCATGGAAAAATACGGTATTCCACAAATCTCTACTGGTGATATGCTTCGTGCTGCTATCAAAGCAGGTACAGAGCTTGGTAAACAAGCTAAAGCTGTTATCGACGCTGGTCAGCTAGTTTCTGATGAAATCATCCTTGGTCTTATCAAAGAGCGCATCGCTCAAGAAGACTGTGCAAACGGTTTCCTACTAGATGGTTTCCCACGTACTATCCCTCAAGCTGACGGCCTAAAAGAAATGGGCGTAGACGTAGACTACGTTATCGAATTTGACGTTGCAGACGATGTGATTGTTGAGCGTATGGCTGGTCGTCGTGCTCACCTTCCTTCTGGTCGTACTTACCACGTTGTTTACAACCCACCTAAAGTGGAAGGTAAAGATGACGTAACTGGTGAAGATCTTGTTGTTCGTGATGACGACAAAGAAGAAACAGTACGTGCACGTCTAGGTGTTTACCACGAGCAAACTGCACCACTAATCAACTACTACGGTAAAGAAGCTGAAGCAGGCAACACTAAGTACCTTAAGTTTGATGGTACTAAGCAAGTAGCTGAAGTTAGTGCAGATATCGAGAAAGCACTCTCTTAATTTGCTGAAGTCAAAAATTTAATATTTTGATATATTGAAAGCGACCCAAGTGGTCGCTTTTTTTAGTTTACTCGTAAACATATATCTAAATGACTTCAAGTGGCAGCGATGTGAGGCTATTTAAGTATATGAACTAAGCCGTTTACCATGAATAGGATGTTATGAAAGAGAATAATAAACAGGGTGTACTCCTAGTGAACCTGGGTACTCCTGACGCACCAACCGCTCCTGCCGTAAAGCGCTTTTTAAGTCAGTTTCTTCATGATCACCGAGTGGTAGACATGACTCGATGGCTTTGGTGTCCGCTATTGCACGGCGTTATCCTTCCAATCCGAGCTCCCAAGGTTGCTAAACTCTATCAATCAGTTTGGATGGAAGAGGGCTCGCCACTGATGGTGTACTCTAAGCGTCAAACAGAAAAGTTGGCTCAAAAGCTTGATATGCCAGTCGAACTTGGCATGACTTATGGAAATCCAAGTTTGCAATCAGGTTTTGAAGCGCTGTTGGCTCAAGGGGTAGAAGAAGTCATCGTTTTACCTTTGTATCCGCAATACTCGGGCACAACAACGGCAGCGGTTTCTGACGGAATCACTAAAGCGTTTAAAAACCTGCCCGTGATACCGGGCTTTAGCTTTATTCGGGATTACTACAATCACCCGAAATACATTGAAGCGTTAGCGCATTCAGTTCGTGAACATTGGCAAGAGTATGGTAAGGGAGACTACTTGCTATGTTCTTATCACGGTATTCCAAAACGTTACGCTGATAATGGAGATGTTTACCCTCAGCACTGTGAAGAAACGACTCGCTTACTCGCTGAAGCGTTAGGGTTAAACGAGCAACAGATAGGTATGACGTATCAGTCTCGATTTGGCCGAGAAGAGTGGTTACAGCCCTATACCGATAAAACCCTAGAGGCACTTCCTGCAAAAGGGGTAAAAAATATCAATGTAGTGACACCAGCATTCTCTTCGGATTGTTTAGAAACGTTGGAAGAGATCTCGGAAGAGTGTAAAGAGATTTTCCTTGAAGCAGGTGGTGAAAGCTTTACCTACATTCCTTGTTTGAACGATAGTGAGCTTCATATAGAAATGATGGCTGAGCTAGTTCACTCTAAGCTTTAGGTACAAAAAAGGGTCGCAAAAGCGACCCTTTTTGTAGAGCGATTAAGCGACTTGTACTTGCTGCTCTTCGACTTGTTCTGCTGTGCTGTGAGTATTCTCTGCACCATGCATCCAGCGAACGAGCGTATTCGAGAATAGAAGTAGGATGACACCACTCACGGTAGCGCTGACGGCAATGCCACTAAAGATAGCCATTGCGCCCAATTCTCCTACGTGAGATCCCACATAGCCCGCAACGTAGTTTGCAATTGCATTACAGCCAAACCATGCACCCATCATGAGTGAAGCTAAGCGAAGCGGTGCTAACTTGGTCACCAGTGAAAGACCAATTGGAGATAAGCACAGTTCGCCCAATGTATGGAAGAAGAAAGCACCCACCAGCCACAACATTGATGTTTTTACCGTTGTGTCTCCACCTTGTTCTAGCACAGCGCCAACCATACATAGGAAGCCAATTGCCAAGAAAAATAGTGCCATCGCAAATTTCACTGGCGACGTAGGTTCGCGTTTACCCAGTTTTACCCAAAGGACCGCCAGAACTGGTGCTAGGGTAATAATGAAAAATGGGTTTAGCGATTGGAACCACGCAGCAGGTACTTCAAAGCCACCAATCATACGATCAGTATATTGTTGAGTGTAGATGTTCATTAGGCCACCGGCCTGCTCAAAGCCAGCCCAGAAGACGATAGTGAATAAGCTCATGACCAAAATTACTTTTAGTCGGTTTACTTCTTCTTTCGTTAGGGGTTGCTTCGTGGTTGAGTTTTTGTTGCTTAGATCTCGTTTTGCTGCGGGCTCGCGACCGATGTCACCAAGCCAAGACTGAGCTAGCACCATTTGCATCACTAAGCTAATAATCATACCTACACCTGCGGCCACAAAACCGGCTTTCCAACCGTAAGAGGTTGTCACAGAGCCAGAAACGACGCCTGCAAGTAATGCACCTAAGTTGATCCCCATGTAGAAGATGGTGAATGCACCGTCACGACGGTTGTCACCCTCTTTATATAAATCGCCAACCATGGTTGAGATATTCGGCTTAAAGAGGCCGTTACCAGTGATAAGCAGACCAAGGCCTAAATAGAAACTGTGTAGCGAACCAATACCCAGAGCGTCAGCAGGAAGTGCGAGTGTAAACTGGCCGATAGCCATTAACGCGCCACCAAGCAAAATTGAACGGCGTTGACCTAGATAGTTATCCGCTAAGTAACCACCGATAAGAGGAGTGATATACACAAGACCAGTATAAATACCGTATAGGTCTAGTGCGTCTTTGGTTGACCAGCCAAGGCCGCCATTCATCGTTGTATCTGTAAGGTAAAGTACTAGAATGGCGCGCATTGCGTAGTAAGAAAAGCGTTCCCACAGTTCAGTACCGAACAATAAGAACAAGCCACGAGGATGGCCGAAATATTGATGTTGGTTTGACATAAGCTCTTCTAATAATAGTTATTACATTTTTTAACGACTTCTACGTATACATTGCAATTTAATGAGTGACAAATAATAAAATTTTGCCTTACGACTAAAGTTGTTTGTTAAGTGACTGTTTTTGAGTGGATTTGCAGATGATATGATGGCGTGTTGGCTGTGCTACAAACTTAATTTCCATTTTTGTCTATGGACTTCTTCTCGTAAGTTCTTGAAAAGATACCGTTAATGCGAGCGATGTATAATCATACTTTTATAGATAAACTGAATGTCAATGACTCAACTTGGGCTTAATGCTAGGATAAAAACAAAATAGAATTGGCTAGTAAAAAAGATGAAACGTTGGTATCTACTTTATTGTAAACGTGGGGAGCAGGTTAGGGCGAAACAGCACCTTGAAAACCAAGGTGTAGAGTGCTTTTATCCAACTGTAGAAGTTGAGAAGATTTTGCGCGGGAAAAGACAAAAAGTCGAAGAGCCGCTGTTTCCTTGTTATGTGTTTGCTTACTTTGATTATGAACAGGGACCTAACTTCACCTCAGTCCGCTCCACTCGAGGGGTTGTTGATTTTGTGCGTTTTGGTGCTCAACCGAAAGAAGTCCAAGGTGACTTAGTCTTTGAATTGATGCAGCTAGAAAAATGCTGTAATGAAAATACCGCTTCTGAGTGTATGCCAAAACCAGGTGATCAAATCCGAGTTAAGAGCGGTCAGTTTGCTGGTATAGATGCTATCTTCCAAGAGCAAGATGGTGAGAAACGCTCAATCATGTTAGTGCAGATGATCACTAAACGAGTGCCTGTCAGTATTGATAACAGCGATTTAGACTTGAAATAGCTAATGTGTAAAAACAAAAAAAGAGGTGCTTTGGCACCTCTTTTTTAATCTTGCTGGTAATCACCAGCAGTGGGACGCTGTTTAGCGAGCTTAGCAAAACAACGATGGTTACCGATTAGGAGTAGGGCATGACACCCTACTTAGTCGCTTAGTAAGCGTCGTTATGGACGGTTTGCACCGCACGACCTGACGGGTCTACACAGTTTTGGAATGACTCATCCCATTCAATCGCTTTCGCTGATGAACAAGCTACTGAAGGACCACCTGGCACACACTCAGCCGCTGAAGGTAGTGGGAATAGCTCTTCAAAGATTTCTCGGTACACGTAACCTTCTTTGGTGGTTGGCGTGTTGTATGGGAAGCGGTATTGAGCCGTTTCCATCTGCTGATCCGTCACTTTTTGCTCTGCGACTTCTTTCAACGTATCAATCCAGCTGTAACCTACGCCATCAGAGAACTGCTCTTTTTGACGCCATGCGATCGACTCTGGCAAGTAATGCTCAAAACACTCGCGTAGAATGTGTTTTTCCATTTTGCCGTTGCCACACATCTTATCTGCTGGGTTTAGGCGCATTGCAACATCAATAAACTCTTTATCAAGGAACGGTACTCGGCCTTCAACCCCCCATGCCGCTAGCGATTTGTTTGCGCGCGCGCAGTCAAACATGTTCAGAGCAAGCAGCTTACGTACTGTTTCTTCGTGGAACTCTTTCGCGTTTGGTGCTTTGTGGAAATATAGGTAACCACCAAAGATCTCATCTGCACCTTCACCAGAAAGTACCATCTTAATGCCCATCGCTTTGATCTTGCGACCCATTAAGAACATAGGCGTGGATGCGCGGATGGTGGTCACATCGTACGTTTCGATGTGGTAAATCACGTCGCGAATCGCGTCGAGACCTTCTTGAATTGTATAAGTCATTTCATGGTGAACGGTACCGATTTGGTCGGCAACTTCGCGAGCGGCTTTCAGGTCAGGCGCGCCTTCTAGACCCACAGCAAAAGAGTGCAGTTGTGGCCACCAAGCTTCTGACTTTTCATCGTCTTCAATTCGCATTGCAGCAAAACGTTTAGCCACAGCAGAGGTGATGGATGAATCTAAACCACCTGATAGTAAAACACCATATGGAACATCCGTCATTAGTTGGCGTTTAACCGCTGCTTCTAGTGCTTCAGTCAGTTCTTCTTTGCTGGTGGTGTTACCTTGAACGGCAGCGTATTCGTTCCAGTCACGAACATAGTAACGCGTTGGCTCGGCATCTTTTGAACTGTAGTAGCTACCAGGAGGGAACTCGCTCACTGTTTTACATACTGGAACAAGTGCCTTCATCTCTGATGCAACATAGTAGTTGCCATGCTCATCATGACCTTGATAAAGAGGGATAATGCCAATGTGGTCGCGACCGACTAAGTATTCGTCTTTTTCTTCATCGTACAGAACAAAAGCGAAAATACCGTTTAGTTCTTCAAGGAGATCTGCACCCATATCTTGGTACAGTGCAAGAATGACTTCACAGTCTGAATCGGTTTGAAACTCGTATTTTCCTTCGTAACGAGCACGAATTTCTTTATGGTTGTAGATTTCACCATTGACTGCAAGGATGAGCTTTTTATCAGGGCTGTATAGCGGTTGTGCACCACTATTTAGACCAACAATCGCCAAGCGCTCATGCGCTAAAATAGCGCGCTCTGAAGAGTAAATCCCAGACCAGTCAGGGCCACGATGACGAAGTTTTTTCGACATTTCTAATGCGATAGGGCGCAATGCGGCTGCATCGCTTTTAATGTCTAAAATGCCAAATACTGAACACATACTACATCCTTACTAAACTAAATAATTTCTAATCGGTATGGCTTCAATTTGCCATTACTAGTAAAAAAAGCAACGTTTTGTGATTATAAAAATGATAAAAAGCCTTGTTGTGTAAATATTATTTAATTTAATGGCTGGTTTGGTGAATGGAATCAAGGTTTGGTATAAAAACCATACAAAAAAGCCTTTCTATTGATAGAAAGGCTTTTAAAAAATATTAGTATGGTTGCTTATTTTATTGGTGTGAACTGAGGTTCAAGTTGTTTACACACATGTCGAGCAAAACCGCTACCTGCTTCACTGTATATATTGAATGCGGCGTCAACTCCGCTTTCCAGCAAACCTTCCAACTGATCTGGGTACTCGGCGATAGCAGCTATTTGCCCTTTATATTTTCTGCGTTTAAGCTGCTCAAGTGCGGTTTGGTTACCTTGATGATGAGGCATGGCAAGCAGCACCAGTTTGACATGACCTGTATCTAAAATTCGTTCCCAAAAATCTGGGTCTGTGGCATCGCCAGCGATCACGTTTCTTCCCTCTGAACGGTGCTGATGTGCTGCATCTTCACGAATTTCTATGCCTAGTGAAATTTTGCCATAGCGCGCACGTAATTCATCATAGGCCCCTGTCCCGATGCGGCCCATGCCTAAGATCAATACCTGGGCATGCCCAGGGTTAATGAGTTGGTCACGCTGGTTAAGCTTTTCTGCGGCTGTCTCTTGCAGCCACTTGCCGGAGTGTTGATAAATTTTGTGGCTAAGGCGGTTAAGTGGCGCAGAAATAATAAAGGACACAGACACCGCAACCGCAATCGCAGCGAGCATATCGCTTGGCATCCAGCCCATTTTGTAAGCCAACCCTGCGACTATAAGGCCAAACTCACTGTAGTTGAACAGCGATAAAGAGGCGAGCAAAGAGGTACGTACTCGAAACTTAAAGTGATTAATCGTGACGAAGTACAAGAGCCCCTTTATTGGCAGCAGTAAGATAAATAGTAGGGCGAGTACGACGCCATTGACGCTCAATGAAGCGGACAAGCCAATGTTTAAAAAGAAGCAGACTAAGAACAGCTCCTTCATATTGAATAGCGATTTGGATAGCTCTGAAGCTTTAGGGTGGCCTGCGAGTAACATGCCTAAAATCAGCGCGCCCAAATCTGGTTTCATACCGACCAGTTCGAATAGCCCTGCCCCAACAACAAGCGCGAAGAAAATACCGAACAGCACCAGCATTTCGCCGTGGCCAACTTTATCTAACAGCTTATAGAATAGTGGACGAAGGAAAGGCAATGCGAACAAACCAATGGCATACCATTCTGGGACTTTGCCGGTTGAAGCAGTCAGGAATACCACGGCAAAAATATCTTGCATAACCAAGATACCGATCGCGAGTGTGCCGTAGGTGGCGTTCATTTCCCCTTTTTCTTGCAATGCTTTTACGGCAAAAACGGTACTGGAGAACGATAGTGCAAAAGCTAAAAGTAGGATTTGACCGCTATCCATACTGGCGAGCGAAGTTAAGCCCAGTAGTTTTAAACCTGATAGCGCTAGTGTAAAAAAAGCGGTAGACAGTATGTTGTGGGCGGTCGCTCCTCCCCATATTTCTTTGGACAGTAGCGTTTTGACATCAAGCTTGAGTCCGATCGTGAATAGAAGAAGAGTGACACCAAGATCTGCAAGAGTGACGATAACGTCATTGCTTTGATAGCCAAATGCATGCAAACCAAATCCTGCCAGTAGAAAACCAACGAGGGGAGGGAGGCTACATTTAAGCGCAATAAAGCCAGCTAAAAAAGCTGTTGTAATTAGAATAATTTCCATACTGTTGAGCTGTATTCCTGATATACAAAAACGGGCTGTGAAAACACAGCCCGAGATTGTAACTCAATTAGTTGTATAAACTTAGTCTTCAAGTAACTTTTGTAACAAAACTCCGTTTAGCATTGCGCGTTTAATCATCGCAAATGCGCCCATCGTTGGCTGCTTATCAATGTGTGAAGCCACGATAGGAAGGTCGTTATGGAAAGTTTTGAGAGATTGATTTTCGACATTGCGTTGAATGGCAGGGAAGACTATGTCTTGTGCGGCAGTAATGTCGCCCGCAATGACAATTTTCTGAGGATTAAACAAGTTAACGGTAATTGCAATCGCTTTACCTAACTGGTTACCCACTCGCACTAAACTCTGCTTTGCAAGTTCGTCACCATCCATTGCATGCTGACACACTGCTTCAATCGTGATGTTTTCAAGGTCAGTCAAGCTTGACTCATAGCCTTGAGCAATCAGTTGTTTTACTCGTTGGATAATAGCTGGGTTCGCTGCTACGGTTTCTAAGCAACCAAAGTTCCCACATTGGCACTGTTCACCAAGCGGATCGATTTGGATATGACCAATTTCACCGACGTTGCGGTTAAAACCAAGAAAAACCTGGCCGTTAACGATAATACCTGCACCAGTACCGCGGTGAACGCTAACTAAAATGGAGTCCTGACAGTCTTGGCTTGCCCCAAAGTAGTGCTCCGCTAACGCCATGCCACGTACGTCATTCCCAACAAAGCATGCGGTATTAAACTTCTCTCCAACAATTTCACCCAGCGCCAGATTATCGATATCGGTATTCGGCATGTACTCAACCACGCCTGTTGTTGGGTTTACAAGGCCCGGTAGCGTAATACCAATTGCGATGAGCTGATCAATTTTGTCTTCGCAACGGTTTACGAATTCTTTAAGTAAATCGATAAGCCCAGCGATCAAGTCAGCTTGGTTGGTGTAATGCAGTTCGTGTTGATCTTCCGCAAGTGCAGTGCCACCTAAATCGTACAAACAAAATTGTACGTAATCTCGACCTAAACGAACCGCAATAGAGTGGAAGGGTTTGACTTCGGTGGTCAGAGAGATTGCACGACGACCACCAGTTGAAGCTTGCTGGGCGACCTCTTTAATAAGGCCGCGCTCTAAAAGTTGGCGGGTTATTTTGGTAACACTAGCAGGTGCGAGCTGGCTCACATCTGCGACTTGAATACGGGAGATAGGACCTTGCTGATCAATCAGCCTATATACCGCAGCGCTGTTAAGCTGTTTTACTAAATCTACATTACCAATCTGTCCGCCATTCATGCTTAATTTTGCTCGTATTGTCCGTTAACAACCGTCGCTTTTACTTTGAAGTCACGATCGAAAATGGTTAGGTTTGCAACCATCCCTTTTCGAACTCGGCCAAGGCGATCCTCAACACCAATTGCAGTTGCTGGGTATAACGTGGCCATTCGTAGAGCTTCGTCTAAAGCGATCCCCGCGTGCTCAACTGAATTCTGAACTGCTTCTATCATTGTCAAAGCTGAGCCGCCTAGTGTGCCGTTTTCATCAACACACTTACCATCTCGGTAATATACTTTCTTACCGACAAAAATAAAGTGATCAATGTTAGCACCTGCTGGAGCTGTGGCATCCGTCACCAAAACAAGCTTTTCACCTTTGATTTTATGAGCAATTCGGATGTTTGCGTAGTCTACGTGGAAACCATCAGCAATAATGCCAGCATAAACGTCAGGCGTATCATAAATTGCACCAACAACTCCAGGTTCACGACCAACCATAGGTGTCATCGCATTAAATAGGTGTGTGGCAAAAGTAATACCTGCTTCAAAGCCTTTACGCGCTTCGGCGTAGGTCGCATTTGTATGACCAATAGAAACTACGATGCCGGCTGCTTTTAATCGTGCAATATGCTCTGGATCGTTTTGCTCTGGTGCAAGCGTTACTTTAGCGATGATGTCGGCGTTTGCGCAGATCAGATCAATCATGCTTTCATCTGACGGGCGAATAAAATCGACGTTGTGGATACCTTTTTTCGCGACGTTAAGATAAGGGCCTTCTAGGTGTAGACCAAGTGATTGGTTTTGATATTGGTTATGATATTCACGAGCGGCAGAAATTGCAGTTCGCATATCTTCGTCTGATGAAGTAATGAGCGTTGGTAAGAAGCTAGTACAGCCGGACTTGAGGTTTGCTTCGTGCATGATTTGCATGGTTTCCGGTGTGATTGCATCGTTTAGCATTACACCGCCACAGCCATTCAGTTGCAGGTCGATAAAGCCCGGACTTAGGTTTGCGCCTGCGAGGTCTTTCACTTCGATGCCCTGAGGTAGCTCTGCAACCGGCACAATAGATTGAATAAGGTCGTTTTCGATGATGACCGCATGATCGGTAAGAACATCACTACCGGTATAAATTTTACAGTTACTTAGCGCGTACATAGTCAGCTAGTCCTTATAGATGAGAATTCAATTTCTATATCGTTACCTAAGTGGAGACTGCTTTAGTCATATGGGTACTTAGTTTGTATCACTGAATTAGATAACGAGTCACATACAGCAAGTCGCGTTTTATCGATGTTATTGTCATAGTAACTAACTGAAAAGTAATAATTGTATGGTTTTTTATGATTCTTTTTCAGAGCAAAGTTACAGTGATTTACCCGCCTAGATACCAAAATAACACTGATTCTGCCTTGCATAAAGTGCGAGAATATTATCTTTAAAACGCCATTTTTTCGTATAATAAAATAAGTTTTATGATCTCGCTAGCAAAAACCTTCCGAAAGGGCAAATTGTGGTGATTATGATCACAAACGGTGAGCTTTTAATTTGCGGAGCAAAATTAATGTCATAAACTGAGGATGACTAAATTGGACGACTGAAATAAGTCATTCAACATAACATCTAATCCTATAGGGGGAACTTAAGGTGAATATTCTCGGATACTTCCAGAAGGTGGGTAAGGCGCTTATGGTGCCGGTTGCCACACTTCCTGCAGCAGCAATACTCATGGGTATTGGCTACTGGATCGACCCAAATGGCTGGGGCGCAAACAGTGCACTTGCTGCATTTCTTATTAAAGCTGGTGCAGCGATCATTGACAACATGTCAGTATTGTTCGCTGTTGGTGTTGCTTACGGAATGTCTAAAGACAAAGATGGCGCCGCTGCACTTTCAGGTTTCGTGGGCTTCTTAGTTGTCACAACGCTTTTGGCCCCTGGTGCAGTATCACAAATTCAAGGCATTGACCCAAGTGAAGTACCTGCTGCATTTGGTAAAATCAATAACCAGTTCGTAGGTATCTTGGTTGGTATTGTTTCTGCTGAGTTGTACAACCGTTTTTCTCACGTAGAGCTGCACAAAGCACTGGCGTTTTTCTCTGGTAAGCGTCTTGTACCTATCCTAACGTCTTTTGCCGGTATCGTTATTGCGTTCATCCTGATGTACGTTTGGCCATCAGTATACGGTGGTCTGGTAAGTTTTGGCGAAAGCATTCAAGGTATGGGTGAAGCAGGTGCAGGTGTTTACGCATTCTTCAACCGTCTTCTAATTCCTGTTGGTCTGCACCATGCACTAAACTCAGTGTTCTGGTTTGATGTTGCTGGTATCAATGACATTCCAAACTTCCTTGGCGGTGCGAAATCATTAGCTGAAGGCACGGCAACGGTAGGTGTTACGGGGATGTACCAAGCGGGCTTCTTCCCAATCATGATGTTTGGTTTACCAGGCGCTGCTCTAGCGATGTACCATACTGCGAAATCAAAGAATAAAGAGAAAGTGGCATCTATCATGATTGCGGCTGCGTTTGCTTCATTCTTTACAGGTGTAACAGAACCACTTGAATTTGCATTCATGTTCCTTGCTCCAGGACTGTACGTTCTTCACGCAGCGATGACTGGTCTATCAGTTTATATCGCGGCATCAATGCAGTGGATTGCAGGTTTCGGTTTCTCTGCTGGTTTAGTCGACTTAGTATTGTCGACTCGTAACCCGCTAGCGGTAAACTGGTACATGCTCATTGTACAAGGTCTTGGTTTCTTTGCGGTTTACTACTTCGTGTTCCGTACCGTGATTGTTAAGTTTGGCCTTAAAACACCGGGACGTGAAGATGATGAAGAATCTTCATCTAACGTGGCTGGATCAAGCAATTCTTCAGAGCTTGCTCGTCAGTACTTGAAGGCACTTGGCGGTCATGACAACCTAAGTTCTATCGATGCCTGTATTACTCGTTTGCGCCTTTCTGTGAAAGATATGAGCGTTATCAATGAGAAAACTCTGAAAGATCTTGGAGCTATGGGAGTTGTGAAGCTAGGTACAAACAACCTACAAGTTATTCTTGGTCCACTAGCAGAGATTGTTGCTGGTGAGATGAAGAATGTATCTAAAGATGAAGACTTAAGTGGTGTTCAGCTACCAGCTTAACTGTTTAATAGTGGTGTGATTGTTTGTTATTGGTATTGCAAACAATTGATACTACAACATCGCAAAAGGCCTCCGCAGGAGGCCTTTTTTCGTTTAGGCCCTTTGAATCTGCTGTGCTTTCGCACTAACTCGATAAATATTGTCGTTTTAGCGCGAGTTCTTGTTGTCTAATTGCTTAGAATTGTGGATCATTAGAAACAATGTACTCTGCAAAACCATACTTGGATGCAGAGTTCCGTTTTCTCTGACAATACTAATATTTTTGAGGTGCTATAGATGAGTGAAGCTGATGCTCGTCCATCAAACTTTATTCGCCAGATCATTGATAAAGATCTAGCGGATGGTAAACACACTAGCGTGCATACTCGATTCCCGCCGGAGCCAAATGGCTACCTGCATATCGGTCATGCTAAGTCTATCTGTTTGAACTTCGGTATTGCTCAGGACTACCAGGGTCAATGTAATCTACGTTTCGACGATACGAACCCTGAAAAAGAAGACATCGAATACGTTGAGTCTATCAAGAAAGATGTAAACTGGTTGGGCTTTGAGTGGAGTGGTGAAGTATGTTACTCATCAAACTACTTCGATAAGCTTTACGAATATGCAATTGAATTGATTAACAAAGGCTTAGCGTATGTAGATGAGCTAAGTCCAGAGCAGATTCGTGAATACCGTGGCACGCTAAAGGCGCCAGGTAAACCAAGCCCATACCGTGACCGTTCTGTTGAAGAGAACTTAGCGTTATTTGAAAAAATGCGCGCTGGTGAATTTGAAGAAGGTAAAGCGTGTCTTCGTGCCAAGATTGACATGGGTTCTTCATTCATGGTTATGCGCGATCCAGTTTTATACCGTGTGCGTTTTGCTACGCACCACCAAACTGGTGATAAGTGGTGCATTTACCCAATGTACGACTTCACGCACTGTATCTCTGATGCATTAGAAGGCATTACACACTCTATCTGTACGCTTGAGTTTATGGATAACCGTCGTCTGTACGACTGGGTTCTGGACAACATCACGATCGAAAGCCGTCCACATCAGTACGAGTTTAGTCGCCTAAACCTTGAATACACGGTGATGTCTAAGCGTAAGCTTAATCAACTCGTCACTGAAAAACTGGTTAACGGTTGGGATGACCCACGTATGCCAACAGTCTCAGGTCTGCGTCGTCGTGGCTTCACGCCAGCATCTATCCGTGAGTTCTGTAAGCGTATTGGTGTAACGAAGCAAGAAAATATGATCGAGTTTAGCTCATTAGAATCTTGTATTCGTGATGACCTAAACGAGAACGCTCCGCGTGCAATGGCTGTGCTGGATCCTGTTAAAGTTGTTATCGAAAACTTTGAAGAAGGTGCAGTAGAAAACTTGACGGTTGCTAATCACCCAAACAAACCAGAGATGGGTGTGCGTGAAGTACCATTCACTCGTGAGTTGTGGATTGAGCGTGAAGACTTCCGTGAAGAGGCGAACAAAAAGTACAAGCGTTTAGTGCTAGGTAAAGAAGTTCGCTTACGTGGTGCTTACGTGATCAAAGCAGAGCGTGTTGAAAAAGATGCCGAAGGCAACATCACGACTATCTTCTGTTCTTACGATGCAGACACACTAGGTAAGAACCCGGCTGATGGCCGTAAAGTAAAAGGTGTGATTCATTGGGTATCAGCTGATAAAGCATTACCAGCGGAAATCCGTCTGTACGATCGTCTATTTACGGTTCCAAACCCGGGTGCAGCAGAAGACTTTGCTTCTACAATCAACCCTGAATCATTAGTTGTGATCAATGGTTTTGTAGAGCCTAGCTTAGCGTCTGCAGTAGCAGAAAAAGGCTACCAGTTTGAGCGTATGGGTTACTTCTGCGCAGACTCGAAAGATTCTTCAGCAGATAAACTAGTATTCAACCGCACGGTTGGTCTACGTGATACTTGGGCAAAAATTGAGAACCAATAATCTCGATTAATGCAAAAACCGATAAAAATGCCAGCAAATGCTGGCATTTTTTTATTCTCATTATCGTAATGCGGCGGTTATAGGTAGTGTAGGGAGTTGCTTAAGAACGAGGGACGTTTGATAAATGTTCGGTTTGGAGGCAAAACAATCATGTTTATTAAGGTTTGAATTGGTAAGTCTAATCGACGCTTTACAAAAGTTGGTACGGCAATTCAGCTATTGAAAGATATCGCCCTCAGAAACAAAAAACGCCAGCATGAGCTGACGTTTATTTTAAATCAACAAACCGTTATTTTTTTGGTTTGTGTGCATCTGGATTGTCTTTACAACCACCATCACTGCACTTGCCGTACAAGTATAAGCTGTGGTTTGTTAGCGTGACATTGTACTTAGCTGCAATCTCTTTTTGACGTTCTTCAATAAGATCGTCAGAAAATTCAATTACCTCACCACAGTCTAGGCACACTAGATGGTCGTGGTGATGTTGAGTCGATAATTCGAAGACTGACTTACCACCTTCAAAGTGGTGACGAGTTACAATACCAGCATCATCGAATTGGTTTAGAACTCGGTAAACAGTTGCTAGGCCAATCTCTTCACCTAGATCAATCAACTTTTTGTACAAATCTTCAGCACTGATGTGCTGGCAGTCTGGCTGCTGAAGTACTTCTAGAATTTTTAGCCTTGGAAGGGTTACTTTTAAACCCGCATCCTTCAGCGCCTGATTATTATCTGACATATACTTTCCCGTTGGATCATCTGCAGCGATTTAACAGAATTCAATCTTCCTACCATTATAGGATAAGCGCTCAGAACATTAAACCACGAACTTCAAAGGGTTAATAGAATCTTTTTGTAAATTAGAAACAGGTCGATTATATTACAGATCTGACCAGTTACAATTATGTAACATTGAGCTTGGAGAGGGCACGGACTGCGATGAATAAGCGACTTGCGAAGATATACAAACCAGGAATTGTAAAATTCGCACTCAATATTTGGCCACCTTTTTGGGGCGCTGGTATTAAAATCTTACATATTTCTGAAGACTTTCGTACCGTGAAGGTGCGTTTGAAGCTTCGCTGGTGGAATAAAAACGCCAATCGTACTCAGTATGGTGGCAGTATTTTCTCTTTAACTGATCCCATTTACTCGTTGATGCTGATGGGGATTCTACGCGAGGAGTATTACGTGTGGGATAAAGAGGCGAGTATTAACTTTATTAAGCCAGGGCAAAGTGATTTATATGCAGAATTCGAAGTTACTGAAGGGATGCTAGAAAACATTTATCAAATGACACGGAATGGAGAAAAGTGTTTTCCTGAATTTATTACCCATGTAAAAGATAAGCAGGGGAATGTGGTTTCAGAGGTTCAACGCAAGCTTTATGTAAGAAAGAAACCTCAGTATCGCGAAGAGGAAGTGCTCACCGATGCTTTGTGAAAATATACAAAAAGACCTCCAATCGGAGGTCTTTGTATAATTCGATTTATTTAGCCTTCAAGCTCAGCTAAACACATTTCTTCGTAAATCTGTTTAACCCAGTTCTCAACACGTTCGTCAGTCAGTTCCGGTTGACGGTCTTCATCGATACATAGACCTACGAATTGGCTGTCGTCGCCTTCAACAAGTGCTTTAGACGCTTCAAATTCGTAGCCTTCTGTTGAAGTATGGCCAAGAATTGTGCCACCTTTAGACTCAACGATATCACGTACTGTGCCCATCGCGTCACAGAAGTACTCTGCGTAGTCCTCTTGGTCGCCACAGCCAAAGATAGCCACTAGCTTAGTAGAGAAGTCGATTTGCTCAAGTTCAGGGAAGAAATCATCCCAATCACATTGTGCTTCGCCGTAGTACCAAGTTGGGATACCTAGAAGAAGAAGATCGAAGTTATCAATGTCTTCTTTGCTGCTTTTCGCGATGTCTTGAACGTGAACTAGATGCTTACCTAGTTGCTTTTGAATCATCTTTGCAACGGCTTCAGTATTACCTGTGTCGCTACCGAAGAAGATACCTACACTTGCCATAGAGTCTATACCTTTACATTGTTTGTTATTGGCGATGGTACTAAGGGTTTAACCTAACCCAGAGCCTTCCCAAGTTAGCTGAATTACACCTTTTGCAATAAAGCCAGCACAGCCTAGGAAAAGGACTAACCACACAATACGACGACCAAAAACAGGTACATTGCCTTGCTTTAGCACATCTTTTATCGCCATCCCGATGAAAAAGAAGATAGCAGCAAAAAGAAGATCGAGCCCAATAGACTCGAGCATATCCATATAGTCGTAAAGCATTTTAGCCCTTCATGCCGAAAAATCTTGGGCGCACTATACCACTGTTAAACGGTAAAGTTAATGCACTACAAGAAGGGTTATTTCAATAATCTATTGTTGCTTTTCGAATTTGTTAACTCGAAATGTATTTCCGAATGACTCTCATTACTTCAGCCGGTTTTTCGGCGTGAAGCCAGTGGCCAGTATTAGCGATAATATGTGCTTTTGCTTGTTTGAACTGTTTTTGCACCGCAGGTTGGTGCTCTGGCATTAAGTAATCGGAATCACCACCTTTAACAAACAGAGTGGGTATGTCTGTTGGGGCAATTTCCTGCCAGCCGATAATTTGTGCGTAATTCTCAAAAAGGCTCGGTACGTTAAACCGCCAGTCCATTTTATCGCCATTTTTGTATAGTGACTTAGAGAGAAATTGTCTTACACCGTCGATCTCAACATGTTGAGCTAGGATATCCATCGCTTGTTGACGGCTTGCTGGCTTTTCGTTAATTACGGCGTGTAAACCATTAAACACATTGTCGTGACGGTTTGCTGTGTAGGCGACAGGTGCCATGTCGAGCACAACCAACTGTTTGACGAGCTCTGGAGCAATGTCCACCAGTGTCATCGCGACCTTTCCACCCATTGAATGCCCAATAATAATAGATGGATCTACATTTAAGTGTTGTAGGAGTTGTGCCACATCTTTTGCCATGTCGGCGTAATTATGAATGTTTGAGTGAAAAGAGAGGCCGTGATTTCTCAGATCAATACTGATCACCGTGTGATCTTTAATAAGATCGCGGGCTAGTAGACCCAGATTACTTAAACTACCAAACAATCCGTGAATCAAAACAACTGTTTGGCCTTGGCCTTCCTGCTTATAGTTGAGTAATGCTGACATTTTATCTTATTCGTGATGGGTTTAACGTGGAGTATCCGAGAGGATCTCGTTATAATCCCCCAGAGTTTAAACATTGAGAATGTGAAAAGCGAATGAAAACAATTGAGGTTGATGAGGATCTATACCGTTACATTGCTAGCCAAACTAAGCATATCGGTGAAAGCGCCTCGGATATTTTGCGACGCCTTTTAAACCTTGATGGTCAGTTGCAGGAAGCTGAAGCCGCGCCTGTAGTAGAGAAGCCACAAGGGATTGTAGTAAGTAAAGATGCGGGTAAAACGGAATCTGTTGATGTAGTGAAAGAAATGCGTTCGCTGCTTATTTCTGATGAGTTTGCCGGTCTAAAAAAAGCGATTGATCGCTTTATGTTAGTACTATCGACCTTACATAAATTAAATCCAGAAGGTTTCGCGCAGGCTACGAATGTAAAGGGGCGTAAACGCGTGTACTTTGCAGATAATGAAGAAACCTTGTTGGCAAATGGCAACACGACCAAGCCAAAAGCCATTCCTGGCACACCGTTTTGGGTTATCACGAACAACAATACCAGTCGTAAAAGACAGATGGTTGAACAAGTGATGACACACATGGGGTACCAACCTGACTTAATAGAAAAAGTAACAGGTTCAATCTAAGAAACCTGATAGAAGCCTCATAATGTGTCGCAGTTAGCGGATATTATGAGGCTTTTTTAATTTTATTTGTATTTAAAGAAAGGATGTCAAACATGGCTATGCACCCTCGTGCTGGGCAAAAAGCGCAGCAGGAAGATCTTCATAATATTCCGGCACTTGTTGCCAATTACTTCTTGCTTCAACCTGATGCTAAGAACCCCGATCACAAGGTTCAATTCGGCACATCAGGTCACCGTGGTACCGCTGATAAGCATACATTTAACGAAAACCACATTTTGGCTATTGCTCAAGCGGTTGCAGAAGTTCGTGCCCAGCAAGGGACCACAGGTCCTTTGTTTGTCGGTAAAGACACGCATGCTTTGTCTGAACCTGCATTTTCTAGCGTGATTGAAGTTTTGATTGCGAATGGCGTAAAAGTCATCGTACAGCAGGATAACGGCTACACGCCAACACCAGGTATCTCGCACGCAATTCTGACTTACAACATCAAGCACGATGAAAAAGCAGACGGTATTGTGATTACACCGTCTCATAACCCACCACAAGACGGCGGTATCAAATACAATCCGACTCACGGTGGTCCAGCAGAAGCTGAGTTGACTCAAGCTATCGAAGATCGTGCGAACGCACTGATTGCCGAAGGTTTACAAGGTGTTAAACGCTTACCACTAGCAGAAGCAAAAGCATCGGATCTGTTTGTGGAGATGGACTTGGTTAAACCCTATATCGATGATCTGGTGAACGTTATCGATATGGAAGCAATCCAAAAAGCAAATCTGAAGATTGGTGTAGATCCATTGGGTGGCAGCGGCATCGATTACTGGCGTCAAATTGGTCAGGCATACAACCTAGACCTAACGCTAGTAAGTGAAGCGATTGATCCTTCTTTCCAATTCATGTCTCTCGATAAAGACGGCGTTGTACGTATGGACTGTTCTTCTCCTTACGCAATGGCGGGTCTATTGGCACTGAAAGACGAATACGATTTAGCATTTGGTAACGATCCTGACTACGACCGTCACGGTATCGTTACGCCAAAAGGTTTGATGAACCCGAACCACTTCTTAGCCGTTTGTATCGACTACCTATACCGCCATCGTGAGGCATGGGGTAAAGATGTAGCTGTTGGTAAAACACTAGTATCAAGTGCACTGATTGACCGTGTTGTTGCGGATCTAGGTCGTGAGCTATGTGAAGTACCAGTAGGCTTTAAATGGTTTGTTGATGGTCTGTACACTGGTAAATTCGGCTTCGGTGGCGAAGAAAGTGCCGGGGCATCTTTTCTTCGTAAAGATGGTACGCCTTGGTCAACAGACAAAGACGGCATCTTGTTATGTCTTCTAGCGGCAGAGATCACTGCGGTAACGGGTAAGAACCCACAAGACTACTATGAACAGCTAGCGGCGAAACACGGTGAGTCGAAATACAACCGTATTCAAGCTGTAGCGAATGGCCCTCAAAAAGACGTACTGAAGAAGTTGTCACCAGAAATGGTCGCGGCTGAAACATTAGCGGGTGATCCAATTACGGCTCGTCTCACGCATGCGCCTGGTAATGGTGCTGCAATCGGTGGTCTAAAAGTAACGACTGCCAACGGCTGGTTTGCTGCTCGTCCATCAGGCACAGAGGACATCTACAAGATTTACTGTGAAAGCTTCAAAGGTGAAGAGCACCTAAAACAAATCGAAGCAGAAGCACAAGAGATCGTTAATCAAGTGTTTGCAGCTGCCGGCCTGTAAACCATTCAATAGTCGATTTAGAAAACAAAGGGTTGATGTGCAAGCATCAACCCTTTTGCGTTTTAAGATTCCTGAACTGAGTTGTTTCCGGGCCAGGAATCCGGTACCACAAACCAGAATTGACCGTCCTCCGTTTGTGCATGTACAAATCGGTCTGAAGGCTTTTCAATGGGTTGAGATAAATCGTCCGTACCAATCGCCCAGCATGGTTTGTGTAAATGATAAAGTGGCTTACCGATTAACTCCCATTGGCTCTGGTAGCACCAGTAACCACTAATCTGACTTGGATTTAGTTCATAACCCAAGCACTCGCTAGGAGTTGGCTCTGGAGTAAACGGATTAATATAGAGTCGTCCTTGTATCAATAGACGTTCTTGTGGAGCGTCGTTTAACGGAATTATTTTTTGAAATTCCGGGCGATCGCTCATTTTCAACTGATGAGTAAGCATTCTATTCAGTTTTGTATGCAGCTGGTCGTGAGCATTCGGACCATACCAAACGCCGTTATAAAGAAGATAAAACTTAATCGCTACTTCCCAGTGTTCTATTTGATTTGATTCTGTATTCCGCAACACCAAGTCGATAGCACCAATAGTCTTACCTTCGATGTCGTTTAACTGAACCTCTTCCGCGATAACCTGATATCGTTCTGAACTAGAGAGAACTGCAGTGCATAAGTGTTGATATAAAAAGCCCAATCTTGGATTACCATTGTATTGCTCAGCGTTATTTAAAGGCGTTACCGTAAGATCCTCTAAGGTTGTAAACGGAGGGCGTAACTTGAAAAGAGGAGGTGAAGTGGCGATCCATTGGTAAAAGCGTTGCAGTTGGTTCATCCGTATCCCTATATGTATGGTGAGGCGACAAGCTTTGTTATTGTAACTAAATTTGCTTTTGAGGGTAGGGTGGCTAGCATCGATATTAGGGTTCGAGATACACTTTAAGTACCTAAATGATATCAAGGTGCCAGATGTCAAAACGTTGTTGTATCAACTAGGTTGCACACTCTCGGTCTGATTTCATCGAGAGGTTATTTAGGTTTACATCGCTAGAAATTGGAAGTAATAATGAATAACTTAAAGCTAGAACAGATTCTTAATGACAAACTGTCACCGCAGTTAATTAAAGATTACGCACCAAACGGGTTACAGGTAGAAGGGACGCCAGCCGTAAAGCGTATTATCACTGGCGTAACTGCCTCTCAAGCCTTAATCGATAAAGCGATTGAGCTTAATGCAGACGCATTACTCGTTCATCACGGTTATTTTTGGAAAGGTGAACCTGAGCCAATTCGTGGTATGAAAGGTAAACGAATTCGTAGTCTGATCAAAAACGATATCAACTTATATGGTTATCACCTTCCTCTGGATATTCACCCAGAGCTAGGCAACAACGCCGAATTAGCTCGCTTACTTGAAATCGAAGTAGAAGGTGGGCTTGAAGGACACCCTCAATCAGTAGCCATGTTTGGACGCTTGAAAAAACCGATGTCTGGTGCTGAGTTTGCGAGCAAGATCAATCAAGCTCTTGATAGACAACCACTGCATATTGCTCCAGAGAATACCGATAAGATGATTGAGACGGTCGGTTGGTGCACTGGTGGAGGGCAGGATTTTATTGAACTTGCTGTACAACACGGGCTGGATGCATTTATCTCTGGAGAAATTTCAGAGCGTACCACTTATACCGCTCGTGAAATGGATATTCATTACTTTGCTGCAGGTCATCATGCTACTGAGCGTTATGGTGTTCAGGCTTTAGGAAAATGGCTAGCGGATGAGTATGGCCTACATGTGGAGTTTATCGATATTGATAATCCGGTTTAGTGTTTGCTATTCATAATGTGAAACGCTGAAAAGAAAAAAGGGTTGAGACAAAATCTCAACCCTTTTATCTTCTAACTAAAAAGATCATTCACGTTCGTGAAGTGGAGAAAACTCACGCTGTGTCTCACCAGTGTATAGCTGACGAGGACGACCGATGCGGTTCAGTGGATCGCTGTGCATTTCGTTCCAGTGAGCAATCCAGCCGATGGTACGAGAAATCGCGAAGATAACCGTAAACATAGAAACTGGAATACCAATCGCTTTAAGAATGATACCTGAGTAGAAGTCTACGTTCGGGTACAGCTTCTTAGAAACGAAGTACTCATCAGAAAGCGCAATGCGCTCAAGTTCCATTGCTACATCTAGTAGAGGGTCTTGAATGTTTAGCTCTTTGAGAACTTCATGACACGTTTCGCGCATTACTGTCGCACGTGGATCGTAGTTTTTATAAACGCGGTGACCAAAGCCCATTAAGCGGAATGGGTCATCTTTGTCTTTCGCGCGGTCTACATACTCAGGGATGTTATCGACGCTGCCAATCTCTTCTAGCATTCTCAAGCACGCTTCGTTTGCACCACCGTGAGCAGGTCCCCAAAGTGATGCAATACCAGCGGCAATACATGCAAATGGGTTAGCACCAGAAGAGCCAGCTAGACGTACAGTTGACGTCGACGCATTCTGTTCGTGATCCGCGTGTAGCGTGAAGATTTTATCCATTGCACGAGCAACGACAGGGTTTACTTCATACTCTTCGCAAGGGTTTGCGAACATCATGTGTAGGAAGTTTTCTGCGTAGCTCAAATCATTGCGTGGGTAGATAAATGGCTGACCGATAGAGTATTTGTAACACATTGCAGCCAGTGTCGGCATCTTCGATAGCAGACGGTACGCCGCGATCTCGCGGTGCTCGTCGTTGTTGATGTCAAGAGAGTCGTGGTAGAAGGCTGCAAGTGCACCGACTACACCACACATTACTGCCATTGGGTGAGCATCACGTCGGAAGCCATGGAAAAAGCTTGCGATTTGTTCGTGGACCATAGTATGACGCGTTACGGTCGTCTTGAATTGCTCGTATTGTTCTCGGGTAGGGGCTTCACCATAAAGAAGGATGTAACATACTTCTAAGTAATCTGCGTTATTGGCTAATTGATCAATCGGGAAACCGCGGTGCAAAAGAATACCTTTGCCGCCATCGATGTACGTGATTGATGATTCACAAGATGCAGTGGCAAGAAAACCTGGGTCAAAAGTAAAGTAACCATTGGCTCCCAGCTTACGAACGTCAATTACAGGTGTACCTAGCGTACCGTCCATAATTGGCAGTTCGATTGGCGCTTGACCTTCAACATGAAGGGTCGCTTTCTTATCCGCCATAACAATCTCCTTTGTTTATTATTTAATCCGTCCAGGATGTTTATGTGCCATTTTTGTACTGTTGTTAAAGCTTAAAGTCAATTTTTCTCCATCTTTGTGTGCACTTGTTATGATTTTTCTCATGAAAATCGTTAAAAATCTGTTCTATGTAGCATAATTTGTTACACCAATTGTATTAGAATGTTGCTCGCCGTATATTGGCTAAGAAAATTTTAGTTAAATCCTTATAAATTCGGGGCTAGAAACAAAGAGTGAGGTTTGTTGCTGGACTCCGATTGTTAACAAGTTGTTTACAATTATCTGGGTGGTTACCCGTGATATTTGTTAAATAGATGTTAACTTTTGTACGTTTGGAAGCTGAAATTGGTTATAACAATAAATGCTCAATGGAGCTGAGTGAGCAAGCCCGTGAAAGAAAGAAAGTCAAGACCTGTTAATTTAGATTTACAGACCATCCACTTTCCTATCACAGCAATCGCATCCATCCTACACCGTGTGTCTGGGGTAATTACGTTTGTTGCGGTGGGTATACTACTGTGGTTACTGTCCATTTCTCTGTCATCCCCAATGGGTTTTATGGAAGCCGCTGACATCGTCGATAGCTTCTTCGTAAAATTCATCCTGTGGGGAATTCTTACTGCACTTGCCTACCACATTGCAGGTGGTATCCGTCACTTGTTGATGGATCTAGGTCACTTTGAAGAGCTAGATTCTGGCACGATGAGCGCTAAAGTCGCGTTTGGTGCAACAGCAGTATTATCATTATTGGCGGGGATCTTGGTATGGTAAAACACGTATCTTCATTTGGTCGTAATGGTGTACACGATTTCCTACTAATTCGTGCAACTGCAATCATTATGACGCTATACACGATTTATCTGATTAGCTTCTGTGCATTTTCAGATATCTCTTACGCATCTTGGACCCAATTCTTTGGTGGTACCTTCACTAAAGTATTCACCATGTTGGCACTTGTCTCGATCCTGATCCACGCATGGGTCGGTTTATGGCAGGTATTAACGGATTACATTAAGTGCGCGAAACTGCGTGGCGCACTGCAACTTGGTGTTATTGCCGTGCTATTCGGCTATGTCTTCTCTGGTCTATTTATTCTGTGGGGTGCGTAAGTGTCTATTCCAGTTCGTGAGTTTGACGCCGTAGTAATCGGCGCTGGTGGTGCAGGTATGCGCGCTGCACTACAAATTTCAGAACAAGGCCTATCATGTGCTTTGTTGTCAAAAGTATTTCCAACACGTTCTCATACTGTGTCTGCACAGGGCGGTATTACCGTTGCTCTGGGTAACTCGCACAAAGACGATTGGCAATGGCACATGTACGATACCGTTAAAGGTTCCGATTACATCGGTGACCAGAACGCGATTGAATACATGTGTAAAAATGGCCCTGAGTCCGTTATCGAACTAGAAAAAATGGGTCTTCCATTCTCTCGTTTTGATAACGGTACTATCTACCAACGTCCATTCGGTGGTCAGTCAAAAGAATTTGGTGGTGAGCAAGCTGCACGTACAGCAGCTGCTGCGGACCGTACAGGTCACGCGCTTCTGCATACGCTTTACCAACAAAATGTGAAACACAAAACCACCATTTTCTCGGAATGGTATGCATTAGACTTGGTGAAAAACCAAGACGGCGCCGTAATGGGCTGTACTGCGATTTGTATGGAAACAGGCGAAATCTGTTACTTCAAATCAAAAGCAACGATTCTAGCAACAGGTGGTGCAGGTCGTATTTACGCGTCGACCACTAACGCACACATCAACACTGGTGACGGTGTAGGTATGGCATTGCGTGCGGGTGTACCTATGCAAGACATGGAAATGTGGCAGTTCCACCCAACGGGTATCGCTGGTGCAGGTGTTCTTGTAACAGAAGGTTGTCGTGGTGAAGGTGGTTACCTTCTAAATAAAGATGGCGAACGCTTCATGGAGCGCTATGCTCCTAACGCGAAAGACCTTGCTGGTCGTGACGTAGTTGCACGTTCAATGATGATCGAAATTCGTGAAGGCCGTGGTTGTGATGGTCCTTGGGGTCCACACATTAAGCTGAAGTTGGATCACCTTGGTAAAGAAGTGCTTGAGTCACGTCTGCCTGGTATCTGTGAGCTGTCTCGTACTTTCGCGCACGTTGATCCAGTGAAAGAGCCAATTCCAGTGATTCCAACCTGTCACTACATGATGGGTGGTGTACCGACTCAAGTGTCTGGCCAAGCAATCAAGCAAAAGGCTGACGGCAGCGAGATGGAAGTACAAGGTCTATATGCATGTGGTGAGATTGCTTCTGTATCAGTACACGGAGCAAACCGTCTAGGCGGTAACTCATTACTAGACTTAGTTGTATTTGGTCGCGCGACTGGCTTGCACCTTGGCGAAACGCTCGCAGCGCAAGCTGAGGCACGTCCTGCAACTGAATCTGATATTGAAGCATCTCTAGCGCGTACAATGCGTTGGGAAAATAGTACTGGCGGTGAAGATCCAGTTCAAATCCGTAAAGACCTACAAGCTTGCATGCAAAACAGCTTCTCGGTATTCCGTGAAGGCGATGCAATGGCAACGGGCCTAGAAGAGTTGAAAGTGATTCGCGAACGTCTGAAAGATGCACATCTAGCGGACAAGTCTTCAGAATTCAACACGCAACGTATTGAGTGTCTAGAGCTAGACAACTTGATGGAAACAGCATTCTCTACAGCCGTAGCGGCGAACTACCGTACTGAAAGCCGTGGCGCACATGCTCGTTTCGATTTCCCTGAGCGTGATGATGAGAACTGGCTATGTCACTCTATCTACAACCCGGAAACAGAAGCGATGACTAAGCGTGATGTGAACATGACGCCAACGCATCGTGAAGCTTTCCCACCGAAAGTACGTACATACTAAAGGGAGGATACGACTATGAAATTGAACTTCTCTTTATACCGTTACAATCCGGATGTGGATACCAAGCCTTACATGAAAGAGTATACCCTTGAGGTAGACGAAGGCTCAGACATGATGGTGCTTGATGCATTGATTCTGCTAAAAGAGCAAGATCCAAGCATCGCGTTCCGTCGCTCATGCCGTGAAGGGGTATGTGGTTCTGATGGTTTGAACATGAATGGTAAAAATGGTCTAGCGTGTATCACACCGTTATCTGCTCTACAAGGCGATAAGATAGTTATTCGTCCACTGCCAGGGTTACCTGTCGTGCGCGATCTTATCGTTGACATGACGCAGTTCTATGATAACTATGCGAAAGTTAAACCATTCTTGATTGATGATGGTGCATTACCACCATCACGCGAGAACCTACAATCGCCTGATGATCGTGCGCATTTAGATGGATTGTACGAATGTATCATGTGTGCATGTTGTACAACGTCTTGCCCATCATTCTGGTGGAACCCTGACAAATTCATCGGTCCAGCTGGTCTTCTTGCGGCGTACCGTTGGCTAATTGATAGCCGCGATACGGCAACAGATGAACGTTTGTCTGATCTTGATGATGCATTTAGCGTTTTTCGTTGCCATGGCATCATGAATTGTGTAAGTGTTTGTCCTAAGGGATTAAATCCGACGAAAGCCATCGGCCATATTAAGTCGATGCTGGTTAATCGCTCGGTTTAATTTACTCGCTCTTAGGAATGTCGCAGTGTTGCGGATCACCCGATATGACCGCTTCACTGCTTCAAGAATATTTCGAGTAAAGAATACAAAAATTGCCGACTAGTTCTGGTCGGCTCTTATAGCTCGGCAAAGACCGAAGCAAACGTGAAAACTACTGGTTAAGGGAAAATATGCACAACGGCGTGATGAAGGCATGGCTCGAGTCTTCACACTTGGCTGGCGCCAATGCAACGTATGTAGAGGACCTCTACGAACTGTATCTAAGTGATCCCGATCTGGTAAGTGAGGAGTGGAAACGTGTTTTTGAAGGCTTACCTAAGCCGTCAGAAGAAGTGGCAGAACAACCACATTCACGTGTCCGTGACTACTTCCGTCGACTCGCTAGAGAAACAAAGCATTACAATGTCCAAGTTAGTGACCCAGATGTCGATGCAAAACAAGTAAAAGTTCTACAGCTAATCAACGCATACCGTTTCCGCGGACATGAAGCTGCAGAATTAGACCCACTAGGTCTATGGCAACGCCCAACTGTGGCGGAGTTAGACCCTGCTTTTCATAATCTTACCGAAGATGACTTCGAAGAAACTTTCAACGTAGGTTCTTTTGCTGTTGGGCAAGAAACCATGAAATTGAAAGACATCTATGAAGCCCTCAACAAAACTTACTGCGGTTCCATCGGTGCTGAATACATGCACATGACTGACACAGAGCAAAAACGTTGGATCCAACAACGTCTTGAGTCTGTCGTAGGCCAGCCATCATTCAACAAAGATGAGAAGCGCACATTCCTAGAAGAGCTAACAGCCGCTGAAGGTTTGGAGCGTTACCTCGGGGCGAAATTCCCAGGTGCAAAACGTTTCTCTCTAGAAGGTGGTGACGCACTGATTCCGATGACGAAAGAGTTGATCCGTCACGCGGGAACTAGTGGGATGCGTGAAGTGGTTATCGGTATGGCTCACCGTGGTCGTTTGAACATGCTGGTGAACGTGCTTGGTAAGAAGCCTCAAGATCTGTTCGATGAGTTTGCCGGTAAACACGACGAAACTTGGGGTACGGGTGATGTGAAATATCACCAAGGCTTCTCTGCCGACTTTGCTACCCCAGGTGGTGATGTTCACTTAGCTCTTGCATTTAACCCATCGCATCTAGAAATCGTCAACCCAGTAGTCATGGGGTCGGTGCGAGCACGTCAAGATCGCTTGGGTGATAATCAAGGTAGCAAAGTGCTTCCTATCACTATCCACGGTGACTCTGCAATCGCTGGTCAGGGTGTGGTTGCCGAAACGTTCAACATGTCACTGGCTCGTGGTTTCCAAGTCGGTGGTACGGTGCGTATCGTTATTAACAACCAAGTTGGCTTTACGACGTCTAACCCTCGTGACACGCGTTCAACGATGTACTGTACAGATATCGCGAAGATGGTTCAGGCGCCAATTTTCCACGTGAATGCCGATGACCCAGAAGCGGTTGCTTTTGTTACTCGTATTGCTTTGGATTACCGCAACGAGTTCAAGCGCGATGTCGTGATTGATTTGGTGTGTTACCGTCGCCACGGTCACAACGAGGCCGATGAGCCAAACGCGACTCAGCCTTTGATGTACCAAAAAATCAAAAAACACCCTACACCACGCAAATTGTATGCGGATATTCTGATCGATAAAAACGAATCAGATATCGAGACAGCGACTCAGTTAGTCAATGAGTACCGCGACGCATTAGACCGCGGTGAAGTGGTGGTTAAAGAATGGCGTCCAATGGCGTTGCACTCTGTAGACTGGTCCCCTTACTTAGGGCATGAATGGGATATGGAGTGGGATTCAAAATATGACAAGACGCGTCTTATCGAGTTGGGTAATCGTCTTTGTCAGTATCCAGAAAGCCATAAACTGCAAAGCCGTGTTAATAAGCTTTACAGCGATCGCCTAGCAATGATGACCGGTGAAAAAGCAATCGACTGGGGTATGGCCGAAACATTGGCGTATGCAACATTAGTTGATGATGGTAAGCGTATTCGCCTTTCTGGTCAGGATTCGGGTCGTGGTACTTTCTTCCACCGTCACTCGGTTCTTCATAACCAAACAGATGCAAGTACGTACATTCCATTAGCGAATATTCATGACAATCAGGGGCCATTCCAAGTGTTTGACTCAGTACTGTCAGAAGAAGCGGTATTGGCATTTGAATACGGTTACGCAACAGCAGAGCCAGGTGGTTTGACTATCTGGGAAGCGCAGTTTGGTGACTTTGCCAACGGCGCGCAGGTTGTGATTGACCAATTCATCTCGTCAGGTGAGCAGAAATGGGCACGCTTGTGTGGTCTCACAATGCTTCTACCTCACGGTTACGAAGGTCAAGGCCCTGAGCACTCCTCTGCACGTCTAGAGCGTTACCTTCAGTTGTGTGCTGAGCAAAATATGCAGGTTGTAGTTCCTTCAACACCGGCTCAGGTATACCACATGATTCGTCGTCAAGTTGTACGCCCAATGCGTCGACCTCTGATTGTTATGTCGCCAAAATCTTTGCTGCGCCATCCTCTATGTACTTCGACAATTGAAGACTTAGCGGACGGTACATTCCAATCTGCAATTCCAGAAGTAGATGATTTAGACCCAAGCAAAGTAAAACGCGTCGTGTTCTGTTCAGGTAAGGTTTATTTTGACCTACTGGAGCAGCGCCGTAACAACGAGCAAGACGATGTTGCTATCGTGCGTATCGAGCAGCTTTATCCATTCCCGATGGAAGAAGTACAAACAGCGATTGCTCAATACACTAACGTTGAAGACTTCGTGTGGTGTCAGGAAGAGCCTCAGAACCAAGGTGCTTGGTACTGTAGCCAACACAACTTCCGTGCCGCTATTCCTGCAGGTGCAGATCTTAAATACGCAGGTCGCCCAGCTTCTGCTTCGCCAGCAGTTGGCTACATGTCGGTGCACTTGAAACAACAAAAAGCGTTGGTTGAAGACGCTCTGAACGTGAACTCAAAAACTTCGAATTAAGAACTAGAAGTTAAAGGAAGAAACAGATATGACAATTGAAATTCTGGTTCCAGATTTACCTGAATCAGTTGCTGATGCAACCGTAGCGACATGGCACAAACAACCAGGCGACGCAGTAGAGCGTGACGAGGTTTTGGTTGACATCGAGACAGACAAAGTCGTGCTAGAAGTGCCAGCTCCGGAAGCAGGCGTTTTGGAAGCTATCGTTGAAGAAGAAGGTGCGACAGTACTTTCTAAACAAATCATTGCTAAATTGAAGCCAGGTGCAGTTGCAGGTGAGCCTACCGCAGATAAAACAGAAGGTACGGAAGCATCTCCTGATAAACGTCATAAAGCTGCGCTTAGCGAAGAAAGCAATGATGCACTAAGCCCAGCAGTACGTCGTTTATTGGCTGAGCATGGCTTAGAAGCAAGCCAAGTGAAAGGCACTGGTGTTGGTGGTCGTATTACGCGCGAAGATATTGAAGCGCATCTTGCGAACGCTAAAGCTGCGCCAAAAGAAGAGGCACCAGCAGTGGTTGACGTGCCGGCAGCGGCTCGTAGCCAAAAACGTGTTCCAATGACTCGCCTGCGTAAGACAGTCGCTAACCGTCTACTAGAGGCGAAGAACAACACGGCAATGCTAACGACGTTTAACGAAGTGAACATGAAACCAATCATGGACCTTCGTAAACAGTACAAAGATCAGTTCGAAGAGCGTCACGGTATTCGTTTAGGCTTCATGTCTTTCTACGTGAAAGCTGTGACAGAAGCGCTTAAGCGTTACCCAGAAGTAAATGCTTCGATTGATGGCGATGACATTGTTTACCACAACTACTTCGACATTAGCATGGCGGTATCAACGCCACGTGGTCTAGTTACACCAGTCCTAAAAGACTGTGACAAGCTTGGTTTCGCTGATGTTGAAAAAGGCATCAAAGAACTGGCTATCAAAGGTCGTGATGGCAAGCTAACGGTAGACGAGCTAATGGGCGGTAACTTCACTATCACAAACGGTGGTGTGTTCGGTTCACTAATGTCTACACCAATCATCAACCCACCTCAATCAGCGATTCTTGGTATGCATAAGATCCAAGAGCGTCCGATGGCAGTGGATGGCAAAGTTGAAATCTTGCCGATGATGTACCTAGCGCTGTCTTACGACCACCGCCTAATTGATGGTCGCGAGTCTGTTGGCTTCCTAGTGACGATTAAAGAGTTGCTAGAAGATCCAGCACGTCTCCTATTAGACGTTTAATATCGCTAAAACGTCTAGTTATCGTAGGTAGCTAGACGTTAAAAATTTCAATGGCTAGACTAGCTCAACGTCTGGCCTTCATTTGAATCCCACACCATGAGTACTCGTGATGAGGGATTGATTTGAGAAGACCCTACAGACGTACAAGCAGCCAAGACTGCAGCGTTATGGAAATAATAAATCCCTTAAGGGAAAAACAAACGGAATATCGAAATGAATTTGCATGAATACCAAGCCAAACAGCTGTTTGCAGAATTCGGTTTGCCTGTGCCAGAAGGCTACGCGTGTGATACACCACAAGAAGCTTTTGAAGCTGCAGGCCGTATCAGTACAGAAAAGAAAGTAGTTAAATGTCAGGTTCACGCTGGTGGCCGTGGTAAAGCGGGCGGTGTAGAGCTGCACGATACAAAAGAAGGTGTTAAAGAGTTTGCACAAAAGTGGTTAGGTAAAAACCTAGTGACTTACCAAACTGACGCTAACGGTCAGCCAGTTACAAAAATCCTTGTTGAAGAAGCTTCAAACATCGCAAACGAATTATACCTAGGTGCGGTTGTTGACCGTGCAAGCCGTAAGATCGTTTTCATGGCTTCAACAGAAGGTGGTGTGGAAATCGAAAAAGTTGCGGAAGAAACGCCGGAGCTTATCCACAAAGCTGCAATCGATCCACTAGTAGGCCCACAAGCTTACCAAGGTCGCGAGCTTGCGTTCAAACTTGGTCTTGAAGGCGACCAAATCAAACAATTCGTTAAGATCTTCATGGGTCTTGGCACGATGTTCGCCCAGTACGATCTTGCTCTACTTGAGATCAACCCGCTTGTGGTTACTGGTGAAGGCAACCTTCTATGTCTTGATGGTAAGATCAACATCGATTCAAACGCTCTTTACCGTCAGCCTAAGCTTCGTGAAATGCACGATCCATCACAAGAAGATGAGCGTGAAGCACACGCAGCTCAGTGGGAACTGAACTACGTAGCACTAGACGGTAACGTTGGCTGTATGGTTAACGGTGCAGGCCTAGCAATGGGTACGATGGATATCGTAAACCTACACGGCGGCAAACCAGCTAACTTCCTAGACGTAGGTGGCGGCGCGACGAAAGAGCGTGTTGCTGAAGCATTCAAGATCATCCTATCAGATGACAACGTGAAAGCGGTACTTGTTAACATCTTCGGTGGTATCGTACGTTGTGACATGATCGCAGAAGGTATTATCGGTGCGGTTAAAGAAGTAGGTGTAAGCGTACCTGTTGTTGTTCGTCTAGAAGGTACTAACGCTGACCTAGGTCGCGAAGTTCTTGCTAATTCTGATGTTGATATCATTGCTGCTGAGTCGCTAACGGATGCTGCTCAGAAAGTTGTTGCTGCTGCGGAGGCTAAATAATGTCTGTATTAATTAACAAAGACACTAAAGTAATCTGTCAGGGTTTCACTGGTGGTCAAGGTACTTTCCACTCAGAGCAAGCTATCGCATACGGCACTCAGATGGTTGGTGGTGTGTCTCCAGGTAAAGGTGGCCAAACTCACCTAGGTCTACCTGTATTCAACACAGTTCGCGAAGCAGTAGAAGCAACTGGCGCAACAGCGACAGTAATCTACGTTCCAGCACCTTTCTGTAAAGATGCAATTCTAGAAGCGATTGATGCGGGCATCGAGCTAATCGTAACAATCACGGAAGGCATCCCTACAACAGATATGATCGACGTGAAAGTGAAGCTAGAAGAAACTGGCGTTCGTATGATCGGTCCTAACTGTCCGGGTGTTATCACTCCTGATGAGTGTAAGATCGGTATCATGCCTGGTCACATCCACAAGAAAGGTAAAGTAGGTATCGTATCTCGCAGCGGTACTCTAACTTACGAAGCAGTTAAGCAAACAACTGACGAAGGTTTCGGCCAGTCTACTTGTGTTGGTATCGGTGGTGACCCAATCCCAGGTTCAAACTTCATTGATATTCTAAAACTGTTCCAAGAAGACCCTGAAACTGAAGCGATTGTTATGATCGGTGAAATCGGTGGTACAGCAGAAGAAGAAGCAGCAGCATACATTAAAGAAAACGTAACGAAGCCAGTGGTTTCCTACATTGCTGGTGTAACTGCTCCTCCTGGTAAACGTATGGGCCACGCTGGTGCGATTATCTCTGGCGGTAAAGGTACTGCTGAAGACAAATTTGCAGCACTAGAAGCGGCGGGCGTTAAGACTGTGAAATCTCTAGCAGAGATCGGCCAAGGTCTACGTGAAGTAACGGGCTGGTAATTTCCAACTCGAAGCTTAAAGCTAAAAAAGCCTAGCAATTATTGCTAGGCTTTTTTGTATCAAGGTACTTTTTACGATTTTTGGCGAATAAATTGGCTAAGCATAAACAGAGATGTTGCGCTGATTACTACTGATGGGCCAGCCGGCGTATCGAAGTGCCATGATAGGCTAAGCCCCATTAGTACTGCCACAGAACCGATAATGGATGCGAACAGTGCCATTTGCTCTGGTGATGAAGAAACCTTACGTGCTGTTGCTGCTGGGATAATTAGGAGCGAAGTCATGATCAACGCGCCAACGAACTTCATACCTACTGCGATTACTACACCCACCATTAGCATTAACACCAATCTAACTAAGTCTGTATTTACGCCCTCAACAGCGGCAAGTTCTTCACTAACAGTGCTAGAAAGCAGTGGGCGCCAGAAGACGTACAAACATGCACTTACCGCAACAACACCTGTGTAAATAAACATCAGATCTTGTGGAGAGACTGCAAGTAAGTCCCCAAATAGGTAGCTCATTAAATCGACGCGCACGTTTTCCAAAAAGCTAACCGATACTAAACCGATAGAGAGTGCACTGTGTGCCAAGATACCTAACAACGTGTCTGTAGCCACAAGTTGTTGCTTTTGCAGAGTGACAAGCAAAACGGCCAGAGCTAAACAGCAAACGAGTAGTGCAAGATAAAGGTTCACGTTGAGCAGAAAGCCTAATGCCAAACCCATCAATGAAGCATGTGCCAAGGTATCACCGAAGTAAGCCATTTTGCGCCAAACGACGAATGACCCAAGAGGACCTGCAATGATCGCGATGCCAATACCAGCAAGAACAGAAGGTAGAAGAAACTCAATCATGGTGATGATGTCCGTGTTTATGGTTGGAGCATGATGTCGCATCGCCAGTTACTGGCGTTCCGGATAAATCGTGATGATGATGCTCGTGGTCGTGATGATAAAACGCGAGCGATTCTCTCGCTGCATTGCCAAATAGCGCGATGTAAGAAGGGTGCTGAGTAATCGTGGCAGGTGAACCAGAGCAGCAAACATGGTGATGCAGACAAATGACATCATCTGTTTTGGCCATTACTAAATGTAAGTCGTGTGACACCATAAATACACCGCAATCGAATCGGTGACGAATGCTTTCAATTAGATCGTAGAGATCGATTTGACCTTGAATATCCACACCCTGCGCAGGTTCATCTAGCACTAACAGCTCTGGGCGTTGAAGCAAAGCACGCGCAAGTAATACTCGTTGGTTTTCACCACCTGACAAGCGATGCATGTTACTACTAATTAAATGCTCAGCGCCAACAAGCCTTAATGCATCAATACATTCTTGTTTACTGTATTTTCCTGCTAAATTTAGAAAACGGGTGACATTCAATGGAAGAGAGTCATTGAGTTTCAATTTTTGAGGAACATAACCAATTTTTAGTTTTCTTTGTCGGTTTAATTTGCCGCTAGTCGGTTTTTGAAGGCCTAAAATGACTTTGACTAACGTTGATTTTCCCGCTCCATTGGGACCAATTAGGGTTGTTATTTTGCCCTTTTGTAATTCCATACTAATGTTATCGAGAACTCTGCGGCCATCGAACTCGACGCATAAGTGCTCAAGATGGACTAAGGAAGACATGAATGAAACTCATTTGCAAATCAATAATGTTATAATGTAACATTATCACACTTTCTACACCATATCCCAAGTAAAACTATGAAAAGAGCATTAATTCTTGCTGCGTCAGCGATGCTAACGTTGCCAGCACACGCAGTAACGGTACTAACGAGTATCAAACCTATTCAGTTATTAGTGACAGAGCTTACTCAAGGGGTGACTTCGCCAGATGTATTACTGCAGTCTAACACTTCGCCCCATGATTACGCTTTACGCCCATCGGATGTTAAGAAAATCGCTTCTGCTGATTTAGTTATTTGGTACGGACATGATCTCGAACCGTTTCTGGAAAAAGTCGTGTCAGACAGATCGAATACTCTGACTATTAGTCAAATTCCAGATCTAGATTTGCGTGAGTTTGATAGTGAGCACAACCATGACCATGATGGCCACGATCATGGTTCACATGATCCGCACTTTTGGTTAGGTGTAAGTCAAGCACAACAAGTTGCCAAGGCTGTCGTGAATCAACTGGGATCACTTGATCCGGAAAATGCAGCACAGTACCAAGAAAACCTTAAAAAATTTGAAACTGAGCTCAGCCAGACGGACCTAGAGATCAAGAAGAAATTATCGCCAGTGAAAGACAAAGGTTACTTTGTGTTTCACGATGCTTATGGTTATTTCGAAGAGCGTTATGAGTTAAATCAAATGGGGCACTTCACCGTGAGCCCGGATCGTAAGCCGGGAGCAAAAACCTTAATCCAAATTCGTCAAAAGTTAAGTTCAGGAGATGTAGCTTGCGTGTTTTCTGAACCTCAGTTTACTCCAGCTGTCGTTCAGAGTGTGATGCGAGGTAGTAAAGTTGCCAAAGGAGAACTTGACCCATTAGGGAGCACAATTGAAGCAAAACCGGGCAGTTACTTTACTTTTCTCAACAATATGGCGAATAATTTTGAGCAGTGCTTGAGCCAAAAGACGGATTAAGTAGTGTTGTTGTGTAGGAATAGTCCTTTTAACGTGATCCAGTAGTAAGAATTACAACCTTTGGCAAGGCGAGCCTTTTCTCAAACAGTAATTGAGATATCATTATCAATAATTAGCAGCTCAAAATAACCGTATAAGTCCATGCTGTAGAAGATATGGACGGTGAGCGCCGAGCACAAGTTGATATAAAAGGTTTTCGTCTTGCTACGCCAATTAGCCCTTGTCTTGTTGGGCTTTTTCCTATCTTTCCAAGCATTTGCTCTTCATAATGCGAATGCCATCTTTTACCCTTTGCCGACTCAGGTTAAGGGTACTTTTATTGCGGCTAAAAAATTGTTCTTGGGTGAGCAAGGAGGCTTGTGGATTCACGACGTGCATGGGCGGGTGTTGTTTTATGATGGCCAAAATATCCTACCTAAATCAGGCAGTTTTTTACAAACGTCTGCCAAGCAACTGGCTTATCATGAAGGCTCGTTCTGGACCTTTGTTGAGAATGAGGTGTATCAAACTTATCCAAATCAAGAAAGACGTTTAGTCTTTAGCTTAAACCCCGGGTCGCAAATAAGAAAAATCGGTTCTTCTGAAGATTATATTTGGGTTAGTGATGGCGCACATTTCTATACTTACAACATCGATACTAGCGAGTTAAAGTCCTTTTCTTTGTTGCAGCTCTATCAACATAGCAACAATAGCTATGTTTATATTAACGATGCAGTTCTGCTCGAAGAGAAGTGGGCACTTGCTACAACTTCTGGCTTTTATCTTTCAGAAGGAGATAAGTTTGACCATGTAGTCGCTTCAGGTCAGAACTACATTGAAAAGATCTACTACTCACACACGCGCAGAGAAATTCTGGTAGGAACGTTGCGTGGGGCATTAATTTTCAATATTTATCAACCTGATAAAGAGGTGATTAAGATTGGCGGCTCTCATGTGTTGACTTTCGCTGAGACAAATCAAGAGTACTGGGTGGGGACTGAGCATGGTCTGTATTTATACTCATTCTTGTCAGGCGAAGTGACAGAAGTCGAGCCTGCAAGCTTTCTTGAACTGGAGCTGGATAATACAAAGATCTATTCGCTACTGAGTGACAACATGGGAGGGATGTGGATCGCGACTAACCAAGGCATTCGTTATTACTCCTTGTTTAGTAAAAAGTTTGAACGAGTAACCTTCAGTAGTTATGACTCGCAAACCTTATCAGGGCGAATTCGACAAACCTCCACAGGACCTGATGATGCGCTTTGGTTCGCGGATGACCGAAAGCTTTATCGGACAGGTGAGAGTGGCAACATCAAAGTCTTGGAGCTTGATTCGCAGATCAATGAATTTGCATTTCAAGGTGGGATGCTTTGGCTTGCGACCTCTAAAGGGCTCGAAATATTCGAGCTGAATGGTCTTAACAAAGTGACATTTCCTTATTTACAGGTTATGGCTGGACACGGAGTGGAGCATGTGACTGTAGATGGTAATGAGCGTCTCTGGGTATCAAGCGGATACCATCTTTACAATGTTGATATAACCAAGCAAAGCGTAAGAAATTTTGGAAGTGAGTGGCTAGTAAGTCAGTACTTACCAGCTAAGGTTACGCGTTTATACGACACTGAAGATTCTCTATTGATAGGGACCGATCATGGGATTTATCAATACAGCAATGAAAACATCCAGTTCATCCGCTATTCCGAAAAATTTGGTGAATCATTAGACATGGTCACGGCGGTTGATGGCAGTCAGTGGTTTGCGTCATCTTACGGCGTTTTTAAAACGATTAAAGGAAGTAACGAGAAACATGTTGTTGAAATGAGTGTGCCCAACGCGCGACCTGCTTGCTTGATCAGAGACAGGCAAGGTGTGTGGTTAGCCTCTTCTGTCGGATTAAGCTATTACCACCTTTCGGGTGAATTAGTGAAACATTATTCATCGGCGTCTGGCTTAATGAACAACGAGTTTCTACCAGGAATCTGCAGTGTTATACAGCAAAAAGAAGGTGGTGAGCGAGAGCTCGTCCTAGGGTCGAAATACGGGTTGGTAAAAGCTGAAGCATCCAAGCTGCTTGTGTCCAACCCTCCAGAGTCGAAGTTTATCGTGAGCCAAGTTGTGCTTGAAAACGAGATTCTACAAGTTGGTAGCGCCGATTTGAATGGCATAAAATTACCGTATGGCTCTTCTCTAAGTTTCTTATTTGGCGTGATGCCAAAACCAGACAGCCAAAATTTGTATTATCGATTGAATAGCGATGATCCTTGGCAAGCGCTAGAGGGAGGCCAACTGACTCTAGAGCATCTCAATTCCGGTGAATACCATCTACAGGTAAGTAATGAGTCTCAAGTCGCTGCTGGATTGGTTGGGCTCGAGTCATATTTTATTGTGCTTAATCCTTGGTATTTATCGCAACTCGCAATTTTAGGTTTTGTGGTCGCGAGTATTGCCATGGTTGCACTACTTATGTACTGGCGTTCTCGCTATGTTGTACAGGCTAACCGTGATTTAGCTGCGCAAGTGACACTCAAAACTAACCAGTTGAGGCATCAAAGCCGAGTGTTGTTGACGAGTAACCAACAGCTACGTAAACAGATTCAAGTCAGAAACCTGCTGGTTGATCACGTGGCGCAATCTATTAAGTCCAGTGTCGATTTTATAGCGGCAAAATTACCCATACCTTTGGATGCAGCTACGGAAGATCATCTGGCGAAAACGACATGGCAATTAAATGAGTTAAAAAGTGTTCCTGGTGAAGCTAGCGGCGGCAGTCACAATTACAATTTGAGTCAGATAACTCAATCGGTGGTTGATGTATGGCAAGATGATTTTGCGAAGGCTGGGATTATGGTGGAGCTTGAAGATGAGAGAAAAACAAGTCGAATTGCTCTGGAAAGCTTTAACCTTGATGTTATCTTCAACAGCATTTTTGCCAATATCATCAAGCGTTCTTTCCGAGGCCAAACGGTGAGAATCATGCTAGAAGAGGGCAATGATATTGTTTCATTGAGTTTTCTTGATTATGGGACGCAACTGCCTAATAAAGTGACGACCGGGCGTCCATCTAATATGAATCACTCTGAATTGAGTATTGATCATCTTGCCCAGTTAGTGACAACGAGTGGAGGATACTTGGCGGTGTTTACTTCCGACGCTCAAAATAAAATCGAAATTACATGGCCAACTGCGAAGGAGATGAGTTATGTGGATGAATCTCTGCAAGAATTTGAGTCTGAACCTATCGTCGAAGATAAAGTGACCCCAGAGAAAGAATGGTTGCAAAAAGTCTATCAGCTGGTGGCTGAGCATTACCATGACCCTGAGTTTGGTACTGCTTTAGCGGCTAAAATGCTGTTCATGTCAGAACGCTCTTTACAGAGGCGCTTTAAATCAGCCTCGTCAAGAACGTTAAAAGATTATGTAACCGAAGTTCGTTTAGAAACGGCGTGTGAGCAGTTATTAGCGGGCGAGAAAATCAGCGAAGTAGCGTTTAACTGCGGCTTTAATGATCCTTCTTACTTTAGCCAAAAGTTTAAATTGCATTTTGGTTTGCCTCCTTCCAAGTTTGCTTTGACTCAAGAAAGCCAAGAAACCAACTAAAAACCTCATAACACACTCCCTAGTGAATATTCAAAAGACTGGGGAGCTGCTTATAGTGCTCTACTATTCTAGAGCTACCAATGTAGTGATTCTCATTGCTTCTTCATCACATCTAGCCTACAAATCCATTCTCAATACGTAAGCACGGTCACGCTCTATCTGTTAGTAGCGCTGTTCTTAGCTATAACCATACATGGCTTAAGAGGACGGATTTACCTACGGCGACAAATATATGAATGGTTGTATTTTTGTATCTAGAGTGCGTTGGTTCATTTGAGTAGTGGGGGTATGCGAAATTCGTGAAAACAGAACTGTGCTGAAAAGGTGGATAAGATAAAGAGTTTAGAGAGAGATGAAAAAAAATATCGTGGTATAGCCGGGGGGACTATACCACGGGTGTCAATGACACCTTCGCTTGCTGCCGGAGTGACATGTTGCCATGCCACCTCTGGAATTCATTTGAGAGGTTGCCCTCTCGATGGAGTAACTATACGAGAGGTTACTTATTTTTCTTATAAAAATAACGCCATGTTGATATGAGAAAAACGACAAAGTTTTAAATGTCATTTAACCTGTTGTTTTGTTTGGGAATTTTTATCTTTACCATTTGTTTGTGACATTTTTATTTCATTGGTCGTGATTTTTAATTGTTAATTTTGACGTAAATAACGAGAGGAAATTTACGGAGTTGACGTTTGAAAGCATGAAAACATTTATGAAATCTTTGATTTCACACAAGGATTGAAGGGTTATAGAAGAGTAATATTGGCAGCCTAAACTTATTAAATAATAATATTTCTCATTAGCAATACTCTTAAGGGCCACTATGAAGTTATCAGAGATTAATCCTGGCGATACGGTGACGATTCGGTTGTTAGATGGTCTTTCATCAGATATCAGAAAGAAACTCATGGTAATGGGGCTGCTTCCCAATACAGAAGTCAAAGTGATTCGACGTGCTCCAATGGGCGATCCTTTACAAGTCGAAGTCCGTGGTGTGTCTGTCGCATTGCGAGAAACCATTGCTCAGAAAATTGAAGTGGAGCGAGTGTAATGCAATATCAAGTGCTTACCGTAGGTAATCCTAATAGTGGTAAAACGACGCTATTTAATGGTTTGACTGGTGCAAAACAGCAAGTTGGTAACTGGGCAGGCGTCACCGTTGAAAAGAAAACGGGACAATTCAAACATGCGGGTGACGAGTTTTTGCTCACTGACCTTCCTGGCATTTACTCGTTAGACAGTGGTAATGATAGCAATAGTATTGACGAATCCATTGCATCGCGTGCGGTTCTAACTCATCCTGCCGACCTCATTATCAACGTGGTTGATGCCACGAGTTTAGAGCGCAGCTTATATATGACGTTACAACTTCGCGAACTTGGCCGTCCTATGATTGTTGTTCTCAACAAAATGGATGCGCTAAAACGTGAACGTCAAATGATTAACGTTTCAGAGCTTGAGAAAACGTTAGGTTGTCCTGTAGTAAGTTTATCTGCAACCAATAAAACTCAAGTTGCAGAGTTTAAAGAAAAACTGCATAAGTCCATTGTTCAAGGAGTCGCGCTTAAAGAGTTATCTTTGCATTACGGTGAAAAGATGGAGTCGGCGATTCAAACTGTTTCCGCACTTTTTAACGATCAAACCGTCGCCCATCGTGCATTAGCGATTCGTGCGCTTGAAAAAGATACGATGGTTCTCAATAGCCTTTCTGATATTGATAGAAGCAAAGTATTGGAAGTCATTGCGACTTTAGATTTGGATATCGATTTGCATGTCGCGGATACCAAGTACACATACCTGCATGAACAGTGTAAAAAAGTTCGCCGAAGCGAAGGCAAATTGAGCCGTAGCGTGACTGAAAAACTCGACCAGTTTATTTTGAACAAGTGGATTGGGATCCCATTCTTCTTTGTGGTTATGTACTTGATGTTTATGTTCTCGATTAACATCGGTAGTGCATTTATCGACTTTTTTGACATTGGTGTAGGCGCATTGCTGGTTGATGGTGGACACCACTTATTAGATGGTCACCTCCCCGTATGGCTAGTTACGGTGATTGCTGATGGTTTAGGCGGCGGTATTCAAACAGTTGCGACCTTTATCCCGGTCATTGCGTGTTTGTACTTATTCCTTGCTGTGCTTGAGAGTTCGGGTTACATGGCACGCGCTGCGTTTGTGCTTGATAAAGTGATGCAGAAAATCGGCTTGCCGGGTAAAGCGTTTGTCCCTTTGGTTCTTGGTTTTGGCTGTAACGTTCCGTCAATCATGGCAACGCGCACGCTAGACCAAGAGCGTGAGCGCAAGTTGGCTGCGTCGATGGCACCGTTTATGTCATGTGGTGCTCGCTTACCTGTGTACGCTTTATTTGCTGCCGCTTTTTTCCCAGGCTCTGGTCAAAACATTGTGTTTGCACTTTACCTACTTGGTATTGTCGCCGCGGTGTTTACCGGTTTGTTCCTCAAGCATACGCTGTATCCTGGCAGCAGTGATAGTTTGGTGATGGAAATGCCTGACTATGAGCTTCCGACGTTGCAGAACGTCGTGATCAAAACTTGGCAAAAACTTAAGCGTTTCGTACTGGGTGCAGGTAAAACCATCGTTGTGGTTGTTGCTATCTTGAGCTTCCTCAACTCGCTAGGAACTGACGGTACATTCGGTAATGAAGACAGTGATAAATCGGTTCTATCAAAAGCCGCTCAGGTTGTGACGCCAGTGTTTGCACCAATTGGTATTCAAGAGGATAACTGGCCAGCAACGGTTGGTATTATTACTGGTATCTTCGCGAAAGAGGCAGTCGTGGGCACATTGAACAGCTTATACACTACGCCAACCGATGGAGAGGATGCAGAATTTGATCTTATGGGTAGCCTAGAAGAAGCGGTGATGAGCATTCCTGAAAACCTAGCAGGGCTGAGCTATTCTGATCCTCTGGGGATTGACGTTGGTGATTTAGCAGATTCTCATGCAGTCGCAGAGGAGCAAGAAATTGATGAATCGATCTTTGGTAACATAAAAGAGAAATTTGTTTCTGGTCATGCTGCTTTTGCGTACCTAATTTTTATCTTACTTTACACTCCTTGTGTGGCTGCGATGGGTGCCTATGTTCGAGAATTCGGCAATAACTTTGCGCGCTTTATAGCGGTATGGACAATGGGGCTCGCGTACTTGAGTGCGACTTTCTATCATCAGCTTATGCATTTCGCTGATAGCCCTATCACCAGCGGCGTTTGGATTGCCGCAATTATTGCGATTTTCTTTGGCACGTACCGTGTTTTCAAGCGCGTAGGCAAGAAACATCAAGGCGAGTTTGAGGCGCAAGTCGTATGATTTTAAAAGAGCTTTATCAATATATTGCCGAAAAAGGAACGGTTTCCCAATCTGAGCTAGCAAAACAGTTCGGAATGAGTGAAGACGGTGCAGACGCCATGTTAAGTGTATGGATTAACAAAGGTCGCATTTCTCGCTTGGTAGATACAAATAAAGCTCATCATATAACGCGAATACGCTATGCAGTCACAAAGCACGATGGTTTGTCACTTACCGTGACCATGTAGTAGGAGCAATGAACCATCGCGCACAAACAACAAAGCCGCATCAGCAATGATGCGGCTTTTTACTTTCTACCTGAATTAAAAGTTATATAACGGTTACGCTTTACGGAAGATAGAGCTTAACGACAACACATTACGAATTCGGTTAAGAATCTCTTCTTGTTCTTCGTCAGTACGAAACTCTCCTTTTGTATTCCCCCAAACTGGTCCTGGCCATGCCATATCGTCTTTAAAGCGCGCAATATGGTGAATGTGCAGCTGTGGCACCATGTTACCTAGGGCTCCAAGGTTTAACTTGTCTGGGTGGAATGTCGCTTCGAGTGCTTGGCTTACCGCTTGAGATTCGAGCAAAAACTGTTGTTGCTCTTGCATTGGCAAGTGGTGTAGCTCTTTCAAATTTTCGCGTTTAGGCACCAAGATAATCCATGGCACAGCATTATCTTTATGAAGAAGCGCGACGCAAAGTGGGAAGTGACCAATCACCGAAGTGTCTTTTGTCAATTGAGGATGAAGTTCAAAACTCATTATTGCTGTCCGATTAATTTTTAGTTTGAATTAGTATACGACAGATAAAACAAAAGGTTGGCGCTTTCACGTCAACCTTTGTCATCATTTAGCTTGTGCTACTTAAGCTAACTACGTAAAAGCGGATTACATACGCTCTAGAGTATCGATACCCAGTAGAGACAGACCTTGCTTGATGGTCTTCGCTGTTAGCGCAGCTAGTTTCAGACGGCTTTGTTTCACTGCTTCGTCTTCAGCAACTAGGATAGGGCACGCTTCGTAGAAGCTAGAGAACTGACCTGCTAGTTCGAATAGGTAGCTACACATGATGTGTGGTTGGCCTTCGCGAGCAACAGATTGCACCGCTTCTTCGAACTGCATAAGTTTAGCAATAAGTGCTTTCTCTTTCTCATCAGTGATTTTGATGTCACCTTGGAGAGCATCCATAGCAACACCAGCTTTAGCGAAAATTGAAGCTACGCGAGTGTATGCATATTGCATGTATGGTGCTGTGTTACCTTCAAACGCTAACATGTTGTCCCAATCGAACACGTAGTCAGTCGTACGGTGTTTAGATAAGTCAGAGTATTTAACCGCTGCCATTGCAACTGTTTTAGAGATCTTCTCTTTTTCTTCCGCATCTAGTTCAGGGTTTTTAGATTCGATCAGCTGTGCTGCGCGAACTTCTGCTTCATCCAGAAGATCTGCCAAACGAACGGTACCACCCGCACGAGTCTTGAATGGCTTTCCGTCTTTACCCAGCATCATGCCGAACGCGTGGTGCTCAAGAGATACAGACTCAGGCACATAGCCCGCTTTACGAACAATCGTCCAAGCTTGCATTAGGTGCTGGTGTTGACGTGAGTCGATGAAGTAAAGCACACGGTCTGCGCTTAGCTCTTCATAACGATATTTTGCACATGCGATATCTGTTGTTGTGTATAGGAAACCGCCATCGCGTTTTTGAACGATAACGCCCATTGGTTCGCCATCTTTGTTCTTGTATTCATCTAGGAATACAACTTGCGCGCCATCATCTTCAACGGCAAGACCTTGTTCTTTTAGGTCTGCAACGATCTTAGGAAGCATGTCGTTGTACATGCTTTCGCCCATTACGTCGTCACGAGTCAGTGACACGTTTAGACGGTCGTAGTTGCGCTGGTTTTGGATCATGGTTACATCAACGAGTTTTTTCCACATTTCTGCACAGTACTCGTCACCGCTTTGCAGTCTTACCACGTAGTTTCGCGCCTTTACTGCGAACTCTTCATCTTCATCGTACAGCTTTTTCGATTCGCGGTAGAAGCCTTCAAGGTCCGCAAGTTCCATAGAAACTTCGCCAGACTCTTGTTGTACGCGCTCAAGGTTTGCGATAAGCATACCGAACTGAGTACCCCAGTCACCGATGTGGTTCGCGCGGATCACTTTGTGACCTAAGAACTCAAGCGTACGTACCACTGCATCACCGATGATGGTTGAACGCAGGTGACCTACGTGCATTTCTTTTGCTACGTTTGGTGCAGAGTAGTCGGCAACGATGGTTTGCGCTTCTTCTTTAGCTACGCCAAGACGTTCGTCTGCTAGCGCCGCGTCGGCTTGTTTCGCAAGGAACTCTTCGCTTAGGAAAATGTTGATGAAACCAGGGCCAGCGATTTCTGTTTTGCTCGCAATACCATCTAGGTCTAGAACATCCAGTACTTTCTGTGCAAATTCTCGTGGGTTAGTACCCAGTTTTTTAGCAACGCCCATTACGCCGTTTGCTTGGTAATCACCAAATTGTGGCTTTGCTGATTGGCGAACGGCTGCAGGACTACCTGCAGGTGCGCCAGCGGCTTCTAGAGCCTGAGATACTTTGTCATTAATAAGTGCTTGGATATTCACACGCGTTTCCTTCAATTCAAGGACAAAGAACTCGGCAGAATGTACGCCGAGCTCTGTTAGAGTTCACAAAAATGGGGCTAATCATAACAACTTTATTGCTTTTCATACAGAGATGAATAGGCGAAATTTTTACTTTTTCGATTGAATGGAAATGTGGCTTAGTTTGCGTTTACTATTGCGCTCAAAGTAATGAGATAAATCGCCCCATAAGAGAGCCACAATGACGACTCAACTAGTTGAAAAGCGCCTAACGCCTGAATTGATGATCCAAGATCTGGACGCATTTATGGCGAAGATTGAAGAGCTTGCAACCCTGTTAAAACTGGATCTGAGCTTTGCTCAAGCTGACCATATTGCGCTGCGTATTAATGATATTGAAACAGCGAAAGCCGCGCATGAAGCATGGAATCAATACGGTAAGGTGATTTCACAAGCGAAAATAAACGGTCGCCCAATCATCGTTATCGTATTCGACAAAGCGTTGGAAAGCCGTGGCTGGAAGATTGAGTGTCTGGAGCTGCCATATCCTGCGGAAGGCAAAATCTACCCAAATGAAAGCTGGGAACATGTGGAGTTTGTGATTCCGTCTCATGCCGAAACCGCAGATGAGTTTCTTGCTGATTTGAAACACACTTACCCAGCGTTTGGCGCGCGTTTTGATGAGTTAAAAGAGCTGGGTGTGAAGATCAAATTGTCGAGCCCGAAAGGGGAAGGCGAACGCTTGAACAACCCAACCGTGGCGTTTAAGTACCAAGGCATTTGTATCAAGCTGCACCCGCATTCACTTAAGCGTATTGTGGAGTCTGAGCAGGCTGAATAAGTGAGCTCTGAACAACTATTAAGAAGAAAGGGTTGCCAAATGAGCAACCCTTTCTTTTTTCAAATGCGATGAACTTAAAGGATAACCGTCTTATTGCCGTAAACAAATACGTGGTCATTGATCACTTTATTCAACGCTTTGCTCAACACATTCTTTTCTACATCGCGTCCCGCTTGTGCCATATCTTGGGCATTGAATGTATGGTCGACAGGAATGACGTCTTGCTTGATGATCGGCCCTTCATCTAAATCATTGGTCACGAAGTGTGCCGTTGCACCGATGATTTTCACACCGCGATCGTAAGCTTGTTGATATGGCTTAGCGCCAATAAAAGCAGGTAAGAAGCTGTGATGAATATTAATGATTTTGTGGTGGTATTTCTCAACAAACGTAGGCGTCAATACGCGCATGTATTTAGCTAACACCAAAAAGTCAGCATCGTATTGGTCGATCACCTCTAACATCTTCTGCTCGTGTTCTTCACGGCTAAGGTTTTCATGGGTCACGTGGTGGTAAGGAATGTCGAAGCGTTCAGTGAGAGTTTGCAGTTTGTCGTAATTCCCTACCACAGCGGCGATCTCAACATCTAGGCTTCCGTCGTAGGTTTTCATCAGAATATCGCCTAAACAATGCGCTTCTTTTGTGACGAGAATGACGATGCGCTTACGGCGAGAGCCAACCAATTTACGCTTAGCACCTTGCGGGAGTGCTTGGTCCAAATCGGCAAGAAACGTTTGATCGTTGAAGTATCCCTCCAACTCCGTTCTCATGAAAAAGTGGCCACTGGTATTATCAACAAATTCGTTATTGTGAACGATGTTGAGTTGGTGCTTGTAACAGATGTTAGTGATTTTTGAGATGAGACCCGGGGCGTCAGAACAGTGGGTCAACAGTGTTTTCTTTTCCATAAATCAGGTACTTCCATGCATTAATATTTTAGCGTACGAATTTGTTATTATTCCCAGGCGGGTGTAACTGTACTGCCATGTTTCACCATAAATAATCTATTCTTACGTTGGTTTCAACAAAATATCCGTGCATCGCCGCAAGCTGGCCAGATTGTGGGCTGATGTCACTCCTATTCCTCTGATATACTCTCGATAATTTTTCAAACTCAATACCAAGCATGATCGCAAAAACTTTTTCCTCTGATGGCGCGTTAGGTAATGCCATTCCTGGCTTTCAAGCTCGTCAGCCACAAATCGATATGGCGGAAGCCGTCAGTAGTGCGATCAAAGATCAAACCCAGTTGGTGGTGGAGGCAGGAACCGGAACCGGTAAGACCTTCGCATACCTAGTCCCTGCGCTGTTGAGTGGTAAAAAAGTGATCATCAGTACAGGCTCGAAAAACTTGCAAGAGCAGTTGTACCATCGGGACTTACCGCTCATGGTCAATGCGCTTGGTTTTTATGGTCAAGTGGCGTTATTAAAAGGGCGTTCTAATTATCTGTGTTTGGATCGCTTGAGCCGCCAAATGGTCGAAAGCCATACTAATGAATCTGACCCGACGCTATTAACTCAATTGGTTAAAGTGCGTGCTTGGTCATCAGAAACCAAAACAGGTGACCTTGGTGATTGTGATGATCTGCCAGAAGACAGCATGATCATTCCGACCATCACCTCCACCAATGATAACTGTTTAGGTAAAGAGTGTCCGAGCTACACCGATTGCTTTGTATTGAAAGCGCGTAAGCGAGCCATGGATTCCGACATTGTTGTGGTGAACCATCACTTATTTCTTGCTGACTTAGCGATCAAAGAAACAGGATTTGGCGAACTGATCCCAGAAGCCGATGTGTTTATTTTTGATGAAGCTCATCAGTTGCCAGATATTGCGAGCGAATATTTCGGCCAGTCAGTTTCAAGCCGTCAAATTCATGATCTTGCCAAAGACATTGAAATAGCCTACCGCACCGAAGCCAAAGATATGCGTCAATTGCAAAAAGTGGGCGACAAACTCATGCAAAGCGCAATGGACATGCGGATTGCACTGGGTGAGCCAGGCTTTCGTGGCAACTGGCGTGAGGCGTTGCAATCAGGCTCTATTAAGCGAGAATTATTGCGCTTAACTGATAGCCTCGAATTGGCGATTGATGTACTCAAAATAGCCTTAGGGCGCAGTCAATTACTGGATACCGCCTTTGAACGAGCCAATTTGATCAAAGGCCGCATCGACCGGGTATGTGATGTCGATATTACCGGTTACTCATACTGGTACGATACCTCGCCTCGTCATTTCGCTCTGCACATTACGCCCCTTTCTGTCGCGGACAAGTTCCATGAGCAAATAGAGATTAAACAAGGCGCGTGGATTTTCACGTCAGCAACCCTAGCCGTATCGGGCGACTTCAAGCACTTTACTGAGCGCCTTGGCCTCAAGCCTACAAAGCAATTTTCTCTGCCGTCCCCCTTTGATTATCAAAAACAAGCGCGCCTTTGTGTGCCAAGGTATCTGCCAGAGCCAAACAGTAGCGGCTTAGCGGATAAGTTAGTCCGAATGCTTGCCCCGGTGATTGAAGAAAACGATGGTCGCTGCTTCTTTTTATGTACCTCGCACAGCATGATGCGTGAACTAGGTGAGAAGTTCCGAGAAGTACTTGATCTGCCTGTGTTAATGCAAGGGGAGATGAGTAAGCAGAAAACCTTGGCGGAGTTTATGGAACTGGGTAACGCTTTACTCGTGGCGACAGGCGCTTTCTGGGAAGGGATTGATGTTAGAGGTGATGCGCTGAGCTGTGTTATTATCGACAAATTACCGTTTACCGCCCCTGACGATCCGTTACTCAAAGCCCGTATCGAGGATTGTCGATTACGTGGTGGTGAACCATTTGCTGAAGTACAAATCCCGGATGCAGTGATTACGTTAAAGCAGGGTGTAGGGCGATTAATTCGAGATCAGAAGGATCACGGTGCGTTGATCATTTGTGATAATCGCCTTGTCACGCGAGACTACGGTGGTATTTTCCTCGGAAGCCTACCACCTATCCCAAGAACGCGAGACTTAGATGGAATCAAAGCATTCCTGAAAGCAGAACAATCTGTCACAGACGCAAGTGCTGAGGCATAACCCAATAAATGAGAGTTGTAGAGAGTTAAATGAGCGCAAAAATTCTTGCTATCGATACAGCGACTGAAAACTGTTCAGTTGCGTTGTTGGCTAATGATCAAGTGATTTCACGTAGCGCGGTTGCACCACGCGATCACACCAAAAAAGTACTGCCAATGGTTGATGAAGTACTAAAAGAAGCTGGCCTGACTCTACAAGAGCTAGATGCGTTAGCGTTTGGACGTGGTCCAGGTAGCTTTACTGGCGTTCGTATCGGTATTGGTATCGCACAAGGTTTGGCGTTCGGTGCTGACTTACCTATGATCGGCGTTTCAACGCTGGCTGCGATGGCTCAAGGTAGCCATCGTTTACATGGTGTGATCAATGTCGCTGTTGCCATTGATGCACGTATGAGTGAAGTTTATTGGGCGCGCTATTCTCGTCAAGACAATGGTGAATGGGTTGGTATTGATGCAGAGTGTGTTATTCCACCAGCACGTTTAACTGAAGAAGCACAAGCAGACGACAAAACGTGGACGACAGCAGGTACTGGTTGGGATGCCTACCAAGAAGTATTAGCAGACCTACCGTTTAATTTGACGCATGGCGAGGTTCTGTACCCTGATTCACAAGACATCGTGATTCTTGCTGAACAAGAATTTAAAAAGGGTAATACTGTGCCGGTAGAAGATTCTAGCCCAGTTTATCTACGCGATAATGTGACATGGAAAAAACTTCCGGGCCGCGAATAATCCGTTTTTCATTAACCTGACAAAAAGCAGGGCGTTTGCCCTGTATTTTTATGGAGCGTTATGGCGTCGATTAATGGCTTGCCTCCTTCTTTGATTCCCGGTGCAAATCGCACTAATAAAGTCAGCAAAAAGAAGCAGGTAGATAAATCACAAACAAAGCAGCCTGTAGGTCAGCCTTCAAAGGTTGCTAACGCTGTGGCGCACTCCATAAAACACGTGGATGAGTCGCTAATTCACCGAGCTCAAGTGCAATATGACCTTCCTGAAGGGAGCGCACGTAAAGCAATGGAGCAGTACATGGATGTCATGAATCGAGCTAAAAAAGAGGAACTGGCTCAATTACTTGGTGTCGATATTTACGTGTGAGATCTCCCCTGCTTGGGGTTACTAATATTGAAAGGTGGTTTATGAAGGTTTTTGGACGGTTTTTTCTCGCATTATTTGCTACGGTTGGTTTGTCTGCGTGTAGCTCGTTGCCAGAGGAGCTAAATGCAAGCACGGAATTGGTCGTTACAGACTATAAAGCTTTTGCTGAGTCTCAAGGGCAAGTGAGTGAAGATGTTCGCCTTGGTGGAATCATCGCTAAAGTGGATAACTTTAAAGATAAAACGCGTCTAGAGATTGTAAACCTTCCTATAAGTAAGTCTGGTAAACCTGATATTGATGAAGAGCCTACGGGACGTTTTGTCACCTATTTTGATGGCTATTTAGAGCCTGTCGCCTTTAGTGAAGGCCGTTTGGTGACGGTTGTAGGCAAAGGAGCAGGGGAAGAAGAAGGAAAGATCGGTGAGCACGGTTACATCTTCCCGATTATTAAGGGGGAAGGGTACCGTTTATGGAAAATTGAAGAACGTGTACGCATGTATGACTCGCCAACCTACTTTTACCCATGTTACTCGATTAACTGCCGTATGTGGCGTAATGATTTCCCACAAGACGGTAAAGTGATAAAACAGGTCAAATAATCTGCGATGCATGAGCGTCAATTCGAGCTTCCTGTCGGCAAAATGGCAGCCCTAGAGATAGGGAACGAAAAAACGGCTGACTTGTCAGTCGTTTTTCTTCATGGATGGTTAGATAATGCGGGCAGCTTTAAAGCGCTCATGGAGCAGTTGAACCAACTTAATCCTCACTTACACCTCCTTGCTATCGACCATTTTGGTCACGGTTTATCGAGTCATAAATCTCACGATAATTATTATCCCTTTCACGACTATATTGCCGATTTACATCAGCTGTTGGACGAATTATCACCAAACAGACTGATATTAGTAGGGCATTCACTTGGTGCTTTAATCGCAAGTTGCTATAGTGCTGCGTTTCCAGAGCAGGTCGAAGCTCTTGTGCAAATTGAGGGAGCAGGACCTCTTACTGAAGATCCTGCTAACAGTTTGCCTCGTCTTCGTGATGGCGTTTTAAGTCGAGTAAGACAGCACAACAAGCCAGAGCGAAGCATTACCTCCTTCGATCTGGCGTTAAAATTACGCATGCAAGCCAATCAATTAACCGCTGAGCAGCTTCTGCCGATAGTCGAGCGTGGAACAGAGCAGCGAGGAGATAAATGGTATTGGCGGCATGATGCCAAGTTAAAATGTGCGTCGCTTTACCGAATGGCGCAAGCGCATGCTAACTCGATTACCAGCCAAATACGTTGTCCTCATTTGATCGTATTAGGCGATCAAGGATTTCAGAATTTACCATCTAACCAAGCTGATTGGGGAGAGAACCCGCCGCAAGTGGTTTCTGTCAATGGTGGTCATCACTGTCATTTAGAGCAAATACTCGAGGTCGCAACGCGAATTCTTGGTGTAGTTAACAAAATTTAAACAAGTGTTTGAGAGTTGCGTGCTCAAGCACGTTCGCTGTGCTGTAATAGCTTTCAAAATAAAAAGGACGCTATTTTTTAGCCAGTTATAAACGAGGAGTAACATCGTGGATAAACCATGGCTTTCACGTTATCCAAGTGACGTACCTGAAACCATTAATCCAGAGCAATATGAGTCTTTGGTAGAAATGTTTGAGCAGTCTGTACAAAAATATGCAGACCAACCAGCATTCATGAACATGGGCTCGGTTATGACCTTCCGTAAATTGGAAGAGCGTAGTCGCGCATTCGCAGCGTATCTGCAAAACGAGTTAAAACTGCAAAAGGGTGACCGTGTTGCTCTGATGATGCCAAACCTACTGCAATACCCAGTGGCGTTGTTTGGTATTTTGCGTGCAGGTTGTATCGCCGTAAACGTTAACCCACTTTACACTCCTCGTGAACTTGAACACCAATTGAATGACTCAGGTGCGACGACGATTGTGATTGTGTCTAACTTTGCGAACACGCTAGAACAAATCGTCGATAAAACACCAGTTAAACACGTGGTGTTAACCAGCCTTGGTCAAATGCTGCCACGAGCGAAAGGTACGATTGTCGATTTTGTCGTGAAGTACGTTAAGGGCATGGTGCCTAAGTACGATTTACCTGGTGCAATCTCAATGCGTCAGGCTCTACGTAAAGGTCGTCGTCTACAATACGTTAAACCGTTTATGTCTGGGGATGATATCGCATTCCTGCAATACACGGGCGGTACGACAGGCGTCGCGAAAGGCGCGATTCTTACACACCGTAATATGATTGCGAACGTTTTACAGGCGAAAGGCGCGTACGGGCCGGTTTTATCTCCAGGCCGTGAATTGGTCGTGACAGCGCTACCGCTGTATCACGTATTTGCTCTTACCGTAAACTGTCTGCTGTTTGTCGAAATGGGTGGCCGTAACCTACTTATTACCAACCCTCGAGATATTCCAGGATTCGTAAAAGAGCTACAAAAGCATCCGTTTACTGCGATCACGGGCGTGAACACCTTATTTAATGCTTTGATCAACAACGAAGACTTCCACGAGTTGGATTTCAGTAACCTACGTTTAGCCGTTGGCGGCGGCATGGCAGTGCAGCGCTCAGTGGCAGAAAGATGGCAGAAGACCACGGGTTGTTACCTACTAGAAGGTTACGGCCTAACCGAGTGTTCTCCATTGGTTGCGGCATACCCGCATGACCTTGTTGAATACAATGGATCGATTGGCCTGCCTGTGCCATCAACGGAAGTTCGCATTGTGGACGAAGAAGGCAATGCGCTTCCGAACACTGAAACTGGTGAACTTCAAGTTCGTGGTCCTCAGGTTATGCAAGGCTACTGGCAACGACCTGAAGCGACGAAAGATACGATCAACGAAGACGGCTGGCTATCAACGGGCGACATTGTTAAGTTCGATAACGAAGGCTTCTTGCACATCGTTGACCGTAAGAAAGACATGATCTTAGTATCAGGCTTCAACGTTTACCCGAACGAAATCGAAGACGTTGTAGCGCTACACGGCAAAGTCCTTGAAGTGGCCGCTATTGGTCAACCGCACGAAGTCTCTGGTGAATTAGTGAAGATCTATGTCGTGAAACGCGATCCGAGCTTGACCAAAGACGAAGTGATCGCGCATTGTCGAGAACATTTAACTGGCTATAAAGTACCTAAGTTGGTTGAGTTCCGCGAAGACTTACCTAAAACCAATGTCGGTAAGATCTTGCGTCGTGTTTTACGCGAAGAGAATGACGCTGAACTCGCGAAGAAAAGCGCATAAGCCGATTTCGTCGAGTCGAGAGATTTAAAAAATGATAGAATGCCAGCGTTTTGCTGGCATTTTTTATAGCGAGAAGTATGTGAATTATCAAATTATTACCAAAAACAAAGACCTAGAAGAAGTTTGCATTCACGCCCGAGAGGCAGATGTAGTGATGCTGGATACCGAATTCGTCCGTATTCGCACTTTCTACCCGCAGTTAGGTCTGATTCAGCTTTTCGATGGTAATCGCCTCTCGCTGATTGATCCGACCGAATTAACGGATATGACGCCGTTCGTAGCGCTATTAAAAGATACTTCTGTGCTAAAAGTGCTGCACGCATGTGGTGAAGATTTAGAAGTTTTCCAAAACGCATTTGGTTGCACTCCATTCCCTATGGTAGATACACAGTTGATGGCGGCCTTTCTTGGTCACGGTCTATCAACAGGCTTCGCATCGCTGGTGGAAGAATATTTAGGCGTAGAGCTCGACAAAAGTGAATCACGTACTGACTGGATGGCTCGACCGTTGACGCAAAAGCAATTAGATTATGCTGCTGCAGACGTGCATTACTTATTACCGTTATACGAAAAGCTGTTCGATAAGGTGACGCAAGCAGGTTGGTGGGAAGCCGTACAACAAGAAAGTGATTTGTTGGTTTCAAAACGCATTCGCGTCACTAATGAGGAGAATGCCTACCTTGATATTAAAGGTGCTTGGCAGTTAAAACCTTCTGAACTGGCGATTTTAAAACCATTGGCGACGTGGCGTTATCGTGAAGCAATCAAACGAGATTTAGCGCTGAACTTTATCTTCAAAGAAGGTGACCTATTAACAGTCGCTCGTCTTGGCTTAACGAACTTTAAGAAGATGGAAGCGGAAGATATTGATATCCGAGCGATTAACCGCCATGGCGCGAAGATTGCCGCGATTGTTAAACAAGCGAAGCAAACACCTTCTGAAGAGTATCCAGCGAAAATTGAACGCTTAATGGATTATCCAGGTTACAAACAAGTCTTCAAAAATATGAAAGACATAGTGAAATCGGCGTCGCAGAAGTCTGGCTTAGCGACGGAGTTCCTTGCTTCTAAAAAACAGATTAATCAGCTGATCAGTTGGGTGTGGAAAAAAGATCGCGATCCAGAAGTGTTGCCTGACTTGATGCAGGGCTGGCGCTTGGACCTGCTCGGCGACAAGATGAACAAAGCATTAAAGTAATAAAAGATTAAAAGGTTGGCCTCGGTGCCAACCTTTTTCATTCTAATCTGAGCATTCAATCTCGTGAGGAAAAGTGGTTTACTTCTCGTCGTCTGGTAGCTTCACATTGAGCTCAAGAACTGAGATATCGTCGTCTTTGTGCTCAAATGTTAAGTCAACCATATTTGGATCAATTGCCACGTACTTACTGATCACCTTCAAGATGTCCTCTTTCAATTGAGGTAAGTAAGAAGGCGCTGGATCATTTTGGCTGCGGCGCTCAGCAACAATGATTTGCAAACGCTCTTTAGCTAGATTCGCAGAAGTTTTCTTCTGTGGACGGAAAAATTCTAATAATGACATGTCTAGCCTCCAAAGAGTCGTTTAAAGAGTCCTTTCTTCTCCTCAGTAAGGAAACGAAATTCAACCTGATTGCCTAATAAGCGATCAACGGTGTCAGAGTAAGCCATACCTGCATCGGTGTTATCGTCAAAAGTGACTGGCACACCTTTGTTTGACGCGTTAAGCACGGCTTGGCTTTCTGGAATCACGCCCAGTAGTGGAATATGTAAGATCTCCTCTACGTCTTCAACGCTTAGCATTTCGCCTTGAGTGACGCGAGATGGGTTGTAGCGAGTCAGTAGCAGGTGTTGTTTTACTGGCTCTAGCCCTTGTTCTGCACGCAGTGACTTAGAATCTAAAATACCGAGAATGCGGTCAGAGTCACGCACAGAAGAGACTTCTGGGTTCGTTGTGACAATGGCTTCATCTGCGTAATACAAGGCCATCAATGCGCCTTGTTCTATACCTGCTGGTGAATCACAAATAATGAAATCAAAGCCCATTTCATCAAGTTCGCCGAATACGCGCTGAACACCATCTTTTGTCAGTGCGTCTTTATCACGAGTTTGAGAAGCAGGAAGAATGAATAGGTTGTCCGTGCGCTTATCTTTGATCAGCGCTTGGTTTAATGTCGCTTCGCCGTTAATGACGTTCACAAAGTCATACACGACACGGCGCTCACAGCCCATGATTAGGTCGAGGTTACGCAAACCGATATCAAAATCGATCACCGCGGTCTTTTTTCCCTTCAGAGCTAGACCAGAGGCGATGGCTGCGCTTGAAGTGGTTTTACCAACGCCACCTTTACCAGACGTTACTACAATAATGCGTGCCATTTTTTTTCCTTTTTAGATTAAATCGCGAGAACTTCTAAATGCAATGATTCATCGGCTTTACTGATCATTACTTTCTTTTGCCAGTACTCGCTTTCAATTTGATCGCTTAACCAGTAGTCACCCGCAATGGATACCAGTTCTGCTTGTAAATCGTGGCAAATAATACGCGCTTCCTGCTGACCACTTGCGCCTGCAATCGCACGGCCTCGAAGTGTGCCATGGATATGAATAGAGCCGTCAGCGATGACTTCAGCACCAGCACTTACGTGCGCTAACACCACCAAATCACCATCTTTCGCGTAGATCTGTTGTCCTGATCGAACAGGCGTGCGAACTACTTTCGTTGGCGCCATTTTGGCAGGTGCTTGGCTTGGTGATTTGCTCGCCGACATAATGGCGAAGCCAGCTTCGGAAGCAAGATTTTGTACACGCTTGTCTTTACAGCCCGTTACACCGACCGGAATAAAACCAGCATCTGAGATGCCTTGTTTAAGCTTAGGGAAATCAATGTCGCCTTGTACTTTTGCTATATTGATTACCAAAGGCGCGGATGCAAAAAAAGAAGGTGCTTGAGAAACTTTTTCTTGCAAAAATTCGACAGTCTTTGCGATCTCATTGTCAGAAAGGTGTAAAACTGACAATGTAAAACTGCTACCTTTAAGGTCTGGTGAATGGGTCATCGTGGACTTCTTGCCTTTATTGAAAGAGCGTTGCCTTAAACTAGGTCTGTCATGTTATATTTCATCCTTTGACGCAGCAAGTTCTCTCGTGGGCAAATAGGTGAATTAATCTCAAATTTGCTATTAAGTTTGCGAGAATTTGACGTTTTCAACCTAATCCGCACTCAACGCGGCTAAATCAGCATAAAAGGCGTGTCATGCTTTGTTCTATTTATAAAAGCTCGAAAAAAGAAGGTACTTATCTCTATATTCCGAAAAAGGATGATTTTTCACAGGTTCCTGACACCTTAATGCAGATGTTCGGTAAGCCTATCGCTGTTATGACGATTAAACTTGATGGCCGTAAATTGGCACAAGTTGATATCGAAAAAGTGAAGGCTTCATTGCAAAATGATGGCTTCTTTTTGCAGGTTCCGCCTCCGCCGGAGAACCTACTAGAAAAGTACAAAGAACAAAAAGCCCAGCAGAAAGGCGAATAACGTCATCGTTTTTCATCTGGGATTTCTGCCTTGCTCAAGGAGGGCAATATGAAAAAAATACTGGCTACCATGCTTAGCGTTGGTGTGTGTACCTCGGCTTTTGCAAGTAGCGAGGGTTTCGATGAATACTTGAATAAGCTGCGTGCTGAAGCGCGTGATAAAGGTATCTCAGAGCAGGTCATTAGTGCTGCTTTTGCTAATGTTGAGTACAAGCCTCGAGCAGTAAAAGCGGACCGAAACCAGCCAGAGAAGAAACTGACGTTGGATGAATACATTCCTCGCGCGGTGCCTGAATGGAAGGTGAAGCAAGCAAGACAACTCTATAAAGAGCATTACACCGAGCTAAAGCGTATAGGCGATGAGTACGGTGTGCAGCCTCGCTTTATCGTGGCGCTGTGGGGTGTAGAAAGTAACTTTGGTAAATTTACGGGTAACTTCAAAGTGATTGACGCGTTGTCGACAATGGCATTTGAAGGTCGTCGTGAAGAGTTTTTCCGTAAAGAGACCATGTCGGCATTGCAGATCCTCGATCAAGGCCATATCGAGCTAGATAATTTTAAAGGTTCTTGGGCTGGTGCGATGGGACAGTGTCAATTTATGCCAAGCTCTTTCCTACGTTTTGCCGCTGACGGCAACGGGGATGGTAAAAAAGACATTTGGCAATCTGAAGTCGACGTATTTGCATCAACCGCTAACTATTTGAGCAAGTCCGGCTGGGATGACAAATATACTTGGGGTCGCCAAGTGAAAGTTCCTAAAGGCATTGATCGCAGCTTAGAAGGGCGCACAGCTGAAAAAGGTAAATACCTTCAGGAGTGGAGCAAACTTGGCATCACAAAATACGACGGTAGTCCGTTGCCAAAACTGGATGAAGACATCAAAGCATGGTTGATCATGCCGGACGACGAAAATGGTCGTACGTATCTGGTTTACAATAACTACAACGTACTGATGAAGTGGAACCGCTCTTACTACTTCGCACTCGCCGTGAGTCACTTGGCTGACCGAATCAAATACTGAGCTGTTATCAAATAATCACTTGGCATCCAGTATTCAATATGAGGGCTCTTCGGAGTCCTTTGTTTTTCCTATAATCAAATCGAGGTAAAGCGTGTTATCTGAACGTGCCGCACAAATGGTGATTTTCTCCGCTCTTCTTAAACATAAAAGCTTCACAGCGGCTGCAAAGAGCTTAGGCGTGTCGGTGTCTCATGTGAGTAAGCAGTTGAGTCAGCTAGAAGCGTCTCTTGGTATCAAGCTTGTTCAACGCACTACGCGAAGCTTTACGCCGACTGAGGCAGGGAAAACCTTTTTTCATCACTGTGAGCAAGTGGTACAAGCGGTGAGCAGCGCCACATTAGAGATGGAGACCCAGCGGGATGAAGTGGCAGGTTTGGTACGTCTTGGATTGTCGCAATCATTTGGTACCTTACACATTATCCCAGCGATTCAAGAGTTACGCGAACTTTATCCTCAACTTCAAGTGGAAGTACATCTGTTTGACTATAAGGTCGATATGTTAGCCGAAGGGCTCGATTTATGGGTAACCAACAACGAGCATTTACCTGAAGGCTACATTGCGCAGCGTTTGACGGATTGCCAGTTTGTTGTAGCGGCATCACCAGATTACTTATTGAAACATGATACGCCAACAGAGCCGGATGATTTGTCTTCTCATAACTGCCTTATATACAGAAGCTGGGAGCGCGACTATACGGGGTGGGCGTTTACCAAAGATCAGCAAGAATTGAACGTAAAAGTCTCGGGTAACTATTCAGTGGATCTGGCTGAAGCCGTTCGGGATGCAGCCATTGCAGGTTGGGGCATTGCCTACCTTGCCACTTACTTACTGGGTGATGAGTTTAGAACGGGTAAGTTAATACAGTTGTTACCGGACTGGAAAGCAAGCCAGTCGATGCCGTTTTATGCGGTGTATCCAAGCCGCCAACATATGCCCAAAAAAATATCCGCAGTGATTAACTTCATCAAACAGAAGATCGGTAACCCGTGTCATTGGGATCAACGTCTAGCGCCTTACATATCTATTCCTAAGTAACAGGATCAATGACGTTATTGAACGGCACATAAGGTGATTCACTTCACAAAAATTTTTCCAGAACTAGAAACATCTTTTCCATATAGAAATAATAAAAATAAGCAAACGTTTATATTTATATAATTCAATGCCTTATAATTAAGGTCAATTATTGGGCGCTTAAACTTTTCACACTGTTAACATCCTCAACTTGCAGCATTTTGAGTCCGCTATACAATCCGGTGCCTTCCATATCCCCCTTCTGTCGGATTCATTTTATGAACTCAATTATTGGTATCGTAGCCATACTATTCGTAGCATGGCTACTTTCTACAAATAGAAAAAATATAAAGCTGAGAACAGTGTCGTTTGCGTTTGCTTTGCAGGTACTGTTTGCGTTGTTGGTTTTATATGTACCAGCAGGACGAGATGCGCTGAATTCAGTGAGCAGCGTAGTGTCGAATTTGATCAACTATGGTCAAGAGGGCATTGCGTTTTTATTCGGTAATTTGGCGACAGGGGGCTTCACCTTTGCGATCAATGTTCTGGGTATCATCGTTTTCTTTTCCTCTCTTATCTCAGGTCTTTATCACATTGGTGTGATGCCAAAAATCATCAACTTTATCGGTGGCGGTATTCAAAAGCTGCTGGGTATCGGTCGTGCGGAGTCTTTGTCTGCAACGGCGAATATTTTTGTTGGCACCATTGAAGCGCCATTAATGGTAAAGCCATACCTAAAGCACATGACCGACTCGCAGTTCTTTGCGGTGATGACAGGTGGTTTGGCTTCTGTTGCTGGTGGAACGTTGGTCGGTTACGCGTCACTGGGCGTTGACCTTAACTACCTGATCGCTGCTGCATTTATGTCGGCACCTGCGGGCTTGCTGATGGCAAAAATTTTAATGCCAGAAGATACGGATAAAGCAGCAGATATCGACATTAGCCAAGTTGAAATTCCACGTGCAACCAACGTAGTAGAAGCATTAGCCGATGGTGCAATGGCGGGTGTACGCATTGCTGTATCGGTAGGTGGTACGCTATTGGCTTTCATCAGTGTCATTGCAATGTTAAACGGCATGCTAGGTTGGATTGGTGATCTTGTTGGGACGCCACTAAGCTTCGAGCTGATCCTAGGTTATGTATTCGCACCTGTCGCTTGGTTATTAGGTGTACCATGGCAAGAAGCAACCACAGCAGGCTCGCTGATTGGTAATAAGATTGTGGTGAATGAGTTCGTCGCTTTCATCCAGCTTGCAGAAGTGAAATCTCAACTTAGTGAACACTCACAAGCAATCGTGACGTTTGCTTTGTGTGGCTTTGCAAACATCTCAAGCATGGCGATGCTGATTGGTGGGTTGGGCTCATTGGTACCTGAAAAGCGTGCATTTGTTTCTAAACATGGTTTCCGTGCGATTATCGCTGGTGTCATGGCGAACTTAATGAGCGCTTCGATTGCGGGCGTGATTTTAAGCCTGTAATTGAAAGAGATACCTAAAATTAGCAAAAAGGCCCCTTGCGGAGCCTTTTTCGTATCTGAAGTTTACGTTATTTGTCTGTGTGGAACTGCTCGCAAGCGAGCATCGTGTTCTCAATTAAGCTTGCGACGGTCATTGGGCCAACACCACCAGGGACAGGAGTAATAAAGCTCGCACTTTCACGTGCTTTATCGTATTCCACGTCGCCAACTAGCTTGCCTGAATCAAGACGGTTAATGCCGACATCGATAACCACTGCACCTTTCTTAATCCACTCTCCAGGGATGAAGTTTGGCTTACCAACCGCAACTACGACAACGTCAGCTTGACGCACATGACTCTCTAGGTCTTTGGTAAAACGGTGACATGTTGTCGTTGTACAGCCCGCAAGCAGCAGCTCAAGTGTCATAGGACGGCCAACAATGTTTGATGCACCAACCACAACAGCATGTTTGCCACGAAGCTCTATGTTGTAACGGTCTAGTAGGGTAATGATGCCCTTTGGCGTGCAAGAGCGAAGCTTTGGAATACGTTGTGCAAGACGACCAACGTTGTAAGGGTGGAAGCCATCCACGTCTTTCTCTGGGTGAATGCGCTCTAAAACATGTGTTGTGTCGATGCCCGCAGGAAGGGGTAATTGCACTAGAATGCCGTCAATTTCATCATCGTTGTTTAATTCATCAATCAGCGCTAGTAACTCTTCTTCTGAGCTAGACGCAGGAAGGTCAAAAGACTTAGAAACAAACCCAACTTCTTCACATGCGCGGCGTTTGCTACCGACATAAACCTGAGAAGCAGGATCTTCACCAACTAGAACCACTGCTAAACCAGGAGCACGTAGCCCAGCTTCAACACGTGCTTTAACACGTGCAGCCACTTCGGAGCGAACAGTTTGGGAAATGAGAGTTCCGTCTATATTTTGAGCAGTCATGACTTTCCTTATAAATTAAGAAGGCAAATTATCTGCGGCGCATTGTCGCAGAATTTCTTATTAACATCCATACGCAAACGTTTGCTTTGTGGTGTTTTTGAACATTAAGCGTTTTGATGGACTTTTTTTAGGCATTCAGATCAGAATGTTATGAAAACCCGTTGATTTACCCGTTTGAACTCGTATAATCCTGTCCCTGTAGCGCGCCCTTAGCTCAGCTGGATAGAGCACGTCCCTTCTAAGGATGTGGTCATTGGTTCGAATCCAATAGGGCGTGCCATTTATTCAAAAGCCCCGATAACTCTTTGAGTTGTCGGGGCTTTGTCGATCTTGTCTCAAATGTATTAACTTAGCTCTGTTACATGAGCTTTATTTTGATGCTTAAACTCATGAAAAAAATAATTTTTACTGCATTGATTGTTACTCTTTTAAGTGGGTGTGTCACACGCAAAGTTCGTGTTTTACCCCAAGCTATAAATATTACCCCAATTACTGATATTGCAATTAAAAACCTTAATTGCAGAATGGTTGACTCTTACACGATCGAGGATGTTCATCCAAACAATGTAGATCGTATACTTAAGAATCAAACTTACGCATCTGGTGGAAACCGGTACCATATCGCAACTGTTCTAGATACTAGCCGTGGACGCCCATCTAGTGTTGTTGCGGAGCTTTATGACTGCCAGGTTGCCAAAATCAGTTTAGAAGCTGAGAAAGTTAAATTACTACCTGGTGCAAATGAAGTTCAACCCATCTCGTTTGCAGAAGTCGAAAACAATGAGTGCAAAGTGATTGGAAACAAAGTTGTATCAGAAAGCCAGAAAGGCTCTCTTTTTGATGAGTTGTCTAACCAAGTCTACATGGCGGGTGGTAATCGATATCATGTGACTAATATTATTGAGTCTGAAGGACAAACTCCAACATCTGTTTCTGCTGATATCTATCGTTGCAAGCACCGTTCAGTTGCCTTCAACTAACAAAAAAGCGCTGGTTAACCAGCGCTTTTGCATTTATTAAGGGCATTACATCTTTTTAAAGATGATGGAGGTGTTGATGCCGCCAAAGGCGAAGTTGTTACTCATCAAATATTTCACGTCCAGCTCTCGGCCTTGTCCGGCGATGTAGTCTAAATCACCACATTGCTCGTCGAGGTTTTTTAGGTTGAGCGTTGGGTTGAACCAGCCTGTGTGCATCATTTCTAAACCTAGCCACGCTTCAATCGCGCCACAGGCGCCTAGTGTGTGGCCAAAGTAGCTCTTGAGTGAACTTATTGGCACTTTGCCCAGAGCATTCGCTGTTGCGTTGCTTTCCGCAATATCGCCGCGGTCGGTGGCAGTGCCGTGAGCAGATACATAGTCGATCTTCTCAGCTGGAATGCCCGCGTTTTGCAAAGCCATTTCCATACAGATTTGCATGGTTTCCATCTGTGGTTGAGTGACGTGTGCGGCATCACAGTTGCTGGCAAAACCGATGATTTCTGCATAGATTTTCGCGCCACGAGCGACGGCGTGTTCGTACTCTTCCAGAACCAGCGTTCCCGCACCTTCACCAATCACCAAACCATCGCGATCGGAGTCATAAGGTCTTGGTGTGCTTTTCGGGTCTTCATTTTTCAGACTGGTGGCAAAAAGGGTATCGAAGACAGCGGATTCCGTTGGGCACAGTTCTTCAGCGCCACCAGCAACCATGACCGTTTGGTAGCCGTGTTTGATCGCTTCGTAGGCATAGCCGATTGCTTGGCTGCCAGAGGTACATGCACTGCTGGTTGGGATCACTCGGCCTTTCAAACCGAAAAATAGACCAACGTTCACTGCCGTAGTGTGCGGCATCATCTGCACGTAAGTCGTTGCGGTGATCGCTTTAGTGGTTTTCTCATTCAGCATGACACCAAATGCGCCGATTGCGTCGGTACTGCCTGTTGATGAGCCGTATGCGATACCCGTTTGACCGTTGGTTAGCACGTCGTTACCAATCAAGCCTGCTTGGCTTAGTGCGTTTTCTGTTGCGACGGTCGCTAATTTGGAAACTCGCCCCATGCCACGTACTTGTTTGCGCTTGTAGTGCTTTGGCAGATCAAAATCTAAAATGGGTGCCGCGAGCTTGGTGTTCAAGCCATCATACTGTTCGTAAGAAGGCATGTATTGCGTCGCGTTCTGGCAGTCACGCAGTTTTGGTTCGACAGATTGCCAATCGTTACCAAACGCAGTCACACCCGACATTCCGGTTACAACAACTCGACGGCTCATACTAGGCCTCCGTTTACCGAAATGACTTGGCGAGTTACATAGCCTGCGATGTCAGACATAAGGTAACTGACTAAACCAGCAACTTCTTCTGGCTCTCCCATGCGGCGCAAAGGAATTTGCGGCATCGCGTGTTCTTTTACGTGTTCGTCTACCATGCCTGTGTCGATAAGTCCCGGTGCAACGCAGTTAACGGTGATTTTGCGTTTTGCCAGTTCAAGTGCGAGTGATTTTGTCGCACCAATTACGCCCGCTTTTGCTGCGCTGTAGTTGGTTTGACCACGGTTACCCATCAGGCCAGATACTGATGCAAGGGTAACAATTCGACCGCCTTTGCGCTTTTGCACCATAGGCATAACACAAGGGTGAAGAACGTTGTAGAAGCTATCTAGGTTGGTATGGATCACGCCATCCCATTCTTCTTCGGTCATCGCAGGGAAAGCGGTATCTTTTGTGATGCCAGCGTTGTTCACGACGCCATAGTAAGCGCCGTGTGCGGCGATATCGGCCTCTAGTTTCTCTCGGCAATCTGCGCGGTCACTGATGTCGAATTGGATAAGACGACCGCTACCACCATGCTGTTCGATGGTGTTTAGGGTGTCTTGCGCGCCTTGTTGATCGCCCATGTAATGGACAATGACTTGGAAACCATCTTTGGCTAATTGAACGGCAATGGCTTTACCGATGCCTTTGCTGGCACCTGTAACGAGGACTTGTCGGGTCATTGTTGACTCCTGATTTTCATTTCTTGTAATTTTTCTTCTGATGGAACGTAAACGTTCAATTGGCAAGTCGCTACAACAGTTCCTTGTAGCTCAATACGGGCTGAAAAAACCGCCATACCGTTATCTTCCATAACTTTTTCAGCATACACATCGAGCACCTGTCCGCGAGAAAACGCATCGCATTCAGACGTGTATCGACGGCTACCAAGCAAAAAGCCAATCGGTGGCGCTTGTTCTTTCATTAATGCGTGGTAACCAGACCACGCCGCGACAGATTGCGCCATAAACTCAATGCCAACGTAAGCTGGCACAGTTTGAGAGGCTGAGTCGAAGAACGGGTTGTGTTCTACGATATCAACCTGGCAGTGAATCGTATCTTGTTGAACATCCAAAGCACGATCAACCAAGATCATTGGTTTGTCGTGTGGCAAAAGTTGTTCGATGGGAGGAAGTTTAGTCATGAGCGTAACCAAAAATAAGACTAATATTATTGCCACCAAAAGCAAAAGAGTTGCTGAGAATCGCTTTGTTACCCAGTTTGGTTGGCGTCTCAACTAACGATATATGGATATCGTCTGCCTTGGTTTCGCAGTGTTGTATTGGCAAATCAAGGTTGTACTTGAGAATATGCCAAGCGATCGCGGCTTCCGTTGCACTTGCTGCGCCTAATGTGTGTCCGGTGAGTGGCTTTGTCGAGCTTACGGGAACGGAGTCTCCAAAGCAGCGATGAATGGCTTTGCTTTCCATCGCATCGTTTAACGGCGTTGCTGTGCCATGCGCGTTGATGTAACCAATGTCTTGCGCTGTAAGTCCTGCATTGGCCAACGCTTTTTTCATCGCTTCTTCTGCGCCTAACCCTTCTGGGTGTGGTGCGGAAATGTGGTGCGCGTCTGAGCTATCGCCAGCTCCGAGAAGAGCAACGGGCGCAGGTGTTTTGCTTAGCAACATTAATGCTGCGGCTTCGCCGATATTGATGCCGTTGCGATGTTGGTCAAACGGCTTACAAAGGGTATCGGATAGAGCTTCTAAACCGTTAAAGCCGTTTAGCGTTAGGCGACAAATGGTATCCACACCACCTACAATGACCGCATCAACAATGCCAGAGCGAATCAGGCGTTGCGCGGTTAAAAAGACGCGACCACTAGAAGAGCAAGCGGTGGAAACTGAGTAATGTGGGCCGCTCAAATCAAAGTAGGCGGCAATAAAATCGCTGCAGTTGCCAAGTTCTTGTTTGGTGTAATGGTAGTCGGCGGGAAACTCACCATTTGCCAGCTTTTCGCCAAATGCGATTTCGCCATCTGAAATGCCAGACGTGCTGGTGCCGATCACGACTGCGATACGGTCACGACCATATTTAGCCATGGCTTCACGCACGTCGCTTTCGATTTGCTGCAAAGCCGAAAGTGCGAGGCGGTTGTTTCTCGTATCAAACTGGCTGAGTGCGGTCGGTAATTGCGGTAACGTCTGTGCAATTCGACCGATTACGGTTTGGCGGCCTGAATTTAAAATATCTTGGTCAACCACCATGTTGGATGGTTTCGCTCCTGATAAACACTGGTGGATGATGGCGTCATCTTGTCCCATGGCAGAGTGAAAGCCACAGGCCTGAATATACAAAGGTTGAGAAGAGCGAATAGGCATATTGTTATTCTAAATTGTTCTTAATTAATCTGATGTTGCAGTGTTTGAATAGAAATTGAAAACTGATGTTTGAGGTGATGAAAATCAATCTTACCCTCTAACTTGTTAGAAGAGCCGTATTGAATCTCAATGATCTTTTCACCGTCGCTATCAAAGATGACGCGAGAATTATTTTTATCAATAATTCGCCACCTTACCTCATTTAACGATCCTTCCCAAGCGGAACTCGGCCAGAGCGTGATCATCAGGTTAAATAATACCTGTTCTGGCTGCGGTAGCGAACCTTGTAAACCGTTGAGCACTTCGGTTTGAATTTGTTCTCCATCGTAAGACAGTGAGAGTACTCTCGTCCCCCAGGATGAGAAGCCTGCCAGCACCACTTCGTTGTTGGTCACTTGCAGTTGTACCGGAAGTTGCTCAGATGTGGGTTTGCCATCTATTGCCCAAGAAGCCGTAATCAACTGACTGGCCGTCAACTGATAACCCAAGCTGGCGGGAGTGGGCAAGCTAACTTGGGTGTGCTCGGCAATATCGACCTGAGGCGTCGATTGGTGAGGTACCAAGCTACATGCACTTAAAAACAGACTCAGTGCGATTAACGTCGCGCAGCGAAAAGCATGGTTAAAAATCATGACGTCGTTTCCTCTGTTTTAATCGCAATCGGAGAGAGCAGCCAAGCGACAAAAATACCACTTAACACCGTAATGCCGAAACTGTGAATCGCGTGAGTTTGGCTTAGTGACAGCAACCCAAATGACAGCACAGTGGTTATTGCCGAAAGGGTGATCGCCAATAGTGTGCTCACGCTGCGGGCTTTCTCGGCAAAGAACAGAGTGTAATCGATTCCGATCCCAAGAATGAGCACCAAGCCAAGCAAGTTGAACAGGTTTAACGTTGTTCCCATCGCGACAGCAGTTGCCAGACCACACGCGCAAGCAATCAATGATGGCAGTAAAACTCGCCAACTGTGTTGCAGACCGTACCGCTTGATTAATACCAGAAAGATCACAGCACTGGCGGCTACCAATAGCTCCATGATTTTGATTCGGTATTCACCAAATAGGGCGGATATTTCTTCAGCTTTGTTTAGGTAAACAACATCAGACTGTGATTTGGCAAATGCCTTAACAACAGCGGAGTCTTGCAATTGGTTTAACACCACAACCGTTGCCGATTTTCCTTTAATTTTACCCAAATGAAGAAAACGTACAGGCGCTGATACCGGGTTTTGCAAGTACTGTTCAACCGTAACAGGGATAAAGTCGGCGTCCATTTTCGGCTTTTTATTTAAGCGCAGTCCGGATGCAAGTGGGCTGGATTGTGTCGCGTAAAGATCGCGTATCAATTGATAGTCTTGTTGCTGACGCTCCACTGAGCTCAAGTAGCGACTCAGACTCTGGTAGCTTTCGATGGTGCTGTCCGCTTTCCACGCTTCTAATGTTGGCGTCAAAGACTCCAGCTTTTTCATTAGGTTTTCGTCATCGTCGGCGGTAACGACCAACATTTGCTGCGAAGATTGCATGCCACTGAGCGTCGTAATCAAGGTTTCTTGCTGCTTGAGATCGTTCGGCATCGTTTGCAGCAGACGAATGTCGTCATCGTAGTTCAATTGCAGCAAGAAAAAGCCACTCGCAACCACACATAACATCGGTAATCCGACTTTAATTCGAGGTTGATTCCAAAGCGTTAACCATTTCGCCAACAGTGATTGTCCTGGTAAGTTCGAAATTGATCGCGATGGGTTACGAGCCAGTATCGGATACCAAGCCACCACGGTGATGTAAGCGGCAATCAGACCAATGGATGAAAACAGCGCAAGCTGCTGCAAACCAGGAAACGGTGCCACCAACATGCCCAAATAGCCGATCAAACTGGTGATTAAGCCCAGTGTGATAGCTATGAAAATATGCTTTAACCCTTGCTCGCTATCCCATTCATTTCCCGCCGCAAGGCGCTCGGTTAGGTAGTGGAATGCGTAGTCGATAGACACACCGATTAAACTTGCGCCAAACACTAAGCTGAACAGATGGACTTTTCCAAAAATCCACGTCGTAACGGACAACGCAACGAGCAAACCAATGGTGATGGAAAGCAGTGCCAGAGACAGTGGCATCACACTACGAAAGACCAACACGAACAATGCAATGATACCGAGCAGAGAGAACACACCGATGGTACTGATCTCCGATTTGGCACTTTGCGTACCAAAGTCGGCGTAAAATAGAACGCCTGTATGTGAGACTTCAGCGCCATATTTCTGCGCGACGCTTTGTTCTAGCGCTTGAATATCAGGGACGGCAAGCTGCCCAGTTAGGCTATAAGGCGAGTCTTTTAGCTCGGCAGTAATAAGCAAGTATTGAGCACCGTCTTTTTCGACGGACAGATAGCCGTTATCCAACCGGAAAGAGGACGATTGCTGGATAACTTGGCTTAGATAATCCCGAAATAGCAAGAAAGGGTCATTTTGTAACTCTTGCCCAGTCACCCCAGAAAACGGGTTGTACAGCGACTGAATCACATGCTGCACTTGCTGTTCTGGATTTTGGCTTAAACGCTCTCGTTGTTCAGGTGTCAGCAATTGGAAGCGGTGCTTAAAGTAGTAACTTGCCCAAGCTTGCTGTTCTTGAGGTGAGATCTTTCCCACCACATCGCGAAAATGATTACTCTGACGCAACCCCTTATCAAATTCAGCGGCCGCTGCAAAAAGGGCATTTTTGTCCGGTGCTGTGATCACGAAAATGACTTTGTCACTCATACTTGCCGAGACCGACTCAAAGGCTTGCTCAGCCACCGGGTTTTGTTGGTTCTTCGGCAGCAGTTTTAAAATGTTGGTCTCAATCGGAGACTCTGCACTCCAAACCCATTGTTTGAGTAGCAACGCGCCCGCTAAAACAACGAGATTGAGCCAAACCAGAGCAAAGGAGTGAGTGCTGAGACTGAGTTTAGAAACGGAATTGAGCGTCTTCGGCATCCGTGAGTTCCTGAGGTAGAGAGGTCTGGTTCGTAAACGTGATTTCGGTCTTATCGCCACGCAGCTCTTGTAGGGTTAGGCGATCAATGTGCGTTTTACCGGAAAGAGTGATGGATTGAAACACCGCATTTAATGGCGACTGTTTTGGCACTAAAACGAGCTGCCATTGATTGTTCTCAACTGAAAAATCGAGTGTGAATTGTTCTTGCAGTGCAGAAGTATCCCCGTGGAACACGGATAAAAACACATGGCTAAAGTAGAACGCCATTGGGTTTTCTTCTGCAGAGATCGTTTTCGGAGCTTGGTCGGCAAAAGTCTGACGAAGTTTGTTTTCCGTCAATACCAAATTGACTGCGAAAGGTTCAGTTTGTTGCCACAACAAGCCATGTGTTTTGCTCAGTGTGAACTGACCTTTAGAGGTTAAAGGTTGACTAAACATTTCCAGATGACGCTGCTGCGTAAAATCTCCGCGTACGATTTCATGCTGAGACAACTGCTGTTGAAGCGATGCCAAATCCGTTACGTTTGCTGTCGGTGTGGCCAGTGCTGGAACAGAAAATATCAACAAAAAAGAGAGTAACCACTTTTGCATTAGTTCAGGCTCCCATGGTTGTGCCATTGCTCTACTTTATCTAAAAAGACTGCTGGAGAAACAAAGCACATCTCTTGCTTTTCAATGGATACGGCGACTTGCGTTGTATGCGCTTTGCACATACGTTGATTCGTTTCGGCGTCGTAAATCACGTAATCCACACGCAAGCGGTTTTCCCACTCCGTGAGTTGCGCGGTAATGCGAATGGTGTGATTAAACGGAATCGCCTTCACGTATTTAACGCGTGTGTCGATGATCGGCCACATATACCCAGAGTCTTGCATATCGCGATAGCTGTATTGGATCTTCTCCATCAGCACACGACGCGCTTCTTCAAAATATCGAAAGAAGTTGCCGTGATAAATCACGCCCATCGGGTCAGCATCTTGAAAAGAGGTGACCATAGTCACCTCCGCTTCTAATGGGTAGAGAACCTGCTCTTGCATTATACCTCCACGTAGAGTGGCCAATGACGTTGCTGAATGCGTTCAATGAAATGACGCAAATCTTGTTCTAACGGGCGATCTTCAATCACAAATTCAAACTCGCTCAGTACGGCGTCACGAATTACTCGCAAACTCTGACTCATGTGGTGTTCGTCCAATTCGTTATGACGGCGACGAATCTCAACCGCTTGAACGCTTGCTAGGAGTGAAGCCGCAGCAACTTGCTCTGTTAACTCAAGTACGCGTAGGCAATCACGAGCCGCAATGGTGCCCATGCTCACTTTGTCTTGGTTGTGACATTCGGTTGAGCGAGAAAAAACGCTCGCTGGCATGGTGTTTTTCAACGCTTCTGCCGTCCAAGCTGAGATACCAATCTGAACCGCTTTAAAGCCGTGGTTGATCGGTTTACGCTCGCCTTCTGCACCAGTTAAGTTAAACGGCAGGCCGTTATTGAACTTGTAATCCATCAGTTGCGCCATCTGACGGTCCAGCAAATCAGCTAAGTTGGCAATGTTCACTTTCAACGTATCCATCGCCATTGCGATATGACCACCGTAGAAGTGACCGCCGTGCAGAACGCGCTCGTTGTCGCCATCGATAATTGGATTGTCGTTGGCACTATTTAGTTCATTCTCGATCAATTGACGTAGCCAAGGCAGTGAGTCTTGCACCATGCCAATTACGTGTGGCGCGCAACGCAGCGAGTAGCGATCTTGCAGTCGGTCGCTATTGCGTGGCGGACGTTCAGCATTAAGATCATCACGCAGCCAAGCCGCAACTTGCTGTTGACCAGGGTGAGGTTTTACCGCAAACAGCGCTTCATCAAAGTGGAAGTCATTACCTTGCATACCCACAGAGACCATCGCGGTAATCTTGGTGCATAGCTGAGCTAGGTATTCTGCGCGTTTGTAGGCAAGACAGGCGAGGGCAGTCATCACGGATGTACCGTTCATTAACGCCAAACCTTCTTTTGGTTTTAGGCGAATTGGCTCAATGTCCAGCTCTGCAAATACTTCTTGTGTTGGTCGCACATCGCCTTTGTAAAGCACTTCACGCTCGCCAATTAAGGTCGCCGCTAGGTAAGACAGAGGCGTTAAATCGCCGCTTGCGCCCACCGAGCCTTCTTGTGGAATACGCGGCGCAATATCGTGATTGATAAGCGTAACGATTTGGTTCAACAGATCGTGAGACACGCCAGATACGCCTTGCGACAATGAACATAAACGGGTTGCCAGCACCGCGCGAGCTTGCTTATGAGAAAGGATTTGACCTAAGCCACAGCCATGGAAGCGCGTAAGGTGCAACGGAAGTTCATCCACAAGAGCGGGTGGAATCGCCACAGTACATGAATCGCCGTAACCCGTAGTCACGCCGTAAATAACGCCTTCTTCTTTCAGTAATCGTTCCAGAAACGCCACGCCACGATCAATTTTCGCGGTAAATTCTGGCGAGGTGTTCATGTTTGCCTTTGCACCTTGAGCAATGGCAACGACATCTTCGATGGTTAAAGATTGGGCACCAAAAGTGATGTTGTGATTATTGTTGTTTGTCATGTGGCTGATTACTTAAAGTCCAGAAGTTAAAAAAGTTGTACCACTGTAACGGCGCTTGCAGTGTGTGGTGTTCTAATCTGTGTGCGTACTGTTGAACAACGTGTTCTAGTGCCTGCTGACGCTCCTTGCGCGGTAGCGTGATTTGGTCACTAAAGTATTCAAAGTACACATTAAAATGCGGAGTGTTTGCTTCATCGTCGCGTAGGCCGAAGAGTAGATAAACCGGCGCTTTTAATACCGAGGCCAGCATGAATGGGCCTTGCGGAAATGGCGCTGGTTTACCAAGAAAATCTGCCCAAACGACACGATTTTCTTTGCTGGTAGAAGTGCGATCGCCAACGATCACCACCCATTCGCCTTGCTCGATTTTTTGTTGAAGCAGAATCGCGGTGTCTGGTCCCATTGAGCTGACTTGAATCAAATTCAGTTCCGAGTTTGGGTTTACCGCCTTCATTACCGCATTAAATTGTTCAGCGTGTTGGGTAAATACCAAGGCATTGATTTTGACATGAGAGTGTCGACGACCAAGCGCGCGGCAGAGTTCGATATTGCCAAGGTGCGAGCCTAAAATGAGCACGCCTTGTTTTTTCTGCGCCATCTCTTCGAAATGATGTTGGCCGTGAATGGTTAGGTTATCGACGTTAAAGTCACCTTGCCATGCTGCCAGTTTGTCGAGCATGGTTTGCCCAAAAGAAAGCAGATGATGATAGCTGTCCAACTGTTTTGGCAGTGCGATGTTCTGCTGCTCTGCGTAGTACTGCAAGTTTTGCAGGTAAATCTCAGACGCTTCGCGGGCAGATTTACCCGTGAAGTGGTAGTAGCGCATGACTAACTTCAAAATCAGGTCGAACGCTTTTCTGCCGAACAAGCGGTAAACCGCGAGTAAGGTTTTGATGCCTAAAATCGTGCCTTGTTCTTTTCGTTTCGACCAGTGGGCATTGCTGTCGTCTGTATGACGGCGCTTTCTGGCGAGTAGCGAAGGAATGCGTGGCAACATGCCAAAAAATAGGCGAGTGTGCATCCAGCTTATCTTGACGTTATCCCACAATGCGTCGAAGTGGGAAATGCCACCTTCAGGGTAGATCACGCGCGTTGGAACAAAAGCAATATCGACGCCTTCCCAGTACATTCGCACCAGAATTTCGATATCAAAATCCATGCGTTTGCCGATGTTGTACTTGTTCAACACGGCGACCGTTTTCGCCACTGGGTAGGCGCGAAAACCGCACATGCTGTCTTTGATAGACAGTGACAAGGTTTCTATCCACACCCAAACGTGCGTAGCGTAGCGACCATACAAACGGGATTTAGGTACGCTCTCGTCGTATATCGGTTGGCCCGAAATCAGGTTATCTGGTTTTGTTTTGCTGGCGCTGAGCAACTTCGGCAATGCTTCTAGGTCGTGTTGACCGTCTGCGTCGATTTGAATGGTGTGCGTAAAACCAAGCTGGTGAGCTTGATGTAGGCCAGCCATCACCGCGCCACCTTTGCCTTGGTTTTCACTCAAACTAATCAGTTTTATCAGCCCTTGCTCACTCAACGCTGAAAGCGCTTGTTTGGTGTCTTCATTGCTGCCGTCGTCCACGACCAGCACTGGCAAAGCGAAAGAGGATAACGACGCCACCACGTCTGCAATTGTGCTGCCGTGGTTGTAGCAAGGAATTAAAAAGCAGGGACGGTAATCACTCACGTGACTCACCCAGTTTCATTTTGCCTGAAGAGTGAGTCACCAAGGTTTCACCGCTTTTCGATGTGTACTTAAAGGTCAATTTCTCACGCTCATTGTCCCAAGAGAGTGAGAGGCAAACGTCGGCGTTTGGCAGAATCGGCTCTTGAAATTTGATGACTTCCATTCCTTTAAATACCTTGGGAGTATTCAAATGTTGAACGGCGTAGAACAGCGCCCAATCAATTTGAGTGACGCCGGGTAAAAGAGGGAAGTGACTGAAATGACCTTGGAAATCTAAGATGTCAGCATTCACACGCAGCGATAGCTCCGCGGTGTGGTCGCTCACTTCAATATTCTGAATAGTTGGTTTTCTTTTTTCCATGTTACTAGCTTTATTGGAATAGTTTTTCAATTTCAGCAACTTGGCGTTTGCCTTGGCTGTTCAATGGAATTTCGTCGACCACTCTGAATTTTCTCGGGATAGCGATCGGCTCTAGCCAATTGCGCAGAGCCTTGCGAAGCTCAAGCCAAAACTTGCCTTTACCGAGTTCATTAAGCACATCACCGCCTTTATCGTTAAGTACGATGATCGAGACTAACGTGAGGCGACCAGATTCTTCCATTGGGATAACCACGCTTTCTTGAACCCACGGCAGTTGCTCTAAACGTTTTTCCACTTCGACAAGGGAAATACGCTTTTCTTCGACTTTGACGATTCGGTCAGTGCGTCCACGCAATTCAAAAGAAATACTATCATGGAAATAGCATTCATCCGCAGTTTGGTACCAAGTGTTTTCATCAATGTGTGGCGAGCGGAGCTTTAAACAATTTTCATGGTTAAGCTTTGCTTCAACACCTGGGAATAACGTCCAAGGAGTGCTGGCTACGTGCTGCTGACGGTAAGCGATGCCGCCGGTTTCTGTGCTGCCAAAAACTTCAGTAGGAAGTGACCCAAACAACAGCTGGCTGTGTTGTGCGGCTTGGTTTGGCAGGGGGCCACCAGAAGAAAATACGCACCGAATCGCAACCGGATTGTGCTCTTCACTGAGTCGTTTTAGTAACGCAGGGCTGCTTACTAGCGTGGTGTCAGCATCGGCGTGATGGACAATTTGCTCAGGGAATTCGAGGTTGCGTGCTGAAAATGGACGTGCAGAGCACAAAGGCCACAATACGCGGAACAGCAAGCCGTAAATGTGTTGATGGGAAACGGTGCTTTCAACGCGTGTGTTGGCAACCGTGTCGCCCCATAGGTTTTCTAGAATAGACACTTCGATATCGAGCTGTTTCAGCGTTTTTGCAATGGCTTTTGGTTTGCCGCTTGAACCAGAAGTGAATAGCGTCACTGGTATTTGTGCCAGATTCAATTCACGCCAAACATAAGGTTGGTCTACCTGTTGCTCGTGAATCAAGGTGATGTCTACCAATGATTGAGCTTTTACTAGGAGTGAACTCACCTGTTCTGGAACAGAGACATCGGCATCGTGCAGCAATAAATCGTAGTGCTCACTGAGTTCTTTGAGTGCTTCTGGTTGGTAATTACCAGGCAATACAATGGATTTTCCTGCGTGGCAACAAGCAAAAAAGCCAACGGCAAACAGGTAGCTGTTGCCAAAACACAACGCAATGTTTTGCATTGGCTGGGTTTCTAACTTCTGAGCAAGTGTTGCGACGTGCTGCTGGAAATCACCCCAAGTGATAACTGTGTCGCGATCGTAAGAGACAGGGGATTGCTCAGACCTTTCTGCGACGAACAAGGTCGCTAGGGAGGTAAAGCTCGAATACGTTGTATTCATACGATTAGTGTTCCTTTCGAACAAATTGACGCACGATCCATTCTCCAGCGAACAAGCCACCAGCAAGTAAGTAGCTGATGAGGCCGTTATAAAGCGTCCATATTTTTACTGGTAGGAAACAGGTATAGAGTGCAACGGCAGCGTTAAGCGTAAAAAAAACGCACCAAACCATCGTGACTTTGCGTGTGTAAGCCACGCCACTAGCCGGAAGGTCAGGCTCTTGCAAGCGAGCAAGCCTTTCAATGATTGATTGCGGCTGTTTTAAGCTCAGTCCAAAGACACACAGCATACATACATTGACAACCACAGGGTAAAACTGAAGCCACCCGTGTTGTTTAAACACCATGCCAAGTGTAATTAGAACAATGCCAACAGCGCCCGTAGCGAGCGCCAAGAATTTAAACTCTTTTAGTGGGGTCTTATTTGCGATGAAAACACGCAAAAGTAACGCAGCAATTAACAAGCCCCCGACTAAGTTCAAGCCAAATTTATCTATACCGAAATAGACGGCGAAGGGGTAGGCAAACAGTACAATTGCAGACAGACCAGTCAGCAATTGGCGCATTAACTTTCCTTCAATAACTCAGTGACGGCGTTAACCACATCGTCAACGGTTCTTACAGCACTAAACTCTGCTGGCTTGATTTTTTTGCCAGTGACATTCTGTAGGTGTACGACCAAATCAACGGCGTCAATGCTATCAAGGTCGAGATCTTGGTATAAGTGCGCATCTGACTGAATGTCGGCTGCGTCAATTTCGAACAGCTCAACAAGCGCATCTTTAACTTGTTCAAATACTTGATCTTTATTTACATCAGTCATGAATATACCTACAACTTATTCATTAGTTTGAGAAGAAACGTATTTCGCTAGGTTTGCTACAGAAGCAAAGTGTTCGCGCGTGTTTGAGTCGTCGGCATCAATAACGATGTTGTATTGTTTTTTAATTGCGAGTCCAAGCTCAAGTGCATCGATAGAATCTAAGCCAAGTCCATCACCAAAAAGTGGTGCATCCGTTTCAATATCATCTACGGTTAAATCTTCAAGGTTTAAAGCATCAATAATAAGTTGCTTAATGTCGTTGTGTAACTGTTCCACTGGGACCTGCTTATTAATAAAAGTTTTCTGGAAAAATGTTTTCAGCTAGGTGCTGTTGTAAGCGTCGCGCCGCTATTGTCGGCGACGTAGTTTGCTTTATAAAAGGGTCAATCTCAACTTTATCCTTAACTTCAACCCTGAAAAAAGGCTTTGTTGCCGGTACTTGATACCATTTTTTCTCTTTTGTGAGGAAACTTGGCGTTACCGTAATATGGACAACCCTTAAATCTCGTTCTGTTCTTACCGCAATTTGTGCTGCGCCGCGTTGTAATTTTGGTTCTACACCTGGTGTTGTTCTTGTCCCTTCAGGAAATATAAGCAACACGTTGCCTTTGTTAAATCGTTCATCACAAAGTGCTAATAAATCATCCGGCGCTTCATTGGGAATATATCCGGCTGCTTTTACGATGTGCTTCATAAAAGGATTCGACCATATCGCCGATTTTACTAAACAGTCGCAGCGATTTAATTGTGAAGCAATGAGAACGTAATCGATTAAACTAGGATGGTTGGCAACAATTAAACAATTACGATCTTGTTGAAGAATATCGGCACCAATAATTTCGTAATCGATTGCTCCACTTAACTTCATCAATTTACAAAAGGTGTTGAATGAATATCGAATGGCACCTTGAACTTTATATTCACGTTCGGTTTGATCCGAAACGAAAATACGAATGGTCGGAATAACAATGAAGCTCAGTGTTAAACCACCTAACCCAAATACTGAAAAACAAAAGCCGGTTGCTAGCACACGCCAATACTGATTTAAGCGACTCATTGCTTGTGCCATTCCCAAATTTGTTTCGGAGCGTGAATAGTCCACTGATTTTCATCTAACAAGTAGTGTTGCAAAAACGCTAGGCCTTGTGGCAACGGGTGGTTTGAGCATTTTGCACTGATGCCGCTTTGCACCGTGAAGCCATCTCCATGAGAAAGTATCAAACCGAGTCCAAACCCTTGGTATTGTTGGTTTTCATATTCTAAATAAGAGTCAGGCATAGGCTCATCAAAGTCAACAAGCAGCACTTTTTTATCAGGATTGTCGGACAAAAACAGCCATGCTTCTAATATTGCACTTTGGAATGTGTTTTCTGCCGCAGCGATCGAAGTTAGGGGGATGGGCTGTTTGGTTGCAATAGTGGCAAGCCCTGCGGCGGTATTATGCACGGACTGAGAAAAAGCCATCGGAGACGCTTCTTCTCCGTTAATAATATCTTTAACTAACGCAACACTGCGATGCAATTCGCCATGACGACTCGAAAATACGAGGTAATCAACCTGATGTTGATTAAGTAATTCGATTGCCGTTTGCACTGCCAGTTTGCTAAGTGGACTCATTCTTCTGCGCATCATCGCAGGAATATCCGCAACATTGATTTTGCCATCTTCTGGCCATTTTATCTCTGTTGCCCATTGTTTCCATTCATTGGATTCGGATAAACCGAATGAATTCGCAGTCCACGCATCAATATTGAACGAAATGTTGATCTTCGAGTTTGGCATATTGGGTTAAATTGTTTATTTTACAGCTCGATACAAATTGGGTTTTACCCAAAGTCATAATAAAAAAGGAAATTATCATGTCGCGTTTTAAGCTGTATGTCTCGTTATTATTAACTTTGCTTCTTGTCGGTTGTGGACGAGTACAACCTGTAATGAATGTGGAGGATACTCCAGTTGCTTATGATCTTCAAAATAAACAAGTAAAAATGGCCATTGTGCAATCGGCAACCAACCGAGGTTGGACGATTGAAGAAGTAAGCCCAGGCGTTCTTATTGCAAAAATTCACGTTCGTAAACACTTTGCAGAAGTAAAAATTCCATATAACAACAAATATTACTCAATTATTTATCTCAACTCAGTAAATCTAAAAGCCAGTGATGGCAAAATCCATCGCAATTACAATCGTTGGATAAACAACTTGAATGTTGATATTCAACGAGCTATTGCATTGTTAGGCTCTCAGTCTAAACAATAAAAATATTAATTGCAGTTAGGTTTTTCCGTGTTAAATCAAAATAATGACCCTTTTAATGCTTTTGAAGCAAAAACAGAAGCTCAGAAGTTATCTTTTGCACCAATCGTGTTCCAGACCGCCAGAACGCTCCGAGATTTAGGTATTTTAGCCGCGCTAGACAGCGCCGGTTCACCAGGCATGAGTGCCACGGACATTGCCGAGAAAACGGGCGTGTCAGAATATGGTGTCAAAGTATTGTTGGATATGGCGATTAGCGCACATATTGTTTTATGGGAAAGACCTAACTATTCGCTTGCGAACCTTGGTTTTTACCTTCTTCACGATGGTATGACGAACGCAAACATGGATTTTACGGCTGATGTCTGTTACGCCGCGATGATGCATCTGACGGAAGCGATTCAAGAAGGTAAGCCTTCAGGTTTGAAAGAGTTGGGCAATTGGGAGACGATTTATCAAGGTCTGTCGACGCTGCCAGACCAAGCCAAACAGAGTTGGTTTAAGTTCGATCACTTCTATTCCGATCGCTCGTTTCCATTACTGCTTAAAGAAGTGTTTGCAAGCAAGCCAAAGCACCTCGTGGATATTGGCGGAAATACCGGGAAATGGGCTATTCAGTGCTGTAAGCATGATCCTGATGTTGAAGTTACCATTGTCGATTTGCCGCAGCAATTAGAAGTGGCGATGTCAAATGTCTCAGAAAACCAGTTCGCCGAGCGTGTACGTCCATACCCTGCCAACATGCTTGATAAAGCACAAACATTGCCTGATCATGCTGACGTATGGTGGATGAGCCAGTTCTTGGATTGCTTTTCCCCAATTGAGATCCTAAATATCCTTAAAAAAGTCAAAGCCCAGTTAATGAAGGGAGATACTATTTACGTATTGGAGCTATTTTGGGATGCCCAAAAATACGCGGGCGCTTCCTATAGTCTTAATGCAACCTCTCTCTACTTTACCTGTTTAGCCAACGGCAATAGTCGTTTTTATCGCAGTGATGATTTCTTAGAAATTGTTGAAGCGGCAGGTTTATCTGTCGTCGAAAGAACCGACAACATTGGCCTTGGTCACACCTTATTAAAACTACAAGCAAACTAAATTCAGAATGAAAACAGAGCTCAAGCAAGTTGTCGTCGTAGGAGCGGGCCCATCTGGCTCCACCGTTTCTGCGTTATTAAAATCGCGTGGCATAGATGTCGTTGTCATAGAAAAAGCCACCTTTCCACGTTTCTCTATCGGAGAAAGCCTGCTTCCTGCATGTATGGAAGTTGTCGAGCAAGCCGGAATGACCAATGCGGTAAAGCAGTTTGGCTTCCAACATAAAGATGGCGCTGCATTTCGTCGCAATGGTGTTTACACCCAGTTCGATTTTACGGACAAATATACCCCAGGGCCGGGTACGACGTTTCAGGTGCAACGTGCCAGCTTTGATAAAGTGCTCGCCGATAGTGCCGCAGAGCAGGGCGTCGATATTCGTTATCAACATGAGCTAGTTAGCTTGGCGTTTGAAGGCAAAAAATCGCGCATAGAAGTTGTTGGGCCGAATAAACAGACCTATCAAATCGAAGCTGATTTTGTTTTGGATGCGAGTGGTTTTGGCCGTGTTTTGCCACGCTTGTTGGATCTTGAAGAGCCTTCTTGTCTTCCTCCAAGAAAAGCGATATTTACTCACATTGAAGATCGTATCTCTCCACAAGAGCCAGAGTACGATCGTAATAAAATTCTGATTTCCGTACATCCTGAAAATCATGATGTATGGTACTGGCTAATTCCATTCTCGAATGGTACATGTTCGTTTGGTGTGGTGGGTGAGCCTGAGTTTTTTGAGCGATACCCAGAGGATAAGCTTGCAGCTTTGCAGCAGTTGGCGAATGAAGAGCCGGGGTTGGCTTCTTTGTTGCGAAACGCGAAGTACCCAAATCCAGCAGGAGAGTTGGGTGGCTATTCAGCGAACGTCAAACGCTTAGCGACAGAAAACTACGCACTGCTTGGTAATGCCGGCGAGTTTCTTGATCCTGTGTTTTCATCGGGTGTCACCATAGCCATGAAGTCGGCGGAATTTGCGGCCGATTGCGTGGTTCGTCAATTAAATGGTGAAGTGGTTGATTGGCAAGAAGAGTATTCGGAACGCTTGATGGTGGGGGTGAACACATTCCGCACTTATGTAGAGGGGTGGTACAGCGGCACATTGCAAGATGTGATCTTCTATCAAAACCCGAATCCACGTATTAAGCAGATGATTAGCGCGATTTTGGCTGGATACGCTTGGGATACAAACAACCCTTACGTAAAACAAAGCGAACAACGTTTGTCGACGCTCGCTGAGCTGGTTCGAGAAGCGGAACTGTAAGAGTATAAATTCTCTTAGCTGAGGATGCGTAAACCTAGGTCTTACCGAGAAATTGGTAAGACCTTTTTTATTATCGACAATACTTTTTTATTTGTACTTCGAGCTTACTGGAGACATCTTGACCACTTGTTTCGAGGTGTATCGAATTTGAGAAAATTTATAGTGATTATGATCACATACATACTCATTGTTGCTGATATTTATATTAAACGTGTAGGAAATGGATTACATTTTGGGAGTGTTCCCTAAATCCGGCTTCGTTGTGAAAACGGTTTATAAGCAACTGTATAAATTAGTAAAGTTCCAAAAACTGCACCAAAAAAAAGATAAGTTTCTTGCCAAATCAATTCGCTTGGTGAGTTCGAACCATCGACTGCGCCAAACACTTCCTTTACTTTCTCGAATTGTCAAAGAACACGACGCGTCAACAGTCTCTTCGGTTGTTGATCCCGAGAACGCGGTGGCGTGGGGAGGCAAAGTTTCTCCAGAGTTCAAATGCAAAGTCATTCGTATTAGTGAAGAGCTGGAGATCAACCCTAATCATCTGATGGCCTGCATGGCATTTGAAACCGCTGAAACCTTCAGTCCAAGCATCAAAAATGGTTCAGGAAGTGGGGCGACAGGGTTAATTCAATTTATGCCCTCTACCGCTGAGTCATTAGGAGTGAGTACGAAAACTCTTGCGAGGATGAGCGCGGTCGAGCAACTTGACTATGTAAAAGCCTATTACTGGCCATATCGCCATAAAATCAATAGCTTGGAAGATGCGTATATGGCAATTCTCTATCCTGCTGCGATTGGCAAACCGTCTTCTTTCGTTTTGTTCAAGCAAGGCTCGATTGCATACCGACAAAATGCGGGTATCGATCGTCACAATACAGGAAAAATCACGCTTAATGATGTTTCCTATAAAGTACGGAAAAAACTAGAGAAAGGTTTACAGCCCAATTTGATGGGATAGGGCCGTGCTTTATTCCACTTCGCTATTGTTGGTTGGTGTATCGATGTCTTTGGTGACTCTGACTTGCATAATGCGATGTTTTTTAACGAGGAGTATGTCAAATCGCCAACCTTGGTAGTGAATGTGCTCCCCAACATTTGGGACTCGACCATAAAGCCATGTCAAAAGCCCATTTAATGTTTGAAAGCCTTCTCGCTCTTCGCCTTCTATGCTGCTCAGTTCGAGTTTATTCTTGAGCTCATTGAGCGGGATCAACGCGTCCATCAACCAGCTGCCATCTTTTTGTTGCTTGGCCCACACTTGCTGTGGTGCCATGCCCAGTTCTCCAGCAATCGACTTTAACAAGTCGTATAGGGTTACTAGGCCTTGTACATCACCATACTCATCGACAATAAAGACCATTTCCGCACTGGTTTGTTGCATGTAGTTAAGGAGAGGTAACCCTTTCATGGACTCGGGTACAAAACGCGGACGCTTGAGCTGTTTAGCCAGTTTACTGATAGACAATTCGTCATATTCATCGAGCAGGACTTTGGATGAAATGGTGCCAATAATATTGTCCAAACTACCCTTACAGACTGGCCATACGGAGTGTTGGGTTTGGCGAAGGTCAGTAAGGATGACATCAATAGGCTGGTTGGCATCCAGGTAATGGATATCGCACCGTGGTGTCATTAGCGATAATGCTAAACGATCGTTAAGGTGGAGTAAGTTGCGAATCATCAATTGCTCTTGTGGCTCAATCGCACCGGACTCAGAGCCTTCGCTAACAATAGCAAAAATATCCTCCTCGGTAACAATCTCACCGTTGCTGTCGTTTTGGCGCAATAATCGGAGAAAAGTATCGGTTGAAAACGTCAATAAGAAGACAAAAGGAGTGGTGAGCTTGGCGAGCCAGTGGATCGGATAAGCTACGATAATAGCGATGGTTTCTGCGTTGTTTTGCGCAAAGCGCTTGGGAACGAGTTCTCCCACCACAATCGCGAAGTAGGTGATCATGAGCACGACGCTCGTCGTTGAAAGTACCGTTGCTATCTCTCTTTCTAGCCCTTGGGTTACTAACCAATTTTCGAATGGTACTGAAAGCGTTGCTTCACCAAAAATACCACTTAATAGCCCGATGACTGTAATGCCTATTTGGATCGTGGAAAGAAACTGAGTCGGATTGTTTTTAAGTTCGAGCGCTAAAGCGGCAGAGGCGTTGTGTTCTGCAATTAATTTTAGCCTTCCGCTTTTGGCTGCGACTAGAGCGATCTCTGACATAGCAAACGCGCCATTGAGTGCGATTAATCCAACCAGCAGTAATACGTCCATAACGTTTCCCAGTAATGTACACGTTAGCAGCATAACTAGATTCACGCGCAAGAAATGTGATGTTGCGAGTAAATCATGCAGCGCTCTATTATCGGGCTCTACGCGCATGAATCCTTCTGTTACTTCACTGGGATTCTGATACACTACGCGCCCATTTCCTCTGTTGAGACGTTTCTATGCCATTTTCTAAGCTTGGTTTAAGCGCATCGATTACTGATGCAGTAAAAGCGCTAGGTTATGAAAAACCGACCTCTATCCAACAAAAAGCCATTCCAATCGTACTGCGTGGTAGCAACTTAATTGCTGCAGCACAAACGGGGACAGGTAAAACGGCCAGTTTTGTTCTACCAATCTTAGAAAAGCTTAGTCAAGGCGAAACGCAACGTAAAAAACGTGCTCGCGCTATTATTCTTACGCCCACACGCGAACTTGCGCTTCAGGTTCATCAAAGCATTGAAGCTTATGGTAAAAACTTACCGCTGCGCTCAATGGCGATGTTTGGTGGTGTGGATTATGCGCCACAAAAACAAGCCTTGATCGAGGGTGTCGATATTGTGGTAAGTACGCCGGGACGTTTGATTGACCTGTACGGTCAACGCGCTATTCACTTTGATGAAGTGGAAATGCTAGTGCTTGATGAAGCGGACAAAATGTTGGACATGGGATTCATCGATGCGATCGATAAGATCGTTGATTGCATGCCAGAACATGTTCAAAGCCTGCTGTTCTCGGCAACGCTATCTAACCCTGTTCGTGATTTGGCGAAAAACGCGATTATTGATCCTGAAGAGATCACGATTGCAAAGCACAGTGCATCTAAGTCGAACATCAAGCAGTGGATAACCACCGTCGATAAGGACATGAAGTCGTCGCTGTTAAGTCACATGCTCAAAGAAAACGACTGGTCGCAAGTACTGGTATTTATTGAAACCAAACACGGTGCTGCCAAGCTTGTTAGCCAACTTGAAAAGCGCGGCATTGTGGCTGAAGCGTTTCACAGTGGCCGTAATCAGCGCGTTCGCCAAGAATTAATAGAAAAGTTCAAAGCCGGTGAAATCCAGTACCTAGTCGCAACTGGTGTTGCAGCGCGCGGTATTGATATCGATAACTTGCCCGTTGTTATTAACTACGACTTACCGTATCCAGCGGATGAATATGTACACCGTATTGGTCGTACTGGTCGTGCTGGCGCACAAGGTGAAGCGATCTCATTAGTCTCAAAAGATGACTTTAAAAACCTTTGTATGATCGAGAGCCGTTTAGGGCACTTGCTAGAGCGAGTGGAAATTGACGGCTTTGCACCAAGAAAGCCAGTGCCGATTTCTATTTTAAATTACGTACCTAAGAACAAGCGTAAACCGCACGATAAGCGCGAATCAAAATAGCCTGTTTTATCTCTACGATCCAAAAGCCGCATTGTTGCGGCTTTTTGCGTTTTAGGGAGATTCACTCATGGGTTGACAGTGTTGGCTTTTATGCCGTAATGAGGAAAAAAGTTAATTTATGTCATACGCTTAACACTCAAAGTGAGTCAGCTTTCGTAAAGCTTTTGTCAATTCTCTGTCCTCAGGTTTGCACAAGGTTAGGAATGGGCGCAGACTTTTTTGCTTGCTAGTGAATGCATAAGATGAGGCATAAATGAAAACAGGTGATAAGCAATTCGCCGTTATTGGTCTTGGCCGATTTGGTTTGGTAGTGTGTAAAGAGCTACAAGATTCAGGAGCTCAAGTTTTAGCGGTTGATATCAACGAAGACAGAGTTAAAGAAGCAGCCAGTTTTGTTAGTCAGGCAATTGTGGCTAATTGTACTCACGAAGAGACGGTTGCTGAGCTTAAGCTTGATGATTACGACATGGTGATGATTGCTATCGGAGCGGACGTTAACGCTAGTATTCTCGCCACACTGATCGCCAAAGAAGCGGGAGTGAAGTCAGTATGGGTTAAAGCCAACGATCGATTTCAAGCGCGTGTCCTGCAAAAGATTGGTGCGGACCACATTATCATGCCTGAACGTGACATGGGGATACGTGTCGCGCGTAAAATGCTCGATAAACGGGTTCTTGAGTTCCACCCTTTAGGTAGTGGCTTGGCCATGACGGAGTTTGTGATTGGATCTCGTTGGATGGGTAAGACATTAAGTGACCTCGCACTGTGCAAAGTCGACGGTGTGCAAGTACTCGGGTTTAAACGGGGCCCAGAAATTACCAAGGCGCCAGACCTTAATACCAAGCTGGAAATTGGCGATCTCATTATTGTGGTTGGCCCGCAAGATGCGCTGGCAAATAAATTAAAATCACTATGACGCAGTTTCATCAAAAAGGCGTTTTTTACGCGCCAGATGGTAAACGAGAAAAAGCCAAGGGTAACGAGCCGCGGATTATATTGCTGAGTTTTCTCGGTGTGTTGCTGCCTTCTGCCGTGCTGTTAACCTTGCCAGTTTTTTCTGTTACAGGCCTTTCGATAACGGACGCTTTGTTTACCGCAACATCCGCCATAAGTGTGACAGGGCTTGGTGTTGTCGATACCGGGCAGCACTTTACGTTAGCCGGGAAGATCTTGCTGATGCTTTTAATGCAAATCGGTGGGTTGGGGCAGATGACGTTGTCGGCGGTTTTACTCTATATGTTTGGTGTGCGTTTAAGCTTACGCCAGCAGGCGTTAGCGAAAGAAGCACTAGGGCAAGACCGACAGGTCAATTTAAACCGACTGGTGAAGCGGATTGTGATTTTTGCGCTTGTCGCGGAATCTATTGGGTTTATTTTCCTTTCCGTTCGTTGGGTTCCTGAAGTGGGCTGGCAAACTGGCATGCTTTACGCGTTATTTCATGCGATTTCTGCGTTTAACAACGCAGGGTTTGCTCTGTTTTCAGACAGTATGATGAGCTTTGTGAATGACCCGCTGGTCATCTTTACCCTGGCCGGGTTATTCATTTTTGGTGGGCTTGGTTTTACTGTTGTCGGAGACATCTGGCTGAACTGGCGTAAAGGTTTCCACTTTTTGCATCTTCATACCAAAATCATGCTTATCGCGACTCCGATATTGCTCTTTGTTGGGACGGTGATGTTTTGGTTACTCGAGCGGAGTAATCCAAATACAATGGAATCGTTACCTTTGGCGGGTCAATGGTTGGCGGCATTCTTCCAATCCGCTAGTGCTCGAACGGCCGGATTCAACAGTGTCGACTTGGCGCAGTTTACCCAGCCAGCTTTATTGATCATGATTGTTTTGATGTTGATTGGTGCTGGGTCCACCTCAACGGGGGGCGGTATTAAGGTTTCCACATTTGCCGTTGCGTTCATGGCTACGTGGACCTTTTTGCGCCAAAAGAAACACGTGGTTATGTTTAAACGAACCGTAAACTGGCAAACCGTGACTAAGTCACTCGCCATTATCGTTGTGAGCGGCGCCATTCTGACAAGCGCGATGTTTTTATTGATGCTCACAGAGAAGGCAAGCTTTGATAAGGTCATGTTTGAAACCATTTCCGCATTTGCGACGGTAGGACTTACCGCTGGTTTGACGGCAGAGCTTTCTGAACCTGGCAAGTACATTATGATCGTGGTAATGATCATTGGTCGTATCGGGCCACTCACGCTTGCCTACATGTTGGCCCGCCCTGAACCTACCTTAATCAAATACCCAGAAGACGCCGTTCTTACAGGGTAAAGTAGTGTTTATCTGCATCCCACCGACCATAACGAGCACTGATTAATAGCAGTGCTCGTACATTTATAAAATATGTGGGACGTTGCCCAATTTTATCTACAAAGTCGCAGAAGTTTATTTCTTCTTCCTTTTGTTTCGATACTATTCATTCACTCAATTTATACCCTCGGAAGCCACACTTACAAAAGTATTTGGGCATCCGACGCTTTTGTAACGTGATGCTAAATAATATTGTGTTATCTGAGCGAATTGATACCAGCCTTAGTCGTTAGCCACTCAACCTCATTCTATGTTTATGGGTGATTGTGTACTGGCCGTGCTTGGTATTAAACGAATCGAAAAGATGGAGCCGTACTTTGAAATTCAACACACTCGCCTTGACTATGCTAACTGCGCTTCTTGCAGGTAAGAGCATGGCAACTACTCCGCCATCACCAGTTTGGCATACTATTGCGTTGAGCGATGGTACCTCTAGTGAGGCAATCTTACGCGGCACTGCCGATTTCCACTGGTTTGAAGATAAACAAGGTAATGCCTTGGTTCATGAATATGGCATTTGGTTTTTTGCACAGATTCAGCGCGAGTCAGACATCCCAACGTTACGCTCGACGGGTGTTGCTAAAACTCAATCGAGTGATGCGCCTGAATCGGCGAAGTTTCGCCCGGATCTACAAGTTAAGCCGCAGTTATCTTCTCTAAAAACCATTGAACCGATGGCGCGCCAAAATCTATTGCGTTCGGCGCAAGGTTATCAGGCGATGAGTAGCTCATCGGTGAAGCAGCAACCACTGTTGGTTGTGCAAGTCTCCTTTGATGACCAAGCAATGGTGCATGACTTCGAACAACGTGTGTTTAATACCGATGGCCAAAGCGTTGTCGATTATTTTGATAAAAACTCTCAAGGGAAATTCAAAGTTGTCCCTGCGATTGAGAGTTATGGTACCGCGAATGATGGTGTGATCAATTTGACCGTGGCGCAAAGCCACCCCAATTGCCACTCTAGCTCAACTGACAAGACTTGCACTGCCAAGTTGAATGCGGTCTTCACCGAAGCGTATCAAAAACTGGATCCATACTTTAACCTTTCGGCTTACGACAGCAATCAAAATGGAACCGTTGAACCTTCAGAGTTGTCGGTGATGTTTATCTTTGCTGGTGGCGACCGTTCAACCGGATTCCTTGATCGCCCTTCTATTTGGCCGCATAAATTCTCTCACGATGATGTGACCCTAGATGGCAAAAAAATTGCCGATTATTGTGTGTTTGCTGACTACCAAGTTGATCATCAAGCGACGTTAGGCGTGATTGTACATGAGCTTGGCCACTTAATGCTTGGCTTGCCGGATTTGTACGCAAGGAACAGTGATGCCTCGATCGGTTCTTGGGGCGTGATGGGCGGTGGTTCATGGGCACAGAAACCGGGAGACTCATACGCAGGAGACACGCCAGTGAACATGAGTGCGTGGAGCAAACACGCCGCTGGTTTCGTAGTACCAACGATCACTCATGAAAGCCCGATGCCTATTTCCGTGAACAACGACGATGTCAAACTGGTGTATCTCGACCCATACTTGAAAGAGTTTGGCCCACGCGTTTATTTGGAAAACCGTACCTTTAGCGGTTACGACCGAGCATTGGCGGCAGAAGGCATACTAGCGACGTCGGTTAATGTCCAGAATCGCTTTAACGATGTTGGCGCGATGCAGGTTCAAATCATGCAGGCCGATGGTCTGAATGAGTTAGAACATGATGGAAGCAGTGATGCCGGCGATTTGTATCCTAATGGTGGCAATGTCATTTCAGATACATCGACCCCGGGTCTGAGAGCGATCGCCGGGTTTGATACTGGGGTTCGTATTTCCAACATTGCCAGCAATACCAACGGCGGCAGTTTTTCTCTTGAGCATATAAACGAGCCAAATAAATCGGCATGGTTGAACTCTCTTCACCAAGGTTATGTGTACGCAAGTGGCAGTAACACCCTGGCGGTATCATTGGATTTGAATGCTGAGACAAAGCTTGATGGTCTTCAACTTTACGCGCAAAGCAATAGCGCTCAAAGTGACATGACTTATCGAGTATGGCGATTCCCATTCTCAGGTAACGTGGGCTACCGATTAATATTGGATCAGAACAATGCTGAACTTTTACAGCAAGGTAGCTTCCAAAAGCCATCCCGAATTTTATTCCCTCAACCGAGCCAATTAAGTGCGGGTCAGCACCTGTTAGTAGTGGAATTAGAAGGCGGTGAATTTGAATCGAACTTTGACTTTGGCCGCTTACTAAAAACTGAAAAATCATCCCTGCCTGTAATGTGGACTGGTAATTACAACGAGATAGGTACGTTTGGTTTAGAGCAAGCCGGGTTCTCTTATGTTCCGTTTGCAGCGCTCTTGAATGTGGAGGCGAACAACATTGTTGAAGCGAAAGCTGATTCACTGCAAACCGATAAGAACACGCCAATCGATCTGAACCTGATGGACAATGATTTCATGGCCATAGGGTATCAGTTCAATGTGGACATTGTGCAGAAGCCTGAGCATGGCACTATTTCTGGCAACCAATACCAACCTGACGCTAACTTTGTTGGTTTGGACAGCTTCCAATATCGTTTGCTGTCTACGGATGGCGTGTATTCGTCTTCGGTTGTGAGCGTGCAGGTCGAAGTACTTGGTAGTAATGAAGCACCAAAAGCGCTCATCGATGTGGATAGCCAGGAGATTACTGCTGGACAGAAAGTAACGTTGTCGGCGGCAAACAGCACAGATGCGGATGGCGATGTGTTGAACTACCGATGGGAGCAATTGGCTGGTACTTCAGTTTCTATCGGAAATTCGACCAGTGCTACGGCAAGCTTTACAGTGCCTCAAGGTATAAAAGCGGGTGAGGTTCTGACATTCCGTCTAACCGTTACTGATCCAAGTAATGAAACCTCCAGTGCTACCGTCAATTTAACCATGCAAAACGCAGCGCCAGTCACGTTAGCAGATACGGCGACCGTTGCCGTTGGTGAAAGCATTGTGATTGATGCTGCTGGCAATGATTCGGATGTGAATGGCGATAAACTGGTTGTAGAAAGCGTACAGAACCTAACGGGCGTGGGAAGTGCGAGTGTAGAAAATGGCAAAATTCGTTTTCAAGCTCCGGATAGTGCGGTTGATAACATCAAGCTGCAATATACGGTTTCAGATGGCAACGGTGCTACCGCAATAGGTGAAGTGACCGTGACGGTTGTCGCTTCTTTGAAAACAACGACATTCAAGAACTCTGAAGGTAGTGGCAGTGTTTCTTATTGGGCTCTGATGTTACTTGTTGCATTGGGCTGGCGACGCCGCGTCTAAAACGATATCGAATTACGGTATAAGCCACTCACATTGAGTGGCTTATTTTTTGTGCCTGTTTTACTTCCTAGTGTCTCTCATTATCTTATGAGATGTGTTTCTCATTATTTTTAAAGCGATTTTTCTATTCAGCGGTTACCCTATGGGCAGATTTTTATAAATTAAGGATGTTGTATGTCAACCGAGGACTTTTCTGTTTCGGCAATATGCCGAGAAGCAGCAGTGATGGTCAGAAGGAACCTACTCGCAATTGTCATTGCCTGTATTCCATTGATCATCGTGCACTCAATTTTTGTGTTTATGTATCCTGAAATGACGGGGCAAGATCAAGCGAACGCTCAAGAAGGAAACATCGCGGGATTTTATTTCGTCACAATCATTTTATACCCACTTGTTGCCGCGATGGCGGCTGTACGTGTACACCGAATTTATTTGGTTGGCGATTACATGCACTCAGCGTTGGATGTATTTCGCTTGTCAGCCAGAGAATTCCGTTTCATTGGCTGGTGGATATTATTTGGGTTGATGATGATGCTCGTCATTGGTATCCCAATCTTTGTGTTGTCGTTTCTCTATATTGCAGAAAGTGGTGAACCTGATTTTGTCGCCATGGCGTTTATCACAACGGTTGCAAGCATTCCGGGCTATTGGGTGATGGCGCGCTGGTCATTTGTATTGCCTGCGACCGCAATGGATCATCAGCCGCGCAGCTTGCGTCGTTCGTGGAACCAAAGCAGACCATACAACAAACAAGTATTCATTTTGATGGGCTTAATTCCATTGGGCGCGGGATTGCTCAGTCAGCTTATCTTTAGTCACTTTACTAACCTCTTCATGCTGAGTCTTGTGGGTGTTGCTTATGGTATTTTCGGTGCGTACCAGTTGGCTTTGTTATCGTTGAGCTATAAAACGGTCGTGGACATTGAACGCGCTCGTTTTGATACACCATCAGAGCCACCAAAAACGGGTGAAGAGTTTTCCGCTTAATCATTTGATCGCTTTTACATGCCACTTCCGTTTGTGAGGTGGTATGCAGCGGGTTAATACCTTCCTACCGCCTTCGCGTTATTCACGCAAAATACCCATGCCCATTTCATGGCTGAATGACAGTGACGTTCACACGTATACTGACAGCAGTACTTCTTTTTATTAAGGAACCCCAAATGTCCATTTGGCAACGGGTCAGTTTCACCCATCGCTTCAGTCAATTACCGTCAGCTTTCTATACTTTGGTCGAGCCACAACCCTTGGATAACACTCGTTGGGTCGCTTGGAATGGTGAGTTTGCGCAGCAGTTTGGTTTACCAGCAGAGCAAAGCGATGAGCTATTGGCGGTTTTTTCTGGGCAAAGCGAATTCGAACCGTTTCGCCCTCTGGCGATGAAATACGCAGGACATCAGTTTGGCGTTTACAACCCAGATTTGGGCGATGGACGTGGATTGCTGTTGGCGGAAATTGAGCATCAAGATGGCACTTGGTTTGATCTTCACCTTAAAGGCGCGGGGCTAACCCCCTACTCGCGAATGGGGGACGGCAGGGCGGTGTTGCGCTCAACCATTCGTGAGTATCTATGTAGTGAAGCCATGGCAGGGCTTGGGATCCCGACGACTCGTGCTCTTGGCATGATGGTCGGTGACACGCCGGTTTATCGCGAGAAAACAGAATTCGGCGCAATGTTGATTCGTATGGCGGAGACCCACGTGCGTTTTGGCCATTTCGAGCATTTTTTCTATACCAATCAATTGGCAGAGCAAAAGTTGCTGGCGGACAAAGTGATCGAGTGGCATTTTGCTGATTGTGCATCGGCAGAGAAGCCATACGCTGCAATGTTTGGTGAAATTGTTCAGAAAACAGCGGACATGATTGCTTATTGGCAAGCGTATGGGTTTGCTCATGGGGTAATGAACACCGATAACATGTCGATCCTTGGTCAAACGTTTGATTACGGCCCGTTTGGTTTTCTTGATGATTATGAGCCGGGATATATTTGTAATCATTCCGACTACCAAGGCCGTTATGCATTTGACCAACAGCCAAGAATTGCGCTTTGGAACCTATCAGCACTCGCGCATGCGCTATCGCCACTCGTTGAGCGAGAAGATTTAGAAGCATCGTTGAGTCAATTTGAAGTCCGGTTGAGTCAGCAGTTCAGCCGCCTAATGCGTGAGAAGTTGGGTTTAAAAACCAAGATCGCGGAAGATGGACGTTTATTTGAAGCAATGTTTGAGCTCCTTCACCAAAATAACACGGATTACACTCGCTTCTTTAGAACGCTTTCAAATCTTGATACTGATTCTTCTCAAGCCGTAATCGACTTGTTTCTTGACCGAGAAGCTGCGCGAGCTTGGCTTGATCTGTACTTAGCTCGATGTGAACTAGAGGTTGATGAACTAGGGGATCTGATTTCAGCCGAACAACGTTGCGAACAGATGCGTCAAGCCAATCCCAAATACATCTTGCGTAACTACTTGGCTCAGTTGGCGATTGATAAAGCGGAAGAAGGGGACTTTAGCGAATTACACCGATTGGCCGAACTGTTAAAGCGCCCATTTGATGAGCAGCCCGAGTTTGATGATTACGCGAAATTGCCACCAGAATGGGGGAAGAAAATGGAGATAAGCTGTTCTTCATAAATGGGTCATTTCCCACCCATTTGAATCTTTTTCTTGGGTGGAATTCACTCGTTATACTCAGTGTTCATGTTAATGGGCTTTGTTAATTTGTTGAAATACATATGAATTTTAACATGGTCCATTAATTGCTCTTTGTTGAACATCCGTACCCATCGCCTAATACCTAGTTATTCATGGACGGGATGGGATGTGATTCAACAAGGAGAATAATAATGTTTAAGCCTCTAACTCTACTATCTGTCTCTGCGCTTGCTGTAACGAGCTTTAACGCTGCCGCGAATTGTGACCCAGGTGAAACGGTCATCAAGTTCAGCCATGTAACGAACGCGGACAAACACCCAAAAGGTATTGCGGCTTCGTTACTTGAAAAACGCGTTAACGAAGAGATGAACGGTAAAGTCTGTATGCAGGTGTTTCCGAACTCAACGCTTTACGATGATGATAAGGTGTTGGAAGCACTACTAAATGGTGATGTTCAACTCGCTGCACCTTCTCTTTCTAAGTTTGAGAAATTCACCAAAAAGTACCGCCTTTTCGATCTGCCTTTCTTATTCGACGATGTCGACGCTGTTGACCGCTTCCAAAACTCTGAAGCCGGTGAAAAGCTGAAAAACTCAATGAAACGACGTGGCCTACAAGGTATTGCGTTTTGGCATAATGGCATGAAGCAAATGTCAGCCAACAAGCCGCTCATTTCTCCAGCCGATGCTGAAGGGCTTAAGTTCCGTGTTCAAGCTTCTGACGTTCTCGTTGCTCAGTTTGAACAGCTAGGCGCAAACCCGCAAAAAATGTCATTCAAAGAAGTGTACGGTGGCCTGCAAACTAAGGTTATTGATGGTCAAGAAAATACTTGGTCAAACATCTACGGCAAAAAGTTCTTCGAAGTTCAAGATGGCATTACGGAAACGAACCACGGGATTCTGGATTACCTAGTGGTGACGTCAAACGACTTCTGGAAAAACTTACCAGACGATCAGCGCGAGCAGCTAAACACAATCATCCAAGAGGTGACAGCGCAGCGTAATGCTGAGTCGACCAAAGTGAACCTTGCGAACAAAAACAACATCATCGAAGCTGGTGGTGTGGTTCGCACGTTAACGCCAGAGCAGCGCCAAGAATGGGTCACTGCACTTCAGCCAGTATGGAAGAAGTTTGAAAAAGACATTGGTTCTGACCTAATTGAAGCCGCTTTGGCTTCTAACCAAAAATAATAAACGCCTAGCACGCTTAGCCCTCTCTATTAGAGGGGGCTCTTTTCCCCTACAGACGACGTGATGTAATTATGGAACAGACTTTTTTTGCCAAGGCTGGACGAATCACCGATGCCATTGAAGAGACTTTGATTGCTTTCTTCCTAGGTGCCATGACCTTGTTAACCTTTGCCAATGTCATCTTTCGTTATGTCTTTAACGACAATATTCTTTGGGCGCTTGAGCTCACCGTCTTTATGTTCGCATGGATGGTGTTGGTCGGCGCTTCTTACGGTGTGAAAAAACACTTTCATATTGGTGTTGATGTGATCATCAACATAGTGCCAGAGGGCAAACGAAAAGCCTTGGCGTTATTTGCTGCAATATGCTGTTTAGCCTTCTCTATTTTGCTTTTAATTGGCTCTTGGAACTACTGGTATCCGTTCGCCACAGACCGAGCGTGGTATGAAACGGATGATATTCCAATGCCGGAAATGCTTCAGTTTATGGCGGATTGGTTAAACGAGGGAGAGCGTTACGAAAAGCTGCCACGTTTTATTCCTTATTTCGCTTTGCCGCTTGGTATGGCGTTGCTAACGCTGAGATTTGCTCAGGCAACATGGCAAATTGCTACCGGAAAGCTCGACCGACTGATTGCAGGACATGAAGCGGAAGAAGAGCTAGAGGCGCTTCAAGAAGAGATGAGTGATGCCGGTGATCTTATGGCTCCAAAGGCCTCAGACAATTCTAAGAGCAAGGAGCAATAAGCCATGGATATCTTATTTCTATTTTTGATGGTGATTGGTTTCATGCTCGTCGGCGTGCCAATCGCAGTTTCTCTGGGTCTTTCCAGTATTCTTTTCCTTTTGATTCATTCGGATGCGTCTTTGGCGTCTGTTGCTCAAACGTTGTTTAATGCATTTGCTGGACACTACACTCTATTAGCAATTCCATTCTTCATTTTAGCTTCAAGCTTTATGTCGACAGGTGGTGTAGCGAAACGGATCATTCGTTTCGCGATTGCGATTGTAGGCTGGTTCCGTGGTGGTTTAGCGATGGCTTCGGTTGTCGCGTGTATGATGTTTGCCGCGCTGTCAGGTTCATCTCCAGCAACGGTTGTTGCCATAGGTAGCATCGTTATCGCAGGTATGATCAAAAACGGCTACTCAAAAGAGTTTGCGGCCGGCGTAATTTGTAACGCAGGTACGCTAGGGATTTTGATTCCGCCGTCTATTGTTATGGTGGTTTACGCTGCCGCGACCGATGTATCAGTTGGGCGTATGTTCCTCGGTGGTGTGATTCCCGGTTTGCTAGCGGGTGTCATGCTGATGATAGCGATCTATATTGCTGCCCGTATTAAGAACCTGCCAAAACAACCATTTGTCGGTTGGAAAGAGACGTTTGATGCAGCTAAGGATGCAAGCTGGGGCTTGTTGCTGGTGGTGATCATTCTCGGTGGTATTTATGGCGGTATTTTCACCCCAACAGAAGCCGCTGCAGTTGCAGCTGTGTACTCGTTCTTTATTGCCAACTTTGTATACAAAGACATGGGGCCATTTGCTGATAAGCAAAATACTAAGCCTGCATTAGTCAAAATTTTTCACACCTTCGTTCATAAAGACACCAAACACACGCTGTATGAAGCGGGTAAACTCACCATCATGCTGCTTTTCATTATTGCCAATGCGTTAATTTTGAAGCACGTTCTCACGGAAGAGCGCATCCCGCAAATGATCACAGAGTCAATGATGTCAGCTGGTTTAGGACCAATCACCTTCTTGATTGTGGTGAACGTATTGCTGTTGATTGGTGGTCAATTTATGGAGCCATCAGGCTTATTGATCATTGTTGCACCACTGGTGTTCCCAATTGCGATAGCACTGGGGATCGACCCCATTCACTTAGGTATTATGATGGTGGTGAATATGGAGATAGGTATGATAACACCACCTGTTGGGCTTAACTTGTTTGTTACTGCAGGTGTCGCCAAAATGTCGATGATGAATGTAGTAAAAGCCGCACTGCCATGGGTGGCGGTGATGTTCCTATTCCTCATTATTGTAACGTACGTGCCATGGGTATCGACTTGGTTACCAACCACCTTGATGGGGCCAGAAATCATCACTAAATAATGGCACCAGATATTTGAAGAAAAACAAAAGAGGTGTGATGATTCACACCTCTTCGTCTATGGGTTTGTAGCTAGGCCTACGAGGGTCTGGGTGGACTCGCCGTTCGTAGCTTCGCCACTTCTTTTTATTCTTGCGCCGCTCCTCGCCTGAACGTCTCTCTTCTTGATATTGCCCGTCTACCATCACGGTATCTGTAATGATCGGTATTCTCACTTTCTCGTTCATATCCGTAACAACCATGATGAATCAATTATTAAAAATTATGATTCAAGTTGGATATAATACCAATCCTTGAGAATCGTTTTATTTATAGAGCTCTTTATCTATTTGATAGCGTTGCATTTTGTCATACAGAGTTTTTCGAGGCACATTCAATTGCGCCATTGTCTGTTTAATGCTGCCGTTATTTTCCAGTAATGCGCCTTCAATGGCTGCTCTCTCGAACTCTGCTACTTGTTCTGCAAGACTTGAAGAAGGCTTGGCAACTGGAGCCGATTCTCCTAACTGAATTAATTTACCCAATAGCACGAAACGCTCTGCTGCATTTCTTAGCTCGCGAACATTGCCTGGCCAGTCATGGTTCATCAGTTGGGCGAGGTCGTGGGATGACAAGCTAGGAGAGCTTTTACCGTAACGTGAAGCCGCTACCAATAGGAAATGATGGAAGAGGGCAGGGATGTCTTCTTTCCGTTCACGCAGTGGCGGGAGATCTAAGGTAACCACATTCAGTCGATAGTAAAGATCTTGGCGAAAGGTTCCCTCTTCAGCAGCGCGTTTCAAATCGACTTTGGTTGCGGCAATTACTCGAATATCTAAGGGCAAGAGTTCATTCGAGCCGACACGCTCAATCACACGCTCTTGCAGTACTCTCAGTAAACGGATTTGGGCTTGGATTGGCATTGACTCGATTTCATCCAAGAAAAGTGTACCGCCTTGAGCAAATTCAAATTTACCGATACGGCGGCTTTCTGCGCCAGTAAATGCGCCTTTTTCATGCCCGTAGAGTTCGCTCTCAATCAAATTCTCTGGTACTGCACCACAATTTACTGCGACAAAGTTTTGGTTCCGTCGAGAGCTTTGTTCATGCAAAGAACGGGCGATTAACTCTTTACCTGTACCAGTCTCGCCAAACAATAAGATATCTGCATCAGTATCGGCGATGTGAGCAATGGTTTCGCGTAACATTTGAATGCTAGACGTTTCTCCGATAACACGAGGTCCGAGCGTTTTACTTGCCTTGAGAGACAGGCGTAACTTCTCGTTTTCAACCGTTAATTGGCGCTTCTCAATGGCGCGCTTGACGGTTTCAACTAGGTGCTCAGGTGGGAATGGCTTTTCGATAAAATCATACGCTCCTTGGTGTAACGCATTAACCGCCATTGAGATATCGCCATGACCAGTAATCATAATCACGGGAAGATGGGTGTCTTTGCGCACAAGGGTATTCAGTAAATCCATCCCTGAAATACCGGGTAAGCAAATATCGGTAATCACCACACCTGGTTCGGCCCCCTGCTTAATGGCGAGTAAGGCAGATTCAGCGTCTGGAAAGAATGTGGCATCGATATCTGCCAATTCAAACGTTTGTTCTATTGCCAGTCTAAGATCGGCTTCATCATCAATAAAAAACACCTGACACATGATCTCATCCTTTTGATTGTTCTGTGTTGTTAGGAGCGATAGGTAAACACAATGAAAATCGAGCTCCGCCTTGTTCTCGATTTTGGGCACATAATCTTCCGTTCATACTGGCTAAGATTTGTTGCGAGATGGAGAGCCCTAAACCTAACCCATTTTGTTTGGTAGTTAGGAAAGGCTCACATAAGTCCGAAAGTGAGAAACCTCCAAGCCCTGGACCATTGTCATCTACATGAATCCAAACCAAACCGGCATGTTCGTCTTGCTCTACGGATAACTGTACTTGTTTGTCTTGTTGCTCTTTGAGAGCCTCTATCGCATTGGTCAGCAAATTAACCAACACTTGTTCAAGTTGAATGATATTGATCTGAACTTCAACATCGTGCTCTGGTACCTGCGTTTCTAGTGTGACACGTGCAGATTTAAGTGCGGGTTTCATCAGCTCTTTGACTGAGGCAATTACTGGAAACAAACGAGATTGAGCCAGCTCGTTTCCACTGGTTTTTTTAGCGAAAGAACGAAGCTGCTGACTGATGTTTGCCATACGATCAGTGAGGGCTGAGATGCGAGTTAGATTATCTTCCACTCGCTCATATTTTTCTTTTTGGAGGAACAGCTTGCCGTTTTCAGCAAAGCTGCGAATGGCCGCAAGTGGATTATTCAGTTCATGACTGATACTGGCTGACATTTGCCCTAATACTGCTAGTTTCGCAGCTTGAACGAGTTCGTCTTGCGTTAGGCGAAGTGTTTGTTCGGTTTCTATTCTCTGGGCGATTTCTGCTTGCAATTCTGCGGTGCGAGCCATGACTTGATATTCAAGTTTTTGATTGGCCTCTTGCTGAATTCTCTCAAGTTGTAAGTGGCGTTGTTGACGGTGATAGATGAGCTGGCCAATTAAAAACAATACGGTGAATGCAAGAGTAAGTACAGAAATGTAACCCATTGTGAGCCAGACGATAGACTGCTTGGGAGACAATACACGGATGGTCAGCTTGAGCTCTGGTAGGGGCAACGAAGAGACCACCAAGGTCCCTTTGTTATATGGGTAACCTTGTTTAAGCTCAGAGTGCGTTTCCTCCACATTGCCCACCAATCCTAGAGTTTCAATTGGCTCATCAAGATATTGTCGGCTTGCCCAAACTTGTTTTCTTTCATTCTCAGTCAGTGGTTGTAAGCTTTTGAGTAGCCAATCACTTCGGCTGCTCATGAAAACAATCCCGTGCGGATCGCTCGCGACGAACACACTATTTGGCTGCTGCCAGTTGTCTTCTATCTTACTCAAGTCCATCTTAACCACGACCACACCAAGGACGCCGCCCGCATATATGATCGGATAAGAATAGTAGTAGCCACGCTTACCCGAAGTCGAACCCAGCGCGTAGTATTGGCTTCGTTCCCCAACGATTGCTTGTTTGAAGTAAGGGCGGAACGCAAAATTTCGTCCAATAAAAGATCGCTCTTTACGCCAGTTGCTGGCCGCGACCGTCGTACCCCATTGATCGATTAAATAGGTATCTGCCGCTTCAATCACGTCATTAACGGATTCTAAATACCGATTGGTGAGTTCCAGTTGGGCACTGTTATTTGGATGCAGTAACGCTTGATGGAGAGGGTCATCTTTGGCCAGAAGGTTAGGGATATGAGCGTATTTATCGAGTTTGTTTTTAATATGACTAGAAAATTGCTCAAGTTGGGACTGGTGTTTATCAAGCAATGATTGATAACTAGTCTGCCAAACCCAATGACCACCTATGATTGCGCAAAGGAAATAGAAGGCAAAAAAAGTCAGCAGAATCCGGTTTTTTTGCGACATCCTTACACTCCTTAAACCTTTCCTTTGGTCACGTAAGAAAATGTTAATAGTTTGTAGGGAGGATTAGGGATTTAGTTTTCAACTCTGTGGAGTAAAACAAGAGCAAGATCTCTTTTTAGGCTTTTCGATAAAAAAACCGGTCGATTCTCTTGAAAAAGTCGCTATTGTCCCCATTCTAGATATGCTGACGATACTTAGACGGTGTTTGAATCGCATTTTTGAAGAAAAAATGGGTCAGCATTCGAGAATTTAGCGCAGACAATGTCCACATAGTGGCTATTGGCTCGACAGGGTTGCGACAGATCGCTAGAATGTCGCGTCTAAAAATTCTGTCCTGAGGCTAATAGGAGATACCTTTGGTAATTTTATCGAAGATATCACTGATTAGTCCGGTACTGACAAACAGTATCGATACTCGATTTAAATTAGGTGTTCGGACAGAACACTACACAAGGATGAAGCGTAAGCTCCGCTGAGTTTCGCTCATACGCTCGGAAAACCGAGCCACTTTAGAGGTTTATATATAATGCAAGTTACTGTTGAAACGCTAGAGGGCCTAGAGCGCCGTCTAAACATTACTGTTCCAGCTGCAAACATCGAAGACGCTGTAACAGCTGAACTACGCAACATCGCTAAAAACCGTCGTTTTGATGGTTTCCGTAAGGGTAAAGTGCCTCTAAAAATGGTTGCTAAGATGTACGGCAAAGCAGTACGTCAAGACGTTCTTGGTGAAGTTATGCAACGCCACTTCATCGAAGCTATCGTTAAAGAGAAAATCAACCCAGCTGGCGCTCCAACTTTCGCTCCTGTAGAAAACAAAGAAGGTTCAGACCTAGTTTTCACTGCAACTTTTGAAGTTTACCCAGAAGTTGAGCTTAAAGGCCTAGAAAACATCACTGTTGAAAAACCGCTAACTGAAGTTAAAGACGCAGACGTAGAAGAGATGATCGATACTCTACGTAAGCAACAAGCTACTTGGGTTGAAGTTGAAGAAGCAGCAGAAGATGGCAAACGCGTAAGCATTGACTTCGTTGGTTCTATCGACGGTGAAGAATTCGAAGGCGGTAAAGCTGAGAACTTCCCACTAGAAATGGGCGCTGGTCGCATGATTCCTGGTTTCGAAGACGGTATCGCAGGTAAAACTGCTGGTATGGAATTCGACATCGACGTGACTTTCCCAGAAGATTACCACGCTGAAAACCTAAAAGGTAAAGCAGCTAAGTTCGCAATCAAAGTGAACAAAGTTGAAGCTCGTGAACTACCAGAACTAAACGACGAGTTCGTTGCTAAGTTCGGTGTTGTTGAAGGCGGTATTGAAGCACTTAAAGCTGAAGTTCGTAAAAACATGGAACGCGAGCTTAAGCAAGCTGTTAAGAACCGCATCAAAGAGCAAGCGATTGACGGTCTAGTTGAGCAAAACGACATCAACGTACCATCAGCGCTTATCGAGCAAGAAATCCAAGTTCTACGTCAACAAGCTGCACAACGCTTCGGTGGTAACCCAGAAGCTGCTGCTCAGCTTCCACGTGAGCTGTTCGAAGAGCAAGCTAAACGTCGCGTAGTAGTTGGTCTTCTACTAGGTGAAGTAATCAAGTCTGAAGAGCTAAAAGCGGACGACGAGAAAGTTAAAGCTCTAATTGAAGAAATGGCTACTGCATACGAAGATCCATCAGAAGTTATTGCTTACTACGAGCAAAACGAAGAAATGATGAACAACATGCGCAATGTAGCTCTAGAAGAGCAAGCAATCGACGCGATCATCGCTAAAGCACAGGTTTCTGAGAAAGAAGTAGGCTTCAACGAGCTACTTAACCAACAACAACCTGCTGCTTAATAAGCAATATCTTGCGTAGAAGGTTGACTTAACGTTAACTATTCTGCTAACAATGGTCCGTATGATAGTCATCATCCGGGCCATTTATTTTAGGGACATAAGAATATGAGCTACCAAGAAAAAAATGCAATGTCGCCAATTATGGACGCGCTAGTACCAATGGTGGTTGAACAAACTTCCCGAGGCGAACGCTCTTACGACATCTACTCACGTCTGCTGAAAGAGCGCGTGATTTTTTTAACGGGTCAAGTGGAAGACCACATGGCAAACCTTGTCGTGGCTCAGCTACTTTTCCTAGAATCTGAAAATCCAGATAAAGATATTTTCCTATACATCAACTCGCCAGGCGGCAGCGTAACAGCTGGTATGTCTATCTACGATACCATGCAGTTTATTAAGCCAAATGTTAGCACTGTATGTATGGGTCAAGCATGTTCAATGGGTGCCTTCCTGTTAGCGGGTGGTGCGCCAGGTAAGCGTTACGTACTGCCTAACTCTCGTGTAATGATCCACCAACCATTGGGTGGTTTCCAGGGTCAAGCTTCTGATATCCAAATCCATGCTCAGGAAATCCTGACCATTAAGCAGAAGCTAAACAAGTTGTTAGCAGAACATACTGGCCAACCTCTTGAAGTCATTGAGCGCGATACTGATCGTGATAACTTCATGTCATCAGAGCAGGCTGTGGAATACGGTATCGTGGATGCAGTGTTAAGCCACCGCGGCGAGTAATTAGCCAGCGCATTTTGGCAAAAATTGATATACACTCATTCATGAAGAGTAAAGGCTAAGAGGTTAGCGAATGACAGATAAAAGCAAAGAAAGTGGCAGCGGTAAATTGCTGTACTGTTCTTTCTGCGGCAAAAGTCAGCACGAAGTTCGCAAGCTAATCGCAGGTCCGTCAGTGTACATTTGCGACGAGTGTGTCGACTTATGTAACGATATTATTCGCGAAGAAATCAAGGATGTTCTCCCTAAGAAAGAATCTGAAGCGTTACCAACGCCAAAACAGATCCGTGAACACCTTGATGACTATGTGATCGGGCAAGATTACGCGAAAAAAGTGCTCGCAGTTGCGGTATATAACCACTACAAGCGTTTACGCAATGGTGATACAACGAGTGAAGGTGTAGAGCTTGGTAAAAGTAACATCCTTCTAATTGGCCCAACAGGTAGCGGTAAAACACTACTTGCTGAGACATTAGCTCGATTCTTGGATGTGCCATTTACAATGGCAGACGCAACCACACTAACCGAGGCTGGTTATGTGGGTGAAGACGTTGAAAACATCATCCAAAAGCTTCTGCAAAAATGTGATTACGATGTAGCTAAAGCTGAACGCGGCATCGTTTACATTGATGAAATTGATAAAATTTCACGCAAAGCTGAAAACCCATCTATTACGCGTGACGTATCTGGTGAAGGTGTTCAGCAGGCGCTACTAAAACTTATCGAAGGTACGGTTGCATCGGTTCCACCTCAAGGTGGTCGTAAGCACCCTCAGCAAGAATTCCTACAAGTGGACACGTCGAAGATCCTGTTCATCTGTGGTGGTGCATTTGCTGGTCTAGATAAGGTGATTGAGCAGCGTGTTGCAACAGGTACAGGTATTGGCTTCGGTGCTGAAGTTCGTTCTAAAAGCGAATCGAAGACCGTGGGTGAGTTATTTACTCAGGTTGAGCCTGAGGATCTAGTGAAGTACGGACTCATTCCAGAATTCATTGGTCGTCTTCCTGTGACAACAACCCTGACTGAGCTTGATGAAGAAGCGTTGATTCAGATCCTATGTGAACCGAAGAACGCATTAACCAAGCAATACGCAGCATTGTTTGAGCTTGAAAACGCCGAACTTGAGTTCCGAGAAGATGCGCTGCGCGCTATCGCTAAGAAAGCAATGGAGCGTAAGACAGGTGCTCGTGGCTTACGCTCGATCCTTGAAGGCGTATTACTGGAAACCATGTACGAACTGCCATCTGCGACAGACGTAAGTAAGGTCGTGATTGATGAGTCCGTCATCAATGGTGAGTCAGAGCCATTGCTTATTTATAGCAACTCAGACAATCAGGCCGCTGGAGCAGAATAAATTCAGCCGTAATGAAAAAGGAGGTAAGTAATTACCTCCTTTTTTTATTTCTCTTATTGAATCCAAACAATTAGCCCCCATATAAATCGATAAGTAATACGTAAACGTGAAAGCGGAAGAGAGAATTATATGAACTTGGAACGTTCCGAGCGTATCGAGATCCCGGTACTACCTCTACGTGACGTAGTGGTCTACCCGCACATGGTTATTCCATTGTTTGTTGGTCGTGAGAAATCGATTAGCTGTTTAGAAACGGCGATGGAAACCAACAAACAAGTTCTTCTTGTGGCACAAAAGCAAGCTGATACTGATGAGCCTACGGTTGACGACCTATTTGAAGTAGGTACGGTAGCCACCATTCTCCAGCTACTGAAGCTTCCGGATGGCACAGTAAAAGTACTGGTTGAAGGCCAGCAACGTGCGAAAATCAATCACTTTAAAGAGAGTGACTTCTTCCTAGCGGAAGCGGAATTTGTTGTTACGCCAGAATTGGATGAGCGTGAGCAAGAAGTGATTGTTCGCAGTGCGATTAATCAGTTTGAAGGCTTTATTAAGCTAAACAAGAAGATTCCACCAGAAGTTCTCACCTCACTCAACGGTATCGACGAAGCGGCTCGCTTAGCGGATACTATTGCAGCTCATATGCCGTTGAAGCTGGTGGATAAGCAGCAAGTACTTGAAATTGTTGATGTCACTGAGCGTCTGGAATTCCTAATGGGCCAGATGGAATCAGAGATCGATTTGCTGCAAGTTGAAAAACGCATTCGTGGTCGCGTTAAAAAGCAAATGGAAAAATCTCAGCGTGAGTACTATCTGAATGAGCAAATGAAAGCGATTCAGAAAGAACTTGGTGAGATGGAAGACGCACCAGACGAGTTCGAAACGCTGCAGAAGAAGATTGACGAATCAAAAATGCCTCAAGAGGCACGTGAAAAGACTGAGCAAGAGCTGCAAAAGCTTAAGATGATGTCTCCGATGTCTGCCGAAGCAACAGTGGTTCGTAGCTACATCGATTGGATGGTCAGCGTGCCTTGGGCTAAACGCTCAAAAGTTAAGAAAAATTTAGCGAAAGCAGAAGAGATTCTTAATGAAGACCACTACGGTCTAGAGCGCGTAAAAGAGCGTATTCTTGAATACTTGGCGGTTCAAAACCGAATCAATAAGTTAAAAGGTCCAATCCTTTGTCTTGTTGGTCCTCCAGGTGTGGGTAAAACGTCTCTTGGTCGTTCAATTGCTTCTGCTACAGGTCGTAAGTACGTTCGTATGGCGCTGGGTGGTGTACGTGATGAAGCAGAAATCCGCGGTCACCGTCGTACTTACATTGGCTCATTGCCAGGTAAATTAATCCAGAAGATGTCGAAAGTTGGCGTGAAGAACCCATTGTTCTTATTGGACGAAATCGACAAAATGTCTTCAGATATGCGTGGCGATCCGGCATCAGCGCTACTAGAAGTACTTGATCCTGAACAGAATAACTCGTTCAACGATCACTACTTAGAAGTGGATTACGACCTTTCTGACGTTATGTTCGTTGCAACCTCGAACTCGATGAACATTCCAGGTCCATTGTTAGACCGTATGGAAGTTATTCGTTTATCTGGTTACACCGAAGACGAGAAGCTGAACATTGCAAAACGTCACCTTGTTGATAAGCAAGTGAAGCGCAATGGTCTAAAACCGGATGAAATCATCATTGAAGACTCTGCGATTATTGGCATCATCCGTTACTACACTCGTGAAGCGGGTGTTCGTAACTTAGAGCGTGAGATTTCTAAGATCTGCCGTAAAGCCGTGAAGAACATCTTGCTGGATAAAGACATCAAGTCAGTAACGGTAACGATGGACAACCTAAAAGAGTACTTGGGTGTTCAACGTTTCGATTACGGTAAAGCGGATGAAAGTAACCGAATTGGTCAAGTGACAGGTCTAGCTTGGACAGAAGTGGGTGGCGACCTGCTAACGATTGAAACTCAATCTATGCCAGGTAAAGGTAAACTGACGCAAACGGGCTCTCTTGGTGACGTGATGCAAGAGTCTATCCAAGCCGCAATGACAGTAGTTCGCTCTCGCGCAGAAAAACTGGGTATCAATACCGACTTCTACGAGAAGAAAGATATTCACGTGCACGTACCGGAAGGCGCGACGCCAAAAGATGGCCCAAGTGCGGGTACTGCAATGTGTACTGCCTTGGTTTCTGCTCTGACAGGTAACCCTGTGAAAGCAGAGGTAGCGATGACGGGTGAAATCACACTGCGTGGTGAAGTCCTACCTATCGGTGGCCTAAAAGAGAAGTTACTTGCGGCACACCGTGGCGGCATTAAGACTGTGCTAATTCCAAAAGACAACGAGCGTGATTTGGAAGAGATTCCTGATAATGTTATCGCTGATCTGGAAGTCATCCCTGTACAGTGGATTGATGAAGTACTGAAAGTCGCACTAGAGCGAGACCCGACGGGCGTTGAGTTTGAGTCTCAAAAATAGTGATGTGCAGCAAAAATAAGTAAAAGTTTACGCTGATAAGTCTAAAAAGGCTTGTCAGCGTTTTTTTTGGGCGCTAAGTTAGTTTCGATAGCTGCCAGCCCTTGACGAATAAGGGATGGAGCATATTTTCTTAACAATGGAACGAAAGTCATCACAAAAATAATCACAGATGACACAAAGGGGAAATTACAGTGAATAAAACTCAGTTAGTAGAACAAATCGCAGAAAATGCAGACATTTCTAAAGCGTCAGCGGGTCGTGCTCTAGATGCATTCATCGAAGCAGTAAGCGGCACTCTTCAGTCTGGTGATCAAGTTGCTCTAGTTGGCTTTGGTACATTCAGCGTTCGTACTCGTGCTGCACGTACTGGTCGTAACCCAAAAACTGGTGAAGAAATCCAAATCGCAGAAGCAAAAGTACCAGCTTTTAAAGCTGGTAAAGCACTGAAAGACGCTTGTAACTAATCACAGCGTTAATTCTGTAACCGGCCATTTGCTTAACTTTTGCTCAAACAATAAGTTTCGAACAAAAATTTACAAACTTCGAGCCGAACTTTCTTAAATTATGCGCATCATACTGATGCGCATTTCTTTTTCTGATATTATTGCGCCATTATTTCTATTAGATAGAAGCAGTAGGCTTCAATTGTGGAGAGCAGTTAAATTATGATGGATCGACTACGCGAAGGCGTGAATAGCATCGCGGTCAAAATTATCCTTGGGCTTATCATCCTGTCTTTCGTATTTGCAGGTGTGGGTAGCTACATCGTTAGTGGTAACAACAACTCTGCAGCGAAAGTCGGTAACACTGAGATTCCTCGTGGTGAGTTCGAGATGGCATACCAAAATGAGCGTAACCGTATGCAAGCTCAGTTGGGTGACTACTTCTCTCAAATGCTGGCTGACCCTGCATATGTTGAATCTTTCCGCAAATCCGTTTTAGATCGAATGATCAATGACGTGTTGCTTGACCAACAAGCAGAAGCTTTAGGTCTGCGAATCAGCGACACCCAAGTTCGTAGCATGATTCTAGACATGCCTCAATTCCAATCTAATGGTCAGTTCGATCAAGAGATCTATCAAGCTTCTCTGCGTCGTGCAGGCTTTTCGCCAGACTCTTTTGCTGAGTACATGCGTCGTGAATTGGTTCGTGAACAACTGCTGAATGCACTACAAAACAGTGAATTTATTCTGCCAGGTGAAGTACAGGCAGAAGGTAAGCTGTTCACTCAAACTCGTGATATTCGCACGATTAAAATCGACTTAGCAGAGTTTGCGAAAAACATTGAATTGACTGACGAAGAAATTCAACAGTACTACAAAGCAAACCCTGACAACTTTACTCGCCCAGAGCAGGTTAAAGTCGCTTATATCGAACTGTCTGCTGAAGCGCTAAAGGAACAAGTTAATGTTTCTGATGCTGAGGTGAAAAAGTACTACGAAGAGCACTTAAACAAATACTCTTCAGAAGAGCAGCGTCGTGTCGCTCATATTCTTGTAGAAGGGGACGATGAAGCAAAAGCGCAGGCTATCTTAGATGAGCTAAATGCGGGAGCAGATTTTGCGACGCTTGCTCAAGAGAAATCTGACGATTTTGGCAGTGCTGAAAACGGCGGTGACTTAGGTTGGATTGAGCGTGATGTGATGGACCCTGCTTTTGAAGAAGCGGCATTCGCGTTGAAGAATCCAGGCGATACGTCAGGTCTAGTAAAGTCGGACTTTGGTTACCATATTATCAAGCTTGAAGAGCTAAAAGACTCTGTGGCGAAGCCATTTGAAGAAGTAGCCGCTGAAATCAAACAAGAAATGGTTGACCAACAAGCGGTTGATCAATTCTACGAGCTACAAAGTGAGCTTGAGCGCGTAGCGTTTGAATACCCAGACTCATTGTATGACGCTTCTCAAGCCGTTAACCAAGAAGTGAAGACAACGGACTTTATTTCTCAAGTTGACGCACCTGAAGTGCTTCGTAACCCTGCGGTAATGCAAGCTATCCTTAGCCCTGAAGTAAAAGAAGATGGCTTAAACTCTGAAGCTATCGAAGTTGCACCTGAACATATTATTGTGGTTCGTGTTGAAGATGCACGTGATGAGACGGTTCTTCCACTAGAAGAAGTGAAAGATCAGGTTATTGCAGAGCTTTCTCGCGTTAAGGGTGAGCAAGATGCGATGGAACTTGGTACACAGGTTGTTGCTGCATTGAAAGAAGGTAAGACAGATGTGCTTGCTGAAAACAACCTTGAATTTGGTGAACAAGAGACAGTAGATCGCCGTTCTCCGTTGGCAACAACGGTATTCGCGATGGCAAAACCAGTCGATGGTAAGCCAGTATATGGTCAGTCTAAAGATCTTGAAGGTAACATTGTTATCATCGAGCTTGATGCTGTAAATGCTGAGCTAGATAGTGAGTTAGAAGAGCAAGTTGCGATGCAAATGCAGCGTGCATCTTCTCAGCAAGACCTATCATCTGTGCTAGCAGTACTGCGCGCAAACACTGACATTGAGTACTTTATTGTGAGCAACTAAGCACAATTAGTGTAATTTGCATGTTAACTAAAACGGACCGCATAAGCGGTCCGTTTTATTTTTGTCTTTATTAACTTCAATCATCAATAAGCATTACTTAAATTAGTGCGCGTTTAAGTGATACCAGTCATTGCGAATATCGGGTCATCTAGGTTTGTTAACTGATAGTGACTTGCTCCCGATGACTAGTTTTAGCCTACTATTTTGGAGATTGTATGTTCAATATGAAATGGATTTTGACATTGTGCTTATTTGTTTTTGCGCCTTTTAGCATGGCTGCGGATTCAGCCACTGACAAATATGAAGGAATTGAAATTACCGTAAATATCAACACGGCCTCTGCTGAAGAAATAGCGACCATGTTGAAAGGTATTGGTGAGAAGAAAGCGCAGAGTATCGTGGACTACCGCGAGGAGCATGGCCCTTTTAAAACGGCAGCAGATTTGAAGAGCGTAAAAGGCATTGGTGAAGCGACAGTTAAGAAAAACGAAGACCGCATTTTACTGTAGCTTGATGTATTTCAGATATTGAGTCTGAATTCAGAACAATATCTGTTTCCCTATTACTGCTTTCCCGAACCAACCCCTCTTTCGTGGTTCGGGATTTTTTAACCGAATAAACGACGGCGAAAGCCTTTTTCCATTAGAGCCATTGTTAACCCACCGAGTGCGCCAAATAAATGAGCATCAATAGCAACGTTTGCGCCGATAAGCGCAGCAGTGCTGCTTGATGGACCATAGATCTGCTCCCATGCTACTTTGGCAATAAGCCCGCCGACCAACAACAAGCTGCTTCTTCTGCTTTCAAAGACTTCTCTGAGTGCCCAGAATCCAAATAGTCCGTGTAGTACGCCAGATAATCCCACGTACACCGACATGTTGGTAAACAAATTCATTGCGCCAACAAATGCGCACAAGAGTGAGAAAACGATAAGGAAGTTGCGAGTGCTTGGACGAAAAATAAAAGTAATGATCCACAATCCTGCCAGGTTCATCCCTAAGTGCGCAAAGTTGGTATGTGTGAGATTTCCTGTTACGATTCGCCACCATTCGCCATGGCGTATATTGTAGCTGTGCCACTCGGTTAGGCTTGCCATTGGTTCGAATTGAAGTATCAAACAGATCACGCTGATAATACTCAGCAAGGTATAAAGGTTCACTCTATGTCTCGTTATTGTTCTCGTTGTGGAAAATCGCAAAAAGCGTGTATTTGCCAATGGATTGTACCGTTGGCAAGCGAGGTAGAACTTATCATTCTTCAGCACACGAGTGAAGAACATCGTCCGCTTGGTACGGCACGGATTCTCAATTTGAGTTTAGATAACTGTATTTGTCTGATAGGAGAGGACTTTTCTGGTGATAATGTCTTAAATCACTTGTTGGCGGATGAATCATATCAACATTTTGTTCTTTACCCATCGGAACAGTCACGATGCATCTCTGAAATCAATCAAGCGAGTCGTAGTGTATCTAAGAAAATACGTTTGATTTTGCTCGATGGGACGTGGAAAAAAGCGTACAAAATGTGGCAGCTTTCTAGCAATTTACATCCACTCCCAACCGTGCAATTACCGAAGCAATTGCAAGGGCATTACACCATTCGTAAAGCGCCCTCTGAGAATAGCTTATCGACAGTCGAGGCAGGTTATCATTCGCTTCGTTTGCTTGAACCCGAGAGAGACTTTACACCGCTTATGCATGCCTTTGAAAAGATGATCGAATTCCAAATCGCCCAGATGCCGCCGGGCGTATTTGAAAAGAATTACTTGAAAGGTTGAGTGTTACTAAAGAACGATGGAAGAGAAAAGTTGACGGTGCAGCTTTTGCGCGTGACCATCGGTCATAGCAGAAATGTAATCGGCGATGACTCTCATCTTATTGCTTTCGCTTTTCGCTTGGCACCACAGTTCTCTTGTATGAACAGGCAGCAAGCGCTCTGGGTCCGCTGTTAAGGCTTCAAAAATGTCCATAATAATTTGCTGACCCTTATACTCAACGATCTGGACCTGAGGGACTTGGATAACGAAGGTGCTGACAAAGTGCTTGAGCACGTCAAGTGCTCGTGCCATTTGTGGCTCTAAACACGCATTCCAAGACAGTAATGGATTATTGAAAGGCTCATCCATCGCCTTGATTGAAATGCTGGTCAGGAGGGCGTTAACCATACCACCGATGGCATCTTTCCGTTCATGATGCTTACCACTAAATAGCATCTGTCCGATGGAATCGATATGTGCTTCAAACCACGGGTCGCCACAGTCCGCTAATTGACTTGCTGCGCCTTCTTGCCATTGCTGACGTGTCACCATACCAAGTACGATTGCATCTTCTAAATCATGAACGCCGTAGGCGATATCGTCCGCTAGCTCCATGATTGAGCAATCGAGTGATTTAAAGCGCGTTTTACTGTGCTCAAACTCCGATTCTGGTTTTGAGCGCATTAGGCTAAGCAATGCCTTGTCGTTGTCAGAAAGCGGTGCAATTACCCAATCAAATAAGTCTTTGTCACAATCATAAATGCCTTTAGCTGGGCTCCAATCTTTGGCTTTTAGTTTACGTTGATGCTCAGCTGGTTGAGGCAACTTGACGGAGCGTGTTTGACTAATGAGGGCAGGGTACTTAATCAAACCAAGCAGTGTGCGGCGTGATAAATTCATTCCGAAATGCTCGGTATAAGGCTCTAACTTAGTGACGATACGAAAGGTTTGGGCGTTCCCCTCGAAGCCGCCATGTTCGCGCATTACGTAGTTTAGAGCGACTTCTCCCCCATGACCGTATGGAGGATGCCCGATATCGTGCGCCAAACATAATGAATCAATTAAGCTGTCTGATGGTAATAGATCACGGAACTCTGGTTGTTTTTTCTTTAACTGGGCGACGATACCGGTCCCGAGTTGCGACGCTTCTAAGGAGTGTGTTAACCGGCTGCGGTGAAAGTCTTCCAAGCTATTGCCGTGTACTTGGGTTTTTGCTTGTAAGCGTCGAAATGCAGCCGAGTGAAGAATGCGCGCTCGGTCTCGTTGGTACGGGCTCCGATGGTCGTCACGACGTATTTTATGCTCATCATCATGGCGCTCTTGCCATTGCGGGTGTAATTCAAACGACACGATTATCTCCGTAAGCTAACTGATTTCATCTAACGATAATTCGAAACTTGGGGCAAAGGTATTGAGAAAGTAATCCATTTCAGGCGTTCTGCGTTCTTGCAAAGTGACGTCTAAGCGTTTTTTTGCCAGAGCGAACTCATGGTTACCGGCGCTTAGTTCTTCGAGACATTTTAAATAGGCACAGATGGAATCGGCTTGCTTAACGATTTTTGCGTCCTCTTCGTGAGCAGAGTGAGAAAGAAGATAGGGGGCAAAATCATCTTGGAACTCTTCCGGTAACATTGATAGTAATTTTTGTTCCGCTGCCGATTCTATCTTCTTATATTCTTTGGCAATTTCAGGATTGTAATACTTCACTGGGGTTGGAAGGTCACCCGTTAATACTTCGCTGGAGTCATGGTACATGGCAAGAATCGCGATGCGTTCTGGGTTAAGGTTGCCGCCGAACTTTTTGTTTTTAATGAGGGCAAGGGCATGAGCGACAAAAGCAACTTGTAAGCTATGCTCTGAAACGTTTTCTGGTGAGACGGACCGCATTAAAGGCCAGCGTTGGATCAGCTTCATTCGAGCCAGGTGGGCGAAAAAATGGCTTTCTTTCATGGCTTTCTCCGTTTCTGGTGTAAAAAAGGAACTCACTAGGAGTTCCTCTAAGCATATGAGAGATCAGCACTAATTACTACCAGTGATTCATTACTGGCTGTAGGTTGATAGGAATCGCTCAAAACGTCCAATGGCGATTTCTAGATCTTCAACGTGCGGCAGTGTCACGATGCGGAAGTGGTCTGGTTTTGGCCAGTTAAAACCGGAACCTTGCACCAGTAAGACCTTCTCTTGTTTTAAGAAATCTAAAACCATCTGCTGATCGTTCTTGATGTTGTACATTTTCGTGTCGATTTTCGGGAAGAGGTACATCGCTCCCTTGGGTTTGACACAAGAAACACCAGGAATCTGATTGATCAGTTCATACGCTCTATTGCGCTGCTCTAATAAGCGTCCGCCAGGTAAAATCAGTTCATTGATACTCTGGTATCCACCTAGTGCAGTTTGAATCGCATGTTGCATTGGTACGTTTGCACATAAACGCATCGATGAAAGCAACTCCAATCCATTCACGTACCCTTGAGCTAGATGTTTAGGCCCCGTTAGGAACATCCAGCCACCACGGAAACCGCAAACACGGTAGGCTTTTGAAAGGCCATTGAATGTCATGACTAGCACGTCTTCAGTGAGTGTTGCGACTGAGGTATGTGTTGCACCGTCGTACAACACTTTGTCGTAGATCTCATCTGCGAAAATGATCAGTTTGTGCTGGCGCGCGATTTCAATCACTTCAAGTAGGAAGTCACGGCTGTATACCGCACCTGTCGGGTTGTTCGGGTTGATCAGAACAATGCCACGTGTCTTCGGTGTGATTTTCTTTTTGATGTCTTCAAGGTCAGGGTACCAGTCTGCACCTTCATCACATAGGTAATGAACCGGCTTACCGCCTGATAGTGCAACTGAAGCTGTCCACAACGGGTAATCAGGTGCTGGGATCAGCATTTCGTCGCCATTGTTTAATAGCGCTTGCATGGCCATCACGATCAGCTCAGACACGCCGTTACCCACATACACATCTTCGACATCTAGAGAGCGGATACCTTTACGTTGATAGTGTTGGACCACGGCTTTACGAGCAGAGTAAATGCCTTTGGAATCACAATAGCCTTGAGAAGTCGGCAGATTACGAATCACGTCGACTAAAATCTCATCAGGGGCGTCAAAACCAAATGGGGCAGGGTTACCAATGTTTAGCTTTAGGATTTTATGCCCTTCTTCCTCCATGCGCTTAGCATGTTTGAGTACAGGACCCCTAATGTCGTAGCAGACATTATCGAGTTTTGACGACATCCCGATATTTTGCATTGTATAATTCCTAAAAATTCGTTAATTTCTTTATTAAAATACAATAATTTGTTTTTTATTAGAATATATATCTGTAAATTATCTGTTTGCTGGTTAAGTTTTGCTCGTTTGCTATCACAGGATTTTGCAAAAGATCGCATACGACCTTGATTTGCTTTGGGTCTAAACTTAGAGTAGCCGTCAGTTACCATTTATCCTCACATACTACGAGGTTGATTTGTCACAGTTCCATCAAGCCGTAAAGAGAATTATCGAGCGAGTTCAGCAAGCGGAAGGCAATCAAACACGTCTGGTCGAGCCCCTGAGCGAGAAACCTAATTTCTCATTTATTGATTGGCTTGATGCACAACCACTTTTCCCTAAATTCTACTGGCAGTCCCGCGATACTCGTGAAGAGGTCGTTGCACTAGGGCAATTACACGCTTTTGTTGAGCCAGGCCCTGCTTATACCATTCTAGGTGAAGGGCAACGAGTTTGGGGCGGACGCTCTTTTGACGGCCAGCATGAGAAGAATCGTCGCTGTATGCCTTCTTTCTTCTTTTTGCCTCAAATTGAGTTAATTCGTTTTGACCAACAATGGTCTCTCGCAGTTAATATTTCAGAAGACAAAGCGCGAACCCTAGCAGGACTGCATAAACTGGTTTGTGAGGTCGCGACCTTAGCTCCGATTTCTTCTCACATCCGCTCTATTGTTCATACGCCAAGTCAGCCTCAATGGAATGAGTTAGTTCATAAAGTTCTGACTGGTATAAAGAATGATGATTTTAAGAAAGTGGTATTGGCGCGTCGCTCTACCGTGCAGCTTGATAACACATTAAGTGCTGCACAATTGCTGAAAGCGAGTTACTTAAATAACCATCATAGTTTCCATTTCATGCTGAGCTTAGACAGCAAACACAGCTTTATGGGCTCTACGCCAGAACGTTTGTATTCTCGCGTAGGGCACGAACTTCATACCGAAGCGTTAGCAGGCACGATTGGTCGAGGGGACAACGCCACTCACGATATGGAGTTGGCGAATTGGTTATCCCAAGATGAAAAGAACCTCAATGAAAACCAATATGTAGTTGATGATATTATTGATCGCCTATCACCACATTCCGAAGTGGTTGAAGTAGAGGCCGAGGCAAGTTTGGTTAGGCTACGAAAAGTGCAACACCTCAAGCGAAATATTCACGCGAGCCTAAAGACGGGCATAAACGGTGTTCAGTTGTTATCGGCGCTTCAGCCGACGGCGGCGGTTGCTGGCTTACCTCGACAAGAATCCATGCAGTTTATTCTTGATAATGAGCCCTTTGCACGCGGCTGGTACGCGGGGTCAATGGGTTACATAAGCCATGAACGAGCAGAGTTTTGTGTCGCGATCAGAAGCGCGCTTGTGCTCGGTGACCAAGTACAATTGTTTGCGGGCGCAGGTATTGTGCCAGGCTCTGTGGCAGAGCATGAGTGGGCGGAACTTGATAAGAAAATGTCGACGTTACTTACGCTGATTTCTGATCACCCTCCGTTGGGAGTTGCATCATGAATCATGACCAAGCGGTGCTCAATCGAATTTGGTCAGAAACCATATTGATTGAGCTTCAGCGATTTGGCGTTAAGCATGTTTGCATCGCTCCTGGCTCTCGTTCTACTCCTTTAACTTTAGAGGCGGCAGAACAGTCCAATTTTTCTATTCATACTCACTTTGATGAGCGTGGTCTCGGCTTTATGGCTCTTGGCTTAGCGAAAGCTACTCAAGAGCCAGTGGCAATCATCGTTACCTCTGGTACGGCAGTGGCGAATTTATTACCAGCCGTTGCGGAGGCTAGGCTTACTGGTGAAAAGCTGGTGCTGCTCACTGCAGATCGTCCGATGGAGCTCGTTGGCTGTGGCGCAAACCAAGCGATTAACCAGTTGGGTATTTTTTCACATCATGTCTCGGCCAGCTTGAATTTACCAAGCCCAACTTTAACAACATCGCTTAATTGGTTGCTGACGTCTGTTGACGAAGTGATGTTTACTCAGCAACTGCAAGGCAGTGCTGTTCATATTAACTGTGCATTTCCAGAGCCTTTGTATTCCAATGGTGCAAAAGCGGATTATCAAACCTACTTAGACTCGGTAGCCGGATGGCGAAAAGGAAGTGGTAGTTATACCCAGCGTTTTAGCCACTTATCACAGGCGCAAATCCCGTCTTGTGCGGATAAAAAAGGCTTGGTTGTGATTGGCAGCTTACCGCTTGAACAAGCGAAGTCGGCGCAGGCATTTGCACAAAAGATGGGATGGCCGGTACTTGCAGACCCGCAAAGTGGTCTCAGTTCGGATTGGGCGCATTATGATGTATGGCTTCAACTTCCCGAGTTCGTAAACGAGCTTGAGTCTTGTGAACTTATTATCCAATTTGGTAGCCGAATCATCTCCAAACGTTTGAACCAGTGGATTGATAAACAAGTTTCGCAAAATCAACAAAATAAAGACGTTCAATACTGGTATATCTCGCCGCGTATGGACCGTAATAACCAAAATCATCTGGCGCAAATGCACTGGGTTGAGCTTCCTCAAACTTGGGTTTCTCGCATTAGCTTTGAGAAGCCAATATTTGCTGGGTGGGCTGATAGGTTAGCGAATGGAGTTAAGCGAGTTCATCAACGTATCGAAGAAGCTTTCCTATCTGGTTCAGCGTCTGCCATTGACGAAATTGCGTTGGCAGCAGACATCAACGAGCGCACTAAAAACGCTGATGTCTTTTTGGGTAACAGTTTGTTTGTTCGACTTGTCGATATGTACGGCAAACTTGATGATGTAGAAGTGTTCACTAACCGAGGCGCGTCAGGAATTGACGGTTTGTTTGCTACCGCATCAGGTGTGCAGCGAGCAAGAGGTAATCCGTTACTGATGTATATTGGTGACACATCAGCACTGTATGATCTCAATTCACTAGCGCTGTTTTCTCACAATAAATTGCCGACGGTACTTGTGGTCACAAACAATGATGGTGGCGCAATTTTCGATATGTTACCGGTGCCTCAGGAGCATCGCACTGCGTACTACCAAATGCCCCACGGTTATCAGTTTGAACATGCAGCCAAACAGTTTGGTTTAAAGTATGAGAAGCCAACTACGTTAGAAATGTATCAAGCAATGGTTGCCGAGCACCTGTCGAGTGGCCAAGGCACACTGCTGGTGGAAGTTCAAACCCCACCAAGCCAAGCCGCAGAGTTGATAAAGGCATTTAATAAGAGCCTGCATGCTTCACTCTGAGCGTCTCTCTTCAACTGAAAAACACCAAAGTGGTGATCTTCCCACTCTGGTGTTTTTGCATGGCTTTTTAGGAAGTGGTGCTGATTGGCAAGCTTGTTTGGATGAGCTGACTCAGTTTGAACGAATTGTTATAGACCTTCCTGGTCATGGTCGTAGCCAGTTTACAAAGTGCAACGATCTCGATGATTGCTGCAAACTGCTTAATTCCACACTATCTTTATTATTTCCTCCGCAACAACCACTTATTTTGATTGGTTACTCGATGGGCGGCCGTATTGCGATGCATGGTATTGCCAATCAATGCTTCTCAGATCTCAATATTGTGGGCGCAATTGTTGAAGGGGGAAACTTCGGGCTTCAAACTGAGTCAGAGAAACAGGTGAGATTGGAGAATGATGCTCGCTGGGCAAAGCGTTTCAAAACTGAACCACTTGAACGTGTTTTGAACGATTGGTATCAGCAAGCGGTGTTTTCTTCACTAAACCATGAGCAAAGACAAACATTAATTGCGAAGCGAAGTGATAATCTTGGCTCGGCGGTCGCGAGCATGCTGATGGCAACATCGTTAGCCAAGCAGGCGTATTTGTTGCCCACACTGAAAAAGCAGAATATACCGATGTATTACTTGTGTGGCGCGAAAGACCAAAAATTTAGCCAACTGGCACAACGTAGCGGGTTGGCGTATCGACAAGTTGAAGGCGCAGGACATAACGTTCATCAAGAGCAGCCCCAACAATTTGCGATGCATATTAAGCACATAATTCAATCTCACTTTGGTGAGAGTAACGAGAACAATGGGAATCACCATGGCTAAAACAGTAGGCATTTCTGAAGAAGAACTTTACGCTCCGGTTCAATGGAAAGATTGCAGCGAGAAATACGAGGATATTCACTACCATAAATCTGAAGATGGTATCGCGAAAATTACCATTGCACGCCCACAAGTGCGTAATGCATTCCGCCCTCAAACAGTAAAAGAGATGATTGATGCGTTAGCAGATGCGCGTTACGACTCTGGTGTTGGCGTGATCATTCTGACAGGTCTAGGTGAAGACGCATTCTGTTCTGGCGGCGACCAGAAGATCCGTGGCGACTACGGCGGCTATAAAGACGAGCAAGGTACACACCACCTAAACGTATTGGACTTCCAACGCGATATTCGAACTTGTCCAAAACCTGTGATCGCATCAGTTGCCGGCTGGGCTGTTGGCGGCGGTCATGTACTGCACATGATGTGTGACCTAACAATTGCAGCGGACAACGCGCAGTTTGGTCAAACGGGCCCTAAAGTGGGTTCATTTGATGGTGGTTGGGGCGCGTCTTACATGGCTCGTATCGTAGGCCAGAAGAAAGCACGCGAAATCTGGTTCCTATGTCGTTTCTATAACGCGCAAGAAGCGTTAGACATGGGCTTGGTCAACACGGTTGTGCCGCTAGAAGAGCTAGAGAAAGAAACCGTGCGTTGGTGTCGTGAAGTTCTTCAGCATAGTCCAATGGCGCTACGCTGCCTGAAAGCTGCCTTGAATGCGGACTGTGATGGTCAAGCAGGCCTTCAAGAGCTTGCGGGTAACGCAACGATGATGTTCTACATGACCGATGAAGGCCAAGAAGGTCGTAACGCATTCAACGAGAAACGTCGCCCAGACTTCGACAAATTCCCTCGTAACCCATAATCCGTATAAAAAGAGGAGTGTTTTAGCTCCTCTGTTCCATTTTTCCTGAGCGCCTCGCCCTCTGGGAGGCTGGTGAGATTGCTCGCCAGAACGCTCAAATATACGGCATTACATAGGACTCGAATTATGCGTGAAGCGAAAATTTATCGTTATATCTTGCCCATGGATAGTGGTGTCATCCTGCGAGACAATAAGCTAACTGAACGTGTTGGTTATGTTGTTGTGCTTTCTGAAGGTGACCAAATAGGGCTTGGAGAAGTCGCTCCTCTTCCTGGTTTTAGTTTAGAGAGCACCGAAGATGCTGGTATTCAGCTACAGGAACAAGCGGAGCGTTGGGTCGCAGGATTGGATGTGGATTACGCCAACATGTATCCATCGGTCGCGTTTGGTTTATCGATGGCACAGTTAGAGTTAGCTGGTGGCTTACCCCAACAAGGTAAGTATCAAACAGCGCCGCTGTGTACTGGTGACCCAGACGAGCTCATTCCAAAGCTGAACGAAATGGAAGGCGAGAAAGTCGCGAAAGTAAAAGTCGGGCTTTATGAGCCAATTCGCGATGGCATGCTTGTGAACCTTTTCCTTGAATCTATCCCTCAATTAACGCTTCGACTTGATGCAAACCGCGCTTGGACACCAGAAAAAGCGCAACAGTTTGCTAAATACATTACTCCGTCTCTGCGTCAGCGCATTACCTTTTTGGAAGAGCCGTGCCGCTCTCCTGGCGATAGTCTCTCTTTTGCTATCAATACTGGTATTGCGATTGCTTGGGATGAAACGTTGCAAGATGCGGTTCGTCGAGAGGATTTCCGTCTTGAAGATCTAACTGGTGTGAAAACGATCATCATCAAACCCACACTCATTGGTTCGGTGGATTTTTGTATTACACTGATAGAGAAGGCGAAGTCACTGGGAATGAAAGCGGTTATTAGCTCGAGTATTGAATCCAGTCTCGGTTTAACTCAATTAGCGCGTTTTGCCCAATGGCAGCTGCCTGATGAAGTTCCAGGTTTGGATACGATTGGCTTATTTAAAGCTCAGTTAGAGCAAGGCTGGCCTAAGTGTGAACTTCCCGTTCTTCCTCTGAAAGATCAGGAGATTGTGTGGCATTCTGCATAGACAATGTTGCGAAGGCACCGTGGAAATATTGGGCTCAAACGAGCCCTTTTTCTATTGCGCTCAAGACACCAACAGAAACATTAAACTGGCAACAACTCTCAGTACGTATTGACCAATATGCTTACTATTTGAATGACTTGGGCGTAACGCGGGGAGATGTGCTGACCTTGGTAGGTAAAAACCAAGTAGAAACACTGCTGTTTTATCTTGCTTCCAAGCAGTTAGGCGCACTTGCCGCGCTGACCATGGTACAACCACTCGATACGCTACAGAGTAAACTTGCGACCCTTTATAAACCTGAACAAACTCGGTTTATCTGGTTTGCTCAGGAGTGCGCTTCGACCTTTTCTGAACATGATATACAAAAACTCAAGGCAACATTGCTTTCACTGCCTGTAGTATCACAGCAAGAGAGTGACTCGTTGACTGAAGATAGCTATCATCATGACCGGCTCGCTTCAGTAGTATTTACTTCTGGCTCTACAGGGGAGCCTAAAGCTGTGGTTCATACACATCGACAACACCTTGCATCCGCAGAAGGCTTGTTGCAAGAGTTCATTTTCACTCAGCAAGATTCTTGGCTATTGTCGCTTCCGCTTTATCACGTCTCTGGATTGGCGATTGTATATCGTTGGCTATATGTCGGAGCGACATTGAAAATCGGTACAGGAAAACTTGTCGAAGATATTCAGGGCGTGTCACACGCATCTTTGGTTGCCACGCAGCTCAAACGGCTATTGGATGATGATGCTCACTTGTCATTGACGCATGTGCTATTGGGCGGCAGCCACGTTGCTCACGAGTTGGCGTTGCGAGCAACAGGACGAGGGATTGAGGCGTGGTTAGGTTATGGGATGACGGAAGCAGCCTCTACCGTTACCGCAAAGAGAATTGACAGTATCAGTAATGCTGGACACGTATTGAATCATCGTAAGATAAAGTTGGTTGACCAACGCATTTTTGTCGGTGGTAAAACATTAGCGGCAGGGTATTTTCATCAAGGTCATGTTACTCCGTTTCTGGATGAGAAAGGCTGGTTCGACAGCAAGGATCTCGGTGAGTGGCAAGGTGACGAGTTAAAGATCATCGGCCGTGCCGACAATCAATTTATCTCTGGTGGTGAGAACATTCATTGTGAAGAGATTGAGGCAGCATTGAACCAAATTGATGGCGTGTTGCAGAGCATAGTGGTTCCAGTCGAAGATGCGGAATTTGGTCATCGCCCTGTTGCTGTGATTCAGACCAATTATTTGCGCAGCAAAGCGGAATATGACCTGCATTTGCAACCCAGATTAGAGAAGTTTAAATGGCCAGTGGAATACCATTTAATGCCACAAGTGCTACTAGAAAGTGGGATCAAAGTTTCTCGGAAGGCAGTGAAGGAGTGGCTATTGCCATCAATTAATCATTAGTCAATTTTGCTATGTATTAGTCAGAAAGGGAATTTCGTATCCTTATAACTCTGAATCATAATTATGCTTCTTCGAGGAGAGAAAAGGCATAAGGTTCAGGATGGTAAAGCTAGTATTAATTGCGGCGGTAGCACTACAAATTGGTATTGCAATAAGCAGTGAAGGGCTCGCCCGCTCTCTTGCAGAGCTGACGGCTTTTTTGATCGCTATCGCATTGGTTGTTACATACAAAAACAGCAAACTTGAGCCGTCGTCATCTCAACACGATGAGAAGACCACTAATATCTAAACAATAACCAACTTAGAGAAGTGGTTGAAATTAACACCCACAGAGTTATACCAAATAACAGTGGCTTAGCTCCAGCAGACCTCAGCTTCGAAATTGAAATGCTGCAACCAATCAGGAACAGGCACACCACCAAAGCTTGTTTCGCTCCAACGAAAATACCGTGATAGACCATTTCAAATTGAGGGAAGAAGTCGCTAAACGCGATGGCTGCGCAGTACCAAAAAATGAAATAAGGAATAACTAACTTTTTCGTTCCATTCTCTTTCTGGTCTCTCGAAAAGATCACGGCACTGATCAGTGCGACAGGGATGATCCACAAAGCTCGTGCGAGTTTTAACGTTGTTGCTGTAGTTAGCGCTTCTTCACCGTAGGCTGAGGCAGCCCCAACAACAGAAGACGTGTCATGAATAGCAATCGCGGCCCATGTACCAAATGTGTGTTGATCTAGCCCTAAAGCATGCCCAACCACAGGAAACACGAATAGTGCGATGGAGTTTAGGACAAATACCGTTGCCAGTGCTAATCCAATCTGTTCGTCTTTTGCTTTAATCGCTGGTGCTACAGCGGCAATTGCACTACCACCACAAATTGCTGTACCTGACGAGATTAAGTATGCGGTTACTCGCTCCAACTTAATTATTCTGGCAATGATAGTGCCTATGATCAGTGTGCCCGCAATCGTGGCGATAATCAGACCGATACCATCCGACGTGACAGAGAGTGCTTGCTCAAAGTTGATGCCAAAGCCTAAACCAATAATCGAGTAGGACAGCAGCTTTTTAGTAAAAGAAGCAATGGGCAGTTCTGAAGGCACAAAACCAAAACTTGCGAGTAGAAAACCAATAACTAGGGCAATAGGAGAGGAGACAAAAGGGGTTAAGCAAACGAGTAACGCCAATCCAAACAAGAGGTAGTTTCTATTCAAGGTTTTTATTCGCTGTTGTGAATGAAAGCGCGAGTATATCGCACTGAGTGTGGTCAGTTTGTCTTAATGATTTGAACACATGTTCAGTTATTCTAAACATGTGTTCAAATGTATTTTTATCGCCAGTCGCCTCTAAGTTGATGCACTCTATCGAACATCGTTTTTGCCGTTGCTTCATTTGGTGGAACCGGCTGTCCGGCTTCAATTTCTAGCTTTGACCAAAATCGAGTCGGTAAGCCACAACATGCGCGGCCTTTCGCGCGGCTGAAATAGCTTCCCCATAAGCCTTTGAGTGCCACGGGTATGACAGGTACTGGGCTGCGACGCAGAATAATATCAATGCCACGCATGAATTCATTCATTTCACCGTCTGAGGTTAATTTCCCCTCTGGGAAAATACAGACAATATGTCCTTCGCTTAATGCGGTTTCTACATCATTAAATGCACGCCTGATGGAGTTTCTGTTACTCGCTGAAATTGGAATTACCCCAGTTCTGCGTAAAAAGCGTCTTAGTGGAGGTAGGTTGGCGTAATCTTCCTCCATCACAAAACGAATCAACCTTGGGCATACTGCGCTAAGTAGCAAGGCGTCCATATAGCTCACGTGATTACATACGATTAATGCACCGCCTTGTTCTGGCAAGTTATGTAGGTTTTTATGTTTCACTCGATAAATAGTGTGAGTTAGCATCCAAACCACAAAACGGACAACGAATATCGGTATTTGCAAAAAAATGTAAGCAGCGACCAAGAAATTCAAAATGGCTAACAATGCAAACAACTGAGGAATTGTCATCTTGATGACACTCAGGCACACAATACCTAAGACAGCACTGCCGACCATAAACAGAGAGTTAAAGATGTTGAGCCCTGCGATGACTTGTGCGCGCTCGGTTTCCTTTGCTCTATGTTGCATTAATGCGTAAAGCGGTACGATAAACAGCCCGCCAGAGGCGCCAATCATGAATAGATAGAAAAATAATGGCCAAAAAGGCTCATATCTAAAGAAGTCTACAAAGTTCTGGAAGATAGGTAGGTCACTTGGAATGGAGGTTGCCATCAAGTACCCAAATACCGTAATGCCAAGTGCGCCAATAGGCACAATACCGACTTCGATACGATGATTTGAGATCCAATTGCAAAGTAGCGACCCCAGCGCGATACCAATGGAAAACAGAGCTAGCAAGAAAGACACCGCACTCTCGGTGCCATTTAAGTAAATCTTGGTGAAATTCGGGAACTGGGTTAGATAGGCGGCGCCTAAAAACCAGAACCAGCTTATCGCCATAATACATTGAAAAACAACACGATCTGATTTTGCGATGGATAGCGTGTGTTTAGTTTGTTTGTACGGTTGCCAACGAAAAGAAAGATTAGGTGCGCTGGCGGCTGCAAAGGGTATTGATCGGCTCGACAAATATCCCAACAATGCAAAGAGTACGACACAAAATGCGGCAAGGTATTTTGCGTTGTCTGCTGAGGCGATAATTCCAGCACCTAGGGTACCAATAAGGATGGCGATAAAGGTACCAGCTTCAACAAGGGCGTTGCCTGGCACTAACTCTTTCGCGTTTAATTTTTGGGGCAAAAGGGCATATTTAACCGGTCCAAAGAATGCTGACTGTGTGCCCATTAAGAACAGTAGCAGCAAAAGCACACCATAACTTTCGGTTATAAAACCAATGGCGCCCAAAAGCATGATGGCGATTTCAAACAGCTTTACCTTGCGAATAAACCATGATTTTTCATATTTATCGGCTAATACGCCAGCTGAAGCGGAGAATAGAAAGAACGGTAGAATGAACAAGCCAGCCGCTAAATTGATGAACAAGTTGCTCGAAATAGGTAGTGCGCTGGATCCCGCGAAGGCGACAAACAGCAGCAAAACGTTTTTAAAAATATTGTCGTTGAAAGCGCCAAAAAACTGAGTGATGAAATAGGGTAGGAACTTTCTTTGCGTAAGTAAGGACGGCTGTCTGTCGGACGACATGGATAATCCTTTGTTACCAGTTTGTGAGGTAGTTAGAAAGCAGGTTACTGATTAATTCTTTACCATCAATGGGTTCACTAGAGAAAAATTTATCATCAACACTGAGTAAAGTAATGCCGTGTACGCCAGACCAAAGCACTCGACTCGCTTGAATCACTTCGGACTCGGTACGATGTGGTGCGATTTGAGCCAATAGTGACTCCAGCATTCCTGTCATCCCGTCGATACGTTTGGCATGCCATTCTGGAAGCTCTGCACCATTCATGTTGTGCTCGAAGACTAACTGCCAACGGTAAGGGTGCTTTTGAGCGAAATCGTGGTAGCAATAAGCCAGTTCAAATAGAGCTTGATGAGCGTCTTTACTACTATTGGTCGCCTTCAATGCTTCTTGGGAGAGTTCGTCTAAAGTTTGCGCGACTACGTGTAAAAGTAACAGGTTATAGTTGCCAAAAATGTTGACTAATGTGCTTGGCACGTAACCAATCATGTTAGCTATTTTACGAAGACTGAGTTCGTGGTAAGAATTCTCATCTAAAAAGTTTTTGACTGTTGTTAAAGTCAAATTCACTAACTCTTCTCTGGTGTGATCGTTTCTGCGCGCCATACTCTCAAACTGCTTTATTGAACATCGTTCAATATGATAGTCAGCTACCTATTAACCGTCAACAAGGCAATATACTCAAGTGACGTCAAGGTCCAGGATTCTGAGCTGTGTCACTGATTCTAATTCAAGTAAAACATCCCCGAGTAGTAGCGAGTTCATTCCCAGCATTTCTAAACGAACCAAGTATCTCGAAGTTAACCGAGAGCGGTCTGTATCGTTGGCAATATTCTGATACATGTCAGCTTCTGTAAGCTGTTTTCATCAACAGGCATACAGAGTATGATGACGCAACAATCATCTTTGGCGTGCTACTGTTTGAAACAATCGTTGTTTCGTCTGATAGAGCACAATCTTAGATAGCTAACTTTAAGGATAACGATGAAACGTTTATTTTCTATTGTTGCTCTGTTGATGTTTACCGTTGCTGTAACGCCTATCGCGGAAGCGAAGAAGTTTGGTGGCAGTAAGTCTTTCGGTAAGAGCTACAAAACAGCGCCAGCACCAAAACAACAGCAACAAAACACCAATACGGTAGGCAAAGATCAGACGGCGAAGTCTTCAAGTAAAAAAGGCTTAATGGGCGGTCTGCTAGGCGGACTTCTTGCTGGTGGTCTACTTGCTGCATTCTTTGGCGGTGCTTTTGAAGGTATCCAATTTATGGATATCCTAATTATTGGTTTGATTGCCTTTGTCATCTTTAAATTAATGCGCGGTATGCTAGGTGCGAAGCAGGGCAGTATGAACCAGCATCGTCAGCAACCTGCATTTGGTGGTAACGCATCTAAGTTTGAGCAACCAAACATGCAAAACTTTGAGCAACAGCCAAACACAAATAATGGTGGCTTTGGTGGTTTCGGCGCTCAAACGGACGTACCACATAACTACCCACCGGGCTTTGACCAAGCAGCGTTTATTAACGGCTCTCGTGAACACTACCGAATCCTGCAAGGTGCGTGGAATCACAATCAACTGGAAACCATTGAAGAATATGTTTCTCCAAGCTTGTTTGAAGATCTGAAAGCAGAGCGCGCGAAGCTCGACGGTGAGCAGCATACTGATGTAATGTACGTTGATGCAGAGATCGTCCGTGCCGATTACGATGCAAATAAAGCACAGCTTAGCCTGCAGTTTAGCGGTCGTTACCGTGACACAGTAGAAGGTGTTGAAGAAGAAATCGAAGATATCTGGCACCTAGAGCGTGACCTGACTGTGCCTAATGCACCATGGTTAATCGTTGGTATTCAAGGCTAGTCACCTTTAAACCAATTTAGTCACTAATAAAAATCCCGCGCCCCCTGCGGGATTTTTTGTATCTGTCGTTTGTATTTACGAAAGGTGTTTTTATAAAACCTGCCAGATGGAGACTTCATCATGGCTCGCGCTTAACTCTGCCGAATATCTTTTTGCTAGTCAGTCCTCAAGTGTTTTACTGAATGTTTTTAGCATTCACATTATGGTCATTGCGATAAAACAAGGACAAAGTGCTAGTTCATTGTTTGTATTACAACGACCAGATCCGAACTTTGGCCATCGGAGATTCGCTTCGGCCCAGTTGTTAAAGTAGGATCCAAACAGAGGTAGAATAGCGAAGAAGTTGGGTTAAATAAGGAGGGGCTTGTTACTTTACTTTATCAAGAGTCCGAAACGAAAAAAGCCAGCTCAATGAGCTGGCTTTTTCAATATGGTGGAGGGGGACGGATTCGAACCATCGAAGGCAGTGCCGGCAGATTTACAGTCTGCTCCCTTTGGCCACTCGGGAACCCCTCCAGGGTGTTTTATACTTGAATGATAGTTTCCCAACCTAGCTTCCAAGTTGTTCTTATGTTTAAAGGAAAAACACAAGAAAGAATATGGTGGAGGGGGACGGATTCGAACCATCGAAGGCAGTGCCGGCAGATTTACAGTCTGCTCCCTTTGGCCACTCGGGAACCCCTCCAGGGTGTTTTATACTTAAAAGATAGTTTCCCAACCTAGCTTCCAAGTTGTTCTTATGTTTAAAGGAAAAACACAAGAAAGAATATGGTGGAGGGGGACGGATTCGAACCATCGAAGGCAGTGCCGGCAGATTTACAGTCTGCTCCCTTTGGCCACTCGGGAACCCCTCCAGGGTGTTTTATACTTAAAAGATAGTTTCCCAACCTAACTTCCAAGTTGTTCTTATGTTTAAAGGAAAAACACAAGAGAGAATATGGTGGAGGGGGACGGATTCGAACCATCGAAGGCAGTGCCGGCAGATTTACAGTCTGCTCCCTTTGGCCACTCGGGAACCCCTCCAGGGTGTTTTATACTTAAAAGATAGTTTCCCAACCTAGCTTCCAAGTTGTTCTTATGTTTAAAGGAAAAACACAAGAAAGAATATGGTGGAGGGGGACGGATTCGAACCATCGAAGGCAGTGCCGGCAGATTTACAGTCTGCTCCCTTTGGCCACTCGGGAACCCCTCCAGGGTGTTTTATACTTGAATGATAGTTTCCCAACCTAGCTTCCAAGTTGTTCTTATGTTTAAAGGAAAAACACAAGAAAGAATATGGTGGAGGGGGACGGATTCGAACCATCGAAGGCAGTGCCGGCAGATTTACAGTCTGCTCCCTTTGGCCACTCGGGAACCCCTCCAGAGGATTTTTATACTTAGCAAGATGTTTTCCCAACTCATCTCCCAAGTGCGGAGCGAATCATAGCAAACTCGCTCAGGCTGTAAAGCGTTTTTCTTGCGTTTTTACGTTGAATGCTGTCTTTTTGGGCAAAGATGGTAGAAAGTCAGCGTTTTGTGTGTCCTTTGAACAGAAGAGAAACGCTCTTTTTACTTGAATTTACACTACTTGACGTTAAACCACGTATCTACTGATAAAATGTAAGCAGTTTAATGACATAAGTTTATTCGTTTAGAAGTCAATATCATGAGCATGAAAGCCACGTTATCGTTATCTGTTTTAACGCTTTCTATATTAATGAGTTCTCCATCAGCTTTCGCAGCTATGCGAGGCTCAGCAGTTACCGTCGTAACTGAACAAGTAGAAACGCACGAGATCAATCAATCCTTATCGCTTATCGGTAAATTAGAAGCGGCGGAGTCTGTGGTTGTTGCATCGGAAGTCGCCGGCAAAGTGAATCAAATCGCTGTTAAAGCGAATCAAAATGTCCAACAAGGTCAGCTGTTAATCAAGTTGGATGATGATAAGGCTCAAGCCGCTTTGATTGAGGCAAAGGCGTACCTTAAAGATGAACAACGTAAGCTAAAAGAGTTTCAACGTTTGGTTAAGCGAAATGCTATCACCCAAACTGAGATCGACGCACAAAAAGCAAGTGTTGAAATCGCACAAGCAAGGCTGGACGCCGCTCAAGCAAATTTGGCCGATCTTCATATTACGGCTCCATTCTCTGGCACTGTTGGTTTCATCGATTTTAGTCGCGGTAAAATGGTTAGCGCGGGTACAGAGCTGTTGACCTTGGATGACCTTTCCGTCATGGAGCTGGACTTACAAGTACCGGAGCGCTATTTATCAATGCTTTCTATTGGTATGGAAGTCATTGCCAAAACCAGTGCATGGGGTGAACAGATGTTTACTGGTCAAGTCACAGGTATTGATACGCGAATCAGCGCAGAAACGCTGAACCTGCGTGTACGTATTGAGTTTGAGAACCCTGAAAACCTCTTAAAGCCGGGCATGTTAATGAATGCATCATTGGCCTTCCCTGCGATTGAAGCGCCAATTATCCCGGTTCAAGCACTAGAATACTCTGGCACCAAGCGTTACGTATACGTCATCGATGGCAACAATAAAGCGACTCGACAAGAAGTCATTCTCGGTGCTCGTGTCGATAACGAAGTCGTTATTGAGTCAGGCGTTGAAGTTGGCGACAAAATTGTTGTACAGGGCATCGTTAATATGCGAGATGGTGTTGAAGTTAAGGAAATTGTCGCACCAGGAAAGGCAGAAACAGCTAACGCAACTGGTAATCAAGGTGTTCAAAGCACGCAAGACGAAGCGGCTAAGGAAGCAAACTAATGTTACTTTCTGACGTTTCTGTAAAACGCCCAGTCGCAGCGTTGGTATTGAGTATGCTGCTGTGTGTATTTGGTTTTGTATCCTTTACGAAACTAGCGGTGCGAGAAATGCCGGACATTGAAAGTCCGGTCGTTTCCATTAGTACGCGTTATGAGGGCGCTTCCGCGACGATCATCGAGAGTCAAATTACTTCTGTATTAGAAGATCAGCTTTCAGGCATCAGCGGAATAGATGAGATCAGTTCGACGACGCGAAACAGCAGTTCGCGTATCACGATCACTTTTGAGCTAGGTTACGATCTCAATACGGGTGTTAGTGATGTTCGCGACGCGGTGGCTCGCGCTCAACGTTCGCTACCTGATGAAGCGGACGATCCAATTGTCTACAAGAATAACGGTTCAGGTCAGGCCTCCCTATATATAAACCTCAGCTCTGCAGAGATGGACCGCACTCAATTGACGGATTATGCCGAACGTGTATTGATGGATCGCTTTAGCTTGATCTCTGGGGTGAGCTCCATTGATCTTTCTGGTGGTTTGTACAAAGTGATGTACGTGAAGCTTAAGCCAGAGCTGATGGCGGGGCGCTCAGTCACGGCTTCGGACATTACATCGGCACTGCGAAGTGAAAACTTAGAAAGTCCGGGTGGTGAAGTTCGTAATGATTCGACAGTCATGTCGGTACGGACAGCGCGTAGCTATAACACGCCGGAAGATTTTCAGTACCTCGTGATTAAAAGGGCAAGCGACAATACGCCTATCTATTTGAAAGATGTCGCTGATGTTTTTATCGGTGCAGAGAACGAAAACTCGACCTTTAAAAGCGATGGCGTCGTCAATGTTAGTTTGGGGGTTGTTCCTCAGTCTGATGCGAACCCGTTAGAAGTAGCAAAATTAGTTCGAGCTGAAGTTGATAATATCCAGAAGTTCTTGCCGGAAGGAACGCGGCTTGCTATCGACTACGATGCGACGGTGTTTATCGAGCGTTCGATAGAAGAGGTATATAGCACGCTGTTTATTACGGGCGGTTTGGTTATTTTGGTGTTGTACATCTTCATTGGTCAAGCTCGTGCAACCTTGATCCCAGCTGTTACGGTTCCGGTATCGCTGATTTCCTCATTCATTGCCGCTTATTACTTTGGCTTTTCTATCAACTTAATCACCTTGATGGCGTTGATCCTGTCTATCGGCTTGGTAGTGGATGACGCGATTGTGGTTGTTGAAAACATCTTCCACCATATCGAACGTGGTGAATCGCCTTTGCTTGCGGCCTATAAAGGCACGCGGGAAGTAGGCTTTGCCGTTATCGCGACAACGCTAGTGCTGGTGATGGTATTCCTGCCGATTTCTTTTATGGATGGCATGGTAGGTCTGCTATTTACTGAGTTTTCTGTCTTGTTGGCGATGTCAGTAATTTTCTCGTCTTTGATCGCCCTAACATTAACTCCTGTATTGGGTAGTCAGATTTTGAAGGCGAATGTAAAACCAAATCGATTTAATCAAGTGGTCGATCGCCTATTTAGTAAACTTGAGAGTGGTTACCGCTCATTATTGAAAGGCGCATTGAAAATGCGTTGGGCTGCACCGCTGGTGATTTTGGCGTGTTTGGGCGGCAGTTACTTCTTGATGAACCAAGTGCCAGCCCAGTTGACCCCTCAAGAAGATCGCGGCGTGATGTTTGCGTTTGTACGCGGGGCTGATGCTACGTCATACAATCGTATGTCAGCCAATATGGACATTGTTGAAGACCGATTGATGCCATTACTCGGGCAAGGGTATCTGAAGTCGTTTAGTATCCAAACGCCTGCATTTGGTGGACAGGCAGGCGATCAAACCGGCTTTGTTATCATGATTCTAGAAGACTGGAACGAGCGAGATGTAACAGCTCAGGAAGCGCTTAACAAAGTGCGTGGTGCACTGGCTGGCATACCTGATGTTCGAGTGTTCCCATTCATGCCTGGTTTCCAAGGTGGTTCGAGTGAGCCTGTTCAGTTTGTGTTAGGTGGCTCTGATTACGATGAACTTCTCGTCTGGGCTGAAATGTTGAAAAACAAAGCAGAAGAATCGCCAATGATGGAAGGTGCTGAGATCGATTACTCAGAGAAAACGCCAGAGCTATTGGTTACGGTCGACAGACAGCGTGCCGCAGAACTAGGGGTCAGTGTCAAAGACATTTCTGATACGCTAGAAATCATGCTTGGTGGTAAAAGTGAAACGACTTATGTTGAGCGTGGCGAAGAGTATGATGTGTATCTTCGTGGTGATGAAAACAGCTTTAATAATGCAGCGGATTTAAGCCAGATTTATCTGCGAACTAATAGTGGGCAGTTAGTGACTTTAGACGCGGTCACTAAAATTGAAGAAGTGGCAGCTTCTATTCGTCTATCTCATTACAACAAACAGAAATCCATCACTATTACGGCTAATCTGTCAGAAGGCTACACATTAGGAGATGCGCTGAATTACCTTGATCAACAAGCGATAGACAACTTACCAGGTGACATCTCGGTGAGTTATTCTGGCGAGTCAAAAGACTTTAAAGAGAACCAAGCGAGTGTTGCTGTCGTGTTTGCGTTGGCATTGCTTGTGGCGTATCTCGTGTTGGCGGCTCAGTTTGAAAGCTTCGTGAATCCGTTAGTGGTGATGTTTACGGTGCCGATGGGCGTATTTGGTGGCTTCCTTGGCTTGGTTGTGATGGGGCAAGGCATGAACATTTACAGCCAGATTGGCATGATCATGTTGATCGGCATGGTGACGAAAAACGGCATTTTGATTGTCGAATTTGCCAACCAGTTACGTGACCGTGGTGTTGAATTCGAAAAAGCGGTTATTGATGCAGCTGCGCGACGTCTACGCCCGATCTTGATGACAGCATTTACCACGCTTGCTGGTGCTATCCCGTTGATTGTATCGACAGGGGCAGGTTATGAGAGCCGTATTGCCGTGGGTACCGTGATCTTTTTCGGGATGGGATTTGCGACATTGGTGACCTTGTTTGTCATCCCGGCTATGTACCGATTGATTTCGGCGAAAACACAGGCGCCAGGTCATGTAGAAGCAGAATTGAACAAAGCACTCAGCCACGATACAAAAGGCCGTATTGCTCATCCTTAGCCGCTGTACGTAAAGCTTTGATTGAAAACACCGAACAAAAGTTGTTCGGTGTTTTTTTATATTGAGAGTGATTACTTATAGATCTAATGATTATTTTTGTTTATTATTTCGCCACTTCTTCGAGGGGCACAGGACTCGCTCATCGTATTGACTGAATGTCGGGTCTTGTTAGGTGTCATGCCGGGAAAGCAGCATATACCTATTATTATTTGAGGTGTTCTCTTGAAAAAAGTACGTGGTAGTTACATGGTAGAAATGGTTTTAGTTGCGGGTGTTATGGCGTTGTTAGCGACCACTGCACTTCCGACGTTAACGAATGCACTAAAAGATCGTCAAGATGGCATTTTACACTCTCTCGATGCCGGGCAACCAAGTAGCCATGTGAATCAAGAGACAACAGAAAAGTTCTCCGCTCAGTAACTGATGACACACCGTAGATTGTAAAACAAGCCGAGGTAAAAACCTCGGCTTGTTTGTATTTCAATTCTGGTAACTTGGTGCTATCTAATGTTAGAAGCGTTTCCCTAAGCTAACTTGCACACCTTCGTAGCTGTCGTAAAAATCTTCAAAGCCCATATCTGCGACATTATAGATGTACTCTGCGCGCAACCAGATATCTTTGCTCATATCCCAATGGACACCAGCACCGATATTGAATAGTGCTCCTGAATCATCTGTGATTTTTTGTTGGTTTGGAACGTACATTTCTGCCTGAGTCCCTAACGCGGTCACGCGGCCGAACAAAGAAAGTGGCGTATCGCCAAGGTTATCACTGGTCAATACAGCTGACATACCCGCTTGGTAATAGTGCAAATCCAAATCTGTTTTCAGTTTGTCGTTCTTAAGTTCGTTTTGGGAATAGCGAAGCACACCTTCAAACGCAAGGTATTGATTGACATGATAGCCCCAACCAACAGTGATATGTGGTGTGGACCACTCATTGTCTCTGTCTGAGCCAAAATAGGGTGTATCAAAACCGACGTTACCAGTACCCAGATAAAAATAAGATTGATGAGTTTGTTCTTGAGCAGCAAAAGTCGGCACACTGATGGTCAAGGCAGACAATAATAGAATGGCGTTTTTCATAACTTGACGATAACCTTTGTAAAAGACCGTTGTAATGAGTTGTGTTAATATCAATTTAATCAATAAGATAGATGGCGTTTATCATATCAGCTTTTACGCAAAGGTAGTCATTTAGACTGGGAATTGTTGCGCTAAAGCAGACTTCCTAGGCTGGAGAACTTACTATTCGGTATGGTGACTAACGTCAATCAAATAAGAGAGAAGGAAAGGAAAGTGGCTGAATTCAAATATAAAAACCTGACTCAAGAAGAACAAGATAAGTTAGACGCGGCGACATTTCGTCGTTTATTGGCGCATTTAGACGCGAATAAAGACGTGCAGAACATCGACCTCATGATTCTTGCGGGCTTCTGTCGCAACTGCTTTAGCAAATGGTACAAAGCTGAAGCGGAAAATCTCGGTGTGGATTTAGATATTGATGACGCTCGCGAACGTGTTTACGGCATGACTTACGATGAATGGAAACAAAATCATCAGCCAGCGGCAACGCCAGAACAATTGGCGGCGTTTGAAGCGCGTCAGAAAAAGTAATACTCATTTCCAAAAAAACAGCCCGCACATCAGCGGGCTGTTTTTTTACATTCGAATTTACATATTAAGCGGTAATTGGACCGCAACATGCAGGTTCGACACAGCCTTTCGCTTGAATGACTTCAAGTTGCGCGAGGTAAGGTTGAATATCACCGATGTTCTCTTTTACCCATGCTAAGTCGTAATACGTATCTAAGTAACGCTCACCAGAGTCACATAAAAGTGTCACGATAGAGCCTGTTTCACCGCGTTGTTTCATTTCGCAGGCCAGCTGAAGCACACCGTAGAGGTTCGTCCCCGTTGATGCACCGACTTTACGCCCAATGAGTTGAGAAACCCAATGTGCAGTTGCCACACTGGCAGCGTCTGGAATTTTGCGCATTTCATCAATGACACCTGCAATAAAGCTTGGCTCGACACGTGGTCGACCAATGCCTTCAATTTTGCTGCCGGTTTCACCTTTTAATGAGTGATTACCTGACTGGAAAGCGTCGTAAAACACCGAGTTTTCAGGGTCTACGACACAAAGTTTGGTGTCGTATTTTTGGTAACGAATATAACGGCCAATGGTTGCGGATGTACCACCAGTTCCTGGGCTCATTACTACCCAATTAGGAATTGGGTGATCTTCTAGTTCCATTTGGCTAAAGATAGAGTTCGCAATGTTGTTGTTGCCGCGCCAGTCAGTCGCACGTTCAGCATAAGTAAACTGATCCATGTAGTGACCATTTAACTCTTGAGCCAAGCGTCGAGACTCGTCATAAATCTGATCTGAGCGCTCTACAAGATGCGCTTTACCACCGTAAAACTCAATTTGTTCAATCTTTTTACGTGCGGTGGTTTTCGGCATAACAGCAATGAACGGTAAGCCAAGCAAGCGAGCAAAATACGCTTCTGAAACGGCAGTGCTGCCTGAGGACGCTTCAATCACTGTGGTTTCAGGACCAATCCATCCGTTACAAATCGCATAAAGAAACAACGAGCGTGCCAATCGGTGTTTCAGAGAGCCTGTTGGGTGCGTGCTCTCATCTTTTAGGTAGATATCGATACCATCAAGAGAAGGCAGTTCGAGTTTAAATAAATGAGTATCAGCAGAACGTTGAAAGTCTGCTTCAATTTTACGCACTGCATTGTTGATCCAGTTGTGGTCAGTACACATGGCGTCTCTCCTTGGAAATCGATAGATAAGCATTAGATGGGAATAATTTACCTATAATATGAGAGAAAAACTTTGCTATAGTTGCTGGTAATAGATGTTATGGTAGAAAAGTTTTCTACACTTCGTGGGTTTTATAGGATGAGTTTGGATCGAGTCGATAAACAGCTGCTTGCGTTGTTACAAACCGACAGCACCTTGTCATTAAATGAGTTAGCAGAGCAGGTAAATCTGACAACGACGCCATGTTGGAAGCGTTTGAAAAGGTTGGAAGAAGAAGGCTACATCGAAAAGCGCGTGGCGTTACTGAGTGCAGAAAAACTCGACCTGTCTTTTATCGCTTTTGTTCAGCTAAAAACCATCGATCACTCCGAAGATTGGTATCACCACTTTGTCACAACAGTGAGTGATTTCCCTGAGGTGATGGAGTTTTATCGTATGGCCGGCGAGTACGACTACATGATGAAAGTGCTGGTGAAAGATATGAAGTGTTTTGACGAGTTTTATAAGCGCTTAGTTAATAGTGTAAAGGGATTGTCTAATGTGACTTCAACATTTGCTATGGAATCCATTAAATATACGACTGAGTTACCACTTCTCAACTAAATAGCTTTATACGAATTTTATTTAATGGTTACTCTACCTGTTAGCATTTTAAGTGTTAACAGGTAGCAGGGTTATTCTAACTAGGTTACTTTTTACTGGATTGGAATAAATATAAACGATATTTATTCTCTCTTCTATTTCCGCATTAACTGTTTGTTTTTTATCCTCCACCAAGCGCTAATACAGCAAAATGCATGAAAAAATAACGCAATTTTTTCTCTTTATTTTTCGTGTTTTATTTTTGTTGAATATTCATTCTTACTAAATTAATTAATTGGTTTAATTTAAACGTTTGCTTTGTGTTGTTTTGTGTATTTTAGTCACCACTTCTGAACATTTATTTTTATGCGTAATACAGTAGCAAATACTTAAGTAACAAAGTACTCAAAAATGGATATAGTGATTAATAAAACATCGTATTATTATCGCTAGCACTTATTTGTGACAAAGTGTTTCTAAAAATGAACAGAAAATATTATTTGCTTTTTCTTGCGGCTTTACTCGCTGGTTGTGGTGGTGGAGGTGACTCTAAAACGAACAATACAAAGACACCAACTACGATAACAAAGCAGAGTCGTCCACAGTTAAAAGCTGAAGACACGGTATTGAAGTTTGAGGGCGTGGGAACCGTTACAGAGGCAAAATTGAGCAATGTACATGGCTCGGTGTCTTATCAAGTCATTGACTCTAATCCGATAAATGTTGTGAAAATTAATGACTCTGGAATGCTACAAATTTTGCGTCCAGGAACGGCAACAATTCTGGCTACGGATAGCAGTTCTGCTTATGAATCCTCTGAAGCACGATTTTCTATCACTGTGGAACGAGGTATTAACACAGACCTTTCGGTTAGTGATCTAAACTTCAATGCAATCGAATCTGAAGGGAAAGCGCTGACCGTTCGTGGCCAAAAAGGTGAATTGAGTTATGAAGTAGAAAGTGGTCATAACTTGATTCGGGTTGATCAGAACGGTTCGGTATATTCATTAGGCTCAATTGGTCAGGCGTCGGTACTGATTACTGACTCAGGTAACGAGCTTTATCTGCCGAAGCAAGTTCGCGCGACGGTGAAGCTTCATGGAGTAGCATCCGGGCAACTTCAATTCGCCTTGCTGGAAGACGAATATAGAAAAGGGCTGACGTTAGAACCTGCACGTTTAGATAAAGCTCAAACGCAAAGCATCACATACAAAATCATTCGCAGCGAACCAGACAACAAAGTTGCCGAGTTACTCAACCCTGAGTCAGGTGTGCTCCTTGTTCATAATGTTGGGCAGTTAACCGTTGAAGCGACAGCAACTTACAGCGATGCCTTTTTAGATAAGCAGCAAACGGCGCAATTTGTTGTGGATGTAAAACAAGGTCAACGCGAAGCAATCAGCGTAGCGGATGTTGTGAAAACTTATGAGGAAGGTGGCCGAATTTTCCCTAAGGTGACGAATGCTCGCGGCGACTATTCACTGCGAATTATTAGCGGCACAGATGTTATCGCTAAGTCTATGAGCAGTGAAGCACTGCTGATCAAAGGTGTAGGTACGGCTGAAGTTGAAATCTACGAGCATGAAATGCGTAATTATCCTGCAAGTAAAGCTCGCTTCAATGTTGAAGTTAATCGCGCGCCTCATCCAGTGATGAACGACATTGAAATGTCGCTTATTTATCAGCCTAGCCTCTCAATTCCTTTGGCATTTTCAGGACAAAAAGGCAACGTAAGCCTAGTCGGTAGTTTACCGGACGGTTTAAGAATGACCGATGGCAAGTTAGAAGTAGAGACGGCTGGTGAATATCGTCTTAAGTTTGAAGATGATGGTGGGGATTTATATCAACCAATTCAGTTTAATGTAGTCATCAAAGTAGCGAAAGCTGCGGGAAAAGCCATGGTGACACAAGATTATGAAATGGTGTATAGCAAAGACTATAGCTTTGATCTTCGTCGTGACTTTGGTTTAAGTACAAGTAACGATCATGTAGAACTCGTTGATAACACTGCTACAGATGTTATAGAGGTTACTGCAGATGGACGTGCCTATGTTTACAAAGCGGGTAAAGCGACGTTAACAGTTCGCAGACAGGAGAGCGCGAATTATACTGCGGGTCCAGATCAGAAAGTGTACGTTAATATTCTTAGTGCGCCGAGTCGGATTGATGTGCAATCCGATGTGGAAGAGACTTGGAAAACCAGCCAGCCTTATGTTCAAAAACCGACCATCTCTGGTACGGTTGGCGAAGTTTCGTATCGATTTGCAGAAAATGCAGCAACGGATGTGGTTTCCCTAGACAGCAAAACGGGCGAGATGCGCATCCTCAATGCTGGCAGCACAAGAGTTGTTGTATCGGATGCAGGGGACGATAAATTTACTCCGGGTGAAAGCAGTTTCTCTGTAACGATCAAACAGGGCACAAACCCTGTATCGATTGCTTATCCAACGGTAGACTTTTCAGCGGGTACTATTATCTCACCAGTGATGAGTGGAGGAGAGGCGAAAGCCAGCTATCGTCTTATTAACCAAAAAGATCCTGTGGTTGAGTTAGTATCTTCTGAAACGGGGCGTTTGAAGATTTTGCACGCAGGCGAGTACCAATTAGAAGTGACACTAACTGCACGTAACTATACAACTAAAACCGTATTGGTTAACGGCACCATTAATAAAGCGGATCATCCCGGTCTTACCACGAAACTTCAAACCGTTGAGTTTACGCCTTTCAAGGCAATTGACTTAGATTTCGGTAGAACGGTCGGTACTCGCACTTACTCATTTGGCGATACTGTGAGCAAAGATCTTGCCACGTTAGACAATGCGAATGCAGAGTTGACGCTAACCAATTACTCTCAATACCATTCTATTGCGCTAGACATCTCTGAGAGTGAATCGCGAGATTACAAAGCGTTACCAAGAACAAAAGTCACGGTTAGTGTCGATTTGGCAGAGTCGGGTGTTGCAGATAAATACACACAACTTAATAGCGAACAAACCGTCATTGTGAGCACGCTTAGTGCCCCACAGTTTGCCAATTTAGAAGAGAGTGAATTTGGTATCTTGGGTTCGCGTTCGGTACGTGAGCCGACGGATGACGAGCTGCAAAAACACGGTAAAGGTAAGGTTGTGCTATTTATGTTTAAGCCAGTTGGTAGCGATGACCGAAGACAAGAAAAGGCTGCATGGGTGCATGTTGCTCGATTCGATGGATGTACATCAGAGCTATTTGCTGATGACCTTAAGCCTTTTAATGCAATTAGTTATGATGATCCAGGGTATTGCACCAGCGGTAGCACTATCCGTATGACTCGGTTCTTAGTGATTGATGATTCTAATTTGGAAGACATAGAGTATGAGTTGGCTGCACCAATCATTACTTACCGTCGTGGGGTGCGTGAATTTTTAGCAACGGATAAAGGTGGATTCTATGCTGACCCAAATGTCGTTTACGGGAAAAGCGAATACGGTTACCCGAAATCACTTTACGAATGGTCGGTCATTACTATGAAGTATCAACCGAATTAATCATCGTTTGATACCCACTAAAAAGGAGTGCTGAGCACTCCTTTTTGCGTCTTATGCGCACGGGTTACTTGGTATAGCGCATGACTCCTTCTTGCACTGCGGTTGCCACTAAATGACCTTGCTGGTTATAGATTTCGCCACGCACTAACCCACGAGTATTACTCGCTGTTGGGCTTTCTATCGCGTACAACAGCCATTCATCCATTTTGAACGGACGGTGGAACCAGATTGAATGGTCAATGGTGGCAACTTGGAAGTTTGGCGTCATTAATGACACTTCATGTGGGTGCATTGCTGTCACGAGGAATCCCCAATCTGATGCGTAGGCCAACAGGTACTGATGAATAAGCAGGTTCTCTGGCATTTCACCATTGGCACGAATCCAAAGATACTGTTTAGGCTCTGCTTTTTTGGGTTTTAGGGGGTTGATGACCGTAACAGGACGAGTTTCAATTGGCTTTTCACCACAAAATGTTTTGCGTAGTCGCTCTGGCAGGAGTTCGGCTATATGGCTAGCAAGCTCACTCTCAGAGGCGAAGTTTTCTGGGCCAGGAATGTCTGGCATCTCCTTTTGATGATCAAACCCAGGTTGATCGCCATGGTAAGACGCCGTTAGGTAGAAAATAGGGCGTCCATTTTGAATCGCCTTAACGCGTCTGGTGCTGAAGCTACGGCCATCCCTTAGGTTTTCTACATCATAAATGATGGGCTTTTCTGGATCGCCAGGGTACAAAAAATAGCTATGGAAGGAGTGCACCGCGCGTGTTTCTTCAACGGTGTAGCGCGCAGCAGAAAGCGCTTGCCCAATCACTTGGCCGCCATACACTTGAGGCAAACCTAGGTTTTCACTTTGGCCACGAAACAAGCCTTCTTCTAATTTTTCGAGTTGTAGTAGGCTGAGCAATTCTCGTAATGGTTTACTCATTGTGTCTCCTCACCGTTGTCTTTCACTCCAACTTACCTCAACAGTCTCACTCTTGTGAAGTGCCATAGTTAAGAACTATTGAGTAACTTAGAAATAGTATTGTTCCGATTATGAAACAAAATCAATTGTTTGATAAATTCTAACTCAGTCAAACTATTGTCAAATAAACTGGCAGGAAGCAGACTGTTTTATATTCCACACCTATAATTGCTCCGGTTTAATACTCTTTTCGAGGAAGATATGAAAAAAACACTACTGCTTGTTACTTCTTTACTCTTTGGGGCTGCGTTAGTGGGTTGCCAAACTTCTCAAAATACAGAAATGGAATCTGCAGAGGCGTCAATGAAGACGATTACAGGTACAGTGGCTTACCGTGAGTGTATTGCTCTGCCGCCAAACGCAGTGGTTACCGTTGCGTTAGAAGATGTGTCTTTGGCTGATGCGCCAGCAAAAGTACTAGCAAAGCAGACATTCGAAACGGAAGGTAAACAAGTTCCTCTTTCTTTTGAGCTGAACTACGATAACAATGAAATCAAACCAAACCATCGTTATAGCGTCCGTGCGCGTATTGAAGTGGATGGTAAATTGCGTTTTATCAGCGATACACATAACGGTGTAATTACAGATGAAGCACAAACTCACCAGTTGGATATTCGTCTAGTTGGCACGCGTTAATATCAAACTCAGCGAACAAAAAATGGCAGCCTAAGGCTGCCATTTGTATTTTCTTAGCGAAATTTTTCCAATCTCAGATACTTCAATTCCTTCGGCTTCTAATTTCTTTGTTTGTCGTTCTAAATTACTGCCTTTTAAGGATATTTTTCCTTGACTATTTATCACTCTAAACCACGGGAGTTTGCTGTCCTCTGGCAAATTACCAAGCGCCTTACCAACATGTCTTGCGTAGCCCGGGTAACCTGCCATTTTTGCGATTTCCCCGTAGGTGGAGACTTTTCCTTTTGGAATTTGGTGAATTACAGCAAAGATTTGCGCTAAAAATTGGTCCATACTCAAAAGTGTCTATTGTGGATTACTAAGGAATGGTAAACCATCGGACTTGTATATTGCTAACGGTTCTTAACGTTTATATTGCCCGCGATTGACTTTTGTTGATCACATTTTCTCTTCAGTCGTGCCGTATGTTAATGAGCGTTAAAAAGCATAAAACAAACACAAGCTAAGCTTGAATCTAGACCCTCTCAACGACTTTTAATCCCAGTTTTTGCCGTTGAGTTACCAAGTAGGTGGGGAAGCCAGGAGGCGCTATGATTTTATCGACACTTCAATTTTTCATTACGACTTTACTCGCAGTGGTGTGCGTTCGAGCGATGAGTTTGAGCGAGGGAGATATTCCCGTTCTTGCACTCATGATCCCGGCGTTGTGGATCTTGCCACAAGGCGGGTTTGCAGGTTTGGTGTTGCTGGGCGCAATGATGGCTTTTGGCGCTACGCTCTCAATGCAGCCAATCGCGCTATCGATTGGTATTTTGATCCTTTTCCCACTTTTAATGGTAGTGTTCTCTCGTAGAAGTTCGTTGGGCGTTCTGCTCACCGCAGGCCTAATCGTACTTACTCTACAAGTCGGTATTATGGTCACGCAACAAGGTGGGAAGCTAGATGGCTCCGCTTGGGTTACAGTGGTTCAAACTGTCGCTGTCATGGCGATGTGGTGGTCTGCTGTACATTGGACCCCATCCAATAAGCACAGCTGGTGGCCGATGCTGTTGTTGTTCCCATTATGGATTGCTGGCTTGCCATATGCCGTTCTTGTGGCATTGAGCGTGACAGGAATGCTGGCTTCAATGGAAACCCTCGCGAAGCTTAAACACTCCATTCGTTGGAGTAAACTATTGTGCTGGACGTTACCGACCGTTGGCTTTGCTGCCTTAGTGGTGAGTCCAACTACAGATGTACCAAACCCTGTTTTTGTTGTTTGGATCTGTTTGTTAGGAACGGCTTGGATGACGGACTATATCTTACGTAGCAGCGATGAACAGGCAGAATTATGAGTATTTCGTCAGGTAAAAAGTGACACGTGCGGCAGACTATCGAATTGGTTGTGGAACAAAATGAAGATTAGTATATGTTCTTCATTTCATATTTACTAAACTTCCAATAATAATAACCACATTATAAGTGGTTGATTTAAGATAAGTTTGTCATGACTACCTTTGCTCGAACACTGTTGCTTTTTACTTGTTGCCTACTGAGTTTGAATGTAAAAGCTGAATCACCTTTAATTGCTCATTATAAAGTTGCGACAGAAGCGGATGATGTCGTCACCCGTGTTCTTTTTAATGCTGCATCGAAAGAGTTCGGCTTTACCGTTCAATATGTGAACTATTCCAGCTTTGATGCCATTCTAAATTCCGTCGCGAATGGGGAAGCGGACTTTGCTGCGAATATCACTTACACAGAAGAGCGTGCTCAACGCTTTAGTTACTCCCGTCCAACTAATATCGAATATACCTACCTTTTTGGATTAAAAGACTCGACGTTGAGTGACATTTCACGAGTTGGCGTCCCTAAAGATACGGTTTATGCCGAATTACTTAAACAATACTACCCGGAGCTAAAACAGGTCTCTTATCAAGGTCATGAGCAAGCGGTAACGTTACTGAGATCAGGCGTTGTTGAAGGCATAGTTGATGCCATCAATCAGCTTAAGCCGATGCTGCTGGAGGGCTTTGACGCTAAGATGTTGAATGATCAGATTTCGATAAAGCCAGTATCGATCATCAGTAAAAAAGATCATCATCTCGAAGAGTTGGATACGTTCGCTACGTTTATTCATGGGGAAGGAGTGCAAAAGCAACTTCGTGAAGAAATCTCCCAGTATCAATTTGAATTAAGGCGAGCGGCATTGCGAGAATCTATTCGCTTATTACCTCTCGATTTTAGTGAGCCAATACGGATCAAGCTCGAATCTATCTTTCCATATGTTGTTTACAACGAAGACGGCAGTATCGAAGGGATGACGGCAGATGTCGTCCTGAGAAGCTGTGAGATCTTGGCATTAAACTGCGTGATCATTAGTGAGCCAAATGAAAGTTGGGGCTCCATGTATCACGAGTTTATGCAGGGGAGTTTTGAAATTTTAGCGCCGTTAACGGTCAGTCGCGAGCGACATGAATTTAGTTACTTTCCCAAGCCCCATTACTCACCAGCATCCGTTATGGTCAAGCGTTTAGGTTACAAGCCGAACACTTACTCTCATGTGTCACAGTTGATCTCTGAGCGGATTGGTGTGGTTGAGGACGACTTTTTCGACCAAATGATGACACAACTTTTACCGCTAAAAGAGCTGAAACGTTATCGTACCCAACAAGAACTCATTCAGGGTTTATTGAATGAAGAGGTCGATTACATTCCGATGGATACCGCGATGCTCAACCACTTTTTACGTCTGAGCGAGTTGGTTCCGATAGAGCAGGACACGGCGATTGGTGAGTTTTACCAGTCACAACTTTCTGTTGGATTGGTGGCGAACGAGAAAGGTGCCATGCTTGCTCCTTTTTTCAGTCGAGCGATAGCGATGTTGGAAGTTGATAAGATCATTGCCCAGTACGACCTGCGCCCAGATTGGCGTACCGCGCTTGAATATGAGGTTCGGCTGGCGACGCAAACGCAGGCTGTGTTTGTCTTTGTATTGTTGTTTGCGATTTGCGTTTCGCTTTATCTTTACCGTCAATCGAATACCGACAATTTAACGGGGTTAAGAAATCGCCGCGCGTTGCAAGTAAAACATCGAAAAGGCGTAAACAAAGATCTATCCATACTTTACTTGGATATTAACCACTTCAAACGAATCAATGATACGTACGGTCACCGTGCTGGTGATGAGGTGTTGCAATTATTGGCGCTAAAAATTCATTATGTATGGTCAGGGAAAAGTTACCGCATAGGGGGAGATGAGTTCATCTTGTTGGGCTACCCGACTCAAGCAGAATTAAATAGGGCAATGAAAGAGCTCAGCAGAATTGATGTAAAAGGTAAACTGTGTAGTGAGTTAGAGTCTGTGGGCATCTCTATCGGTGTCTCTGCAAAAAGAGAACAGCACATGAGCTTAGAGCAAGCCATGCATTTAGCTGATGAAGATATGTATTCAAGTAAGCAGTCAACACGCCGCTATCCTTCTTCGCATCGTTACGTGGCTCAATCATAGAGGAATGAATTGATCGAGTTTTGTCCAAACGGTAATGAAATGACGAAATTCAAGGCTTTTACTCTTGCATTATGAGGACTGATACTGAATAATCGCCCCATCGATTGAGGCAAGTCCTCTCGAAAAGAATTATGGGGCTCTGGTCCTCTCGCAACAATAGCTCGTGAACTCGGTCAGGTCCGGAAGGAAGCAGCCGCAGCGGGTGACTTGTGTGCCGGGATGTGGCTGGGGTCCCACCCTTTAAAAGCCCTGCGTATATCGCAGGGCTTTTTTCGTTTTTGAACCCTCTTTTACTGCGTTTGCTCTTCAAAGTCTTCTGATGAATCAAGTTTCTTGAGGTTATTTAGGTATAATTTATAATCTCACGCGCTTGATACCGAACTGTCGTGAAGATTGTTTCGAGTACATTCGCCGAATAACCATTTTCACCTGGGATACTTTAATGATTTCAAAAAACCAATTAAAACTGCTTCGTGCTTTAGGTCAAAAGAAACAGCGTAAAGCGCATGGCTTATTCCTAGTTCAGGGTGAAAAGAACGTTTTAGAGCTGGCAAGTAGTTCATTAAAGGTGAAGCATGTCTTCGCAACCGAGGCATTTCTCGAACAAAACGCTAGTGCGCTATGTAGTTTTGATTGCATTGAAGCATCGCTTGACGACCTGACCAAAGCGAGCACTCTCGTGAGCAATAACGCGGCCATTGCAGTGGTTGAAATCCCGAGTGTAAAAGTGCCTCAAGCAAAAGGCTTGATGATTGCGCTAGATGGCGTATCTGACCCAGGTAATCTAGGAACGATTATTCGTGTCGCAGACTGGTATGGCATCAAGCACATTATTGCGAGTTCAGATTGTGCTGATCCGTATAATCCTAAGACGATCAGCGCGACCATGGGCAGTTTTGGCCGCGTACAAGTGAGTCTGGTGGATTTGCCAAGTTACTTAGAAGAAGCCAATTTGCCAGTTTATGGCGCGTTTCTGGAAGGGGAGAGCGTTCATAAAACGGAATTCGCTGCTGAAGGTATTTTGTTGATGGGCAGCGAGTCCCACGGCGTACGTGAAGAAGCTGCGAAGCTCGTGACAAATAAGATCACGATTCCGGCATTTGGTGGTGCTGAGTCGCTGAATGTCGCAATGGCAACCGGTATTATTTTAGACAACATGCGTCGACATCATTGTTAATGTAACTATGCGCCAATAATGAAGCCAGTCAATTTGACTGGCTTTGTTGTATTTACCACCTGTTAAAAATCAGCCTATTTGCAAGTTGTACTCAATTAAACAACAGTGAATGCCGATGATTACTTAATTTTGATTCAGATCAATAGGCTGCACCTATAAATAAAATTACTCATTTCCATTTAGTAAATTCAGGAAATTAGGCGACACTTATCTAAAGGCCGCAATAAAATGCCCTTAAGGAGATAAGAATGCATTCATTAAAAGTAAAAGATTACATGACGTTGCAAGCGGTGACCTTCACTAAAGATATGTCACTTTCGGCTGCTTTGAATAAAGTCATGCAAAGCGTCACATTAGGTGGCCCCGTCATTGATGAGAATGAAAAGGTAGTTGGATTCTTATCAGAGCAAGACTTGTTAGATAAATTGGTGAAAGCGAGTTATCACTGCCAAGATACGCATACCGTTCAAGAGTGTATGCATGACGATGTTTTATCTGTTTCTCCAGACATGTCAGTGATTGAGTTGGCTGACATGATGAAGATTGGTAAGCCAAAAATGTATCCAGTGGTTGACGGTAAAGGTAAATTGGTTGGCGTTATCACTAGGCGAGATGTGCTGCGCGCCATCGGGATGACTTTAAATGAGTGTTTTAAGCATCCAGTTTAACCTTTTTGATCAAATATCATAGGTGCTTGATTTTAAATAAGTCATTTGGAAAGACGCTTCGGCGTCTTTTTTATTTTCAATCGACGAGTTTTTAAAAAATCACCTTGACCTTGGAGCTAGCTCTAAGGTTTATCCTTAGTCATAGGCAAAGAGCCTACACCAATAAGGAAAATAAATTATGTGTACGAAACATCAAGGTTGCCAATCTAGCAAAATCAAAACTGCGGTGCCGCTTGGCGCGAGCGAGTCGTGCTGCGCACCAGTAAAATCTTCACTCAACATTTCTCAAGCTGGCGTAGAAGTGTCTGAAAGTTCATGTTGCAGCGGAGGGAGTTGTAGCGCCGACCCAGGTGAGGAAGAAGAGCCCTCAAGGGAGAATGATTCCTCAATTCGAAACTCGTGGCTTGTGTCAGGTATGGATTGCCCTTCATGTGCACAAAAGCTTGAGAAGGCTATTACGTCTTTGGAAGGTGTTAGCCAAGCAAAAGTCTTGTTTGCAACAGAAAAACTGGTTGTCGATTTTGACGATCGCGAGCTGACCTCTACGATAGAGCATACAGCCCAACAAACAGGTTTTCCACTTTCTTCACTCGATGCTCCAAAACCAAATACCGCAACGAAGGGCTGGCGTGGGGTAGTAAAAGACAACATTCAAATTCTCTCTATTGCTAGTGCGATGGTTGTCGCGGCAATAATTTCTAAGATCGACCCTCAAATAAGCACTTGGTTATTCACGTTGACCTGTTTACTGGGTTTATACCCAATTGCGCTCAAAGCGTTCAAGTTGGCGCGTAGCGGTACGCCTTTTGCGATTGAAACGTTAATGAGTGTGGCAGCGCTCGGCGCTTTATATTTAGGTGAAACCGCTGAAGCGGCAATGGTGTTATTGCTTTTCCTTATTGGTGAAAAGTTAGAAGCATATGCATCATCCCGCGCTCGAAGTGGTGTCCAAGCGCTAATGGACTTAGTCCCAGAAAATTCAATTTTAATTGTTGATGGTGAGCGTAAAGAGGTGCCTGCAGCTCAGCTTAAGCCGGGGGATATTATAGAAGTTGCCCCCGGTGGTCGTTTGCCAGCGGATGGTGTGTTGCAAGATGCGCTTGCGAGTTTTGACGAAAGTGCGTTAACGGGAGAATCCGTTCCCGTTGAGCACCAAACGGGTGGCAAAGTGATGGCCGGAGCTGTGGTTGTCGATAAAGTCGTTCGTTTACAGGTGACTTCTCGTCAAGGCGAGAATGCGATTGACCGAATTCTCCATTTGATTGAAGAAGCAGAATCTCGTAAGGCACCATTAGAACGTTTTCTGGATAAATTCAGCCGTTGGTATACGCCGCTGATGATGTTGGTGTCCCTGATGGTTATCGTCACGCCACCACTGTTGTTTGCTCAACCGTGGGAAACGTGGATTTATCGAGGACTTGCCCTGTTACTGATCGCCTGTCCTTGTGCGTTGGTTATTTCAACGCCTGCAGCGATTACTTCTGGCTTGGCGGCTGCGGCGAAGCGGGGGGCATTAATCAAAGGTGGTGCGGCGCTTGAGTTGCTTGGTAAGGTGGAGTCCGTCGCATTTGATAAAACCGGTACATTGACGCAAGGTAAGCCGCAGGTGACCGACGTCTTTGCTTTTGATGTAGATGAAGACAAGTTACTTAGCCTGACAGCCTCAATCGAAGTTGGCTCAAGCCATCCTCTCGCGGTTTCTTTAGTTAATAAAGTGCAACAGCAGGGGCTTCCTATTCCTGAAGCGCTAGATAAAACCGCGCAAGTGGGCTCTGGTGTCACAGGTTACGTCGATGGGAAAATAGTCCAAGTAGTCACGCCTTCTAAGGCCGATTTCCCACTTTCTCAAGAAACCGAAGAGCGAGTGGTGACGTTGGAACAACAAGGTAAAACGGTTGTTATTGTGCGTTACGATTACGAGGTCATTGGCGTGATCGCATGGCAAGATACATTGCGCCCAGATGCCCAAGAAGCTATCGCTACGTTGAAGGAGCTTGGGATAACGTCGGTGATGCTAACCGGTGATAACCCGAGAAGTGCTGAAGCAATGGCGACCAGAATAGGCTTGGATTATAAAGCAAGCTTATTACCAGCAGATAAAGTGCATTACGTCGAGAAACTATCACAGCAACACACCGTTGCAATGGTGGGAGATGGTATTAATGATGCGCCAGCGATGAAAGCTTCGAGTATCGGTATTGCGATGGGAGGCGGTACGGATGTTGCGCTGGAAACGGCCGACGCGGCAATAACGCACAATCGTCTGATTGAGTTACCTGCCATGATAGAACTATCGCGTGCGACGTTAAGTAATATTCGTCAGAATGTTGCGTTAGCGCTTGGTTTGAAAGGCGTTTTCTTGGTGACAAGTTTATTGGGCATTACGGGTCTATGGGTGGCAGTATTAGCCGACAGCGGCGCAACTGCACTGGTTACGTTAAATGCGTTGAGATTACTCCGTTTTGAGTCCAAGCAGGCCAAGTGACCTACCTAACTAGCTAATAAAAAGCCCGAGGCATTCGTGTCTCGGGCTTTTTTAACCGTATCGACGAAATTCAATAAGATGTCTTAGTTTGTTTTTGAAATCACGCATCGCTATGCAACAAAATGAGCCAAACTCTCCAAAAGTGTGATCATTGCTTGTTTTGGGTGAAATTATAGTTTCATTACATTTTCTCATTGTGATTGTGATCACTCTATGTTGGTGAAAGGTTCGCTACAGTGCATTTGTACCCAACAACTGATTAATGAGCTTATTGTTCATAAAATAAGCCACAATAAGGAGCGACTTATGTCTCAAGCTGTATTTCATTTAGGTGTTACTGAAGCTGATCTTAATGGTGCGACTCTAGCCATCATTCCTGGTGATCCAGCGCGCGTTCAAAAAATCGCAGAACAAATGGAAAACCCAGTATTTCTAGCAAGTCACCGTGAATACACGCTATACCGTGCCGAATTAGACGGTAAACCTGTTGTGGTTTGTTCTACAGGTATTGGTGGCCCTTCTACCTCTATCGCAGTTGAGGAACTCGCGCAGCTTGGTGTTCGTACTTTCCTACGTGTTGGTACAACTGGCGCAATTCAACCGCATGTAAACGTAGGTGACATGATCGTAACGACGGGGTCAGTTCGCCTTGACGGTGCGAGCCTACACTTTGCGCCAATGGAATTCCCAGCAGTTGCTGACTTTGAAGTAGCAACTGCAATGAAAGCGGCAGTAGAAGAGTCTGGCGCTGCGGTTCACATGGGTGTGACAGCTTCAAGTGATACTTTCTACCCAGGTCAAGAGCGCTACGACACGTTCTCTGGTCGCGTTGTTAAGCGTTTCCAAGGTTCTATGCAAGAATGGCAAGACATGGGCGTACTTAACTTTGAGATGGAGTCTGCGACATTGCTAACAATGTGTGCGAGCTCTGGTCTAAAAGCAGGTTGTGTGGCGGGTGTAATCATCAACCGTACACAAAAAGAGATTCCAGATCATTCAACTCTGAAAGAGACGGAAGCTCGTTCAATTAAGGTGGTAGTAGAAGCAGCGCGTAAAATGCTGTAAGCCGCGATAATTGGCATTTTAAACAAACGGAAAAACCAGAGGCACGCCTCTGGTTTTTTTCTACCTATCTAAACCCACACTTAAAAATTAGGTATGAAAAAAGCAGCCTGTAACGCTGCTTTTGATCATTTTGAATTCTAGCTTTTATCACTGATACTAGATCTCGTCCGAGCCACCTGCGTCTTTAAACCAAGCCGTTAGGTGTGTTCTTAAGTCTTTAAGCTCATCAGGGCCAATCAGAGCTAGCCCCAAATCTTCTGCACGAGTAATGTCATTGTGACGAAGCGGTCGGAAGCTCACCAGCATTGCACGTGCTTGTAAACCACCTAGCAGATCTCTGAGGGATTCTAGCTTGTACAAGGTGTCATCGCCGTCATCTCGCATACCTTTGGTTTTACACTCAATGATGTGGAGCTTGTTGTTTACCACTGTTGCAACATCCAACTCATTGCGTACTTCACTTTCACCAAGTTTGCGATAAACCTGAACATTCAAAGAGCGATCTTGAATCGTCGGCATCGTATCTTGAATTTGCTTGACCGTGCTGTGTACCAGAGTCTCTAACCATTCACCGTTTGAAAAGCGGCGTGCATCTTCATCTGCAAACGTTAGAACGCCATTCTCATAAGTGGCGATTTGCGCTTCCACTAAGTCCGAAAGCAGCATGTTGAGCTCACGGTAGCCTTGTTGCTTTTCAGAAAGCTCCACATCAAGTTTTTGCTCTTTGCGGCATGTGGTTGCAAGGTAGTTAAGAGTCGCTAAGCCTGGACCAAGTTCAAGCGCATTTGAGGCCCAGCGTTCACCAAGTTCATACAGTTTTTTATCAAGAAGAGGAGGTAAATCAACGTGGTGGAACTCGCCGCGTGCGCCGAAGATAGTGAGGTAGTCAGCAATCGTAATGTGGTCTTCGACTTGAGTATCTTCTTTGCCATCTGGGTATAACCAGCAAAGCTTATCGCTACTTGGCTCAACCACAAAAATTGGCCAGCGATAGGTACGGAAAACCTCGTACACAGACAATAAGCGATGACGAAGACCGCAACTGGCGTTCAATTTCACATCTTCGCCGCGCTCATGGAGATCTTTTGCCAGTTTTTGAATCGCTTGTTTGATCAGCGAAGTATTGACGGCGGATGGGATTTCAAAAAATTCGGAAGTAATGTCTCGTTGCTCTAAAACGGCACTCAGTCGGTCAAATATATCTAACTGGCTCTTGTCTCCGATGAAGACGATATGTGTGCTTAGCGTACGATTATCTAATAGAGGAGTGACCAATCTCACTGGGTCTTGGTCGATAATACCAACATGAACAGCCATAGATTTTCCTTTTTATGAGGCCGCTCGAAAAGAGATGTGCAAGGGGATGAGCTGGCCATATTAATCATATGTAGACATGGCTGATAAAAAACAAGGGCGACTTAACAAAAAGTCGCCCTTATACAGTTGATTGCACTAATTAATGCTCAAATTTATAAATTATTTATAACTTAAAGCGGTGAACCAATTCATTCTGCTGATGAGCCAAGTGAGTCAGGGATTCACTGGTCTGTGCGATGCTCGACATAGCTTGGAAGCTTTCATCGGCGATACTATTGATATCTTCAATACTGCGTGCAATGTCTGCTGAGGTTTCACTTTGCTCTGCTGCCGCTTGCGAAATATGCGTACTCATTTGGCTGATTTCGATGATTAGCGCTTGAATCTCTTCCATTGAGCTGTTCGCTTTTGATGCTTGCTCAACAGACATCTCCATATCGCTCATACAGCTTTGTATTACTTGATTTGCTGACTGAGAGCTGGATTGCAGATTACTGATCATCGATTCAATTTCAGTGGTGGACTGAGTGGTTCTGGATGCAAGCACACGCACCTCATCGGCCACTACCGCAAAGCCGCGACCTTGTTCGCCAGCGCGAGCCGCTTCAATTGCTGCATTCAATGCCAGTAGGTTAGTCTGTTCAGCAATGTTGCGAATCACATCGAGGATAGAACCAATTTGACCACTCATTTTTTGAAGTTCAGAGACAGCGGAAACGGATTCGTTCAAACGCGTTTCCAGTTGATTTATGGTCGAGATATTGCTGCTCATGACATTTCTGCCGTCTTCAGAGGCTGATTCGACACGCTGCACCATTTCTAGTGAACCTTGTGCACTTTGAGCGACTTCTTGCACTGAGTGAGACATTTCCGTCATTGCGGTCGCAACGTTTGCTGTTTGCTCGCGTTGTGAGCTTAATTTGCTTTGCGCTTGCGAAGACGTGCTTTCGTTTGTTGCTGCGGTCGAAGATAGGTTCTCTGACGCTTCGTTGAGTTTCACTAGGATCTCGTGAAGACTGTCGGCGAGTGAGTTAATGTGTCCACTCACTCGGCTGAACTCGTTGTTATAGCGAATATCGATACGTTGTGTCATGTCACCTTCAGTCAGGCTTTCAAGCACTTTTAGAATACGAGTCAATGGCTCGCGAACGCTGTGCGCGATGTGGTAGCCAATCGCTGTGGCAAGTAGCACGACAACAACGCCAATGATGATGGCTTTTGTCACACCCGCAGAATAAATGTCACCAGCGTCTGCTAACGATTCATTAAGTTTATCCGTTGCGGTTGTCGTAAATTGCTCAAGAATCGCCATGGTTGAATCAACTTTATTCGCTAGGTTGGCGATGTTGTTGTATAGCGCTGCACGAGCATTGAGGTAATTATTGTGCTGGTCTAAGACACCTCCACGCATTCCGACGTCGCGTGTGAATTGTTCTACCGACTCACCAAATGCTGTTTTTAGTTCAGGTAATTGAGTAACTAAACCACGGAAAGCATAGTTCAAATGAGTCACTGCTTTGCGGTTTTTGGTCACGGCTTGTGTAACAAACTCAGGATCAGAGCTGGCGAGGGCATCAGAGGTTATAACTTCGGCATCTTTTAGCTTAATGAAGTAACTCTTCGCCATGACTTTGACAGAAATGCTGGTTTGATCTGCCACATATTCTTTAAGGCCGACCGACAACTCGGTATTCAGCTTTTGGAAGCGACGTGACGATTTTTGCACTTTTTCTTGCGCAGCGAACATCGCTTCGTAGTTGTCCATGGCTTCAAGAGCTTCAGTAAAATAGCTCTGCTCTAACGCTTTTAATTGTGAAAACGGTTCGGCAAGAGAGGGATAGATTTGGCTCGCAGTTTCCAGTTGACCCAAAGTGGATTCGAAACGTTGTTGAGATCTAGCAAATTCCTGACGCATTTCATCCATGCGTTGTTTATTCTCTGTCGTCAGAAAATCTTTAAACGATTTGTCGGCAGAAAGCAGTTCAACACTGGTTTGGTTAGATAACGATACCAGTGGTAGGGATGATTTAGACACGGTGCCAAACTTCCCGTGAATATCACTCATTCCTCCCATCATAATGGCAATTGTGACGGCAAATAGGATGATGATCAGAGCAAAGCCCGCATACATCCTTTTAATAACTGAACCTCGCATAAGTGAGCTTCCTCTCCCAAAAATAGACAAGCTACCCAAGAATTTTGAGCTTACTTGGGTATAAAAATAATAATTGTCTTAAAAAAGTAACAAAATTCATTGGATTGTATTGAGTTTGTGACGCGCATTTTATGACGCACACGACAAAAAAAGCTTCGTTAATTAGCGTTTGATTAATAATGTTAAGTGAACACTGTTTTTATTGAGCTCCGCTTTTGGTTGGCGCATACTAATTGGGGTCTAATTACCTTTATAAAATGGAGTCCTCATGGCGGAAGAAACGATCTTTAGTAAAATTATTCGTAAGGAAATCCCAGCCGATATTCTTTATCAAGATGAGTTGGTGACTGCGTTTCGCGATATTAACCCGCGCACACCGAGCCATATTCTCATTATTCCGAATAAATTGATCCCAACAACGAATGATGTTGAAGCTGAAGATGAAGCAATGATGGGGCGTTTGTTCACTGTTGCTAAAAAACTGGCGAAAGAGGAAGGCATTGCGGAAGACGGCTATCGCCTGATCGTTAATTGTAACCCGCACGGTGGCCAAGAGGTTTACCATATTCACATGCACCTATTAGGCGGTCGTCCTCTAGGTCCAATGGTATTGAGCTAAGCTTTAAAAAGTGGGTGGCGCAGTTCACCCACTTCTTTTTCCTGTCGAATGACACATTTGTGGAGATAAATGTGAAACTAGGTGTAAAGCTGTTAGGGCTGATGAGCTGGGCTTTAATGGCCTCTGGCTGCGCGAATTTGTCTGCGGGCAATCTGTTTAGTCACTACAGCAACCAGAATCAAGAAGTTTATCAAGCCGTTGTTGCAGGGGAATATGCGAAAGCGAAACAACTTCAATCGAGCGAAGTGGGTGGCGAGATACTTGGCAACTTTGAAAAGGGCCGTATTTCTTTTCTTGCTGAAGATTACCCGACAAGTTTGAAAGCACTGGAAAATGGTGATCGTGCCGTTCGTGTTCAGCAAGATCGCGCGACTATTTCTGTGTCAGAAACGGCAACGAGCGTCGGCTCTCTCGCAGTGAACGACAATCTCCAAGATTATCATCCCGCCGATTATGAACTTGGCTTTCTGCACCTTTATCTCGGGCTAAACTATTTACAGAAAAACGATTTGGAAGGGGCGCTTGTTGAAGTGCGTCGAGCCAATCAAGTTCAGGAAGCGGCAAGAAAGGCGCGTGAAAAAGAACTAAAAGCAGCAGAAAAAGACCTGAAAAAGCAAGGCATGTCTGCCAATTTAGGCAGTGTGTTGGCGAGCTACCCTGATGCTGGTAAAAAACTAAGCGCAGTACAAAACGGCTATTTGTTCTATCTTTCTGGCTTGTTATATGAAGCGTCACGAGATTTAAACAGTGCTTATGTTGATTACCGACGAGCACTCGCTGTGATGCCAGACAACAAACAAGTTGTTGAAAGCACGCTGTACGCCGCTAAGAAACTAGGCATGCGTGAAGACTTACGCATGCTAGAGAAACGGTATGGTAAAGCACCTTCTGGGTTAACTCAGTCTCAAGGTCGAGTCATCGTTATTGATGAACAAGGCGTTGTGGAGGCTTTGAAAGGTTGGCGTATTGATCTACCGATTTACGACAGTCGCGATAATGGGGCCATTTATTCGTTGGCGCTTCCTTATTATCCGAATCGGGGTGCTCAACGTTTTAGCGATGTGGTTTTAAATGGTCAGGTATTGCCTTCTAGCACGCTGACTGATGTTAATGCGATGGCACAAAACGATCTTAATGAACGTCTGACTACAATGGTGATCCGTCAAGCGCTTCGCGTTTGGGCAAAAGATCGAATCCGAAAAGAGGCGGCGAAAAAAGGCGATGATGTGGGTAACATACTTTTCAATGTATGGAACACATTGACCGAGCAGCCGGATACGAGAAGTTGGCAAACATTACCAGCGCAAGTGAAAACGGCATCAAAAGTCGTGAAACCGGGAACACAAAGTTTAAACTTGGGTGATCAAACCTATCAGTTTGAAGTGCCTGCACAGCAGACTACATTGGTATGGGTATCTCGTCAGGGAACACACTCAACCGTGTGGCATAAACAGCTAGGGAGACTGTAATGAAAGCATGGCTTATTTGTTTAGCAATGGCTATTGGTTTAGTTGGATGCGCCGAAAACACGGCTGGTATTCGAATTGATGGTCAAACGCAAAAAGTATTTTTTAATGATAACGTTTTGGGTAGTCGCTTATTAGTTGACAACATCACCACCACTTACGTTGATGATCGTCCACGTGGAGTGGTGCAACTAAGCAGTAACTATAAAGGTGACCAGCACATTCTTTACCGCTTCTATTGGTATGACAATAATGGTTTAGAAGTGAATACCAAGCCTGGCCCATGGCGCAAAATGATTGTGCGAGGGTTTGAGCAAGTCACGTTATCTGAAGTTACTGTGAATCCAAATGGCACCAAATTCCGTGTTCAAATTAGAGAAGCACAAGACAATTAATCTTAACGGCTTTGCCGAAGCTGCCGCGCTAACGATGCGCTGGTATTGAAAAACTAAGGAACTCTCATGAAAAAAAGTATTATTGCTCTTTTAGGTCTTGCCGTCATTTTGGGTGGCTGTTCTAACAAAGTCTCTTACGGCGATGCGCAAGCAACAGAAACCACGACTATCGATTTTGGCTCAACAGATTTACAAAAAATCGCGGCTGAAATGGTTGATAGCATGATGATGTCGGGTTCTGTAGCAGCAATTACTCGTGATCAACGTCCTATCGTTTTTGTTGAGCGAATTAAGAACAAGACCAGTGAACACATTGACACTGAATCCATTACCGACACTATTTCTACTAAGATGCTGAACTCTGGTAAGTTCCGCTTTGTTGATATGGATCGTGTTGAGTCTGTGCGTGAACAGCTTAACTTCCAAAACACGGATGAGCTGGTTAACCAAAGCACAGCGATCCAATTTGGTAAAATGGTGGGTGCGCAATACATGCTTTACGGTAACCTATCTAGCATCGTCAAAAATGCAGGTAGCGATAAAGATGTATACTACAAGATGACCATGCGCCTAATGGACCTAGAAACAGGTTTGATTGAGTGGGCGGATGAAACGGAAATTCGTAAAGCGCAATCGAAGAGCTTATTCGGTCTTTAATCGATACTGATGGAGAAGTCATCAATGGCATGGTTTTCTTGGCAACAAGCAAAACAGTTAGATCCGAGTCTTAATGCTCTCGATGGCTTCTTTACTGAGCCTCCGGTAAAAGTTCAAACCGTTACCGGGGGGCTAACCAACCGTTGTTGGCGGTTGGAATCCTCTCAAGGCCTTGTATACATCTGGCGACCGACCAGTAATGTTTGCAAGGCTTTTTCAATTTCTCGCCACAATGAATATCAAGTTCTGAATGCTATCTCTTCATTAGAAATTGGTCCTAAGCCAGTGTTTATCCACGAGCAAGGTTTACTGGTGGAATGGATCGAAGGGCAAGCACTTTCGGATGTAGGGCTACCAGTAAGAGATTTATTATCCATTGCGGCGACCATTCATCAGCACCCGCTCAGCGCGCTCCCTTTGGTTCCATTTTCTTATATTTCTCGCATCGATCATTATTGGCTTGAGCTTGACGGTCAGTATGCGGATACGGAATTTGAGGCTCTATACATGAAGTGGCGCACGGAACCGAGTGTAGCGCCGGTTCCACTAGCTCTTTGTCACTTTGACCTGGGGTGTTACAACCTCGTTCGGGGAGGTAGTGGGGTGAAAGTCATTGATTGGGAGTATGCTGGTATTGCTGACCCTAGACTTGATTTGACCTTGACTATTCAAGTCGAGGATGCGCCTGTGGAAGAGGCGGTGAAACAGTATTGCCAAATTCGAGGTATCGAAGATGTGTCTCTTTGGTTAAGTGGTGTAAAGGCGTGGCAGCCAAGAACCCTAGTGATGGCGATGCTTTGGTATTTACTGGCCTATAAATTGTGGGGAAATGAGCAATACTTAAACAGTGCGTATGAGTTGAAAGGCTCATTGTGTATGGAAGATCACTGTTTTGAGAACTCGTGATATTTTCCCCTTTAACAGTAAGGAAATAGTGGTAGTTTTAATAAAAGTACCAGATACACACAGGGAGAGGTACACATGATTATTTACTTACACGGCTTTGACAGTACAAGCCCGGGTAACCACGAAAAAGTTCTTCAACTGCAATTCATCGACGACGACGTTCGTTTTATCAATTACAGCACCCTTCACCCAAAGCACGACATGCAACACTTGTTAAAAGAGGTGTCTAAAGTTATCGATCAATCTGATGATCCAAACCCGTTAATCTGTGGGGTTGGTTTAGGTGGTTATTGGTCTGAACGAATTGGTTTTCTATGCGGTATCAAACAAGTGATGTTTAACCCGAACTTGCACCCAGAAAAAACGATGGCTGGTCGAATCGATCGCCCAGAAGAGTATGAAGATATCGCAACAAAATGTGTTGATCAGTTTCGAGCGAAAAATCAAGCTCACTGCTTGGTGATTTTATCCAAAGATGATGAAGTGCATGACAATGCGAAAACGGCAGCTGAGTTAGAAAAATACTATCAAATCATTTGGGACGAAACGCAGTCCCACAAGTTCAAAAAGATCTCTCACCATTTACAAGCGATGAAGGCATTTAAAAATACTTAAGAGTGTTTGAGTGTGAACAGTAAAGCGGCATTTTTTATCGGTTGCTTTGCTGCGACCCCCTTTTGTGAGTATGCCGAGTCCCTTTCTCTTTAAAGGCCTCATTTTTTGGTTTAGCGCTTAGATTATTGTGTTCTCCTTACCGTTTTCTTACTTCCATCCTATGTGGCACGAATACCTTGTTGTAGAGTAGTCGAAAAGTAGTCAATCCGTACTCGTCACACGGATTTTGGTTGCCTTCAAAGTACGTCTCTATATAATGAACCAGACTAAAATAATTTGATAAATATCAAAAAAAATTGAGAGCGAGTAATAAACTTGCCCAAAAACCTCTGGCGTCGTATGCGTACCAGACAAATATGCTGATTCCTAACAAGTTATTGATAGATAAAGAATAAAATTAGGCAGCAGTTTTTAATCCAAATAAATTGAGACACCTCTAAGAACCAAGAATTCATCGGTTGGATGTATGGCACAGCATGTCTGTGAGCCATATGTCGAGCTGAACCCCATATATTCATTTTTGTAGAGGAAAATCATTGTGACACGCATTATCGTTGTAGGCGGCGGTGCTGGTGGTCTTGAGTTGGCAACTAAGCTTGGCCGAACTCTAGGTCGCAAGAACCGTGCGCAAATTACGCTAGTAGATCGTAAAGCGAGCCACTTGTGGAAGCCATTATTGCATGAAGTTGCAACTGGCTCTTTGGACGAAGGGGTGGATGCTCTGAGTTATCGAGCTCATGCAAAAAACCACAGCTTCGACTTCCAAATGGGTAGCCTTCAAGACATCGACCGCGAACGTAAAGTGATCATCTTAAGTGAGCTTAAAGATGAGCATGGTGAGCTTCTGATGCCAAGCCGCGAGCTAGAATACGACATTCTGGTCATGGCGATTGGTTCAACATCAAACGACTTCAACACTCCTGGCGTTCGTGAGAACTGTATTTTCCTAGACAGTCCAGAACAAGCGCACCGTTTCCGCACAGAAATGAACAATGAGTTCCTAAAACTGCACGCGAAAAACGGTAACGGTACGGTGGATATCGCGATTGTTGGTGCTGGTGCAACTGGCGTTGAGCTATCTGCAGAACTACACAATGCCGTTAAAGAGCTGCGTACTTACGGCTTTGGCGATCTTGACTCTAGCAAGCTGAACGTCAACCTGATTGAAGCGGGTGAGCGTATTCTACCTGCGCTTCCTCCACGTATTTCGGCTGCTGCTCATCAGGAGCTGGTGAAGTTGGGCGTAAACGTACGCACGGCAACCATGGTGACTAAAGCTGAAAAAGATGGCCTCACCACGAAAGATGGTGAGAAGATCCCGGCACAAATCATGGTTTGGGCTGCGGGTATTAAAGCACCAGATTTTATTAAAGATATCGCTGGTTTAGAAACGAACCGTATCAACCAGCTGGTAGTGAAAAATACACTACAAACGACGCGTGATGATGACATTTTCGTTATTGGTGACTTAGCACAATGTACTCAGGCTGATGGTTCGTTTGTTCCACCACGTGCGCAAGCTGCGCACCAAATGGCAAGCCAAGCATTCAGCAACATCGTTGCGAAGATCAACGGACGCGAGCTGAAAGATTATGTGTATAAAGATCACGGCTCATTAGTGTCTCTAAGCCGTTTCTCTACCGTTGGTAGCTTGATGGGCAACCTAACCAAAGGGTCGATGATGGTAGAAGGCCGTATTGCACGTGTCGTTTATATCTCGTTATATCGAATGCACCTGATGGCGTTGCACGGCGTATTTAAAACCGGACTGATGATGCTCGTGGGCCGTATCAACCGAGTACTGCGTCCAAACCTTAAGCTTCACTAAGACGCCAAATTCACATCTACGCGGATTGCGCGGATGCTGTATCTTCGAAATATAAAAAGCCACCGCAAGTCGGTGGCTTTTTATTTATGTTAGATCTGCCGGTAAAAGTGAGTACACAACGCCATCCTTAGGCTTACCATGAAAAATAAACCGGTTTCTGGCGATGGTTTCTTTTTGTGCACCGACTGACTCAATTAAGGTTTGGCTTGCTTCGTTGTCGGGGTCACAGACAATTTCCAGTCGAGTTAAACTCAGCTTTGCAAAGCAGAATTCAGCCAAGGCTCTAACGGCTTCTTGAGCATAGCCCTGTCGTTGATAGCGGTCAGCAACCCAGTAGCCAATACTTGCCATATTAAACGTGTGATATAACTCGTTTACGGCGGCCATTCCTACTAGCGTGTTACTTTGTCGCTCATAGATACCGAAACCGAAAGCTTCTGTTTTTACCCAGTTAAGTCGGGTTGCCAACAGGAAGTCCTGTGCATCTTTCAACGTAATGTTTTGATTACACCAATCTAGCCACTGGTGTAGGGAAGGGGATTCTGCAAGCAAACGTTGTAGTAAGTGAGCTTCTTCAGAAGGGATGAGCTTGAGCGCTAAGCGGGGCGCAATGATTTCAAAATCTGGACTCATGAACTGATACGACTTCCATGTTGAGTTTAAGTAATTTGAAAACTGTCTACTTCATACTGTAACGCAGTTATTTTCCTTGCTCTGCGTTGGTTAGGAATAACTGAGGACATAACAGATAAAAACAAAGCGCAGCAAATGCTGCGCTTTGTTGAATCACTCGTGCTTATCGAACGCGACGAACTTGAATGATCATGCCCATCAATGGGTTGTCTAGGTAATGAGTCTCACTACTACGCATACGGCGTTTTTGATCCATTCGGTAGCTCTTGAGGAACTTTTCTTCTGTTATTGTAGGGGAGATTTCCGCCAAGTTACCGACTTGAACATTGCCATCGACCTCACCTAAATCATCCGCCAATTGCTCAGTTGAAGTTGGTTCAAAACGCACTTCTCTAACACTTGGCTCGCGCAGGTCTAGTGTCGTTTCAGCGAATAGATAATGCTGCACGTAAATTTGGAATCGGCCATCTAGTTCATACAAAGGACCGTTGACTGTCTCCTCACTGTAACCGTCAGTGGAAAATGTCTGAGTACTGCCATTGATTGGACTACCATCTGCGTGATAAGAATCAGAAAAATCTCGTCCACCAACAATACGGAAAATTGGGGCGCTAGATTTGCCTCGGTCACCTTGACGCCATGCTACGTGTTTAAGCACTTTAAACCCAGCATGGTTGTTTAATGCCGCTTCTTGCGCATTCAGGCGGAAAGATGAGCGTGGCAGTAGTGTTACACCTTTAGAGCGACGGTATGATTCACTCTCTAAGCTGCCGACATTTTCCATATCGATTTTTGGCAGTTGATTCGGCCAAGATTCAGTGGTGCTTTCAGCGTCGACTGCTCGCTTGAAAATGATCACTTCAATATCAAATTGACGCTGTGCCCAAGAAGGCATTGAGACACATAGAAGCAATAACGGGATCAGTATTCTCATTCGACTATTAGCTCGTTGGTAATAAATTCTGTTTAAAATCATTCAGTAAGTCTTGAACAAACTGAATGCGTTTACGTCGGTCCGCCAATGGTACGCTAAACTTGAACTTAGTTGGACCTTCCATTGCAAATTTTTGCGGCTGTGATTGCAGCAGTTTAACCAAATACGCTGGATTTATGTCAGCATCAGGGTAAAACTCGATAAATCCACCTTTATCATGGGCTTCTATCTTTTTCGCTTTTAGGCTACCAGCCGAAATTTTCAATTCTGAGACAGCAAGTAAGTTCTTCGTCGCGTCTGGAAGCAGTCCAAATCGATCGATAAGTTCCACTTTGAGCTCTGAGAGTTCTTCACCACTCGTAACGCTCGCAATACGTTTGTACATCGACAGTCGTGTATTCACATCCGGGATGTAATCGTCTGGCAAGAGCGCTGGGATTCGCATTTCAACTTCAGTTTGTTCACGAAGCAGCTCGTCCAAAGAAGGTTCTTTACCTTCTTTCAATGCTTGGACTGCTTGTTCCAGCATTTCCATGTACAGTGTAAAACCAACCGATTGAATTTGCCCACTTTGCTCGTCACCAAGCAGTTCACCAGCCCCACGGATTTCCAAGTCGTGAGTTGCTAGAGTAAAGCCTGCGCCTAAGTCTTCCAGTGAAGCAATCGCATCAAGACGCTTGATAGCATCTTTGGTCATGGCTTTTGGATGTGGCGTTAATAAGTAAGCATAGGCTTGATGATGAGAGCGTCCAACACGGCCACGCAATTGGTGCAGTTGCGCTAAACCAAGGTTGTCTGCACGATCCATAATAATAGTATTCGCCGTTGGTACGTCGATACCGGTCTCGATGATCGTTGTACACACCAACACATTAAAGCGCTGGTGGTAGAAATCATTCATGATGCGCTCTAGTTCGCGCTCACGCATTTGACCATGTGCCACGGTAATTCGTGCTTCAGGAATCAGCTTTTGCAAGTCTTCCGCGGTTTTCTCGATAGTTTCTACCTGATTGTGCAGGAAGTAAACCTGACCACCACGCATGATTTCACGCAGTACCGCCTCACGGACCACAGATTCTTCTCTTTGACGAACAAAGGTTTTGATGGCTAAACGACGCGCTGGAGGTGTCGCGATGATCGACAGATCGCGCATGCCACTCATGGCCATATTCAGAGTACGTGGAATTGGTGTTGCGGTAAGGGTAAGAATATCCACATCCGCACGCATTGCTTTGACTTTTTCTTTTTGACGAACCCCGAAGCGGTGTTCCTCGTCAACGATCAACAAACCTAAATCTTTGAATTTAATGTCGCTTGAAAGCAGCTTATGCGTACCGACGACAATATCGACTTTACCATCTGCAACGTCTTGCAAAATGACTTTTTGTTCTTTGGCAGACTTAAAGCGAGACAGTACTTCAACTCGGATTGGTAAGTTGGCAAAACGGTCACGGAAGTTTTCGAAATGCTGCTGAGCAAGCAGAGTTGTCGGTACGAGTACGGCGACCTGTTTACTGTTATCCGTTGCGACAAATGCTGCACGCATAGCGACTTCCGTTTTGCCAAAGCCCACGTCACCACACACTAGGCGATCCATCGCTTTTGCTTGGCACATGTCTGACAAGACGGCATTGATGGCCATCGCTTGGTCATCCGTTTCTTCAAATGGGAACGTTGCTTTAAACGTTGCGTATTGCCCACGATCTAGCTCAAATTTGAAGCCCGGTTTTAATTCTCGTTTAGCGTAAACATCCAGCAACTCAGCCGCGACATCACGCACTTTTTCTGCCGCTTTACGACGTGCTTTTGCCCAAGCCTCGCCACCCAATTTATGCAGTGGTGCACTTTCTTCAGCACCGCCTGAATAACGGCTAATAAGGTTTAGTGATGAAACTGGTACGTAGAGCTTGGCATCGTTTTGATACTCAAGGGTGACGTATTCCGTTTTCATGCCACCGGCTTCAAGTGTTTGTAAACCGATGTAGCGGCCAATACCGTGATCAATATGAACCACTGGTTGACCGGGTTTTAGTTCCGCAAGGTGGCGAATAACGGTGTCACTGTTGACTGCTTTTTTATCTTTGCGGCGTCGCTGGATAACGCGGTCACCAAGTAGATCACTTTCACAGATCAGAGCGAAGTTCAGCTCTTCGTGAATGAAACCATGCTCTGCAGCGCCTAAGATCAAACTGAAGCGATCACCCGAATCTAGAGCTTGGTAAAGTGAGCCATGTACGACTGGGCGAACTTTGATGCCTTGCAACAGTTCCGTTAGTGCTTCGCGACGACCTTCTGACTCTACCGAGAAAACAATTTTGCCGCTGAATTGCTCACTGAATTGACGAAGACGCGAAAGCGGTTCTTTATTTTGTTGCTGAACGCCAAGCTCGGCTAACGATTGTACTGGCAGGTTTTGACGACCAGCACGCTTCACCACTTTCTCTAGGCTCAATTGAGCCATAGGGAGCTGTTTTAGTTGGCTGAAGAGTTCGTCTTTTTTCAGCCAAAGTTGTTCAGGAGTCAAAAGAGGACGTAGTGGATCAACTTTTTTCTGGTCGTACCGATATTCGACATCGGTTAAGAAAGTATCGACCGCAGATTCAATATCACCATATGTGATGACTTGAGAGTCTTCTGGCAAATATTCAAATAAAGTCTCGGTATGGTCAAAAAACAGCGGTTGCCAATACTCAATACCAGCGGGCCAAGTGCCTTTGGTCACTTGCATGTAGATCGATTCTGGCTCTCGGCGTGCTTCAAATTGGGTGCGCCAACGTGTACGAAAATCCTCAATCGCTTCTTTAGTGGTTGGGAATTCATGTGCAGGCAGCAATTGGATTTGCTGAATATCGTCGATAGAGCGTTGGTTCTCTGGATCAAACGTGCGAATGGTATCTATCTCATCATCAAAGAAGTCGATGCGATACGGGTCATCGCTGCCCATAGGAAAGAGATCCAGAATCGACCCACGGCTCGCGTATTCACCTGGCCCAAATACTTGGTCAACGTGGCGGTAGCCCGAATTTTCAAGTTGTACACGTAGTTTCTCAAGCGAGAGTTGATCGCCGGTTTTCACCATTAAGGTATGTTGCAACAGAAAATCACGTGGCGACTGTCGCTGCAGCACCGTACTGACCGGCACGATGGTAATACCATTGCGTTGGCTTGGCAGTTGGTATAGGCGCGCGATACGCTCAGAGATGATTTCTTGATGCGGAGAAAAGTTATCGTAAGGCAGCGTTTCCCAATCAGGGAACAGGCTTACTGTTTGGTCGGTGAATTGTTCAATCTCCGCTTGAAGCTTTAAAGCTATTTGCGGGTCAGGCACGACGAGTAGCGAGTGACTCGAATGCTGCTTGGCTAGCTCAGCGATAGCTAGAGGTAGAGCCGCGCCCGGTAAATTACCTAGCTGTTTTTTGTCGCCACGCTCAGAAGGATTGGTGACGGAAAGAATCGTTGCTTTTGTCATAGGAGTTATTTTTTATCTCGCTCCATCGAGCGCTGACGTAAAAGTTTTTGTTGTTGATATAGTGCCGCTTTTATGAGCAAATCTTGGTCAGATTCACGTAGCATCTTATATCTAAGAGTGATAATGAAATCTTGCTCTGAAGCATCACATTCTTCTACTTGAGCGTAACCGTAAATCGCTGCAGCAGGATGATCGAGAAACAGTTTAACACGAACGAGTTGTTGGGCAGATAGCGCTGTATCTGAACGGTAACTGAGTTGGCTGGCACCAAACTTCGTGGTTTGGTATCGAATGGAGGCGTCATCTTGTTGTGAAAGCATAAAGCTCAACAAGAGGTTAAGTTTCGCGTTTTGCGTATCAAGCAAGTTAATCACATGCTTTAAATCTTTGTTTTTTAGCTCTAGACGTGCACTGTCTGCCAACATATCTAGATGGCTAAATTCGCTGGCAACAATAAACGGTGCTGGAATTTCGGAGACAAAGGTTTCTTCATCTGGCAAAGCAAAATCCGCACTCAACGTTTCGACGTTGATAGTGAGATTATGATGGACGGTAAAGTATTCTTGCTCTGTCATATAGTCGGTCCTTTTGCCAGCGAGCGCTCCCTGTTTACTCAACAAACAAAGAGAAGTAGGGCACTGATTATCGCTAACTGAATGAAGTTATCAAGTTTACCTGATTTGTCCTTGAACTTTTTGCCCTAAATACAGACTTATTGCATGTCGTTGACAAATTTAGCGATTCTCTTGTCTTCTTAATGAGAAGAGTAAGGTAAGATAATCTGCTAAAGCTTTATATCAAAACAACCAGTTGGTTTGTCTTATATGTATCATCCTATCTCATTATTTATTGGTTTGAGATATCTTCGGGGACGCTCTGGGGATAGGTTCAGCCGATTTGTTTCTTATATGTCGACGGCGGGTATTACTATCGGTGTAATGGCGTTGGTGACGGTTCTTTCTGTGATGAATGGGTTCGAATCGCAGTTAAAAGAGCGCATTTTAGGTGTGCTGCCTCACGCTGTTGTTTCACAACACGATGGAAAAACGCCGTTGACCGAGTCTGCCCCTCCATTTGTTCAAGCGATGTCGAGTGAATCTGAACCGGAGCCTATCGTTCGTGGAGAGGCTGTAATTCAGAGTTCTGCGCAACTGACGGCAGGTTATCTCATTGGCATTGAACCAAAGAAAGGCGATCCGATTAGCAACCATTTGATTGCTGGGCGATTATCGTCACTTCAAGCGGGCGATTACAACGTCTTTTTAGGTCATAGCTTGGCGCGCTCGCTAAAGGTATCAATGGGGGATAAAGTGCGCTTAATGGTGACCAACGCGACGCAGTTTACCCCACTTGGCCGTATTCCTAGCCAGCGCAATTTTACTGTCGCTGGTATTTTCAATACGGGATCGGACGTTGATGGTCAATTAATGATTGTTAACATGACGGATGCATCTAAGCTGATGCGTTTTCCGAAAGACACGGTTTCTGGTTGGCGTGTCTTTTTCTCTGATCCATTTATGGTGACGGATTTTGCTGATCAACCCATGCCTGACGGGTGGCAATGGAGTGATTGGCGTGAGCAGCGTGGTGAGCTTTTCCAAGCGGTGAAAATGGAAAAGAACATGATGGGACTCATGCTAGGTCTGATAGTGGGCGTTGCTGCATTCAATATTATCTCCGCCTTAATCATGGTGGTGATGGAGAAACAATCAGAAGTCGCAATATTGAAAACTCAAGGCATGACTCAATCTCAAGTGATGACCATTTTCATGGTACAAGGGGCGAGCAGCGGTGTAATTGGCGCGATTGTCGGTGGCGCTGCGGGCGTGATCTTGTCACTTAACCTGAATGCGATTCTTGAATCTGCCGGTGTGGCGCTATTCAGTTTCGGTGGCCATCTACCTATTTTGATTGATTCACTGCAAATTCTTTTAGTGGTGGTGTTGGCGATTGCTCTTAGCCTCGCTGCTACGCTTTATCCTTCTTATCGAGCATCTTCTGTTAAACCTGCTGAGGCACTTCGCTATGAATAAGCTATTAGAATGTCGTGATATTCGTAAAGTCTACCGAGAGGGTTCGTTAGATACGGAAGTGTTGAAAGGCGTAAGTTTCGATATCGACAAAGGGGAGTTGGTTTCTATTGTTGGCTCTTCTGGTTCGGGAAAAAGTACCTTATTGCATATTTTAGGGGCGTTAGATGACGCAACTCATGGTGAAGTTGATTTTCTAGGGCAAAACCTATCGGCTTTAAGTTCGAATAAACAGGCGGCTTTACGCAACAAGCACCTTGGTTTTGTATACCAGTTCCATCACTTGTTAGCTGATTTTACTGCGCTTGAAAACGTGGCGATGCCACTGATGATTGGCGGCGCTAAAGTAGCGGATGCAAAACAGGCGGCTAAAGCGTTGTTAGATAAAGTTGGTTTGAGTCATCGGATGCAACACAGGCCTTCTGAGTTATCGGGCGGTGAGCGTCAACGTGTTGCGATTGCGCGTGCATTGGTGAATAAACCTGATCTGGTTTTGGCCGATGAACCTACGGGGAACTTAGATCACAATACGGCACTGTCTATCTATGATTTGATGCGCGAGCTCAATAAAGAGTCAAACATTGCATTTTTGGTTGTCACGCATGACAAAGAGCTGGCAGCGAAAATGGATCGTCAAATGCACATGCAAGATGGTTTACTCGTAGATCGTTTTGTGACTGATACTGCGTCTGCGGAGGGCTAATTTTGTTTTCATCTTTAGCATTGATGATTGGTGGTCGCTTCAGTCGAGCGAAAAAGCGCAACAAGATGGTGTCTTTCATTTCGCTTTCTTCAACGATTGGTATTGCGGTTGGTGTAGCCGTGATCATTATCGGTCTTTCTGCAATGAATGGCTTTGAGCGCGAGCTGCAATCGCGTGTGTTGTCAGTTATTCCACACGGTGAGTTGGAAGGCGTTAATGGTCCGCTTCATAACTACACCAAAACGATGAATCAAGCCCTAAACCATGAAGATGTTGTTGCGGCAGCGCCGTACGTTCGTTTTACGGGGTTAGCAGAAAAAGGCAGTAAGCTAAAAGCGATAGAAGTTCGTGGCGTAGAGCCTACTTTCGAGCAAGCGGTGTCGAGCTTATCGAATTTTATTGACCAAGAAGCTTGGCAAAACTTTTATGCCGGTCAGAAGCAAGTGATCTTAGGCCGAGGTGTTGCAAACGAGCTAAATGTCGCAGTGGGGGATTACATTACGTTGATGATTCCGCAAACAGGCGGCGCAAACAAAGTGCAGGCTCCCAAGCGTGTGCGCGTGAAGGTGTCTGGGTTCTTAACGTTGAATGGCCAAATAGACCATTCTTTAGCGTTAGTGCCATTAGCGGATGCTCAGCAATACGCGAGGTTAGGGGAAGGGGTCACTGGTATTTCACTAAAAACGGATGATGTTCTCAATGCGCCTTCTATTGTTCGTGAGGTAGGTAGCATGGTGGATGTTTACGTGTATTTGAAAAGCTGGCAGCAAAAGTTTGGTTTTTTGTATCGCGATATTCAGCTCGTACGCACCATTATGTACTTGGTGATGGTACTCGTGATTGGTGTGGCATGTTTTAACATTGTGTCTACGCTGATGATGGCAGTGAAAGATCGAGCCGCAGAAATTGCAATTTTGCGAACAATGGGAGCAAAAGATAGCCTAATCAAACGTATCTTTGTTTGGCAAGGCGTGTTCTCTGGTGTATTTGGCAGTCTCGTCGGCAGTGTTATTGGTGTCTTAGTGGCGTTAAACCTGACTCCGTTAATTAAAGGGTTAGAGAGCTTAATCGGTCATCAGTTTTTATCGGGTGATATTTACTTCGTCGACTTCTTACCATCACAGTTACACTGGCCAGACGTAGCATTGGTGTCTGTGACGGCGATCGTTTTGAGTTTGCTTGCAACGTGGTACCCCGCTTCTCGCGCCGCGAAGTTAAATCCGGCAGCGGTGCTGAGTTCTAAATAACCAACCGTTTTACAATACGAGAAAAGCAAAAAGGACCGAATTCGGTCCTTTTTTGTATTTATCCAACTTGAACGACATCGTGTTTCATTCTAACTGTTAGGTGCCCCTCAACTGATAGTACAAATGCTGATTTTTATGCAGTAACGTCTTATCTTATTTTGCGTTTTTGCCAGCTCCGAACCACTGAGTAGCGCCAAAGTCCTCTAATGCCGAAGTAGCCAATAATCGCGGATACGACACCACAGATAGCACAGCCTAATAAGAATGGAGGGCCAATAGTGCTCATCTGTTGCATGATGAATTCCCACGAAAGTTCAAAGTGGAAAGGTTGCGGAGGAACATGCATCACTAAAGCGCCAAGCTTATACGCAAAATAAAATAACACAGGCATGGTTATAGGGTTGCTTATCCATACCAAAGCGACGGAGAGAGGTAAATTGACGCCAAGCATGATTGCCAAACCTGCAGCCATGATCATTTGGCTTGGTAGCGGAACAAATGCCATAAATAACCCGACAGCAAAAGCCCCAGACGCCGAGCGACGATTTAAACACCACAAGTTCGGGTTGTACAACACATTGCCGAAGACCTTCAATGCTTTTTGGCGTTTGATCAATTCATGATCTGGCATGAAGCGTTTTATCAGCTTTCTAGGCATAGGACAGCATGACTCTCTCAGAAAAAAGTTGGACCTTGGCGTTATTTGTAGCGAGCGTAATTTCGTCAGCTTGGTGGCCGACAATACCAGATTGGCGTTGGTTGCTGCTGGGAATAATAACCACTGGCTCAATAATCAAATTACGTCGTGGCTTAATTAGCATAGGCGCAATTGCGGGCTTTATGGTTGTCATCGTCCACGGCAATGTATTGGAGTCTCAGAGACAAGCCCTTTTTCAAGCAGGGGAGAATATTACCATAATTGGTAAAGTTGACAGCCCTTTTACGCAAATAAGTCACGGATATGAAGGCATTGTGGCTCTAAAAAAGGTAAATTCTCAAACTCTGTTACCTTTTCTTAAACCTAAAATCCGTCTTATTACGCGTTTTCCACTCGATGTTAACAGTGAGTTTACGACATCCGTCTCGTTAAAGCCGATTACAGGCCTACGCAACGAAGCTGGTTTTGACGCCGAAAAGCACGCAATGGGTAAAAGCATTATCGCACGCGGTGTTGTTAACGAGGATGTTACCTGGATTATTCGCTCTACTACATCTTTGCGCCAAGCCATTATCGCTGATGTTTCGGAGGATGTGTCCTCCCTTCATCATTTCTCGTTAATAAATGCGTTAGTTTTTGCCGATCGCTCTTGGTTATCTAAGGAAGATTGGCAAGCACTCAGAGACAGTGGTTTACTGCACTTGGTCTCGATTTCGGGCTTACATATTGGTATGGCGTTCACTTTTGGGCTAGTGGTGGGCGGTGCCATTCGTTATGCGTTACCTCAATACCAGCTATTGCCTAGCTTCTGTGGGCTGATGTTTGCCGTTGCCTATGCTTGGTTAGCGGACTTCTCATTACCTACTACCCGCGCGGTGTCGGTATGTGTTATTTACGTCGTTCTCAAATATACCTTAGTGCACTGGGCTTCCTGGCGGGTACTTTTGCTCGCGGTAGCGCTACAACTGCTTGTTCAACCTTTTGCATCGTATAGCATGAGTTTTTGGTTATCGTATTTGTCAGTTTGCGCAGTGTTGTTCGCAATCAATTTGATTCGGTATCAAAACGGGGGCTGGAAGGCGAAGTTAAAAGTGCTATTGCTTACTCAATTGATTCTGAGTGTGTTAATCGTGCCTATTAGTGGCTATTACTTTTCTGGTTTCAGTTTGTCATCAATTGCATACAACTTGGCGTTTATTCCTTGGTTCGGATTTATCGTTGTGCCTTTGATGTTTCTGGCCCTGTTCTCATCTTTATTTCTTGAAATGATAGCAAAGCCTCTGTGGCAGTTGGTGGACTGGTCATTGCAGCCATTGAGCACGTCAATTCAGTACGCGATAGGCTCCTGGCAACCCATTAGTATAGAAATGACAGGGTTGATTCTGGCGGGAATTATTTGCTTGGTGTTTCAACGATTCATGTTTCAGTACGCGTGGTGTTTGTTACTTGGCATTGTAATTAGTATTAAGCTCACATCGGAATATGATCAGCAACATTGGCGCATTGATGTACTAGATGTGGGCCATGGCCTTGCGGTGATTGTAGAAAAAGACGATAAAGTGTTGCTCTATGATACAGGTAAAGCATGGCAAAATGGCAGCATTGCGGAGCAGGTCGTCACTCCGATCTTGCATAAACGAGGTTATGAAAGCATCGATACGATGATCCTCAGCCATTCCGACAATGACCATGCAGGAGGACGCTTGTTCATTGAAGATTCCTTTTCACCACAGCGCAAACTCAGTAGCCAAAATTTTATCGGATATGAGTCTTGTACTCGCGGCGATCATTGGAAATGGCAAGGGTTAAATATAGAAGTACTTTGGCCTCCTGCTCTTGTTCAACGTGCATATAATCCGCACTCCTGTGTACTACGTCTTACCGACCCTATTTCTACGTTCAGTATGCTTTTTACTGGTGATATTGAGACCATTAGCGAGTGGATCTTGCTCAGGGAGCCTGAAAAGTTAAAAAGTGATGTGATGTTGGTCCCTCATCATGGTAGTAAAAGTTCGTCGAATCCTCGCTTTATTGAAGCGGTAAACCCGAGTGTGGCCGTTGCTTCTTTGGCAAAAAATAATCAATGGGGAATGCCGGCAGAACATGTTGTTGCAGCATATCGCAAGCTTGACATTACTTGGCTTGATACTGGGGAATATGGTCAGGTAAGCTTCTCTATTCACCGTGATAATTGGCGCTCAGAAACCAAACGTAGCGATACATTTGAGCCTTGGTATAGGCAGATGCTGCGTAAGGGAGTAGAATGAGAGTCTTAATGTAAGAAAATAAAGCACTTCTATGTCGATAAATACTGATGAAACGACTTGGCAGACGTTTAAGCGTCTATGGCAATTTATTCGCCTTTACAAGTCAGGTCTTGTCGTTGCAGTCATTGCATTAGTTATTAATGCTATATCAGATACCTATATGATTTCCCTATTAAAACCATTACTAGATGAAGGTTTTGGGAACGCTGAATCTGATTTTCTACGCACGCTTCCATTGATTATTTTTGCCATGATGTTTATCCGTGGCATAAGTGGATTTGTCTCCACATACTGTTTGAGCTGGGTATCCGGCAATGTGGTTATGCAAGTCCGCCGTATGGTATTCAATCACTTTATGCATATGCCTGTGTCTTACTTCGATAAGGAAAAGACGGGCAATTTATTGTCACGCATTACCTACGATTCAGAGCAAGTATCTGCGGCAACTAGCCAAGCGTTAGTGAGCATCGTTCGCGAAGGTGCAAGTATCATTGGCCTGTTAGTCCTGATGTTTTACAACAGCTGGCAGTTGTCGTTAGTGCTGTTTGCTGTTGCTCCCGTTGTCGCGTGGGGTATTGGTGTCGTTTCTAAACGTTTTAGAAAAATATCCAAAAATATGCAGACAATGATGGGCAACGTGACTGCGTCAGCAGAGCAGATGCTTAAAGGCCATAAAGTCGTGCTGAGCTACGGCGGCCAGGATATCGAGCGTCAACGATTTGAGAAGGTCAGCAACCAAATGCGTCAACAAAGCATGAAGTTGGTGACGGCTCAAGCGGCGGCTAACCCTATCATCCAAATGATTGCGTCACTTGCTATTGTTGCCGTTCTTTACTTAGCAAGTATTGACTCGATTAAAGAGCAACTGACTCCAGGTACATTTACCGTTGTCTTCTCTGCGATGTTTGGTTTGATGCGTCCGCTTAAAGCGCTTACTAACGTTACCTCTCAGTTCCAACGTGGTATGGCCGCGAGCCAAACGCTCTTTGCGTTGATTGACCTTGAGCCTGAGAAAAACGAAGGTAAGTTGACAGTTGAACGCGCAAATGGCGATGTTTCAGTTAAAAACGTAAGCTTTACTTATACTGGCGCAGAAAAGCCAGCATTGGAAAATGTCAGCTTCGATATTCCAAGAGGGAAGACCGTTGCGCTGGTTGGTCGTTCCGGTTCCGGTAAAAGTACCATCGCGAACTTGTTCAATCGTTTCTATGATGTTGATAGTGGCTCCATCACATTAGACGGACATGATATTCGTGAATACGAGTTAAAGAACTTACGTCAGCAGTTTGCGCTAGTATCACAAAATGTTCATTTATTTAATGACACGATTGCAAACAATATTGCTTACGCAACGGATGGAAAATACGAGCGTAGTGATATCGAGAAAGCGGCAAAACTCGCGCATGCTATGGAATTCATCAGCAAAATGGATGATGGACTTGATACCATGATTGGTGAAAATGGCGCGAGTCTATCTGGCGGTCAACGTCAACGTGTCGCTATTGCACGTGCTCTATTGCGTGATGCACCGGTGTTGATTCTTGATGAGGCGACCTCTGCTTTGGATACGGAATCAGAACGCGCTATCCAAGCTGCATTAGATGAGCTGCAGAAAGACAAAACGGTACTCGTGATTGCGCACCGCTTGTCAACTATCGAGAAAGCTGATGAGATTCTTGTGGTTGATGATGGCGCCATCATTGAGCGTGGCAACCATGCCGATCTTATTGCAAAAAATGGTGCGTATGCACAATTGCACCGTATTCAGTTTGGTGAATAGACGCGGTGGTTGAAAAAATCTGGTTTGAAAACCATCCAATAAAATACCTCTTGTGGCCGCTTTTGTGGCCACTGAGTGTATTATTTGGATCAATAAGTAAGTCTAAGCGAAAGCAATATCAAACAGGCCGTAAGCAAGCCTACAACGCGCCTATCCCTGTTATTGTTGTCGGCAATATCACGGCTGGTGGTAATGGCAAAACACCAGTTGTGGTTTGGCTTGTTGAGCAACTGCAACAGCTTGGGCTTAAGCCAGGGGTCGTTTCTCGTGGCTATGGAGCAAAAGCTCCTGCCTATCCGTTAGTGCTAAAAGAAGATACGCCTGCGAAACATTGTGGTGATGAACCTAAGTTGATTCATCGACGCACAGGAGCGCCTGTTGCGGTAGACCCGGTACGTTCAAATGCAGTGAAAGCACTGCTTGAGTCAGGTGTGGATATCATTATTACGGACGATGGGTTACAGCATTATGCGTTAGGCCGTGATATTGAGTTAGTGATTGTGGATGGGAATCGCCGATTTGGGAATGAAAGCCTCATTCCGCTTGGCCCACTTCGTGAAGGGGTCGAGCGTCTTGCTGAAGTCGACTTTATCATCACCAATGGCGGTCAAGCACATACGGGAGAAATCGCAATGACTTTAGCGCCATCTAAAGCCATTAATCTCAAGACTAAGCAACTTGTGGAAGTTTCTGAGTTAAAAGAGCTAGTGGCATTTGCAGGGATTGGGCATCCACCACGATTTTTTCATACACTAAACTCGATGAACGCAGATGTTAAAGTCACAAAAGGTTTTGCTGACCATCAAGACTTTGACCAACAAGAATTAGAAGCATTGGCTCAACAAGGGGCCAATGTGATTATGACCGAGAAAGATGCCGTCAAGTGCAGCCATTATGCGCAAGATAATTGGTGGTATCTGCCTGTATCTGCCCAGTTTGAACCAAACGATGCAGAGCAAATTTTAAAGAGAATAAAAGAGGTTAAAGCGGCTTATGGATCACCGTCTGCTTGAGATTGTAGCTTGCCCTGTTTGCAAAGGTAAGCTGACGTACGATAAAGAGAATCAAGAGTTGATCTGCAAATTGGATCGCCTCGCTTACCCAATCAAAGAGGGTATTCCCGTTCTGCTCGAGCCTGAGGCTCGTACTATGAGTATGGATGAGGGACGCTAATGTCTTTTACGGTTGTCATTCCTTCGCGTTACGCATCGAGCCGTTTGCCTGGTAAACCGTTAGCGGATATTGGCGGTAAGCCTATGGTTCAGTGGGTTTACGAGCAAGCGCTACAAGCGGGTGCGGAAGATGTTATCGTGGCAACTGATGACGAGCGTGTTGCTGATGCTGTCTCGTCGTTTGGTGGTAAAGTCTGTATGACCTCTCCCAATCACGAGTCAGGTACTGAACGCCTTGCTGAAGTTGTTGAAAAGATGGCTATTCCTGCAGACCACATTATTGTTAATGTGCAAGGGGACGAGCCTTTGATTCCACCGTCTATCATTCGTCAGGTTGCTGATAACTTATCGGGATGTGATGCTCCGATGGCGACATTAGCCGTAGAAATAGACTCGGAAGAAGAAGTGTTCAATCCGAATGCAGTTAAAGTTGTGGCTAATGAGCAAGGCTATGCGATGTACTTTAGCCGAGCAACTATCCCTTGGGATCGCGATAACTTTGCCAAACAAGACAAAATCATTGCCAACCCATTAATGCGTCATATTGGTATTTATGCTTATCGAGCTGGTTTCATTAATACGTATGTAAACTGGGCTCCGAGCGCATTGGAGCAGATTGAGTGCCTTGAGCAACTACGAGTGCTTTGGTACGGTGAAAAAATTCATGTAGCGGTAGCGAAAGAAGCGCCAGCAGCCGGCGTTGATACGCCAGAAGATCTAGAGGCGGTGCGCGCTATTGTGGCGAAGCAAGCATAACTAAAGGTCACATTGAATTAAGAACGAGAAAGGCTCCTGAATTAGGAGCCTTTTTGTTGCTTATATCCAAGTATTAGTTAGATGTTTGTGTCATATTGGTTCCGTTTAGGGCAGGTCGCTAAGACTTCTCGGTGACCTGTGTCTTTTACTTCTTGCAGAATGACATCAAATCCCCACAATCGGTACACGTGTTTCAGAACTTCTTCATAACTGTCATCAAGTGGGATTCGGTTATGAGGTACGTATTGCAACGTGAGTGAGCGATCACCACGAACATCGACATTAAATACCTGAATGTTTGGCTCAAGATTAGATAAGTTGTACTGAGCGGCTAAGGTTTCTCTAATGCGTTTATAACCCATCTCATCGTGTATCGCGGCGACTTCAATAAAGTTTTTGTGGTCATCATCGTTGATCGCAAACAGCTTGAAATCACGCATTAATTTCGGAGAAAGGTATTGGCTAATGAAGCTTTCATCTTTGAAATTATGCATCGCGAAATGTACTGCATCTAACCAATCGGTTCCTGCCAAATCCGGAAACCACTCCTTGTCCTCATCAGTTGGTTCTTCACAGATACGTTTAATATCTCGGAACATTGCAAAGCCCAAGGCGTATGGATTAATACCATTAAAGTAAGGGCTATTATAAGGCGGTTGAGCTACCACACTGGTATGGCTATGTAAGAACTCTAGTATGAACTTTTCTGATACCAAACCCTCATCGTAAAGATGGTTGAGAATGGTGTAATGCCAGAATGTTGCCCAGCCTTCGTTCATGACCTGCGTTTGTTTTTGCGGATAAAAATACTGACTGATTTTGCGTACAATCCGCACGACTTCACGTTGCCACGGCTCTAGTAGCGGGGCATGCTTTTCGAAAAAGTAGAGCAAGTTTTCCTGAGGCTCGCTTGGGAATCGCTCTTTAAGATCTTCCTCTTTGGTTTTGGCTCTTGGTACTGTGCGCCACAATTCATTCACTTGAGACTGTAAGTATGCCTCGCGTTCTTCTTGTCGCGCTTTCTCTTCGGTAATGGAGATTTTCTCTGGTCGCTTGTAACGATCCACACCAAAGTTCATTAAGGCGTGGCAGGAGTCGAGCAGTTTTTCCACTTCCTGTACTCCATATCGCTCCTCACATTCAGCCAAATACTTTTTGGCAAACAGCAAATAATCGATGATGGAGCTAGCGTCCGTCCAGGTTTGGAACAGATAATTACCTTTGAAGAAAGAGTTGTGCCCGTAACAAGCGTGAGCAATCACTAGCGCTTGCATTGTCACGGTGTTTTCTTCCATCAAATAGGCGATACACGGATTGGAGTTAATGACAATCTCGTAGGCTAACCCCATTTGACCATGCTTATAGTTCTGTTCCGTTTGGATGAACTTTTTACCAAACGACCAGTGGTTGTAATTGATGGGCATACCAATACTTGAGTAGGCATCCATCATTTGTTCGGAAGTAATCACTTCTATTTGGTTAGGGTAAGTGTCTAGGCGATAGTGTTGTGCGACACGCTTAATCTCTTTGTGGTAGCGTTCCAACAGCTCAAATGTCCAATCCGGTCCATCTGGCAGCATTTTACTATTACGCTTCTTAGGCGCCTCTCCTGAGAGGTTTTTCGTTGCGGTACTCATCGCTAGCCTCCTTACGCCGTTTCTTTTTGGAATAGTTCACGGAAGACTGGGAAAATATCCTCCACAGAGCGAATGTTTTTCATTGCGAAGTTCGGAAATTCATCGGTGAGTTTTTCGTACTCATGCCATAGAGTTTGGTGCGAGCGTCGCGTAATTTCTATGTAGGAGTAGTACTGACAGTTTGGCAGTAGTTTGTTCACTAATAGATCGCGGCATCTTGGCGAGTCATCTGCCCAGTTATCGCCATCAGATGCTTGCGCAGCATAAATGTTCCATTGTCCAATTGGATAGCGCTCTTTTACGATTTCGTCCATCAGTTTCAATGCGCTGGATACAATAGTGCCCCCGGTCTCTTGCGAGTAGAAGAACTCGTGTTCGTCCACTTCTTTCGCTTGGGTGTGGTGGCGAATAAAGACGACGTCTACATTCTCGTAAGTACGAGTTAAAAACAGGTATAACAGAACGTAAAAACGTTTTGCGATGTCTTTCGTTGCTTGATCCATCGAGCCCGATACGTCCATCAAACAAAACATCACAGCTTGACTAGATGGTACAGGGCGTTTTTCATAGTTTTTAAAGCGTAAGTCGAAGGTGTCAATAAATGGAACCCCCTCAATTTTCTTACGCAGCTCTTCAATTTCAGCCTTCAAGCGGTTCTCTTCAAACTGCTGAGCGGGTTCAATGTTTTTGATACGAGCAAGTTCATCTTCTAGCTCTTTGAGAAGACGTTTCTTACCTGCGGTCATTGCCGTACGTCGTGCAAGAGATTGTTGTAGCGAACGTACTACCGCAATGTTTGAAGGGATACCAGCAGTTTGAAAGCCTGCGCGGTGCGTTTTCCATTCAGTAATTTTGGCAATTTGGTTTTTTTCTAGATTAGGCAGCTCGAGATCTTCGAACAAAATATCTAGGTACTCATCTTTTGATATTTGGAATACAAATTCGTCTTGGCCTTCTCCATCTGGACTGGCATTGCCTTCTCCCGAGCCACTACCTTGACCGCCACCTTTAGGACGCTCAATTTTATCACCAGTAATGAACTGGTCATTGCCGGGATGAACTCGTTCGCGAACACCACCTTTGCCTTGATGAAAGATCGGCTCATTGATGTCTTTGTGAGGGATAGAGACGTCTTCGCCCGTTTCCGTATTCGTAATCGAGCGTCGATTCACTGCGTCTGCTACCGACTCTTTTATTTGCTCTTTGTGGCGCTTCAAGAAGCGCTGTCGATTAACAGCGCTCTTGTTCTTGCCATTGAGCCTTCGGTCTATAAATTGCGCCATGAAATAGCCCTCTTCATGTTTCACAAGCGACCTAACTCAATACTGGGTTAGGATGACTTACGTACTCGTAGGTACCACTCAGAAAGTAGGCGAACCTGTTTCTCGGTATAGCCTTTTTCCATCATGCGAGCGACAAAGTCGTCATGCTTCTTCTGATCTTCAGAAGAGGTTTTCGCATTAAATGAGATAACCGGAAGTAGCTCTTCGGTATTGGAGAACATTTTCTTCTCGATTACTGTGCGCAGTTTTTCGTAGCTGGTCCAAACCGGGTTTTGACCATTGTTATTCGCTTTCGCACGAAGCACAAAGTTAACGATTTCGTTTCGGAAATCTTTCGGGTTAGAAATGCCAGCTGTTTTTTCGATCTTCTCTAGTTCAGCATTCAGTGAAGAGCGATCAAATAGCTGACCAGTTTCTGGATCTCGGTACTCTTGGTCTTGAATCCAGAAGTCTGCATAGGTGACATAGCGGTCGAAGATATTCTGACCGTATTCAGAGTAAGACTCGAGATAAGCGGTCTGAATCTCTTTACCGATAAATTCAACGTAGCGAGGCACTAGATAGCCTTTCAAGAACTCGAGATATTTCTCTGCCGTTTCAGCAGGGAACTGTTCACGTTCAACCTGTTGTTCAATCACATAGAACAGGTGTACAGGGTTGGCTGCCACCTCTGTTTGATCAAAGTTAAATACGCGCGACAAAATCTTAAAGGCGAAACGTGTAGAGAGACCATTCATGCCTTCATCGACACCCGCATAATCACGATACTCTTGATAGCTTTTTGCCTTTGGATCGGTGTCTTTGAGCGTTTCACCATCGTAGACGCGCATTTTTGAGAAAATGGATGAATTTTCAGGCTCTTTCAGGCGTGAAAGAATACTGAATTGCGCTAAAGTTTCGAGCGTGCTTGGAGAACAAGGAGCCTGAGACAGCTCACTGTTTTCAAGCAGTTTTTGGTAAATTTTCACTTCTTCGGATACGCGGAGACAGTAAGGTACTTTTACAATGTACACACGGTCGAGGAAGGCTTCGTTATTTTTGTTGTTACGGAAGGTCTGCCACTCAGATTCGTTCGAGTGAGCCAGAATCATACCGTCGAATGGAATCGCAGATAGACCTTCAGTACCGTTGAAGTTACCTTCTTGCGTTGCCGTCAATAGTGGGTGCAGTACTTTGATCGGCGCTTTGAACATCTCAACGAATTCCATTAAACCTTGGTTTGCTTTACACAGCGCACCGGAATAGCTGTAGGCATCTGGGTCGTCTTGCGAATAATGTTCGAGTTTGCGGATATCGACTTTACCAACCAGTGATGAAATATCTTGGTTGTTTTCATCCCCAGGTTCTGTTTTAGCAATACCGATCTGATCGAGAATTGAAGGGCGAACTTTCACTACCTTAAATTTAGTGATATCGCCGCCAAATTCATGAAGGCGCTTAGCGGCCCATGGCGACATAATCGAGCGAAGATAACGTTGCTCGATGCCGTATTCTTTTTTCAAGATATCGCCGTCTTCCGTGGCTTTGAATAGACAGAATGGATGGTCATTCACTGGGCTACGTTCGCCATTAGCAGTAAGAACATAGATAGGCATCTGTTCCATCAGAGCCTTAAGTTTTTCAGCAAGTGAGGACTTACCACCGCCGACAGGACCGAGTAGATAAAGGATCTGCTTACGTTCCTCTAAACCTTGCGCCGCGTGTTTTAGGTAAGACACAATTTGCTCTATGGCATCTTCCATACCATAAAAATCTTTAAAGGTTTCATAACGAGAGATAACACGATTCGAGAAGATGCGGCTCAATCTCGGGTCTTTTGCCGTATCGATTATCTCTGGTTCACCGATCGCCATCAGTAGGCGTTCTGCTGCATTAGCATAAGCGCTTTTGTCATCCTTACACAGGGCTAGAAACTCCTGTAACGACATCTCTTCATCTTTTGCAGCTTCATATCTTGATTGATAGTGGTCGAAAATACTCATGTCGCTTTCCCCTTTAATAGTCAGTCTACCGACGAACGTTGATTCAGGCTTTCCCACCTATTGTTATGCTCCTTGTTGTTTGAATATACGTCCTGTTATCACATTTGGTTCGTACAGAATGTAAGATTGGCGACACCAAAGACTTTGCTTTATGGACAGTTTTTTCATTACAACGGTGAGCGGTGGGTATGAATCTTTCAATCACAGCCTTTCTCTACTTAAGCCTAGTCGGGGATTTGCAATTTTGCTTAACAATTATGAATTTATTGCAAAAGTGACATTTGAATCACTCTTTCACTGAAGATGAATTTATGTCGTGAATAGGTGCAATAGAAATCAAATATTTGGCAAAGACAGACGAGTCTCAGTGATTCATTGCTCTACATCGCACAAGGGAAGCGTAAGAAGGTGAAAAAGCAGCGGTAAGGTTGTGATAGGGCAAATAAAAAAGGAAAGCGAGTGCTTTCCTTTTCGTAGACGAATATTTTATGCGCTGAAGATTTGTGCAAGCTCGTTTTCGCATAAATGGTACTGACGAGGGCAGTTGCGCCAAGTTTGTAGCATACGACGGTATTTATCCAGCATTGGCATTTGGCTGTTAAAGTGATGGTCTGCTTTATCAAATTGAGGGTACAGACCTTCAGAATCAATAAGGAAGCGTACGTAATGGACTTGTTGGGCCTCTGAAGCAATATCAAACCCAAGGAACTGCAAGCGGCGCTGATCCACTTTGTTACGATCTTCGGTATCGAGCATGTTGTAAGATTCTTGCATCGCGTGATACATCTCCATAACGTCGATGATCTCACGACACTCCGCTTCTGACAGACAGCCGAAATCTTTATTCAACTCACGCATTTGTAGCTCATAGCCACGTTCAACGATCGTTTGTAAGCGTTTGTATTTGGCCGCATTACTTGGATCAAGTTGAGACATAAGGTTGTATTGGTTTGATAGAATCAAACGTTGAGCGTTTGACATTTCCATGATGACCTCACTAGATATCTAATACATTTTTAATGTGCTTAGGTTAACGCTTAAGACATGAGTGAAACATGATCTCAACACATATTTAATACTAAAAAATGGCAAGAACTGTCACTTTTGACCAGTTTAAAAACACTTATTTATGGTAATGATTGTATATGTAGTCTCGGTCTGAAAATACTCTTAGCCACTCTGGCTTGAATACGGTTAAAACCGCCAGTGACATACCATTTAATAGGCCCTCAGGGAAGGCAAGCAACGGTACAAAAATAAAGTAGTTATGTTGAATAGTTTCCCAATCGTAATGACCAACCGATAAATGGTAAAAGGAGTTAATCAGCAGATGCAGGCTTCCTGTTATCGCGCCGTTGAAAAAACCTGCAACGAAGATGAACACAAAAATGTTTCTTGGCAAGTAGTGATAACTCAAAAGAAAGACGAGGTAACTAATGAAGATAGGAAGCAGGGCAGACAATACTAAAGACGTGGGTAACTGCAACAACGACACATCATGTAGCAGGTGGTTGACCAGCATTGCGGGGATACTGATTAGAAAGGCCATACGCCAACCATACATCATCGTCAGCGTTGTTAGCGCGAGAAAATGAATCTGTAGTCCTTCTTTTACGCCTGCTTGAGTTGCCCATAGGATGCTGAAAAAAAAGAGTGTTGCAAAAACGAGGTGCTGAAATGCTTTTTCCTTTTCAAGCTTGGGCCAAACTACTTTTTTCCAATCTGGTAGACAGTAGGCGAGCACTATCCAAAGTATGACAACCAGAGAGCCCAAGTTAAACCAATCCATGTTACTTCCTTCCTATGCGATCATGACGCAATCATTTCTATTGTTCTTTTTATACCTAAATCAACTCATAGAGATTCATTGAAGGTACTTAGGTATAGTTAAAAAAATACCAGCAATATGCTGGTATTTTAAAGAGGTTAGTCTTGCTGTTCACTTAGTATTTTACGTTATCGTTGTACTGCGCAAGAATGGATTGAATCTCGTCCATAGTTTCTTTCGGTGGAGGGTTTACCCCTTCGAGTGGGTATTCTAAGCCCAATGCTTCCCATTTATGGGCACCCAATTTGTGATAAGGAAGTAACTCGACCTTTTCGATGTTATCCATATCTTTAATAAACTCACCAAGCATGTGTGCTGCTTCAGGGTCATCTGTGTAACCAGGCACGACTACATAGCGAATCCAAGTTTTCTTTCCGATTTTTTGCAAGTAACGAGCAAAGTCCAATGTACGTCGGTTCGATACGCCGATGAGATCTTGGTGCACTTCATCTTTCATGTGCTTGATATCAAGCATTACTAAGTCTGTTGCATCCAGTACTTCATCAATAACATCAGTGTGTTTACGAACATAACCGTTCGTATCTAGACACGTATGAATACCTTCTGCTTTAGCTGCGCGGAAAAAGTCCCGTACAAATTCAGGTTGAAGCATCGCTTCGCCGCCAGAACAAGTAACGCCACCACCTGATGCATTCATGAAGTGGCGGTAACTTTTCGCTTCGGAAATGATCTCTTCAACCGTAACTTCTTTGCCATCATGCGTATCCCATGTATCGCGATTGTGGCAATACTTACAGCGCATCAAACAACCTTGCAAGAAGACGATAAAACGAATACCAGGTCCGTCTACGGTACCACATGACTCAAATGAGTGAATACGACCAGTTGTTGACATCTTTTGCTCTCATTACTAGTAAATTCTAGCTGTTATTTTATTACAAAAAGCAGGGTTAAAACAGCTTTGTCGGTACTAAAGGCAAGGTTATGTGAAGAAAGAAAATAGATAGACCAATCTAAATAAATGCTTGATCACAGGGTTGGTTAATACCAAACGAGAGAACTTGCCTTGTATTTAGATTGGTGTGGATACAGGGATAAGTCAGCTTTTAAAAAAAGGCGAACACAGAGAAGGAGCCTGTCCCATAAACATCAGTTTGGGATTCTTCATAATCTGGCGTTTTTATCGTAAAGGTTAGGCTTGCACCGTAATTTTGGTTATACCAAGTTGCACCTGCTACGGCGCTTGCTTGCCAATTTTGCAGTGTGACGTCGTATGGCGCTGATGGCTCAGGAATACCAGGGCGATCGCCTTCGATGGTCATGTCATTGAAACGGTAACGACCTTCAAACCCCGTAAATAAGAACCAGCTTGAAGTATCCTGTGCGAGCATACTCGCTGAGAATGGGCTCTCTACACTAATATTGGCGGCTCCGATGCTGCTTGCTAGGTTTGTACCCCAACGAAACATGACGCCTTGAGAGACATCACTACGGAAGTTACCCGCATTGATGTCGTTAATGTTGATGATTTCCCATTGCGTTTTTTGTCCTTCGCTGCGCATCAATTTATTAAATACGCGGTAGCCAAGGCTAAACGCCACTTTATCGTCGATCTGGTAATCCCAACCTTGTGGGTCAGTCGAGCCTGTTATGCCGTGAACGATTTCTTGCGCTTTTTCTGAAAGCGAACTTTCACCTGTTGCACCGATGGTGAAGTTGTAGCGGACGGCTTTGTCATCAGTCAGAGAAAGATAGTTGATCTCAGTATGTAGATAACCCGCATATGGGCGATCATTGACCAGTGGGTAATCCGCTTCAATGTCGCTCGGAGTCCACATTTTGTGGCCAAGAACCAACTCTATTTTATCGATATTGGCGTGTTCTGAGTCAGCCAGACTCAGCCATCTCCATTGGCTTTCTTGTTTCAGTTGGCCTGTTGCGTAGGAAAGAAAAATACCATTTGTGTAGTCTTGGTCGACGCCGAAAATACCATCATTGTCGAGTGTAAAAGAGACCGTAGACTTAGTGGATGCCATCGCAACTGGAGAAAGAAGAGTAAGAACAATTAATTTACTGAGTTTCATATACTTTATTTACTAACTTTTTTCGCATCATACGTAAGAATGTGGGCAAAATCTTTCGTAATATCACAACTTTCATTCAAGAAATAAAAAAAGGCTGATGCTTAGAAGCATCAGCCTTTGTTGTATCACTAAAACGTTATTTCATTAAAGTCTTATAGAGACTCTGTGAATGTACGTGCGATTACGTCAGCTTGTTGCTCTGCAGTTAGAGAGTTAAAGCGAACAGCGTAACCAGATACACGGATTGTTAGCTGAGGGTATTTCTCTGGGTGCTTAACGGCGTCTTCTAGAGTTTCGCGGTTAAGAACGTTCACGTTTAGGTGTTGACCACCTTCGATACCCGCTTCGTGGTGGAAGTAACCATCCATCAGACCAGCAAGGTTAGCGCGTTGTGAACCCTCATCTTTACCTAGTGCATTAGGTACGATAGAGAATGTGTAAGAGATACCATCTTGTGCGTCAGCAAACGGCAGTTTTGCAACTGAAGTTAGTGATGCTACGGCACCTTTCTCATCGCGACCGTGCATTGGGTTAGCACCTGGAGCAAATGGAGCACCAGCACGACGACCGTCAGGTGTGTTACCAGTTTTCTTACCGTAAACCACGTTTGAAGTGATAGTAAGAATTGACTGAGTAGGGATTGCATCACGGTAAGTCTTAAGCTTACGGATTTTGCCCATAAATACAGAAACAAGTTCACATGCGATATCATCAACGCGTGGGTCGTTGTTACCAAATTTAGGGTAATCACCTTCGATTTCGAAGTCGATTGCTAGACCGTCTTCGTCACGGATTGGCTTAACTTTTGCGTATTTGATTGCAGACAGAGAGTCAGCCGCAACAGATAGACCAGCAATACCACAAGCCATAGTACGTTTAACGTCACGGTCATGTAGAGCCATTAGTGCCGCTTCGTAGCTGTACTTGTCGTGCATGAAGTGGATAGCGTTTAGTGCAGTCACGTACTGCTTCGCTAGCCAATCCATGAAGTGGTCCATTTTCTCCCACAACTCATCGTAGTTCAGTACATCGCCTTCGATCTTCGGCATTTGTGGACCAACTTGGATTTTTAGCTTCTCATCCACACCACCGTTGATGGTGTAAAGCATAGTTTTCGCAAGGTTAGCACGAGCACCAAAGAACTGCATTTGCTTACCAACAACCATTGGAGATACACAACATGCGATTGCGTAGTCGTCAGAGTTCATGTCTGGACGCATTAGGTCGTCGTTTTCGTACTGAATTGAAGAAGTATCGATAGACACTTTCGCACAGAACTTCTTGAAGCCTTCAGGTAGTTGCTCAGACCAAAGAACAGTGATGTTTGGCTCTGGAGAAGGACCCATTGTGTATAGTGAGTTTAGGAAACGGAAGTTTGTACGAGTAACTAGCGTACGACCGTCAAGACCCATACCACCCATAGACTCAGTTGCCCAGATAGGGTCGCCAGAGAATAGATCATCGTACTCAGGAGTACGTAGGAAACGAACCATACGTAGTTTCATTACGAAGTGGTCGATCATTTCCTGAGCTTGTTCTTCTGTGATGCGGCCAGCAGCGATATCGCGCTCGATGAAGATGTCTAGGAACGTAGAAGTACGGCCTAGAGACATTGCTGCGCCGTTTTGAGATTTAACAGCAGCTAGGTAACCGAAGTAAGTCCACTGGATAGCTTCTTGTGCAGTTTCAGCAGGACGAGAAATGTCACAACCGTATTTTGCAGCCATTTCTTTGATTTGACCTAGAGCACGGTGTTGCTCTGCGATCTCTTCACGAAGCTGCATTGTCATTTGTAGGTCTTCGCCGTTCTCGAAACGCTCTTGTAGAGAAGAGAACTGTGCGAATTTATCCTTCATTAGGAAATCAATACCGTATAGAGCAACACGACGGTAGTCACCGATGATACGACCACGACCGTATGCATCAGGAAGACCAGTCAATACGCCAGACTTACGACACGCCATGATTTGTGGAGTGTAGATGTCGAAAACGCCTTGGTTGTGAGTTTTACGGTATTCTGTGTAGATTTTCTTAACTTGTGGGTCAAGCTCGCGGTTGTAGGCTTTGCATGAACCTTCAACCATACGGATACCACCGTTAGGGATGATCGCACGTTTTAGAGGAGCGTCAGTTTGAAGACCTACGATAGTTTCTAGGTCTTTTTCGATGTAGCCTGCATCGTGAGCAGTGATGGTAGAGATAACTGAAGTATCAAAATCAACAGGAGCGTGAGTCGCGTTCTCTTGTTTGATGCCTTCCATTACCTTAGCCCAAAGCTTGTTAGTCGCTTCAGTACCTTCAGAAACTAGGAAAGATTCGTCGCCTTCGTACGGAGTGTAGTTCTTCTGAATGAAATCACGAACGTTTACTTCGTTTTGCCAGTCGCCTGCAGCAAAACCTTCCCAAGCTTTAGCAAATTGCTCTGCCATGACATACCTACCTTTTTAGTAGAAAAAAATACGTACTGCTTCGCCGTTGAGCCAGCTATCCCCAAGTTAAAGAGGGGAACAGTACACTCTTATGAATAACAATATTTATAGTCTTAAATTTAAATGTTCGAGTTACAAAACTATAAATATTGTCACTAGTTTTAACGTTTCTCTTTTTAAGCAACAGTTAGAGGTTAAACTAAAATTTTTTTGCAAACCTTAAACTAAATCAATAAATCCTCAAAAATCTCGATAAAAATGGGGTAGCGACTAGCGCTACCCACACATTTTCTGAACTGTCAGCTTTACAGCCAAGCTTGGATGCCATATTGGCCTTCAAGCATACCAACTGCAAGCATAGCAACTAAACAGATAATAAGTACGCTTACTGGGATCACAATCTTGTCTACAAACGACAAGCGAGACGCGCGCTCTTTATCACCAATTAAGCCGTTGTTATCTAAAAGCATAGTTAGTGCCCAAGCTAGAACAGGGTTAACGACTGCTGAACCAAAGATACAGATGCCTGCTGCTTGTGAATCTTTTGAGTCTTTCACCATCTGCATGCCTGCTTCAAGCAATGGTAGAGAGACACCAACGAGAAGAGCAACGCGCATAACTGGTGGCCATACAGCAACATCCATAGGGAAACCAAGGATTGCAACAATAATACATAGAGAACCTAGTAAGATTGCACCGCCAGGAATAGGGCGCTTCGCGATTGCTGCAGGGATCATGTAAGTCCCCCAAGATGATGTGATGTTACCACCACCGACAGCGGTACCGACCATTTGGCGCACAGAACACATTGTCATTGTGTCATCAACGTCCATCAGTACTTTTTCACTCTTACGTGGGTAGTTCATTTCTTGGAAGATGCGGTGACCCAAGAAGTCAGGAGACCACATTGCTACAGCAAGAATTGCGAATGGTAGAGAAGCGATGAAGTGTTCCATATTAGGAAGACCAAGCATCCAACCTTCTTCTGTTGAACCCCACCAGTAGATTGGGTTTAGGTTTGGAAGACCCGTCTCGGTTACGAATTTAATATCGAAGCCTGCGCCAAGAACAAGTGCGATTGCAAGGCCAGTGAAGGCACAAACAGGGATTGCTAGCCAGCGTTTGTTCACTTTAGCAAGAAACGCGTACAGGCCAATGGTAACCGCAAGAACGATTAGACCGATGTAACCCATGCTACCTGCGGCAACTGTGTCGGATTGCAAACCAACAGCCCAAGCTTGAATGGAATTAATTTGGCTCATCGTTCCGGTTAAACCCAAGAAGATGAGAAGGCCACCAGCCGTACCTTCAGAGGTGAGGTTAACCAGTTTTGAACCACCTTTTAACAGGCTCAGAATTAAACCAAACACACCAATGAGAATTGCCAATGCAAGAGGGTGAGCACCAGCAAGCGCGATGGTACCAATAAGAGGGATCATTGGGCCGTGGTTACCAGCTAGGTTGGCTTTAGGGTTAATAAAGCCAGAAGCAAGTACACAGAAAAGAAGTGCAGGTATGAGCATCTCTACACGAGCAACTTCGATGGCGAAATCTTTGCCCAGGTTAACATGGTCCCATGCGGCAGTTAGGCCTTCAGCCCAAGACATCATTACCGCAGAGTACATCGCGATAATACCAATCGTACCGGCAAGTGCTGGAACAAGATCTTCAAGTTCAAAACGGAAGTCACGACCTGGCAAGTTTAAGCCGAAACGACGCGGCTTCATAATTTGTAGTTCGTGGTCTAGGTAGTCTGAACGGCTTGCGAACTCAGATGCTGGACGATGAAGCTCACGGTAGCTCTTGGTCTCGATATCTGAATCAGAGTGCGTTTTGTTAACTGCGTCTGACATAGATTCCTCATATATTTAAAAGTTATGAATTCTTCATTCAATTGTGTTAATCCGCATCCTGCGGCACGCTTATGCTAGCTATTATTAGATTTGTTACACGTCGACATTGTGCCTAAGCATAGCTAATAACTTATTGTGTTGAGGCACAAAAAAATCCTCATCTTTTGGCAGGAGTCTAGCAAGATAGCCATTTAGGGTGATTGATTTAGATCACTTTAAGAATGGTTGTGAAATAAAACTACAGAAAGTTTCTGGCATGCGAATGAGATGGTGAAATCTTGTGTAATTTCATTACACAAGTTGCATAAAATTAGAATTTGTTGCTCTTATCGTTCGGGGATGCGAAGTAAATATCAATATTCATGATGATTATATAAAGCTGGCTTTATTCTTGCTTTCTACAGGGCAAAGACGATTTTTTGGCTAATCATTGCCGCTCAGTTTAGGAAAAAGACATGAAACAGCTTAAAGTACTGCCACTAGTGGCAATTATCTCAGGGTTAATGGTCGGTTGTGGCGGCGGTGGCGGTGGCGGCGGTGGTGCTGCGCCGAAAACAGCGTTTACTTTTGATTTTGCTATACCTGCAACAATGACTGAAAGTGAAGCTACTGCGAAAGGTTGTACGGTGTATGACCACAAAACTGAGCTAAACGGTGATAAAACGGTTTTAACCTATAGCGCAGCGTCAAAAGAGCAAGTGACTAACTATGTTATCGGTTACTACTCTGATGCAGATGGCAAAAGAGCCGGAGACATCATCAAACCAACCACTGATAACTTTAAGTTTTATCTTGAAGATATCCCTGACGGTGGCTTTGTAACGTTTCAAGCAATAGAATTTAACGGTAGAGAAGCTCGCGTAAATACGTTTTCAAAAGAATTCTTACAAGATAAGAAACTACGTAATGCCACGTTTGCCCTTAACCGAGACTCTTTGAACAAGTGCTTTACTGGCGGAAACTTAGCAAGCAATAAGTTTACTAACCTAGATTACCGAAATGCTGAATCAGGTGGTGGAGACTACAACTTTGTCTCGCAAACCGATGTTTTCACGTCACCTAACCCTGATATGTTGCCTACCGATGAGCTTATGGGGCTTAAAGGTGAGCCTACGGCGTTGTTCCAGTATGAATCTGGTTCAAGCGACAAAGCGCTTTACCAGTATGGTATTGGTTCGTGGGGGACTGGTGAGATCGCCTTAGTCAGAGCGGATAATACGTCAAACATTTATTCGTCTTCTGATTATACTTACGACACTCTCCACATTGGTTTTATTACTAACGGCTTTGCGTATGATGCGCTGAAGCTAGATAAAACGGCCGTTGAATATAATCGCCCTAGTGCAACGAATAAAGAAACTTGGGTCTACATGGCGTTCTCAGAGAATCAAGTTAATGGTTGGGACTCTCTACTTAACGAAACGGTCTCTGATGGATGGGATATTGACGTTGATCCAAGCTCTTACTTAAATATTGATAACCTGCCAAACACAAAACCAAGTGTATCAACACAAGGAAGTGCAGACTCGGTGATTGATCTGGACATGGGTTTAACATCGTCTACAGAAGGCTTTACTCGTGTCGCTTACTTTGCGGCTTCAGGCGACTATAAAGTCACACATCGTATTTTCACAAAGAGCGACAGTGACTCTGTTGTTGTTCCTGAGCTCCATTACTACAATTTCCCAACATCAGCCGTTAACGGTTTGAAAGTTTCAGCTTCGGACGATTTTAATCGCACTGCTTTGGTATTGAGTGACGATAGCAATATCGACTCTAAAGTTTTCATGAGCTTCTTTTCTAATGGTGAAGCGTCAGAGCCTGAGCTAGATGAAGACTTGGATGGCATCATTACTTCTGAAAAAGAAGGCCTAGAAAATGAAGTGACATTACGTACTTCAAACTCATTGGTAGTCAGTCGTTTTAATTAATTCATTACGACCCTAAATAAGTTTCAATTAACACTTTTGTAAATTTATTAAGCCCCTTCTAAAGGGGCTTTTTTATATTTAATATTCAGCTTTTGAAGAATAAGTTGCTATATATTGCATATTAATTTGGCTATCGTATCTTTCTATTCGAATTATTTAGGTTAATAATTTGTTGCAAGTTTCAGGGTGTGGTGCTAATTTGTTCCGAATTAGAGAGGGCGGAGTCCCTTAATTGCAGTGACAAAAACACAGGGAGTAGAGCGCATGAATGATGTACCAGCGCTAGATATAAAAGACCTGCACAAAACATTTGGACAAAATGAAGTTCTCAAGGGAATTTCTCTTGCCGCGCACAAAGGAGATGTCATCTCCATCATTGGCTCTTCCGGTTCTGGTAAGAGTACCTTTCTTAGATGTATCAACTTGCTAGAAACGCCTACCGCAGGCGAAATTTGGGTGAATGGTGAATTAATCCAAATGAAGAACAACCGAGCAGGGGAATCCGTTCCTGCTAATGAAAAGCAAGTGCAACGTATTCGCTCACGTCTAGCGATGGTGTTCCAAGGTTTCAACTTATGGTCACACCTGACAGTACTAGAAAACGTGATTGAAGCCCCTGTTCATGTTCTAGGCGTACCAAAAGCCCAAGCGATTGAAAACGCAGAAGTCTTGCTTAAGAAAGTAGGCCTGTATGAGCGTAAAGACTATTATCCTGGGCACTTATCTGGCGGTCAGCAGCAACGTGCCGCTATTGCCCGTGCGCTAGCAGTTGACCCTGAAGTGATGTTGTTTGACGAGCCAACCTCGGCGCTTGACCCAGAACTTGTTGGGGAAGTATTAGGGGTAATGAGAGATTTGGCAGATGAAGGACGAACCATGCTGGTGGTCACGCACGAAATGGCGTTTGCGCGAGACGTATCAAACCATGTGATGTTCTTGCATCAAGGCTTAGTGGAAGAACAGGGAAATCCAGCTAAGCTATTTACAAACCCGGATTCAGAACGATTACAGCAGTTTATCTCATCCATTTACTAATATTTTTAGGCGGCAGACTATTGCCTCCTAAGCCAGCACAACAAACAAAACGAAATAAAATAGCAATCACAGGAGTATGGAAATGAAAAAGTGGTTATTAGCAGCAACGATCGCTGCAACGGCAGTATCTGGTGTCGCTCAAGCGAAAGAATGGAAAACAGTTCGCTTCGGCATTGAGGGTGCTTACCCTCCGTTTAGCTGGACAGAAACTGATGGTTCTCTTAAAGGCTTCGACGTAGACATGGCCAACGCGCTTTGTGAAGAAATGCAAGTGAAATGTAAGATTGTCGCGCAAGATTGGGATGGCATCATTCCTTCTCTATTAGCGCGTAAGTACGACGCAATCATCGCTGCGATGTCTATTACTGAAGAGCGTAAGAAGAAAGTCGATTTCACTGGCAAATACGCACTGATTCCAAACAAATTTATTGCCAAGAAGGGTGCGAATCTGGATTTTGACAACCTAGATGGCAAGAAAATCGCCGTTCAACGTGCAACAACACACGACAAATATCTGACAGATAACTATGGCGATAAAGTAGAAATTGTTCGTTACGGTTCTTTTGATGAGGCTTACCTAGATTTAGCCAATGGTCGTGTTGCCGCTGTATTGGGCGACGCCTCTGCGCTAGAAGAAGGTGTGCTTAATAAAGCGGGCGGCGACGCGTACGAGTTTGTTGGTCCGTCATTGACCGATCCTAAGTGGTTCGGTGAAGGTTTTGGTATTGCCGTGCGTAAACAAGATAAAGATCTAACGAAGAAATTGGACGCGGCGATAATTTCACTACGTGAGAAAGGTGTTTATCAAGAAATTGCTGGTAAATACTTTAACTACGATGTGTACGGTGAATAAACCGTAATTAAGCGACCGTTGGCTTGTTCCTAGAAGTAGTCAACGGTCGATTTTTTGAGTTTAGGGATTAGGAACTCACCTATGCTAGATTTACAAGGATACGAAGCTTCGATTTTAAAAGGGGCTTTAGTAACGATAGAAGTTGCAGTGCTTTCACTCCTTCTTGCGGTGATCTTAGGTATGCTTGGCGCATTAGCTAAGTTAGCACCTTACAAATGGGCAAGGGCGATTGCCACTCTTTACACCACCGTCATTCGCGGCATTCCAGATTTGGTTCTGATGATGCTGATTTTCTTTGGTGGACAAATACTTTTAAACAATAGCCTGTACTCCATTAACGAGACGCTCAATGAGTGGTTTGCTTCGAGTGATCCAAACCATGAATGGACGTCTTACTTACCCGACTATATTGATGTCAGCCCATTTATTGCAGGTGTACTCACGATTGGTTTTATCTTTGGTGCCTACATGGCGGAGACTTTTCGCGGAGCGATCATGGCGGTGGACAAAGGTGAACTAGAAGCGGCGAAAGCTTATGGTATGAGCTCAGCCTTATCGTTTAGAAGAATCTTACTGCCTCAGATGATTCGTCATGCATTACCTGGATTTGGTAATAACTGGTTAGTGTTACTCAAGACCACAGCGTTAGTGTCCATCATCGGCCTAGATGACATGGTGAGAATGAGCTCGTTGGCGGCAGGTACGACGAAAATGCCATTTACCTTTTACATGGCTGTCGCGCTCATCTTTCTGTTTTTTACCAGCGTTTCGACCGGGCTACTCAAGCTTGTTGAGCGTAAGTTCAGTATTCATGCGAGGTAAGTTATGGATTTTTCTTTGATTATTGAAAGTTTCCCAACTTATCTTCAGGGACTTTGGACGACAGTTTGGCTGGTAGGATTAGCGTTGGTTATCGGTTTGTGTGTCTCGATTCCATTAGCCGTGGCACGTAATAGTACGAATTATGCCTTTAGCTTACCTTCTTGGGGATTCATTTACTTTTTCCGTGGAACACCGTTGTTGGTCCAGTTGTATTTGATTTATTACGGTATGGATCAGTTCTTTCCTGTGAAAGATACCTTGTGGGAAAACGCCTGGTTTTGTGCTTTAGTCGCTTTTATTCTTAATACGTCGGCTTATACAGCAGAAATTATTCGTGGTGCGATTAATGGCTTGCCCAAAGGTGAAGTAGAAGCTGCCAAAGCGTATGGGATGAGTAAGTTTATGACATACAGACGTATCATCTTGCCTAGTGCACTGCGTCGAGCGTTACCAGCTTATTCAAACGAAGTGATTTTCATGCTGCACGGTAGTGCGGTCGCGGGTATCGTTACCATTATGGATCTAACTGGTGCTGCGCGTTTAGTTAACTCACGTTACTATGCGCCATTTGAATCTTTCCTTACGGCGGGGCTGTTCTACATGGCACTGACGTTTATGATCTTGTGGTGCTTTAAAGTGGCAGAGAAGCGCTTCTTGGCATACCTACGTCCTTTAAGTTAATAATTAGTGTCAGCAATGGTATCGAAATGGGTACCATTGCTTTTTGATGATTTTGTTATCTTCATTCCTATTTTTCCTACCGATACAAAAGACTATTTCTTTTTATTCATGTACTTACATTAATATTTGATAAACCCATTGTTTAGTAAGTAAAAATGAAAAAAACAATTCTATCGTTGGGCCTTGCCGCCGTTGCCACTGGATGTGGTGGGGGAGAGGGAGAGTCACAATCTAATGCTCAAGTAAAACCAACGCCAGCTCCAGTTCAACAAGCTCTGGAAACTGGTAATGCACTGCTCGTTTCTGACCCGAACGATTTCATCCGAGAAAGTCGGCAAGTTGTGGAAGGGCACAAGAAACAGTCGAATACGATCAAATCTGCAATTGCGAAAAACCTTTCTGGCCTTTATTGGGATCCAACCCATGATGCAGCGATCTTGGCACCTCAGTATGGGTTCAACGACACCATCTTGATGACCAATAAGGCCATGGCTAGCGGTTATAAAGATCAGGCGCTGTCAATTGGCGTTGCTGGAGAAAAAGCTAATGGTCAACGTTATGCGCTATTAGGTAGTAACCCATTTAGAACGGCACAACGCTTTCCCGAGTCTTCGAATGCAGCGATGACTCAATGGCTAAGCAACCTGGTCACTTGGTTGTCAGGCGGAACTACTTCAAACGTTGTCATCGCGCAAATGGATCAGTCTTATTACTTCCCTGATGAGCAAGCGACTCGGAATTGGCTGAAAGACAATGTTTCACAAGAGTTGGCGTTTAACGAGGCCAACCTATGCGATGGTTCAAAGCTACTTAGCTGCTTGCAAACCAATACTCCAAACTTATTAGTTTTGTCACAGCATCTGCAATCTGGCGACACCAACCAACAAGTACTCGATGCTCTGGCATACGCTGAGCATGCCCAAATTCCTGTTCTATACCTGCATTGGGATGGAGGACTAACTGAACTTGGCCGAGACATTTTGGAAAAATTCCATGTTGATTATGTGGGAGATAACTATTGGCGTAAGTTAGGCTTGGTTGATTGGGCGCCTTCATCACTCATGAACTTCGTGCCAGACTCTGTTGCCATGCAACAAGCGCTGTTGTCTCGTTTTGAATCTCAAAACTTCAATGTTGACTTGTCACAGTGTGATGACAAATCTTGTCCTGACACTGCGAATATGGAAAGTCAATTTTATGCAGGGGCAAACAGCATTCGCCATCGGTTGAAAAAGCTTGATGAACAAAAAGTAGATTTGTTTAATCAAGATGGCTACCAATACGAAAAACTCATGGTATTGCTGGCTGATCACTATCGTCAAACGGTTGTGTTCCCAATGGACAAACAATCAACTCAAACGACCGAATTCCTAAAGTCGTACTTTGCCGATTACGTACAATACAACAGCCGAAGCGTGAACCCAAAACAACCAAATATGGGGAACTTCAGCCGTAGTGAATTTAGCCCTAAAGTAAAGAGAATCAGCGCAACGATTAATATGGAATCAAAGCGTAACTTCCGCTCTGCTGGTTTGTATGCGCTTCCTGGGGAGACCTTTACGGTCACGCGCAATGACAGTAATGAAGTGACGACTAAAATTGTCATCAACAGTTTAAGGAGTGGCGCAACTCATGAATTCAGCAAAGATGGATACACGCGACCAAAAATGCTGACTTCTTTCGCCTATGAGGTGAAGCCGGGTGAAAGCATCACGCTGACTTCACCTTATGGCGGGCCTATCCAGGTTCACTTTAACAACAACGATGTGCCAGTAGAACTAACATTTAGTCATGTAGCGCAACACCCTGTATGGAGAAGTGAAAAGGGTAACGATGCGTTTATTCAGCAGCTTGAAGCGAATTTGTTCGATTGGGCTGAACTGATCACGCCTGGATTTGAGGTACACTCTAAACGCGACAAAATGCTTGAATCTGTCAACGATGAGATGTGGTCGACACCAGCTGAAATGGCGCTAGCGACAGAAGAGTATGTTCATAACTACCCACATGTCTTGGCTGGTTTCCAAGGGCCGGGTATCGATGAGGTTCCGGAAATTATCCAGTATGCCAAAAATCAAGGTTGGGAAATCGCCAATATTGATATGGTGAAGCATATGAACGCTGACCAAGCGACGTGTGGTTACGGCTGTTCTGGTAACCCATACGATGCTTACTGGTCATTCAGCCCACTCGGTCACGGTGATTTACATGAGCTTGGTCATGGCTTGGAAAAAGGTCGATTCCGATTTGCTGGTTGGGAAGGGCATTCAACGACCAATTACTACTCGTATTACAGTAAGTCTCGTTTCTTCCAGAATACGGGGAAAGTTTCAACTTGCCAAAGTTTGGATTTCAAAGGCCAGTTTGAATTATTGCAAGCAAGCCGAACTCAAGCGGATCCAAACGCTTACATGGCAGCGCAAAATCAAACTGGTTGGAGTTGGGGAGCTCGCGTTTACATTCAAATGATGATGGCGACGCAGCAAGAAGGTGTACTGCAAAATGGTTGGCATTTATTGGCGCGATTGCACCTGATTGAACGTGAGTTTAACCGCTTAAAATCGGATGATGCGCTTTGGAATGAGAGACGATTGAGTATTGGTTTCGCCAACTACTCTCGTGAAGAGGCAAATAGCATCTCAAACAACGACTGGTTGCTTATTGCTCTGAGCTACATCTCTCAGCGAGACATGACGAGCTATTTAGATATGTGGGGCTTCTCGTTCACAGAAAAAGCGAAACAGCAGGCTATGGCGCTGAATCTACCGCCGATGCCTCTCACTTACTTTGCAAGCAGCAATACCGGCTACTGTCTGAACGAATTTGCTCAAACGCCAGTCAGTGTTGATGGTCAAACGGTTTGGCCGCTGAACTAGCTGAGTAGAAAGTAACTTGCATGAAAAAGGGAGACAGAGTCTCCCTTTTTCATGGGTTAAGCTTAGCGTTGAGTCCCGCTTATTGCTCAGTTATGTATTACTTGAACGTCGACCAAATTGGAGCGTGGTCTGAAGGTTTTTCAATACCGCGCAATTCATAATCGATACCCGACTCAATACATTTTTGCGCGAGAGAAGGGGTCGCCAAAATGACATCAATTCGTAGACCTCGGTTATCATCAAATCCGCGAGAGCGATAATCAAACCACGAGAATTGATCGTTCACTTCTGGATATAGCTTGCGGAAGGTGTCCTCAAAGCCCCAATCTAGCAAGGTTTTCAGCCATTCGCGCTCTTCCGGTTGGAATGAACATTTACCTGTTTTTAGCCAACGCTTACGGTTTGGTTCGCCGATACCGATATCTGCATCAATAGGGCTGATGTTGATGTCACCCATAACAATCAATTGCTCGTCACTATTGTGATGATCGTTTAGGTAGGTCATCAGATCTTTATAAAACTGACGTTTGTATGGGAATTTTGTTTCGTGGCTGATGTTATCCCCTTGAGGGAAGTAGCCGTTTAGCACAGTGACCTTCTCGCCGTTTTCATTTAAAAACGTTGCCATGATCATTCGCTTTTGATGTTCCTCGTTATCCGTCGGGAACCCTTTTTGTACGTGTAGAGGCTCTTGCTTACAAAGCATTGCTACGCCGTAATGTGCTTTTTGACCATGGAAATACACTTTGTAGCCCATGGCTTCGACAGCTTCAATCGGGAATGCTTCATCGTGAACTTTAATTTCCTGAAGACCAATCACATCAGGTTGGTGTTTGTCGATTAGCGCTTGGAGTTGGTGCAGTCGCGCACGTAATCCATTGATGTTAAAGCTGATTACTTTCATTGTTTATCCTTTTTGAGGGCGTACTTTTTTATGAATAGTATCATTGTGCAAGAGCACTGAAAACGAGTCTCGGTGAAAGGAGCGAAACGTTGGGCTACTTTGCTTTTAATTTGTTTTCTAAGTCATTTTGCACGATCTTCAAAGCGTTAAGCGCAACTTCTGGATCTATCTCATTGCTCTCAAGTAAATAGATCAAATCGACAGCCAATTTGATCTCTTCAGGTGCGTCATCTAAAGGCGAGGTTGGTTGTTCGGCCATTATTGGTGTTTTTCCCTATGCGTAATTTGGTTCTCTAGTTTCAGAAGCGCTGCCTCACAACGTGCCAAACGTTGCTCGGTCGCTAGTAACACTTTCTGAGCCTCGGCACGCATAAAACTAGGAGCGGTTTCGACAGCACGTTCTTTTTCTAACACCATTTCGCGCAAGCGTCTTGCCCACTCTTGGTGTTGAGCGAGTTCCTGATAAAGCACGTTAATAGGCTTGCGGAAATGGCTGCTATGTTTGATCTCATTCTTGCGAATTTTGGTGGTAGAAATCTCGCGTTGAATCGCACCTATTTGCGCTACTAACCGTTCAGTGAGGTACTCAGCACGCAAAGCGGTGAGCTTACCTTCATTTTGCTCGCGCACAATCGCATCCAGCGTGGCTTTTGCTTCTTTTACGCAAGGAGTAAGTAAGCGAGAGCGACAACCAAATAAGCGCTCATCAAAAAGCGGAACATGGTGTTCGCCTCTTTGACGGTCAAGAACAGCGGCTTGCTTCGCCATTTTTTCTAGGTTTTCCTGGAGTTGAGAAATGTTCATGACAAACCTACAAACCATGCGTCATAAGCCAATTTTATGGCCAGTATACTGACGACAGTAACAAATACAGGGCGAATGAATTTAGAACCAAACCGAATGGCGGAATGCGCGCCAACAAAAGCGCCAGCCATTAAACATACCCCCATTGTTAAGCCTAGCACCCAGTTGATATGACCGAGGACTGCAAACGTGATCAAAGAGGTAAAGTTGCTGGTAAAGTTCATTGCTTTTGCTAAGCCAGAGGCGAGCAAGATATTCAGCCGATACAGAGCCATTGAACTTACCGTCCAAAAAGCCCCAGTTCCCGGCCCTGCGAGCCCGTCATAGAACCCTATGGATAATCCTTGCATGTACTGTTTTCTATGAAGTTTTGGGCAAGGCTCGGGAATTGGACTTTGATGAGGAGAGTGCGGTGTTTTATGGAAGACGGTGTATAACGCCGCCGCTAAAATAACAAGAGGTAACCCTTTTTCTAGCCAATCCGTGCTAATCGCGTCCACAAGTAGGGTACCTAATGTTGCTCCGACAAGCGTCGCTACAAATGCTCTTCCCCAGCATTGAGGCTTGAATAAACGTTTCTTGTAGTACGTAAATGCTGCAGTAGAAGAGGCAAAGGTAGCCGCAAGTTTATTGGTGCCTAGTGCAATATGGGGCGGCAAGCCCAACGATAGTAGAGCAGGTACGGTTAGCATGCCACCACCACCGGCAACTGCATCAATAAATCCAGCGACAAAAGCGACAAGCGCCAACACCAACAGCATAGTTGGCTCAATCATTTCCATAAATGGTGATTCTTCTAATATTCTATTTTACGTTTAAATGGAGGTAGTGAGTCGATTAAGGCTTGTCCGTATCGCTTAGTGACTAGGCGTCGATCAAGAATCGTTACTCTACCAGAATCTCTCTCTTTACGCAGTAAGCGACCTACGCTCTGGATCAGCTTTTTGCTTGCGTCAGGTACAGTTATTTGCATAAACGGGTTCCCACCTTTTTTCTCGATATATTCGGAGTGAGCCTGTTCGACAGGGGAGGTTGGAACACCAAATGGAATTTTTGTTATCACCAAGTTTTCAAGTAATTCGCCAGGTAAATCTAGCCCCTCAGAGAAACTGCCAGTACCAAATAAGATGCTGGTTTTATTTGATTCTATTAGCTTTTTATGTTTTTTTAGAATTTCTTGACGTGAGCTTTCACCTTGAACTTGCAATGCCCAGCCTTTTTTTATGAACTCCGAAGACAGCGCCTTCGCAACTTGGTTCATCTGCCAATAGGATGAGAATAATACTAAGTTGGCTTTCTTGTCTTCCAAGTACTTAGGCAATATCTCAATAAGATATTCAGTAAATTGAGGCGCTGGTGGTTCATATTTCATCGCAGGGATGAGCAATTCTGCCTGGTTTTGGTAATCGAATGGTGACGCAAGCGCTAAAAACTGTGTGCCTGATTCTGGTTTTCCATCAATACCAACCTGATGGCAAAAGTAATGGAAGGAGTTTAATGCACGCATCGTTGCGGAAACTAAAATGGCGCCAATGCACCTGCTCCAAATTTGTTGGTCGAGTTGCCATCCAATTTCAAGCGGAGAAACACTCACAATGAAATCACCCTCGCGATCGGGGTGGGTTTCTAACCAGCGAGCTAAAGGCGCACCTTTTTCACGAGTTGGCTCAGCCATCAAGTGCCATACTTGCGCTAGGTTTTCTAACCTTTGAATGTAGAAGCCGAGCTCTGCAAGCGCTGGTTCAGCCAATCTTGTCGCAAGCTCCCCATCTTTTACTCTTTCCGCAATAAGGTCGGCAATTTTTGCCACACTTTGATTTGCTTTTTTACTGAACTGCTTTAACTCTTTGGATTGGTTCTCTAGCCATTCTGGTAGTTCACCGTGCTCAAAGCGGTAGATACTCTCTTCAAATTGAGCTGGATCGAACTGTTTAGGCAGTTGAGTCAGTGCTGGTATCAAGTTCTGAACCGCGTCTTGAAGGTCGTTGCGAAATCGAGCTACGCGCTTCTCGTCTGCGAGCGATGAAAACTTGCTAATCGACTGATTTAACTTCTCAAGCCATGCTGCCGCACCTTTTAAGCTCGCAGATGCTGAAGCATGATCGCGGGCGACATGAGGCAAGTGATGTGCCTCGTCAAAGACGTATATCGTGTTTTCTGGCTCAGGTAAGATTACTCCGCCCCCCAAGTCTGCGTCTGCCATGACGAGAGAGTGGTTCGCAATGATGACATCATTCTTATCCAGCTCTGAGCGCGCTTTTTGAAATGGACAGCCGCGATGGCCCGGTAAACTGTTATTGCAACTGTGTTTATCACTGACAATCAGTTGCCATAGCTTATCATCGATGGTTTTAGGCCAAGAATCACGGTCACCATCCCATTTACCTTGCGCAAGAGAGCGATGCATTGTTTCCAACAGCTCTATATCTTTTTGCTTAGGCTTGGTTTCGAACATGGCTAACTGACCACCATCAGCACCACAAGCTGAAGCAAGTTTTTCTGCACAACAATAGCGTTGACGGCCTTTTGCCAAAATAAAAGAAAACTCTCGGTCGGTAATCCGACGAAAAAGAGGGAGGTCTTTATTTATGAGCTGCTCTTGCAGAGCTACGGTCGCCGTTGAGATAACCACTTTTCTATTGTTATGTACAGCCACGGGGATGGCAGCCATTAGATAGGAGAGCGACTTACCAATTCCAGTCCCTGCTTCTGCAACCAGTATTCGGTTAGATTTGTGGTACTGACCGCACAGCGTTTTTGCAATCTCTGCAACAAGGTAGTTTTGTGCTCTTCTAGGTACAAAGTTATCAAGTTGATCTTGCAGGTTTTGATAGCTATTACGAATCGATTTTTGAATGTTACTGGTCAGCATACGGGCCTCAAATGCGTTGGAGGCGAATAGTAGCACACATCACTAGTTGTACAGTAGTTCACAAAACGGAATGCTTTTATGAGGAATGTAGATCTTCTTCACAAAAAAATATTGAACCTTATCTAAATGAAATTAATTTCATTATATGAAAAATATAAAACTCCAAATATGATATTTGTATGGTTTTTTATTCTATATATTGTGTTTTTTAGTATTTGTTTTGGGTTTAAAATCTCATTGTTAATGGTTTTATAAATTATGAAAAATCAAGAGGATTGATTAGATGTTCGTCGAATAAATAAAGATAAACTTTTCAAGCTATTGTTTTTAAATGTTATTTTTGTTTTTTTACATTGGTATTTAGAAAATTTGACAGCCAGAATAATCTTTTGCACTCTTAGCTCCAGATTTTGAGAAGGCGCTGTATAACGTTTTGTTAACGCTCTATCTCAAACATATAAAAAAAGGGAACCGGACAAGGATATCCCGAACTAAGAAAAGGCAGTGGATTAATTATGAAAAAAACTCTATTAGCACTAGCTGTAGTTGCGTCTGCAACTTCAGTGAACGCAGCTGAAGTATTCAAATCTGAAGAAGGTTCTGTAGATTTCTACGGTCAGCTACGTCCAACTCTTCTATTCCTAGACAGCACAGACCACACTGCAGAGCTAAACACTAGCTCTTCTCGTATGGGTGTAAATGGTGTTTACGTTGTAAACGACAACCTAAAAGTTCTAGGTGAAGTTGAAATCGGTGTTGCTCTAGGTGACAACTACGGTGCAGGTGCTGATTCAAGCGAGCGTACTGATGACTCAGTATACGTACGCCGTCACATCTTTGGCTTCGACATGGGCGATATGGGTACACTTCGTTTTGGTAAAGAAGGTACTTGGGCTGATGACATCTACGGAGCTGATTACTCATACTTCTTCGGTGGTTCTGCACTTCTTTACGGACACGCGTGGAACAACTCTTCTCAAATTAAATACGCTTACGAAAATGACGCATTCTGGCTAAAAGCTGGTTACGCGCTAGGTGAGAAAGATCAAAACGAAGAAATCCGCGAAGTATTCGTAGGTAAGTCTTTCAATGACCTATCTGTACACGCTGGCGTTCTTTCTTCTGAGAACAAGATTGCTTCTAAAGGTAACAACACTGAGAACCTATCTTTCGAAGTAACTGCTGAATACGCTCTAGATGAGCACACTCTAGGTGCTACGTACTACTACAACGAAAATGAAGACAAAGCAGCTAACGAGACTATCGATTCTCACGGTATCTCTCTAGCAGGCATGTTCGCTGTAGCTCCTAAAACAACACTTTACTCTGGCTACGAGCTAGTAATGTCATCTTCTGACAAATCTGGCAAGAAAGATGGCGACCAATCTAAGTTTTACGCTGGCGTTGAATACAAGTTCTCTAAATGGGCTCGCGTATTCGCAGAAGCGGGTTACAATTTTGATGGTGATAAGCTAGAAGCTGGTAAAACAACTGCAGAAACTGATTCTAAAACTGACTTCGGTGTTGGTGCACGTTTCTACTGGTAATCAATACCCAGTTTGATATTGTAAGACCCAGCTATATGCTGGGTCTTTTACTATGAAGATAAGGATGAAAAACTCTATGCAGTTATCATTAAAAGTGGCAATGGCGTTGTCTATTCTTGCCAGTACAAACCTTTATGCTGCAACGACTTTAGTGGTTCCAGAAGACGTGAAGTTACTGGCCGTCAATATGGAGAAGCCAAAACTTGAGGGGGGACTTTTCTCTAGTGAGAAGACAATTGAGATCCCCGACGGAACTAACCAAATTGTCTTCAAATATCAACCTGCTTTTGAAACAAACGAAAACCTTAAGACAGTTTACAGTGACGTGATCATCGCTAAGTTTGATGTTGAAAATGAAAAACTAAAGTTTGAACTACCAGAGTTTAAAACTCTTCGTCAAGCGCAAAACAACATCTCACCTTTAGATTGGCAACTGCTGGACACCAAAGGTCAACCTATTGCTTTGGTCGAAGATGTATTAGAGTCAGATGGTGTTCAAATTGGTCGTAATTACCCTCAAGAATCTCGTAACTACAATATTGCTGGCGGTATCGCGAGTGTTGCCGTTAGTTATGTAACTGTGAATCAGCATCAACAATCAGTAAGTGATATCGAGCCTCGAGTTGAGAGTAGTGATACCCGTTCAACAGTCGCATCGAACGACAGCCCAATGGTTGATGTATTAAAGACGATGTACCAGAAAGCGTCTCCGGCGGAAAAAGAGGCATTTAAAAACTGGCTTGCTGAGCAGTAATCCCTTAGTTCATTAGATAGGGCTTAACTGAAAAAGTACGAATCTAAAAAGCAGGCTTTAAGCCTGCTTTTATCTTTTCTGCCTATTAGAGAGAGATTTCTCTCCATTCACCAGGCATTAGGTCTTTAAGGACGATATCACCCATCGAATGACGAATGAGGCGCAAAGTAGGGAAGCCAATGTGCGCAGTCATGCGACGCACCTGACGATTTCTTCCTTCAATAATGGTAATGGCTAACCAAGTGGTAGGGATATTTGCGCGAAAACGAACAGGAGGGGTTCTATCCCAGACTTGTGGTTCTGGAATCACTTCAACTTCGGCTGGTAGGGTCATACCATCTTTTAGCTCTACTCCCTTTCTCAATTTTTCAAGATCTTGCTCTAGAGGAGCGCCATCGACTTGAACCCAATAAGTCTTCGGGGATTTTGACTTTGGCTGCGTGAGCTTCGCCTGCAAGATGCCATCGTTAGTGAGCACCATCAAACCTTCGCTGTCTCGGTCCAATCGGCCAGCCGCATAGACATCTTTGATTGGGATATAGTCCGCTAACGTTTTGCGACCATCACCATCGGTAAATTGACTGAGCGTGTCGTAAGGCTTGTTGAATATAATGACTTTACGGTCTTTTGGATCCACTTTTGGCTTTTGGTTTCTTGCTGAGCGAACAGGGCGACGGTTTGTTTGAGTACGAGTCTTTGAGCTATTGCGAGCTCCTGAGTGTTTAAATCGGCCCGTTTGGGATTGATTGCGACCGCGACCTTTTTCATGACCTGTACGAGATGACATGTTAACTACCCTGCAAAAATGTAAATGAACTGTGTTTGAAAGTTTTAAGTTTTCTCATGATCGGATATGATTTGCGCGCCTAAAACTAACAAACGCGCACAGAATGATAGACTAATTCGTGTTATTTGTTTAATTATATCAGTGCACTCATGGATTCAGAGCCCAGAGCTTCAAACTACAACAAAGAGTGCGAACCGCATGTGGCGTTAGTGAGGAGACATGTACTGCTAACGTGCAGCAATGCGTCAATTAAACCAACTCAGACGCTGAGTTGATCAGCCAACAAGTTGATTAAAAAATAGGGAAATTTCATGCCTACAGAAAAACCTACAATTATCTACACCATCACTGATGAAGCGCCGGCGCTAGCAACTTATTCATTACTACCAATCATTCAATCATTCACAGCATCGTCTGGCATCAATGTAGATACTCGTGATATTTCACTAGCAGGTCGAATTATCGCTAACTTCCCAGAGCATCTAAAAGAAGAACAGCGCATTGGCGATGCGTTGACAGAGCTTGGTGAACTAGCTCAAACTCCAGAAGCAAATATCATCAAGCTACCTAACATTTCAGCTTCAGTTCCTCAGCTTAAAGCGGCGATTAAAGAGCTTCAGGCGAAAGGTTACGATTTACCAAACTACCCAGAAGAACCGAGCACGTACGAAGAGAAAGCGATTAAAGCGGCTTACGACAAAATCAAAGGTAGTGCGGTTAACCCAGTACTTCGTGAAGGTAACTCAGACCGTCGTGCTCCAACTTCGGTTAAGAACTACGCGAAGAAAAATCCACATTCAATGGGTGCGTGGTCATCAGAGTCTAAGTCTCATGTTGCGAGCATGTCAGACAATGACTTCTTTGGTAGCGAAAAGTCCACGACTATCTCTGGTGCAACAGAGGTAAAAATCGAGTTTGTTGGTAATGACGGTACAGTTAAAGAGCTCAAGTCTGCGTTCCCATTACTAGATAAAGAAGTCATTGACACTTCAGTGATGAAGAAGAAGGCGCTGGTTGAATTTTTCGAGAAAGAGATTGCTGAAGCGAAAGCACAAGACGTGCTGCTGTCTCTTCATATGAAAGCGACAATGATGAAAGTTTCTGACCCTGTCATTTTCGGCCATGCAGTAAAAGTTTACTACAAAGACGTTTTCGATAAGTACGGCAAGCTGTTTGAAGAGCTAGGCGTTGATGTAAACAATGGCATCGGTGATGTTTACTCAAAAATTGAGTCTCTACCTGAAGCGCAAAAAGCAGAAGTTGAAGCGGCCATTCAAGCGGTTTACCAAACTCAACCAGAACTTGCGATGGTTGATTCTGATCGTGGTATCACAAACTTACATGTACCAAGCGACATTATTGTAGATGCTTCTATGCCAGCAATGCTTCGCTCTTCTGGTCAAATGTGGGGACCAGATGGTAAACAAAAAGACACCAAAGCGATGATTCCAGATCGTAGCTACGCAGGTATTTACCAAGCGGTTATTGATTTCTGTAAAGAGCACGGCGCATTTGACCCAACCACTATGGGTAGCGTACCTAACGTTGGCTTAATGGCTCAAAAAGCAGAAGAGTATGGTTCTCACGACAAGACATTCATTCTAGACGCAGCGGGTACTGTTCGCGTTGTTGATACTGCGGGTAACGTATTGTTAGAGCAAGCGGTTGAAGAAGGCGATATCTTCCGTATGTGTCAGGTGAAGGACGCACCAATCCAAGATTGGGTTAAACTAGCAGTGACTCGCGCACGTGCAACAGGTGTTCCAGCCGTATTCTGGCTAGACGAAAACCGTGCGCACGATGCTGAACTCATTAAGAAAGTAAATACGTACTTACCAGAGCACGATACTGACGGTCTAGAGATTAAGATCCTATCTCCTGTTGATGCTTGTAAGTACTCGCTAGAGCGTATGAAAGCGGGTCTAGATACTATTTCTGTAACGGGTAACGTTCTTCGTGACTACCTAACAGACTTGTTCCCAATTTTAGAGTTAGGCACGTCAGCTAAGATGCTATCTATCGTTCCACTGATGAATGGCGGTGGTCTATTTGAAACAGGTGCTGGTGGTTCTGCTCCTAAGCATGTTCAACAAGTAGAAAAAGAGAATCACCTTCGTTGGGATTCTTTAGGTGAGTTCTTAGCACTAGCTGCATCCCTAGAACATCTAAGTGTGGTGGCAAACAACCCGAAAGCGCAAGTTTTGGCGGATACGCTAGACAAAGCGACTGGTGAGTTTTTAGATACCAACAAGTCTCCGTCACGTAAAGTGGGCGAATTAGATAACCGCGGTAGTCATTTCTACCTCGCACTTTACTGGGCGAAAGCACTTGCCGAGCAAACAGACGATGCTGATCTCGCTGCTGAGTTTGCACCGATTGCGAAAGCGTTGTCAGAGCATGAAGAAAAAATCGTCGCTGAGCTAAACAACTCACAGGGTGTGAAAGGAGAGCTGGGCGGTTACTACCTGCTAGACGATGCATTGGTTTCTAAGTTGATGCGCCCAAGCGAAACCTTTAACGCGATCATTAACAAGTAAAATAGATGAAAAGAGCACGTCGCTTTCGGCGTGTTTCTTCTTTTATCAATACTTTGTATGTGGTCTATCTGTATTTCATAAGCTACAAATAGTAAGAAACCCGCTATCTTGGCGGGTTTATTTTTCTCTTCAGAACATCAAAATGACGTTTCGAGAGCAATATTTTTATTTTTCGACAGCGCTCTAATTATTTGGCTTGACCTTCAAGAGGCACGACGCTACTCGCGTGACAGCCTTTGGGACCTTTTTCAATCTCGTATGAGACTTGTTGGCCTGCTTTCAGTGTACGATAACCGTCCATCTGGATAGTTGAGTAGTGGGCAAAGATATCTCCCTCTTCTTCATCTGAACAAATAAACCCAAATCCTTTGGCATTGTTAAACCACTTTACTGTACCTGTAGCCATGCTTTTACATCCCTCATGCATTTTTTACTGAGTTGTTACAACAACCAAGTTATACCTTTAACCTGGTACTACTATTGTCAGCGAACGCTAACAAACATCTAGTCAATGAGAAATCACATTCACCAAGCTGCTTAAAAACAAATGGATTCAAAATGACGATTTATGCATCAACACTTTCCACTGTAGTCAATGAATCCCGACAGTCAATAGCATTAAGCAACAAACAGAAATATAATTGAAAACAAATCACTTTTGAGATTAACAAATTTGCAAACAGTTTTTCGTATATACGCGGAAGTTTGGTCAATTAGCCTGCAAAGTAGTATTCATTGGAAAAACCATACTGTTCGTGTTGCTTATGATAGATGAATCCTCTAACTGAATAAAAAATGAAGTTTTCGTGATAATTACCCCATTCTCAGTTAGGAAGTGTGATCTCGGTAGAAGACTGAGAGATGTTTCGCAATAGCTCGGAGGGGGTAAAAAGAAAGTTATTTTATAAGTAAAAATGTGTAACTTATCGACAAGCATCTTTTATTTGCGCCCCCTCAAGACCTGCATTAGTCTCTATATTAGGTAGCAACTTTTATCGATCAAAGATCGAATTCGGTGCCATATCTCACTACACCGCGCTGCACGCTTGTGGTAGATTGTTTTTATAGGTCGAAAACATCAACCCTTTGATACGATATCTTTGAATTGCCATGAGTAAAAATTTTGAATGGGTCACTCCGGACTCTGATCTTCTGGAGCGAGAAAGTACGAAAGTTCAGCCACCTAAGCTGTACAATGTTGTACTAAATAATGATGACTATACACCTATGGATTTCGTCATAGAGGTACTTGAGCGATTCTTTTCACATGACATTGATAAAGCGACTCAGATCATGCTCAAGATTCACTATGAAGGAAAGGCAATCTGTGGCACATACAGTGCAGAAATTGCCGAAACAAAAGTAGCGCAAGTTACGATGTACGCAAGGGAAAATGAACATCCGCTACTTTGCACTATGGAGCAAGCGTAAACAAAGAAGACTTGCTCGAACAACCCAAGTTGTTTTTTCGGGAGGTACTTATGCTAAATAAAGAACTAGAGTCAAGCCTTAACGGTGCATTTGCTCGGGCGCGAGATAAACGCCACGAGTTTATGACTGTCGAACACCTCCTACTTGCATTATTGGAAAATGATGCAGCTAAGGAAGCCCTTTTAGCTTGTAAAGCGGATCTTGACGCTTTACGTAACGAACTCGATATATTCATCGATCAAACTACGCCTCTTATCCCAGACAGTGATGAGACGCGTGAAACCCAGCCGACTTTGAGTTTTCAACGTGTGCTACAACGCGCCGTCTTTCATGTACAGTCGTCTGGCCGCAACGAAGTAACAGGTGCAAACGTGCTTGTGGCGATCTTCAGTGAGCAAGAGTCGCATGCCGCCTACCTACTGAAGAAAAACGACATCTCCCGCTTAGATATTGTTAACTTTATCTCCCATGGTATTACTAAAGCGTCAGGTGCAAGCGAAGACCCATCATCAGATTCGTTCAGTTCAGAGAGTGTCGAAGAGCCGAATTCTGAAGAACGTTTGGAAAGCTTTGCGACTAACCTTAATCAGGTCGCTAAAGATGGCAATATCGATCCACTGATTGGTCGCGATAAAGAGCTAGAGCGCACTATTCAAGTACTTTGCCGCCGCCGCAAGAATAACCCATTACTAGTGGGTGAAGCCGGGGTAGGTAAAACAGCCATCGCAGAAGGTCTTGCTTGGCGAATTGTAGAAGGGCAGGTCCCGGAAGTTATTCAAAACAGCGTGATTTACTCATTGGATATTGGTTCTCTATTGGCTGGTACTAAGTACCGTGGTGATTTTGAAAAACGCTTCAAGGCGATTTTGAAACAGCTTGAAAAAGAAGAAGATGCAATTTTGTTCATCGATGAGATACACACAATCATCGGTGCGGGTGCGGCTTCTGGTGGTCAAGTTGATGCCGCAAACCTTATCAAACCTCTACTAAGTAGCGGTAAGTTGCGTTGTATCGGCTCGACTACATACCAAGAATACAGCAACATTTTCGAGAAAGAGCGTGCGTTGTCCCGTCGTTTCCAAAAGATAGACGTTGTAGAGCCTTCTCTGGATGACACAACTAAAATCTTGATGGGCTTGAAGCCGAAGTACGAAGCACACCATGAAGTACGTTACACCAATAAAGCACTGCGTGCCGCGGTAGAACTTTCGGCGAAATACATCAATGAACGTCATTTACCAGATAAAGCCATTGATGTCATTGATGAAGCTGGTGCTCGCAGTCGTCTTGCTCCTGCAAGCCGCCGTAAGAAAACGGTTGGTGTTGCCGATATCGAAGCGATGGTTGCCAAGATGGCACGAATCCCAGAGAAGTCGGTTTCTTCTTCAGATAAAGACATCTTGAAGAACCTAGATAGCAAGATGAAGATGTTGGTATTTGGTCAAGATAATGCGATTGATGCATTATCCGAAGCGATCAAGCTGACACGTGCAGGTTTGGGCGTGGATAACAAACCAGTTGGTTCATTCTTGTTTGCTGGCCCTACTGGGGTGGGTAAAACAGAGGTGACGGTGCAGCTATCTAAGCTTCTAGGGATCGAGCTACTTCGTTTTGATATGTCGGAATATGGTGAGCGTCACTCCGTGAGTCGCTTAATTGGTGCACCTCCTGGTTATGTCGGTTACGACCAAGGTGGCTTGCTGACAGACGCTGTTATCAAGCACCCACATTCAGTCGTATTACTCGATGAGATTGAGAAAGCGCATCCAGATATCTTTAATTTGCTATTGCAAGTGATGGATAATGGTACGCTAACGGACAACAACGGTCGTAAAGCAGACTTCCGTAATGTCATCCTCGTTATGACAACCAACGCGGGTGTGGCTGAAACTGAGAAGAAATCAATTGGTTTGATTCAGCAAGACAACAGTCACGATGCGATGGCGGAAATTAAGAAGGTATTCACTCCTGAGTTCCGTAACCGTCTTGATAACATCATCTGGTTTAACAGCCTTGATGAAAGCGTTATCCATCAAGTTGTTGATAAGTTTATTGTTGAACTGCAGGTGCAACTTGATGCTCGTGGCGTATCAATGGAGGTATCGCAAGATGCACGCCATTGGTTAGCGAATAAAGGTTATGATAAGGCGATGGGTGCTCGCCCAATGGGACGCGTTATCCAAGAGCAACTTAAGAAACCTTTGGCTAACGAATTGTTGTTTGGCTCTCTAGTCGACGGCGGCACTGTGAAAGTAACACTAGTGAATGACACACTTAAATTTGAATATTTGAGTGAGAAAGAGGCAGCGATGCATTAATTGCTCCGTAGGGAAGTAAAAGCGCACGATTTTATCGTGCGCTTTTTGTTTGTCTGAACCTACTCGGAAATAAAAATCATGCAATAAAAAACGGAGCAAACTGCTCCGTTTTTTATTGCATCCGAAAATCAGAGATTAACGAGCGCGGAAGACGATGCGGCCTTTTGACAGGTCGTATGGAGTCATCTCTACAGTTACTTTGTCACCCGTTAGGATACGGATGTAGTTCTTACGCATCTTGCCAGAGATGTGAGCAGTCACAACGTGACCGTTTTCAAGTTCAACACGGAACATAGTGTTTGGTAGAGTGTCAAGGACCGTGCCTTGCATCTCGATTACGTCTTCTTTAGCCATTTAATCCTCTTTAGAAATTAGGCAATATTAGCGGGCTATATTCTGCCGCTAAATAGTAATTATGTAAAGTTGAGGCGTATTCTACCCTCGCCAACGCTGATTTACTAGCCTTTGGTGGCGTTGAAAGCGTGTTTTATAGTTCATTGCTGGACACTCATCAATCTGATAACCCAAATAAAGCCACTGTTGTTTGTTTTCTTGGCAGTATTTTATTTGATAGAGCACTGCCAAAGTGCCAAGAGATAACGGGTAGTCAGGGTCAAAAAAAGTATAAAATGCACTCGAACATTGAGTCATTACATCCGTTACCGCAATGGCGAGTAATTGATTTGACTCATCGTAAATATGTAAAAATGAAGTGGTCAACCAACTGGTTTGGGCAAACCGAGAAAACTCATCACGCTTTGGTGGGTACATAGTGCCGTTTTTATGCCGTTTGCAGATGTACCGACTGTAAAGCTCAAACCATTCCTCATCCATTTCAGGTTTCATTTCCCAGCGTAAAAACTGTGCTTTACTGAGCAGCCTCTTCTGGCTTTTTGATAGCGTCACGTCCGGAATCGAGACTCGAATTGGCTGACAAGCATTACAATGCTCACAGTGCGGTTTATATATGGTATCTCCGCTACGACGAAAGCCGTTGGCCATCAGCAGTTGATAGTTTTCTTCAGTATGCAGCCCTGCATCAAGTGCCACCGCCACACGCTCTTGCCGTTCAGGCAAGTAACTGCAAGGGTGATTATTCGTTAATCCAATTCGAATATGTTGTATATCCGTACTCATACTGAATCCTGCAAAACTTGGGGCTTATAGGTATCAAATAGTGTTTGTTTTTCTCTTAAAGATAGTAGTTTTTGCATAAACTCGTTACGCTCTAGTTCAAATGCGCCAAGTGATGCCAAGTGCGAGTTCATAACCTGACAATCGATTAATTGACCTTGCTTTGACGCCAAATGGTTGCATAAGTACCACAATGCAATTTTAGATGCGTTATCTTTTAGGCTAAACATCGACTCTCCGCAAAAAAGTTGACCAACGCAGATGCCATATAGTCCCCCAATGAGCTCGTTGTCATGCCATACTTCTACAGAGTGACAGTGACCCAGTTTAGCTAACTCAATGTAAGACGTTTGCATTTCCTCGTTGAGCCAAGTTTCCTCTGCAGGACGTGTTGATGAACATAGTCTAATCACTTCTTCTGTCGCGAAATTGAGCGTTACTTTATAGTTATGTTTACGCTGAAATTTTTTGAGACTTTTAGACGGTTTAAACGCTAAGGGATCAAAAACAGCGCGTGGGGAAGGGCTCCACCATAGAATAGGTTCTCCAGGACCATACCAAGGGAAAATGCCTTGATAGTAACCATTGAGGATTCTCATGGGATCTAAGTCACCGCCAAAAGCAAGCAAACCATTGGGATCGCTGAGTGCTTTATACGGTGAGGGAAAGTTGAACGTATCATCGAGTTCAGTTAAATAAATAGCCATAAGAAGTCGTTACCAACATTAGAGTCAGAGGAGTTTATGATGACCTGGTCAAGAAATATTGTGAAAGTATGGCTTTGGATCATACTGTTTTTCCCACTTGCCGCCAACGCAGCCTATGAAAGAAATGTTGCCAAGCCGGTAAATGAAGTGGTGTATGGGAAGATTGACTCTGTCCGTTATATTACTCAGCAAGAGGTCGTTCAATCGAAAAGTAACGGTTGGAAAACGCTACTTGGTGCCACAATAGGCGGTTTAGTCGGCAATCAATTTGGTGGTGGTACTGGACGAGAAGTTGCGACGGCAGTGGGTGCACTTGCAGGTGCAGCGGTTGCACAAAATCAAAGTAATTACCAATACACGGTTGAATATAAGTTAGTTGAGCTACTCATTAAAGTGAAGGGCGACAAGCTGATTAATGTTATCCAAGATGTTGATAAAAATATGCTATTTAGTCGAGGGGATGAAGTTCGTATCTTATATTTTGATGATGGAGTCAGAGTTGATATCGCTTATTAATCCTACATTATTTTAGCCTAATCAGGCATGCACAGTAGGGCTGGCTTATCGTCAAATAAAGTCGAAATAGTTTGCTGTTTCGTCGCGCTTTTTTCGCTCTTATTTACATCACTGGCAATGCCTTTAATTCTGCATCTTTAGGCTACTTGAGTATATTCATAAATTAGCGCCGATTTGCTCTGGTTTTGTCGTGTTTTTTTGGGTAGTCTGAATTCACGAAGAATTGTTTAGCTCTCATAAAAAATCGTATGTTGAGGGCACAAAGGATTATCAACTTTTAATGGAAAGCCTAACGTTACAACCTATCAATAAAATTCAAGGGGAAGTGAATCTTCCTGGCTCTAAAAGCGTTTCTAATCGAGCTCTTTTACTTGCTGCTCTTGCTAAAGGCAGAACTCGCCTTACTAACCTCCTCGACAGTGATGATATCCGTCATATGCTGAATGCGCTGACTAAACTCGGCGTTCAATACCAACTTTCCGAAGATAAAACAGAATGTCTCGTTGAAGGCCTTGGGCGTCCGTTTTCTGTCTCAGAACCGGTAGAGTTATTTCTCGGTAATGCTGGCACTGCGATGAGACCATTAGCTGCGGCTCTTTGTCTTGGAGAAGGGGAGTATGTACTGACGGGCGAACCTCGTATGAAAGAGCGTCCAATTGGTCACCTTGTCACGGCACTGAAAGATGCTGGTGCGAACGTTGAGTACATGGAAAACGAGAACTTTCCGCCTCTCAAAATAGTCGGTACTGGCCTAAAAGCAGGTACAGTTTCTATCGATGGATCCATTTCAAGTCAGTTCTTGACCGCTTTCTTAATGTCTGCGCCATTGGCTGAAGGTGAAATTCGCATCAACATCGAAGGCGAGTTGGTTTCTAAGCCTTATATCGATATCACCCTGCATATCATGAAGCAGTTTGGGGTCGATGTGATCAACAACGACTATCAAGAGTTTGTGATTCCTGCCGGTCAGCAATACATCGCTCCAGGTGATTTCTTGGTTGAAGGTGACGCGTCTTCTGCTTCTTACTTCTTGGCGGCGGCAGCCATCAAAGGCGGAGAAGTTAAAGTCACGGGTATCGGTAAAAACAGCATTCAAGGTGATATTCAATTTGCTGATGCGCTTGAAAAAATGGGTGCAGAAATTGAATGGGGTGATGACTACGTAATTTCACGTGTTGGTCAATTGAAAGGCATCGATATGGATTACAACCATATCCCTGATGCTGCAATGACCATCGCGACAACAGCGCTATTTGCCGAAGGCACTACTGCTATTCGTAACGTTTATAACTGGCGTGTAAAAGAAACAGACCGTTTGTCAGCTATGGCGACGGAATTACGTAAAGTGGGTGCGGAAGTGGAAGAAGGGGAAGACTACATCATTGTCAAACCTGTCTCTCAGTTAAAGCATGCTGCGATTGATACTTACGATGATCATCGAATGGCGATGTGTTTTTCGCTGGTGGCACTTAGTGATACGCCTGTGACGATTAACGATCCAAAGTGTACGTCGAAAACGTTCCCTGACTACTTCGACAAACTTAAGGCTTTAAGCTGCTAAATATTCTGACCTGAAACAGGAAAGCCAGAGTGAATAACACTCTGGCTTTTTTGTTTTCCGCTACTATTTAACCAGCGTAAATTCCTTGGAAAGGTGATGCGCTAAGTATTTGAACATATTGAATACTGCAGTCGTATTTGAAGTTGGTAAACCTTTGTCATCAAGGAAGTATTCACCTTTAAAAACTAAAACACCTTCTTTTTCTTCTACGCTTGTTGCTCGCATCCCTTCGATGTAATCATCGTGTTCTTGGATGATTTGGTTAGCGATCAAAAGAAGGTCGAACTCTTCGATAAACGTTCTATCAGACATACTTTTTCTACCATTCATTTCAGTTGAGAACGCTGAGTATACCTACAACTAAAATGGGTTTGCATGATTAATTCAATCAATCGTTCACTTAGCCTAAACAGATCAATTTTTAGAGTGTAAGTATGATTAGTTGGAGGATATGGAAGAGCCACTGAACGAAACTATTTTGTGATGGGTAACAAAATTTATTGCATTGGATTAGCGGATGCTAAGTTTGCCTGTTTAGATATGCCGCTCAATACCTTTCAGAACCCTGTCTCTTTGAAGTATAAAGACGATGAATTGTCAACCAATCGGATCTGAATTTCAAAAAAGCAGTTGATCTTCTTTTCATCTCGCACAATAGTAAAAAAAGAAGCAATGAAATAGAACATTATGCGGGTGGCCTTTAAACAAGGTTTCTACCCGCATTATTATGAAGGACGTTAGAGTCAGTTATGGGTAAATCACTCGTTATAGTGGAGTCACCAGCCAAGGCAAAGACGATAAATAAGTACCTTGGTAAAGACTTTATTGTTAAGTCTAGTGTTGGTCATGTGCGTGATCTGCCTACGGCCGGTCAAAGCACTGGTGAGAAAAAAGCCGCAGCCATCTCAACAAAAGGGATGAGTCCGGAAGAGAAAGCGCGCGTTAAAAAAGAGAAAGACCGCAAAGCGTTGATCAAAAAAATGGGGATTAACCCATATCATGACTGGGAAGCGAATTACCAAATCCTTCCAGGCAAAGAAAAAGTTGTCAACGAACTACAAAAACTCGCCAAAGACGCAGATTGCGTTTATCTCGCAACCGACTTGGACCGCGAAGGGGAAGCAATCGCATGGCACCTTCGTGAGATCATCGGTGGCGATGAAGAGCGATACAAACGTGTAGTTTTTAACGAAATTACGAAAAACGCGATCCAACAAGCTTTCCAAACACCTGGAGAGCTGAACATGGATGGTGTTAATGCCCAACAAGCGCGTCGCTTCATGGACCGTGTCGTTGGTTTTATGGTTTCACCTCTACTTTGGAAAAAAGTGGCTCGTGGTTTATCTGCTGGTCGCGTGCAGTCTGTTGCGGTGAAACTATTAGTTGAGCGTGAGCGTGAGATTAACGCGTTTGTACCAGAAGAATTCTGGGATATTCATGCGAATACGAAAACGAAAGACAAAGCGGACTTTAAACTACTTGTTGCTCAGAAAGATGGTTCTGCGTTTAAGCCAGTTAATGAGGCAGAAACCAAAGCAGCGATGTCTGTGCTTGAGAATGCAAGTTACGAAGTATGTAAGCGTGAAGATCGCCCGACGAAGAGCAAGCCTTCAGCACCTTACATCACCTCTACGCTTCAACAGGCAGCGAGTACACGTCTTGGCTACGGCGTGAAAAAGACCATGATGCTAGCTCAGCGCCTCTATGAGGCCGGTTATATCACTTATATGCGTACGGACTCGACTAACCTAAGTGCCGAGGCTGTGGACGCTGTACGTGATTTTATTGGTTCTGAGTTTGGTGATAAGTATTTACCAGCGAAACCGCTGACGTATGGCAGTAAAGAAGGGGCACAGGAAGCGCACGAAGCGATCCGTCCTTCAAATGTGGGTGTTAAAGCGGAAGACCTGCAAGGTGTCGATGCTGATGCGCACAAACTTTACGCTTTGATTTGGAATCAGTTTGTCGCGTGTCAAATGACACCAGCAGAATACGATTCAACAACCATCAGCGTAAAAGCAGCAGAATACACGCTTAAAGCGAAAGGCCGTATCCTTAAATTTGACGGCTGGACTCGTGTACAACGTCCAATGGGCAAAAACGAGGATACAATCCTTCCTGCGGTACAACTTGGCGATAAGCTAAGCTTAGAGTCACTTGACCCTAAACAGCACTTTACAAAGCCACCTGCGCGCTACACTGAAGCAGCACTGGTTAAAGAGCTGGAAAAACGAGGTATTGGTCGTCCTTCGACTTATGCATCGATCATTTCTACGATTCAAGATCGTGGTTACGTAAAAGTTGATCAGCGTCGTTTCTACGCCGAAAAAATGGGCGAAATTGTTACCGACCGCCTTGATGACAGCTTTAACGATTTAATGAACTACGACTTCACCGCCCGCATGGAACAGAAACTGGACCAAATCGCTGAAGGTGAAGTGAACTGGAAAGCAGTGCTAGATAACTTCTTTGCTGATTTCACTGGCGATCTTGAAAAAGCGGAATTGGATGAGTCAGAAGGCGGTATGAAGCTAAACCATATCGTCATGACGGATATCGAATGTCCGACGTGTAGCCGTCCAATGGGTATCCGTACTGCTTCGACAGGTGTGTTCTTAGGCTGTTCTGGTTACGCGTTACCACCAAAAGAGCGTTGTAAGACAACCATCAACTTGGGTGACGAAGAAGGTATTATTAACGTTTTAGAAGAAGACGTTGAAACGGCCGCGCTTCGTGCTAAAAAGCGTTGTCCGATCTGTGAAACGGCGATGGATGCGTACCTGATTGATGACAAGCGTAAGATGCATGTTTGTGGTAATAACCCGAACTGTGAAGGCTACCTTGTTGAATACGGTGAGTTCAAAGTCAAAGGCTATGATGGTCCAGTTGTTGAATGTGACAAATGTGGCTCTGATATGGTGCTTAAGAACGGTCGCTTTGGTAAATACATGGACTGTACGAGTGAAACGTGTAAGAACACTCGTAAGATTCTGAAGAATGGCGAAGTCGCGCCACCGAAAGAAGATCCTGTTCATTTCCCCGAGTTGCCTTGTGAAAACTCAGATGCGTATTTCGTACTTCGTGATGGTGCTTCAGGTCTATTTATGGCGGCAAGCAACTTCCCGAAATCGCGCGAGACACGTGCTCCTTTGGTTGCTGAACTGGCACGTTTTGAAGAGCGTTTACCTGAGAAGTTCAAATACCTAGCGACCGCACCGCAAGAAGATCCTGATGGTCGTCCTGCAGTTGTACGCTTTAGTCGCAAAACAAAAGAGAACTACGTTCGTTCGGAAGAGAACGGCAAACCATCTGGTTGGACAGCGCTCTTTGTTGAAGGTAAGTGGGAAGTCACAGATAAGCGTAAAAAAGCGAAAGCATAAAAATGCACCATTAAAGTAATGTAAAAAGGCAGCGATATCGCAGCCTTTTTTTGCGTAGGGGCCTACAGTTTTCTTCTGCGCATTCTTCCTCTAATCGACCTTTCCTCACTTTAACAAGCACCATTGTCGCTAGAAAACACCAGAGTCACGATTTATTAGTAGTGAACGTATTTTTTATGTAAAAAACATTCGTCGTAACTTTCATTTTGCATTCATATATTTGTTATATATTAAGCTCAAAAAGTCGGTGGTGTAGTGAATCCGTTCGTAAATTGTTTTCATAATGTAATCGTTTGCTTTTGCATGTGTGATCTAGATATCGTCTTGAGTAAGCAAGAACTGTATGGAACACAGAATGGCGTATTAAAAATTGTAATTTAGAACCTGCTTAGATAATTTATTACAAAAATTAGTGCAACTGTGTGCATTTTGCGTCGAAAAATAAGAAAAGAGTGGACGTTGCATACTGGAAGTGCCGTAGCTTTTTTATCGTGTTGTAAGAGTTCAAAGAAACTCCTGATACGGTTACTAAATGTATTCGCTTGACTCCCCGAGTATGACTCATTCAAGCGAGTACCAAATCCAAGCTATAACGATATGGAGAACAACAAATGGCTGGTGTTTTGGGAATGATTCTTGCTGGCGGTGAAGGCTCTCGTTTGAGACCTTTAACAGAATCTCGTAGTAAACCTTCGGTACCGTTTGGTGGTAGCTATCGATTGATCGATTTTGCTCTAAACAATTTTGTAAATGCGGATTTAATGCGCATTTACGTCCTCACCCAATTTAAATCTCAATCTTTGTTCCATCATTTAAAAAAGGGCTGGAACATTAATGGCATCACTGACCGCTTTATCGATCCTATTCCTGCTCAAATGCGCACTGGTAAGCGTTGGTACGAAGGAACGGCAGACGCGATCTATCAAAATCTCCGTTTTATGGAATTAGAGGAACCAGAGCAAGTTTGTATTTTTGGCTCTGACCATATCTATAAGATGGATATCAAACAAATGCTGAACTTCCATTCAGAAAAGCAGGCTTCTCTGACGGTATCTGCATTGCGTATGCCACTAAAAGAGGCGTCGCAATTTGGGGTTATCGAAGTGGACAGTGAAGGTCGCATGATAGGCTTTGAAGAGAAACCAGCAAACCCGAAGTCGATTCCTGGCGATCCTGATTACGCTTTAGTTTCAATGGGTAACTACGTTTTTGAAGCTCAGGTGTTATTCTCTGAGTTGGTTGAAGATGCGGATAATGAAGCTTCATCACATGATTTTGGGAAGGACATTATTCCTAAGATGTTCCCTCGAGGTGACGTGTTCGTGTATGACTTCAGTACTAACAAAATCAGCGGTGAAAGAGAAGAGGTGTACTGGCGTGACGTGGGAACCATTGATGCGTACTGGGAAGCGCACATGGATCTGCTAGAAAAAGACGCACCGTTTTCACTATATAACCGTAAATGGCCGCTGCATACTTATTATCCTCCATTGCCGCCAGCGACATTTACAGACTCTGATAATGGCCGTGTTCAGATCATCGACAGTTTGGTATGTAATGGCAGTTACGTCAGAGGCTCAAGAATAGAAAAGTCGGTGCTTGGGTTCCGCAGTAATATTGCATCTGCTTGCGATATCAGCGAATGTATCCTTCTTGGTGACGTGAAAATTGGCGAAGGCTGTGTTTTACGTCGTGTGATTGTCGATAAGGATGCCGATATTGCTCCTGGTACTCAGATTGGTGTGAATCTTCAAGAAGATAAAAAACACTTCCACGTGTCTGAGGAGGGCATTGTTGTTATTCCGAAAGGAGCTCGAGTTGGCTACTAACAACTTATCTATTCTGTTTGTAGCTTCTGAGGTTGAAGGTCTCATTAAAAGTGGTGGCTTGGCAGACGTTGCCAAGGCACTACCGGAAGCCCTTCAAAACCTACAGCAAGACGTAAGAATTACCATCCCTGCGTACAGCAGTATTGATAAACTCGCTGACGCAGAAGTTGTATTAGAAACAGAACTAACATCATGGCCGCATACGGAGTATCGAGTTCTGCGGCTCATGCTAGGTCAAAATCCTGTTTATCTGATTGATTGTCAGCCGTATTTCAATCGACCATCGATGTATGCGGAGAACAACCAAGCGTATACCGATAATGGTGAGCGCTTTGCGTTTTTTAGTGCGGCATGTTTAGACATGTTGCCGAAGCTTGCTTTTCAGCCGGATATCATACACGCGAACGATTGGCACACTGGTCTTGTTCCATTTTTGCTCAAGCACAGGTATAGCAATGATCCGTTTTTTGCTCATACTAAAAGCGTCATTTCAATTCACAATGCGGTCTTTAAAGGCGTATTTAGTTATGAAGACGTGCAGTGCTTGCCAGAGTTTCATTGTCGAAACGTTCCCGATGCTGCGGTGAGTGCAACGCATATTACTATGCTCAAAGCTGGTGTAATGAATGCCGATAAGATAAACGCGGTCAGCCCTACGTACGCAGAGGAACTCAAAACAGAGCTTGGCAGTCATGGAATGGCTTGGGAGTTTCAGCAACGCGCGCAGGACTTAGTTGGTATTTTGAACGGTTGTGATTACAGTGCTTGGAACCCGGAAACGGATACTTACTTGCCAGTTAATTACTGCGCTGACCAACAAAGTATGACGCAAGGCAAGAAAGCGTGTAAACAAGCATTACAACTGCGGCTAAATTTGCCTGAAAAAGATGTAGCCATGTTCGGTATGGTTTGTCGGTTGACCCAGCAAAAAGGTGTGCATTACTTGTTGCCTGCTTTGGCCGATTTTTTGAAGCACGATGTTCAACTAGTTGTCGTTGGGACCGGAGACCCTGTACTAGCCGCTCAGCTAGAAGAGGTTGCTGCACAGTTTTCTAGTAAATTTGTCTTCGTAGAAGCCTATGATAATGAACTTGCGCATATCGTTGAAGCGGGTTCTGATTTCTTTCTGATGCCTTCTGAGTTTGAACCATGTGGTTTAAACCAAATCTATAGTATGGCTTATGGGACATTGCCGATAGTACGTGGTGTCGGTGGTCTAAAAGACAGCGTCAACGATTATGATGTGAACCCTTCTGAAGCGACGGGGTTTGTTTTTTTCGAACCGACACCGCAGGCATTGTTGTTAACGATGCTAAGGGCACTGTTGCTCTATGCTCAAAACGAACCTGAAGTGAATAAAGTACAGTTGCACGCGATGCAACAAGATTTTTGTTGGCAAAAGGCCGCAGAAGCTTATTTGCAACTTTACAATTCGGCGTTAAATTGACTTAAAATTGTAACGAAAGGCACCGAATAAGGTGCCTTTATTATCTTGAGTAAGGGGAGTGTGGTAGGATGGCTTTTTACTCAATAGCACGACCTTTTTGATACTTGAATATGACCCAGCCGCTACTTTTTCATAAAACCTATTTGCACCCTACTAGTCATGAGTGGGTTGTATTTGTGCATGGTGCTGGCGGTAGCTCTTCTATCTGGTTCAAGCAAATCAAAGCTTACAAGCAACACTTTAACTTATTGCTGATCGATTTAAGAGGTCATGGAAAGTCAAATCAGTTACTTAAAGAGCTCATTGCCAGCCGTTATACCTTTACGGAAGTCACCCAAGATATTTTGAAAGTATTGGACCATTTAAAGATCCAATCCGCTCATTTTGTCGGTATGTCGCTTGGTACCATTATTGTTCGAAACCTTGCTGAATTATCAGCAGAGCGCGTGCGTTCAATGGTGCTCGGTGGCGCTGTCACAAGGCTCAATACTCGTTCTCAAATATTGGTTAAATTAGGTAATTTTTGTAAGCACATTCTGCCGTACATGTGGCTCTACAAACTTTTTGCGTACATTGTTATGCCACAGAGAAGCCAGCGAGAGTCTCGCCATCTTTTTATTCGTGAGGCCAAGAAGCTTTGCCAAAAAGAATTTAAACGTTGGTTTATTCTTGCTGCTGATGTAAATCCTTTAATGAAGTATTTTAAAGATCGAGAGTTACCCATTCCCACACTCTATTTAATGGGCGACAGAGATTACATGTTTATTAAGCCTGTTAAAGAAATGGTTGCGGCGCATAAGCTTAGTGTTTTACGAGAGATCCCCAACTGTGGTCATGTTTGTAATGTTGAGCGCCCTGAAGATTTCAATCAACATTCCATCGAATTTATTAAGCAGCAAATGGTTTCTGCTTAGCGCTGAATAAATCGATTGAGTAGGAGTAGGGGAGTTATTAAGGCTCCCCTATTTGATGTCCACATTGCCAACAAGCACCAAACTGCCCCTCGTTTACCTCATGGCACTTCGGGCACTGCCAATCTTGATACTCATTTCCATCGGATTGTTTGCGGTAGGCTTGTACTATTCCTTCTGCTTTTACTTGTTGTTTGGCGTCAAAAAGCCAGACATAAGGATCGGTATCATCACTAAACGGCAGCTCTCCTTTTAAACCGAAAATACCTTCTCCGCGGACTTCACAGTAGACTTGCTCGGTTTTCAATAATTCGCACACGATATGCGCTTCTGCTGGGTTTTTAGCAATGAATATTTTCATTAAACACGTCCACTTACTAATTATGAGTTTTGCTGACTCGGTGTTGGCCTTACTTTATTCATAACCCATTTAGTGATGATTGGAAACAGCCCCAGTAACGCAAAAGAGGCCAATACCGCAGGTGAAATAATGCCTGACAGGCTTTCAATTGTTGCTAACTGAGTACCGGCGTTTAAGTAAACTGCAGTGCCTGGCAACATACCTACTTGGCTAGTAAGGTAAAATCGACCTACAGACATTGGCGTTAAGCCCATCAACAAGTTGATAAGAAAGAAAGGGAATACCGGAATGAGACGCAAGGAAAATAGATAAAATGCACCGTCTTTTTCGACGCCTTGATTAATTGCGATTAACTTATTGCCAAACTTGTTTTGTACCCAGTCACGCAGCAAATATCGGCTGCTTAAAAATGCTAGTGTTGCACCCATAGTACTGGCGAAAGAAACCAGTAATAAGCTCGTCCAAAAACCAAATAGAGCCGCACCAAGTAATGTAACCACAGCTGCCCCAGGAATAGAAAAAGCGGTAATTGCAATGTAGGCAAAAAAGTAAATAGCTGCCGAAAAAACAAAGTTCTGATCGATGTATGTGGTCAGCGCTTCTTGTTGTGCTTTTGCATTTTCCAACGTTAAATACTGACTAAAGTTAACGCCTAAAAAGATAATGATCGCGACCAGGATTAGGCCTAATATCAGTTTCTTATTCATATTTATGATTCCAATTTGGGATATATGTAATAAGACAGAATGAAAGTCGAAAAAATTTCACAAAAAAACCGCAGATTAGACTGCGGTTTTACAAGATAGTTTTTAAGGCCGACTTTTATTGGAGGCCATTCATCAACTCATCTCGGCGAGCTTGAGGTACAACGCTCCAATGAGTACCGTTAATAGCACCTTCTAGTGCCCATAACAGCTCAATGTTGACGGTTGCAGAGTGCGTATCTCTTATCGCTTTATAAGCGTTAAGTGCACCTTCCTCTTCCAGTTTTTCTACTGACTCAATGCCTGCTTTTTTCAGCATGCGTTCAGTTGCCAGTCGTAAGTTAGGCAAATCTTTTAAGCGATTAGGCTTTGTAGTTGCTTGCTGTTCTTTTTCAAGCTTTGCCTTTTTCAACGATTGGTTAGCTACTTCGATTAAGCGTTCGCTAGACTCCCATAAATCGTTGGAAATTGCGTAGTACTTAGTAACGACTGGGAAGCCACGTTTTTTATAAACGTAAGGCTTTAGCCCTTGTTTCTCGAAGTCAGATGAAGTTTGTTGGTCTGCTCTTATATGAAGCTGATTATTTACAACTAGTGCAAACATTGTTTCATCAGCGAATAGTCCGAAGCCACCAAACATTGAGCGCGACTTGATATTACCAAGTGCCTCAAATAGCTTCATAGAGTCTTTGAGTATCGGTTTATCCATGTTTTGTTATCTCGGTGTAATTAATATTACGCCACCAAAAGTCAGGTCCGAGAGAGTAGCAAACATGCGCAAAAGCAATGTCATTACAGGGTAAAGTCATCGCTTGCACACTTGCCATCGGTAACCCCGCTACCTTCCATATAGTACTATGGTTCAGGCCGGAGGCTTTGCGTCCCACCCTTTCGAATGGTTTGCCCTGTGCGTGACAGAATGAGCATACTTCGTATATTGAATTAACATCACGTTTTACCCGTAAAAGTGTGATTTTGGTTCAATAAAAAGTGTCGACAAGCGCATATTTGTGCATATTTGAGAATAAGGCGGGATGATCTCGAGGTTGTGAGCGAGTGTGATTTACCTACATATAAAACAGAGACTTAGAGATTCGAGATTTTTTGTCTAACAAACCTAAGTCAGGGAAAAGTTATTTAGATACAAAAAATAAGCGCCCTTTTAGAGCGCTTATTTGACATCGTTATATTTGGCGAATTTTAGTTCATTTTCTTCACGGTGTTTCGAATTACAAGCTCAGGTTGCATTTCGAAAATTCGCTTTTCGTGTTCTTTATCTTTGATTCGCTCAAGTAGGATCTCGAACGCATTTTTACCCACACGACGTTTAGGTTGGTGGATAGTGGTTAACGGTGGAGAGAAGTATTCCGCAAGCTCGATGTTGTCGTAGCCGATCACTGAAATATCATCAGGAACTTTGATACCGTTTTGTTGTAGGCGGCTCATTAAGCCCAAAGCCATTGTGTCGTTAAAACAGAATACCGCTGTCGGACGTTTGTCCATTGCTGTAATTTTATCTGCGACTAAGACGGCCGTATCACATTCAAAGTTACCTTCAAGGATCCAATCTTCATTTACAGCTAGGTTTGCTTCGCTCATCGCGCGACGGAAACCTGCAATGCGCTCTTGGCAAGCAAGTTTTTCAAAATGACCGCTTAGACAAGCAATATCAGTATGGCCATTGTCGATCAGATGTTTGGTTGCGATGTAGCCACCTTCTTCTGAGTTATCCATGATCTTGTCCGCTTGTGAGCTTTCTGGACCCCAATCCATGACCACTTTAGGAATGTCGGCATGACGGTCAAGCATCTCTTTAAGCTCTTCGGTTAAGTCAGAACACATCACTAGGATGCCATCAACACGTTTTTCAGCCAGCATACGGATGTAATCGCGTTGTTTTTCGTAAATCCCACCCGTATTACACAGAATCAGAGTGTAGCCTTGGCGGTAACAGTAGCTCTCAACCCCGTCAATCACTTCTGAGAAGAATAGGTTGGTTGACTGCGTTACTAACATGCCAATAGTACGAGTTGAGTTGCACTTTAGGCTGCGTGCAACCGCACTTGGCGCGTAATTCAACTCGTCCACGGCTTTCATTACTTTTTCTTGCGTTGCTTCTGCAACGAAACGCGTTTTATTGATAACGTGCGAAACTGTCGTAGTGGAAACGCCGGCTAAGCGAGCAACGTCTTTTATAGTGGCCATAAATGGTGTCCTGTATCGAGCTACTGAAATATGTCGTGTTGGATGTACCTGATGCTCTAATGGTTTTACACCCAGCAATCTAAGGTTGGCGCTAAGTGTTTCGGCAGCGGTTGGTCCAAGCACGACAAAAGGGTACGTAGCAGCATCGGTCGATGAATTTTATCTTTTTTCTATCTGATGAGAAATTGCCATCAACCTGTTAAAAAACACAAAAACCGCTATATTTCAGCGGTTTACATATAAATCATATTTAATCGTTTGCGCTCACATTTTAGCCCTATGTGGACTGACTAGCAATGTTTTCAGCAAGAGATTTGTGTATTTGAAGTCACATTTTGACTGCTAAATAACCAAGCGTCTTTGAGCTAAGTTAAGGCAAACGAATAATATACCCAACTTACTTACATTCAGTTATTTCAGGTATACAGGAAGCCCGATAGGCGGGCTCCTTAAAAAAATAGGCGGCAATTATTCCCCAAGAAGGTAAGCGCTGTCTAGTTTACAAAATGCAACTAATAGTTTCGCGACGTTCGAGTAGAACCCAAATTCGTCGAATTGTTTACATTTGTCTGCAAACTGAGGTAACCAAGACATCAACTGTTGCTGGATAAAGTCGTTTTGTTTAACGAAGGCTTCTTCCATGTGTTTTTCTTGCTCAAGTTCGTTTGAGCGGATAATCATGTTGCCGAGAAAGTCGAGTTCAACGGCTAAGTGGTCCGCAGGCTCTTTTAGATTTTCATCTACTTGAACGCCAAATTCTGCCATCAACTTTTCCATTTCCTCGGCTGGCTTGTCATTCAGCAAACCTGATTCACCGATGTACATAGATGCGTAAGGAAGAGCGCCGTATTTTTCTGTCTTCAAAAACAGTTCACAAAAGTCAGCAGCAAGCTCCAATTGAGCGTCTTCACGATCTTGCAATCGGTTTAGCGCATCAACGAGGCTATCAACAGCTGGTTTCAGCGACTCATTTTCACCTAAACCTGCTAGAAAACTGCGAATTTCAACACTGTGGTAGGCTTCCAGCTCTTTCTCTGTTAGTTCTTTTGCGAACAAGCTCGAAAACCACCAGTAAATTTCAGCGCGTTTTTCATTAAAAGCTTTCACTTCTTGCATTTTGGGCTCCTGAATGATGCTTCAAGTTGTGCATCACAAAGTCAATTAGGGATATCCCCTAAGTGTAATCAATTAAAATGAATAGCAGTAACTATAATTATTATGTTTTATGGTCAAAAATTAACGTTTATTAATAGCGATGGGTAAGCTTGTTTTGAATCAATAAAAACGCTAAATCTTGCTTTTTAATGTATCTATGACTAGAAATGTTACTAGTTATGAATAGAATACGTCTTGGATAATAAGAAGACAGAAAAGTGGTGTAAATGAGCTATCACGTATTAGTCGTAGAAGATGATGTTGTAACTCGTAGTAAGCTTGCGGGATATTTCCAAAATGAGGGTTACCAAGTCAGCGAAGCAGAGAGTGGCGCAGAAATGCGTGAGGTCCTGCAAGCGGGCGATGTAGACCTGATCATGCTGGATATCAACCTGCCGGGTGAAGACGGCCTGATGCTTACTCGTGAATTACGTAGCCAATCGGATATTGGTATCATATTAGTAACAGGACGCACGGATAGCATTGATAAAATCGTAGGCCTAGAAATGGGCGCTGACGATTATGTGACAAAACCTTTTGAACTGAGGGAGTTGTTGGTTCGCGTTAAAAACTTGCTGTGGCGTATTTCAGCAGCGCGTAGCGGTAGCGCGAAAGCGAACGAAACCAGTGAAGAACATATTGTACGTTTTGGAGAGTGGACATTCGACATTCAACGTCGTGCGCTGAGCCGTAACGGCGAACCCGTAAAATTGACCAAAGCAGAATACGAACTTTTGGTGGCGTTATCGTCTTACCCTAACCAGGTGTTAAGTCGCGAGCGTATTTTGAATATGATCAGCCACCGAGTTGATGCTCCCAATGATCGTACTATTGATGTTCTTATTCGACGTATGCGCGCAAAAATGGAGTTTGATCCAAAGAACCCGCAAATTTTTGTGACGGTGCACGGCGAAGGCTATATGTTTGCTGGTGATTAAACTGAACAAACCTAAGTCTTAAAAAGAAAAGGAGAGCTTCGGCTCTCCTTTTTTGTGGTTTCAAGATAGTACTACTTTGCTTCAACCATTGGTGTTTGGCCGACAGTATCACGCAATCTTTGCCAAATGCTGCCCAAGTACTCATGCCAATAAAGCTCCGTTTGTTCTAAGTAACGCGCTTTAGGTGAGTATTTATCCCAAGGTTGACTGATTTCGCTAATAGCTAAGAAGTTGGTCGGGGCTGGGATTGGTTTAATGCCTGCTGCGTTGAACTCATACAATGCACGGCTCATGTGGCTCGCAGAAGTGACTAACACAATCTCCTTTTGTTGAACGAATGCAGCCGCTTGACGCGCCTCTTCCCACGTATCTTTCGCATCTTCTAATAAAATGATATCGGATTTCGCGACTCCCAACGCAAGGGCAACGTTCGCCATCATTCTCGCATGGCTAATTTCAGAACCGCCAGCATAGCCAGACAAAATTAATTTAGCACCTGGATACATTCTTAAAATACGAATGCCTTCAGTTAAGCGCATTAATGCTGCACGGCTTAACTGCGAGGTGGGTGGAATTTCGTCATCGATAACATGACCATTCCCTAAAACCATCACGTAGTCGATGGTGCCAGAAACTGGCAAAAAGGCTTTATGCTCTCGCTCTAATGGCATAAGAAGCTTGGTTGAAACAGGTTGGAAGGCAACAAGAAAAATGCCAACAAAAGAGAATAGAACAACGAAGCAGCCAGTTTTACGTTTTGTGGTAAAACTAATGAGAGCAAGACCCAACAAGCCTATCAGCAGCAATGCCGGAAGTGGCATAAGCAAGGCTGACACTACTTTTTTCAGCTCAAACATACATAAATAGTCCGAAAAAACATCAATTGATAATAAAAATGAGGGTACCCCTCTTTATTCCTGCTTTCCTTGTGCCAGAATAGCGGCACAATCCGTTATGATAACTCAGCAGAAGTGACAGAAGACCGCAATTTCGACGATATCGCCCACAAATTTGCAAAAAATATTTACGGCTCCGACAAAGGGGAGATCCGCCAAATCATTGTGTGGGAAGATTTTCTACAGATTCTAAGTGAATTAGATGCTGACCAGCAACCCCTAGAGGTGTTGGATGCTGGTGGTGGTTTGGCACAAATGTCGCAAAAGCTTGCTAAGCTCGGACATCGAATCGCTTTATGTGATCTATCTTCGGAAATGCTGCAGTTGGCTAAGCAGGATATTGAAAAAAACGGTTTGCTTGAGCAGTATCGCCTGATTCATTCGCCTGTCCAATCCATTGGTGAGCATATGGATGAACAGGTGGATCTTGTTATGTTTCACGCCGTCATGGAGTGGTTGGTCGATCCTAAGGCCGCACTTGAAACGGTACTAGAACAAGTAAAACCGGGAGGCATCGCATCAGTGATGTTCTATAACCACCATGGTTTAGTCTATAAAAACGTGGTTTGTGGCAACATTCCTCATATATTAGACGGCATGCCTCACCGAAAAAGATTTAAACTACAGCCGCAAAAAGGCTTAAAACCTGAAGAAGTCTACCAATGGATAGAAGATTCAGGCTTTAGTATTTGTGGTAAATCTGGTATCCGCTCATTTAGTGATTACATAGGTAATATGCAATACATGGGCGATTACGAGTTTGAAGATGTGTTGGCGCTAGAAAAACAACTTTGTCGACAAGAGCCATACCTCTCATTAGGCCGCTACATTCATGTGTGGGCTAAAAAGAACGATAAACAGGAATAACAATGAGTGAGATGACTCTCAATGCTGCAGAGCAACCAATCGATGAGTTGGTTGGCTGGGTTAAGCAGCACGATTTCTCGTTGAACCTGACCACAGAGCGATTGGCATTCTTAATAGCCATTGCCGTACTGAGTAATGAAAGGTTCGATGAAGAATTGGGTGAAGGTGAATTGCATGATGCGTTTGCCATCGTCACTCGATTATTTGATGAGACTGGCGAAGCATCCGCTTTTCGTGCTAACAACGCCATCAACGAGATGGTAAAGCAGCGCCTTATTAGCCGTTTTGTCAGTGAGATTACTGATGGAGCGAGCATTTACCGCTTGTCGCCTTTAGCGATAGGAATTACCGATTACTACGTGCGTCATCGTGAGTTCTCGAAACTGCGCCTTTCTATTCAACTGTCTATGGTGGCAGATGAAATGGCTAAAGCGATTGAGGCAGCACAAAAAGGTGGCACACCGGGCCACTGGAAGAAAAACGTATACGGAGTTTTAAAATATTCTGTAGGCGAAATCTTCGATCAAATCGATCTTAACCAACGTGTGATGGATGAGCAGCAGCAATCTGTAAAACAACAAATTGCCGATCTGCTAAATAAAGACTGGCGCGAAGCGATCAACAACTGTGAAGCGCTCCTATCAGAAACATCAAGCACGTTGCGTGAACTTCAAGATACGCTGCAAGCCGCCAGTGATGAACTGCAAACTCAGATCCTAGATATTCAAGAAATTGTGTACGGCGATCCTGAGCTAGAGTTCATCGAAGAAGCGTTGTTTGGTCTGCAAATGAAGCTGGACCGAATCACAAGCTGGGGCCAGCAAGCGATCGACCTTTGGATTGGCTACGACCGACATGTACACAAGTTCATCCGTACTGCAATTGATATGGATAAGAACCGTGCGTTTAGCTCGCGTCTGCGTCAATCCGTCAAAGATTACTTCGATGCGCCTTGGTATCTGACTTATGCAGATGCGGAAAGGCTTTCTGACCTTCGTGATGAGGCGTTGGTGCTACGTGATGACGAAGTGACCGGCCAAGTTCCGATGGAAGTAGAGTATGAAGAATTTCAACAAGTCAATGATGAGTTGTCTGAACGAATTGGTGACATGCTAAAAGCGCATAAAGATCAAGGCACGCCAATCGACTTGAGTGTGGTATTGCGAGATTACCTTGCACAGCATCCTTACACTCATCATTTTGATTTAGCTCGCATTATTGTCGATCAAGCTGTGCGTCTAGGGTATTCAGAATCGGATTACCAAGCGATTCAACCAGACTGGAAAGCGATCAACGAATTTGGGGCAAAGGTACAAGCGAATGTCATCGACCGATACTAATGAATACATGTCAGAGAATCTGGCAAAAGCAATCTCTAACCCTCTGTTCCCAGCGCTAGACAGCATGCTACGAGCAGGGCGTCATATCTCAAGTGAAGATCTGGATAACCACGCGTTGTTATCGGACTTCGAACTTGAGCTTTCTTCTTTCTACCAGCGCTACAATACCGAATTGGTGAAAGCGCCAGAAGGTTTCTTCTACCTTCGTCCTCGTTCAACTTCTTTGATTGGCCGCAGTGTGCTTTCTGAGCTGGATATGCTGGTGGGTAAGGTACTGTGTTTCCTTTACCTAAGCCCAGAGCGTCTTGCGCACGAAGGCATCTTCACTAACCAAGAGTTGTACGACGAGCTACTTGCTCTGGCTGATGAAAACAAGCTGATGAAGCTAGTGACGAACCGTGCTACCGGTTCTGACCTTGATAAAGAAAAGCTGTTTGAAAAAGTACGTACGTCACTTCGTCGTCTGCGTCGTCTAGGCATGATCATCAACATCGGTGAAACCGGTAAATTCAGCATTAGTGAAGCGGTATTCCGCTTTGGTGCCGATGTACGTATTGGCGATGATATGCGTGAAGCGCAGCTACGCCTGATCCGTGATGGTGAAGCGGTAGTGCACACCAAAGAGCCAAGCCAAGGCAGCCTATTGTCTGAAGAAGATCAAGACGACCAAGCCCAAGAAGAAACAACAGAAGAGGGTGAAGCATGAGCATGATTGAACGCGGTAAATACCAATCGCTGACCATGGTCAACTGGAACGGCTTCTTTGCCCGTACGTTTGACATCGATGGTCTGGTCACCACGCTATCAGGTGGTAACGGTGCAGGTAAATCAACCACAATGGCGGCGTTCATCACCGCATTGATTCCTGACCAAACGCTACTGCACTTCCGTAACACCACAGAAGCAGGCAGCAGCCAATCGTCTCGCGACAAAGGTTTGTACGGTAAGCTGCAGCCGGGCGCATGTTATGCGGCGTTGGACGTGGTGAACTCACGTAACCAACGCCTATTGTTTGCAGTAAAACTGCAGCAAGTTGCGGGTCGTGATAAGAAAGTAGACATCAAACCGTTTGTGATCCAAGGTCTTCCAAGCCATGTGAAACCAACGGATATCTTGGTTGAAAGCGTATCTGCGACTCAAGCTCGTGTACGTCAAATCAACGAAGTAAAAGAATCGATCGCGGAATTTGAAGGCGTTCAGTTCAAAGCGTTCTCTTCTATCGTGGATTACCACGCACAAATGTTTGAATTCGGTGTGATTCCGAAGAAACTGCGTAACTCTGGTGACCGCTCTAAATTCTACCGCCTGATCGAAGCATCGCTTTACGGTGGTATTTCAAGTGCGATTACGCGCTCGCTACGTGACTACCTTCTGCCACAAAACGGCGGCGTGAAGAAAGCGTTCCAAGATATGGAATCGGCGCTGCGTGAAAACCGCATGACGCTAGAAGCGATCAAAACTACGCAAGCAGACCGTGACTTGTTCAAACACTTGATTACAGAGTCGACCAACTACGTGGCAGCTGACTATATGCGCCATGCCAACGAGCGTCGTAAAAAACTAGAACAGACATTGTCTTTGCGTTCAGAGTTATTTGGTTCTCGCGAGACCTTGATTGAGCAAAACAATCTGCTTAACCGCGTTCAAGAAGAGCTGGAACTGCTGATCGAGTCAGAATCTTCTTTAGAGCAAGACTACCAAGCGGCTTCTGATCACTTGCAACTGGTGCAAAACGCGCTGCGTCAGCAAGAGAAGATCGAGCGCTACCAAGAAGATCTTGAAGAGCTGAGCGAGCGTCTTGAAGAACAAATGATGGTAGTGGAAGAAGCGCAAGAACGCGTGATGATGGCTGAAGAGCAAGCGACCATTGCAGAAGAAGAGGTGGACAGCCTTAAGACGCAACTTGCTGATTACCAGCAAGCTCTTGACGTTCAGCAAACTCGCGCGCTTCAATACCAACAAGCCGTTCAAGCGCTGGAGAAAGCGAAGCAGCTACTTGGCGATGACAACCTAACGGCAGAATCCGCACAAGCGTTAGTGGCGGAGCTGAAAAACAAAGAGTCGGAAAATACCAATACGTTGTTATCTGTGAAACATAAGCTCGATATGTCATCAGCTGCGGCAGAGCAGTTTGATACTGCATTGAAGCTTGTACAGAGCATCGTTGGCCCTGTTGAGCGCAAAGATGCCTCTGAGCACGCAAAATTGGCAATCGCTAAAGCTCGAGAATCACAGCAAATTGCACAAAACGAACAGCAATGGCGAGCACAACACCGTGATCTCGAACGCAGCCTTAACCAGCAGCGTCAAGCACGTGAACTGGTTGCTGAATACAAAAAGCAATATCACGTCGAGCTAACCGATGAAGTTACGTTTGAACAAGAACGTGAACGTCATGCGATGCAAATCGAATCACTAGAGATAGCTCAAGAGGAAGTTCGTGATCAGCGTGGTGAACAGCGCCGTCTAGAGCAAAATGCGGCGGCAGAAATCAGTAAGTTTGAAGCGATAGCGCCAGCTTGGATTGCAGCGAACGATGCGCTAGAGAAACTGAGAGAGCAGAGCGGGGCAGACCTTGAGGATCGCCATGCGGTAATGAACCACATGCAGGTTGTTCTTGAGCAAGAAAGGGAGCTGTCCTTAGCTAAAGATAAACTTGCTGAGCGTCGCAGTCAGCTTGACACTGAGATTGAACGTCTTGCTTCTCCTGGTGGTTCAAACGACCCTCGCCTGAAAGGTTTGGCTGATACTTTAGGCGGTGTATTACTGTCTGAGATCTACGATGACATCACGATTGATGACGCGCCTTACTTCAGTGCGATGTACGGTCCGGCTCGTCACGCTATCGTTGTTTCTGACCTGTCAGGTATCGAAGAGAAACTGGTAGAGCTAGACGACTGTCCAGAGGACTTGTACATCATTGAAGGTGACATCGATGCCTTTGATGACAGCTCGTTCGATGCAGAAGAGTTAGAGGGCGCGGTTTGTGTTCGCATGAACGATCGCCAAATGCGTTACTCTCGCTTGCCTGAGATCCCATTGTTTGGTCGTGCGGCACGTGAGCAGCGTTTAGAGTTGCTGCGTAACGAACGAGAAGAAGTGGTAGAGAAGCACGCAAAAGCGGCGTTTGACTCTCAGAAAATGCAGCGTTTGTACCAAGCATTTAACCAATTTGTGTCTAACCATATTCAAGTTGCTTTTGACGCCGATCCAGAACAAGCACTCGCAACCATTCGTGATAAGCGTAACCAAATCGCTCGCGTGCTGGCGGATCTGGATGCGAAAGAGCAACAACAACGTTCTCAGCTTCAAACTAGCAAGCAAGCGTTGTCTTCTCTGGACAAGCTAGCGTCACACATGGTGCTTGTTGAAGATGAGTCATTGCAAGCACGTTTTGATGAGCTAGAAGAGAAAATCGCTCAGCTTGCAGAGGCAAAAAACTTCTTAAACAACTATGCAAAAGCCATCACGCAATTAGAGAATATTGCGTCTGCGCTTGATGCTGACCCAGAGCAATTTGATGCACTAGAAGCAGAATACAAAGCGGCAGATGAACAGTTACAAGATCTTAAGAAGCAAATCTTTGCACTCTCGGATCTGGTTGAACGTCGTCACTACTTCGCTTACTCAGACTCGGTTGATCTTCTGAACAAAAGTAGCGAACTGAGTGAGCAGCTAAAAGCGAAGTTGGTTCAAGCTGAACAGACTCGTACTCGTTCTCGTGAAGAGTTGAAGCAAGCACAAGGACAAATGAACCAATACAACCAAGTATTGGCGTCTTTGAAGAGTTCGCATCAAGCGAAGCAAGAAACCGTACAAGAGTTCAAACAAGAGCTGCAAGAGTATGGCGTAAATGCCGATGAAGGCGCGGAAGAGCGTGCAATGCGCCGTCGTGACGAGCTGCAAGAACGCTTACATACTTCACGTAGCCGTAAGAGTGAATACGAGCGCACGATAACGTCGACCGAGCTTGAGATGAAAGGCTTGGCGAAACGTCTGAAGAAAGTGCAGAAAGAATACGCAGAGCTGCGCAAATTTGTCGTTGCAGCGAAAGCGGGTTGGTGTTCAGTACTTCGCTTAGCGCGTGAAAACGATGTTGAGCGTCGTCTACACAAACGTGAACTGGCGTATATGTCGGCAGATGAATTGCGTTCCATGTCGGATAAATCATTGGGTGCGCTGCGTCTTGCTGTTGCAAACAATGATGACTTGCGTGATGCACTCCGTTTGTCTGAAGACAACGCTCGCCCAGAGCGTAAAGTTCTGTTCTACATCGCTGTTTACCAACACCTTCGTGAGCGTATTCGTCAGGACATCATCCGCACCGATGACCCAGTAGAAGCGATCGAAGAGATGGAAGTGGAACTGGCGCGTCTAACGGAAGAGCTAACGCAACGTGAAAACCGCCTAGCGATCAGCTCTGAGTCGGTAGCGAGCATCATCAAGAAGACGATTCAGCGTGAGCAAAACCGTATTCGTATGCTGAACCAAGGCTTGTCGAACATCTCGTTCGGTCAGGTCAAGGGCGTACGTCTAAACGTGAAAATTCGTGAAAGTCACGAAGTGTTACTGAACGGTCTAGCGACACAACAAGAGCAGCATAAAGATCTGTTCGAATCGACTCGCTTTACCTTCTCTGAAGCAATGGCGAAACTGTTCCAACGTGTGAACCCACATATCGATATGGGTCAACGTTCTCCTCAGGTTCTGGGTGAAGAGCTACTGGATTACCGTAACTACCTAGAGCTAAGTGTAGAAGTGAACCGTGGTACAGATGGTTGGCTACAGGCTGAGTCTGGCGCGCTATCAACAGGTGAAGCGATCGGTACTGGTCAGTCAATCCTTCTGATGGTTGTTCAAAGCTGGGAAGAAGAATCTCGTCGTCTTCGCAGCAAAGACATTGTGCCTTGTCGTCTGCTCTTCTTGGATGAAGCAGCGCGTCTGGATGCGAAATCGATCGCGACATTGTTCGAATTGTGTGACCGTCTGGATATGCAGCTTCTTATTGCGGCACCAGAAAACATCAGCCCAGAGAAAGGTACTACCTACAAGTTGGTGCGTAAGGTGTTTAAAGACCATGAGCACGTACACGTAGTTGGTCTACGTGGTTTTGGTCAAACGGATAAGCCTAAGACCGAAGCGCAAGAGATGATCGAAGAGTTTGAATCGTAAACTCCGAATCTAGCAAAACGCCCGCAATGAACGCGGGCGTTTTTGTATTTGTTAGCGGGAGGCTTCAAAGCGTATAAAATAAGCCGAGACTGTAGGACGACAGTCTCGGCTTATTAATAGAACTTAGCGGGGAGGCTAAGTTTTATTCCTCTGAAATATCGTCTCTGATATCGATCATTTCAGCAAGCTCTTCAAGTGCTTGGACAGAAAGCTCAGACAAGCGTTGTAAATGCTGGTCTAAGCTCTCTTGTTCTTCAAGCTCTGGTTCATCGTTATCTGTTTCTTTTGTTAGCATTTCTCAACCTCTCAAGTTGAGTAAGGGGAGACCTCATCATACTCAAAAGTTAAAGGAGAAAAGAAACGATCTATGTTGATTCTGTTAGCTCGATCATTGATTCAAGTTATAGGTGAGATGGGTTTGTTTAATAAGATTAGTAGGTAGACGGTTTTGGAAACGGAAATAAAAACGCCAGCAATCCGAACAATTACTGGCGAATGATATTGTGATTGGCGATTAGAACTGCGGTTTTACCCCAAACTGCTCTGCTGCGTAGGCGACACGTTCAATCGGCTTTGGATACTCGGCAGGTGTGCCGAGGCTCTCTATGTGTTTCAAACGAGGAAGCAAGCCTGCACCATTGGCGATTTGGATTGCCAAGCCAGGACGAGCGTTGAGCTCTAAAACCATAGGTCCTTCCTCTTTATCCAGCACCATATCCGTACCCATGTACCCCAACCCTGTCATCTCCCACGCACTAGACGCAAGCTCAAGCAAGCGCTCCCAGTGCGGGACTTGGAGGGTAGAAAGGTCTTTGCCGGTATCCGGATGGTGGGTGACTGGATGGTCGAATTGTACCGCTCGGATTGCTTTACCTGTGGCGATATCAATGCCCACGCCCACAGCGCCTTGGTGAAGGTTTGCTTTACCGTCCGACGCCGCCGTAGAACAGCGCATCATTGCCATAACAGGGTAGCCTTTAAATACGATGATTCGAACATCAGGCACGCCTTCATAACTGAAGCCATCGAAACAATCATCAAATTTAATCAGGTTCTCAACGACTGCGACGTCGTTTTTACCACCAAGAGAGAAAAGGCCAGCAAGCGCATTACTGATATGACGTTCAACTTCGTCCTTACCAATTGTAGAGCCGGAAGGTTTGGTATAGACCCCATCTTTATGCGAGGTAATAACCAAAATACCCTTACCACCACTACCTTGAGCGGGCTTGATAACAAAACCAGGCCAATCTTGCACCATTCTATGGATTGTCTTTACTTCTGCTTGGTTATGAATAACGCCGATCAGAGCAGGGACTGTCGCCCCTGCTGCCTGCGCAATAATTTTAGTCTTGAGCTTGTCATCAACTAATGGGTATTTAGAACGATCATTGTAACGGCCGATATAACTGTGGTTACGTTTGTTCATCCCCATAATGCCTTTATGGCGAAGCTTAGCTGGCGAAGTAAAACTTTCGAACATCGTTTAGTCCTCCGCTAGTGGTTTGAAACGACGTAACTCAGTTAGACGGTAACCTGTGTAAGTACCTAGCAATAGAATACCGGCCAGAACAATCAACTGTAGACCAATGAAATTAAAGGTTAGGTGCTGAATGTATGAGTTCGTCATCGCTAAGTAAACCAATACTGCGGTGAGCAGTGAGCCCCCACCTTGCAGAGCGACTTCTTTCGCGCCTTCTTCTTCCCATAGGATAGACATACGTTCAATTGTCCATGACAAGATGATCATAGGGAAGAACGTAATTGTTAAGCCTTCCGTTAAGCCCATCTTAAATGCGACTACTGTGAACACCGAAATGATCATAATAACGGTAATAATGACCGCTGATATCCGTGCTACAAGCAGTAAGTTCAACCTCGATAAGTAACTTCGAATAATCAAGCCTGTGCCAACGATCAGTAAGAAACCGACAATACCCGTTAATAGCTGGGTTTGAACAAACGCAACAGCAATCAGTACTGGCATGAAAGTACCGGATGTTTTTAGACCGATAATCACACGCAAGAACACCACGATAAGGGCACCGATAGGGATCAGCATGATAGTCTTAAACATCGCTTGTTCTTCAAGAGGCAAGCTATGAATTGAAATATTCAGCAGCCCATCAGCTTCTATCTTGTTGTTTGTTGCTTGCTGTGGAGTCATTTCTTGCTTGATCATTGAGAAATGAACTTGGCTATTTTTACCACCAACAAGATCAAGCAGGGATACATTCGACTCATCCCAAACTAATAAGTTTGGTTTCACGGCTTTCTGTTCGGAATTTGGTGAGAACAGCACCCAATCTTTACCTGACCAAACCTGAACCATTGGTTGAATGGTTTGGCGTCGACGGCCATCTTCTAGTTCGATAACACCGACAGTTTTGCTCTGTATACCTGCGGTAAGCAAAATATTATGTAGTGCATCAGTACGGCTGAAGTCATTCAGTAGTAGCGATGAGTTTTGACTGTCTGGGTCATTAAGCGCTTTGATGAGCTCACGAGTGAAGGTCACATTGTCGGCAGAGCGACTCATCGCACGCTCAACAAGGGCATTTGCCGCCGCAGCTTGTGGCGCTGATAGAGTTGGTGGCGTAATGTCTTCAGTTGGTGGTAGAGGCGTAACTTTAGCCTGAGGGTCCACTAAGAACTGCGCTTTGTAGTAAATGGTTTGAGGACCTTTGGCCTGACGAATTGACCACTCGGCACGACGTCCAGAATCAGAATTAATGTAGGAAACGCCATAACCAGAAGAGGAAGCGGATTCACCGATAAGCGTATAACCACTTTGTGTATGAGGTGCTGCGAGTGAAGCTTTGACTTCATTGCCGTTAGCATTGAACTCAATACGTGCCTCTACATCCCATACCTGACGAGTTTCGCCTGGTGTCCAAGGCACGCCGTAGTTTTCATGTCTGAAAACACTCAAAGCAATGCCCGCAATCACCAATAAGATGATTGAAAGGTAAAACGGTATTTTTGACGTCATAATCTACCTTATTATTTTTTATCTTCGTCCGTTTGGATATAGGTACGACTTACATCGACAAGTGCGATGTCGCGCATAAATTCTCTACCCAGTAAAATAGGATGGTTCATATGCGAGCGATCTGCCAACGTAAATTGCGCTTTTTCATGAATTTTTCCAACGCGCACCCAAAGTTCGACTACAGCGCGACGTTCTAGTTCTTCACTGGTAACTTGGCGAATTTTTACGTAACGAATGACTGGCGCTTCGATCCAAGTATTTTTTTCTTCTTCAGATTTACTGGTATCTGCCAGGTGGAATCGAACCCAGTTTTTGCCGTTTCTTTCGAACTCTTCAATATCAACTGCATTTAAAGATGAGGTTGCGGCACCGGTGTCGACACGTGCATCAAAAGTCTGCTTAATGGAGTCGATAGTGACCTTTTCAATTGAGCCAAGGACAATATCATGAGTTGGTGTTGGTTCCACAGGAGCAGGAGATTGGACAATAATCGGCTCTTTTGGCTTTTTCACTTCTGCCATTGCTTCATCACGAAATGTCAGAAGTTCAACCTGTAGTTTATCGACTTGTTCTTCAAGGCTGTCGATATAGTCCGATTGGTTGCTGAGCTGAAGCTCTAAGTTAGTAATGCGATTATTGACATTCGCTTCTGAAGTTTGAATAGCCGCTAACGTTTCTTGGTGGTACTGTTCGCCTTTGGTTAGTGAGCATCCAGATAGTAAGGCGATGGCAACAATCGGGGTCAATCGTAATAACATTGAAAACCTTGGGATTGGATTAAGTTGTTTATTTTTTAGGAGTTTAGCTCATATCGATAAAGCCTCACAAGTAAGAATGTTTCTCTATTACTTATTGTTTGAGGAATAGTGATGAAAAGCTAAAAATCAAGGACATAAAAGCGCATCCTTATTTAGAGCGTGCTTATGTTTTGATGTAACAAATGGACTCGAAAAACAAACACGCTCAGTACGAGGAAAGAGGGTAATGTCTTAACTCGTAAAATGAGTTAAGACAATGTCAGGAATCTCAGCGAATTATGGTTTGCGAGCGACAAGAACCGCGCGGCGAGGGGCAGGGTAACCTTCTACAGTCTTGCTTGGGTCGTTCGGATCTAGATAGTCTGGTAGAGAGTTATGCGTCATCCAATCTGTGGTACGTTGCTCATCAACCGAAGTGACGCTTTCATCAACGATGCGCACATCTTCAAATCCTACCAACTCTAACCACACTTTCAGCGCTTTTGCTGAAGGGAAGAAATAGACATTACGCATTTGTGCGTAACGAGAAGTTGGAACCAACACTGCATTCTCATCACCTTCAATCACGAGTGTTTCCAATACTAGTTCACCACCAGACACTAATTGATCTTTTAGCTGCACCAAGTGATCCAGTGGAGAGCGACGGTGGTAAAGTACGCCCATGCTGAATACCGTGTCGAACGCTTCTAACTTAGGTAGTTGTTCAATACCCAACGGCAGTAGGTGCGCACGTTGGTCATCGCCCATTAGTTTACGAATTGCTTCGAACTGAATTAGGAACAGGTGAGATGGATCGATACCGACGGTTAAGCGTGCACCTTCACCCAGCATGCGCCACATGTGGTAGCCGTTACCACAACCAACATCGAGTACGCTGCGGTTCTTTAATGGAGAAATATGCGGAAGCACACGGTCCCATTTCCAGTCACTGCGCCACTCAGTATCAATATGAATGCCGTGTACGTGGTATGGCCCTTTGCGCCATGGGTGGAATGTACGAAGTAAGTTCTCTAATTTCTTCAGCTCACCTTCATGGAAAGGAGTGTCGTTGCTGATGGTCACTGAATTCTTGATGTCAATTTGATCCGGTGAGCCTTCTGGAATCTTGTTCAGTGCTTTCAACCAGCGACCAAAGTCACCGTGCTCTGCATTTTGCCAATCCGTTAGCTGTTGTGGTAGCACATTGAGCCAAGGTTGAAGACGTGTGTCTTGGGCAATCAATTGGTAGAAGTTTGCAAAGTTAAACATAGTTAGTTAATCGCTGAGTTGATGGTATTAAAATTATTAAATAACAGCCTAAATCGGCGTGATTCAGGGCATTTATATGCAAGGTTTATTTAATTGCGAACATAGAGCCAAAGTTAAAGCATTGGAACCAAACATCGTAGCTAGAAAAGCCAATTTTAGCGAAACGCTCTTTATGCTCTTTCTTTGAATCTGGGCGCATTACGTTTTCTATCGCGCTGCGCTTTTGGCTGATTTCTAGTTCGCTATAACCATTTGCACGTTTAAAGTCGTGGTGAAGGTCAATTAACAGCTCGTTTGACACTTCATCTTCGAAGACGAATTTCTCCGACAAAATCAAAATTCCGCCTGGACGTAGACCCGCGTAGATTCGTTCAAGCAGGGCGTAACGATCGTCTGGAGAAAGAAATTGCAGAGTAAAGTTCAGTACGACAACTGATGCGTTTTCAATATCGATATTACGAATATCCGCTTCAACCACATCTACAGGAGTATCGCTTCGGTACGCGTTTACATGCAATTTGCAACGCTCAACCATCGCAGGAGAGTTGTCCACTGCGATGATTTGGCAACCTTCTTGTTTGATATGGCGACGCATAGACAATGTTGCAGCACCCAAAGAACAGCCAAGGTCATAGATGTTTGAGTGGGGCTTTACAAAACGCTCTGCCAGCATACCAATTGCAGAAATAATGTTGCTGTAACCCGGCACCGATCGTTGAATCATGTCAGGAAATACTTCCGCTACGCGTTCATCGAACGTGAAATCCCCAATTTTATCGATTGGAGCCGAAAAAATAGTATCTGGATTGCTCTTAGGGTTCATAACCAAGTCTCTGCATACAAGCCGCCTGAAAATGTCAGGCACCAAAAAAGGCGCGTATTTTATGGGAATTTCGCGCCTCTGTCATGTGTTGCGTTAGAACATCTGTAACTGCGAGTTGCCATCGTTAGCCGGGAAAGATGCCAAGTCAGGAAGTGTTATACGCTTTTGTATGTCTTTATACAGATTGGCTGCCAACTCCGGCGCAATTATATTGTCCGCAGTATGGATCATGACATACGGCTGCTTACCTTCGGCAATCCATTGCGGCAACTTGCTGAGCCATGGTGTAAAAAACTCGTAATTTTGCTGTTCTTCTGGATGACCAATAAAGCGAATCAAAGGGTGTGAAGCGGTAGCAATGGCGTGGACTGGTACTCTTGGTTTTTTCATTTGCGCATCAATGATCGCTTCATTGTCTGGCTTAGCGGCAAAGACAGGGCGGCTATCCATAATAATGCGGTCAATGTTATTTTCTACTAACCATTGGTTAAGCGCTCGCTCTTCTTCACCTTTGGAGAAAAATGCCATATGACGAACCTCAACACCAAGAGGGAAGTTAGGTGGAAAGCTCGCACAGAAATTTTTCAGTCGATCAAGGTGCTCAGGACCAAATGCGGCTGGCAATTGAATTGTCCATTGCCCCACACGGTCATGCAACGGCTCCATGACTTTCATGAAGTCTCTCAGTTGTTCGCTGCAACCTCTTAGCATTTGCTCATGAGTGATGGCTTTAGGAAGTTTGAAAGTAAAGCGAAAATCATCGTGGGTTGCTGCTCTCCAGTTTTGCACCGTGTTGAGCGTCGGCGTGGCATAAAATGTCGTGTTGCCTTCCACGGTATGGAACACCTGTGCATACTTTTCTAAACGTTCAGCGGGCTTTGTCCCGCTGCCGTAAAAGCTTTGTTGCCATTGATTGTGCGACCACATCGTCAATCCAAGTCGAAGAGGTAAGTTATCCATTATTCTTTACTGCTTGCTACTCGTGTGAATACTTTACGAGAGTTTTGCTGAAATAGGTAATTTCACGCTATAATCCCCACCAATTTTTCCGCTTTGGTGCGCTTTTGAACATTTGTTGTACTAAAAAGCACCAGTGAATGATAAAACACACGTAATTGTATGTTGAGTAGTCGATTTTCGTGGACATTCAGCGTATAACTGAATCTTTACTCTGCTTGGCAATGAGGCTGACAGAGCGTAGTTAACAACATTTGAGAGATTGGGAATTTCATTATGCGTACCCATTACTGTGGTCACCTGAACAAGTCCCTTGCAGGACAAACTGTAGAACTTTGCGGCTGGGTTAACCGTCGTCGTGATTTAGGCGGTCTTATTTTTATTGATATGCGAGATCGCGAAGGTATCGTTCAGGTAGTTGTTGATCCAGATATGGCGGATGCGTATGAAGTGGCTAACACACTTCGTAATGAATTCTGTATCAAACTAACGGGTGAAGTACGCGTTCGTCCAGAAAGCCAAGCAAACAAAGACATGGCAACAGGTGAAGTTGAGATCCTTGCGACAGGTCTTGAAATCATCAACCGCAGTGACGTTTTGCCTCTAGATTTCAACCAAAAGAACTCTGAAGAGCAACGTCTGAAGTACCGTTACTTAGACCTTCGTCGTCCTGAAATGAGCGATCGCATCAAGCTACGTGCTAAAGCGTCTAGCTTTGTTCGTCGTTTCCTAGACGACAACGGCTTCCTAGACATTGAAACTCCAGTACTAACGAAAGCGACACCAGAAGGTGCGCGTGACTACCTAGTACCTAGCCGTGTTCACAAAGGCAGCTTTTACGCGCTTCCTCAGTCTCCACAGCTATTCAAACAGCTTCTAATGATGTCTGGTTTTGACCGTTATTACCAAATCGTTAAGTGTTTCCGTGATGAAGACTTGCGTGCTGACCGTCAGCCAGAATTCACTCAGATCGATATCGAAACGTCATTCATGACGGCTGACCAAGTACGTGAAGTGACGGAAAACATGGTTCGCGATATGTGGCAAGAGCTACTAAACGTAGACCTAGGTCAGTTCCCAGTAATGCCATTCAGCGAAGCGATTCGCCGTTTCGGTTCTGACAAGCCAGACCTACGTAACCCGTTAGAGTTAGTTGATGTCGCTGACCTAGTGAAAGACGTTGAGTTCAAAGTATTCTCTGGCCCAGCAAACGATGAGAAAGGTCGCGTTGCCGTTATTCGCGTTCCAGGTGGTGCATCTTTGACTCGTAAGCAAATTGATGGCTACGGTGAATTCGTTGGTATCTACGGTGCTAAAGGTCTAGCTTGGATGAAGGTTAACGATCGTGCAGCAGGCATGGAAGGTATCCAATCTCCAGTAGCTAAGTTCCTAAACGAAGATGTGATCAACGCCATCTTAGATCGCACTCAAGCGGAATCTGGTGACATCATCCTATTTGGCGCTGATAAAGCGGGTATCGTTGCAGAAGCTATGGGCGCACTGCGTCTGAAGCTAGGTAAAGATCTAGAGCTAACTGACGAATCTGCATGGGCTCCATTATGGGTTGTTGACTTCCCAATGTTCGAAGAAGATGACGAAGGCAACCTACACGCGATGCACCACCCATTCACATCGCCTTTAGGTGTGACTGCGGAAGAGCTAAAAGCGAACCCAGCTGCGGCAAACTCTAACGCTTATGATATGGTTCTAAATGGCTACGAAGTTGGCGGCGGTTCTGTCCGTATCCACAACGCAGATATGCAAGAAGCCGTATTTGATATTCTAGGCATCACACCTGAAGAGCAACAGCTTAAGTTCGGCTTCCTGCTTGATGCACTAAAATTCGGTACGCCTCCACACGCTGGTCTTGCATTCGGTCTTGACCGTCTAGTGATGCTGCTATGTGGTACCGAGAACATCCGTGATGTTATTGCATTCCCGAAAACAACAGCAGCGGCGTGTCTACTAACAGACGCACCAAGCATTGCGAACCCAGCAGCGCTAGAAGAGCTAGCAATCGCAGTGACTGCAGCGAAAGAAAAAGACGCAGAATAAGCGCACAACATTTGAAGAAAACTCCCGCAACTGCGGGAGTTTTTGTTTAAATAAACCCAAGAAACTTCCAAAGCAATTTCCCAAGCAACGCTTTTTAGCTCATGTTTGCTATTAAGCGTCAAAATACATTAAAAGGTGAATTATGGCAGGTCATAGTAAATGGGCGAATATTCGTCACCGTAAAGCAGCGCAAGATGCGAAGCGCGGCAAAATCTTTACCAAATTAATCCGTGAAATCGTTGTTGCCGCAAAAGAGGGAGGCGGTGAGCCAGAAAATAACCCACGTTTGCGAGCTGCAATTGATAAAGCGTTGTCTAACAACATGACGCGTGACACTGTCAACCGCGCTGTCAGCCGAGGTGCTGGTGGTGAAGGCGACGACAATATGGAAACCGTAATCTATGAAGGTTATGGTCCGGGTGGTACTGCGGTTATGGTCGAATGTATGACGGATAACCGAAATCGCACAGTATCAGGCGTACGCCATGCGTTCTCGAAGTCAGGAGGCAATCTGGGTACGGATGGTAGTGTAAACTATCTTTTCGACAAGAAAGGCGTGATCTCATATGCCCCAGGTTTAGATGAAGATGCGGTGATGGAAGTGGCGTTAGAAAGTGGCGCTGATGACATCGAAACATCAGAAGATGGCTCGATTGATGTTTACACCGCGCCAAGCGATTTTGGACTCGTAAAAGATGCCCTTGATGCTGCAGGTTTTGAGGCGGAGAACGCCGAAGTGTCGCTTATCCCTTCAACGAAAGCAGAACTGGATGTGGACACTGCGCCAAAACTGCTCCGTTTGATTGACGCTTTAGAAGATCTGGACGATGTTCAGGAGGTTTATCACAACGGTGACATCTCTGACGACGTTGCGGCCTCTCTAGAGTAAACTCAATGTGCAGTGAGCGGTATTCGCTCCGAAATTAGAAAGTAATAATAAGAAATTGAGGCCGCATTCGGCCTCATTTTTAGGAACATTCATGTCAATTATTTTGGGCATTGACCCAGGTTCACGCATTACCGGTTATGGGGTCATTCGTCAAAATGGACGCCATTTGCAATACCTTGGTAGTGGCTGTATTCGTACTTCAGAAAAAGAACTTCCGGGCCGTCTTAAGCAGATTTACGCTGGCGTCACGGAAATCATTACTCAGTTTCAACCGGACGTATTTGCGATTGAACAAGTGTTTATGGCTAAAAATGCGGATTCAGCATTAAAGCTTGGCCAGGCTCGTGGCAGCGCAATTGTTGCTGCGGTGAATGCAGAGTTGCCGGTATACGAATACGCCGCGCGTCTTATTAAGCAAGCTGTAGTCGGTACTGGTGGTGCGGACAAAGCACAAGTTCAGCATATGGTTCAGCAGATGCTTAAACTGCCCGCCAAGCCTCAAGCAGATGCAGCCGATGCTTTAGGTGTGGCGATTTGTCATGCCAATACGAACAAAACCCTTGTTGCCTTAGCGGGCAAAGCAACCAGTGCCAGAAAAGGGCGCTACCGATAAAATTAACTGGATGTCTATCCAGTTCTTTATTATCCTGTCGCAAATTCATTTCCAAAGAGTATTTATAGTGATTGGACGTCTTCGTGGCACACTGATTGAAAAACAACCACCTGAAGTATTAATTGAAGTTAATGGCATTGGTTATGAAGTCCAGATGCCAATGAGCTGTTTTTACGAGCTGCCAAATGTTGGCGAAGAAGCCATTATTTATACTCACTTTGTCGTCCGTGAAGATGCACAATTGCTATACGGTTTCAACACAGTAAAAGAACGCGCACTTTTCCGTGAAGTGATCAAAGCCAATGGCGTTGGTCCTAAACTCGGTCTTGGTATTCTCTCTGGTATGACAGCAACGCAATTTGTTACTTGTGTGGAACATGAAGACGTTTCTACGCTGGTTAAGCTTCCAGGCGTTGGCAAGAAAACCGCAGAGCGATTGGTTGTTGAAATGAAAGACCGCTTGAAAGGGTGGGGCGCTGGCGATCTATTTACACCATTTACGGATGCTGCTCCTGCGGATTCTGGTGCGACATCCAACAACGCGGAAGAAGAGGCAATTAGCGCGCTTCTAGCTTTGGGTTACAAGCCGACTCAAGCGTCGAAAGTGGTGTCTCAGATCGCTAAACCGGACATGAGCAGTGAGCAAATGATCCGTGAAGCTCTAAAATCAATGGTGTAACGCTGGTTTCACAGTGAGCATTTGTTCAAGATAACTCATTCTCTAAGGTTAATGCCAATCGCTTAACGATGTTTTTTGTGTCATTCCAGCGAGCCTAGCGAGACTGGGAATCTAATAGCAGCATGCTGAGCGGTTAATGAAACAATTTTGACCATAAAGTGCTCGGATAGAAGATCCTGTATCACGCTCCTTCGTCGCTGTACAGGATGACGAGATACAGAAATATGCCACTTGCTGTTAAACGAGCGGCATTATTCTCTCAGGTAACCATTTTTCAAGGTAAAAAGATGATTGAAGCCGATCGTTTAATCGCTCCAGAAAACCCTGCCTTTCGTGATGAAGATGTCATTGATCGTGCTATTCGACCAAAGAAGTTGGCGGATTACCAAGGTCAGGACCACGTTCGTGACCAAATGGAGATCTTCATCAAAGCTGCTCAGTTACGTAGTGAAGCTCTTGATCACCTGTTAATTTTTGGCCCTCCGGGTTTGGGTAAAACCACGCTAGCAAATATTGTCGCCAACGAGATGGAAGTAAACATCCGTACTACTTCAGGGCCAGTTCTTGAAAAAGCAGGCGATTTAGCCGCGTTACTAACCAACCTAGAAGAAAATGACGTTCTATTTATTGACGAAATTCACCGCTTAAGCCCGATGGTTGAAGAGGTTCTGTATCCGGCGATGGAAGATTATCAACTGGATATTATGATCGGTGAAGGTCCGGCCGCTCGTTCTATTAAGATCGATTTGCCGCCGTTTACTTTGATTGGTGCAACGACCCGAGCAGGCTCTTTAACGTCACCATTACGCGACCGTTTTGGTATTACTCAGCGTCTTGAGTTTTATAAGATAAAAGACCTCCAAGATATTGTGCAGCGCAGCGCGGATTGTTTAGGTTTGTCAATGGAACCTGAAGGTGCATTGGAAGTGGCAAGACGTGCACGTGGCACACCACGTATTGCTAACCGCCTACTACGTCGTGTTCGCGATTATGCGGAAGTGAAAGGAAATGGTCACATTTGTGCAGAGGTTGCCGACAAAGCGCTGAATATGCTTGATGTGGACGCCGAAGGTTTCGATTATATGGACCGCAAACTACTACTCGCAATTATGGAGAAATTTGGTGGTGGTCCGGTCGGACTCGATAACATGGCGGCAGCGATAGGTGAAGAAAAGGATACTATCGAAGACGTTCTTGAGCCTTATCTTATTCAACAAGGTTATTTACAACGCACTCCACGTGGAAGAATCGCGACAGATCGTGCGTATTTGCATTTCGGAATTGAAAAATAAGATTCCCGCGCTGGGCCTTTGCTGCCCAGCGCTTCATTAAAGTTGACCAAACTCACATTTTTTGAATTTCTTCTCATACCAGTTTAGTGAGTAAAAAGCATTGATTGTTAACTCTATGTTTGCTCGCAACTGGTTAATTTCTCTCCTGATTACTCTCTCTTAACATCCGTATCTAATACTGGTTGATCTGGATCAATGTGATGGATTTTTGTGCAAATTCCGCGCATAAACATTGATGTATATCAAAGCGCATTCCGGCTATAAACCTTTTGAAACAATCTGTTTTTACAAGTAATATTAGCCCTAGCTATATTAGCTGATGCTTAACAATTAACTAACCAATGAAGCACATTTTTGCAACAATGAGTTGTGATAATTCAACATTTTTCAAGTGTAAATAACACTTGAATATGGATTGCAATATGTAGAGAGTGTCATTCAGCCGACACATAGGAGTTACCATGATTGACGTAGTTGATCTATCGCGGTTGCAGTTTGCACTGACAGCGATGTATCACTTCCTATTCGTACCATTGACCCTTGGTATGGCCTTCCTTCTGGCCATTATGGAATCGATGTACGTAATGACGAACAAGCAAATCTACAAGGACATGACCAAGTTCTGGGGTAAGCTATTCGGTATTAACTTTGCACTTGGTGTGGCGACAGGCCTTACCATGGAATTCCAGTTTGGTACGAACTGGTCTTACTACTCCCACTATGTAGGTGACATCTTCGGTGCGCCGCTAGCGATCGAAGCCCTTGTCGCATTCTTCCTGGAGTCAACTTTTGTTGGTCTATTCTTCTTCGGGTGGGATCGTCTATCTAAACGTCAACACTTAGCGGTTACTTGGCTTGTGGCGCTGGGCTCTAACTTCTCTGCACTTTGGATTCTTATCGCAAACGGCTGGATGCAAAACCCAGTAGGCGCGGACTTCAACTTCGAAACCATGCGAATGGAAATGGTAAGCTTCTCTGAAGTTGTACTAAACCCAGTTGCTCAGGTTAAGTTCGTGCATACGGTTGCTTCTGGCTACACTTGTGGCGCAATGTTTATTCTAGGCATCAGTTCATACTACCTATTAAAAGGTCGTGACATTGCGTTTGCTCGTCGTTCATTTGCTATCGCTGCTTCTTTCGGTATTGCGGCTATCTTATCTACCATCGTTCTTGGCGATGAATCTGGCTACGAGCTTGGTGAAGTTCAAAAAGTGAAGCTTGCTGCAATTGAAGCAGAGTGGCACACAGAACCAGCTCCAGCAGCGTTTACGTTGTTTGGTGTTCCTAACCAAGAAACCATGCACACCGATTACGCAATCAAGATCCCTTACGTAATGGGTATCATCGCGACACGTTCTTTTGATGAGCAAGTAACAGGTCTTCGTGACCTACGTGATGAGCACGTCGATCGTATTCGTGACGGTATGTACGCTTATGAACTTCTCGAGAAGCTTCGTGCGGGCGACAAGTCAGAAGAAAACATGACTGCGTTTGATGAAGTGAAGGGTGACCTAGGTTACGGTCTACTTCTAAAACGCTACACAGACAATGTTGTTGATGCGACAGAAGAGCAAATCCAAGCTGCTGCGGATGACTCAATCCCAACAGTATGGCCGCTATTCTGGTCATTCCGTATCATGGTTGCTTGTGGTTTCATCATGCTATTCGTTTTCGGTGCGGCATTTATTCAAACGTGTCGTCAGAAGATCGAACAGAAACAATGGATTCTTAAAGCTGCACTATTCAGCATCCCACTACCGTGGATTGCGATTGAAGCGGGTTGGTTCGTCGCTGAGTACGGTCGTCAGCCATGGGCTGTTGGTGAAATTTTACCAGTGCACGTTGCAGCTTCTGCATTAACTGCTGGCGAAATCTGGACTTCACTATTCGCAATTCTGGCGCTATACACGGTATTCCTGGTTGCAGAAGTTTACCTAATGTTGAAATTCGCTCGTAAAGGCCCAAGTAGCCTGAAAACGGGTCGCTACCACTTCGAGCAAAATGCTGACTCTGTTGAAGACAAAGTTAGTCGCCAAGTAGAAGCGTAAGGTAAGGAGATAACAAGATGTTTGATTACGAAATCTTGCGACTCATCTGGTGGGTACTAATCGGTGTTCTACTAGTTGGTTTTGCAGTAACAGACGGTTTCGATATGGGTGTAGGCGCGCTTGTACCTATTATCGGTAAAAACGACACGCAACGTCGCGTCATGATTAACTCAATAGCCCCTCACTGGGATGGTAACCAAGTTTGGCTTATCACTGCTGGTGGTGCATTGTTTGCAGCTTGGCCTTTGGTTTATGCAACGTCATTTTCAGGCTTCTACTTAGCGATGATTTTGACACTAGCAGCGCTATGGCTTCGTCCTCTGGGCCTAGACTACCGCTCTAAAATCGAAGATCCAAAGTGGCGTAATACCTGGGATATCTGTATCTCAATCAGTGGTTTTGTTCCACCAATCATCTTTGGTGTAGCGTTTGGCAACCTACTACAGGGTGTACCATTCCAATTGAGTGAGTTCTTGATGCCAACATACCATGGCTCATTCTTTGGTCTTCTAAACCCATTTGCACTGCTGTGTGGCTTAGTTAGTTTGTTCATGATTTTGATGCAAGGTTCGACTTGGCTACAAATGAAAACAACGGGCGAAGTGCATGTGCGTGCTCGCAACGTTGCTCAGTTGGCTGGTTTACTGACGGTTGCAGCGTTTGTAGCTGCTGGTTTCTGGATCCAAAATATTGATGGTTACGTCATTGTTGGCGGTATCGACACTAATGCAGCTTCTAACCCTCTAAACAAAGAGGTAATCCGTGAAGCTGGTGCGTGGATGAAGAATTTTGAAAACTACCCACTACTATGGGCTGCTCCTGTACTAGGTGTCGCAATGCCGCTTCTTGCCGTATTGGCATCTCGTCTTGAAAAATGTGCGATTTCGTTCATTACTTCAAGCTTGGGTGTTGCTGGCGTTATCTTTACTGCAGGTTTTGCGATGTTCCCATTCATCATGCCTTCAGACTTAATGCCAAGCCACAGCTTAACAATGTGGGATGCAACGTCATCTGAACTGACTCTGAATCTAATGACAGGCGTTGCGTTTGTTATGGTACCAATCATCCTTGGTTACACGTCTTGGACTTACTACAAGATGTTTGGTCGCCTTGATGATCAGTACATTGAAGACAACAAAAACTCACTTTACTAAGGAGCATTTACTATGTGGTATTTCGCATGGATTCTAGGTGTACTACTTGCTTGTGCATTCGGTATCATCAACGCTCTTTGGTTAGAGCACTCAGAAATGATGGACAAAGACAGTGAGTAATCTCGCTGATAAGGTAGCGCAACTTCACGCTCCGATGGATAAGACTCTGTTAAGAGTCTTATCTCTCATCCTTGGCTTTATGCATGTAGGATTGGTGATGTGGGATCCTGAAGCTTACCATCAAGCAATTGGTGGTTTTAACTCAATCATCGCACCAGCACTGATTTGGTCTGTATGCTCAAGCATGGTTTACGGTGTGGGCTTCAAACCGAGAAACTGGTACTGGCAAGCTTTGTTTAGTCCCTACTTTTCGTTAGCTATCTTAATTTATTTAACGGCACTTTATTTCTTTTAGGCTGAAATACGCTGTAATAAAGTCGGTTACTAAATCATCGAATAAAAGCTAGGTATTTCGCCTAGCTTTTATTTTTTCTACAAATTTCAAAAATATTCCCTTAGCTCGGTACCAATTGCTGTCGCTTCAGTTATAGTAATTACTTTAAAGAATTGAATATATTGGGACTCCCTTGCAAGGCACATCAAATCTCTTTCGCTGGCCGATCACCGTGTACTATGAAGACACCGATGCGGGCGGCGTTGTATATCATTCTAATTATCTAAAATTCTTTGAGCGCGCGCGGACAGAAATGTTACGTGCCAAAGGCATTTCTCAACATGTGTTACTGGAACAAAATATCGGCTTTGTTGTCCGACACATGGATATTGATTTCAACCAAGGGGCAAGGCTGGACGAGCATTTGACAGTATTAACCCGAGTGTCAGAAATAAAACGTGCTTCCCTGCAATTCTGTCAAGAGTTGGTCAATGATCAAGGCAAGATATTGTGCAAGGCCTCTGTTAAGGTAGCATGTATCGATAATAAGAAAATGAAACCAATAGCTATTCCAACCTTTATAAATTCGGAGCTAACAAATAGTGACTGCTGATATTTCCATTTTAGATCTCTTTCTTCAGGCTAGTCTGTTGGTAAAGCTTGTGATGCTGACGTTGCTTGGTATGTCAATTGTGTCATGGGCAATGATCATCAAGCGCAGCAAAGTGCTTTCTCAAGCCTCAAAGAATGCAGAGCAGTTTGAAGACAAATTCTGGTCGGGTACTGATCTTTCTCAGCTTTACCAAAAAGTAAAAGCGCGTAAAGACGAAATTGAAGGCACAGAAGAAATTTTTTACGCAGGTTTCACGGAGTTTGCTCGTCTACGTAAGAGCAACGCAAACTCACCAGCGTACATCATGGAAGGCACTGGCCGCGCAATGCGCGTTGCTGTCTCTCGTGAAGTTGATGAACTAGAAACAAGCTTACCGTTCTTAGCGACAGTCGGTTCTATCAGTCCTTACATCGGCCTATTTGGTACCGTTTGGGGCATCATGCACGCTTTTATTGCGTTGGGTGAAGTAAAACAAGCTACGTTGTCTATGGTTGCACCGGGTATCGCCGAGGCATTGATCGCGACAGCGATGGGTCTATTTGCGGCTATCCCGGCTGTAATGGCCTACAACCGCCTAAGCAATAAAGTGAGCAAACTAGAGCACACTTACGCAACATTTTCTGAAGAATTCCACAGCATCCTTCATCGTCAAGCGATGGCTGGCCGAGACAGCGCGGATAAGGAATAAAGCATGGCGGGTTATCAACCTAAAAAGCGAAAAATGACAGCGGAGATCAACGTTGTTCCGTACATTGACGTAATGCTCGTACTGTTGATCATTTTTATGGCGACCGCTCCATTTGTGACTCAAGGCGTCGACGTTGATCTTCCGAAAACATCGACCGCAGAATCTATGCAAGACCTTGCTGGCGAGACTGACAGTAGCTTTATTATCATCGAAATTGATAGCGAGGGTAATTTAGGCCTAAGCGTAAATGATGAAGAAGTTCAGCGAGGTTTGTCGTTGCAAGATGTTATTGTGCGAGTGAAAGCGGAGCGAGAGGTTAAGCCGGATTCACCAGTTGCGGTAGGTGGCGACGCGGCAACACCATATGCCGATGTTGTTCTATTGCTAGATGAACTAAGTCGAGCTGGTATCCCTAAGGTAGGTCTAATGACCGATATCAGGGAATAGACATCAATTATCTATGAAAGATCACAAGAAGAAACCCAACCAATACGCCAAACCGATAGCAATATCGGTTGGTTTGCATGCAATTCTAGTTGCAGCCCTGCTTTGGGGGACGGACTTCAACATGTCTAAACCAGAGCCTACAGGGCAAATGGTTCAAGCTGTTGTCATCGATCCAAAACTTGTGCAGCAACAAGCGAAAGAAATTCGCCAGCAACGCGAAAAGGCAGCGAAAAAAGAACAAGAGCGTCTTGATAAACTGAGACGCGAAGCAGAGCAGCTAGAAAAAAACCGCAAAGCTGAAGAAGAGCAAATTCGTAAGTTGAAAGAGCAGCAAGCGAAAGATGCTCAAGCGGCACGAGAAGCAGAAGCTGCACGTAAGAAAAAAGAGCAAGAGCGCAAGCAGGAAGAAGAACGTGTTCGCAAAGAAAAAGAGCGAGCTGCTAAGCTAGAAAAAGAGCGCAAGGCAAAAGAAGAAGCCGTGCGTAAAGCTGAGCAAGAGCGTTTAGCAAAAGAGGCGGCTATAGCAAAAGCTGAGCAAGAACGTTTAGCTCGTGAAAAAGCAGCAAAAGAAGCGGAAGAAAAAGCACGTCGTGAGCGTGAAGCTGCTGAAAAAGCTGAACAAGAGCGCATTGCAAAAGAGAAAGCGGCAAAAGAGGCGGCAGAGCGAGAGCGTAAAGCGAGAGAAGCAGCTGAGCGTGCCGAGCGTGAGCGTAAAGCTCAAGAAGCCGCGTTAGATGATATTTTTGCGGGGCTTGAGGATGAGGTTAGTAAAAATAGTGCTGCTCGAAATCAATTTATTGACGACGAACTTTCTCGAATGTCATCCATCTATACTCAAAATATTCAGCAAAAGTTGATTAAGGATGACTACTTGCTGGGAAAGGAGTGTAGGGTAAACATCAAATTGATTCCGACAGGAACTGATATGATGGTCTCTGGTGTTACCGTTTTGAGTGGCGATACTCGAGTATGTGCAGCGGCGAAGCGAGCGATAGCTCAGGTAGGGACGTTCCCTAAATCTTCAGAAGCTGCGGTAAACGAAAGACTAAAAGACATCAACATAACTGTTGCTTTGGACTAAAAGGAATAAGACGTGATTAGACGCCTTTTACTAGGAATGTTTGTACTGTTTAGCAGTATGACAAATGTGGCGAATGCCGCATTAGAGTTGGTCATTACCGATGGTATTGATTCAGCACGACCAATTGCTGTTGTTCCGTTTAAGTGGGAGGGTACTCAAGCGCTTCCAACGGATATTTCTGCTGTTATTGCCTCGGATTTGCAACGCAGTGGTAAGTTCAGCCCCGTTCCAACGAGCAAGATGCCACAAACTCCGTTCAGTGAATCAGAAGTCAATTTTGATGCCTGGACTAATTTAGGTGTAGATGCTCTGCTGACTGGCTCAATCAAACAAAATGCTCAAGGTGATTACGTTATCAACTACCAACTTGTTGATATTGTGCGTGGCCAACTAACGGGCGGGAAAAGTAAAGCGCTTGGTAGCGATGGCGAATTAGTACTGTCAAAAGATCATGTGCTGTTCAATAAGGTCGCGACCGTTCAAGGTCCTCGCATGCGAGAGTACGCTCACCGCATCTCTGATTTGGTGTATGAGCAGTTAACGGGTGACCGTGGCGCCTTCATGACCCGTATTGCATACGTGGTGGTGAATGATAAAGACCGTTTTCCTTACCAACTTCGTGTGGCTGATTACGATGGTTACAACGAGCGCTTGGTTTTACGTTCTAAGCAACCATTAATGTCACCAGCATGGTCGCCAGATGGTAAAAAGCTTGCGTATGTTAGCTTCCAAAATGGTCAAGCAGAAATCTTTATCATGAACATCTACACCGGTGAGCGTGAGAAGATCACTTCATACCCACGTCATAATGGTGCGCCAAGATTTTCGCCTGACGGCAATAAGTTAGCGATTGTTCTCTCTAAGACAGGCTCGCTTCATGTTTACACGTTCGATCTTAACACTCGCAAGCTGACGCAAATTACGCGTGGCAGATCAAATAATACTGAACCGTTCTGGCATCCAGATGGAAAATCGTTGATTTTCACATCGGATAGGGGTGGTAAACCACAGATTTATCAAGTAAATTTGGGCAGCGGTTCTATTGACCGTTTGACTTGGCAAGGCAGCCAAAATTTGGGTGGCCAGATTACTCCTGATGGGCGATTCCTAGTAATGGTGAACCGCAGTAACGCAGGATTTAACTTGGCGAAACAAGATTTGGAAACTGGTGCTCTTCAAGTCTTAACTAAGACCTTGCTTGATGAGTCTCCTAGTATTGCCCCAAACGGTGGCATGGTTGTGTATAGCTCGATTTACAACAAGAAAAACGTACTATCGATGGTGTCAATTGATGGTCGATTCAAAGCTAGATTACCGGCAACAAATGGGCGTGTTAGAGCGCCTGCATGGTCACCGTTTTTGTAGTAATAAGTTTGATTAATAAAGGAAAATAAGATGCAACTGAACAAGGTTCTAAAAGGGCTACTAATCGCGCTTCCTGTAATGGCTGTTACAGCGTGTAGTTCAAGCGACGACGCTGCTTCTAACACTGGTGCAGCAACAAACAACAATGGCGCAGTTGAAACAACAGTAGCTACGCCAATTGATCAAAGCGGTCAGCTAACAGAGCAAGAGCTAAAAGAGCAAGCGCTACGTGAAACTCAAACAATCTACTTTGCTTTTGATAACTCAACAATTGCAGCAGATTACGAAGAGATGCTTGCAGCTCATGCTTCTTACTTAAGCAAGAACCCAGCTCTTAACGTAACTATCGAAGGTCACGCTGATGAGCGTGGTACTCCTGAGTACAACATCGCTCTTGGTGAGCGTCGTGCACAAGCAGTAGCGAACTACCTGCAAGCACTAGGTGTTCAAGCTGACCAAATCTCAATCGTTAGCTACGGTGAAGAGAAGCCACTTCTTCTAGGTCAATCAGATGAAGTTTACGCTAAGAACCGTCGCGCGGTTCTAGTATACTAATTCGAGGTAATCCTCATGTTCAGTAACACTAAGCGCGCTGTTGCGCTTGCGTTACTGGCAAGTGCAGCGAACTTTGCGTTCGCTGCACCAGCTCCAGTATCCGATCTCAACAGCACATCATCCGTCTCTAAGAGCCGTTCATCTGAAACGGAAGTAGAGCGTCTAGAGCGCTTGCTACAAAACCGCAATCGCGTTCAGCTCCAAATGCAACAGCAAATTGACCAAATGTCACAAGAGATCAGTGAGTTACGTGGTCAATTAGAGCGAAATAGCTACGAAATGAAGCAAATGTTGCAACGTCAACGAGAGTTGTTTGTCGAGCTAGATCGTGTGCGTGGAGAAATCAAATCCGCGCCTGCGCAAGATGCGAAACCGGCTAAAACAGGTGGTCAGTACACACCAAATGTTGATGAGCAAACGGCATACCAAAATGCAGTCGACCTCATTCTCAAGAAACGTGACTACACTGGCGCAATTGCAGCGTTCCAGCAGTTCCAGAAAGATTATCCTGACTCCACATACTCAGCGAATTCTCACTATTGGCTAGGCCAATTGTACTTCGCTAAGAAGCAGGACAAAGATGCTGTAAAGAGCTTTGCTGCGGTGGTGTCTTATAAAGACTCCAATAAGCGAGCCGATGCTTTGCTCAAGTTAGGTGAAATCGCTGAGCGTAATAACAATGCAGCTCAAGCGAAAAAGTACTACCAACAAGTGGTTGATGAATACCCAGGTAGTGCATCTGCAAAACTTGCCAGCTCTAAGTTGTAAGACGTTATGTTTTAAAAAGGAAGCTTCGGCTTCCTTTTTCTTTTCCGTTTCTTTATCGGTGGTGATCGAATAAATCGAGAGGAATGGCATCGAGCCTTTTATCCCCATCTTGCAACGGATCCTTTCAATCAGAAATGCTACCTGTAACAAAGATATACGGCTAGATAGCTAGAAATCCCCGCGACAAGTTGGTTTTTGAAAATTAACGAGGTTACAATACTCGGATTAAAGGAAGTTGCGTAGAGCAAGAGCAATGAGCCATATATTAGATAAAATCGACACTGTTTACCCATTCCCACCGAAGCCAGTTCCATTAAGCGAAGAAGAAAAAGCGTCTTACATTGAGCGCATTAAAAAGCTGCTAAAAGAAAAGGATGCGGTACTTATCGCACACTATTATACCGATCCTGAGATTCAAGCCCTAGCGGAAGAAACGGGTGGTTTTGTTGGTGACTCGTTGGAAATGGCGAAGTTTGGTAATCGTCATCCTGCAAGCACACTGATCATTGGCGGTGTTCGCTTTATGGGCGAGTCGGCCAAAATCTTAACACCAGAAAAGCGAATTCTAATGCCAACGTTGGAAGCGGAATGCTCGCTCGATCTTGGCTGTCCAGCGGATAAGTTCAGTGAGTTCTGTGATGCTCACCCTGATCACACGGTTGTGGTTTATGCAAATACGTCTGCCGCAGTTAAAGCTCGTGCCGATTGGGTCGTTACATCAAGCATTGCGCTTGAAATCGTGGAACATTTAGACGCCGAAGACAAGCCAATCATCTGGGGACCAGACCGTCACTTAGGATCGTACATTGCTAATAAAACTGGCGCAGACATGCTGCTATGGCAAGGTGAGTGTGTGGTTCATGATGAGTTTTCTGCTGATGCGCTACGCAAAATGAAGAGCGTGTATCCAGATGCGGCTATTTTGGTTCACCCTGAATCACCAGCAAGCGTGGTTGAACTTGCCGATGCCGTTGGATCAACGAGTCAGTTGATCAAAGCAGCGAAAGCGCTTCCTCACAAACAAATGATCGTTGCGACAGACAAAGGCATTTTCTTTAAAATGCAGCAACTTGTGCCAGAGAAAGAACTTATCGAAGCTCCAACCGCAGGTGCTGGCGCAACATGTCGTAGCTGCGCACACTGCCCTTGGATGGCAATGAACGGTTTGAAAGCGATAGAGAAAGCGCTTAGCGAAGGCGGTGAAGAACACGAGATCTTTGTTGATGAAGAATTGCGTGTTAAATCGCTCATTCCGTTAAATCGCATGTTGGACTTTGCTGAGCAGCTAAATATGCAAGTGAAAGGTAATGCTTAAAAAGTAGGCGTAACTGAAAGTAAATCTCAAAAACCAGCCGAATATGGCTGGTTTTTTTGTGTCTTACTATCAATGAGTTAATATTGATGCAATCAATGAATATCGAGGTTATAAATTTATGGCGGTGTGGTTAGTAGTTAAAAAGTGGCTTAGTTCACACCTTTTTAAATTGAGCAACCGAAGTCTTCTCATCTTTAGTGGCTTGTATGTGAGCCTTTCATGGGGACTGCTCGTTCTCGCCGGTGAAACCGCATTAACAGACAGCTTCTCTAACTTTATCTATTACCTTATGGTTACGGCGAGTACGGTTGGCTATGGCGATCATTCTCCAGTGACAGATTTGGGTAAATGGGTTGTTGTTCTGTTTGTGATCCCAGGCGGTTTGAGCCTATTCGCTGCATTATTGGGACGTGTCGCTGGAGCAGCGATGGATTACTGGCGAGCGGGTATTTTAGGAAAACGGAGAGTAAGAGTGGAAAACCATATTGTATTGTTGGGTTGGAATGGATCGAGAACGATGCACCTTATTCGCATGTTACAACATGAAGAAGAGGGGAAGCGTCCGATTGTTTTATGCAGCCGTTCAGAAATAGAAAACCCGTTGCCAGGCGAGATCAGTTTTATCAAAGTGACCAGCTACACGGATTCGCAAGAGATGAAAAACGCCAATATTGCTGAAGCAGCTTGCGTTATTGTTGATAACCTCTCGGACGATATCACGCTGTCAGCCGCGCTGTACTGTGCTTCTGTGAATCCTTCCGCACATTTGGTCGCTTACTTTAAAGATGAGGCGTTAGGCCGTCTTTTAAGTCAACACTGTCCTAAAGCGGAATGCATACCTGCTGTTGGCGCAGAAATGTTGGCAAAAGCGGCGGTAGATCCAGGCTCAAGTGCACTTCACCAAGAGCTATTAGCTTCAACACGAGGCATGACTCAATACTCGGTTATTTATCCTGAAAGGCTGCCAGTAACTACTGTTGAGAGTCTCTTTGTTTTTCTCAAAAGACGTCATCATGCCACGCTAATTGCTTTTGACATTGGCCATGGTATCCAACTCAACCCAGATTTAGATGCAGAAGTACCACCGCGTACCAAGCTGTTTTACATTGCAGATGAACGTATTGAAGATTTTGCATGGAAAGAAATGAACAAGGAACAATAATGTACATGATTGCTGACCTGTTAGCAGGTTTTCCCAACTTTTTACTCTATTTTTCGGTTTCTATTATTTTCGTTTTGGCGTTTAAGTTCATCTACGTCAAGCTTACGCCTTACGATGAATGGCACCTGATCAAAGAAAAGCAAAATACAGCGGCAGCGATTGCACTAAGTGGTGCATTTCTTGGTTATTGTATTGCGATTTCGGGGGCTGCAAAAAACTCAGTCAACATTGTCGATTTTATGGTGTGGGGCGTTGTTGCAATGCTGGCGCAGATCATTGCATTTGCAATTGTACGTTTTGTTTTACTTCCAAAAGTGACTGAGCGTATCGAAAAAGATGAGCTGCCTGCCGGTATTGTATTAGCGGCTGTTTCTATATCGGTCGGTGTATTAAATGCCGCTTGTATGACGTACTAGGAGGAACGATGAAGCGGAGTTCTAACGTTAAACGTTCTTCCATGGACAAAAGTTTAAAGCTTGGGAAAATTATTCCCTTTGCTGCTTTTGGCGGTATTTTCTTCTTTGCGACACAAGAATCGAAAACCGAAGGCTACATTTTTTCTGACGCTGATGAATGCAAATCAAACTCGCCAGAGTTCAGTGAGCAGTGCGATATTGCTTATCAAGAAGCTTTGGCTCGAGCCGAACGAAATGCCCCTCGCTACAACAATGAGTTCGAATGTGAAAATGACTTTTACGAAGACGATTGTTACTACAGTTCCAGTTCCCGATCTTATGTGCCTCACTTTGGGGGCTTCTTTTACAGTCGCGCACTGAGCGGTTTGAAAGGTTACAACAAGAGCTATTACTCTGAACCAATGTATCGCTATAAATCCAAATTCTATAATGGTGCCGGACAATTTTTTGGTTCCTATCGTAATCAGCCGACGAAGGTTGCGACCAGTAACCTAAATAAACGTGGTGGCGGAACTATTGGTAGAGCAATGTCTCGAGGCGGGTTTGGTAAAGCGGTATCGGTCAGCCGAGGCGGTTAATAAGCACTATGTTTCGACGAGAAATACAAGAACGAGAAAACTGGCGTGAGTTAGCACGCCAGTTTGGTTTTGGCTTCCATTCCATGTATGACCAACCGTATTGGGATGAGAGTGCTTACTATCAATTCACGCTTGAGCAAATAGAGAACGATATTGAAGCGCCCACTGAAGAGCTGCATCAGATGTGCTTGGCTATTGTGAATGAAGTAGTTCGGAGTGAGAGGTTGCTGACGCAATGTGCGATCCCTGAATTTATGTGGGAGCAGGTTGCTTCTTCGTGGCACCGAAATGAACCCTCACTCTATTCGCGTCTGGATTTTGCATACAACGGAACTTCGCCAGCTAAGTTACTGGAGAACAATGCGGATACGCCGACCAGCCTGTTTGAAACGGGTTTTTGGCAGTGGGTGTGGTTAGAGGATGTTGTAAATAAAGGTCTAATTCACCAGAGTGCGGATCAATTCAACATTCTTCAAGACTTTTTGATTGAACGTTTTTCCGAGATAGCCAAATATCAACCCGGGCAAACCCTTCACTTTAGCTGCTGCAAATACACTGAAGAAGATAAAGGGACTGTCCAGTATTTAGAAGATTGCGCGCGCGAAGCTGGGTTAGCGACGGCGTTTGTTTATGTCGAAGATATTGGTGCGACGGAAGATGGTCTGTTTGTGGATGCAGATGACAGAGCGATTCGTTGGATGTTCAAGCTTTATCCGTGGGAGTTTATGTTTGAAGAGGAATATGCGAAATACCTAGCGACCGCGAAAGTGAATTGGTTAGAACCCATGTGGAAGTCGATTCTATCCAACAAAGCACTTTTACCGTTATTGTGGGAGCGCTTTCCGAATCATCCTAATCTTTTACCTGCCTATTTTGCTAACGATTCAAAAGCGAACACTTTGAAAGACTATGTAATCAAACCACTATTCTCTCGAGAAGGCGCAAATATTGAGGTCGTCAAAGGTGGGAAACGCATACTCAAAACGGCAGGGCCTTATAAATCTAAATTCAATATCGTCCAGCAGTATCATCCGTTACCCAAGTTTGGGCAAAGCCATACATTAATTGGCAGCTGGCTAGTCAACTATAGAGCCGCTGGGATTTCGATTCGGGAAGACACTAGCTTAGTCACGCAAGATATGGCGAGATATATTCCACATGTGATTTTAACATGATCAAAAAAGCTCTCCATCCAGAGAGCTTTTGTCTATTCAGCGGTTCAATCTTGATGGTCGACAGCGTTGTGTCTTATTGTTCTTCAGCTAATGCAACACCGCGCTGAGTAAGACCACATAGCATCACTGGCATGGCATTGAAGATCTCTTCAAACTGTTCTAAGCCTTCCATGCCTTGTTCTGCCAATGTTTCAATGGTCGTTTCTGGATCGTAAAGCATCGTAAGAGAAAGCAAAACACCGCCGAGCAGAGCATTATCTTCGCTGTCCTCTGGCATTAGCGTTTCCCAGTCATCACGAGCAAGTTGCCAACCTTGTAATACACCTTCACAGAAATCACGGGTCTGGCTTGTTACAATATCTTGTTCATCTAACGCGCATCCTTCAGGCCACTGCCAAGATCCTTCTAGAAGAGCAGGACGAGTTTGGTTCCACATTTGCACAATCTCATCAATGTATTGCTCTAATTGCTCACCGTCAGTAAATGGCGCTGTTTCTTCACCACCCCATAAGAATGGCAACCACTCTTGAGGCATTAATACGTTTGGCGCTGCAGCCATCGCTGTTACAAAGCCTTGAGTTTTTGCTAGGTTTAGTAGTTTACCGTCAAGTTCTGGGAGAGAAAGGATGTCTTGTAGTTTCAAAATAGAATACCATTTGTTAATGGGCTGGTTGATTGCGCTCATCTTACCAATCAATTTGTGATAAATCGATATTAGGGAATGATTCACAGACATCTATGGAAATTCGCTCATCACTTAGAAAAAAAAGCATTCTCGCCCTGACACTGTACCTGTGTTTCTTTATCGCAACGATTGGTTCTGTTGCCTATTTGGTTGTCGAGCCTCCGGTTAGGCAAAAGCTAGAGCAAAACCTAGAGTTACGCACCCAACTCCTTGCTCTAGAGATTAAAGAGCCTCTCCTTAGCTCTACCGGTGTATTGAGTAGCCTTGCAGGACTCGCCCAAGGGACTGAAAATATTCAATCTCTCAACACGACAATTCCGCATATTCTCCAATTGAGTGATGAGATGCTCGTCAGTGGTGGCGTATGGCCTAAACCAGAACTCAAAGCTGAACAATGGCGATATAAAAGCCTATTCTTCAATAAAAACAGTGATGGCGGTATTGACCAAATTCACTCCTACAATAACCCTGAATCTGGCGGCTATGATAATGAACCATGGTATAAGGCAGCTGTTGACGCGCCAGTTGGTTCTGTGAGTTGGTCTACGGTTTATATCGACACTTTTACTCAGGTTCAGATGATTACTGCGTCTTCCCCATATTATCAAAACGGTCAATTCGCTGGCGTTGTAACGGTAGACTTATCGCTTGATGCACTTTTTCAGTTTATTCGAGAGCACACGAACCTGCATTCTTTAGGTGTGGTGGTTCGCGATGCTGACTCGAACGTGATTATTGAGCACAACTTCCAACTAACAGACGAAATTTATGTCAGTGAGCTTGATTTTGGAGAGTTTGATTGGCGGATGGAAGTTGTCAACGCGAAAGCTAAAGTAGCTGATCAAGTGTTTGAACAAGTCATGAGTGTTGAGGGGAGGATCATTCCATTCTTACTCTTGTGTGTACTGGTCGGGTATTACTTGCTGAATCGTTACATTGTCGAACCGATTGTCCGTATTGCCGCTAAGATTGATGACTCGAAAACTGGTGGGATCATAGACATTGATTACGATAGCGAAGATGAAATTGGACAGCTCATCGAGAAGTTCAATGAAAAAACCATCTATCTAGAGCAAGAGAGAATAAAAGCCCAGGCTTCGACGAACGCTAAAACGGCATTTTTAGCCACATTATCCCATGAGATCCGTACGCCAATGAACGGTGTATTAGGAACCGCTCAGATATTGTTAAAAACGCCACTCACCGATGATCAACGTAAGCACCTGAGAACACTTTATGACTCAGGTGATCATATGATGACGTTACTTAATGAGATTTTAGATTACTCAAAAATTGAGCAAGGACATGTTGAATTCGAAAATACGCCTTTCCCAATTGAGTCGATCATCGGCAGCATAAAAAGTGTTTATCAAACACTATGTGCAGAAAAAGGCCTTCGTTTTAGAGTCGTGTCTCATTTACCAACAGGGCGCTGGTACAACAATGACAAAGCCCGTCTGCGCCAAGTATTGTTTAACCTACTAAACAACGCTGTCAAGTTCACCGACCGAGGCATCGTAGAGGTAGAGCTGACCGAGAAATCGAGCAAGGCAGGTACCAAGCTTATTCTCGCGGTGAAAGATACGGGGATCGGTATTTCTCAAGAAGCGCAAAAACGCATTTTCCGTCCTTTTGAACAAGCGGAGTCCTCGACGACTAGGCGGTTTGGTGGTACAGGGCTTGGTTTGGCGATAGTAAAAGAAATTGCCGAGCATATGGGAGGGCATGTGATTGTGCAGAGTCAAGAGAATGTCGGGACAACCTTTACCGTCGAGATCGCGCTTACGCCTTGTGAGCCTGGGAAAGTGGAAGCAGTCAATGCACATAAGCTGAATTGCAAAGGTTTGAAAGCGCTCATTGTCGAAGACAACCGAACAAATGCGATCATTATGGAAACTTTCCTAAGAGCCAAAGGCTTTGAGTGCACAAGTGTTGAAAATGGTCAGCTTGCCGTCGATGAGGTGGCCGTTCAGTCATTTGATTTGATATTAATGGACAATCATATGCCTGTTCTTGATGGTGTTGGGGCAATATCAGCCATTCGAGCGATGAGTTCGCCTGTAAAGTCGGTACTGATCTTTGGCTGCACAGCAGATGTATTCAAAGAAACACAAGAGCGCATGATAAATGTAGGAGCCGACCACATAATTGCGAAACCAATTGTGGAGTCTGAATTAAATGATGCGTTATATCTCCATGCAGCACGGTTATACCAATACCAGTCGGACTTTGGTGATAATACAACGGATATCCTTGATGCGGAAAAGTGGCTACTAAACTTCTATGTTGCTCTAGATAATGGTCATCTCAACGAAGCGCTAGAGGCTATTTCAGCGATTATTGCTCAAGTCACCCCAGATGCTAATAAAGACGTTTCTTTAGTTGCCGAGCGAATAAGGCGTAACTTAAAGCGTCAGCAGTCTCCAAACCAAGATGATATCGACACATTAACGCTCTTGCTCGCATCATCATAGCTTAATCCATATAGCGCGATTCAACGCAATCATGAATTGTCTTTACTCTTCATACCTAACCTTAGCTGAATCGTCTGTTTTTTCCTTACTTTCAATGAGCTTAGCGCTGCTGTTGGATTCTGTCATAAGAGAAACGGTGCGGCTCTCAGTTGCGCTCACATCGGGAATACTCTGAATTTTTACAACTCAGTAGCATAAGTTATTAGAATGATAGTTTATTCCCCGAACTTTATCCTAACCCTCCATCCAAACAATCACTTATCCCACTTTTTGTGTAAGTTAAATCCGTATTTTTCTACCATTTTTACGTCATTTTAGGCGTTTTTAGTTGTTGGTGGTGAAAAAAACTACTTTCATTTTAAAAAATGGTTATAAATTTACAACTTAATTTCAAATACAGTGCCATACGCTGCTTTTTATGTGATTTAATTGCCTTATTAACTGGTCATGTATTTGTTTGATGGTTGATAGTTTTATTTTGTTTATTGTTGGTGGTATTTAATTTTAGGGGTTGGTTAATGAAGTCTCGCGGACCATTTTGTATTCGTCACGCCGCAGCGGATACCTTTGCTATGGTTGTTTTTTGCTTTATCACAGGGATGATTGTCGAGATTTTGATTTCAGGGATGACGTTTGAGCAATCTTTAGCATCACGTACACTATCTATTCCAGTGAATATTGCTATTGCTTGGCCGTATGGCGTTTTTCGTGATTGGGTACTACGTCAGGGTAACAAGGTATCGCCGTCTTCATTTATGAAAAACGTATCTGATCTGGTCGCTTATGTGCTTTTTCAGTCTCCAGTTTATGCGGGAATTTTATTCGCAGTTGGTGCGTCTACAGACCAAATAGTGACCGCGGTGACAAGTAACGCCATTATTTCTTGCGGTATGGGTGTGTTGTATGGGTACTTCTTGGACATGTGCCGCCGTTGGTTCCGTGTTCCCGGTTATTCTCAAGGCATCTAAATGACCCAGTTTTGCTCAATTTAGTTACTTAGTGAGCAATCGAGTGGAAAAGGGCGCTTTTTTTTATGTTTAGCCTTGACCATCAGGCACATAATCATTAAATTAGCGCCTCGTTAGCCAATGATGCTAACAAAAATTGATTCGGTGAGTTGTCCGAGTGGCTGAAGGAGCACGCCTGGAAAGTGTGTATACGGCAACGTATCGAGAGTTCGAATCTCTCACTCACCGCCACATTTGAGCCCTAGCAGAAATGCTGGGGCTTTTTCGTATTACGCGACAAGTTCAATCCCAGAGCTGTATATCGTATTGATTCTCAATTACTCATTGAGTCGGCAAGCCCTTCAAAAAAGCCTCCTTTTTATTCATCTTTTGTTACACATTTTCCGTACATGTAGTGCGTTTTTATTCGCATGTTGTGATGAGCGTTCCTTATTAAATTTTCCACAAAATCAATTAATTGTTGAAATTAGAACGCTTGTCAAAAAGTCATCAGATATCATGTTTAATAGAGTCTTTTACCTAATGGGATACTCTATTTGTTTGATATAATTTCTGGCAGTTTGTATACCATAATTAAAGAGAGTCTATTCATGTTCCAGAACTTAACGATCAAGCAGAAGATAGTGATTCCGCTGTCACTGATTATTGGATTGTTTATTGTGAGCTCTGTATTAAACGTTATGACAAGTTGGAAACAATCTGAGTTGAGTGAAACACTTAACGAACAGATAGTGCCGAACTTATTAACGATTGAGGATGCTTACCGCGATCTTTACCAAGCTACATCTGCAATCCAAGGTGTTGCTCTTTCTGATACTCAAACCGATATTGACCACCACATCGGTGAATACAAAGACAACGCATACAAGGCGCTGCCTCGTATGGAGAAAATGATTGAGCTATCGCAAGTTGGCGTGATGCCTTCTTCGCACGGTAATGAAGTGAGAAAGCTTGTCTCCCTAGGTGAAAAATGGTTGGCGAGTTATGAAGCGATGTTGCGTTTACCTCAATCACAATGGCTTGGTTACTACAACGAACACAAACACACCTTTGAAAATCAGTTTATCGAGGTAAGAGCGCAACTTAATGTTGTGAAAGATGCGATAGAAGAAAAACAAAGCCTATTGAAAGATGAAATCTCAGCAGCCGCAACAAGAGCTCAGGTAATTCTTGAAGCGGGCATTGTGATTGTTATTCTGGCCGCTATTGCGATGGCGTTTTTGTTGTTGCAAACCGTCGTGAAGCCTATCAACGATATCAAAAATGCGATGACAGAAATTGCTTCTGGTGAAGGTGATTTAAGCCAGCGAATCGATGTGAAAACACAAGACGAAATTGGCAATTTAGCGAACGCGTTTAATCAGTTTGTGTCTAAAATCCAAGCGACAGTTTCTCAAGTAATTGAAAGTTCGAATACCTTGCGTAATGAGATGGAAAATCTTAGCTCGTTGACCACGACCATCGCGAACTCGACCGTTTCACAGCAAAAAGACAGCGAGGCGGTAGCAGCGGCAGTGCATGAGATGCAAGTCACCAGCAGAAATGTCAGCGATAGCGCCAACGAAGCTGCGGTTGCAAGCCAGACTGCGAATGATGAACTTACCAATACCAATGTTATTTTGGATCAAACCGTTAGCTCAATTCGTAGCCTCGCAAGTGAAATCGAAAGTGCAAGCCACGTCATTAACACATTGGATCATGATGTGAGTAACATTGCTTCTGTATTGGATGTCATTCGTGGTATCGCAGAGCAAACGAACTTATTGGCGCTTAACGCAGCGATTGAAGCGGCTCGTGCAGGAGAGCAAGGGCGAGGCTTTGCTGTTGTAGCCGATGAGGTTCGCTCGTTAGCCAGTCGTACACAACAGAGCACGGGTGAAATCCAAACCATGATTGAAAAGCTACAATCTGGTGCGGGACAAGCCGTAGAAGTGATGCGCGGTAGCCAAAATAGCAGTGATGAAACAATTCAATCGGCAGGGAGAGCGAGTCAATCCCTTTCTGAAATCTTAAACGCGATTTCACGTATGAACGAGATGAACACACACATTGCAACGGCTGCAAGCCAGCAAAGTACGGTAAGTGACGAAGTAAATAGCAACGTACAAGGCATTGCAGATAGCAGTACATCTATTGTGGAAATCGTCAACCAAGCGCAAGCATCTTTAGCCATGTTATCAGAGCAAACCCAGCGCTTAGATCATCAGGTTAGTCAGTTCAAAGTATAAGCTGGAGAACTGCAGTCTCACTGACGAAATAACCCGCTTCTGAGCGGGTTATTTTTTAGATAAGGGTCGAACCTGACTTGTGAAGGCTCGACTATATTTACATCCCTCTTTTACTTAACTTTGTATACCAGAGGTGCAAATAATCCTAGACAGCGGTGACAAACTCTGTACAGCGTGATGATGCTTTTATCATCACTTTTGCTGCTTTTTAACCATTGAAATTGCTCACAGGAAAGTGTGATTTCCAACCCAAAATCTTCAAATTTGAGAACTTCATTACACCTTTACCATAAACGTTTTTCGTAAGCGTATAGAACTGTAAATTTTGTTGTATGTACAACACTGGGTAATTATCATCCTAATTAATTTGTTCTGGATATACATCCGTTAGTCATCATTAAGTCATTCTAGAAGTTTTTAGCAAGGAATCTTGAAGGCTTGTAGGTAAAAGAGAGAAAAATTCATGAGACGTAAAACCACGCTATCTCTGCTGATTGCGTCGAGCCTTTTTGTGGTTGGATGTCAACCTAGCGAAGAAGGATCGAGTAAAGGTAGTGGTCCTGCGCCCGCAACCGAAGTTGAAGTGTTAATGGTGGAGCCAACACGCCAAGCGTTAACTGTTGAGTTGCCAGGTCGTAGCCGTGCATTCAAAGAAGCGGAAGTTCGTCCGCAAGTTACAGGTATTATTTCAGAGCGAAATTTTGTTGAAGGCGGCCTTGTTGAACAAGGACAGTCCCTATATCAAATTGATGATTCATCATTTCAAGCGGATTTGCTGAGCGCTGAAGCGGAATTAATCCGAGCTCAAGCAGCGGCAGAATCGACCCATGCCACAGTGAAGCGTTACAGAACCTTGATCACCAAAAAGTCCATCAGCCAACAAGATTTGGATGAAGCAGAAGCAGCATACAAGGAAGCGCAAGCACAGGTCCTAGTCGCAAAAGCGAAGATCAATACGGCAAAAATCAATTTAGATTACACGCAAGTGAAAGCTCCGATTAGCGGTGTGATCGGTAAATCGAGTGTGACGGCGGGTGCGTTGGTTACGGCTAACCAAGCAGCCAAATTAGCGACCATTCAGCAGCTTGATCCTATCAACGTTGATATTGTGCAATCATCCGCGCAACTGCTGCGTTTAAAAGCGGCTCTTTCCCAAGGTCATATGCAAGAAGATGATTCTGCGCAAGTTACATTGATGCTTGAAGATGGCAGCACGTACGAACATAAAGGCACGATGAAATTTACCGAGGTCAATGTGAACGAAAGCACGGGTAGCGTGACGCTTCGTGCTGAATTCCCAAACCCTGACGGTTTGTTGCTACCAGGAATGTTTGTTCGTGCGACGGTTATTACTGGTGTTGACCCTGACGCGATTCTGATACCACAAAATACCGTTTCTCGCGATGCGACAGGCAAAGCGACAGTGATGATGGTGAATGGTGAGAACAAAGTGGAAGCGAGACCAGTGAAGACAGCCGAAGCGATCAATAATCAATGGCGTATTATTGATGGTTTGAAAGCGGGCGATAAAGTCATTACTGCTGGGTTACAAAAGGTAGGTCCAGGCAGTCCTGTAACTATCCAAAACGGTGAACAGGAGTAATCATGGCACGATTTTTTATCGATCGTCCGGTATTTGCTTGGGTTCTCGCGATTCTAACGATGTTGGCGGGGGTAATGTCATTATTCAATTTACCCGTCTCGCAATACCCAACGATTTCACCGACAACGATCACCATCAGTGCACGTTATCCAGGTGCATCAGCGAAAACCGTTGAAGACTCGGTAACGCAGGTTATCGAGCAAAATATGACGGGATTAGATTATCTTCGCTACCTATCATCGAGCAGTGATGCATTCGGTAATGCGACAGTTACCCTGACGTTTGATAGCGAAGCTGATCCTGATATCGCGCAAGTACAGGTGCAGAACAAACTGCAATTGGCCTTGACGTCATTGCCGATGGAAGTACAAAACCAAGGTATCGTCGTGAATAAATCCAATACGGCATTTCTCATGGTTGTCGCGGTTTATTCTGAAGATCCTGACTTTACAGAAAACGATATCGGTGACTTTGTTGTAACGAATATTCAAGACCCGATAAGTCGTGTAACTGGCGTAGGACAAGTGCAGGCGTTTGGTGCGCAGTATGCGATGCGAGTCTGGCTGGATCCATTTAAGCTTACGCAGTTCAACTTGACGGCAATCGATGTAGCAAATGCGATCAGTGAACAGAACGCGCAAGTTTCTTCAGGTCAACTTGGTGCAGCACCTGCGCAGGAAGGCCAGCTGTTGAATGCAACGATTTCGTCTGCAAGTCGTTTGAGCAGTGTGGAAGAGTTCCAAGACATCATTCTTAAGTCTGACGCCAGTGGTTCTAATGTTTATTTGAAAGATGTTGCTCGTGTTGAACGTGGTGCAGAAAGTTACGATATTCGAGGCCAATATAATGGCTTCCCAGCATCGGGTTTAGGTATTTCATTAGGTACTGGTGCAAACGCGCTTGAGACTGCCAATGCGGTGAAAGAGCGTTTAGAACAACTGAGTGCAACGTTCCCAGAAGGGTTGCAGATTGCTTACCCATTTGAAACTACGCCATTCGTCAAAGCCTCGATTCAAGAAGTGGTTAAAACGCTATTAGAAGCCATTCTTCTTGTGTTCTTAATCATGTACCTGTTCTTGCAGAACTTCCGTGCGACGATCATTCCAACGATCGCAGTGCCTGTCGTACTGCTCGGCACCTTCGCTATTTTGTACGCGACTGGATTTAGCGTAAACACGTTAACCATGTTCGCGATGGTTCTGGCTATCGGTTTGCTGGTGGACGATGCCATCGTTGTGGTGGAAAACGTCGAGCGTGTGATGCATGAGGATGGGTTAGAGCCCAAAGAAGCGACCAAAAAATCGATGGGGCAGATCACTGGTGCTCTGATTGGTGTAGGTCTGACGCTTTCTGCGGTATTCGTCCCTATGGCGTTTATGTCTGGTTCTACAGGGGTTATTTACCGTCAGTTCTCGATAACGATTGTGGCGGCGATGACACTTTCAGTTTTGGTAGCGATAATTCTGACTCCAGCACTATGTGCAACATTACTGAAAAAAGGCGATGCTGAGCTTCTAGAAAAGAAAGGCTTCTTTGGCTGGTTTAACCGCAAGTTTGATGCGATGACAGCTGGCTATGAAACCGGCGTTGCTAAACTCCTCAAGCGCACAGGTCGTATGTTGGTTGTATTCTTGGCAATGAGTGCAGGTGCGGGCTGGCTGTTTATGAACCTTCCGACGTCATTCTTGCCGGATGAAGACCAAGGCACGGTATTCTCAATGGCCATTTTGCCGCCTAACTCAACGCAAGAGCAGACGGAAAAAACACTTGAGAAAATGCGCGACTTTTACCTTGTGGATGAGAAAGACAACGTGAAATCCGTCTTCTCCGTTGCGGGCTTTAGTTTTGCAGGCCAAGGCCAAAACATGGGGATGGCATTTATCGGTCTGAAAGATTGGTCAGAGCGTGAAGCGCCGGGTGCTGATGCAGCTTCCATTACGGGTCGAGCGATGGGGTACTTCTCAACCATCAAAGAAGCACTGGTCTTTGCATTTGCACCTCCTGCGATTCAAGAATTGGGTAACTCGACAGGCTTTGATTTCTATCTCCAAGACTCGTTGAATAAAGGGCACGATGCATTAGTTGCGGCTCAAGGGCAACTTCTGGGCATGGCAGCACAAAACCCGAAACTTGTCGGTGTTCGTCCGAACGGTCAAGCAGATGCGCCAATGTACAAAGTGAACATTGACCACGTTAAACTGCGTGCTCTGGATGTTAGCATTAATGACGTCAACCAAATCCTGTCAGCGGCATGGGGCGGAGCGTACATTAACGACTATATTGATCGCGGTCGAGTGAAAAAAGTCATGATGCAAAGTGATGCGGAATACCGTATGCAGCCAAAAGACTTCGATTCGTGGTACGTGCGCAACTCAAAAGGTGAGATGGTGCCTTTCTCTGCCTTTGCGAGCGGAGAGTGGACGTATGGTTCACCTCTTTTGCAGCGTTTTGATGGTTTGCCAGCGATGAATATCCAAGGCGGCGCAGCTCCTGGCGTCAGTACTGGTGAAGCCATGGCAGAAATTGAAGCAATGGTAGAAAAGCTACCAGAAGGCTTTACGGTGAACTGGAATGGCATCTCTTATGAAGAGCGCCTTTCCGGAAACCAAGCACCAATGTTATATGCGCTGTCTATCCTCGTCGTATTCTTAGTTCTCGCCGCTTTGTATGAAAGTTGGTCAGTACCTTTCGCCGTGGTGTTAGTTGTGCCTCTTGGTGTGCTTGGTGCTGTGCTCGCGGTAATGACGCGAAGTATGGACAACGATGTGTTCTTCCAGGTGAGTTTATTAACGACGGTCGGCTTGGCAACTAAAAACGCCATTCTGATTGTTGAGTTTGCGAAAGATTACTACGAGAAAGGCGCTGGCCTTATCGAAGCAACCCTGCATGCCGTTCGTGTTCGTCTGCGCCCAATTATTATGACATCGCTTGCCTTTGGTCTGGGTGTCGTACCGCTTGCTATCAGTTCAGGTGTGGGATCAGCCGGTCAAAATGCAGTAGGTACTGGTGTACTTGGGGGCATGATCAGTGCGACGCTCTTAGGTATATTCTTTGTGCCAATTTTCTTTGTGGTGGTTGAGCGATTGTTTGATCGACGTGCGAGAAAAGAATCAGAGGCAGAGTTGTCTGAGACTAATCCTAAACCGGCTCAGCAAAGCGAGTAAGACTTGGCTGCTGTAACTGAGTTATACTGGTGATAATAAACACGATAAAAGGGCGCTTCGGCGCTCTTTATTTTATGTTTTCACTTGGTGGTTACCGTCTTTGACGCAAACTTGAAGGGGGAGCGTTTTGCCTTATGCAGAATCTGTTTATTCCTTCCGACCGAATGAAAGCCTAAAGAAGAACAAACGACGATGAAAGATCAGAAAATCTCCCCAATTTCCGTTTTGGATCAAAGCCCTATGTTTGTGTGCGGTGTGATGCAGCGAATGTATCGCAACCGTGCTCAAGCTGAGCTCTCTCGGCAAAATTTAATGACACTCGAGATGGCAAGTGCACTGGCCGCTTTGGAAGAGTTTCAACCCATGAGTCAGCAAGCGTTGGCTGACGCGGTTCGAACTGAGCGAAGTGTAGCAAAGCGAATGGTGGATAATTTGGAAAAGCGAGGGTTTGTTCAAGTTTCTAAAAGTAAATCGAATCAGCGTCTCAAAATGCTAAGCATGACAAAAGAGGGGTCAAATGCTTTAAAGCAAGTGCATCAAATCATGACGAATTTACAGAAAGAATTTTTCGCTTGTTTGTCTGAATCAGAAGCGAGGGAGTTTTTTCGTTTGGTAAGAAAGCTCACTTTTGCAAATCACGACCAGTAGCTTATCTTAATGCTATCTAGCGCGCCTTTACTTTATCGGTGATCAATTATATTAAGTCGTAAAACTTAAGAAATAGAATGCCCAAAGTACACGTGACGGTAGAAAGTACCGTAGTGAGTGCGATGATATTTGCGGCTAATGTGGCATTGCCTCCCATCGAACGTGCCATGACATAACTGGCTGCTGCCACTGGGGAAGCGTTCATAAAGAAAAGAATACCTAACTCAATTCCTCGAAAACCTACTAAGTAAGCACCAATAGTGATCATTACGGGTGCCACGATGAGCTTGTAACTGCTTGCAAACCAAGATGGACCTTTCTCTTTTCTCATCAAGCTAAAATCGAGTGAGCCACCCGTACACAACAGCGCTAAAGGCAGTGTCATTTTGGACAAGTAGTTCCCTGCATCAATAACAACGTTCGGTACTGGAATAGCGAGTAAATAAAAAGCCATCCCTAGGACTATTGAGATTATCAGTGGATTCCTCGTCAGTGTTCGGCCCATCATTTTTGCGGCTTGTGGGACAGAAGTTGCGCCTTTGGGAGATAAGCAAATAACCGCTTGGACGTTGTAAATAAACGTGGTGACCGCGACATAAAGCGCTGCTAACGCCACACCTTGAGAACCATACGCATTGGCAACGTAAGCGATGCCAATAATACCTGTGTTTGCTCGGAACCCACCCTGGATAAGAACACCTTGGTCAGGCGATGCTTTGAACAGAAGCTTGACCGAAAGGTAGGTGAAAATGAAAAACGAAATGCTAGCGATGACGCCGAAATTGACAAAGCCACTCGCCGCGGAAAAATCGTGTTCTGAAGCCACAATACTGACAAATAACATCGCAGGTAGCGTAACTTGAAACACCAGTTTAGAGCCCACTTCGATAAAATTATCGTTGATCAGTCCAATGCGTTTGAACACCACGCCAAGTATTAACATTAAGCAGATAGGGCCGGTTATCGACAAAGAGAATTGCAACTGATGTAGAACAGCTTCCATGTAAGTACCCGCAGCAAAAGAAAAATATTCCTGCTGTCTATTAAGCCATAAACTCCGGGAGACAGGACAGAAAAGTGATGAAATTTTCCTCTTTTGTTGTTTCCAGAACCATTTGCATTCCAAGTTATGGACGAGGTCCCAGTTTAACAAAGCTGTACTGGTTCTATGCGCGATATGTTGGTTTACTACTCACCGTGATGCATCCACATGCGTATTAAATAAAAGGGTTGGTCATTGTGGTTATGGATAGGAGTTCATCGATGAAAAGGAAACACAACAAAACCGTACTTTGTGCATTTGTCTCAGGTTCGGTGTTTGGTGCAGCTTTAGTCATTGCGATGTCTTTACCAATGTAATCGTTTCTGTAGGCTCTTTGAATACTTACGCTAATTCAATACAAAAACAGATTGAGTTCAGCTTGATGTACTGTTAGTTTGAAAACATGAAAATACACGTTAGCCCTTCATCAACAACCTTCTTTTGGTGGCGCTCTAAATAGAGCGGCACGGAATACTCACATTCTTAAGCTGCTGGATGGTAGCTAAGAGTGTTTGATCTTTTTATCTCCAGTAGCGATCTATTAAATACTTGGAGATAAATATGAACACCATTCAAAGTACATCACAGCGTGAAATTATCCTGACCGGCGATCGAGCGACAGGTCCGTTACACCTCGGGCACTATGTCGGTTCATTGCAACAACGAGTCAAATTGCAAACGGAGCATGAGCAAACGATCTTAGTCGCAGATATGCAAGGTTTGACGGATAACGCGCATAACCCATCAAAGGTATCCTCTAATATTCTCAATGTCGTTGCAGATTATTTGGCTGTTGGTATCAACCCCGCTCAAACTACGATCACGTTGCAGTCTCAAATACCAGCGTTAGCTGAGTTAACGATGTATTACAGCAATCTTGTCTCTATTGCGCGTTTAGAGCGTAATCCCACGGTTAAAAATGAGATACAGAGTAAAGGCTTTGAACGCTCTATTCCTGCTGGCTTTTTAACGTATCCAATTTCTCAAGCTGCCGATATTACGGGGTTCCACGCGACGTTGGTTCCGGTAGGTGATGACCAACTGCCGATGTTGGAGCAAACTAATGAAATCGTAAGAAAAATAAACCACCTGGGTGGAAAAGAGGTTCTTAGAGAATGCCGTCCATTACTTAGTGATGCACCTCGTTTGCCGAGTACTGATGGCAAAAATAAGATGTCTAAAAGCATGGGGAATGCAATCAACCTAGGGGCGTCTGAAAAGGAGATTTCTGCGGCGGTGAAATCTATGTATACCGACCCCAATCACCTGAAAATTGAGGACCCTGGCCAAGTCGAAGGTAATATCGTATTTACCTACCTCGATGCCTTTCACCCTGATAAAGATTATATCGAACAGCTAAAAGAGCATTATCGACGAGGTGGGTTAGGTGATGGTTTGACCAAGAAAGTGTTAGAAGAATGCCTACAAGAGATGCTTCGTCCTATTCGAGAAAAGCGTGCCATGTATCTAAATGACAAAGCACAGCTGATTGATATTTTAAAACAAGGTAGTCAGCGTTCTCGTGAGAAAACTGAACAAGTGCTATTTGATGTGAAAGATGTATTTGGTTTGAATTTGTTCTGAATTAAAAAGCAGGGTTCTGAATAAAAGGCACGGCTGTTTATTCGTAACGTGCCTTTTGGACTTTCAATTCCCATCAATGAAAGCTGACGTTTAAGAAGAAAAGAACTCGCGGCGAAAATCCGCTACTTCTTGTTGGTAATAGCTTTGCCATTCCGGTTCTGACAAATTCGAATGGCTTGTGGCTCTTTCTTTTCTGAGTCTGGACTCAAGTTGTTGCAATGCTTGTTGGTAATCTCTGACTTGCTCTTTTTGCTCGGCAATTTGTTGCTGACGATCGTGAATCTCTTCGCTTTCGCCCTTCGTTAAGTAAGTTTTTTGCAGCTCTGCGATGATAGTTTGGCGATCTGGAAAGCTCATGCTATTGGGTATCAGGGCGACTGCACGCTCATATTTTGCTTGGTCGTTTGTAAGCCCGATAGCCTCTGCATTTTCTTGCCAGTCTATGATGAGTTGCTCGAAAGCTTGCAAAAAGCTTTCTGGACTTTGCGTGTTGAGCTGTTGGGCCTCTAAATTGAAATCGTATAGGGCGAACTCATCCGAGAAAATAACATCAGCCAACTCGCCCCAAATGCCTCTTGCCTCGGCTTTAAGTTGTGCAATACGTGAGACTAGTGGTTGTTGCTCATCAAACAACAAATTACCCACACTTTCTTGCCATTGACTGTCGAGTTGATGGTAGTTCGCCAAAAGCTGAAATCGTGCTGAAGATAAATAAGGCTCGAGCAAGGCTAACTGTTCCTCACAGTCGCGGTTCGACATGCACTCATGCCAAAATGACTCAAGCTCTGCGACGAGTTCTTTCCCTTTGAGCAGAGTTAGTCTCTCAGTCGTTATTTGAGTCGCAGAAGGGAGCTCTGCGGTCTGTGGTGAAGCATCTGCACCGGGAGCGATATTGCTTGTTTTTAGTGATGTACTGGGGACGTTCTTATTTTTTGCCTTTGGAGCAGAAGCGGACACGGCTGCTTCTTGCTGCCCATCTTGACTGAAAGTTAAAAACATCATGCCCGCCATAATGGCGGACATGATTATCAACGCGATTTTCTTCATGGCTTGATTGTTGCGCTAACTGGGAAATGGTCAGAAAGGTTGTAGTGTTTCCATAAACTTTCTGAAGTTGTACGCGGCACGTCCACACGGTTGTCATTGAATGATTTCACACCGTATTCGCTACTCACCATAACATAGTCAAGGTATTCCACGTTTTCGCCGCCTGATAACGCTTCACCTGCGAAGTTATTGATACGGGGATCAAAGGTTGACTCCGTGTAACCTGAATACTGAGGTTCGATGGCGCTTAAGTTAGCGATCATTTGTTGGTAGTCACCAGGGAACTTTCTTTTGTTTACGTTAAAGTCGCCGCTGTATACCACAGTTTCGCTTGAAGGAATGTTGAGAGATTTAGCGAGTGCGCGGATTTGTTTGAACTGGCGCTGACGATACTCGCGAGCGGTGTCTGTATCGAAAGATGCGGTATGGGTAGCAAACACATGGTAAGCCTGACCACCTTTAATAATTTCCGCATAATTCACGCCTTTGTCGGCAAAGCAGTCTGTGCCAGAGCAGTCGGGGAAGACATATTGCGCTTCATTCACGATAGGATAGCGACTGACAATGATCACCCCACCATCATGAATATTAACGCCTTCTTTATCTAACATCTTAGTTTGGTACGGATATTCCTTAGCTAACTCACGTAGGAATGCTTCACGACCGCTTGCAAACACTTCTTGCAGCGCTAATACATCATAACCTTTGACGTATTGAGGAATCAGTTCGTAACGATCACCGATGTGCGATGCAATAGCCGTAAGAGCCCAGATGTTGTATGTCATCAACTTAAGGTTTTGTTCTTCGTTATCGACAGATTCATTTACTTTGCTTGGTGTGATGGTGTAATAAAGATCGTCGTATCGAGCGGTACTGTCTGACTTAAATGCCAGTTCGGTTTCTCGGATGCCAAAAGCGTTAGTGTTGGCACGATGAATATCACGATCATCTTTAAGAGATAAATCGACATCGGCCGCCGATAAGCCATATTCAATGGTTGAATTATACCAATGACCTTCCATGACTTGATTGAGTGTTATGCTTTCACCTTTAGGGCTAGAAACCACAGTTTCAAAACGGTAAGTTTGGTTTGATTTCACGCCTTCCCAACGATTGAAGCTCAATACAGGTTTGGTTTCCCACGGACCAAGTACTTGTACATGTTGCTGCCACTCTTCTCCATATTGAAGTAAATCACTGCCTTCGTGCTTTACTTGAATAGTTAAAGGCTGATCAGAGTTATTGGTTAGATAAACATCTGTATCTGCAATGCTTGGCAATGCCACCAAGCCACTTAATAAAAGACCCCACTGCGATAATTTCATCTTATTTTTCCATCATTTGAACTAGAGCAATCATTCTTGTTTATAAATATTACTTGCACGTTAAATATGGATGACATCGAAGCCAGTACTAAAAATTGTTATCAGAATGTGATCTTTATTCAATGGTGAGGAGTCGGGGTAGAGAGTTAATGGTTGCTTAAGCGGTTGTAAATAATAGCGATGGTTAACGAATCGTACTCACTGCAATCAAGTTGTCATCTTCGCTCTATAAGTTGTGCGGCGTCATTCATCCAGCCACATGGCTAGAACTTAAATTGATAGATGGAGCACCATGGCTAGAGCAGTAAATCCAATCGATGAAACCATCATTAAATTACTACAAGAGCAAGGTTTGATTAGAAGCGAAGCAGAAGCTCGTTTAAAGAAAGAGGTATACCGCTTGCAGCCTAATGAGATTGAAAAAGTCAAAAATTATGCCCAGCACTTTGGCATCAACGCTAAAGAAAAACTCATCGATGAGATCTTAGAGTTGCGCCGGGAAGCGCTCATAAAAAAATGCAGACACAATACGGAGCATGCGAGCCTATCTCTAAAATAGCACGTGATAAAAATATCAATTACTGGTCAAGATTTGATCTCTCAGGCCGATGTATATAAGAGCGCTCAATGATATCGAGCGCAAAAAACAGTGTGTTTTAGAGGTTAAGCTTTCACTTAAGTGAGAGGTTTGGAAAGGCTGCAGGGAGAAAGTGCATGCGTATTAAAGACTTAAGCGTCGTAAAGAAAATATCGGTTAGTTATTTAACCGTTTTTGCCGTGTTTGGTTTAGTGTCAGTAATGTTGGTACAAGGTTTGTTAACACTGAATAAAGACATCTCAGTGCTAACAGATAAAAGCTTACCTTCTGTTGCGATTTTGAAAGGTATCCAAGTTGATATTACTAAAGTGCGCAAAGATGAGTTCTCTTTATTGCCAAACGCAAATCACCCCAAAATTGGTGAGTGGTTAAAAGGCCTCGACCAATGGCGTTCTGATGTGCAGGCTGGTATTGCAGAATACGAAAAGCTCGACCTTAATCAGCGTGAAACGCAGTCTTTTAACGTTTTTAAAGAAACCTGGAATCAATACATCAAAGAAACGAAGACTTACAACGCACTGCTAAGCCAAGGTGATGCTGAAAGTGCAAATGATGTGATTTTATCGAGTTTCGATACCTACTCAAAAGCGTTGAGCAGCTTAGATGATACCCTCGCGTTGAACGATGAGTTGGTGAATTTGATTGGCGAAGAAGTACAAAATGAAGCGGCATTTACACAATACAGCGCTGCTGTTGGTTCGCTCGTCGTCGCATTGGTCATGGTAATGTCTGCCATGCTGCTTTCTCGAGTCATTTGCGGGCCTGTTGATCGAGCATTGGAATTCGCTTCTAAAATCGCCAAGGGTCAATTGAATAATCAAATCGACGAAAGTGAATTGAGCAAAGACGAGTTAGGAACGTTGCTCAAAGAGCTTGTCGGTATGCAAACAAACTTACATTCGCTGGTTTCTGAGATTAATGACTCAACGATTCAGCTAACGGCAGCAGTAGAGGAAGTGAGTGCTATTTCTTCTCAGACCGCTTCTGGTATGCAAAATCAACAAATTGAACTTAGTTCGGTGGCTTCTGCGATGACAGAAATGCAAGCTGCTGTAAGTGAAGTGGCACAAAATACCGAAGTTGGCGCGACCTCTGCTTACTCGGCAACGGAAGTGGCTAAACAAGGAACGGCGACGTTACAACAAACTATCGCAGTAATTGAGCGTGTATCACATACGATCCAAGAGTCTGATGAACTGGCACGTGAGCTTGAATCTAGCTCAAACAATATCAATGTGGTCGTAGATGTGATCCGCGGGATTGCGGAGCAAACAAACTTGTTAGCACTGAACGCCGCAATAGAAGCCGCTCGGGCCGGTGAACAAGGACGTGGGTTTGCTGTTGTGGCAGATGAGGTTCGTTCTCTGGCGCAACGCACTCAAGACTCCACTTCACAAATTGTGGAAATTGTTAATCAACTACAAGAGAGCAGCAGCAAAATAGGGCATTCAAGCCGTGATTGTCAGGAGGGCATTTCTCAGTGTGTTGAGCAAGTCAATGACGCTGATAGCCAGATAAAAGAAATTGAACATTCTGTCGATAACATAGCGCAAATGAGCACACAAATCGCAACGGCTTGTAGTGAGCAGAATTCTGTATCCGAAGAGCTGAATCGAAGTGTGGAGCATATTAATAGTGCCTCAACAGAGATGGCTGAGGGAGCTTCGCAAACGGCTGTGGCTTGCCAGCAGATCAGTAGCCTAGCGCACAACTTGAAAACTCGAATGGGTTCATTCCAGCTCTAGTTGTTGTGTTTCAGCTTTATTCCTAACCTCATTGCTACAAAAAATAAGCCGGACGAAATGTCCGGCTTATTTATTCTCTGTCTATATAAATAAGTTCAGAGCATGCTCAATCTTGGGAGAATATGCTCGCTAGGCTGGAATACCACTATGGAACTTAAAATCTGTATCTGGCGTAGAAATTAAATCCGCCTCAACTCGACCAAAATAGGCTATGCGTTCGCTGATGTCTTTGCCCGCGATTTGCTCTGCCAATACAAGATAATCTTGATAGTGGCGTGCTTCTGAGCGCAGTAAAGAAACGTAGAATTTTGCGATATCGTCATCCATATGTGGTGCTAGTTTGGCAAAACGCTCACAAGATCGGGCTTCGATGTACGCACCAATGATGAGCTTATCGATCAGCGTTTCCGGTTCATGAGTCTTCATATGCGAAATGAGCCCTTTAGCATAGCGACTTGCTGGAATATTTTTATACTCAATTCCACGACTTTCCATGATCTCTAAAACCTGATAAAAGTGGTGTAACTCCTCTTTAATCAAAAGCACCATTTTATCGATCAAATCTTGGCTGTAAGGTGAGTTGGACTTAGCCATGATCGCTTTGGAAATATTGCTCTTACCTTTTAACGTTTCTAGTGAGCCTACATTGCGATAAGCAAAGTCTTCATAGGGTTTAAACCAGTCAAGCAGAGCATGTGAACTGGATTGGTCAACGGCATACTTACGAATTAAAAACATCGCAGATTGGCCAGCTTTTAGCTCACACAGTAGGTGGTCTAATAAAATGGTTTGAAGGTTTTCTGGTTTCTTTGCTTCCTCTACCCATTCATCAGGTGTGCTGCATTGCAGAAATTGGTTAATGGGAGCAAGAAGATCTTGATAGGCGTCTAGATTCATCATTTTAGTTTTAGTACTTCACATTCTAATTGGGCATATCCGCTATCTTACGGATAGAAAAAAGGCTGCGATTGCAGCCTTTATTGACCTTAAGTGAATGTTACCACTTTTTCTTCTCGCCGAAGAGTGCTTCCATGTCATTGTCGCGCTCTTTATCGGCGATCTGCTGCATTTCAGCATCACTTTTATCTTGGCGTTTTTTATCTAGGTCGCCCAACATGTCTTCAAGCTTCTGTTTCGCTTGAATCGAGTAGGGATCGCTCTTTGTACTCAATGCATCGATACCTTTGCGTAGCAGTTGAAGTGCTGTGCCAGGTTGACCTCGAGCAATAGAGTCGTTTGCTCTTTTAATGACGTTTTCGATGTTGATACGAATCTGCATCGTTTCTAAACGCGCATTTTCAGCGACATAAGTCTGGGTGTCGATACGGCCTTTATTGTGTTCGTTACGGATAGTATCGCGGAGGCGTTTCACCAACTTAAGCATGACGATGGCTTGTTTATCACTGCTCGGCATTTTGAACGTGGTACTCTCGCCAGTGGGACCATTCTCTTTCAGTTGCTCAATCTGTTGCTTCATGTTTTCGATACGTTGAGCAAGCTGCTTATTCTTCGGGTCAAGCTCATGCATGCTTTCTAGCGCGTCAAGAATACGATTGTTTAGACATAGCAACAGCTCCTTGCTAAAAGGGATATGGTGCGCATGACCAATCAACTCTTCAGTGCCATCAATCAAGGCAACATAGCGTGCGGACTCCTGTCTTTTCGCAGTCTCTACCTTGACCTTATACTGCAACATAATGTTATAGCCTAGGATCAACACCAGTAGGATGGCTACCAAAGCGATTATTAAACCAATATTCATATCTTTGCGTCTGCTTTACTTTTCTACGGCTAGCGTTAAAGAATACATGAATCTTATCTTACTCGGCACCCTATTTGTTTGATTATTTTGTCTCTCCCACGTTTTAGCTACTGATAGAAGTCACATCATAGAAATTCAGTCATTTATTGGCTCAACTTTGTGCATATTGTTTCTATGTTGAGGATTATCAGTATGTGATTGAGGTATAAGTTAGAAATTACTGTTCATTTCGATTTGAACGCGTTATAACTAATTATTATATCGCTCGTCCGAGTGGCCAATAAATTCTCTCATGAACAAGTAAGGGATTACGATGAAACTGCAGCAGCTGAAGTATATTGTTGAGGTTGTAAACCATAATCTGAATGTATCCGCGACGGCAGAAAGCTTGTATACCTCTCAGCCAGGTATCAGTAAACAGGTTCGGTTGCTGGAAGATGAGTTAGGCATTCAGATTTTTGAACGTAGCGGTAAGCACTTAACACAGGTGACACCTGCTGGTGAAGAAATTGTACGTATTTCCCAAGAGATTCTGGCTCGCGTAGAAAGTATCAAAGCTGTAGCAGGGGAGCACACCCACCCAGAAATGGGGACGCTGAATATCACCACGACACACACGCAAGCGCGTTATGCTTTGCCGGATGTCATCAAAGGTTTCACTTCTCGCTACCCAAAAGTGTCATTACACATGCATCAAGGTACGCCGTCACAAATGTCTGAGGCGATTGCCAAAGGTACGGCGAACTTTGCGATTGCGACAGAAGCGCTTCACTTATATCAAGATGCCATCATGCTGCCTTGTTATCACTGGAACCGTTCAATTGTCGTGCCCAAAGATCATCCATTAGCGAAGAAAGACAAAGTAACGATCAGCGATCTTGCCGCTTATCCATTGGTCACTTATGTGTTTGGTTTTACGGGCCGTTCAGAGTTAGATACCGCATTTAATCGTGAAGGTTTAACCCCGAGAGTGGTGTTCACTGCAACTGATGCGGACGTTATTAAAACGTATGTTCGAATGGGTATTGGTGTTGGTGTGATTGCGAGCATGGCTGTGGATGAAGAGCAGGACAGCGATTTAGTCGCAATAGATGCGAGCCATTTATTCGGGGCTAGTACGACAAGTATTGGCTTCCGTCGCGGCACATTCCTGCGCTCATACATGTTCGATTTTATGGAACGCTTTGCTCCTCATTTAACTCGCCCAGTGGTAGAGCAGGCGATTTCGTTGAAATCTAATGCAGAAATCGAAGAGATGTTTAAAGACATCGAGCTCCCAGTGAGATAACACTTCATTGATGTTTCGATTCCCTCTACAATGCGCTCGTTGTAGGGGGAGCTATGAAAACGCAATTTCAATTTATTAATGACTGCTTATTGGAAAACGAATCGCTATGGCGGTTTGAACCATTTAAAAGTAGCATTCACACCTCATTACCTTGGCAAGAGCAACACCCTCAGTTGTGCCAGTGGTTAGTGTCTCTTTCTCCCTCTCAAATCGAAGAGTATAAAGCGGAACCTGAACTCGCCTTAAAAGCGATAAGCGCGTTCGTGCCTCAACTCGAACAACTCGCTTATCACACGCGTTTAGAGTTTTTAACCTTAAATGGTTTGGCACTCGCTCGTGGTTTAGACAACGGCATTCCCGGACGTAAGCTGGAGCAAATCAGCTCGATGGGTGAAGCTGCAATTCAACAACACTGTAGCGAAGAATGGTTAGAGTGGTGTTCAGGGAAAGGTTATTTAGGACGAATCCTGGCAACACAAACCGATCAGCCTGTGACCAGTTTCGAATATCAACAAGCACTGTGTGATTCGGGGCAACAAGCTGCGAATGAACACCATTGGAAAATGACGTTTATTCAAGGTGACGCGTTCGATAGCAAAGCAAAAGCGGTATTCAAGCCAACGCAACACGCGGTGGCACTGCATGCGTGTGGCGACCTCCATGTTCGTCTAATGCAGTACGGCAGTGAGAATGGGATTGCTGCGATGACCATCTCACCTTGTTGTTATCACTTGATTCAGTCGGAACAATACCAGCCGATGTCGAAACCGGGGAGGGCTTCTTCTCTCTCATTGTCTAAGCAAGAACTGCGTATCCCGTTACAGCAAACGGTGACAGGGGGAGAGCGTGTACGTCGCCATCGTCAGCAGGAAATGGTGTTTCGTCTTGGCTTCGATTTGATTACTCGACGAGCGTTAGGCATGGCAGAGTACCAACCTGTCCCCAGTATTCGTAAGTCGCAATTAAGTGAAGGCTTTGAATCTTTGTGTCGCTGGGCGGCGGAGAAGAAAGGTATCGTTCTTTCTCAAGAAATCGATTTCGATCATTTTGAAAAGTTAAGCGAACAACGCTTCTGGCAAATGGAGAGAATGAGCTTAGTGCAACTGGTTTTTCAACGTCCATTGGAGATCTGGCTCGCATTGGACAAAGCACTTTATCTTGAAGAACGTGGTTATCGTGTTAGATTGTCAGAGTTTTGCCCTAAATCGGTTACACCTAGAAATATTTTAATTTGCGCATATAAGAATTAGTTATCTTTTATAGCTAAACGCTCTATATAAAAAAGCCCACTTATGCGTGGGCTTTTGTAAACAAAACGTGACAAATTGTGTTTTATTTTATCATTAATTGAACATGGCGATAGCTTGAGTTGGTTCAACGTATTCCAAGTCAAAGCTTTCTGCTACTTCTTTACATGTTACTTTTCCGTGAATAACGTTTAGACCTTCAAGGAAGCCTTTGTCTTCTAGAAGTGCTTCACGGTAGCCTTTGTTTGCGAGTTTCACAATGTAAGGGAGTGTTGCATTGTTTAATGCGAAAGTTGAAGTACGTGCAACCGCACCAGGCATATTTGCTACGCAGTAGTGAACCACTTCATCAACGATGTAAGTCGGATCTGCGTGGGTTGTTGCGTGAGATGTCTCGAAACAGCCACCTTGGTCAATAGCCACGTCAACCACTGCCGCACCAGGTTTCATCTTAGCAATGTGCTCTTTTGTTACCAGCTTAGGCGCTGCTGCTCCAGGAATTAGAACGGCACCGATAACAAGGTCAGCTTCTAGAACATGCTTCTCGATAGCGTCTTCAGTAGAATAAACCACTTTAGCACGACCTTGGAACTCTTCGTCAAGCTTACGAAGTGTATCTACGTTGCGGTCTAGAATGGTTACGTCAGCGCGAAGGCCAACAGCCATACGAGCTGCGTTTGCACCAACAACACCACCACCAACGATGACAACTTTCGCTGGCTCAACACCAGGTACGCCACCTAGTAGCAGACCACGACCGCCGTGTGATTTTTCCAATGTTTGCGCACCAGCTTGGATAGACATCCGACCTGCCACTTCTGACATTGGTGCTAACAGTGGCAAACGACCCATATTATCTGTTACAGTCTCATAGGCTATACAGACAGCTTTGCTCTTGATTAGCTCATCAGTTTGTGGAAAATCTGGTGCTAGGTGTAAATAAGTAAATAAAATTTGCCCTTCGCGGAGCATTGCTCTCTCTACTGCTTGGGGTTCTTTTACTTTTACAATCATGTCTGCTTGCGCGAATACGTCTGCAGCATGAGGGAGAATGGATGCGCCGACAGCGATGTAATCATCGTCTGAAAAACCAATGCCGGCACCTGCATTGGTCTCAACTAAAACTTGGTGACCATGTGAGATGAGTTCTCTCACGCTTGCTGGGATCATACCAACACGATATTCGTGGTTCTTGATTTCCTTAGGTACGCCAATGATCATCCTGTATCCTCTTTCTATAATGGTTGTATTAACTGTTTGTAGGGTGTTATTGTCGAATTAATAACTAGTATAGTTATAGATTTGTAAAATTTGGCACCAAATATTAAAAAGTTGTAGTATATTTTTTTGCAAGGAAGTAATAAGGTGGAATAAAAAATGGCAGACAACTATAAAAAGCCGTCCAAGGAACTAGACCGTATCGACCGCAACATTCTTAATGAACTGCAGAAAGACGGTCGTATTTCAAACGTTGAGCTTTCAAAACGTGTGGGACTTTCTCCAACGCCATGTTTGGAGCGTGTGCGTCGCTTAGAGCGTCAGGGTTACATCACAGGATACACTGCATTATTGAATCCGCAGTTCCTGGATGCGTCACTATTAGTATTCGTTGAGATTACACTAAACCGTGGTGCGCCGGATGTATTTGAGCAGTTTAACTCAGCTGTTCAAAAGCTAGACGACATACAAGAGTGTCATCTTGTATCAGGTGACTTTGACTATCTTCTTAAAACCCGTGTATCAGATATGGGTGCTTACCGCCGACTATTGGGCGATACGTTACTACGCCTACCTGGCGTAAATGACACTCGCACATACGTTGTAATGGAAGAAGTGAAACAATCTAACCAGCTTGTGATCAAAACTCGTTAATTTCTTGCAAAGAAAGCGGTATATGCTTCCGCTTTCGCCAGAGAGTAATTGGGTTTTTCTCTTTGATATGGTTAAATCAATTTACCGAGCGGCTTGATGCCGCTCGGAATGTTTTGCAATTTCCTATTTCATTTCCATATTCAAGTTGATTTATGTTCAAAGAGAACGCAAAGAAAGTCGAAACCATTATCAAAACCAGTGAAGAGCCCCAGTCTTCACGCTTAAATGGCTTCCAACGCTTAAAAGAGTGCTGCTTTATCGTTGGCGTTCTTAGCTCGGTATTGCTTGCGGTTGCACTATTTACCTTCAGTCCGGCCGATCCTTCCTGGTCCCAAACCGCATGGGGAGGGGAGATCGACAATGCTGGTGGCCTTTTCGGCGCTTGGCTTGCGGACACACTATTCTTCACATTTGGCTCTCTCGCTTATCCAATCCCTTTCTTGCTAGCTGCGGCTGCATGGGTGATTTGCCGTAAACGAGGAGAAGATGAGCCAATTGATTTCATGTTATGGGGTACGAGGTTACTCGGCCTTGTCGTCCTTATAATGACTAGCTGTGGTCTAGCCGATATTAATTTTGATGATATTTGGTATTTCTCGTCCGGTGGTGTCGTCGGGGACGTGTTGTCTAGCCTAGCTTTACCTACATTGAATGTACTTGGCACGACATTGGTACTGCTGTTCTTATGGGGAGCGGGTTTTACTCTCTTTACTGGCATCTCATGGCTTAACATCGTTGAGTGGCTTGGAAATCGTGCATTAGCACTAATTGCGGCGCTTGCAAATAAGATAAGAGGCTCTGAGCAAGAAGTTTTAGAACCTCAGCTAGATGAGTTCGTGGAAGATAAAGTCTCTACGCCTAGACATAACGTAGACCATGACATTGATGATGAGCCGCTTCCTCATTTAACGGCGTTCGATGTCGATGAGCCGAAAGAATCGGCGCCTGTACATGAGTATCCTATTTATATGCCGCAAGCTAAACCTGAGAAGCCAGCGGAACAAATGATGGTGGAACCAACGCCACCACAACGCAAGGCTACGGTTAATGCTGCGCCAGTTTATGCTCAACCTGAGCACCAAACGCAACCTGTCCATGCGGTGAATACTGATAACGTTGATCCGCTTCTGGAGCGTACCAAGCAGCTGAATGTCACGATAGAAGAGCTTGAAGCTGCAGCGCAACAAGCAGATGACTGGGGAACTGGAGAACAGGCAGCCCCATCATTTGCAGACACTTACTCTTCCTATGTAGAGCAACATACAGCTACAGAAGAACCGATCAGTGTTGAACCAGATTATGCGGAGTACGAACAATTTGAAGCAGAGCAAGTACAGCAGCCAAGTATTGAGCATCCTGTGCATGAAGAGCCTGTAATTGATTCCGCTGCGCTAGATAGCATCACGGAGCAAACAGAATCGAGTCAACACATTGAACCTACGATCTCTGATTTTGACGTGTTAGACGATGAAGACGAAGTGGAGTCACAGCCTGTACAACAAGTACAGCCAGCTCCAACAACACCTCATCAGCAAGTGGCAACACCTTCAACAACATTTGAACCTGCACTTCAAAAAGCGGAGGTTGAAGAGGTTCAAGACGGCGACGAAGATGTAGCGGCATTCCAAGACATGGTTTCTAGTGCGCAAGCCAAAGTAGCAGCGACACAGAACCCATTTTTGGTACAGAAAGAAGAAAACTTGCCTGTTCCAGAAGAGCCACTTCCAACGCTCGAGTTGCTTTACCATCCAGAAAAACGCGAAAACTTTATCGACCGAGATGCGCTAGAGCAGGTCGCTCGATTGGTTGAGAGCAAGCTAGCGGACTACAAAATCAAAGCCGACGTGGTGGGGATTTATCCTGGTCCAGTGATCACTCGCTTCGAGCTTGATTTGGCGCCGGGGGTAAAGGTAAGCCGTATTTCTGGTCTTTCAACTGACTTAGCGCGTGCATTGTCTGCAATGGCTGTACGTGTTGTAGAAGTAATCCCTGGCAAGCCTTACATCGGTTTGGAACTGCCAAACATGAGCCGTCAGACGGTCTATTTATCTGATGTAATCAGTAGTCCTCAGTTTGAGCAAGCAACGTCACCCACAACGGTTGTGTTAGGTCAAGACATTGCGGGCGAAGCTGTTGTGGCCGATCTTGCGAAGATGCCTCACGTGCTAGTAGCAGGTACAACTGGTTCTGGTAAGTCGGTGGGTGTGAACGTGATGATTTTGAGCATGCTATATAAAGCAGGTCCAGAAGATGTGCGCTTCATCATGATTGACCCGAAAATGCTAGAGCTTTCTATTTACGAAGGTATCCCTCATCTTCTTTCTGAAGTTGTGACTGATATGAAAGACGCATCAAACGCTCTACGTTGGTGTGTGGGTGAGATGGAACGTCGTTATAAGTTGATGTCGGCATTGGGCGTTCGTAATGTGAAAGGCTTTAACGAGAAGTTGAAGATGGCAGCAGAAGCAGGCCACCCAATTCATGACCCATTCTGGCAAGAAGGCGACAGTATGGATACGGAACCGCCATTGCTAGAAAAACTGCCGTATATCGTTGTCGTTGTCGATGAATTTGCTGACCTGATGATGGTGGTGGGTAAGAAGGTAGAAGAACTGATTGCACGCTTGGCACAAAAGGCGCGTGCGGCAGGTATTCATCTAATTCTTGCGACTCAGCGTCCATCGGTGGATGTTATCACGGGTCTGATTAAAGCGAATATTCCAACTCGTGTTGCGTTTACGGTATCGACTAAAACAGACTCCCGTACGATTCTAGACCAAGGTGGTGCAGAATCACTGCTTGGTATGGGTGATATGTTGTATCTACCGCCGGGCTCAAGTCATACAACTCGTGTCCACGGTGCATTTGCATCAGATGATGATGTTCATGCTGTTGTAAACAACTGGAAAGCGCGTGGTAAACCGAACTACATTGAAGAGATCATCAGCGGAGATCAAAGTCCAGAAAGCTTATTGCCAGGTGAGCAAATGGAAGCGGATGAAGATGTGGATCCACTCTTCGATCAAGTCGTTGAGCACGTAGTTCAGTCACGTCGAGGCTCTGTTTCTGGCGTACAGCGTCGATTTAAGATCGGTTACAACCGTGCCGCCCGTATTGTTGAGCAACTCGAAGCGCAAGGTATCGTGAGTGCTCCGGGTCACAACGGTAACCGCGAAGTTTTAGCTCCTGCGCCGCCAAAAGATTAATGAACTTGTTTTACTCACTTCAGTCCAACTGAGGTGAGTAACTTTAGGTCTTTGACCCTCTGATAGGTATCTGAATGAAAAAACGATTTTCAGCGAAACTTTTCTCAGCGCTAGTTTTAAGCGTTTCTTTCTTCTCAGCTGCGAATGCAGCATCTCCAAAAGATGAACTCAATAAACGTCTCGCAATGAACGAGGGTTTCAGTGCCGATTTCTCCCAGCAAGTGATCAGCCCTGAAGGTGAAACGGTAATGGAAGGTGAGGGCACGGTTGAAATCGCTCGTCCAAGCTTGTTCCGTTGGAGTACGACTTTTCCTGATGAAAACCTTTTAGTATCTGACGGTAAGACGTTGTGGTATTACAGCCCATTCATTGAGCAAGTAAGCATTTACTGGCAAGAGCAAGCGACCGAGCAAACACCATTTGTGCTGTTAACTCGCAATAGAGCAAGCGATTGGGATAACTATAAAATTTCTCAGAAAGGTAATGAGTTTACGCTCATTCCAACGGCAATTGACTCTACTCAAGGCCAATTCCAGATTAATATTGATGCAAAAGGCGTAGTGAAAGGCTTTAACGTCATTGAGCAAGATGGTCAGAAAGGGCTGTTTACTTTTAGTAATGTTAAGCTTGGTAAACCAAAGGTAGACAGATTTACATTCACAATTCCAGATGGCGTGGAAGTGGATGACCAAAGGAATTAATTGTTAGTGAGTAATTACACGTTAGATTTCTCAGGGGACGAAGATTTTCGTCCCCTTGCTGCTCGTATGAGACCACAAACTATCGAACAGTATATTGGACAGCAGCATATTTTAGGTCCGGGTAAACCCCTACGCCGAGCGCTAGAGGCCGGACACATTCACTCGATGATTTTGTGGGGACCACCTGGCACAGGTAAAACGACATTAGCGGAAGTGGCAGCAAACTATGCCAACGCCGAAGTTGAGCGTGTATCTGCGGTGACGTCTGGCGTTAAAGAGATCCGGGCTGCGATCGACAAAGCGCGTGAGAACAAAATGGCAGGTCGCCGCACTATCTTATTCGTGGATGAGGTGCATCGCTTTAACAAATCGCAGCAAGATGCGTTTTTACCGCATATTGAAGACGGTACGGTTACGTTTATCGGTGCGACCACAGAGAACCCTTCGTTTGAGTTAAACAACGCATTACTCTCGCGTGCTCGCGTTTACAAGTTGACTTCTCTTGACCAGAGCGAAATATCGCTGGCGCTTGATCAAGCGATTAACGACAAAGAGCGCGGCTTGGGTAATACACCAGCAAATTTCGCCGACAACGTACTAGATCGCCTAGCAGAGCTAGTGAACGGTGATGCTCGCATGTCTCTTAACTACCTTGAGCTGCTATACGATATGGCAGAAGACAATGCGCAAGGTGAAAAAGAAATCACGCTTAAGTTGCTTGCGGAAGTGGCGGGAGAAAAGGTCTCTCGCTTTGATAACAAAGGTGATATCTGGTACGACTTAATCTCTGCAGTTCACAAATCCATTCGTGGTTCAAATCCAGACGCCGCTTTGTATTGGGCTGCACGTATGATCGCCGCAGGTTGTGATCCGCTCTACATCGCTCGCCGATTACTTGCGATAGCATCGGAAGATGTTGGCAATGCGGACCCTAGAGCCATGCAAGTCGCACTCTCCGCGTGGGATTGCTTTACCCGTGTTGGTCCGGCAGAAGGTGAACGTGCGATTGCACAGGCAATCGTTTACTTAGCGTGCGCGCCAAAAAGTAATGCGGTGTACGTAGCATGGAAACAAGCGCTCACAGATGCTCATAACTTACCTGAATATGAAGTGCCGCATCACCTTCGAAATGCACCTACCAGTTTGATGAAAGACATGGGTTATGGAGCAGAGTATCGTTATGCTCACGATGAGCCGGGTGCCTATGCAGCCGGTGAGCAATATTTGCCACCAGAAATGGCGGATCGTAAGTATTATCAGCCAACAAATCGCGGTCTAGAAACCAAAATCGGCGAAAAGTTAGATTACTTGGCTAAATTAGACGCAAATAGCCAACAAAAGCGCTATGAAAAGTAGGCGTTTTTGGATACATTTGTTCAGTAAATTTTTTTAACGCGTACGCTTGGAAAGTACGCGTGATTTCACAACAAAAAGCATAGGATTAACAATGCTGGATTCTAAATTACTTCGTACAGAGCTGGATGAAACAGCTGCTAAACTGGCGCGTCGTGGCTTTAAGCTAGACGTAGAGACTATTCGTAAACTTGAAGAACAACGTAAGTCCATTCAAGTAGAAGTAGAAAATTTACAATCCACGCGTAACTCCATCTCCAAACAAATCGGCCAAAAAATGGCGGCTGGCGACAAAGAAGGCGCAGAAGAGATCAAGAAACAAATCGGTACTCTAGGTAGCGATCTTGATGCGAAGAAAGTTGAACTTGAGCAAGTAATGGCTCAACTAGACGAATTCACGCTTTCTGTACCAAACATCCCAGCAGATGAAGTGCCAGATGGCAAAGACGAGAACGACAACGTTGAAATCTCTCGTTGGGGTGAGCCTAAGACTTACGATTTCGATTTGAAAGACCATGTTGACCTAGGTGAAATGGGTGGCGGTCTAGACTTCGCAAGTGCAGTTAAGATTACTGGCGCACGTTTCATCGTGATGAAAGGCCAATTTGCTCGTCTACACCGTGCAATTGCTCAGTTCATGCTAGATCTTCACACAGAAGAACATGGCTACACTGAAATGTACGTACCTTACCTAGTGAACTCTGACAGCCTATTCGGTACTGGTCAGCTTCCTAAGTTCGGTAAAGACCTTTTCCACACAGAGCCTCTAGCGGAAAAAGTAAACGACGAAGAGCCACGCAAACTGTCGCTAATCCCTACGGCAGAAGTACCTGTAACGAACCTAGTTCGTGACACGATTTCTGACGAAGCGGATCTACCTATCAAGATGACAGCACACACGCCATGTTTCCGTTCAGAAGCAGGTTCATACGGTCGTGATACTCGTGGTCTGATTCGTATGCACCAGTTCGACAAAGTTGAGCTAGTACAAATCACTAAGCCAGAAGATTCAATGAACGCACTAGAAGAGCTAACAGGTCACGCTGAGAAAGTTCTACAACTTCTTGAACTTCCTTACCGTAAAGTCGTTCTATGTACTGGCGACATGGGCTTCGGCGCTCGTAAGACTTACGACCTAGAAGTGTGGGTTCCTGCTCAAGAAACTTACCGTGAAATCTCTTCATGTTCTAACATGTGGGACTTCCAAGCTCGTCGTATGCAAGCGCGTTTCCGTCGTAAAGGCGAGAAGAAACCTGAGCTTGTACACACGCTAAACGGTTCTGGTCTAGCTGTAGGTCGTACAATGGTTGCTATCCTAGAAAACAACCAAGAAGCAGACGGTCGCATTGCAATCCCTACAGTACTTCAGAAGTACATGGGCGGCGCAACGCACATCGGTTAGTGCATTAGCCACTAGAACACCAAAACCCAGCCATAGTGCTGGGTTTTTTGTTATTTGCGTCGAGTGAAAATACGTTGTTATGTAATTAGCACACGCAATAGTGAAGAGCTCGCCCAGAATCTGGCAGTACGAGACAAATGATATTTTTCTAAACGGTTTTTCACGTGACAAGCTAATGGCATCATTTGCCCTTGTTGTTAAACGTTATGCCAGTAAATCATCTTTCATTGCTTATTATTTTTGCGCTTACTTTGCTCGTTAGTAAGAGTGTTATCGCAAGTGAACTTATTCAGCCTCAATACTTAGATAGTGAGCGAACCGATCGCTTTTTCGCGCGCGAAATAGCGCAACCTTCCAAAGAAAATATGCAACTTCGTAACTCACTCGATTGGGGCTATGAACTTGAATTGAAACGTGCATCTGATGAAGAAAAACTAGTATCTAATTGCCAAGACTTAGCTACGGCAAACTCTACGGGCTTTACTGCGGCAAAAGCCTATGAATACGGCGCGTTTAAAGCATATTTAACTCAGTGCCAAACATGGAGTGAGATGGCAAAGTTAGCTGCCTCTAAGCGTTCATTTATATCAGACTTTAAGTTAGACGATACCTTTCCTAATTTCGCTCCAAGTGCACTTGCTTTTGTTATTTCTGACGAAAGTGCAGAGAAAGCAAAGACGCTATCAACGTGGGATGAAGCAGACCATATCCAAAGAACTCAGGTCATCAGTGAAGTCAGAGCAGAGTATTACGATTCGACTGATGGCTTTCAGGTTATTACCGTTACCGCAAAAGGTGATTACAACGCTGACGGCATCGAGGATATCGTTATTGAGAAAGAGAATAGTGTACTCAGTGGCTCGTATTCATCTTCACACGGATATGTATTAACCTGTATGTCTGAACAAGCGCTATTTACAGTGTTGGCTGAATGGTAATGAAACGATTGGCGGTCACTTTGGGTTTAAGTGTTGCGATGATGAGCACGTTTGCTGTTGCTAACACCTCGCCCAGAAGAGTCTTTGAATGCTCAGTGAACCAAACTATGAACTTTAGTATTTTTATAGAGCAAGGCAAAGGTGGGATTATCTTTAATGAGTCCATTGAGAATCAAAGCTCTGTTTTACAGCGGATAAAACCTCAAGATTATCGTGTTGAACATTATCATCGAGCGTTGGTAGATGAGAAGTCACTGGAATTTAGTATTGGTGAGCGCGTCATATTAGTCAGTGAGTACTTTAGCGAGGAGTTTGGTGAGGTAGAGAAGATACTCAGTGTTACTTTGAGAGAGCCTGAGCAAACGCAGTACTTTGAATGTGAGGAAGGGAGTATGAGTAACCTTGCATTGCTTTTCCATGAGAGTGCCGAATAATCGATTGCAGAGTAATTATTACCAAAGCGTAATAGTGTTTTCGAATTTACCCTAATTATCTTGTTATTTGTAATCGATATAATCATCCACCTTACCACGGTAAGTAGATTTTCTCATTCAAGTAACGAGGAGGGCTTATGGCCGTAGGGTGGGCAAACGACGATAGCGTCAGCCAACAAATTCAAAACACAATAGACGACGAAATTTCCCGTGTTCGTGGCAGTATCACAGAGGGTGAGAGCGCCCATTACTGCGATGAGTGTGGTGATGAGATTCCGGAAGCGCGTCGTCTTGCAATGAAAGGCGTTCGTTTGTGTATCGAATGCCAGTCAACAATTGAATTGGCATCTCAACGCCAAGTATTATTCAATCGACGAGCGAGTAAAGACAGTCAACTTCGATAGCTTTACTGTTCTAATAAATAAAGAGATGGTTTGAGTCTCATACTCAAACCGTTTTCGTGTTGAATTGGACTATGAAGCGAAGCAATCTTTACGTTGCAACGCTGCATCAATCGCATTCACTAACTTTTCAATATCTTCCGGCTTGCTGATGAACGGCGGCATCATATAAATCAGTTTGCCAAATGGACGAATCCAAACACCGTGCTCAACAAAGAGAGCCTGGATGGTTTCCATATTCACAGGGCGATGCGTCTCCACTACGCCAATAGCACCCAACCAACGGGTGTTTTTCACCAAGTCGTATTCTTCAAGTTTTGGTAGTAACTCAGAAAACAGCGTTTCAATTTGTTGGGTTTGTTGCTTCCAATCACCTTGCTCGATCAATTCCAAACTTGCAGTAGCTACAGCACAAGCGAGTGGATTCCCCATAAAGGTTGGACCGTGCATAAAACAACCAGCATCACCACCACAAACAGTGTCTGCTACGTGTTTGCTCGCGAGGGTCGCAGAGAGGGTCATGTAGCCGCCTGTGAGTGCTTTCCCGACACACAAAATGTCTGGTTGAATATCTGCATGTTCGCAGGCAAACAATTTGCCTGTGCGTCCAAAACCGGTAGCGATCTCATCTGCAATCAATAACAAACCGTATTTGTCGCAAAGTCTACGCACGCCTTTGAGAAATTCTGGATGGTAGATGCGCATGCCACCTGCGCCTTGAACGATAGGCTCTAGGATCACCGCAGCGAGTTCTTGATGATGTGTTTCAATCTTGTGCTCAAAGTCAGCAAGATCTTCAGATTTCCACTCATCCCAAAAGCCACAAGTTGGCGACTCCGCAAAGATATGCTCAGGCAGAAAGCCTTTGTAGAGAGAGTGCATGGAGTTATCAGGATCGGTTACCGACATGGCCGCAAAGGTGTCACCGTGATAACCGTGTCGTAAAGTAAGAAACTTCGGTCGGCGTTCACCTTTTGCATGCCAATATTGCAGTGCCATTTTTAAGCTGACTTCTACGGCAACGGAGCCTGAATCGGCAAGGAATACATGTTCAAGATTACTTGGCGCTAGGGGTAGCAACTTCTTACACAAACTGATTGCTGGCTGGTGGGTAATCCCGCCAAACATCACGTGAGAGACTTGATCGATTTGCTGGTGAGCCGCTTGATTTAAGTGCGGATGGTTATAGCCGTGGATCGTCGACCACCAAGAAGACATGCCATCGATAAGCTCAGTACCGTCTTCCAATTTAATGTGAACACCACTTGCTGATTCTACTGGGTAGCAGGTCAGAGGTGTTAATGTCGAAGTGTAAGGATGCCAGATATGCTGGCGGTCGAAGGCGAGATCCATGTGCGATTCCAATAACAAATGAGATTAAAAAACAAACAGATGTAAACTTTGTTTCTTTGTGTTGTGTTGACAGTTTATCGAGACTCAGTAGACTGTCAACACAACAAAAAAAGTGATTAAAGGAATACACGTGGAAGTTCGTCATAACTGGACGCATGCTGAAGTGCGCGATCTCATGGAAAAACCATTCATGGATCTCCTATTCGAAGCGCAGCTTGTTCATCGTCAATACCAACAAACCAACCATGTTCAAGTAAGCACGCTTTTGTCGATTAAGACAGGTGCTTGTCCAGAAGATTGTAAGTACTGTCCTCAGAGTGCTCGTTACACCACAGACATCGAGAAAGAGCGTCTGATGGAAGTAGAACGCGTACTCGATGCTGCGCAAAAAGCCAAAAATGCTGGTTCTACTCGATTCTGTATGGGTGCCGCATGGAAAAACCCCAAAGAGCGTGACATGCCGCATTTGACCGACATGATCAAAGGCGTGAAGGGCATGGGCTTAGAAACGTGTATGACATTGGGCATGTTGACGCCAGATCAAGCAAAGCAATTGGCAACAGCAGGTCTGGACTACTACAACCATAACCTCGATACCTCACCTGAGTTCTACGGCAACATCATTACCACCCGTACTTACCAAGACCGTTTAGATACGCTTTCTCACGTTCGTGATGCTGGTATGAAGATTTGTTCCGGTGGCATAATCGGCATGGGTGAAAGTGCTAACGACCGAGCAGGTTTGTTGGTTGAATTGGCTAACTTGCCGGTACACCCTGAAAGCGTTCCAATCAACATGCTCGTGAAGGTAAAGGGCACACCATTGGAAGAAGTGGACGACGTTGAGCCGTTCGACTTTATTCGTCTGATTGCAATAGCACGAATTATGATGCCTCAATCAGCCGTTCGTTTATCCGCTGGCCGTGAAAACATGAACGAACAAATGCAAGCGCTGTGTTTTATGGCGGGTGCCAACTCCGTCTTCTATGGCTGCAAACTTCTGACCACGCCAAACCCTTCTGAAGACAAAGACATGATGCTGTTTAACAAGCTCGGCATTAACAGCCAAGAGGTGTCTCAAAAACCTGATGAAGTCGAAGAAAACGAGTTGCTAGATCGCGTCGTAGAGCGCGTTGCTGCCCGTCCGACAAAAGACGACCTTTTCTACGATGCCAGCGTTTAAATCTCGTATCGAGTCCGCCCTTGCCGATCGTAAAGCGCAGGGGCTGAATCGTTCTATGAATGTGGTGTTTGCCGGTAACCAGTCCGTTTTGGAACACGAAGGCAGACGCTACATTAATTTCTCAAGTAATGATTATTTGGGATTGGCCAATGACCAAGCGCTTGTTCGGGCTTGGCAGCAAGGTTTAAGCGTATACGGCAGCGGTAGCGGCGCGTCTCCAATGGTCACCGGTTTTAGTGCAGCGCACAGCAATTTAGAAGCAGCACTAACTGAATGGCTGGGTTACGAAAGGGCAGTCCTGTTTGGCTCTGGATTCAGTGCCAATCAAGCTTTGTTATTCACCTTGCTAGAAAAATCAGACTTACTCATTCAAGACCGTTTGAACCATGCCTCGTTGATGGAAGCGGGGGCGTTGTCACCAGCTAAAATGAAGCGCTTCAAGCACAATGACATCGAGCACCTAAAGTCGCTGCTGAATAGCGAAGACAATCACTTAGTCGTGACTGAAGGGGTGTTTAGTATGGACGGGGATTGTGCACCACTTGCTGATATAGCTGACGTCACCAGTAATCATGATGCATGGCTTGCTGTAGACGACGCTCATGGTATCGGTGTTCTAGGGGAATCTGGCGGTGGCTCATGTGAATTAGCGGCGGTTAAGCCTGAGATACTGATCGTTACTTTCGGCAAAGCGTTTGGTATGTCTGGCGCGGCTATTTTATGTGACCACACAACGGGGGACTTTTTAACTCAGTTTGCTCGTCACCATGTGTATTCCACGGCGATGCCTCCGGCACAAGCCTATGCGCTCACGCATGCTGTCTCGATGGTTCAAGAGCAGTCTTGGCGACGTGAAAAGCTCACAGAGTTAAGTGAAGTGTATCGAGATAGCCTCAGCGATGTTGAGGGCTTTGTTGAGACTCAAACTTCGATTAAGCCGTTTGTGATTGGTGAATCTGATTTGGCTTTGCGAGTAGCAGGTGCTTGTCGCCAAAACGGTATTTGGGTTACTGCTATTCGTCCTCCAACAGTTCCGAAAGGGACGTCTCGTCTGCGAATCACACTCACTGCTAATCACACTAACGAACAAGTTAAAACGCTTTCAATGGCATTGAAGCAAGCATTAGGAACGCAGTAATGGATAATGCAGAGCAAATGAAGTTGGATTGCTTACTGCCTAATAAACAAGCGATCGCCGCTTCCTTTAGTAAGGCGGCTGACACATACGACAAACATGCCGCTTTCCAGCGTGACGTCGGCCATCGCTTACTAGACAAACTTCCGAATGACTTAACTCATCAACGTGTTTTGGATTTAGGATGTGGTACGGGCTATTTTTCTCAACTTCTTCAAGAGCGTGGCGCTGAAGTGTTTTGTGTGGACATCTCTCAAGAGATGTTAAGCAAAGCTATGGTGCGCTGTGGCCATGAACGAATGAATTATGTGCTAGCCGACGCAGAAAACTTGCCTTTCGACGATACAAGCTTCGACTACGTATTCTCTAGCTTGGCTTTGCAATGGTGTGCCGATTTAAGTTATCCCCTGAGAGAAGTTCGTCGTGTACTAAAAGCTAATGGGAAGGCGGCTTTTTCTACCCTAGCTGAAGGGTCACTGTGCGAGTTGCGTGCATCATGGAAAAAAATTGATGCATATCAACACGTCAATAACTTTCTATCGCTCAATCAGGTAAAAATTGCGTTAGCGCAATCTCGATGTGACAACCATCAACTAGACTTGACCACCATCACAGTTTGGTACGACTCAGCATTTTCAGTTATGCGTGACCTCAAAGGTATAGGGGCAAATCACGTAAGCGGGCGCTCACATGGTTTAACCAGTCGAGAGACTTTGTTGCAAGTTGAGCATGAGTACCAAGCGTTTAAAAATGATCAAGGTCTTCTACCTGCAAGTTATCAGGTTTGTTTTGGAGTAATACATCTATGATTGATGCTTTTTTTATTGCTGGTACGGATACTGATGTAGGAAAAACGGTAGCGTCTAAAGCCATTTTGCAAGCGTTGGCAGCAAAAGGACTAAACACTATTGGTTATAAACCAGTGGCAGCAGGGAGTGATAAGACTGAAGCTGGATGGCGTAACTCTGACGCCTTACATTTACAAGCGGCCGCGACACTTGATGTCGCTTATGATGATGTGAATCCATACGCTTTAGAATTGCCAGCTTCTCCTCACATCGCGGCAAAACATGAACATGTCGAAATAAAATACGAACTCCTCAGTGAAAAGCTGGCTCAACACAAGCAGCAAGCTGATGTCGTTCTCGTTGAGGGCGCTGGTGGTTGGCGTGTGCCTGTGTCAGATACCGACTGTTTATCTACTTGGGTACAAGCAGAGCAGTTACCCGTGGTCTTGGTGGTTGGTATTAAATTAGGTTGTTTGAGCCATGCTTTACTCACGGCTGAGAGTATTAAAGCGGATGGCTTGAATCTTGTTGGTTGGGTGGCAAACCGAGTTAACCCTGGCACCGAGCACTATGCTGATATTATCGAGATGCTTGAAGCGCGTATCGGTGCGCCTAAGCTTGGCGAAATCCCATACATTCCAAGTGCTAAGCGCAAAGAGCTAGGCAAGTACATTAATGTCGAGCCTTTGCTAAATACTGACTGATTGTGTTTAAAATACTAAAAACCAAAGGGCTGCGTAATGCAGCCCTTTTTTATTGGTGTAATCTATAACATCAGATTACTTATCTTGGCTAAGCCCCATCAATGCTTGCTGTGTTTCTGCAACACGCTGAGACATATGATGATCGGTTGAAATACCAAGTTGTTGCTTCGCCTCATCCTCTGAGATGCCTAGATGACAACGTAGTAAATCAATAGCCATTTGATAGTCGTTAGTTTCTACCATGGTTTTTCCCTCAATACATGGAAGTTTTGAGCTCACCTAATGTACCTTTTAATGTACTTAGAGTGGCTCTGTTTTGTTCATCTCACTTGAATCTAGCATGTCCATGTCGCCGCACAATAAGACCAAAGTCTATAGCGGGGCTAACATACTGTTTTTGGTCTAGTAAAATATTTCTAGCTAAGCTGCCTAGAGGTGATAGATTTAACATCAAGGTCATCCATTGATAGATGAGGTGCGATTCAAAGTGCTTTTCATCACGGTAAGGAATGAATATGAATGGAGGTAATGGCTTTTATCAGAACGTGCCTAGAAATCGCTTGAGCATGATCTTTCAGTCTCGAAAACAAATGTTGCAATTTATTGCTTAACCTTGTTTTTATCGCGGATAGACTATATCTATAACGCATGGAGCATGAAACTTAGCGGAATTGGCTTTTACAGCGATTACCACCTGTTCCTTATAACAATCCGTTTTAAAAAAACGATAAGCTTCCTCGGAGAAAAGTAATGAAGCGAATTATGTTATTCCTAGCAACTAACCTAGCTGTCGTGCTAGTGCTTAGTGTTGTTCTGAATATTGTTTACGCTACCACTGGAATGCAACCTGGCAGTCTTTCTGGTTTGCTAGTTATGGCCGCCATATTTGGTTTTGGTGGTGCTCTTATTTCGTTGATGATGTCAAAGGGCATGGCACTGCGCTCGGTTGGCGGTATGGTCATTGAAAGTCCGCGTAACGAAACTGAGCATTGGTTAGTCGAAACTGTGGGTCGTCAAGCTCAGCAAGCGGGTATTGGTATGCCAACGGTGGCTATTTATGACTCACCAGATATCAATGCATTCGCGACGGGAGCAAAGCGAGATGACTCTCTTGTCGCGGTTTCCACTGGCCTTTTACACAATATGACTCGTGATGAAGCAGAAGCGGTACTGGCCCACGAAGTGAGCCATATTGCAAATGGTGACATGGTCACGATGACATTGATGCAAGGTGTTGTGAACACGTTTGTTATCTTCCTATCCCGTTTTATCGCCAATATTGTGGCATCGAACGATGATGAAGAAGGTCAAGGTGCAAACATGATGGTTTACTTCGGTGTATCTATGGTGCTTGAGCTAGTGTTTGGCTTCTTAGCAAGCTTTATTACCATGTGGTACAGCCGTCATCGCGAATTCCATGCCGACGCAGGTGCTGCTCACTTAGTTGGTAAAGAGAAAATGATCGCGGCATTGGAACGTTTGAAGATGAGTCACGAATCTCAACTTGATGGCACAATGATGGCGTTCGGTATCAATGGCAAGCAGTCATTGACTGAACTACTGATGAGTCACCCTCCGCTAGATAAACGTATTGCAGCGTTACGTAGTCAGCAATACTAGTTGTAAAAACTGACAGCGCACACGAAAGTAATCGTTAATTTCCTGAAAAGGCTTGGTTTTGACCAAGCCTTTTTTTTGATCGATTGATCGCTTGCGAGCTCCATCACGTATCTACCTACAGAAACAAAGTTATACAAAATAATTTTTGTACAACTTTTAAGGAATGAACTATCTTGTACATATAATAATTTTGTACAACTTGATGGGCATGTAGGAGTAAACACATGGACATACAGTCTGTTGGCAATATCTATCAAAAGCTGAATAAAGCGAACTTACATCTGCTTAAAGACGTATATCACCAAGATGTCGTCTTTGAAGATGCTGCTCATCGTTTAGAGGGGTGGCCTGCACTTTCAGATTACTTCACATCATTATATGCCAACGTCATAAGCTGTGACTTTGTTATCCACGAACATCAACAAGTCGGAGATACTGGCTTCCTAACGTGGACCATGGATCTTCAGCATCCCAAACTTCAAAAAGGTGCACCTATTCTCGTTAATGGTGTGTCGCATCTTAAATTCAGCGAAGGCCAAGTTATTTATCACCGAGATTACTTTGATCTCGGAGAAATGCTTTACGAAAACTTACCTTTACTTGGCTCCGTCGTAAAAACCATCAAGCAGAGGTTAGGACAATGAACAATACTATCTTAATCACTGGCGCTACCTCCGGAATAGGGAAGCAACTGGCTTTAGATTACGCGAACTCTGATTGGAGCGTTATTGCTTGTGGGCGAAACAAAGACGTTCTTGCTGAATTGGGGGCTGCTTCTTCTAATATCCATACATTGCAGTTTGACGTGACAAACCATGAACAAACTCAGCAGGCGCTGTCCAGTTTGCCTTTCACGCCGAGTACCTGGGTTTTTAATGCAGGGGATTGTGAGTATATGGACAACGGTGTGGTTGACGCGAAACTCATGGCGCGTGTGATGAATGTAAACGTCGTTGGTGTTGCCAACTGCGTAGAAGGTTGCCAACCACACTTAGATAAAGGGCATCGCATCGTTATCGTGGGTTCTATTGCTTCAGAAGTCGCGTTGCCAAGGGCTGAAGCCTACGGCGCTTCTAAGGCCGCTGTGAGCTACTTTGCTCGCACATTAGCTGTTGATTTGAAGAAGAAGGGCATTCAAGTGGTGACCGTGTTCCCAGGCTTTGTGGAAACCCCGTTAACTGACAAAAATGACTTCGAAATGCCGATGATTATTTCTACGCAGCAAGCCTCGAACTCTATCAGAAAACAGTTGGCTGCCAACAAGACTCACATCTATTTCCCCGCGAGGTTTACCAATATTTTACGTTTTATCTCGTTACTTCCATACAGTTGGCAAGCTCGTCTAACTGCTAAACTCGTATCATAAGAAGGAATAAAAATGAAAACAGTAGGAAGAAAGAAGGTAGCGATTGTGGGAACCGGAATTTCTGGCCTTACGTGTGGTTACTATCTACATAAAGAGCATGATGTCACCGTATTTGAAGCTAACGATTACATTGGCGGGCACACCGCGACGGTGGATGTAAAACTCGATGGTAAAGAATATGCGATTGATACGGGCTTTATTGTTTACAACGATCGCACTTATCCTAATTTCATCAAAATGATGAACGAGATTGGTGTCGAAGGGTTGCCAACCCAGATGAGCTTTAGTGTAAGAAACGACGGCAATGGTTTGGAATATAACGGTCACACCGTGTCGACATTATTTGCTCAAAAGCGTAATTGGGTAAATCCTAAGTTCTATCGTTTTATCTTCGAGATCCTTCGTTTCAACAAACTTGCCAAAAGCGTCGCTAGCAAACAATCGAGTCATTCTCAGACGCTAGGTGAGTTTCTTGATGAGCACAACTTCAGTACTTTCTTTTCAGATAACTACATTTTGCCGATGGGCGCTGCAATTTGGTCTTCGACTTTAGCGGACATGCGCGCATTTCCGCTGATGTTTTTCCTTCGCTTTTTCTTAAATCACGGATTGCTTGATGTCACTAACAGGCCGCAATGGTATGTAATTAAAGGTGGCTCTCGTGAGTACATTCCACCTTTGACTCAAGGTTTTATCGATAAAATTCGACTCAATAGTCCGGTAGAAAAAGTGCTCCGTAGTGAGAATGGTGTGGGTTTAAAAGTCAACGGTGAAATGCATTGGTTTGATGATGTCATCTTTGCTTGTCACAGTGATCAAGCGATGAACATGTTAGGTGACATTAGCCCAGTCGAGCAAGAGGTGCTGGGTAATATGGCTTATCAAGCGAATGAAGTGGTGCTTCACACTGATACGAGTTTACTTCCAAAGCGTAAAGCGGCGTGGGCTTCGTGGAACTACCTACTGGAGGGCAGTGAAGACGAACAGCAACGTCTCCCTTCGCTTACTTACAACATGAATATTCTCCAACATGTTCAATCTGAGCACACATTCTGTGTCACGCTAAATAGCACTGAGCAGATCGAACCGAGCAAAGTATTACGGACGTTTACCTATCACCATCCAGTGTTCTCCACCGACTCTATCGCTGCACAGCAACGTAAAGAAGAGGTGCAAGGGCTGAACAATACTTGGTTCTGCGGCGCTTATTGGTACAACGGTTTCCACGAGGATGGCGTTCGCAGCGCATTGGACGTAGTGAAAGGGCTTGAAGAGAAATATCGCGTTCAAACTGCTGTCAACTTAGAAAAAGGTGCAGCGTGATATGGATAGCCAAATGAACAGCCAGTTGTTTGTTGGCAACGTTCGACATCGCAGGTTCACGCCGATAAAACATGAATTGAACTACTCATTGTTTATGCCAGCTATTGACGTCGATGAGCTAAAAAAACTAGAGGAAAAAGTTTGGGGGTTTGGCTCTCGTTGGTGGCATTGGGCACGCTTTAAACGCAGTGACTATGTTGGTGAGGGCTGTTTAAAGGTGGCCGTACACGACAAAATTGAAGAGTTAACAGGCGTTCGTTGTACCGGCAAAGTCATCGCTGTTTGTCATTTGCGCTATTTAGGACTTTATTTTAGTCCGGTGAATTTCTACTACGTTTATAACAAAGAAGGGGAATGGAAATACCTCTTAGCTGAAGTCAGCAATACACCTTGGAACGAGCGTCATTACTACGCAGTCGCTGCTGAGCAAAACGATGAAAACTTTGGATGGGAACAAGAGAAAGCCTTTCATGTTTCTCCGTTTAATCCAATTGACCAACAGTATCATTGGAAGATTAAACCACTGACGGACAAGTTAAGGATTCATCTTGAATGCCACAAAAGCGAAAAGCATTTTGATGCGACGATGACAATGAAAGCTCAAGTGTTTTCGAGCAAAAGCCTATTGAAGTGTTTGATCGTTACGCCAATACAGACGGTAAAAGTAATGGTTGGTATTTATTGGCACGCATTAAAACTTTGGGTGAAAGGCGCGCCTTTTTATTCTCATCCTAAATATTCAACACACGACGAAATAGAAGCCGACACAAAAAAAACAGACAAAAAAAATAAAAAGCACAAGGAGAATTCTGCATGTTAAATACCAGTTCTATGACATTGCCGCGCAAATTGACGACAACACAAAAGGCGGCTCGCGGAGTTATTTTTCAATGTCTGCAAAAAATGGAAATCGGCTGCTTAACTGTTATTGAAAGCTTTAAGACGGAAACGACAGAAAGAAGCGAGCGCTTTAATGCGCCCAACGGTGAATACAGCGGTCAGCCTGTTGTGGCGACGATTGAGGTAAAGCATCCTGGCTTTTACTCGCGAATCTTGCAAGGTGGCAGCATTGCAGCGGGTGAGGCTTATATGGATGGTTGGTGGGACAGCCCAGATCTAACCTCGTTAATGAAACTTATGGCTCTTAATATGCGCGCGCTAGATAAACTTGAAGAGAAAGGAAGTTGGCTAACTAAAATACTGTACAAGTTCAGTCATTGGACCAACCGCAATTCTCAAGAGAACTCTCGTAAAAACATTCATGCGCATTACGACTTGGGCAACAATTTGTACGAGTCATTTTTAGACGACAACATGCTGTACTCATCGGCCTTATATGTGCAAGACAACGATACTTTGGAACAAGCGCAAATCAACAAAATGGATCGTTTGTGCCAGCAACTTGAGCTTCAACCATCCGATCGAGTGATTGAGATCGGTACAGGGTGGGGGGCTATGGCCATTTACATGGCAGAGCAATATGGTTGTCATGTAACGACAACGACGATTTCTGAAGAGCAGCATGCTTACGCTGAACAAAAAATTAGAGAGCGAAATTTGGGCGACAAGATCACTCTATTAAAACAAGACTATCGAGACCTTTCGGGTCACTACGATAAGTTAGTCTCGATAGAAATGATCGAAGCGGTTGGAAAACAATTTTTGCCTTCCTACATCAAGCAATGCCAATCATTACTCAAGCCGGGTGGTTTAATGGCAATTCAAGCCATCACTATCGCTGACCAGCGTTATGATTACTACAGTAACAACGTTGACTTTATCCAGAAATACATCTTTCCAGGTGGTTTTTTACCTTCGGTTACATCTTTAACTCAAGCTGCGACCAAAAACAGTGACTTGGTGGTGAGAGACTTATTTGATATTGGCTTGGACTATGCGAAAACCTTGAGCGAGTGGCACTCTAGATTTAATCAAGCTGAAGAGCACGTACGCTCTCTCGGTTATGACGACCGCTTTGTCCGCATGTGGCGCTATTACCTGAGCTATTGTGAAGGCGGCTTTTTAGCTCGAAGTATCAGTGCCGTTCACATGACATTCCAGCGACCTTAAACCGTTATGAAGTTGCTGATTGCCTCTACATGGTTCCAGCTCTGTTGGTTCTCTGCAGTGCTTGGGACCTATCAATGGCAGTGGCTAACACTGATCTTAACATTTATTACTCTTGTCTATTGTTGGAGGACGGACGCTTCTGCCTTGAAGCACATCGCGAGTATCGTTTTGGCGGGTGTAGTGCTCGATACGCTCAATCAACAGTTTTCTGTTTTTGTCTTTCCAACACAATGGTTACCCATTTGGTTGTTGTGCCTTTGGGTTCTGTTCTCTTGGTATGCCTATCAGCTCAAGCCTGTTTTGTACCGTTTCCCAAAAATCTACGTATCAATTGTAGGTGGCGTTGGAGGAACCGTCAGTTACTACGCCGGTTACAAGCTCCAAGTCGTTGAATATGGATTTAATACCAGCGTTACGTTGGTCATTCTATTTGCTGAATGGTTTGCCATGACGCTTTTGATACTCAAGGTATACGGATATGAAAAGCTTGAAGAGAGATTTAACCCAGAGGCTGATTAAGGTAGTTGCTTCTCTAGTAGTTATGGGCTCCTTTGCTCTACAAGCTCAGCCAGTTGGAAACAGTGAAAACGCAGATAAGATGTCGAGTTGGGAGGGGTGGAAAACTGTCGGTGAGGCACAACTCACATGGTTCATCTTCGATATATATCAGTCTCGACTAAAAGCACCCGATGGAAAGTTCATTGTAAATGGCGATGTATCACCACACCCTCTGGCATTGGAAATTAACTATCAAAGAGACATCAGCAAGCAGCAGTTGCTTGATGTAACTGATGAGCAATGGGCAAAACTTGGTTTTACTGAATCATATCGAAAAAGTTGGATCAGTGAACTAAACCGTATGTTCCCTGATATAAAAAAAGGGGATGAGCTTACTTACTTAACCGATGGTAAAACTGGTCAGCTTCTTTACCGACAAGCTGGCATTGCACAAATCAAGACAGTCGGCTTCGTTCAAGATGAGCGAATGAACGATGCGTTTTTGTCTATATGGTTGTCACCTAATACAGAGTTCCCAAAACTTCGAAAACAATTAATAGGGCAGGTTAGATAGTGCTTAAACGAATTTTAAAATCAGTCGCCTTGGCTGCTGCGGCCTTACTTTCAGCATGCTCAGCAGGTATCGATAATTATCAATCATCTACACCGACTTTTGATTTATTCGGCTATTTTGAAGGCGAAACAAAGGCGTGGGGGATGGTCCAAGATTACACTGAACAACAAACTCGTCGTTTTGAAGTCGACATCGTGGGTACTGTGGAAGGTAACACGTTGACGCTGGTGGAAGACTTTGTGTTTGATGATGGAGAAGTTGACCAGCGAGTTTGGGTTATTACCAAATTAGAAGATGGACGCTATGAAGGTAAAGCAGAGGATATTATTGGTGTAGCAACAGGGGCTGAGCAAGGCAATGCGTTGCAGTGGCGGTATGACTTTGAGTTGCAAATGGATGACTCAACAGTAACGGTCGCTTTTGATGATTGGCTTTATCGTCAGGACGAGAAGCATGTTTTCAACCTCACCAAAATTAAAAAGTTTGGTGTAGAGGTAGGGACGATTACTCTTTTCTTCCAGAGGCAATAGAAATAAAGAAACGAGATGCGGGAGCGCTTCGCTTTAGGAATCGAGAGGGACGCGCTGGTATTTCAGTAAAGGGACGTTAAACTTGGAATGTGTGGGTAGAAGTTGCTTCTTTAATGGATATAACTGAGCCATATCCCTTATCCTGAAGCTTAGCGTTCCATAGGGAGAATCCTGTTCCCCCTAAACGAAGAAAGGGTTGACGCTTTCACGTCAACCCTCACTATTATCAGATTCTCGATTCTCGATTCTCGATTCTCGATTCTCGATTCTCGATTCTCGATTCTCTTACAGCTTATCTGTCAGCTCAACCGCTTGACCAATGTAGTTCGCTGGCGTCATCTCTTTCAGACGTGCTTTCTCGTGCTCAGGAAGCTCAAGACCGTCTATGAAGTTACGCATTGCCTCGCCGTCTACACGCTTACCACGAGTTAGCTCTTTTAGCTTCTCGTATGGCTTCTCGATGCCGTAACGACGCATAACTGTTTGTACTGGCTCTGCTAGTACTTCCCAGTTTTTATCTAGTTCAGCAAGAAGTGCTTCACGGTTTACTTCTAGCTTGCTGATGCCTTTAAGCGTAGAAGTGTAAGCGATAATAGCGTAACCAACACCAACACCAAGGTTACGTAGAACCGTTGAGTCAGTTAGGTCACGTTGCCAACGAGAGATAGGCAGTTTTTGTGCTAAGTGGCCGAATACTGCGTTCGCAAGACCTAGGTTACCTTCAGAGTTTTCAAAGTCGATTGGGTTAACTTTGTGCGGCATTGTTGAAGAACCGATCTCACCAGCAATGGTTTTTTGCTTGAAGTGGCCTAATGCAATGTAACCCCAAACGTCACGATCGAAGTCAATCAGGATAGTGTTGAAACGAGCGATAGCGTCGAACAGCTCAGCGATGTAATCATGCGGCTCGATTTGTGTTGTGTAAGGGTTCCAAGTTACGCCTAGAGACTCTGTAATGAATTCTTCAGAGAACTTGTGCCAATCTAGCTCTGGGTAAGCAGAAAGGTGTGCGTTGTAGTTACCTACTGCACCGTTGATTTTCGCTAGGATCTCAACGTTTTCGATTTGCTTGAATTGACGCTCCATACGGTACGCCACGTTTGCCATTTCTTTACCCATTGTAGATGGAGAAGCAGGCTGGCCGTGTGTACGAGATAGAAGAGGAATGTCGCGGTATTCAACTGCGAGTGCTTTGATAGCGTCAATTAGGTTACGGATTTCTGGAAGAATCACTTGCTCACGTGCTTCTTTTAGCATTAACGCATGAGAGGTGTTATTGATGTCTTCAGAAGTACATGCAAAGTGGAAGAACTCATTAACAGCGTGCAGTTCAGGAACGTCTGCTACTTTCTCTTTTAAGAAGTACTCAACCGCTTTAACGTCGTGGTTAGTTGTACGCTCGATTTCTTTAATACGGCGTGCATCTTCTTCAGAGAAGTTAGCAGCAAGGTCGTCTAGGAATTGGTTAGCTTCTGCGCTGAATGCTGGCACTTCTGCAATTTCAGCAGTAGCCGCTAGCTTCTGTAGCCAACGAATTTCTACGATAGTACGGTATTTTAGTAGACCGTACTCGCTGAAAATTTCGCGTAACGCAATCGTCTTACTTCCGTAACGGCCGTCTACTGGTGAAACAGCAGTCAATGCTGACAGTTCCATGATGTTCTCCTGAATTGGGTTTCTAAATTTCGTGAGCGTTATACCAATAACTGTGGCAATTGTCACGAATATTGCGCAAACGTTTGCGCGGGATTTGTTTTATTCGAAAAAAAGTAGCTCGCGATAAACGCGAGCTAGCAGAGTATTCTACATTCTGGCTAACAGGATTTGAGCCTGTTCGACCATTTTCTTTCGGCCAAAAATTAGATGACGACGTTTACCGCCTACTTGGCGCCACAGAACAGCACTACGAATGCCAGATAGCAGTAGAGCACGGACTTTGTGTTGGCTTGCCGTTTGTTGCAGTACAGAAGGCGTGCCTGTTACTTGAATGCGTGGTCCAATAGGGCTAACAACATCCAAGTAGATGCTTGCTAAATTGCTGATCATTTGATCATCTAGCAGTTCAAAATGCTCTGACTGGCGCTTGGCCATCTGGATACGGTCACCAAGCTGGGACATGGCATCGTTGCGAGCGCTTAACTTACGTTCTAGCGCCATTAAGCTAATGATGTAACGAGTGATCTCACTGCCTGATGGGGTGCTATCAATCCCTTTAACCAGACACTCCAGACCGAGCTTTAGATCGGCTTCGCGACCGAATACGCCAACGGTGTTAGCAGGGTTTGTGTTCAAAATAGCGTTGATTGATGTTTCAAAAGCATCTTGATCACAATGCCCGTTTCTCGCAACTTGTTGAACCAAAGCGACAGCTTGGCAAATACCAGCGAAAGCGATAGTACGGTCATAAAGTGTATTCGCCACGTAACGACTCCTAAGCTTGAGAATATTTAATGCGTTGCTCGATGATGCCGCCACCTAGACATACGTCATCTTTATAAAACACTGCTGATTGACCAGGCGTCACTGCAATTTGTGGTTCATCAAAGATCACTTTAATGTTTTCATCATCGATCGGGATGATTGTACAAGGAATATCTTCCTGACGGTAACGAGTTTTCACTGTGCACTTCATAACATCGCGAATTGGCTCACGATCTACCCAGTGAAGTTGTGACGCAAGTAGACCTTCTGATTTTAGCATCGGGTGGTCTTTACCTTGGACTGCGATTAGCACGTTACGCTCTAGGTCTTTTTCACCAACAAACCACGGCTCTTCATTACCACCGCCGCCTTTACGGCCACCGATGTGTAGACCTTTACGCTGACCTAGTGTGTGGTACATCAAACCTTGGTGTTGACCGATCACTTCGCCTTCTGGCGTTTCGATATTACCAGGCTGAGCAGGAAGGTAACGACCTAGGAAGTCGGTAAATTTACGCTCACCGATGAAACAAATACCTGTCGAGTCTTTCTTCTTCGCTGTTACTAAACCTTGCTCTTCCGCAATACGGCGTACTTCAGGTTTCTCTAAATCACCAACAGGGAAGAGGCTACGGCCAATTTGTTCGTGGCTTAGTGTATATAGAAAGTAGCTCTGGTCTTTGTTGCCATCTAGGCCACGCAACATCGCTGGTTTCTCACCGTTATCCGGGAAAGAGCGACGTACGTAGTGACCCATTGCAATGTAGTCAGCATCAAGCACTTCATCAGCGAATTCTAGGAATGCTTTGAACTTGATTTCTTTGTTACAAAGAATGTCAGGGTTCGGTGTACGACCCGCTTTGTATTCAGCAAGGAAGTACTCAAATACGTTATCCCAGTATTCGGCAGCAAAGTTGATGGTGTGTAGATGAATGCCTAGCTTGTCACATACTGCCTGAGCATCAGCAAGATCTTCTGCTGCTGTACAATATTCTTCGTTGTCATCTTCTTCCCAGTTCTTCATGAACAGGCCTTCTACTTGGTAGCCTTGTTGCTTGAGAAGATACGCAGAAACAGATGAATCAACGCCGCCGGACATACCGACGATGACTTTCTTTTGGCTGTTATCAGACATTACTAAACACCACTTAAATAAACGGGATGCAGATTCTATCAGAATCCACAGACCGGTGACAGATCCGAGATCGAAATCACAATTCGTTTCGCTGCATTTTTCTTCAACAGAAATTCGAACGGGCAATTTCGCAAGTATAGAAGAGGTATATATGGCATAGTTGGCAAAAATCCAAGAGGAAAGTCCAAATGACCGAAGAAAACCAGTTTATGCAAGAAGCCGAGTTGATTGAAATTGTTGAAAACCAACTTGAGGACGGCAATCCATTAAAAGTTAAAGAGACGCTAATGCGCTTAATGATGACAGGGACACCTAGAGAAGAAGCGGTTGCAATGATGGCATGTGCCATGTCGATTGAAATTTTCGATGTGATGAAAAATGAAGGTGAGTTCAACCTAAAGCGTTACTGCGAGCACCTTGAGCAACTGCCAGATCTAAGTTTTATGGAAGGTGAATAAGGAGTCTAGAAGAAAAAAGTGGCTAGCAAACGTTTGCTATAATTGCTTTTATTGCCGCTTTATTATTAGCGGTATAGAATCCGTTCTCCTTTTCATCCCCTTACTCAGACTGACAATATGAAATTTCCTGGACAACGCAAATCGAAGCACTATTTTCCTGTTCATGCTCGTGACCCGCTGGTGAGCCAAGCACAAGAAAGCAAGAAGATGACGCGCACTCACATCATTGGTATTGACCAAACTTTGGTTGATATTGAAGCTAAAGTTACAACGGATGTGATTGAAAAGTACGGTCTGAGTAAAGGTCACTCTTTGGTTATTGATGACGAAAGAGCAGAAGAGTTGTACCAGCAACTTAAAGAAGAGAACTTAATTACCAATGAGTATGCGGGTGGCACAATTGGTAACACGCTACACAACTACTCTGTGCTAGCAGATGATCGCTCTACGCTGCTTGGAGTGATGAGCCAGGATATCAAAATTGGCAGCTATGGCTACCGTTACCTTTGTAATACATCAAGCCGCATGGACTTGAACTATCTACAAGGTGTTGATGGCGCTATCGGTCGTTGTTTCGCTCTTATTACAGAAGATGGTGAACGTACTTTTGCGATCAGTGAAGGGCAAATGAACCAACTGCATCCTGATAGCATTCCAGAAAAAATCTTTAAAAATGCATCGGCGCTTGTACTAACGTCATATTTAGTACGTTGTAAAGAAGGCGACCCAATGCCTGAAGCAACAATGAAAGCGATTGAGTACGCGAAAAAGAATGATGTACCTGTTGTTCTGACTCTTGGGACGAAGTTCGTTATTCAAGATGACCCGAAATATTGGCAAGAATTCATTCGAGATAACGTTTCAGTCGTTGCGATGAATGAAGATGAAGCAGAAGCACTGACGGGTGAGTCAGACCCACTTGCTGCATCTGATAAAACACTGGAGTGGGCAGATCTAGTATTGTGCACCGCGGGGCCTGTAGGCCTATTTATGGCGGGTTATACGGAAGACAGCGCGAAGCGCGAAACTTCTTTGCCATTACTTCCGGGGTCAATCGCTGAATTTAATCGCTATGAATTTAGTCGTCCGGCGAAAAAAGATACATGTGAAACACCAATAAAAGTGTACTCACATATCTCGCCATATATGGGTGGTCCAGAAAAAATCAAGAATACCAATGGTGCAGGTGATGCTGCGTTATCTGCTGTTCTTCATGATATGGCGGCAAACAAATACCATAAAGAAAATGTGCCTAATTCAAGCAAGCACAGTAACGAATATTTAACTTACTCTTCTTTTTCTCAAGTATGTAAATACGCAAACCGTGCGAGCTACGAAGTTCTCGTGCAACATTCTCCACGTTTGTCACGTGGGCTTCCTGAGCGAGAAGATAGCCTAGAAGAAGCATACTGGGAACGTTAATACACAGTAGTTTAATTAACTATTCTATAACTAAAGTAAAAGGCGCATTTTTTAATGCGCCTTTTTTTATTTGTAATGAACCAAATAAAAAAGGCTCCCATTGGGAGCCTTTTAAAAAATAGCGCGAATTTAGATCAGGAAATCATCCAGAGATTTACCTGCATCAAGTTGCTCTTGAATTGCAGAAGGTGTACGACCTTGGCCTGTCCAAGTCTTCTCATTACCGTTTGAGTCTGTGTATTTGTATTTAGCTGGACGAGGTGCACGCTTCGCTTTGCCTTTCGTCTTAGTTTCGCCAGATAGCGCAGTAATAAGCGCTTCTACGTCAATACCGTCTTGAGCAATTTTCTCTGCGATCTCTGCTAGCTTAGCTTCTTGCTCAGCTTGTGCTGCACGTTCTGCTTCTTCTGCTTCACGACGCTCTTCTACGACAGTAGTTAGTTTATCTAGAGCTTCTTCCAATTGTTCTAGAGTCAGCTCACGAGAAAATGCACGAAGGCTACGGATATTTAGAAGGGTTTTAGTCAGCTCTGACATAACGATTCCTATTAAAAGGTTAATGTGTTGGGCACTTTTTATCGTTACGATTAAATAATGCCAATCTATAAATAAACAAAGAGTCCTTATATTTAACTTTATCTTTTCCTTATGTGCAAATACTAAATCAAGATTTTGTTTAAATTTAGCTATTTTTTTAAAGCAATAAATATTATTACACTCGAAATAAATCTTATTAGATGAGAATTGAAATCAACACTCGTTATTGTATAGAGATAGAGCCAGCTTGGTTTTTATAAAAAAAGTTGAGTTATTACTTAAAAATATGAAGCGTCCATCTTTGATGGAGTGTCATATATCCTTAATTTATTGATACAAGATAAACCATGATATTTTTAAGGTAGTAATAATGTTTCATAAATAACAAAATTGATGTGATTTCAGTTGCACAAAACTAACTTGAAGTAGACAAGGTTTATAAATTATCTCAGTCATTATTTATTTGTTTAATTTAGTTTGATGTGTTGCATTGACTCTCATCATAAGTACAATGGCTGCTACCTGATGCAATATTGCAGACAATTTGTTGTTAATTTGTACAGTTAGTGGTTAATTGTTTGTTGTTGCCGTAGAGGCGCGGTCTCGAAGAGTAGCTATTATTGGGGTGATGCCAATGAATAATAGTGGAAGGCGAAGATTGCCGAAGTAAGTAACTCATCAAAGTTACTTGCTGGGGTTGTATCTGAAAGGAACAACACTGCCATAGTATATATTCACATTAAACTATGGAGCGCTACTGTAGGGTTGGGTGGAGTGTTCGCTTCCCTGTCGCTAAGTTCAACATGAGCACGTATCGTATGCTACGTGACTTGTCTGCAGTAGATCTCTAGCCAAACTTTGGTTTTTGAAGATCATGAATTTAATAGATTTTTCTAGTTCTCCTGTTTCATTATTGCCACCTATTGTCGCTTTGACTTTGGCGATCTTGACTCGACGTGTATTAGTTTCCTTAGGTGTAGGTATCGTGCTGGGTGCGGTTCTACTTAATAGCTGGTCTATCGGTGATACCGTTAGTTACGTGAGTTCTCAAGTTTCTTCTGTCTTTATTGAAGATGGCGGAATTAACACTTGGAACATGAGCATTGTTGGTTTCCTAATCTTATTAGGTATGACAACTGCATTATTAACGCTATCTGGTGGTACTCGTGCATTTGCCGAATGGGCACAATCTCGAGTGAAGAGTAAACGCGGCTCCAAACTTCTTGCTGCCTTTTTAGGCGTATTCATTTTTGTCGACGATTACTTTAACAGTCTTGCTGTTGGTGCCATTTCTCGTCCAGTGACCGATCGTTTTTATGTGTCTCGCGCGAAGCTTGCATACATTCTAGACTCAACTGCTGCACCAATGTGTGTGATCATGCCTGCTTCTAGCTGGGGTGCTTACATTATTACGATTATCGGCGGTATCTTAGTCTCACATGGGATCACTGAGTATTCGGCTCTTGGCGCGTACGTTCGTCTTATTCCAATGAACTTCTATGCAGTTTTTGCACTGCTTATGGTGTTTGCTGTGGCGTGGTTTGGCCTCGATATCGGTAAGATGCGTGAGCATGAAATCTCTGCATCTCAAGGCCGCGGCTTTGATAAAGACAAAGAAAACGACTCGCAAGAAGCGCATGATCTAAACGAAGAGCTAGATATCCGTGAAAGCGAAAAGGGTAAAGTGTCAGACTTGGTACTTCCTATCGTGACGCTGATTATTGCGACTATCGCTTCTATGCTTTACACGGGTGGCCGAGCATTGGCTGCTGACGGCAAAGAGTTTGCGCTTCTAGGTGCGTTTGAAAATACAGATGTAGGTACATCACTAATCTACGGTAGCTTGCTTGGCTTAGCAGTTGCACTGTTTACTGTTGTGAAGCAAGGTCTTCCAATGGGTGAAATTGCACGCACACTTTGGATTGGTGCGAAGTCTATGTTTGGCGCGATTCTAATCCTAGTATTTGCCTGGACTATCGGTTCGGTTATCGGTGACATGAAGACGGGTTCTTACCTTTCTACAATGGCGCAGGGCAATATCAATCCACATTGGCTACCAGTTATCCTATTCTTGTTGTCTGGTCTAATGGCATTTTCAACAGGTACTTCTTGGGGTACGTTCGGCATTATGCTTCCAATCGCGGGTGATATGGCTGGTGCAACAGATCTTGCGCTAATGCTCCCAATGCTAAGTGCAGTTTTAGCCGGTGCCGTTTTTGGTGACCATTGTTCACCTATCTCCGATACCACTATTCTGTCGTCGACTGGTGCACGTTGTAATCATATTGATCACGTATCGACCCAGTTGCCTTATGCATTGTCCGTGGCGCTAGTTTCCTGTGTTGGCTTCATTACTTTGGGGATGACTGCGTCAATTGCATTCTCATTCATTGCTGCATCAATCACATTTATTATTGTATGTGGAGCACTTTCTTGGTTGTCGAAGTCTAAAATGGCATCGTGCCAAAATGTCTAGTACAGCTCAGTATTTTTAATAAAGAGGAAGCTCCGCTAAATTTAGCGGAGCTTTTTTTTAACGCGATTTAGGTGAGGGGGGCAATCGCGTTTTTGGGGATAATCGTTTCGTGTTAAAAGCGAGCTATTTGTGTTCTGAGCACTCCTTTCTGTGCTGTGATAGAAAATCTATCAACCGACTTCTTCTTAGCTCTAAGCAAAGACTATGCCTAGTTTAAGTTGTTGATTTTAAAGGCGGTAATGTCAAGAGATTTATGATGAGGGGCTAAGTAAATGATATATGATGAGTTGTCTGTTACACAGTGTCACGTTACACCTGTACAGCAACTAAACATTTAAGTTGTATTTCTTTATTAGACGATAAAGCGTTGTTCTTGAAATACCAAGATGACGTGCAGCCGCACTCATATTGTGCTTATTTTCTTCGATAGCTTGCAGTAGGTAGTCAAGATCAATTTGGTCCACTGAAGGGAGTAATTGCCTTTCATTATTATCAAGGCCCAAGTCAGCGACGAGAAGCGTGTGATCTTCACACATGACAATCGCTCGTTGGATTACATTTCGCAGTTCTCTTACGTTACCTGGCCAACGATGCTTGAGGAGCTTGGCTTTCACTTTATCCGACATTTTTTGTACCTGACCATGAGACAAATCTGTTAAGAAGTGTTCTGATAACATAAGGATATCTTTCCCACGCTTTCTCAGTGGAGGAATAGTTAATGGCAAGATATTAAGCCGATAGAATAAATCTTCACGGAATCCGCCTTGTACAACCTCATTTTTCAAATCCACGTGGCTCGCAGCAATGACTCTACAGTCCACATCAATGAATTTATCAGCGCCGACTTTATGGATTTGCTTACTCTCTAAAAAGTGCAGAAGGTGGATTTGTAGATCCGGCGGCATATCACCAATCTCATCTAGGAATAGGGTACCTTTATGCGCTTTTTGAATAAAACCGATACGATCTGAAATCGCTCCTGTAAATGCTCCTTTTTCGTGACCGAAAAGTTCGGACGCAATAAGACCACTTGGAATTGCGCCGCAGTTAACTTCAACAAAAGGTGCCGAGTGTCTGTTCGACAACTGATGAATAAGACGAGCACAGAGACCTTTGCCCACCCCTGTTTCACCCTGAATGAGTACTTCAGCATCACATTGAGCGTACTTTTGGATTGCCGTGCGAAGTTCTTGGATACATGCACTATTGCCGATTAATGGGTATAGTGTTGTATCGCTGAAATCCACAGCTTGTTTGTTACTACCGTTACGCAGTTTCATGGTTAATCACTATTTTTTGCCCCACTAAAATAATAGTTTTGAATGAGCCGTCTCAAACGTGAGTGGATGTCTCTTTATTGAGAATGATGCCAATTACTAAGGGCGGTGAGATCTAAATAGTTGTTTTGATGAAAATTCATACTATTCTTCTTTTTCTTTAAGAATAGGGTTGAATAGAAACCTAATTTCTACCCATATACTCAACTGAAATTAAATTTAAATCCTTTAAAATCAAGTGATTATAAAAAATAGTTGGAAAATGCTAAATTCAGTATTGAAAAATATAGAATCCTTGGTTAGTGTGGTTACTAACGAAGCAACTCAATAGAGCCTTAAATAAGTATGCGTAATTTTGTAATGAACATTCATCACCATCATCACCCAATCTAGTCTTTCGGGCGATGTACGCATACCCGGGAGGCAGGAAACTCCCGGAGGTGAAATCAAAGTAAAAGCAGATTTTAAACCCTCGGGAGACTCCAATCTCTCGAGGGTTTTTTAGTTTTACTAATTCAAAAATTACTTAGATATCAAAATCTTGCACAGGGAAAAAGCAATGCAAACACAACGCTTAAGAATCGCAATTCAGAAAAAAGGTCGCCTTAGCAAAGAGAGCCAAGCTCTGCTAAAACAGTGCGGCGTAAAATTTAATGTAATGGGTGAGCGTTTAGTGGTTCACTCGGAGAACATGCCAATTGATTTGCTTTTGGTTCGTGACGATGACATCCCTGGCTTGATCATGGATGGCGTGGTTGACCTTGGTTTCATCGGAGAAAACGAACTAGAAGAAGTTCGTCTTGATCGCAAAGCTTTGGGTGAGCCATGTGAGTTTGTTCAACTTCGTCGACTGGATTTTGGCGGTTGTCGCTTGTCTATCGCTATCGACAAGGATGAAGAGTACAACGGTCCACAAGACTTAGCTGGTAAGCGTATTGCCACAACTTACCCTCAACTCCTAAAAGCTTACATGGATGAAGCAGGCGTTCCATTCTCCACATGTATGCTAACTGGCTCTGTAGAAGTTGCACCTCGCGCAGGTCTAGCTGACGCTATTGCTGATTTGGTATCGACTGGCGCAACGTTAGAAGCGAATGGCTTAAAAGAAGCGGAAGTGATCTTTAAATCTAAAGCGACGCTGATTCAACGTATCGGTGAGTTTGATGCAGACAAAACAGCACTGATTGAAAAACTACTGACTCGCATGCAAGGCGTACAACAAGCGAAAGAGTCTAAGTACATCATGCTTCACGCGCCAGCTGAAAAGCTCGATCAAATCAAAGCACTACTTCCTGGCGCTGAGGATCCTACGGTTCTTCCTCTTTCTGCAGATAAGCAGAAAATGGCTGTTCACTTAGTGAGTTCTGAGAACCTGTTCTGGGAAACCATGGAACAGCTAAAAGAGTTAGGTGCTAGCTCAATCCTAGTGCTACCAATTGAAAAAATGATGGAGTAAACATCATGAGAACAGTCGTTTGGCAATCTTTAAGTGAAGAGCAGCAAGATTCGATCTTAGAACGTCCTGCTATTGCAGAAGGTGCAAATATCACTGCAGCAGTGTCTGAGGTTATCGCTAAAGTTAGAAATGAAGGCGACTCTGCTCTCAACGAGCTGACAGAAAAGTTTGATCGCGTTAAACCTGAGTCCATTCGTGTTTCTTCTCAGGAAATTAAAGCCGCTTCAGAGCGCTTGTCTGAATCAATGAAAAACGCATTAGAGCAAGCTTATGCCAATATTTCTAAATTCCACAAAGCGCAAAAGCCACAGCCAATTAAAGTCGAAACTCAACCGGGTGTGCTTTGTGAACAGGTAACACGTCCAATTCAAAAAGTGGGTTTGTACATTCCTGGTGGTAGCGCGCCATTGCCATCGACGGTTTTGATGCTTGGCGTGCCTGCGAAAATTGCTGGCTGTCGTAAAGTTGTGCTTTGCTCTCCGCCTCCAATCGCTGACGAGATCCTTTACGTAGCAAAATTGTGTGGCATTGATGAAGTGTACAACGTCGGTGGTGGTCAAGCTGTTGCTGCAATGGCATATGGTACAGAGACCGTATCAAAAGTTGATAAGATTTTTGGCCCGGGTAACGCTTACGTGACGGAAGCAAAGCGTCAGGTGAGCAATGATTTCCGTGGCGCAGCGATTGATATGCCAGCGGGTCCTTCGGAAGTTCTTGTGATTGCGGATGAAACAGCGGACCCAGATTTTATTGCGGCGGACCTTCTAAGTCAGGCAGAGCATGGACCTGACTCTCAAGTTGTACTTGTGACGCCATCAGCCATTATTGCAGATCAGGTGACAGATGCCGTTCGTCGTCAATTGAAAGAGTTGTCTCGTTCAGAGATTGCAGAAAAAGCGCTCGCATCGAGTTTAATCATTATTGCTGAATCGATCACCCAAGCGATCTCTATTTCTAATTATTATGGCCCTGAGCACTTAATTGTTCAGACTAAGAACCCACGCGAGCTTCTGCCTCTATTAGACAACGCAGGTTCGATCTTCCTTGGTGATTGGTCGCCTGAATCTGCAGGTGATTACGCATCGGGAACTAACCACGTTCTTCCTACTTACGGTTACACACGGACATATTCAAGCTTAGGTTTGGCTGATTTTTCTAAACGAATGACGGTTCAAGAGCTTTCAGCTGACGGTCTTAAAAATCTTGCGCCAACGGTTGTCACCATGGCTGAAGCAGAAGGTCTGGACGCCCACAAACGTGCTGTTACTATCCGTGTAGAAAAATTAGCAAGTAAGTAAGAATAAGAGAGTAAAGAGATGGAAAAGCTAGCGCGTAAACAAGTCCAACAACTAACACCTTATCTTTCGGCTCGCCGAATTGGTGGTACAGGTGACGTATGGCTGAACGCCAACGAATCGCCATTCAACAATGAATACAAAACAGACTTTGCTCGTCTTAATCGTTACAGCGAATGCCAGCCGAAAGAACTGATTTCTGCTTACGCCGCGTATGCTGGAGTGAAGCCAGAACAAACGCTGACTTCTCGCGGTGCAGATGAAGGTATTGAGTTATTGATTCGTGCTTTCTGTGAACCGGGTGAAGACGCGATTTTATACTGCCCACCGACTTACGGTATGTACGCCATCAGTGCAGAAACCATCGGTGTAGAGCGCAAAACGGTGCCGCTAACGTCAGATTGGCAACTAGACCTCGCAGGTATCGAAGCGAGTCTGGATAACGTAAAACTGGTTTTCGTATGCTCGCCAAACAACCCAACGGGTAACTTAGTTAAGCGTGACGATATTGTCTCTCTGCTTGAGATGACAAAAGACCGCGCAATCGTGGTCATGGACGAAGCGTACATCGATTTTTGTCCAGAAGCGTCAACAGTAGATTTATTGGCAGAATATCCAAATCTAGCGATTCTGCGTACTCTGTCGAAAGCTTTCGCGCTTGCTGGTCTTCGTTGTGGATTTACGCTAGCAAACGAAGAACTGATTAACGTCCTTCTTAAAGTGATCGCACCATATCCAGTACCGGTTCCAGTTGCTGAAATTGCTACTCAAGCGCTCTCTGAAGCAGGCCTAGCGCGAGCGAAGTTCCAAGTTCTCGACTTGAACGCAAACCGAGCTTACTTACAAGTTGGTTTGTCGATGATTCCGGGTCTGGAGGTTTTTGAAGGGTGGGGTAACTACTTATTGGTGAAATTCCCAGATGGCGATGCTCTTTTCAAAGCCGCTTGGGATACGGGCATTATCCTGCGTAACTCGCCAATTGAGAACTGCGTGCGTATCAGTGTTGGTAACCGCGACGAGTGTGAAAAGACACTGGGTTTCATTAGAAACTACTATTCATAAATAGAATTCTCAACGTTCTCGGTTTATGCCGAGAACGAAACAAGATTAGTAATAAGGAAGTTCGAGTGAGCAAGCAACAAAAAATCCTATTTATCGACCGAGATGGCACGCTGATTGTTGAGCCACCGATTGATTTCCAAGTTGACCGCTTGGATAAGTTAAAACTAGAGCCATTTGTTATCCCAAGCCTGTTGTCGTTGCAGGATGCAGGATACCGTCTAGTGATGGTCACGAACCAAGATGGTTTGGGTACTGACAGCTACCCACAAGAAGATTTTGATGCACCACACAACATGATGATGGAGCTCTTTGAGTCTCAAGGTGTGAAGTTTGATGACGTGCTGATTTGTCCTCACTTTGAAGAAGATAATTGCTCATGCCGTAAGCCTAAATTAGGCTTGGTAAAAGAGTACCTTCAAGGTGGCAAAGTGGATTTCCAAAACTCTGTTGTGATTGGCGATCGTCAAACCGATCTTCAACTTGCAGAAAACATGGCAATTCGTGGTATTCAATACAACCCAGAAACCATGGGCTGGAAACAGATCCTAAAAGATCTGACGGTGAAGGCGCGCGTAGCTGAAGTGGTTCGTACCACAAAAGAAACAGACATCAAAGTAATCGTTAATCTTGATGAGCAAGGCGGTAACGATATCTCTACAGGTCTTGGCTTCTTTGACCACATGCTGGATCAAATTGCGACGCACGGTGGATTCCAAATGGTGTGCAAAGTGGAAGGTGACCTGCACATTGATGATCACCACACAGTAGAAGATACCGCTCTTGCGTTAGGTCAAGCGTTGAAAGAAGCACTGGGTGACAAACGTGGTATTGGTCGCTTTGGTTTCAGCCTGCCAATGGATGAGTGCTTGGCACAATGTGCACTGGACCTATCTGGTCGTCCTTACCTTAAGTTCGATGCGCAGTTTAGCCGTGAGCAAGTGGGTGATCTTTCAACAGAGATGGTGGTTCACTTCTTCCGTTCTTTAACTGACACACTAGCGTGTACACTGCACCTTTCTTCTGCGGGCAACAATGATCACCACATCATTGAGAGCCTATTTAAAGCGTTTGGTCGTACTCTGCGCCAAGCAATCAAAGTAGAAGGCACTGAGCTACCGAGTAGTAAAGGCGTACTTTAAGGCTAACGTTAGCAAGGAGAAAAACAGTGACAGAACAGAAAGTTGTCATTATCGATACTGGCTGTGCCAACGTCTCTTCGGTGAAGTTTGCTATTGAACGCCTAGGTTATGACGTAACGATTTCAAAAGATCCACAAGTTGTATTGGCGGCTGACAAGCTATTTCTACCGGGCGTGGGAACCGCCAGCGAAGCGATGAAGAACCTAGAAGAGCGTGACCTTATCAGCTTGGTAAAACAGGTAGAAAAGCCACTGCTAGGTATCTGTTTAGGCATGCAACTGTTGGGCAAAGTGTCTCAAGAAAAAGGGCAGAAAGCCGACGAGTTAGTTGAGTGTCTTGGACTTTGTGACGGCGAAGTGAAGCTACTACAAACCGGCGACTTACCGCTGCCGCATATGGGCTGGAACACGGTGTCTGCAAAAGCAGGTAACCCACTGTTCAAAGGTATTGAAGAAGGTGAGTACTTCTATTTTGTGCACAGCTTTGCGATGCCAGTTGGAGACTACACTATTGCCGAGTGTGAATACGGCAACCCGTTCACAGCAGCAGTACAAAGCGGCAACTACTACGGTGTGCAGTTCCACCCTGAGCGTTCTTCAAAAGCGGGCGCGAAGCTTATTCAAAACTTCTTAGAATTATAAAAGGGATTTAGTGTGATTATTCCAGCTCTTGATTTAATTGAAGGACAGGTGGTTCGCCTTTATCAAGGTGATTACGGCCAAGTAACCGAATACAAAGTTGACCCAGCAGAGCAGTTTAACTTGTACCACCAAGCGGGCGCTAACTGGCTGCATTTGGTGGATTTAACTGGCGCGAAAGACACGACAGCACGTCAACTTGATTTGATTGCAAAGCTACTAGCAAGCACGCCAGCGAACATCCAAATCGGTGGCGGAGTGCGTACAGAGCAAGACGTGATTGACCTGTTAGAAGCTGGTGCTCAGCGTGTTGTTGTTGGTTCTACAGCAGTAAAACAGCCAGAACTTGTGAAAGGTTGGATGGAAAAATACGGTGCAGAGAAAATCGTTCTCGCGCTAGACATCAACATATATCAAGACGGCACGCGTAAAGTGGCGATCTCTGGTTGGCAAGAAGACTCAGGCGTGACCATCGAAGCTCTGATCAACGATTACTTAACGGTAGGTTTGCAGCACGTGCTTTGTACGGACATTTCTCGTGATGGTACGCTAGAAGGCTCAAACGTTGAGCTTTACATCGACTTATGTAAACAATACCCACAAGTGCAGTTCCAATCTTCAGGTGGCATCGGTTCATTAGCGGATATCGAAGCACTAAAAGGCAGCGGTGTTGCTGGCGTTATTGTTGGTCGTGCATTGTTAGATGGTAAGTTCACAGCAGAGGAGGCGTTTGCATGTTGGCAAAGCGAATAATTCCATGTCTTGATGTTCGTGATGGACAAGTGGTGAAGGGCGTTCAGTTCCGCAACCACGAAATCATTGGCGACATCGTTCCTCTGGCGCAGCGTTATGCTGAAGAAGGCGCTGACGAGCTTGTGTTCTACGATATTACCGCTTCAAGTGATGGGCGTGTCGTTGATAAAAGTTGGGTCGCTCGCGTTGCAGAAGTGATTGATATTCCGTTCTGTGTGGCTGGTGGCATTAAATCAACAGAGGACGCGGCGCGCATTCTTGAGTTTGGTGCAGATAAGGTATCTATTAACTCTCCTGCCTTGGCGAACCCTCAGTTGATTACTGACCTTGCTGATAAGTTTGGTGTGCAATGTATCGTCGTTGGTATCGATTCATACTATGACAAAGAGACGGGCAAGTATCAGGTTTACCAGTTTACTGGTGATGAAGAACGCACCAAAGCGACCCAATGGGAAACGCGTGATTGGGTGCAAGAAGTACAAAAACGCGGTGCTGGTGAAATCGTACTGAACATGATGAACCAAGACGGCGTGCGTAACGGCTACGATATTGAACAACTTAATATGGTGCGTGAAGTGTGTAACGTGCCATTGATTGCATCGGGTGGTGCAGGTGCCATGGAGCACTTCGCAGAAGCCTACCAAAAAGCAAATGTGGATGGCGCGCTTGCCGCGTCGGTATTCCACAAGCAAGTCATCAATATTGGTGAACTAAAGCAGTATTTGAAACAACAAGGCATTGAGGTACGACTATGAGTGTGAAAGCCGCCGAAGTAAGTTCGCTAGCTGAGCGAATCAACTGGGAAAAGGTGGATGGTCTGGTACCTGCCATCGTACAAGATTTTCAATCAAGCCAAGTGCTGATGATGGGTTACATGAACCAAGATGCGTTGGCAAAAACGGGCGAAACGGGTCAAGTGACGTTTTTCTCTCGTACCAAAGAGCGTCTTTGGACCAAAGGGGAAACCTCAGGCAATGTATTACAATTGGTGAACATGCAGCTCGATTGCGACAATGACACACTGCTAGTTAAAGTGAATCCTATTGGTCCGACTTGCCATACTGGAACAACAACTTGTTGGGATGGAGATCCGCAAGAGGAGTCACAAATGGTGTGGCTTCATCAACTTGAGCAGCTATTGGCTGCCCGCAAGAGTGCCGACCCAGATTCCTCTTATACTGCCAGTCTTTATGCCCGTGGCACCAAGCGTATTTCGCAAAAAGTGGGCGAAGAAGGCGTTGAAGTCGCGCTTGCGGCGACGTCGGGCGATAAGGCGGAGTTAGTGTGTGAATCAGCAGACTTGATTTACCACTTAATGGTATTGCTTCAAGACCAAGGCTTATCGATGAATGACGTAGTGAACAAGTTGAAAGAACGTCATAAGTAAACTTGCTTATAGATAAGTGAAAGCCCCTATGCTCTCGAGTCTAGGGGCTTTTTTTAATTTAGTGTTCTTGATTCGGGGGTAAAAACCGGCAACAGTGCTGGTGGCGATTAGATTCTGAATCACGCTCGTCCCTCGCTGTTCAGAATGACGGTATATTTTCTAATGGTATTTGAAGTCGCGTTATCTATTTCAAACGAAAGTACATATTCACGTTATTCCGACGAGCTTAGGTGAGATCAGGAATCTCATTAAAGCGAGCTCAATAAGCTAAACGTGGATGCCTTTACCCACAACACTTCTTAAACTTCTTACCGCTTCCGCAGATACACGGATCGTTACGACCTAGCTTTAGGCTACTAACTGGCTGGCTCAATCGTGGATCCTGTTCTGGCTCTTCTTCAGGAAATGTGCCGTCAATGTAGTACCAAAGCCCATTTTCTTTTACGAAGCGAGAACGTTCTGTCATACAGTAGCGTTTGCCGTCTTCATCAAAATAAGCGCTAAACTCGACAAAGCCTTCATTGTCATTACTGCCAGCTTCTGTTTTTAATACTTCAAGTTTGCACCAATCGCTGTCGATAGATTGGGCAATGCCTTCTCGTTGTTCTTCTGCATTACAGCTTGGATGGTACGTGTTCACCACGTAATCTACTAGACCTAACACATGCGCACTGTAACGAGAGCGCATTAACTGCTCCGGAGTGGTAACGTCAGCATGGTTATTGTGGGCAATTTCACAACACTGTTGGTAGGTGCGGTTAGAGCAGCAAGGACAAGAAGAAGCCATAAAATGAAATCTCGATTAATTAAGCGGTAAAAACAAACAACCTCACAATTGCGAGGCTGGAGGTGAGGCATTATAGCGGTTTAGGGCGTTTGAGACAGCAGTTCTTGAGCCCACTCGGTAGATTGATTAAAAGCGTCTGCTAATTGAGGCTCGGTTAATTTAAGAACGGTGCAATACCGCTCAGCTAATTCCCAGTCTGCTTGTTCGTAGGCGATCGTCATTGAAAGTAAGTGGCCAAGTACGCCTTTTCGACTGGTTAAAGCGAGTTTTATATCTTCGTCAACGGGGATATCTTCAATGACATCCGAGAGCGGTTGATCGAGCAAAGATCCGAGTAAAGAAAACATGCCTGTCAAAAAAGCCTGCCCAGGGTCATACCTAGTGTTCATTTGACTAAGTAACAGTTCACACATTCTTGCACGCTGAATCGCTAAAGAGTAAAGAGAGTCAGGTTTATCCTCTTGAACGGACGCAATGGCAACTAAGGAAATAAAGCGTCGTAGTCGCTCTTCACCCAGATAAATAAGCGCTTGTCTGAACGACTTAATCTTGGTCGTTAATGTATAGCCTGAATTAACGTAAGTAAGCAGCTTGTATGATAGCGTCACATCAATCGAAAACAGACGTTCCACTTCATTGAAATCGATAGGCTTATCAGCAATCTCTTTACACAGCTGGATGACTGTCAGAAATGCGGGGTTCAACCGTTTTTTCTGGATCATCTCAGGCTTGCTGAAAAAATATCCCTGAAAGTAGTTAAAACCTGCTTCTAAAGCTTGCTCAAACTCTTCGTAGGTCTCTACTTTTTCCGCAAGAAAGTCGATTTTAAATGGGCTCAATGCCTGAATAAAAATAGCGGCTTTCTTGATCGGTACGAGTCGAATGTCAAACTTGATCATGGAAACGTATGGAAGAAAACGTTTCCAAGCCTTCGTCGGCACAAAATCATCTAAAGCAATTTTGTATCCGCACTCATGAAGGTGCTTGATGGCTTCTAGCAGCTCTTCTGTCGGTTCACAATCTTCAAGGACTTCAATGACGAGAGACTCTTTGGGAAACAGAGTTGGGACTAGATTCACCAAGCTTTGATGCGGAAAGTTAACAAAGCCAAGTTTGTTCCCTAATGTGTTGTAATGCGTCGACAAAAAATGATCGGATAGCAGTCGACTAGTAGCCAGCTCTGGTTCTACTTCAGGGAAGGTATTTTTAGGACCGTCTCGAAAGAGAAGTTCGTAACCTATGGTTCGTTTTTCTCTATCCAGAATCGGTTGGCGAGCTACGTAAGAATACTTCAATTAGGTACTTCGTTCTGTTTAACTTAGTATTATGATAATAGCGATTTTTTACAAAATATCTACGACTTGAGCGTGAATCTTCTACACGCTCTACATGCTTAACGCAAATTCTGTATGAATGGTCTCGTTTGTAGGTCAAAGCCATCAGAATTTACTTGTAAAACTGAGCCTTGCGTATACCAATCCCCTAAAACTATCCGGGTCTTTTTAACGCCATCGACGTCAAAAAAATGTGTATTCGGGCGATGAGTGTGACCATGAATCATTAAGTTGACGCAATTCTGAGACATCACTTTCTCGACTTCATTTTGATTGACGTCCATGATGTCCAAAGGCTTGCTCATTTTATCATCACGAATATCGGATTGAACTTTTGAGACAATTTTCTTCTTAATAAACCAAGGAATGTGATTAAACAGCCATTGCAACCAAGGTTGATGAACAGTCTTACGGAATTTTTGATAATCAATGTCGTCAGTACACAGGGTGTCACCGTGGAGAATAACCGCTTTAGTACCATAAAGGTCTATGAGGCTAACTTCATCCAGTAATGTAATGCCTGTCTCTTTACAGAAGCGTTTTCCCAATAGGAAGTCGCGATTGCCCTGAATGAAATAAACAGGAACGCCAGTCTTTGTTAGTTGCTGGAACTCAGTACGGATTTGATTGGCAAAAGGAGTTTTGTCATCGTCTCCAACCCAAAACTCGAACAGATCGCCTAATACATAAAGTGCATCGGCTTTCGTTGCTTCTGTTCGCATGAACGTCACAAAACATTCCGTGATATCCGGACGCGATGGGGTGAGGTGAAGATCGGAAATAAATAATGTTGTCATAGAAATAAGGGGAAGCGATGCCTCCCCATTAAATTATCTCTTAGAAATAATTCTTACGAATTATTCTTCAATTGTTGTACCAGTGATTACTACGTCCTCTAGAGGTACGTCTTGGTGCATGCCGTAAGAACCAGTGCTAACGCCTTTGATCTTATTTACGATGTCCATGCCTTCTACAACTTCACCGAATACACAGTAACCCCAACCATCTAGGCTTTCGCTACGGAAATCTAGGAATGTGTTGTTGTTTACGTTGATAAAGAACTGAGAGCTTGCTGAATGCGGTTCCATAGTACGTGCCATAGCAAGTGTACCCACTTTGTTGCTTAGGCCGTTGTTTGCTTCGTTCTTGATAGGTGCACGTGATGCTTTTTCACGTAGACCAGGTTCCATGCCACCACCTTGGATCATGAAACCGTCAATAACACGGTGGAAAAGAGTGTTGTCGTAAAAGCCATCGCGGCAGTACTGAAGGAAGTTTGCGCTAGTCTCTGGCGCTTTCTCTTCGTTTAGTTGAATCTTGATGTCACCAAAATTAGTGTGAAGGGTGATCATGCTACTTTCCTTTACTGTGTTGTGTTGAGCCCGAGATTCTAGCCTAAGTTCTAGTGCTTTAAAAACTCAGGAAGAGGAAATTCTTCGTTTTGTGCTTGAAGTTTAGCCGATTATCGTTTTATCGGTTAATTGCTATTACCTAACCAGGTCGGAGTTGATATACTCGACTTTCTTTTATTCATTCACAATCATAGATAGAGATCATGTTAAAGATATATAACACACTCACAAGACAGAAAGAGGAATTCAAACCAATTACAGCTGGCAAAGTCGGCATGTATGTCTGTGGAGTTACCATCTACGATCTCTGTCACATCGGTCACGGTCGCACTTTTGTCTCCTTTGACGTGGTATCACGTTACCTTCGTTACCTAGGTTACGATCTAACGTTTGTACGCAACATCACAGACATTGATGATAAGATCATTAAACGTGCGGCTGAAAATGGCGAGTCTTGTGACTCATTGACCGAGCGCTTGATCGGTGAAATGCACGCAGACTTCGACGCATTAAACATGAAGCGCCCAGATATTGAGCCTCGTGCAACCCAGTTTATTCCAGAAATCATCGAACTTGTTCAAAAACTGATTGAACGTGGTTTTGCTTACGTTGCGGATAATGGCGATGTAATGTTTGAGGTTCGCAAGTTTGACGAATACGGCAAACTGTCTAAACAAGATTTGGATCAGCTGCAAGCGGGCGCGCGCGTTGATGTCGAAACAGCCAAACGCAGCCCACTAGACTTCGTTCTTTGGAAGATGTCTAAACCAGGTGAACCTACGTGGGAATCACCATGGGGCCCTGGTCGTCCAGGCTGGCACATTGAATGTTCTGCTATGAACTCTTCAATCCTAGGTGATCACTTTGATATTCACGGTGGCGGCTCTGATCTTCAATTCCCACACCACGAAAACGAAATCGCGCAATCATGCTGTGCACACGACACTAAGTACGTAAATACTTGGATGCACAGTGGCATGGTGATGGTAGATCGCGAGAAGATGTCTAAGTCTCTAGGCAACTTCTTTACTATCCGTGACGTACTTGGTCACTACGATGCAGAAACGGTTCGTTACTTCCTTATGTCTGGTCACTACCGTAGCCAGTTAAACTACAGCGAAGAGAACCTAAACCAAGCACGCGCTTCGCTTGAGCGTCTATACACTTCTCTACGTGGTTTGGATCTAAATGCTGCTCCTGCTGGTGGTGAAGAGTACGTATCTCGCTTTACAGCAGCGATGAACGATGACTTCAATACGCCAGAAGCGTACTCAGTTCTGTTCGACATGGCGCGCGAAGTTAACCGTCTGAAAACAGAAAACCTAGAGAAAGCGAGCGAGCTAGGTGCGCTTATGCGTGAACTAGCAGATGTGATCGGTATTCTTCACCAAGATCCAGAAGCCTTCCTAAAAGGTGATGCAGGTAACGATGATGAAGTGGCTGAAATCGAAGCTCTTATCAAGCTGCGTAACGACTCTCGCGCTGCGAAAGATTGGGCGAATGCAGATATGGCTCGTGACAAGCTAACCGAAATGGGCATTGTTCTGGAAGATGGTCCAGAAGGCACAACGTGGCGTCGTAAGTAATTGAATTTTCAATTTTAAAGGGCTGATAATTCAGCCCTTTTATTTTCCATTTCCATAAATTAAAACTTTAACTTTAGGTAATGCTCTGTGGCTCAGATGTATTTCTATTACTCAGCAATGAATGCGGGTAAATCAACAACGCTTCTTCAATCCTCTTTCAACTATCAAGAACGCGGCATGACGCCAGTTATTTTTACGGCGGCACTAGATGATCGCTTTGGTGTCGGTAAAGTGAGCTCTCGTATTGGTCTTCAATCTGACGCACACTTGTTTCGTCAGGATACCAATTTATATCAAGAGATCGCAGCTCTGAATGAGGTTGAGAAACGTCACTGTATTCTTGTTGATGAGTGTCAGTTCTTGTCGAAAGAGCAGGTTTACCAACTTACTGAAGTTGTTGATAAACTACATATTCCAGTATTGTGTTACGGCCTTCGCACCGATTTTCTAGGCGAACTTTTTGAAGGCAGTAAGTACCTGTTATCTTGGGCAGACAAGTTGGTTGAGCTCAAAACGATCTGCCACTGCGGTCGCAAAGCGAATATGGTTATTCGTACCGATGAACATGGCGTGGCGATTAAAGAGGGCGATCAAGTTGCGATCGGCGGTAACGACAAATATGTCTCCGTGTGCCGTCAGCATTACAAAGAAGCACTCGGTAAATAATCCGTATTAATACAGAAAAGCCACCGTAATCGGTGGCTTTTTGTTGTCTGCTAGAAAGGGCTTAGACTAAGTCAAAACCAAATCTCTCTAGCAAAACCTGGTAAGACGATTCGACTTGCAGAGGGATGTTCTGCTCGGTTTGAAATCCTTTCTCTGGATAGCTTTTTACACGAGAGAAATCTTCCATTAGTGCTTCTAGCACCATCATTAATGGCATGTCTTCATTAATATACTCAAAAAACGGATGAGCCGTAGAGCTTACTTGGAGCTGGGAGTAGGGTGACTGCCACTGTTTTTCAAATGTCGCTATAGCTCTGCGTTCCATAAATGGTTTTTGCACCAGAATAAACGATGAGCAATTTTTTCCTTCCTCTTTCAATCGCTGCTCAGTAAAGCGAACGTTTTCTCCACTGTTGGTGGATTCAGTTTCGAGCAAAATTGCTTCACTGGGCACACCTGACATCTTGGCAATCTCGGCAAAAGTTTCCGCTTCGCTTTTTTCAAACAGTCCATCGGTAAAACGACCTTCTCCCCCTGAAAATACAATCAAAGGCGCTAACTTTTGGTGGTACAGGTTTGCTGCATGTTCTGCTACACGCACATCGTTACTGCACATCACAAACAAACAGTCTGCGGGTTTCAGCTCATGTTTGAGTTGCATGTAATCCCAAAGTGTTTCTATGTGTCGATAGAGTTTCATAGCGCGTCCAAAGTTGAGTTGAAATGAAATTGATAGCCAAGTGAGAGTAGTTTGTCTGCGAGAATGCGCTTATCCGTTTGTTCTGTGACTGGTGGAAGAGGTATCTCACTTTCGCTCTTATTTATAGCGGCTTGGTAGAACTCCGCCTTGCTGACGGTATGCGGTGTGGTCACGTTAATAACTTGGTTGCTTAAATTATCTAAAGCAAATTTGACCGCCGATACTGCATCGTCTTGATGAAGCATATTAGCAGGCGCTTTACGACTGACTTGTTTTAGTCTCATTGCAAAGCGAGAAGGGTGCCTGTCTGGCCCCATTAGCCCGCTACAACGCATAATGACGAAGCTAATATTAGAGTCGATAACATGCTGCTCGGCTTGCAGCATAATACGTGCATTGTCAGAGAAATAAGGGCTGTCGGCTGCTAAAGAGAGTGACGCATCTGCTTCTTCCATATCTGAAGCTAGGTTGGGATACACCGTTGTAGAGCTAATCATAACGAGCTTTTCAACGTTGTTTTGCTTTGCTGCGTTTGCGAGCATTTGCCATTGTTGGGCGTATTCTTGTCCGCGTCCTTTACGAAAACCAGGGGGAAAAGCACCGACAACGTGAGTAATTTGATGTTGCTTAAGCAACTCATCTAGCCGTTTCGCCGCGTTAAGTTGATTAAAATCGAATAATGCGGAGTGAGTTAATGAAGCGGGTAACTCGTTTAACCGAGCTTGGTTACGACGAGTAACGACAACGTGGTGTCCGTCTTTCATCAAAGTTTCTGCTAGCGGAGTTCCGAGCCAGCCTGCACCTACGATCAATGTATTTGCCATTTGGGTCTTCCTACTTACTTATTTATGTCTGCTCGAATAGATTGAGCAGCTCTGCTTTGGCTTGTTGATGGAGGGGATCTGAATGCCATTTCTGATGTTGAATAAGGTCAACATTGACTTGCCAAGCCAGCTTTGTGAAATCATCCCCAACTCTTTTCAGTGTGTTCGGTGAATACGCGACTAAATGCTCCGGAAGAAAGCACCAACCAAACCCTTTATTCGCTAATTCCAACAAAATATAGTAGTTATCAGCGTACCAGATATCCGGGCTGAATGCTTGATTGAGACCACATGGCTCTGCGTTTTTGGAGCGTATGACCAGTTGACGATGTTGTTTGAGTTGATCAATGTGAGTGACGCGTTGCTGTGCTAGAGCGTGCGTTGAAGAGACATAGACATCGAACGCAATGTTACCAAGATTAGTGAAATCGATATGTCTTGGCATTTGTAAGTCACTCAAAATAATCCCAGTAGTGGCGCGCTCCGATTTGACCAATTCAATGATATCCGGACTTGAAGCTGTTAAGCATTCAACTTGCAAATGTGGAAAGCGTTGCTCTAAATTTTTTAGCACGTCGGGCAAGCGAGTCAGAGGAATCCCTTCATCAATGGCTAAAACCAATTTATTCGTTGGTGTTGAAAAAAGCTGTGATGCTCTGTTGTTCAATCGGTCTAGTTGGCTGATTGCCGCTTGTGCATAAGGTATGAGCGCGAGGCCACTCTCGGTTAATTTCGGATATCGACCAGAGCGATCAAATAGATCAACACCACAGTCGACCTCCATATTTATGATGTGTTGGCTGACTACGGATTGAGCTCGCCCCAGTTTTCTTGCCGCGCCTGAAAATGATCCGGTTTCTGATGTAGCAATGAAAGCTTGCAGTTGTTCGATGGTAAACATATCGCTTTTGCCGATGGTATCTAACTTTTTGTTATCTGAATAATAGATAAAATTCTAAGCATTGAGTAGAACTATTTGGACAGAGAAATATGACTCGTAACGAACGAATTTTTCATGCAGTACTTTTTGAGTTAATCGCACTCGCGATCATTGTGCCAGCGGCTTCATTGATCACCGGAAAGGGATCGAGTGATCTCGCGTTAGTTGGGATTGGGTTGAGCATGTATACCGTCGTGTGGAATTACATCTACAACTTGTACTTTGACAAGTGGTTTGGCAGCAATCGAACTGAGCGAAGTTTAGCAATGCGTTTTGGGCATACAATTGGATTCGAGGGAGGGTTGATCTTTATCTCTATACCCGTCATTGCTTGGTTCTTAGAAATTACGCTTCTCCAAGCTCTGGTGTTGGAAGCTGGCTTCCTAGTGTTCTTCCTATTTTATGCCACAGGCTTTAATTGGTTGTACGACAAGGTGCAGCCATTTAGCAAAATGAAAAAACGATTAGCACCGCAGGTTTCGGCAGGAACAAAATGCAGGGACCAATAAAAAAACGCCACCGAATTCGGTGGCGTTTTTGTTCAAATTACACAGAAAGGACTCTTAAAATCTTATCCGCATGCTCTGCGACTTCAATACCTTCATCTGTTAAATAACCACCATCAGGCTGTGTACAAAGTTGCTTCTCGTATAGACGAGCAACGGCTGCCTGCATTTCTTCTGACGCGTCTGTATGAACTTTAATACCAGTTGCAGCACTACTTAGGTCGAACTGAAGAAGTAGGTTCAATTCGGCGATATGTTCAGCTGAATATTTCATAAATGATTCCTTTACGCTTTTTTTACCAAGCTAGTCTGAAAAGAAGAGTTGAGCAACATTAAACGATAAGAAGTGTTAAGTATGGCGCTATCAGGCTGATATAACGCAGGATCTTTGTTCGAAAGGCAGAATACTTGTTAAGTATCAATGATAGTTACGATTGCTAATGATAGTTGACTTTTATCGGTTGATCTCCCGATAACAACATTTTTAGTAAACATGTCAAATAGCGCTTGAAAAAGTAGGGAAATGGAGCGATTATCCGCGCCTCTTTAATTGTTTCTAAATGTTACACCACAATGAACTTCAATCAGTTTGACTCACTATTACCGCCTCAGGCTGCGGAACGCGCGGCTGAAGTGGGGGTAGGTAAAGCAACTAAAGCACCGATCAAATCTTTTTTATTGGCAATTTCTGCCGGACTTCATATTGGTATTGCGTTCATCTTTTACACCACGGTGACAACAGGTGCAGGCGACCTTCCATGGGGTATTACCAGGCTAATCGGTGGCCTAGCCTTCAGCCTTGGTTTGATTCTTGTTGTCGTTACAGGTGGTGAGCTTTTCACTAGCTCAGTATTAACATTGGTAGCGCGAGCGAGTGGAAAGATCTCGTGGCAAGCGCTCATCAAAAACTGGTTTGTGGTTTATTTCGGCAACATGGTTGGTGCTCTTTTGTTGGTAGCATGCATGTTGGTCACCAAGCAGTATATGTTTGATCACGGCCAAGTTGGCCTCAACGCGATGGCGATCTCTCAACACAAATTGCACCATGGTTTCTTTGCTGCTGTTGCGCTTGGCATCATGTGTAACGTGCTGGTGTGTATTGCTGTTTGGATGACGTTTAGTGGACGTACATTAACTGACAAAATAGCGGTCATGATTCTGCCAGTAGCTATGTTCGTGTCGGCAGGTTTCGAGCACTGTATTGCGAACATGTTCCAAGTCCCCATGGCGATTGGAATCAAATATTTTGCACCGGAAGCATTTTGGCAAATGACAGGGGCGGATATTGCAAACTATGCGGACTTAAACATGATGGGGTTCATCGTAAATAACCTTATCCCTGTAACGATAGGGAACATCATTGGTGGCGGTGTATTCGTTGGTATGTGGTATTGGATGATTTATCTACGTGATGAAGACAAGCATTTACGATAAATCTAAAAGAACAAAAGAAAGGCGAGCCAAATGGTTCGCCTTTCTTTTATTCATGTCGATAAGTTTCACACAAATCGAGTGAGTTAAATCAGCTCTTCATTGATGCCAAAATCGGTTGGGAGCCAATGAGAAGTCACTTCCTTTGGTTCTTGAACGAGCCAGTCCAGAGGTGCATCGGATAGGAGTTCATCGTAATTTTCTTTGATCATTAAGACATCCATGTACGTCTCTCCAAGTTTGTGGTCACTATCTTTACTCTAAAATTAGAATATGTCAGGCAAGTGATCAAAGCATGACGATTAGATTGATCACTTATGTTGCTATGTTTCTGGTTGCGTATGGGTTTAGGGTGTTTATCCACATTTTCTGTGGATAACCTGTCTCAAAGGCCGTGCGTATCTAAACTTGCAAAGAAAATTTCATAAAATTAGAGGCTTATACTCGAGATAATTCTGTCTGACTTTTCTCCAGAAAGCGTCTTGATGAATGTTTAAAGAATGGATGAGTTATTCAGTTAAAAGTGCGTTTGACTTGATAATACAAGCCCTTCCACTGGCTTTGTTCACACGCTTAAACTATCTATGAGTTTTGGTTGGTTCTGGTTGTTGGATTTTTATTTTGATCCGGCCTTCTTTCGTTTGTACCCAGCTCAGTGTCATCTCCAGCGTAATAGCGACGGAGGTACTCAACATGACGAAAATAGCCAGCATAATCACCAACTGATATTTAATTGCAACCATCGGGCTTGCGCCACCTAGAATTTGACCAGTCATCATGCCTGGCAAGGTAACCAGCCCTGTAGTGGCCATAGAGGCTAAAGTTGGAGCAAGTGACTTTCTAAGGGCCTCTTGAATGAAGGGGAATGATGCATAACGAGGAGAGGCACCAAGTGAGATAGCAGCCTCGTATTCTGATTGTCTCTGTTCAAAAGCCGTAAATAAATTCTGCAGTGCGATGATGTTACTACTTAAGCTGTTACCCAATAGCATGCCCGCAAGTGGGATCATGTACTGGGCGTTGTAAATAGGGGATGGCTGTACTAGGCCTGCGGTAATCGCTATAAGAAGTGGAATTAGGCCACAGGTTAAGCCTGTAAGAAGAGGAAGCATAAGTGGCTTTTTAGGCAGGCGAGCTTTTCCTGCAATTGAGCTTGCACCAATCAGTAACATGATGGCAAGCCAAAGTATATTGACCAGTAAGCTGTTTAATTGAAAAAGATACTCTAAATACACGCCAATCAATATGAGCTGAAGTGTCATACGAATAACACTGATGATCGTGTCTTTCGCAATCCCTAATTTGTAGCGGGCATTAATAAAGAAGGGAACCAACAAAATCAGACCAAACAATGCCAGTTTGGTCCAACTTATATCCACCACGCTATCCATAATCGCTCCTCGAAAATCCGCGAATAATTGTAACTAAGCTCCTCCTTTATATGAACATCAATGTGCATTTTTTGATGTTCTCAACGTAAACCTTTACCGCTATTCTCGTCATTATTTTGCATCATTTTATTCACAACTGATTATCTTTTGACGGGTTTTTAAGCCAATTTATGACCCGTTAATTACTATCCAAATGTAACTTATGTTTGGTAAATGTTGTTGTTTTAACAATTGATTAAAAGACTTATTTTGTCACATCTGTTCATGTTTTTTAATAAATAACATCAATCAATCACATCTCTGGATGAGCTCAAAAAAGTGTTGAATTACAAGGCCTGAGAGCTCTTATTTGATTGAACCTTACTATTAGTATGGTCTAACATTTTCCATTAGAGATTGTAAAAAACTTAAGCTTGGTTACGCGGGCTTTTCAATAACACTAGATACAAAATAGGCAAATGTATGAGTGATGTTAATAAAATTGAGAGTGGTGAAAAACGCTCCCTGGAGTGGAAGTCGTTCCTCTTCATTGCAGTTGTTCTCTTCCCAATTCTGAGTGTGGCTTTTGTCGGCGGTTACGGGTTCATCGTTTGGATGTTGCAAGTGTTCTTCTTTGGACCTCCAGGCGCGCACGGCATGTAAGCCTGTGAGCTCATAACCACACTTTTGAAAAGATTTTAAGAGAGCAAATAATGAAATCATTAATCATTAAACTGTGGCGTACCATGACGCGCCCAGCTGTACATATCAGCCTAGGTGTGCTGACTATGGGCGGCTTCATTGCTGGTGTTATCTTTTGGGGTGGCTTTAACACCGCTCTAGAAGCAACCAACACAGAAGAATTCTGTATTAGTTGTCACACAATGCGTGACAACGTGTACGTTGAGCTGCAAGAAACGGTTCACTGGAAAAACCATTCAGGCGTTCGTGCTACTTGCCCTGACTGTCACGTTCCTCATAACTGGACAGACAAAATTGCTCGTAAAATGCAGGCATCTAAAGAGGTATTTGCACAGGTATTTGGCAACTACGATGAACCGGGTGTGTTCGAAGAGCGTCGTATCGAACTTGCGAAACACGAATGGGATCGTTTCTCGGCAAACAAATCTTTAGAGTGTAAGAACTGTCACAACTACGAATCGATGGATTTCGAGCAAATGTCTCCAACCGCTCGTATCCAAATGAAGCAAGCAGCAGAGAAAGATCAAAGCTGTGTTGACTGTCATAAAGGTATCGCGCATAACCTGCCAGCAGGTATGGACAGCATCGGCGGTATCGTGGGTGACCTAGAAGGTATGACTTCAAATACAGATTACTCAGTAGGTCAGCAACTAGTGAGTGTTCGTCACCTACCTATTTACTTTGATGCACAAGGCACTAAAGAAGCCGGTCTTCTTAACCCAGCATCGACCGTTAAAGTTCTTGAAGACAAAGGCGAGTTTGTTGAAATCGAAATCGATGGCTGGCGTAAAGCGAAAGGCTTTGGTCGCGTAATTCAAGAAGACTTCGGTAAGAACATTGCGACTGCGTCTCTGATGAAAGAAGCAGCGACAGATAGCAACATTGTGACGACTGGTGAGAAAAAAGTGGATGAGCTAACGGGTCTTCCATGGGAAAAAGTGGCGGCGAAAGTATGGCTTAAGAAAGAGTCTATGCTGAACGACATCAATCCTGTTTGGGAAAAATCTCGTGAAGCGTACAAGACCAACTGTTCTGTATGTCACACGCAACCTGCGGAAGCGCACTTCGACGCGAACACCTGGCCAGGTATGTTCGACGGTATGTTGGCGTTCGTCAACCTAGATACAGACAGTGAAGCCCTGATCTTGAAGTATCTACAGAAACACTCTTCAGATTATGCTGAAGGTCACCACTAATAAGCGTCGGATTGGAGTAATTTAAATGGCTATTACACGAAGAAGTTTTCTTAAAGGTGTAGCAACCACAAGTGCAGCGTCAGTTATTGGTCCTAGCTTATTGGCGTCCGCCTCTGCCAATGCTGTTGAGACGACAGGTACTTGGAAAGTAACAGGTTCTCACTGGGGCGCGTTCCGCGCCCACATCTACGCGGGTAAAGTTCAAGAGATCAAACCGCTAGAGCTAGACAAAAACCCAACTGAAATGCTAAACGGCATCAAGGGCATTATTTACAGCCCTTCACGTGTTCGTTACCCAATGGTTCGTCTAGATTGGTTGAAGAAACATAAATACAGCGCGGATACTCGCGGTAACAACCGTTTCATCCGCGTGACTTGGGATGAAGCGCTAGATTTGTTCTACCGCGAACTAGAACGTATTCAAAAAGACTACGGTCCATGGGCGCTACACGCAGGTCAAACGGGTTGGAACCAAACAGGTTCATTCAACAACTGTACCGCGCACATGCAACGTGCAGTGGGTATGCACGGCAACTTCATTACGAAAGTAGGTGACTACTCGACGGGTGCAGGTCAAACCATCATGCCTTACGTACTTGGTTCAACCGAAGTTTACGCACAAGGTACGTCTTGGTCTGAAATCCTAGAGAACTCTGACAACATCGTTCTTTGGGCTAACGACCCAGTGAAAAACCTTCAAGTAGGTTGGAACTGTGAAACGCATGAGTCGTTCAAGTACCTAGCACAACTAAAAGAAAAAGTAGCGAAAGGTGAGATCAACGTTCTATCTGTAGATCCAGTGAAGAATAAGACTCAGCGCTACTTAGAGAACGATCACTTGTACATTAACCCGCTGACAGACGTAGCGTTCATGCTTGCTGTGGCGCACGTGCTGTACAACGAAGACTTGTACGATAAGAAGTTTATTGATACTTACTGTCTAGGCTTTGAAGAGTTTATTCAATACGTTCAAGGTAAGACAAAAGATAAAGTAGAGAAAACACCAGAGTGGGCTGCGGCTATCTGTGGCGTGAAAGCGGACAAGATTCGCGAATTCGCGCGTATGCTAGTCAGTGGCCGTACACAGATCCTGATGGGTTGGTGTATCCAGCGTCAAGAGCACGGTGAGCAACCATACTGGGCGGCGGCTGTGGTTGCTGCAATGGTTGGTCAAATCGGTCTACCTGGCGGTGGTATCTCTTACGGTCACCATTACTCAAGTATCGGTGTACCTTCAACTGGTTTCGCGGGCCCTGGTGGTTTCCCTCGTAACCTTGACCAAGGTATGAAGCCGAAGTGGGACAACAACGACTTTAACGGTTACAGCCGTACTATCCCAGTTGCACGTTGGATCGACTGTCTGCTAGAACCAGGCAAAGAGATCAACTACAACGGCGGTAAAGTGAAACTGCCAGACTTCAAGATGATGGTGATCTCGGGTTGCAACCCATGGCACCACCATCAAGATCGTAACCGCATGAAGAAAGCGTTCCGCAAACTTCAAACGGTTGTAACGATCGAGTTTGCTTGGACTGCAACATGTCGTTTCTCGGATATCGTTCTACCTGCGTGTACGCAATGGGAACGTAACGACATCGACGTATACGGTTCATACTCGAACAAAGGTCTGATTGCAATGCATCGTCTCGTCGATCCATTGTTCCAATCTAAGCCTGACTTCCAAATCATGAGTGAACTAACTCAGCGTTTTGGTCGCCGCGAAGAATACACTCGTGGTATGAGCGAGATGGAATGGATCGAAAGCCTATACAACGATTGTAAGAAAGCGAACGAAGGTAAGTTTGAAATGCCAGAATTCAACGAGTTCTGGGAGAAGAGCGTACTAGACTTCGGTGAAGGTAAACCTTGGGTTCGTCATGCGGACTTCCGTAAAGACCCTGAGCTTAACCCACTAGGTACGCCGTCTGGTTTCATCGAGATCACGTCTCGTAAGATCGGCCGTTACGGTTACGAACACTGTCAAGAGCACCCAATGTGGTTCGAAAAATCAGAGCGTTCACACGGTGGCCCTGGTTCAGACAAATACCCATTCTGGTTGCAGTCTTGTCACCCAGACAAGCGTCTGCACTCTCAAATGTGTGAATCTGAAGAGTTCCGTGCAACTTACGCGGTGCAAGGTCGTGAGCCTGTTTACATCAACCCAGCGGATGCGAAAGCGAAAGGCATCAAAGACGGTGACTTAGTGCGCGTATTCAACGGTCGTGGTCAGCTATTAGCTGGTGCTGTTCTTACTGACAGCTACCCACGTGGCGTTATTCGTATCGAAGAAGGTGCATGGTACGGTCCTCTAAACGAGAAAGAGGGCGCAATCTGTACTTACGGTGACCCTAACACGCTAACGCAAGACATCGGCTCTTCTGAACTTGCGCAGGCGACTTCTGCGAACACATGTATCGTAGACTTCGAGAAGTTCACCGGCAAAGTACCGCCAGTGACTTCATTCGGTGGCCCAATCGAAGTTGCTTAATGAATGCAATTTACATCAATCGAAATACCAGCCTTCGGGCTGGTATTTTTTTAACCAAAATTTCAGTGAGCGTTATCTCAATAATAAATTTGTGACGCTAAACGACAGTAGGATTCGTGACGTTGATAACGAATTGGGTGGGACAAGCAGGGGATAATGAACCAAGCTAAACAATAATAATTAAGTGAGTAGACTCTTTATGGCTCAGAGCATTCAATTGGCAAACCACATTGAGATCACTGTGAATAACAACGACTTCCAAGTTGAAGTTGAGGGTAATCAATTACATTTTTCTTTTGCTGGGCTTCACAATAAAACGTTTACCGACCGTGAAGTGTTGTTCGAGATGCCGTTTTTATATGAGCACGAGGCCAACGTGATTGGCGATGGATTCCAAATGCTGGCGCAAACAGCGGGAACGGTTAGCCATCCTGTTGATATTGGTCGCTGTCCAGACAACAACCCTTCTTATCGAATCTATCCCAAAGATGCCCCTAAGCGTTACTACAATTATTTAGTGGTGGAAGGCTCGGCTGGCTATACCTTGTTTGGCTTTACTTCATGTCACCGTTTTGCGGGCTATTTTGATGTTGTCCTGCGTGATGGACATTGGGTTTTATCTGCCGCGATTGATGGTGAGTTTACTCAAGTGGCGGATTGGGAAAGTAATCAACTTGAGTCCGTGGCGGTACTCTGTGGCCAATCTCTGTCTGAGCTTTATCAAATCTATGGCGAGATGATTGCAGAGCATCATCCTGTTCGCCAAGGTGTGACACAAGATGCGCCTGTCGGTTGGTGTTCGTGGTATGCCTACTACGCAGACGTGACAGAGCAAAACATCATGCAGAACGTTGATTGCATGCAAGATAAGCTTGAAGACCTAGAGTGGGTACTTCTGGATGATGGCTATCAAGCCTTTATGGGCGATTGGTTAATCCCATCGGATAAGTTTTCTGGTGGTGTGAAAGAGCTCATTCATAGTATCCGTGCAAAAGGCAAAAAGCCGGCGATTTGGATGGCACCCTTTATTGCTCAACCTGAGTCGGAGATCTTCAAACAACACCCAGAGTGGTTTGTTCGTCACAAAGATGGAAGCTTACTTAAAGCAGAAGATGTCACATACGGTGGTTGGCGCTGCACGCCTTGGTACATACTCGATACCTCAAACCCAGAAGTGCAAGACCATCTGACGAATGTGGTCTCTGTCATGAGACAAGAGTGGGGCGTTGAATTGTTCAAGCTAGACGCGAACTATTGGGGCACCTTGAAAGGTGTGCGTAAACAATCTGGTATTACAGGCGTTGAGGCGTATCGCTTAGGAATGGAAGCGATTGCTAAAGGCGCTGGTGATGCGTGGCTTTTAGGTTGCAACGCGCCAATGTGGCCATCTCTAGGGCTTGTGGATGCAATGCGTGTTTCTGATGACGTAGAACGCCATAGTCGTCGTTTCGAGCAGATAGCCAAAGAAACCTTTTATCGTAGTTGGCAGCATCGAAAACTGTGGCAAATTGATCCGGATTGCGCGACATTCACGTCATTAGCTAATCAAGCCGCATCCAGAGAAGAGTATGAATTTCATCGCACGGTGTTATTGGCGTGTGGTGGTTTGCTGCTGTCTGGCGATCCGCTCCCTGAGATTACGCCATTTGCAAAGAAGACATTGGCTAAGCTCATGCTACGTCAACAACGTAACCAAGAGTCAGCAAAGTTCACGGCTTTGAGTTTAAATCATGCGTTTTTAAAACTAACGACGAAGAATGACCTTCACTGCTTGTTTAACTATGCCAGCTACGGGGCGATGGAATTTACGCTGACGTCTGATCAACCGATGGATTGGTATGATTACTGGACAGGAGAAAAGCTAAACCAAGAACCTTGTCAGTTATTAATGGTTAGCGTTGATAAAGGGTTAAATGCGAAAGCGATCGTCACGGCATAACGTGAACCAAATCGTTCGATTATAAAAACAAGAAAGGAGCCTACTGTGGCTCCTTTTTCGTTTTGACGTCCTGAGCGTCAGAACTCGAATAAAAAGTAATACCCGTATCCAACGATAAAAGCAGGAATGGACGAATAAATAGTCGCGACCAAAGCGGCTTTCGGTGCCATTGCAATGGCGGGGAATAGGGCGTCACCATCGTTAGATATCGCATTGGCTAGTTGCGCGGACAGTGGAGCAGCACCAGAAATGTATAGGCTAGTGACTAAAATTTGCGGTCCGCAACCAGGTAGCATACCAATGGCTAAGCCAGCTAATGGCATCCAAATTCCCCAATGAGAAAAGGTTTCTACGAGATTGATTCCAGAAAAATAGGTTGTCAGTTCAAACGCCAGAAACGCCACGATCACCCAAGCACTGACGAAATTCGTATCTTGGGCTGCTTTTTGAATCGGGTGTGAGTCCACAATTTTTTCATCTTCAGAGACCGTTGACTGATAATCGCCGAGCTCTTTTGTCATCGCCCACAACGACATTGTGATCACCGCGAAGATAGCGCCCAGCCATTCAATGGTATTGGCCTGCAAAGACAACAGCTGATTAATATCGATTTGGAAAGACATTAACACAGCAACGACGCTGGCAGGCACAATAAGCCATTTCCAAAACGCGCCTTGTAGATTGATTGCACGTTGTTCAAGTGGCGTGTGACGGTCTGTCTGGTGTTGGCAACAAGCATGTGTCTGAGGCGCTTCTTTTGGTTCTGGGCGCAGAAAGTTATCAGCATGAAAAGCATTAACGACCAACCCTGAAAGAGTACCCACGATAATGCCCAATCCAACCACGCCTACACCAACACTAGGTTTGGCGGCGAGAAGCAAAAAGGCAGCGTCACCCATTGTTGAAGTAAGTACCGCGACAATCGCACCAAATCCTACTCGGCCACTAATAAATTGCGTTGTCACAACAATAGCGCCACCACAGCCAGGCAAAGCGCCCAATAAAGAAGCAAAGAAAACCTGATGATTACGCGAGCGGTGGTAGAGCTCGGTAATTCGATTGGTTTTCGACATAAAGTTTGAAAGATAATGATAAATTGCCAAGGTGGCGGCAACATAGCATGACACCGCCCAGAATGAGTCGGATAGCGTCTGTACGGCAACGTCACGTGTATTTTCATTGCCTAGCAAAATGAGCATGACGATAGGGATCAGCAATCGCTTATAAGCTAAACGAAACTGAGTAGGCTGAAACAACTGTTGTGCAGAGTGTAAAAATTGGGTCGCGTTCATCGTTTACTCAAATGCAAATAGGAATAATTATCATTATATGTAAATGAGATTTATTCGCAATAGCATTGTGAACTTTTCTTCGTGTCAAACTCTCTGAAATCAGGTAAAGTATCGGCCTTTGTGAGCAAACACGCCCTAATTAACTGTATTAGGCGGCGTATAAAATTGACTTGAATAGGAAGAAACATGATTCTAGTTGTAGGTCATAAGAACCCAGACAGTGACAGTATTTGTAGTGCACTCGTTGCAACTGAACTTCTAAAAGCGCGTGGCGTTGAAGCTATGCCAATTCGCCAAGGCGAAATCAACCGTGAAACTCAGCACATCCTAGAAGTTGCTGGCGCTGAAGTTCCTGAGCTTCGCACATCAGTTGCGGGTGAGACCGTTTGGCTAGTAGATTACTCAGATCTAGCACAAGCACCAGACGATATCGCAGAAGCTGAAATTGCGGGTATTGTTGACCACCACCGCCTAGGTGACGTGATGACAGTAAACCCAATGGAAGCATGGATCTGGCCTGTTGGTTGTACCAACACTGTTCTATTCAACATGTTCAAGATTGAAGGTCACGCGATTACTCCACAAATCGCTAAGCTAATGATGTCAGCAATTCTATCTGACACAGTAGGCTTTGCTTCTCCAACTTGTACACAAAAAGACAAAGATGCCGTTGCTGAGCTAGCGGTAATCGCAGACGTACAAGATGTTGACGCATTCACTAAAGATCTTCTAATTGCTAAGACAAACATCGAAGGTCTATCTGCGGCTGAGCTTGTTGAGAAAGACCTTAAAGGTTACCCATTCAACGGTCGTGACGTAGTAGTAGGTCAGGTTGAGCTTGCCACACTAGAGCAAGTTGACGGTATGATCGAAGCACTAGAAGCGGATCTAGAAGCGCGTTGCGAAAAAGACAACCTTGCATTTGCTGCTGTAATGCTAACAGACATCACGACTGCTCAAACTCGTCTTCTATACAAAGGTGAGTGGGCTGAGAAGCTTGTTAAGCACGAAAAAGACGGAATGCTAATGATGGAAAACACGCTAAGCCGTAAGAAGCAAGGCTGGCCTTGGCTTCAAACTGAGCTAGCTTAATTTTCTAGCATATACTTTAAATGCCCGCCTAGCTGCGGGCATTTTTCTATGGGAAATAGGAGACGAATATGTCTGAGCAACTGACCCAAGAGCAGATGGATACCATCAATCGTTACAACGAAGAGCAACGTTTAAAGTACTGCGTAAAAGAGGTTGTGGCGAATCGTAAAGTTTGGATTCTGAAAGATGAACATGGCTGTGTCATGTTAAATACAGAAGATGATGATTGTGTACCAGTATGGCCAAACGAAGAGTTTGCTTTGCAATGGGCGAATGGTGATTGGGAAGATTGCGAGCCAGAAGCGATCTCTCTAAACAAGTGGCACAGTCGTTGGACCTCTGGTCTAGAGGATGACGAGCTATCGATTGTTGTATTCCCAAATCAAAATGAAGAAGGGGTCGTATTGTTTCCTGACGAGTTTGATTTTGAACTGCGCAAACAAGCGAGCCGCCGTTAGTTTTTTGATTAGTACCCATACAATAAAGAAGCCTGCTTTAACGCAGGCTTCTTTACATTTGAACGATGACATCTTTAATAGGCTATTTTGTTTGGTGGCTTGGCGCCTTATAGAAGTGGCTTTCGACTAGGCGTTGAGTAATAGGATGCTCGGGATGAGTCAATACCTGGTTAGTTTCGCCAAACTCGACCACTTCACCTTCATGCATCACCATCACTTTGTCAGTAATGTGCTTAACAATGCCAATGTGTTGAGATACATACACAAATGACAATCCCATCTCTTCTTGTAACTCGAGGAATAAGTTAATGATCTGTGAGCGCATGGCCATATCCAAACCGTTTAACGCCTCGTCAGCGACAATGATGGAAGGTTGAAGAATAAGCGCACGAGCTAAACACACACGCTGTTTTTGACCTGCCGCTAGCATTTGTGGGTAAAAATAGGCGTGCTCAGGCAACAATCCGACGCGGAGTAGGGTGTTCTTCACACGCTGCATGCGTGCATCTGGCGGCATGTTGGTGTTTCGCTTTAACGGACCTTCCAAAATACGGCCAATCTGGATACGCGGGTTGAGCGATGTATTTGGATCTTGGAAAATCATGCGAATGAGCTTACAGCGTGTCGCGTAATCTTTGTGCTCCAATCGTTCACCATTTACACGGATTTCTCCAGAGCTTGGCTCTACAACGCCTGCAAGCATACGGGCAAGAGTGGATTTTCCTGAACCGTTTTGGCCAATAAAACCGATAGTTTGCCCCGGCTCTAACGTAAAGCTCACCGGTTTGACAGCCTCATTAACCTGACGTTTGAATAGTCGGGAGCGCGTAACAAACTGCTTCGATAAATTATCGACTTCAAGTAACGCACTCATGACTTTTTCTCCGTGTTCAATGGAAAGTGGCAGTTAAATTTATGATTCTTAATTCGTCTGGTGTGTGGAATTTCAACACATTGTTTCTGCGCATACGGGCAACGTGGACCGAGTCGACAACCGATGGGCAGATGCTGCAATGGCGGAATCGATCCCGGTAGGGATTGGAGTTTTTGCTTGTGTGGTACCCAATCATTAAAGTCTGGCATCGCTTTAAGCAAGGCATCTGTGTACGGGTGCTTGGGTGCCGCAATTATTTTACTGGTATCGGCAGACTCCACCGACTGACCACAATACATTACCGTAATGCGGCCCGCCCATTGTGTGATGGTCGCTAAGTCGTGACCGATAAGCAGAATGGTCGTGTTATTGAGCTGGTTCATACGGCTCAATAAACGCAATATTTGCGATTGGGTAATCGGGTCTAAGTCGTTGGTTGGTTCATCTGCGATCAGCAACTTTGGTTTGGTCGCTATCGCCATGGCAATCATGACTTTTTGGCACTCACCATCAGTCAGTTCATAAGGGTAGCTACCCATTAAACGCTTGTGATCTTTAATGCCTACTTTATGCAGAAGCGCGATGGCTTGTTTTTTACGCCATTTAAATCGTTCCCACCATTTCCCTTCAAACGCGCGAGATGGGATGGACTCGATCAATTGACGTCCCACTTCTTCTGAAGGATCAAGACAGGTTGATGGCTCTTGGAAGATCATCGCAATGTCACGGGCAATGACACGTCGACGCTCTTTTGGCGTAAGCTGAAGCAAGTCAATATTGCCAAGGCGCATACGGTCTGCGGTAATGCGCCAGTTATCTTTACTTACCCCAACAATCGCTTTTGCAACCAAGCTTTTCCCTGAACCAGACTCACCTACAAGACCACGAATTTCGCCTTCATTCAAAGTTAGGCTCATTCGGTCCACGGCTTTGACCAACCCTTGAGGGGTTTCAATCTCAATAGTCAAATGTCGAATATCTAACAACGGCATTATTCGATCCCCGCATTAAGCGCTTGACGTACACCTTCACCTACTAAGTTTAGGGTAATAACGGTAAACATGATGGTTAGGCCGGGTAGGGTTACGGTCCAAGGTGCAATATAAATCAACTCGACAGAGTCACCTAATATCGCTCCCCACTCAGTACTTGGGGCTTGTGCGCCTAAGCCAAGAAAACCCAGCGCAGTAATATCTAAAATCGCAGCAGAGAGCGCGAGCGTGATTTCAGCAGCAATAACCGTCAATATGTTGGGAAGAATTGAACTCCACAGTAAGTAGAAATCATTAGCGCCATCAAGGCGTGCCGCCATGATGTAGTCTTTTTCAACTTCGGTGTGGACTGCGATATAAACGGAGCGAATAAAACGCGGAATCAAAGCCAAGCAGATCGCGAGTAAAATATTGAACCCACCAAAGCCTAGAAATGCCACAAAAATGATTGCTAATAAGAGCGACGGTATCGACATGACGGTATCGAGCAAGTGATTGAGGGTACTCGACAGTAAGCCTTTCGTCATACCTGCTAATACGCCAATCAAACAACCTACGACCGCGGCAATCGCAGTGATGGCAACGGCTGCACCAAATGTAAGTTGAGAGCCCATGATCAAGCGTGACAGAATGTCTCGGCCTAAGTCATCGGTCCCCAAAAAGTAATCAACCGTTCCAGCTGGGGCCCATGATGGCGGCACAAGCAATTCGCCTGACTGTGCTTGGGCATCAAACGGCGCAAGCAGTGGCGCAAAAATGGTAATTAGGACGATAAATACCAAGCACCATAGGCCAAACATGGCTAGCCCGTTGGCGCGGTAACTTCGCCAAAATCGCTCAAACTGAGTTGGAATGCGCTCTTCCTGATAAACGTTATTTGTTAGCATACCATTCCTTTCGAACTAGAGGGTTAATCATCGCGCCAATCAAATCAGAGAGAATATTAGCGGTGAGAACCAAAGTCGCAAGTACCATCACGCCAGCTTGGATTGATGCATAATCTTGGTTTGCCAATGCATCTAACAACCAACGACCAATACCTGGCCAGTTAAAAATAGATTCAGTGATGATAGCCAAGGTAATCATACTGGAAAGTTGAACACCGACTTTGGGGATGATAGGCGGTATTGCATTACGCAAGACATGTTGAGTAACGATCTCGCGGTTAGAGAGACCTTTGATTCTCGCTGCACGAATGTAGTTTTGGCTCATCACTTCCGCCACCGAAGAACGCATTAGTCCGACAACCTGCGTGGTTGGAGCCAAAGCGAGCACCAAACATGGCAGCACCATATGCTCAATGACGCTTTGCAGTGCGTGAGCGCGGTATTCACCTTTCGCCATGAAAGCGTCGATAATGGCAAATCCGGTTACATGATCAATTTCGTACAGCAGGTCATACCGTCCTGCCACGGGAAAGAGTTGGTATTCCAATGAAAAAACCATGATAAGTAGCAGAGCCACCCAAAAAATTGGAGCGGAATAACCAGACATCGACATGAATGAAATGCTGGTGTCGAGCCATTTACCTTGCTTCATCCCAGCAACGGTTCCAAGCGGAATACCGATCAAAAGGGACACCAAAAAGGCAAAAAAGCACAGTTCCAAAGTGGCAGGGAATACGACGGCGAGCTCGTCATAAATCGCGTTGCCGTTTTTACTTATGCCAAAATCAAGCTGAGAAAGGTTGATTAAGTAAGTTTGCCAACCAGACCAAAAATCAACGTTTGCCCAGTGCGAGAGAGGGTCAAGGCGCAGCAGAGAAAAGCCCACTAATGTGAGGATCATCAAAGTGATGAAAAATAGGTTAAAGCGTCGAACGGTATACCAAAACATCAGTGAATTCTCTCAACTCTATCAAACGGTTGGGCATTGAAAGGGCTTGATTTGAAGCCTGTCAGTGATTTGTCGTGAACACGGAATTGCACACCATGTGCCAGAGGAATTACCGGGAATTCTTGATTTAAAATGTTCTGCGCTTGGCGATATAGGTTCAGACGGTAACGCGGTTCTTGGGTTTCCAATGCCAAATCGAGCAAGAAATCGAAATCATCGTTACACCACATCGATACGTTGAGGCCAACGCGATCAGACTCACAAGATAATAACGGGCGGAAAAAGTTGTCAGGGTCCCCGGTATCACCAATCCAACCAGTTAAAAGTAAATCGATGTCGTTGATGTTCTCTAAATCCACACGTTCGAATCTATCATCGGTTAGCAACGTTAACTCAACCCCAATATCGGCAAAATTCGCTTGGATTAGCTCCGCGGTCTTGCGAGGACTTGGGTTAAAGGCGCGTGGTTCAAGTGGTACCCACATGGTCAGCTCTAGACCGTCTTCATAGCCAGCATCACGGAGAAGTGCTAATGCATAGTTACGGTCATAACGAATTTTTACGCTGTCCTTTTGATAGGCCCATGAATTAGGCGGTAGCAATGTATAAGCTTGCGAGCCAGTTCCGTAGTAAACCGAATCTAAAATGTTCTGACGGTTAATCGCTAAGTTAAGTGCTTGGCGGACGCGAGCATCACTAAGTGCGGTCGTTTCAGTGTTGATCGCAATAAAGGATACGTTGTTGGCTGGCGTAGCAGTTAACTCAAGATTGTCATTTTCTTGAATAACGGGTATTTGGCTTGAAATAGGCGAAGAGAGCACATCACACTCGTTTCTTAAAAGTTTCGCCAAGGTACCAGTGCCTCGATGAGAGATATCGAACACCACTTGTTCCATTTTCGCGGGTGACTTCCAGTAGTTAGAGTGACGTTCCAAACGAATCAAGTCGTTAACTTGGTACTCTTTTAGTTGATATGGGCCGGTACCGATAGGAAGTTGGTCGATTTCTTCTTTATGATCTTTTGCTGCCAGTTGCTGTCCGTACTCCGCAGACAATATGACAGCATGGCTGGTGGCAATATTTGCCAAGAAGGAAAAATTTGGCTGAGATAAGGTAAACCTTACCGTATGCTCGTCAATCGCAGTCACGTCTTGCAGCAGGTTTTGAAAATCTAACCCTGCAAACCATGGATAAAAACCACCACCTACTTGGTGAAAAGGATGGTCTACATCAATGATTCGCTTGAAGCTAAATACCACATCCTTTGCATTCAATGGGCGAGTGGGAGTGAACCAGGACGTGGTTTGGAATTGAACATTACGTTTAAGCTTAAACGTGTATTCCGTTCCTGACTCATTCACAGACCAACTCTCAGCGATATTTGCTACTGGCTGATGTGATTTAGGATCGAGCGTGAGCAGCGTATCGTACAACTGCGGGCTCAGTGCCTCTGCGGTAATACCGCTATCAATAAGCTGAGGGTTAAACGTGGTTGGCTTACCTTGTCCGCAAAACACAAAGCCAGCTTTGCGAATGTCATTGTGGTCAATTTCATCACCACAAGCGGTCAGTAGGCTAATTCCAATAAGGCTCAGCGATAATCTTATAAAAGCATTCATAATATGAAATGTTCATTGGATCTTGCTTGTTTCATTTGATCTTACTCTTTCAGAGCTAACAAGCGAAAATGATCTCGCTAATTTATCACCTTTGTGAACTCGCTCCAAACATAAAATCCATACACTGTAAGGTGTTATGCTTGAAAGACATACAAATTAGAGCGCTGTCACTCGCTCGCTAACCGATCAAGCACCTTCGACCAAGCTAGCTTTGCCCGACTAAACCATATTTTCTAACCATCCCTCGTAATTGGTGGTAGCTCAAACCAAGTAGCTCGGCTGCTTGTCGTTGATTAAACTTGGCCTCTTCCAATGCGCGATTGAGTAAGTGGATGTCTTGCTCTTCTTGCCACTGTTTATAGTCTAGAGGGAATTGAACTGCGCTGCTTGGTGCTTCTTCTTGCTGCTGTTCGGCTTGCTCGGCATTATGACCAAGCGTGTTATTCCAAACTGTTTCAAAAGGATTGAAAATCAGTTCATCAATTGGATCGGCATTGAGACCATGTTGGTAAATAGCACGTTCAATCACGTTTTTTAGTTCACGGACATTACCTGGCCATTCATATTCAAGAAGCGAATGCTGTGCTTTTGAGGTAAAACCGACAAAATATTCGAGCTGAAGTTCACGGCACATCTTCATCGCGTAGTGCTCTGCTAAAGAGAGGATGTCTTCTTTTCGTTCACGAAGAGGAGGCAGCATGATGACATCAAACGCTAAACGGTCGAGTAAGTCGGCACGGAAATCGCCTTGTTCCGCCAATTTTGGTAGGTCGGCATTGGTTGCACAAACAAGTCGAACATCCGCATTGAGAGCGGTATGACCGCCAACTCGTTCATATTCACCATATTCGATGACACGCAACAGCTTTTCTTGAACTAAAAGTGGTGCGGTGGCCAGTTCGTCAAGAAACAAAGTGCCGCCTTCGGCGCGTTCAAAACGTCCTTTATGCTTGCCCTTAGAACCTGTAAAAGAGCCGGATTCATGACCAAATAGCTCTGAATCTATTAGTCCTTCGCTTAAGGTCGCACAGTTGAGTGATAGTAGTGGCTTATCCCAACGTCTTGATAAATAATGCAAACGCTGAGCGATGAGTTCTTTACCCGTTCCTCGTTCACCGATAATGAGGACTGGACGCTCAATAGGCGCAAGTTGTGATACTTTATCTAGTACGGCGAGAAAAGCAGGTGATTCACCAATCAGGTTTTGCTTCATAAAGTCCTTCTTATTTAACAGCCGAGCCTTGATTTACATATGGAGTTGGTGAATTTCACCAACAGTTGGTGAAAAACATCATAGCATAATAGTGCATAACGACAACAAAATGCATAAACTGCTGATTTTAAATGTAATTTTAAGTTGGCATGCTACTTGTAATGTATTCAGGGAGACGCAAGGTCAATCACCACCTTGTCGAGTTTTAATAGGAAAAAAGAGGAGTTCCGTTATGGGTATTTTTTCTCGATTTGCAGATATCGTTAACTCAAACATCAGTGCATTGCTGGACAAGGCGGAAGATCCTGAAAAAATGATCCGTCTTATCATTCAAGAAATGGAAGACACACTTGTTGAAGTGCGTACTAACTCGGCTAAAGCGATTGCAGACAAAAAAGAGTTGGCTCGTAAAGTTGAAACGTTAGAAGAGCAAATTGGCGAATGGAGCCAAAAAGCGAGCCTAGCGTTGGTAAAACAGCGTGAAGATTTGGCTCGTGCAGCGTTAATTGAAAAGCAAAAGCTTGAGCAAGTGATTAAAGGTCTTCACACTGAGCAGACGTTAGTAGAAGAAACGATCGACAAGCTTACAGGCGAGATCGGTAAGTTAGAAAGCAAAATTGCAGAAACGCGTGCAAAACAGCAAGCACTAGCAATTCGTAACCAAACCGCCTCTAACCGTCGTGATGTGCAAAAACACCTGCACACTAGCCGTACTAATGAAGCGATGGCGAAGTTTGAGCAGTACTCGCGTAAAGTGGATGAAATGGAAGCAGAAGCAGATTTGTACGCACAAACTGGTAATGCAAAATCGCTAGAGCAAGAGTTTGCAGAGCTTCAAGCTCAAGACGAAATCGAAAAAGAGTTGGCAAAACTGAAAGAACAGATGTCATCGAAAGATAAATAATAAAGGAGCCATTTATGTCGACATTTTTATTTGCAGGACCAGCAATTGTCTTTCTGATCTTTGTCGCTCCTCTATGGCTCTTCTTACACTATCGCAGTAAACGCAAAACGGATAGTGCACTGTCGAGCCAAGATTTAGAGCGCCTTCAGGTACTATCTGAAAAAGCGGAAGCGATGCAGTCCCGAGTTGATACATTGGAGCGCATCTTGGATGCTGAGTCACCAACATGGAGACGCAAGTATGACTAATCGAGAGCTGTATCGTGACCCAGTAAATGGCAAAATCTCCGGTGTTTGCGCCGGAATTGCCAACTACTTTGGTGCAGAGGTTTGGTTGATTCGTATTGTAGTGATTTCTGCAGCGCTGTTGGGCGGTACGTTTTTGGTGTTGTTAGCATACGTCGCGATGGCGTTTATGTTAGAAAAGCAACCAGTGACGTATTCTGAAAATATCCGAGCGCAACAAGAGCACACACTTAAAAGTAAGCCTTGGCAGAAAGGACAAAGTCCGGACCAATTGCTCAGTGTGTTGGAACGCGATTTTGACCGTCTTGATGGCAAAATCCGTAACATGGAAGCGTATGTTACGTCTGATACATATAGGGTGAATCGGGAGTTCAGTAAGCTCTAAACACTCCGCATCCAAAGAAGATTTAAACGAAGCAGGTGCAAAGCCTGCTTTTTTGTCACAAATTACTAATTTTAAAGCACTATTAATCTTTTCAACTCTGGAAGTTCGCCCAGAATTCATCTACTTTAAAAATAATCCCTTAATTTTTATGGATGAATGTAATGAGAAGATTGCTCATTCCTGTCGCCATCTCGGCTGTGTTGTCGGGGTGTGGTAAAGAACTTCCCCCTGTTCCAGAACCTGAATCCCGCCCCGCAAAGCTATTTACAGTATCTGTTGGCAATGCCCAATTTGAACGACACTTTCCTGCCACGACGGAAGCTGGTGATAAAGCGGTACTGACGTTTCGAGTTCCTGGACTTCTTCAAACGATTGAGGTGAATGAAGGTCAAGTCGTCAGCAAAGGCGATGTATTGGCTTCATTAAACCCTGATGAATATTCTCTGCTTGAACAGCAAGCTCGGGCAAATTTCGCGCTCGCAGACGTGCAGTACAAGCGATACCAAAAGTTACGTAAAGACCAAGTGGTGTCCGAACAAGATTTTGATGAGGCAAAAGCGAATCACAATTCAGCCAAAGCTCAGTGGAATCAAGCAAAGGCAAATTTAAGGTATACCAAACTTGTCGCGCCATATGATGGTACGATTTCGTATATTCCAGCAGAAAACCATGAGTATGTCGCCGCAAAAGAAGGCGTGATGAATATTCAATCCAACCAACTGCTTAAGGTGATATTCCAAGTCCCTGACTATCTGCTAAATCGTTACACTCAGGGTAGCGATGTCTCTGCCAGAATGGTCTTTGACGCTTTCCCCGAGCAGTCATTTGACTTGACCTTTCAAGAAATCGATACAGAAGCCGATCCTAAAACCGGTAGTTACAAAGTCACTATGGTGATGGAGCGACCAGCAGAAATAGGCCTTTTACCGGGCATGTCTGGTAATGCTTACCTCCTATCTAAAAATGCTGGTGCAACAAAAATTCCTAATTCCGCGCTGCTAGAAGAGAACGGCAAAACATACGTTTGGCGTGTCGATGAGCAAGGTATTGTGTCCAAAGCCGCTATTGAAATGAATGACAAAAACCAAGTGTTAGCTGGGCTTAACGATGGCGATCAAATCATTATCTCTGGTGTTAGTGTAATTGAACCCGGAATTAAGGTAAGAGCCTGGATTAAGGAAAGAGGGTTGTAATATGAAAGGAATCATCTCTCTAGCGGCATTATTTTCAACGTTTCTTCTTGTTGGTTGTGGCGATAAGGCACCAGAAAAAGCTCTTGAGACACCGCGTGTAAGAGTTACCTCATTAGCGGGAAATCGGGTGGATGACAACTTATATTTCCCTGCGGTTGCGAATGCAGCGGATCGCTCTCATTTGAGTTTCCGAGTGGCAGGAGAAGTCAGCCGCATCATGGTAAAAGAGGGCGATAAAGTCACGAAGGGTGATGTTATCGCAACGTTGGACCCTACGGACTATGAGTTGGATGTAGATAATGCGAGTGCGCGTTTTTCTGTTGTTGACAGTCAGTATCGCCGTTCACGTCCTTTGGTTGATAAAGGCCTATTAGCTAAGTCTCAGTTTGATGAAATTGCAGCACAACGACAAATCGCTCTGGCTGAGCTTAAGTTAGCGAAACTCCGTTTATCATTTACTACCTTAAAAGCGCCTGTGGATGGGATCATTTCTCGAGTTAATATCGAGCAATTCGAAAATGTCCAAGTCGGACAGCATATCGTCAATATTCATAGTTTGGAGCGAGTAGAGGTGCTGATTCAACTTCCAGACCGGCTCTATGTGAACCAACCGCCAACGGAAGAAAGACTTACCGCGATAAAAGCATTGGTGCGCGTCCCTAGTGGTAACGAGTACAACGCGACCGTGAAAGAATTTACGACTGAGCCAGACCCAACCACAGGCACGTTTACCGTCACATTATCGCTTCCTATGCCGGAAGAAGAATACATCCTAGATGGGATGGCAGTTGAGGTGACCTCCAAAGATAAGAACGTTGGCTTGGATCTCAATTTAGGAATTAATGTTCCTATTGAAGCCATTTTCAATGCGGACGGTGACGAGCTGGGGCGGGAAAACAAATTTGTTTGGGTACTGAATGATGACAATACGGTATCGCGCAGACAGGTTCGAGCAGGTAAAGCATCTAAAACATCCATTCAAATCCTTGATGGTCTCATGCTGAAAGACAAAGTTGTGATTGCCGGTGTTTCTCGGTTAAGGGATGGCATGAAAGTGGAAGTGATACAGGAAATGGCTACGCAGGAGGCCGGTCTATGAGCGATCTTAATAAATCAGTGCCTCAAAGTGATGATGATGTGACCGGTATTGCTGCGTACTTCATCCGAAATCGTGTCATCAGCTGGATGGTCGCACTGATCTTTTTGATTGGTGGTATCGCTGCATTCTTTGGGTTAGGGCGTCTTGAAGACCCTGCTTTTACCATCAAAGATGCCATGGTGGTGACCTCTTATCCTGGTGCGACGCCGCAACAAGTCGAAGAAGAAGTGACTTATCCGATCGAAAAAGCGATTCAGCAGCTTACTTATGTTGATGAAGTGAATTCGATTTCTAGCCGAGGATTATCGCAAATCACAGTCACGATGAAGAACAATTATGGCCCTGATGATCTGCCACAAATCTGGGATGAGTTACGCCGTAAAGTGAATGACCTTAAAGGGACGTTGCCTCCGGGTGTGAATGAACCTCAAGTGATCGATGATTTTGGTGATGTTTACGGGATTTTGTTAGCGGTGACTGGCGACGGTTATAGCTACAAAGAGCTACTGGATTACGTTGATTACTTACGCCGAGAGCTCGAACTGGTTGATGGCGTGAGTAAAGTTTCGGTATCCGGGCAACAGCAAGAGCAAGTTTTCATCGAAGTATCGATGAAAAAGCTGAGCAGTATAGGACTTTCCCCCGATACGGTCTTTAATCTTCTCTCGACGCAAAACGTGGTTTCTGACGCAGGGGCGATCAGAATTGGTGACGAGTACATCAGAATTCAGCCGACTGGCGAATTCCAGAGTGTGGATGAGCTAGGCGATTTGTTGATTACTGAGTCGGGAGCTCAGGGGCTCATCTTCTTGAAAGATGTAGCGGAAATAAAACGTGGTTATGTAGAAGTCCCGAATAATATTATTAATTTTAACGGCAGCCTCGCACTAAACGTGGGTGTTTCTTTTGCTGAAGGCGTCAATGTCGTTGAAGTCGGAAAAGCGTTTGATCATCGCCTTGCAGAGCTAAAGTACCAACAACCTGTCGGTATCGAAATTTCCGAAATTTACAGTCAGCCTAAAGAGGTGGATAAATCGGTTAGCGGTTTTGTTGTCAGCTTGGCTCAAGCTGTCGGTATCGTCATTATCGTACTTCTGTTCTTTATGGGGCTACGTTCAGGTCTGCTTATCGGTTTAATTTTACTGCTGACGGTGTTGGGTACGTTCATTTTCATGAAGTATCTCGCGATAGATTTGCAGCGGATTTCATTAGGTGCCTTGGTTATCGCGTTAGGTATGTTGGTGGATAATGCGATTGTCGTGGTTGAAGGGATTTTGATTGGTACTCAAAAAGGACGAACTCGACTCCAAGCGGCGACTGATATCGTTACCCAAACCAAGTGGCCATTACTTGGGGCAACTGTGATCGCGGTAACTGCATTTGCGCCCATAGGACTGTCTGAAGACTCGACGGGTGAATACTGTGGCACTTTGTTTACGGTTCTTCTGATCTCATTGATGTTGAGTTGGTTTACCGCTATCTCGTTGACACCGTTCTTTGCTGACATCTTCTTTAAAGGCCAGAAGATTAAACAAGGTGAAGGGGAAGAAAATGATCCATATAACGGGGTTATTTTCGTTATTTATAAAAAGTTTCTCCAGTTCTGTATGCGCCGTGCTTGGTTTACCGTTGTGGTGCTGATTGCGGGATTAGCGGCAAGTGTTTATGGGTTCACCTTTGTGAAGCAAGCGTTTTTCCCATCGTCGACAACGCCTATTTTTCAGTTAGATGTATGGATGCCGGAAGGAACTGATATTCGCGCCACCAACACAACGCTTAAAGAGTTAGAAAGTTGGTTAGCTAAGCAAGAGCATGTTGACCATATCACGACGACCGCGGGTAAAGGCTTACAGCGCTTCATGTTAACGTACGCGCCAGAGAAAAGTTATGCGGCTTATGGTGAGATAACCACTCGTATGGAAAATTACGAATCGTTAAAACCATTAATGGCGAAGTTTCGAGAGTATTTAAAAGCCAACTACCCAGAAATCAATTACAAGCTCAAACAGATTGAGTTAGGCCCTGGTGGTGGTGCAAAAATTGAAGCGCGCATTATTGGCTCAGATCCAACCGTCCTTCGTACGATAGCCGCTCAGGTCAAGGACATCATGTACGCCGATCCTCAGGCAACAAATATCAGGCATGATTGGCGTGAACGAACCCAAGTTCTTGAACCTCAGTTTAACGAGAGTCAGGCACGTCGCTATGGCATTACCAAATCGGACGTCGATGACTTCTTGTCCATGTCATTCTCTGGAATGACGATAGGTTTATACCGAGACGGCACGACGCTCATGCCTATCGTGGCTCGCTTACCTGAAGATGAACGCATTGATATTCGTAACATCGAAGGCATGAAAATATGGAGTCCAGCACAGAGTGAGTTTATCCCACTTCAACAAGTTACAATGGGTTACGACATGCGCTGGGAGGATCCTATCATCGTGCGTAAGAACCGTAAGCGCATGCTCACTGTGATGGCAGACCCTGATATTCTAGGTGAAGAAACCGCATCGACGTTGCAAAAACGTTTACAGCCCCAAATCGAAGCGATTCAAATGCCTCCTGGCTATTCACTAGAATGGGGTGGTGAGTACGAATCTTCAGGTGATGCTCAAGAGTCGCTGTTTACTACCATGCCAATGGGGTACTTGTTCATGTTCTTGATCACCGTATTCCTATTTAACTCTATCAAAGAGCCACTCATTGTTTGGCTTACCGTGCCGCTGGCGTTAATTGGTGTCACCACCGGTTTGTTGGCACTCAACACGCCGTTTGGTTTTATGGCATTGCTCGGCTTCTTAAGCTTATCGGGAATGGTGCTCAAAAATGGCATCGTATTACTGGACCAAATTGAAATTGAAATGAAGTCCGGTAAAGAGGCTTATGACGCGGTCGTTGATGCTGCGGTAAGTCGCGTCCGTCCCGTTTGTATGGCTGCTATCACGACGATCCTTGGTATGATCCCACTGTTGCCAGATATTTTCTTCAAACCAATGGCGGTTACGATTATGTTTGGTTTGGGTTTTGCGACAGTCCTGACACTGATTGTCGTGCCAGTGTTGTATCGTTTGTTCCATAAAGTGGCAGTACCGAAACAGGCTTAGTGCTACTGATATAACGATGAAAAATATCGCGCCTCTAGCTCATCAGTTAGAGGCGCTTTTTAAGGAAGAATAATGACAGAACAAAAAACGTGTGCGTGGGCGATGAATCACCCATTAGAGCGCGAATATCATGATTCCGAATGGGGCGTGCCAGTATATGACGACCAAGTCCTGTTTGAATTTATTACTTTGGAAGGTGCGCAAGCTGGCCTTAGTTGGATCACCATTCTTAAAAAGCGCGAAGGTTACAGAGAAGCGTTCGAGAATTACGATCTAGATGCGTTGGAACAAAGAAATGAAGAACACGCTGAATACATCGTGGAAAACTTCGATGTTGTGAGACATCGCGGAAAGATTAACTCGGTATTCAGTAATGCCAAAGCGGCCAAAGCGTTAATTGCTGAATACGGGAGTTTATCAGACGCGTTGTGGCAGTTCGTGGACGGCGAACCAATCGTTAATCAATGGCAACATATGAGTGACGTACCAGCTTCGACAGAGCAATCCAAAGCCATGAGTAAATTCCTAAAAAAGAAAGGCTTCAAGTTTGTCGGTGAAACCATCTGTTATGCTCTCATGCAAGCCGTCGGCATGGTGGATGACCATATTGTTGGATGTCCTAAAAAGCAGAATAAGTAACGTTTGGCTTGTTCAGTTTATATCGTTAATTCTGGCTATCATGGATACGTTCCAAAGCTTCGATTCGACGCCATTGAGCTGCATCGAAGCTTTGTTTTCTTAAAGCAATGATTTCTGCCTGTTTTTCATCTTGCCCTAGAAAATCCCTATTCAGAATCTCTTGACGCTGTTTTAAGTAAGTGGCGAGTTGAGTCTCAAATGATGCTCTTTGCTCATCAAGCTTTTGCAGCCTTTGCGCTCCAGCGTCTCCCACCAGTGCAACACGGGCGATGTACTTATCTTGTGAATCAAGCTGAGAAGCTCGCTCGAGTTGCTCCGTTAATGCGTTATTGCGTTCACTCTCTCGGATGTAATCCGGTTGTTCTGATAACGCTTGATTGAGAAGGTGTGTTTGACTCTCGATATCCGATGCCTGTTTTTTAATCGTCAGCTTTTCCAATGCAAGTTGGCGAAGTCGGTTTTCTTCGTCAAACAATTGAGCTATCTGGACCTCGCTAAAGTATTGAAGTTGTAAATTCAGTATCGCTTCATTCAGCATGGTTAACTGTTCAAGCGTTAGTTGGTTATGCTCAAAAGGCTCCAATGCAGAGAGCGCTTGCTTGTAGGAAAGGTAGGTCTGGAAGAGTTTGGCATCAATATTCAGTGTTTGTTTTGCTAAAGTGTCATCATTGACTTCCGCTTTGATCGTATCGAGATCTTCTTCGCCCAGTCGGCTAAGAGAATATTCGAAGAAGTCTCTTGGGGAAGAGACATCGGCGGCTATATCTTGCTGAGATTGCGAATGGTTAGAGGTTGTCTCTTGTTGTTTGTCGCTTTGCAACAGAGAAAGCGCTCCCACGCCAAACATCGAGAGCAGGATAAAAGTGATGAGAGCGACTTTCTTCATTGTGATGACCTCTTATAAACCTTGAAGTTTGAGACGATTTGCATGTTGGCGATAAAGCGTGACTGGATCGGTTTCAAAAAGATGATGAATACCGAGTAGGCCGTTAATTTCATCCAAATGGTTCATTTGATAATCATCACGTATGACTTTGCCTAAATGTGTGCTGCACGCACCAACTAAGCCATCATTCGGCCCATCAAATGCTAAGCCAAGTACCATCATGGCAGCGTCAGTCGGATCGAAAACGTTTGTAAAAGTGGATGATCCAGTCCATGAGTAGTAATAAACGCCATTTGAAGCCAGCAAGTCACCATTACCACATTCACTGGTAGGAACTCCCTCTGGGTAGTGTTGGTTAAACGCTAATGATCCTTCCGTGGTTAATGCTGCTAGTGAGGCTAAAGGGTCTTGGTCGAGATCAGAACCGCCTGATAGAAGATTAATAAGAGTGGTTAAGCCTTGCGCCAGTTTTACCGCGAGCTGCTCGCTGCCAGAACCCTCAGATACGGTGCCACGAACTAAATCTGCCACTTTAGACCCTTTATTAACGCCACCGATACTCGTAACTGATGCGACTAGGTCAGGACGGACAGAGGCGACGTAGCGCGTTGTTGGACCACCGTGACTGTGACCGATGAGATTGACTTTCTCTGCGCCTGTTGCAGCAAGTAAGGTTTCTACTTGAGCAAGCAGTTGCTCCCCTCTAACTTCGCTGCTGTTGGTCGCGGATACCTGCGCTACATAAACTTTAGCACCGTCTTTCGTTAAGGAATGTGGTATTCCGAAAAAGTAATCTACGCCTGCGAGGGTATCAAAACCAAATAATCCATGAACCAGAACAATCGGATACTTTGTTTGGGTATAACCCGTTGCGGCGTGTACGGTGGTTATTGGGACGGTAATTAAGGTAAAAAGCATTAGCGCTATGAATTTGAGTTTCAAAACTATCTCCTTGTGGTATGACCTCTTATGAATGATAAAAAGTAGGAGAGAAACTCTAAATTTGGAAAGCCTATTTGTGGCACATTATTTCATTCTGTGACTGCTCAATTGAAAAACAACATAAATGATTAACATTAACGAATAGGTGGTGGGAATGTTAGGTAATTCTAATTAAGTCAGCGAGTTATAAAAACGCCCCGCGAAGCAGGGCGATTCAATTACTATTTTAGAGAGACTTCTTTTTCTAAAATTAACGCGTTATAGCGTGCAAAACCAGCCTCTAGATCGGCGATCAAGTCATCCACGTCTTCTAAGCCAATATGAATTCGAACTAAAGTGCCCTCAAAGTGTGGGTGCGCTACGGTTCTCAAGCTGTTAAAGCTCTTTGGTTCGTTAGCAAGAATGAGGCTTTCATACCCGCCCCAAGAATAACCCATACTGAAGTGTTTCATACCGTCAAGCAGAGCCGTCGTCGCTTTTGGATAAGACGTTTTGAGAACAAATGAAAACAAGCCGTTTCCACCAGTGAAGTCACGTTTGAAAAACTCATGGCCAGGGCACGATTCCAATGCTGGGTGGCGGACATGATCAACTTCCGGACGAGAAGCTAGCCACTTGGCGACTTTCAAGCTACTTTCTGCGTGTTGTCTTAGGCGAACATCCAGCGTGCGAATACCACGAAGGCCTAGGTATGCGTCGTCAGGAGAAACGCACTGACCCATCAAGTAGCTTTGTTCACGCAGTTGGGGCCAGTATTTTTCGGAAGCTACGGCTGTACCTAACATTACATCAGAGTGACCAACTATGTATTTGGTGGCGGCTTGAATGGAAATATCGACACCATGTTCAAATGGTGAGAAGTTCACGCCAGCTCCCCATGTGTTATCAAGCATCACAATAATATCGTGCTCGTGAGCAATGCGCGCCAATGTTGGTACATCCTGCACCTCCATTGTGACTGACCCCGGAGATTCTAGGAAAAGGACTTTGGTATTTGGTTGAATCAAATCACGAATACCTTCGCCGATCATCGGATCATAATAGGTAGTTTCGATGCCCATTTTCTTCATGATGGTATTACAAAAATCACGAGTTGGTTCGTAACAAGTGTCCACCATCAGAATGTGATCGCCAGTTTCGACGAAAGAGAGAATCGCATTTGAAATTGCTGCCGTGCCACAAGGGTAGAGAGCACAACCTGATCCACCTTCAATCTCAACCATTGCATCTTGAAAAGCGAAGTGCGTGTTGGTGCCACGGCGACCATAAAATAATGTTTTATTGGTGCGGTTCATGGTGGCTTGGTTCTTCTCTGCAACCGTGTTGAATACCACGGTTGAAGCGCGTTGAACGGGTGGGTTTACAACACCGTTTGTCCACTTTTTATCGCGGCCAGCGGTAATGAGCTTGGTTTTTTTGCCCTCTGACATAAAAGTTCCCTGTCTTAAATATTGCGGTTTTGAATATTTAAAACATGGACGACGTAGGTTATGCAAGGGAAAAGTCGACTATCAGCCAATAACAGCCAAGATGAACAGGTAATGATGTCGAGAGGTATCGTGTAGATAGGGAGCTAAAAGAACAAACCTCCAGCAGGATGCATGTAGCGCTGGAGGTTTTTTAGCCTGTGTATTTGAGGTATTAGAGGAGTGGGTTGAAGAGATAGAACACTCGCTCTAAGAACCGAGAAAATAGGCTCCTTTTCTCCCATTCTTCCAATACAACAGTGTGAGATTGCTTAATATAGCTATCTTGTAACCAAGACATTTGCTTGGTGAACTCTTCGTCATCAACGGCGAGGGTCACTTCGAAGTTCAGCCACAAGCTGCGCATATCCATGTTTACGGTGCCAACTAAACAGAATTGGTCGTCAATTACGACAGATTTTGTATGCAGCAAACCACCATAAAATTCATAAATCTTGACCCCTGCACTCAAGAGCTCACTATAAAAAGCGCGTGACGCCCATTGCACCATCATAGAGTCATTTTTATGTGGAATAATGAGTTCAACGTCAATGCCTCGTTGTGCTGTCATCTTTAACGTTTCGAGTAAATCAGCATTGGGCACGAAATATGGTGTTGTGATTCGTACCGAGCGATTGGCTTGGTTTATTGCCAATGTTAATACTTGATAGATCAGATATTCCGGCATACCTGGGCCAGAAGGCACAACCTGAATAGGGTGTTGGAATTCACTCTCATCGATCTTGCATTCAGGTAGTCTTGGTAAATGACGTTCGCCAGTTTCGACTTCCCAATCCCAACAGTGGATGGCACTCAATACGTTTACCGTTGGTCCTGTAATGCGAACCATGATGTCCACCCAATGCCCAACGCCACTATTTTGCTTGAAGTAAGCCGGGTCAACCAAGTTCATTGAACCTGTATAAGCAATTTCATCATCAATTACGATGATCTTGCGATGTTGGCGAAGATCAAGACGACGTAAGAAAATACGCCACATCTTCACTTCTAACGCTTGAATAACTTCAATTCCAGCATCCTGCATCATTCGATACCAAGGGCTTCTGAAAAAACGCGGGCTACCTGCTGAATCGAGCAATAGTTTGACATCTACGCCGCGTTTAGCCGCTTGGATAAGTGCAGAAGCGACAGAGTCAGCCAAACCACCCGGATGCCAAATGTAGAATACCATTCGAATACTGCTCTGCGCGTTTTCGATGTCTTCAATAATGGAATGCAAAATCTCATTAGGTGACTGTTGCAGCGACAATGTATTACCGCTCAATGCGGGAAGACCAAGGCGGTTGTTACAAAGTTCATCAATTCGGTAGATGTGCCTTCCCATCGTTTCTGGGTTGTGCGCGTTACAGTCGTTAAGTTGACTGAACCACTTCTCGAATGGTGTAAACATCTCTTTTGCGCGTTCGGCCCGTTTTCTGCCTAAGTTCAGTTCACCGAAGAGGAAATAACATGCGACACCCAGAACGGGAAGGATATAAATGATCATTAGCCAAGCTAAAGACACGCTCACTGCACGGCGCTTTAAAACGACACGAATGGTCACACCTGCGACCAGTAACCAATATAGCCCGATGCCAGCTAAAGTAAGAAAGTGATAAAACTTGTCCATATACGCTCAGAGTAATATGCCCTTCTAGGATATTAAGCATAAAAGTGGGTTGGGGGAATAGATTTCCCATTTAGACGTGGGATTGACCTTATATGAGAAACGAATTTCATAACAGATGATTCTGTTATTTTAATGTGAAAAATAAGGCCATTCTTTAACTTTTGAACAAAAAAGCAGCATTTAACCTGCGTGACTCGACACTTGTGCGATAAATGTACTTTTTTGGGGTTCCAATTTTAAAGGGGAGCTGCTTTACTTTCTAGACATAGTGCGTCGAACGCTTATTTTATAAGTGTACAATAATTTTTACATAAACTTTTTAGACGCCTATCTCTATGCATACACAACAAACTAATTTTGGAGAAAAAGCGTGGCTACAACTAATACAGCAGCACCACGTGATACGTGGGGGTCTAAACTAGGCTTCGTAATGGCAGCAGCGGGTTCCGCTGTCGGTTTAGGCAATATATGGAAATTCCCTTACACAGCGGGTGAGAGTGGCGGCGGTGCATTCGTTGCTATCTACCTTATCTTTGTTATTTTTATCGGCTTTAGCGTGATGCTGACAGAGTTCGCTATTGGTCGTAAGACAGGTCTTTCTGCCGTAGGTGCATTCAAAACAACTGACCGACGCTGGACGTTCACTGGCGTTATGGGAGTCTTCAGTGGTCTTTTGATCATGGGCTTCTACCCAGTGGTTGGTGGTTGGGCATTGGCCTACATCTTTAAAGTGGGCGGTGGTCTACTCAGCGCGCCAGAAGCAATTGGCGACAGCTTTGGCGGTTTCATCTCAGATCCGATTCAACCTTTAATGTGGATGGGTGTTTACCTGTTCCTCAACGTCATGATTGTGATGAAAGGTATTTCGGGTGGTATTGAGAAAGCCGGTAAGGTTCTGATGCCGCTTCTGTTCTTAATCCTAATCGTTGTTTCTGTTAAAGGCTTGATGCTGCCAGGTGCAATGGCTGGCCTTGAGTTCTTATTCATGCCGGACTTTTCTAAAGTCGACAGCAACGTGGTTCTTGCTGCACTAGGGCAGGCGTTCTTCTCACTTAGCTTAGGTATGGGTTGTATGATGACGTACGGTTCTTACCTGAAGAAGAAAGAGAACCTAGTTCAAACAACCGGTATGGTTACTGCGATGGATACAGGTGTAGCGATTCTTGCTGGTGTTGCTATGTTCCCTGCTATGTTTGCCTTTGGCATGGAGCCTGCGGCAGGCCCTGGTCTTGTATTCGTTGTCGTTCCTCAGCTATTTGCTGAAATGGGTGGTGTGATTGGGTTGCTATTCGCGTTGCTATTTTTCATCGGTTTGACGGTGGCGGCATTAACTTCTTCAGTATCACTATTGGAAGTTGTCGTGTCTTACCTAATCGACGAGAAAGGCATGAAGCGCTCTAACGCAGTTCTGTCTGCAAGTGCAGTTATGGCGGCATTATGTATTTTTGCGTCACTATCGTTAGGTGGAATGGGACCAACGCTGTTTGGTACCGGTGCCTTTGATATCTTCGACTTGCTAACGGACAAAATCTTCCTAGCGGTTGGTGGTATGTTGGTTTGTATCTTTGCTGGATGGCGCCTAAGCCGTGCTGAGCTAGAAAAAGAGATCACTAATGACGGCGAAGTATCTTTCCCGCTATTTGGATTGTGGTACAACCTAGTTAAATACCTGATTCCTGTTGCGATCGCTATTGTTGCCTTCATGGGGATTAAGTCGGGCTTTGACAGTGGCAAAGGTGAAATCATGCTGCTGGGTATCGCGATCATTGGTCTTGCTGGTATTTTCTCTAGAAAGCTCTAGCTCAGGCCTTGGGGCAAGCCTCGATAGCTTTGTCCGATAACTTATGTATACTGCTGGCTCCAAACGTGGAGCCAGTTTTTTTATGTTCGATATTCTACATACCCATCCCGATTTTCTGATCATCAATAAGCATCCCAACGTCTCTGTTCATAAAGACGATGGCGACACAATGCTGCTGCAAGAAGTGGCCAAGCAGAGTGGTGATGAGCAGCTCTATCTTATCCATCGCTTGGATAAAATGACATCGGGTATTCTGCTCCTCGGACGCAACGCCAAAGCGGCCAGTGTGTTATCGCAAGCCTTCGCTGACCGCCAAGTGGAAAAGTTCTATCTGGCGATTGGCTCTAAAAAGCCGAAAAAGAAACAAGGTTTGGTCGTTGGTGATATGGAGCGTTCGCGCCGTTCATCATGGAAGCTGGTCAACAGCAAAAATAACCCAGCCGTCACCCAGTTTTTCTCTCTTGCGGCAGAGCCAGGAGAGCGCCTATTTTTATGTAAGCCACACACTGGTAAAACGCATCAAATCCGCGTGGCATTAAAATCGGTTGGCTCAGGTATTATTGGTGACCCGATTTACAATGCAGGCAATGAGGCTGATCGCGGTTATCTGCATGCATTTTCACTTTGCTTCCAATACCGAGATGAGCAATATCGCTTTGTTTGCGACCCACGAGAACACAAAATGCTTGGTAAAAAATGGCACAGTGAGACCGTCTCTCAGGGTTTGGATACTTGGCTTTCCCCTTGGGAACTGAACTGGCCTACGATCAAATAACCGTCACAAAGAAAACTAATAAGAGAACTCGATGCAAGCATCACAACTTCCGCTGTTCTTTCAGCATCTAGAAACCGAGCTCGCGCAAGCTCCGAATGAAATTCGTCGACTGTTTCATGGTCGTGGCCGCCGTTTTGAGGGCCTAGAGCAAATTACCTGTGACTGGTTACAAGGTCAGTTGATCATCAACTTGTTTAAAGAAGTCGACGACGCGTTTCTCGCTGAGCTGAAAAGCGGCCTCAATGCGTTGGCACAATCACAACTGTGGGCAGATAAGCAAGGTCGCACTATGGTTCTTCAGCACCGTTATGCCGATGGTGCGCCTTCAGAAGTGCTTGTTGGTGAATTAGACGCTCGCCCTGTCGTTGAAGAAAGCGGTTTGAAATACCAATTGGATATTGGCCGCAACCAAAACTTCGGTCTGTTTTTGGACATGCGCTACGGTCGTGATTGGGTACGGGAAAATGCGAAGCATAAAAACGTGCTTAACTTGTTTGCTTACACGTGTGGCTTTTCTGTCGCTGCCATTGCGGGTGGTGCAGATAAAGTGGTTAACGTCGACATGGCGAAAGCGTCGTTGTCTAAAGGTCGTGAGAACCACAAGCTAAATGGTCATAACATCAACCAGGTAAGCTTTATGGGGCACGATATCTTTAAATCGTGGGGTAAGATTAAAAAATCTGGTCAGTATGACTTGATTATCATTGACCCACCTTCATTCCAGAAAGGCAGCTTTGCACTGACCAAAGACTACAAAAAGATTCTGCGTCGATTGCCTGATTTGTTGGCAGACAGCGGTCAAGTGATGGCATGTGTGAACTCGCCATCTGTGACAAGCGACTTCTTGATTGAAAGCATGAAAGAAGAAGCGCCAGAGTTGACATTCCGTGAGCGTCTGGATAACCCACCAGAGTTTATGGACGTAGACAGCGAAGCAGCATTGAAAGTGTTGCTGTTTAGCCAGAAGCAATGACGACGAAACGAAAGTTGTACCTATCTATAATACCAGCCGTTTGAGTACGGCTGGCATCTCCGCGATACCCCGTCAATCTGAATAGCGAGACACGAGTGTGATTCAGAGTCTATTATCAGAATGAGTTATTCCTAACACGCTGATATTAGGTTTCTGATCTCGCCTAGGCTCGTCGGAATGACGGGAAACAATAAAAGATCGATACCAGCAGCATTAACCGATCTGCACTTCAAGATCCGCTTCGATGGTTGATGAGCAGGCGAGCACATAGCCTTGTTCAATTTCTTCTGGCGTTAATGTTTCTAGGCTGGTGGAAGAGACGCTGCCTTGACGAACCTTGCATTTGCACGAGCCACAAATGCCGCTACGACAAGCGACGATTAATGGTAAACCTGCGCTTTCAAGCACATCGGCTAGTACCTGACCTTTTTGCGCATCGATGGTTTGAGCAAAGTCAGGAGCAGAAACACGAACAACTTCATCGGAGACCGATGTTTCTGCGCCAGTCGCTGGCGTAAAACTCTCTTGGTAGAAGTTCGTCATGTCAAAACCAAGGTCATTCAAATAGCCGTGAACATCTTGCATGAACTGACTTGGACCACACAGGTAAACGGTGCGTTGCTTGAAATCAGGAACAAGCTCTTTAAGCCAGTCGGCATTCAAACGACCTTGTGGGTGTGACGTTCCTTCGCGGTTTTTCAGCAACAGCTTTAAATGGAAGTTGGGATACACAGCGTCGAATGTTTCTAGCTGATCGTAGTAAATCGTCTCTTCAGGGCTGCGTGCGATATGAAGAAATGCGATGTCCACATCGTTGTCGTTTTCATCTTGCTCACTCAGCCAGTGTTTTGCCATCGAAAATACGGGCGTGACGCCGCAACCTGCACTGATAAGTAAGGCTTTTGTTTCGCCATCACGTAAAAACGGTGGATGGTCAATGCAGTTAAATTCGCCCGCTGGGGGAAATGCTTGAACGGTATCACCAAGCAGCAGCGAGTCAACGATGTAGTTCGATACTTTACCGCCAGATACTCGTTTGATGGTGAGTTGAAGGTGATCGTCTTCATTGATCGAGCTGATTGAATAGGCACGAAACTCCATTTTTCCATCAATTTCGACGCCTAAGTTAATAAACTGGCCAGGCTTAAACTGAAACAGAAGTGATTCGGTTAGTTCGGCCAATTTGATGCTGACGGTGTCGTGTGTTTCGAAGTATTTGTCGATGCAACGGAGCGTGACGGGTTGGTTACCTTGCCATTCAAAAAACATAACAATCTCTTTGGTTGTGGCTATTTTTAGTTCGAAATAGATAGCGCCTCCACGTAAGGAGGCGCGTAACAAGCAGGTTTATTAGGCTGCTAGGATGGCTTTTAGATCATCCTGAACATTGCCAATACTGCGCATATCGAACTTCTCTTGGATGATGGCGATTAGGTTTGGCGTCAGGAATGCCGGTGCAGTAGGGCCTGTGTAAATGCCTTTCACGCCCAATGCAAATAGCGTTAGCAAGATAACGATCGCTTTTTGCTCGAACCAAGAAAGTACAAGCGTGAGTGGCAGTTCATTGATGTCACAGTCAAACTCTTTCGCCAGTGCAAGTGCAAGCTGGATTGCAGAGTAAGCATCGTTACATTGGCCCACATCCAATAGGCGAGGGATGCCGTTGATATCGCCGAACGTATTCTTGTTGAAGCGGAACTTACCACACGCCAACGTCAGGATTAGCGTGTCTTCTGGTGCTTCAGCCGTAAAATCGGTGTAGTAGCTACGTTCCGCTTTATCACCATCACAACCACCGACTAGGAAGAAGTGTTTGATGTTGCCTTGCTTCACTTGGTCGATAACCGCAGGGGCGGCGTTCATCAGTGCATTGCGACCAAAACCAACCGTGATATGGTGTTCGATTTCATCGTGTTGGAAACCGTCTTGCGCTAGAGCACATTCAATCACTTGGCTAAAATCATCGCCTTCGATGTGAGCCACACCAGGCCAGCCAACAATACTACGAGTGAATAAACGGTCTGCGTATTGACCCACATTTGGATTCAACAAGCAGTTTGACGTCATTACGATTGCACCAGGGAAGTTGGCGAATTCTTTCTGCTGGTTTTGCCATGCGCTGCCGTAGTTACCGACAAGATGAGAGTATTTCTTCAGCTCAGGGTAGCCGTGTGCAGGCAGCATTTCACCGTTGGTGTAAACGTTAATGCCTTTGCTTTCGGTCTGTTGCAGGATTTTTTCTAGGTCATGCAAATCATGGCCAGAAACAAGAATACATTTGCCTTTTACTGGCTTGACGTTCACTGTGGTTGGTTCTGGATGACCGAAGGTCGTTGTTTCACCTTGGTCGAGCATTTCCATCACTTTGTAGTTCATCAGGCCAATGCGCATTGAGCAATCAAGTAGTTCGCCGAGATCTTCAGGATCGGTGCCCAACCACGCCATGATTTCATGGTATTCGGCATAGATATCGTTGTTGGTTTGCTCAAGAACACGTGCGTGCTCCATGTACGCGGCTGCACCTTTAAGTCCGTATAGGCAAAGTAGGCGTAGGCCAATAACATCTTCATGTACTTGGTCTTTACCACGGTTAACCGCGACTTGAGGGGCAAAAGCTAAGATCGCTTCTGCGCTGTTTGGTAGCTCAAAGTGAGCAACCGCAGGAATGTCAGCGACTTCGGTATCGGTAAGCGTTGCTGCAGACATCACTTGCTCTTTTAACAATGCTTTGTACGTTGCAGCTTGAGAAGTTAACTCTAGGATGCGTTCAGGGTCGAAGTTAACGTTCGTCAATGTAGAGAAAAATGCCTTGGGTGCCCATTGGTTGATTTCATCGTTAATTATGTTGAATTTAAGTGCTTTTGATGCCCAAAAAGAAACCCCTTGCAGTGTGTAAACCAACACGTCTTGTAGGTCTGATACTTCAGAAGTTTTGCCACACATGCCTTGTGCAAAAGAACAACCTTTAACAGCAGGGGTTTGAATTGTCTGTTCACATTGAATACAGAACATATTGGGTTCTCCAGTGATTGTTTTAATAGTCGTGATGTTGACCACTAGAGAGCAGAATGCGTGCCAATTATTATCTTATTGATTTATATTTAATTTTATCGTTTTTAGATGAGTGATTGATGTAATTAATACAACGCAGTTGATGTCTTAATTACATCGGCTTCTTGTGGTTGGTTATTTATTGATCCCGAGCTTTTTACCCATTCGATATAAGTTCCCGCGATCCATTTGTAAAAACTCCGCTGCTTTTGCCCAAACGCCACCAGTTTGGCTCAAAGCATGTTCAATTAAATCACGCTGATAGCTTTCTATCAGCTCCCGCATTGGTTGGCTTTCTTTAGGCAGATAATGCGATGTGTTTTTTACATCATCGAGAGCCAATGAGGTGTCGAAATGGTTAAGCATGATTGTGCTCGCGCCTTGTTGAATGGCGTGTAAAGCCGCGCGAGTTAAAGTGTGTTCGAGCTCGCGTACGTTTCCGTACCAAGGCAAAGACTCCAGTTGAGTCAACACCTTAGGATGAACGTGCAGATTGGGCGCATTAAATTGTTGGCGTACCTTTTCTAACAGATATCCGGCTAAAACGGGAATATCACCGTCACGGGTACGAAGTGGGGGGACTTGGATTGGGAACACGTTCAAACGGTGGAAAAGGTCTGCTCGAAACGTGCCAGCTTCGACCTCTTTTTCTAATTGTCGATTGGTCGCGGCGATGATGCGCACATTGACCATCAAATGTTGATCGCTACCTACTCGTTGCAGCTCGCCTTGCTGAATAACACGCAGCAATTTTGCCTGTAAAATCAAAGGCAGTTCGCCCACTTCATCAAGGAAGATAGTCCCGCCGTCTGCCAGTTCAAACTTACCGGCGCGATGGCTATTGGCTCCAGTGAATGCGCCTTTGACATGGCCAAACAGTTCACTCTCAGCCAGACCTTCAGGCAGGGCCGCACAGTTGACGTAAATCATCGGCTTATCGCTACGATGAGATTGCGCGTGCACCGAGTGCGCGACCAGTTCTTTACCAGTACCGGTCTCTCCTGTGATAAGTACCGCGTAATCCGATTGAGCAACGGTTGCAATGTTGTTTCGTAACTGGTTGATCTGCTGGCTCAAGCCTACCATTTCGCCATGTTGAGAACGGGCTTGCTGGATAAGGGTTTGAGTGACGCTTTTTTGCTTCTGGTTTTGCGCTTTGAGTGCTTTTAATTGAGCAATGTTACGCAATGTCGCAGCGGTCAAAGCCGCAAAGGTTTCGATAGCGACAGGGTCAATGTCATCAAACGCGCCCACCGTTAGAGCATCCATAGTTAGTGCGCCAACAAGTTGGCCTTCTACATACAAGCTAAAGCCCATGCAATCGTGAACATCAATGCACTGGTCTTCGGTTAATAGTGTGCCGTCAAAAGGATCAGGCAGTGAACAATCGGCATCGAAACGCACCGGTTCGCGGCTATGAATAATGGCATCTAAGCGTGGATGCGCTTTGGGGAAATAGCGACGACCTAAGACCGAGCTGGATAAGCCTTTTACCGCGACAGGAGTCAGAAACCCATCCTCATCGAAGATAAACAGGCAACTAGCATCACATGGGAATACTTGCGCGACCCCATCAATGAGGTTTTGATATTGCTGTTCGTGAGAGCGATTAGAGCTGAGGTTTAGCGCGATATTAAGGAGTACGTGGTCAACAGTCGGAGTCATAACAAGCCCAAAGTTATCTGGAATGGGCTCATGCTAGCAACTTGATGTCATTTGAACATCGAAAGGTGTGGGAGATTGATGTTCCATTGACGACGATCAAACTTGATACAAATAGAATCGCGCAAGCCGATAAGTAAGCAATGTACGCTTGCGCGGATTAAGCTCTTTGAAACAAAACAGCAGACCAATGGAACGGAGTCATCGTGTTCAAATTAGCGAGGTACAACCCTTGCGTCATTACCAGACATGTTGATTTGAACCGCTTGGCCTGGCTGAAAAATCATGTTTGGGTTTGCTTCTTGAACGACAGAGATTATTTTTCCATCCTCTAAGCGAATGGTCAGATTCACACCATTTCGTTTCGCGGTTGCTTCAGCGGCTTTACTGCCGGCATAACCACCCAGCAGACCACCACCAATAGCTGCGATATCCGAGCCAGAGCCGCCCCCGACTTTTGAGCCTAATATACCACCCACGGCGGCACCAGCGATTGTACCTATGGCGTTGGATTGGGTAGAGGCATCAATGGTTACTGGTTCAACTTTTTCAATCGTTCCGTAGTAAACCTGCTGAACTTTGCGTGTGTCTGAAGAGCCGTATGCATCTCCGTACGGGTTAGGTGAGGTACAGCCGCTAAGCATAACAATACAAGACATGATGAGCAGCATACCTAGCTTGACGTATTTTTTCATATAGCCTCCGAATGATTTCTCTCCATCCAAAGAGTATATACCCCAATTTAATATATGCTTTAGTGTTATATAAAACAGGTACTTAGCGGCTGTTCTCTCAAGAAAACGTGAACTTCTAAGTGGTTTAATGGCCTTTAAGCGTATGAAACCCAGAGTAAATACGTGTGAATGTGGTAAACCAACATGCTGCACCAAAGATATAAGCAATGACGGCAAAGTGTTGCGGTAACAAACAAAATAGCACCAAACAACCAATGGTTTCAGTACCTTCGGTTAAACCGCTCATGTAGTAGAGAGATTTGTGTTTATACACTGGATTATCGATGCCTTGTTTGCCTGCCATGATGGCAAAAGCCAAAAAGCTGCTTCCCGTCCCGACAAAGGAAAAAATCAAAAATGCCCCTGCAATGGCATTTTGTTCTGGGTTTGCCAACACAAAACCAAAAGGAATCAGGGAATAGAACAGAAAATCCAAGCTGATATCGAGAAAACCACCCGCATCGGTAATGCCTTGAATTCTCGCCAGTGCGCCGTCTAATCCATCACAGATTCTGTTCAGCAAAATAAACAGCAACGCCAACAAGTACTGTTCGGCGATCAAAGCTGGTAGGGCAAAACAGCCAAGCACAAAACCAAATACTGTCGTCTGATTTGCGGTGATGCCACATTTATCGAGGTATGTCGCACTGATGGCCAGCGGTTTGCGGATGAGCTTTATACTCAGGCTATCAAGCATGGTTTGTCTCCCACGGCCAATTTAGGCAGCGGCTGCCATTAGGAATATCATCCTCATCGTGCGTTACCATCAAAGTAGGGATGTTCGCTTGCTGTAATTGTTCGACCACCCAATTGCGAAATTGTACACGCAGGTCTTTATCCAACTTGCTATAGGGTTCATCAAGTAGCGCAACTTTCGGCTTTGCCAGCAGCATACGAGTCAAAGCAATCCGGGCACGTTGTCCTCCGGAGATTTGATCTGGGAAGGATTCGGCAAGTTTGGTCAATGCAATGTTCTTCAGTGCTTGCATGGCGTGTGCTTTACGCTCCTCACCTTTGATTGAGTTTGGTAGCGCGAAGGCAAGGTTCTCCCACACCGTCAAGTGGGGGAAGAGCAAATCGTCTTGGAATAGAATACCGACCTGACGCTTATGGGCAGGGAGGGCATCCAACTTTTCGTTATCAAGCGTAATGGATCCAGAGTAGTTGAACTCGGCGGATAGGTGCCCAGCAATAGCATCCAACAAAGTGGATTTACCACAACCACTTGGTCCCATCAGAGTAACAATTTCACCTTTCTCTACGGTCATGTTGAACGCAGAAAAAAGCGTGTCGCCATTGGCTTTACGGATGGCGAGGTTTTCGAGACAAAGACTCATTCAGTAGTAAACCTTTTATAGACAAGCGGCGATACTTCACGTGTAAGCGGCTTAGTAGTATCGCAAAAGAGAAGAACAAGAACGGCAAGAGTGCTTGCCAAATGGCGTAAATCGCGGTGACACGTCGGTCAAAACCACTGGATAGCGCAACGGCTTCGGTTGTAATGGTGCTAATGCGCCCAGCCCCTAGCACCAATGTCGGCAGGTATTGCGCCAGACTTACGCTAATCCCAACCGCCCATGCGAATGTAATCGCAGGTAGGAGGATTGGCAGTTTCACTTTTAACCAAGCTTGCATCGGTGTTTTACCCAAGCTGAGTGCGACGCGAGTTAAGCCGTTATCGAAGCTGCGCCATGGACCGTCTAGAGAGAGGTAAATAAATGGGAACGCGAAGAACACGTGCGCCCAGCATACCCAAAAGAAATACGCGTTGCTGTTTAAGTACAGCGTCACTACTTGCATACCGAATAGCACGGATAGCTGAGGAATCAGCATTGGGATGGCGATGATGTAACCGGGCACCTGCCAGCGATAACGAAGGCGATACTCATGTGCGATCAAGGCAAGAGCTAGAGCGACGGTCGCGCTGATAACGGCAATCAGCATGCTCTGTTCCAGCGTACCAAGAATGCTGTGCCATTCGTATTCCCAAAAACGCAGGCTATAACGGCTCGGTAGTAAATCTGGAAAGCGCCAGCGTTGAGCAAAGCTCCATACCACCATGAGCGGAATCATTAGAAGTGCGAGTAGCGCGATCAGTGAAAATAGGGTTTTACCGGGTAAACGAAACCCGTTTCGACCAGAGTACTGCCAGCGTTTGAAGCCTTTGGTAATACACCATTCCATCAAGCGTGCAAATCCAATCAAAAGGCTAGCGATCGCAAACAACATGACCGCGCCTGCGGCAGCTCTTGGTAGAAGTGATAAATCAGGATCGTTAAACCACTGCCATACCAAAACCGCAAACGTCGGTGGGTTGGTAGGGCCAATAATCAATGCAACATCAACAACCGACAAGCTGTAAGCCAATACCGCCAGCATTGGAAAGCGCAGTTTTGCTATCCATTGTGGGAATACGCATTTCCACCACGCTTGCGCCGAACTGTAGCCCATCGAATGACTGACTTTTTCAATCTTATCGACTTTCAATTGCTGAAGAATTGGAATACTCATCAATAATAAAAACGGCACTTCTTTAATCGCAAGCATGATGACCAAACCGAGTGCATGCGGGTCTTTAATCAGCAATGCTAAGTCATTCACCGTTTGTGCATTGGGATCGTAACCAAACAGTTGGTTGAGAACACGGACGCCCATACCAGTTGGTGCAAACAAGAACGCAAAGCCAATTGCAAACGCGACATGCGGCATAGCGAGAAGTGGGGAAAGGCTAACTTCAATTTTTCGCCAAAACTTGCTGCCCCACGATGCTTGCAAAATCGCAAATGTGATCAAGCAAGCCAAGTAGCTACTGAAAATGGCAGAGTAGAAAGTAAGCCCGATGGATGTCCAAACACCCTCCCAATCAAAAACAGCGTTAAAGCCATCTAAAGAAAAGTGGTGCAAGCCGATAGGAGGCACATAACCGAGCGCAGAGACCACCACTCCGAGTAGTCCCGGAATGGTAGGCAAAATACAAACTGCGATAATGACTAAATATAGCGCTCTTAACATGGGCTCTTATTAATTTCCGTAGCGTTTCAACCATTCTTTTTCTAAGGCAGATTGCCAGCTTGGATGCGGCTCAGCGATAGATTTGAATTGTTGAGTATTTTTAGCCGAACCTGTTAGGTATTGGCTGCTTAGCACTGAAGGATCGCCCCAGATGTTAAGGTTACCTTTGCGAGATTGTGCTTCAGGGCTCAATAAAAAGTTTATCGCAACTTGCGCACCGGCACTGGCATTTGCGTTCCAAGGAATCGCTAAGAAGTGAATGTTTGAGAGTGCACCTGCGTCCATCGCATACGCTTTGGTGCTTTCTGCAAGATTACCGCTCGACTGCGCAGAGAAAACCGCGTTCGGGTTAAAGGTAATTGCCAGGTCAGTCTGACCATCATCCAGTAGTTGAAGGGTTTCTGCTGTACCACCTGGAAACTGTTTACCACCGCGCCAAGCGACTTTATGGAACTCATCTAGGTAAGCCCACAGCGGTTGAGTAACTTGTTCAAACGTGTCATCGGTAACTGGTTTTTGCAGAGCAGGGGCGTTGTTAGACAGTTCAATGAGTAATGCTTTAATAAAGCTTGTGCCATGAAACTCTGGTGGGCGAGGGTAAGTTAGGCGATTTGGAAACGCCTTTGCGTAACTCAGCATTTCAGCAAATGATCGAGGAGGGTTATGCAGGGTTTGCTCATCATGGATAAACACCAATTGCCCCACACCCCAAGGTGCTTCCAAACCTTCAGTCGGCTCTGAAAAATCCACATCAATTGGCAATGATTTATCGACGTATTGCCAGCTTGGCAAACCTTCAACAAAAGGACCAAACAGCAATTGGTTATCCTTCATTGATTTGAAGTTTTCGCCATTGATCCAAACCATATCAACACTGCCACCGCTGTTTTTACCTGCGGCTTTTTCTGCGATAAGTCGAGTGGTGGTCTCAGAAATATCGGTGACTTTAACGTGGTTTAGCGTCACGTTATAACGCGATTTTAGCTCTCTACTCGCCCACTGGATGTAGCGATTAATTTCTTGGCTTCCGCCCCAAGCATGAAAGTAGACGGATTGTCCGTCGGCTTGTTGTTCGATTTTTTGCCATTCATTAGCAACCGATGAGTTGGCAAAAGAAGATGTCGCGAAAGTGGTGGCTAAAATGCCAACGGTACTGAGTAGCTTTTTCATATCTATTCCGTGTTATGTCTTTTTATTCTCGTTTCCGGCGTTATTGACGTCTAAACAAGTCGCTCCGCTTTGTTACAAGGATAGTAATCCATCTCTCTCTATTATCAATGCCAATCCCAAACGGAATCACTCATTGATTCAAAGAATTATTCTCAATGTGAAGCAAAACGAAGAAAGGACAATTCTGGTGTCGTTTTAGGTATACAAGAGCGGACCGCTTGTTTGACGATATTCTTTCAAGTAATTGAAAATTATTGTCCTCAAGCAACTTCGATATGTTGATTTGGAAGACTGAACCCGCGTCGTAGACGTTGCGTTGAGGGCGTAAAGAGGGAAAGAGTTTGTCGTTTTAAACGATTTTGCTAACCGAAACGTGCGAAACAGACATCCTGCCTGCTTTGATATGGATTAGGATGCATAAAAAAGCAGCCATTTTATGGCTGCTCTTAGAATATGAAATGGGACTTAGTTTACCCAATCACGCAACTGAAACGTTAGTTCGTGATCGTCATTTTTAAGCATTAGCCCTTCTTTGGTTAGCGTTATATCACTCCATTCAGTAAGAGTTTCAGACATCGCTTGCTCAATTTTCATTTGGTCATCCATACACATCTTCATGGTCATTCCCATTTTTTCGATGCGTAGTTGATTGTTTTTTAGTTCAGCTTGACCAAAGAAGTTGTTACACCCCGCGTTACCATTTGCAGTCAGATTTTCTCCGATTTCTAAGCGAGGCGCTTGCTGACGTTCTTTTAATTCGATGTTTTTACCATCAATCTGAACCAGCTCCCAATTATGGTGCTGTAAATCTTGAGCCGTAATTTCTTTCACATTGTCACCGTTGCTAGCACATGCAGTCATAAGAACAGGAAGAGAGATTGCTGTAACTAACGTTTTTAGGCTAAGCTTCATTTTATAGACTCCGTTTTTAGAAAACGTGGTAAGTATAGGTAATAAAACACTGTTTTTGTCAGCATAAGGTAATAGTTTCGTATTACTGTGACAGAGTCCAGTTTATATACTCAAACGGCTTCGAGGTGCAAGATGTATAGCACGGTTGGGAGCGTATATTGAAGTCGTTATAATATCATTACAGCACAGCGAGCAAAAAACGGTTAGAGCATGGAGCAACTAGAGTTTTTTACCGTCCCAAACCCTTGCGTTGGTATTTGTAGTGTTGACGAGAAAGGGTATTGCAAAGGATGTATGCGTAAAAGAGAAGAGCGATTTAACTGGCTCACTTATACCCCTGCTCAACAGTTGCATGTAATTAAGCTATGCCGTCAGCGCTATAGAAGAAAGGTATTGGCAGGGAAGGGAAAGGCAGAAGAGTCTCAAGAAGAATTATCACCACAGCAAGATCTCTTTTAAATTTCGAATTATCCCGGCTCGGCAATAATCAATGATGAGCCGGGACTGTATTAGCTCTTACTATGCGGTGCGTGTAAGGCAAGTTCGCTAAATTCGCGCTACTTCATTGACCAACGGTCACTGACCCATCCCCCAGCATGTTCGTCAAAGTGGCTTCCTGAAAATCGATGATTGAATTCAACATCTAATTTACTAGTAGGGCGTTCATCCATCAGTTGATGAATGTATCTCGCCATAGGGTCCGTGCAAGCTTCGCGCTCTCTACGGGTAACCACTTCTTTGATCATTTGAAGTCTGTAGCTATTGCTGGCTCGTTTCATTTTTGACCTCCTGAACTCGATGGCAGCAGTTTGAACATATTGACGTCCAGATCGCTGCTCATTGGTGAACGCTTGGCGGCGAATCACCTTCGTTTTAGGTCAAAAAGACAAATTGTTTGAGAGCAGTGTTTGTAACGCCATTCACATCTTTCCTAGAATCATCCACTAAGCTACGAAACTTCATAGCGAAAAGTTAGTTGATGAATCTGTATTTTCGAAAGACCTTATCAAACATAGAAGCCCAGCACATGGGCGTCAACAGCACAAATGAATAATTTTTGAACACTTTATGAAGGGCGATAATTTTCAGCACTTTAACGAAAATAAAAAAACCGAAGCGTCACGCTTCGGTTTTTAGGGTGGCTCTGACGGAACAACTTCTAAAAGCTCTTCACGTCAGAGTGTAAGGTGTTTTTAGCTATTAGTTGCTGGGCAACCTTTCACAGCTTGACCGTTACTGAAATACTTGATGTTTTCTAAGTTCTTGTTGTAGCTATCCGCAGAGATCTGTGGGTTATTTACGAAGAACTCACGTAAAACGTATGCATCGGTTAGCTGGGTAGATTGAACATCGATGATTGGATAGTTATCGCCACCAGCAGCACTGAAGCTGATTACAGAGAATGTGTACGTTGCGTCTAGATCGAAGCCTTTATTGTTAATGTCGGTAATGGTTACTGAACCAGTATCACAATTTACATCTAAAGTGATGTTATCTAGTTGAGCGTAAGCACCAGAGCCTGCAGATTTCGTCGCAACCACATCTAGGTATTCTTTAACTTCTTTACCTGTCATAGTTGCTTTAGTCACGAAGTTACCGAACGGCTGGACTGTAAGTACATCACGGTAAGTGATGTCACCATCTTGGATTGAATCACGCACACCGCCAGAGTTCATCACACCAAAGTCAGCACCTACCGTTTTGTAAGTACGGTATGCCTCGCCCAGTAGATGACCTAGGTTAGTTTGTTGAGAGCGAACTACGTTACGATCACCTTCTAACTTACCCGTCGTATTAGAAATCTTCTCATCTAATAACTCTTGACCTTGCTGTTGGTATGGCAGTAGTAACGCTTTTACCGTCGCATCTTGTTGAATGCGTTCACCGATCACTTCATCGTTGTCGTCCAAAAGGTTTACAGGAATCAGTGCGTAGTTCGCTAAGTGAAGCTTGCCGTCGTAATATTCGAAGTCCGCACGACCCACATATTTACCCCACTCATGCGCTTGCATAATCCAAGTGCCTTTTTGTTGGTCTGGCGCGCAATCATCACCAGGTTTGAAATCAGCATACTCATTGGTACCTGGCTCCATACACACTGGGTTTTGTGAGTGACCACCGATGATAGCGTCTAGTTGTCCCTCTTCAAGAGAGCGAGCGAGCTTCACGTCCCCTGGTGCTTCACTACCATTATTACCATCTTGGTAGTGACCCATGTGCGTCGTTGCAAATACTAGATCTACTTTTTCGTTTTCTTCGATTTCCTTAAGTACTTTTTTGATTTCAACTTGAGGGTCTTCGAAGTGGATGTTTGATACGTTGTCTGGATTAACGAGCTTCGCCGTGTCCTGGGTGGTTAGACCAATAACAGCGATCTTAAGGCCGTTGATAGTAAATACTTTGTAAGGGTCGAAGTAACGCTCATTGGTATCTTTCTTATAGATATTCGCAGCCAGCATAGGGAAGTCAGCTAGCTCAGCTTGCATATCGAGAATATCTAGTGAGTTATCAAACTCGTGGTTACCGACAGCCATTGCATCGTAACCAAGTAGGTTCATCCCTACGAAGTCTGGAACCGCATCTTGCATGTCTGATTCTGGTACGCCGGTATTAATATCACCGCCAGACAGCAGAATGGTTTCACCGCCTTTTGCTTCGACTTCTGCGCGAATAGATTCGATTAAAGTGTGACGCGCAGCCATGCCATATTCGCCGTCGCTGTTATGCCAAAAGCGACCGTGGTTATCGTTAGTGTGGAGAACGGTGAACTTAGTACAAGAATCTGCAGTCTCGCAGGTTACTGGAGAATTATCGCTGTCTGAGCCGCATCCTGCTAGCGCAGCGCCCACTGCCATTACCAAAAGAGATTTGGAAAACTTCATAAGGGATCCTTTCTTTGTGATTTTGTTATTGTTACGGCGTGAAATATACGGAATTAATGTGAAACTTTAGTGATCTATCTCTTATTTATACTTCTATCGGAGACATGAATTAATAAGCCTGCAAACTACGTCTCCAATTAAACAGAAATAGTTTTTAGTATATTGAAATTAGAGGGAGGGGGTTATTTTGTGAAGTGGCCAATTGAATGAATGTGGTTTGTGTGAATCAATGCGCATTTTTGCGAAGTATAGCGCTGATTTTGGTGATTATTTTGCCAAGTTCATGTTTTTCTTAGCAGCTATGACACAAATCGTTATAAATTTTCGCTCTGATGATGAGAGAAATGTGTTGTATATAAAATGATCACTGTAAAACCTAAACTCGTTTGATCTTGGCTTACTCTGTTTAATACAACCAGAAATGGTATTTCTCTCTTTACTATAATTGCGACCGTTTAGAAATCTTATGCCTTAGATATCGTTTATTTATTCTTATTCGATACCTTACCGTGTTTATCCCGCTTTCGATACCCGGATGTTAAAACAAATAGATTCAATCTAATGAGCGAAAGTGAAACGTAAATAACGTGGCGTTTTCTTCGGATATTACGATGTGCACTATCATTGAATTAATGAAAATGAAATGGAGTAATGTAAAGCGTTGCATCTGTGGCTGCTCGCTTTGAGCTTCGATTCAAAGAGTAGGGTTGAAAGAATTTGTAAGTGGCGAATTTTAAGAAAGGATAGTAATGAGATACACAGTAAGGAACGCAGTCAGAGAGGAAGCAACTCAAATCGCCAAGATACATGCTGATTCGTGGCAGGTAGCATACAAAGGGTTAATGCCACAGAGCTACATCGATCAGTTTACGATTGAGCGCCGAGAAAGGATGTGGACGCGAGTCATGACTGAGCAACTGGCCCAATTGATCGTCGTTGAGAGACAGGGGGAAATCGTCGGCTTTTTAAGTTACGAACTACCTAACCACACCTGTGAAGATAAAACGGCGTGGGTAACATGTTGCTATGTCTCTCCTTTGCATTATGGGCAAGGGGCAGGGAGTGCATTGTTAGATGAACTAGAAACGCGTCTACTCTCTACGCCCGTTATGCAGATAAGCTTGAAAGCACTGGATACCAATAAACAGGGGCTTAACTTTTACAAGAAGTGTGGTTTTGTGCGTACTGGAGAGGAAGAGGCGGAAATCATTGACCGTATGACGCTGACGGATCTCACTTTAGTGAAGTACATTGCCCGTTCGTAAATCAATTGTTATATGCCACATATAGTAAAACCCCGGAGGTGGTAAGACTCCGGGGTTTTGAAATTTTTTAGATGTCTCGGTTGGTAAGTCCGATTATCTTTAATGCAAAAGGTTTGGATTTAATCCGATTAATTCCTTGGTAGGGAATTAGATACGGATGAAGTCCATGTGTTCAACTTTTGGCTTGAACGCGTGACGTTGAACGTCTTGTGGCTTAACTTTAACTTCTTTGCCATCGATAACTAGAACTAGGCCTTCGTAGAATTCAGGCTTGTCCATTTGGTTTACGATGTCGTCGTGGTTAAGAACGATAGCTACTGCTGCTTCTTCACCGCCGTATACAACTGCAGGGAATTTGCCAGCGTGACGTAGGCGGCGGCTCGCACCTTTACCTAGTTCAGTACGTACTACTGCTTCGAATTTCATAGTATTTACTCTCAAATTAGTAAAAATCAAATGTTCACAATCAACAATGCGACCTTGTTGTTCGTGGTAAAGCTTGAAACAGGAACTGTTCAAGCGAGCGCGGATACTATCATTCCACTTATAAATGGGCAACCCAAATCGTCCCCAAATCAACAAAAAGGTATGATTTATCTGGGTGTAAGGCTATCCCTTTTAACGCTTTGCTTGGATTTTGTTCACATCGGCTTCATTTTCATCGGTTTACTAATCATGGTCCGAAGAACAAAGTTTATGCGTTATATGCTTTATGTTCGGCTGAGGTGTAAGACTAAAGATGCTTTTAAGCCACCTAAAGCGCTCGCTTCCAGTGTTAATTGACCTCGGTAACTGTGTGCCATTTCACTGACTATATTTAGACCAAGACCTGAACCAGGGGTTGCTTCATCCAATCTAACGCCTCTCTTGATTACTTGACTCAGTTTCTCTTTAGGGATACCTGGTCCGTCATCTTCAATAATGATGTGTATATTGTCTTTATCCTGAGAGGAGTGCACACGAATCATGTTGTTGGCCCACTTATAGGCATTTTCAAGCAAGTTACCCAGCATTTCGTCGAGATCGGTCTGCTCTACCGCTACATTCAGCTCTGAATCAAGTTCATTAATTAAGGAGATATCTCGGCTCGCATACACTTTATCAAACGCCATTGAGATAGCATCCACACGCTCTGCTGGGTTCGATTTCACTGATAAAATATTCATAGACCCCGCCATACGAGCACGACCCAAATGGTAATCGATATGGTCTTGTATTTGATTGATTGGAGTACGCAGACGGGATTGCGTACTAGGTTCTAACGTCTGTACTTCATTTTTTAGGACAGAAAGTGGGGTTTTTAGTGCATGTGAGAGATTGCCTGCATGATTCCTAGCTCGTTCTAACAATTCCTGATAATGGAAAAGCAGAGCGTTGAGGTCGAAGATAAGAGGAGAAATCTCTTTCGGATAGGTTTCTTCTAGACTCTTTTTGTTACCAGACTTCAGCTCGGCCAACTCTTTTTGTAACTTTGTAAGCGGACTCAATGACCATGCAATTTGCAGCAAAATGACGGCAAGAACCCCTGCGAATAATAAGCCTAAAATAAGCCAGAGTTGCCCGATTAGCGTTTGCAGGGTGCTTTTGATAGGCTCTTCGTCAATACCAATAATGATTTGGATAGGCCCATCGTAATCTGGTAAGTACAGAGCTTTTTCGATGGTAATCAGCCTTTCGCCTCTCGCGCCGTAAGCATCGTTATCCAGACCTTTGTATTCGATTTTTTTGTCCCACAAAGAACGAGAACGCTCGAGACTCGTCTCAGTAGAGGCACTCCAATATAAACCACTGTAAGGTCGGTTAAATCGAGGATCTGAGAGCAGAGCAGCGAGTGAGAGGTGCCCAGTCTCATCGACTTCTAACTGAGCGGCGATTTCATCCATAAAAATGCTCAGCTGTGAGCGAGTGTCGTCAACCATATAGTTGTACACTTGGGTCGGTATCGTCACACCAGCTGCGAGGATCATTGCCGTCAACCAAACGATCGCCGCTAAAACGAGGCGACTTTTGATACTCAGTCGTTTTATTGCGTTCAACGGTAGCCTGTTCTTATTCGGCATTTAATTGGTATCCCAACCCTCGGACAGTTTTGATGATCTTTGGCGCGATTTTTTTGCGAATTCGACCGATAAAAACTTCGATTGTGTTGGAGTCACGATCAAAGTCTTGTTTGTAAATGTGCTCGACGAGTTCGGTGCGAGAAATTACTTTTTCTGGGTTATGCATAAAGTAAGCGACCACTTTATACTCCAGCGCCGTTAAGCTTACTGCTTGCCCTTGCCACATGACTTTAGAAGTGCGCGTATCCAAGCTCAAGTCGCCAATTTGCATCACAGGAGAGGCGTTACCTGATGCTCTTCGCAGTTGCGCGCGAATACGAGCGATAAGCTCAACCATTTCAAACGGCTTAGTTAGGTAATCGTCTGCACCTGCGTTTAGACCTTCAACTCGCTGCGTTAGGGTATCGCGAGCACTCAGGATAACGACAGGGGTATTGATGTTTTCATCTCGAATGCCTTTTAGCACAGTGAGGCCATCCAATTTCGGCAGTCCTAGATCAAGAACAATAGCGTCCCATTCTTCCGATGTCGCGCGATACAGCGCGTCTATGCCATCTTGAGATAATTCTGGTACCCAGCCGGTACTTTCTAATGTTTCGATGATTTGCTCGCCTAAACGAGGGTCATCTTCAACGACAAGTATTTTCATATTGGTGATTCTTATTATGTTGGGAGTGTTATCGAAGTAAGCTACGCATTGCGTCGGGATTACGCATTAGACCAGTTTAGTTGTTTTGTGGCTTTAACGCTTTGTTAAAGCTGCGACCTTTGATCTCAAGCATTTCCAGCGTAGCGGCGTCGTACTCAACTTTCAGGACGCTATTGTTGTACAGAATTTTCAATTCATACACCCAAGCATCATCATCTTCTTCAAGCTCGACCTTGATGATACGGCCGTATAGGTCGTTTTCTACTGCGGCGTAAAGGTCCGAAAATGGTCGTATATATCCTTGTTGAACCGCGCGATAGACCTCATCTTGATCTTCATCGAATTCAATACGTGTTCCAGGCTTTTCGACATCTTGCACGATGGCGTGACCATTTTGTGATGCATAGTAGTCGTCATGCTTGGCGAAACTTGGTGCACACATCAATGTCGTGATAAGGCCGAAAAGTAACGCAGAATGTTGAGAAGTCGTTGCTTTATACATAGTCAAACCTTTTCTAGAACGTTAGCCGCAGTATATCGGATATAGATGAACAGAGAGTGAATCATCGAGTTCAGTTTTACTAAATGTTGCAGACGTTATTTCAACTCGTCTTCAAAAATTTTGTCTCGCAATTTCCAAAAGCGACCGGATTTCCTTGCAATAACAAACTGAGGCAAACGGAAACGATGTTGATTGGCAACAACACGTGTCGGTGAAGCCTCTTCAAAAGGGCGATGCTTGTCTGCCAAGTGAGGGCGCACAAATTGGTCTTTAAACGTTTGTTTTTGTTTTTTGGTACTCAATGACCAAAACTCATGAACTAACGCATTGCCTTCGCCTTGGTATGGTTCACCAGAATACGTCACCTTGAGTTGAGATTTACCATCACTGGACTTGAATACTGACAGGTCCATTTCTGTGCATTCAAATATCAATGCATCTTTTAGATTAAGGGCTTCTTTTAATTTTTTATCTGGATCAACAAGCGTTGCGTCACACTCATGACAAATGCGCGCAGCGATATCGTTGTCGGCACCACATTCACCACAGTATTTGGCACGAAAACGGTAGCCACAGTGTTCACGCTCGCCTGTGTCTTCATCTTCAAAGTAACCCTGGCAACGTCTGCCAAAGTGTTCAACCAAGAAACCGTTACTATCCAATTTCCCCCAGAAGTTGTTATTGAATCCGCAAGCCGGGCAGGGAATCGTGATAATTTCACTGTCAGAGTCTGGTTTGGGATCACCGACTTCAGGTTGGTATAAATCGTAGCTGTTGCCTGCGTAATCAAGCACTAAACATTCTGATTTTCCGTCTGATAAGCGTAATCCTCGCCCTACAATCTGCTGGTATAGACTGACTGACTCTGTTGGTCGCAAAATCGCGATTAAATCGACATGCGGCGCATCAAACCCGGTAGTCAGTACCGAAACATTGACCAAATATTTTATTTGACGATTCTTGAACGCTTGGATGATCGCGTCACGTTCCGGCGTAGGTGTATCACCAATGACGATTTCAGTTTCGCCTTCTGGCAGTAAACTGCGGATCTCTTGTGCGTGTCGGACAGTCGCGGCGAAGATCATGACACCTTGACGTTCTCTCGCATATTGCATGATTTGCTCAACAATTTGCGGAGTGGCGCGCTTGGCTTTATCGATCACCATGTCCATTTCTGCTTCTTTGTAGCGTCCGGTGTTTGCGGGTTTCAGTTGCGAGAAGTCGTAAGACAAAACGGGCGCGTCCATCATGCGGGCCGGAGTGAGGAAGTTTTCGTCGAGCAAGTAACGGATCGGTAGTTCGAAAATACAATCGCGGAAGAATCGAGGCTCTTCGGTGCGTACTTGACCTCGGGTGTGATACTGATAAATCCAGCCCATTCCTAAACGATAGGGCGTTGCAGTTAGTCCCAGCACCTTAATGCCTGGGTTCAGTTCTCGTAAGTGAGTAATAACTTTTTGGTAGCTGCTGTTTTTGTCATCCGGCACACGATGGCACTCATCAATAACGAGCAGAGAAAACTGGTTTTTGAACGAATCTAAGTTACGTACGACCGATTGAACCGAAGCAAACACGACTTGCTGGTCAGTTTCTTTTCGCCCCAATCCTGCTGAGAAGATGGAACCTTTTAAACCATAACCTTCATACTTCGCGTGGTTTTGCTCGACCAGCTCTTTAACGTGAGCGAGGACTAACACTCTCCCTTTCGCAAGGCGAGCAAGTTCTGCGATCACCAAGCTTTTTCCGGCACCGGTTGGCAGCACGATCACTGCTGGTGTCGAGTGTTTACGAAAGTAATGAATGACTGCTTTAACCGAGTCGGCTTGATAAGGACGAAGTGTGTACATGAAAATATGTGAAATTGCTCAACTATTCGAACGAGGAACGCTATAATACCTGACTTTTATACCCAAGTGACCTTTAAACCAAGATTTGGAGATCACTTGGGTATAATTCAATGAGGTATTCATGCGTTTAGATAAATATTTGTGTGATGCCCTGGGTGCAACACGCAAACAGGCAACAAAGATCATCAAAAGTGGAGACATCACCGTTGACGGTGAGGTTCAAAAAAGTGGTGCATTTAAAGTACCTGAAGGTGCAGAAGTAATGTGGGAAGACCGCGTTATAGGTGCTCCTGGTCCTCGTTACATTATGTTGTATAAGCCTGCTGACTTTGTTTGTTCACATGAAGATGGCTACAACCAAACTGCATTCGCATTGCTTGATGAGCCTAAAATTGAAAACCTTCACTTTGCAGGCCGATTAGACGTAGACACAACCGGTTTGGTGTTGATTACGGATGATGGTAAGTGGTCTCACCGTATTACCTCACCTAAGCATAAGTGTGAGAAAACGTACCGTGTTTGGCTTGTCGATGCGATTCAGCCTGATTACGCGGAAAAGCTCGAACAAGGCATCATTTTGCGCAATGAATCAGAAGCAACATTACCTGCTCGTTTGGAGATCGTGAACGAGGCCGAGAATGAAGTATTGTTAACTATTGTGGAAGGTAAGTATCACCAAGTGAAACGCATGTTTGCGGCGTTAGGAAATAAAGTTGAGTACTTACATCGTGAGCGTATTGGTTCGATTGAACTCGATGAGGCACTAGAACCTGGCGATTATCGCTACCTCACGCCGGAAGAAATTGATTCTATTTGGAATTAATTATCGGCATGGGAAATTCTTTAGTTCCCAATTGGAACTAGTTTTTTTGGTAGGAATTGGCTCAAAATTAATTTTCCTACCAAAATTAGTGCCTAGACGATTCCGGTGTGCTTACTCATCTCAGTGATATGCCTTTGCATTTAGCTGAGGCATGCATACTCTTATTGCAAAGCCTTCGGCTACGGTGAATAAATGGTGGAATCAATTCCATCATTTTTACTGCATTGTGTTTGTTTCCCATAAACACATTTCGCTTTCACATGCTTTTCTATGTCGAGTTCGTCAAGGTCACACCTTGGTACATATTTGCCCTTATGATTCTCGAACGTTGGATAGAACAGGTCTTTGGCTTCTGCATTCCGCGATATGAGAACTGTCCGTTATTTTCACTTTGCTCTGCAAGTATTGACGGTAGGGCTCCAACAAGAGGTAAAAGAATGACAGAAAAAGCTCAAAGTGCTCCGCAATCCCAAATCAGTTTTCTATTGTTTCTTGTATTAGGAGCGATTGGTGCTTTGACGCCTTTGGCGATCGACATGTATCTGCCTGCAATGCCAACCATCGCGAAAGATTTGGGGGTCGCGCCTGGCGCGGTTCAGATTACGTTGACGGCTTATACGGCAGGTTTTGCGATTGGCCAGTTAATTCATGGGCCGCTTGCCGATAGTTTTGGCCGTAGACCTGTACTGATTTTGGGTGTGCTTTTCTTTGGATTAGCGGCGGTAGTGAGTGCGACCACAAACGGCATCGATGCATTGACTTATGTGCGTACGGCACAAGGTTTTGCTGGCGCAGCAGCGGCGGTCATTATCCAAGCCGTCGTGCGTGATATGTTTGACCGTGAAGACTTTGCCCGTGCAATGTCTTTCGTCACCTTAGTGATCACCATGGCACCCTTGGTCGCGCCTATGATAGGTGGTCACCTAGCGATCTGGTTTGGTTGGCGTTCTATTTTTTGGGTATTAGCCATTTTCGCTGTGGTGGTAATTCTACTGGTACTTTGGAAAATCCCAGAGACGTTGAAACCAGAAAATCGTCAGCCGCTTCGTTTTCGCACTACGATGAGAAACTACGCCAGATTATGCTCCAACCCTGAAGCGATAGGTTTGATGCTTTCTGGAGCGTTTTCATTTTCCGGAATGTTTGCATTCCTGACTGCGGGCTCGTTTGTTTATATTGATTTATATGGTGTTCGACCAGACCACTTTGGTTATTTATTTGGTTTGAACATTGTTGCGATGATCATCATGACCAGTATTAATGGTCGCTTGGTGAAGAAAGTTGGCTCTCATGCCATGCTTCGTTTTGGGTTGTTCGTGCAACTTTTGGCTGGCATTGGTCTGTTCGTAAGTTGGTTGATGGACTTCGGATTGTGGGGCATCGTGCCTTTTGTTGTGCTGTTTATCGGTACATTGTCGACGATTGGTAGTAATGCGATGGCGCTGCTTTTAAGTGGCTACCCATCAATGGCGGGTACGGCATCGTCTCTGGCGGGGACGTTAAGATTCGGTATCGGCTCATTGGTTGGCGCGCTGGTGGCATCACTACCAGGTAATGTTGCGTGGCCTATGATCATCGTTATGTTTGCTTGTTCTGTGCTTTCAGCACTGTTTTATTGGACTTTAGGAAGAAAGGCGTAATGTCGAATTACACCAAAGAAATTCAAAACTTGGTTAACTCTGCTCTGAATGAACTGGAGCAGGAACATCGTTCTGGCAAGTTGGCCAATGCGCCAGTAGCGAACAACCACTATCTTGTTCGTTGGGTAACAAAAGCTCTGAAATCTCAGCGTTTTGGTCGAACGGTCGGCGATGACTTAACTCGTTGGCAAAAGGCGGGGCGTTCAAAGGGGAATAACGCTGGTTTGTTGTTTATCTTCAAACGTATTTCTGCTTTCTACGCGCAATTCTTCCCTGAAGGTGAAGATTCAAAAGTGATCAAAGACTCTGACGTCGAAGCTTTTTTGGACGTAATGGAGCAAGCGGGTTGGGAGGTTTCTACCTCTGAACAATTGGTTGGTTGTGGCAAAATCCAAATCTTCACGGAAGGTCAAAATTCTTTGGCACTATGTGCAGACCAATGCGAAAGCTGCTTCGACGGCGAGTTGCTCGTTAAACCAATGAGCTGGTTTGTGCGTGGCAACCATGCTGAGTTTGTTGAGAAAGCAGCGCAAGCGGGCTTTATGGTGCATAAAGTGACGGACTACAAATCGATGGTGAAATACCACGGCGAGTACCTTATCTTCCCTGCAAACGAAGGTAACCAATTGGCTGAGATTCCTTTGAGCTTCCAAGCTTAATCAACTTCTCACAGCAGTAGAATTGAAATACGAAAGCATCAGGCGCTTAAAACGTCTGATGCTTTTTTGTTACGTCACACTGTGCTTAAAAGCGATATTTCCAATAGACGCCGCCATACAGACCTTCATAGCTTTGCAAAACGTCGCCCATCGTTCCGGTTTCGTTGTTAAACAAGTAATCCTCTTCTGAGTAGTCTTCATAACGGAGGTTAAGCTGCACGTTTTGATTTTCAGATACTTCATAGTCAGCGATGACCTCAAATCGGTACGAGTTCGCCTCGTTATCGGGATATTGGTAGCCACCAGATGTGGTTGAAGATTTTCCATCAGCTTGGCTGTAGCTGTAATCAAACGAGATAGAAAGTTTGTCGTCTAGTAGCTGCTCTTTACTCACACCAAAGCCAATGGTTGTGATGTCATCTTTGAGTTTGGTGGTGTAGCGATTCCAACCGACAACGTCAGAGTTTGCTTGTTGTTGCTCGGAGCGGATGACCTGTTGATTGTAAAAAACATGCCCGTTTAGTCCGTCGAGTAAATTGAAGTTGACGCTGATATCGTAGCCGTAATCTTCTCCTTCGCTTAAACCTATATCGGGTTTAACATAGTCGTCGTTTCCGTACCAAAGCTCAGCAAGTAACTGGACATCGTTTGTTACGTCATAGCCGCCGTCGCCACGGAGCTCAATCCTCTCTTTATCGGCTAAATAGTATTGGCGCAAATTAGGCGAGTCGCTGCTGTCGTCCTGCCAATCAGAGCCATCGCGAAAAGAGTAGGAGACTTTACCGCCTAATTGCCACGGTCTATTTGGTCTGTACTGGGCACCAACAAAAACGCGTTGTTCATCGGTACGTTTCCTATCAGCATAACTTCGCTCATCTTGTCTAAAATGGTAACCCGTATTCAATTTCACATCAGAAGTAACACGATGCTTGAGTGTTGCTTCCAGTTTGGTTTTGGTGTGGTCGTATTTTTCTCTCGTCGATCCGATGATGGTGTTTCTATCGGAGTTATCGTCTTTGTCTGAATAGTCTGCAGAAATGGCGAAAGCTGTATCTCGCGAAAGTTTGTTGTGGTAATCCGCGCTCATTTGCCAAGTGTTAGTTTCGCCATGGAATGTATTGGAGTTAACGGGGGACTGTGGAAACGGATTTAACCCACCTTCAGAAGACGTCTGTGACCAAAGTAAGCGGCCGCTGAACGTTTGTTGATTCAACCGATAATTCCCCGTGACAGCAAACTGGTGAAAGTCGTTGTCAGGCTCATACGCGAGGTGGTTAGCGTAAGGATTGGTAGTGCTGCCGTAATAAAGTGCGGACTTGTCATTTCTAAAAAACGAGCCGCGATACGCAATATCCACCAGCCAAAAATCTTCCATGTAGCTTACTCCTACTTGAGTATTTAAGGTTTCATGGTCGACGGCTTTGGGTATGAATCCCGGCGCGTTGGCGTAACCCGGAATGGTCGATGAATAGAGCGAAGTTGTGCCTTCTTTACGTTCGTGCTTCATGGATGCATATGGCTTCCATGGCGTATGTGGTGTGTACTTGAGTTCTAACTTAAACGTCTCTCGCGTCACTGAGTTTTCATATTTCGATAGGTCACCACTGACGAGTGCATCCTCTCTTGGATGATACGCACTGAGTGAGGACTGATTCCAGAAATACGGCGTTTCACTATAACTGCCGAGGACACGTAATCCGTCGTACTGCCCCATTTCCCACTGCAGTAAAAAGCGTTGCAAACCAAGATCTTCGACGACGATTCGATTGTAGAACCCATCGTCTTCATATTGTTCGATATTGGCGTTTAGGCTCGCGTTAAAGTGTTTGTTGTCAGAGTTTGTACCGTAAACGGGTGGATTCCAATTATAGAATCGCGAGGAACCATCGTTGTTAAGGTAACCGACGCCAGCGCTGACTTCTCCACTCCACGTGCCGTCGCTGCTGCATCCACTGCACTGCCAGCGGCTAGTGTCGGCTGGTTGAGAACGTTGTAACGAATAATCGTTGGCGTGTGCTTGCACAGCAAAAGCAAGGGAAATAGCGATGCACAGTTGAGATAGTTTCATGCCTCCCTCCTAATAACTTAATGTTTGACCACGTGGGTGGTTAGAGCCATGCACTTGATTGTGGCAGTTCAAACAACTTCCGCCACGCACTCTCAAGTCGTTTTCAGGAATGGCTACGTTTGCATGTGGCACACGGTGACATTCCTGACATAGCATTGGCAGCCGTTTATTTAGCAGGGCTTTGTTCACTGAACCATGAGGTGTGTGGCAGGATGTACAATCTTCAGTTACAGGCTCATGCTCCCATAAGAATGGGCCGCGTTTTTCTGCATGACACTCGTAACAAGCGTTATTGACGGTTGACCAGTTCAGGCTCGCTTCATTTAATGCCTGATGTGGATTGTGGCAGCTAGAACAAGTCATGACGCCGTCAATGATAGGATGACGACTGCGTTTGTGGATATCCGATTTGGTGCGGGAGTGACAATCGGTGCATTTGTCTGCTTGCATTTCGGCAACCATCATCGGATCGTTTTTTTGGTGCAGTTGGTGACAGCTTGCACAAGACAGCCCTTCAAAAGCGTGCTCACTGCTATGCCAAGTCGAGCGTTTCGCATCTTGGTGGCAAGATAAACACACGCTGTTTTGCTTTTCGGCCGGAACAGAGGAGTTTGGCCCAAAGGTGATCATCGGCTCACGAACTTGTCCTTTTCGCGGATTGCGCGCGTGATTGTTTGCTGGGCCATGGCATGCTTCACATTGTTTATCATTCATTGGCCCATGCAAGTTCGCTGACTTGCCGTGGATGTTGTCGAAAATACCGGTTGCAGGTTTGTCTGAGGTATCGTCATGGCAACGAAGGCAGCCATCTGCTCCACGGCGTGAGTATTTCCCCTCAGAAAATTTGGTGTCCAATATAGTTTCAATTTCTTCTTGAGTTAACGTCGCCGCTTTGGGTTCTGGCTCGGCGACATCTTCCGAACTGACGGTGAAGATGACGCCTAACCCAAGTATCCCAGCTACCAACCACCGCAGAAACATTGCTTTCATAGCTCTTCCTTTTCTTGTCCTTAATTGTCAAAGCATTGTGTTCAATGACGAATTCAACGGTAGTCGTATACCTTGTGAACCTTATCTACCCCTTGTGACTGGCCAATGGCATGGCAAGTTGCACACTGCTCAGTACCCATGGCTTGCTCCGCGGTGTCTGCTCCAAATACGGCGCCGTGATTCAGCATATGGTTCAGAGTCGCATCTCCTGCCACACTATCCGGGTCAGCATTAGCTAAAGATGACTCTAAGTGACACGCGCCACAGGCGACTAATGCAGGACTAAAGTACTTACCACTCGCAAGAGAAGGGCGCGTATTTTGTTGGCTAGGTAAGTTGTATTGAGCATTGGTATGGCAGGCCTCACAGTTGTTGACTGCGCCAGGGAAAGGCGCTTCACCGCTATGAGCGGAGCCAAAGGCGTGGAATGAGTGTACGTGGTACTTTAGATCAGCCGCCATCCCAGGATAAAACGCAGAACGTTCAGAGTTATGGCAATTTTTACATTGTTGGAAGTCGGTGGCGGCATGTGGATGCTCACCAAGCTTATGGATAGTCAGCTCTTTGTGACAATCGTTACACGATGAAATGTCCGCGCCCACTGGCAGTTTGTGTTGCTTGTTGATACCAGACACATCAAACGAGCCGGATGCGTTATTGGCGGCAATGACGAAAGGCGATTTGATAAGATCGATGCCTTCAAACGTGACGCATTCGGCGAGCTCGCCATCTCTACGGTTGGCGCAAAGTGGCATGTCGGCGATGTTAACCGTCAACGTAGAGTTGGAGATTGGCTTAATCGCAGCGTCAGTGAAGTCTTTATGACACAAGAATAGGCCTTCTCCTTGAGCCTCACAGCCGTCACCAAGTGCGCCATCATCGGCGACGTTGAGACTGTTGTTTGCGACCATCGGGCCTTGGCCGTTATCCCAGTTCAGCAACAAATTGAGGTGGCCATGTTCATTGATGAAAGGTGTCAGTTCGTCGATGGATCCAATACCTGTGCCCGCTTTCGACACTCTTAGTTCAACCTCAAACTGGTCATCAATAAATCGCGCGCTTTCAACGTTGATTTCAAGCGAATCACGTGCCTTTGCAAGATTCTCTAAACGCATTACGTGAACCGTTTTAGCACTTCGGCTTGCGTCTTGGCCGATGATTGGAGCGCCATTGTCGTCTCGGTCATAAGGTCGGTGACAGCCAGAGCAGGAGTTTTGTGGTTCGCCGTTTCTTACCCAACCCGTACCGATTTGGTTATCATGCGCTCCTCTGTCTCGGTACAAGTGACAGGTCTCACAGGCAACTTGACTTGGGTGTTCAAACCAATTGTTGGCGTCTGATGCTTTCGCGACATCGGTTGAATGGCAGGTTGTACAGTTGCGGGCATCTTGCGGGAAAGGGTTGCCTTCAATGACTAAACCATTGATGTCGGTAACGAGCACGTCATTCTCGTCGACAGGCTGTTTGTAAGTCTCGGTGTTATTTCTGTCGCTACCTAATTTGAAAACATTACCGTGGTATTGATGAACAATGGCAGCGAGAGGGCGTCTGGCTGGCGCAGCGCCAGGGTTACTGTCATTGTGGCAAGCGGTACAAACGGCAATGTTGTTATCAATTGAGCGATAGCCCGGTCCATGATGAAGCGGTTCGCCCATATGACAGTTTTCACAGGTGCCTGTTTCAATCACATTGCGGGAGACAGCCGTATCTGAACTTTCTTGCGGCACCCATTCAAACACGTAGGTAAAACCGTTGCCTTGCTCGCCATACGCCATGACGATTCGGTGGAGTTTATTCGCATCCCAAGCGATAAAACCATTGTTGCTAGAAGAGTCGGCAGTATAAGGATCGGACACTTTCAAAACGTCAGGAATGGCAAACGTGTAGCGATATCCCTCGTCTGTTTTTACTAATGTTCCATCCCAAACACTCTCCATGCTGGCACGGTTATTTGCGGTATTACTTGAGTGATGGAAACTCTTCCAATAAGTGTTGCCATGGCGCCCATTGAAGGCAAAGGCTGGATCGCTCGAGTTTTGTGTATCGACACGAGAGGGCATTGCTTTAAGAAGTGCGATGCGAAAATCTTTCGTTTCGTCTAGCTCATGAGGTCTGTCACTGCCGTCTTTAACGGTAAAATCGACCACCAGTTTGGTTTCTCCGGTTTCTTGAGTGACCAATGATGGCTTGGAAACACTGATCTCGAAATCACCAAGTGCAGGTGGTGGTGTATTCTGATCGTTTTTGCTGTCTGGACCACATCCGGTGAGCAGTAAAATAAAAAATATTAATGTAGCGATCGACTTTAAACCGTTCATAGTCCCTCTCGATTCGTCCTAAAGTAAGTGGGAATGCATGGGAATGGTTGAATATTTCAATAAACGATTGATTGAAATATTAATTTCATATTCAAGGCAAAAGAAAAAATATCCATATTTACATCGCTTGAATAAATCGAAACACATGGCTTGTAAGAGTATAGACGCAATATGAAATATTATTAAAATAAACCACTATTTTTGTATGTGAATTTTGGGGTTGAATTTATTGTCATTTTAAATCAATTATTTGGGTTGGATTTTCTGCGATTGAAGAGGTCGGCGCAGAAAAAGTGAGGGTATTGAACTACGCTACTTTAAATAGTTGACGGCTTAATATTTTTATCTTGGATATCGTTGGTTTTAAGTCGCGTTTATAAATTGATTTTCTTATCGTTTATTCGCTGTCTGGTTTTGATTAATAAAGATAATTACTACGGAGTCAGTCTAATATGCACCAGATAATTAAATTCTCACTAAAAATTTCCTCAGTGTTAGCCATCAGTTCTGCTTTGGTTTCCCACAGTTTAGCATCACCAAGTGAGCTAATTTCACAATACGAATGTGAAGCCTGTCATGGGCCAGACGGTGTTAGCTCCGACACGAATATTCCTACCATCGCAGGGATTCCCGAATTCAATTTTTTTGACCAGATGCTACGTTACCTAGAAGGTAGGCCTGCAAATTCTGTTAGTCACGCTTACGGAGACACGAGCAAAAAAGGCGACATGGTGTCGATAGTTAAATCTTTATCTGAGGCGCAGATTGAAGAGTTAGCAAAACATTATGCTGGGCTCGAGTTTGTGCCAGCTAAGCAGTCTTTTGATCAAGCGTTAGCGATGAAAGGTAAGGCTATCCACGCGAAAGGCTGCGAGAACTGTCATTCGGATGGTGGCAGCAACGCTCTAGACGAAGCGTCGATCTTAGCTGGTCAGCAGAAGGGATATCTCGCCACGACATTGAAACAGTTTAAGCAAGGGAAACGCTCCGTTGATAAGAAAATGGACGAAGCATTCAAAGGGCTTAGTGCCGATGATTTAAATGCGCTCGTTGAATACTATGCGAGTTATCGCTAGCGCTGTTTTGGGATGAACCCCGATGAGTTTATGGCGTAAACCAAACAGGAAGTGGATGCTCGGCATACCAATTGGTGGCTTGTTGGCGTTTATCCTTGGTGGGTTGGCAGTTAGTGTTTTTCACTTTGGTATGGATTACACCAATCGCAACGAGTTTTGTTATAGTTGCCATATTGGGATGGATACGATAGTTGAGGAGTACCAAGCATCTCCACACTTCAAAAATGCTCAGGGTGTGATTGCCGCTACGTGCAGTGATTGCCATGTCCCTAGGGAGTTTTTTGCTAAAATCGCATTGAAAATCGGCGCTACAGCCGACATCTATCACAAACTGACTGGAGAAATTACGTTAGAGAACTTCGAGGCGGAGCATCGTCCGAGGTTGGCTGCTGAAGTCACACAGCAGTTTATCGAGAATAAATCAAAACAGTGTCGATATTGCCATTCCGTTGACAAGATGGATTTCGAAGCGCAAGGACGAACCGTTGCGCGTCGACATCAAATGATGGAAAGTCGAGATCAATCGTGCATTGATTGCCATGCGGGGATTGCCCATCACCTGCCTATTTCTCTAGATTCTCCAGAGACTGTCCCACCTGAGGAGTAATACTGATACTTTCGGCTTCTTTCGCGATGGCTTTGACCATGCCTTTGAATATGAATAGATGGGCTGGCATCATGGCAAACCAGTAAAGCAGCCCGAGAAACCCCTGCGGGTGCCACCAAGCTGTGATATCCAGTTCTCGTTCATCACCATGGTCTTTGATGGTAATTTCTAAACGTCCAAGCCCCGGGCCTTTCATCCCAAAAAACAGGGAGAGGAACTGATTTTCTTCGCAGCGAATCACTTTCCAAGAGTCAATATAATCGCCGACTTTGAGCTCCGGCCCCGGAGGAGAAACGCGAATCGGTTTCCCGCCACCAAAAAAGATGTCGAGCCATTCACGTGTGCGCCACAAAATGTTGGCAAAGTAATAGCCTTTTTCACGACTCCCGATTTTTTGAGCCACTTTCCATAATGCCGCAGCGGAGGCTTGAGTTTTTATGCTCGCACCGGCTTGTTTAGGGTAGTAGCCATACCCTGGTTGCCATCGACGAAGTGCCGCTGGTTCAAAGCCCCAAACATTGCTGCGTACAAACGTGCCTTCATCTTGAATGGTATCGGATACCGCTTGCTCGTAGCTGATCAGCGTTTGCGGAAATCGTGCTTCAATCGCTTTGGAATCGGCAATGTAGTCATGCTCTAACCCCGCGAGTAATGCTTTGCCGATGTTTGCTGGTACAGAGGTGACCAAGCCGAGCCAGTACGATGCCATTTTTGGGGTAAGCAACGGTGTCGACCACAGCCGATAAGGCTTGTTGGTGATTCGGCAAATGACTTTAAACTGCTCGCGGTAGCTGAGTGTATCTGGCCCACCAACTTCATAAATTTGGTTTTCTTCTGGGGCTGATGCTTCGGCCAGCTGCAATAAATAGTGATTGAGGTTGGGTAGGGCAATAGGGTTGGCTTTTGAGTCGACCCATTTAGGCGCGATCAAAATAGGTAAGTTGTAGACAAAATCTCGCATGATCTCGAAAGCCGCGGAGCCGGGGCCAATGATGACGCCAGCACGCAATTCAGTTACTGGAACACCGGATTGTCGAATGATCTTTCCAGTGGCTTTACGAGCGGCTAAATGACGCGAGTTTCCGGTTTGCGGTTGGATGGCACTTAAATAAATGACATGTTTGACACGGCTTTGCTCCAATGCGTATTTAAAGTTCAAAGCAAGGTTTAGCTCGTACTCAACAAAGTCATCGCCTTGTGCCATTCCGTGCACTAGGAAAAATACCAAGTCAAAATCGTTCACCACAGCGAGCGTGGCTTCTGCGTCGGCTAGGTCCAGATACCGCAACGTTAAATTAGGATGGGGCCGAGTCCTTGACTCCAAATAATCGATATGCCGCGCCGCAGCCGTGACGGCGTAACCTTTGTCTAAAAGTAACGGAAGAAGTTGAGAACCAATGTAACCCGAGGCGCCTAGCACCAACACCTTTTTCATTGTCTGTCCTTTTAATCGTTGGTGGAATAAACACCACAGAGTATAATCATGAGACACTTTCCCCATTCTATCAATAAGTTGTCGTTGGAGCGCTTGTGACTTTTCTCTCTCAACTCTCAATACATGCAGATAAAGCATTCTTACGTCGCTTATTCGCGATCGCGCTACCAATTACACTGCAAAGCATGATGTTTTCTAGCCGAAGCCTCGTCGATGTGCTTATGCTCGGCCAACTTGGTGAAGCTGAAATAGCCGCTGTTGGGGTAGCGGCGCGCGCGACGTTTGTTACTACCATCATGTTAGTTGGGGTGACGACGGGTGGTGCATTACTGACCGCACAATATTGGGGGGCAGGCGATAAAGTCGGGGTACGTCGCAGTACCGCTTTAACATGGATGATAGCCATGGTGTTTGCCGCCATTGCCGTTGCTTTGTTTGTTATTTTCCCACAGCCAGTCATGAAACTGACGACAGACTCACAAGAAGTGATTGAGTTAGGGGCCAGCTATCTAATTATTTCATCCGTTAGCATGTTTGCTGTTGCGTGTGTCGCTAGTATGTCGGTGGGCTTGAGAGCGATGCACCAACCGGGGCTGAGCACATTTTTTAGTGGTATAGGCATTCTGTCTAATGTTTTCCTTAACTGGGTGTTAATTTTGGGTCACTTAGGTTTTCCTGCTTTAGGGATTACAGGGGCAGCCATTGCAACGGTTATCAGTGGCGCGATCGAAGTCGGTTGTCTATTTGGCTATTTATGGCTGAAGAAACACATAATTGCATTTGGTTGGGATGATATACGCGCAGGTTTGGTTTTAGACAAAATAACGCGTTTCTTGAGCCTTTCCTTACCGACCACATTTAACTTTTTGGCATGGGCTGGTGGATTGTTCGCTTACCATGCCATCATGGGGCAAGCGGGTGTGCAAGGTTTGGCAGCGTTGTCGGTGATGACGCCCGTTGAGTCAATCGCTCTCGCTATGATGATTGGCCTATCGAATGCAGCTGCGGTTTTAGTGGGTAACCAACTCGGCGCGAAAAACTTTGAACCTGTGTATTACCAAGCTTGGGCTACGGTCATTTTGAATGTGTTTATCGCATTTGTGGTCGCTGTTGTATTGATAGTGTCCAATCAATGGATCCTTAATGCGTTTAGTGCACTGACAGCGGATACTCGCCAGTTAGCTGAACAGTTTATGGTGATTCTTGCTTTAGGTGTCGTACTACGCTCGGTGCCGATGATGGTCATTGTTGGGGTATTACGTGCAGGTGGTGACGTTAAGTTTTGTTTGTATCAAGACATTCTTGCGCAGTGGGTGATCGGGATTCCACTCGCGGCATTTGCAGCGATTCAGCTCGGTTGGGAACCGCAATGGGTTTACTTACTCTTTTTGACCGAGGAAGTTGTGAAGTGGACGATTTGTCTGCCAAGAATGGTGAGCCGAAAATGGATGAAAAACCTTATCGGTCAATAGAGGTAAACAGAGTTTTCTGCAGCTGCAAAAATCTGCTCAATACGTCAACAAAATTAGGAACAGAAAGTGAACTGAGTTGCATTTGTACTCTCATAGTGTGATCAAGCATTCAAAATACTTTCTACTAACAGGATTTTAGTGTAGATTCTGATCCCAATTTTTAAATACCATCCGAGCGGCATAATCAATGTTAAAACTGTCAGACCTATGTAAAGGCTATGTAGACGGGGGAGAATTTCACCCTGTATTACAAGGGGCAGAATTAACATTACAGCAAGGTGACCAAGTCGCTCTGATGGGAGAAAGTGGTTCGGGTAAAAGTACTTTGCTGAACTTAATTGCCGGACTGGATACTGCAGACTCTGGTGAAGTTCAGTTTCCAAATTTTGCCATGCATGATGCGCCAGAGCATTTGAGAACCCTTTATCGCCGCAACAATATTGGTAATATCTTCCAACAGTTCAACCTGCTTCCTACGCTCAATATTGCCGACAATATTCGTTTTTGTCGTCAGTTAAAAGGTTTGCCAGAAGATAAAGAGTTGTGGCGTCAAATTCTTTCTGCTCTGGATTTAATGCCTCTGCTAGGCCGCTACCCGGAAGAAGCATCTGGTGGTCAGCAACAACGTGCTGCTATTGCTCGCGCACTCTATATGGAACCTAAAATCCTACTCGCTGATGAGCCAACTGGTAGCCTAGACGAGCGAAACGCAGAAGCGGTAATGCGCTTATTGACGAGTCTCGCTCGCCAACTGGAATGCACTTTATTGTTGGTGACACACAGTGAAAAAGTGGCGGCCCATATGGAAGGTAAGATTCGACTTCAAGGAGGGCAACTGCATGTTATGGCCCGTAGTTAAGGCACTACTCGGTCATTACCGTCGTTACCCACTACAAATTATTCTTGTCTGGCTAGGGTTAACCTTAGGCGTGTCCCTTCTTGTTGGTGTTACTTCTATCAACCAGCATGCAAAACAAAGTTATGCGACAGGAGAAAAGCTTTTCTCCAATCCTTTGCCATACCGAATCCGAACTAAACACTCTGCCAATAAAATCCCTCAAGGTTTCTATATCCAGTTGCGTCGAGCTGGGTTTAACCAATGTGCGCCGTTTGACGTGCTGCATCTAGATGCTAAAACCGATATGAGCTTGATGCTGGTGGGGATTGATCCTGTCGCGATGATTCCATTGCAGCAAGGCAAATCTTTGGGTGAGATGCCCGTTCTATCATTAATGAAACCTCCTTATCCCATTCTAGTCAGTCAAGATTTGGCCGCTTACATGAGTTGGCAGGATGGGGACTTTATTGAGATGAATGACGGAAGTCGTCTCGGACCGATTCAAGTCGATAAAAACAAAATGCTCTCAGGGACTCGGCTGGTTACTGATATATCGTTGTTGCGTATGCTCAAGCGGAGCTCAGGTTTATCTGCGATTTCTTGTGGTGAAATGCCAGAGGAAAAGCTAATAGCACTGAAAAATATGCTTCCCAATGGCATGACGCTCGTTAGGAATACGCGTACGGAGCTTGAGTCGTTAACTAATGCATTCCACATGAATCTCACTGCGATGGGGATGCTGTCATTTTTGGTCGGGTTGTTTATTTTTTATCAAGCGATGTCTTTGTCATTTATTCAGCGACAACGTTTGGTGGGTATTTTGAGACAGACGGGGGTCAATGGAACGCAGTTGGCTCAAGCATTGTTGTTAGAGTTGTCGTTGCTCGTCTTTATTGCGTGGGCGTGTGGTAACTTTTTTGGTTTGATCTTGGCAAATGAGCTGATCCCTGCAGTCTCATCGAGCCTGAGCGATTTGTACGATGCCAACGTAGGCTTAACAATAGGATGGTCTTGGCAGTCCAGCTTATATAGTCTGATCATGGCAGCGATGGGCGCATTAATATCGTGTTTGTGGCCATTGATTCGTTTGTTGAAGTCACAGCCAATTCGTCTATCTTCTCGACTGTCATTAATGCGATTTGCAGGGCGTGAGTTCTCTTGGCAGGCTCTTGCTGCGTGTGCGTTTTGTGTCGCGGCAATCGCAGTGTATCAAGCACCGAAAACACAAGAAACTGGCTTTGCCATTATTGCGCTGATGTTGGTTAGTGTGGCCTTGTTCATGCCATTTATTATGTGGCATATGTTCCAGAGCTTTTCTTACACCATGCGTTGGGTACGTGTACGTTGGTTTTTTGCCGATGCGGCTGCGAGCATGAGTTATCGCGGTGTGGCAACAATGGCGTTTATGTTGGCACTGGCGGCAAATATCGGCGTAGAAACGATGGTAGGCAGTTTTAGGGATACAACCGATAAATGGCTCAGCCAGCGATTAGCAGCGGATATTTATATCTATCCGACAAATAACTCAGCAGCTCGGATGAGTGCGTGGCTGCAAAACCAACCAGAAGTCAACTCGGTTTGGTGGCGTTGGGAAAAAGATATGCCAATCGAACATGGTGCCTTGCAAGTGGTGAGTACAGGCTCTTCTGAAGGTGAGCTAGATGCACTGACGGTAAAACTAGGTGTCCCGAATTACTGGTATCAACTGCACGCGACCAAGAGCTTGATGGTGAGTGAATCGATGGCCTTGAAGCTGGATATTCGCCCAGGAGACTTCATTAACTTGCAGGAACCACTGGGTGGAGACTGGCAAGTCGTTGGTGTTTATTACGATTATGGAAACCCGTATAACCAGGTGATGATGTCGCACCGGAATTGGCTGTATGCATTTGCAGGGACGGGCAATGTTGGCCTTGGTGTGGTGTTAAAAGATAGCGTTAATGGGGAGGGGCTGAAAAATCGCTTAGAAAATGTATTCCGCCTCCCGCAAGACCGTGTGTTTGATAATGGTAATATCTATAGTCAGGCAATGAGGGTATTTGATCATACCTTCGCTATTGCAGGAACCTTGGGCAACATCACGCTGATTATTGCTGTGTTTGGTTTATTCTTCGCGACATTGGCGGGCGAACTGTCGCGGCAGCGGCACTTCTCTTTGCTGAGATGTATGGGTGTATCCGGAAAGGAACTTGTCGCATTGGGTGGTTTGCAGTTGTTTGTCTTCGGGGCCATTTCCGCGATTATTGCGGTGCCACTTGGTCTGGCACTTGCACACTTGATCGTTGATATTATCATTAAGCAATCATTCGGTTGGTCTCTGGAGCTTCAAACGATCCCTTGGGAATACGCTCAAACTATTGCTTGGGCGATGCTTGCCATCATGATTGCCGGCGCATTGCCAGTTATTAGAATGATTAAGAGTACGCCAATGAAGTCATTAAGGGACGCGTTGTAATGAAAAAAGTGGGCTCTAAAAAACGCTTGTTAGTTTCAACGATCATTGTTATTACGTTTGCCTTTTTGACTGGGGCTGCTTTTTACTCAACTTTTTGGTTGGAAGCGACAGCAACACAAGAAAGCGAGCTTAATTCTATTCTAACGCGTGAAAATCAAACGATTTTCGAACCTGTATTACCTGACGAACATGTCTCTTTACCGTCAGACTTTCGCTTTCATCCCGAGTACCAACATGAATGGTGGCACTACTTTGCGAAACTGAAAGATGAACAAGGGAAAATATACAACGTTCAATGGAGCTACTTCAGGGTCGCGACGGATGAGCGAGAAACCAGCGGATGGCAAAACCCTCAACTGTATATTTCACATGTTGTCGTTAGCCATGGTTCGCACGTCTGGAAAGAGCAACGTGTAGCGAGAGGCGGGATAGGCCAAGCTGGCATGACTAATCGTCCTTTCAGGTTATGGATTGATAATTGGACGTGGCGTTCACTTGGTGCAACGCCTTTCCCTGGTAACTTGAATGTGACTACCGATACGTTTGGACTTGAGCTCAATACCATGACAAACGGCCCCTTTGTCGTGAATGGAGACAAAGGTTTTCAGGTTAAACATGCGTTGCAATCTGTTGCCTCTTTCAGTTTTAGTGCGCCATTTTTAAAGGTGAAAGGGAGTTTGAACATTAATGGCAAACGCTTCTCTGTTGCTGGCTCTGCTTGGGCTCAGAAAGAGTGGGGCAGTGGCTTAATTGGTGAAGGGCAACAGGGTTGGGATTGGTTTGTACTCAATTTAGATGATGGTCGAGCACTGACTGTCAGCCGCTATCGCCACCATGGACAAACACCGCACGTGTTTGGCACCTTGTCCACACGCTCAGGTAAAGTCATCAATCTCTCAGATGATGATATCAGTATTAAACCAATGCAAGTGACCAGTTTATCAAATGGAAGAAGGCTGCCTTTGCAGTGGATTATTAATATTCCAAAGCATCAAATTAACTTGACCACTCGTATTATCAAATCAGATATGTGGCTTCCTTTTGTTATACCGTATTGGGAAGGTCCTACCTTAGCTTCTGGCTCCAACGAGGCTTGGGGCTTTATGCAGCTCACCGGTTATTAAATTCTGATAAAAACCACCCCAATGGGTGGTTTTTTAGTGGATGAAACTTCCTGAATTTTTCTCAAAAGTATGGGGTTATCATGACAGTACATGCCATGTTATGCTGATTTTCTCATAATCTTGATAAACATTTAGCGCGATAACAACAAGTACGCGCTGTGATCAAAATTGAGTGTTATGTTGGAAAATACGATGTATAGTAAACTTAATATCGGAAAAATCGAAGTTTATACTCTGAAGAAGCGATTATTCTAAAGTTTTCGACCGCTATACACTCTTATCATTCTTTGTTAATCGTTTATTAAGATAATAAATATAAGGACGAAACCATGAACGATGTCATTCGTGACTTTTTCAAAATGGAATCAGCTGGTGGTATTCTTCTCGTGATTGCCGCGGCAATTGCGATGACCATTGCTAACTCACCGCTGGGCGAAACTTATCAATCTGTACTGCATACTTATGTATTTGGTATGTCAGTTTCTCACTGGATTAATGACGGCCTAATGGCTGTTTTCTTCTTACTCATTGGCCTTGAAGTTAAGCGAGAGCTACTTGAAGGTGCGTTAAAATCAAAAGAAACCGCAATTTTCCCTGCGATTGCAGCGGTTGGCGGTATGTTAGCTCCTGCTCTTATTTACGTAGCCTTTAATGCCAACGATCCTGAGGCGATTTCTGGTTGGGCAATTCCAGCGGCGACAGATATCGCTTTTGCTTTAGGTATCATGGCGTTATTAGGTAAGCGTGTACCAGTAAGCCTAAAAGTGTTCTTGCTGGCGCTTGCTATCATCGATGATTTAGGAGTGGTTGTTATTATCGCGCTATTTTACACCGGTGACCTGTCGACCATGGCGTTGCTTGTTGGCTTCATCATGACTGGTGTCCTATTCATGTTGAATGCGAAGGAAGTAACAAAACTTACGCCATACATGATCGTCGGTGCGATCTTATGGTTCGCGGTGCTTAAATCCGGTGTTCACGCAACATTGGCAGGTGTAGTGATTGGCTTTGCTATCCCACTAAAGGGAAAGCAGGGCGAACATTCTCCACTTAAACATATGGAGCACGCGCTTCACCCATACGTGGCATTTGGTATTCTGCCTCTATTCGCATTTGCCAATGCGGGGATTTCGTTAGAAGGTGTATCGATGTCAGGTCTGACTTCAATGCTGCCACTCGGTATTGCTTTGGGTCTACTGGTTGGTAAGCCTCTAGGTATCTTTACCTTTAGCTGGGCAGCGGTAAAAATGGGCGTTGCTAAGTTACCTGAAGGCGTTAACTTCAAGCATATCTTTGCGGTATCTGTGTTGTGTGGTATTGGCTTTACAATGTCTATCTTCATTTCCTCTTTAGCGTTCGGAAATGTAAGTCCTGAATTTGATACGTATGCTCGACTCGGTATCTTAATGGGTTCGACGACAGCAGCATTACTTGGCTATGCCTTACTGCACTTTTCTTTGCCTAAGAAAGCACAAGCGTAAGATAAAAATGCGCTATTTTGTAAAGCCTCCCAATCGGGAGGCTTTTTTATACCCATAGTTCAGTACATCAGCGACTTAATAGCGACACTTTCGTATTGAGCGGATGTCTAGACCATGGAGATGAACGGAATCATCGAAACGTTAGGTGGTAGATCTGCGGGCGAAAAAAAGCCCAGCCGAAAATTTGACTGGGCGGATACAAACATAGGAGTTAATAAGAAAAAAGCAGCAACGTAACAATTAGATGGAAACAAGTTTGACGGCCAGTGAAACTTAAAATGCCCTAGTTGTTACATTTATTCAGACCGAGCCTTTTCCAAACAGTTCCATTTTTTTTCAAAAAAAATTCGATTTAATTCTTTCTGCCCGCTTGTATCGTAAAGAAGTAAGAGAAGAGGCGAACAGCGTAACCAACTTAATGGCGGTTTGAAACTCGATAGCCCTCTTTTCTATAGTAGCTATAAACTTAAATTGCATTTCAAACCCGCACCTCCTGCTCCGACCGCCTAACGACATTGCTAGCGTTTCAAATACGATGGTTTGCGAAACTTGGTCATTTTCTTCAGGCGAGCATCATTTGCTTATTAGACTTAAATTCAAAAGATTAGATCACACCTTATAAGTTCTGGTCAGACCAATTGGTGAAAGTGTGATGTTAATCGTTTGTTAATCTAAAGTTTCGGGAGTATATTTTCAAACAGTTGTTTAATACGAGTGATTAAAATGGCCCCGAGAACATCAACAAAAGAAAAAATACTCGATGTCGCAGAAGGACTCTTTGCTGAACATGGTTTTAATGATACTTCGCTAAGAACGATAACAGGTAAAGCGAACGTCAACTTAGCATCGGTAAATTATCACTTTGGCGATAAAAAAACGCTAGTTAGAGCGGTTTTAGATAGATACCTAGAAGCGCTCATGCCGAGCATTAAAACCTCACTAATCGAGTTAAACACGCGTGATAGCTACGACATGGACGACGTCTTTGAGTCATTGCGTTTACCTTTGCGTACATTAAATGATGTGCGCCCCAATGGTACAGCATTATTCATGTTGTTAATTGGCCGTGGTTACACAGACGTACAAGGTCATCTGCGTTGGTTCATCACCACTCGATATGAAGAGGTACTTAACCTCTTCACCTTCTCGATAATGAAGGCAAACCCGGAACTATGTGAGGAGCAGCTGTTTTGGCGACTGCACTTCACGCTAGGTACCTGCGTATTTACGATGGCTTCAAGCCAGGCTCTTTCGGAGCTTGCTGAAAGTAAATTTGAAAAGGAAGTCGATGTGAAATCTGTCGTCGATTTGCTGATTCCTTATTTGTCAGCAGGAATGTCAGCGAAGCAGTTGGCACAAGACAAATAAGAAAGTTAAACCAATAATAAAATTATGCCCAGAGCGGTTACGTGAACAAAAGGATCTGAACTATGAGCTCTCTACGAAGAAAATGGATTAGTGACCCAGCTTTTAAAGTGTTCAAAAAAGTATTGCCACCTCTCTCTAGCACCGAGAAAGAGGCGATGGAAGCGGGTAGTGTGTGGTGGGATGCCGAACTATTTTCAGGCAAGCCTAACTTCACTACATTGCACCATTATCCAACGCCGACACTGACAGCAGAAGAGCAGTCATTTATGGATAATGAGCTTGAAACCCTGCTAGAAATGCTTGATGACCAGAAGATTGTCAAAGAAGACAGGGATTTACCGCCTGAAGTATGGGAGTACTTACGTAAAGAGCGATTTTTCTCACTGATCATTTCAAAAGCGTATGGTGGTCGTGAATTTTCCGCTTTAGCGAACTCAACCATTGTTTCTCGTATTGCGACTCGTAGCATCAGCACCGCTGTATCGGTAATGGTACCGAACTCTCTTGGTCCAGGTGAGCTTTTATCGCACTATGGCACGCAAGAGCAAAAAGATTACTGGTTGCCTCGTTTAGCTGATGGTACCGACATTCCTTGTTTTGCATTAACAGGGCCCGAAGCGGGATCTGACGCCGGTGGTATACCAGATCAAGGCGTAGTTTGTTATGGCACTCACGAAGGCAAAGAAGTGCTTGGCGTGCGAGTTAGCTGGAATAAACGCTACATCACACTTGCGCCAGTGGCGACAGTGCTCGGATTAGCATTTAAGCTACAGGATCCAGAAGGGCTACTTGGTGATAAGAAAGAGGTTGGAATCACATGTGCGCTGATCCCCGCTGACCATGAAGGTGTCGAGATAGGCGAGCGCCATGATCCTCTGGGTTCTGCATTCATGAATGGTCCGACTCGTGGTGAAGATGTCTTCATTCCTATGGACTGGTTGATCGGTGGCGCTGATTACGCAGGTAAAGGTTGGCGTATGCTGGTTGAGTGTCTTTCTGCTGGTCGTGGTATCTCTCTCCCAGCGCTTGGCACAGCGATTGGCCACCTTACTACACGTACAACCGGTGCTTATGCTTACGTACGTAAACAGTTTGGTATGTCGATCGGTAAGTTTGAGGGTGTTGCAGAAGCAATGGGGCGCATTGGTGGCCTTACTTATCTACTAGAAGCAACACGTACGCTGACGACGACTTCTCTCGATATGAAAGAAAAACCTGGGATTGTAACCGCGATTGCCAAGTACCACATGACGGAAATCGCGCGTACTATTCTAAATGATTCGTTTGATATCCATGCGGGTCGTGCGATTCAAGATGGCCCAATGAACTATCTTGCTAAACATTATCTCGGTATTCCAGTTGCTATCACTGTTGAAGGCGCGAATATTCTGACTCGTAACCTGATGATTTTTGGTCAAGGTGCGACTCGTTGTCACCCATATGTACTAAAAGAAATGGAAGCTGCTGCGAATCCAGATTCTGAACAAGGGGCGAAAGAATTTGACAACTTGCTCTTTAAACACATCAAACATGCGGTAGGCAATACATTTGGTGCATTTGGCGCGGCGCTAACTGGTTCTCGGTTTGTAAAAGCGCACATGAGTGGCCCAACACAGCAGTACTATAAAGAAATCACAAGATTAAGCCGAGCGCTTGCCGTTAGTGCTGACTTCGCGATGTTAACACTAGGCGGTGATTTGAAGCGTAAAGAAATGATTTCCGCACGTCTGGGTGATGGCTTAAGCTATCTATATATGGCGTCTGCCGCACTGAAAAAGTATGAAGATGAAGGACGTCAACAAGGCGATCTAGATTTTGTCCACTACGCCGTTCAACATTGTTTGTATAACGCATCTAAGTCATTAAATGAGGCTTATACCAACTTCCCTGTGAAATACGTTGGCGGTGTGCTGAAAGGGTTATTGTTCCCACTTGGCAATCATTTCAATAAGCCAAGCGATGAACTGTGTGTGAATCTGGCGGAAGCGATGATGACGCCAGGAGCTCAACGTGATCGACTCACGCATCTTTGCTACATCGGAAAATCCGACGACGACAGCGTAGGCTTAATGGAGAAAGCCTTCCTCGCAATGTACGAAATCAAACCTTTAGAGCGTAAGCTTATGAAGGCGGCGAAGGATGGGAAAGTGGCTCGTAAAGGTCTGCTACACGACCGTCTGCAGCAAGCATTTGAAGCAGGCGTGTTAACTGAGCAAGAAATTGACCAAATCATGGCGGCAGACAAATTGCGTTACAAGGCGATTCAAGTTGACCACTTTAGTCATGACTTTTCTGAAGTACGAACCGATTGCCCAAAAAAGTCGCATTTGAACCCGGCGGCATAGTAAACCGTTAATACTACGAAAAGCACCTCAATGAGGTGCTTTTTTGTGTTCTTGCTGAGTGGATGTTGGGATAGTGCTCCAACCACTTGCCTTTTCAGAGCATTTTTACAGAAATTAGATGCGAAATCCCGACGAAACTTTTATCCTAACAAGGTTTTTTAAAGGAAGTTGAATATGATCATCAAACCTAGAATTCGTGGATTTATCTGTACTACAACGCACCCTGTTGGTTGTGAAGCTAACGTAAAAGAACAAATTGCGTACACTAAAGCGCAAGGCCCAATCAAAAACGCACCTAAGCGCGTTCTTGTTGTCGGTGCATCAAGTGGCTACGGTCTATCTTCTCGTATCGCTGCGGCATTTGGTGGCGGTGCATCAACTATCGGTGTTTTCTTCGAAAAAGAAGGCACTGAGAAGAAACCAGGTACGGCAGGCTTCTACAATGCGGCTGCTTTTGAAAAGCTAGCGCGTGAAGAAGGCCTGTACGCAAAAAGCCTAAACGGCGACGCTTTCTCAAATGAAGCGAAACAGAAAACTATCGAACTGATCAAAGAAGATTTAGGTCAGATCGATATGGTGGTTTACTCACTGGCTTCCCCAGTACGTAAAATGCCAGAAACTGGCGAGCTAGTTCGTTCAGCGCTTAAGCCTATCGGTGAAACTTATACATCAACTGCTGTTGATACCAACAAAGATGTGATCATCGAAGCAAGTGTTGAGCCTGCAACAGAAGAAGAAATCAAAGACACAGTAACCGTTATGGGCGGTGAAGACTGGGAACTTTGGATCAATGCACTGTCTGATGCTGGTGTTCTTGCTGAAGGCTGTAAGACAGTCGCGTACAGCTACATTGGTACTGAGCTAACTTGGCCAATCTACTGGGATGGCGCACTAGGTAAAGCGAAAATGGACCTAGATCGTGCGGCGAAAGCGCTAAACGACAAGTTAGCAGCGACAGGCGGCAGTGCAAATGTTGCTGTACTTAAATCTGTTGTAACTCAGGCAAGTTCCGCAATTCCTGTTATGCCACTGTACATTGCAATGGTATTCAAGAAAATGCGCGAAGAAGGCGTACACGAAGGCTGTATGGAACAAATCTACCGTATGTTCAGCCAACGTCTGTACAAAGAAGATGGTAGCGCAGCAGAAGTGGATGAGATGAACCGTCTACGTCTGGATGATTGGGAACTTCGTGACGACATTCAGCAGCACTGTCGTGAACTATGGCCTCAAATTACGACTGAGAACCTAAAAGAACTGACTGACTACGTAGAGTACAAAGAAGAGTTCTTGAAACTATTTGGTTTCGGTGTTGAAGGCGTAGATTACGAAGCGGATGTAAATCCAGCGGTTGAAGCTGATTTTATCCAAATCTAATCGAATGACTGATTAGACAACCGATATACAAAAGGCGCTCATTGAGCGCCTTTTTTGCTTTCATCAGTCAAAGTTATTAACTTAATATTATCAGGATCGTACCTGCCAACGTCATCAGAATATTGGCAATCGCATAGGTACCCGCATAGCCAAGAGCTGGGATGGTGGATTTAGCGTAGTCGTTGACGACATCCATAGCTGGGGCACAAGTTCGGGCACCAATAATGGCACCGAAGAGCAGGGCACGGTTCATCTTGAGTATGTGTGCGCCCACTAAATAGGCCAGTACTACAGGCACAACACTAACAATGAATGCTAAACCAATCACCTTTGGACCAACTTGGGTCAAGTGCTCGAACATCTTTCCGCCTGCACTTAGACCTATTCCCACCATAAAGAACATCAAACCCAAATCTTTGACCATGTTCAGCGCCCCCTGCGGGACATAGCCGAAAGTAGGGTGATTTGCTCGTAAGAAACCAAGTGTAATACCAGATAACAAAAGACCTACCGCGTTACCCAAGCTGAACGAAACCTGGCCGAATGTCATCGTGATGAGGCCAAACAGAATACCCAAAATAAAGAAGCTGCAAAAAGCGAGTAAATCGGCCATTTGACTGTGGATCGAGATGAAACCGATTTTTTCCGCGAGTCCATGTACTCGGCTTTTCTCGCCGCTTACCTGAAGGACGTCACCTTTAGCGAGAACAATGTCTAAATCCATCGGCATTTCTATTTGCGCACGTACCACGCGGTTTAAGAAACAGCCAAACTCAGATAAGTTTAAATCAGATAAACGCTTGCCTGCGATAGCGTCACTTTTTACGACAATTTCTTCTTCAACGATGCGCAAATCAAGCAAGTTACGATCAAATACTTCTTTACCGTTGCGGAAGCTAGGATCCAAGCGAGCATGGCTATCAGGGAAGCCAACCAGTGCAATTTCATCACCTTCTTGCAAAATAGCATCACCATCTGGATGGGCGAGAATACCGTTACGGCGGATTCGCTCAATGTAACAGCCAGTTTGACGATAAATTCCTAGTTCACGCAAGTTCTTGCCGTCAGTCCAGTCAATCAATTCTGGACCGACTCGGTAAGCACGAATAATCGGTAAGTACACTTTTCTTTGGCTTGAATTTCCAAGGCCACGTTCTTGAGCAATTTGCTGCGCAGAATCAGACAGGTTCTGCTTCTGTAGTTTTGGCAATAGCTTCGCGAACATGATCATGCTAATTAAGCCGACCAGATAAGCCATCGCGTAACCCACGGATAGATTTTCTAATACCAAAGAAAAATCCATATTGCGCGGTATAGTCGCAAGGCCAGAGTTAAGAGCGTCTTGTGCACCAACCAGTACAGGTGTTGCTGTCAACGCGCCAGCCATCATACCGGCTGACAAGCCAAAGTCGAGGCCGAAATAGTGGCTCAAGCCATACGTTAAGCTGACTGCGGACACGAGAACGGTCATACTTAAGATAAAGTAATGCTTACCATCTCTGAAGAATATGCCAAAAAAGTTTGGTCCAGCTTCAATGCCAACGCAATAAATAAACAGCATAAAGCCAATGGTTAATGCTTCTGCATTGAATGAGAAGCCAAGGTGACCCATTACCAACGAGGTAATTAGAACGCCTATGGAGTTGCCTAGTTGTAATTTGCCAAATCGGATTTTTCCGATGGCAAGGCCAATGGCTAATACGACGAAGATTAGAAGGATAGGGTTTTGCTCAAGAAGGTATACGACGTCTATGTTCACTGTGTGGCTCGGTAAAGTGTGTGCCAAAAAGATTAAGAATTGCGAATTGTAACTAAATATAGCAAAAAGATAAGTGAATTTTTTTAGGTTTTACCATTAGTTGACGTAAGGTAATAACCAACTGAAAAATAATAAAAAAGCCGCATGAAGCGGCTTTCTTAAAAACTGTCTTGATTACTCGTCAAATAGACCTAGGTGCTCTTTCGCGTATGCTTCGAACTCGTCGCAGCCACCGATGTGCTCTTGGTCGATAAAGATTTGAGGAACAGTTTCAACTGGTTTACCAACTGTTTTCTCAAGATCTGCTTTAGAAATACCTTCAGCATGGATATCAACGTAACGGTAGTTGAAGTCGTCACGCTTCGCTTTTAGCGTTTCTGCGTGTTCTTTTGCACGAACACAGAAAGGACATGCAGGGCGACCAAAGATAACAACGAACATAATCTTATTTCTCCTAAATCTATTCTTTTTTGAAAGCGTACAAAACATAGCGGCTGAGTGCGCTCTCTTTTGTTGCAGTAACTATGCCCGATCCAGATACGGAAATAAAGCGGCAATTACCTCTTGGTTCTATAGGTGAAATCTATCGAATAAAAACTAAACGCGCTTCCTTATTCTATGGCTCTAAAGTATGTGAAGTGACGCATAAAAAACATACATTTTAAGGGGTTAATGATGGCAAGGTGGAATTGGTCAATTTTTTTTATTCAAAAACATAGCAATCTAATCTGGCTATACGCAAATGACTTCAACTCTTACATAAGTGTTAAATCAGAGGGCAAGAGGTTATTTGGGTATATTATTTTGGGAGGACGTGTATGTTTCAGTTTATGACTGCAACAAGGATTATATTTGGTGAAGGTGCACTTCAGTCTTCATTATCCGTTATCAACCAATTTGGCTACAGTGTTTTGCTGGTAACCGGGAAGGATACCCAACGAGCCACGCCCATCATTAACTACCTTAAAGCTCAAAATATGCGTTACCAACACGTAGCAATCAATGGCGAACCTTATATCACAATGGTAGAAGAGACCGCGGTACTCGGTAGAAAATTCCAGCCTGATATGGTGATTGCTATTGGCGGTGGCAGTGTCATCGATATGGGTAAAGCTCTAGCCGCTATTATTCCTAATCAAGGCAATGTTTACGACTACGTCGAGGTGGTAGGAAGAAACGTACCATTAAAGGCAAAACCTCTTCATTTTATTGCAATTCCTACGACAGCAAGCACGGGTTCAGAGGTGACTCGAAATGCGGTGTTGAAGTCTGGACAAGATAAAGTGAAAGTGAGTCTTCGAAGCCCAGATATGCTGGCAGACGTTGCCATTGTGGATCCGACGCTTACTTATGGAACCGATCAATACACATCCGGGCGTGGCGCGATGGATGCGTTCACTCATTTGATGGAAGCGTATGTGTGTGGTGAGCCAAACCCTCTTACAGATATGGTGTGCGAAGAGGGACTTCGTCGTTTAAGCCGTTCAGTGATTGCTGCTTGTAAGCAAGATAATCATAAGGCTCGGTCGGATTTATCGTTCGCTGCGTTGCTCGGTGGCATGGCCATTACTAATGCCAAATTAGGTGCTGCGCATGGGCTTGCGTCGGCGTTAGGAGGTAAGTTAGATGCGCCCCACAGCGTGATCACGGCGCGTCTTGCACCGCACGTGATGCAGGAAAATATTAACGCCGCGAAGCTCGCTGGCAGGAATGATGTGATAAGTCGTTATCGTAAACTTGCCCAACTGGTTACCGATCGTGCGAACGCGAATGAGCATGATGGGGTTCTTTGGGTAAATATGGTTTTAGATAAGTTAGCGTTGCCGTTACTTGGCCAATTCGGAGTATGCCAAACTTCTTTTGAACAAGTGGCGAACGATGCGCTTAAGTCGATGGCGATCAAAGGCAACCCGCTACCCCTTAATCAGGAACGTTTGATATACATATTGCAGCAAGTCTGTGATTGCAGTGGAGAGTGTGTGGCAGAGAGCACACAACACGTGAGCTCTGTAGAAGTGCTTGAATCAAGAACGGACTTATCGAGTGTGAACGACTTGGGTTGATGTATTGATCTAAAGCACATTGAAAAAAGGGGAGCGTTGAGCTCCCCTTTATTAAATCTTTCACTAAACAGCAGGACTTAGTACTGACTTAGTTTGTCATAGCGACTGTCTTTCAACGCATCTTTTACGCGTTTTAGGTTCTCACGGAAACCTGTACCACGGCGGAGTGTGAAGCCAGTTGCCAGTACATCAATCACCGTCATCTGTACAACTCGACTCGCCATTGGCATATAAACGTCGGTATCTTCAGGAATATCAAGCGTAATAGCGAGTGAACTTGCCTTTTCTAGCGGTGAGTCCTTTGCTGTAATCGCAATGACCGTCGCGCCGTTTTCACGAGCAAGGTTTGCTATTTCGACCTGACTCTTCGTTCGACCTGTGTGAGAAATAAGAACCACAACATCATTATCACTGCAGTTAATACAACTCATGCGCTGCATGACAATGTCTTCAAAACAAGTAATTGGAATGTTAAAGCGAATAAACTTGTTTTGTGCGTCTCGGGCTACAGAAGATGATGCACCAAGGCCAAAGAATGAAATGCGCTTCGCTTGCGTTAGCAAATCGACCGCACGGTTCACTTGCATTGGATCTAGGCTGTTTTTCGCGACATCTAAACACGCCATGGTCGATTCGAAAATCTTATGGGTGTACGCGTCTGGGCCATCGTCTTCTTCCACGTTACGGTTAACGTAAGGGGTACCGTTGGCTAGGCTCTGTGCCAAGTGAAGCTTAAAATCTGGAAAGCCCTTGGTGTCCAGACGACGACAGAAGCGGTTTACAGTGGGCTCACTAACATCAGCCATTTTAGCCAACGTTGCAATGCTTGAATGAATTGCAGTTTGTGGAGACGCCATAATTACTTCCGCAACTTTGCGCTCTGACTTACTGAAATTCTCCAGGTTTTTTTGAATTTTTTCTAATGTATTCATAGTGTTCACGAGGGTATAGAGAACAACTCGCTGGCTCTGTTAACGAAAGGAAACACGAAGATTCCAGAGTAGAGTGGGGCGTTAACGAAAACAACCAGCGCCATAGAATCAGTATAAACCTGATCTTCAATCAGTCTAAACCAATAACGGATACTATTTAGTGAGAATTTGACAGGCCTCAAACAAAATGTTGTAAAAACTACAGAATTGGATGTGTAATCGATGTTTTGTTGCGCCAGTCGCACGAGAATGATGTTTGAGTTACATCAAAACGAAAAAAAATTTCAAATTGATGTAACTCTTTCGGGCCATTAAGACGATTGGATATCAGTGACCACCTGCTGAATTCTTTCCATCAAATTTGGTGCTTGCTTGGCGATTTCACGCTGTTCATCAAGCACCGAACTCAAAATCTCTTTGGTCGTCAGCGGATTTGCCAAAACCACTCGGAACACAATCGTGTTCATGCGCTGCCATTGGTCTGGGTTCAGTCTTGTACGTGAAACAAACGATTTGCCCGTTTCACGCTGACGCTTTTGAATAAACTGTGTTAATTCATTAATCAGTTCATTCAGTTGTTCTTTTTGTGAACCTTCCGCTTTTGCTAATGCCTCACGGATGAATGGCGGCAAGTAGCGGTATGTGAGGAGACAAAGCTCTGGTTCAGAAACCAATTCGAAATCATCTTGCTGCTTGATTAAATCTGCAAAGTAGCGAGCTTTTTCAATGCTTTGGTCTATCAGCAGCTCATAGCCAGGGCGGCTGATGATGTGCATTGCGGCATAGACTAACATTGCCATGCCCGAACGAGAGCCTTCTAATGTATGGCTGCCTAGGTCTTTTGAGCCTTTACGCAAGATATATTGAGCGTGATGCTCTATGGATTTCATTGCGTCAGGATCTTTGAACAGAACCATACCAGCGCCCATCGGGATGTAGAGTTGCTTGTGCGCATCAATGGTTACTGAGTCTGCCATTTCCACACCGTTAAGAAGGTGACGGTGGTGATTAGACATAAGTGTTGCGCCACCCCATGCGGCATCCACATGGAAATGACAACCGTGAGCTTGGCAGACTTCTGCGATTTCAGGTAGCGGGTCGACATTACCTGTCTCTGTTGTACCAGCTACACCAATAACAGCAATAGGCTTGATGTTTTGTTTCTCTAGTTCAACAATTTTCGCTTTAAGGTCGTCGACAATAATACGGTTGTTGGCATCCGTTTTAACCGCAACCAAGCCTTCTTGACCTAAACCTAGTACATCGGCTGCTTTCTTAAGGGAGTAGTGACCACGTTCAGACACCAATACCGCTAAGCCATCGTAGCCATAATGCTTCATGGCTTTAAATAGTCCTTCTTTCTCAACGCCTTTAAATGAACCATTGGCTCTTAACGCCTTGTTACGTGCTACCCAAAGTGCAGTGATATTGGCAATGGTACCGCCGGAGCAAAATGCGCCCAATGAGTGGTTTGCGCTATGCATCCACTGATCGTAAAACGTATCGCTCTGACCATAGATCAAGCGATGTAGCATGCCCAAAACTTGACGTTCAAGCGGGGTAAAGGCTTTAGAAGTCTCTATCTTTACCAGGTTTTGGTTTAAGGCGATCATGATCTTTGACAGTGGCATCAAGAAATAAGGCAGTGCTGATGTCATATGACCAATGAAGCTTGGTGAAGAAGTGTGAACGGAGTGCGACACCAAAGTGTCGAGTAAGTGTTCTGTATGATCTGACACGAACTCTGGCTGCTCAGGAATCTGAGCAGAAGAAAAGTCTTTTTCGATTTCGCGTAAAGGCTTTTCTTCTGCCACGATGTGTTCACGAAGAAATTGATTTAGATTTCGCGAGAGGCTCTCGTCAATTTTGGTTAACGTTGAGTCAGGACCTTCTGGGACAGTGAAGATCTTTAGCAAGCTCTCAAAGCTAACGTCAGCGGTTTTTTGTTCCTTAACCATAGCAAAGAATCTTTGTAGTTATTTTGGTAATGCGAGCGGCACAATCTAAACTAAAACGGGCGCAAAGTCCCGTTTTAATTGTTGAAACCCATGTTGCTGAAATGAAAATTTTAGGTGAGGGTTACAATCTTCACATTAAAAAATCGTTGATTTTAATGTGTTAAAACACTCGGTGTTTTCGAGCATCCCCAACGATTAATTAATCACACTTCTGCTTTTCAATCTTCTCTATTGACTGATTGTACTTATTAAGCGCGGTATCAATTTGTTGTGGATGGCTAAGCAGGTCGGCGAATGCTGAACGAAGCTCGTAGTTTTTGGGGTGGTTAGTCGATTGACGGTCACTAAACGTTTGTTTTGCGACTTCACCTAACTTATCACTTCGGCTTGCTAGCTGCTTAACGTCGTGTTGTTCTAATTTTAGCCATGCTTCGATTGGCTGTTCTGTTGCAACACGGCTAGGATCGTTCTCTAGAAAATAGTGAACTGCTTCACGGTTTAATTCAAAGTGATGTTTACGGCCGTCCAAGAACCACTGGCTAACTTCTTTTAGATCTGGATACTGGGTAACCGTCAAATCGACAAGATCTTGATACCACTGTAGTGAGGCATCAACATAGCCGTCGTATTTGCTTGCAAGACATTGTTGATCTGCGGCAAACGTAAAAGTTGAGCTTGTAGCGAGGAGCGCTGCAACGACAAAGCGTTTCATTCTTCTTCCTTCTGGTTGTTATCCCTTTATTAACGCAAGGCACATAAGTTGATGTTTCACCCTTCTTTCTCTCTAGTCGTGATAAATCATTGGGCTAATTGACAAAAGGAAAGCGGATTATTGCCAAAATCTTGATCACTTTGACGTTAACTGGGTATTTGAATTTTTGCCGTATTGTAATGGATGTTAAAGCGAAAACCTGAGATCTAGCTAGCAAGTGATACAAAGAAAAGCATCATAACTGGTACCAGTAAACTCAAAATAAACCCACTAACGATGGCGACTGGGACACAACGCACACCACCTGTAGTCTGAATAACAGGTAGGGTAAAGTCCATTGCTGTTGCACCTGCATAACCAATTGCTGTACACGGATAGCTGCGAATAAAGAGAGGAATGGCTACCAGCGCGACCAGCTCTCTCATCAATTCGATCAGGAAAGATGCTCCCCCAAACACGGGGCCAAAAGCGTCTCCCATCAAAATTCCTGCGAGTGAATACCAGCCAAAGCCTGAAGCCATCGCGAGGGCTTGATAGAGAGGAAGGTCCAAAAGTATCGCTGCAATAACGCCACCAAGCATACATGTTGCGATCACAACTGCCGCAATGGCCATACCCTGTTTATTTAATAGAATTTGGCGAAGAGTAAGACCACTATTGCGAAGCTGAATACCAATAAAAAATAGGAGCAGGAAGAGTATCCATTCGCTCGCTGTATCCACCCAACTTAAATCGATGGGTAACAGCAGACCAACTACTAGCCCGCCACCAACGACAACAATCAGCTTTACTGATTCTAAAGCCATCGAGGATAGTGGCAGCTTCTTTTGATTCTGATTGGTCTGGAGAGGAATAATCCTATCGATAATAGGCAGCGCCAACAGATTACAGGTACTTAAACATAAAAAGAAAGTACTCGCATAGAGGAGAATACTCTGTAAGTTGCTACTTAAGTTATCGAGCGCTGCTAGGCTTAGTCCCATCAACGACAAAATGACGTAAATAAGGTAGGACGTTGATTGATTGATCTTCTCCAGTAACGAGGCTCGAGATATAGGAATTAGATACCCCACAACAAGTGGAGCGAAAATAAATAGCATCCCTGAGAACATAAAGCTCTATGATTCCTTTTTTGAGATAATACCAACACACATAAATCAAATTATTTATCGGTTGAAATTAGAGAGATATTTCACCAAATACCAAACGCTGCTCAGCCTTGAGCGAATCGTTTATCGCGAATTAGGTGTGAGAAAACGATAAATTACAAGCCGCTAGCACTTAGCACTGCACGTATTTGGTCATTGAAGTCAGTATCACTCATATTGCTGAGTTCATACAAGACCTCTGCACCTGTTAAGTTGAATTCAACTTCGTGTTCATCAATGCGTTCATCATGATTGCGGAACATCAATAGGTGATGCGCGATTCTTGCAATGTCTAAATAACTCACTTCCGGTCGCGTTTGCTCGTACTTCTCGTTTGAGGAGACCTCTCTAAAGTCATTGTCAAATCCCCAGCGCTCGAGCACCAGTTTGCTTGTTGCTGAACAACGAGTTTGGAAGATTTGCAACGCAATTTCAGGATCTAGGTAATTGCCTCTATCTAAGTACAGGTGGTACTCGTTAATTAGACAAAACAAACCGATATCGGCTAGCAGACCAACCAGCAATGCTTTTTCTTGCTCCAAGTGCCCGTAAGTACCTGGCTCGTGTTTACGAAACGCTTGAACCAATATCACCATGACGGCACCGAGTTCTCGGGATACCGCTGCACTTTTCACCAAGATAGCATTACATTCTTTGGTTAAATTTACTGAATGTTTAAGTTGTTCAATCGCTTGTGCGGTAACAATATCACGCACGCGCAGTATACCAAGGCGAGATACCGCGGTGGTTAAGTCGTTGCAGGTAATGTTTCTACGATTGAAAATTACAGAGTTTGCTACTCGTAGAACGACCGCCGCCAAGCCGGGATCTTCTAACAAACAGTTAGCAACATCTGAAATAGTGGTGTGTTCTTCGACACATAACTGCTGAATTTTAAGCACGACATCAGGAATAGGGGGTAATGAAATCTTACCCGTTGAGATGGACTGTTCTACCAGCTGAGCAAACTCGGATTCCAGTGCGTTTATAAGCTTATCTTTATTATTTGGCAGCCAAAAAAATGATAAATGTTCCATTGTGACGCTGTACTTGAGATCTTTCGTACAGTGTACCCTTACAGCGTATTCTTTATCAATTAAATGCGTATCACGTGCTCGTAATTGCCAGCGAGATCATAATGATGGCGTGTTTTGGGCATGCCGTGCGTCAAAAAAATATCACCACATGAATAATAAGTGTGAAACTAATCACGTATGCTGAATATATACTTTTTTATATGTGACCTATGTCCTAACTTATTTTTCAACGTTAAGTATGATTAAGCAAGTTGGTGAGCACAACTCACAAAAATATCGCCAACAAATCGACATTTATAATTCGCTATAAGCTGCTGTTTATCTGGTGACATCGCTAATCGGGGTAATTTATTCAGATTAAAGAGGTCAATGGACATGACAGACCAAGCTTTTTTTAAATATGTACGCAACTTTAGTGAGTATCAAAAACGTTCTATGTTCGGTGGTATCGGTTTATTCACCGATGACGCTATGTTTGCGCTTGTCAGCAATGATTGCTGCTACTTACGTGGTGGTAATGGATTGGACGAAGTGTTTACTCAACTGAATTGCGAAAAATATAAGCACGTCAAAAAACAGACGACGGCAACCGTAAATTATTATGACGTAACAGATTTGTTTGAATCCGGATATGCAGGACTCGATGAACTGGTACAAAAATCAATTGAATACTCAATTAAGGAACGAAAATATCAAAAGTCTTCTGCCAGTAGACGTTTGAGAGATCTGCCAAATATGCAGTTAACTCTTGAGCGAATGGTCAAGAAAGCAGGTGTTGATGACGTAGAAACCTTTTTAGAACTTGGACCTGTAAAAGTCTTCAACAAAGTTAAAGTGGCTTATGGCAATGACGTTGATGTTAAGTTGCTTTGGAAATTCGCTGGTGCCACTGACGGTGTTCATTGGAAACTGATTCAAGAGCCGCGTAAAAAGCAGTTACTGGCGCTGTGTGAGTAAGCAAGCTGAACGCACGATGATTGACTCGTTTTGATGGAGTTAGCGGGTCGTAAAGGCAAGTGTTGAAAGCGGAAAAAGGACATTGAAGTTTTTGACCACTTCATTGAGTTAGTCATTAGATTAGACAAAAAACCGAGGCATGGGCCTCGGTTTTTGTTTTTTAATTTGCTCTTTTCTTAAAGCACAAATATTAAAACTTAAAACGGGTAGTGAACATTACCTGATCACCATAAAAGTCGTTGATACGCGCTTCAGCGCCTAGAGAGAAAAGCTCAGTTGAGTGGAAACGAGCGTATGCTGCACCGGTCCAGTCGTCATCGTTATCAATAGAAACGTAGCCGACTTTGCCGCCTACTTCTAATTGAGGACCTAACCATTGACGAACACCTAAGTTCAGTTCCATACCTACGTCAGTGCTGCTATCGCTTGAAGGTTGTACAACGCGCATTAGCATTTCACCTGTAAGGTCAGCCCAGTTGTTTAGTGGCGAATGAAAGCCAAAACCAGCGGCTGAGTCAAAATCACTTTCAAACTCAGAGTCGATACGAGCAATAACATGTGCGTTAGGGTGAATTGATTTGCTGAATCCAGCACCAAATGTCACAGGACTTGCGCCAATACGTGCTTCGAAATAGTCGTAGCTAAAGTTGCTCATAGTTGCTGGCGCATTGCGGTCGTTTGCGGCTAGGGCATGGCTTGATGCCACTAGTAAGGCAGCGGCTAATAGTGTTTTACGCATAACTAACGATAAACCTTGTTCATTATTTCCATGGATTCAAGCAACCACTTGAACCGTAATCTGATTTGTCCGACATCATAATAAAAAGGAAGGTCCACGACCAACAAAAATGTGTCGATGTTTTGTCAATTAACTTAATAGTTAGTGGGTTTAAGCAAAAACTACGCCATATACACAACGTCTAAGAGCATCAATCGGATAAATAGTGATGCTTTTCCATACTCGCGCTATTGCGCGAAATAACGTGGATCAGCTGGCTTTGGTGACATTCAAGCTAGAGCCACGCATATTACTCGCCGAAGCTTGCTCTGCGTTCAGCCATGGCATTGAGGATCGCCTCAGAATCAAGGACTTGAGTCCAAGATAGTAAGTTATCATCATTTGCAATCATAAAAGCAGTAAGCTGAGACACGATTGCTTTTCTCAACTCTTCACCTCTCCATGGTTTGGCTATGTAATAGTCCAGACTTGCGTTATTGACGGCCTCAACGGTGTCTTCTAAGCCGGCTTGTCCTGTAAGTAAGACTTTGCGGGCCGCTTTTGTGTCACCATTTTGACTGAGTTCGATTAAGAAGCTAATCCCAGTTTGCTCCGGCATAATGTGGTCGCATAAAATGAGCGCAAGCTGAACTTCCTCTTCCGCCATCTCCTCGATCACTTGCCTTGCTTCAGTGACTGATTCCGCTCCCTCGACAATAAAATGTTCCTCAAAGGGAGCGAGATCCTGGAGCACGCTATCCAAGACTTCTCGTTCGTCATCGACACATAAAATTAAATACTTGGTCATATTTCATCTCCTTTTTCGATGACTGGTAACCAGACTGTCATTCGTGTGAACTTGTCGAGCTCTGATTCGACGTCAATCCATCCTTTATGTGCTGTCACGATTTGCTGGCAGATGGACAGTCCAATGCCTAAACCAAAGTTGCCTTCTTTTTTCGTCGTGAAGTTGAGCTCGAAAATGGCTTCTCTTTGCGATTCAGGAATGCCACACCCATTATCTTCAAACGAGATAACGGCGTAATGTGTATGATCTTTTTCTGCAAGACGTGTTTGTATTTTTAAAACGCCTTTTTCCGGAAATGCATCAATGGCGTTAGAGACCAAATTCGTCCATACCTGTTGGAGTGCGATTGGTTGACAAAGGATAGGAGGTAAATCCGCATAATCAGTGGAAACCTGATGCATTTTTAGTTTGTTTTCGAAGATCACCAAGGTGTCTTCAATACCTTCATGAATATCAGCATAGTGCTGGGCTTCATCATCTGAGCGTGCGTAACCTTTAAGGCTTTTCACCATATCTGCAATTCGCGCAGCACAGACGTTAATCGAGCGAAGAGTGGAACCTGCTTTGTGGTATTGCTCAAGAGTATCGAGAACATGAGAAGACACTTGCTGTTTTTTCGTTAGTTGAGTGAGTAACTCGTGATCTGACTCTAGCCCAAGGTTCACCACTTTCTTAGCCAGTGTTCGGTCTGGAAGGGCATGATTAAGTGCTTTAACGCGTGATCTGAGCTCTGCGGTTGAAGCGGGTTTTGCGGTTTGAGCTTTGCTCAGTAACTCAATGCCTTTGATTTGTATATCGGAACTGGGTACTTCGTTAAGTAATCGTGCAAGCGTATGCGTTAAATTCTCTACGCCCCTCAATATCGCTGCTATCGGATTATTTAGTTCATGCGCCACGCCCGCAACCAACTGGCCGAGCATCGCCATTTTTTCTCTTTCAATGAGTTGCTGGTGGGCAGACTCCAGCGATTCGAGCGTTTTTTGAAGTTGCAGCTTGGTGTTGATGCTTCTTTGTAATCGGCGGTTGAAGTGGCGTAAAAGCAAGTTTGTAAAAAGAGGCAGCAAGTTTGAGTCGCTTTGCATCACTTTATTGAATACGTTGCGATCGAGTTTGATGACCTCTGTCTTTGTCAGCGTTAGGGCTGTCGAGAAAGAACATTCCCCAGTAACAAACGACATGCCTCCGACAATATTACCTTTGTTATGGCGTACAACCTCTTGCTGCATGCCTTGTTCATCGCGCTTGTACAGAGCCACTTCACCATCGGTAATAAACCACAAAAAGCTATTTGGCTCGCCTTCCACGGTTAATAAGTGTTCAGGTGAGTATGTACGGCACGCTCTTGTTTCGTCGTTATCTTTGAAAAACTGCTGGAGAGCGGAGATCACTTGCTCGGCTAACTCGGCATCAGACATCGAGTGGTAGTCGTGTAAAAAGCCCGCTTGATAATGGCTCATCTGATTATTGATGTGCGCTCGCAACAAGCTGTGATGATCCAATATCTGACTGTAACTTAGCAGGTCTTCTTTACCGTTTCGCAAGATAAATTGGGTCAGCTCTTTTTGCACTGTGTTAAATAAGACGTGATCTGGCAAAGGTTTAGTGAGGCAGTGGTCGAGCCTGCCTTCATTAACAGCAGTGAGAATTGCCTCTATATCAGACGAGCAGCTAATAAGAATTTTTCTTGCTTGCTCGGTATGCGGCATCCGGTCTAAACCAATAAGAAAATCCACGCCATTAAAATGAGCGTGATGGCTCGCTATGACTAAAGCAACAGTCTGCTCTCTTTCTTCTAGATACTCTAAAGCGCTTTGAGCCTCTTCTATCGATTCGACAGAAAAAATATCAAACTTACTTGAGAAGGCAGACAGCTCCAATCGAAACTGTTCAGCACTGATTGGGTTGTTGTCGAGACACAACACAGCATAACGATTCACAGATGTTTTAGCTCCGGTTAAAACTTCGCCACGCAAACTTTAACAATAAAAGGACATGATGAGTGGGAGCCAAGTATGATTCCTGATTAATGGACTAGAATAAGCATCAATAGTCTGATTTGTCTCAATGTTTTCTCCGCAGGTGGTTTGGGGTAGACTGACCGAAAATACCTAGTAAGTGACGTTATGCAAAATCTTAAAAAAATCGGCGCCATTGGTGGTGCTATCTCATTAGCGCTGTGTTGGCCATTGGCTGTCGGACAAATTGGTCAGTCCATCATTGAAGATGGTATTACCAATATGAATGATGAAATGATTAAAGGCGAAGTGGTCGAGTATCAGCGTGGCTATTTGTCTTCAGTCGTGCTGACTCGTTATTCAGTTGTTGATCCTGAGCTTAAAACGCAGCTAGAGCGTGATGGTATGCCAACGACGTTTGACGTAACCAGTGATGTTAGCCACGGTCTAACAAGCCTAACAGCAGATTCAAAATTGGTGGACAATGACTTTTTGCCTCTCACGATGCATAGTCAGACTCAACTAAATGGCAATACGGCATTCACCCTTGACCTAGACAGTTGGTATTATCGTAACGAAGCGCAAGGTGTTTCTGTTTCTACAAGCCCTGCAAAAGTGACAGGGGATGTGACGGTATTGGGTGATCTCAATTACCAAGTTTCTGTTCCTTCTGTTCAAGTGGATTTTGAAAACGGTGAAGAGCTTCATCTGAATGCATTGACAGGTCAGGGTAAAGGTAAGCAAGCAAAAGGCTATTGGCTGGGTGAGCAATCTTTTTCTCTAGAGAAGCTGGATGTGGTTGATTCGAACTTAACGCCTGTCTTTTTGATTGAGAATGCGAGTTACCGCGGCAACACTACGATGAATGAGTCTGGTGATAAGCTGAACAGTCAGCTGAACCTAGATGCTAAGAAACTGCGTTTAACTGATGGTACGGATGTCGATAACTTTAAGTTGGATTTCTCAATTGCAGATGTGGATAGCCAGTCATTTGACCAAATTATGTCTATCTATCAAAGCTCTCCAATGTTAGACGAGCAGGAAATTGCGAGCTTATTGCCGCATGTTGACACGCTGTTTAGCAAAGGTTTTGATTTATCCGTGAATGAGCTTTCACTTGCGTTTGGTGACGGTAAGTTCCATAACGAGTGGCAATTATCCATTCCTGAAGGTACTGACCACATTACTCAAGACCCAATGAAGTTGATGACGGCGACTACTGGTGAGCTCAGTACTTACTTCTCTGACGAATTAGTGACGCACTACCCATTTATTCAAGAAGGAATCGATGAGCTGCTCATCATGGAGTTGATCGAGAAAGTCGAGGGCGGTTATCAACTCAAAGCAGAAATCGGTGACGGTAAATTGAGGTTCGAAAATGGACATGAGTTCCCATTAGTGGCGCTACTTATGCCCGCCTTGATGCAACAACAGTAGCCAAGTATTGTTGCGGAATTAATCCAATTTAACGCTTAGTCTTTAAAAAGAGGTCGTAAGACCTCTTTTCTTGTTTTTATCGCTGCGAAAACGTGATATTAATTTCGTAATATTTACATAGCAGGAGCAATGAGCATCATGGAACAAAATACGGACAACGTATTTAACTTCAGTGCAGGGCCAGCAGGTCTGCCTAAAGCAGTTATGCAGCAAGCACAACAGGAACTAATCGATTGGCAAGGCCTTGGTACTTCGGTCATGGAAATCAGCCATCGAAGCAAAGAGTTCATCAAAGTTGCAGAAGAAGCCGAGCAGGATTTACGTGATCTTCTGAATATTCCGGACAACTATAAAGTGCTGTTCTGCCAAGGTGGTGCTCGTGCTCAGTTTGCTGCTGTTCCTCTAAACTTACTTGGTGATGCCGAGACGGCAACTTACATCGACGGCGGTTATTGGGCTGAAAGTGCGGTAGCTGAAGCGAAGAAATACTGCGAGCCAGACGTATTTGATGCAAAAACAGAAATCGACGGAAAAGTAGCCGTTCTACCTGCAAACGAATGGAAAATTGCTCCAGAAGCGGCTTACGTGCATTTCTGTCCAAATGAAACCATTGACGGTATCGAGATTAACGATCTTCCAGTCACCGACAAACCAATCGTTGCTGACATGTCTTCGACGATTCTTTCTCGTGAGATTGATGTATCGAAATACGGTGTGATTTATGCGGGCGCTCAGAAAAACATTGGTCCTTCAGGCATTGCTATCGCTATCGTGCGCGACGACTTGTTAGGTATGGCGAAGCAGGTACTGCCAAGTATCTTGGATTATACTGTTCTGGCTGAGAAAGAATCAATGTTCAACACGCCACCAACCTTTGCATGGTACCTGTCTGGTCTTGTTTTCAAATGGTTGAAGGCGCAGGGTGGGGTAAAAGCGATCGAGCAAGTGAACCGCGCTAAAGCCGCACTACTGTATGATTACATCGATCAGTCTGGTTTCTACCGTAATGGCGTGCACTCAGCAAACCGTTCTTTGATGAATGTGCCATTCCAACTTGCGAAACCTGAACTGGATGCGACGTTCCTTGAACTAGCCGATGCCAAAGGGCTGAAATCACTAAAAGGACACCGAGCCGTTGGTGGTATGCGAGCTTCCATTTATAACGCCATGCCGCTAGAAGGTGTACAAGCGTTAGTCGATTTTATGCAAGAGTTTGAGAAAAACTACGCATAAAATCAAATTCACTGTTATTCATTAAAGCGTCGCAATTGCGGCGCTTTTGTTTATCTCAACTCACATCACTCCAGGAAGGTAAAATGACCAAGGCGAATATTGAAGCGCTGATCAAGCAGTTCCCACTCTTGGCGCCACTTATCGATCTTAAGGAGGTTTGCTGGTTTAACCCAAACATAACCTCTTTAGCAGAAGGTTTGCCCTATGTGAGGCTAGATGAGAAAGATATTCAAGCTGCGAGTGAACGGCTAGCACGATTTGCGCCTTATTTGATGAAAGCGTTTCCCGAAACGGAAGCTTCGTATGGCATCATTGAGTCTTCTGTGGTGGATGTTCCCAAGATGAAAGTGCGTTTGGAGCAGCAATACGACACGCCAATATTGGGTCGTTTAATGCTTAAAAAGGACAGCCATCTGCCAATTTCTGGTTCTATCAAAGCGAGAGGTGGCATTTATGAAGTGCTCACCCATGCAGAAAAGTTGGCGTTTGAAGCTGGCTTACTCTGCGAAACCGATGATTACAGCAAATTGTTCAGCAATGAGTTTCGGCAGTTTTTTAAGCAGTACAGTATTGCGGTTGGGTCAACGGGTAACCTCGGTATGTCCATTGGCATCATGAGTGCAAAGCTTGGTTTTTCAGTCTCGGTTCACATGTCTTCTGATGCGCGGGAGTGGAAGAAAAATAAGCTCCGATCACATGGCGTCAAAGTGGTGGAGTACCAGCAAGACTATGGTGTTGCCGTTGAGCAAGGTCGTAAAGAAGCAGAGCAAGATCCTAACTGCTTCTTTATTGATGATGAAAACTCGCAGACGTTGTTTCTAGGTTACTCTGTTGCGGGTGAGCGTCTTAAGCAGCAGTTTGATGACTTGGGAATCGTGGTTGATGAGCATCATCCGCTGTTTGTTTATCTACCCTGTGGTGTTGGCGGTGGGCCTGGTGGCGTGGCGTTTGGTTTGAAAGTCGCATTTGGTGATCATGTTCATTGTATTTTCGCAGAGCCAACGCACTCTCCGTGCATGTTGTTGGGCGTACATACCGGCTTGCATGACGAGATTGCGGTACAATATTTGGGTATCGACAACATGACCGCTGCTGATGGATTGGCAGTAGGGCGTGCGTCGGGCTTTGTCGGTAGAGCGATGGAAAGGCTAATTGATGGCTTTTACACCATTGATGATGCTCGTATGTATCACCACTTGGGTGAGTTAAGTGAACTAGAAGGCATTAATCTAGAGCCTTCTGCATTAGCCGGTATGGTTGGGGTAGTGCACGTCTCGAATAATCATGCTTATCAGTCTCGAATGCAATTTGACGAAGAAAAACTCAGAAACGCAACGCATCTTGTTTGGGCAACAGGTGGAGGGATGGTTCCGGAAGATGAAATGGCGGCTTATCTCAAAAAATCAGGTCGGTAAATCAGCCCTGTATACGTACTTAACTAGGCAATTGACAATACAGGAATAGCAAAAGGGCCCATCGTTTGATGAGCCCTTCTCGTCACAGAATATCGAATTATAGAGACTGTAATAGCTGGTAGTAACGACCTTTCTGAGCGAGTAGCGTTGGATGATCGCCTTGCTCGATGATCTTACCTTGTTCCATCAAACAGATACTATCCATGTTTTCTAATTCTATAAGTCGGTGTGTAATGAATACCACTGTCTTATTAGCAAAGTGCTCATTGAAAAGCGCCATCACTTTTTGTTCCGTACGCTTATCGAGGCCTTCAGTCGGTTCATCTAAGAGTAGGATTGGGGCATCACGTAGCAATGCGCGAGCGATACCGATTCGGCGTTTCTCACCACCAGATAACTGACGACCACCGTCGCCTAACCAAGCATCTAACCCTGGAGCCTCAAGAAGGCCACCAAGTTCGACTTTTTGAAGAATCTCAGACAGTCGCTCATCACTTGCTTCTGGAGCGGCCATAAGTAAGTTGTCACGCAGTGTTCCATTCAGTACATCAACGCGTTGACTTACCACTGTCATTGCTTCTCGCAGGTCAGACTCGCTCCAATCTTGCAGCTTTGTACCACCGATTCGAACTTCACCTTGGTTTACATCCCAGTAGCGACAAAGAAGCTGAATCAGTGTTGATTTACCTGAACCTGTTTGACCTACAATCGCTGTTTTAGTGCCCAACGGTAGTGAGAGTGACAAGTCTTTCAGCACCTTTTGCTGACCGTCAGGGTAAGTGAAGTCAATGTTGTCGAATTCAATGTCTAACGTTGTGCCTTTATGTTTCGATTGCTCAGGGAAGACAACGTCCGGTTCAGCCAAAATTACTTCATTTAAACGACGAGCAGAAGTCAACGTTTGACCCAGGTACTGGAACGCGCCCGCAATAGGCATCAAAATTTCAAAACTTGCCATCGTTGCAAATGCAAACAACGCAATCCAAGGATCAGGAGTACGACCTCCTACGCCGTCTGCAGCAAACCAAAGCATCACAACCAGTGTAAGACCGTTCACAAGCATAAGCAGGCCTGAAGCCATGCCCGTTAAATTCGCGTTCACAAACTGATTAGACAACAGCTGCTTTTGCTTCTCTAGAATGAGATTGCGATAACGCTCTTCTGCTCCAAAGATACTCAGTTCGCTGTAGCCTTGAAGCCAGTCCAGTGTCGCCACTCGTAATTGCGCTTTATGATGAGTGAGATTCTCGCCATTGTTTTTACCCAGTTTATAGAACAGTACCGGCCATACAAACAACATGACGGTAAGAATCGAGCCAAGCAGTAGGGCGAGATGCCAATCAAAGAACGCCAGGACAGCCGTTAAACTCAATATGCCAAAAATACCAATCACGACAGGGCTGATAAGTCGAAGGTAAACGTGATCCATCGCATCTACGTCCGCCACTAGGCGGTTGAGCAGATCGGCATCACGCATCGTAGAAACACGACCCGGAATCAGTGGTGCAAGTTTCTTAAAGAAGAAGATACGTAAATCGGTAAGCAGCTTGAACGTTGCATTGTGGCTAACGACACGTTCTCCCCATCGACCTGCGGTTCGAGCCATTGCAGCGCCGCGTACCCCGGCACCTGGTAACATGTAGTTGAAGGTCTCACGAGCAACCGTCAAGCCTGCCACCGCTGCGGCTGAAATAAACCAACCCGATAGCGTTAATAAGCCCATAGATGCAGCTAAGGTCAGAAATGCCAATAGCATACCTAGAGAAAGACCAAACCAATGTTTTTTATAGAGTTTTAGATAAGGGAGTAAATCACGCATCTAAGTTCCCCTTGTCTGTTTCACGTTGTGCGAGGTTCGCTTCCAACATGTCTTTAAATAAGCCATCTTCTGTCGACAGTGTGTCGTAATCACCACATTGAACAATCTGGCCGTCCTGCATAACAAGAATTTGCGATACGCTTTGTAAAGGTGCCAACTGGTGAGTAATCATCAAATTCGTTGTGGCATGTGCGTACTTGTTAATGCCTTCCATGACGAGTTTTTCACTACGAGCATCTAAGCTTGCGGTCGGTTCATCTAATAACCAAAAACGACCATTTTGTAGCATAGCGCGAGCCAACGCTAAACGCTGGGCTTGGCCGACAGATAAACCACCAGAGCGGTCAGATATCGGGTAATCCAACCCATGCATTTCAACAAATTCAGCAGCATGAGAGTCATTCAAAACAGAATGAACGTCTGCATCTTGAATGTTGTGTTTGCCTAACGTGACGTTATCTCGAATGCTGCCATGTAATAGCATTGGGTTTTGACCAATCCAGCTTACGGCCTCTCGCCATGTGGTGAGATCCAGTTGTGACAATTCACAACCATTAATCTTCAAGCTACCTTGATAAGGCATGAAACCGAGGATGGTGTTTACCAAGCTTGTTTTACCTGCGCCACTTGGTCCAACTAAAGCCGTACTTTTGTTGGCTTCAAGAGAGAAGGATAGGGGACCCGCGAGCTGCTTACCTTCCGGACTAAAAATGGTTAACTCGTCCGCTTCAATATGGATGGGACTACTCTTATCTAACGCTTGGGTGCCATCTTTGACTTGATCGACTTCCAAATCCAGAAACTCGACAATGCTTTCTGCTGCGCCAACCGCTTGCTGTTTCGCATGATAGAACGTGCCCAAATCACGTAATGGCTGATAAAACTCTGGCGCAAGAATCAGAATGAACAAACCAGCAAACAGCGTAACACCTGTGCCGTAGTAGCCGAAATCGAGCTCTCCGATATAACTAAAGCCAAAGTAGACGGCGGTAATTGCGATATAAATGGAAGTGAAAAACTCTAAAACCGCAGAAGATAGAAACGCGATTTTCAGAACGTCCATGGTGCGAGTACGAAAGACTTCCGAAGCACCCTTAAGAGTTTCAGTTTCAGATTTTGTTCTATCGAATAAGCGAATGGTCGTCATTGCTTGCAAGCGGTCATAAAAGTGACCGGACAAACGCTGCATCGCTTTAAAGTTTTTACGGTTTGCTTCTGCGGCTTTCATCCCAACCAGTGCCATGAAAATAGGCACCAGTGGTGCAGTGACTAGGAAGATCAAGCCTGCCGCCCAGTTTACTGGGAATACGACAACCAAAATAATGAAAGGCACTAGTACCGATAATGACATCTGAGGCAAGTAGCGAGAGAAGAAATCTTGCATATCTTCTACCTGCTCTAAGATGAGCGTCGCCCAGCTGCCGGCAGGTTTGCCTTTGATGTAAGCTGGCCCAAGTTTATGAACTTTATCTAAAATGAGTTGGCGAATATAAACTCGAATTTGCTCACCGCAACGGTAACCGGCAAGCTCTCGACCCCAGGTACAAGCAGCTCGACCGATAACCGTGCCACCAAGCCCAACAAAATGCCAAATGAGGTCGGCTTTGTCGACTTGGTCAATGATTAACTGGTGCAGAATGGAGGCGAGCAGGGCTGCTTGAGCCAATAAAAACACGCTTGAAAGTACGCCTAGGCCTATCGCAATCATAAGCCAGCGCTTGGCTAACTTACTTTGTTGCTTAAGCCACTTATTCAAGCTGCTTTGCTTTTTCTTATCCATCGTGAAGGCTTAATGATAATTGTTTTAATGAGGCGGTAGTATACAAAAGAAAACCCAGCGGGAATACCGCTGGGCTTTAAGGATATGACACAAATGTGAAAAGTTATTTGTCACCAAGTGAGTCTAAGAAACGCTCAGCATCTAATGCCGCCATACAACCTGTACCTGCTGATGTGATAGCTTGACGGTAGTTATGGTCCATAACGTCGCCTGCTGCAAATACACCTTCAATGCTAGTTTGTGTAGCGTTGCCTTCTAGGCCAGACTTAACGATGATGTAGCCATCTTTCATGTCTACTTGGCCTTCAAAGATTTGTGTGTTTGGCTGGTGGCCGATCGCAATAAACGCGCCCATCACTTCAAGGTCTTCAGTCGCACCTGTGTTGACGTCTTTAATACGAACGCCAGTTACGCCCATGTCGTCGCCAAGTACTTCATCGAGAGTTCGATCGGTATGAAGAACGATATTACCGCTTTCAACTTTATCCATCAGACGTTTCACAAGGATCTTCTCTGCACGGAATGAATCGCGGCGGTGGATCAGGTGAACTTCTGACGCAATGTTAGATAGGTAAAGTGCTTCCTCAACAGCAGTGTTACCACCGCCCACAACTGCAACTTTCTGATTACGGTAGAAGAAACCGTCACAGGTTGCACAAGCAGAAACGCCGCGACCTTTAAATGCTTCTTCAGACTCAAGGCCAAGGTATTTTGCTGATGCACCCGTAGAAATAATCAATGCGTCACATGTGTACTCGCCAGAATCGCCTTTTAAACGAAATGGGCGTTGTGATAGTTCTACTTCGTTGATGTGATCAAACACGATCTCAGTTTCGAAACGCTCGGCGTGCTCTTTCATGCGATCCATCAATGCAGGACCTGTCAGACCTTCAGCGTCGCCGGGCCAGTTTTCAACTTCAGTAGTGGTGGTTAGCTGACCACCTTGTTGCATTCCCGTCACAAGCACAGGGTTTAGGTTGGCACGCGCTGCGTAGACGGCAGCTGTGTATCCTGCTGGACCAGAACCAAGAATTAATAGTTTACAATGTTTTACGTCGCTCATTATGGCTCCAAAAAGGGCTGAACATTTCCCTCGATTGTATGGAAATTCTTAGTGCTTTAAAAGCATAAACAACGATTGTGATCGAATAATTGGTTATAGATTAGAACCCACTAAAGATTGATAAAGAACGTTGACTTCTAGCATAAAATTCTATTCGTAGTAGAGAAGTCTAGTTTCAAATATCGCCAAAGCGCAAAACTGAAACATGGTTCTGTATTTTTGCTTTGGATTGGTTTGTTGTGTTGTTTTTGTTGTTTTGTTGAAGCTATCAACGTTAAAAGCTGGCAATTACAGAATATTTGCGTAACCTAGCGTGTAAATTAAATGTTAATTAATGTGCCTCATTAAAGGAGACAATGATGTTACATTCACGTGAGAATACTCTGCATTTAACACAGCTCAGCATGGCAGCAATTGAGCAGCTTTCCCCATCGTTTGAAGAACTGCCTCGTACCGAGCATGCAGATGGTCAGTATCGACTAAGACGTTATTCTGTGGTTGGTTTTGATAACGGCAAAGTCATTGACTTAAACAAAAACAGCTTTGTTCAATCGTCTGATATCAACCGATTCCAAGGTGATGTTGTAAGACAATTTGAGCCGATTGAGAAGGATATTCTCACCAGTGATGGTTTCCGAGAAATGTGCGAATTGTTTGTCAATGCGAATCATTTGCCTAACGGCCAGGAAATAGAAATTCACCAAATCCGAATCACAGCGCTAGAAGAAGAAACTCAAGTGGCACCTGAAGGTGTGCACCAAGACGGTTTTGATCACATTGCAATGGTTGGCGTAGGACGTCATAACATCATTGGTGGTGACATCATGCTGTACAGCAGTCATAACCAAGCCCCATTTTTCCGTAAGGTGTTAGAAACGGGTGAGGTTGCAATATTGGCAGACAGTAAACTGTGGCACAATGCGTGCCCAATCCGTTCTGTCATTGATGATGAAGCGGGTCATATGGATGTGTTTGTACTCACGGCTACGGATAAGCGCAATGAACTTCAATCTTAATCTGATCAGGGAGCAGTTTCCGGCGCTCGCTCAATACCATAACGACAAACCTGTGACGTTTTTTGATGGTCCAGGCGGGTCACAGGTACCTCAATCAGTGCTAGACAGCATGGTGGGATATTTAGGTCGTTTCAACGCCAACTTAGGCGGGCATTATTTTTCTAGCCAAAAGACGGTTGACGTGATGCAAAATGCACGCGAGTCAGCGCAAGCTCTGCTAAACGCGCCGTCGTCTGGCAATATCGTCTTCGGCGCGAACATGACATCGTTAACCTTTCAGCTCAGCCGTGCGATTAGCCGAGATTGGCAAGAGGGAGATGAGATCATTGTTTCTGCTTTGGACCACTATTCGAATGTGTCTAGCTGGCAGCAAGCGGCAGAAGATAAAGGCGTTACGGTTCATCAGGTTCGTATCAACGAAGATGATTGTACGTTGGACTTGGAGCATTTAAGCAGTCTTCTTTCTGATAAAACGCGCCTTGTAGCGGTGACCTATGCATCGAATACGACTGGTTCTATCGTGGATGTGCAGCGAGTAGTAAGCATGGCGCACAACGTTGGGGCACAAGTTTATGTGGATGCCGTTCATTATGCGCCGCATCATTTGGTTGATGTTCAAGCGTTAGGCTGTGACTTTTTAGCTTGCTCAGCTTACAAGTTTTTCGGCCCGCACGTTGGTATTGCTTACATAGCCGATCAGTGGCTGCACAGTATTCGTCCGTACAAAGTCGAGCCTGCTACCAATATTGGCCCAGGCCGATTTGAAACGGGGACGCAAAGTTTTGAAGGTCTTGCTGGTGTCGTTGCTGCGGTTGAGTATCTGGCTCAATTTGGTGAAGCCAGTTTACCCCTTCGTCAACGATTGGAGCAAAGTTACCAATTGTATGAACAACATGAGCAACGCTTGAGTGAGCGATTCTTACAGCGTCTGAGTGCAGTAGATGGTGTCAATCTATTTGGCATTGCGAAAGAAGATAGCCAGCTCCGCACACCAACTTTTGCGCTAACATTCGACCGATATTCTCCAGAGTTTATCGCGAAAACGCTGGGTGAACACAACATCTGTGTTTGGAACGGCCACTTTTATGCGCTGGGCTTAGTTCGTCAACTTGGTCTAGAAGAGTCGGGTGGTGTGGTACGAATTGGTTGCATGCATTACAACACAATAGAAGAAGTCGACATGTTGTTCGATGTACTAGAAAACATCCTTGATGCGTAACTGATTATATCTTCCTGATAGAAAAAAAAGCTCGAGTCAAACTCGAGCTTTTTCGTTTTTATTTCAACAAACCAGCTATATATATGTATATGCAGCTAGGCGCTTACTTCCACTTCATAGGAAGTGAATTTTCTTACGTTGATCACGCCAGTGTCAAAAATGAGGTATTGACCTTTGATGCCTTGCAAAGTGCCAGTAACAACCGGGTTTTTATCGAAATTATGCGAGGTGATCTTAGTTGGGTGCTGTTGCACCGGGTAGCTAAGGTCGGTAATGCTTTCGCTTAATATTTCAATTGCATCTTCACCGAATTGCTGTTTTATCTCAGCAATCTTATCTTCGACTAAAGGTAATAGCTCAGCAAAACGATCTTGCAGTGCCATTGGTTCACCGTCGCCTTTCAGCAGTGTGCGCCAATTGGTTTTATCTGCGATATGTTTCGCCAGTTCAACTTCAATTAAACCGGAGATATGGCGAGTTTTTACCTTAAAAATTGGCAAACCCTGAGTCGCACCTTGATCAATCCAACGAGTTGGGATTTGCGTATGACGAGTGATACCAACTTTTAAGCTGGATGTATTGGATAGGTAGACAAAGTGATCCACCATGCAGTTCTCTTCGCCCCATTGTGGTTCGCGACAAGTCCCTTGGTCGTAGTGACAAGTCTCTGGCTTCATGATGCACATATCGCAGCTTGCTAGCTTTTTCATACAGACAAAACAATGGCCTTGCGAATAACTCTTTTTCGTTTTCTTACCACATGAGCAACAAAAAATATTGCCCGTGTGAGTCAGTGTGAGCGTTTTACCCAGAAACGGCGATAGATCAATCTCTTCCTCACCAACAGGTAGACGGTAACTGACAGCACCGTCCAGAGATGCACGCATTTTATTTAGCGTACCAGTTGCAATTAATGACATGACATTACTCATTATTGTGTTTTTGCACAGTATATCCGAAGTGGTGATGAGATGCAGGGTTGACAGACACATTAAAGCGAAATGTATAGCTCTGAAATGTTATGCACTGGCCTTCATGGGTTAGGAAATACGGCTGTGAAATGCTTCGCAAATAACAAGTGAACCGCATTTTTGAGAGATTTAAAAACGTGATAACGGTTCAAAACACGTTACCATGTATCGAAAGTAAGAACGAAGGCTAAAAGTAATTTTGTTTCTTGATAAATGACTTTGTTTGAAGTTCGAAAAATCATTGAGTACATTGTGTTGTATATAAGCTGAGCAGGTCACTCGCCCATGAAGTGGATCCATAAATTTATCTTTGCCCTCTCTATTTGCACTATTAGTTTGGTTGCGCTTTATAGTGTTCTTGGCGATACACGAAAGCTGACCATTACACCAGAACATTTCAATATCTATGCGACTAAAGACGCCAGCGAAGGTGGCTTGAGTGAGGCTGATATTATTTACGATAAGCAAAGCCTAGTTCTCAGCTGTGACTTAAAGCAAAGCTCGTATGCTTGGCCTTATTGCGGAATCTCTGTTTATACCGATTCCACAACGCCAACACAGGGGATTGACCTTTCCAATTACCATACGATTCGATTGAAAGTGAGATATGAAGAGGCGGGGGTGGGGCCCAATCCGAGCCATGATTTGCGTTTATATCTGCGCAACTATAACCCTGAGTATTCCAAACCAGACGACGAGTACACGATTAAATACAATGGCATGCAGTTTTCTCCGTCCGGTTCAAACGACATCATCGAAATTCCGATTAAAAATTTACAGGTGATGACGTGGTGGTTAGTAGACAACAAAGTCGCGATTGAACACTCTGCACCTGAATTTTCAAACATCACACGTATTGATATCGCGACCGGATCTGGTGCGGCACTTGGCGAGCACAAAATTGTGATTGATAAAATTGAGTTTGAAGGCGCTTACCTTGCACAAGAAACGTTACTGTATGCGCTCTTACTCTCTTGGATGGCGCTTGGACTGGCATTTTCGCTGCACGAATTACGAAAAAATCGAGTCGCTTATGAAAAAGCGAAAAAACGTCATCGTCATTTAGAGAAGGTGAATGGTACGTTGCGAGCTCAAAACTATGAGTTTGCAGAGTTGGCGCATCGCGATGCGTTGACGGGAGCGATGAACCGTCACGCAGTTCAGCACTGGCTTGAGCAGCAATCACGGCAAGTTCGCTGGGGGCATAGTACATTCAGTATCCTTTATATGGATTTGGATAAATTTAAGAAGGTGAATGACAAATTTGGGCACCAAATGGGGGATGACATATTGCGCGAATTTGTCATGGTGGTGGCAAGTTCCATCTACCCAGATGACCGACTTGTTCGTTGGGGGGGAGAAGAATTTGTTGTATTTTGCCCTGACACCAATATTGATCAAGCTGTGAAGAAGTCGGAAATGATTCGCAAAAATGTGGAGAGTCATTTGTGGGTACACGGTGAATCATTAACATGCAGCATTGGCGTCGCCCAAATGCAAAATGAACGCGTCTCAGAAACCATGGCGAGAGCAGACGAAGTGCTTTACCAAGCGAAGCGCAATGGTCGCAACCGAGTGGAAGCTCATTATGGTTTACTTGCTTGCGAAAAGAAACAAGCCTGATAGCCGTTCACTGAAAGGAAAGAAAAAAGGTGGCCAACTGGCCACCAAGAGGGAAACTGCTGAACACCACTTAGGGGGAAGTTTGGGTCATCGATGTGATTACCGTGAGCAGCAGTGTAGTGCTAATCGAGCTTGTTGTTTTTTACCAGAATAACCAAGCGAAAAGCGTTAGTGCAGCAATACAGGCAATGTTTAATACGAAACCAATTCGCATCATTTCTTTTTGCTTGATATGACCCGTACCGAACACAATCGCATTTGGAGGCGTCGCAACTGGTAACATAAATGCACAAGAAGCGGCGACGGCAATCAATGCAGAGAGAATGACCGGAGACATGCCTAAGGCCTCTGCGATGGTTGCAAATACAGGGACCAGTAGTGCAGCACTAGCGGTGTTACTTGCAAACTCAGTCAAGAAGACAACAAAAGCAACTACAGCAAGAATCGTCAGAAGGATACCAGCTTGCTCAAGGAAGCCCGACAAGCTATGAGCCAAAAATACGCTTGTACCGGTTGCTTTTAGGACGTTACTCAAACAGATGCCACCACCAAATAGGATTAACACACCCCAGTCGGTTGTTTTCTCAATATCTTTCCACTCGACGGCGCGAGAAGCCCCAAGCAGAAGGATCGCACCTATTGCGACAAGGGTATCGAACTTAGCGAAGCCACCTAGCATAGCGTTAATAGGCTTACTGAAAATCCACAACGTGACCGTCAGTAAGAAAATCGCCAGCGTAATCATTTTGCCGTTTGTCCACTCGACTGGTTGATGGTCAAGGTCAAACTTGTGGCTAAGGTCAGGCTTAGTCATGGTGTACAAAACGAGAATAGCGATTGGCATTAGTACTAATGAGATAGGCACACCGAGCTTCATCCACTCAGTAAAACTTAGGCCGACTTCAGCTGCTGCAATGGCGTTTGGTGGGCTACCAACCAGCGTTGCAATACCACCAATCGAAGCACTGTAAGCGATGCCGAGCAGAACAAACAAAAAGGTATTGTGATTTTTCTTCGCGTCTAGTTTTGTCATCACACCCAGAACAAGGGGCAACATCATAGCGGCAGTGGCGGTGTTTGAAATCCACATTGACAGGCCAGCACTCACACCAAATAGCATGAATACAGCGACAGACATTTTGCCTCGTGCGAGTAACAGCACTTTATCAGCAATAGCTTGGTCTAACTTCTGTTTATGCAAAGCTGCAGCAAGTGCAAAACCACCTAAGAATAGAAAGATGATGGAGTTGGAGAAGTTGTTCAGTGCGGTCTGAGTGTTAAACACGCCTAAAAATACCGCAAGTAATGGTATGAGTAGCGCGGTTATGCTGACGTGAATCGCTTCGGTTAGCCAAAGAATAGCAACAAAAACTAAGATGCTCAGGCCGGTTACTACTTGTGGCTCAAAGGGTAGGGTATTAAACAAGATAATGAACAATACGATATTCGCGTTCAAAATCATGCTGTTGCGAGTGAAGAACCAGTTCTTCAATGTCACAGCGAGTGCGGTCATGGGTAGTGCTCCTTTTGCATTGCCTTTTGTCGGTTTTTTTATGGCAAAGTAACTGACTTGTAGTTATTTATTGATTAAATGTTACTTGGAATGCAAAAAAGAGTTTTGCCTGAATCGTAGAGCAAATTAGAAAATGTGATGTTGAGAATTGGAAATGGGTAGAAAACTACCCATTTGTTTTATAGAAATGTTATTAGCCTTGTGAGCTGCGTGATTCCTCTATTCGACGGGAACTTGCAGAGGCTCATTAGAGATTTTTTCAGGCTCTTTTACTGCAACGATAGGCTCTTGAGGACCAAGAAACTTGGGCTGCGTATTAATAATGTAGAGGTCTAAAAAGGCTTTCACACGGGCGAGCAACTCTCGAATACGCATTGATGTTTTTTGTTTGTTTGTCGTAGGTCCTGCTACCGCAAGACACTGCGCATCAATGTTGTAAGCATCGGCAATAAACAGCGCTCGCTCACAATGAAAGCGCTGAGTCACAATCAGAAAGCGCTCCGAAGCAAAAATCTTTTTCGCCCTCACAATCGAATCTAGAGTACGAAAGCCAGCATAATCAAGGTGAATCACTTCCTCAGGCACGCCGGCTTTAAGTAAGTCGCGTTTCATCGTCCACGGTTCGTTGTAGGAGCGATGGGCGTTATCGCCACTCAATAAAAACTGTTTTACTGTGCCTTGGTTGTAAAGCTCAATCGCCGCATTAATACGATGAGTGTAGTAAGTGTTGAGGATCTTACCGATGTATTTACTGGTACCGAGAACTACAGCAACCTCATGTTGAGGTATTTGTTCGTATTCAGTGAAAATGCTTTCTTTGGCTTGTAAAACCACCCACCGGTCGATGGCAATAACAGAAACAAGCAGACTAAGTACAGAGATCGACAAAATCAAAGCAAGTCGCTTCCAGAAAAATTTCAGCTTCCACTTTGATCTTATGCGAGAAAACAACAAAACGTTTTATATCCTTAACTAAAAATGTAGTTCTCATCATATCTGATAGAAACAAAAAGAGAGAAGCCCATTTATGCCAAAATCTGGTTAGGATGATAAAAAAATAAAAGCCCCTACATGGTAGGGGCTAATTATTAAACGAAATGTCTCAAGCTTAAAACGCAGTGCGTTTGTAGCGACGGTAAACCGGTTGCCAGAACGATTGTTCAATCGCCACGTTTAATGCTTCATCAGTGATTTCTAATGCGACACCTTGTTCGATTGCCTTCTTACCAACAGCAAACGCGATCTTTTTCGATACCGAGTGAATCTCTTCCAACGGTGGAAGTAGTGCACCACGACCGTTGATTGCTAGAGGAGAGCATGTTGCGAGCGCACGGCTCGATTCCATTAGCATTTCGTCGGTGACACGTTTTGCGTTTACAGCAAGTACACCAAGGCCAATGCCAGGGAAGATGTAGCTGTTGTTACATTGTGCAATAGGGTAAGTGCGACCTTCATGAACCACAGGCTCAAATGGGCTACCTGTTGCAACCAGTGCTTCACCATTTGTCCAACGAATGATGTCGTTCGGTGTTGCTTCTACGCGGCTTGTTGGGTTCGACAGTGGGAAGACAATCGGACGCTTACAGTGTTTATGCATTTCTTCGATGACTTCTTGGCTAAATAGGCCAGGAGCACCAGAAACACCAATTAGTACCGTTGGCTTGGCGTTACGCATAACATCGAGTAGTGAGAAGCCATTTCCTTCATTTTCCCACTCTTTCGTATTGGTATGTTTCTGCACCAGGCGTTGTTGGAAATCAAGAAGGTTAGGCATGCCTTCTTGTAACAGACCCCAACGGTCAACCATGTAAACTTGTGAGCGAGCTTGCTCGTCAGAAATCCCTTCCGATACCATTTGTGCGATGATCGCTTCTGCGATACCGCAACCAGCAGAGCCAGCGCCCAAGAAGGTGATACGCTGTTTAGACAGCTGAGTGCCTGCTGCTTTACAGGCGGCAAGTAGAGAGCCAACAGTAACGGCCGCCGTGCCTTGAATATCATCATTGAAGCAGCACACGCGATCTTTGTAACGCTCAAGAAGAGGCATCGCATTTTTCTGAGCAAAGTCTTCGAACTGGATCAAGGCATCAGGCCAACGGCGCTGTACTGCTTGGATAAACTCTTCTACAAATGCATCGTATTCTGCACCCGTAATACGAGGATGACGCCAACCCATGTACATCGGATCAGCTAAGCGTTGCGGGTTATTGGTACCCACATCAAGCACGATTGGTAGCGTGTAAGCAGGGCTGATACCACCACACGCGGTGTAAAGTGACAGTTTACCGATTGGAATACCCATGCCGCCGATACCTTGGTCACCCAAGCCAAGGATACGTTCACCATCTGTCACAACAATCACTTTAACGTTGTGGTTTGCTGCATTATTCAGCAAGTCGTCAATACGGTCACGGTTCGGATATGAAATGAATAGACCACGACCACGGCGGTAAATGTTAGAGAAGTTTTCACATGCTGCGCCGACAGTTGGCGTGTAGATGATAGGCATCATCTCTGAAATGTGGTTTTGCACTAGGCGGTAATACAGTGTTTCGTTGGTGTCTTGGATATTACGTAGATAAATGTGTTTATCCATATCGCTTTCGAAACTCTTGTATTGCTGGTAGGCACGTTCCACCTGCTCTTGGATTGTTTCGGTAGACTCTGGAAGCAAGCCTTCTAAGTTGAATGAACTACGTTCTTCAGCAGAGAATGCACTGCCTTTGTTCAAAAGAGGGGTTGCTAAAAGAGCCGGACCCGCATATGGAATATATAGTGGGCGTTTATCGTTGTTCATTGGGTGCCTTATGTAGGGTTGAAGGATGCGCACCAAATTTTAACGGGTTCACCATTTAGTTGTAAACATGCGTTGATGCACATCAATGTAATGTCGCAAAAAAACTCAGATACCGCCGAAAATATCGGCAATATTGGTTGTTTAGAGATACCTAAAGCAGGATTTTTTTACTTGGGTATAATGTTCTGCATCATCAAATCAAATCCAATTTCTATGTTTCAACTACCTATCGACAGCCTGCAAGCTGAGTTTGACCAACATGTGAACCAAAACCATCTCGTGGTGGAAGCCGAAACCGGGTCAGGTAAATCTACCCGTTTGCCTATGTGGGCGGCAAAACACGGACGCGTGCTGGTTATTGAACCACGTCGAATTGCTTGTACCTCGCTGGCTGAATATCTTGCGGAGCAATCTGGTGAGCCAATAGGTCGCAAAGTCGGTTACGCGATCAAGCTTCATGCCTACTTTGATGAAAAAACCGAAGTTGTATTTGTGACTCCGGGAGTCGCACTGCGTTGGTTTGCGGAAAACAAGCTAGCAGGCTTCGATATCGTGATAGTGGACGAATTTCACGAGCGACGCTGGGATATTGATCTATTAACCGCAATTTTGAAGCAAGAAAATCAACATCGGTTGATCGTCACTTCCGCTACGCTGGAGGGCGAAAAGCTAGCGCGTTACCTGAATGCGAAGCGTCTGCGATCTGAAGGGCGTTGCTTTCCAGTCACGGTGACACATCGTTCTTTAGACAGCCGTTATTTACCGAATAAGAAGGGATGTGAACAAGAGGTTTTCAGAGCGGTAAAAGAAGCATTGGAAGATGAAGATGGCGATATTCTTGTTTTCCTGCCTGGACGCAAAGAGATCACCCAATGTGCTCAGATGCTACAAAGTTGCGGCGAAGTCATGGTGGTCAAACTTCATGCCTCGGTTAGTGATGAAGAACGGCACCGCGCGTTAACTACGCAAAAACAACGAAAAGTCGTATTGGCAACCAATGTTGCGGAAACCTCCTTAACGATACCTAACATCCGAGTTGTCATTGATAGCGGCTTAGAGCGCAGAACTGTACAACGAAATGGACGTACAGCACTGACGCTAACCAACATTTCTAAGGCCAGTGCCGCGCAGCGAATGGGGCGAGCAGGTCGCGTTGCCGAAGGGGCTTGTATTCGTCTATATGGTGAGCACGCGCCTTTAGAGTTGGTGACACCTCCAGAATTACACAGAGAAGAGCTCGTCGAGCCCATGCTGGCAGCAGCTTGTTGTGGGTATCGTCTCTCAACACTCGATTTTCTCGACTCAATTCCCCCAAAGTCGCTAGAGGCATCTCATTCGACGTTGTTATCTATGGAAGCGATTGATGAGGATGGCAATGTCACGCAGCACGGGAGAAAAGTATATCCACTACCCATTGATGCACTGTTTGCCGATCTTGTTACCAGAATTCAAGCGAAGCCAGAGAAGGAAGCAATGATTGATTTGGCTGCCGCCTTATCTGTGCCTGCGCAGCTCTATCAGCGACAAAGTGGTGAAGTTGCTGAGCTTCTATCTCAAGAGGAACCATACGGATGTGATGCCTCTTTGCTTATCCGTTTGGTTCGGGGGGAACGACTTCCGGGCATTGTCATTGATGCCAGCGCACTCGAAGAGGCACAAGGTTTAGCGAAACAAATGCGAGAAGTATTTGAATTACCGGAACTTGACGTTGCCTCTCGATATAAACGTGAAGCGCTCTTTTTCTCCATCGCCTCATTACACCCTGAGCTTGTGTTTGTCCGACGAGCTCGTCGAAGAGATGCTCTAGGAAATGGCGTAGTCGAGATGCTGGTTGGGCGTAACAGCCGCTTTCCTGATAAAGAAGACGCGGCCATTGTGCTAGATAGCCATAGCGTGCCAGGACGAGGCGTTAAGCAAACACTAAACCTCGCATCGGTCATGATGCCTATCCCGCTGACGTTGTTACGCGAACTTGAACTAGGGGAGTGGCAACAAGGCGAGACGAATTATGAAGAGGAGACCCCAAGAGCAACGATGCATTTGGTCTACGCCGGGCGAACAATCTGTTCTGAACATCAAGCGTTACAAGGTGATGTTGCTGTTCAGTCTATTGTCGAAATGATAGAAGACGAGACACTGTTACCAGGTTTTGCTTCTCAAAGAAAACAACAAATCCAGCACTGGAAACTCTACAACGCATTGGGCCTTAATGTCGAAGGAGAAGAGGTTAACGACTTGGCCTCCTTGACATTTTCTAGCTGGTTAAAGGATCAGTTGGAAACATTAGGCGTTGAAAATGTCGATGATATGGCGTTGTTTGAACCGGAAGACTTTACATTTAACGGTGTTCCAGAATGGGAATACGACGATTTCACGGAGCAGTACCCTTTAGAACTTTCGCTGCCAGAACTCCAACTGGATGTTGAGTATTACGCGTCTCGCAAGCTGGTACAGGTCATTTATCGAGAGGGAAACCGTAAGGGAGACCCGAAGCGCTGGGAGCTGCCACGCTGGGCTGGTTGGAAGATACAGTATAAAAAGGCCAGTCGAGTGATTGATGTGAAGTAGGTAGGCGGATGACGTTGTGACAAGAATTGATATTTTCTTGGTGAATCTATAATGATTTCATATTGATAGCGTTACTTACGTGTTGTTTTTAGTTTCTTAATTGAAATATTAATCAATTGAATGCTTATATATGGCGAAGCTGTACATCAGTTGTTACAAAGCTGGTTTTAATATTTCCTTTTGCATGTAAATTAGTGCATAAAAGACGAATGTTTTATATCCCATTGCTATATCAAAACAGTTGAACGATATTTGGTATATCTCATTTTCGAGTGTTGGGGGCATAGAATGGATCAACAAGGAAAGACGTGCATTGAATTCGACTACACTAGCTTTTTAGGGGCGACAGGTAGTAAAAAATGGACCTTCTTAGAGGCATTTGCCACCATCGCGCCTATTTTCGGTTTGATGTGGAAACAGAACATTGCGGAATTGAGCAAGCCTGAAGATCGGTTGTGGGATGCCGCATTAAAATCGATGTCTTCTCGTAAAAGTGATGAATCCAATTTGGTCCGCTTAACCCAGTTAGCTAAACATGAAGGGATCAATGAATTGCGAGTCGTTATGCCATATTCGCTCGATGTTCAGCAAATCGAGTACATAGAATCTCGCAGTCAGTTGAAGGTGGACACGTCAGAACAAGATGTCCTTAACATCAAGTTTTAGGCTGAGCATTTCCACTTCATCAATGTACCACTTAACAATAGTGCAATGAAAAGCGACCTCAAAGTAGGTCGCTTTTTTATTTTGAGGTTTTTGTCACAGGTCTTGGAATTGTGATGAATATAGAGTATTTGCACTTAAATTAACAAAAATGTAACGTTTGGAAATGCAATTGTCATAACTAGCTTCTAACTTTGTGTTTTTAGGACAAATTACCGACTAAGTGGTTGGTACTGTAAGTTCGAATTAACGTCCCTTATTGGCACACAAGGATGATTGAGTCACCACGTCATTTGGGCATAAAAACAAACACAATAAGAAAGGAAGTCAATATGTCTTTGTCTCGTCGAGACTTTATGAAAGCTGCCTCTTCAACGGCGATTGTTACCGGGTTGGTGGGCTGTGGTAGCGATGCTAGTGAATCTGTTGCGGTTACCTTTGAGCACGGGGTGGCGAGTGGAGATCCTACTCAAACACAAGTAATCATTTGGACTCGTGTTACGACCTCAGCAAGCTACGCAGATGTAAGCTGGCAAGTTTCATCTAACGAAAATTTTACTGATATCGTGCAAAGTGGCACTTTTGCCACAGACACGAGCCGAGATTTCACGGTAAAAGTTGATGTTCAAAACCTCAACGCAAATTCTCACTATTACTATCGATTCATGGTTGGAGATGTCACTAGCGAAGTCGGGCAAACTCAAACATTACCAGAGGGTGGTGTAGAAAAGGCATCCATGGCCGTTGTTTCTTGCGCAAACTATCCTGCTGGTTATTTCCATGTGTATCGAGAGATCTTAAATCAACATGAGCAAGAACCGTTTGATGTGGTACTTCATCTCGGTGATTACATTTATGAGTATGGGGCTGGTGGCTACGCTAGTGAAGATGCTGAGGCACTAGGGCGAGAGCCAAGCAAAGGCACTGAATGCATTACCTTAGATGATTACCGAAAACGGTATGCGCAATATCGCCAAGATGCTGATCTGCAAGCGTTACATGCGAGCCTACCAATGATTGCAGTCTGGGATGACCATGAGCTTGCAAATGATAGTTGGAAAAATGGTGCGGAAAACCATCAAGAAGAGGAAGGCAGCTTTAATGATCGTCGTGCAGCTGCGGCTGCCGCGTGGACAGAATGGTTGCCCGTTCGTGAAAACACTTTCTCAAACATGCTGATTTACCGTCAGTTTTCGTTTGGAAGTTTAGTCAATTTGATGATGCTCGACACGCGACTTGTGGGGCGTGATAAACCGTTGGATTACTTCTCGCTCAGCTCTCCAACGATGGAAGCTATTGGCGGTTTAGTTGCTCAGTCGCGCAGTGAAGACCGAGAGCTGTTAGGCGCTGACCAACTCGCTTGGCTGATGGATGCGTTCAGTACGCACGACGCAACTTGGAATGTGCTAGGGCAACAAGTGTTAATGTCTCGTATGGAGCTGCCAAGTTCGGTGATGACCGCTATGTTTCAATTGTTTACTGCCACTGAAGACCAAAAAACAGAGGCGTTATTAGCGGTAAACTCTGCGATTACGGGTTATCTCTCTGACCCAAGTTTAGATACCATTGCTTTGCCATATAACCTAGATGCATGGGATGGTTACTACGTTGAGCGAGAGAAAGTTTATCAACTGGCCAAAGCCAGCAGTGGTAACTTTGTCTGCTTGGCAGGAGATACGCACAACGCATGGGCAAGTGAGCTTAAAGACGTATCTAAGCATCCTATCGGGATAGAGTTTGCAACTAGCTCGGTGAGTTCCCCTGGGCTAGAGGCCTACCTAGCGTTAGATCCTGTTGCGATCGCTCAAATGGAATACACGTTGCCGCACTTAGTGTCAGAATTACAGTGGGCAGACATCAAACAGCGTGGCTTTATGCGCGTTACTTTTACGCCCGACAAGGCAGAGTCGACCTGGTATTTCGTATCAACGATTAAAGACAAAACATATCAGGTGACGACTAAGTCAGCCTCTACAACAGATGGCACTACGTTAAATATCGGCTAAACTGAGCCTAATACGAAAAAAGTCCGCAAGCTAGTGCGGACTTTTTATTGGAAAGCGTTTAGCAATCTAGCGACAGTGCTAGTCAATCAATCCGTATTCTTTGCTCAGAACTTCGATGATTTCCGCTTTCGGATTCTCACTCAAATGAATCGGCTTGCCTGTAATCTTCTCGGCAATACCAATGTAGGTGCTCGAAATCGCCATCAAAGATTCGACGGGTAAAGCATTATCACGAGCGAGTGCTTCGCGCTCTGGCATACGTTCTTTGTTTAGCAAGATATCTGGGTCAGGGAAGTGGTTAAGTAGGAACTGGCGGAAACCTTCTTTTGAGTTCTCTACGATGTGACCTGCTTGGTACTCTTTAGCATCCCATATACGAGACGAGTCTGGTGTACCCACTTCATCCATGTAAATCAGCTTTTCATTGCCAGCGGCATCATGAACATAACCAAATTCGAATTTGGTATCGACAAAGATTTGGTCGATTTCTTCTAACGCTTGGCTGATAACGTTAAAGCCTTCTTTCAGCAGTTTTTCGTAGAGTGCGATATCGTCGGCACTTGAGAAGTTAAATGCTTCGTAGTTGTCTACGATGTTTTGACGAGTAATATTCACGTCGTCCGCTTCTGGCACACCGGGAATGCCTTTTAGAATGCCTTTTGTGGATGGGGTCATGAGCAACTCTGGCAGTGCTTTGTCTTTTCCTAACCCTTCAGGAAGTTGGATTCCACAAAACTCGCGCTCGCCATTTGCGTAAGCGCGCCACATCGAACCCGTGATGTATTTGCGGCAGATGGCTTCTATTTTTACCGGTTTGGCTTTTTGTACAATCCAAACAAAAGGGTGAGGAATGTCTAGAATATGGCTATCTGCTAAGCCATTTTCTTTGAACAGTTTGAACCAGTGATTAGAAATCGCATTAAGCGCAGCCCCTTTACCAGGGACACCATTAAGACCACCTTCAGCATGCCAAATACAATCGAATGCAGAGATTCGGTCGCTAATCACCATGATAGCCAAAGGCGCATCTGGAGCGACATCGTATCCTTTTTCTTTGATCAGTCGGGCGCTGTCTTCTTCAGTTAACCAGTAAACTGAACGAACTTTTCCGCTATGAACGGGTTTATGGGTGCGAATTGGCAGGTCGTCATTGACGGCAAGTACTTGATTAGCAAGGCTCATTGCGACATTCCTATCATCTTAATCAAACGTCAGAAAGAGAAGATATTCAGCAAAGTTTGGGCGCTGAATAAATCGAATGTGGGCATCATACCAGAACTATTTTAACTCGCCAGAGAAAAAGCAAACGTTTGCTTGTTTTCTTTAATACAAAAAAATGCCCCCTTAAAAAGGAGGCGAGATGCAGGATGGATAACGTCGAACTTATTAGTGGTACTTATTAACTCTGCCTTCGACGAAAAAGACTTCACACTGATAGCGCTGCGCCATGTCGCGCAACATAGATTGATTCATAAGTGCAATTTTATTTGATGCAACAACAGCACTGGCATTGCCTGATCGGATGGCTTTGATCACGATCTCGACTTCTGAAAGCTGTTGAGAAGGCTTCATTTGAATCACGTTTCTACAGCAAATATTAGAAGCAGTGAGTTGTTCAAAGTCAGGGCGAGGGCAGTCTGCTGTAAACAAAATCCATTGTTTCTGCTGCGATAAAACAGCCAGCTTAGATAGAAGCTGATCCGAAACGGCCATGGGCTGAGTTGCTTGTGCCAATACGTTGTAACGAGAGTATGTATGAGATTGACTTTGTAACTGCATCTTACTGTTCCTTTATACATGCTGTATGTGTATACAGTAGTTTGTTTTGGCGACCTGATCAACCCGTTTCTCAAAAGCTATTTGCGGTTTTTTGAGAAGAAAATAAAAAGATTATATTTTAAGTGTTTGAATTTATTTGATTATTTTTCATTTCTGATATGTCTAACATCAATTTAAAAATGTGAGATGAGTAGCAAATTGGACGAGATACATACAGGGGGTCACTACTGTATATACAGGTGTTTTTTCACGGGCAGTGGTTTGTATACAGTAGGAGAGGGGCTGATAACCGATGCGACATGCTATGTAGGATAGGAGGGAATACGAGATAGAGATTGGAAATAGGGCTTGGCCGATCAAAAAAGCGCCTTAAAAGGCGCTTTTGAAAATCAGTTCCGTTGATTCCGTCTTGCTTAGCTCGCTCGTTGCAAGCGTTCGCGCATTTGCAATTCGCCTTGGTTAAATAGGCGCACGTCGATTTTTGCCATGTCGTAACAAGCTTTACATGAGTAATGGTGCTTGCCATCTAAATAATCGTGACGAGTTACAAGACTAGGTTTTTTACACCAATCACAGGTGCCTTCTTCAGTGAACATTGATTTTCTCCCCACCTAGATTAATTTGAGTCGTTAGGTGTTATTTTGCGCTGAGCATTATGGCATAAAAGCGAGACTTAAGTTAAATGTCTGTTAATTTGTTTGAGAGGGAGATCGATTGCGGCGCTTGATTATATGGGTCTAAAAGCATGCTAGCCATAGTGTCTCGACCTGTTTTTACTGTTTTGTAACATTTTGTGAGACAAGCTTAAAGGCATGATTGAGTCGCTTCATTTCTTCTTCACTGCCTCTTGTGTCCGGATGATAAAGCTTTGATAGCTGTCTATAGCGTAGCTTTATTGCTTGTAAATCAGGGATGTGTTGTGGTATGTAGCCAAACATGGCGCATGCGACGCTTAGCTTATGGTTCTCTGCCTGGGTTTTGGATTTCTTAAATTCTTTGAATACTTTCTCTAGCTGACGTTTCAGTTGCTTGTTCGTAAACTCTAGCTCTTTAACTTTTGCCGCCATTCGCTGATTTTGGTTTTCCTCTTTGGCTTCAAGCGCTTTTCTATTCTGCTTATGTTTCTTGATTACGAGGAAGCTTAAGCCGCTGATGATGAGTATCGCCGCTAGCCAGATCAGCCATAAAAATTGCGAGTATTCTACGTTGGGTTTTGCAATTGTTGTGCTTTTCTCTTCTTGTGTTTGCTCCGCCTTTTTATCGAGCGACTTTATTTGTGAGACTTGTTTAGCTCGCAGTTGATTGAAGCGCTGCTCTAACAGTTGATTATAAGCCTGTTCTGCTGCTGGATTATGCTGAGAAGCCATTTGATACAAAGCTTCAGTCAATTGAGAAGCTGTGACCTTATCTTGATTGCGCTGAATAAAGTTAGCGAGAAGAAAGCCCCGATCGGTTGGATCATTGAGTGCGATAGAGGTTAGCCAATATAACGCTTGTGTTTCATTTTTTTCGCCATATATCCCCTCAGCAAAGTCGTTCGCGAGCTGTTTTTGCGCAGGGAGGTAACCTTGGTTGGCGGATTGCTCTAGCCAGTAACGCGTTTCTGGTGAGGCTTCAGCTTTGTTTGATGCCAATAATTGTTGTGCGTACTCGTATTGTTCTATGGGGTCAATTGGAGCTTGAGAGGCAAGCGAGTAACCAGAAAAGCTGAGGCTAAATAAGCAGAGTAGGGCAGACGTTTTGACAGACATTGATATGTCAGGCCTAACGATTATGGTTAGGCCTGCTCCGGTAATTTTTTATTATTACCGCTATGGTGCAACCAAATTACTTCAGTGGCAAGATCTGGATTTCAACACGACGGTTGCACGCACGACCTTCAGAAGTTTGGTTTGAGCAAATTGGGTTACGTTCGCCGTAGCCACGTGCAATTGCACGACCAGGTGCAACGTTTTGAGATACTAGGAATTGACGTACGGACTCTGCACGACGCTCAGACAACGTTTGGTTGTATGACTCACTGCCTGTGCTATCAGTGTAACCGTCGATAACAAGGCTGGTATCTGGGTATTCAACCAAGATGCGAGCAACACCGCGTAGAGTATTATGAATGCTAGCATCAAGCTGGTAAGAGCTTGAAGAGAAGCCGATACCATTTTCCATACGCAGTAAAAGCTGGTTCTCACCAACACGCTGAACCTGTACACCAGAGTTTAGCAAAGCGCGACGCAATTCTGCTTCTTGTTGGTCAAAGTAGTAACCAACGCCAGCGCCAGTCGCACCGCCTGCGGCCGCACCAATGAGTGCATGCTGACGACGTTCTTTAGCGTCGTCGCCCGTTGCTAGACCGATTGCTGCACCAGCGATAGCACCAATAAGCGCGCCTTGCGTGGTTGAGTTAGTTTCGTATTCACCCGTTGTTGCATTTTGGCGTTGAGTGGCTTGACAGCCAGTAAGAGCTAGCACTAGAGCTAGTGCAATAGGCATCTTTTTCAAGGGAAAATCTCCGTATAAAACTGAGGCGAAACCATGCCTCATAATGGGATGCGAATTATGAATAAGTAAGCATTGATATTTGTTATGAGAAAGTAAGATTGATAAGAGTTTCTGTAAGAAAATTCTTATCGTTACTATCACAACTTCAAAAAGTAGGTCCCAATAACATTAGAATATTGGAACCTACGTCAATCAATTGCTGCTCTGGTTATTTCGATGGATTGCCCAACATTTTACGCGCTTGCTCGCCGCCAACACCACGGTTAACGGAGACTCGTCTACCTTTCTTCAAGCCCACTTCGTAGTCTTCGGTTAGGTTTTTCATCGCTTCTTTCAGTTGCTTCTTGAAGGTTTCGCGGTCAATGTTTTGGAATTCTTTGTCAATATAATCATTGATTTTGTTGGCCGACTCTTCGTCTGGGGAAATGACTGGAAGTTTCTCTATCGCGCCCTCTACCCAGCCAGATACAAATGAGTTCACGCGGCGAGTCACCTCTTGAGAAGAGGTGCCCGTACCTGCGAAACTATTTCGGAATTGTCCGGTACTTTCGTTCATCTCGCGATAAATAATATCGAAAGCAAATGCAGCAAAAATCGCGCGATCTGCTTCACCGATAAACTCGACACGTTTGAGCCCTTTGTGATTCAACAACACCGCTTCAACACCGAATTTAGTGTTAATGCCGCGAATCACTCGCAATATGGTAGAACTGATATTCGCTGGTAGTAGGTGGGAAGACTGTGTTTTCCCCATTCTGATAAACTCAATATCGTCTTTATCCAGACCATATTTGAGCATGAGGCGATGTGCCATTTTGATAGCATTGGCAGCCTCATTAACATTAGCGGAATTGCCCAGTTCTAAGCACTTGGCGATTTTTTTCAGAGCTTTTTGTTTATCCATCGACAACCAGTAACGAAAGCAGAAAATTTATGAAGTCAGACATATTACCTTTTTTGACATAAAAACGAAATACAAGGTGGGAGTGAAGGTGGTTTATGGACATAAAAAGAAGCCCCGCGGAAGGCGAGGCTAGGCGTTTTAGTTCGTCATAATCAGTATGAAGTCGTACTTGTGTCTAAGAAGCCATTCTTCATTAAGATTAGTTGGAATTACAACCCGAGCTGGTTGAGTAAATCATCGGCGTCATCGTTTGAACTCGACGATTTAGATTCTTTCTCAGCCATATTTTTACGTGTTGCTTCTAAAATATCGTCTGGATTTTCGTCTTCTGCGATTTCAAACTCTTCTAGTTGGATGAACTCAGTTTTGTCCATTGCCAACTCTAGGTAGAAAATGTTGTTATTTTCGGTGGAGAACGTCACTCGGCGAGCTTGAGGGCGGTCAAGGTTGGTATCCACTTGTAAGATGACTTGCTTATTCAGCGCCATCATTTTTGGCTGGTTTTGTGTGATGTTCGTTTGCAGCTCTTTACGAATTTTATTGGTGAAATCTCCAACCAGTTGGTTCATTAGCTCACCCAGAACATCTCCCACCTCGTCAGAAGTATGAGATATTGCCAGTTCTTCTTCTGGCATACCCATATTACGCATGTAGTTGGTGTAGATCTCTAATGCGGCTTTTGCCGTAAAATTAATTACGACCAGCCCGGTAAACCCGCCATCAAACAGAACAAAACAGCCAAAATCTGGCTTGAGGCTAGTCTTGTGGATTTTTTGCACCATTGCAGAGTAATTTACTTGAGAAGATGTCGCCGAAGTAAGGACGCCAGAAACAGACTGGCAAAGTTTGAGAAGGATATCTTCAGTGGTCACAATTTTATTTTTTTTCATTCTGAAAACTCATCTAGAAACGCGATTCGTTCCCCAATGTAAGGCATCAAGCGTGAAAAAATAAAGCATAAGTTTAATTATTGTATCGAGATTCTGATTTGCTCGTCTTTTTAAATGTTGTAAAGTGACGAAATTCAAAGAATATTACTTCACTAACTCTTTTGTGGTGTTTTGTTTCGCTGAACGCCAACTTGTATGAGAAGTGAGCAAATAATTACATAACCCGCAGCTGATCGGATTCAGCGTCGTAGGGGCAGGAAGCAAATGTTACCAAGATTACACTCGCAAACTGATGTCGATCCTCTTGTTCTTAGTTTTCTGAAAGAGCTTGAGCACGCCGGATTCACTGGTGATATCGAAAGCCAATATTCAAGCCGACTAGCGGTTGCCACTGACAACAGTGTTTACCAGCAACTTCCTCAGGCAGTCGTCCATCCTAAAACGACAGAAGATGTTTCTCTCCTCGGGAAACTGAGCAATAAAGAAAAGTACGAACGAATTACCTTTTCACCTCGTGGTGGCGGCACAGGGACCAATGGTCAGTCGCTAACCAAAGGTATTGTGGTGGATATGTCTCGCCACATGAACAAAGTGCTTGAGATTAATGAGAAAGAAGGCTGGGTTCGTGTACAAACTGGTGTAGTGAAAGACCAGTTAAATGATGCGGTTCGCCCTTACGGTTACTTCTTCTCTCCAGACTTATCTACCAGTAACCGTGCAACGATTGGCGGTATGGTCAACACTGATGCTTCTGGTCAAGGTTCTCTGAAATACGGAAAAACATCCGATCATGTATTGTCGCTACAAGCGGTGTTTGCTGATGGCTCAGTTTTAGAATCAGATCTGTCCAACGGCTACCCCAAAGAAGGCGAGTTTGCTGCCAAGGCGCTACGCGTAACGGAATCCGTATGTCGTGAAAAACGCCAGCAGATCGTGGATAAATTTCCTCCGCTCAACCGCTTTTTAACGGGGTACGATTTAAAAAATGCCTTGAATGAAGACGATGACCGTTTCGACATCACACGAGTGCTGTGTGGCGCGGAAGGTTCATTGGCATTTATTACTGAAGCTAAGCTAAACCTGACGCCAATTCCGAAAGCACGTACTTTGGTTAACGTTAAATATAACAGTTTTGACTCTGCGCTGCGTAATGCACCGTTTATGGTCGAAGCGAAAGCGCTATCTGTAGAAACCGTTGACTCGAAAGTACTTAATCTCGCGAAGCAAGATATCGTCTGGCACACCGTGAGTGATTTGCTTACCGATGTTCCAAATAAAGAGATGCTTGGCATCAATATGGTGGAATATGCAGGTCAGGACGAAGAAGAAGTTGCAGCGCAGGTTGCAGCGCTGACCGCCAAGCTCGATACCATGCTGGAAACAGAAGAAGCGGGCATCATCGGTTACCAAGTCTGTAACGATGTAGCGAGTATCGGGCGTATTTACAACATGCGTAAAAAAGCGGTGGGTTTGTTAGGCGCAGCAAAAGGCCGCGCTAAACCGGTCGCATTCGCTGAAGATACCTGTGTACCACCAGAAAACTTGGCTGATTTCATTGTTGAGTTTCGCGAACTATTAGATAGTAAATCGCTGAATTACGGCATGTTTGGTCATGTGGATGCAGGGGTGCTGCATGTGCGTCCTGCGTTGGATCTGTGTGACCCGCACCAAGAAGCATTGATGCACGAAGTTTCTGATGAAGTGGTTAAGCTGGTGGCGAAATACGGCGGTTTGATGTGGGGTGAACACGGCAAAGGTTTCCGTTCAGAATATGGCCCTGAGTTTTTCGGCGATGAGTTGTTTACTGAGCTGAGACGTGTGAAGGCGGCATTCGATCCACACAACAAAATGAACCCGGGCAAAATCTGTACGCCGCTTGATAGCGATGCAGAGTTAGTAAAAGTTACCGATACCAAACGTGGTTACTATGACCGTCAGATTGACGTTCAAGTACGTGACAGCTTTAAGCAAGCGATGGAGTGTAACGGTAACGGTTTGTGTTTTAACTACGATACCAGCTCGCCAATGTGTCCATCGATGAAAGTAACAGCCGATCGTCGTCATTCACCGAAAGGTCGTGCGGGTTTGGTTCGCGAGTGGTTGCGTCAGCTCACTGAACAAGGCATTGATATTCTTGACTTAGAAAAGCAAACGCTAGAAAACAGAACATCAATCAAAACCATGATTGACCGCGTACGTCATTCTATCAATCGTCGTCACGAATACGATTTCTCCCACGAAGTGTATGAAGCGATGAATGGTTGTTTAGCGTGTAAAGCGTGTGCGAGCCAGTGTCCGATTAAAGTCGACGTTCCGAGTTTCCGCTCACGCTTTTTAAACATTTATCACTCTCGTTACCAACGTCCAGCAAAAGATTATCTGGTTGCGAACATAGAGACTATGCTGCCGATGATGGCGAAAGCGCCAGGTGTCGTAAACGGTGTTTTGAAGCAGTCGTGGGTCAAGAGCTTAACGGCTTCAACAGTTGGGTATGTCGATGCGCCGTTGTTATCAGTACCTACGTTGAAACAACGAGTAGAGTCGCTGACAACGCCTTATGACCTGCAAGCGCTCAGCGGTTTGTCTTCGTCTGAAAAGAGCAAGCATGTTTTAATTGTTCAAGACCCATTCACTAGCTACTACGACGCCGATGTTGTAGAAGACTTCGTTAAATTATTGAAAAAGCTGGGCATGCATCCGGTGCTTCTGCCATTTAAGCCGAACGGTAAAGCACAACACATTAAAGGCTTTCTACGTCAGTTTAAGGATACAGCAGCCGATACAGCGAAGTTTTTGGCGATGGTAGCGGATCTGGATATTCCATTAGTTGGTGTCGACCCTGCATTGGTGCTGTGTTATCGAGATGAATACGCTGAAGTACTTGGCAGTAAGCGAGGTGATTTCGATGTACTAACGGCCCACGAATGGCTTTACCCAAGACTAGAAGAGTTTGAAAGCGGAGAGCATAAGGCGCAGGAACCTTGGTATCTGTTTGCGCACTGTACTGAAAAAACCAAAATGCCGAATGCGGAAAAAGAGTGGGGCGCTATTTTTGCTCACTTTGGTGCGGTTTTAAATACGGTACCGGTTGGTTGTTGTGGTATGGCGGGTACGTTTGGTCACGAGGTCGATAAGTTGTCGATGTCGAAAGACATTTACAATTTAAGCTGGAAGCCAAGCTTAGATAAGTTAGATAACGAGAGATGTTTGATTACTGGCTACTCTTGCCGCAGCCAAGTGAAACGCTTTGAAGGAACAAAGCCCAAACATCCCGTTCAGGCGCTGTTAACTTTGATATAATCACATCAAATTAAGCCCAGTTTTACTGGGCTTTTTTAGAAGTCACATACAACAATTTCAAAGGATATGAATCTTGAGAAAACTTGAACTCAAAGTCCCACCTGTTGCGGTGTTTTTGTTGGTCATACTACTCATGTATGGACTGACAGTTCTGGTGCCGAGCCTGAATATTAGCGTGCCCTTTGTCGAGGTTGTGGTTGGCGGGTTAACTTTGCTCTCTGGTTATATGGGCATTGCTGGTGTGTATGAATTCCATAAAGTAAAAACGACGGTTAACCCTGTAAAGCCTGACACGGCCTCTTCCGTGGTGAGAACTGGTGTATTTGCTTTTTCGCGCAACCCGATGTATATGGCGCTACTGCTTCTAATCATTGCAATTGGTTTGTGGTGGCAGCATTTGAGTGTGGTGCTTTGTGGCGTCGTATTTGTCAGTTATATGAATCGATTTCAAATCAAGCCAGAGGAACGTGTTCTAGAGCGATTGTTTGGTGAAGAGTATGTGGATTATAAAAACCACGTCCGCCGCTGGATTTGAGCGTCGAGTTCGGTTTCATTTGGATAAGAAGTAAAAAGAAAGCCCAACATCAGTTTTGGGCTTTCTTTATTTAAATACGTTTTTGCGCTTCTTGAGTTGAGGCAGTCGATTAGGCTGCCTTAACGAACTTTGCTAGGAATGCATCCTTACGTTCATTGAAACGGCGTACAAGGTCATCAACCGCTTCTTGGTCATATGGCTTCAAGCCGCTTGCAACCATGCGCTTGATGCCTTTGCCAACGACTTCATCGTCTTCTTTGAACGCAAAGTTTAAGGTGACTACCCCACGTTTGCCTTCCACGTCGAACGTTGCGCCAGTGAAATCCACTTCAGGATGTGTAAGGTCTAAGCGTGAAAATTCAACTTCCATGCTTTCATAAATAACTAATGGACGTTGGCAGTTGATCATCATTTGCTTCTCTTCCATAAGAGGAACCATGATGTGAGGGAAGTTCATGCCAGAGAATTGCACGTAATTTGTTACGACATGCTCAATAAATGCGGGATCGTGGTTAGTCTCACCTTCACGGGACATGTGTAAGTATTCTTTACCTGCCTCGTCAACAACGGCGCTTTCTTTTTCACACTTATTTTCAATATGAAGTGCTACACCATCGTTTACCATGCCAGAGAAGTTAAAACGCATCTTTTGGCTGACGCCTTCTTTACTAAGAAGCACTGCGAAAAGTAAGTCCCCAGGGACACAAAAGCGTTTGTTGTCTTCATCGTGGATTGGGTTGTAGTCACCTGCGACACGTTTTGCAAAGTGGCTTGCTTGTTCGCGAGTGAACTGAAACTGGTGATTAGTGTTTGAAAAATAAGGTGTTAGAAACATAATTTTTACGTAGTAACCAAAACTGTGTGGGATTATATGCGAATATCTGCGTAGCAATGGTCCATCCAGTGAAAACTTCACCGTATCCTAACAATAAGACACTATTTCGGCGGATAAATCGTTAAAAACGCATACTTTAGCAACGCTTTTATTTGTGAAAGCAATAAACAGCGACTTTATTACGTCGGCTATTTTTAAAAGTATAGCAATAACAATATGCAAGTGTTCATAAAGATCGCTGGGAATACGTTTAATGAGGAGATAAAAAAGCTCCACGCGAAACGTGGAGCCTTCAAATTATCATCCGGTTTTTAGATTAAGTGCTGGTAATGCTGGATTACTGAACACTTGGTAACAGACTCTCTGGCATAAGCGTGTTGTGGATAGCCAGCTTAAGCAGAGTATTGGCCTGTTCAATGTCCGGCGCAAAGTAGCGATCCTTATCGTAGAACGATACTTTTTCACGCAACATTTGTTTGGCAGTCTCGATACGCTCAGAAGACTTGTTTGGTGCTCTAAAGTCTAGGCCTTGTGCTGCTGAGAGGTATTCGACCGCCAGAATGCCGCGAGTGTTTTCGCCCATTTCTTTCAATCTGCGAGCCGCGAAGGTTGCCATTGAAACGTGATCTTCTTGGTTTGCTGATGTTGGCAAGCTGTCTACTGACGCTGGGTGAGCGAGCGTTTTGTTTTCGCTTGCTAGCGCAGCAGAGGTGACCTGTGCAATCATGAAACCAGAGTTCACACCACCATTATCAACTAAGAACGGTGGTAGTTTTGATAATGCGCTATCGATAAGCAATGCCATACGACGTTCAGACAGGCTGCCGATCTCAGCAATCGCCAGTGCTAGGTTGTCAGCTGCCATTGCAACAGGCTCAGCGTGGAAGTTACCGCCAGAGATGATGTCGTCATCTTCAGCAAACACCAACGGGTTATCTGATACGGAGTTTGCTTCTACTTGCAATACTTCTGCAGCGTTGCGGATTTGCTGCAAACACGCCCCCATTACTTGAGGCTGACAGCGCAAAGAATACGGGTCTTGCACTTTTTCACAGTTAGTATGCGAATCACCAATGTCACTTGATGTATCCAATAGATGACGATAGGCCAGTGCAGCGTCCATTTGGCTGCGATGACCACGTACACGATGAATGCGCGGATCGAATGGACGTCGGCTGCCGAGAGCGGCTTCGACAGACATTGCGCCACATACTGTAGCCGAAGCGAAAAGATCTTCCGCGATAAACAGACCTTCTAATGCGAACGCTGTTGATGCCTGGGTACCATTTAGCAGCGCTAAGCCTTCTTTCGGTGCCAGAGTTATGGGTTCTAGACCTGCGATTTTTAATGCTTCTTGCCCAGAAATGATATTACCGTTGTGACGAGCTTGTCCTTCACCTAGTAATACTGTGCTCATGTGGGCCAGAGGAGCTAAGTCACCTGATGCGCCAACAGAGCCCTTTTTAGGTACACAAGGGTAAACTTGTGCGTTAACTAGGTCGGTCAGCATATTAATGACTTTTAGGCGAATACCAGAAAAACCACGAGACAGACTATTGATTTTCAATACCATCATCAGACGAACCGTTTCGTCTGACATAAACTCACCGATACCTGCCGCATGAGAAAGAACGATACTGCGTTGCAGTGTTTCTAAATCTTCCGGGGCTATTCGTGTGTTAGCCAATAGCCCAAAACCAGTGTTAATTCCGTAAACCGTTCTATCTTCCGCGATGACTCGGTCTACGACTTGCGTGCTTTCTTCAATGGCCGGAATGGCTTCAGGATCCAAAGTAAGGTTGACTGGTGAACGGCTCACTTGGCGTAGTTCGTTTAAGCTAATATGACCTGGCTTTAGCGTTAAATTTAACATCTCTTTCATCCTTACTTGAGCTTCTTCAGTTCTTCGTTGAGCATTGGCAAATCTAGCCCTTGCTCTGCTGCACATTGTTTAGCAATATCGTATCCCGCATCAGCATGACGCATCACGCCTGTTGCTGGGTCGTTATGCAGCACGCGGGCAATACGTTTTGAGGCATCTTCACTGCCGTCACAGCAGATAACCATACCTGAGTGTTGCGAGAAGCCCATACCTACGCCACCACCGTGGTGCAGTGAAACCCAAGTTGCGCCGCCCGCCGTATTGAGTAGTGCGTTTAATAGTGGCCAGTCTGATACGGCGTCAGAACCGTCCATCATGCCTTCTGTTTCTCGGTTCGGGCTTGCTACGGAGCCAGAGTCTAAGTGGTCACGACCAATGACAACAGGCGCCTTAAGTTCGCCATTTTTCACCATTTCATTGAATGCTTGACCAAGACGCTCACGATCTTTAAGACCAACCCAGCAAATACGTGCAGGTAAACCTTGGAACTGAATGCGCTCGCGCGCCATATCTAGCCAGTTATGTAAGTGCGGATTATCTGGAATTAGCTCTTTTACTTTTTGGTCGGTTTTATAGATATCCTCAGGATCGCCAGAGAGAGCGGCCCAGCGGAAAGGACCAATACCTTCGCAGAATAGAGGGCGAATGTAGGCTGGAACGAAGCCAGGGAAATCAAATGCGTTCTCTACGCCTTCTTCCAGAGCCATTTGGCGGATGTTGTTACCGTAGTCGAGTGTTGCGGCGCCGCGATTTTGCAGCTCTAACATGGCTTGAACTTGCACTGCCATGGATTTTTTGGCTGCTTTAACAACCATTGCTTCATCTTGCAAACGCATTTCTGCAGCGTGAGACATGCTCCAGCCTTGTGGTAAGTAGCCATTGAGCGGGTCGTGTGCAGATGTTTGGTCTGTTACTACATCAGGCGTGATATTACGTTCTACCAACTCAGAGAAAACGTCTGCTGCATTACCTAGTAGACCAACCGATACTGGTGTGTCCGATTCTTTGATGATAGCAAGCGCTTCATCTAAAGATGTCGCTTTCTTATCGACATAGCCTGTACGTAGGCGGTAATCGATACGCGATTCATCACACTCTACCGCAATCATGGAGAAGCCCGCCATCGTACCAGCTAGAGGCTGAGCACCACCCATACCACCAAGACCGCCAGTTAGAATCCATCGGCCTTTTGCTTCGCCGTCAAAGTGCTTTTTCGCAACAGATACGAATGTTTCGTATGTGCCTTGGACGATGCCTTGTGAGCCAATGTATATCCAGCTGCCAGCGGTCATTTGGCCGTACATCATCAAGCCTTGTTTATCGAGCTCGTTGAAGTGTTCCCAGTTTGCCCAATGAGGAACGAGGTTTGAGTTTGCGATAAGCACGCGTGGGGCGTTTTTATGGGTAGGGAAAACACCAACAGGCTTGCCTGATTGAACTAAAAGCGTTTGGTCATCTTCGAGTCTTTCAAGTACTTCAACAATCTTGTCGTAACATTCCCAGTTTCGTGCCGCACGGCCAATGCCGCCATATACAACCAGCGAATGTGGATGTTCTGCAACATCAGGATCGAGGTTGTTCATCAGCATACGAAGAGGGGCTTCGGTTAGCCAAGATTTTGCGCGCAGTTTATCTCCGTGAGGTGCACGAATTGTTCTGCTTGTATCAAGTCGTGGATCTTGTCCCTGGCGCTGTGTCATTTCAGACTCCTTTAGTTTCTCGTGATGACCAAGTACTTGCTTGGTCGTAATAATAAGTGGCATCTAGGATGCGTTATGGTTTGTGTTGCTTTTCCGCCATCGCGTTGGCGATATCCCAACACAAACGGGCAGCTAAGCGTGCAGTTTGACTATCGACGTCATAATTAGGGTTGTATTCGGCGATATCAGCCAGCATGAGCTTATTTTTGTAATGAAGAATTCGATCTAAAAAGGGGGCAATAGTGTCGTAACTAACTCCCCGAGCTGCTGGTGCGCTGACCCCAGGTGCGGTTGCGGCGGGAAATACATCCAGATCAATGGTCAAATAGAGGTAATCACAGTCGTCAATAAAATGTTGAAGCTGAGTTAAGTGATAACTGTGGTTTAGGTAACAAAGCTGATTGTCTTCTACATACCAAACATTTAACGCATCTGCTTTTTCAAACAGCGCTTTAGTGTTGCTACTGCGGCTTACGCCAATGCAAGCGTAATGAAAGTCCCAATCATTGCGTTGGCAAAAATGATGAATTTGGTTGAAGGGAGTGCCAGAGCTTGGTTTGATGTCGGCGATGCCGCTCTCGAATGCGCGTAAATCGAAATGCGCATCGAAATTTATGATACCGATTTTAGGCTTCTTCTCTGGATAGTGCGCTTTAAAATACTCCGCTAAGCCGGAAAACGAGGCCCACGCAATCTCATGCCCGCCACCTAACACGATGACAGGCGTATGAGGTAGTGCGCTTGAAATGGTTGCCGCACATAGAGATTGGCTCTCTTCCAGTAAGTCGTCTTCGCACACCACGGTGCCTAAGTCATATAGTGGGACGTCTTGGTGCCATGCTAAATTAGCGAGTGCTCGTCGGATTAAGTCTGGCGCTTTTTTCGCACCAATGCGTCCTTTGTTTCTCGCAACGCCAGCGTCGGTAGCAAAACCCAGTAATGAGACGCCATGCGCAACTGCCCCTAACTCATCTGCTTTCTGGCGTTGAACCACGTGATGAATTCGCTGACCAAGTTTGCCGTCCTCGGCATCATGACGGCCTTGCCAATGAAATAGGGGAGAGTGTAAGTCGAATTGAGACATATTATTGGCCTCCGTGTGAAATGTATTCACCATTTACTATACGACCTACCAGACGTTTTGCTCCGACTTGATAGCTTAAATCTGCAGGGCTTTCGATATCCCAGATAGAGAAGTCCGCATCAAACCCTACTTTGATTTCGCCACGTGAATTTTGATAACCCAGAGCTTTGGCTGCATGTTGCGTTACACCACGCAGTGCTTCTTGCGGTGTAAGGCGAAATAGTGTGCACGCCATATTCAGCATGAGTGTGAGATCAGAAAACGGTGATGTACCTGGGTTGACGTCCGTAGCAATTGCCATCGGCACGTTATGCTCTCTCAACAACTCAATCGGTGGTAACTGAGTTTCTCTTAGAAAATAAAAAGCGCCAGGCAGTAGAGTGGCGACAGTGTTTGAGCGAGCAAGTGCTTTAACACCTTGCTCATCTAAAAACTCGATGTGATCCGCTGACAGACCGTTGTATTGCGCAGTGAGGGCTGTACCACCGAGATTCGAAAGTTGCTCTGTATGCCCTTTAACCTTTAAGCCGTGGCGTTTTGCAGCTACAAACACTTTTTCTGTTTGTTCAAGATTGAAACCAATCGATTCACAAAAAACATCGACACTCGTGGCTAATTCTTCCTTTGCGACAACAGGGATTATGTCCTGACAAATGTGCTCAATATAGTCATCTGCACGGCCTTGGAACTCAGGCGGAATGGCGTGAGCGGCAAGAAGTGTAGTGGTGATTTTAACTTTGCGCTCTTGTTCAAGCATTTTGGCTGCACGGAGCATTTTTACTTCGTCATTCAGTGTCAATCCGTAGCCTGATTTCACTTCGACAGAAGTGACACCACTTGCGAGTAGCCCGTCTAAACGTGGCAACGCTAACTCAACTAATTGCGCTTCGGTTGCTGAACGCGTCGCATGCACCGTTGAAAGTATCCCACCGCCTTGTTTGGAAATTTCTTGATATGGTACGCCGTTTAAGCGCATTTCAAATTCGTTGGCACGATTGCCCGCGTAAATAAGATGAGTGTGGCAGTCGATCAAACCTGGCAGAACTAACTTGCCTTGAAGGTCGATACTCTGAGCGTAATGTTGGGCAGACAGCAGAGACTCAGTTTGCGGTTCGTCTTCACCAATTGCACAGGTGCTGATCGCAACGATTTTTCCAGATTGAATGCCAATACGAGCAGGAGACGTTGGCAGATAACCGCGCTCTCCCGGTTGCATGGTGACCAGACGTGCGTTTTCAATCAGCAAATCCATGTTTGTGTCCCTGTGTTTATTTGTATCATTAAATGTATATACAAATAAATAGAGCAAAATAAGAACACTGACAAGATTGATGTTGCTAAAATGTGATCAAAACGTAGATCTATAGGACCAATCTTGTCATTAAATGAGCACTTTTGAGCTCAGCTTATATTTGTTACCAGGGTGATAAAGTAGGGCGGTACTGACTAACTTATCTTGGCTCCACGTTCTGCGATTCAAGAGAAGGCAAGGCTCATTGGCTTGCATTTTTAAGTCTTGCTTAATACGGCCGTCAGGCACAATTGCCTCTACGGTATGTTCAATAGCGCTGAGTGGGCAATTATCTGACAGGTATTGATTCGGAGTGATTTGTGTGAAGTCTTGATTTAAATAACTCGGGGCATATTGGCTGTTAACCCAGCGGAGTTCCAATTGAATAGGCGTTTGGTCTTCATAGTGAATGATTTCACTGTAAAACACCGTTGTGCCAAGCATGACGCCGAGTTTTGTCGCAATGCTGTCATCTGCTTTTATGGCAACTTGTTTGAGCACTTTACTGCTATATTGTCGCCCTCGGTCGCTGACTTCTTCGGCAATGTTTCGAATGTCTAACAGAGGAGATTCTGACTTTTCACCAGGATCACACACAAACGTACCTAAGCGTGGGCGACGTTGTAATCGGCCCTCATTAACTAAGTCCCGAATTGCTTTGTTCACTGTCATTCTACTGACACCAAATTGCTCGGTAAGCTCAATCTCTGTGGCGATACGATGACCGACTATCCACTCTCCAGAATCAATTTTATCGAGGATAAATTGTTTGATTTGAATGTAGAGTGGTGCAGACATAATGATTCCCTTTTATTTGACTATACAAATACTGCTTAATTTAGGTACAAATTGCAAACATTTCTCGACGAATGCACCACTTAGTGACAGAACAATCCTATTGTGGGGCTGAATGATTCTTGCTGCTGAGCATTATTTGGATTGATGATGGAATTCGAACATTTTCTTGTGGTCTATTGCTTGCAGAGTATAAAACAATTGTGTAAACAAACGATTATTAGAAGAAAAGTCGCTAAAAAGGAAAAACATGTTTAAAAAATTGAAAGCATCACTGGGGATTGGTTCTGCAAAAGTAGATACGATTTTAGACGAAATGAGCGTGTTTCAAGGAGCGACGCTGAAAGGGCATGTTCATATCAAAGGCGGAGACGTCGAACAACAAATTGATGCTATTACGATTAAATTGAACACAGAGATGAAAGTCGAAGTGGATGATAGCGTAAGTTACCAAACGTTCACTATTGATCAGCTGAAGGCGGTAGACCCCTTTGTGATTCAACCTAATGAAGAGAAGCAGGTTCCGTTTGAGCTAAAACTGCATGATGAAACGCCAATTACTGCGGTTAGCGCACTTAAGAATCAATGCCATGTTTGGGTTGAAACGACGTTAGATATTGATTTTGCGATTGACCCGCGTGACCGTGACTATATTGAAGTGAAACCACTACCAGTAGCATCTCGGGTTATTCAAGCGATCGAGCAAGCTGGTTTCACTATGGTTAAAGCCGATGTTGAAAAAGGCTTTTTGCGCGGTGGCTCGTTTGCTTCTCGCTCTGGAATTTATCAAGAGCTAGAGTTCCGAAATAACGGCTTTATCTCATCAAAAGAAATTGAGCTTTCTTTTATTCTGGAAGGGCAGGTCATGCATTGTTTGGCAGAGATTGACCGTTCGCTCAGCTTGGCTGGTGACCAATATCGCTCGTTTACGTTACCGATCAATGCAACTGATGCTCAAGTCGCTGCCGCGGTTGCACCAACGCTAAATCTATAGTTCTCATCAACTTGATGAGAATATGTACCGATATCCTATTGTGAAAGCGATATCGGTACTGTTATCCATGTTTCGTGCGTTCTCAACGGCTAAAAACTCAAGCGCGGAGTTTTCCATGAGATATCGATAGCCTAATACCAGTTCATTAGAGGCATCAGCAAACTCTGCGGGTCCTTCTGTTGAGCCTTGATACCAATGGTATTCAAACATCAGGTGGTGGTTATCTTCCAATGCATAACGGTACCCAGCTGCAACGGCAATCGTATTATGCCGATAGGGTAGATCCAGCAAGGCGCGATCATCTGAGCGAAAAGTCATGCCAACCATCGAGTAAAATGCATGGGCGTCACTCAAATAACTGTAATTTATTTGGAAGCCTTGCTCGAAATTACTGCCTTGAAAAGTCCCGTGAGCAACATCATTAAAATATAAGCTGCCACCAATAGATAGGCCGTGATGTTCATTCTGAAACACTTGATATTGCAAATAAGTAGATAAGTTGTTGGCAAGCGTTTGTCCTTCGAAATCATCTTCTAGCACATCATATTGCGGCATTGAAATGTAAAAACGATCTCTGTCTACTTTGTCTCGGCCATTCTGTCCGATACCGAAAAGGTTATGGAAGCTTTTAGTCAGTCCATCTAAATGGTTATCAGCGGCAAAAACCCACCGATAATTGAGTTCCCATTGCCAACGGCTATTGATTTGCCACTTGCTGCCAATTTCGATTTGGTTGTGGTAATAATCCAGTGCGTATTCATCAGTATGAGCCCAAACACTAGCCACGGTTCCTGAGCCATAGGTTTCGACAAAGTCAGAGGGAAGGCTATGTCCCGAGCGCAGTATATTGGTATGGCTAACTACTTGCATCGGAGATTGTGCGTAAGAACGTAGCGGCCCATACAGGTCATTTGATGCCATGGCTGGTACACAGCATATCGAAGTGCTTAGAAGCCCCATAAAGCGAGATTTGAAATAGATCATGATGAACACCTACATGCAAACTACTCAATAAAACAACTATATACCTAAATTGCACTTTGAGGTGGAACTAGGTGTGCTGGGTCCTGTGTTGGTTAATATGTATCAGGAACTATTATACCAGTTGTGTATTCAAGTTCTATTGGGAGGGGGTAACTCTGTCTACAAGTGATGTGAGCCCTTAAGAAGAATCATCAGATTGTTGCCACGAGGCCTGAGGTTAAGTTCTTATGATAAAACAAAATCGCGCTTTGCAATCTAAATGTGAGCTAGGTACAATCCCATTTTCGATAACGGTCCGGTATTCGTGTTACCGAGAGGCCTTTATTGACTCTCAACTATTTTCAACAAATAGCTTCTAATTTGAATAACATGTGTTGCTTGGTGTGCAACACCACTGTAAAGGACATAGCATGCCTATTATTACTCTTCCTGACGGCAGTCAGCGTCAATTTGACAACCCAGTTTCTACTATGGAAGTTGCGCAATCGATCGGTCCTGGTCTTGCAAAAGCAACGATCGCTGGTCGTGTAAACGGTAACCGCGTTGATGCGTGTGACCTAATTGAAGAAGACGCAAGCCTTGAAATCATCACCGTAAAAGATGAAGTAGACGGTCTAGAAATCGTTCGTCACTCTTGTGCTCACCTTCTTGGTCACGCTCTTAAGCAGCTTTACCCACAAGCTAAAATGGCGATTGGTCCAACCATCGACAACGGCTTCTACTACGATATCGACCTAGATGAGTCTCTAACGCAAGAAGATCTTGAAAAGATTGAAAAGCGTATGAAAGAGCTAGCGAAAACCAAGTACGAAGTTGTTAAGAAAAAAGTAAGCTGGCAGGAAGCGCGTGATACGTTTGAATCACGTGGCGAACCATACAAAGTGGAAATCCTAGACGAAAACGTATCTCGTGATGATCGTCCAGGTCTTTACCACCATGAAGAATACATCGACATGTGTCGTGGTCCTCACGTTCCTAACATGAGCTTCTGTCAACACTTCACTCTATTGAATGTGGCAGGTGCTTACTGGCGTGGTAACAGCGACAATAAAATGCTTCAACGTATCTACGGTACGGCTTTCCACGATAAGAAAGCACTGAAAGCGCATCTAACTCGCCTAGAAGAAGCGGCGAAGCGTGACCACCGTAAGATTGGTAAGCAACTAGACCTATTCCACATGCAGCAAGAAGCACCGGGTATGGTGTTCTGGCATCACAATGGTTGGTCTATCTTCCGTGATCTAGAAGTATTCATCCGCGCTAAGCTAGATGAGTACGGTTACCAAGAAGTAAAAGGTCCGCTAATGATGGACCGTGTTCTTTGGGAACGCTCAGGTCACTGGGATAAATACGCTGATGCAATGTTCACAACTTCTTCTGAGAACCGTGAATACGCAATTAAGCCAATGAACTGTCCAGGTCACGTACAGATCTTCAACCAAGGTTTAAAATCGTACCGCGACCTACCGCTACGTATGGCAGAGTTCGGCTCATGTCACCGTAACGAACCATCTGGTGCACTACACGGTATTATGCGTGTACGTGGCTTTACTCAGGATGACGCTCACATTTTCTGTACTGAGAGCCAAATTCAAGAAGAAGTAACAAACTGCATCAAGATGGTGTACGATACGTACCAAACATTTGGTTTCGATAACATCGTAGTGAAACTGTCTACTCGTCCAGAGAAACGTGTAGGTTCAGATGAAATCTGGGATCAATCTGAAGAAGCATTGAAGCAGTCTCTTGAATCGATGGATATCCCATACGAAATTCAAGAAGGTGAGGGTGCGTTCTACGGTCCTAAGATTGAATTCACACTATACGATTGTCTAGACCGCGCTTGGCAGTGTGGTACTGTCCAGCTAGACTTCAACCTACCAGGTCGCCTAGGCGCTACTTATGTAGGTGAAAATAACGAACGTCTTGTACCGGTAATGATTCACCGTGCGATTCTAGGTTCACTAGAGCGCTTCATCGGTATCCTTATCGAAGAATATGCTGGTTTCTTCCCAACTTGGTTGGCGCCAGAACAAGCAGTTCTTATGAACATTACTGATAAACAGTCAGGTTATGTTCAAGAAATAGTACAAAAACTACAAAAAAGTGGAATTAGAGCTAAAGCGGACTTGAGAAATGAGAAGATTGGCTTTAAAATCCGCGAACATACTTTGAAGCGTGTACCGTATATGCTTGTTGTTGGTGACCAAGAAATGGAAGCTGGCGAAATTGCAGTACGTACTCGTAAAGGTAAAGATCTTGGTAAATTTAAAGTGGATGATTTTATTGCATACATCCAAGACGAGATCTCTAGCCGTAAGCTCAATCTGGAGGAATAAGCTATTAAAGGCGGAAGACGTGGCCAACAGCCGGTAAAACAAAACCCGCACCGTATCAACGGTGAAATTCGTGGTATTCGTGAAGTTCGACTAACAGGCGCTGACGGTGAATCAGTTGGTGTTGTATCGATTCAAGAAGCCATTGCAGCTGCTGAAGAAGCTGGTATGGATCTCGTTGAGATCAGTCCTAACGCCGAGCCACCTGTTTGTCGTGTGATGGACTATGGTAAGTTCCTCTTCGAGAAGAGCAAAACTGCTAAAGAGCAGAAGAAGAAGCAAAAGCAGGTCCAGATCAAGGAAGTAAAATTCCGTCCTGGAACTGATATTGGAGACTATCAGGTAAAACTACGCAACCTGACGCGTTTCCTTGAAGAAGGCAACAAAGTGAAGGTAACAATTCGCTTCCGTGGCCGAGAGATGGCACACCAAGACATCGGTGTTGACGTTCTAAATCGTCTTAAGGAAGATACTGCAGAACTTGCTGTGGTTGAATCTTTCCCTAAGAAGATTGAAGGTCGCCAGATGATCATGGTGCTAGCCCCTAAAAAGAAGTAATTAACGGCTCATCAAGTAATTAAAACCTAGCCGCTTTCCTTTCGATAAAGGCATAACGGCTGGGTTTTGTTCGCCCTAATTACGTTGTTTATTAAACCTACTCAATGCGGAGTTATTCATCATGCCTAAGATGAAAACCAACAAAGGTGCTGCTAAGCGTTTTAAGAAAACTGCTGGTGGTATTAAGTACAAGCACGCTACAAAACGTCACATCCTGACTAAGCGTACTACTAAGAACAAGCGTCAACTACGTCCGAATGCAATCCTTCCAAAATGTGAAGTGGCTGCAGTAATCCGTATGTTGCCATACGCTTAATTCTTTTTAGTTATCAATCGTTTAGTTTAGGAGAAGCATAATGCCTCGCGTAAAACGTGGTGTACAAGCTCGTGCACGTCATAAGAAAGTTCTAAAACAAGCTAAAGGTTACTACGGTGCGCGTTCACGTGTTTACCGCGTAGCTTTCCAAGCAGTTACTAAAGCTGGTCAATACGCTTACCGTGACCGTCGCGCTAAGAAACGTCAATTCCGTCAACTATGGATTGCACGTATCAATGCGGCATCTCGTCAAAATGGTCTATCTTACAGCCGTTTCATCAACGGTCTTAAGAAAGCATCTATCGAGATCGACCGTAAGATCCTTGCGGACATCGCAGTATTCGACAAAGCTGCATTTGCAGTTCTAGTTGAAAAAGCGAAAGCTGCTCTTTAATTAGCAGTTTAGGATTAAGAGAAGGAGAGCATTAGCTCTCCTTTTTTATTGCTAAAATATATACCCAAATACTTTCAGTTTTTCCATTCAGAATCTTGTCTATCAGTCTTCCCGATTTGATTAGTGATCGCTGCTCTGTTGGTAATAAAATGGCTTGGGTATATATTTTACGTTTATAAGGGACTAAAAATGATCTACACAACGACAGAAAGCATTCCGGGCAAGCAGATCTCTGAAATAAGAGGGGTTGTAACTGGCAATGTTGTTCAATCAAAACACATCGGTCGTGACCTCATGGCGGGTATCAAAAGCATTGTTGGCGGCGAAATTCGAGGTTACACGGAAATGATGACCGACGCGCGTGATATAGCTATACAGCGCATGGTAGCAGACGCTGAATCTAAAGGTGCAGATGCGATTGTAGGGATTCGATTTACCACGAGCTCAATCGTAGATGGTTCTTCGGAAATTTTGGCATTTGGTACTGCAGTGAAACTGGCGGACTAATATACGAGGAAAAGCGTTGCTAGGAATGGTGAATTTTTATTCATTTTCGTTTTTTCTTTTTAGGTTAATTATTCTAGATTTTCGCAGAGCGAATAGGCTTATATTCTTAACTTTACGTTACTATTAAAATTAATCCCAATAATTTAGAGTAATTGCTTCACTTTTGTTTTGTGTATCATTTTATATTCATAATGAAATTGAATTCATATTGAATTTTCCATTTATCTTGTGAATTTTGATTTCGATATATTAATTCATATTTTTCTTATAAAAATATGAACTTATACCTTGCCAAGCGGTTCTAAATTGTTACAAATACTATACAGCTGTAACATTGCCAAAAGGAATTGTAGATGAGAGATCTGACTCCCGAATACTTGCTAGCCGCATTACGCCAAGCGATTAAAACAAAAGGGCTAACATATCGAGAGCTATCTGAGAAAATGGGCATGCCGCTGTCCACTTTTAAGAGACACTTAACAAGCACAAATCTCGCTTTGGATAAACTGCTTGAATATTGTAGAGCTGTTGATTGCACGTTAGATGAACTACAAAAGCTTGCGAATCAATTACAAGGCGAAGACGAGGATTACTTTAGCCGTACGCAAGATGAAGTTTTTTTTCAATTTCCCCATCTTTACGATTTTTATCGTGAATTGAGAATGCTGCGAGGCAAAGATGGATATTCCATTTTAAAGAAAAAGTATGATTTGTCTGAGCAGAGCATGTCTGATTACCTAAAAGCTTTGGAGTTATTGGATCTTGTTTACGTTGATGAAGATAAAAATATAACGTTGCACGGGCCGTTATATTACAGCTATGCAGAAAACTCCAAGCTCAATGATAAATATACGGAAATCATAAAAGAACAGACAACAACCCACGATAAATGTGTTCGTGTGGCTTTGGCACGCATGAAAATTACCGAAGAGCAGCTTTTGCAATTGGAAGATCAAGTCGCAAAAACGGTTATCGATTTTCATTCCAAAAATGTTGTGGCAGAGAACTTCAACGTCTCTGATTTTACTAATATTGTTCTACTTGCAGGGCCACATCAGCCAGTCACATTCTCTGATGGAATTATCGAGACAGAAGGGCGATTTATTGACGATATTCGTTATGCCATCGCATCTGCAGGTGATAAACCAAGCCTCTCGATTTAGAAATTCAGTCTTTTACTTAAAGAGAATCGCTTTTCTCATTATGTTATTGAGTTTTGCAGCTCTAATATTGAAAGGAAGCAGTAAAAGAAAAGCCCAAGACAGAGCACACTTTGTAAATAGAGCATCTATCAGTTACTGTTTTGAATCCAAACTTTAAGTGTTTTGGGCTTTTTTGAATAACATCATTTCAATATCACTCGTTGTCCAATTTTTAAGGTTCTGATTTTTGGGGTTATGTCCCCGCACTCCACTCTAGCCTTTCCTTACAATCAAATCATTCTCGCTGAACCAAGCATCTTGATGTTACTTGGTTATATATAATTAAAGCTTATTTTTCGGTTAGCTATAAATTCATACTTGCAATGTTTGTTTTTTGATCTATTATGACGAAGTGTCATTTATGACGGTTAGTCAAATTTAGTGGCGTTCCTGTATTCAAGAATCGTGTTACAATTATTGGGAGTGTGTTGGTATACGGATCAAAGGATTATGTTTAACTTTCGCTGTAAAAAAGATAGCAAGCAAGACGGATGTCGTACGTCTTCAGGGCTAACTAAAAAACAACAGGCGATTGCTGATCGTGAAATAGAGCTTATTCAATTGGCTAAGTCTCTGGTTCAAGAGCAAGGCTTTGCCAACTTAACGATGGACAAGCTCACAGCGGCAAGCCCTTACTCGAAGGGAACGATCTACAATCATTTTTGCAGCAAAGAAGATGTGATTCTTGCGCTTTGTATTCACTCGCTGAGAAGCGAAGCAATATTTTTCGAACGTACCGCTAAGTTCAATGGCAATACCAGAGAAAAAATCATTGCTATGCATGTAGGTTATCGTATTTACGCTCGTATGGAGCCTGTACTATCAACCTGTGCGATTGTTGCAAAGACGCCTTGGGTCCTAGAGAAAGCTTCGCCTAAGCGTGTGAATGAATTGAACAACTTAGAAGAACAAGTAATAGATGGTGCTGATGCGTTGGTGAATAATGCGGTGGAATGTGGGGACCTTAAGTTCTCTCCCGCAATTGGTTCTGATGCCATCGTATTTGCTAACTGGTCTATTGCCTTCGGTTCAAACGCTCTAGCGCAAAATGCATCGAACAGTCGATGTATTCAGCGAATTCAAGATCCATTCTCAGTACTGCATAACGCGAATATGTTACTTGATGGTTTAGGGTGGTCACCTTTATCGACAGAGTGGGATTACCGTAAAACGTGGCGTCGAGTGGAACAGGAATTGTTCAGCGAAGAGCTTGCTTATTTAGAGTCTGTGAATCGCTAATCGTTATAGAGGCCATCTAATATTTTAGTTGGCTTTTTCATTACACTATTGTGACGAATCGTCAAAAAATAGAGATTGGTACTCAAGTTACCGATCTCGAGAAGTATAGGAAGTTACTCAAAAACTAACTTATATAACCAAATAAATTCGATCTGATTTTTATATGTTGAAGTTATCTGGTTATCACAGCATTCGCTGTTTTTTTTAGTTTTTAAATTTGACGAAACGTCACAAAAGGAGAGTGTGATGCCACATCACAACGTTCAACAACAAGCCCGAATGAGCTGGGTCAAGCTACCAACGAATTACAGTGTGTTGGTTGTGCTTGCTACCGTTTTATTGATTGTTATAGCAACTATTGGAGGAAAAAATCTTTACTTTAGAGGGGATTACGACATCTTTTTTGATGGAACAAATGAGCAGTTACTCGCGTTTGATGAAATTCAGACTACCTTTGCAAAATCTGACAGTCTTGCTTTGGTCATAGCGCCAAAAAGTGGCACTGTTTTTACTCCTAACACCTTATCTCTTATTCAGCAGATCACTGACGAGGCGTGGCAAGTCCCATACTCCACCCGTGTTGATTCCCTTGCCAACTACCAGCATACCGAAGCGTTTGAAGATGATCTTCTTGTCGAAGATTTACTGTATAGCGAATATGAATTGACGCCTCAGCGAATCGAGAAAGTCAAAAGTATTGCGTTGAGTGAGCCGGTTTTGAAAAGTTCACTGATTTCCGAAAAAGGGGATGTCACGGTCGTGAATATTACGGTCCAACTCCCTGAGGTCGATAAAACCGCTGAAGTACAAGAAGTGGTTGCCTACATAAACGGAATGATTGAGCGTTATCAGCAAGTGTACCCGGATACTGATTTCCACAAAGCCGGTATTATTGCAATGAACTACGCGTTTATGACCGCAGCTCAAGATGACAGCGCGACGCTAGTGCCGACCATGCTACTAGTGATATTGGTTTTCCTGACTCTCATGTTGCGCTCATTGCTTAGCGTCATCGCGACACTCATCGTTATTATCGGCTCAGTTATGGTGACAATGGGCTTATCAGGATGGGCTGGTATGTTCTTAAGCACGGCGACAGTTAATGTGCCTACCTTGGTGATGACGCTTGCCGTCGCCGACTGTGTACACATCATAGCGACGATGCGTCAGTCAATGCAAAGCGGCTTTAGTAAAGCCCATTCTATTGAACGAAGTATTGCGCTCAATTTCATGCCCATCCTGATTACCTCCATTACCACCGCGATCGGCTTTTTAATGATGAATATGTCGGATTCTCCAATCCTGAGAGATTTCGGCAACCTATCAGCCCTTGGCGTCATGATTGCTTGCTTCCTTTCCATCACATTACTTCCGGCGTTACTTCATATCCTTCCTGTTAGGGTGAAGTCAGACACTGCTGATGAAAGAAAGCACTTTATGGATCACTTAGGGGATTTCGTGGTGTCAAAGCGACATGCGTTATTGCCGTTGTCTGTGCTTGTTATTGTCGCGAGTGCGAGTTTGATTCCGCTGAATAAAGTCAACGATGAATCCGTCGAATATTTTGGTCATAGCAATGAATTTCGTCGAGCGGCTGATTTTATGGAAGAGCGAATCAGTGGCATGGCGAACATCAGTATCGCGATAAAAACTAACGAATCGCAGGGTATTGCGGATCCTAATTTTCTCAATACCGTGGGTAAATTTACTGACTGGCTAAGGTTGCAGCCAGAAACGGACCATGTTGCGACCTTGAGCGATGTTTATAAACGCCTAAACAAGAACATGCATGGAGATGATCAGGCTTATTACTCGCTCCCTCAAGACAGAGAATTAGCGGCTCAATATCTGCTGCTTTATGAAATGTCACTACCGTATGGCTTAGATTTGAACAACCAAATCAATGTTGATAAGTCGTCAATCAAGATGGTTCTCACCGTGGAGAACTTGGGCAGCGTCGAGCTTGTTGATTTGGAAAATCGTATTTACCAATGGTTTAACGAAAACGCGCCTCAGTATGATGTTGTTGCTTCTAGTCCATCACTGATGTTTGCGCATATTGGCGAAACGAATATGGCTAGCATGCTGTCAACCTTGCCTATCACTCTGGTCTTAATTTCGGCATTACTGATCTTTGCCTTACGCTCGTTCAAGCTCGGTTTAATCAGCCTGGTCCCGAATATCGCCCCTGCGCTTATTGGTTTTGGTATTTGGGCGCTGGTTTCTGGTGAAATTAATTTGGGGTTGTCTGTTGTTGTGACGTTGACGCTTGGCGTTGTGGTTGATGATGCTGTTCATTTTCTCTCTAAATACCAACACGCTCGTAAAGATGGCCATAGCGCGGAACAAGCGGTTCGTTACGCTTTTCGCACCGTGGGGCGCGCGCTTTGGATTACGACTGTCGTGCTTGTTGCTGGTTTCTCCGTTCTGGCGATGTCGAGCTTCCGCTTAAATGCCGATATGGGGCAGTTGAGTGCCATTGTTATCTTCATTGCTCTTGTTGTGGATTTCATCTTTCTACCGACTCTACTGATGTTGTTTGACAAAGGCGTCTACGACGAGGTGGACCGCCGAAACAAGCTTAAATCAACTGACTCTCAAACCACGGCTGTTACTCAGTCATAACGAATCAAAGGATTGAACATGAATTTACTAAAAAATGCCTTAAAAGTATCTGCACTTTCTGTCTCGCTTTTTATGAGTCATGCGGTGTTAGCGGATGAAGCGAAAGGATTAGAAATTGCTCAAGAGCGCAAAGCCCGTGATGAAGGGTGGGGGGATTCTGTTGCTACCATGAAAATGATTCTGCGGAACGCACAAGGAGAAAGTAGCACACGTTTAATGCGCCTCCAATCACTCGAAGTTGAGGACGATGGTGACAAAGGACTCACAATATTTGATGAACCAAGAGATGTGAAAGGCACCGCGTTTCTCAACCACTCTCATACAGTGGGTGCCGATGACCAGTGGCTTTACCTTCCAGCACTGAAGCGTGTGAAACGTATTTCCTCGCGTAACAAATCAGGCCCTTTTATGGGCAGTGAATTTGCGTATGAGGATCTCAGTTCTTTTGAGATCGAAAAATATCGTTTCAATTACTTAAAAGATGACACCATAAATGGGCAAGATGTTTTCGTCATAGAGCAAATCCCGACAGACAAAAATTCAGGTTATACCAAGCAAACGGTGTGGTTAGATAAAGCACATTACCGCCCACTGAAAGTTGAGTTTTACGATCGCAAAGGGTCGTTGTTAAAAACGCTTTCTTTCTCAGATTACAAGCAGTACCTCAACCAATATTGGCGAGCGCACACCATGGCGATGACAAATCATCAAACAGGAAAAAGCACTGAGCTAACAACAAGTGAAATGCGCTTTAACACTGGGCTAGAAGACAATGATTTTCATAAGAATGTGTTAAAGCGAGTGAGGTAGTGGAGGAGAAATGAACCGATCAAATGTTGGGTTGTTGCTTAGCGCAGCAACCTCTTTTTACTCGATGCCTCTTGCCGCCGTTGAGCTTGCTGGACAAGTCAATATTGAGCATCGTCAGTTTTTTGAAACTGGCTCTCAGGGTCAGAGCAAAGCGCAAACGTCATTGGTTTTGCAGCCAGAATTTTATTGGGAGATGCAAAATGGTGATGCGAGCTTTACCCTCACACCTTTCTATCGTTTGGATAGCCTAGACGATGAGCGAAGTCATGGAGACATAAGAGAGGCGCTTTATCTGACTTATTGGGATGATTATGAGCTTCGAGTTGGGATTAGTAAGGTCTTTTGGGGAGTGACGGAATCCGCCCATTTGGTTGATGTAGTAAACCAGACAGACGCCATTGAAGCCGTCGATGGTGAAGATAAACTCGGTCAGCCGATGTTGCATTTTACCTCATTCAAAGATTGGGGCACTGTCCATGCAATGTTATTACCTTACTTTAGGGAACGAACGTTTGCGGGTACTGACGGGCGCTTGCGAACCGAACCTGTTGTCTCAGATGATGCTATCTATGAATCAAGCAGAGAAGAAAAGCAGGTAGATGTGGCTTTTCGATATTCGAAAATGCTTGGCGATTGGGACGTAGGCCTGAGCTATTTATATGGAACAAACCGGGATCCTTACTTTCGTTTTGAGTACGGGGAATTAAAGCCTTACTACGCTCTGATGAGTCATGTCGGTCTCGATGTACAAGGAATCGTTGGCGATTGGTTATGGAAGCTGGAAAGTGTTTATCGAGATAGTGCTGATAATCATGTCGGTCTTGTGACGGGATTTGAGTACACCTTCGTTGGCGCATTTGACACGGTTTGGGATGTGGGTGTGATTGGTGAGTACCTCTACGACAGTCGTGGGAATAACGCACAAACTATCGGTCAAAATGATGTGTTTGCAGGCATTCGTTGGGCGCTCAACGACGAGGACGGAACGGAATTATTGACGGGAATCACAAAGGATTTAGATAACGCCGATGTTTACAATGCCAAGTTAGAAGCCTCGAGCCGAATATCGAATAACTTTAAGTGGCAAATTGATGCTTGGTTGTTCAAAAATGAAACGCCAAACGATTTGCTCTATTTCGCCCGAGATGACGATTTTATCGAGCTATCTATTCAATACTATTTCTAAAACAAAAGGGCACAACTTAACGTCAGATTAATGAAAGATGACATTTTTGACGTTTTTGTGCTCTTTTTATTCAATAACCTCTTCTTTTCGTAATTCAATTTGGCATTGGTGCCCGGTTTGGCTACTATGTACAGCTATCAAAAAACCAATCACTCCCTTATGGACACTACCAACAGGTAGATGAGGAAACGATGCAACATCTAGAAGAGATCATTGCTAGCGCGAGCACTGCAATTGAAGCTGCCGAATCGCTAGTCGCACTTGATGAAGTGCGTGTTCAGTATCTGGGTAAAAAAGGTGAGCTAACTGCTCAACTTCAAAGCCTAGGTAAACTACCACCAGAAGAACGCCGTGAAGCTGGTCAAGAAATCAACAAAGCGAAAGGCGTCGTTCAGCAAGCTATCGCAGCTCGTAAAGACGCACTACAACGTGCAGAGCTTGAAGCGAAACTAGCAGCAGAAACAATCGACGTAACACTACCAGGTCGTCGTATTGAAAACGGTGGTTTACACCCAGTAACTCGTACTGTAGAGCGTATTGAGAAGTTCTTTGGCGAACTTGGTTTCAACACCGAAGCTGGCCCAGAGATCGAAGATGCATTCCACAACTTTGATGCGCTAAATATTGCCGCTGATCACCCAGCGCGTACTGACCACGATACTTTCTTCTTCAATCCAGATTTGATGCTTCGTACTCATACGTCAGGCGTACAGATCCGTACGATGGAAAATGGTAAACCACCATTCCGTTTCATCGCTCCGGGCCGTGTATACCGTAACGACTACGACCAAACTCATACCCCAATGTTCCACCAAGTGGAAGGTATGCTGGTTGATGAGAACGTAAACTTTGCACAGTTGAAAGGCATCCTGCACGATTTCCTATGTAACTTCTTCGAAGAAGAAGTAGAAGTACGTTTCCGTCCATCTTACTTCCCATTCACTGAACCTTCAGCTGAAGTAGACGTGAAAGGCAAAAACGGTAAATGGTTAGAAGTACTAGGCTGCGGTATGGTTCACCCGAACGTACTACGTAGTGTAGGCATCGATCCTGAAAAATACTCTGGTTTCGCATTCGGTATGGGTGTTGAGCGTCTAACGATGCTTCGTTACGGCGTGAACGATCTACGTGCGTTCTTCGAAAACGATCTTCGTTTCCTAAAACAGTTCAAGTAATCCAGAGGGTTCATCAACATGAAATTCAGCGAATCATGGCTTCGTGAGTGGGTAAACCCAGCGGTTACTACTGACGAACTCACTCATCAAATTACAATGGCCGGCCTAGAGGTAGACGACGTTCTTCCTGTAGCGGGTTCTTTCACTGGCGTTAAAGTGGGTCACGTTGTTGAATGTGGTCAACACCCAGACGCAGACAAACTTCGCGTTACTAAAGTAGATGTAGGCGAAGAAGAGCTTCTAGACATCGTTTGTGGCGCACCTAACTGTCGCCAAGGTCTGAAAGTAGCGGTAGCAACAGTTGGTGCTGTTCTTCCAGGCGATTTCAAAATCAAAAAAGCGAAACTACGTGGCCAGCCATCTCACGGCATGCTTTGTTCGTTCACTGAACTAGGCATTGATGTTGAGTCAGACGGCATCATGGAACTAGCAGAAGACGCAGTAATCGGTACTGATTTCCGTGAATTCCTAGGTCTAGATGACGTAACGGTAGACGTAGATCTAACAGCAAACCGCGCTGACTGTTTCAGCATTCGTGGTCTAGCTCGTGAAGTTGGCGTACTAAACCGTGCTGACGTGACTGAGCCATCAGTAGAAGCAGTTGCCCCTTCAATCGACGATAAAGTGTCTATTGAAGTGAAAGCTCCTGCTGCGTGTCCTCGTTACCTAGGTCGTGTTGTTAAGAACGTAAACGTTCAAGCTGAAACGCCACTATGGATGCAAGAGAAACTGCGTCGTTGTGGTATTCGCTCTATCGACCCTGTTGTAGACATCACTAACTACGTGCTTCTAGAGCAAGGTCAACCAATGCACGCATTCGATCTAGCGAAGATCGAAGGTGGCATAGTAGTTCGTATGGCTGAGCAAGGTGAGAAGCTAACACTTCTTGACGGCAGCGAAGCAGAACTAAACGCAGATACATTAGTTGTTGCTGACCACAACAAAGCACTTGCAATCGCAGGTATCTTTGGTGGTGAAGAGTCTGGTGTAACAACTGAGACTAAAGACGTTCTACTAGAGTGTGCACTCTTTGCACCTGACCACATCCGTGGTCGCGCTCGTAGCTACGGTCTGCACACTGATTCTTCAATGCGTTTCGAGCGTGGTGTGGATTACGCACTACAAGTGAGCGCAATGGAGCGTGCAACTCAGCTTCTAGTTGAAATTTGTGGTGGTGAAGTAGCACCTGTTGTAGCTGTAGAGTCTGAAGCAGACCTACCTAAGCCAAACAAAGTTGCTCTACGTCGCACTAAACTAGACAACCTACTAGGTCACCACATCGCTGATGCTGACGTAGTAGAAATCCTAGAGCGCCTAGGTTTGACTGTTGAAGCTTCAGAAGAAGGTTGGCTAGCAGTAGCGCCAACATGGCGTTTCGATATCGCTATCGAGCAAGACCTGATTGAAGAAGTTGGCCGTATCTACGGTTACGACAACATCCCTAACCAACACCCAGCAGCAGCACTTAAGATGCACAACCACGTTGAAGCGGATCTTCCACTGAAACGCGTTCGTGATCTTCTTGTTGACCGTGGTTACCACGAAGCAATTACATACAGCTTCGTTGAGCCTGAACAACAAAAGCTAGTGGTACCTGGTGTTGAGCCTCTAGTGCTTCCAAACCCAATTTCTGCAGATATGTCAGCAATGCGTCTTGGTCTTATCCAAGGTCTGCTGAATACGGTTGTTCACAACCAGAAACGTCAACAGCCACGCGTTCGTCTATTCGAATACGGCCTACGTTTCATCCCATGTGAATCTGCAGAAAACGGCATGCGCCAAGAGCCTATGCTTGCAGGTGTTATTGCTGGTACTCGTGGTGAAGAGCACTGGGATATCGAAACTAACACCGTTGATTTCTTCGACCTTAAAGGCGACCTAGAAGCGATTCTAGAACTGTCTGCTAACGAAAAAGCGTACTCTTTCGCAGCACTGTCACCTGAAAGCAAAAAAGCTAACCCAGCACTTCACCCAGGTCAATCTGCGGCAATCATCGTAGACGGCAAAGAAGTAGGCGTGATCGGTACCGTTCACCCTGAGCTTGAGCGTAAGTTCGGTCTAAACGGTCGTACTATCGTATTCGAAATCGAATGGTCTGCAATCAACAGTAAAGTGATCCCAGAAGCGGTTCAGCTTTCTAAATTCCCATCAAACCGTCGTGACATCGCAGTAGTTGTGGACGAAGCGGTAGCATCTGGTGACATCGTTAATGCTTGTTTAGAGCAAGGTGGCGAGTTCCTTAAAGATGCGAAACTGTTCGACGTGTACGTAGGTAAAGGCGTTGAAGACGGTAAGAAGAGCCTAGCAATCGCTTTGACTCTACAATCAGTTGAGCGCACGCTTGAAGATGCAGACATCGCAGGTGCGGTAGACGCTATCGTTGCTCACGTTTCTGAGAAGTTTGGTGCGTCTCTACGTGACTAAGCGTTAGATGAACTATCTCTCTTAAGAAACTAAAAACCCTGTCAAATCGGCAGGGTTTTTTATGTTGAGCATTGTCTTATTGTGATTCACGTACTAGGCCGTTTACGTCACCTCCCACAACCTCAAAAATCTGGACCAAACTTGAGGTAGCGCTTAATCGAGATTTGGCATATATCGTTTTTCCGCCAACAGACGCTAACGCAAGTTTATTGGCAGCTAGGCGGCGAGTGAGAGGGTATAGCTAAGCAGAAGAGGCAGCGTAAGAATACTGAAAAAGTTGCCAAATAGTACCATTGACGCCACTTTCATGGGCTCTATATTCAGCCTTTCCGCAAATAGGTAATTCATGACGGCTGGTGGCAGCATTGTGAAGAGTACCATCATTTGCAATTGCATCGTTGGAAGGGGAATTAACCAATAAATAAGTGCAAATGCAACCGCCCCAGTTGCAAGCGACTGCACGGTACACAATACACCAACCTTTAAACCGTCCACTCTTAAATGACACATTTGCGCCCCCAGGGATAAAAGCATCACGGGTACTGCCGCTTGGCCAAGTAGAGCAGTCGCTTCGTATAAAGGTACCCATACACCCACATTTGACACGTTGAGAAACAGAGCCAACGACGCAGCTAAAAAGATTGGCATCTTGACTATTTGCTTAAAAGGGTTGCCATTACTAAGTAGCATTACACCTAAACTAATGTGCAAGCATGCTGACACGACAAATAGCAGTACTGCTGAGGATAGCGCAATTTCTCCAAACGTATAGGTAAACAAAGGAATAGCAAGGTTTCCGCTATTGCGAAACATATGTGGTGGTGCCCAGGTTTTAAACGACAGTGACGTCAATCGACACACTGGGATCATGAGTAGTGCGGGAACCAAAACCGCGATAATTGCTGCAAAAAGGAGTGGTCCCTGATTCGAGTCTAACGGCATGCTAACGAGCGAAGAAAACACCAGCGCAGGTGTGAAAACCTCAATGTTAATGCGGTTGATTGGACGAAAGTCAGGCTTGATGTAACGACCTACCAAATAGCCGACGCCGACAAGAGCAAAAACAGGGAAAAGAATATTTATGATTTGATTAATCATGGTCGCCTAGATGAAGTGTAAGGAGCTAATGTGGAGATACACGAAGAACCACATTATCAACCTTTATATATTGCGTCATCGCTGAACAGTGAGAAGCGTGGGTTTAATCAAGCTTTCTAAGCACAGTTACAAAGCCAGGTGGTCATACCATTTAGTTCAATTGTTACGTATCGAGTTACATACAAATCACTGAATTTACGACAAGTTCTATGTCAAGTGTCTGTTAAATAACCAATCTCTGATATTTTTATTAAATAGTGATTAATGTTGATATTTAAACTACTTTTAGTTTTATCAGCTGGATGTTTTTCCTATTAAAGAGAAAACAAAAACAAAAATATCAAAATGTTGGCGTTTAACAATAATTTACATAGTGCTATTCCTTTTGTTCGCCAAGAAAAAAGTTGGCGAAAATCATAAGCTTGTCATACACTTCCTGATGTAACCCCGATATGTTGTTGAATTGGTAGGGTAAAACTGCTCTGGCGCTACACTAACGTAGCATTGTTTAACATAGCTTTGAGGAAAGTTTTATGGCGCTCACAAAAGCCGAACTGGCAGAAAACCTGTTTGATAAATTAGGATTTAGTAAGCGGGACGCCAAGGAAACGGTGGAAGTGTTCTTTGAAGAGATTCGTAAGGCACTGGAAAGTGGCGAACAGGTAAAACTGTCAGGTTTTGGTAACTTTGATCTTCGTGACAAGAATGAACGACCTGGTCGTAACCCGAAAACCGGTGAAGATATTCCAATTACTGCTCGACGTGTAGTGACTTTTCGCCCGGGTCAGAAGTTAAAAGCTCGTGTAGAAAACCTGAAGAAAGTACAGTAAGCCGAATAAATGGATCACGCTAAGGCGTGGTCTTTTTTTTGCGTAAAACTTGTGTCGCATATAAACGAAAACCACCGCAATGCGGTGGTTTTTCTGTTTTTGAGTATATCTTAATGATATGGATTACGCTGCTTCTAGGTGCGTTGTTAAGTATGGTTGCCATGCTTGTTGGTACAAGTTTTTAGACTGTGCACGCATGTTGCGAATAGAAGCGAGTTCTAGTTCGCTTAGTTCGCGTTTCTCCATCATCGCTTGGCGTTCTAGTTTCTGGATTTTTTCGTATAGGTCGTGTTCAGGACCGCTTTTCACATCTGCGATGGCTTTTAAGTGCAGTTGAACTTCGGCAACCAGATTTGTCTTTGGTAAACGAACGAGTAAGTTCAAGTCTCTATAGCCTGAAGGACCAGGTTTTTTGAAGCGATTTTTTACTTTAACAATTGTTGTTTCACGCTCTAAGGTTTCATAAATGGAGACTAAGCTCGCGACGTCTTCAGCAACAATCGTGGCACGGGCTAGGTCAGTAATGCGTTCGACTTTTCCATCTAACTCCAAAGCTATTTTTTCTTCTGCTCGTTGTTTGGACTTTACGCCTGCGAAGTATGGCTGAGCATCATTAAGAAGTGCGGTACTTTTACAGATAGTTTCAAGCTCAAATTGTGCTTGGTGAGCTTTGCTGTAAAGAATGTCGAAGTCAGTGTATGGCTGAGTTGGAGTTGCGTCGATTGACTGAATACCATACAAGCCGCTAAGGCTATGTTTAAAGAGTTTCGAACAAACTTCGTTTTGACTTGTTGAACGATTTTGATCGCCACTCGGCGCTGGGGTAATTGGAAGTGCGGCAAATGCCGGTGCACGGCTAAGTACCAAAAGCATCAATGCTGTAGTACGAAGAAATAAGCTCATTCACTCTCCTTAACTTGCTTGTACTTAGAAAATAGGGAACATAAAGGTCGCTAAGTTCGGCAAATCAGGTACTAACTTATTAATGGGGTCATTACGAAAGATTCCAAGGTTTCAGTTTTGTCTTGAAGTGGAATCGTGCGTTAGATCACCATTTCTCTTTTCTTTATTCTGTTTATCAGATAAAGGCGTGGTTCCTATAAGAACGTTTACATCCTACCACCGCTGTATTAACCAAAGATGAACGGCATAGACAAATTGAAAAAAATCGTTAGTCTTACTTCTCAAAATGAAAATCAGCCGACAAGTAGAAAGTAAAATGAGAGACCAAGAGTTTTGGCATAATAAATGGGCCAGTAATCAAATCGGATTTCACTTGGAAGATGTAAACCCGCTATTACCTGCATATTGGCAACACACAAACCCAAAGCGTGAAGACAAAGTGTTAGTGCCTTTGTGTGGAAAGTCAGAAGACTTGATTTGGTTAGCGATGAAGCATGATTCAGTTGAAGGTGTTGAGCTGAGCCATATCGCTGTTCGTGCCTTTTTTGCTGAACATTTTTATACGCCAACCGTGACGCCTGTTAATGGTATGCACGAGCTTTATCAATTTGATGAGCTTTCTATTTATACTGGGGACTTTTTCACTGCTCCAGTATCTCAAGCCGATATCATTTATGATCGCGCTGCGTTGGTTGCTTTACCGCAAGATATGCGAGAGGAGTATGTAGAGCGTCTCAAGCAACTTTTGAATCCAGGTGGTCGTATTTTGCTTGTTACACTCAACTATCCTCAAGAAGAGATGGCGGGGCCTCCATTTAGTGTGCCAGTCGAAGAGATTGAGCAGTTATTTTCAGGTTACAAAGTTACCTGTTTGAACGTAGATGAAGCTGATGAAAGCCATCCTAAAATTGCGAAAAAAGGCTTAAGTCGCTTCTCTGAAGAAGTGTACCTAATCGAGAGTGAATAGTTTTTTTGGTTTGTAAAACGAAATAGCGCAGCAATTAGAGCTGCGCTGTTTTTTTGTACGATTGGAGCTCGTTTAATAAGTGATATTCACTTTTGATGCACTTTCAATAGCACCTTGAACGGCCTCTTCGGTGGTTTTTCGTCGCGTAAGGACAACACCTAAACGACGGCGACCATCGATTTCTGGCTTGCCGAATAGACGAACTTGCGTTTGAGGTTGAGCTAAGGCTTTGGTTAGGTTGTCAAAGCGAATGTTTGTAGAAGTCCCTTGACCAAGAATAACGGCCGACGCAGATGGACCATATTGTACGATATTATTAATCGGCATTCCGGTAAATGCACGTACGTGGAGAGCAAACTCTGACATTTCCTGAGAAATCATAGTGACCATGCCTGTATCGTGTGGGCGAGGAGAGACCTCATTGAAAATGACCTTATCGCCTTTAACAAATAACTCTACACCAAAGATGCCGTAGCCACCGAGTGCGTTGACTACTTTCTCTGCCGTGTATTCTGCTGCTTTTACTGCGTTTTCTGACATGGCTTGTGGTTGCCATGATTCGCGGTAGTCGCCATCTTCCTGACGATGGCCAATTGGAGCACAGAAGTGAACACCGTCAACGGCTCTGACGGTCAATAAAGTGATTTCGTAATCGAAGTCGATAAAACCTTCCACGATCACGCGACCTGCCCCCGTACGTCCGCCTTCCTGTGCGTAATCCCATGCTTTTGCTACGTCGTCTTCGGTCTTGATGACACTTTGCCCTTTACCTGAAGAACTCATAACTGGCTTTACTACGCACGGGATGCCTACATGCTCAACCGCGGCTTTGAAGTCTTCAAAAGTATCTGCAAAACGATAAGGTGATGTCGTCAGTTCTAGTTCTTCTGCAGCCAAACGTCGGATACCTTCACGATTCATTGTTAGCTTGGTTGCCTTAGCGGTTGGAACAACATTCAGCCCTTTTTCTTCAAGCTCTACCAGTTTGTCGGTTGCGATAGCTTCGATTTCAGGTACGACGTAAGTAGGTTGTTCCTTTGTAATAACTTCTTCTAAGGCGCTTCCATCTAACATATCGATGACGTAACTACGGTGAGCAACTTGCATCGCTGGAGCATTAGCATAGCGATCACAAGCAATCACTTCTAAACCAAGTCTCTGACATTCAATTGCGACTTCTTTACCGAGTTCGCCAGAGCCTAAAAGTAATACACGGGTAGCATTTGCGCTGGTTGCAGTGCCAAACATAGTGTTCCCTTACAAAATAGAGTGGTGAGACAGAAATTGCAGGAGATCATACTGAAGTTTCATGACAAAGCAAACGTTTGCTTTTGGTTTTTAGGCAATAAAAAAGCTCTACATGCCGTAGAGCTTTTTATACTGAAATTGTCGCTTATACGTTGACAAAACTAAGTGGAATATCTGGATTCAACGCTTCTAACGTTGATTGCGTATCAGCCAAATGACTGATCTTGCCTTCTGAGTTTTCTACCAGAGCAGCGGCTTTGATATTGTCAAAAGTTTCACCCGCAAGTAGTACTTGGATCAGCGCAACTTGTAATGGCGGCAAGCTAGGGTTAAACGCCGCATTTTCCGCATAAGCACCTTGGAATACACGGCCGCTAGCCATTTCTAATGCTAAGCCACTCAAGTTGTTGGTATATGGTGAGTGGCTCATGTTCATCGCTTCAACAGCGCTTTGAATTAGAGTGTCTTCATCATCGCATGAGAACTGATGCTTTACTTCTGCCATTAAGCCGGATTCGATACCGAGATCGTTTGGTCCAAAGGCTTCAGGTAGGTATTCATGCAGCGACTTTTCTTCGCGTTCTGGGAGCTGAATTTTAAGCTCGTTTGCGGTAGATAACTCGTTCATGAACTGACGGCAGTGACCACATGGGCTGAAGTTAATAGTGATATCTTTAATACCACGTTCACCTTTCATCCAAGCGTGGCTAATTGCAGACTGCTCAGCGTGAACTGTTTGACCTAACTGAACACCAAAGAATTCCATGTTGGCACCGAAGTAAAGGCGACCTGAGAGACCACGAACGATAGCACCGACATAAAATTCAGAAAGAGGAGCATAGGAATATGCTGCGGCAAAAGGAAGTAGAGCAACACGAAGCTCTTTATCTGATAGACCGGTAGCTGAAAGCAACTGCTCAAACTGTTGAACTGAAAGCGTAGCATCAAAATCATCAGCTTGGATGATAGGAGCAAGTTGTTTGGAAAGTGCTTCTGGAGCGCCTGCTAGCGCCTGTTCAATGCGACTTTTCATGTTGAATCCTTGTTATTGCATGGACAGTTATTCTATGTGAAGGATAGAAATGTTCCGTGCGTTAGATCACGATAAATAATGCAATTGATAATTCTGTTACATAATTAGAGTGAGCTCACACATGTATTCGATTGCACTGACGTGAAGCGTTATCTCCGTCTCACAATTAACCATATCAGTATATATTCATATGACCAAGACGCTGGGATATGTTAATTACGATGCCTACATGTCCACACAAGGTTATTCCTAGATATCTAAGCAACGTTGAGTCAGTAATATTGCACTGAATGTTGAAGTTATTAGTGTGTATCTCGTCAGAGTGCCTTAACGATCTTACTAGAACGGGTTGTTAGATGAGGTAATACAGAATTTTGGAAGGGATAAGGAAGAAACGGGAAGGCCACGGCCTGCCGGAAGGAGGGCAGACCGAGAGCGCTTAACTATTGATATAGCCAGACAGCCAAAGCAAAAAAGCTTGGAGCCAAAATAGAAGTGATGATGCCGCATAAAACCAATGCGAGTGATGAGAACGCGGCATCAATGGGCTGTTTCTCTGCACATGTCGCGGTGCCTAAGGCATGAGACACGGTACCCATTGTTAGGCCACGTGCAATCGGGTGTTTAATTCCAATTAAGTTGTAAATTGGGTATGCCAAAATCGCGCCCAATAAACCAACAATCAGAACCAAGATCGCCGCAACGGCAGCTTCACCACCGAGGTGACTCGAAATTTCCATTGCTATTGGCGTAGTGACGGATTTACCCACTAGACTTGCGATTAAACTGATATCTGCTTTGAAAGCGACTGCGATCAAGGTGGTTGTCATCATCGACATCACACTACCTACTGTGCAAGCAAAAGTGATGATTCGCCAGTTTGCTTTAATCTGTGGTAGTTGTTCATATAACGGGTAAGCCAGAGCAACTACGGCTGGTTGAAGTAAAAAACTGATCCCTTCGTTATCCGCATAATACGTTTCAAACGGTACATTTAAGTAAGTAAGCAAAGGAATGAGCACTGCAATACTGATCAGCAAAGGATTTGCTAGAGGATTATTCACTTTGATTGCGATTTGGCGCGCGACAAGAAAAACCGCAATGGTAACAACTAACCACATATCAGTGCTTCTCCTTTAGCAAGTAGTCCAGCAGCCAAGCGAGGCTGACCAGTACAATGAGTGAGCCTCCAACTGCGCTAGCAATGATAGGGAGGGCATTAGCGAGTAGCATATCGAAATGTTGCATTAATCCCACGCTAATAGGAACGAACAACAAAATCATGTAGCGGATAAATAGCGTGGCGCCCGGTTTGACCCAATCGACCTTTACAAGCCCAAGAGTCATGGAGAAAAACAGTACGAGCATACCGATGACACTTCCTGGGACGGAAACGCCAGTGAACTTTTGAATGGTAATTCCGATGCCAAGCGCCCCCATAATGAGGAAGATTGAAATGAGCAGTTGGATCAGTTGTAAGAATCGTTCTTTAATCATTTTGACAGTATATAAACAACAAGCACACCATAAGGTGCGCTTGTATTGGGAGGAGTTAAGAAGCTAAGCTCTCTACATAACGGTACACGGATTTTAATATCGCAATCTTCTTTTCGTCACTTTCATGTTCGTGAACTAAGTTTTCTAAATTCAGCATGTACTCTTCAATTTGGCTTTCAAACACTTCTCGACAGTGTAATGCCCAGCGTCTCTGTTCTTGCTCGTCTAATGTGCCTGGGAAGTTACGCGCACGATAGCGGAACAATAGAGGTTTAATGCGCTTGTCATCAAATTCAATGTCCAATGCGGCAAGATTGTTCGGGTCGGTTTCTCGAATGATATCCATGGCTGCGCGATCGGCCGGAGAGAAGAATCCGTCGTAAAGTTGTGTATCGACGTCATCACTTTTATCGAATTTACGCTCGACTGAAAAGAGGCTAATCAGCTTTTCTCTAATTTCAGGATGTTGGCGCAACAAAGCGAGATTAGCGAGACATTGCTGGCGATCAATGCCAATAGACTCCGCATTTTCAGCCGTTAACGTTTTTGCAGGGGCGAGAATAGGGCATTTGTTTAAATGAACCAACTTAACTGGCACTGGTAGCAATTCACCAAGATCTTCTCGCTTAGTGTAGAGTCTTTCGTGTAGCTCTTCTGCGGATAGCTCTAGAATAGGTTGAGGGTCTTTCGCTAAATCGATAGTGATAACGGCGTTATTATTGGTTGGATGCCAAGCAACAGGCACAATCCAGCTGGTGTATTGGCATTCGCGCCCTAGCATGCCTGAAACGTGCATCAAAGGCGTCATGTTGACGATGTCGACTAATTCATTGAGCTTACGCTTTTGGCGCATAGAAAAGAAGTAGTCAAACAATTTTGGTTGCGCTGCTTTTACTTTCTTCGCCATTTCGATAGTCGCAACCACGTCTGCCATCGCATCGTGCGCGTTACTATGTTCTATGCCGTTAGCAACAGACAAGTGCTCTAATTTAAAACTAGTGAAGCCATCTTCGTTTTCTGGCCATTCTACGCCTTCTGGGCGAAGGGCGTGGCATGCGCGTAGCACATCGAGTAAATCCCAGCGCGAGTTACCGTTTTGCCAACTCCATGCGTATGGATCGATAAAGTTGCGATAACAAGTATAACGGGTCACTTCGTCATCAAAGCGAATGCTGTTGTAGCCTAAACTGGTGGTATTTGGTTTCGCGAGTTCAGCGTGAATCTTAGCGATAAACTCAGGCTCAGAAAGGCCTTCTTGAACCGTTTTTTGCGGAGTAATACCAGTAATAAGCGCAGCTTCAGGAGACGGAAGATAATCAGCAGGTGGCTGGCAGTACATGACTAAAGGTTCGCCGATGATATTGAAGTTTTCATCTGTGCGGACACCAGCGAACTGGCTTGGGCGATCTTTCGCGGGGTTTGTTCCCCATGTCTCATAATCAAAGAAGAAAAAAGTGGGCTGATTATCTTGGTGCATTCTGCTTACCGTTTACAAAACCGATAACAGTATTAGACCATTCAACGCCTTGACTAGCAACGAAAGATGCAAGTTGAATTTTTGAAAATGAAAAAGCCGATGGCGAACCATCGGCTTGATATTTTACGTTTTATCGCTTTGGAAGGAATTTGAGTTCTATGCTCGTGTTTCTTCCAATGCTGTTTCGCTTTCTGGTGACTTCAGCACTCGGCTAGCAATCGTACCCGCAGTCATTGATCCTGAAACGTTCAGTGCGGTACGTGCCATATCGATCAATGGTTCAATAGAGATAAGCAGCGCCGCGATGGTCACAGGCAAGCCCATTGCAGGAAGAACAATCAATGCTGCAAACGTCGCGCCGCCACCCACACCAGCGATACCAAATGAGCTGATGGTGATAATCGCAATCAATGACAGGATAAAGTGCAGATCCAGAGGGTTGATGCCCATTGTCGGAGCTACCATCACTGCCAGCATTGCAGGGTAGATACCTGCACATCCGTTTTGGCCAATAGTGGCACCAAACGATGCTGATAGGTTTGCAATCGCTGGTGGAACGTTAAGCTTCGTGATTTGCGCTTCTACGTTTAGTGGGATCGTTGCTGCTGAGCTACGAGATGTAAACGCGAAGGTCAGTACAGGCCAGATTTTCTTAAAGTATTCCGCAGGGCTAACGCCGACAAAAGAGACTAATACGCCGTGAACAACAAACATCAGAGCGATAGCAACATAAGACGCCACAATAAAGCCAAGTAGGCTTAGGATGTCGCCTGCGCTTGATGTCGCTACCACTTTTGCCATCAGTGCTGCGATGCCGTATGGCGTTAACGCCATGATCATCTTCACTAATCGCATAACGATTGATTGAGCTGCTTCTACGAAAGTACGAATCGGTGATTCTAACTCTGCTTTTTCCATCATCACTTTACGAGCGGCGATACCGGTTAATACACCGAAGATAACGACAGCGATAATTGAGGTCGAGCGAGCACCTGTTAGATCAGCAAATGGGTTGGTTGGAATGAAGCTAACTAGCATTTGAGGAATAGTCAGGTCACTTACTGTACCAGCACGGCTTTCTAAAACGGCGATACGAGCGGTTTCACGCGCGCCTTCAGTTAAACCCTCTGCTGAAAGGCCAAATGTCGTTGTCACCAAGATACCGATAAGTGCAGCAATTGCAGTCGTTACTAGAAGAACAGAGATGGTCAGGCCAGAAATTTTACCTAATGATCCACCTTTCTCCAATTTAACAACTGCAGAGATCATCGATACCAATACTAGTGGCATGATGACCATTTTCAGTAGACCAACGTAGCCACTGCCTACAATACCGACCCATTCAAGTGTTTGAGCAATAGCACTGTTGCCCTCACCGTGAATGAGTTGCAAAGCAAGACCAAAAAGAGAACCAGTAACAAGACCGATTAAAACGAGACGAGAGAGTGTGTGTTTCTTTTGTTGTTGGTTAAATAGAAAGAACAATATGCCAACAAAGACGGCTAGAGAGGCTATCACTGCAAAATTCATAATCTGACCTTATCAACCTGCCGAAATGGCGGTTGTTTTTTATACGGGGTTTTATACGGATTTGTTTATGGGGCGTAAGATAACGCTCGCGATATAACTTTAAAAATGACAAACGGGTATTAGCTAGATCTAAAATGAATATAAAAACGAGATCTAAGTCGCGTGAGAGTGTGAATTAGCACGTTAAATGTACAAAATGGTTATTCGTAGTGATGCAGTAAGTCACGCATTTCTTGCCTTTGTAAGTAAACCACCGAGTCTTCTTGATAACTGAAAAGTTGATAAATCATCGCTTTGGCGACATCTTCCGCTCGAATAGGTAAAAAGTTGGACAGTTTGCCAAGCATGAATGGGCGAATTACCTTAAACAGAGTTTGCACTAACTTCTCGTCCGTTCTTGGGCTTTGACGTTGACCAACAAGCGGGCCTGGGCGAACAAACACGATTTCCTCAAAACCCATAGCTTCGATTCTTTGTTCCATTTGTCCTTTACAGGCTAAGTAATGGGATGGTGATTTACTATTTGCACCAAGGCTAGAAACAACCGCAAGGCGTTTGACTCCGATCGTTTTCATCTGTTGGGCGACTTTACACACCAGATCAACATCTACTCTACGTAAATTATCCTTACTGCCTGCTTGCTTAAGAGTTGTGCCTAAACAGATAAAGCCGATGGTCGGTGTTGGTTGGTTATCATCCCATTGGTGGATAGAGAGGTCGGCATCAATGAGAGGAACAAGCTTATTGTCCGCATCTAGGACGCCATCGAGTGGGCGGCGAGAAAGATAATATAAGGTACCAACACCTGATTGATTTATGAGGTTTGTAATGACTTTTGAACCGACTAAGCCAGTCGCCCCAGCGATGATGGCGCAGGTGTTGTTATCCATGTCCTTTCTCCTATATGGGAATATAGCCTAAGCTATTGTAGCGGATTTCAAGGAGTTACTTATAATCGAATGCTCGAAAGGTGAGACGCTCTGCGAACTCAGTAGACTTTCCTAACAGAAATCTGATTAGCGCTGCCCCAAGCGGATGCAAGGGTATACAATAGTGGACGCTCAAAACTGGGGCTGAGCAAGATTTCTTAATCAATGGAACACCTCTCACCCAGACAACATCAAAGGAACGTAAAAAATGGATGACTCTTTTGCAGCGGAGATACAAGCGCGCATAGATAACAAAACCAAACCTGTTGGTTCTTTAGGCTTATTGGAAAAGGTGGCACTACAGCTAGCTCTTATTCAAAGTCAGGATAAACCTCAGCCAGTTGATTCCATCGCTATCTGTAAACCGAGCATGCTGGTATTTGCTGGAGATCACGGCGTTGCAGAGGAGGGCGTAAGCATTGCGCCAAGCGAAGTCACTCAGCAAATGGTGGCTAACTTTCTCGCCGGCGGCGCTGCCATCAACTGTTTTTGCGACATCAATGGCATCCAACTCAAAGTAATAGATTGCGGCATGTTGGCACCTATTGATGTGCTGGTTCCAGAATTTAAGTCTCATCCAAACTTGGTTGAACAACGATTGGGTAACGGTACGGCTAATTTTTCTAAACAATCAGCGATGTCCCCAGAACAAGTGGCGCTAGGTTTAGAGTATGGTGCGAAGATTGCTGAGCAAACCATTTTGTCTGGCTCAAATCTATTGATGTTCGGTGAGATGGGCATTGGTAACACCAGTTCGGCTTCCGCACTGTTATCGGCGCTGAGTTCATTAGATATTGATTATTGTGTTGGCGTTGGCACCGGAATCAATCAACAGCAGTTGAGCCGTAAATATAAACTAGTGGCACAGGGCGTGAACCGATGTCGAACTCTGGATACCAAAGCGATTCTCGCACAGGTTGGAGGCTTTGAAATCGTACAAATGGTAGGCGCTTTTTTAGAAGCCAAGCGGCTTAAAACCCCAGTTTTAGTGGATGGATTTATCGTATCGGTTGCTGCGTATATTGCAACGTTGCTAGACGAAGAAGCACGCGAATACATGTTGTTTGCCCACCGCTCCGAAGAAAATGGACATAAGTTTGTATTAGAGTACCTAAAAGCAGAACCTCTACTCGATCTTGGTTTACGATTAGGGGAGGGAACCGGAGCCGCTCTTGCCTTACCCTTGTTAAAAGCTGCTGCCCAGTTTTACAACAAGATGGCGAGCTTTGAGAGTGCAGGAGTTACAGTATAGTGTCAGTCCCTGATAATTCTGAGAACGTCACGCCGTCATCGTTAAGATACCAGTGGGAGTTGTTTCTATTAGCTATCAGTTTTTTTAGTCGCTTACCCGTACCCCAAGCGTTGCCATACAGTGAAGAACGCATGAATCAGGCCGGACGTTATTTCGCGTTAGTTGGTCTCGTACTTGGAGCGCTTTGTGCTCTGGTATTTTCGCTCACCTCAATTCTTTTCCCAGAATCGGTTGCCATAGTATTAACAATGGTGTTTAGCTTATTGTTAACAGGGGCATTTCACGAAGACGGCTTGACTGATATGGCGGATGGCATTGGCGGTGGCATGACTGTCGAGCGACGCCTCTCTATTATGAAGGACAGCCGCATTGGCACTTATGGTGCAGCCACTCTCATTATGGCGTTATTGGCTAAGTATGTTTTTTGGAGTGAACTGGCTAACTTGCCGCAGTTTTGGTTGGTCATTGTCGTCGCTTATACCGCAAGCCGAGCACTAGCCGCGACGCTTATTTATGACATGCCTTATGTCAGTGACAGTGATACGTCGAAAAGTAAACCGCTGGCAAGTCGCCAGTCTTCTCTAGAAGTCTCCACTTTGTTGTTTACTGGTGGCATAACATTGCTTGTGCTTGGTATCAAGCAGGCGATCTTTATATCGCTTGTTCTCGTGGTATTTCGTTTGATGTTCAAACGTTGGTTAATCAAGCGAATTGGCGGCTTCACGGGGGATTGCCTTGGCGCAGCGCAGCAGCTATCGGAACTGCTTGTTTATCTCACTATGATTGGGTTTTATCACATCTCATGAAGCAATTGATACTCGGTGGCGCGCGCTCTGGGAAGTCGCATTTGGCGGAAAAAACAGCCAAGCAATTATCGACCACTTCTCAATACTCATTACATTATGTTGCAACCGCGCTGCCATTTGACCAAGAAATGCGAGAGCGAATAGCGCATCATCAAAAGCAACGAGGGGGCGAGTGGCAAGAGCATGAATGCCCCCTTCATTTATCTGAGTTACTGACAAATTTCGCTAACACCGATGTTGTACTGGTCGATTGTTTAACCTTGTGGCTCAATAATTGGATATTTGAGTTAGGTGATGAATGTTCCAATGAGAAGCTAGAAGCAGAAATTGAAAAGCTTATACAGGTGGTACGTGGCTCAGATGCGACGTTAATATTCGTCTCTAATGAGGTTGGAATGGGCATTGTGCCTTTGGGGGCGGTTAGTCGTTACTTTGTGGATAATGCAGGACGGATGAATCAAAAACTAGCCAGTGTTTGCCATCGTGTTACCTTTGTTGCTGCTGGTTTGCCGTTGGTTCTTAAAGAGTAGGATGGAACAAAATGAAAACACTCAATATCTATCTTGTGCGTCATGGAAAAGTAGATGCTCCACCAGGGCTCCATGGCCAAACAGATGTAAAAGTTACGCCTGCTGACCAAGAAAGCATTGCTCGGGCTTGGATCGAGAGTGGACGAGGTGTGGGTGGAGTGATTTGTTCTCCTCTTTCACGTTGTCAAGAACTGGCAAATATAATTGCTGAACAGCAATTATTACCAGTAATGACGGATGAATCTTTACAAGAGATGGCATTTGGTGATTTTGATGGTGTGCCTTTTGATATGCTCACTGAACAATGGAAAAAGCTAGATGCTTTTTGGCAATCGCCAGCACAACACACGTTGCCGAATGCTGAGAGCTTAAGCACATTTTCTGAGCGCATATGTCGCGCTTGGTCTCAAATCATCAACGATATCAATGACAATCTACTTATCGTCACGCATGGTGGCGTCATTCGTATGATTCTTGCTCATGTATTGGAGTTAGATTGGCGTAACCCCAAGTGGTATTCGACGTTGTCGATAGGAAACGCTTCTGTCACGCATATAACAATTACCATAGATGAGCAAATTTACGCCACGGTCCGTTCGATTGGCGTACCTCTTTTAAATCGTTAACTTATAACAATTAAAATGCCCAGAGCGATATTGCTTATGGGCATAGTCACGGAAGATGTCAGTGGAAGCCCATCTGCTAGATGCAGGAAGCGAAAATTGACTCAGTTACATAAAAAGGAAATATAGAAATGACAACGCCGAGTTGGGATTTGTCCATCGTTTATAACGACCTTTCTGACCCACGAATTCAAGACGATAGTGCTCTTGTGGAACAATGTATTGATCTTTTGAATAAACAATCAGCAGATTGTGGCAACGTAGAGATCATGCAAAATGCGATTTTGACCAATGAAGCCGCGAGTCGTTTAGCGGGCACAGTTGCAAATTTTGCGAGTTGTTATGCTTCTGTTGATGCAACAAACGCCGAAGCGAAATCGTTACTTGGTAAAATGACCCGCATCTTTTCGGAGCTTTCTCAAGCGTTCAGTCCCTTTGATTTGACACTAACGCATGCCGACGAAGAGTTTATCTTGCGCGTGTTAGACCATGAGAACCCTGATATCAGTGGGCAAGCTTTTTCTATCTTGAACTCCAGAAAGTTGGCGGATACTCGTCTTAGTAACGCCGAAGAACAGCTACTGGCTGCGATGAGTGTGGATGGTAAGTCGGCTTGGGGTAACCTATACGATAACCTGACTGGCTCATTGAAAGTGAAGCTTGAGTACGCAGATGGTAAGAGTGAAGAGCTTGGGTTTTCTCAAGCGGCAAGCATCCTTTATGGGTCTGAATTTGAGCGTCAAGAAGCCGCGTGGCGAGGCGTACAAGATGCAATGCAAACGCACCAAGAATCATTCGCTGCAATTTTGAATGCGTTAGCAGGATGGCGTTTAACTGAAAACAAAAAGCGTTCGACGAAGCGTGAAGTTCACTTCCTCGAGCCGAGTTTGCATGGTAGCCGAATCCAAGCTGAAACTTTAAATGCGATGATGACCGTAGCCAAAGACAGTCGAGCTATTGGTCAGAAAGCGGGTTTATTGATGGCGAAAGTACATGGTCTGGATGAGATGAAACCTTGGAATCATCTGGCAGCTATGCCCGCCTTGAGCGGTGAAGCGAAGGTTTACGACTTTGATGAAGCGATTGATGTTATTTGTGAAGCATTTGAAACAGTAAACCCTGAGATGTCGGAGTTTGTCCGTTTGATGGTACAAAATGGTTGGATTGATGCCGCGCCAAATGCCAACAAGCGTCTTGGAGCATACTGCACCAAACTGCCAGCAACGCGAACACCACTTGTGTTTATGACTTGGAGTGGCAGTCGCTCAGACCTTATGACTCTTGCACATGAACTTGGCCATGCGTTCCATAACTGGGTTATTCGTGATTTGCCACTTTGCCAAACTTACTACCCAATGACGTTAGCAGAAACCGCCTCTATCTTTGCAGAAAACATCGTTCGTGATCATTTGATTTCGAAAGCGGAGAACGTCGATGAAAAGCTAGAGATGTTGTGGGAAGAGTTGTCATCTGCGCTAGCTTTAATGATCAACATTCCGGTCCGCTATGAGTTTGAGAAATCGTTCTATGAACGCCGCCAGGATGGAGAGTTAACCGCAGATGAATTCTGTGAGTTGATGTCTGAAACTTGGAAAGAATGGTATGGCGACGTAATGAGCGAGCCGGATCCGTACTTCTGGGCAAGCAAGCTGCACTTTTCTATCGATAGTGTGAGTTTTTATAACTACCCATACCTGTTTGGTTTCTTATTCAGCAAGGGTATTTATGCACAGCGAGAAACCAAAGGCGAAGCGTTTTACACCGATTACATCAATTTGCTGCGCGACACTGGCTGCATGATGGCGGAAGATGTTGTCGAAAAGCATCTATCGATGGATTTAACTCAACCAACGTTTTGGCAGCAGAGCGTTGAGCTAGTGCGTGAAAAAGTCGATGAGTTTGAGCGTTTGCTCGCACAGCGCGGCTAAGTTTTTCGCAGAGTTGATGCATAATCTGCTTTATAGCTACAAAAATTTGATCAAATCATAATGATCTTAATCAGGGCTGTGGTAAAGTTCACAGCCCTAACACTTTGTAATTGTTTAAAAATTAAACGCCTCAATGCTTGATTTGAGTGCCTGGCGCGAAAAGGTATCGGATTTTCGAGGGAAATAGTGATTTCTACTCATAAGTGAGATCGCAGCAACAAAAATCCTTTGTACAATTTATTAACATACCCGCCGTGCTATTAAGGAGTAACGCATGACGAAGTCTCTCTTTCGCCAATCGTTTTTAACTGACACGTTAGATGTTCATATCGATGTTGCACCAGCGGAGCAGGTGCTTTCTAACGGTGTAAAACTTAAACTCTATCAGCGTGGTGTATTAGAAGTAATCCCTGCGAATTATACTCAGGATACGAAGAACATCATCATCTCTTGTGGGGTTCACGGAGATGAAACCGCACCGATGGAGCTGGTGGATTCCATTATTCAAGACATAGAATCTGGGTTCCAGACGGTCGATACCCGTTGTCTGTTCATTATCGCTCACCCAGAATCCACTCTGGCGCACACGCGATTCCTTGAAGAAAACCTCAACCGTCTGTTTGACGAAAAAGAACACAAACAGACAAAAGAGCTTGTCATCGCTGATACGCTAAAGCTGCTCGTTCGCGATTTCTATCAGGATACCGACCCGACAACACGCTGGCACCTTGATTTACACTGCGCGATTAGAGGTTCGAAGCACTATACGTTTGCAGTAAGTCCTAAGACTCGTCATCCTGTGCGAAGCAAGGCATTAATCGATTTCTTGGACAGTGCACACATTGAAGCTGTGCTCTTGTCAAACTCACCATCGAGTACGTTTAGCTGGTACAGTGCCGAGAATTTTGGTGCGCAAGCTCTCACGATGGAGCTTGGTCGTGTGGCTCGTATCGGTGAAAATGACCTCGATAAATTGACTGCGTTTGATTTGTCTTTACGTAATTTGATTGCGGAAACGAAGCCAGAACACCTACCAAAACCATGCATTAAGTATCGCGTAAGTCGCACAATCGTTCGCTTGAACGAAGATTTTGACTTTATGTTCGACGACAATGTTGAAAACTTCACCTCATTTGTTCACGGCGAAGTGTTTGGTCATGATGGCGACAAACCATTAATGGCGAAGAATGAAAACGAAGCGATTGTCTTCCCGAACCGCCACGTCGCAATAGGTCAACGTGCAGCTCTGATGGTTTGTGAAGTGAAAACCCGTTTTGAAGAGGGTGAGTTGGTTTACGATTAATCCAACATTGCTTTGAGAAGTTAATTGCAATTTACCGAGGCTTAACTGTAAGGTTAAGCCTCGTTTGTTTTTATCGGCCGCTATGGATTTTCAACAACTTATCCTGAACAAGGAACGACGCTGGCAACGTAACCTGATGGTTATGTCGATCGTGCTCGCTGTACTCTCTGCCATCCACTTGATGGTCGGAGAAATTTTCCTTTCTCCTTTTCAATCTTTATCTGCATTTGAACATAAGCTACTGGTGGACTTACGTTTACCGAGGTTGGTGTCTGCGGCAATTATTGGTGCTGCGTTAGCGGTATCTGGCGCGACGTTACAAGTGTTGCTTGGGAACGTTTTGGCTGAACCCGGCGTGCTTGGTATATCTGGTGGTGCAAGCTTAGCAATGGTCTTAATCATGTTCGCGTCACCTGTTCTTCCCACCCCGATTGTTTTTATGTTGGCAGCGATTGCAGGCTCGATGGTATTCACGTTTGTTTTGGTGGCGATAGCAAGGGCAATGCATCTGACGACGGCTCGATTGCTTTTGGTTGGTGTCGCATTGGGTATTTTATCGAGCGCGATTGTGACGTGGGCATTTTACTTCAGTGATGATCTTAGCCTACGCCAACTGATGTATTGGTTAATGGGCAGCATTGGTGGCGCAAGTTGGTATCAACATACCGTTACCTTGGTGATGTTACCAGTGCTTATCTGGTTATGTTGTAAAGGCAAGTCGCTTGATAAATTGATGCTTGGTGAGATTCATGCGACCCAATTGGGAGTCGATGTACATCAAATGCGTTGGAAACTGATCCTCGCCATTTCTGTTTTGGTGGGTAGTTCAGTCGCTTTGGGTGGTATCATCAGTTTTGTTGGTTTGGTGGTCCCGCACTTGTTGCGTTTGGCTTTTGGTACAGAAAACCGTTATTTATTGCCACTTTCTGCAATATCTGGCGCTGCGTTACTTGTATTTGCGGATATCGGCGCAAGGCTGTTATTGGACGCCGCAGAGCTACCTTTAGGTGTCATGACAACATCGATTGGCGCACCTATTTTCATCTGGATGCTGGTGAAGAGTCATGATGCACGTTAAACATATGTCGGTTGGTAGTCGATTATTGCCTCTTTCTTTTGAATGCAAAGCAGGCGAAATCGTACATGTCGTTGGGCCTAATGGTTCAGGTAAGAGTACTTTATTGGCTGCGATTTCTGGTACGTTAAGCTACCGAGAGGGTATGAGTGGTGAAGTGTACGTTGGCGACAAAAACTTGCTTACTTTACCGTTGTCAGAGCAAGCTCATGTTCGAGGTTATTTGTGTCAGCAATCACGCCCAGCGTTTAATGTTGATGTGTTTCAGTATCTCGCTTTATCTCTGCCAAGTGGTGCTGAGATTGCGGATATCAAAGTGCGTGATGCCGTCAATATGGTGGTGGAGCTGGTACAACTTCAAGATAAGCTTCATCGCAGTATTCAAACATTATCCGGTGGTGAGTGGCAACGTGTCCGATTAGCAGGTGTATGTTTGCAGGTGTGGCGTACCATTAATCCTTTTTCGCAGTTTTTAATTTTGGATGAGCCAGCAGCACCGTTAGATATTGCGCAAGAGGGTCTGCTCTATCAATTGATTAACGCTATGGCGGCGCAGGGAATTGGAGTATTGGTTGCTAATCACGATCTCAATCGCACATTAAAGCACGCAGATAAAGTATTGCTGCTTAACAACGGTGTGCTGCACTCATCAGGAAATGCCGATACTGTGCTAACGGAAGAAGCTCTCGGGGAAGTGTTCAATACTCAAGTCAAAAAGGTCATCGTAGATGAGCAACCTTATTTAATCTTTGATTAGTATTTAGGGACAATAAAAAACGACCTACTTGAGGCCGTTTTTTTTAATCGAGATAGCCAAACTCAACGCTTATTGAGTTAACGGTTTTAGATCTGCTGGGCGGTAGTAAACAGATTTGAGTACTTTGCCTTTACGAATGGTTTTACCTTCCGATACGAAATCTTCGGCGCATTTCGCGATGATGTATTCACCTTTCTGCACCGCCATCAACTTGATGCCTTGTTCCGCGTAGAATGCTTCTGTTTCTGAGTACTCTTGCTCGTTACGGCATACTTTGCTCATGTTGCTTGAATGTACTTCATCCCAGCAAGGAATAAATTCGATACCACGGTTTACCGCAACGTTTAATAGAAGATCAATTAAGTAGCTGATCGCCAGGTTGTCTTCTACTTTGCTGTGGCCAAGATGAACGAGACGGCCCATTAATACATACACGCTGTCTACGATGGCATCTGCTTGCTCAGTTTTACAATCCGCTTCTGCTAGCTCTGTTAGCTCTTCGATCGCCAAAGAGGTGTGTAGTGTATCTGCTTGTGCATCAAGGCTTGCAGCGTCTGCGACTGGTAAGTCGAACGTACTACGGAACTCGGTGATATCACGGTATAAGTGATCAAAAATCTCTTGGGTTAGCTTTGACAGTTGCATTCTAATTTCCATTGAATCGATTGAAGCGGCAATGATACCAAACCGCACTTTGAACCCCAAGGGCATTGCATCTAACTGGTGATAAATCTGCCTTTGGGGAATGGTGGTGCTTAACGAAATAGGTAAGGGAACAGCTTTTTACGTTCTTCCTCTGAAAGGGCGGAAACACGAGCGATGTTCGTATCGGGAATGGATTCAGGATCAGGATAGTGTTTTAGTACCTTTTCCATACTCTCTTCGCGAATCAAATGGAAGATCGGGTAAGGAGAACGATTGGTCAGGTTTTCGTCGTCTTCAGGCCTTGCGCCGCCAAAACAGTAATCAGGGTGGAAAGTCGCTACTTGGAAAATACCTTCCCAGTTTTGCTGCTTAATTAATCCTTCAACCCAATCTATGCAAAAGTTGTAGTCCCAGAAATCTTGTAGCATGTTGGGAACCACAACCAACGTGGTCTCAAGTTGTTCGGGCTCTGTGTTACTCAGCTCAATCAGCTGCAATAAAATATCTTCAAGAAGCGCTTCTTCTTGAGTCGCTTCACTAACAAAGATTTTGATTTGTTTATTACGTTGCGGTTTGGCAGCAAACGGACATAGGTTGAGTCCGATTACCACATCGTTGAGCCATTGATCGACCTGTTGAGTGATCGCTTCGATATCTGTGTTTTGTGTTGAACGCGTTGACATACGACTTTCTGGTTTTATTAAAGTAGCGCAAGCATAGCAGAGTTGGTTATCCAAGTAACCAGAGAGGTATTACGTAAATGAGCGTACCTTAGCTACTCTTTAAACTCGCAGTGTCAGGTGTTTGGTCAGTGTGCTTTCTTTCGGCGATGTGTTTCAAATACGCAATCGCAGCAAACATCGCTAGGTAGACTGCGCTTCCCCCCAGAAGAACACTCGACCAACCACCATGTTGCCAACAATAAAGAAGTAAGAATCCTCCCAAACTACCGCCTACATAGTAGTGTACTAAGTAGAGCGCTGTCGCGGTGGCTTTGGCGCGAGTGGCATTCTGACCGACCCAACCGTAGGCGAGGGTATGAGTAAAGAAGGCACCAAAACTTATCAGCAACAACCCAGCTAGCATTGCGGTCAGACTCTCAACCGCAGCAATCCACATTCCCGTCATGCTCACTATCGCGCCTAAGAACATACCGAGGATTGATGAATAACGTTTACTCCAGTGGCCTGCGCAACGAGAGGAGAAAGTCCCTCCCAAGTAACAAATAAAGATCAGTGAGGCCAACCCGACGGGCACATTGTGAGGTTCACTCACCAGACGGAAACCCATGACGGAGTAAAGGTTGACGAACAAAGCAAAGTTGAGTCCTCCTATCAGCATCGCGAACCACACGCGTTGGTTTTTAAAATGACCAATAAGCGCACGATTTTGATGGCGCAAACTGCTTGATGACGGGGTGAAGTTGCGCTGTGTTGGCAATAAATAGTGAACACCAATGACACCAAGAAGAGTGAACACCATCATAACTTCAATGGCGACATCAACACTGAAATTGTCCGCCAATAAGCCGCCGCTAATACGCCCTGCAATACCGCCTAATGAGTTAGCCGCAATGTACGTTCCAATTGCCATCGAGAAAGCGTGCTTGTCGAGCTCTTCTGCCATGTAAGCCACGGCGACCGCCGCAAAAGCGGCGAGCGCGACACCGATCAATGCTCGACATACCACCAAAAGCAGGAATGAGTCACCAAACAGCATCAAAGCGGAAAGGGTAGGAATCGAAAACAGACCGGCCATCATGACTGGCTTTCGTCCCACTGATTCTGATAACACAGCCATTGGAACGAGGCTAAAAGAGAGAGCGAGTGTTGAGGCCGCAAATAGCCAGTTAACTTGCGTTTCTGAGATCGTGAAAATTTGGGCAAAAGTGGGCAGCATTGGCTGTAATAGGTATAAATTTGAAAAAACCAAGAAGGAACCAAGCGCTAGCGAGAGCGTAATGCGTTTGTATTCCGGTGTGCCAAAACTGACCATGAATCCTGCCTAATGTGAGCAAATGGAGAGACTGTGATCAATCTATCAGTTCGTTGTAAATTAAAAAAATATATTAAAAATATGGATACCATATATTTTTGATCTAATGGAATCGAAACAACTTAAACATTTTCTGGCGGTCGCTGAACATGGAAACATTACCCATGCGGCGAAAGCCCTGCATATTGCCCAGCCCGCTTTAAGCATTTCTATTAAAAAGTTTGAGCAGTCTTTGGGCGTTACCCTATTTCGCCGTGATGATAAAAAAATCAGCTTAACGAAAGAGGGCGAAACGCTACTTGTACATGCCAAGCGGGTGATTCAACAGTTGCATGACGCGCAGCTCGCGATTGATGAGTTGAAAGGTTTAGCGAAAGGAGAAGTACGACTCGGGACGCCATCAATGATGGGCAGTTATTTCTTTCCACGAATTGTGATGGCGTTTAAAAGCCAGTTCCCGGAGTTAAAATTGACCTTGGTCGAAGCTGGGACTCAATCGATTCGTCGTATGCTGCTTAATGGTCAACTTGATATCGGTGTGATCAGTTGTGATAACGTGCCTGATGACCTAGAAACTGACCATTTGTTTACTAGCCAAATGGTCGCAGTTGTTTCACCTGAGCATGAGTTAGCCCAGCGAGACTCTCTTACTTTTGATGAGTTCTTTGAACACGATTTGGTTATGTTTCAGCATGGCTATTTTCACCGCGAATTTTTGGATCAGGTGAGTGAGGAGCATGGGTTTACCATGAAGTCATCATTCGAGACCAACTTACTGCCTTTGATTTTGAGTATTGTGAAACAAGAGTTTGCGATTACCGCGTTACTGGAACTGGTGACTCAACATGAGTCGGGCGTTGTTGGCCTACCGTTTGAACCACCAGTGACGCTGGATCTGGCACTTGCTTGGCGCAAGCAGGGGTACTTATCAATAGCAGATCGAACGTTTATCGACTTTGTCAAGCGCTACGTTTAAACGCAGCGCAGATTCATCGTCCGAGCACTAGTCGCCTTTGTACATCTTCTCGAAGTTCTTTGGGTTCCAGCCAATCATTACCCGATCACCAATTTTTAAAACTGGCACTGAACGAGCACCAAGCGCATCAAGTTCTTTGCGACCGCGTTGCATCTTAGCATTGCACAAACGATAGTTAATATTTTTCGAATCCAGATAACGTTGAGCATCTTTGCAGTGAGGGCATTTATCTTTGACGTAAAGAACGACACGTTTCATTGAATTTCTCTCCATTATCATTGGGAGGCGAAGTTTAACGGCCTTTCACCATAAATGAAAGGCGAAAGCTAAGGTGAAACTGTCCTTTATCTCAGGTATATTGAGCGCCTTTATTTTGTCATAACAGACGTTAATTCTATGCATCCGTCACTTCGATACATTCAAGGCTACCCACAAAACATCATAGAGCAGGTGGGCTCATTGATAGCGAGTGGCAAGTTTGTTCCTTGGTTCGAAAAGCGTTATCCCGATAGGCACCAAATCAAAAGCGAAAGGGCGCTCTATGAGTACGCCATGGCAATCAAAAACCGCTACATGAAGAAAGCTGCGCCAATCAGTAAAGTTGTCTACGATAAGAAAATTCACGCGGTAAACAATGCGCTTGGTTTGCACAGTGTTATCAGTAGAAACCATGGCGGTAAGCTGAAGTCGAAAAACGAGATTCGCATTGCCAATGTATTTAAGGATGCGCCCGAGCCACTATTAAGAATGCTGGTGGTACATGAGTTGGCGCATACTCGTGAGAAAAACCACGACAAGGCGTTCTATCAGCTATGTTGCTACATGGAGCCTGAGTATCACCAACTCGAATTTGATGCTCGTTTGTTTATGATTTACCTCGATTTAAAAGCGAATTTGAATGAAGAACAATAATCACAACGCGAAGCAAGCAAAGCCAAAGACTTCAAAGGCGGCTCAGAATAAAGACGCGAATAAAGCCAAACCGAAGCGTGTTAAAGACAAAGTTGCGCGCAAATCCCCGCAGCCTGCAGGAAAGAGCGAAGTCGAGTTCATAAAAATAGCGAAGAATGGTTTGCATGAGCGTAATGTTCATCGAGGTCGTTACGATTTTAAAAAACTCGTGGAAAGTGAACCACAGTTAAAGCCATTCGTTATCAAAAATCCGAAAGGGGAAGACTCCATAAACTTCGCTGATCCTAACGCTGTCAAAATGCTCAATAAAGCATTGCTTGCTGCGTATTATGGTATCGAGTTCTGGGACATTCCCGACACCTATCTTTGCCCACCGATTCCGGGCCGCGCTGATTACATTCACCGAGTGGCAGAACTACTTGATGGTGAAGTAAAAGGTCAGTACGCGCACCAAAAAGTGAAAGCGTTGGACATTGGCGTGGGAGCAAACTGTATTTATCCGATTGTTGGTGTAACAAAATACGGTTGGCACTATACGGGCAGCGATGTCGATCCAAAATCCATCCAATCGGCTCAAACGATCGTAGAGCACAATCGTGTTTTGACGGGAAAAATTACACTGGTACAGCAACACAATGATGCCAATATTTATCTAGGTATCATTCAACCGAATGATCGTTATGATGTGACGACATGTAATCCGCCATTCCACCGTTCGGCGGAAGATGCCGCTATGGGCAGCCAGCGTAAAATCGATAATCTAAAAGCAAACCAGCGTAAGAAAGGGCTAAAACCTCAAACCGCACCAGTAAAGACAAGTAAGCCCGCGTTGAATTTTGGCGGTCAAAACGCTGAATTGTGGTGTGAAGGTGGAGAAGCGGCGTTTATCCGAAAAATGGCGAATGAAAGCCAAGCTTTTGCCGCGCAGGTCTTGTGGTTTACAACACTTATATCCAAAAAAGACAACGTTCGTCCGATGCGCAAGCAGCTTGAAAAATTGGGTGTGAAAGCCATTCGTGTGGTTGAAATGAGTCAAGGGCAGAAAGTGAGCCGCTTTGTAGCTTGGTCATACATGGATAAGCAACAGCGCAAAGCATGGATTGAACTAAAGTAACGTTGACCGTTTCACACTGAACAATAAAGTAGGAAGCCCGCTGATATCAGCGGGCTTCTCTTTTGAGGAGATCTAAAACTTAATGATGGGCTCACAATCTAGTGAACTGAGAGTGACAAAGGTATCTGTTTTGGCGTAGTACAAGCCGCAGGTTTCACCTCTTATCTGCAACGTATATTGGTCTGGAAGATCCGTATAGCTGCCATCCAACAGTTGATTGTTTTTCCCTTTTACTCGTCCTTTTTCAATCAACAAATGCGGTGAAGATTCAAATACGTTATTTGCGATTCTAGGTGCTGGTGTCCCTTGGATTTCTGCGATCGCGTTTTGAATCTCTATGACTGTTTCCGGAGAGTTCTTTTTACTCAATGCTTCAACGGGTTCTTGTGACATAGCTTGGCATCCTATCAAAGAAATCGAAGTGCCTAAGAAAAGCGCAACCCGAATCAGCATTCGTAAAAAGTTAGTTGATCTCAACATGAATTGCCTCTGTTCGTAGCGGAGAGCGAAGATCGCTTAACTCCGGAGATGAAATATTACGCGGCATGGCGTTGAAACTTGAAGAGGAGACTGGCGGACAGGTTCCAGTTTCCATGTAGTTTAGTGCCGCAGAAAGCATACCTTCAGACGGATCGCCTAATGGTTTTGTTAGGTCGTCATTGACCCAGCAACCTTCCACTCTATTGTTTAAGCCTAGCTCGGTATTGATTTGGCTCTTTGGAGTAGGAATAAAACCATCAGAGAAGTCGCCAAATTTTTTCTCGTTCGCTGACTTGAACTGAATAGTGTAGTACATAGTGCCGCAGTTTTGTTCTGCTGAGAACCCATACGGTTTACCTGTGGTTGTTGAGCCTATTTGGATAACCTCAACATCAATGCCGCGCAAAGCGTTGATCAACAGTTCACTTGAGGAAGCCGTGCCTCCTGACGTCAGCACATATACGCGCTTTTTGTTCAGTGTCGGCAGCACTTGGTCCGAATACTTTTGTGCTGCCCAGTCTATTGCTAGATTCGTAAAGCGATAGATGTTATCCCCATCTTTAATGGTACGCATCACTTTGTCGTTGTGAATCAACTCACTGAAGACTCGGTTCTGACCAGCACCGCTTAGCATGTAGCCTACTTGCGAGGACTGAAGTACTAAGCCACCGCCGTTGTAACGTAAATCAACGACGATCTCGTCAACATTCTCTGCCGAGAGCGTACTGAACGCCTCAATAAGTGGGGCTTGAGCGCTTGGTTCAAATGAGTTGTATTGTAGATAGCCGATCTGCATACCATTGTGTGCGATCACTTTGGCATTTTTAACTGGAGAAGTCATGACATCAGAGGCGGTAAGCGTCACGGTTTTCTCTAGGCCGTCAACACTCTCAAATGTGAAGGTGTAATCTTGATTGATGTCAGGGTTAAAAAGCGTTTTATTAATAAAATCAATGTCGGACTGACTACCGGTGTTAACCACATCAATATTATTGATTTTTAGAAGCTTATCACCGCGAGCAATGCCGTTTCTATCAGCTGGAGAAGCTTCTTCAGTATAGGAGATACGAACGTCTCTAGGTTGTACGCCACGTAGGAATGCCCAGTTAAAACCAAACCCCGCGACTAAACCAGATTGCGATGACTTCATATCATCTTCATAAGGGACGGTAAAGTGGAAGCGATCTTTCGGTTTACCAGTCGTGGTAGTAGCAGAGGTGACCAGTGTGTTGAAGTAATCCGTCACGGTTTTGTAGTTTGCTGGATTATTATCAGGAACTTCGTCATACCAAAGGTAAGTTTCGTTAGTAAAAGCTCTTAAAAAGAGTTTTTCGTGTAAAGAAGAACCTAATTTATCTGGATAGGCGGCATAATTGTTATATGGGTCTCGACCCACTCGTGGGGTTTCACATTGGTTGACAAACGAGCTTGATGGTTGGCTAAAATCACCGGCTTTCCATGTTGGTCCGGTTGCGCTGCTAGTTGATGGAGTAGATGAATCATCACCGCCGCCACCGCCACAACCTTGTAATAATGCGAGAGTGACTGCCGTTGCTAAAGAATACTTAAATTTCACTTTTCTATGTCCTTATAAATAATAGAATTATAATTATCTGTTTTGCTTTTGTTTTTATTAGCTAGGTGAATGTATTAATTTAATTCGTTCGTCTGCAAATTTATATTTAAAGAGTGTGAGGTAAATAACGTAAAAATGGTTATCTTTTATTCTTAAAAATCCATTAGTTATTCCTTAAGTTCCTTAGCAGTTTCAACGTAATAATAAGGAAAAAACAAAGATGAAATGGAGGGTTCTCTTTGTCGACTAATTGTTGTTTGCTAAATAGAAAGTAAGTTTTGGGTCGGGAAATTCTATTTATTAGAGATTTAGCAGGAATAAATGATGCGTTCTAGGTTTGGGGTAAATTTTTAATCTGATGTTTTAATTTATTTTAGTCAATTGGGCGACGTGCTTTAACAGGCTTCCATCAATATCCGGCAAGTCATCTGCGAAAAATATCTGAGCGCCAGGAGTGCAGCGCATTAATATATTTGTTAGTTCACCTTCGTTGTTGGAAGTGTTAACTGCGTTAAGTTTCGCTAATTTATTACAAAGCTCGTCCTCTATTTGCACTTTTTGCTCTTCGGTGAGCCTAATGCGACCCACACACACACCTGGGTTGATGTTATGAGAAAGCGACTCTTGTTGAAATCGCTCTTTGAATAAGGTGTCCAATGCGGTACCTTCTTCCATAATAAATCGACGACCAGAACGGTAAAACAAGCCGTCTCCGAAGTTTTCGACATATCCTAGAATTTCCGCGATACGCAAATAGAATCGTAAGCTTGTATCAGAAAGTCCGTAAGTATGGGCTATCTCTTGCGGTTTAATATCACGAGAAGTCAGCATATAAATAAAATCAAGTAAATAAGGATGCTCAACGAAAAGGGCGCTCTCTTCATCTGTTAGCATTTGCTCGTTTTGGTGCTGAAGCTCGTTGGCTAAGGTTGCGAGTTCGATGAGATCGGTATTCAGGTAGTTCAGATAAATAAGTACTTTATCCAAACCTAAAGCTGGATTATGTAGGTGGCGTTTAATACTAGATAGAGGGATGCCACTTTTCTCTGACAAGGAATTGTAGCAAAGCCCTTCTTCTTTAATCTTTTGTCGTAGCGCTGCGAGTAAAAACTTTGGTCCAACATTCATCCTTGAATATCACCTTATTCGTTATTCCGTTTACTGGCTGATATTTTGCCTTTCAAGCAGCAGGTTTCGAATCGCTGTGCCTGCTTCTAGAATGTGTTTTTTCAGCAGATACTTGGCGCCTTCTATATCGCGATTTTGGCACATTTCAAACAAGCTTAAGTGCTCTTCTTCTGCCTTTTTAATGCCTGTTGTGAACAATAGCTGCATACGTATGTATCGGTCACACTTTGTGTTCAAGTTGTAAATGACGTCCATAGTTTCAGGCATGTTGGCTGGCGCATATAGGGCTTTGTGGAACTCGTAGTTGTAGTTGCTCCATTCTTCTACTTCGTCGCCACTGTTCATTACAGACTCGAAACGTTCGCGAACTTCGCGCGCGCGTTCCAGGTCAGCGTCTGTCATATTTTGAATCGCACGCTCTAAAATGTGGCATTCCACGACAGCGCGCAGTTCAAATAGCTCATTGATTTTCTCTGGAGATAGCTCAGTGACCGTCGCACCTTTGTGAGGTTCAAAGCTAACGAGTCCTTGTGCTTCCAATTGAACTAACGCTTCACGCACAGGAATTCGGCTAACATTAAACTCTTTTGCTAACGCATCTTGACGTAAAGGTTGACCAGTTTTTAACTCGCCCTTCAAGATCTGAGTTCGAATTGCTTCCTCAACGAGCTGAGTGCGCGTTTTAAAAACAGGTTTCTGTGACATTGAAGTCTCCCGTTAAATTAATATTGTATCCAATCCATTTTACTTTAGTAGTTTATTATTTTTCTGGCACAAACCAACTAGGAAAGAAGGTTTTGAGAAGTAGAGTGAAATAAAAGGCATCAGTTGATGCCTTTTTGAGCCATTTGGTGAGCTTATTGGGACACTCTGCCGTCTATGGCGCGTTGAATACCCAGTGGGTTTGACGCTTTTAATGAATCCGGCAATAAAGATTCTGGTAAAGCTTGATAAGCGACGGGACGCAACCAACGATGAATAGCCTCTGCCCCGACAGATGTTGAGGCAGAATTGGTTGAAGCCGGATATGGTCCACCATGAACCATAGCGTAACCAACCTCGACGCCAGTTGGCCAACCGTTGAATACAAGGCGTCCGGCGATTTCTTCCAAACTTGGAAGCAGTTGCTTGGCTTGTTCTTCGTCTTCAGCGGTAGCGTGAAGGGTTGCGGTGAGCGAGCCAGTCAGTGAATCACTCAGTTTCAACATGTCATCGAAATCTTCACAGATTACGATTAACGATTGAGGACCAAATATTTCTTCCTCCCATTGTGGGTTTTTACGCCAGTTTTTACTGTCCGTCACGAACAGTACTGGTGCGACATTGGTCACTTCTGCTTGTTCAGAGCGAGTTACATTAATGCCCGTTTCGGAAGCTCGCTTGTTAACTTCTGATTCATACGTTTCTCGGATTCCTTGCGTTAGCAAAGTGGCCGTTGATTGTTGTCGAATTAACCCTTGAGCAGTTTCGATAAAGGCTTGCGTTTCTGGGCTATTCAAGACAAATACAACGCCTGGTTTTGTACAAAATTGTCCACAGCCCAAAGTCATAGAAGCCACAAACTCTTCAGCCAATGATGCGTTTGCTCGTATGGCTGAAGGGAGAATAAATGTTGGGTTAATCGCCCCTAGTTCGCCATAGAAGGGGATTGGCTCTGGTCTTTGCTGAGTTAGGTTAAACAGCGCACGGCCACCACCGACTGAGCCTGTAAAACCAACCCCTTTAATTTTTGGATGGGTAACGAGTGCTTGGCCAAGTGCGCGTTTGTTGCCTTGCAATAGCGTGAAGATGGCTTGCGGTAAGCACTCTTTCTCAAGTGCAGCCTCAATACACTCAGCAACAAGTTGACTGGTGCCAGGGTGGGCGGTATGGCCTTTTACAATCACAGGACAGCCAGCTGCCAGTGCCGAAGCCGTATCACCACCTGCCGTAGAAAATGCGAGCGGAAAATTAGACGCACCAAACACGGCGACAGGGCCAATTGCGATTTGCTGACGACGAATATCTGATTTCGGCAGTGGTTGACGGTCTGGGTTTGGCGTATCGAAAATTGCTTGATGGTGATTACCCGAGCTCACAACCTCGGCAAATAGTCGTAATTGGTTGGCGGTACGTCCTATTTCACCGCTTAAACGTGCTTCGGGAAGGGCAGTTTCTAAATGACCACGAGCAACGATTTCTTCACTCTTCACTTCCAATTCAGAGGCGATAGAGCAAAGTAAGCTCGCTCGCTTTGCATTGCTTAGTTGGCGAAACTCACGCGCAACGCTTTGGGCGGCTGAGGCGGCTTGATTAACTTCTTGCTCTCCATGTACCGGAAACGCTATAGGTAGAGGCTCACCAGTAAAGGCGTTGACTGCGTAAAAAGTGGTTGGTTCTTGTGGGTTCATCATTCTTCCTTACTATCCTTATTACTTCACTTCAAATCCGTACGCATATGGGTCTTCATCGTCTACCCATATCGTGTTGTGACCGTATACTTGTGCCCATCCTTCAATGCTTGGCAAAATAGCGGCTTTGCCATTCACTTCGGTAATGCCTTCTATACGTCCTTGAAATAGGCTGCCGATGATACTTTCGTGAACAAAGTCTTCCCCTTGAATGAGTTTGCCTCTTGCATGCCATTGCGCCATACGTGCACTTGTTCCCGTACCACATGGCGAACGATCCAACGCTTTGTCGCCGTAAAACACAGCATTTCGAGCGGTGGCGTTTTCTTGAGTGGGCTCTCCGGTCCATAACACGTGAGAAACACCGCATACTGTTGGATCTTCTGGATGTACGCATTCAACCGCTCGAGATACCGCTTCGCGAACTTTTGGTGAAAGCATCAAAATTTCATCTGGAGAGTAGTGTTCAAGTCCGGCGTAGTTTTCTTGAGGGTCGACGATTACGTAATAGTTTCCGCCATAAGCAACATCGACAGTGAGCTCACCTAAGCCCTCTATGTCCACGGTTACGTCTTGGTGGGCAAGGTAAGCTGGTACGTTAAATATCTTCACCGACGTGACCTTGTCACCTTTTGTTTGGTAGTGCACTTCGATTTGTCCTGCTGGGACATCAAGTATCAAACGGCCTTCTTTTTTGGGAGTGATAAGGCGATTCTCGATAGCGGTAGTGACGGTTCCAATGGTGCCGTGGCCACACATTGGTAAGCAGCCACTGGTTTCAATAAACAGAATTGAAGCGTCTGCGTTATCGCTGCAAGGAGGCAAAACAACGGATCCCGACATCATTGAGTGGCCGCGAGGCTCAAACATGAGTGCCTGACGAATCCAATCATAATGCTCAAGAAAGTATTGGCGCTTTTCGCTCATGGTATTGCCTTCGAGTGGAGGCACACCGCCTGCGACCAGCCTAACTGGGTTGCCGCAGGTGTGGGCATCAATACAGAAAAAAGTTCCTTGTCTCATTTTTCGCTCCTTGCTGAAAAAATGGTTGAATTAAACAATAGTGATGTTAACGTAATGTAAAATATATTGTATACAATCTACGTTTTCAAGTGTGACTCGGAGCATATTTATGTTGGTCAAGGATGAAACCAAAAAGGAAAGGATCGCCGTGATAGGTGCGGGGATTATTGGCTTATCAATTGGATTGAAGTTGCAGCAGCAAGGTTATCAAGTCACGATTTTTGATCCCAATGGCGTGGGGAATGGATGCTCTAAGGGAAATGCAGGTCATATCGCGACTGAGCAAATCTTCCCTCTTGCAACGCCAGCGCTGCTTCCACAATTACCTAAAATGCTGCTAGATCCCAAAAGTCCGGTTTCGATCCGTTGGCAAGATATTCCAAACACAATCGGGTGGATGATTCGTTTTCTATTACAAACAAAGCCATCAGTCGCGAAGCGGGCAAAAAACGCGATTAAGAGTCTTAACGAGCGGTCAGTGGCAAGTTGGCGTGACGTGCTTGATTCAATCGGAAAAGCACATCTAATAAAAATGAATGGTTCATTGCTCACTTTTGAAAACGAGAAACTGTTTAAAGACTACCAAAGTACGCTTAACTCACTGGCTAAAAACGGTGTGGCGTATCAAGTTTGGACACAAGAGGCGATTCGAGAGCGGATACCTGATCTCAGCCATAAGGTTCGTGTCGGAGTCTTTTTTCCCGAAACAGGTCATACGCTAGACCCTTATCAGCTCTGTGCTGAGCTAAGTGAAGCCTTTGAAGTTCTTGGCGGTAAGGTTTTACAAAAAGGTGTATCTGCGTTGGCGAAAAATGGCGATGTGCTGGTTGAGTCTCAAACACATTCATTTGACCGAATCATTGTTGCCGCAGGTGTACATTCTAAGCCTTTGATACGGCAACTAACCGGAGTCAAAGTGCCTATTCAAGCCGAGCGTGGTTATCACCTAATGGTGGATGACAAGCGTGATGTATTGCCATTTCCTATTAGCTCTGCCGATAGAAAATTCATCATGACTCCTATGTCAGGTGGGTTACGCTTGGCAGGCACTGTTGAGTATGCCGATGTAGAGTCACCACCCAATATGAAACGTTCAGAAATGCTTTTTCAGTTAGGTGATGAGATGTTTGAATCGGGGTTACATCCACTCAAGCAAGGAGAAAAGTGGATGGGGAATCGGCCTTCAACAGTCGACTCGTTACCGGTTATTGATAGCATTTGGGATGGAAATGTATTACTGGCATTTGGCCACCAACACCTTGGGCTAACTCAAGCGGCGATTACGGCAGAGCTCCTTTTCGAGCTTATCAAAGGAAAGCCGACATCGATTGATCTTTCACCCTTTTCACTACAGCGATTTGTCTAAAAAATTTAACATTAAATATTGTATAAAATATATTAAATGCTAATGTTAACTTAATTTTAACAAATCTGGTGTCCAACAGCCGTACTCGGATGCCTCCAGAAAAACAACCAAAAGGAGTAATACATGTCACGAATGACCAAAGCACCATTGGCGCTGTTGATTTCAGGAATGCTGTTGGGGACCTCTGCTTATGCTGAAGACAAATTGACGGTCGTATCTTGGGGTGGTGCATTCACCAAGAGCCAAGTGGAGGCATATCACAAGCCTTTCATTAAAAAAACAGGTGTCGAGATCGTATCCGAGGATTTCAGCGGCGGATTAGCCGAAATTAAAGCGCAGGTGGAAGCGAACAACGTGCGCTGGGGTTTGGTTTCTCTCGACAAGCCGGACATTGTTCGTGGTTGTGCCGAAGGGCTATTAGAACCAGTGAACCCAAGTATTTTGCCTCCGGGCGCAGATGGAACACCAGCACAAGAGGATTTCATTGATGGTGCGATTCACGAGTGTGCAATCAATACCATCGTTGTGTCCACAGTATTAGCGGTGAACGAAGACGCGTTTAAAGGTAAGGTTTTGCCTAGCAAGTTGACCGATCTTTTTGACCTAAAAACCTTTCCAGGTCGACGTGCATTGCAAAAACAACCTCAGGGCAATCTTGAGTGGGCACTATTGGCTGATGGTGTAAAGCCAGAAGAGGTCTACAGCCTGCTCGAAACCGAAGCGGGGCGTGAGCGTGCTTTTGCTAAGTTGGATACGATCAAATCAGAAGTGCTGTGGTGGACAACCGGTGCCCAGCCACCTCAAATGCTTGCTGACAAAGAAGTGGTGATCGCCTCGGCGTTTAACGGCCGAATCCACAATGCCCGTAAGGATGAAGGTCAACCATTTCGGATTATATGGGACCGTCAAATGGGTTACATGAATGGATGGGCGATACCTAAAGGGAGTGAGAACACAAAGCTTGCATTGGACTTCATTGCTTTTTCTTCAGGAACAAAACCATTAGCTGATCAAGCTAAGTACGTTGCCTATGGGCCTACGCGTAAGTCGTCTTCGGCAGAGGTGACCCCAGACATTTTAGCGAACCTTCCTACCGCACCTCAAAACTTCCAAACCGCCTTCCTGATTAACGATGAATGGTGGTCAGACTACGCGGATGAACTAAATGAAGAGTTTAATACTTGGCTGCTTAATTAGGCGTTAATTTGTGTATGGGGCCGAGTTTTCATCCATAAGCTAGGTTCCGTACTTTTCCTCAATTGTATTTATGTTTTCGGAGAAATGATGAAAGTCATCGAAGCACAACAAGTCGCGCAATGTTTAACAATGGAGTCTCTTATTGAAACGATGCGTGAAATGTACTTGCGGCCAGCGACAATACCTCAACGCCGAGTCATGCCCTTAGAAGAGGGAGAATACGAGGCGTTTGCGCTACTTCCAGCTTGGAACCAGGAGTTGATTGCGGTGAAAGCCTTTACGTATTTCCCGCATAACCCTGAGCAAGGCAAAGATACGCTTGCATCTAAGCTACTTGTTTTCAGACGAAATGATGGTGAGCCGATCGCACTTGTAGACGGTAAAGTTTTAACGTTTTGGCGCACCGCCGCAGCTTCTGCACTGGCAGCGGACTATTTAGCGCGCCCCGATGCTGATCGTTTGTTGATCTGCGGAACGGGCAATCTTGCGCCTTATTTTGCGTGGGCATACGCTGCGGTTCGCCCACTTAAGCAGGTTTACATTTGGGGGCGCAACTCAGACAAAGCCGAGGCGACGGTAGATGCCATTGTGTCATCTTCAGAGTATCAGTCGCTTCCCGATGAGCGTCGGTTTCGCGTTTCAGTCGTAGAAAATGTGGACCACGTTATCAAACACGTTGACATCATCAGCTGTATTACCGCATCAGCAGAGCCTTTGTTTGATGGCGCAGACGTGCAGCCGGGCACCCATATTGATTTGGTCGGTAATCATGACTTGGACAAGCGTGAATGCGACTCTAAAGCAGTGCAACGAGCGCAGGTGTATGTCGATAGCCGCATTAATGTATTAGCCGAAGCGGGCGATCTTCTCATTCCAATTCAAGAGGGCGTATTCACGTCAGACGATATCAAAGGGGAATTACCGCAGCTTTGCGCCCAACAAATCTCAGGACGTCAAAACGATGAGGTCATTACTTTATACAAATCAGTTGGCAGTGCTTTGGCTGATTTGGCCGCTGTAAAGGCGGTGTTGTTAGAAAATGGCATAGATAGCCATGTCTGAGCATTTTCGCTCGTTCATTTAAATTGCATACAATATACATATAAGGAAAGTAGTTCATGAAAATTGATTGGAAAGGTGTTTATCCGGCGGTCAGTACGCAATTTCGTCAAGATCAGTCAATCGACTTAGACGCAACGCAAACCGTTATAGACAACCAGATTAAAGATGGTGTGAATGGCATTATCTGCTTGGGTACCGTCGGTGAGAACTGTGCGTTGTACCCGGAGGAGAAACGCCAGGTCTTGCAAGCGGCAAAAGAAGTCGTAAATGGCCGTGTGCCTTTGATTGCTGGTACAGCAGAGTCTATTACCACAGCAGCTATTGATTACATGCAGGATGCGTACAAAATTGGTATCGATGGTTGTATGGTGATGCCTGCCATGGTTTACCGCACGTCTGAGAACGAAACGTTCGAATATTACCGCACGCTAGCAGAAGCAACGCCAGAAATGCCAATCATGATTTACAACAACCCGGTTGCTTATGGTGTCGATGTAAACCTCGATATCATGGCGAAACTGGCTGAGTTTGAAAGCATTGTAGCTATTAAAGAGTCGACCACTGATACTCGTCGTATCACTGAGCTTTACAATAAATTTGATGACCGCTTTACCGTGTTCAGTGGTGTTGATGACATCGCTCTTGAATCATTGATGCTAGGCGCGACTGGCTGGATTTCTGGTTTAACCAACGCATTCCCAGAAGAGTCCGTCGCGATTTATAAACTGGCAAACCAAGGTCGTTATGCTGAAGCGTTAGAAATCTACCGTTGGTTCTTACCGCTGCTGCGTTTAGACACCATTCCTACGCTGGTTCAGTGCATTAAACTGGCCGAGCAAGTCTGCGGGCGTGGATCTGAACAAGTTCGTGCGCCACGCCAACTTTTACAAGGTGAAGAGCGTCAACAAGTCATTCAAATGGTTGAACATGCGTTAGAAACCCGCTTAGACCTATCCAAATACAATCTGTAATTGTGCTGTTTAGTAGAGCGTTAACTGACGCTCTACTCATTCGTAATATTCAAAAAAAGAGAAGAGGGAAGTCATGAGCACGGAAAACAAGGACTATGTCAGCTTTCAACACGTTAAGAAAACCTACGATGGCACGAATTTGGTGGTGAAAGACTTCAACTTAGATATTGCTCCTGGAGAGTTCGTTACTATGTTGGGGCCGTCAGGATCGGGCAAGACCACTTGCTTAATGATGCTAGCGGGCTTTGAAACCGCGACCGGTGGAGACATTTATATCGATGGCGTTCCCGTTAATCATCTCGCGCCGCACAAGCGCGATATCGGTATGGTGTTTCAAAACTATGCGTTGTTTCCACATATGACCATTGCTGAGAATCTTGCGTTTCCTTTAAAGGTGCGAAAACTCGACAGTGACACGATTCAAAGCAAAGTTCAGAGTGTATTAGAAATGGTCGAGCTTGAGCATGTTGCGACTCGATACCCGAAGCAGTTATCAGGCGGTCAACAACAACGTGTTGCGCTAGCGCGAGCATTAGTGTTTGAGCCTAAACTCGTGTTGATGGATGAACCGCTAGGCGCATTAGATAAGCAGCTGCGTGAGCAAATGCAGATGGAAATTAAACATTTGCATGAAAAGCTTGGCATCACCATTTTGTATGTGACGCACGATCAAGACGAAGCTCTCACTATGTCCGACCGTATTGCGGTTTTTAATCACGGCGAAGTGCAACAACTCGCGACGCCAACCGAGCTTTATGAATCTCCGAGTAATACGTTTGTTGCGCAGTTTATCGGAGAAAACAACCGACTCTCAGGTTTAGTCAAAGAGTGGAACGGAAAGTATTGCCAAGTGCTCGTTGGGAAAGAGTTATTTACTGCGAAACCTGTCAGAGTATCTGAGCAAGGGCAGAGGACAACACTTTCCATTCGACCAGAAAAGATTGTTATTCAACCAGAGAAAGCGTCTTGTGAGAACCAAGTCTCGGGCGTCCTACGAGAATTGATTTATCACGGTGATCATTATCGTTTGGTCGTCGAAGTAGAGAGCGTTGGTCACTTCATCGTTAAAGTACCTAACGATAATCGTAAACACTTGCAGTTAACGCCTGGCTCAATTTGTCGTATTGGTTGGCAAAGTGACGATTGCCATGCTCTTGATGGGACACAAACTCAAAGTAGCGAGGTAGCAGCATGAGTCGAGAGCTAACCGCATTAGATTCTGTATTGGAGATCGAACGCCAAGTTCATCAGCAAGAAACCAATCTGAAAGCGCAGTTGCAAAAGGCAGAGCGCCGAAAAAAGCTTCGCTCCATTATGCTCACAACGCCATTGGTGTGTTTTATTCTGCTTACGTTTGCTTTTCCTATCCTCGATATGCTTTATCGAAGCGTGGATAACCGAGAAATATCCCAGTCACTACCACAAACTATTCAAGCATTAGAAAGTTGGGATTATCAAGGTCTGCCTCATCAAGAAGTCATTGAGGCATTCTCTGTTGAAGTACTTGCGCTTTATCAAAGCAAAGAGCTACCGAAAATAGCCAGCCGAATGAATATTGAAGTGTCTGGTATGCGCAGCTTATTGATGAAAACAGGTAGAAAGTTGTCTCGTTTGGCGTCGCTGCCGAGCTCGGTGACACAGCTGGCTAAGCTGGATAAGCGATGGGCTAATCCTAAATATTGGGCGGCGTTTAAGAATCTTAGTGGCGCATTAACATTCAGTCATTATCTTGCTGCGCTAGACTTGCAAGTGAATGAGTTTGGAGACATTGAGCCCCAACCAGAAAAACGCCAAATATACGTCGACCTTTTCTTTAAAACTTTTTGGATGTCTATTTCAATCACCTTAATTTGTTTGGTGATGGCGTACCCCGTTGCTTACCTGCTTGCCAATTTACCTGATAAGCGCGCGAACTTACTTTTAATCATTGTGCTGCTGCCATTTTGGACGTCATTATTAGTCAGAACCACGTCTTGGATTGTTCTGCTGCAAAACCAAGGGGTCATTAATGATCTCCTTATTTGGTCGGGTTTTACTTCCGAACGAATTCAGATGATTCACAATACCTTCGGAACGGTGGTGTCTATGGTTCACATTCTGCTGCCGTTTATGATCCTGCCTCTATACAGCGTAATGAAAGGAATTAGCCCAACTTATTTCCGTGCCGCTCGTTCTCTAGGCGCGACGCCTTTCATTGCGTTCATCAAAGTTTATATGCCGCTTACGTTACCGGGGATAGGTGCGGGGGCCTTGCTCACTTTCATTCTTTCTATTGGTTTCTACATTACGCCCGCTTTGGTTGGTGGAAGAAGCGGACAGATGATATCCAATATGATTGCCTATCATATGCAGACATCACTGAACTGGGGGATGGCTGGCGCATTGGGTGGACTGCTTTTGTTCGTTGTACTGGTTCTGTTTTATATATTCAACCGTGTGGTTGGCATGAATAACCTTAAGGTAGGGGGATAACCATGGCATTACCAAACTATGCATCAAAAGTAGAGCGAGTCGCTTACGCAGGTTACTTAGTTTTTTGTGGGTTGGTGCTGTTCTTTTTAATCGCTCCAATTCTGACCATCATCCCGTTATCGTTTAATGCAACGCCTTACTTTACTTTTACCGAGGGGATGCTAAACCTTGATTCGGCAGCGTATTCTACTCGCTGGTATCAAGAAATGTTTACTAGTGATCAGTGGCTGTTGGCGCTGAAAAACAGCACGTTCATTGCTTTTATGGCGACACTCGTTGCAACAGGGTTAGGAACTCTGGCGGCGTTGGGTTTAGCCAGTAGTAATTTGCCTTTTCGCAATACGATTATGGCGCTGTTGATCTCACCCATGATCGTACCAGTCATTATCTCTGCTGCTGCGATGTACTTTTTCTACACACGTCTTGGCTTATCACAAACTTATCTAGGCGTCATTTTGGCACACGCCGCGTTAGGTACGCCTTTTGTTGTCATTACCGTTACTGCGACCTTAAGCGGCTTTGATCATAGCCTGGTAAAAGCGGCGGCTAGCTTAGGAGCAAACCCTGTTTATACTTTCAGACACATTACCTTTCCGCTGATTCGTCCGGGGATGATTTCTGGCGGCTTGTTTGCCTTTGGCACATCGTTCGACGAGGTTGTGGTGGCGTTATTCCTGACTGGGGCAGAACAAAAAACCGTTCCGAGGCAGATGTGGTCAGGAATTCGAGAGCAAATTAGTCCGACCATATTGGCGGTCGCTACGTTGCTGATTTTTATGTCGGTGTGTTTGCTCGTGACATTAGAAGTTTTACGTAGACGTAATGTACGCATTAGAGGCATTCAAGAATAACCAGACTTTTTCTTTGTTGGTCACTTTGCACTTTTGTTTAGGGGCACCTCAATTTTTGATCAAATGCGCCTCATTGTAGGCGCTTTTCTTTTGTGTTTGTCGTCAGCGATGACTGACATATCACTCTTGTAGCTTAATGCCAGCTTGCTCGAAACGTGCCAAAGGCGACTTGTTCGATTGCTGATACCAACTAGCTGGCATGTTTGATTTAAGTTGCTCTTTTTCTTCCTTGCTAATCACAACATAGTGCAAAAACATATTAAGTGTGGTTACCATCACGTCAAACGTCATTTCCCCATCTTTGCTGATGGTTTTCAATAACCCAACGACGGTTTCCTCAGAGACTAACGGTTCAACCACCGCGTTTTTTCGCTCTTTTATTGATGTTGAAGCGGGCAGTCTTGCACGTGCCGTCTCCCAGCAAACTTTGTTGGTTTTACTGACAAGGTTGTGCTTGTAGCAGTAGTAACTGAATAAAAAGCGTGGCAGGTTTTGCCAGCGTTCGGCTTGGACTTCTAACCAAAGGTGTTGTAGCTCGATATCAGCGTCGGTCATAAATATTATGCTAGGTTACCAGAGTAGTGGCATTCTAACGTTTCATCAGTAACCCCGTCTATGATCAGCATAGTCCGATGTAGTATGTTGAAATTTTGGTTCTCAATGAAATAGTGGCTTTTCATTACTGTAAATAGTGAGTGTTTTGTCCAATCTCTGACATTGATATTTGACTTTGGTAGTAGAGTGTGAGCGTTTTTGTTTTTATAGTGTCAATTTTATACCGTTACATACTTGGGATTGCCTTTTCTAAAATAAATACTTTTATCAAAGTAACTGTGTGATTTTCATTCAAATAGTTGGTGGTTCTAAGTGATGAAAATTCTGTTTATTACGTTACAATCGAGATTAGGTAGTAATGTGTAGCGTGCTGACGAAAACCTCGCGTCTTCTATCTTGCTTTTTGTGTGCTACTTTTTAGTAAGTATCTTTTGGGTGGATTTTTATGTTTGGAGTTAAAAGAAATGCTGCTATATCTGGCTTGTATCAAGCAAGTGAGTTAAAAGCAAAGCTGTTCTCCAAGGAGTTGGAAATCTTAAGACTTAGGGCTGAGTCTGAGTTTAATAAAGTGCTCGATGAGTTACTAAGAATTAAAGATAACAATACCAGACTACGTGAAAGTGGACTTATTGATAAGCTCGAGCAAGAAAAGTCTAAGTGGAACAGCGGTCAGCTTAAAGATATCGAACAGCGCATAAGTAACGTTGAGCTCTTTATCAAGGATTGTGTTTTATATATCAGCAACATTGAAACCCAATTCGCTAAAGATAGCGACTCAGGGTATGGTGAATTGAGTTGCCGTGCTCTTGAAGATGAATTGGAAACACTGTCTTTTAGTAAGATCCTTAACGCATCAGCGCATGAGTACTTTTATAATTCTAAAGAGTATGAAATGTACCTTGAAAACACACCAAATACCGAATTTTTGCATGCGTTAAAAGAACAAATTACCGCACTCTTCGACCACAAAGCAGCCTAGAACCTACAGAGTATTAGCCCATTGTCCGATTCCTTCTTTAGGGGCTTTGATTCGCGAATTTTTACCGACCCGCTTTGGAGTATACCTAGCCATTTAACGTGCTGGGTATACCCGTTTAACTACACGTTTCTTCTCTAGCTCATCTCTATTTTTTAACAAATACGAATTTTTAAAGCTCACTCCGTGTTCCTTCTGGTACCAAAAACTGATACCGCTACATTCGGTTGTTAACAAAATGTTTCTTCTTGTCTTGCGAGTAGATTATATGGAGATGCTCTTGCAGTAATAAGGGCAGTGGCGATGCAAAAGACGTAATGCATCTAAGGAAAACTCAATATAGAAGAAATTAGATGGAACTGAAGATTTTGAGTGTCGCGATTGCGACAACATTAACCAGCACTGGCGTATTTGCGTTAAGCGAGCCAGTTTCTCAAGTTACAGAGCAACATGCACATTCGGCTCATACACACGGTGTTGAATCCAATCGAGTTGAATACCAACCAACCGCAACTCTCCCAATTCAGCCCTCTAAGGTAACTCGAGTACAGTCACTTGAAAGCCTTGATGAGTCGAGCACTGCTTGTGATTTGGAGGCATTGATTACCGAAAGTAGTAACCAATTGATCAGCGAAATTTTAAGTCAGGGCGCGACGTGTGTGGACCAGTTATTCTCTGCTGAAAGTCGGATTCAAGAGTCGGTATTTAGCTCCGATCATATGTACAACATCGCAAAGCACACTACGACATTGGCGAAGGGTTATACGGGGGGCGGGAGCGATGAACTCGAAACGTTGTTCTTATACTTACGCGCGGGTTATTACGCCGAGTTTTACAATGACAACATCTCATTTATTGAATGGGTCACACCAGCGGTGAAAGAATCAGTGGATGCGTTTGTTAATAACGCAAACTTCTACGAGAACAGCGACCGTCACGGCAAAGTGCTTAGTGAGGTCATCATCACTATGGATAGTGCCGGCTTGCAGCACGCGTACTTACCGCAAGTGACCCAGTGGCTTACACGTTGGAATGATCAATACGCCCAGCACTGGTATATGCGCAATGCGGTTAATGGTGTTTTCACTATTTTGTTTGGTGGGCAGTGGAACGAGCAATTTGTGCAAGTAATTGGTAACCAAACAGACCTTGCCAAAGCTTTAGGCGATTTTGCTCTAAGGGCGTCATCAATCGGTGCTGAAGATGAGTTTATGGCCGCGAATGCAGGGCGAGAGCTCGGGCGTCTGACCAAGTATACGGGTAACGCGAGTTCTGTTGTGAAGAGTCAGCTGAGTCGAATCTTTGAACAGTATGAAATGTATGGTCGGGGTGACGCGGTTTGGCTTGCGGCGGCGGACACCGCCTCATATTACGCAGATTGTAGTGAGTTCGGAATTTGTAATTTCGAAACTGAGCTAAAAGGCTTGGTGCTATCGCAAACTTATACTTGTAGCCCGACAATCCGAATTTTGTCTCAGAATATGACGCAAGAGCAACACGCGGCCGCATGTTCTAAAATGGGCTACGAAGAGGGTTACTTTCATCAGTCATTAGAAACTGGTGAACAGCCAGTAAAAGATGACCACAACACTCAGCTCCAAGTCAATATCTTCGATTCAAGCACTGATTATGGTAAGTACGCAGGGCCAATTTTCGATATTAGTACTGACAATGGCGGTATGTACTTGGAGGGCGACCCTTCCCAGCCGGGGAATATTCCCAACTTTATTGCTTATGAAGCCTCTTATGCGAACGCAGATCACTTTGTCTGGAACTTAGAGCACGAATACGTGCATTACTTAGATGGTCGATTTGATCTCTATGGAGGGTTTAGTCATCCAACTGAAAAAATAGTGTGGTGGAGTGAAGGCGTTGCAGAGTATGTCGCTCAAGAAAATGACAACCAAGCAGCACTTGAGACGATTCTAGACGGTTCGACATATACCTTAAGTGAGATTTTCGAGACTACTTATGATGGGTTTGATGTCGATCGAATTTATCGTTGGGGGTACTTAGCTGTACGTTTTATGTTTGAAAATCATAAAGATGACGTAAACCAAATGCTGCTGGAAACACGCCAAGGGAATTGGATCAATTACAAGGCCACGATCACCCAATGGGCGAATTTGTATCAAAGTGAGTTTGAGCAGTGGCAGCAAGCCCTTGTCTCAAATGGTGCTCCTAATGCAGTCATAACCGCAAACAGTAAGGGGAAAGTCGGTGAAAGCATTACATTTAGCAGTGAAAACAGTACAGACCCAAACGGGAAGATCGTCAGCGTCTTATGGGACTTCGGTGATGGCTCGACAAGTACACAAACCAAGCCGACGCACCAATATGGGAGTGAAGGGGAGTATTCGGTCAGCTTAAGTGTGACAGACAGTGAAGGCTTGACGGCAACCGCCACTCATACTGTTGTTATCTCAGCGTTGGGCGGTAATGACACATTGCCACAAGACTGCGCGGTGCAAAGTAAAGTAAGCGGTGGGCGCTTAACAGCAGGAGAACCAGTTTGCTTGGCAAATCAACAAACCATTTGGCTGAGCGTACCAGCGGTGAATGAGAGCTCAAACCTGGCGATAACGACGGGGAATGGTACGGGCAACCTAAAGCTTGAATACAGTAACTCTGGTTGGCCGGATGATACTAATCTTCACGGGTGGTCAGATAATATTGGTAATGGAGAGTGTATTACGTTGTCAAATCAGAGTAACTACTGGGGCTACGTTAAAGTATCTGGTGACTTTGAGAATGCCGCCATCGTGGTTGATTTTGATGTTCAGAAGTGTCGTCAGTAGGGCAGTTTAACTGCATCATTTTAATTTAATTGATCGCCTCGCTAACATTGCGGGGCGTTTTTGTTTTTCACACCGTTATCTCTATAAAAAAAACCAGCCCGAAGGCTGGCAAACAAGGAGTTTGAGATGAAAATGAAAACGTTATAAAGCTTGCTGATATCCTATTTCTCAATAAGTTGGGTTGTGCGTTGAAGCCAGTTTTTATCTTGCGTATCAAGAAAAGGGCTAAGTGCTTGATAGACTCGTGAATGGTAATGATTAAGCCAGTCTAGCTCTGCTTGATCTAGCATTGATAAATCAAGGGCGTTGGTCGAAATTGGAGCAAGAGTGATGGTCTCAAAACCGTAAAACGTGCCGAACTCATTTTGTTCTACTTCTACAACTTTAAGAATGTTCTCTATTCTTACCCCGTACTCACCTTCGCGATAAACGCCTGGTTCATTAGTAATGACCATACCTGGTTTTAGCTCAACCTCGCGGTGGCTTTGCGAGAAATTTTGTGGGCCTTCGTGAACATTCAAGCAAATGCCTACGCCGTGTCCAGTGCCGCACTTGTAATCAATACCATGTTGCCATAAGACGCCACGCGCCATGATATCAAGATTGGCACCCGTAGAGCCTTTCATGAATCGAGTCTGAGTCAGTCGGATGACCGCTTTGAGCACCAAGGTATAATCTTTGCGCTGCTTAATGGTCGGTGACCCGAAGTGGAAAGTACGGGTGATGTCTGTTGTCCCGCCAAGGTATTGGCCACCAGAATCGACGAGAAAGAAGTTGCTTTCATTGACCGCCGCATTACTCTCTTCATCGGCGGCATAATGCATTTTTGCCCCGTGAGCTGCGAAGCCTGCGATAGTGCAGAAACTGTCACTTACATAATGTCGGGTTTGACGGCGATAGTGATTCAGTTGTGCCTCAGCAGATAATTCTGTAACGAGTCCGCTTGGAACTTGCTCTTCTAGCCAGTTCATAAACCTTACGATTGCCACACCATCATCTGTTAATGCCTGTTCTAGGCTAGTTAGCTCGGTTGCATTTTTTATGGCCTTCATTGCCGTTACAGGGCAAGCCATTGGCTTCAGATTCACATTCCGTTCAATCGAACTCACCAATAAGCTGTCTGTGTGGGTCGGGCTAAAAGCGAGCGATAATCCCTCACATTGCTGATTCAAATACTGACTTACGTAGTTGTAATGGCGAATGTGTACACTCTGCTCGGTCAGCGCTCTTTCAACGTCTTGAGGCAGTTTGGCCTTATCAATAAACAGTGTCGCAAGTGATTGCTCTACGATTAGATAGGCTTCAGAAACTGGGCAGTAATTCGTATCACCACCTCGAATATTCATTGTCCACATGACATCATCTAGCGTTGACACTAATAAGCTATCTACTTGGTTCTCGGTTAACCAAGAACGGATTCTCGCTAACTTATTTTCTGTGTCAACGCCAGCAAAAGCGGTGGGGTGCTCGAATACGGGGGCACTTGGGCGAGGTGGTCTTTCAAGCCAAATCGGTGTGAGCAAATCTAGGTCGAGAATGATCTTAATGTTTTTCGCTTCAAAGGCTTGTTTGAGGCCTTGATAAAAAGCGAAACTGATGGCGCGCCCGTCAACCGCGACAATACTGTTTTCTGGGAGCGTGGTAGCCAGCCATTTGGTAATTGTCGGCGTTTCTGGTTGTTTGGCTTTAAACAGTTCCAGCCCTGTGCCGTGTAACTGTTCTTCAGCTTGAATATAGTAACGACCATCAGTCCACAGGCCACCACCTTGTTGGGTAATGACGACATCGCCTGCTGAGCCGGTAAAACCTGAAATCCAGCTTCGCGCTAACCAATGATCCGCTGAGTATTCGCTGTTATGTGGGTCATTGTTGGTCACGATATATGCAGACACGTTGTAAAAGGACATTGCCTCACGCAATAACGTAAGGCGTTGGTTGACTGAGTTAGTATTGTTCATTAAATGGTTCCTAAAGTCATATTTGAGCAATAGATATGATGCTGCTCCGAGCCTGTTTTTATTGGGCTCTGTTGCTCGCATACTTCTGTGGCTTCTGGGCATCGAGTACGAAAAACGCAACCGCTCGGTGGGTTAAGTGGAGAAGGGAGATCGCCGGGCAATAGTTGTATTTCACGGTCACGTGCTAATTGCGGATTAGCTATCGGGACAGCAGATAACAGTGCTTTGGTGTAGGGGTGTTGTGCATCATCAAATACTTTATCGTAACGTCCTACTTCCATAGGTTTACCAAGATACATCACCATAACGCGGTCGCTGATGTGGCGCACCACGCTTAAGTCGTGCGCAATCATTACCAGTGTTAACCCCATTTCTTGTTTAAGATCATCTAGAAGATTGATGACCTGAGCTTGTATGGAGACATCTAGTGCACTAACGGGTTCATCACACACGACCAAATCTGGATTGAGAATTAACGCTCTAGCAATGCCCACACGCTGACATTGACCTCCGGAAAATTCATGTGGATAGCGGTTTCGCTGGCTCGCCAAGAGACCCACTTTATCCATCATAGCGATGACACGCTTTTCTATCTCTGCCCGTTTAAGTTGCGGCTCGTGGGTGAGCAGTGGTTCGGCGATGCATTCTGAGATGGTTAACCTCGGATTCAAACAAGCGGATGGGTCTTGAAACACCATCTGAAATTCTCTGCGTCGAGAGGAAAGCTCTTTTTTACTAAACCCGAGCATGTCTTGACCTTTCCAAGTCAACTCGCCATGTGTAGGTTCAATTAAGCGAAGTAAGGCGCGTGCAAGCGTTGATTTTCCGCAGCCTGATTCCCCCACAATGCCAAGTGTTTCGCCTCGATAAACATCTAAGTCGATACCATTGACCGCTTTCACGATTTTACGTCGACTTGGAATAAGGTGACGCGACACAGGAAAGTGGACGTTTAAATCACGAGCAGACATGAGGACTTCTTTTTTATTCATAACGCCTCCTTAAGCTTTTATTTGAATAGGAGTGATAACACTGGGTGCGTTAACGTGACAGGCAATGGACTGGCTCGTGTTTAATGGAGAAAACCGTGGGGTTTCGTATTGGCAACGCGTCTCTCGATGCTCGCACCGCTCTCTAAACGGACACCCTTGATGGTTAATCAACGCACTTGGTGGGTTACCTGGGATGGTTGGTAAACGTGGCATATCTTCAGTGATAGAAGGAATAGCCTTTAGCAGGCCTTGAGTATAGGGGTGCGCAGGTTGAGCGAACAATGTCTCGGTATCTGATTGCTCCATTTTTTGACCACCATACATGACCAATACGCGATCACACATCTCGGCGACGACGCCCATATCGTGAGTGATCAGTAAAATAGCCGTGTTGAATTCTTGTTGTAAGTCTCGTAATAGCGTCAAAATTTGAGCCTGAACGGTTACATCTAACGCGGTGGTTGGTTCGTCTGCAATTAACAGCTCGGGCTTACACAACAACGCCATCGCTATCATGATTCGCTGACGCATTCCGCCAGATAGCTCGTGAGGGTATTGATTCATCCGAGTTTCGGGAGAGGGAATACGCACCGCATCCAACATGTGAATCGATTCAACTTTTGCTTGTTTTCGGCTCATTCCTTTATGAATCATGAGAACTTCACAAAGCTGTTTGCCAATTTTCATGAATGGATTGAGTGACGTCATCGGATCTTGAAAGATCATTCCGATTTTCTCTGCACGGATGCGGTTGAGCTGCTTTTTCGACATCGCGAGTAAATCATCATCGTGGAACATCGCGCTGCCAGACACAGCGCCGTTATCCGCGGTTAACCCCATTAACGCGAAGACAGACTGGCTTTTTCCCGAACCTGACTCTCCAACAATCCCAAGAGTTTCGCCTGCTTTAATCGAGTAGGAGAGATTACTGACCGCTTGCACTTGCCCATCTGGCGTATCGAAGCGCACGTTCATGTTTTCAATAGATAGCATGGGTTTGTCCTTATCGGTCTTTCGGGTCAAGAGCATCACGCAAGCCATCGCCGATGAAGTTAAAACAAAAGAGGGTGGCAACTAAAAACAGAGAGGGAAAAAGCAGCATCCACAATGCAACGTCAATCGTTTTTGCGCCTTCGGAGATTAGGATTCCCCAGCTTGTATCTGGTGGTTGAACACCAAGCCCTAAGAAGCTTAAAAACGATTCGAACATAATGAATCCAGGCACCATTAAGGAGGAATAAACCATCACGATCCCAAGCACATTAGGCAGAACGTGGCGTCGGACAATTGTCAATTTAGAAACCCCAATAGAGTGTGCGGCTTCGATGAACTCTCGCTTTTTTAGACCGAAGGTGACACCACGTACAACACGGGCAATGCCCAGCCAAGATACCATTCCGATCACGATAAAAATCAGGTAGATGTTGTTGCCAAAAAGGGTAACAAACAGGATAACCATAAACATAAATGGCACCGAATCGAGCACCTCAATAATGCGCATCATTACGCTGTCGACAACGCCACCAAGATAGCCGGAAATACTTCCCCAAATCGTACCAATAACAACGGCGACTAAAGCCCCAACAAAACCCACCAAAATAGAGAGCCTGCCACCTTGCATTGTGCGAGCAAAGACATCTTGCCCGAGATCATCGGTACCAAAGTAATGACCACTGCTCAGTGAAGGTTTTCCTAGCTCGTATGGATCGATGAGCACTTCCCAGTCAATTTCATCATGGCCAAAAGCGGCAAGAGAGGGGCCGAAAGTGATGCATAAGGTAATGAACGCCAAAACATACACTGATGTCATCGCGGCTCTGTTTTTACGAAATCGAGTCCATGCATCCTGCCAAAGACTGCGACCTTCGACGGCTTCAATATTATCGACGACTTGATCTTGAAGAGCTTGTGTATCCAGTTTTTTGATCGTTAACATGCCGGACTCCTAAACGCGTATACGAGGGTCGATAATCGTATATAGCAAGTCGACCACAAGGTTAAAGAAGATAGTGAGTGAAGCGACAATCAGAGTAATGCCCATTACTAGGCCGTAGTCGCGGTTGAGAGCCCCAGATACAAAGTGTTGTCCCATGCCACCTGTACCAAAGAAAATGTCGATAATCACCGAGCCTGTCACGACAGACACAAACGCAGGGCCGAGCATCGCAACGACGGGAATCAAGGATGGTCGCAAAGCGTGATGGAATAAAATGTAGGTTGTGGACAAACCTTTGGCTTTTGCCGTTCGAATGTATGGTTGGTTGAGCGTTTCAATCATTGCGCCACGCATGACGCGTGCAATACTCGCAATGGAGCCAATCGCCAGGCTGAGCACGGGAAGAACAAGAAAAGCCAGCTTTCCTCCTTCCCAACCACCAGCAGGTAACCAGCCGAGCTGAACAGCGAAGATCATGACTAAAACTGGAGCAAGCACGAAAGCCGGAACCACAACTCCAGTCATCGAAAGTGTCATCAGGCCGTAATCTAGGCGGCTATTTCGGTTCAATGCCGCAATGGTGCCAAGTAACATGCCAAGTGGAACGGAGATACAAAAAGAGAGTACGCCTAATACTGCTGAAACTGGCCATGATTGTGCGACGAGCTGTGTAACACTGAAGTCTTGATAAACGAAGCTCGGACCGAGATCTCCTTGTATGAAATTACCAATGTAAATCCAAAACTGAGTAAGGAAGGGCTGGTCCAAATGGAATTTTGCTTCGATATTCGCACGTACCACTTCTGGCATAGGCCGTTCCATATCAAATGGTCCCCCTGGTGCAATGTGCATCAGCCAAAATGATACGAGTGCGATGAATAGAAGCGTGGGGATAGCGATAGCTAATCGCTTAACAATGTACCAAATCATGATCCATCATCCTTTGGTCATCCGAAATCACTTCGAACGGTTATGAATAAAAATGGTCTGAGCTCAGGTTGCCTTCTCCACCGAGAGATATGAGGAACGACAAGTAAACATTGAACTTGCCGACTCAGACCGAAAACATGCTTTTAGTGGGCTTTCACATAGACATTCTTGCGGTAGTACGACGACTCAGGGTTTGTCAGTTCGTAGCCGCCCACATAAGGCTTGATGAGGTATTGATCGTTACCCGGACGATAAATAGGAATAATGGCCATGTCTTCAATCAGCATGCTTTCTGCTTGTAGATACAGTTCTGATGGGTTGCTCATGGTCTTTGAGCGAGCCATTAACTCGTCGTATTGCGGGTTGGTATAACGAGAATCGTTGTACTCGCCATTAGAAACAAAGATATCTAACCACGTAGAGGCTTCATTGTAGTCGGCCGTCCAGCCGCCGCGAGTAATGTCGGTCGGCTCTTTAAGTGCGTAGAACACTTTCGGTTCTAGCTGTTTTATCGTGACTTGCGCACCCAGTCGGCTTTTCCACATGCCTGCCATGGTTGTTGCCATTTTTACGTCCATCGAGAAAGTTGGTACGGTAAACGTTAACTTAAGCGGATTGCTTTTATCGTATCCAGCTTCTGACAGTAATTGCTGCGCTTTTTCGATACGTTTATGACGGTTCCAAGTTGCGAACTCAGGAGTGTGAGATTTAAAACCATCTGTTTGAGGTGGCACAAGGGTATACATGGGAACCCCACCGTTTCTCAAGATAGCACTCGTTAACAGTTGACGGTCAATGGCATATGAGAGGGCTTTACGGACCCGCACGTCTTTTGTTGGTCCTTGTTGAGTGTTGAGGTAATAGAATGTGGAGCCAAGAGACGCACTGGTGCTTGCCACTTCTTGTGGGCGTTGTTGAATTAACTTTTTCTTCTGAGCAGCAGGAATGGAAACCGCTTGGTCTATCTCACCAGCTAGGTAGCGGTTTAGCACTACGTTTGCATCACCAATTGGTAGCCAGGTGACTTTTTCCAGCACTACATTGCTTGCGTCCCAGTAATGTGGGTTTTTAACCATCACCATTTTTTCGTTAACTTTCCATTCAGAGACAGTAAACGCACCATTTGTAACGATATGTTCTGGCTGGGTCCAACGGTTGCCATGTTTTTCAACGGTCGCTTTGTGAACGGGGGCAAGCACTGGATGACTTAATAGTTTCGTAAAGAAGGGAATAGGCTCTTCGAGTGTAACCTGGAATGTTTTTTCATCCAGCGCCTTCACGCCCAAGGACTCAGGATCGGATTCGCCCTTCATAATGGCTTGCGAGTTTTCGATATTTGGAATGGCGGCAAACCAAGCGTACGGTGAAGCAGTGCTTGGATTCAGTAAGCGTTGCCAGCTGTAGACAAAATCTTGTGCAGTGACCGTTTCGCCATTTGACCATTTTGCATCACGTAAGTGGAAGGTATAAACCGTATTGTTGTCATTGACTGACCAAGACTCAGCAACACCAGGAATGGTTTTACCTTGCTTATCTTGAATGACCAGACCTTCAAACAGGTCTCGACCGAGATTAAAAGCGGGCTCTGCGGCTTGCTTGGCTGGGTCAATAGAAGTAACTTCAGCCCCATTGTTTAGCGTAATTTCTTGTGTCTCATCGAGGGTCACACCTGCGGGATACGGCGCGGCATAGCTTGATGTTGCCAGTATTGGACTCATCATCGACGCTAACAAAAGCAACTTAGGTAATTTCATCCTTGTCTCACTCTTTTCATCCTGAAAGATGTTAGAAATGTATATTGTATAAATTGTCCACACAATCGAGTTTTAACAATGTTGTAACAGGGTGCCAAATGTTGGGCTATTTGGTCTCAAAAAGTGAGCTGGGGGATTGATATGGAGCCGGCACTAAGTCCGCATTACGGGGTAGGCTTTGTTTCGCGCAAATAAAAAATCCCCTTCAAGCGCGCGCTAAAAGGGGAGGGTAGTTCGTCTGTTCTTCAAAAGGTACGACGTTAACTGACTAGGAAATGTTTCACGAACTCAGTGATTTTGACCATATCACTTACCGCGATAAACTCTTCTGTCGTGTGTACTTTTGCCATGCCAGTTGAAAGATTGACCGTTGTGAGACCTTTCTTGTTAAAATTGTTAGCATCGCTACCGCCGCCAGTGCCTTTTGTGAAAGCCTCAATTCCCAACTCTGCAAACGCTGCTTGTATAGCGTTTACGTGTGGGTGGTTTTCTTCAATAACAAAAGCGTCGTAGGCTCGGCTAGATTCAATTTCGACTTCTGCACCGTGTTTTTCACAGACAGACTCTAATGTTGAGATCATATGATTGACCTGAGCATCTAGTTTATCGCCATTCAGGGAGCGTGCTTCCGCCACGATTCTTAATTCAGGCATAACAATGTTTGTGGCCTGACCGCCATTCACTACACCGATGTTGGCTGTCGTTTCTTCGTCGATGCGAAGCAGCTTCATTTGGTTGATGGCATCTGCCGCCACCATGATCGCACTGATGCCTTCTTCTGGCGCAAGCCCTGCATGTGCTGGTCGACCTTTGATTGTTGCCACGATTTTTTGCTGGCCTGGGGCTGCGGTCACAATAGTGCCAATAGGACCACCCGTATCTAACACGATTGCTTCCGTTGAAGTGACGTGTGACATATCGAAGTACTGTGAACCGAATAAACCGCCTTCTTCATACACGGTGAAAGCAAGTTCTAACGTTTTGTGCTCACGGTTTTCCGCTTGAATACAACGAACGGCTTCCATGATGGCAGCAATACCAGATTTATCATCGCCACCAAGAATCGTATTGCCTTTTGAACGGATAATGCCGTCTTCGATGATTGGCTCAATGCCAATACCTGGAGTGACCGTATCCATATGACAGCTCATTAGGATAGAGCCGTCTTTTTTGCCGTCTAAACGGGCGTACAAGTTAAAACCGTTAGAAATGTGCTCAGGCACTGGAAGCTTGTGCACGGTAAAGCCTAGCTCGCCTAGCTGTTCTGCCAGTGTTTCTGCAATTTGTTTTTCGTTTTTTGATTCGCTGTCGATACGTACTAGTTGGCAAAAGTGTTCAACTAGGCGTTCTTGATTGATGTGTGTCATTAGATGTCTCTTTTTCTGATCGAGCGTGAAGCACTGTGGCTAGGGCTCGATAGGGAACAGAGCACCACTTATGGCACAGTTACTTTTGAATAAAACTGAGGTGAATCAATAAAGGGGTATCCATGACACGATTCTGACCGATGAGTCTTTCGAACTGTATGAAGCGTCACGAAACATTACTTTTGATGTTTTGCAGGATCAAATGAATAAATCGGATAGAGATAGGGTGCAATAGACTTTCCATCCCCTTTTACTTTTTGAGCTACGTTGCCAAGATAAAATGCCAAGGTAACAACTTGTTTACATTTTGTGTGTTGGCGTAAAGCCGAAAATATCAATCTAATATATTGAAAATAAGTAGTTTGTTTGATGTTTACGAAAGTGGGTTCGATGCGCCCACTGTGTGTAACATATGTTTTACAATTGTGCGTAAAAATCGCCAAGGTAAAGATTTCTCCCCACGTATTCCAATTTCTCAAGACCTGCGCCAAGTTAGAAAAATAAGTCCAAACAAAAGCTACTGAGACAAGGAGAAAGTCATGGTTGATGCATATAACCCACTAGGAACAGACGGATTTGAGTTTGTTGAATATACCGCTGCTGACAACAAAGGCATTCAACAGCTTAAAGATCTGTTTATATCGTTAGGTTTTGCGGAAATTGCAAAGCATCGCTCAAAAGAAGCGTGGTTATATCGACAAGGTGACATTAGCTTTATTGTGAATGCGCAGCCGCATAGCCAAGCTGAGGGATTCGCCAAAGTCCACGGTCCGTCGGTTTGTGGCATGGCATTTCGAGTGAAAGACGCGACCGTTGCTCTGGCGCATGCGTTAGAGAATGGCGGTAAAGAATATAAAACGGAAATTGGGCCGATGGAGCTTAGCATTCCTGCTATTTATGGCATCGGTGAAAGCTTGCTTTATTTTGTCGATCGTTATGGAAAGCAGAGCATCTATGATGTCGATTTTCGTTTTTATGATGATGCTGATGAGCGTTTATCAAAAGCGAATGTTGGTCTTTACGAAATCGACCACTTAACGCACAACGTTAAGCAAGGCAACATGGATGTCTGGTCTGGTTTCTATGAGCGCATTGGTAACTTCCGCGAAATTCGTTATTTCGATATCGAAGGTAAGCTGACTGGTCTTGTCAGCCGCGCGATGACCGCACCTTGCGGCAAAATCCGAATTCCTATCAATGAGTCGTCAGATGATAAATCACAGATTGAAGAGTTTATCCGTGAATACAATGGCGAAGGCATTCAACATATCGCATTGACCACAGACGACATCTACGAAACGGTCAAAACATTGCGTGAGCGAGGCATGGACTTTATGCCAACGCCAGATACTTATTACGAGAAAGTCGATCAGCGTGTTGAAGGCCACGGTGAAGATGTAAGCAAGCTTCGTGATTTGCAGATTCTTATTGATGGTGCGCCAACGAAAGATGGCATCTTGCTACAAATCTTTACTCAAACCGTTATCGGCCCTGTGTTCTTCGAAATCATCCAACGTAAAGGCAATGAAGGCTTTGGCGAGGGTAACTTCAAAGCGTTGTTTGAATCGATAGAAGAAGACCAAATTCGCCGAGGAGTATTGAGCGATGCATAAATGGATCACATTCCCTCACCGGGAGGGAGTGTGCTCTAAACAAGCGCATGCTGACTTCCCGGAAGAGGCAATTTATGAACGTGAGGCAGGTCGAAGTGGTTTTTTTGGCCCCGCAACACATTTTCATCATCAACATGCCCCAACGGGATGGTCTGAGTGGGAGGGCGAGCTACGTCCACGAGCGTTCGATTTTAATCTAGTCGAGAAAGCCAGCCATATTACCCCTTGGGCAGTCCCGCATCTATTACACAACGCGAATTGTAAAGTTCGTGTCTGGCGTATGGATGAAAAAATGGACTTCTTGGTAAGAAACGCGGATGGCGACGAACTGCTGTTCATCCACCAAGGAACGGCAGATCTGTATTGTGATTATGGTCATTTGAAAGTGAGTGAGGGGGATTATGTCATGATCCCGCGCTCAACGAGCTGGCGTTTAGAGCCAAGCGAGCCGATGTTCATTTTGATGATCGAAAACACCGATGCGGCCTATACATTGCCCGAAAAAGGCATGGTTGGAAACCACGCGGTGTTTGATCCAGCGGTTTTGGAAACGCCGTCGATCAACGATCAGTTCCGTGATCAATATTCTGAGAATCAAACACAGGTTCAGGTGAAACGCCACGATAAAGTCAGTGTTATCACTTACCCATTCAACCCGTTGGATGCGATTGGCTGGCATGGTGATTTGGCGGTAGTAAAAGTGAACTGGCGTGATATTCGTCCACTTATGTCACATCGTTACCACTTACCGCCTTCTGCACATACTACATTTGTAGGAGCAGGATTTGTGGTGTGCACCTTTGTTCCTCGTCCGATTGAAAGTGATCCCGGAGCGCTCAAAGTACCGTTCTATCACAACAATGACGATTATGACGAAGTCTTGTTCTACCATGCAGGTGACTTCTTTAGTCGTGACAACATTGAAGCGGGTATGGTGACATTCCATCCAGCAGGTTTTACACATGGTCCTCACCCGAAAGCTTTCAAAGCAGGGCGAGAGCATGAGAAGACTTTTACCGACGAAGTCGCGGTGATGATAGATACGCGCCACGCACTTCAGTTTTCGGATGAGCTGGAAAAAGTAGAAAACAAAGAATACGTCTATAGCTGGCAAGAGAAGTAAGAGGCAAGGATGAAATTAGCAACCAAGAAAAATGGCACTCGTGACGGTTTGTTGATGGTCGTGAGCAAAGACTTAACGCGCTGCGTACCTGCGACAGAAATATTCCACCCAATGAATTTGGCACCGACGATGCAGGTGGCACTTGATAACTGGGATGCGCTAGCACCGCAACTGGAAGAGCTATACGTTGCACTGAACAACGGTACGGTCGCGGGGTATGAAGAGTTTGAAGCGCACTACTGCGAGTCGCCGCTTCCTCGCGCTTATCAGTGGGCTGATGGCAGTGCTTACGTAAACCACGTTGAGTTGGTTCGAAAAGCTCGCGGCGCTGAAATGCCAGAGAGTTTTTGGACGGACCCGTTGATGTACCAAGGAGGCTCTGATGCCTTTATTGGACCTTGTGACAACATCGAGTTTGGCAGTGATGAATGGGGTATTGATTTCGAAGGTGAAGTCGCTGTGGTAACTGGTGACGTACCAATGGGCGCGAGTGTTGCAGAGGCTCAGGAGTCGATTCGTTTGATCATGCTGGTGAATGATGTGTCGCTGCGTGGACTAATTCCCGCAGAATTAGCTAAAGGGTTTGGTTTTTTCCAATCTAAACCTTCCTCTGCGTTTTCTCCTGTGGCAGTAACACCTGACGAACTAGGCGATGCGTGGTACGAAAACAAAGTGCATTTACCATTGGTCTCGACATACAACCACAAGCCGTTTGGTCGCCCAAATGCGGGTATCGATATGACGTTTGATTTTGCAGACTTAATTGTTCATGCGACTAAAACGCGCCCGCTATCTGCTGGGGCGATTATTGGTTCTGGCACGGTATCTAATAAGCAAGGCACCGAACATGGCACTTCGATTGAGGAGGGTGGCGTTGGTTATTCATGTATCGCGGAGGTTCGTATGATTGAAACCATTCGTGATGGTAAACCGTCGACTAACTTCATGTCGTTTGGCGACTCAATCAAACTGGAAATGTTCGATGCGGATGGCAACAACATCTTTGGTTCGATTGACCAACAAGTTAGCCAATATCTCAAGCATTAAGAGCGCCAGTTGGGAGACGATATGAGCGATAGCATGGTTTTGTACGGATATTGGCGGTCTTCAGCGGCGTATCGTGTGCGTATTTGTTTGAATCTTAAAGAGTTATCGTATGATTCAAAATCGGTACACTTGGTGCGCAATGGTGGTGAACAACACAGTGACGAGTACCATGAGTTAAACGCTTCTGAACTGGTTCCTGTGCTGGTGGATGGGGAGGTTCAGTTAACCCAGTCACTGGCCATCATTCAATACTTAGAAGAACACTATCCGGATGTCACTGTGATCCCCGAGCAAACGCCACTTCGATATCAAGCACTGGCTTTGGCTCAGGATATTGCAGTGGAGATTCATCCCCTGAATAACTTAAGAGTTCTGCAGTATTTAGAGGGGGAGTTAGCTTGCGAGCCAGAGCGCAAAGTCGCTTGGATTCATCACTGGATTCACAAAGGTTTTACAGCATTAGAAGAGAAACTTCAGAAGCATCGTAAACTAAATGGTGATTGTAAGTTTAGCCTGACAAGCTCGCCATCTATTGTCGATATTTGTCTGGTACCACAATTTTATAACGCACAACGCTTTGGTGTAGATACTTCTCTTTATCCAACCATTAACGCTGTTGTGCAGTCATGCAATCAACTGCCTGCTTTTATTGATGCGATGCCAGAGAATCAGCCAGACGCTAATAGTTGATTCTTAGCATCATAATGTATTAACAAAAATTTAAACGAGCCAATCCAAGTGTGTGATTGGCTCGTTTTTATTGGGGAGTCAAATTTTCTATTTCTCGCTATCGTCGTGGATCCTCAAAATTGCGAGGTTTTGTTGCTCTGCATAGCATTTCCATTTACGCTTTGAGCAACGAGTTGTTTTGGATGCACTTTATTTATGACCAACATTTTTATCATTGTTGTTCTTCTGGTTTTATTCTTCTTTGTTATTCAAAAGTACGTGATTAAGCACGACGACACGCGTGATTATCCTTATCGCTCGAAAGGACCGTTACTCAGGGGGCAAGAGAGCGCATTCTATAATGCGTTAAGGGCAGCGGTAGGTGAGCATGCGGTGGTATTTGCGAAAGTAAACATGTCCAGTTTGGTTACGCCAAAAGAAATCAAAAATAAGAAGCAGTTTTTTGTCGCGAACAATCGCATATCTCGAAGTTATTTTGATTACGTTATTTGTGATCCTAGGACGCTAGAGCCGCGTGTGATCGTTGAATTGGATAACGGGCAAGAGTTAAGCAAGGGCAAGGTAGAAAGACAAAAGTTACTGATCCATGTTTGTAAGACGGCAAACCTACCTTTAATCGGCGCTTCGATAAAGCACAGTTATCAAGTTGGGCGATTACGTCGTTTGCTTGCGGCACATATAGATTTGATTGAGCCTGATAAAGAAGTGCGCTTTTGCAAAAAATGCGGTAGTCCGATGATCATTAAAACAGCAAGCCAAGGTGAATTCAAAGGTCGACGCTTCTTTACTTGCAGCCGCCAACCAAATTGTACTTACACCGAGAATTACAATGTGGTGTTTGAGTCGGACGACTAAAGACGACAGTTGAACAGCAAAACGGATGAGGCTTTGATTCGAGATGATCAAAGCCTTTTTTGTATCAGTCCCCAAGGCAAGACCTATACTTTGAAAAAGAGTGCAGAATAGGGAAGCCATATGCGATACGGATGGATTTTGTCAGCGTTGTTCATCGCATCTAATGTTAGTGCGATACCTAATTTGAAACCACTGGAGTGTGAGTTAACGGAGACACCCCAAGATCATTTCTTGTTTTACCGAGAACAAATGGTTTACCACAGTGAGCAGTTTGTCATATTTCAAAACTTCAAAGGCAGGGTGAGCACTCAAGTGGATGTCAAAACAGGAGAGTTGATCCGTACAACCTATATCGGCGAACCATTTAAACCTAAATATCAGATTTTGTTCGGCACTTGCCCTAAGGTATCGCAAACCTTACAGATTTGGATGCTCAGTGAAGTGCCTTACGACAATTAAGTGAGATAATAAAAGTTATATAGATCACACTTTTAAACCCTGCAGGCTCAGTCCTTGTCGATAAAATCATCTGAAAACGCGTGTTGAGTTTACATTTTCGCCAAACGGTTCAAAGTTGGTAAATTTGTGCTTGCACCGTCGTTCGCTTATAGCTAATATCCTCGTCGTTCCAGAGAAATGCGTCCGTAGCTCAGCTGGTTAGAGTATCGCCTTGACATGGCGGGGGTCGGTGGTTCGAGTCCACTCGGACGCACCATTCTGAATTGAATGGTTAGGAACACAAAATTTGGGTCCGTAGCTCAGTTGGTTAGAGTACTACCTTGACATGGTAGGGGTCGGCGATTCGAGTTCGCCCGGACCCACCAAATTTTAGAAAAAGCCCACCAAACGGTGGGCTTTTTTTTATCTATAATTTGTTGATACTCAGATTTAAACACCTTACTTTTCCTTTGCACACTTTCTACAAATACTCCGCATTGCCATCAGTGTAAATTTGAGTGATTTTACAAGAATTTAACACGTTCATCTAAACATTCATTGGAGCCCATTTCGAATTCGCGGCAAATCCAAGGCCTATTTTCATAAATCGTACACATTAATGTGTCTCTATCTAAAGCTGCACACCAACCATCATTTAGCCGCATCATGGTTTCGCCTCCATACTGGTCACGTGCAATAAACTCTTCAGGTACGCCAGTATCTGAAATAATCATAACCTCGAGACGGCAACAACAAGCCTTACAGTTAGAGCAAGATACATCAGAGGGCAGGGGAGAGGGAGTCTTAGTTGGTATAATCATGAATAACTACAATTTGGTCAATTGTGCATGGTACCGTAAATCTAGCATGAATGAACTTTATTTCTGAAATAGAACACCCTATGAACGATAAACCTAGTGAACGCATTTTATGCGTTCACTTGCATTTCTTTCCGAGTAAGTCGGTAGAACTGACAGTGATTCACACCAATTAACCTTATAGTCAGTGTAAATTTGAACGCGATTTTTTGTCATACACGTACTTTACACAAGATCTGCTTCTGTAAAGTTTGTTTTAAATGTGAAAGCAAATGGCGTATCTCCGTTTTCGCGCAAATGCTGAAGGCGTAACAAGGCTTCTTGTGGTATTGGTATATAACCGTCTTCTACCCACCACAGAACATAGCTATCCTCCGCTAAACGATGAAACCATTCGCTTTTTCGGCGCATGAAATCTCTATGACCGGTACGAAACATAAAGTTTTTAAGTGAGTCAGTACTTTCCCAAATAGACATGTTTACAATCATGTTCGGGTCATCAAATAATTTAATGTTTGTTGCATCACCGGAGTCGTCTTTTAGACGCCAGATAAAGCCTTCACTTTCTTCAGCTATACCATTAATTAAGTCCAAATTGTCTACGAACTCTTTAATTTCTGGTGCATCCAAAGGATATTTAGCAAGCGCAATATTTAATTGAGCTAATTTCATTTCATGACCCTCCCTGGTCGATAAGCCTGTAATGCTGGTAAAAAGCTCTAAGTAGCTTTTCCTATTTTATCATGCAGTGTGTTGCTAGTGCCTTCAAAGGTCAATTAGAAAGTTAGTGACTGTGGCGAGTCATTGGATGGCAAAAAAGTCGTTTTATACATTGGTTATGTTGAGCATAACCCCCTCTTTTCTCGCGATTATCGTCGGTAAGTCTCACTCAAGAGAGTTGCTATCTTGGATATGCAGCAGTACTCTCATTTTTCTGTGGCAAGCCTTGCACTTCTATACTTCTTATTGAGATTCGATCCTCACTTTTTGGTGTGTGAACGTGAGATAGTGTTCATATCACTCTTTAATTTAAGTTGTTTGGCTGAACGTTAGGAGGAACTTTGATTACAAAGATAACAAGAAATGCCATTTTGCTTGGCCTAGTTCCCATTGCAGTTTTTGTTGTGGCTTTTAATTCAATAGCCAATTTTTACATCAGCTATATCAAAGAGACTAAAATAGACACCTATGTCGATTATTTACACCAACGATCCATGTATTTGGATGAGGCGATTGTAAAGCAGGTTTCGCAGTTAGATTTCACGTGCAGTAATAGTGATGTTAGAACATTACGCGACCCACGTTTTTATAACCATTACATCCGTTTTATTGCGATGGAAACGAGTGACGGTAAAACATGCTCCACGATTGGTCGTGAAGTATCTCATTTATCCAATGCGCAACGATTTCAGCTTGGCGAAAACTTTTTTGCATCACTTATTTTACCGGAACACCAAGATCAAGTTGAGTGGATGGTCATTTATGAAAATGAACATGTTGAAGTTGTCTGGATTCTCGATAATAGTTGGGTTAAAGAAGTGATAAAAACGCCTTGTGAAGACTGTTTGTTCGTCGAGTTTATATATGATGAGCCTGTATTTGGAGATTTAACAATAAGTCGAGGAAAACCAGCCATTGCAGCAGAAGAAGCGGCAGTTTCAAAGGAGTTATTCTTCTCGGCTGATTCTCAAGCCAATATGCTCATCAAAATACACAGTGGCGAGAAACTGAAGAGCTATGCTCAGGAAAGAGTCTTTCTATGGGGAGGCCTAGTCAGTGTGCTTATGGGGCTGGCTTTTGCGTTTGTATATGTGTCCAGTAAGAGCTTGAGAAAGTCTATCAAAGGCTTGATCCAGAATGGGATTAATAATGCGGAATTTGTCCCTTATTACCAAGCGATTGTCGATAGCCGTGATGGTGCGACAGTGGGGTATGAAGCACTGATTCGGTGGTCTCGTCGTGAGGGTATGGTGTCGCCAAACATGTTCATTGGCGCTGCAGAAGAAAGTGGTCTGATTGTCCCAATGACGAATCAGCTTATTCGTAAAATCATACAAGATCTTAGTGTATTACCTGAGCATGTGTGGGTCAGCATCAATATTGTTTCTTCCCATTTAGAGTCAGGTGAACTCACTAAGTTACTGTCCGAACTGAATTGGCCATGTCCGAAGAGAGTGCATTTTGAGTTGACCGAGCGAATTCCTGTAAAAGATACAGAGGCAGCGAAAAAAGAGATTTTGTATCTGGCGAATAAAGGCTACAAGTTCAAAATTGACGATTTTGGGACTGGGTATGGCGGCTTTTCTTATTTGCAAGATCTGGGTATCCGATGCTTGAAAGTGGATAAGATGTTCATCGACCCAATAGGCTCTGATGACCAAAAATTGAAAGTGTTGGATTCTATTGTCTCGGCAGCAAAGAAAGCGGAATGTGAGATGATTGCAGAAGGTGTAGAGAGCGAGGCTCAAGTCGCGTATTTGGCTCAGCATTCTATTTACCTTATTCAAGGGTATGTCTACGCTAAACCAGAGCCTATTAACAACCTTGTGATGACTTAAAGCAAGGCATAATGGGGCGTATTCATTATTAAAGGTGTCTTTCGGCACCTTTTTTATTACTGAACCTTTTTGGGTTCACTGCTCGATAGAACACCTGTTGAGGTCTTAGAATTCAAACGGAGTTTACAGAGAATATGAACGCCCGATTCTAGCATCGGGCGTTAGGATTTTACTTAGGAAGAAAGGGCGGCTTTTTTGGTTTTTAATGAAGCGATCAATTGAGGGAGCAATGACATAACAATCATCCCTAGCATCAAGCTGTATTGGAGAGGGGTGAAAGTCTCACCTAATAGCAGCAAACCTGACACAATGCCCGCAACGGGGTTGGCAATACCACCAAAAGTAAAGTCAACGACCGACATACGCTGCAATAGCCAAACATACATGCCGTAGCCTAATGCAGTGTTCAGAATGATCACCCACAGCAGCCCAAGGGTGTTCGTCATTGATAAGTTTTGAATGGCTGTAACGTATGGCTCTGGATTGTTTATTGCCAGCACGCTTGTTGCGACAGACATAATCACACCACCCAAAATGAGCTGCCATGTTAATACTGTCCACCAATGCATTTTCGTTCCTAGTGATTTCGTTACGCTACTGCCTACCACAATACACATGATGGCGGAGATCATCGCCAGCAAGCCCATAGGGTTGAGCGAAATAGAACTAGGATCAAATAAGAACCAAGCCAAAGCAATCAAAGTCGCTCCACTTATTGCCTGTATTGCGCTTGGCTGGCGCTTATAGACTGCCCAGCCAAACAGCATCGCAAAAACGGGCACTGATACCATACCGACACCTGAGATCGCAGAAGGAAGCGTCAACGCCATGACAAAAATGAGACCAAAGAAGCAAGCGATGTTGATAGTTCCTAAAACAAGCAGCACTTTCCATTCACTCTTTTTCGGGAAAGATGGCTTTATTGCGAGCAGCAAAAGACCCGCAGGCAATGCTCTTAGCGCACCAAGTAAAACGGGAGGCCAGTCCGGAAGTGTAAACTGAGTAACAGCATAAGTTGTCCCCCAAAAAAAAGCCGGGATCATTGCAAGCAAAATATTCATGTTAAATATCTTTACGTTGAGATAATTAATTGTAAAGATATCGGTAAGGTTACTTTTTGTAAAGTATCTTTATGTTAAAATAAAAATTAAATGACGTTTGGAGAGAAACCATGGACGCAATTGATAGAGTGGTAGAGCAGTGGGCTAAGGAGAAGCCAGAGCTCGACACTGAACCGATGGCAATTATGGGTCGGCTAATGCGAATTGCTAAGCACATGGAGTGTCGGGTCGCTGACCTACATAAGAAGTACGATCTTAAGATGGGTGAATTTGATGTGTTGGCGACACTTCGCCGAGCAGGTTCACCATACTGCCTTACTCCCTCGGCGCTAATTGATTCGATGATGCTCACTTCGGGCGCGATGACGAACCGATTAGATAAACTCGAGAAGAAAGGCTTTATTACCAGAACACACAGTAAAGAAGATAGACGCAGTGTCACCGTTGAGTTAACCGAAAAGGGCTTAACCTTAATTGACAAGTTGATCTTAGAGCATGTGGACGTTCAGCAATCGCTGCTACATGGTTTAGAAGGTAGTGAGAAAGCGCAGGTTAACCAGGCGTTAAAACTACTATTGCCTTTGTTTGAGTAAAAGATACAGGAAGGGTGGGACGGAATGAGAAGCAAAGAGTTAGAAGGTTATTTAAGTACCTTTATGTGTGCAGAGAGTGATTTCCCATTTGGGCCAGAAGCGCTTGTATACAAAATCAAAGGTAAAATGTTTGCGATTATTGCAGAGAGAAACGGTCGGGAGTATGTCAGCGTAAAAGTAAAACCAGAAGATGGAGAAGTCTTAACATCGCAGTTTACGGACATCACTCCTGGTTATCACCTAAATAAGCGTCACTGGATAACGGTTTATTTTAATGGTGATGTGGAAGATGGATTGATTCAGGATTTATGTGAACGCTCTTATACTCTCGTCGTTGCCAAACTACCAAAAGTGCAACGAGCATTGCTTGGTCAGTAATAGCTATTACAGAAAAATTCGCACCTTTTCCATCCTCAAGCTATATAAGAATAAGTAGGCGGAAAAGTAGGAATGATATGCGAGCATTATCTGAATGGCTAAAAGAATATGGGGAGAGCCATCAAAACCCCATCAACCAAAAGATTCACACAATCGCAGTTCCGGGTATTTACCTATCTGTGGTCGGTCTAATTTGGTCAATTCCTCAAATCTCCATCTTGGGTTTCGAGTTTAACTGGGTCTGGATTGCTGTCATACCCGTATGGGTTTTCTATTTTCGTTTGTCTCTCAGCGTCTTTATGATGATGTTAGGGTATACATTAGCGTGCATCGGCCTGATATGGTCTTTGGAGGTATTGGCGCTGCCCGTACTGCATATTTCGATGCTCCTATTCGGTGTACTGTGGATCTTGCAGTTCATTGGTCACAAAATAGAAGGGAAGAAACCGTCTTTTTTCGAAGATTTGCAGTTTCTTCTTATTGGTCCAATTTGGGTGTTCCGAAAACATTAACTCACTCCGTAATTAACAAGCTGATATCTCCCTGTATTGCACGATCATGCTAGCGTCCATAAGGTCGTAAAATGCGCAGCATGATGTGCCGCTTTCTGATTGCCATGACAAGCATTCGCTTCTGATTCACACTATCATTAGAGTGCAGCTAAAGCCGTTACTTTGCCTGAATGTTTGTGGCTAGTGACATTGTCACTTGGGGGGATGAATGTACGACCGACAACATAAATATGCCTATTGGCGAGAAGAGCGTAAAAAAGGCAAATGGCATTACATCATGAAGTCTTTTTTTATGATTTGTTGCGCACTATTGCTTGGTAAAGTCATTGGTTTATTCATTTTTGGTGAGCTGCACTCCCTGAGTGATATTTTGGAGCAGCTGCCCGCGGATCTTTTTATCATGATGCTAGTGGGCTTCCCGGTTAGTGTTATCGGCTGGTATCACGAGGAGTCGAAGTTTTTCCGAGCGTTACGACGTAAAGAAAAGCGCTTGAAAATGAATCGAGATAAACAAAGCTAACTCTGCATCGAGCTTTGTGTTATTTACTCGTCTGATTCACATATTTCTTTCAAGTTATTCGGTATTTTGCGTTAGGCCTCGCAAGCATGTCATTAAACTTATTGTAAAAAACGACATCATGCATTCTGTTAGCCAATCTTGACAGGAACTCGTATTGCGAGGTGTTCCAGCAGCCTGAAGCTACTGGGCAGATAGAACGGAGGATTTTATGGATAGTGAATCAATGCTTCATAGTCAGAAAATATATTTTTGTAATGATGAAGCGTTAGCCGAGCAGCAAACACAGTGTTTAGAAGTTCTTTACGATTACAACCAAACTCGGCCTTCTGAATCTGAAAAGCGTACAGAAATATTACGACGTTTGCTCGGCGCTGTTGGTGACAACTGCTATTTTGAGCCGCCGCTTCGAGCGAATTGGGGGAGGCATACATACGTTGGTGATAACGTGTATGCAAACTTTAACTTAACCCTAGTCGATGATACGTATATCTACATTGGCAATAGCGTCATGATTGGACCCAATGTGACACTAGCAACGGCAGGACACCCGATTGAACCGGAGCTCAGAAGAGAAGTTGCGCAATTCAATATCCCTATTCATATTGGTGATAATGTATGGATCGGCGCTAACTCAGTGGTATTGCCTGGCGTCAAGATTGGAGAAAACAGCGTAATTGGTGCTGGTAGCGTGGTAACGAAAGATATACCAAGTAATGTTGTTGCGGTAGGGAACCCGTGTCGTGTATTGCGAGAGATAGGCGAACATGACAAAGAATTCTATTACAAAGAGCGTCAAATCACGCACAACATGTATCAACGATAACAAAGGTAAATGCCCATGGTTTATACGGTGTCAGTATAGAAAAGTTAAAAAACGAAATTTAACATCAGGGTGTAAAGATTGGCGCTGTTATCTTCTGGTATTGATGAAAACGCGCCAGTATCGTTATTGTGGGCGTTAAACTTTTGCCATTCAGCATTCAGTGACACGTTATAATCTAGGTCGTATCTCACCCCAAACAGATAGCTGTCCCCATTCTTTGTATCACTGCTATTAAACTGCTGGCCGTAAACTATGTAGGGGGTCAATTTATTCACGTTGTAACTCGTTGTTGCGTACCAAGAGGAGGAAATGTTGCTGGTTTGTCCTTCCGCCATTATCACAACGTTATCAAGCTCATACCTTACTCCTAGAGAAAACTGGTCAATCGTATTGCCTTTTTCTTTTAGAACCAAACGGTCAATTAACATGGCTCCCCCTTCAGGTGTGGATTGCTTGGTATTGGAGAGAACCGTAGTTTGGTCATAATCGCCATGTAGATAAGAAAAGTTCAAACGGTAGGCATTTCCGCTGAGTGTTAAGTTTATTCCGGCTGTGTTGTCTGATTCGATCTTCAGTTCAGTGTCTTCGTTGAGGGTGACATCACTGCTGTCTTTAAACCCTATAAACGGCATTGCAGTAAGCATGATTTGCTCATTGAGGTCGTGATTCCAGCGAATGGATAAACCATTGTAAGCGGTGATGCCTAATATGCTGTCATACACTTCATTTGGTGGTCGAGCTTGAGTAAAAGCGTGACCGACATAATTATACTCAGACATCAAAAACAGCGGCAGCCTCAATCGTCCCCCACGTATCTCTATATTTTTATAGGTATAAGCTAAATATGCCCACTCTAATTGGGGCGAGCTCCAATGATCTTGCGGACGCTTGACTATCTGTGCGGATGCTCGAAATGCCTTGTAAAAGTAATCAAGCTGCAGGCCGAAGGTTGTGTCACAATCGTAGCAGGCTTCATCATGAATAAAGCGGTTGACGAGAACCGTTGTAGAGTTATCGGACTTAGACCAAGATGTCGAACCAAAGCCACTCAAAGACAGGTGATCTGATAACTCAATGGTGGCTAAGCTCGGAAAGGCGACAATACTCAGTGATAACATGGTCAAATATTTTTTCATATTAATCCTCCGAGCTCACCACACACAAAATACGAGCATTTCCAGGCACGCTCGACGCAGGGGCATAACCAATCCGATTGGGCTTTTCTTGCATCCACGTGATCAGTGCATCAATGCTAGAGTTTGCAATCACTTTGGGTGGTCTCGCTTTGCCTGAAAAAGACAAGCTTGCCCAGTGCGCGTTCATTTGCGCCAAGTTTTTATTGAGAAGGTAGCGATAGAACTCCGCTCTCTCCGCTGATGTCGCTGGCCAGTCAGATAGCTCAATTCTCTGCCCTTGTAAGAGTTGCGTTTTTCCTCTGTACAACTTTCGCGCTTTATTGATGGTTAGGGGCGAGAACTCACTATTAAACGAGAAAACGGCGTAGCTCTCTGCAGCAAGTACTTGACTATCTATGGGTAGAAGGAAAACAACAATGAATAGGTAGCGTTTTATGCAGCGCAAAAGAAAACAGAGGAGAGAAATGTCGCCGCTCATCATCGCTACCTATATCGCATTTTCAATCTGGTACAACAGCTTTTCTCTACGAACAGGCTTGGGTACATAAGCGTCCATGCCTGAATCGAAGCAGCGTTGAATGTCATCATCCACAACACTTGCCGTTAGCGCGATGATGGGAGTCTTAGGAAGACCTTTACTTGCTTCATAGGCGCGTATTTGTCGTGAGGCTTCGAACCCATCCATGATCGGCATCATGCAGTCCATCAAAATGATGTCAAACCCACCATCTTTTTGGAACATTTCGACCGCAACCTGTCCGTTTTCGGCCACTTCAAATTGATAACCTGCTTTGGATAAAAGCAGCGAAGCGACTTTTTGATTTACTCTGTTATCTTCGACGAGCAAAATCCGTTCTGAGCGAATAGGCGTCACGGTCGCTTCTGATTGTTCAGCATGCGAGGTTTTTTCAGGAGTGTGAGTGGTGTTTGTTGCCAGTCGCTTTTCATCAGACGCAATATTGGAAATGCGTAGTCCAATGGCTTTATCTAATTTCTCTTTCAACAAACCCGCTTTAAAAGGTTTGGGCACATAATCATCCATTCCAACATCAAAACACTTTTGAATGTCATCATCGACTACACTTGCTGTTAGCGCGATAATTGGGATTCTGACCGTCCGTTTTTCTTTTGCTTCAATTTGACGGATCATTTTGGTTGCTTCAAACCCATCCATCACCGGCATCATGCAATCCATTAGGATTAAGCAGTATTGATTCTGTTGAAACATATCTACGGCTTCTTCTCCGTTTACGGCGATATCAAAGTCGAAGCCCGCTTTTGTGACGTGTAATCCAGCGATTTTTTGATTGACGGTGTTGTCGTCGACCACCAAGATTTTTGGGAGAGTCTTAGCATTGGGTGTTGTCGTGTTCTCCTGGTTTGCTTGAGGGAAGTTTGCAGCACAAGTTTCAAGTGCTTTTACTAAGCGCTGTCCTAAGAGGGGTTGAGTGACCAATGCACTAATGCTGTTACCAAAATCACGTTGGGCACTATGAAGGTGTTTAATAAGACACACTCGAACATTTTGCATGCAAAGTCTTTTCATTTCACCTAGATGTTTGGCTGCGGTATTTGGAGAAGTTTCTACGTTGATAACAATGATGCGCTCGTTATCAATCCACGTTGGTAGAGCATCCAGTGTATTTACTGATTGCTGAACATTGATGTGGAAAAAGCTCAACTCGTCACGCAGCTTTTGCTCCAAAGTAGGGTTGTTGCAAACTATCCATATATCGTTGTGATTAAGGGAGTGATAGCCATTGAACTCTTGAGTCACAATAGGAGCCGTAAGTTCGAAGAAAAATCGGCTACCTTTTCCTTTCTCGGATTCAAGCTGAATCTCACCGCCCATCAACTCTACCAGCTGCGTGCTAATTGCAAGCCCGAGCCCTGTCCCTCCAAACTGTCGGGTGGTGGAGTTATCTTCTTGGGCGAAAGGAGCAAATATCTTTTTTTGTTGCTGCTCATCAATACCGATCCCTGAGTCTTTGACTGAAAACTCGATACTCGCTTCACCATTTTTGATTTCTCTAGTGATGACAGAGAGTTCAACGCAGCCTTGTTCGGTGAACTTGACGGCATTGGACATGAAGTTCATGATAATTTGGCGTATACGGTGATCATCCAACATAACGTGATAGGGCGTATTGCGGCTGATGCTGACTTGAACATCAATGCCTTTTTCTTTCGCTTTCGGGGAAATAATAGAAGCAATATCGTAGATGGATTCACGAACACAGGTTGAATGAGGGCTGATAAGCAACATACCAGATTCAATTTTAGAGAAGTCCAGAACGTCATTTATTAAGCTCAACAGTAATTGCGAGGAGGTTTCTATCGTGTCAACATAATCACGCTGTGTCGCCGTTAGCGGCGTGTCTGACAAAACTTCTGAAATGCCAATAACGCCGTTTAAAGGGGTTCGAATCTCATGAGACATATTCGCCAGAAAGCTACTTTTGGCTTTGCTTGCCTCGATGGCATCATCTTTTGCCTTTTCAGCATCTTCTTTGGCTTGGGTTAACTTTTGTCTTGACTGCTCACGTTCATAACTCAGTTTTTTTACCTCTTTAGCAAACTTACTGAGCTCATCTTTCCCTTTGGTCAACTCTGTCAGTGGTGAGTTTTCATTGTTGTCCTCTTCGTAAGTGTCTCGACTTAGGAATTCGAGGACTAAATTCAAGTTGCCAGTGACCTTACGCACTAACCTCAGGGTTAAACTCACAACCAGTAATGTCACGAGGCTCATTAGCGCAATGAAGCCAATGCGGTGCTGTGTTGTTTCACTGATCGTCTTGGATATATCCTTAATAAGTTGCTGTTCCATCTGGTCATCAACGTTACGTAATAAACTTAAGCGTTTATAAAGCGCAGATAACCCGTCATCTATTTGAGTGGGTGTCAATACTCTAAGGTTTGATGGCTGCAACAAATTGGCTCGAAATGCTTGGCTTTTAGCAAAGACATTATCGGTAAAGGTTTCGATGAGGAGGTTGACTTGCTGCTTATTCGCATTAAGTGTGACAAAGCGTTCGAACAGCAGTTGTTGGTTCTGGATTAATGATTGGATACTGGCTTGGATAGCTGGATCGTAAATCTGCCCCTGCTCTGTAGATTCCACTAAGTATTTGCTGAGTCTATGCTCTTCTGTTGACCAAAACATTAACCACTCAAGCTGCATCAATGAGGAGAGGTGAGTATTGGTTTCATAACTTACATGGCTGAAATAGACTCTATCCAAACTCAAAAGAATCTCTTTGAATGTGTCGGCACGCCACTCAGCAGCATCTAACTTATCTTCTGTATTATTGGACGAGAGCATTGACAGTGTTGCTTCTTCGAAATTCGTGAGCTGATTTAATATATCGGCATTGTCGCCAAAAACAGGTGAAGCTGTATCTTGTAAAGTTTGAACGAGCTGGCGGGTTTCTTGAGCGTTATTCGCGACCCTTGGATCGCTCGTCAAATAATACAGTGAGGAAACACGATCTATATATTGGGAGAAGAGTTGTGCTTTTTGAAGTTCTTGAGCTTGGATAGAGAGGTTTTGTACATGTTTACCTGCAAGAAGCAATAACAATAAGATTGGTAGTAGGACCAATCCAAAAAGTTTCTGCTTTACAGACAGGTTGTTCCAAGCAAATATCCCGACCACACGCGTTTCCATATCCAAAGAGTTGATATGAAAAGTGTAGTTTACCTATCTCAAATGTTAGATTTTAAGAGGAAATTCATACTTGTGAGATGGCGAAGTGTGACCAATATTGCAGAACGAATCCCCTTTAATTCAATGAACGCGATAAATTATTCAGTTAAGCGTAGTTGCTGGCGGTTGAGTCATCTATTGCTTGGCGTTGTTGCTCAAACTCTATGATTTCTTCTGCCGGCACTGGTCTACCCAAGAAAAAACCTTGAACAACGTCGCAGTGAAGTGATTCCATCCTTGTTAGTTGGGTCTGGGTTTCTATGCCCTCAGCTACCACTCTCATTCTTAGGTTATGAGCCATGGATATAATCGCACGGACTAATGAGTCATCTTGTTCATTTTTTTGGATTTGAGCGATAAATGAACGGTCAATTTTAAGCCCATCAAACGACATTTGTTGTAGGTAGGCGAGGGCTGAGTACCCAGTTCCAAAATCATCTAGCCACACTTCTACGCCGTTAGCTTGTAATTTTTTGAGCACGTACTGCGCTTTCTCAATATCATCAATAAACAGAGACTCTGTCACTTCAACATGAATGGTTTGAGGGGGGACTTGATATTGTTGTAAATATTTCGAAAAGAGCTGACTTAAATCTTGGCGGTAGATCTGCCTAGGAGACAAATTTAATGCGATATGAAAATTAGCAGTGAAATGATCCGCCCATTGTGCTCGCTGGCTAATTGCTGTCTCGATGAGGTATTCACCAAGCTCTAAAATTAAGTCACTTTGTTCTGCAATCGGGATAAATAATTCTGGGCTGATATAACCCTTCTCCGGATGATTCCACCTAACCAATGCTTCAACACCAATCAACTGGTAGGTGTTGAGGTCGAACTGGGGTTGATACCAAAGCTCGAACTGAGACAAATCACGTATTGAGCGGCGCAGTTCTTTTTCTATGTATAAGCGCTGTTTCACGGTCTCATCAAACGCGGAATCGTATATCGTCATGATATCTTTGCCGCGTCGTTTAGATTCTTGCGCCGCTAGTGAGGAGAGTTGCAAAAGAGACTCTGCGTTTGAGCCAAATTCCGGATACACCGCGACTCCAAGGCTTGCCGTAATTTGAATATCGTTCTCTTCCAAGTTAAAAGGAGAAAGCAGTTGGCGATGAATATCGTCCGCTTTTTCTCTAGCGTCGAGACTGTCTTTGCATGGAAAGACCAGCACAAATTCGTCAGCGCCGACTCGGCTTACGATGGTTGAAAGACGGTAAAGAGGCTGGAAGTAACTCGGCAAACGACCTTGAAGTTCAGAGGCGAGATGACCTAGCAATTTATCCCCGATACTATGCCCGTAGTTATCGTTAATATGTTTAAAGTCATCCAGATCAATAAAAACAACCGCGAGTGAGGGTGATTTGCGGTTCGTTATTTGCTTTTGGATATCAATGAGCAACTTTTCTCGGTTAGGCAGGGAGGTAAGAATGTCGTGATACGCCATGAACTCCACCCGGCTTGTGTATCGGTTCACTTTGTTCGACATTTTGTTATACGCCGAAATAAGATCACCTACTTCATCTTTACTTTTTATATCAGTGATTGGCAGTGCTTGAGTATTTGACTCTGTAAATTGTTCTTTAAGTTGTTTGAGTGGCTTTATCAATGAGCGACCCAAAGCATACGCGATGGCACTTCCGAGCAGAACGGATATCGCACTGATCGTGAGCAGCAAGTTAAACATCTTTTGCTTATCGTTTGAGGTAAGCGCTTGTACTTGAGCAATGTTTTGTTCTTTCTCTTCTAATAGATGTGCTAGGTTGAGTTCAAGATACACCGCGCCCAGTGTGATATTCGATTGCTGAATCGGTGCCGCAATTTCTAATTGATGTTTAGAAAAAGAAATGAGAATTCTAGACTCTTCTATTGCTTTTAAAATAAAGCGAGAACGGTAATGAGGCTGGGCAAACATACTCAGCTGAGTAGTACCGTCGTGAAAGATTAGCCCCTCATTATCAACAACGTGTATCTTCGAGACATCTGGTTGGCTTAATGTTGCTTTAATCTGCTCGTATGCTTGGCTGATATTATCCGTATAGAGTGGGTCAAAAAGTTGCTTTGATAATAACCCTGCGTAAACCAATCCTTTTTGCTTGACGTAAGACTCTGTTTTTTCTTGTGAGTTCTCGGTGATTTGGCGGGTTAAGTTATTTGAGTACGTATCGTAACCATGCATATATAGTGCGAGGTTTATCACTACGACAAACAGGACAACAAAAATGGTCGAGCAAATGTATTTAGTTTCGAGTGAGAGTTTGTGGAACATCAATCCACCTTCGGTAACAAGTGAATAGATGTTCGAACGGTATTTAAAGACGCGGACATTTCTGGCGTTAGAGCGGTGATCTTTTTCGTGTTTTGGAACTGTTTAAGTGCTAAAGCACCTTGCTGAGATGCCTCCATACCGAGCAATATTGACGTGATTTTATGTTGCTGATCTTGACTTAAGGTCGGAGAGGCGAGAATTAAGTCTCTAGGTATTTCTACCGAGCGAGCGAAAATCGTTAGTTTGTCTTTCATGCTTTCTGGAAGATCTTTAGGGTTGCTCCAATTGAAATTGCTGAACGCTCCTGCTGCGACTCTCTGCTTATACACCCATACTGAAAGGTTGATTTCATTCGATTGAGCCAAGTGCTCGTCAAGGAATAAATATCCAATACTGTCTTTGGCTGGTTTGTCATCGGAGGAGGGGAGGTATTCTAATTTCTCCCCTTGATTAAGCAGTGTAATAGCGGGTAAGTAATAGCTGCTGGTGGATGTACGCTTTTCAAAAACAAGTGTTTTTCCGCGCAGGTCAGAAATCGACTCGATACCACTCTCTTTGTGGGTAAAGAATACCGTATGATATTTTTGTAAACCTTTTTTCCAGCGTATGGCAATGGCTTGGCTACCAGACTCTGCCTCGAGGGTCATTGCATTGAAGGGGGTGGCTGTTGCAATTTGAACGGTGCCATTTTCAAGTGCCACCGCGAGCTGGCGATAATTTTTAAATACTTTTACAGCACCCTTGGTGTATCCGTATCCGGCCAAACCATTGGTCACGTACTGCGTAAAAGGCGTCGACTTTTTGATTTTGCTTTGAGCTTTATTGGAAACAATGCCAAACGTGAATGTTTTTTCAATATTTTCTTGTGCACTGACGACAAAAGGCGAACTCAGCAAAGTGAGTGATAACAGAGTGCAGGCAGGTTTCATCCGGCTTCAACTTCCTTCTGGTGCATGTCAGTAATATTTAGCATTTATCAATGCGCCCCAAATCAATAGTAGAAACAGTATGATGTACAAATTTCGTTCTACTAGCGCACTTTTATAACGTGACTTGGTCACTTATTCCGTTCAAATAGTACCGAATTTGAAGTTTATGTACAGGATGAATGTTTCACCGTGGGTTTTAATTCACTGGATTCTTAGTCAAGTTCAGTAGTGTCTGTGAGCGAGTACACCTTCTTTATCATGATGTCGTGTTAAGAAAATCTCTCCAATTGCTTTTGATATTTTTTCTCGAGTGCTTCATTACCTGCTGCACGTTCAAGTTGAATCATGAGCTGTAAAGAGGGTTTCTTAACGCCATACATTTGATTAAATCTCATTAATCGAATTCTGGCTTCAGTGTAATTGCCGCTATCAATTTCTAGCTTGGCTAGCTGCAAAATAGATTTTGGCCTATGAGGGTCATGATCAATAGCTCGGGCGAAGTAGTATTTCGCTTTGTCTTTATCTTGTGACTTCAACGCGCAAAATGCGGCGTTTTCATAACTGGCCGGAATGAGATAGTAATAAGGTTGCTCAATGGCTCGATTAAACATTTGATCGGCTTTCTCGAAGTCACCCCGCTTGCAAAGAAAGGTGCCGTAGTTATTGAGCACGTTACCGTTTTTGGTGTGTTGGCGTAGAGAGCGTTTATACATTTGCTCGGCTTTAGCATCTTCACCAACCGTTTCATAGTAGTGAGCCATCGATAACTGAGCACGATAGTATTGAGGTGCGTGGGTTAAGGCTTGTTGCAAGTTATCATGCGCGCGAATCATATTGCCGCCTTCTAAATAACCTAGGCCAAGTGCGATACGTGATTCTGCCATTGCTACAGGATCGGCTTTAACGACAGGGCTACCATCTTCTTTCACCGTCACGCAGCCCACAAGTGCAAACTGAGAGATTAATAGTAGTGCACCGAGCTTTGTTGTTTTCATTCTTTGTCCCTACATCCCTGAATCTCCCAGCATGATATGAATTACGTAGCAAAAGCCTATTGAGGAAAAAACACTATGCGATCAGGTTTGCAAACTGGTATGAAAAAGCCGCCATATGGCGGCTTGGTTCACATATTACATTTAGGCATCATAAGCGCTTTGTTTGCGTGCTTTGAGGTTAATCGTCTTTAGTAAAAGCGTCTTCACTGAAGTGATCAAGATCATAAGGTGTTTGCTGGTAAACGCAGTAGTTCAGCCAGTTTAAAAAGAGGAGATGTCCATGACTTCTCCAACTGGCAATTGGTGGATTATCAGGATTGTTGTTTGGATAGTAGTTGACGGGAATGGCTGGTTCCATGCCTTCGCTTAAATCGCGGATATATTCGTTATGTAAGGTATGCGAATCGTATTCAGGATGCCCAGTAACAAACACATTTCTCTTGTCTTTTGTTGTAGCTAAATAAACACCTGCAACATCCGATGTGGCTAGGATGTCTAAGTCGGTATGTTCTTCTAAAAAGTGAGGTGAAAAGTCGGCATAGCGTGAATGAGGCGCTAAAAATGTGTCATCAAACCCACGTAACATAGGATGGAATTGATGATGAATTTGGTGATGGTACACGCCTGAAAGTTTCTCTTTACGCGTTTTTTTAGGTAGATCGTAGAGCAACTTCAGCCCTGCTTGTGCTGCCCAGCAGACATAAAGAGTCGATGTCACATGATCTTTTGCCCATTCCATGATGGTTTTTAGGTGGTCCCAATAAATGACATCTTCAAATTGAACCAAACCTAGTGGGGCACCAGTAATGATCATGCCATCGAAATTTTTATCTCTCACCATTTCAAATTGACGATAAAAAGTATCCAAATGTTCGGTTGGCGTATTTTTGCTTGGGCGGTTATCAATGCGCAATAACTCGACATTGACTTGTAATGGGCTGTTTGAGAGTAGACGCAAAAACTGAGTTTCAGTTTCTATTTTTTTGGGCATCAGATTCAGGATCAGCACTCGTAAAGGACGTATTTCCTGACTCGCAGCACGCGTTTCACTCATTACGAAGATGTTCTCTGTCCTTAGCACATCGGTGGCTGGTAATTGATCTGGAATTCTAATTGGCACGACTTTCTCTCCCTAAGCATAGTCAATCTAGACGTCTATACTTCTAAAGCTAACTTAATTAAGTTTAGATGTCGATACGAAATATGACTTTTCAATCTACTCTTTACATTATGGTAAACCGAGCTCGAAGCTGTCACACAATTGTGACTAGAGCGGAGTTTCTGATGAGATATGTTTGAAACGCTGTTCGTACTATTTGCTGGTAATTATGTGATCACGTTAATATGCGAAAGTGATTTCGTTGTAAGGAAGTCTCAGATTAATGAGCCATACTAAAAACAATTAGCTCACCAATATGCATTAAAGTGTGTATTTGGAAACATCGTCAGTGGAGGACATTATGTTCGGTATTTTTAAAAGAAAGACAAAAATTCAGAGCATCGCTCAAGAGGTTCCTAGCGTACTATTGCGCTTGTTTGGCGATAAAGACACTTATACGCCGAAAGAAATTGATCAAGCCCTTCAAGAGCTTGGTTATGATAAGAGCAAGGATCTAAGTCATTATCAGTATGCCTATGGAATGTTTGCCAATGAAGCTTCTTACGAGCAGTTAGGGTTGACGGATGAGTTAGGTAATTATGGTCACTTTCAACGAGAAGTGGGCAAGATGCTGCTCAATACACCAGAGCCAATTGATATGCACATCTACTTTGAAATTGCCCGGCAGCACGAAAAAGCAGGCCTGTCGCTTACTCATCAAGAAGTGAGTGAAAGCGATGGCGTGTGAATGTCTCTATATTCAAGTGATCACGCTGTGAATCCTGCATTTTGAAGCTGCTTGAGTAAGAGGTATTCCATCGAGAGATGAGTTGGGTATAATGCGCGACCTAATTATCCGGACGTGTTGTCGGTTACATTTCTGTTGAGCGTTAATGCCTTATGTTCAAAATGCTTGTCTCTATGCCGCCAATGTTGGCGCTGTCGATCGCGATTGTATGTGAAGTGATTGCCACTTCCTATATTCCCAAAACAGAGCAATTTACGAAAATGATGCCTAGCACAGTCGTTCTGATTGGTTACGGCATTGCTTTCTTCTTGCTTTCCGTCACGGTAAAAACGATGCCTGTTGGGGTTGTTTACGCCATATGGAGTGGAGCGGGTATTGTTTTAGTTGCTACGGTTGGCTACTTTGTTTATGGACAGCGGCTAGATGTGCCTGCGATTGTTGGTATTGGGTTTATCCTCACTGGTGTGATGATCGTGAATCTGTTATCCAAGACTGTAGGACACGGATAACCAACACTACTTGTGATGCCAAATAAAAAGCCGTAGCGAGAAATTGCTGCGGCTTTTTAATGTCAATCCAATAGTTAACTTACTAGTACCTCAAGCATTTTGCTTTGTTGACGATGTTTTCGATTGCGATACATCACGGCGGCGAACGCTGGGAGGCTAAATGTGATAAATCCTAATATCAGTGCATATGCACCAGTTTTTGCGCTAATTCCTGCTGGCACGTCAAAAGATACAACAATCGTCACCAAGCAACTCATCAAGCCTAACCCAGCCACTAAACACATTCCTATTTTTCCGCCCGAAACTCGAAATGGGCGCTCAATATCTGCGTGTTTGTAGCGTGAGACCAAAAAGCTAACAAAAATACAGATGTACATCACCATATAGAGCTGAGTCATCAGGATATTCAATAACCACATGCCTTGATTGACGTTAGGAACAAAAATGAAAACCAAAGAGAGCACGCTAACAATCGTGCCTTGCAAGAGCAACAATGAGACGGGGGCTTGGTTGCGGTTTTCTTTGGCGAGCGACATCGGCATGAAACTATCTTTTGCGGCAACATGCAGACTTTTAGTTGGGGCGATTATCCAGTTATTCAGGCTTGCAAGCGTGCCAAAAACAATAGCAAGGGCAATGACAGGCAGCAGGAATGAGAGGTGCAGATCATCAAAAAAAGCTTTGAAGGCAAGTATCACTCCTTCACTCAAACTAGAATGGTCACTTGAGACGACCGAAGAAATAGACAGTGAGCACGCCGTCAGAGAAACCAAGATTAAGGTTGTGGAGATCAGCAGAGCTTTGGGATAGGCTTTTTGCGGATTTTCGACTTCGCTTGCATAAGAGGTCGTGATTTCAAGGCCTGTCAGTGAAAGAACTACCGCAGTAAAACCCGCTCCGATCCCATCTTGAGAAAGGTCCGGCAACCAGTCAGATACGTGGCGAAGCGAGATATGAGACTCACCAGGATGGGTATACGCCCAGTACCCGCCTAATCCGATAATCAATAGAATCGGAAATATCAAACCTAGGGTGCCGAATACATTTGTAATCAGGGAAGAGAGGCGCAAGCCAAAGATATTAACTAAAGTTAACGCCCAAAAAATCACATTAATCATCACCAACATAAACATGTTGTTTTGCGCCAGGTCTGGGAAAAAAGGGTAGGCCCCCGTTGCAACAATGAATGAAATTAAAGGTGGATAGTAAACAATATTTTCAGCGTATTGATACCACACGGTGGCAAAGCCAAAGTTTGGCCCTAGTGTTTCTTTGCCCCAAAGATATACACCACCTTGCTCTGGATAAGTGGTACTTAGCTCAGCACACACTAGCGCTGTAGGGACAAAAAAACAGAACCCAGCAAGTAAGAAGAAAGAGATGGCATGGCTACCAAACAAAGCCGCCCCAGGAATGTTCCTTATGCTGTCGACCGAAGTTACGGTGATCATGATGATAGAGAAAACACTCAATTTAACGGCGGATTTAACGATATTGCTCATTCGATACCTTTAATGGATGAGCGCACAGCTTCTAGGTTGTAAAAGTAGCGTGCTACAAGTAAGACTCGCGTATTGTAGATTCCTCATAAATAGTGGGTATATAGCGAAAAACGGTATGTATTTATCCGAAAATGAGCTGAAAACAACGCGCTTTATTTCCATGGGATATAAACGAGTGATATGTCGGATAAATAAACACTTATAGCGATAAATTAGAACCTTTAGGTAAAGGTTTGACTTTCCCCTAAGGTCAAGGAGTACATTAATGCCATATCGAAATGAAACGATGGAGAAACACAATGGGATGCTGTAACCAAGCGCCAAAAGGTGGCACCGGAAAGTTGTCTTACTTGTTCAGGGTAATGATTATCATGTTTATTGTTATTTTCATGATAGCTGCATTATGGGGTTAAAAAAACACCATTATCTAGCGCATTGAAAACACAAAGTTATGTTTGTCCAAACTTTATGAAAGTGCGGTAGATTAATCACTCCAATCGATGTTAACGTGGTGATTCATCTTTGCTGCTTTTTCATCCCCCTACATATTTCTGCAAAGTTCTTATTGTGTAGTGTGTCGAAGAACCATAGAATCCGCGCGCTTTAATTTATGTTATTAGCGCTATCAATGATAAAAGTGCAGTCCATTATCATTGTTTTTATCACTTATAGATGGGCACATCTGACAATACTCACATGAATAAATACCAAAAGCCTGAATTCAAGGCTGAATTTCTTTTGCCTCGTTACTGGGGAACCTTAATTATCATCAGCGTGATGTACTTACTCAGTCTCCTTCCTTTCAAAGTTCAGTTAGCATTAGGACGTGGCATTGGCCGTTTAGCTATGCGAATCATGAAAAAACGTCAAGTTACGATTAGGCGCAATCTTGAACTTTGCTTTCCTCAGATGGAAGAATGCCAACGCGAAGCAATTTTAAAAGACAATATCGACAATACAGGTATTGCGCTATTTGAGACGGCGATGGCATGGTTTTGGTCTGATAAACGGGTAAACAAACACGTTACGATAAAAGGAATGGAGCACCTCCAGGCTTTAGAAAAATCAGGCAAAGGGGCATTAATGTTGGCCGTACACTCGATGAACTTAGAGTTAGGTGCTCGTGCTTTTGGCATTAAAAAGTCTGGAACTGGTGTTTATCGCCCAAACAACAATCCGTGTTTTGATTACTTTCAATACAAGGGGCGTTCTCGCTCTAATCGTACGCTTATTGATCGCAAGAACGTTAAAGCCATGCTTGAAGCGCTTAGAACGGGTGAGCGGGTCTGGTATGCACCGGATCATGATTATGGAAACCGACGCTCAACGTTTGCGCCATTATTTGCCGTTAAAAATGCTTGCACGACGACAGGTACAAGTCTGCTGGTTGATTCGACAGATTGTGCCATCGTGCCTTTTACGATGGTAAGAGGAAAAGACGGACACTATACCTTGACGATTAGTGCGCCAGTCGACGGTTTCCCGAAAGAAGATCCTCAAGGTGCGGCAGTTTTCGTGAATAAGATAGTTGAAACGTCAATCATGGCAAGTCCGAGCCAATATATGTGGCTGCACCGTCGGTTTAAAACCAGACCTGAAGGCGAGGATTGTTTGTACAAGCCCAGACTTATCCCTAGCTTGGCATAGCATAGAAAGAGCTTAAAAAAGCCCAAGGAACATACGAACCTTGGGCTTTTACGTTCTATTCTTTTTCTATTTACAAGTAGCGGCCTTTTAGGTGCGCTTGGAAGTGCTTAGCATTTAGTGTTTCACCCGTTGCTTCTCTTACGAGATCATCTGTTGTTAATAAGCTACCTTTACTCCAGATGTTCTTCGACAGCCAATCGAATATCGGCGTCAGATCGCCAGAGCGAATAACCGCGTCCACATCTACTGTTTGCTTCATTGCGGCCATGAACTGGGCTGCGTACATCGCACCGAGAGTGTAAGACGGGAAATATCCAAAACTTCCATCTGTCCAATGAATGTCCTGCATACAGCCGTTTTTGAAATTGCCTTCCGTTGAGAGTCCCAAATACGCTTTCATTTTTTCGTTCCAGAGCTCTGGTACGTCTGTATGCTTGATGGCACCGTTAATAAGATCACGTTCAATTTCGTATCGAAGAATAACGTGGGCAGGGTATGTTAATTCGTCCGCATCTACGCGAATAAAGCCTTTGTCTACTCGAGTGTAGATTTTGGCTAGATTGTCTTTTTCAAATTCATCCCCAGAAAAATGCTTGGAAGCCATGTGAGCAAGGTGGTCGATAAATGCGTTGTTTCGTCCTATTTGCATTTCAAAGAAGAGCGACTGTGACTCATGAATTCCCATAGAGCGGGCTTGACCAGCTGGTGTTCCTGCTAAATCTTTTGGTAGCCCTTGCTCGTATCTGGCATGGCCAGTTTCGTGGACGATCCCCATCAATGATTGGACAAACTCGCTTTCATCATAACGTGTTGTAATACGCACATCTGTTGGTACACCGCCACAAAATGGGTGGACACTTTCATCAAGCCGACCGTGTTCAAAATCGAATTGAAGTAGCTTCATGACTTCCAGTCCCAGCGCTTTTTGTTTTTCCGCAGGGTAGTGCGCAGTTGGCAATAAGATGTTGTCTGATTGCTGTTTTTCAAGCGCTTCGTCTATCAAGGAAGGTAGCCACGTTTTTACGTCAGCAAAAAGCGTGTCTAACGATGCAGACGTTGTGCCTGGTTCATAAATATCAAGCATGGCATCGTAAGGCGTTGTGCCGTTTGCTTCGGCTCTAATTTGCGCTTCTTCTTGCGATAGTTTGACGACTTCTGCCCAGTTCTTTTCAAAGCCAGACCAGTCATTTTCTCCGCGTTGCGTACGCCATGCATGTTCACATTTGGAGCCAGCAAGAGATTGAGCTTGAACTAATGATTCTGGTAGCAAGTTAGCTTGTTGCCATTCACGTTTCATTTCTCGTAGGATGGACTTTTCACTTGCAGATAGCGTCTCTTCTTCTGCCCGAGCGAAAAGTTCGCCCAAGTGTGGCTGAGTCATTAATGAGTGGATGTGTACATCAAGTTCTGCCATAGCATTGGAGCGCGCTTCAGCGCCACCAGATGGCATGACCGCTGCTTGGTCCCAACCTATGATGGAAGAGAGGTGCTCAAAGTTTGCCACTTTTTTGGAATGTTCAATGAGTTTTGTAAATGCTTTCATGTGACTACTCTTATTCTTTGTTCTTTCCCTAAACACCCGATAACGGGTCCTTTACGTCGAGTTGCACGAAACAACCTGCGTTAATTTACTAATAATTAACAATTAATCGTCACTCATTGTCCATAAATTCACTCAGTTGTATAGCTCTCTTAAAAAAGAAGCTTGCGAATCTCGTGGATTGACGGTATTGATGACGGATTAACAATTAATTATCACGATAATATGGATATCTTGAATTTTGAGGCATTTATTATTGCCATCACTATTTTAACGCTAACGCCGGGTTTAGATACGGCCCTTGTTATCCGTAATACCAGTCGCGCGGGTTTAAAAGACGGATGTACAACCAGTTTAGGGATTTGCTTTGGCTTATTTGTGCATGCTTTCTTTTCAGCGGTTGGAATTTCGGCCATTCTGGCGCAATCTGCAGAGTTGTTCCAAATCGTAAAAATGATTGGTGCAGCTTATCTTATTTGGCTTGGTCTGAGCAGTTTAAAAGCCCTGATGTCGTCGAAGAATGGTTTGTCAGTGACTGAGCAGGTTCATGAAGTGTTTAATGGCAAACGCTCTTTTAGAGAGGGCTTTCTTTCTAACGTCTTGAACCCAAAAACGGCAGTTTTCTACTTGGCGTTCTTGCCACAGTTTGTGAATCCAGAAGGTTCTCCTTTGCTTCAATCAATGATGATGGCATCCGTGCACTTTATTATTGCGATGGTTTGGCAGTGTGGTTTGGCTGGCGCACTTAACTCAGCTAAGAGCCTGTTAAAGAATGCAAGCTTTATGAAGTGGATGGAAGGGGCGACGGGCGCTGTCTTAGTCGCACTTGGCGTAAAGTTATTGATTGAAAAGCCCGTGTAATGCGCAATATTTACCACCTTTTGATATTGCTCGTTGTGTTTATTACTGGCGTGGTTGGTGCCATTGTTTGGCAGACATGGCCACAGGTACAGTTTGCGCAACGTGGCATGACTTGGTCTTGGCACTGGGGCTATTTCGAGCCATTTTCCAATGGAATACAACAGACGCGAACTCAAGATACGAAACAGCTATTACTTCGACGTGTGTATATGAATGACGGTATTGTCGTTTTTGTCTCGACAACAATGGACAATAAATTTGAAGTTGATGTTGTAAAAGAGCAAAGTTGCGAACCTAAAACGACAACTTGGGCTTCAGTATCCGTCAACCATCAACGCATGAGACATGTGCCGATGGTTTGTGATGCACTGGGGCAGAGCTACTTTTATCGCTACATCGGGAAGCATCTTGAATCGATTGAAGTTGGGGTTGGAGATTCGTTCGTAACAGAGGCGTTTTCAGACTGGCCGCTATCAGAGCTGAAGTCGGATCAATTCAAGCAAAAAAATGCGAAGTTTTTTCAAGAACGTGGAGAAAAGGTTGAGCATCAATGGTTGAGAGATTAACCGCTTAACTTAAGATAAAATAAAGCCCGCTGAATACCAGCGGGCTTTATGTTTTTACCATTTCCAATTTACTTTCAGCGATTGACGGTTCATTACTGAACACTTGTCATGTCACTAAGCTTTTACTGCTTCAATTTGATCAGATTGCGATGCTGAGCTAAAGAACAGCTTGGTTTCTGCCAGCACGACGTGACGCAGTGCGATCAAACCGATTAGGTTAGGAATCGCCATCAGACCATTTACGATATCGGCGAGTAGCCAAATCATGTCTAGATGGAGGAACGCGCCTGATGCCACCAAAGCAACGAAAATCAGCTTATAAGGAAGCACCGCTTTTGTACCAAAGAGGAACACAACGCAACGCTCACCGTAGTAGTTCCATCCAAGAATGGTTGTGAATGCAAAAAACATCAAACCAATTGACACCAGCATTGGGCCAAATGTATCCGCATTTAAACCTACCGCAAAGGCATGAGTCGTCATTGCTGCACCAGAAAAGTCGCTTTGCCATGCGCCAGTAAGGATCAAGGCTAGGCCCGTCATGGTACAAATAATGATGGTATCAAAGAAGGTACCTGTCATTGAAATCAGGCCTTGTTTCACACAAGAGTCTGTTTTCGCTGCCGCTGCTGCCATAGGCGCGCTACCCAAACCAGATTCGTTTGAGAATACGCCACGAGCGATACCTGATTGGATCGCCAGCATGATACTTGCACCTAAGAAACCGCCAGTCGCTGCTGTTGATGTAAATGCTGATACCAACACTAGTTCAACGGCATTGAACAATTGGTCTGCATTCATGATGATCACGCTTAAACACGCCAACACGTAAAATACAGCCATGGTAGGAACCACTTTTCCTGCAACGTTAGCAATGGATTTGATGCCACCCAAAGTTACGAAAGCAACCAAAAGAGTCAGTACAAAGGCAGAGAGCTCACGGTCAACACCGAGAGATATCTCACTTGCATCCAGAATCGCGTTTACTTGTGGAAACGTACCAATACCAAAACAAGCAACACCCAAAGCAAACACTGCAAACATGATCGCGAGGGCTTTTGAGCCAACACCGTATTGCAGATAGTACATTGGGCCACCAATCATTTGGCCTTTATCATCTACTCTTCGGTATTTAACCGCTAACAAACATTCGGCGTATTTAGTCGCCATTCCGAAAAGGGCGGCGAGCCACATCCAGAATAGGGCACCTGGTCCACCAAGTTTGATCGCGGTGGCAACACCAACAATGTTACCAGTACCAATCGTTGCTGAGAGCGCAGTACAAAGTGCTGCAAAGCTAGAAACGTCACCTTGTTTATCAGATGACTTATCTTTACTGAATACCATCGCTAGCGCTGTTGGGAGATGTTTAAACTGGATCAAGCCGAGGCTAAAAGTGAAGTAAACACCGGTACCCACTAGCAAAATAAGCAGTGGTGGACCCCAGACAAAATTATCGATGGTTTGTAGTAAAGATTGTAGGTCGTTCATGATTTCCCCTTAATAAAACAACTAATAAGGAGAAGAGGGAAAGGACGAGATCAACGATCTCTAAAAGAACTAAGCTATTGGTTGTAGGCGGGAAGGCCAAGCAAAATAGTTAGGTTGTAACTTTCCACTCCTCTGTCCTTTTGCCTGAGAGTTTCACCTTGCGTGAGTGCAAGACTTGCTCCTTCGGCGACCGATTTAACGGTTCTCTCCAGAGGTTCCTCCAACTACAGTCCCCGCTACCTAGGTAGCACCTGAAATAGTTAATTCTTCGGCGAGTTATGCTAATCAAATGTTACAATTTGATTAATAACCACTCTCCTGCAGTCTTCATCGGAACAATTACTCAATTAAATGAGTAAAGGTTAGTTAATGATGCTGGTCATCATTAACGTGTGAACTCTATCATGTTTTTGGTCTATTTCAACACCCTATATCAATTTATTTTCAACGAAATAACCCCACTTATTTTCACGAAGCTATGTTTACCAAGTTTTTTGTGTGAGTAACTGCATAAACAAAACTCATTGGGCTAGGGAATAGAACCAAGAACACACTTCAGAACGATAAATGTGTTTCGATTATTACGGCATAAGTTATTCAATTGAGAACACAAATTTGATTAAAATCGAAGCACTTATTTTAAAATCTACGCTAAGTTGACCTTATGGGGCGTATAAATGAGTTACAATAAATCTTTGTGAAACCGTCTATGGACCTAGGCAGTTTTTCATAAGTGGACAAGGAGGCGGTATGACCAGATTATTAGCCATTGCGGTGTTGATTGCAGTAGCATTTGTGCTGTTTCGTTATCGAACCAATGAAAAAGTCCAAAAAGCGACCGTTATAACATTAATTTGCGCCTTTCTGATTTATACAGCATCGATTATGTTTGCGGAATTGATCCGCTAGCAAAGTAAAAGAGTCCTTGGAGTAGTATACGGTGAGTTCTCAGAACAAGATGGAAGAACAAGACGACGTTGTTGTCATTGAAGAGCGTGACAAACGTACTCATATCTATATCGCGATTGCTGCGGTATTAGGCTTGGCATTTGGTGGCCTTGTTGGATCGATTGTCACTGCGAACAAGTGGGAATCGACTTATCATGTGCTAGAAGAAAAATACCAAGCGTTGACGCAAGATAAAACGCAGTTGGTGTCTCAAGTAAAAGTGCGCGAAGAAGCGCTCGACCAAGAAATACAAGATAAAGTCACTGAACTGCTCGCAGCGAAAGATGAAGCGCACGAGAAAGCGCTTAAGAAGTTACAAAAGCAATTGACTGAGGTCGAGAAAGTTAACCTGTCGCTAGAGTCTCAATTGAAACAACAGGCAGATAAGATCAACACGACAAAGTCAGAAAATGAGAAGCTGAGTCGTCAAGCGGATATGCAAGCGACTATCTTTGAACGATCGCGCGAGGTGTTTCAAAAAGAGCTGAAAATTTCGCAAGAATTGGAGTCTCTAGAGAAAGAAAGGGCGAAATTATTGCCTAAGATCGAGAAACTCAAAAAAGAGTGTGATGTATTTTTGGAAGGTAAATCTTGGGACGTGAAATCGGACGCGTGTGATAAACACGATGAAGCCAATTCACGACTAAGTCAGGTCGATCAAATGATTGAAGTTTATAAAATGGATCTCAAGCAAATCAAAGCAATAACTGAAGATATCGGCCTCTAGATCTTTTATACCTGATTTTGGAAAGTAAAAGGAGCTCTTTAAGAGCTCCTTTTTCGTTGCTAGCTTTAAACTCGGGAGCTAACGTTTATTCTTAGATACGCGAGGCGTCATAGCCTGAAGCAAGCAGCAATTCTCGCTCATGTTTAATCAGTTGGGCGCGATCTTCAATCAGCTCATTGAGAGCTAGTGAGGGCTTGCCTGCTAAAGCCTTGAACGACTCAAAAGATTCCGCGGTGTCGATTTTATCAATCATCTGACTGATGACATTACGAGCCTCACACGGGTTACTCGTAGTGGTAAAGTATTCCACTTGCTTTGCTGCCGATTTCATCTCTGTCAACAGCTCAAGTGGGCTGCTCTCTTTTGCTACCGCCATGTAGTTATCCAGCACGCGCTTTGCATAAAGCAGTTCTTTGAGGGGGATATCTCTTCCACTCTCGATTAGAGATTCGCTAAGGATCATACTTGAGCTCATGGGCATTCCTTCTTATATACTACGCAGCTTTTGATGTTTCCCTGAGTCTAATTTATTGAAGTCACATTGGGAATGGGTAAAAAGCATTTTTAACGCATTTTTATTCACTAATAAAAACGCGAATGCGATGTTTATCCGGATCGGTAGCCACAAAATTTAAGCCATACACCGAAGTCATTGGTGGTTGAGCAAACTCAACGCCCATGTTTTTCCAACTGTTGTAAACGTGCTCTAACGTATGGCGGTTGCGCACTGCAAATGATAACTCGGTGCCACCACCTTTGATGTCGCTGGAAGGGGAAAGAACATCACTTTGCTTGAGTGTCAGTTTTAAGCCATTTGCGAGTGGCATAGAAGCAAATGTTGGAGACAAAAACGTGACCTCACAATCAAACAGTTTCGAGTAAAAAGCTTGGCTTACGTGGATGTCCTCAACATAGAGGACGAATGAATTGATAGTTAGCATGGTCTGTTTCTCAATTTACTAGAAGTATGAGGTTGAATCTAACGGAAGGGTAAGACAGGCTTTGTCAGTAGACCAAGTTAAAGTACCTTGTTTGAAATAGTGAGAAGTATCACTTTCAATTTTATTGGCTCAGGATCGAGCATATGAACATATCGTTTGCTTTGTATTTGATTCCATTTATCTTCTCGACATTTCCTTGTCAAAAGCAATCCCGTTCATATGTGTAAAACGATTAGTTCACTGTTAATTATTATTTTTTGTGTTACATGTTCATTAAGTATTTCAGCAAAAAATATAGAAAAGAAAGAAAGTCAAATTTTAACTATCAATGAAATTAATAATAAAGAAAAAATTCGTGATCTTACAGAAATAGAAAGAGTGAGCCTTTCAACTATCTATCTTCTTTACAAAAATGGAGTGATAACGGAGAGTGAAGCAAACCAAGAGTTTGGACACTTTCTCGAAAATGAAGACAGAAAAAATGCCTTATTGAAACTCGCTCACATTGATGACGCTCAAAAAGAGCTGAAGCAAGCCGAAGAAAGTAGTGACTGGGTGAAACTATTTAACTTAGTTAACCTGATGAAACTATGTGGAGTGTTGCTTCTTATCGCTGCTGTTGCTTATTTTATCGCTCAAACCTACGAACTTCTTCAAGATATCGGTAGGGTATTTTGGCGACTTATTTGCACATTACCCGCGATTTGTTACCAGATTCTATTTGTTATCATTGGCTTAACCCTAGCCTTAGTTCCAATGATTATCAGTATCTCAGAAGCGCAATATGTTGTCATTTTTGGTGTGTTGCTCGCTTATGTCGCACTAGTATGGTGGACTATTCATTACGAAGAGCAGTCAGAAATTCTCCTAGAAAAACTCTCCTTGGGTTTACCAATTGGTATGGTTTGGTCTTTTTATCATGCTATTTACTTTGGCTTTTTTGCCATCCGCGAAGAGATCGCATTTTTACAGCTAGTGACATTTGCATGGGTTGTTCTTGGTATTGCAGTGGGAATTTTTAGTTTATTTAACTTTGAAGACAAACCTTACAAAGGAACAAAGTGTTTTTCTTTAGCGTTATCATCGACCATTGTTACTTGCATAATACTATTCTTAAACCAGAGTTCAGATTGGATTACGCCATATTACAAATTTACTTATTATGGGTTAGTGCCATTGCTGTTGTTGTCCTTTTCTATTTCGGGTTTTTATCTACAAAAACCAAGTTGGGTTAAAAAAATTTCAAATATTATGATGTTTTCACTCCTATTTATTAGCGCACCCTTACCAAGTTTTGGTCTGGATAATTTGTACGCTATGATTAATAGTGGTGTATTTGCCTATGGTTTTATCACGATAACAACGATGGTATTTCGGGTCAGTTTTCTGTTTGGCTTGATATCAACAAGCCTCGTTGTTTACGTGTTGGCCTTAGTTATCGAACACAATCCTGAAAAGTTCATCCTCTACATGTGAACTATGATTTTCTAGATACAAAGTGTGCGTTCCTCCATGTACTCTAAGAGTGAAGAGTCTTACAGAATAAAGAAAAGGAGCCAGTTGGCTCCCTTTTAACTGAATCAGCGGATATTAGTTGGTACGTTTCGAAGCGTACCAGTTGTTTTGATACGCCTTAGATGCAAACAATGCGTTTGCTTTTGCGCGTTCAATAACGGATTCATCGACTTCTAGCGGTTTCATGGTTTGGCTTTCAAAGTCGTACGCCAGGGTCGATACTTTTTCACCAGGAGAAAGCACAACTAGGTTGTCACGCGTTAAATAACCAAAGTTTTTGTCGTATTGCATCATTGCGCGTTCATCTTCGCGAGCCAGTGGTTTCGTTAAATCACGACCAATCATCGGCGTTTTGGCGTCTACGCCAATAAGAGACAACAGCGTAGGCGGCATATCTATGTTGTTTGCGATACGGTCATCTTTACGTGGTTGAATGTCTTTACCAATGATCAATGCAGGAATGTGGAAGTGCTTAACTGGAACCAAGTTAGCGCCAGACACGCGGGCATCGTGGTCTGCAATGACAATGAAAATAGTATCATCCCAGTAGGATGAGTTTTTCGCCTTTTCAAAGAACGTACCCAAAGCGTAATCTGAATATTTCACCGCGTTGTTACGCGTCATGTATTCGGAATCGTATGGCTCAATTTTACCTTTCGGATACTCATAAGGACTGTGATTACTTGACGTAAAAACTAAGCTGAAAAAAGGTTTGTCGCTTTTTGAAAGGCGTTCAAACTCTTCGTCTGCTTTGCTGTATAAGTCTTCATCACTGACCCCCCAAGAGCCAACAAAGCTTGGGTTATTGTAATTATCTTCTTCGACGATTTGATCAAAACCATTACCGAAGAAGAAGGTTTTCATGTTATCGAAGTTTGCTTCACCGCCATAAATAAATTGCGTGTGATAGCCTTGTGCTTTGAGTAAGTCTGCGATGGTAAAGAAGCCTGTTTGGCTTTTGCTTAGTTTCACCACTGCGCGAGAAGGGGATGGTGGAAAACCCGTGGTTACAGCTTCGATACCACGAACAGAACGAGTACCCGTTGCGTACATTTGCGTGAACTGCCAACCTTCAGCCATGAGTTCATCTAGGTTTGGCGTAAGAGGCAGACCACCCAAAGAACCCACAAATTGTGCTCCTAAGCTCTCTTGTAGCAAGATCACTAAGTTCTTACGTTTACCATGGTAAGTCGCGGGGTTACTGTTCATGGTTGGAAGCAATGTTGGATCAAAGTCGGACTTTTTTGACGAAGCGCGAACTAGCTCCAGCATCTTTTGATTATCCATCTTGCCGTAGAACTGCTCTGCGCTTTTTTCTGACTTCATGCTGTTGACAGCAAACAGCAGTGAGTAAGATGAGTTTAATGCTAAGTCGTTAAGCAGTGGATCGTTAGAAAATGCCACCATGGCAGGATTTAGTGGGCGGTGGCCTAAAGACGAGCGTGCGCCTGCAACACCAAGAAGTACAACAAAAATGGCTAATAGTGGGCGCCACTTCCATTTGATCTGCTGTGCATTGTCGGTCAGTTTTTTGCTCCACTTCCAACCCAAAACTAGAGTTAATGCCGTGCCTAACGCGCCAATAAACAGCTCTAGCTTATAGCCAGTCCAAAGCATGCTCATGACCTCTTTCGGATAGATAAGGTATTCCACAAACAGACGGTTTGGGCGTAGGTCATATTCCTGAATGAATGGTGCCGTTGCCAGTTCCATGTACACGAGAATCCAAAGCCCTACAACCATCCATATGCGCAATATCCATTTCCAGAAATGCCCAATCTTGCCGTTTAATGGCATTAGGGCTGAAAGCAGTGCAGGGAGGATGAATAACCAGCACAGTGTTGCAATGTCTACGCGTAGGCCTTGGCCTAGGATGTAAATTAAGTCGTTGAAAGAGTCAATTCGATCAAGTTGCCAAAAGGCGAGCAAAACGCGTGAGATAGACAAAAATATAAGTGAAAACAAAGAAAAAGCAGCAATTGGCTGCAAAGGCCCCCACACAGAGCCCTTAGATAAGTTTTTCATATTTATTCGAATAGTTTAATTGTTATGTTGTGTTGTTTTTAACAAAGCAAGCGTGAAATAAACGTGAATTATAATGTGGGTTTATGGTCGAGTAGTGTAAGTGTTGGTATGTCTATGTAAGTGTGGAATGAAGCTCATGTTCGGCTGGAACATAAATTAAACACGTTATGGTCTGTATCGCTTTTGTTAGCACTTTGGGAAAGTGACGACAAACGTATTCCTACTATTTTCTCTGGGAATGAGCTCAAGTGTTGCACGGTGTAGTACTGTAATGTCTTTGCAAATTGACATCCCTAAACCCGCCCCGTCGCCAAGTTCGGAATGACCCCGATAAAACTGTTCGAAGATTCTTTCACGAGTTTCTTTCGGGATTTCTGGGCCTGTATCGGAAATTAAGACTTTGATTGTATTATTGTTCTCAGTGACGCTGACTTGTATGTCACTGTGCTCGCCGGAGTAACGAATCGCATTATCGACGAGGTTACGAAATAACACCTCTAACAACATTCGATCACCGGATATAGCGATGTTGGAAGATGATAAACTGATGTCTTGCTTCTGCTTCAATGCTAACGGTGCCAAATCAGCAACAACGGTTTGCAACAAAGGGGTTAGCTCAACGGTGTCGAATACACGTTCTGATAAGCTATCTACTTTAGCTAAAGTCAGTAGCTGATGGATAAGGCGGTCAGTGCGTTTAATGCCTTGCAGAATGTTGTGTAAATCTCCTCTCAGTTGCTTCGGATCATTACTTTCAAGTGCATTTTCTACGTTAAGACGAAGGATTGTTAGTGGGGTTTTTAGTTCATGCGCTGCAGCACGTGTAAAGCGTTTCTCTCTTTGCCAGGCTAACTCTAGTTCAGAGAGGAGCGAGTTGAGTGAATCGATAAGTGGTGCGAGTTCAACGGTGTTGTCTTTTACATGAATGCGATCTAATCGGTGTACGTTTCTTTGTGTGATGGCGGTGCGCAGGTCGTTAATCGGTCGGAAATGTTTATCGATCAACCAAAACAGCAAAAGCAACAAAGTTGGTAGTATCAGCAATTGTTCTATTGATGTGGATAGGGCAATTTCGTGAATGATCTCTTTACGTATCTTGTATTTTTCTGCAACCACGACGTATTCATTATCATGTTTTGTTTGTGGCAGTGAAATCTGAAATGTACGCCATTGTGTGCCGTCTTTTACGATATCAGCGTAGCCGTTATTATCAAAGGATGTAGAGAGTGCGTGCAAGGTTTGATCAGAGCTCCAGATTAGTGTGTTGTCTCGATAGAATTGAAAAACCAAGTTTTGTTCATAAGGGTGGCCGAACGTTGTGACATTGTCATCGTCAGACTTTGACATTGACTCAATGTTTTCCATCCACTCATTAAATAATTCTCGATGGTTAGCGAGAGCCCTCTCTTCCGTTGAAATTGAGAGCGTCAGCAACATTAATTTTGCGGATTGTCCAAGCCTAGCGTCATAAACTTCTTCGACCTCGTGCTTCGCAGATTGGAAACTGAAATAAAGTGAGATGAGTAAGAGAACACTTACCAACACGCCTACTGATAGAGTTAACTGACGTTTGATCGAGTACGACTTCTTATCTTTCAAGAATGTACCCCACACCGCGAATATTTTTAATGACCACTTTGGGCGCTTTTTTACGCAAATTGTGAATATGAACTTCGATAGCGTTGTCGCTTGAACCTTCATCCCAGCCGTGTAGTGATTGTTGCAATTGCTCCTTACTTTGCACGCGTCCGGCGTTCGTCATCAAGCTGGTGAGGATTTTAAATTCATTGCGTGTGAGTTTAAGCGGCGCGTCATCGTAGCGAATGCTTTGTTCCGATAAGGATAAAGATAACTGCCCAACTTGAATGATTTCTTCTGCACTACCGGATTGACGGCGAATCAACACACGCAAGCGAGCGAGCAACTCTTCGAGTGCAAACGGTTTTCCGAGGTAATCATCTGCGCCGCCATCAAGGCCTTGAACGCGATCGCGAATGTCGTCTCGTGCGGTAAGTATCATCACTGGGAGCTTAAATCCGCCTTTGCGAATATTACGCAGAACTTCCAATCCATCGATATCGGGGAGAGTGAGATCCAATATTACGGCGGTGAACGCTTCTGTTTTGAGTGCGCTAGTCACGCCAGAGCCTTTTTCCACCCAATCCACGGTGTACCCATGGCGACTTAATGAAGTCACCATGGATTGACCGAGTAGTTTGTCATCTTCTACGAGTAATAAGCGCATGGATTATTTCAAACTCCCAAGAGTCGCTTCAATTTCCAGTTTTCGACCTTTATCAGCCAAAGGTCGGTCAGGGCGAGGTGACGCCTGCATTGCGCGAGTCAAATACACTTTCGCTTCCTTGTCTCGACCTTCTTCTGCAAGGAAGTCTCCATAAAAATAGTTCGGATCGATGCCTTTTGGATTGATCTCTAACGCTTTTTTCAACATTTCTTCGGCTTTATCGTCATCACCAAAGCCAATTGGCCACCCCGGAACTTTGTAATACAGAGAACCTAAACTGGTGTATGCAGATCCATCAAGCGCTTGCGGTGAAGTTGCGATTACCCCTTCGAGTAAAGATTTGGCTTCTTTGGCGAGTGATAGTGCACCCAAGCCACCTTGAGCACCAGCCAGCGATGCTTTATTGATTGCCAGCCAAACAGTGAGTTCGGGATTGCCCGGTTCTCTGTCGAGATAAATACTGGTTTTGGCAATCGCGCGATGGAAGCATTGTTCCTTTTCGTCTCCATCGGGCGTGCTGTACTGACATTCCGCCCATTTCTTTTGAACCTGTTGCAGTGGAGTATTACTTGCCAACGCAGCGGTCGAAGCTAACGTTGAACAAATCGTCAAAGCGCAAAATAGTTGTTTGGTCTTCATCGTCTATGTCCTCTTCAGTGACTGACTCGGTTTACGTATTGGTGAATGGTTTCTTGCTGCTTACGAATCGCAGAAGAAACCACGCTTGGAAGCAGTTGATTGATGCGCGCAAAAAGCTTTTCTGGCCAACCAATCCATTTCGCGGAAATTTCTTTTTCCAACATGGTGACAACGTGATCGGCTACAACTTGCGGCGAGTCCGTTTTGTTACCCAGTTGTCGATTCATTTCATTGACGGCATCGCTATTGAGCGAGGTTTCTGTCGCTCTTGGTGCCAAATACAGCGCACGGATTCCGGTTGCGAACAGCTCTCTGTCGAGCGATTCGGTAAAACGGTGCAACCCCGCTTTTGCCGCGCAATAGGAGGTATAGCCTGGGTAGCCAATTGAGCCGAATGTGGAACCTATATTGAGAATCACCCCAGGCTGCTTTAACCACGTTAACGCTGATTGGCACAGCAGCATCGGCGCAACGAGATTGAGTTGGATTTCGTCTGTAATCTGCGTTGGTCGTTTGTGGCTTAACAACGAGAAATCGTTGCTGCCCGCATTGTTAATCAGTGCGTCCACTCTTTGATGTCGGCGCGCTCGAGCTTTAATCGCAGTTAATCCTTCTGATGAGGTGATGTCTGCAACGACTAGGTTATGGCGCTCTGGATTCGACAGTTCACGCTGTAGTGTTTGCAAGCTCTCTTCGTTTCGCCCAACAAGAATGAGGCTGGCACCGCGTTTTGCTAACTCTTGCGCGATGGCTTGCCCAATTCCGCCTGTTGCGCCTGTCAGGAGAATGGTGCTGTTGTTAATGATCATGCTTCACCTCACGCCGCTTGTTGGGTTGAGAAAGAAGGCAAAGAACGCAGCATTTGTCCGTACAATGCGAACACCATTTTTGCGGAGTCGATGATGACTTGCTGATCTTCCACTTTGGTGATTTTGTTCATCAGTGATTCAAAAAATTGCAGATGATCTTGGTCTAACACGCTGTGTGAAACTAGGTAAGTCATTGCCGAAGGCGGTAGGCTTAGCGTTGACTGGATTTTTTCAGCCATTTGGCCACCAATGCCGACGCTGGTGCCTTCTAATACCCACACCATGCCAAACAGCGCGAGTGGGTTGTGGCGGTCAATGTTGTGGTAAAGGTAGGAAACCATCAGTTCAATCGGTGCACCTACTTGACCTACATCTTTGTTGTTGCGCACTGCTTCGGCATCGCCGCCGCACGCTTTGATGTCATTTAAAATCCATTCTTGATGGCCTTTCTCTTCCTCGATGTACTCGGCAATGGCATCTCGTACCCATTCGTATTCGCCAGATAGTCGGCCTCCACACGCCATCAGCAAGGGAACAGTGTGCTTAACGTGATGGTAAGCTTGGGTTAGAAAGGCGATATACATATCTTTGGAAATGTTGCCTTGTTGAACGTCTGCGATGACTGGCGCAGTTAACATTGCTTGTTGAGCAGCGGCAGTGCTTTGTTTGAGTTGTTCGAAAAATAAAGTCATAACCTTCTCCTTAAGAAGCCGTTAACTAAGATGCAGTTTGGAAAGACGTAATGTGTTGCTGGAAGGGCAAATCGATGCGTTGGATCTTTTGCGCTTGCAGCGTTAATTCAGGCGTTGTGCTCGCCAATAACTGAGCCACATCATGTTCGATTTGATTTCGTTTGAGCTTGCCGTTATCCGTGTACCAACCAGAGATGGCTCGTGGGTTGTCAAGTAGCAACAAGGTTCGGATTTGAGCGTAATCGGGTAGGGTTTGGTTTAATGTATGAACCTTTGCTTCGACGTCTTCGCTATTGGCAATGACAGCACATAATGTTTGTTGGCTATCACCTGTAACGATCAGTGGCGTCATCGGCAAAAACGCCAACGCTTCTGATTCAATCCATTCCGGTGAGACATTTCTGCCATATGCGGTGACGATAAGGTTCTTCTTGCGCCCCGAGAGAGTGACAAAACCTTGCGCGTCGATTTGGGCTAAGTCGCCAGTTGCTAACCATTCTTTAGTAAACGGCTCATTCAAATAACCAAGAGCAACGTTGCCTTTGACGAGCAGTTCACCATCTTCCGCGATACGAATCTGAGCGTGGGGAAGTGGTTTGCCACACGTTCCTGCTTTAAATGCGGCTGGTATATTCAAACAAACGACGGAGCCACATTCAGACAAGCCATAACCTTCAAACGCAGGGATGTTCAGCGCATGCGCGGTGTTAATCAGTTGCGACGACACTCTTGCGCCGCCAACGGCGACAAATTTTAGAGAATCCACAAGAGAGGGCTGTTGTTTCGCGATGTGAATGAGCGCAAGCAATAAAGCCGGTGTTAGCACTAAGCTTTCTGGTTTGATGGTCACTAATGCTTGTGCAAACAAACCCGGTTCGAGTTGGCTCGAACCGAGTAGGCCGGTTTGCTCTCCGGGTAAAATATATGACGTCACGCCCAACATGAGTGGAACATAAACGCCGGTTATGTTCTCGAGAAGCGTCGATAACGGAAGCAGCACTAAGTGTGAGTGCTCCGCGCTGTTTACTGCGTCGGCGAGCGATTTCGCCACCAAACACAAATGATCATTGCTTAAACACACGCCTTTAGGCTGACCAGTCGAGCCAGAGGTAAAGGTGATTTTTCCGGTTTCTGGTAGATAAGCTACCTGTGTATCTTCATCTCCCAACTGGTTACGACGCAGCAAAGGCAAATTTGCAATGGAAAACGAATGGTCTTGCTGGTTAAAGCTTTGCTTAGGATGAGAAGCCAACCATGCTTGCCAATCGCCGACTAAAGCGTCGACTCCTGATTGCTCTAGCGTGTGCTCTACTTGAGCATCAGAGAAAAAAGTCGGAATAGGTACGACGACAATGTCGGCTGCCATCGCTGCCAAATCAACGATGGTCCAATCAATGCTATTTTCTGCGCGTAGCGCGAGTGCTTTGATATTGTATGCAATAAGTTCGGTGGCAACGAGTTCGATTTTTCTTAACAATTTAGAGTAAGTCAGTTCAACCGTTTGACCCGCTTCATAGCCGACAAATGCTATTCGGTCTGGTGTCGTTTTTGCCCATTTTGTAATGGCATCGAGGAGAATATTCATACATCACCTATATTCTGGCGTTGTGTTTAACCAAGTTGTTCTGGCTGTGTTTGCGGTTTTAACGACGTTTACTTTTCTATCTAGGCTTGTTTGCGTTTTCTTTCTTGGACTAATCGAAGGCGCTCTAGTCCTTTTTGCAAATTACCAGCTAACACACGCGGTTGATGTTCGTAGTACGAACCCCAAGTGGACTTGGCATAGGGGACTTTATTTTGATCGGCCTGCGCGATGATATGAGGCTCCAATCCTAGACGCGCCATCATTGCGTGAAGAGGGTCTGTCGCGGTGAAGATGCACCATTCAAAACCGAGATTGACCAGCATTTCTGCGATCAGGTAGAAGTGCAGAGATGACATGCCCTTAGCGAAAGATGCCAAGTGACCAAACTCCACTAAGTTCGAACGTTTTACGTCGCAGTTAAATACGTTAGAAACCAGCTTTTGAGCGTCGTCTTCTAAATACTGTTCAAGGAACAAGGGCTCATATTCGGCGATGCGAAAGCCGCATACGGAAATAATTTGAGCGCCTTCAATGAGGGTTAAATACGCCGGCATAAATTGTTTCAGCTCGGCAAAGAATGCTTCTTGATAACGCTGAGAAACATGCTCGATAACTTGGCTCCAAAGCGGATGCATTGGATAGACGATGTCTAAAGTAAAGCCATCTGCAGAAATTTGTGCATGGTGTTTCATGAGCGCTTCCTTTGTTTGATTGGTTATCAACAAAATAAAACGCGAAACTTAAGAAATTCTTAAGGAATGAAATTAAGTAGAAACTTTAAGAAAATACTGAGGAGCAAGGCTCAGTATTGTTGCAATCCTTTTTACTAATGTGAATAAAATAAGAGCCAACCGATGTGATCGGTTGGCTCTAAAGTTAGGTGTCACGTATTTTAATGGTCGTGCCGATTACATGGCTGCTTTTTTAGCTTCGTCTACCCATGCGTCGAACTTTTTCTGGTTCGCTTTAATCCAGCCATTTACATGAGACTCGATGTCTGCTGAGCTGTTCTTACCTTGGCTCATCATCATATTCTGCGCACTAACATCATTGATGTTTAGCTTGATGATTTCAAACAGCTTCGCTGCTGCTGGGTTCTTTTCAGTAAACTCTTTGTTCGCAACGATGCGCATAGAGTTCATCTCAAAGCCGTAGTTCTTACCGTTCTCTAGTGTGGTGTCGATGTCCTTACGCTCACCAGGAAGTGAAGAGAATGGCACTTCTAACCAAACAACATCTTTACCCGGAACTAAGACGCCACTTACCCAGTAAGGTGTCCAAGTGTAGTAAAGAATCGGATCGCCTTTTTTGTAACGAGAAATCGTGTCAGCGATAATCGCAGCGTAGTTACCTTGGTTGTGCGTTACTGTGTCACGAAGCTTGAACGCATCCAACTGATGCTCAACGACCATTTCACAACCCCAACCTGGGTTACAACCTGTTAAGTCCGCTTTACCGTCACCGTTGGCATCGAAAAGCTTGGCCAGTTTTGGATCTTTTAATTGACCAATATTTGTGATGCCATATTTTTCAGCGGTTTTTTTATCGATCAAGTAACCTTGAGCAGCACCACTTACATATTGACCTTTGCGGAAAAACTTATCATCACCGCCAGACATCGTGTACTTATCGGCGTGAAGAGGGAACCAACCTACAGCTAAGAAAGTGGCGTCGCCTTTAGCAATAGAGGTATAGCCTACGTTGTAATCGACTTCTTTAGTCGGTTTTACATCGTAACCAAGCTCTTCAAGTGCACGGTTTACGATCAATGTTTGAAACGTTTCCTCTGCAACGGTTGATTGAACTGGCTGAACAGTCACACCTTCACCCGGTAGTTCGCTTGCCACACCATAAGTTGAAAATGCGATAGTACTTAGAGCTCCAACAGAGAGCGCTTTCTTCCATGAATTATTCATTGATGTTTCTCCTAAGTTTTAGATCGTCTTGGTTCGTCTTTGTTTTCAGTTTTAATAGGTATGAAACAGGACCTGTGTGATACCAGCGAAGCTTGGTGTTACCCGCATTAACCCCTAATACTTGGGTAATACGGTCTAATAAAATGGCAAGAATTACGATGCCTAAGCCACCGACGGCAGCAAGACCCATATCAAGTCGGCCGATACCACGAAGTACCATTTGGCCCAAGCCGCCAACCGCAATCATTGAAGCGATCACGACCATAGAAAGTGAAAGCATCAAGGTTTGGTTTACCCCTGCCATAATCGTTGGTAACGCCAATGGCAATTGGATGCGGTAAAGCATCTGTTTTTTGTTTGCCCCGAAAGAGTGGCCCGCTTCGATCAGCTCTTCAGGTACTTGCTGAATCCCTAAAATAGTCAGGCGCACAACGGGAGGCAGTGCGAAAATGATGGTTACTACAACGCCAGGAACGTTACCAATACCGAATAGCATAACGATTGGCACTAGATAAACGAACGCGGGGGTCGTTTGCATTGCATCGAGTATTGGTCTAACAAATTTGGCTGCGGTTTGGCTTCTCGCCAACCATATCCCCATCGGTAGCCCGATAAGCAAACAGAAGAAGACGGCGGTTAAAACCAGTGCGAGCGTTGTCATCGCCTGTGACCAAGCACCAATTAGGCCGATAAAAACAAGGGATACAAGCGTTGAAAAACCGAGTTTTACATTGGAAAACTGCCACGCCAGCAAAAATAAAATGAGCACCATGATGGGCGCAGGTGTGGAAACCAAAGCAGTTTCAAACGAGGTAAGAATAAAGTCGATTGGAACTCGAATTGCTTGGAAAACAGGGCGACCATGTTCCACCAACCAGTTCAATCCCGATTCTACCCAGCTATCAAGTGGTAGAACCGCATCTTGGAATGGGTTCATAATGTCGAATGGCGCTTGCTCTACAGTTTCTGAGCTTAACCAGTCATTACTTGGGGCAGCGTCAGCACCTACACCTTGTGACCAAGGATCATCTTGTGCAGGAGCGGTATTCGACCAGGGATCATTGTTAGTTTGCTCTGAAGACATCGTGTTAATCCTTATCTAATGTTTGTAGAAGACGTGATTTAGTCACGACACCAAAGTAAGTACCTTGCTCATCAACGACAGGTACGGCATAAGGAACGCCTGCAACTAGTCCCAAAATGTCATTGATTGACTGCTCTGGCTGAAGAGTGACTTCATCCGTCAATTGAGCACTGGCTAGAGAGCGGTTTTCTTTGTGAGCCAAACGTAGTGAGTCAAGAGACACGATGCCGGAATATCGGCTAGATTTATCCACGACAATGCCGTAATCACGGTCATGATCCATCAGAATCTGCATCGCAGAGCCTGGGCCATCATTTTCCGATTTCTTAAAGACGGCGGCTGGCTTCTTGCGAGCGATATCTTTTGCTGTCAAGACACTTGCGATGTTTACGCCGCGGAAAAACGCTTCGACATAATCATTTGCTGGGCTGTGCAATATTTCATCAGGTGTGCCAACCTGAACAACCTCACCGTTTTGCATGATGGCGATACGATCACCAATACGCATTGCTTCGTCCAAATCATGAGAGATGAAGACAATTGTGCGTTTGTCATCGTTTTGTAGACGAATAAGCTCATCCTGCATCTCAGAACGGATTAATGGGTCTAAAGCGGAAAACGCCTCGTCCATTAATAGAATGTCTGGGTCACAAGCCAATGCCCTTGCTAAACCCACGCGCTGTTTCATACCACCGGATAACTCGTCAGGGAAAGATTCTGCATAAGGGTCTAAGCCAACTCTTTCCAAGGCGGAAAGGGCACTTTTCTGACGTTCATTAACATCAATGCCAGCAAGTTCTAAACCGAATGCAGCGTTTTCGATCACCGTCATGTGAGGCATAAGTGCGAAACTTTGAAACACCATTGAGATATTGTTGCGACGAACTTCTCGAAGTTCGTCTTCAGAGATATGGGCAATATCTTTCCCTTTGAGATAAACACTGCCTTTCGTTGGCTCAATGAGTCGGTTTAGGAGTCGAACGAGAGTAGATTTTCCCGAACCAGAAAGCCCCATGATTACGAAAATTTCACCTTCGTTAATGGTGAGAGATACATCGTTTACGCCGACTGTTAAACCTGTCTGTTCAAAAATACCGTCCTTATCGATACCTTTTTCGATAAGCGAGAAGGCTCTTTCTGGGTCTTCTCCAAACACTTTATACAGTCCCTTAACTTCCAGTATGGGATCCATGTTATCTGTCCTTTTTGTGTGTTTATAACTGTTTAACGATTTGTACTCTAATTAATTTTAGTTCAATTTTCAACGAATGGGGTTCGGTTAACTGGGTTTTATGTGCATACAATGAACAATTAAGTAGGTGTGGCTAAATGGTGTTTTCATTAATTAAAATAGATACTTACTGTTGGTCTTGTCTTTGCATAACTTTTCCATGACATTGGTTTGAATTTATTTTGAAGTTTTTAGTACATTTCAACTCAGCCCACCTGCATAGCTATAAGGAGAAATAGATTAGAGGTCTATATTTAAAAACGTTAGAGCTCTAATTTTTGATTGGAGTTTTATTCTGCGAACTGGGTTAGGTGTTGTTATTCTTAGATTTATTCATTGATTGATTTCAATCTTGGTGATATTTATCGCTGTAGTTTAGGCAACGTATGGAATAAAAGATGGAAGCCGAACAGTTAGAAGTGCTCAACTTCATTAGCCAGTACCCACCTTTCGATGATCTACCCGAAGAGCAGTTAAAAAAGATCGCTCTAAATGCCGAGGTTGCATACTTTCGACAAGGCACGGAGATACTCAATTTTGGAGACACGATCCGCGACTTATATATGGTGAGAAGCGGCGCTGTGGAGATTTACCGACGTAAAGGCGAACTCTATAACAGGATTGACGCTGGTGGACTGTTTGGACAGATGGGGTTGTTAATGAACAACCGTGTGCGTATGCCGGCCAAAGCGATAGAAGACACCTTGGTTTACTGTATTCCGGAGGATATTTTCAACGAGCTTTGTGATGAGTTTGAAAACTTTGCTGACTATATGGAACTGGAAGACAGCGCGCGTTTGCGAAGCGCAATATCCAGCCGCTCAGAAAGCAATGACTTTACCACTGCCAAGGCACGTAAAATCTTAGCGAGAGATCCGGTAACGTTGGAGGCGACGGCATCGATTCAAGAAGCCGCGATACTGATGGCGGAGGAAAATGTCACCTCTTTGCTTATTGTTCGCCCAGCAGAAGAACTCACAGAAGAAGATGATGAACAACTACTTGGAATATTGACTGATCGCGATCTATGCATTCGCGTAATAGCTCAGGGCATTGATACCAATATCCCCGTGAGTGAGGTCATGAGTTATGACGTGGTGTCTCTGGATTACAACGCTTATGTCTTTGAAGCCATGTTAACCATGTTGCGCTACAACGTGCACCATCTCCCAATTTTAAAAGATAAAAAGCCGATAGGAATTATTGGCATGACGGATATTGTCCGTTATGAATCTCAAAACAGCTTGCTGCTCGTTAGCTCTATCTTCCAACAAACCAGCGTTGAAGATCTCAAGCAAGTTTCTGAACAAGTGAAAGACTGCTTTGTACGAATGGTGAATGAAGATGCCAACGCTCATATGATTGGTCGAGCCATGTCGGTCATTGGTAGTAGCTTTAAACAGCGTTTGGCTGAATTAGCAGAGCAAGAGCTTGGCCCTGCGCCAATTCCGTATTGTTTGGTCGCTATGGGATCGATGGCCAGGGATGAGCAGTTAATTGTAACGGACCAAGACAACGCCCTTATTCTCGACAACAGTTATGATGTTGAGATGCACGGGGAGTACTTTGAAAAGTTTGCCAAATTTGTTTGTGATGGTTTAGCAGCATGCGGCTATGCTTACTGTACTGGCGACATTATGGCAACCAATCCAGAGTGGCGAAAAACCCGAGCGGAGTGGGAGGAGTGCTTTGGCAACTGGATAGATAACCCAACTCCTGAAAGGTTGTTAAACAGTAATATCTTTTTTGATTTATTAGGTGTTCATGGGCGAGTGAAGTGGGCGGAACAATTAAGCAGCTTTATTGTTAGGCGCGCGAAAAGAAACAACCGCTTCCTTGCATGTATGGCTTACAACGCGATACGTCGTACACCGCCATTGGGCTTCTTCAAAGATTTTGTTATGGAAAAAGATGGTCGTCATCGCAATTCTATTAACTTGAAAAGAAGAGGTACTGCGCCATTGGCAGATTTGATTCGAGTACATTCATTGGCAATTGGTTCCCGTTCGCAAAACTCGTTTGACCGTTTAGACGATATCAATGATGCGGGCATTTTACCTAAAGGTCGAGGAATGGACTTGAGGGATGCAATGGAATTGATCTACATGGTTCGAATTCGTCATCAAGCACTCGATATCGAAAATGGAGATGAACCAGATAACAACATTGAGCCAGAGAACATGTCAGAGTTTGAGCGCCGAAACTTAAAAGCTGCTTTCCAAATCCTTAGTAATGCACAGAACTTCATCAAGTTCCGATACCAGAGAAGTAGCAAATAATGTGGTTCTCAAAAAAGGCAGCAAAAGATCAGCCGTTGTTGGATACGTCTCGGACGCCAGAGTGGTCAACCTTATTTAAACAGCTCGCGACCGAAGCAAGAGACGAGAGACTCAAACGTTATTACTCGACACCGATGGTTAATGGGGAAACCCCAGTTGAGGAAGTGCCATTTGTCTCGGTAGATTTTGAAACGACAGGTTTGAATGCGGAAGAGGATGCAATTCTCACGATTGGACTTGTGCCGTTTACTATTGATCGTGTTCAATGTAGTGGCTCTGCGCATTGGGTTGTTAACCCTAATCGTGAGTTAAACGAAGAGTCAGTTGTGATTCATGGCATCACTGATTCTGAAGTCAAAAACGCGCCCCAATTAACCCACATTTTAGGGGAAATATTGGATGCGCTGTCAGGCAAAGTTGTGCTTGTTCATTATAAAAATATCGAAAGGCAGTTTTTTAATAACGCGTTGCTAAATAGCATTGGGGAGGGGATACAGTTTCCCGTTGTCGATACGCTAGACATTGAACACGCGATACAGCGCCGTGAATGCAGTGGCCTATTCAATAAGTTAAAAGGTAAGAAGCCAGGCTCTGTCAGGCTGGGGCATGCTCGTGAAAGGTATCGCCTTCCTGCTTATCAACCTCATCATGCTTTGACCGATGCGCTGGCTACTGCTGAACTGTTTCAAGCACAGTTGCAATATCATTTTAATCGAAGCATGCCAATCTCTTCGATTTGGCAATAAGCGTTGTTTATGATGAAGACAATAAAATGCAATGAAAGGTAGGGGGCTTTGCGATTATGATGGCGGACTGAGTAACCGCTTATAAGAACTATGTTTTTTGAACATGTGCTTGGTAGTGATGGGAGGTTTCATCACTCAAACTCCGACGAAAGTAATTTAAATTTGGTCACGTATTTTTAAGGAGATTATCCGTGAGCACCGATAATAACGGTGGCATTCAACGCCCCGATGGAAAGGTAAACGCGATAGACACTGACTATCAAATTGGTCAGGATAACGTCGCGTTAAAAGTAGGCCCGTTTGGCCTTGATATTCATAACCGTGTTTTTGCAATTTCTGGTTTAGCAATCATCCTATTTGTTGTAGTAACACTATTATTTCGAGAACAGGTAGAGCCGTTTTTCGCAGATCTAAGAGCGGGTTTGTTACACCATTTGGATTGGTTCTTTCTCGCATCTGGTAATATTTTTGTCATTGTCTGTGTTGGGTTGATTTTTACACCGCTAGGTCGTGTACGAATCGGCGGTACAGAAGCGACACCAGATTATTCCTATGCGGGTTGGCTGGCAATGCTCTTTGCAGCAGGTATGGGTATCGGTCTGGTGTTCTTTGGTGTATCAGAACCTATGTCTCATTTTAGTTCTGCTATTGGTGGCGTGAACGTTGAGAACGGTGTTCGTACTGACTGGGCCCCTCTAGGTGGTGCAGAAGGCGATGCAAGTGCTGCATCTGCACTAGGCATGGCGGCGACGATTTACCACTGGGCACTTCATCCGTGGTCAATCTATGCGCTATTGGCTCTTGGTTTGGCGATTTTCTCGTTTAACAAAGGCTTACCACTTACCATGCGATCCATTTTTTACCCACTGTTTGGTGAGCGTGTATGGGGTTGGACTGGTCACATTATCGACATTCTTGCCGTTGTTGCGACAGTTTTTGGTCTGGCAACGTCTCTAGGTTACGGTGCGTCTCAAGCCGCAACGGGTTTGAACTTCCTATTTGATGTTCCAATGACGAATACTACGCAGGTACTATTGATTATTGGCATCACCGCACTCGCTTTAATCTCAGTTGTTGCGGGACTAGACAAAGGCGTGAAAATCTTATCTGAGATCAATATGGGTCTCGCTGCGCTTTTACTGCTTTTCGTTATTGTTGTCGGCCCGACGATCGCGATTTTAACGGGTTTCTTCGAAAATATAGTGTCATATGTGGCTAATATTCCTGCCCTATCAATGCCATTTGGACGAGAAGACGTAAACTATTCTCAAGGTTGGACAGCATTCTACTGGGCTTGGTGGATTTCTTGGTCACCATTTGTCGGTATGTTCATTGCGCGTGTATCTCGTGGTCGTTCCGTTCGTGAGTTCATTATTTGCGTTATCCTTATCCCTTCCTCTGTTTGTGTGTTATGGATGACCGCTTTTGGTGGTAACGCTATAAGCCAATACGTGAGCGATGGTTATGAAGCCGTGTTCAACGCGGAATTACCGTTAAAACTATTTGCCATGTTAGATGTGATGCCTCTAGCTGAAATTACATCTTTCGTCGGTATTATTTTGGTGGTGGTATTCTTCATTACCTCTTCAGACTCTGGTTCACTGGTTATTGATACTATTGCTGCGGGCGGTAAGGTCGATGCGCCAACGCCTCAACGCGTGTTCTGGTGTACGTTTGAAGGCTTAGTTGCGATTGCATTGATGCTTGGTGGTGGCCTAGCGGCAGCTCAAGCAATGGCCGTGACCACAGGCCTACCATTTACGATTGTTCTGCTTGTTGCAACGGTTTCTCTAGTAAAAGGCTTGATGGATGAACCTCGTCCAAAAGCGGTTTCTAAGAAGAAATCGAAATAACCAACATCAGCAGTTAAATATTTGCATAAAGCGGCATGCGAAAGCATGCCGTTTTTTTTGATTTTTGAATTTTTTGCTGAGAAATGAAGACCATGGAGGACTGTTTTTTCTGTTCGTTTTTTATACTTATTCTTTAAGTGATTTTTTAATAAATTAGACCTCGAACTATTTTAAGATTTGGTTAAATGGCGTATTTTTGTGATACCTGTCACAAAAATACCGATAAAAAGGCGGATTATTTGATTTTTAGTCGCGAGGGATGCCCATAATAAAAAGGAAATTTAATTAGACCTCAAAGGATATGTATTTCCACATGATCACATCAGCACCTTGGGTTCTTTATCCAGAGATTGGAGAAGACTCAAGTAAAAAATGGATTTTTCGTGAGCCTAAAATCTCTGATGGTGACGACATTTACAGCTTAATTGCAGACTGTCCTCCATTGGACATGAACTCATCTTATTGCAATTTCCTACAGTCTACGCATTTCAGCAAAACCAGTATTTTGGTTGAGCAAAAAGGCGAAATCGCAGGTTTCATTTCCGGTTATCAGAAACCAGACGAGCAAGACGTTTTATTTGTCTGGCAAGTTGCAGTCTCACCTCGCTTTAGAGGTCACGGTTTAGCATTCCGCATGTTGAAAGAACTTCTCACCCGAGAGGAATTGGGCGGTGTTAAATCGGTAGAAACTACCATCACGGAAGATAATAAAGCCTCTTGGGCATTGTTCAAAAAGTTAGATGCGATGAACGGCAACTCTGGCCAAGTAAGCACATTTTTGGATGAAGAAGCCCACTTTAAAGGCAAACACGATACAGAATATTTGTATCGCATTCCTCTCAAATAATCCTCAAACAATAGGAATTAAAAACGGTCTCATCATGGATATTTTCAAAAAGCAGGAATCCAACGTACGCTCATATTCAAACAATTTCCCAGTCGTTTTTCGTAAAGCGAAAGGCTGCTGGCTGGAAACAGAACAAGGTGAACGATACTTAGACTTCCTTGCTGGAGCGGGATCTCTAAATTACGGCCATAACAACCCAGTACTTAAGCAAGCACTGCTTGAGTACATTGAGATGGACGGTATTACTCACGGTTTGGATATGCACTCAGAAGCGAAAGCATCGTTTCTTGAAGCGTTGGATACTTACATCCTTAAACCAAGAAACTTGGACTACAAAGTCCAGTTTACTGGCCCAACTGGTACTAACGCCGTTGAGGCAGCACTTAAGTTAGCGAAAAAAGTAAAAGGTCGCGACAGCGTCGTTGCATTTACCAACGGTTTCCACGGTTGTACAGCTGGCGCACTGGCTGCAACGGGTAACCAGCATCACAGACAAGGTAACGGTTCTAGCTTAAGTAACGTCACTCGTATTCCATTTGAAGGTTACGCTGGCGTTGATGGTCTAGCATTGTTCGAAACCATGCTAAACGACAACTCTGCAGGTATGGATAAACCAGCCGCTGTACTTCTTGAAACTGTGCAGGGCGAGGGTGGTTTAAATGCTGCTTCAAACGAGTGGTTACAACGTTTGAGCAAAATCTGTAAAGCCAACGACATTCTTGTGATTGTCGATGACATTCAAGCTGGCTGCGGACGTACAGGTACTTTCTTTAGCTTTGAGCCTTCAGATATTCAACCAGATATCGTGACGCTATCGAAATCGATCGGTGGTTACGGTTTGCCAATGGCCGTCGTTCTACTTAAACCAGAGTTAGACCAGTGGAAGCCAGGTGAGCATAACGGCACGTTCCGTGGTAACAACCATGCATTTATTACCGCGGCGAAAGCTTTAGAAATTTATTGGGCAAATGATGACTTTGAAACACACATCAAGCAGTGTTCAGACAAAGTAAGTGCTGTTATTGATCGCTGCGTTCGTCGCTTCCCACAAATGTTTGTACAGAAAAAAGGTCGCGGCATGATGGTTGGTATTGAGTGTATCAACGGTGATATGGCATCTGAAATCGCGAAAAACTGTTTCGAAAACGGAATGGTAATTGAGACAGCTGGCCCTGACGACGAAGTCGTTAAGTTCTTCTGCCCACTTACGATTAGCGAGTCAGAACTAGACCAAGGACTAAGCATCTTTGAAAGTGCAGTGGAAACCATTGCTGCGAAACATTTCAAACAAGCATCTTAATAAGGATTATTAATTATGATCGTCAGAACACTCGATGAGTGTCGCAACAGTGAGCGACGTGTGGTTTCAGATAACTGGGAAAGTGTCCGTATGTTGTTGAAAGATGATAACATGGGTTTTTCTTTCCACATTACTACGATTTATGAAGGTACTGAAACACACATTCACTATCAAAATCACCTAGAATCGGTTTTTTGTATGAGCGGTGAAGGTGAAATTGAAGTCGTTGGTGGAGAAACTTACCCGATTAAACCGGGTACGTTATACATCCTTGATAAACACGATGAGCACTACTTGAGAGCTTATAAGAATAAAGAAATGGTAATGGCGTGTGTATTCAACCCACCAATTACCGGCGCTGAAGTGCACGATGAAAACGGTGTTTATCCTCTCGTTGACTAAAAGATAGAGGTGGGGTGCTTGTCACCCCACGATCAACTATCTCTTCTTTTTTCTTTTAAAGTTACCAATCAAAAAAGGCTTATCATGACATTTACCGTAGAAAAAATCGGCGGTACATCAATGACAGCATTTGATGCTGTTCTCGACAACATTATTCTTCGTCCTAAATCGCCATACAATCGTATCTTTGTCGTCTCTGCATATGGCGGTATGACCGACGCGCTACTCGAATGTAAAAAAACCAGTAAGCCAGGTGTTTATCAGCTTATCGCGAAACGTGATGACAAATGGGAAGAAGCGTTAGCATACGTTGAAAGCCGTATGCTGCTCACAAATGAAAATATTTTCGCGGACCCAATGAATCGTATCCGTGCAGATAAATTCATTCGCTCACGTATTGCTGAAGCGAAAAACTGTATTGCGAACATTTTAGAAACTTGTCAGTACGGTCAGTTTTCGCTACGTCAGTATTTGCCTCAAATTCGAGAGTTTCTGTCGTCTATCGGTGAGGCGCACAGTGCTTACAACACGGCATTGAAACTAAAAAATATGGGTATTAACGCTAAGTTCGTTGACCTGTCCGGTTGGGACAATCAAGCGCCAAGAAGCCTTGATGAATCGATCAGTGATGCGTTTGCTGATATCGATGTGTCAAAAGAACTGCCAATTGTTACAGGTTATGCTTACTGTAAGGAAGGCCTAATGCACACTTATGACCGAGGTTATAGTGAGATGACATTTAGCCGAATTGCAGCGATAACAAAAGCGGATTTAGCGGTAATTCACAAAGAATATCACTTGAGCTCTGCAGACCCGCGTGTTGTTGGTCCTGAAAAAGTTTTGCCAATTGGTAGTACAAACTATGACGTAGCAGACCAACTTGCTAACCTTGGCATGGAAGCGATTCACCCAAATGCAGCCGCAGGTTTACGCGAGAGTGGTATTGAGCTACAGATCAAAAATACATTTGAACCTGAACACGAAGGCACTTTGATCTCTTCAAGCTACCGCCCAGAAGAAGACAAAGTCGAAATTATCGCAGGTAAAGAAAAAGTGTTTGCACTGCATTTGTTTGACCAAGCGATGGTGGGAAAAGCCGATAACGTTAGCTACGAATTAATGGAAATTATCTCTGATGCTCGCGTAAGTTTAGTTGGTAAAGAGATGAACGCGAACTCTATTACTTACTATCTAGGTGGCAGTACTGATAGCTTGAACAAAGTATTGTATAAAGCTGAAAAACGCTATCCGAATGCGTCGATTAAAGGCCGTATGGTCGCGCTGATTTCAGCCATCGGTTCTCAAATTGACACTAACAAGACACTAGCGAAAGGTGTACTTTCTTTGATGAACAATGGCGTAACGCCAGTTGCACTTCACTCATCAATGAGAAATGTAAACGTTCAGTTCGTCGTGGGTGATAAAGAATATCAGCGTGCGATTTGCGCGTTGCATGATGAATTCTTTCAGAGCAATAGTTTAACTAAATCGGTTAACGTAGCTTAGTTTATTCACGGTTAAAATACAAAGGAGAGCAGGTTTGCTCTCCTTTTTTGTTTTTCTGTGTTCTCAATATAGGCCCGCTTTGCATGGAGTAAACTACCGAGCTAAGTGTGTCCGTAGAGATACAGATAAGCCAGCAGAACTCTGCTGGCTCAGTAACGCAATCTAGAGTGATTAATTAAATTACTTAACTTTATTCACTTCTTGTTTAAGCATTTCTAACTGCTGCATCTTTTCTTGCATCTGCAAAGAGTCGTAATTTAAAGAAGCAGGGTTCATAGTTGTACCGCGTTGCATTGGGTATTCAGGTAACGTTTTAAAGAAGTCGCCAACAACGTCTTGAATTGGTACAAACAACCACATGTTGTCTGCCATCCAACGTAGGTACATTTGTGACTCGCTAGGACCTTTTTCAAATGGGTCAGCACGTAAGTGAATGATCTTAGGCCAGTTTGGTACAGATCGCACGGCGTCGCTTAGGTTTCCTTCTAGAGTTGCAAAGTGAAGTTTCCAGTCATTCCAGCGTACTGCGTTTAGTTCACCATTTGAGGTGAAGTAGAGCAGAGACTCACGTGGTCCTTTCTCTTCTTTTCCCTCGAAGTATGGCATGAAGTTGTAGCCGTCTATATGGACACGCCAGTCTTTACCATTTGCTTTGTAACCTTCAGCAAGCTTTTCTTTCACGTCAGGAACGCCAGCTGCCGCCAACAATGTTGGCAACCAGTCTTGATGAGCCATCATTTCGTTGATTTTCGTTCCTGGCTTAATGACACCAGGCCAACGCACAAGTTGAGGCACACGCATACCGCCTTCCCAAGTCGTGCCTTTCTCACCGTGGAATGGGGTTGCGCCCCCATCAGGCCAAGTCATGGTCTCCGCTCCATTATCTGTTGTATAAATAACGATGGTGTTGTCAGCAACGCCTAACTCATCGAGTTTGTCGAGCAATACGCCGACTTGATCGTCATGCTCTAACATGCCATCAGCGTAAATGCTAACACCGGATTTGCCTCGGTACTTCTCTTGTAATCGGGTCCACACGTGCATGCGCGTAGAGTTATGCCAGATGAAGAAAGGCTTATCTGCTTTAACAGCTTTCTCCATAAACGATAAAGTGCTTTCGAGGAATTCTTCGTCCGCGTGTTCCATGCGTTTACGCGTCATTGGGCCAGTATCTTCAATCTTACCGTCGGCATAAGATTTAATTACACCACGAGGACCATAGTTTTTACGGAACTCTGGGTCTTTAGGGTAATAGTAGGTTTCGGGCTCTTCTTCTGCATTAAGGTGGTACAAGTTACCAAAGAATTCATCAAAACCATGATTGGTAGGTAGGTGCTTATCTTGATCGCCCAAGTGGTTTTTACCGAACTGAGCTGTCATATAACCTTGGTCTTTTAGTAAGTCAGCAATAGTTGGTGCCCAATCTGGAATCCCATGGTCGGAACCCGGCATACCAATCGTCAGCAAGCCAGTGCGAAATGGTTCTTCGCCAGTAATGAATGCTGCTCGACCGGCAGTACAAGATTGTTGGCCGTAATGGTCTGTAAACAAAGCCCCTTCGTTCGCGATACGATCGATGTTAGGGGTTTTGTAACGCATCATACCTTGGTTATATGCGCTGATGTTCCAGTAACCGACATCGTCACCGAAAATTGCAAGTATGTTGGGTTTGTCTGCCGCCATCGCTGCGCTGGACGTTGCTAACAGCCCGACGCCTACTGCGATTTTTCTCAATTGGTTTGCCATAAAAAACTCCAGGTGGTTGAGAGTAACGAGAAGCACAAGTAAACCTTGTGCTTAGGTGCTGCATAAGTTAATGATGTGTATAGAAAAATCCTCTTATACTCTTTATAACCATAAGTTATTGAGGGTATTTAACTATTTGTTTCTAAATAAAAATACTTGTCATTCTGATGATTTGGGGAGGTTTTAAAAATAGAGATGGGTCACTAATGAACACCAGAGCAGGTTGCTGGTGAGACGAATAAAGTTTCAGCAAAAACACCGAGATACTCCCTAATCGGGGGACGAAGAATGGAGCACTCATTTTGAAGGCCTTTCACTTCTAATTATTTGTATAACCAAGGGGTTAGCGACTATATTGATTCAAGTTGCACCATCTAAATACTAAGGATAGTTATGAGTCAGTGGGCAGGTCGGTTTCGGTGTCTATTTCTGGGTATCGTCATGGTGAGTGGTTCGTTTTTTTCCCAGGCATCAGTGATAGAGAGTCCCCAAAATACTACGAAGCTTGGGTTGGAATATGTCGGCACGCAAACGTGCGCGGAATGTCACCAACAAGAGGTGGAGGCTTGGAAGGGCTCTCATCACGATATGGCAATGAAACATGCAAACTCAGAATCTGTTCAAGGTGATTTTGATAACCGCACAGTGACGCATGATGGGCAACCCAACCGTTTTTTTAGACAAGGCGAGGAGTATTGGGTCAATATTCAAGGCCCTGATGGTCAATGGCATGATTATAAAATTAGCTACACATTTGGCTGGAAACCGTTACAGCAATATATGGTGGAGTTTGAAGACGGTCGTGTACAGCTCATTCCTTTTGCGTGGGATTCAAGGACGAAATCGGAAGGTGGTCAGCGCTGGTTTCACCTTTATCCAGAGACAACAACGACAGATGAGTTTTACTGGACTAACACTGGGCAAAATTGGAATTTCATGTGTGCAGACTGTCATTCGACCAATGTAAAGAAGAACTATGACGCAATCAAAAATACCTACAACACGTCTTGGTCCGAGATCAATGTTGGTTGTGAAGCGTGTCATGGCCCTGCAAGTGGACACATCGAGTTGGCGAAAAAGTCCGCATCTACAGGAGGCTCTTTCGATACAGATAGTCACTATGGTTTTGACCGAAATTTATCTAAAGCGGTAACCGAGTGGGTATTTGAGAAGGGCCACAGAACGTTACAACCAAAAGCAATCGCAGAAACAAATCAAGTTCAGACGTGCGCACAATGTCACAGCCGTCGAACGCAGTTAAATGAGACAGGTGATCACATTCAAGGCTCATTTTTCGATAAATATCGGTTAAGCCTGATCACTCCAGAACTCTACTACCACGATGGCCAAATTTACGATGAAGACTATGTTTACGGTTCATTTCTTCAGTCTGAAATGGCTGAAAAAGGCGTAACATGCACCAATTGCCACGATCCTCATTCGGCAAAACTAAACATCCCAGAAGAGGCGGTATGTTCACAATGTCATATTGCGTCAGAATATACCCCAGAAAACCACACCTTCCATGAAGCGGGATCCAAAGCGTCACAATGTACGACTTGTCACATGCCAGAAACGACTTATATGCAAGTCGATCCTCGTAGAGACCACAGTTGGCACGTACCTAGACCTGACTTGAGTAAACACATCGACACGCCCAATGTATGTACGTCTTGTCATGAGGATAAGAGTAACCAGTGGGCGGATGCGCAGATAGCCGAATGGTTTCCTCACTCTCAATACCGCAATCAACAACACTTTGCTGTCGCGTTTTATGCCGATGTAATTGGGCACAAAGGGGCGGCGAATGCTCTGGCTTACTCTGCTCAGGATTCATCATTAAAAGACATCATACGAGCTTCTGCATTAGAGCGAACGGGCGGTAATACTGACCAAAATACGACAGTTTCGCTCGCAAGGGCCGTTAAAAATGAGAATGAAATGATTAGACTCGGCGCAGTCGCGGGCTCGTCTGGTTATGAGTTTCATGATCGATGGCGAATTTTAGAACCACTGCTGGATGATCCCGTACTTTCAGTGAGGGCGGAGGCGGCTTCGGTATTAGTGACCAGCTATGCACAAATGACGCCGTTACAAAAAGATAGTATTCAACCACCGCTTGAAGTGTACATGGACATTCAAAAGTTTAACGCCGATCGTGGTTTCGGCAGAACCAATTTGGCAAATGTATACCGCAGCTTAGGCGAAATCGATAAGGCAATTGCGTTATACCAAGAAGCGATAAGTATCGAGCCTTATTTCGAAAATAGTTACGTGAATTTATCGGACCTGTATAGACGCCTTGGGAAAGAAAAAGCTGCGCTCTCGGTGTTACAACAAGGGATGAAAGCTCAGCCTAAATCCAGCTCATTACCTTACAGTGCCGGTCTTTCTTTGTTACGCCAAGGCAAGGAAGATGAGGCCAAAGCTCTACTTAAACATGCCGCAGAACTAGGAAAGACTAACGCTCACTACTGGTATGTTTATGGTCTAGCTTTAGAAAAAAGTGACGTTCTGGAAGCCAGTAAGGCATTGCAGACTGCGTTTAAAGTTGGTGGGAACCCTCAACATTTATATGCTCAATGCGAAGTTCTAGCGAGAAATCATAAAAAAGGTGCTGTCGCTTTTGCTTTCGATAGGTGTCTAAAAGAGCTGAGTAATTATGCTCCTAAGCAGGCTATTGATCAGCTGAAAGCATCTATTGCGAATCTGTAGAGATTAAACACCAATAGTAAAAAGTGGAGCCTTTATCGCGCCACTTTCTCTACTTAGTTTAGTCTACGTCTTTCGCTAGTCTAAGGCCCATGTCAGACATAATGACGGATTGGCTGGCAAAATCGCGGCGATAGTTTTCAGATTCGTCTGCGCCATAAGCAAAGCTGCCGCCACGTACAGACTTGTGTGCAAGGCTTTCTTTTTCCTCTTTTGCGTTTACCGGATTATCACTGGGCGCTGTTTTGTAATAACCTTCGTCAAAAGCATCAATCACAAACTCGCCTACGTTACCTGTCATATCGTACAACCCGAGCTCGTTTGGTTGCTTTTGACCTACCTTATGAGCCTTATTGTGCGAGTTATTCGCATACCAAGCCACATCGTCAATATTGTTTGATCCAGAAAAAGTGAAGCCTTTACTTAAAATTCCGCCTTTAGCGGCAAACTCCCATTCAGCTTCTGTTGGTAGACGGTAATGCTCTCCCGTTTTTTCATTCAATTTCTGAATGAAATAATTGGCTTGTTGCCAACTAATATTATTGACGGGTGTATTTGGATCTCGAAAGTAGCTCAGAGAGGAGCCAGTGACAGCTTCAAAGACCGATTGAGTTACCTCGAATTTTGACAAATAGAATCCATCAACGTTAACAGTGCGAGCTGGGCGCTCTGACTTTTTGGCTGATGGATTATCTGCGCCCATCGTAAACTGCCCACCTTCGACAAGAACCATATCTTGATCGATTTTCTGAGCGAGAGAGTGTGGTGGGGTTGTTGCACACCCATTAATTATCAGCGTGACCGACATGGTTGAGACAAAGGAAATAATCTTACTTTTGGGATGCTTCATTCGGCGACTCCGTCAACGACTTTGGTCAGAAAGTCTAGCAAGCAAAACCATAACAAACGGTTATACACACTATAACAAGCGCCGAGAATAATTGAACATTATCATAACCCTAGGCGATTAACTCGATGATTAGGTTTGACATCATTGGGGACAGGTTAGCAACTAAGAAGGTGATGAATGCACATAACTCAAGGGCCGCAGTTCAACGGAAAAGCATCTAAGCGTTTACATGTGATGGCAAAGCCCATTGGTGCTGCCTGCAACATCGATTGCACTTATTGTTATTACTTAAGCAAACAAGATTTGTTGGAATATAAGCAAGGGAGCTCGCCAATAATGGATGACGAAACCTTAGAGAGCTATATCCGCCAATATATAGAAGGGCAGAACACACCTGAAATTATCTTCTCTTGGCAAGGTGGAGAGCCAACCATGCTGGGGTTGGATTACTTCAAAAGAATTGTTGAATTACAAGATAAATACCGCCCTCATGGTATTACGATTTCCAACGATCTTCAGACCAATGGCACGCTTCTTAATGATGAGTGGTGCGAGTTTCTAAAAGCGAACCACTTTCTTGTCGGTTTAAGCATCGATGGTCCTGAGATGATGCACAACGCTTACCGAACAAATCGAGCGGGAAGAGGCACATTTAAACAAGTGATGAACGCCGTTGAGCTATTGCATAAGCATGAAGTGAAGTTTGCAACGCTCACGTGTGTGAACAACTTGACCAGCCGTAACCCATTGGAAGTGTATCGCTTCTTACGAGATGAAGTACGTTCCCCTCAAATGCAGTTTATTCCGATTGTTGAGCAGAAAACTTTCAGAACAACAGCGCCACAAACTTGGAAGCTCAATGAGCAACTAATGCAAGGTGATAAACGTCTGATTCCCGGCCACAAGGATTCAGTTGTCGAGCCATTTTGTGTGGCGGATGAAGCATGGGGTAACTTCCTTATCGCGATATTCAATGAGTGGGTCGTGCATGATATTGGTAACGTTTTTGTACAGTATTTTGAAGCGAGTTTGGAAACATGGATGGGAAGAAAAAACCCACTATGCACGCTAGGTGAAATCTGTGGCAAAGGTTTAGCAATGGAACCAAACGGTGATGTCTTTGCGTGTGACCACTATGTTTACCCGGAATACAAGATCGGAAATATTCACCGCGAAAAACTCGATACTCTCGCTTATAGCCCTGACCAGCAGAAATTTGGGTTTGCTAAAAGTCGTACACTGCCTCAGCAGTGTGTTAATTGCGATTATCAGTTTGCATGTTTTGGAGAATGCCCTAAAAACCGCTTTATTCGCACCAGAGAAGGTGAACCCGGCCTTAACTATCTATGTGCAGGTTGGAAGAAGTTTTTTGCGCATGTCGACAAATCAATGGCGTACATTTTACGAGCGATGGGCAACCCTGTGGTACACGGCAAATACAGTGATAAGGCTTTGCACCTGAAAGCGTCTAATCGACCTGTTTTTGACACTAAGTTCTAAGATTCAACTGGTCCAGTTTTATAAAAGTAAGGTCTCATCAATGCAAAAGATAACGCGTTTTACGAAGTCACTTTTAACGTTCACGCTGAGTGTAGCGTTAAGCCAAGGCGCTTGGGCTCAAGATAAACCTCCGCTCAATTCAGATAGAGTTTCACCCGTTGAGATAGCATCTCAAGAAGAACCAATGACGCTAGCACAGCAAATCGAAAAATTGTCTTATGATGCACAAAACAAGAAGTTGTCTTCAGAAAAGCGTATTGATGCTTTACGTGAACTAGCCAACTACCCCAGCCAAAACGCTTTGGTTGCCGTCGCTCGTGGTTTGAAAGATGCAGATGCTGGAATTCGTGAAGCAGCAATTGTAGGAGCTCAACCCTATATGATAGAGCATCGCTGGCGTCTGGTTTCCCCGTTGCTAAGTGATGACGATGCAATGGTTCGAATTACCGCAGCGATAAACTTGGTTCGAGATTATGCCAGTTTAAGTTCGGAGCAGCAACAGTCACTTGAAGGCGCGGTGACTGATTTAACATCCTACTTGTCGCAGAAAACTGACAACGTTTCTAGATTACTCCTTGCCGATGTATATCGTTGGCATCGAGAATGGGACAAAGCGGCATTGATTTATCCAGAGCTAACTAAACTGATGCCAAGTAACCCGCAAGTCTGGTTAAGCTATGCGGACAATTTTCGAGCGCAACAAAAAGATCGACAAGCTATCCAAGTACTTGATGAAGCAATCACACTTTTTCCTCATAACGCTGCTTTGCATTACTCGAAGTCATTGGCGCTAGTAAGACTTGGTGAGAAGCATGATGCCGCTAGCGAAATTGAAAAGGCCGCTAACATGGCAAAGAACAACAGTTATTTTTGGTACTTAAATGGTGTTCTGCAAGAAGAGTTAGATCTTAAAAAATCTGTGGACGCTTTTGAAAAAGCTTATTTGATCTCTGGCGCTCCGGAGCAGCTTTATGCAGTGTGTGATATCTACATTCGGTACGATAACCCCAAGTCTGAACAGTGTTTAGCGGAACTTAAGAAAGTGGCTCCGGATTACGTGATTGATGAGCTTAATCAGAAAAAGGGACGTCAAAGTACTTCAGAGCAGGTTGACGCCAGCTAACTCAACATTTTATCAGTAAGCTTCTTTAATTAAAGCGTGTTTCTAGTTACAAGGTCACTTTCTGGTGTCGTTGCATATGTTGCTCTGAATTGCGCTTGTTAATCGTGAACTATACTTTCATTTGGATTTGCATCCCGTACCTCAATATAAGGAATTAAAATGGCTATAAAGTTAAAGGTGATTGTCCTTGCGACAAGTTTTGCTCTGTCTAGCTATAGCATTGCTGCTGATGTGCAAGATCCTCTGCCGTCATGGAACAACACCGGTGCGAAGCAAGCTATTATGGCGTTTGTTACTAAAACGACGACTCAAGGCTCGGACGCTTATATTCCTGAAAGCCAAAGGATCGCTACGTTTGATAATGACGGGACGCTGTGGGCAGAAAAACCCGTTTATCTACAGCTGTTTTTTGCGATCGATAAAGTGAAAGAGATGGCCTCTGAGCATCCTGATTGGAAAACAACAGAACCTTTTGCTTCGGCAATAAAAGGTGACTTGGAGGGGGTTGGCAAGCAAGGCCTTGAAGGTGTGATGAAGCTTGTTATGGCGACTCACTCCGGAATGTCGACTGATCAGTTCCATCAAGAAGTGAAGGAGTGGATGAAAACGGCCGTGCATCCTACGACGGGAAAGCCATACACTGAAATGGTTTATCAACCGATGCTTGAGTTACTCGACTACTTGAGAGCAAATGACTACCAGACCTATATAATTTCTGGAGGTGGCATTGATTTCATGCGTGTTTGGGCACCAGAAGTGTACGGGATCCCAACGCAAAATATCGTTGGGACGACATTAAAAGCGGAGTATCAGGTTGTTGATGGAAAGCCAACGATTCAACGCTTGCCAGAAATTGATTTTGTGAATGATAAAGCGGTGAAGCCTGTCACGATTCAGAACTTCATTGGTAAGCGCCCGGTGATGGCATTTGGTAATTCTGACGGTGACTTACAAATGTTAGAGTGGACTAAAGCGGGGTCTGGCCCACGATTTTCAGCGGTTATCCATCACACGGATGACAAGCGTGAATGGGCGTATGATAAAGACTCTCACGTGGGGAAATTAGACAAATCATTTAAAGTGGGTGAAGAGCAAGGTTGGTTGTTTGTCGATATGAAACAAGATTGGAATCAAGTTTTTAAAGAAGCCATGAAAAAGTAGCGACCCAGCCAACGCAAACATTACACCAAAAATTTTTTGATAGGGGGTGATGAGCAAAACGCTCTTCATCTCCTCAACTTAACAATTCTGTTTGGTATCAGCATAAGCAAATATTGCGTGCGTCCGTATTGGTTATTTGATTGCTGTGTGGCATCATTGCTTAAAACCACTTAAGTGAATTTAAGTAATGACGCAAGAAGAGCGATTGATAGAGCTCAGAGCCAAGCTAGAGCTACAAAACAAAATAACGTTATCGGAAGTTTGCGAGTATTTTGGCATCTCGCGAGATTCAGCGCGTCGAGATTTAGTTAAGTTGAGCCAACTACCGGGATTACAAAGAATCCGAGGTGGCGTCATGCTTGCCCCGATATCTTCCTCTACAGAGGCGTACTCCAGTCGAGCAATTAGCGACACTAAACATCGCCTCGCTCAAGCGGCCGCTAAGCTTTTGGATGAGCGTGACCACCTTGTTATTGATACCAGCACTATCTTATCTCTGCTCCCACTTTACGTAGAAAAAGCACGCTGTGAAGAAGATAAGCTCAACGTGGTCACCAACAGTATTGACGTACTAATCGCTGCTGAAAAAAGTGAATCAATGGACGTCCATTTCTTAGGTGGACACTTTGACCCCTACGCCAGAGCGATCTTGGGTGCACAAGCAGAACAGCAAATGAAGCAATATCATGTGAATAAGGCGTTTATTGGTGTGTGCGCGTTGTCATCCCGAGGGTTGACGACAAATAATGAGCTAGAAGCAACCATGAAACAAACCATGATAGAGCAAGCTCAACAAGTCATTGTCGTTTGTGAATCCCGCAAAATTGGAAGCGACAATTTTCACCATGTATGTGATTTGTCAAAGATCGACATCGTTATTACCGATCATGCTCCTCAATCAGATTTTCAACAACTTCTCGACCACAATGATATTGAATGTATTGTTGTTTCACCGAAATAAGGAATCTTAGTATGGCTTACGATCCCGTAAAGACCGCCGTGATTGGTTACGGATATTCAGCAAAAACTTTCCACTTACCCTTCATTAAAGCACTGCCAAACTTGACGTTGAGCGCAATAAGTTCTCGTCAACAGGAAGCGGTCCAAAATGATTGGCCAGATGCTCAGTGGTTTGCTGATGCCAATACTTTACTCGATGACAGTGACGCTGAGCTTGTGATCATCACTGCGCCAAATGACGTGCACTACGAGCTCGCAAAGCGCGCGTTGAACAATGGGAAACATGTCATTGTCGAAAAGCCGTTTGTAACGCGCATAGAAGATGGGAATGAGTTGATCGCCTTAGCAGAAGAAAAAGGATTGGTTCTGAGCGTTTTTCATAATAGGCGTTGGGATGGCGACTTTCTTACCGTTAAATCTCTTATCGAACAAGGTAAGTTAGGTGATGTGAGGCTGTTTGAGTCGCACTTTGATCGCTACCGTCCTGAAGTTCGTCAACGCTGGCGAGAGCAGGCTCAAGATGGCGGTGGTATTTTATTCGATCTTGCTCCCCATCTTCTCGATCAGGCCTTGGTGTTATTTGGTTTGCCAGATGCGATAGACGCACAGTGTCGAATGATGCGTCCGGGCGCGACCACGATTGATTACTACAACTTAGTGCTTCATTACCCAGACCATATTGTGCATTTACATTCAAACTTATACAGCCCAGAACCAAACCTGCGTTATAAAGTATTGGGTACTGAGGCTAAATATGAAAAATACGGATTAGATCCTCAAGAAGGTTACTTAAAAGAAGGCCGATTACCGGAGAACGATGCTTGGTCAGAAGAGGACGAGGCGTTATACGGTGTCCGCTACGACGAAGACGGTGCGCAAACTATCAAAACGGAGAGAGGTGCGTATCAAGCTTATTTTGTTGGTGTGGCGGACGCAATTCGCCTGGGTACTGATAACCCGGTTCCTGCCGTTCAAGCAATACAGAATATCGCTCTGATTGAGATGGCATTGGAAAGCAGTAAAACGGGTAAAACGATTCAGGTGAAATCATGAGCTTAACGCTTGAGCTCGTCGCTCAACAAGAGCATGAGCTTCAATTGAAAGAGTTTAACCACCAAGTAGCGTGGTCTATTGGTTTAGCTTTAAAAGAAGCGGCGGAAGCCTGTGACGCGGCTGTGGCTATTGAGGTCTACGGTTTTGGACAAACGCTATTTCAATACGCGATGACAGGAACGTGCGCTGACCATTTGGATTGGGTTCGTAGAAAGCGAAATTCAGTATTGAGATATGGTCACAGCTCTTACTACCTCTCGCTGTACAATAAGCAAAAGCAGCGTGATTTTGAAAATCAGCCACATCTCGATGCGCGTGAGTATTGTGCTCATGGTGGCGCGTTCCCAATTCGAATCATGGGTTCTGGTTTAATTGGGGTTGTGACGGTATCGGGTTTACCGCAGTTAGATGATCATCAGCTTGTTGTCGATGTATTAAAGACAATGGTAATGACCAGCACAGAGCTTGCTTAAAGTTGTGCGATATTACAGTGGCACGGCATTTATTTTGTGTCACTGAATTCTCTTATTAGCTCATTTTGCGTCCTATTATGTGAGAAAATATTTAATATTGCTCCCAACTTCCTACCTGAAAATTAAATCGATTTCATATAACCTATACGCTCATTCATACAAAAAGCCATCGAAGCTGGCAGTTGGCAAATGTCCTTTAGAAGAAAAGAAAAACTTAATCTTAGAAACCTTATTGTAATCCTGTGTGTTTTCAGTGTGCTTGTCACTTTGATCAATGCGTTTTATTCGATCTATCGAGTGCAACGAGATCTCATCATCAATAACACGTTAGAGTCCAACCGCGTTTATGCGCAAAAAATGTCAGAAATGACTGACTCTTTCATAGAAAGCTCAATGTCGCAGCTAAAATACAGTGCGAACTTGCTAAAAGATAAGATGCACGATGCTCAGTTTCTTGACGAAGAGGCGGAGAGGCTGAGAAAGCAAACCAAATCATTCAACTCTGTGGTTGTCGTTAATGCGAAAGGCGTCATTATTTCTGTCTCACCAGAGACACTTCAGGTGAAAGGTGTAAAGCTCGTTGGTGAAAGAAAACGTCAATCTTTAAATGCTCAAGCGCCCGTTGTCACTGAGCCATTCATCTCACCCGCAGGTAATTATCTGTTAACGATCTCATACCCTATATTTTCTCAGTCCAATGAATATTTAGGCTATATCGGCGGTACTATCTATTTAGAGAAGGACAATATTCTTGCGGAATTACTTAGCCAGCATGCTTACAAAGATGGCTCTTTCCTTTACGTTGTGGACGAAAGCAATACGCTGATCTACCACCCAGATAAATCGCGGGTTGGCGAAGTGATCAACGATAATATGGCAATTAACGCCGTGACAATGGGTCAGCGTGGTAACAAAGAAATTGTGAACTCTCGCGGTGTTGAAATGCTTGCAGGGTACGCACCAGTTGAATCATCAGGGTGGGGAATTGTCGCTCAGCGCCCGAAATCAATGACGTTAATGGTGCTAGATGAGCAGATGTGGAGTGTATTTTTCAAATCGATTCCAATTGGTTTATTAACTCTGCTGTTAATCTGGTTCTTCTCTCTACTTATTTCAAGACCATTATGGCAATTGGCTGGCGCTGTTCGAGGAGTAGAAGAGCACTCCTCATCCATCGATGATTTGAAGCTGGTTAAGTCTTGGTATTTTGAGGCTTCACATTTGAAGCTCAGTTTTCTCAAAGCGTTTGGTATCGTTTCAAAAACCATTGATAAGCTGCAATTGGATACGCTAACAGACGCGATGACTGGGTTGTTAAATCGACGCGGCTTAGACAAAGTTCTAGGCTTGTTTAAGCAGGAAAACACCGCTTTTTCTATTTTAGCTTTGGATATTGATCACTTTAAGAGCGTCAATGATAACTATGGTCATGATGTGGGTGACAATCTACTCAAAGAATTCGCTCAGTTGATGAAAGAGCAAGCCCGAGCGAATGATCATCTTTGCCGTTCCGGTGGGGAAGAGTTCATGATGTTCCTTGAAGCGACGGATGTTCATCACGCGGTTGATGTCGCAGAGCGGATTAGGCATAACGTAGAAAAACACGATTTCCTGGTCGTTGGTAAGGTAACGGTATCACTTGGAGTTTCTCACTGGAAAGGCAACGATATGCCAATTGAAGCGGTAATGAAAGACGCTGACAACGCTCTGTATAAAGCAAAGCGCAACGGAAGAAACAGAACCGAGTTAGGTGAAGACGCACAATAGGTATAGTGCTATGCGCTGAACGTAAAACGCGCCAGTTACCAAGCTTTTGTTTTACTCGTTGGCGTAGCCGCTACCAATTGCTCTAAATGGCAAGTCGAGTTCTAACTCCGGAATTTGCTTGCCCACCCAAGCCGGGAATGTATTGCTATTTGGTCCTGGAAACAACGTGTATTCTTCAGCCCAAGGGTATTGGTTGATAACGCTTTGTATTTTGGGGATAAGTTTATCGGCTTTTTCACCTTGTATTGAGAGTATTTTTTCTGGCTTCGCACCATACCAGTAGCGATCTGGTGTGCCCGTTTGGTATTGATACAGAGCGGGTTGTCCACGATTCACGCGCCACCCGACCACTTCATACACGGTATATTCGTTCGCATTTTCAGGCTTTATCGCAAACCAAGTGTGCACCGCAAACCAGCCTCGCCAACCAAATGCATCTGCGGCATAAAACTCAATTACGGCATGTTTCACATTGGAAGGGTCAGGCGCGATACCGGCAGGTTCTCTGCTTGCGGTACGCCAATCTCCTTGAGTGCATCCACCCATCAAAGCTGCGATTGATATCAAGCCAACTTTTAATAGATGAGTAAAACTGAGAGAGTTTTTCATTGATCGCTCCTAGACCAACTGATGTTGGAAATGCTTTATTGATTTTAGCTATAAAATAGGTGCAAGCCTTATTGTTAAAACTTCCCTTCGTTAAAAAGAAGGGAAGGCTAGTGCCACAATATCGGATCATACGTGATAATGAGATGAGTAGATTTGTAACATGTGGCATAGAAAATATTGTCTTTCTCTATTAACTCGCTTAGTTGCGTATGAAAAAGTAAGAGCTTGTACGTATATTGCTTACATTGTTTATTACTTTTAAATTCAATAAAAACAATTGCTTGGGTGTTGTTTGGAGTGATTAAGTAGGCTGGCTTATCCTCAGCTGCATTGTGATTTTCCCATTTTTAGCGGAATTTCATCGTACATCCTTTTACTGTATTTAGAGACTTGCGTACACCTGTGGCACAATGGGCGATTATTGAAGGAGTGCTGTTTGGTAATGCAAATGGCAGAAAAATAATTAGAAATTGAATAACCAATGTTTAAATCAAAAAGTATACTTGCATTATGCATGTTCGCATTTGGCTGTTTTGCCAATCAAGATAGTGAACCAACGTCCATTGTACTGAACTATGGTGACTCTTCACTCAGCGCTGATATTCAAGCAAATCGAAAATTTCATGTGGTTCAAGATAATGAAAGTGAACATGTGGAGTTTTCTGGAGGAGTCACGAAGGAATATTCCGATTACATTGTGAATATACATATCATCAGAAAAAGCAAAATACGCAGATCAAGTCGAGAGCTAAATACCACCGTATTGATGAACAGCGATCAGCTTGAAAAGCCTTTAGTGGTTGGTATTGAAAATGATGAGTTCACCAGTATTACTTTGCGTTAATACTTGGTATTTATCGAATAGGAATGGTTGAATCGATGCTCTCAATACGTCGCTATCGCACAGAGGATGCTCCAATATTGTGGACACTTTTTTACCACACTGTACGAGTCATTAATCGTCGCGATTATACCGAATCACAAGTTTCAGCTTGGGCCCCATCAGACTTTGATCTCAATTCATGGCAACGCACAATGGATGCTATTCAACCCTATATCGCGGAAATAGAAGGGCAGATCGTTGGCTATTGTGATTTGCAAAGTGACGGCTTGATTGACCATTTCTTTTGTCACCATGAATATCAAGGCCAAGGTATTGGTCGTGATTTGATGTCTTTTCTATTTTCACAGGCGAAAGTAAAGGGGATAGAGCGACTGTACTCTGAAGTGAGTATCACTGCCCGACCTTTCTACGAGAAAATGGGGTTCACAGTTAAGGTTCAGCAACGTGCTGAAGTTAGGGGAGAAACCTTAACTAACTTTATGATGGAAAAGTATATTTCACTGAAATCGTGAGCATTTAGTGAGCTTGAACACAGATATAAAATGTTTTCCAATGTGAAAACAAGTTCATTGATCTCGCACCAAAGTTTTGTTTGAAAACAGTGTGCATAATCTTCTCTGGAACAAGCCATTACTGCATTTTTCGTCTCTGAAGGCTTAGTCAGAGCCTAAAAGCTTCGGTATTGCGGTGGGTAATGACGTTCCAAACGCTAAATGTGTCTGGCTAACCATCTCAGGAAGAGAAGTAGTACTATGCGCCCTTATCTCAAATACATTATTCCAACATTGATACCATTGCTTATTTGGTTAATGCCCCTCTCTGCATTCCCATTTGATGGCATTACTATCGTCCAGCAGAGAGTGATCGCAATCTTCTTGCTTGCTGCACTCTGTTGGGTGTTTGAACCCATTCCAATCTACGCCACTTCGGTCGTTATCATTGTGCTCGAACTATTGCTTGTTTCGAATAAAAGCATCGTACTTTTTCGTTTGCAAGAAGGGCAGCCACATTTTGGTGAGCTGTTGCAATATAACGAGATAATGGCGACTTTCGCTAGCCCGATTATTATGCTGTTCCTCGGTGGGTTCTTCTTAGCTATGGCGGCGACAAAGTACAGGCTGGATGTCAACTTAGCACGCGTGTTGCTAAAACCATTTGGGCAAAACCCAAAGTTCGTTATGTTGGGTTTGATGTTGATCACCGCTGTCTTTTCCATGTTTATGTCAAACACCGCAACAACAGCGATGATGTTGTCGATTCTAACCCCTGTGATTGCGGTATTTGGACCTAAAGATCCCGGTCGAATTGCGTTTGCCTTGTGTATTCCTGTTGCCGCCAACATTGGTGGTATTGGTACACCAATCGGCACGCCCCCGAATGCTATCGCGCTGAAATATTTGGTTGGTGACAACTTAATTACCTTTGGTGAATGGATGGTATTTGGCGTGCCATTCGTCATTGTAATGATGGCACTAGCGTGGTTTCTGATTGGCTTTTTGTATAAAGCCGAGCAAACCACCATCGATCTGAATATTAAGAGCAAGTTTTTGAAAACACCAAAAGCGATGATTGTCTATGTCACCTTCGCAGGTACGATTATTCTTTGGTTGATGGGTTCAGCACATGGAATGAACTCTTACACAGTGGCATTAATTCCGGTCGCGGTATTCTCATTGACGGGCATTATCAACAAGGAAGATTTGAAGAAAATTTCTTGGGACGTGCTTTGGTTGGTGTCAGGTGGTATCGCTCTGGGTCTTGCTCTGGATAAAACAGGGCTTGCGAAGCTGGTGGTACACAGTATTCCGTTTGATCAGTTCTCGCCATATGTGGTCTTGTTTGGTGCGGCTTTCTTGTGCTTGTTAATGGCAAACTTTATGTCGCATACGGCTACTGCAAACTTACTTATGCCGATTATGGCTGCGCTAGGTACCTCGATGACTTCGTTAACGCCATTGGGTGGAGAAGTGACGCTGATCTTAGTCGTGACATTTGCCGCTTCACTCGGTATGTCGTTACCAATCAGTACGCCACCAAACGCGTTAGCTCATGCTACTGGGCATGTCGAAAGCAGCCAAATGGCTCGTATCGGTGCAGTGCTGGGCGTGATTGGTGTATTACTTAGTTTTGTTATGGTTTGGATTTTACATACCGTTGGGCATATTGGGTAACCCATGTACGAAACGAAACTAGATGCGTTAGTACAACGCTATTTTAACCATCTTGAACGCCGATTAACGGTTTTATCCGGATCGGTGCTGATCGAGCAAGCTGGCTACAACGATCGGTTGTACTACGTGCTTTCAGGAGAGTTGGCTGGCTATTATGCGGAAGACGACAAGAAGCCAATTCAGGTATTTTCTGCGTCTCAAGGTGCGTTTATTGGCGTACATAGTTTCTTTTCTGGTACATGGACAGCCTCTTCGACAGTGATTGCTCAAACCGATGTTGAACTGGCTTGGATACAGCGTGATACGCCCGCGGTGGAAGAGGCGACATACGGACCATTGACGACACAATTTATGCCTGTGATGGTGAACGAATTATCTCGGCGTCAACGGCGTGCAATGCAAGAGGCCTTAGCTAAAGAAAAAGCGTTGCAAAAGCTTCATACTGCAGAGCAAATGACAACGTTAGGGCAGCTTGCCGCGGGTATTGCTCATGAGTTGAACAATGCTATTGGTGTGGTAAGCAGTAAATCTGAGCGACTCGAGTCGGTCATCATGGAATTGCTTGAAGAAGTTCATCCGGAAGCGAGTCAGTTTTTTGATTTTGGTTTGATGCAAGGACAGAAAGTCTCTTCCAGCGAAGCGAGAAAGCGGGGGCGTCACTTCGAAAAATATTACGGCTTACCCAAGGATCTCGCGCGTGATCTCGCTCGTGCCGTTCCAAATAATTTCCTGTCGGAGCATTGGTTAAAAAGACCCGAAGAAGCGATACGTTTCTGGCAAATGGGGCGAGACCTTCATGATTTGCGTATTGCCTCTAAACATACTGTTGGCATTGTACGTTCAGTGAAACAATTGGGGCGTACGGATATCGACTTGGATGAAGCTTTTAATATTAATGACTCAATCAATCGAGCGCTGGCCCTATTGCAAAGTGACTTAAGACGCGTGAGCGTACGTTTTAGCCCAGCGGAGTTGCCGGACTTTGTCGGCTCTCAAACCGAACTCGTCCAAGTTTGGGTCAATATTTTAAAGAATGCGTGTGATGCACTTGGTCAAACCGAAGATCCGGGGATCGAAATACATACTCGAGAGAGTAAGGGGAAAATTTTGGTCACGATTGCTAACAACGGACCAGAAATCGATGAAGCGACACGCAGAAAAATTTTCCGGCCAAACTTCACCACTAAAAAGGGTGGGTTGTCGTTTGGTTTAGGATTAGGGCTGTCGATTGTGAAACGCATTATCGCCGGATATAACGGCTCTATTGTGGTAAAGAGCGACAGTGAAAAAACAATTTTTAGAATCAAGTTACCAGTAGAGGGTGAACATGGAGAAGCTTAATGTAATTTGCGTTGATGACCAACGAGAGGTATTAAGCGCGGTTCTACAAGATTTAGAGCCGTTACATCAGTGGTTGAATATCGAAGACTGCGAATCCGCAGGTGAGGTTCTAGAACTGATGGATGAGCTTGATGCAGAAGGCGAGATGATCGCATTAATAATTTCCGATCATGTCATGCCAGGTAAAACAGGAGTGGAACTACTGACAGAGGTATCACAAGACAGTCGTTTTGTTCGTACACGTAAAGTGCTTCTGACGGGGCAGGCGACGCACACGGATACCATTAATGCGATTAACTCCGCAGGTATTGATCGCTACTTTGAGAAGCCATGGCAAGCGAGCCAATTGATTGAGTGCGTTAGAAACTTGGTGACTCAATATATCTTTGATATGGGCTTAGATTACACTCAATATCACGAACACTTAGATCAGAGTGTTGTTTTTGAGCGCCTACGTTAATCAAGGCTCTCTAAGGTTGTTTTCGTCACGGCCAGTTAGTGTCTGAAATTTACTGCGAGTAGTTCAGCATGCTTAACGTGGCCGTGCGGAATATCGTTAATTCTGGGATTATTTCGCCGAAGAACGGTTTAGCTCAATGAATAGCGACTGGCACTGGCAACAGAGAGTGGTTTAGAGAACCAATAACCTTGCAAATAATCGACGCCCATCTCGGAAAAGAAGTCACACATTTTTGCGTCTTCGATGCCTTCTATCACCACTTCAATATTATTTTCCTGACACATAGTGATAAGAAACTTCAAATACTCTTGAGAAGAGCGATTGGTCAGTGTCTTCCATGCCATCGACTTATCAATTTTGATTTGTGTCATCGGCAAGTCGAAGAAGCTATTTAATGAACTGTAACCAGAGCCAAAGTCATCGAGCGAGAGTGCAAAACCTAACTCCCTCAGCGTGCTTAGGGGAGCAATGGCCGTCTGGTTATTATCCAAAATAAACGTTTCTGTCAGTTCCAAAACAATGGACTCGGGGTCAACGCCTGCTTCATCCGCCATGGCTTTAATTCGCGTAGGGAATTCGCTGTTCATCAACTGAAGTACAGAAACGTTCACGTTAACACGAACTTGGTTTTGGTAACGTTCACGGTAGTTTTTGATGAATTCACACGCTTTGGCAAATACTTGATATCCCAGTTCGACGATCAATCCTTTGTTCTCTGCTACAGGGATAAACTCGTCGGGATAAATTTCGCCAAACTCTTTGCTACGCCAGCGCACTAGTGATTCGAAGCTCACCACTTTTGAGCTTTTGGCGTCAATAATTGGCTGGAACTTAACACTTAATGTCTGTTTTTCTAGCGCACTTTTAAGACCTTGCTCAATAAAGAAGTAGCGATCAACGGCATGCTGCGTCTTCTCACTGTAGACCGCGACGCGGTCTCTATTTTGTTCGCTCGCGTACTGACAAGTTCTTGCCGCTTTACGTAAAATTTCCTCTGCGGAGTGACTAGGGTCAATACAAGGATACAAACCAATGCTAATGTTGCTACCTAGGTATTGGCCTTCTTCAATCACCGCTTCATGGTAGGTTTGTTTTAAACTTTCAGCGTAACTCTGTAGCGCTTCTATTGAGCACTCATCGTGAATCAAAATCGCAAAGTCATCATCATGCACGCGATACACCGAGCTGTTTGGAGAGGGCAAGTGACTGAGAGTTTGTAGCAACTTCTCTACTAACCCATCGACCAGTTCACTGCCATATTGATTCAAGTAAGATTTGATGTCTTCGATCTGAATATAACAAATAGACGCGCAAGAATCGGTGGTACGTACACTGTCCTCGATATCCAGCAAGAGATGGGCGCGGTTAGCCATGCCTGACGCGTTGTCATGAAATGCAACTTGATGGATGTAACTTTCCATCAGCTTACGCTCAGAAATATCGCGATGGCTGCCAACCATGTAATGGCCATGTTCTGTTTCTTTGGTCATGGCTACGCCTTCTATCCAGACGTATTGTCCATTGGGTTTACGCACTCGGTAAGTGGTTGTAACCCTCTTATTGTTGGTCGTGATGTGCGCATCGACCCTTGTGGACAGCCCTTCTCGATCAAGAGGATGAACAAGCTCTAACCACTGCTCTAAACTGATTCGGCCAGCGTTAATACCGAGCTGTTCATAGAAGCCTTTGTTGTAAAATACCATGGTACCAAACTCATCCATGTAGAAGAGGCCTTCGTTAAATACGTCGAAGATATGAATGAATCGTTCTTCAACGATTTTCAGGAACTCTCGGTCACTATCTGAGGCTTGTTGGTCAAATATGGTGGTCAAGATATTTCCTCCTCGAGCGTGTTAGCATCAGAGATGAGTGTGTGGGGGTGATAACATAGAGTTGATCTGTTGGCGTACATTACAATCACAAAAGTATCAGTTCAAATTGTTTGGCTATCATTTTATGCGCTACTAGGTTAATAACATACTAAGATTAGGCGGCTAATCATCGACATTTATAAAAAATAGTCAACAGTAAAAATCATTTATAAAATACAGTTATTGATGCTGTCCGCAATCTATAAATATTTATGAATAATTATCCTCAAGTTATTTTAAGACGTGTCGGTTAGAGGTTCTGCTCTTGAGTGTCATATCTGTATATTTGCTAGGCTAAAGACCATAATAACAAAAAGGGCTTAGTGATCGCGATGGGTTATTAATTGACAGGATGCTCATTAATAGTAATCAATTCTAATTTATTATCACGCCAATTAATCAAATCTCTTATAATACTGCCGTTAATATCGAGTAAGCTTTCTTTTTATGCAGTACGATCCAAAAAATTCAATTAAAATTGCGCTCGCTGATGTCGGCGTTGGTATGTTTGTTACCGCGATAGAGCACAACAAGCGCGTAAATTTAGCCAATGCAGGGCGGATATCTAGCCCAGAGGGCATTAAGAAGCTTACCGCGAGCGGCGTGAAGTATGTTTGGGTAGATCAAACATTATCTTCTCAGAAGTGTGTCTTTAAGCCTGTGGATGAATCCATTGTTGCCGTAGAAGAAGAGCGAGAGCCCAAGCCCTCTGACTTTTCGAAGGTTCAACGCGCTTATCGCTCGAGAGATGTTCAACATAAACGAGCCAAAAAGCTAATTGCGGAAGCAAAAGATCTGGCGCAGAAACTATTGAATCAAACTTTTGAAGGCAAAATCATTGAAGTTGATGAGGTAGAAGCTTGGGCCGATGATGTCATTGAAAGCGTTTTTATCGACTCAGATGCGTTGCAATGTGTTTCTGCACTCCGAAAAAAAGACTCCTACTTGTTGGAACACTCCGTCAATGTGGCTTGCCTTTTAGTGTCATTTGGTAAGTACTTGGGGTTAGATAAGCAGACATTAAAGCAGCTCGCTATTGGTGGCATCATTCATGATGTAGGTAAAATTAAAGTTGATGACAAGATTTTGCATAAACCAGCAAAGCTAACACCTGAAGAGTTTGAACACATGAAGCTACATCAAGTGTTCGCTGGTGAGATTATTCTCCATGTAAAGGGCCTTAGTGATGTGAGTCGCGATGTCTGTTTGATGCATCATGAGAAGTTAGATGGCAATGGCTACCCTAGAGGCTTGAAGGGCGATGAGATTCCGATTCACGGCCGCATGAGTTGTATTGTTGATATTTACGATGCGTTGACGGCCGATCGCTGCTACAAAAAAGGCATGAGCTCAGCAGAAGCGTTTAAAATCTTGTTGAGTTTAACGCCATTTCATTTAGATGCAGACCTAGTCTACAAGTTCATTAATTGCGTTGGGATGTACCCAGTGGGCTCTATTGTTGAGTTGAGTGATGGGCGTGTTGGTATTGTTTGGTCCTCAAATGACTCTCAAGCTTTAAAGCCAGAAGTGAAGTGTTTTTACTCACGCAAATATCAGCGTTATATCGATGTGGCGATGGTCGATTTGAAAAATAGCCTACACAAAATAGAAAGAGCAGTCGCTCCGTCATCGTTAGAAATCGATCCCAAGCCTTTTTATGATTAAGAAAAATAAACATGCTTTACAACCTTGCATGCAGAGCGTATTTTTATTGCATAACTATCTATTAATGGTTTCTAAATTATGTAGGGACTAGGTGGTTATTAAAGAATCGAGTTTCATGGATGGAAACCGAGTTAGGAATATCTCAATAAAGATTGAGGTATAACCCTCTACTTTTTGCGGAAGGGATGCCAATGCAAATTGATACATGGATTTTTTACACCCTGGCCATTTTGGTGCTTACTGCATCGCCTGGACCAAGCTCATTGCTGTGTTTAAGTAAAGGTGTGAGTAGTGGGTTTCGTATTGCCCTCATGACTGCGCTAGGCAGTTTATCAGCGATCACTATTATACTAACGCTTTCTTTTACCGGGTTAGGAGTTGTGATTGCCTCATCTGAGCTGGTCTTCAATATCATCAAATGGTGTGGTGCCGCTTATTTAATTTGGTTAGGCATTCAAGCGCTGCGCTCTTCTCAAACGGATTTTAACAAAACGGCAGCCGTCCAAAGCTCCTCGAATGCGCTCAGCGCGTTCACCAGTGGTTTTATTGTTGGCGCTAGTAACCCGAAAGCGATTGTCTTTTTTACCGCTTTGTTTCCTCAGTTCATTGATCCCTCTGCGCCTTTGTTGGCTCAATACGCGATTTTTGCATCTACATTTGTGGTGTTTGAGCTAAGTTGGCTAACATTTTATGCATTATTAGGTGTAAAAGCTTCAGGCTGGCTGTTTGTCGCTGGAAGAGCCAAGTTGTTCAATCGCCTGACTGGCGGAGTATTTATTAGCGCGGGCGTCATGTTGTCGACGGCAAACCGATGAGAAAGCGCGTGTTCGGTGCATGGTTGGATTATTTCAATAGCGTAAGTTGCAATAACCTAATTTAGCGTTAGCTTATTTCCATTATGGAAATAGACGTTTTGTTTATTTTCATTAGTGGCAACAGGTAAGCCGGAGTAAAATCACGTTACTCTTTAGGGGTAGAATCCATGTTTTATCTTGTGGGTTTGTGGTTACTTTTTCAGGGACATCTCAGATGAAAAGCCTTTCTGAACTACAACAACGTTTTCTAGACATTGCGACTGATGTTCGTCTTTCTCCAAAACAAAAGTCGAACTTTTTGGCCTTGGAGGCGGAAGCATGTATTCCTTACATGTCGATTTCCCCATCGCTAAGACAAGCTATGGATGAAGGAATCATCTGTGATATGTTTGAAGGCCATGCACCTTTCAAACCACGCTATGTGCTGCCTGATTACGCTAAGTTCCTATCGCAAGGCTCTGAGTATCTAGAGTTGCTTCCAGCTGACGATTTCGATGATGCGCTGAATATGCTCACCATCATTTACCATCATGTTCCATCGGTAACGAATATTCCGGTGTATTTAGGTCAGTTGGATGATGTCTTGCTGCCTTACATAGGCGACCTAACAGAGAATCAAATTTACAAAAAGTTAAAACATTTTTGGATCATGTTGGATCGCACATTGCCAGATGCGTTTATGCACGTGAATGTCGGACCGACAGACAACATTATTTGTCGCACTATTTTAAAAGTGGACGCCGAGCTCAAGCAGATTGCGCCAAATCTTACTTTTATGTACGACGAGTCGGTCACGCCTGATGATTTACTTCGTCAAGCGACGCAGAATATTTGCGAGTGTAGTAAGCCTCATATTGCCAATTACCCTGTGCACTCGAAAGCCTACAGCGGTTCACGTTTTGGTATTGTAAGTTGCTACAATTCACTGCCACTGGCTGGTGGTTCAAACACGCTGGTGCGAATGAACCTAAAAGAAGTCGCAGAACGAGCATCGGATTGTAACGACTTCTTAAACAGTGTTTTACCTCTATACCATCAATTAATGGTTGAGTTGATGGACGCTAGAAGTACGCACTTGCATGAAAAGTCCAATTTCTTTCAAGGATTTTTGACGCAAGAAGGGTTGATTGAAGAGTCCCGTTTCGCACCAATGTATGGCATTTATGGTATGGCAGAAGCGGTGAATCTTCTGTTCGAAAAAGAAGGCCAAACGGGGCAGTACGGAAAAGATGAACGTGCGAATGCCTTTGCTCATGATGTTTCAGCCACACTGGCGAAACTAGTGGAGTCAACCTCAGTGAAATATGGTTTGGATGGCAAAGCGCTCTTACATGCTCAAGGTGGTATTAGCTTAGATCTTGGCGTTACGCCAGGTGTGCGTCTTCCTTATGGCACGGAGCCAGACCCTGTCACTTATGTACAAGCAACAGCTGAGCATCACCAGTATTATCGAGCAGGTATCAGCGATATTTTGACGATTGATGAAACGGTGAAATCAAACCCAGAAGCGATGTTCAATTTGTGCAAAGGGGCGTTAAATGCTGGTTATCGTGAGTTTACCGCGAATGTGGCCTCAAATGATTTGATTCGCGTTACGGGATACATGGTTAAACTTTCTGATATCGCAAAATATGATGCAGAAGGTTCGAGAACCAATACGACGTTTCTGGGAGCAGAGGCGGCAAAAAATACTGGGATTTTAGATCGCTCACCACGTGTGGTGAGTCATGAAATGACACCGACCTACACGCAGGCGTAAAGGTCGGTTTAGGAAAGAACAAGATGTCTAGACGAAGTGGAAGCCTTTTGGCAAAAGTCACTCGTATCCTTCCTTTCTCTTGTGTTGATGGGCCAGGAAATCGTCTAGTCATCTTTCTACAGGGTTGTAACTATCAGTGTTTGAACTGTCATAACCCTCATACAATAAACCATTGTAATCACTGTGGTGATTGTGTGAGTGAATGTCCGGCAGACGCACTGAAGTTCGACGAAAACAACAACGTTGTTTGGCTTAAAGAGGAGTGCACCCACTGCGATCATTGTATAGAGATATGTCAGAACCAATCTAATCCAAAAATTACTGACTACTCTGTGGTAACAATGCTCGATTTGATACGCAAGCATCGCTTTTTCATCAGTGGTGTTACAGTATCCGGTGGGGAATCTACCTTACAACTTCCTTTCATTATTGAGCTGTTTAAAGGGATGAAGCAAGATCCTGAGCTACAGCACCTTTCTTGTTTCATCGACAGCAATGGCTCTTTATCAGTGACAGGTTGGCAGCGTGTGCTTCCTTTTCTGGACGGTGCGATGATCGATTTGAAATCGTGGCAGACAGAGACGCATCAATGGCTAACTGGGCGTGATAATCATCGTGTATTCAAAACGCTTCAGTATCTTGCAAAGCATGAAAAATTGTATGAAGTTCGGTTACTGCATATTCCAGGGAAAAGTGATTTAGATATAGAAATCGTAGCGATTGGGCGCTATTTGAGTACTTTGCCTGAATCGGTGCTTATCCGTTTAAATGCATTTCAACATCACGGAGTCATGGGGGAGGCGCTAACTTGGGATGTCTGCTCGCGCCATGATATCGAACGCTTAAAATCAGAACTTTTACGTTACGTGAGTAACTCCATCGCAGTGCCGACTGTACTCACGTAATGCAGTTTTGATTCGTTATCTTACTCACGCATCGCACGCGTCTAGCATGGCACAGGCATCGAGCAATTGTTTTTGTAGCCATTTTAAAGCCGGATCGTTCAAGCTCGCTTTGTTCCAAACGAGGCTGTAGGCTACCTGTCCATAATCGAATGGAAGGGATTGTTCAACCAAGCCTTTTGCTTGCATGGCCGCCCTTGCCCAAAGTTTGGAACAGGTGAACAAGTAATCTGAGTGCTGACACATCACCGCAGCTGAGCCAAAATCCGCTACACGCATAGCCATATTTCGCTTCGAGTGCCTTTGTGTGAGGTTCTGCTCGAAATAAGGTTGTGAGAGATCTTTATCATGAATCCCAATGTGTCTTGCACAGAGGTAGCTTTCAATAGACAAAGGCTGATTAGAGAGTGGATTTGATGGTCCCATTAAACAAACCATTTCATCTTTCAGAATGGTTTGCCATACCAAGTCTTTGTTTTGCGTGGGCGGCTGACTAAGATCGTGTGGAAGCAGCAAAAAGTCCACTTGGCCTCTTACCAACGCATCGAAACTCATTTCCTCTTTTGCATGCACATTCAAATGTGCGTGATTACCGAGTTGCTGAGATAAATGCTGTAGAACTGGCGCAAAAAGCTCAAACGAACTTTCACGCATAGCTAATGAGAAACTGCCCTGATAGTAAGCTGGATTAAATGAGCCTTGATGTAATAATCCATTCATGCTAGAGAGTATGCCATGGATCGAGGGGCCAATGTGCAGCGCAAATGCCGTTGGTACCAAGCGAGTACCATCGCGATAGAAGAGGTCATCTTTCAGCGTTTCACGTAATTGTCCAAGTGTTTTACTGACGCTCGAAGGTGTTACACACAGGCGCTCTGCGGCAAGCGTAACACTGTGAGTGGTTAACAACATATGCAATACAGTGAGGTGTTTTAGGCTAATGCGTGAAAGAGCAATGTAGTCCATAAATAGCATGGTTTCTTATGATTTTTGGCAGTATATCAGGATGAAACAAATTTTTACTATTGTTTATCTCGTAAATGAGCATCTTTCGCTTTGAGCTCAATGTATTTAACGTGTTGCGTAATAAATAACTTGACCTTTGTAAGATTAAAGAATTCTCTTGGATTTATTAGGTCTTTGGCATTTTCCTTTCCTCAATTTTAGAATTTCTATTTCATTTATCTTTCTAGTGCGATGGCTGAATAGTTTGTGTACGAATGAAAAGCCGTCATTGCCTTTAAAAATAGCCATTGTGTTGTTAATTGTTTGGTGATTTACTCAAGATCCTTAAGTAACAGAGGTATAAATAATTAATGGACGACCCCTTTAGTCGACAGAACCCTTCACCGTATGTCTTCCCATCATTGGAGGCGTACTCATGTTAGAACTTTTCATGCAACCAGAGGCTTGGGCGATTTTCGCCACTTTGTTTGCGCTTGAAGTTGTCTTAGGCGTTGATAACGTCGTTTTTATCTCCGTCCTATGTGAAAGATTGCCACAGCACCAACGTAAACTGGCAAGAAACCTTGGCATCGGCCTTGCCGTTATTGCTCGTATTGCATTGGTTTTTTCTATCTCTTGGATTATGCAGTTGACTCAACCACTGTTTTCCATCGTAAACCAAGCGTTTACCGGAAGAGACGTGATCATGATCGCGGGTGGTGCATTCTTATTGGCAAAAAGCCTGAAAGAGTTGTGGAGCTGGCTAAATCACAATGAATCTGGCCACTCGACTCATGCTCGTACTGGATTAGCGGTAGTGCTGCTGCAGATTGTTGCTGTGGATGCGGTATTCTCAATGGACTCGGTGATAACCGCCGTCGGTTTGACAAGTGATGTCCCGCTTATGGTCGCGGCGATTGTCTCGTCTGCAATCGTGATGGTAATGACTGCTGAAAAAATCAATAATCTGGTGACGCGCTATCCCGGCTTTAAAACGTTGGCATTGCTGTTCCTCGTTTTATTGGGTGGCTTATTGATGGCAGAAGGCTTCGCAATTCATATCAATAAAGGTTATGTGTACTTTGCGATGGCATTTGGTTTGATTCTGGAACTTTGTCATATCCAGCTAAAAAACAAACAGCGCCCTAGCATTAAGCGTCTTCGTCCGTTGCGAATTAGAGCAACGAGATTAGAAGCTCGTCAATAACAAACGACATTGCCGCTCACATGAGCGGCATTTTTGTATCTTGTATCGTCTATTTTAATTCTCGTTTTGCTCCGTTGTCGTCTCGATAAAAAATCGCATTTGTTGTTGTGTCGCAGATTTTTTATATAGAGCGCCCAACTAACACGAGTGAACGAAAATAATGAATAAAATGATCGATGCGTTAGCAACCAATGGCTACTACATCTGGGATGACTTTCTTTCTGAACAAGAGGTGGCTCAACTGCGAGATTGCATTCCAAGCAATTGGAAAAAAGCACGTATTGGTCGTAACGATGATGTTACTCGTATTGAATCTATTCGTAGTGACAAGATTCAATGGTTATCGCCAAATATGGGGCATGCTGTTACTTCTTACTTGGATAAAATGGAAGAGATCCGCCAAGAAGTGAACCGTCACTTGTTTCTTGGACTTTTTGAGTACGAAGCTCATTTTGCCAAGTACGAGAAAGGGGACTTCTATCAAAAACATTTAGATTGCTTCAAAGGTAACGAAAACCGTCGATTGACGACCGTTTTTTATATGAACGAATCCTGGACGGAAGAAGACGCGGGTGAATTAGTAGTATACGATTTGAATGACACTAAAATTGCAACCATTCCCCCACGCTCAGGGCGTTTGTTCGTATTCTTATCAGAGCAGTTCCCACATGAGGTGTTACCAACTAATGCCGAGCGTTTTAGTATCGCTGGTTGGTTCAGAATCAATGGTGTGCGAGATAATTTACTTGATATTGCTAGGTAGCTATTTATCTGCCTAGTTTTATCATCCTAAAAAAGGGGGCGTGTGTTCGCCCCTGTTTTGATTAAACGTCGGTTGAGAGTTCGTAACACTCTGTCATGTGTCGTTCTAATACCGCATAAACGTCAGAGCAAAGCTCCTCTTTGGCTATTTGCTCACCCATAATGTCGGCGATCTGTGTTTGAGTCATTCGTCCTCGATAGGGGCGATCTTGAGACAGGGCTTGGAAGACATCCGCGACAGCAATGATACGCGATGGAACATCGAGCTCGTCGCCTGTTTTGTGATAGGGATAGCCCGACCCGTCTAAACGTTCATGATGATTGGAAGCCCATTCCGCTATTTTCGCGTTAGGAAAGACCTTGTGCAATGCGAGCTGAGTATCAATGGTATGGCGTTTAATGCGTGTGTACTCTTGTTTGTTTAGAGAGCCTTCTTTGTGAAGGATTTCATCTGGTGTTTTTAACTTTCCAATATCATGCACCAGCCCCGCAATATATAACATTTCTTGGTCGTGCTCGTTTAGCCCAAGCTTAATTGCTAGATAACGAGATAATTCCGCTACTTTTTGTGAATGTTGATAAGTGAACGGGCTCTTTGCATCGACAATTTGAGCGATAAACATTCCCAAACTGTTCATATCTTGGATGGTTAATTGTTTTTGAAGCCAATCAATGCTTTTAAAATTTAGGCCTATGGTTTCAATATTTTCCGACTCCATCGCGAACCAAAACGCGTCGGTCATGACGAGTTTAACCATTGCTTCGGCCATACTTGGATTAAACAAGGTTCCAACGTTTGCCATGATGCACTCAGCAATCAATTCCTCATGAAGCGTGACAATGTCACAATGGCAGTTCATGACGTATTTTGAGCGCATAAAATCAAGGCGATCCGATAAGTAGAGCAGGGCGGCCACCTCTTTTTCAAAAGGCGGTAAATCGAGCTCTTTTAGTTCGCTCCAATGTGTATGGTGGTAAAGAACTGGTGTCGCAAATTGGCGCAACAAACGACACTGCTTGAGGCTTCGGTACCCTCTTAAGCAGTGTGTTTTCACGTCTTGTGGCACCAGCTCTCCAAGTAACATTTTATGTTCTTGTGTTTCGGAGACTCCACAGTCGTGGATCATACCCGCGAAGTAACAAAACTCCGCTTTTTCTGGCTCCCAACCCATGACGCGAGCACATTGGTAAGCGATATAAGCGACACGATGGCTGTGGTGAGTATCGTCAACACCGACATAATCGAGTGCTCGAGCAACCCAGATAAGCGCTTGTTTTAGATCGACTTCAAAGCCCGTGTCCGTATGGGAATGGCAAGAATGATTCATGGTTTATACCGACATTGCTAATTAGCCCACGCGAAACCCAAATCAGAAGGTGATAGGAAAATTGGGTACGACAGCGAATAGACCCCAAAAAGGTGGGCGTTTAGACGTAGTTTTAATTATGGGGCGGATAATAATCCTAGTTGCATAACAATATCACCTGAAGCTCATGATTAAGAGTCAGTTATTTGAACTAAGTATTAGTTTTGAAAGATTATTGTTGCTTTTATTGACTTATTTGAAAACGACAATAAATCATGATGTAACGCATTCTTATTTGTGTTTTTATAAGTGATGTTCGGATTAGATTACTGATATACCGTACAGTTATGTGATTAAGCAGAATCCATATTTTTGAGTTTGTATGAATGATAAAGCATCTTGAATAACCACTTTATGATCGGCGAAGCCGAAGAGGGGGGAGTCATTAAGGTAACGCTAATGGCAAATCATAAAAAATAATTTTCTCTACAGCTCACGTGGTGTGGGGAGATCAAGATAACGGTATTGCTCCCTCAGCAGCATTTATGTGTTGATGAAATGACTTAATTAAAAATGTGTGATTGCAAAGTAAGCATAGGTGATAAAAGTAGCTAGAATGATAGCTCTAAATGAAAAGGATTTCGTATGTTGAAGCATCGCTTATATCGGACTTACACCGCAGGGCTAAAAATAGCAGCTCTTATCCTTCCTATGCCGAGACCAACCTTGTTTTCCGGCCCCGGTTCGATGAATGAGCTATTAGAATCGATGACCGAACTGGGATTTAAACGCGTCTTATTAGTTACCGATGAAGGGTTAGTCCAAGTCGGTATTGTCGATAAGGTGCTCGAAGCGGCAGAACAGCTCGATTTGCAGTTAGATGTTTTCTCGAAAGTGCAGCCCGATCCTACCTATGATCAGGTAGAAAGCGGTCTAGAGGCTTACCATCGTTTTCATTGTGAGGGCATATTAGCTTTGGGTGGTGGCTCGGCAATGGACTGCGCAAAGGTCATTGCTGCGAAAGTTACCAATAAACGGCCAATAAAAAAGTTAGCTGGACTATTGAAAGTATGGCGAATGCCAGCGCCTCTGTTTGCTATTCCAACGACCGCAGGAACAGGAAGTGAGGTCACCATCGCCGCGGTCGTATCAGATCCCTCCTCACACATTAAAACCCCTTTGATGGATCCAAAGTTGGTGCCACTAATGGCAGCTTTAGATGCGAACTTAATGATTGGTTTACCTCCTAAGATCACGGCTGATACTGGCGTTGATGCATTAACTCACGCTATTGAGGCGTATGTGTCGAGAAATGCTACTCAAGAAACTAGGGCTTATTCTGTTGCCGCCATTAAGTTAATTTTTAAGCATCTTCCTCGGGTCGTAGCACAAGGGGATGATGTTGAAGCTCGACATAAAATGGCCATGGCATCCTATTACGCAGGTTTAGCATTTACGAAAGCGAGTTTGGGTTATGTTCATGCGTTTGCTCACACATTCGGTGCGAAATATGGAATACCTCATGGCATGGCAAACGGATTAGCCTTGTTACCTGTGCTGCGCTTTTCATTATCAGAGATAGAGCCTCAACTAAGAAAACTAGATGCGTTGACGGCCGAAGGGCAGTCAGGTGAGGCGAGTGCTCAACACTTTTTGACGCATGTGGAGTCTTTGTTTGCAAGCATTGATATTAAGCAGAAAAGTGCACTCATTCAGCGCGAAGATGCTGATGCGCTTGTAGATTTAATTATGAAAGAGGCGCACTGGAATTACCCTGTCCCTAAGTTCATGAGCAGGGAAGAATGTACTCAGATATTGTTGGACATTAGTGGTGTGTAAATTTTTATTTACACTTGTGGTTTTTTATCCTTACACTTTGCTTGATCTTCTGCTGAAGATCCTACAATATCGACAGTATTACAAATATGGTATTGGTTTCGGTACGCCGTTGCCCGATCTAATACCGATAATTCCTAATAAAGTGTAAAGATAAATATACAATGAGTCGTTCTAAAGTATTCGGTAGTACTCTAATTATCGCGGGAACTACAATAGGTGCTGGCATGCTAGCCCTTCCACTTGCCTCTGCCGGCATTGGTTTTTCAACTTCAATCATCATCATGCTCAGTTTATGGGCTCTGATGGCTTTCACTGCCTTACTCATGCTTGAGCTTCATCAGCATGCAGAAAGTAGTGCAACTCTTCATACTTTAGCGAAACAGATCCTAGGCCAAAAAGGCAAGTGGGTGGCAAGTTTTGCGATGCTGTTTCTTTTCTATTCATTGTGTGCAGCATACATCGCTGGCGGTGGTGCTCAGTTCGGAGATCGCCTCGCACAATGGTTTGACCTTGATATTTCAGGGTCTACATCAACGATAATCTTTACCTTGATTGTGACTTTAGTTGTGACAGTTGGTACAGGTACGGTCGATAAAGTTAACCGAGTGTTGTTCGCGATGAAACTTGTTGCGATGGTTGCTGTGCTTTCTTTTCTTGCTCCAAACGTTACGGAATCTTACTTATTGAGTATGCCGATTGAGCAAGGTCTTATTGTAGCGGCGATTCCTGTTATCTTTACTTCGTTTGGTTTCCATGGAAGCATTCCGGCAATTGTGAATTACTTAGATGGCGATACTTCTTCTTTGCGCAAAGCCGTTATTATTGGCTCGACGATCCCGCTCGTGATTTACATCTTTTGGCAGATCGTGACATTGGGTGTGGTTAGCCAAAGTACGCTTATTGAAAACGGTGGGTTGAGCGCGCTTATTGGTCAACTATCGCAGACGGTGCACCAATCAAACTTAGGCAACATTGTCGGTGTATTTGCTGATTTGGCACTGTTAACGTCATTTCTTGGTGTGAGTTTGGGTCTATTCGAATTTTTGGGTGATACCATCAAAGGGAGCAACGATAAGCCTAATCGCTTGGTTGCGGCACTCGTGACGTTTACCCCACCGCTGGGCTTCGCACTTTTTTACCCTCAAGGCTTTATTATGGCTTTGGGTTATGCAGCGATTGCATTAGCGATTTTAGCCATCTTTTTGCCTCTGGTTATGGTGATCAAGGTTCGTAAATCGGATGATTTTACGGGGGAGTACCGAGTTGCTGGTGGCCAAGGAGCATTAGTGATAACGGGTATCGCTGGCACAGGTATCGTATTAGCTCAGGTGTCAATTACTTTGGGTGTGCTTCCTGCTTTGGGCTAGTTGTTTGGAACGTCTCTGAATAACCTCTAGTTACTGAATTCATCGTAATCAATCAGTATTGTTAAGCTAACGAGTTTCGCTCGTTGGCTTTTTTAATCTGGATCAAATTACCGTAAGATATTCGGTGAAAGAATTGGTAGAAATGTGCTTTTATTTCGTACACTTAAGTTGTGGTATATCGATAATTTAAGTGGAGAAAACCGCTCAAAATACCATTGAATTTGCAACACAATGAGCTTCTCTTGTTTCTCTGCTTGGGTGTGGAGGTGAAGTATGGCGCACCGGAGTTTTTACCCGTTTGCAAAACCGCTTAATGAGCAACTGCAAACGCTAAAGGGCAGGATGCAGGCGCACTTGCCGTGTATTGATAGGGTGTCATTTGCTAAATATCACCCAGACCAAGATGTGCTCAAATCATTTGCAGAAAGTGAGTTCGACACTTGGTGTTTAGCCCACCATGAGTCAGCATTCCGTAAACTCCACCACCTCAATATTGCCTCCAAAAACGCGATTCCTCGCATCGTCGAAGACCTTCACGATATTAATCATTGTCCTCGGGTTCAAACCTTACTCAAACACGGATACCAGTCGTCGGTTGCGATTCCTTGTTACGACAATAAAGCATTTACAGGCTTTGTGTTTTTAAATTCCACTCAGCCCAATGCGTTTAGCTTAGAAGCGTTGAATAGTCTCAAACCTTATTTCGAAATGATTCAATTTGCGGTTGAATCAGAAGACCACGTCGTTAGCGCGATAGAAACGTTGGCGAACCGAATGCAATGTATGATGCCAGGCTACTCCCCTGAGTTTTACGCGCATACCAAACGAATGAAGTACTACAGCCAAGTCATCGCAACGCAGTTAGCGGATCGTTATCACCTGAATGATGAAATGGTCGAAGATATTGGTATTTTTGCTCAATTCCATGCACTCAGTGATATTCAGCTGCCAGTTGAAATTGCTAGTCGCCGAACAAATTATACTCAAGAACAAGAGGCGATATTGATTCAACATATTGAGCGTTGCATCGACTCGGCCGATGACATAGTGGCTCGTATCGGAAATCCGGTTCACCCGAGTGTGACTTTGTTTTTGCAGATGGTTACTTATCAATACGAAAACTTAAATGGTACTGGTTATCCGTATGGTTTAACCAGTGGCGATATACCAATAGCCGCGCAAATTACGGCTGTCGCGAATGCCTTTGATTTTATGACGACGCACCATCCGTACAGACAAGCGTGGTCCATCCCATACGCATTGTTAGAACTTGAAAAATGGGTATATCAGGGATGGTTATCTCGAGAATGTGTTAATGCTCTGCGAGAGCATCAAGGTTATATAAAGCAAATCATCCACAAATATCCGGAGCACTATACAGGCTTGGGGTTAATGTGAAGAGCAGTAACGAAGTTGAAATGTTGACGAGGAGGAATATTTAAACAATACTGTTTTTATATACAGTGGTAAGTTTGGAGGTGAAGTATGTTGTGGGAAACCCTTGAAAGAGTAAACCGCTTACGCCAACAAGCACTTGCAAATCCTGAGTTTGTTGAGTCAGCAAAAGAGCACGAACAAGCACTTCAGGAGCAAGAATACCATTATCAAACGAAGAAAAAGCGTTCAGCCAAAGACAAACAAGGTAAAAAGTCGCTGGCCGATATCTATAAAGAAGTAGAGTTTGGCGCTGACGCTCGTCATTAATTTAGTCACTGCGGCATTTCTCATTTCTTCATGCGCCGCAGTATTCATTCAAATTTATGCGAGGGCAGTGGTAGATCGCTGCTCTCGTTGACCTGCCGACAATCCGCTAATGAAGTCATCCGCAACGAATAATCATTAACGCTTAGTAATTCTCTCAATGATCTTGTTGATGTAATGATAATGACAACGGTTTGCATTTGTATCTTTGTTGTTATATAAAACCTCCCTTATTAATCGTTCTGTTGAATAAGAACGGCAAACGTGATGAACGAATGAAAGCGGTTGATTAGCTTTCATTTGTGAATGGCTATTAGGTGAAGTAGGGATGTTGGAAGCTAAAGCACTCCAGTTTGAGATTGAAGGCAAGTCATTGCTAAAAGCGTTTGATGTGACATTTGAACCCGGAAAAACATACGCTCTTGTTGGGCACAATGGTTCAGGAAAATCTACATTGTTAAAGTTGCTGGCACAGCAACAGCCATACACCGCTGGTGACGTGGTTCTACATGGAACGAGCATTAACGATCTCTCAGCGAAAAAATTCGCCCAACACATTGCCTACTTGCCTCAGCATCTTCCGGTGACCGACAGTATTTTAGGTCGCGATTTAGTCGGATTTGGTCGTTACCCATGGCATGGTTTACTTGGTCGTTTGAGCAAGAAAGATCATGACATTATTGAAGAATCAATGGCGATGACAGGAACACTAAAATACGCAGATCGCTTAGTTGATACGCTATCTGGAGGGGAGCGCCAACGAGTGTGGCTAGCCATGCTATTAGCGCAAAAAACCGAGTATTTGCTTCTTGATGAGCCTTTGTCTGCGTTAGATATTAGCCATCAAGTCGATATGTTGAAGCTCATCTCTAAACTCAGTAAAGAGTTGGGTTTGGGCGTTATTATTGTATTGCACGACATCAACTTAGCGGCGCGCTTTTGCGATCATATCGTTGCATTACATCAAGGTGATTTGATTGCACAAGGCAATGTTGAACAGGTGTTTACTGAACCTAAGCTGAGGGACATATACGGGATAGAGATGAAGATCTCTGACCACCCTGCGGGTTATCCGGTGGCGATGCCAAGCTAGAGGTTGAATAATGAGCAGTACAAACACTCGACTTAAGCATTTCTCTTTCGCTCTCTCACTTAGTGCGCTTTTGGTCAGTTCCTTTCAAGCAGTAGCTGAGGCGTCACCTCGGGTGATGTCGGTTGATTGGACACAAACTGAAACGATGTTGGCGTTAGGGGTCGTGCCCGTAGGTGTCGCTCAAGGGCAAGATTACGATGCTTGGGTAAAATCGCCACCGTTACCACCTCAAACTAAGGATGTAGGGTTAAGAACTCAACCCAATATAGAGCGTATTTACGAGCTCAGACCTGACCGTATTTTTATTGCCCCGTACTTCTCCTCAATGAAGCATCGCTTAGTCGATATCGCCCCCGTTACCACGATTGACTTATATGAAAGCGGGATTACAGATTGGTCGGTACTTACTCGTTTCACTCGGAGGTTTGGTGAAGAGCTAGGAAGAGAAGCGGAGGCTGAGGCACTTATCCAACAATATGAAGAACGTTTCTCTTTACTAAAACAGCGCATAAACAAAGACCAGCCGCCGCTTTTAATGATTCAGTTTATGGATACGAAGCACGTTCGTGTTTTTGGTCAGAATAGTCTTTACTCTCAGGCTATCGAAAAGATTGGGCTGAGTAATGCGTGGAACGAAGAGACAAATAGCTGGGGCTTCAGCTTACTCGGCATCGATAAGTTAGCAGGTATAAGAGCCCAAATTGTTATCGTTGAGCCATTGCCTCACGGTGGCGAAAAGCAGCTCTCTCAAGATCCGTTTTGGCAATACGTTGTTCAACAGTCTGGTGAGAAGGTCATGCAAGTCGCGCCTGTTTGGAGTTTTGGTTCTATGCCTTCAGCGCTTCGGTTCGCGGAGTTAGTTACGGCGAGTAAGGTCGAGGAGTTAGAACAATGAAAGCCATGCCTTTAAGCCTTGTGGTGTTACTTTCGGCATTTACCTTTTCTATTGGTGCTTTCCAATTGTATCAAGCAAGTTCATTCTCACTGGCTCTTAGCAGTTTATGGAAACCTAACTTTCAATCTATCGATTCCGTCTTACTTCACTTTAGCTGGTGGCCTCGAGTCTTCACCACGATTATTTCTGGCGCCGGATTAGCGGTTGCTGGGGTATTAATGCAGCAAGTTCTGCGCAATCCTCTTGCTTCACCCACGACACTTGGTGTGGCGAGCGGTTCAAGTTTTGCTTTGATGTTAGCTACGCTATTTGCCCCTTGGATGTTGGATATAGCACCTAATTTGGTTGCTCTCATCGGCGGTGTGACATCGATGGGGTTGGTGATGCTGTTGTCATGGCGACGAGCGTTATCTCCAACGGTCGTCGTCGTTTCTGGGTTAGTGATAAACCTGTACTTTGCATCATTAAGTACGGTTATTCTGATGATGAATACCGAAAAGCTGAATGGATTAATGATATGGGGAGCGGGCTCGCTTGTTCAGAGCGGATGGGGTGATTTCTCGTATCTTGCACCTCGAATCGCACTTGCTACGGTTATCGCATTTGTGTTTGCAAAGCCGTTAAGTCTGTTAGAACTCTCCGAGCAAGGTGCCAAGAGTTTAGGTGTCTCGCTAGCCAAACTGCGCTTTGTCTGTCTTGGGCTTGCGGTACTAATCACTTCTTGGGTCGTTTCTGCAGTAGGAATCATCGGTTTCATTGGGTTAGCAGCGCCAGCGATTACTCGATTGATAGGTATCAATAAAATCCAGCATAAGCTTTGGGTATCAATGCTGATTGGTGCCATGTTATTGACTTTAACCGATTTGGTTATTCAGCAACTGCCAGGGCTAATGGCGAGTTTTATACCAACGGGAGCAGCAACCGCTGCACTGGGCGCTCCGCTACTATTATGGCTGCTACCTCGCTTATCACAAAAGACGCAGGGTCATACTCAAACGGTGTTAACTCGACATCGTCAACATGTTTACAAGCTAAACCCTAAAGCGATCTCATTGGCGTTGATCGGCACATTAATTTCCGTTGTTCTTTTTGCCACGGTTGCTGTGCAAAATGAAGGGTGGACAAACTTGTTTGCTAGCCAAAATTGGATTTTTTTGGAATGGCGCGCACCTAGATTATTTGCAGCAGCAATTGCGGGGGCAATGTTAGCGATTGCTGGCACCATGATTCAACGCCTAAGTGGAAACCCAATGGCCAGTCCAGAAGTGATCGGCATCAGTTCAGGGACAGCGATGGGATTGATCATCGCGATGTTTACTGGGTTAGGTTCGTCAATTTTCACTCTTTCTCTAGGCGGGCTCGTAGGCGCATTAGCGACGGTATTGGTCATTGTGCTGCTAAACCGTAAATCAGGTTTTCAGCCGGAGCGCATTTTGTTGACTGGTATTGCTATTACCGCACTGATGAATGCAATACAGAGCTTTATTCTAGCCACTGGTGACCCAAGAAGTTATCAAGCATTGGCTTGGTTGTCTGGGTCTACCTACTATGTTTCGGTTGAAACGTTACTCCCATTGTCTTTATCTGCGCTTGTCTTTATAGGGTTGAGTTTTCTCTGCGTAAGATGGCTAGATATTCTTCCTGTTGGCGCCGCTTCCTCTAAAGCACTTGGGATTCGCGTTGATCGTTCGCGCGCGATACTGCTGCTTTTAGTTGCTTGTCTCACGGTCAGTGCGACATTGGTTGTTGGTCCTATTAGCTTTGTTGGGTTACTGGCTCCGCATTTAGCTCGCTTATTTGGCTTTAACAAAGCGTCACAACACATGTTATGCGCCGCGATATTGGGTTCCGGCGTGATGTTGTTGGCCGACTGGTTGGGACGACAAGTTCTTTACCCACAAGAAATACCAACAGGGCTGATGGCGTCTCTCATTGGCGGTTTGTATCTGATGTGGGGATTACGCCGTTTATAGATACGAGCTAAGCCTCAACCAAGAAAGTACTTATACAACAAACAAGCACTCGCATTGGCATTCGCAACCTATGCGAGTGCTTTATGCAAAACCTCTGGTTTGTCTTTTATGGAAACAACTGGCGATGCCGTAACTCGCTTTTCTTTCAGCGATCGCTGAAGTCATGAAGGGTTGGTTTGGCTGCCGACAAAAAAGGAGAATAATATGACTCGGCAGTTTATGCTGACACCAACGTCAATGGCGGTTGTATTAGCGTTATCAACGCCAAATGTCTTGGCTCAGGAAGATGAAAATATAGTTGTGATTGGACAGCAGCAAGACAGTGCAGTTGGTCCTGATTTTAGTTATCTTGGAGCGAAGAGTCGGGCAGCGACGAAAACTGATATTGCCATCAATGAAACCCCAAGAGCGGTGTCTGTTGTTACGCGAGAACAAATGGATGATCGGGCCTCTATTAGCATTTCTGACGCACTACAATACACACCAAGTATTCAAACTAATTATTTCGGCGAAGATAACAAGCAAGATTGGTTTATTATTCGTGGTTTTAAACAGGCGAACAGCGGGCTGTATCAAGATGGTACCCGTTTATATTCTTCTGGTTTTTATAGTTGGCAAATAGATCCGTTTGCTTTGGAAAGGGTTGAAGTTTTACGTGGTGCAGCGTCTGTTCTTTATGGGCAAAACCCTCCTGGTGGGGTCATCAATGTCGTCAGTAAGCGACCTCAATTTGATGGGGGATCAGGGCTTGTATCTTTGGAGTACGGTTCTGAAGACCGTAAACAACTTTCTCTTGACGTAAACTCTGAGGTGAGTGAGCAGTTAGCTTTCCGCTTTCAGGGGTTAGCGAGAAAAAATGGGACGAGAATTAGTGGGGTAGAAGCAGAGCGCATTCTTCTCTCTCCATCAATGACGTACAAATTTAATGAGACGTCTGAAATTACCTTTCTAACGAGCTATCAAAAAGACGACTCAGATCCTTATCTGCAATTTTTGCCAGTTGAAGGAACGTTAACGCCAAACAAAAATGGAAAGATCAGTGATAGTTTAGCGATAGGCAATCCTAACTGGGAGACCTTTGAGCGTGAGCAGGTGTCTTTAGGCTATGAGTTTTCTCATGCGTTTAATGATACCACTTCGTTTGTTCAAGCTGCTCGTTACAGTGAAATGGATGTTAAGTTGAGACAAATGTATTCGTACGTTTACTCGGCTGATGTACCTGGGTTGGGGCCGATTTTAGATCCATCAAATGAACGCAAGACCATACTTCGGGGCGCTTCAGCAGAAGATGGATCATCCGATGCTTTTAATATTGATAATCGTTTGATGCACCAAGTAAATTGGGGAAGCGTTGAGCATAACTTGATGTTGGGTTTAGATTTTCAAATGATCAGTATCGATGGTAAGGACTTTGCGAATGATCCTATCGTTGCTGATGGTAATGCGCTCTTAAACACACCAATGGGAGCTTTGCCTGACCCTAGGTTTAATGTATTTAATCCCACTTATTCGGATAATATAACGTTACTCGATCCGAATACGCTACAGCCATTGAGCGAAACCGATAAGCAAAGAACGAAAGTTGAGAACCGACAGCTCGGTGTCTATTTTCAAGATCATATGCTGATTAACGATAAATGGGCAATGTTATTGGGTGCGCGTTACGACGATACAAGTAATGAAGTACATAATGTTACCACGGGTGCTCGCACGAAAGTCGATAATGGAGAGTGGACGTTTAGCGTGGGAACGGCTTATATTTCTGATTCTGGCTTCACACCATACTTTAGTTACTCTCAGTACTTTGATCCAATAATTCAAGAAGATAGCAATGGTAAGCCAGCGAAACCGGAAAGCGGTGATCAAATTGAAATCGGTGTAAAATACCAACCGGATTCATTCGATGGCTATTTCAATATCGCAACGTATCGGGCAACAAAAGAAAACTTGGCTCGTATCTACTTGAGTGAATTGACGCAAATAGGAAAAATAGAAAATAACGGCGTTGAGTTTGAAGCTGTAGCCAATGTGGCACCTTCTTTAACATTAATCGGAAACATAGCCTATGTTGATGCAGAGATAAAAGAAGACGTCAATAAGACATGGGTTGGCAAAACACCTTCTCAAGTCGCGAATACCGTATCATCAGCTTGGGCACATTATCGTTTCTTTGATGGACCTCTTGATGGCTTTGCTGTTGGCTTAGGTGCGCGCTATACAGGTGAGTCATACGGAGATAATGAAGAGAGACTAAAAGTACCAAGTTACTTTTTAATGGATGCGACGGTCAGCTATCGCATTGGAGATTACAAGCTACAAGTCGCAGCCAAAAATATCACTGATAAAGAGTACATAGCGACATGTGATGGTTTTTGTTGGTATGGCGATCGACAAAATATTATTGCCAGTTTAACTTACGATTGGTGATTTAACGGATAAATAAACACCCCTAGTGTAGGGGTGTTTATTTAGAAATCGGCTTTGCGGACAAAGTGTGGGTTTTTGTACTTTTTCTGCGGACCAAACGATGATACGACGAGCTTGTTCCATAACGTTTTGTCAAACTCACCCTTTGGAATCGAAGGGTAGAGGGTTTCCTCTTCTTCTCTTGCAAAGTTCATGTACTGTTTCTTCTTAATTTGATTGTACTTTTTGGCGATCTGGTTATGTTTCCTTACCCACTCCAGTTTGTAATTGTGGAGCACTTTTTCACCTTCTTCCGCACTCATTCGAGATAGGAATAATCGCTTGTACGAGACCTTTCTGTCCAACATTGTGCGCATGACGGTTTGGATATATTTACCGTGGTGCGTGACAGTAATATCTTTTTCGTCAATAGGAGTGACGCACCAGCCTTTAGGTAAAAAGTCTGGCTTCTTAAACTGCTTATTACGCTCCATTAGCGCCTGATGTAAAATCAAATCAGAGGTACCGCGGAACGTTTTTTGCCATTTACCGATACGAATTTGAATCGAACCAGGCAAGCGATAGATGTTAGTAAACTTATCTTTGTCCATGGACTTGTGTCATGAGATTAATATGCATTATTAGAAAGTGAAAAACAGTCTAGTGCAAAGGGCACCAGACTGAAGTACCGTACGATTTTACAACGACCTTGCGTGATATAGCGAGGGGTTATGTCAATAATAGGTAAGAAATAGAAAATTAGTTCACATTATGAAGAAATTGGAAGCTAATCAGGCTAACTTTTGAAGTTGGGCCGATTATGCCCATGCCTACCAAATAAAAAGAAGGCATGGGTATAAAAATCACACCGCTTCTTCGAGTTGCTTGGTTTCTTCTTCAATCTGCTGTAAATGTCGGTTTGCTTGCTGTAACTGATACATTTGGGCATAACGACCATTTTGTTTCAACAGTGCTTTGTGTGTGCCTTTCTCTACTAACTCCCCATGATGAAGAACAATTATTTGGTCCGCATCCAAAATAGTTGAAAGTCGATGAGCGATAACGACTAGTGTCATGTCTTGTCTGAGTACTGCCAAGCTCTTTTGTATTAAAGCTTCTGTTCCTGAGTCAATATTGGCCGTTGCTTCATCTAATATCAATATTTTAGGTTTTACCACAAGCACACGTGCTAACGCTAAGAGCTGTTTTTGTCCAGCAGATAGATTGGTTTCACCTTGACCTAACTGCGTGTCTAGCCCATTAGGATAACGGTGAATTTGCTCTGCCAAACCTACCTTGTCTAACGCATCCCATATTTGAGTATCGTCAACCGCTCGACTAAGAGAGATGTTTTCTCTGACTGAAGCAGGGAGAATGTGCGGATCTTGCTGAACCATTGCCACATCTTTACGAAGGACGTCTTTCCCTAGTGTTTTAAGTGGACGACTATCGATGAGCAGTTCACCATATTGCGTTGGATAAAAGCCCATTAACAGTGACGCTAATGTGCTTTTACCGCTTCCTGTATGCCCGACAAGCGCGATAAAGTCTTGGTGGTTGGCCCTCAACGAAATGTCTTTTAGGACGTCCTGTTTACCATCGTAGCTAAATGTGAGGTCTTTAAGTTCGATAGCACCTGACCTTAATGGTTGATGATCGTTCCCGTAAGTTTGTTTTTTCGCATCAATCAATTCAAAAACACGTTCGCTTGATACTAACGCTTGCTGAAGTAGAGCAAGTTGCTGAGTCATCTCAATTAGTGGTTCAGTAACTCGCGCAAGATAACTGATAAATGCATACAGTACCCCCACACCAATCAACTCAATACCATTAAAACCAAAGATCGCAACCAAGCAAAGCAACGCAAGACCTGCGAGCAAATCCATTAATGGTCTTAGCAGATAGCCGTTTAGCCGAATCACTCGTTTAGATGCCACCAAGTGCTCTGCGGTTAGCTCGTTGAACTGTTTATTAAAACGCTCTTCTTGTTGCATTAATTGAATGACACTCATCCCTTGAATGGATTCACTCAGATTCGCATTTATATCAGTCAATAGGTCACGCATCTTTCGGTAGCTTTCTGTACTTAGCTGCTTAAACAAGTACATAAAGCCGATGACGATCGGTAGCAATACAAGCACAACAAGTGTGAGTTTCCAGCTCATGAAAAACATAACGCCAAGCATCACCACAATCATGACCACGTTTTTCACCACGGTCGCGATCAAGAGCTCATAAAATTGCTGTAGAGATTCCGTATCGTTGGTGATTCGCGATACCAATTTCCCCGCAGGAGTGTAATCAAACGCAGATAACGGCTGCTTAATCACGCCAGAAAATACTTGCTTACGAATCGTTTTGATAGTGTTAGCCGCGACAATGCTAAATTGCAATGACTGAAAATACTGGAATGTTGCCGATACAATCTGAAGAGCGATATAACCTACTGCTAGCGAAATCAGAACATTCTGTGAATAGTCACCTTTAGCGATGTGCTCATCAATGAAATATTGAATCAACCAAGGGCCGCCAGCGCTGGCTAACGCTGCGATAAACAGCAAAGCAAGTCCTTTAATCATTGGCTTTGGTTGAGATAATGGGTAAGACATCAACCGTTTAAACGTACTGGTCTGGTTCATTCATTATTCCTCCATCGCCTGTTCTAGTTTTTGGTACTCGAACATTTCGGCGTACCATCCTTTATGCGCTAATAAAGCGCTATGTTGCCCACGTTCAGTAATGTGTCCGTGATTCAATACAATGATCTCGTCTGCTGCTTCCAATGCGGTGAGGCGGTGCGCAATAACGATTAGGGCTTGATCACGGTAGTGCGTTTCCAAATTCTTAAGGATTTGATTTTCGGTCCGTCCATCAACAGCGGAAAGTGCATCGTCCAAAACCAACACTTGGGCATTCAACAGCATAGCGCGTGCTATCGCAATTCGTTGTTTTTGTCCTCCAGAGAGAGTAATGCCTTTCTCGCCAACTTCAGTTTGATAGCCTTCAGGAAACTTCTCTATATCATCATGAATACAGGCTAACTTTGCTGCTCTGTAGACTTCTTCCTTTCCCGCGTTAGGGTTTCCTAAGGCAATATTGTCAAAGATAGATTTGGAGAATAGAAACGGGCTTTGATTAACCACGGCAAAGCGGTTGCGCCACTGAGGAAGTAGGGCATCTTTAATCTCAACATCCCCGAATGTAATTGAACCGTTTGTTAGGTCGTGCTGACGCAAAAGCAGCGTTAGCAGGGTTGATTTTCCGCTTCCGACAGGGCCAGCTACTCCCAACATTTTACCGGGTTCAAGTTCGATTTTTATTTCGGCTAAAGCTGGTGGTAAATCACTGGACCAGTGGAAAGCATCGATATCAATTTTTAATGGCAGTGGTTTATCTTCTAATGGTTTATTTCCACTGACAATCTCTGGTGTTTCATCAAAGATCTCTTGTAGGCGATTCCATGCTGCGGAGCCTCGCTCTAAAATATTAAATAAGAAAGCGAAGGCCAGCATAGGCCATATCATTAACCCTAAATACATCGTAAAGGCTGTTAGATCACCAAGCGTGATCTCTCCCTTATCGACAAGGTAAGCACCAGCAGCGACACTGAGAAGGAAAGAGAGGCCGATGGTGAGTTGGATAGCTGGATCAAATCTCGCGTCGACTCTAGCGACGGCGATATTTTTCTGACCGGTATCATCGACTACATCGTCAAAGCGCTGTTGTTCTTGATTCTCTAACCCAAAAGCTCGCAACATTCGCACGCCGTTAAGTGACTCTTGCGTCATGTCTGACATGGTAGAAAAGGCTTCCTGAGCAATGCGGAAACGTTGATGCAGTATACGGACGATAAAAAAGATGATGATTGCAAGAAACGGCATTGGAAGAAGTGCCATAACGGTGAGCTTCCAGCTAACTTGCGTTACCATGATGATTAAAACTGCAATACCCGTGATCAAGGAATCGGCTGCCGTTAAAACCCCTTCGCCGGCTGTCATTACGATGTTACGTACATCATTAGTACCACGCGCCATCAGATCACCGGTCTTATAACGTTCGAAAAATCGGGGTGGTTGTGTCGATAAGTGCCTATAGAGACGATTACGTAGAATGGTTCCGAGTTCCCAGCTTGCGCCGAAAAGCCAAATTCGCCATAAGATACGGCATCCATAAATGGCAAAGATCAGTGCAGTGAGTCCCAAGAGCCACAGAATCAGCGTATTTGTATCTAACGTGTTATCTACGACCCCATCAACGATGATACCGACCGCTTTAGGAGGAACAAGTTGTAGAGTTGATATCACAGCGAAAAGCAAAATCGATCCGACATAATGCTTCCACTTTTGTTGGAAATACCAACGTAACTGCCAGAATATTCTCATCATGCCTCCCGCTTTAAATTATTGAATTTGTTATAGAACTATTATTGAGCGAAATGATGAGTTTACAAGCACAAATTATTGGCGGTCGGAAAAACGATAGATTGTTTCGATTACGGGCGCGTGCGGTCGCGAATTACTTGTTTTCTCGCTGCAAGCTAACTATGAAACAACATTATGTGAAATAGTTGTTAATAATGGATTTTGGGGCCAGTGTTCTGCTAAAAGCGATGAAAGCACCAAAAGTGCAACTGTCACTTTCACTCACTAGGGGAACTAGCAGTCGTCAGTTTGTATTTTGTAGCTGACTTGGCCACCTGGAGTTTCTGGGTAGTAAACTTCGACATAACACATATGGTCTGGACCAACAGGTTTGTTTGCAAAGCCGATAAGGAAATAGGGTTCGTCCGGGCTGTCTACCCCGTACCAAGTATTGATAGTGAGTTGAGGGTCGAAACCTGCCAGCTCTTTTGCGGGAATGACATTCTTAATAAATCCAAAGTAACCAATTAGGTCGTTATTGCCGTCATTATCTAGATCAATGTTATGTTGTTCGCCGCCATCTACCGTCTCTTGAGATTGAATAACGGCTTTGGTGTACACAAAGTTGTTTGCAGTCATGAGCGCTTCCCTCGCGCCATATAGAACCGCCACTCGGGCATCTTTTTGCAGACCAAGAAATTTAGGAAGGGCAATAACACTAACGACACCAAGGATAATGATGCACACAATGAGTTCAATGAGGGTAAATCCTTGAGAGCGATGCACTGCCTTTTCTCCATGAGTCATGAATAGTTTGGCGGCTATTTTGATATAAAAATGCGTAGGTCAAGTATTAAAAAAGGATGGGAAGGGGTGACCAAGCTTGCAGATCTTAAATATAAAACAAGTTGCTTATCTGTTGCATGCTGGTGGGAGGCGGCTATCGAATAAGGGGAGAGAGTTAAATTCGGGAGGATAAAATACCTCCCGAAATGAGCAATTAAGACTCGTTTGCGACGGCTTGACCGCTGCGCTTAAACACAAATCGCCAAATAAATAAGACAACGGCAATATAGGTTAGACCAACACCTAAAGCTTGCCAGTGCATGCCGTTATACATTGCGATTGGCATAAGCGAGATGATGAAAATGTCCGTAATTGAGCCTGGAACATAAGCGATAGCATAGTCGTCTAACACTTTACTGCGCATTTTGGGGTCGACAATGCGTAATAACGCGATACCCATAGCGACTGTACCTGTTAACCATCCCCAAGAGAAAATGCCTTTCTCAAACCAGTCATCTCCCATGATGCGAGGTGCAACCCAAAAGATAAGCCATAGCGTGAACGCGATACCACCAATTGCGAGCACTACCATTGGCATTAAATACTGCGCTAGAACCGTGATCTTAATCGCTGAGATACCAAAGATGATCAGGTAATCCGTACTAATACCCGCTGCGTGTTTGAATGCGCCGTCACATAGGTAATGAGATGCCTTGGTTTGCTTAGCGATAATTCGAACTAACATACCGCCCAGAAAGCCAGTAACGAAAGTCGGAATTTGTACCTTATCGTGGAAAGAAGATAAGTAGTTGGCTGCTACATAAGAGAAAGCGGTTACCACTACAACCAGCGCCGCGTGAATCGCGAAAGAATCGACTGACAATGATGACATCGTATCTTTCATCACAGGTTCTTGATCGTCAGGTTTCACTAAGCCTTTGCGCTCGTGTTCGTCCATGCTGTCGAATGTCGTAAAGCTACGAATCCAGCCCATTTTCAACGCAAACTGAAGCATTAACATGCCCACCGAGATTGAAATAAAGATCCCAACCGTGGCGAACGTTAAACCAAGTGTAAAACCATCTTCCCAGCCAAGGCCTGTGAAGATTTCACCGACTACAGATGCTGAACCATGTCCGCCCATGAATCCAGCGGACATGGTCACGCCAAATCCAGGATTAATGTCAGGCCAAAAGAAGGTGGTAAGTACTAAACCAAACATTGCTGCAAACAGCCATTGCGACAAGGATGCAATTTGGTTAAACGCCCACAATGAGCCTGCTCGTTGAGCAACCACTTTTGGTGACGGGACATCTGTTGCTAAACCCAACGCAGAAAAAAGTGCAGCAGTTAAGAGGCTTGCGTTTGCGGTAAAGGTATCTGTCCAAGGTAATACGTTAAGCAGAGCTGGGCCAAAAATAAGACCAAATAACCCAGCCAATACAGCAGATGGAATGTACATGCGTTGTAGTAAAGGCATATGTACACGAATTACTTTTGCTGCAATTAATAGTAAGCCAGCGATGGCTAAGTCAGTCAGCATTAGACCTTTTGGCATTTCTTGTCCTCCAGTAAATGCGTTCAAGGGGCTCATCCTTTTAACCAGCCTTGATGTAATAAATAACTTCCAGCACAAAACCACGAAAATAGTCACTCATGTGACATCGCGTCATGGTTGTTCTAGTCAGCACTCTATTGCGCTGTCGAATTTGTATTAACGGATCTGTTGATCCTTAAATCTATAAAGTGAGTGCAATTGTTGTGAGTGCTCACGAAGTGTTGAGAAATTTGAATAAATTCCTCGATCAAGTTTCTGATAGTTCACTCAGGAAGGGCGTGTATCCTAGTCAGTTTGTCAGCGCAATGCAATTGAGCGTCATCAATATTTAGTGCCTAAAAACTGTGCACTTGTAATTAAATGTTTGATAAATAAAAATATTGAACAAGAAAAATAATTTGTCGATATGATAACTTTTTGTGATTTGAAGGGGGATTTTGCCACTTTAAGGAGGTTTTTTGTGGAGGAATCGAGAAAGTAGTAATATCAGTAAGAGCTAAAGTAGAGTGATTCGCGCAAATATCATGCGTTATAGGGGGGCCGGAATTTCGCCCCCAGAACTACAAAGTGCTTGTTTAAATTCGGTTGTCACCAGTACTAAACGCGATAATTTGACTGATTTCGGTCAAGCTTCTTCCACTTTCTTGCTGCCACTGAATAAAGGCTTTATTAGCAGAGTCCAAGGACTTTTTCGTGTCTTTGCCGCCTTCAATGATCTTGCAGTTGCGTAAATAAGCTTCGACATCGTTAGACAGAATAAAAGTGTCCACGCCCATTTGGCGTAAAGTGTAAGGGCCTGTATTTCCACCCAAACGACTACCATGCTTCTTCAAGTAGCCCCATAGTTCCGTGATCTTTTCCCGAGGCCATTCAGCAATCATGTTACTGAACGAGCCATATTCGATTCTTGCTTCATGGATCATGCGAGCGTTGGCCGGAATCGACATGACTTTAGTGAGGTGGCGAATGATGCGTTTGTCGGTCGCTTTGGTTTCCCATTGCTCGTCTGACAGCATCAACAACGGCTCAATCTTAAATCCGAAGAACACTTCTTCGAAGTTCGGCCACTTGTTGCGAACCACGCTCCACGAAATCCCACTTTGGAACACCTTCATCGAAAAAGCGGCGAGCCAACGGTCATCGGGAATCGCTGCTAATTCCTCTTTACTTAATGGGTGAGACAATAGCGCTTCAAGCTGATCTTTTCCGCCTTTTCGCTTAGCAGCACGTTGATAAATCGCGTCAAATTTTTCGATACTCATAAAAGAAGTTAGTCCTAGTTTATGTCGATATTTGCGAAACATACTACGCTTAAGTGGCTGAATCGTAAATTGATGGAGTGTCACAAATGAAGAAGGTCACATTAACGTTTGTCGGGGAAGGTTCGGAGCGTATCGCGGATAAATTTTATACTTGGCTGGCTGATGGCGGATTAGAAGACAGCTTAATTGAAACTCTATCGGACAGAGAAGTGTCGGTGGTCGGTATTAGCGATATGGATAACGAAACGCGCGATGTAGTGATTACGACAGAAATGAATTAGCGCGTTGTACACGATAAAAACCAAAAGAATGCGATACAACAAAGCCCTTCGTCGGAAGGGCTTTGTACGTCTAACTCGTCTTCTTGTGTAGAGTGGATTTAATGATGAACCAGCGTTAAACCGCTTGGTAAAGCATCACCGAAGACGCGTTTTGATTCGCTTTCTGAAAGCTCTTTCACTTCTTTAACTAGTGATACCCAAGATTCGGGCACTTTACTTTGTTTCAGCTTCGTTAGAACTTGCTCTCGGTAATCGTCAGAAATATCAAACAGGCGGTCCCCCGTCTTACGACAAATCATTACGGCTGCGAAAGCGATCATTGGCTCTTTCTGCCAGTTCTGCTCTAACAACTTAGGCAACCACTGTTCTGCTTGTTCACGAGGAATGACGTTGTGCTGGCTGCCATAAAGTGGTGTGCGAGAAGCCAAACGTCCCATCGCCCACCAGTGCGCTTGTTCAAACTGGTTTTTGTTGATCGCTTTACTCAAGAACCACGTTGCCAAAAGAACTTTATCTTCCACTTCTAGATGCTCTAGAGAGGCTGAAAGACGCACCATGGATTCGTAACCCATGTCTTGTGCCGCTTTGGCGGATTGTGGGTTTTTCATCGCCCCGGGATGCAGATATTTTGCGATGTCTGCCAAAATGGTTTCTTGTTGTTCTTGGCTTAGACCGCCCGCGATACGTCGCCAGAATACCCACCAGTCTGTCCAGCCTTGATGGTTTTTGAACTGAATATTTTGTTGATACAGTCCCCAAACTTGCTCAATACGCCAAGAGTCTGTTGGATCGCCAAAGCCCGGACGCAGTGCAAAGCCAGCCAAACGAAGCCAGTTTTTCTCATGTTGTTCAGAGCGACGACGACGCTTACGACCTTGTGCAAAAGTATCGAAAAGTTGACGGAGTGTGGTGAAGTCCCATTCGTCACGTTTGCCGAGCTTCTTCTCAAGATCTTTGGCTAAGGTTTTGATCTCTTTGCCTTCTGCGCTTTTCTTATTACCGCTGTAAAGGCGAGCGATCAGCTCCTTACATTCGTTCAGTTTAGGGTGAAGCTTAACTTGTTCACTGTCGTCGGTTTGCTTGTTACGGACTTCGAATTCCAGCTCCCAACGTTTGTTGTCGTCTTCTGCGCTGACACATTCCATCTTAAGTGTGCCGACTTCAGTCAACTGACACGCCAGTTGTACTTCTACGCGCTCTTTCTGGTTGGCTTGCAGTTCGGCACCTTCACCTTCAAGGGTGGTGATGTAAGGCGGTAGCGGAGCAAACAAGTCTGGGTCAACATCAACCATCACGCCATTTTGAATGGCGGTGTTATTGGTTAAGGTATCGTGGGTAGAAGTCAGCAGGTTAAAGCGGACTGGCTCTCCAAGAGTGAGCGAGAAACGACGACCGCTTAAACGGATCTCATGGCCTTCTTCTGTTCCTTTTGCAAGTAAACAGAGGGCTTTACCCATTTTGTTTTTTTCTTGAAGATGCAAGAAGTAAGAACGCGCTGCACCACCACCAATTTTAAGCTGCGCACCACGACGTGCTTTACCAAACGCAACAGCACCCAGTGCAACAGACCAATCTGGATGTGGGTTATCTAATACCGTAACTGGTGCACCGCGCCAGTCAGAAAGTAGGGCGGTGACACGTTCAGTCACCAGATCACTGTTAAACACGCCTCCGTTCAACAACACGCCAACTGGAATCGCGTTTTGTTTATCGTCTTCAATGCCAAGAGCGGCACGAGCGACTTGCTGGTGCTGAGTTAAGAACTCGGCAACGTGCTTGCTCACCGCTGGGTCAGCAACGTATGGAAGGCCAAACTCGACAACCGCGCTACGACGTTTGTCTGGTACGTCACTGAAATCAGAAAGCGGGAAGAAGCCATCTAATGCGATTTGGTGCACTTCTTGTTTGCTTAGAGCAATACTCTTTGTGCCCCCAAGTAGCTTAGAGCCGCTACCTAACATGGTGATCTTCACTTCGTCAGGTGCGCTCGCTGAAAGCAGGTTCTCTTTCGCTTTACGTGTTTGCTGAATTAGCTTTGTTAGGCTTGCTGCAGTGAGCTTCTTACTTTGATTGAAGCGGCTTTCTGCAAGGTGTGCTAATGCTAAGTCGAGGTTATCACCACCCAGCATCAAGTGTTCGCCAACGCCAATACGATCAAGGGCTAGCTCATCTTGAGAAGAGAAACTTGCTTCAATCAAACTTAAGTCGGTGGTACCACCGCCCACATCGCACACCAGAATCAGCGGTAACTCTTTGAGCTCATCAGCTGCGGTTTTCTGATGGCGTGCGTACCAGTCGTAACATACGGCTTGTGGCTCTTCGAGCAGGACGATTTTCTTTAAACCTGCCAACTCTGCGGCTTCAAGCGTGAGCTTACGAGCGGTTTCATCGAACGATGCTGGAACGGTCACAACCACATCTTGGTCTTCTAGCTTGTTACTAGGATGACGGTAGTTCCATGCTTGACGAATGTGGTTAAGGTAGCTTGCGCTGGCAATGACGGGCGAGACTTTATCTACGCCTTGCGCGCCAGCCCAAGGGAGAATGTCTGAGCTACGATCTACCGCTTGGTGCGATAGCCAGCTTTTTGCACTGGATACCTGACGTCCTTCCACCTTCGCGCCTAATTCACGAGCCCATTCACCAACGATGACATTGTTAATGTCGCCAGCAACAGGTTCGTTGTCCCAAGGAAGAGTGAGGTCAGAAGGGGAGATTTGACCTACAGCTGGATGATAGCGGAAAGAGGGCAGAAGTGGTTTACGAACGACTTCGCCCGGACCAATCAGTTGGTCGATGTCAAATAGGGATACTTCGGATTGTTCAAGGTTGTCGGTGATTTCACAGTAGGCCACCACAGTGTTTGTGGTGCCGAGGTCAATACCAACAAGGAAACGAGGAGATGCCATACAAAACCAAACCTTCGTGTATTTAAAAACGGCACCCGATTGGATGCCGTTTGACTTCTAATTATTGTTCTTCGTTTGAGTCACTTTTCGCGTCTTCGCGCACATCGAACTCAACATGCCATTTTTGCCCGTTATCAGCGGCAATGGCTTCTAAGTAAAGCGTACCAAGCTCTGTTACGCGAGAAGCTAGGGTAACTGGAACCACTTCACCTTCACGACGACCTTCAGATACAGGCAGCGTTACTTGGATTTCTGGTAGCTCTTCAAGCTCTTCTGGTGCCCAGTAGTCAAGGTGAGTACCTGCTAGGTCGTCACGACGAACGGTTGAGCCGAAGAATTGGAAGTTAACTGGCTGGCCGATGATCAAACCAAACTCTTGGCTTGGTACGTCAACGCTTGAGCCTTCTTCCATACCAAATGGTGCTACACACAGTGCTTCCATTGGAGGCGCCATGCCCGGAATCGCAGGCATCGCACTTTCGATACCCACGTAGTACGCCGAAGCAATACCGCCGCGGATACGAACGCCTTGACCACGACGCACAGAGCCGTAGTAAGCCGCACCGCTAGCAACTGCAAGGTCTAGATCCACACCTGTTAGGCGTTTCGCCATTTCTGCGTCTGCTTCAATTAGCCATTCGTTGATCGTGTCTTCTAGACGAGTGGCTAGAAGTTTTGATTTCAGCACACCACCGTTGAATAGGATTGCCGTTGGTTTGATGAAGTCAGCCGATTGCGCTGCATCCGCCCCTGGCATACCTGGCATGTTTGCAAATGGGTTGAAATCTTGAGCTTGCGCTGATTCAGCACCGCTTTGCGCGTGTGCTTGCTTAGACAAGAACGCTGCAATGTGACGAGTAATACCCGCATCTTGTGCGTAAGGCAGACCCATTTGCGTTAGTGCGCCACGGTTACGTTGAACAGGGTGGTCCGTAATCGAAACTTGAGGGAAAAAGCCGTCAACCAATGTTTGTTGTACTTCTTCTTGAGTCAGTTCTGTCTTCAACGTTGCTCCAAGCAGTTTAGAACCGCGGCTTGGTACCACGATTGGCACTGACTGCAGCTCGCTGTCGTTCAATAGCGCTTCTTTCGCATCGCGACATGCGTGCGTCATCGCCTGAACTTGCCATGGCTGTAGCTCTTTGCCTTCTTGCGCTAGCTTCATCTTCAAGCGGTACGCAAGTGCAAGGTCCATGTTGTCACCGCCAAGTAGGATGTGTTCACCTACCGCGATGCGGTTCAAAGTTAGGTTGCCGTCGTCTTCAGTTACTTCAACCAAAGAAAGGTCAGTTGTACCACCACCGATATCGACCACAAGCACGATGTCGCCAACTTCAACTTCGTCGCGCCATTTGTCGTTGCTGTTATCAATCCAGTTGTAAAGCGCAGCTTGAGGCTCTTCTAGAAGCGTTAGGTGCACAAAACCAACGTTGCGTGCTGCTTCGGCTGTTAGATCACGAGCAGCAGGATCGAAAGAAGCAGGAACCGTAATAGTTACGTCTTGATCGGCAAGGTTGTGATTTGGGTTCGCGTGATTCCAAGCATCTTTTAAGTGCTCTAGGTAAAGCTCTGTCGCGCGAAGAGGGGATACTTTTTCCACTTCTTCAGGGCTACCTGCTGGCAGGAAGGAATCACGACGATTCACACCTGCATGGCAAAGCCAAGATTTCGCACTTGCAACAAGGCGAATCGGTGTTTTTGAACCTAGGTTACGCGCGATAGCACCAACCAGAGCTTTTGGCTCACTCGACCACGGAAGAACGCGTGATTGCGGGTTCATTTCGTGTTCGTGTGGTTGGTATAGGAAAGAGCCTAATTGGCTACGAGTCTCTACTGTACCCGGCGCAGTCAGCTGCGGGATAGGCATTACTTCTACGCGAGCATCTTCGTCGTGTGTATCAACAAAAGACATGACACAGTGTGTTGTACCTAAGTCGATACCAACACTGAATTTAGGCGTCTGTTGAGTTTCAACAGACGCTTCTTGAGAGTGGTTTTCTTGGTTCATGTGTTCCATTACAGCTCAACCTCGGCTGGAGCAATCACAGATGCATCGTAGTTTTCAGCCAGCTTAGGAAGGTTCATCGATGTTGCCTTCCAGCCTTTGTGCACTAACGTGCCTTGGAATGGCGCGCTACCTGTCACGTTGCCAGTAAGGCGGATTTCTTGTGGGTTGAAGCCTTCTTCAACCGTAATACGAGTTTCTTCGTCTTCGTTGCGAACGTGCGCAAGTGTTACGTAATCGTTCAATACTTTCTGGCCACCAGTATGAATTACGCGAGCTGCTGCGCCTACTTCTTCATCAGAGAATGACGTTAGGTCTTCTTGTAGGAAGTCGATCAGACGAGCTTCTTGCTGCAGGATAGAAAGCAGCTGCATTGCAGAGTCTGTTGATGCTGTTGCAAGTTTCGATTCAACTTCAACCACTTTTTCTACGACCTTCTCAACTTCAACGACTTTTTCTACTTCGACGATCTTCTCAACTGGCTTCTCAACTTCGACGATTTTCTCGACCGGTTTTTCTACGACTTTCTCAACCACTTTTGATTTGCGAGAGACCGCGACTAAAAGAAGCAAAACGCTCGATGCGGTTAGGCCAGCGTGAAGCATATCGAACGTTTGAGGAATTAGGTTCAAATCAATGTTCATGACGTTTTTTCTCTTTCTATTGATTATTGGTGCTCAGTATTGGCTCATATGTGTTCACTAAAACGATCGTCTTTGCGATCTTGCACCAAGTTTAGACATTAAAATGATGACGGATGGTAGCATATTCAAGGCTTAAGGCTGTAATAATTCGTGACTATACCGTACGAACAGCGTGAAAAATCGACGATCGGACCGCCCTGCATAGGTTGTTGCTTGATGTTTGTGCGTTGCTAACGCAGTATTTCAATAGATCCCGAAGTTTAACTTACGGAAGTATCAAAATTACGATATGACACAAAACACCGCTCACAAGAGCGTTATCAAACGACATTCAGACTCTATTCTAGCTTTTGCAGCGACGTTGTGTGTCACTGCTGGTGTGGTCGGTGCTGCTTATACGATGCAGCAACGGTATACGCAGACGACGTTTGATACTTTAGCTGACCGACAAGCAGAATCACTGAAAGCGAACGTCGAAAATGATTTAAAGTTCATTGGTGCAGGTGCAAACTTTTTTCATTCTATTGAACGCACCTATTGGTCTTCGTTCCCAATGTATGCGGAACAAGTAATCAATAGCTCGCGAAGTCTAATCGGACTTCAATGGATGCAAAAGGTCGAATTCGAAGACCTTGATGAGCATATTTTAAAGACCCGTCAAACATTTCCTGATTTCCAACCGTTTACCGTTCCTAAAGATGGCCCCAAAACCTACGGGTACATTTTTGAACACAAAGAGCCAATTTTTATCGCATCGGATATTTATCCAAGAACACCAGAAAACCTTTCTCTATTAGGTTTCTATTTTTCACGTAAACGCTTCGATCTCATCTTGGATGATATATCCACAAATGGGCGAGCGAATGTCTCGGATAAAGTTCGCTTACTGCAAGATGGGTATGACAAGTCCATTCCTAAAACTGGGCTGCTAGTGTTCCATCCAGTGTTTGACTTCGAGAACAAACATTTATTAGGTGTAGTGACAGGGGTGATTCGAAGTACGGTTTACTTTGAGGATTTGATCACGAAAACCGCGACCGAGCTAGATATGTCGGTGCGCGTAGAAGATTTAGGCTTTGACGCAGCAGATGACCCCGTTCTCTTCCAAAGTTCAAACTGGGACAACATTCGAGGAACGGTTATAAGCCGTACCATTCAACTGCCTAATCGTGAGTGGCGGATTGATTTTAAACTTTCTGATGCCGTCTCTGCTTGGGAGCGTTCTATTTTAGCGGGCACGACATTAGCCGGGTTGGTAATCGCCTTTTTGATTAGTTGGATTGTGAATTTACAGTCACGAGAAAAAGAGCGCTTGGCGGTCATGTTAGAGCTTAAAACCGTCGAATTAAAAAGGATGGCTGAGCGTGACCCTCTAACTCAGTTACTCAATCGCCGAGCGTTTAACGATCACTTGCTTAGCCAGATAAATAAAGGTGTTAGCTTCGCATTGGTTGGTTTTGATATCGACCACTTCAAAGTTATCAATGACAAGCATGGTCATTTAGGGGGAGATGAAGCATTGCAGCATGTGACTAAGCTAGTCAGTGCGAATCTAAAACCTGGAGACCGATTTTATCGTGCTGGTGGTGATGAGTTCTGTATTATTTCTAAAGTCATTGATAAAGAAGCACTGGAAGCTTATCTGGAAAAGTTGCGGAGCATCGTGGCAAGTACGGCTTTTGACTATGGCGATGCTTCAATCATTTGCACGTTAAGTATCGGCGCGGCTGTCCATAAAGATGAAGATCCTGAAAGCTTGTATCACAAAATGGATAATCAACTTTATTTGAGTAAAAAAAACGGTCGTAATAATGTGTCGATTGGCGATTAAATGGGCGCGCAAATTCGAGTTTTACACCGTGTTACGGTAGAATCCCACGCTTTAAAATTTTATGTTAGGAATCAAGACAAACTATGAACCATAACCGTATTGTATGCTTCGATTTAGAAATGTGTTGCTGGAACGAAAATGGCGTCGGCAGCACGGGTGAAATTATCGAAGTTGGGTTGGCTGAAATAGATTTGTCTAGAGGCGAGATAGTCAAGCGAGCTCAATACTACGTAAAACCTGAACATGATGAAGTTTCGCTGTTTTGTGCCGAGCTAACAGGTATTACGCCACGTAAAATTGAAAAACAAGGACGCCCATTAGATGAAGTGCTTAAATCCATGGTTAAGAACTTCGGTGGTCGTAACAAGATTTATGCATCATGGGGCCGAGATGACCTCATCCTGCTTGAAGAGTGTAAGCAAAAAGGTATTGAAGCGCCATTTACGGAGTTCATCAACTTAGCGACGCTTTATCGCATTCAAAATCGTCTTAAGGATAAGCGTATTGGTCACCGAGCAGCTCAGGAAGCAAAAGGCATTGATTGGGAAGGGCGCCAACATTCTGGTTATGTGGATGCGTACAATTTAGCTAAGCTTGCTCTGACTATGCTTTAATGGTCCGCTATAGATAGGCAAACTTGTAATCAAATCGTCATTCAACCATTGTTGTTTTGTCATGGAATCTGTTTAGTGTAGAGCTCGTCAAACACATTCATATCTTGACCAGTATTTTAATAACAATGTCGTTGGCTTATCGAAAAAACGCGCGTAATGCGCGTTTTTTTATGGCTATAGAACTCAATCTTCGCCATCATTTCACGGTAGACTTGAAATAGCTTGCGCGACTTACATGTTTACCTTGTTGCCTTACTGAGATTGCAACTTTGCTCGAATGAACTCACTGTGATCAACGTAGAGTAGTTCTGCTGTTTTTCGGATCACAGCATCTTCTAGTGGATCAATTTCGCCATCGGCATAAGCCACTTCCCACATGCTTTTGATTAAGTTGTAGCGCGTTTCTTGAGTCAATTCTCTCAGTTGAGAAGTAAAATCGTACAGAGACGCGGAGTTTTTTATTTTCTGTTGCGCTTGCTCTAACAAAGCATTTGATTCTTCTTCATTTAATGACAGAAGCTTCATCAATAATGAACGCTTTGTTTCTTGCTCTTTATCATCGACGTTATGGTCTGCGCCAGATACTTCACAGAGCAAGCACGCGATAGCCATATTCGGAGAGAGTGTGTTGGTTTGACTTAAATCAGAGCCTTCAATGAGCTGTTTAAATAATGAGGTAAGAGAGTTAAACATATTGAACACCGAGCTATTGTTTATTTGGTTAACATGGTCATAAATACGGTAGATCTCAAGGTGTGGTATCAAATTTAGCACGCCGTTGACAGTCAAGAGCTTTGCTCATCTACCCAAATCCCTCGTACTTTTAAGTTCAGTCAAAAATGACTTGTCTTCAAGAAAGGGCAAGTCATTTTGGGAGCGAGATTTAGCCTTCTGCACGAGTTGGTGGAAAATGTACCTCTTCGCCATCGCTCGTTAGAATGCTAATTTGGCTCGGCTTTCCTTCGTCATCAAGACGCAGCTCACCAATGGCGCTGTGGTTAACTAAGCGATAAAAATTGTGCGAACTTGGTGCGCGTTTGTAGATCTTTAGCCGCTTACGTTTTGTGAACCAGTTTAAAGGCGAACGAGGGCTATATAGAAGCCTATCTAGACCATCACAAATATTGAGCAATTGGGTTGGGAACTGATTTTTAATCCCGCTACAGGTGATTTGATAGATATTCGGACTATTTTTTCGGTAGCGAAGTTTAATGTCGTATGCAAAAGAGTAGTGCACGTCGCCAGAGAGAATAACGAAATTGGTCGGCGTCTTAGTATGTGTAAAAATACTAATAAGCGTATTCGCACTTCCGGGGTGCGCCATCCAGTTTTCAGCATCGACCATTAATGGTTTACCAAGCATCGTTACTACTCGCTGCAGTGCTTCGATAAATTTCACTCCGAACATCGGCGCGGCAGAAACAATGATAACTTTGTCTTGATGAACAAGTTCTTGGTGGAACTCAATCATTGCTTCCCAGTCCATTAACCCAGAGGGCTTGTTCATTTTAGACTCAGAACGCCAGCGTCTGGTTCGCGTATCTAGCACGACAACTTTTGGCGTCGTCGGAATGGTGTAATGCCAATTCTCAAAGCGATACAAATATTGAATAAATGCATCTTGAGTTTGTGAGGAACGCTCGTTGAAAAAGCGTTGAGCGATACTCATAAACTCATCATTGAATTTTTCTGGCGCGTTTCCCCACCCTTGGCAGAGCCAGTAGGCAATCAGGCTGTTGCCTATAATACGTTTTGCAAAGGCGTTGCTGTACGCGGCTTGTTCCCAGCCTATGGTAAGGTTCCAATCGTCGGTGACATCGTGATCATCAAAGATCATGTAGGTTGGAATGTGAGCAAGTAGGCGTTGAACCTTATCTAGACCTGAGACGAATTTATCTATTTGAGCTTTTTCTTCTCGCCATTGCTGTTGCCATTTGGGGTCGAGAGTTGCTCCGCCGACAGTAAACTCATTTTCTAATAAGCGATCTGTCCGAATAAGCTTCCATAAGGTCGGAGACCAAACCAATAAGTACATTGCAAAGCATTCGGCAAAGCTTATTAGATGGTTTTCACACTCTTTGGCGCTGAATATTGGCGTCCCTCTGTGCGGGAAAAACGTACTCAGTAAACTGCCATCATTCACATAATGAGGCAACAATTTGTCCCGACCATAATAACAAGCTGAGTGCTGGTAGAGGGCATTGGTATTTTTTATCGGCGCTTGCTCGAATTCTTCGCCCGGTAAACCGAGTAGGGCAATGACTTGTTCGATGGCGTCCAGAGTAGGGCCTGCAACATGGTCTGCGTAGATTTGGTCACCACTCATGATGAGCATATCTGGTCTTTCTTCGATGGTTTGAGATGCGATTTTATGATCCGCAGCGACCAATGTATCTTTACTGAAGTGGTGGGGATTCCGGCACGAGCCATGCAGAACATAATCTGCTTTTTCGCTGATTAGGAACTCAACGCCCAAATTTGGACAGTTATCTCGTTCATAAGTCAGATGAGGAAGCAGTTCCGTTACGGAGCCGTGTTGCGTTTGTATTTGATAGTGTAACGTTTGATGGGTCGGAAACTCGCTCTTTAATTGCAACAAACAGCACCACGCATTGAGACCGATTTGAAGCTGTTCTTTTTGCTCACTTAAGGGGGCTTGATGAAGGACGGAGGCGTTTTCATCCGTAATTTGCACCATACCCTCCAAGCGTTGGGTGGTGACTAGCCAAATATTGATTTCAGTTGCGGTCACTTTGCGCAAAATCGGACCTGCAACGATAAGAGGAAGTGAAGATGTTTCAGTCGTATTCATCAATGCTGGCAAAACGGCTCCTTATGTGTCAGCTTCTTCTAATATTTCGATAACTTGCGAGCTACTAAGTTCATGTCCCATAAGGAATAAACCTAGCATGGCATCGGCTTTTGACGCGTTATCACTGTCTTCATCCAAAATCTGCTGAAGTCGCGTTCTGATTAGATCTATTTCGTGCTCGACGAAGCCGCGTCCCTCTTCGTCTCCCTGACCATCTTCTGGAGCATTATCAAAGTGCAAAAATAACATGTCACCTTCAAGTTGAGTCCCTATCAACCTTTCAGGCAGCCATGCTTCTCCCATCACAATGTCTGGGTCCGTGTCTGCGGGTAAATGATTCAAGGTAGAGATAAGTTCTGATGCTTTCACTTTTTACTTCATTATGTTTGATTTAGAACTAAGCTAGAATTTTAAGAGCTTGTTACGATAGTAAAAATATTCACAAATAAGCTCATCTAGTCGTGCAATATTAATATAATCTTGGGACTCAAACTGTCACGAGGATGACAACATTTGTCATTGTAACGGCTATCATCAGAAGAACATAAGCTTTAAATGGCAAATCATTGATGTTTGCCTGCTTCTCAACCAACATTTTTCGAACTCATGAAGAGATTAATTCTAACAACCCTCACTTTGCCTTTAGCTGCGATGACTTCTTCTGCGTATGGTGTAGAAGAGCAAACGTGGGGAATTGCAGCGATGTATCGCACCGCATCGATCCCGTTTTATACCGCCGATAATGACTCGACGGTGAGTACATTTGTACCAATGATGTTCTTTGAAAACGAGCATTTGTATATCAATGGCATTGAAGGCGGCGTTTTTCTGTATGACGAGAGTGATTCTGACTGGCGCGCGAGTGCGATCATGCGATTGAGATTTGTTGATATTCCCATGTCGCTACAAAATGCCAATGAAGGGGACAGAGTCGACTTTGGTGGTCAAGTTCGTTATAGCATTAACGACAACTGGCGCGCAGAGTTAGAATTAATGACGGACGATGAACTCCAGTTTCACTCTAATTATCGCCTTGCCGCTAATTATGCGTTTGGTGATTGGGAGTTAGAGCCATCTATCACGATTCGATACAAAGACGCCGACTTCAACAGTGAATATTATGCGTTTAAAGATGTTACTGGGGAAAGAATTGGAGCAGGACTTGACGCCAACATCGGCATCAAAGCGCGTTATCATGTGACTTCCAACTTGTATTTATTGGGGGAAACGAGTGTCACTCGCTTAGATGATAATGCCTACAACAGCCAGCTTGTAGAAGACCGATATCAAGGTGAAGCGTTTGTCGGTTTTGGCTTTTTCAACGATAAAGGCAAAGCTCCGAAATCAGCACTGAGCAATAAACCATACCTACGTATCGCGCATGGTTGGGCGACGCCTTCAAATATTGGTGAAATATTTAGCTTTGAGAGAGAAAAAGACCCATACGACAATCAACTTACTTCATTGTTTTATGGGCACCCGCTAACGGACGAGTTGTTTGGCTTTCCTCTTGATATTTATTTAACGCCAGGTTTGGTTCATCACTGGTCGTCCAGTGTTCAGTCCGCGAGCACAGAATACGTGATGGCGATTAAGGCTTATTATACCGTTAATTGGCCAACGACTTGGCGATTTGGTGTTGCGGAAGGTATGTCATACGTCGACAACATTACCTACATCGAAGGAACCGAAATGGAAGACAAGGGTTATACACCAAGTAAGCTACTGAACTACTTAGACTTCTCGTTTGATGTAAATATAGGTGACTTATTCAACCAAAAAAACTGGGAAAATATGTGGGTGGGTTATTCATTGCATCACCGCTCAGCAATTTTCGAAAGTGCGTCCCAGTTTGGGCGCATTAAAGGCGGGAGCAACTACAATACCATTTACTTCCAGTTCGAGTTTTAGAGCATCGTAAGATGCATATAGGTCGGATTTGCAACTGACTTCTTTATCGCCCATTATGAGTAATGATGAATAATACAATGCTGCTTTCAACGCGAACCTTCGTGTATCGTGCCAAAGTTAAGGCTGTTTGTGATGCATCTGATGAATCGGATGGCATGAGCACCATGAGTATCGACTCCTCATTCAATATTCAAATTGAGGCGATAAACTGTACCAACGATGAATTTGCCAAGCGCTTTTTTGTCGTCCACGGGGAAGGACATTTAGAGGGTGATGAATGGTTAGTGTTGTACGTCAATTCTCTTGAGGTTGACGTTGGAGACGATCTCGAAATTCCGAGTGATGTCGCGTTTGATGCGATGATTGAGAATATGATAAACGAAGCCGAGCAGTCTTTGGAAAAGCTCTATCACGAAGCGCTACACAACTTAGAGAAAGTGAATCGCTCTGGGAGAAATAAGATAATTTCTAAACACGATTAGGGTATTTTGATCGACAAGGGATTGGCGCGAACCAATCCCTTGTTATTTACATTCTTCTATCTAGCTTGGCCAATTTACGCTATCGCTGCAAGTTGGCTCTGCGCTTCAGAAATGCCTTTCGCAGCGAAATCTTCACCCATGTTTAGCGCTTCCGCATAAACAAATTCCACATCAGTGATACCAACGAAACCTAGCACGGTACGCAGGTATGGTGTGACGTTGTCTGTTGGTGAATCTTTATGGATACCACCGCGAGTCGTGATGACAATCGCTTTCTTACCTTCGATCAGGCCTTGAACGCCGTTTTCTGTGTATTTGAATGTCACGCCAGCGCGAGCAATCAAATCAATCCAGTTTTTAAGCTGAGTCGGAATCGTAAAGTTATACATTGGTGCGGCAATAACCAAAGTGTCTGCGGCTTTTACTTCTTCAATAAGGGTATCCGACAGTTCGACAACCTCTTGTTGTTCTTGTGAAAGATCTTCCGTTGCGCGAAGTGCAGTGGCAACGGCGAAGTCCAAAACTGGTAATGGGTTGGCAGCCAAATCACGAACAGTTAGCTTGTCTTGGTCTACATTTTTGATGAAGTCTTCAACCAGTTTGTTTGATTGAGAGTAATCGCCAAGGATGCTTGATTTTAGAGCTAGTACACGAGACATAATGGTTATTCCTTAAATAAGTGCTTTTGACTATGGGAGCCATTATAAGCGAGGCTCGTTGGTTAAAAAGTATAGGGATTTGCTGAACATGTTCGAAAAATTTGAATGTGGTTTCGGTTATCTTGTTGCAGATCTTGTGTGATACAATCCGCGCAGTTTTTGTAATGAAAAGAATAGGAAACGCTTTGACTTCGTCACAGCCCCCAAAAAAGAATCCCGCTGAAGAGCAAGCGACACCGTCAAATGGTGTGCAAAAGGCGACAGCGAAACAAGATAAAGCACCTCAGGCTCAAGTGAATAGCGCGGCGTCTCTACGCAAAGCGTTAAGCCAGTGCATGATGCGTGACCGCTTCCGTTTAAGTAAACGCATTTCTGGTGCGAGCAAAATTAAGAAAGATGCAGCACGTAATGCTGTGTTTGATGAAATTGCACTCGACATTGCTAAATCGATGATGGTTGCGGAACAACGCAGCAACTACAAACCAACGATTGAATACCCAGAAATTCTGCCCGTCAGCCAAAAGCGTGACGACATCGCGAAAGCGATTGAAGAAAACCAAGTGGTTATCGTCGCGGGTGAAACCGGTTCTGGTAAAACCACTCAGCTGCCAAAAATCTGCGCTGAGCTTGGTCGCGGTAAGTTCGGCCTGATTGGTCATACTCAGCCTCGTCGTCTTGCGGCGCGTTCGGTTGCGAACCGTATTGCCGAAGAGATGGAAACCAAACTGGGTGAGTTTGTTGGTTACAAGGTTCGATTCAACGATCAGATCTCTGAAAATACCCAAATCAAATTGATGACGGACGGTATCTTGTTGGCTGAAATTCAGCATGACCGTTTCTTGAATCAATACGACACCATTATTATCGATGAAGCGCACGAGCGCAGCCTTAACATCGATTTCATCTTGGGTTACTTGAAAGAGTTGCTACCACGCCGTCCTGATTTGAAAGTAATTATCACGTCGGCAACCATCGACCCAGAGCGTTTTTCAAAACACTTCAACAATGCACCAATTATTGAAGTGTCAGGTCGTACTTACCCAGTAGAAACCCGTTACCGCCCACTAAGCGGTGATGACGACAATGATCGTGACCAACTTGAAGGCATCTTCGAAGCGGTAGACGAATTGTGCGATGAAGGTTTAGGTGACATCCTGATCTTCATGAACGGTGAGCGTGAAATTCGTGATACCGCAGATGCATTGTCCAAACGTAATCTGAAGAGCACGGAAATTGTGCCGCTTTACGCGCGTTTGTCGGCGGGCGAGCAGAACAAGATTTTCCAACCTCATGCTGGTCGCCGAATTGTACTGGCAACCAACGTGGCAGAAACCTCGCTAACCGTTCCGGGCATCAAGTATGTTATCGACCCGGGCACGGCGCGCATTAGCCGCTACAGTTACCGAACTAAGGTTCAGCGTCTTCCAATCGAGCCGGTTTCTCAGGCGAGTGCGAACCAACGTAAAGGTCGTTGTGGTCGTGTGGAAGAGGGTATCTGTATCCGTCTGTACTCAGAGGAAGATTTTGAGTCGCGCCCAGAGTTTACCGATCCCGAGATCCTGCGTACCAACCTAGCATCGGTTATCTTACAGATGACGGCACTTGGCTTGGGCGACATTCAAGCCTTCCCATTTGTAGAAGCGCCGGACAAACGTAACATCCAAGATGGTGTTCGTTTGCTGGAAGAGCTTGGCGCGATTAATTCTGAGGTAAAAGACCCGAAAAAACGCCTAACTTCCATTGGTCGCCAATTAGCGCGTTTGCCAATCGATCCACGCTTGGCGCGTATGGTTTTGGAAGCGCCAAAATATGGTGCGCTTAAAGAAGTGATGATCATTGCAGCGGCCTTGTCGATTCAAGATCCACGCGAGCGTCCTTCAGACAAACAACAATCATCAGATGATAAGCACCGTCGTTTCTTCCATGAAGAGTCGGACTTCCTGACGTTTGTAAATTTGTGGGAATACATCCAAAAGCAGCAAAAAGCCTTGTCTAGCAACCAGTTCCGCAAGCAATGTAAGCAAGACTATTTGAACTACTTGCGCGTGCGTGAGTGGCAAGATGTGTACTTCCAAATTCACCAGTCGATGCGTGAAATGGAATTCAAACTGAACGATGAGCCTGCGTCTTACCATGGCGTACATAGTGCGATCTTGGTTGGTTTGTTGTCACACATCGGTATGAAAGACCAAGAGAAGAATGAATACCAAGGCGCGCGTAACGCTCGCTTTCATATCTTCCCAGCATCGGGGCTATTCAAGAAGCAACCTAAATGGATCATGTCGGCCGAGCTGGTGGAAACCTCAAAACTTTGGGGTCGCATCATTGCCAAGATTCAGCCGGAGTGGATTGAGCCATTGGCCAAACATCTTATCAAGCGCAGTTACAGCGAACCGCATTGGTCGAAGAAACGCGCGGCGGTGATGGCGCACGAAAAAGTCATGCTTTACGGCGTGCCAATCGTACCGAAACGTTTGGTGAACTACGGCAGTATCGATTCGACCGTTAGCCGAGAAATCTTTATTCGCAGTGCACTGGTTGAAGGTGAGTGGGAAACCAAACACGCGTTCTTTAAGCAAAACCGTAAGCTTCTGCAAGAAGTGGAAGAGCTTGAACACAAATCTCGTCGTCGTGACATCTTGGTGGATGATGATGAGCTGTTTGATTTCTATGACCAACGTGTTGGTACCGAAGTGGTGTCTGGTAAACATTTCGATACGTGGTGGAAAAAAGCATCGAAAGAAGATCCTGAACTGCTGAACTTTGAAAAAGAGATGCTGTTCAAGGGCGATGCTAGTCATGTCACCGACTTGGATTACCCGAACTTCTGGCATCAAAATGGTTTGAAGCTCAAGTTGAGTTACCAATTTGAACCGGGCGACGATAGTGACGGTGTCACAGTGCATTTGCCGTTGCCGATTTTAAACCAAGTTGAACCAGCGGGCTTTGACTGGCAGATCCCAGGTTTACGTCATGAGCTTGTGGTTAGCTTGATTAAATCGCTGCCGAAGACGATTCGTAAGAACTTTGTGCCTGCGCCAAACTATGCCGATGCATTCTTGGCACGCGTCAAGCCAATGGAAGCGCCGCTGCTAGACTCGCTAGAGAAAGAACTGCGCCGCATGACGGGTGTAGAAGTATTGCGTGAAGACTGGAACTTGGAACAGGTGCCTGAGCACTTGAAAGTGACGTTCCGCGCGGTTGATCATCGAAATCGCAAACTGAAGGAACATAAAGACCTTCACGAATTGAAAGAGAGCTTGAAAGACAAAGTTCAAGAAACGCTTTCTAAAGTGGCGGATGACGATATTGAACAGCAAGGTCTGCATACGTGGAGCTTCGGTGAATTGCCGAAAGTGTACCAACAAAAACGTGGTGGCTACGATGTAAAAGCGTATCCTGCACTTGTTGATAGCAAAGACAGCGTTGAAATCAAACTCTACGAAACGGAGTACGAGCAGATAACGGCAATGCGTGCTGGTCAGCGTCGTTTGATTTTGTTGAATGTGCCGTCTCCAATTAAATATTTGCACGCTAACTTACCGAACAAATCGAAGTTGGGTTTGTATTTTAACCCTTACGGCAAAGTGCTTGATCTGATTGATGACTGTATCGCCTGTGGTGTCGATAAGCTTATTGAAGAGCAGGGTGGCTTAGTTTGGGAGCCAGAGAAGTTCGAAGCGTTGAAAGAACACGTTCGTGCTGAACTGGGTGATACCGTCGTAGAGATCGCGAAACAGGTTGAGACTATTCTGACAACGGCGTTCAGCATCAATAAGAAGCTCAAAGGCAAAATCGACTTCACTATGGCGTTTGCTTTGTCCGATATCAAAGCACAAATTGAAGGCTTGATCTTCAAAGGCTTTGCGACGGAATGTGGCTGGAAACGCTTGCCGGATATTCTTCGCTACATGCGTGCGATAGAGCGTCGTATGGAGAAGTTGCCAATCGATCCAAACAAAGATCGTTTACATATGCTGAAGATTGAATCTGTGACTCAAGACTATAAAGAGTTGCTGAACAAGATCCCGAAAGGCGTGGCCATTCCTGAAAACGTAAAAGAAGTGCGTTGGATGATTGAAGAGCTTCGCGTGAGTTACTTTGCTCAACAATTAGGCACTCCTTATCCTGTTTCTGATAAACGAGTCAAAAACGCGATTGATGCTTGCTAATCAACCAGTAAAATAGCGTCAGATTTGCAATTATCGCGTATGAGGTTACTGGTACACTAATTGCTAGTAACTCAATAAGCGTTATTTTTTAGTTCTGGGAGGCAATGGTTCGCCTCCCTTTATTTGTAGTACCAACGACTGAGTTATGCAGACGTGGGAATAATAAAGAGTAAAGGTAGATGATGAAAAAAACTCTATTAGCAGTGGCGCTACTTGGCGCATCTTCTGCGGCAATGGCAGATTCTTGGATTTACGGTGGTGCAACAGTAGGTCAGTCTGACTACAAAGGTGAGACGGATACATCATACTCTGTTCACGTTGGTACAGGCATTCTACCTATCATTGGTATTGAAGCTGGTGTAACGCAACACGGTGAATTTAATGTAAATGGTCAAGACACTAAGCTAACGTCTTACTACGCAGCACTTAAGCCAAGCATCGACTTTGGTCCACTGCATGTGTATGCAAAAGGTGGTTTCCACCAGTGGGACAAAGAAGTGAAAGGCGGTAAAGACGATGACGATTTGGATCTAATGTACGGTGTAGGTGCTGAGTACTTCATTTTTGGTCCGATGTCTGTTGGTGCTAGCTACATGAACTACACGGCGGGTAAAGACGATATCGGCACGTTCTCTGTTAACGCAACACTGCATTTCCTATAAGCGTCTAGCTTTCTAACACACATATGAAAAACACCGACTTTATGTCGGTGTTTTTTTGTCTGGAAGTCACAAAACAAAAGTTGAACATAAATTATTCACTTTTGGATCTTAAAATGCTCATGCTTTCCAATATATAGTGGCGATTAAATGCGCATATTTGCGTAATGTTTCGCTTAGGAATCGCTCAGGAAGGGATAGTATGAAAAAAACACTCTCGTTATTAGCTCTAACGTTGTGCTCAACATCAGCAATGGCTGACTCATGGATTTACGCTGGCGGTCAAATCGGTCAATCTGATATCGATAGCGAAAACGATACAACCTACGGTATTCATGTAGGTACTGGTATTTTGCCATTCATTGGCATTGAGGCAGGTTACTTTAACCACGGCAAGGTGGATTTATCACTGAGTGGCAGCAGGGGTAGTGCTGATTTTGATTCATTCTATTTAGCAGCGAAACCAAGCATCGACTTTGGGCCGCTTCATGTCTATGCCAAAGGTGGCATCAATGCATTCAATGTTGATTATGACGGCGGACTGAGAAATTTAGATAAAGATGATGGTGTCTCCTACATGTATGGTGTCGGTGCCGAATACTTCTTGCTCGATAATGTTTCTATTGGGGCAAGCTATCAAGCGTTTGGCGTGGATATTGACAGCGATAGTGACACCGTGAGCAGTGTGACGGGGAATATTACCTTCCATTTCCTATAATACTCAATCTATATGAAAACTTTACTGACATGGTTTCATCGCTAGCTTTGAAACCAAGTCAGTGTTACTTATCTCAATTTACGCGTCCATCAATGATAAAGCCACAGAGCGCAAGTATTTCCAGTGCTTTTCTAACGATCAAATTACGATAAAATCAATCGTTAGACCTCATAATTTTTGTGTTGATATTACTTTGTTCTCATCTGCCTTTAACTGAGCCAAAAATGCAATAAATGGCGATTTTTTGCAAAAATATGTGATTACTGCTAAACTTCGCCCCGCTTTAAAACTTTAGAGTTCAAATTAATGGAGGGCGGTATTGGAGTTCTTCTCACCTGAGGGGCGTTTCAAATTCACGTTAAATTTGTATTTATGGATAATGCATTTAAAAAATATAGTATCGACACAACAGACTATCAGGTTGGACAGGACAACGTTCAAAAGTGGGGATTCGACATACATAACCCCGTTTTTGGCATCAGTGCGGGTCTCGTTGTTTTCTGTCTAATTTCACTTCTTCTTGTTGAGCCAACCACTGCTCGTGATGTATTAAACGGTCTGAAAAACGGAATTATCGAACAGTTTGATGCGTTCTTTATGTGGTCGACAAACTTCTTCTTATTATTCGCTGTTGCTCTTCTTTTTTCTCCGTTGGGTAAAATCCGCTTAGGTGGCAAAGAAGCAACGCCGGATCACTCAACCGTTTCTTGGTTGTCGATGCTCTTTGCAGCTGGTATGGGTATTGGTCTTCTGTTCTGGAGTGTGGCGGAGCCGACCGCGTACTTCACTGATTGGTGGGGAATGCCACTGAACGCAGTGCCATACACAGAAGAAGCGAAATCTCTAGCGATGGGTGCCACCATGTTCCACTGGGGTGTGCATGGTTGGAGTATTTACGCACTCGTTGCACTAGCACTTGCGTTTTTTGCTTTTAACAAGGGTTTACCGCTTTCATTGCGCGCGGCGTTTTATCCAATTTTTGGTGACCGAGCATGGGGTTGGTTAGGACATGTTATCGACATTCTTGCCGTTTTATCCACGCTGTTTGGTCTTGCAACGTCGCTGGGTCTCGGTGCTCAGCAGGCGACCAGTGGTATTAACCATGTCTTTGGTCTAGAAGGCGGCATTGGTACACAAATGATTGTGATCACCTTTGTTACCTTTATCGCGGTGCTATCAGTAATTCGTGGTATTGATGGTGGTGTTAAACTACTGAGTAACGTCAATATGGTGGTTGCATTTGCCCTGCTTATTTTCATTACCTTTATCACGTTTGATACGGCGTGGGGTTCGCTACGCGACACAACAATGGCTTACATTGAAAATATTATTCCGTTGAGCAACCCCCACGGTCGTGAAGATGAAACTTGGATGCACGGCTGGACGGTATTCTACTGGGCTTGGTGGGTATCTTGGTCACCGTTTGTTGGTATGTTTATCGCGCGTGTGTCTAAAGGTCGTACGGTTCGAGAATTCCTGTTCGCAGTGATCGTTATTCCTACTGTCGTTACCTTGATTTGGATGTCTGTATTCGGTGGCATCGCGCTTGACCAAGTGGTGAATAAAGTCGGTGAGCTAGGTGCAAATGGTCTAACTGATATTTCACTGACTCTGTTCCATGTTTACGATGCGCTTCCGTATAGCTCAGTGATTTCAATGCTTTCTATCGTGCTGATTCTGGTGTTCTTTATTACATCATCAGACTCTGGCTCACTGGTTATCGATAGTATCACTGCGGGTGGTAAGATTGATGCACCAATTCCACAACGTATTTTCTGGGCTTGTATTGAAGGTGCAATTGCAGCCGTTATGCTTTGGGTTGGTGGTAAAGAAGCCTTGCAAGCATTGCAGTCAGGTGTGGTTGCAACGGGATTACCGTTTACCTTTGTTCTGTTGTTGATGTGTGTAAGCTTGGTTAAAGGGTTAAGAACCGAACTGTCAGCTTACAAATAAACACTATCCACTATTGAATTTAAATGCCGAGCCTAATGCGCTCGGCATTTTTTATTTCTACTTTTCTTTTTCAATATTTCCGTTACAGTTTGGGCTTATTCCCACCTCATTTAACAACATTATGTCACTGGCTAAACTCATTCTTATTCGTGGACTTCCAGGTTCAGGTAAAACAACCTTAGCAAAGCAACTAGCGATAGAGCTTGGTGCTAAGCATTTTGAAGCTGACATGTATTTTGAAAATGATGAAGGTGATTATCACTTTAACCCAACTCAATTGTCCCAAGCGCATGAATGGTGTTTTCAGCAAACTCGAAAGTGGTTGAACAAAGGGAAAGTCGTGATTGTGAGTAATACGTTTGTTCGTCACTGGGAGATGAAGCGTTACTTGGACTATTGCGTGAAGAAGCGAATTGAGGTGGAAGTTAAGGTGTGTCGCGGAGCGTATCAAAGCATTCATGATGTGCCACCAGCGACCATCGAAAAGATGCGACGCCAGTGGCAAGAGTGACCGTTACCAGAACTAGGGGTTACTGACCTCGTCCGTCAATCATCACAACGAAAGTTTTGCTCATGATTGAAAGGTCCATTGAAATCCAAGAGTAGAACGAACCTAAGCTTAGTGCGTAACTGTGGTCAAAACCAACTTTACGTCTTACATCTTCAATGCATGCATCATAGCCTTGGTTAACTTGCGCTAGGCCTGTAATTCCTGGTAATACGCCATATGTGCGTTCTACAAAATAAGGGATTTCATCTTCCAACTTTTGGTAGAAAGCAGGGCGCTCTGGACGTGGCCCGATCATCGACATTTCACCTCTCAACACATTAAACAGCTGTGGTAACTCATCTAAACGCGTCTTACGTAAAAAACGTCCTACTGGTGTGATTCGAGGATCATTCTCGGTTGCCCAAACTGCACCGGAGCGTTGTTCCGCATCAATATACATGGTGCGAAACTTCATGATTTGAAAAAGATCCATTTTTTCTGGTGTACAGCGCCCAACACGCAGTTGACGATAGATCACTGGGCCTTTTGATGTGATTTTTATAGCTAGCGCGATAAATGGGAATAGTGGTGCAGTGACGAGCAAAATAAACATTGCAACCAGTACATCAAACGTTCTTTTCGCGTGGCATACATTTGAATCGTAGCGTGAGTTTTTCATGATGCTTTCCTTATTGGTTGACGCGTTTCCAACGTCCATTTTCCATTCCTAGCAAATACTTCATACCGCCGATGAAATTGGCGAGATGACCAATGACGATGTAGCTAATCAGTTTAAAAGGCTTGACTGTGTTAAGTGCAGGCACCAAGTAAGTGACAAGTGCGATACCATAAACACAGGCTTGAGCGAGCAGCATTATTTGAAACAGCGGGTTGTGTGCCAGTAGTAGTGAACAAACCAAGCAAACAATCATCAAATAGGGTGTTGCTAAGCGCAGAACCTTTCCCGATAGAAATGCAAAGGCAGTGCCACGATAGCGAGGTAGCAGTAATTTCTTTAATTGCATGAGCTGCTGCATGTTACCCGCTGAAATTCTTAGGCGTCGCTTGAAGTCTGCGTCGTCTGAGCTTTGTTCGAGTTCAAGAGCTAGCATGTTAGGTTCGTAGATAGCGTTATAGCCTCGCAAAACGATTCTCATAGGGAGAATAAAATCGTCATTAATGGTGCTGACTTCAAGTGGTTCAAATAGGTGGGTTCTGAATGTATAAAACGCACCGTGAGAGCCAATCGTTGAACCTAGCAAGGATTCTTGGTGCTTCACTCGAGACTGGTATTGCCAGTACGCTGCTTCACCTTGGTTATCGGTACTCATTATTTGATATGTCGCGTTAACCACTCCAACCTTCTCATTTTGATAATGCTGACTAGCTAGCAACAGAGAATCGCAAGAAATCAATGCCGATGTATCACTCAGTGCGGTAATGTCCGAGCTAACATGACGCATTTCTTCGTTGAGTAGGGCAACTTTACCGCGATTGACTTGGTGGTCATTAATGATGAACAGTGTATCGGAGCAGATTGCTTCTTGAATCGTCGCTTGAGCAATCTCGGCTGTGTTATCTGTGCAGCCATCACATGCGATCACCACTTTCAATTTATCTCTTGGGTAATCTAAGCTCGCAAGGTTGCGGATCTTTTCTGCTATCCATTGTTCTTCATTGTAGGCGGGCACGATGACAGTAATAGATGGTAACTGACTGTCTGTTTGAGAGGCTTTGTAAGCTCGCTCTACAAATGGTGCTGTGGTTTTTTGCTGTTTTAAAGGAAGCCATTTAAGTAGCAATGGATAACCAACATGATGATAGACAATCAAAAATGCGGATAAACCAAAACCTGTAATCCAAAGTAAATCATTCATAGCTAGCCTCCTTGGCCAAACGTGAGTAGCGACTCACCATGTCTCTGATATCAAAATGTTTGAGAATAAAAGTTCGAGGAGAACCATGGGTTGATTTCAATTGCAGCGACAAAGCTTCCGCCAAAGAGAACACACGGTTGGCTTCAACCAATGTGCTGTTAATCGGGCAGAGCGTCTCTTTCACGCCACCAACATCGGTTGCGACACAAGGAACGTCACATGCTTGAGCTTCTAGTGTTGAGAGGGGGAAACCCTCTTGAAGCGACGGTAAACAAAATAAATCGAGGCTTTGGTAAAAGCTGGGCATATCGTCGACCAAGCCTAAAAAGGTAACGCGATCCTCAAGTTTTAACGTTCTAACTTGTGCTTCCAATTGAGCTCTCTGAGAACCATCTCCAGCAATGGCTAGGTGTGTGTTTGGCGTAAGATGAGAGAAGGCTTCGATAAGCACTTTATGGCCTTTAACTGCTTCTAAACGCCCGGCAACGCCAATTACGGTTTTGTTGGCTGGAAGCCCAAACAAGTTTCTCTTGGTTGCTTGGTTACCGCTTTGAAATTTCTGGCAATCGATCCCATTATGTATGGTGCAGACTTTGCGGTAATTCAGTTTTGTCTGGATTTGTTCGGCGACAAAGTTCGCATCGGCAACCACATGTGGACGAATCATTTTTAGCAGTAGGGACTGAAGTCGAGCCGACTTTCTGTTATTCAGATGCCAGGCGTCGTGCTCAGTATGGATAATTACTGGCACCTGCGCTAAGCGTGCCGCAATCCCACCATATAATAGTGGACCGATATGGTGAGTGTGGACCACATCAGGCTTAAGTCCTTTGAGCATGGAAGTCAGCGTACTGATGGTTTTTCCGCTGAATCCAGGTTTCTTATTGAGAAAGTGCAGTTGGCCTTGGTAGGCCGAGAGTTTTGACCAGCATTGCAGTGCTTGCGCTTTGCTTCCCTCTAAACTTACGACAAACACGGAATGATTCGGTTGCGCAAAACGAAGCATCTCTAATACGAGCGTTTCCAAACCGCCAGGAGCTAAGTGCTGCACGACGTGTAATATCACTTTTTTATTGCGTTGAGTGCTATTTTGTTTTTGTCTGAATTCCATTCTCAAACCCTCGTTGAGTTCTTTGTTTATTTAGGAATTGCAGACTGCGTGCCAATAAATTAAGTTTTTAAAAACATAAGGTTAATGGCAATGCATATGAAGGGCGATGTTTATTCTCAATTTGAGATTCATATTAGTGGAAACCTTACACGGAGTTAGAATAAGCACAAAAAGAAAAGCACTCGCTGAACGAGTGCTTGTCATGGAGTGTTAACGGCTGTTAGCTTCCGTATACCACTTTAGGTAGAGTGGTGATCACAGGAACGCCAAGGTGCTTTTCTAATGCTCTTTTAGAGCGGATAGAGTTATCTGCTAACTCAAGTATCGTCGCTAATCCAATGCCCAAACCCGCGCCACCGATAAACCCTAAAATGACAAACACAAAACTAGGTAAGTTAGACGGAATGGTTGGTGTGAAAGGTTCATCAATGATTTTCACGCGTTTATTCTCTTCAAATACGCCAAGTGAACCAGTTAATTGAGCCATTTCATAACGCTCTACAAGGTCATCATACATTTCTCTTTTTACCGCGACATCACGAGCTAGGCGGTTGATTTCTGTTGCGGTGCTACCAAATCGATGCGCATTACTTTCTAACTCTTGAATCATTGTTCGTAAGCTATTTGTTTCTTCTGTGAGGGCTTCAAAGCGTCCGCGCATAATTTGCAGTTGGTGAAGCTGAGAGACCAGAAGAGGCTGAGCTTCTCCAAGACTGTTTACGGTGGTATTGCTTGCGATATCCCAAAGTTGGGCGCTGTTTAATTCCGGTTGTTTAGAGTTCAATAGTACTGAGCGCTCTTGCTCCAAGCGGTTTAACTCTCGTAGCTTGCCTTGAACCATGCTATGCGCCTCAGTGTACTTGGCGCGAAGCAAAGTGAGCTCACTACGAATGTCGATGATTTGTTCTTCAAGCTTACCGATAACCGGGTTGGTTTTAGAAAGTTGTTGGTCCAAACTACCTAGGCTTCGGGTAACACCAGCAAGCTCCGCTTCTTTTTCTGCCAAGGTTTGTTTAAGGCTTGCCAGACGAGTCAGGCTTTGTGCTTGCATTTCAGGCGTCGCGTGAGAGTAAGTATTCTTGTATTCCGCGAACGCTTGCTCTGCTTTATCCAGCTCTTCTCTGCGTTTATTAATATGGATGGTTAAAAAGTGACTTGAATCTTTAATTGAAGATCGTTCAGGAGCTAAAAGCTGTTCGACAAAATGTTCGCTGACGGAGAGTAACATCGACTCCATGCCATTCGGTTTACCACTTCGTAGTTGGATTTGAATGAAGTCCTTACCGAGCTGCTGAACAGACAAACGCGACGCGAGATCTTTAATGATGAACTCTTGCTCTTTGGCACTCATTTCGTCACTAATCAGCGCTTGTTCTTTGGCAACTGAGTACAAAACATGTCGGCTTTTTAGCAAGGTACTGAGTGCGCTCAATCGATCTTTCAGCATGGTTGAGACGGCAAGGTCTTGAAGGAATGGGTTCATTTTCGCTGTCTCTTGGATAAGCATACTCGTATGAGCGACATAAGTCGTCGGAACCAGTTTACTTACGATGAAACCCAGCACAGGCAATACAAGCATAGGAATAACGATCATGTAGCGACGTCTCCAAGCACCATGTAATAGTACGCTGAGGTTTTCTCTTAAATCGTTCATAGCGCCCTCACTAATTTATCAACTTGGTTGGCTCTTGCTTCCCAGCTTTGCTGTTGAACAAATGACTTTGAATCTGTCGGTGGCGGTAGGAGGTGATCGAGACTGGCACGCACGTCTTCGACATCTTGAACCACATGAAGCATATGTTTGTAGGGCATTAATGCAGGAAACGGTGTGCTGATAACAGGGGTTCCTGTTGCCAAGTACTCAAGAAGTTTAAGCGGATTACATGCCTTGATTTGAGCGTTATCAACAAAGGGCAACCAACTGGCATCCCAGTGTTGGGAGTAACGTGGCAGAGTGTGATGCGCTCTCGGGTCCAGGTAGTATATGTTGCTTCTTTGTGGAAGCGGATTATCACTGAACTCGTTAGGGCCGATGAACACGAGATCCCAGTCAGGCGCTTGGTCTGCGACTTGGGCAATTAAGTCGTAGTCTAACCATTCAGACAAACTGCCATAAAAGCCCAGCACTTTGCGACCATCATTAGGAAAATCTTCAGCCTTAGGTGCTGGCTCAGAAAACAGACTAAAGTCGACACCGTGAGGCAAAGTGACGGTTTTACCAGATGGAAATTGAGTGGCGAGTTTGTCACTTGCTGTAAAAATCACATCAGCCGCGTTAACCAGTGTACGTTCATGCTTGGCAACCGTGTCGTGGTCAACACCAGCTAAAGCGCTAAAGTCATCGCCACAATAGTAAATTAGCCCACGTGAATTCATTTCCGCACAAACATCTGCGGCCGTCGGGAGCGATGTCCAAAATATAGGCTTATCAAAACCAAGAGCGTGTAACTGTTTATTGAGCTGGTATTTCATCATCTTAGCCGCTACTTTTCTTGCCAGCGCAGAACTTGGAGCAGGAATAGTGAGTAGGTTAATGGTGTGAATATTTGGGTTTATTTCAGACTCTAACGTTGGCTTATGCGATCCAGCGTTATTAAACACACGAGCGAGCTTGTTTAACGCACGTTGCATGTCTTTAGCGGTCAGCCTAGGTTGACGCAGACCAATTGAGTTAACCCAAAGGATGCGGTGGCTCGTTGCTAGTCGTTTGACAATGTGTTGAGTGGAGGAGGGTAGCCCGCCAAAATCTTCTCCAAATACTACGATGTCTGTCATGTAGCTCTCCTTGAGTCTTCGTTATTTGATTACTAATCAAGAGAGTAATCACAATACGTGCCAAGGAATTATTTGTTATAAAACAGGTAATTAGACTTTCTATTGGTATTTGAAATTAGGGTTTCTCATTTTGACAATCACTTTGAACGATTCGGCTAACGACAACCGTTAATGCTGCCAGAATGTAAATTGGCCAAGTGAAACCTTGAGTGAGGAAAGTGCCTGATACGATGGTCCCGATCAGCCCACTTAAGACTGCGTTTGCTCCAACAGAGAGGGTGTAATCCGATGTTGGCGTCAGTAGTGAAATAGAATGCAAAGAGGTTCGAATCAATGACACAATCAATGTAATGAACACAGCTAGTCCAACAAACCCTGTTTCTGCTAATACGCCAAACCAAGTACTGTGTACGGCGTGATTGATACCATCCCAGTGAGGGCTATAGAAATAGTAATTGAAATAGAAATTATCAAGCCCAACCCCAGTTAACGGATGGTGGAGAGCCATTTTAAATGCGGCTTCCCACGCGTAAAGTCGCCCCATCGCAGAGGCATCTATACCATCCTCGGCTGCGCCACCAGATTCTCGCCCTGAGATACCAGCAAATGCGTAGAGTACGATGGCTGCGACGGCGCCTAGTACTAAGACTAACGTTTTGCTTTTGATGTGCTTAAAGGCAAAGTACGCAAATACCGATAGAGAGCCTAACAAGCCCCCGCGGCTTTGTGTCTCAATAATCGCAAAAAACAATACCAAACAGGTAACAAGTGCGAAGAGTCGGAGATGCTTAGGTGAACGTTTCTCCATCAACTGACTAACAGTAAAGGCGAGGGGAAACATTAATACCAGCGCCAAGTCGTTCGGATCGCCGAGTACTGAACCTATGGAGCGTCCAATCGATACGCGCGTTCCTTCGACTAAATCAATGCCATTCGCTGCGTTTTGTAATGCGACTAAACCAATCAACAATCCGGCGAAAATTATTGCTTTCGACATTTGTGCCAACTGAGCAGGCTTGGTAATAAGCCAGGTGATCGCCAATGTCATAATGATGATTTTCCAATAGGTATTTTTGAAAACTGTAATGGCAATGTCACGACTGGAGGCAAAGACGATGCCGATGATCACCAACCCCCAAAATATGCACAGCCATTTTAATGAAGGGTGCCAAAAAGCAGTAAGCTGGCGACTTATCAAAAGGTGGAAAGCAAGTGCGGCCAGTGCCCCCAATGATAGTAGCAATGGGATTTTAAAGTTATAGATAACGGGAAACGCTTCATGAATACGAAAGAATGAAAAAATAACGAACAGCGTGACGAGCCAAAACGTTTGGTTGAGAACGAACAGTAAAGCCAGCGGGGCGAAACATAGTGCGACAATTAAAATAGGGTGAGGCATAACAATCCAAAGCAGGCCGATACAGACGGTAATCGTCAGCGCTGCGATGGACTGCTTTCTTCTCACCTTGGTTTCAGTCATAACGAGTATCTCTTCACCTGTCCACGCCATTTCACCATGTATCGAGTGAGCGCATTTAGCGTCTCTTTACTCATATAGCGAGTGGCTATCCCTGCCAGCAAAGTGCATGTCAAAATGCAAATTGCGATGGCGATGCCTATTGATTGTGAAGAGTGAAGCAGGAACAGTGCCACACCGGAGATAATCTGCAATAAAACCATCAGACTTAGGTGAAAAGGCAACGACATGCATTGTTGGCCTACCACATAAGTAAGGCCAAGCTTACACAGTTGAGCGTAATAAAGCGCAATGAAAACTCCATAGATACCCAGGGACGATAGGCCAAACAGCAAAGCAATTGCAACGCATGCAGAGACGACATTAATACCCAGTAACCAGCGAGTACGACGCTTGTACAAAATGGAAATATTAATGAGTTCGCTCCACTCTTTTAGCATAGCGATAGGCAGTAAGAACAAGCTGAACAGTACCGCCTCATGATAGGTTTCTGGTAACAGGTAAGTGATCATCACCATTGCTAATGTGCCGACTGCAACACTTAAACCGGTAATGTAAATCATGCCTAGATGAGTGATGCGCATAGCTTCTGTACTCTTACGCGCTTCTAGGTAATTAAATCGACGTGGCATCCACCACATGCCAAATGGCTGAACTAAAATACACATGCCAACCGCAAATTTTACGGCTATCGCGTAAATCCCTAATGTCGCAAGGGAGGCGTTCGCGCCGATGAACCAGCGTTCAGCGCCATTGAGACAAAACGCAACCAATCCAGCCATCATCATTGGCAGACAGTAATTTAGATATTGTTTCGCCACTGTCAGATTTGGCAGAGTCATGCTGTAGCGGTTAATGATGTGCAGCCAGACAAACTGAGTAATAGCAGCCAACAAGCCACCCCATAAAACAGAAATAACATGTGGGTGAACAGACAGTGCCGTGATGATGAAAATGACCTGAAAAACAGTGGTAGTCACCATGACGTTAAGTAGGGTTCTTGCTTTGTCGTCCTGTGTTCTCAACCAAGCTGTGCCGATTGCGATACTGCCTTCTAGAACGATAGCAAACATAACAATAGCAAACTCGACTCTCGTAAAAGGTGCAGGAATAGGCGCGAGCATAATGATAGCGAGTAGGCATAAAGCCACGATGCCAGCGATGAATAAAGCAAGTGAGTACAGCTGGTTTAGTAGGCTTGTGCGCGTATTTTGATCCTTTTCAACCCCGACGAATCGATACAGCGCTTCATGCAACGCGAAACTGACGAATAAGGTTGTGACAACGCCAAAGGTGGTAAGCAGTTCAAGCTTGCCCATTTGTTCTGGTGAGAGAAAGTGGGGCAATACAGGCAGCATGATTAGGCTGATGCTTTTGTTTATCACTAACGCGATAGCGAACAGCGACATATTGGTCATTGCTTTAGACATGGTCATATCCTTTGATGTATCGCGGTGTTTTGAGTTTACAATCGCCATTCGGTGCGGATTCTGCTGCAAGGTGCTGAGCGATTGGCAGATAACAACGTTCGGCCGTATAAAGTTGAGAAACGTTGAGTGCTTCGATACCCATTGTCACTTTCATCCATGGAGACTCATTCAAAAGGCGAATTGCGTTATGTAACGACGCCACATTGTTTGGTGTGTACTTGATGCAATTGCGGCCATGCGTCAATACGCGATCCCAGTAGCTATCATCATGTGGGATGACGATGCACATGCCTGCTGCGAGAGCTTCTAAAATGGATAATCCAAAAGGTTCGTTAACACTGGTGGAAACAAACACACCACACTGAGAGCGTAGGTCATCGAGGTTATCTGGGCATTCATGCCATTCAACACCTTTTGTGGTGAAGTCTGGTGTTGAATATTCCACACCTGCCACATTTGGTTTGATGTAACACACGGTAGATTTGATCTCTTTTGTCTTATCAAGTGTTAAAGCATCAAGAAAAAGATCGATGTTCTTCCATTTTAGTAAGCTGGCCGCCCAGAAGACGCGGTTTGAAATCGGATTTGCTTGTTTTGGCCAACGGTCTCTCGATAGTCCGTTAACAAACGTAGACGCATTCAAACCACACCAATAGCGTTCAGTGGCTGGCTTCTCTGTTTTGAGGTAGACCTGTAAGGCCTCTAGCATCGATTCTCGGGTGTTTGCCAAGTAATAAATTGCGGATGCTTTTACCAAGCAGTAGCCGGAAGATCTTGAACGACCAACTGGACCATGAACCATTTGTACCACAGGCTTTTTGCTGATTAATCTTAGTAAGTACAAAGGCATATCGTTACTTGGGCAAGATAGACCTAAAAAGCTATCTATCTTTGGTAGTTTCATGCACGCAAAAATCAGTTGGATAAAGTAATACGCGTTCATTAACCAGTAAGTGAGGCCATGAGTGGAGCTCAGTGGTGATGGTTTGATTTTGATAATCTGCACACGAGGCGTATCGCTAAGTAGTGACTCCCAATGCTCTGGATTCGTGGTCAGCAGATAACCAATTACGTTCAGTTTATCGCACTGTTTGAGGAGCTCTGCATTCGCAATTTTAGAACCACCTTGCATTGGGATGGCGTCGAACATTAATACACGTTTCATGACTGGCCTCCTCAATTGATGCTCAACCAGCGTGAAAGAGGCTTCATGCAGTGAGTCATTGGCATTGGTGTAATACTGTTGTTCTCAAGCTCACCTTCATAAATACGTTCAATGGCGCTTATGGATGCTGCAGTCGTGAGGTTTTGGCTAGCATGAAGATAGGCGTTTTCAGCTAGCTTGTTTCTTAGTGCTGCATCCTGCATGACTTGTTGGATCGCGTTTAATAAGCCTGCCATTCCGCGATTCTGGTACAGTAGCGCAGAGTGATTATGCTCGAACAACTCAGGGATGCCTCCTGTTTTTGGTGCGACGATAGGCAATTGGGCTAAAGCCGCTTCCCCTAATACGAGACCAAAGGCCTCTTCATAGGCGCCACTAATAAAAGCGTCTGCATTCCCAGACATCCATGCACCAGCATTACTTTTTTCCCCGACAAAGTGGACTCTGTCTTGGATACCGAGATCCGAAGCAAGTTGTTGCAATGTTTCTCTTTCCTCGCCATCGCCAACGATAACAAGATGAGGATTATCGTGATGGTAATTGTGCATGCGCATAGCGCGAATAAGGCGGTCGAATCCTTTTCTTTTAATCAACGAACCCACCGAGAGAAAGGTAAACGCTTGTGGAGGTATTCCGAGGTGAGCCTTGATATCAATGGGCGTATCAGAGTCTTGAAGCGATACACCGTTGTGCACAACATAAAGCTGGTCTTCTGGGTAACCGTCCTGAATAATTTCACGACCGACATCTTTACTAACGCAAATCAATTTTGGGGAGAGGTGTAACCCAAGAGAGAAGCGATCTCGCAATGTATAGTGACAATGAAGTTGGGTGACAAGTGGGATGTGATTCATGCGTGCAGCCAAGCACATCCATTGACAAGGACCACCGCTATTAACGTGTACCAAGTCGATATTGTGTTTTTCGATCAGTGCTGAGCCCTGTTTGATAAGGCTATTCCATCCGCTAATATCCCAGCGAGGCGCACTCCAGCCACCAACTAGATTGAAAACAGAATGTTCCGCTTCAATTCCGAGCGATTGACACTTATCGATTAGTGGCTGGCAGTTTGACCACACGAATGGCTCAAACTTATCACGGTCAATCCCTGAGATGAGATCCAGAAGTACCACTTCACTGCCGCGAATCCAGTTATCACCATAATGAACATATAGAATGCGTTTTGGAGTAGTCATAAGTCACCTCTGTCTCATCATTAACTTGTGTTAACTGCTGAGTTGCAACAGAGATGCCAAAATATGCCATTAGTTTATGTGTTTGAATATTATTAGATATTTGTGCTTGGACTCAAGGGGAGAAGCAATATTCTCATATTGAGAACCAATATGGCTTATTGCTCCGTTTCAATTTGATATTTTCGTAGCAATACAGGAATAACGCTTTGTGCCGAGAAATCATCAATAATGGTCTGCCGAGCGTTTTGACGAATGAGAGATTGCTGCGCTTCATCAAGAGACATCCAATGTTTAAGGCATTGAGCGAGAGATGGGACGCCATCGACAATAAAGCCATTTTCGCCAGTTTGGATAATATCGGGCAAGCGACCCACGCGTAGGCTCATCACGACTATTCCTCTAGCCATTGCTTCAAGCGCCGCCATAGGCAGGCCTTCATAGCGAGAAGAAATTACCAGCACGCCAATGTTTTTCCAAACGGTCTCCATTTCAGTTTGATGACCGAAAAATGTCACATTTGAAGGGGCAGTTTGGGCGAGTGATTCTCTTTCTGGCCCATCACCGAAAACACTAAAATGCAGTGTTGGGCAGAGCTTAGCTACTTCGATAAATTGGTCGGCACCTTTTTCTTGGCTCAATCGGCCGACGAAAGCGATTTCTTGATAGTTGAGATTACGATCGGGAATCGAAACAAAGTTATTCAGCAGTTCCGAAGGGAAAATGACTTTGCGCTGAATGCTTGGGCTGACGGAAAAGCAGTGGTTAGAGAGGTAGCCTGAACTTCTATCAAGCCAATCATAGAACCACAGTTTTCCCGAGGATGATTCTCCTGCATGATAAGTTGAAATCAAGCGAGGAAATGTGCGCGTGAGTAGCTTGGCACAGCGCGCTAAGATTGACGCTTTGTAACCGTGGGAGTGAATGACCGATGGTTGGTGATTGGCGACCGCGCTTGTTAGGTGTTTGATCTTTAATGCCTTATGTGGCTCACCGGACAAATGGTTCAAGTAACTCACAGGGATGGTGGATTCTTCTGCTTTCTCTACAATCTGTGCTGGTGGCGAGTACTCAGTCGTTAAAACAACACGTGCTTTGTGCCCAAATGTCATTAATCCACGAGCAAGCTCTATGACGTGACTTTCGATACCGCCAAACAGGCGGCTATCAAGAAAAATCCAAATTTCACCAACGGCAAGTTTCTCAAGATTGTTCGAGATTAATTTCATCCGCTTCCCACGCTTGTTTTTTTCGGTAAACCGTAGATGGGCTTAGCTCCAGCATTACGGCGGCATTGAGTACGTTGCCATCACAGTATGCGATTGCGTTTTGAATCGCCTCACGCTCCACTTGCCACATAGGGCGAATGGTTCCATCAGAGTTAAAGTACGGCGAGGCAGCCGCTGATGATTGTATGTTAGGTTCCGGTGTCGGTATTGACGGTTCTCTAGCGGGGGCCAACTGTTCCTCAACATACACAGGTTGGGATGTTATTGTTGGAGGGGGTGCTGGCTCTTGAGTTACATGTGCGGGAGTGGATGTTCTCACCGTTTTAGACTTTCTAGTCAGTTGAGCGGGTAGGTGATTCACCGTTTTAGACTTTCTAGTCAGTTGAGCGGGTAGGTGATTCACCGTGACTTTTTCGTCATTATTAAGCACCACAATGTTACGTATGATGTTTTGTAATTGCCTTACATTACCCGGCCATTCGTAATGCTTGATGATATGTTGAGCTTCGCTGTCGATTGTTGAGAATTTCTTTTTGTCCTGTTTGGCATAAGTGGTCAAAAAGTGCTTGGCTAGCGTGACAATGTCACTTCCTCGCTCGCGTAGGGGGGGCATATCGATAGGTATTACGTGTACGCGGTAATACAAATCTTCACGAAAACGACCTTCTTCCACTTCTGTTAATGGATCTCGGTTGGTGGCACAAATGATTCGAACATCCACCTTCATCTCTCGAGTGCCACCAAGCGGTGTGTAGGTTCCTGTTTGAAGAAAACGGAGCAACTTCTTTTGCATCTCAAGTTCCATTTCACACAGTTCATCGAGAAAAAGCGTCCCACCGTGAGCCAGCGTCGCAGCACCTTTTCGGTCTGTTGTGGCCCCGGTAAATGCGCCTTTGACGTGGCCAAAAATCTCACTTTCCATTAAATCTCGTGGGATAGCCCCGCAGTTAATAGCAATAAAAGGCTTGTCTTTACGGTCGCTCTGACGGTGCACGGCTTCAGCACAGACTTCTTTACCTGTGCCGCTTTCACCCACAATAAAGACACTGGCAGATGTTGGAGCAACGGCATCAATGGTTTTATATACCGCCTGCATTGGGAGGCTTGAACCGATAAATCCGTGATAGTTATGGCGATCAAACTTGGACTGAATGTTTTCTACTAAATCTTCCAGTTTGGCGCGTTTGAGGTGTAATGCAACAGAAGTTTTTAGGCGATCGGCGTTAATAGGTTTTTCTAAGAAATCTTCCGCACCTTTTTGAATTAGGTTAACGGCTAAGTCTACGCTGCCGTGCGCTGTAGCAATAATAACGGAGGTAGGAATGTCATTCTGGTTGATCCAATCCAATACGTCTTCACCAGACATATCGGGCAGTTTCAAATCGAGAATGATGAGCTGAGGTTTGCTTCTTTCAATAAATTGAATTGCTTCGCGACCTGTTTCGACATGAAAAATGTCATAAGGTTCGTCTTTGACATACTGCTTATAAAGTATGGCTAGTGAAGTAGAGTCTTCTACCAGTAACACCCTTGGTCTCATAGTCCTATCCCAACGTAGTTCGTTTCACTTTTAATGATTTTTGTCAGCACTATTATTTGTATTTGGCGTGATGAGCGAGTTATATGGCTTAGTGCTCTCTAGTGCTGAATATTCTCAATTTGAGAAAAGCGTTATCTAAGTATTAGCACAAGGTGGGAAATTTGCGAAAAATCCATACTTTTTAATTGATTAAGTTAAATTGTAAATGTCTTAGATGATATCGGCATCGCACTTTAATAAGTGCGATGATTCATAAGATAATTTATTATTGAAACGGTTACTCGAACCCCTGATCTTTTCGCTTTTCTAGCGCGTCAAACGATTCAATTGCCAGCTGGGAAAGAGACTCACAGAGAGCCAATGCTTCTAGTGTTTTCCCTTCCACACAATATTTCTCAATCATTCTTGCTTGTCTGGAAAGCGTTCGGTTACCTAAAGCAAGGGCAGAGCTGCCGAGTGTATGAACTTCGAACTCTAATGTTTGGATGTCTTTCGCGCTTAATGCTTGCTCTATTTTCTCCATGCGCTCTCGTGACTCTTCAATATAATGTTCAATCAGCGTAGGGATGATTTCGGCGCACGTATCTTTGATCATTTGCTGGAGAATGTGTTCATCCACCAATTCTTGTTCGATAGTCGGTGTGTTATTTGCAGTCATATTGGCGCTCCCTATAACATAAACAGTTCACTTTTCTTAATTTGTTGAGATATCTTTTCTTTCCACTTTTTGGGTAAAAAGCGTAGCTTGGAAACTTGGCGGATCAACTCATCTTTCAGGCTAGGTGTATGCTTCATATTCAGCACGGAACCAATCAAATTCGCATCGCTAGCATCAAGTAGTTTTTTGGCTTGTTCGAGTTGGGTTGCCGTCGTAGAGCCATAATGTGCGACTAATAAGGTGGCATCACATACGCCCGCAATCACTTGAGGGGCAATATTGCTTCGGTTGACACTCAGAAGTGGAGATGTGTCTATCACGACGCGCTCGTACTGCGTTAACCACTCTGCAATATTGCGCTTCAGCATCGTCGGATCTCGGTACGCAAATTGAGTGCTGGCGAGAGATGGAGCAGGGAGACCGACTAAGGTTTGATGCGTATTTTCTCTTGTGATCAGGTGGCCAACTTTTTCTGTATCATCAAACTCGTGAATGGTGCGATACGCGGGCTTGAACAGGTTAAGATCCACATACAAAGTATTGTGTCCAGCTAAAACCAGACGCTCTGCTAGAGATGAAGCCACGGAAGTGACGCCGTCTTCAGACTTACAACCCACGACACAAATCGTTTTGTGGCCTTTCTGTTCACTCTGAAGATAAATTTGCTCAATCTCAGCGTGAGTGGCAGGAATAGTCATTACAACGCTCCTATTAACACGATGGTTGTGGTGATTTGTAAAATATCTCTTAATCCGGCTCTCGCTTTTTCAGCAAAGCTTTCGTCTTTATGTGGAATGTAAATAGTGTCGCCTGCACGGATGACTGGTAAATCATAAATGTTGGCGGTTTTGCTAAAGTTCACCAAATCAAATGTTCGAGCTTGGCCCTGACAGCAAGACATGTTGACCACACTGATTTTTTCAAGATACGCATTGTTTGTCGGGCCTCCTGCTTCGGCCAGCAAGTCAAGTACCGTCATGTTGTCATTAAATACATAGCGCCCAGGGTCTCTTACTTCACCTAATACACGCACGGTGGATTCTTTGGAGCGATCCAACCAGTTTTTGTTTTTTTCCGGAATGTAAATGGTATCGCCGGGACGAACGTGGGGCAGAATAGACTCATCGCCCGTTTCAAAGTACATCGACAAATTCAATTTACTCACTTTGGCATAGCCTAGGCCACGGTGCGTCACACGAATATTGTGAATATCGGCATCCATTGTTGGTCCATCGGCGGCAGATAAAATATCCAGAAAGTGCATCTCTTCGGTAAAGCGATAGCGGCCTGGGGCATTGATTTGACCGAAAACATATATCGACGCATCAGAGCTCTGGCTTACCCATTGCGATTTGTTGTCTGATGGATCGTCAGGTAATGCATGGACTCTTACGACCGTACCAGCAGAAACTCGGGGCAGATTCGATGTTGGTGAGCCATCTAAAATGTATTGATCTAAATCGAACTGTGTCATTTGACCATTATTGGCGACTTCAATTTTTGTGGTGTCAGCTCTGCGTGTTGGGCCGCCAACATGGGCAAGCAGATCAATTAAATCCATTTCGTCTGACCATTCAATACGTCCCGGGCGCACGACTTCTCCCATCACAGCGACCGCTCGACTTGGCGCCACTTTTAGCCATGACTTCTCGTTGAAATCGGTTTTCTCAGGGACGAAAATCGCGTCGCCAGGTCCGACATTCGGTGGTCTAACCGAAGACAGCCCCTCGGTATGCGCGGTTAGGTCGAATTTGATGACCTTACCATCGGCTTTTATGACACGAATTTGGCGAGATTCTGCATAGCGAGTAGGTCCGCCTGCATTGGCGAGAATATCCATGAAGCTAGCGTCTTGCTTTCCTTCATACGCGCCAGGGTGGGCAACTTCACCCATGACATAAACCACATTTGCACCCGCTTTGATTTCTTCTTCCTGTTTTGGAACAAAAATGGTGGCACCCGGTAGGATTTCTGGTAGTAAGCTTTGATCACCCGTATCCAGATACTTTTTTAGATTAAACATGGTTGGGTTGTTATTTGTGATGACGCGAATTTGCTCAACACTGGCATATCGCGTTACGCCGCCAGCTCTCATCACGACATCAACGAGCGTGGTGTTCGGTTTGTAAGAGAATGAGCCGGGAGCATTCACTTCACCAAAGACTTTGATGGCACGAGCGGAGTCTGCGCTATCGCCTGAGTTCGCGAGTTTTGCTGCATCAAATTCTTGCTCAATATTCCCAACGAGTGGAGATGCTGGAACAAACAGTACATCCAGCGATTCCAATTTCGGGAGCTGGCTATTATCACCAGTATCAAGGAAACGTTTGTAGTCAAACTCGATGTTTTTGTCGCCGCGTTTAACGATCATTTTATCGAGCTGAGCACCAGCGCGAAGGCCTCCAGCTTCGTATACAAACATTTGAATGTTGGAACCTGAAGGTAAGGTATATTCCCCGGGTTTGACCACGTAGCCTTGGACTGACACTAATAACTGTTGTTGTTTGATAAAGACTCGAGCGTTGTTTACGTCACGATACACGGTTTTTAGCGTTTCGATAATCACGTCTTGGAGTTGTTGCTCATTATATCCAGCAACAAATACAGGGCCGACTTCTGGTAAGTTAATACGCCCACGGCGATCAACTTGAAACCCTTTGTTTAAAGACGCTTCTCCAGGTAGGTTAATCTGAATTAAATCGCCGACCTTAACAGTATTGTTTTCATCAGCTGACGAAGTAGGTACCCAAGCGACCAAGCACAAAAGAACGAAGGTGATAAATGGTTTCATCGTGTTCATAGCGTACCTCCTGCAGATAGATTGCGATTTACTGAGGTATCGCTATCTGAATTAGGGCTAATAACCTCGATGCTTACGCGGCGGTTGGTTAAACGCACGGCAGGTGTTTCACCTTCATAAAGCGGTAGGCTATCTCCCACAGATTTGGTGGTTACGCGTTCTGAAGTGATGCCAAATACAGTCAGGTAACGCTTCACTTGTTCTGCACGCGCTTGAGCGAGTTTCTGGTTGTAATCTGGTGCTCCAGTGACATCTGCATGCCCAGTCACCACAAGAGTTAGGTTAGGGTGGTCACGTAAAATGTAGGCAGCTTCTGCCAAATGTCCCATGTACTTTGGATTAATTTCTGCTGAATCGACAGCAAATTGATTATCAATATTGAGGAGTGCATAAATTTCAGCGACGACGTTCAAATCGCTACGCAATGCTTCAATATCATCGGGTGGCGTACAAGTGGTTTGGCTTAATACATAGTCGAGTTGCTGTTCAAGTTGGTTTAAACGTCGACGTTGAATCACCAGGTCGTTAGCAGCATCGAGTAGAAGTCCGCCCTCTAACTCACGTGCGATTCTGTTTTGCTTCTCAAGCGCTTGCACGACTGCTGCAGGAAAGCACCAGCGTGCGCCTTCTTGAATCAACGCGTCTAGGTGTAGCTTGGTGAGTTGCCAATCAAACCTCAACCCATGCTCTGGACCTAACGGTTCATCGGGCATGACTGGGGAAAACTGATAATTTTCAATTGAGATATCTTGATAGTTTTCCGCCAAGCCACCTTTTCCGTGGTCTGGGTAGTCAAACGACGAACAACCAAACATGCCGACAACAAGACCGCTTACTACATATCGTCGTATAAGATTTACCATGCCAACCTCCGTTTAAACCGGTATTTTTAGTGTCCTTTTGAGTTAACGGGAATAGCATGGTTAATACGAAGCAAGCTCATGATTTCTAAAGGTTGGCCTGATACGTTTTCAATACTCATGCTTCTTTCACGTTCAACTAGACGCTTATATAAGTAAACAATGGCACCAATCCCTGAAGAATCAAGAAATTGGACGTGCTGTAGGTTAATTTCGACTTCTTTGTGATGATTGTCGTGAATTACTTCATCAATGTAATGTTGTGCTTGTCGACAGCCACTTGCGTCTAAGTCACCAAAAAACTCAATGGCTAATTTGTCTTGATTAATTTCTAGTTTGCGTAATTCCATGACTCTATCTCCGTTTGTTTTCTCTACTTGGATATAGAGCAGGTAACGTGCCAGATTTAAATGCAAATAAAATCAGATGGTTATGATTTTTTGGTGGTGTCATTCAAATTGAGAAGGAATAGGTTCTCAATTTGAGAATCAAAAACGCATAGACAAACGGCTTGTTCAGGAGAGATGTCGAATTAATATCGAGCGCTAACGTAAGAGTCTCATCGAGATTAGATTGCGACTTGATTTGAGACTCCCCCATCTTATTGTGAACAATATGTAAATATTAAATGCAAAATCTGTCTAAAGTTTATGATTATCCTTGCAAATCATTGCTTAAGTTGATTGTTCTGAGTCGAAGAATGACTAGTAACAAATAGGTCATCGAGAGGAGTTACGGTTCAATAAAGGCGCTTTTTTGTACAAGGTCTTCTTATGCCATTAAAAATGACATTAATCGCGCTGGCTGTTATGACAGCGTCTTCTCAGCTTCAAGCTGATACTTCTCTCACACCTCCAGTTTCTCTTGCGCAAAGCTATCAAGATGGTATCGATGTATCTGAATATTGGTATAGCGAAAAACTCGACGGCATTCGCGCCTATTGGACAGGACAACATCTCGTGACGAGAAATGGTAACCGAATCTACGCTCCAGATTGGTTTATCGATTCACTACCTGACTATCCGTTAGATGGTGAGCTATGGGCGGGACGAGGCAATTTTCATCTCGTACAACAAACGGTTTTGGATAAAACGCCTGTGGAGTCAGCTTGGCGAAACATTGATTTTATGATCTTTGATATGCCGTATTCTGCTGGTGATTACCGGAAGCGTTATTACAACATCAAAGACTTAGTGCTCGAAGTAGACCAACCTCATATCAAATATGTCGAACACCGAGCGATCCAAAATGAAGCCCACCTGTTTACGCAATTGGATAAGATTTCGATATCCGATGGTGAAGGGGTGATGCTACGTAAGGTATCAAGCCGTTATCAAGCTGGACGTGGTAGTGATTTACTTAAACTGAAACGATACGCGGATGATGAAGCGCTAGTTGTGGGTTATAAGCCAGGCACGGGGCGTTTATTGGGTATGATGGGGGCGATGTTAGTTCGCTTACCAGATGGTACAGAGTTTTACATTGGTAGTGGGTTTACCGATGAAGTGCGTCGTCAGCCTCCGAAAATAGGTTCAACCGTCACGTTCAGGTACAACGGTTTTACTCATACCGGTAAGCCACGTTTTGCCCGATTCTTGCGTGAGAGGCTGAAGGAATAGAACGCTCTGTACTTACTAGTTGCCAACGGTTACGCCGCACCGCTTGAAGAGACCCTGCCAAAACTGAACGTGGTTTAGGGTTTCTTGTCTAAAGGTTTTGTGTGCTTCTTTTATACCATATTGATGACCATGAAGTTGCATACGCTTTTCTATCAAGGTGGCGCCATCATGAAGTTGTTGATAGGTACTGTCTAAATAGGCTAAGTAAGGTTGCACTTCTTCAACGTAAATAGATTGGAAGACATTTCTTAGGTAGCGGAACTGGGTCACGTCTCGGTTTGGCCCGCACAACACATTATTCTGATGTTGTTCAAGTAACTGAGTCGTAGCTTTGAGCCAGTGAGAAGCGTTTATCATCGAATAGTAAAGTCGTCCGATTAAACGAGATTTCTCTAGCTCTTCTTGATACTGCACAATCTCAATATCGGGCAGACGTGAAATGGCGCGATGAGGTAAGCCGTACATTTCACTGAAAAGGCGATAGACGTCGTTAATACGTGCAATATCATTCGTCGTTTCTTGAGGTAGCCAATCCGACGCCGTTAGCTGCTTTTGCATTGCATCACTCGCGAGTAGCAAGTTGTCAAGATGAGTACCTAAATGCTGCCACTTAGTCGAATAAAGCTTTGTTAATGTAGTACGTTCTTCATCGCTGAGCTGAAATTCGGATAGACATCGATTCATGACTCTTAAAAGGGCAGTTTGATAATCAAAATCATGAAATGCATCCTGCACCTTACCAAGTTGCGAGTTTTTCTCGGCAAGTAGATTGAATAATCCACACTGGCGTAATTGGTAGCTTTCTAGTAAACCAATCGATAGCCTGGGAAGTGGCTCGAATAAGTCGCGTTTTGCAGGTATGGTCACCGTAGGTTGTGATTCGATTGGAAGAGTAGGAGCGTCCAACACATTGGCGACACGTTGGTGATACTTGTCAAACATTGCTCTTTCTGGGTTGAACCAGTTATCGCAACCGTTAAGAAACAAGACTAAAAACAATAAAATAGACCGCACAAATATCCTTTTTATAACTTCGTATTCGTCACCAAAAGAGCAGGCTGAACTGGCTCACAAGCTTGTTATAAGTATACTCAACAGCGTTATTATTCGATCAAAAAAGCCAGCGTGTGCTGGCTTTTTTCTTATTATCACTGAACTGAAAAGTTCAATTGCACCTCTGGTTCTTGGCGGTGCATCCAGCGCATTCTTACCCCTAACATAAGTGCGGCAGAAGAAAGGCCGATGATAAAGCCTAGCCAGAAACCTTGCGCTCCCATTGGCTCGACGATCCAGTCTGTGCGGCCAAGGACGTAACCCATTGGTAAACCAAGAATCCAGTAGGCGATAAACGTACGGTTGAAGATGGCTCGCATATCTTTATAGCCACGTAGTGCACCTGCCGCGATTACCTGAACTGCGTCCGTACATTGATAAACAGCAGCAAATACGAGCAGTTGCATCGCTAGAGTGATGACTTCTGGGTTGCTAGTGTAAAGTTCGGCAATCCATTCACGAGACAATACGGTTAATATCGCTGTAAGAACAGATAAACCTAGGCCAACCATTATGCCCACTCGTGAAGCAACGCGAGCGCCATCAACGTTTTCTTCGCCAAGTCGGTGTCCGACACGAATACTCACTGCCGCACCGATACTCATTGGAAGCATAAATACTAGCGACGAGAAGTTAATCGCAACCTGATGCGCAGCAACGATGATTGGTCCTAGTGGTGAGACCAATAGTGCAACGACAGCAAATAGTGTCACTTCAAAAAACAGCGCTGCTGCAACAGGAAAGCCGAGCCTGAACAGACGAACTTGCGCTTTCCATTGTGGTCGATGCCATTCACCAAATAAGTTGATGCTTTTAAGTCGATCTGATGTCATTACATAAAGCAATAGTAGGGCAAACATGACCCAGTAAACAATCGTGGTTGCGACACCACAGCCAATACCGCCTAATTCAGGTGCTCCAAACTTGCCATACACGAAAATCCAGTTTAGGGGAATGTTGAGCAGTAAACCGATAAAGCCAATGACCATTGCTGGTTTCGTCAATGACATACCATCCGTAAAGCTTCTAAGCGTTTGAAAAAGCAAGAAGGCAGGGACTGCTAAGATAACAGCATGAATGTACCCCACTGTTTTTTCTGCCATCAGCGTTTCAACATCCATAAATCCGAGAATAAATTGGGTTTGAAGCAGCACTGCAATAATCGGCACACTGATCAACAATGCCAAAACGACGCCTTGTTGAATTTCAAACGGGATTTTTACTCGACGACCAGAGCCATTTAACTGTGCGACAACAGGGACTAACGCCATTAACAAACCCACACCAAATAAAATGGATGGAAGCCAAATACTTGAAGCGACAGAAACCGCAGCCATGTCGGTGGCACTAACGCCTCCGGCCATAACGGTATCAACAAACCCCATACCAGTTTGAGCAACAGATGCGATCAATACCGGGGTCGCCAATTTGATGAGACTTGATGCTTCTTCTTTATAGCGATGCACGAAAAATACTCCAGAGCGGAACAATAAGTTGAAAGAATGAGAGTGCTCGAGGACAAAAGATGTGGTGAACTGATCTGATGGTTGATTTTAGTCACGATAAGGTGAAAAAATGCCTCGGAGAAACTCCGCGCAAATGATAAACAATTGTATGTTTATATTCCATAGTTAGGTTGCGAATAGTGGATAACACTAACTTAATGCTCGCTAAGCTCAGGATACGCTAATACTGAGAGCTGTAATAAATCATGTTAATGTTAGAAGCATGTATGAGAACAAGGCTCCATTTTTCAATAGGTCGTTGCTCTATAATCTACAGGTTTTATCTCGATACACAGTGCTGTGCTTAAGGCTCTGTCATCGATTGCAGCTTGTATGAAATCAATAGGTAAAAAGAATGTTTACAGGAATAGTTCAGGGTACGGCGAAGGTCGTTAAAATTGATAAAAAAGAACGCTTTCAAACGCATGTTGTCGAGTTAAGCGAAGAGCTTAGTAAAGGATTAGAAATAGGGGCATCTGTCGCTCACAATGGCTGCTGCCTGACCGTGACCAAAATTAATGGCAACCTTATCAGCTTTGATTTAATGCAAGCGACATTGGCTCTCACCAACTTAGGCGAGCTAGTTGAAGGTGACAGCGTAAACATTGAGCGAGCTGCCAAGTTTGGTGATGAAATTGGCGGACACAGCATGTCTGGCCATATTAGTTTGATGGCTGATATTGTCGAGATCATCGATACGCCTAATAACCGCACTATTTGGTTCCAACTGCCGCAAGAATCAATGAAATATGTGTTAGCGAAAGGCTATATCGGCTTGGATGGTTGTTCTTTGACGATTGGTGAGGTTGAAGCGTGTCGTTTTTCAGTACATCTAATTCCAGAAACCTTGCAACGAACACTCTTTGGAGTAAGACAAGTAGGGGACCGCGTTAATATCGAGTTTGACCCTCAGACTCAGGCCATAGTTGATACTGTTGAGCGAGTTCTCGCAGCAAAACAGCTTTAGAATGATAAAAAGGAGCCAAGCGCTCCTTTTTAATTCAAGTGACTTTGTGTTTCCAACGCTTACATGCTCGAGTTGTTATTCGTAATTGTCATCGATAAACAGTTCGACTTTATCTTGCAGCTCATCTACTCGCATATTTAAGTGAATGGCATGGCAACAAGCTGGACAATCATCATAAAACTCTTGGTCACCATTACTTGCATCTAGTGTAATGCCGATTGAATGTCCACAATGGGGGCATTTGACATGCCTTTCGGTATAATTTTTCATACAACAACTCCTAATATCGCAGGGCTTTTAAACACTCTATTCTTTAAGGAAGTACAGCCCTTCACTTACTTTGCCTACAAGGAAAATAGGCACAATCCAAAGTTAAGTCTCCTTTGATATTAGGTGGAGTTGTTGCTAATTGAGTCGAAATAAGTATAAAACTTGACCCCAAACTCAACCTTGAGCTTAGGGTCATTTTCTGTAGTGATGTGCCTCGAGGTTTTACATCTTGAAATATGCAGTGGCTTCCAAATTAATAAGAAATAATTTTATTAATAACTTGTTGAGCCTGCTCCAAGTAATGGCCGCCAAATAAATTGCAATGGTTGAGAACATGGTAAAGGTTATAGATATCTTTACGCTCTTGATAACCAGCAGAAAGTGGCATAACAGATTCATAACCTTGATAAAATTCCGGTTGAAATCCACCAAAAAGCTCAGTCATCGCAATATCACACTCCCTGTCACCCCAGTAGCAGGCGGGATCGTAACAGATAGGGCCACATGCCGTGAGAGCCGCATTCCCGTTCCATAAATCGCCATGCAGCAAGGAGGGCTCTGGAGCATGGTTTGCTAGCAGTTGTTTTACGACATCTATAAAGTCGTCGATATCAACTAAAGTGACGCCTTTTTCTTTAAGGAGCTGTAATTGCCATCCTATGCGTTGTTCAGCAAAGAAGACACACCACTTCTTGTGCCACTTATTGGGTTGTAGAGTGGACCCGAGATAGTTATCCGTATCAAAACCAAATTCCTTTTGCTCGCCCCATTGATGAAGGTGAGCTAATTGCTGTCCTAATTTAAAGCTGTTTGGGCCATCTTCTAATGGCTTTGTTGGAAGGTAGTTAAGAATTAGGAATGAGGCATTTTTGGTTTTACCAACCAACACAACCTCTGGAACAAATAGGGTAGATGTCTCGCGCAAAAGATGCAGACTTTCTGCCTCAACTTCAAACTTAGACAAAAACTCGCGATCGTTAATTTTCACGAAATAGCGCTGTTCGCCGTCATTAATCATGTAGCTTTCACTGATATCCCCGCCAGACAGTCTTACTTTTTCCGTGATCTGGTACTCGAATAATAAAGTATCAGAAAGCTGTTGCGATATTGCTTGCCACATACAAAACCTCGCGAATCTATTTGACCACCAACAGTTTAGGATAAAAAGCAAGGTGTTGGCGCTACGTTGAGCATACTTCGTAAAGAAACCTTCCTCTCAGTGTAGTCAATTTGTATAAATGTGAATCAAATCGCTTATAAGCCTCTGATTTGTCGGCATAGCATATGGAGATGAACGTATACAACAGGTATTATTATTTTTTTGACGTTAGTTCCATTGGTGACATGAAAATACTGATATGTGATGACTCAGCGGTTGCAAGAAAGCTCATTGCGCGCTCCATCGTACAAGATACATCATTGCACCTGATCGAAGCTCAAGATGGGTATGAGGCGCTAAATATTCTTGCGGAGCAAAATATCGATATTTTGTTTCTCGATTTAACGATGCCGATCATGGACGGTTTTGAAGTCCTCGAGTCATTACCTGTTAGTCACTACCAGACTAAAATCGTCATTATTTCTGGAGATGTTCAACAAGAGGCAAAACAGCGCTGCATAGAGCTAGGTGCTCAAGCTTTTATCGCTAAGCCTCTGGCAGAAGAGCAGGTGATACCGCTCTATGAACAATTGGGGCTGCACTATGCGTTCAAGCCTAGCCATTCGATTGATCCTAAAAGCCAGATTTGCGAGGAGTTCTCCTCATTAGCCAAATTCCGCGAGATTGCAAACATTGCACTTGGTAAAGGGGCTGCGATTATGGCAGACCACTTACACGAGTTCATCCAACTTCCTGTTCCACATGTTGGTCCGTTATCCTATGGCGAACTTCATATGACGCTTGTCGACGTTGTTGGGCGTGATGGCTCTGTCGCGGTTGCGCAGAGGTTTGTTGGTGGCGGTATTCATGGTGAAGCTCTGGTGTGTCTACGAGGTAGAGACATCAATCAAATTGGCGAGAAGTTAGGCTATCTGCTTGAGTTTACACCTCATAATGAAATCATTTTGAATATCTCGAACTTACTGGTTTCGTCATTTCTCACATCGTTAGGGGATCAGCTCGACAAGCAATTCTCACTTCGTCAGCCAGGCATTGTGGATACGTTAACGCCTTACTGTGAAGAGCAGGGTGAATTAGGTGAGCTGTTTACTATCGAATACACCTACATGGCAGAAGCGCTCGATTTTGAGTGTGAGGTACTGTTTTTAATTGATAAACCATCCGTAGAAATTATTTATGAAATCATGGAGCTAATCTAATGTCCGATATTACGCTGGACATAGCAGACTTTCATTGGGTCACACAAATTCTCGATACGATGGACTCAGGGCTTATCGTGTTGGATCAAGAGTATAAGGTCTGTGTGTGGAACAGTTTTATGCAGTCATACAGTGGCGTTCTGTCACAAGAAATCCTTGGCCAATGTTTATTTGATCATTTTGAAGAGCTGCCAAAAACTTGGCTAGAAACCAAGATAAAAACCGCCGCCGATCTGGAAACTCGTTCCTTCTCTAGCTGGGAAAACCGACCGTACCTTTTTAAATTCAACAATTTTTCTCCGGTTTCAAACAGCAGTGATTTCATGTATCAAGACATCGTAATCACCCCGTTAATCGGGCTCTCAGGAGAGGTCAGCCACATTGCTATTCAAGTGAATGATGTCTCTGAAACGGCAAGAAATCGCATTCATTTGAAAGAAACAAATCAACATTTGTCTGAAATCAGTCGCAAAGATGGTTTAACAGGTTTATTTAATCGTGCTTATTGGGAGCAATCGCTGAAAGAAGAGTTTGCTCACCTAAAAGTTATCGACGGACCATGCTCATTAGTAATATTTGATATCGACCACTTTAAAAAAGTGAATGATACCTATGGTCACCCGACGGGAGATGAAGTCATTCGTCGTACTTCTTCGTTATTAAGAAAGACAGCAAGAAGCAGTGATGTGTGCGGTCGTTTTGGCGGAGAAGAGTTTACGGTATTGCTTCCTCATACGAATCAAGAACAAGCTTGCTATTTCGCGGAGCGTTTACGTAAAAGAATTGAGCAAGAGATCGTGAAAGTGGAAGATTTTTTGATTAATTACACGATAAGTATTGGTGTTTGCGAGTATAAACCTTATTTTGAAACTCACACTCAATGGTTAAAGAGTGCCGATGCTGCGTTGTATCGTGCAAAAGAAAACGGTCGTAACCAAACTTGTTTGCATGAAAATGACTGAAATACAAAAAGGTTTGAAGAAACCCTGTATCCGAACGCAGTGAGGCAAAGCGCAATTGTTTGAAAAACATCCAGTTGGTTCGTGAATGTTTGTTAATATGAAATAAGTTAATGAAATTTTCTCGGCATGTCTTACTATTGAAACTATTCCGCTTTCAGCTTCGAAGGCTTGCAATAAACGGAGAAAAACAGTGGTTTTAGAAACCGATGGATATCTCGCTCTTATCGAGCACTTGTCGCTAAATCTAGATATTTTCACGACTGAAATTGGCGACACTGGATCCGAAAGCATCGAAGATGTCGTCACCGATATGGTGGCTTCAAACATCATGGCGATCTTTGAGCAAAACCCAGAGCTTCACTCAAGCGTACGCTTCAAATTACTAAAAGAAGCGGATGCGGTTGTTGAAGATCTTGGCGAGATATTGGCTGGTGTATGGCATAAAAAAGCGACTAATGAACAGATCACGTTCCTTGATGAATACATCGCTTTGGTTAAAAACCTATTCGATACTGCCGTTGCTACTTACGATTGATATTGTTTGATACCAGTCCCAGTCATCTCCAATTCTAAAAGTAAGAAGAGTTACATTGTAACTCTTCTTACTTGCCAAAACTTAGATGCCCAGTATGGGTTGTCGATTCTTGAAATGATCACACCTTTAGACGTTGACGCATGCATGAACTGCTTGTTACCCAAGTAAATCCCTACATGATAGGTCGTCCGTCTTGTCTTAAAAAACACCAAATCTCCTTGTTTGGCGTCCGTCCAATTTAATTCCACACCTTGTTTCGATTGTTGTCTCGTTGTCCTGGGTAACGATAGCTGATAAGCCTCGACAAAGGCTTTTTGCACAAATGCCGAGCAATCAATACCAGATTTTTGTGTACCGCCTAAGCGATAAGGTGTGCCATGCCATTCTGTATAAAACTGGAACAAGTCAGGGTTATTGTCCAATAACTGATTTGTAGGTGTTGTCACTTGCACTTGCTCGCTAGGCTCAGGCCCAGAAGAGCAGGCGCTTAGTAGCACACTGATTATCAAAGGAAAATATACTCGACGCAAATCACCACCTGTCATCTCTACGACTCACAACTGAAATATTAGTGTCATAACCAATCCATAGTATGGGCTGCAAATCACGGTTTTGTCTCACAAATGTGACGGAATCACTGCAAAACCGATTCAACCTTAAGAAAGAATAAAAATTGATTATGGCAAAGCGAAAACGCTCACGCACATCACTTTCACTGATTCAGGCTGTTAGTGCAACATTCTTAACTATCATAGCTCTTGTTATAGCCCTTTCTGTCTCAAGTTTCAAAGGAATGGGGAAGGTAGGAGAGCAATTTGAAGACTTGTCGCAAAAAGCGTTGCCAATCGCGATGGCGAACGCAAAGTTAACCAGGAATGTATTGGAGATGGTTAAGCTACTCAACCATGGTATGCAAACTACTGAGCCAAAAGAGTTGCCTCTAATAAAAGAGCAAATCGATTCACTTGCGACTCAAAGCAAAAGTTTGGTTGGAGAAGCTTCTGGTGTTGCTGAACAACTCTCTGAGGAGTTAGATACAAATTTAGCGCGTTTACATAACATCACGCAGTCCATTTTACTGAAGCAATCTTCAGTGATAAAAATTCAAATGGATATCGATGCAGGAGTTGGTGGGTTCCGCTATGGGCTCAGCTCTATCGGCCCGGAAATGAATCGAATCAGCTCGTTTCTTAGTGCCGCAAATCCTGAATCGAGTGATGCCGCCAACCGATTTATTGCTTCAGCGAGCTCAATGGAAAGCACCTTCTTAGTAATGATGATGCATTCTGAACTGAGCAAAGCCGAAAAAGAATACCGAGAAATGCGTAACCGTATTGCAGGTATTAATCTCGCCTATGAAGATTTCCAGTCTTTACATCCAGAAGTAAGCGAATACGCAAGCCTAACGGCACCGTACGAGATGGTGAAGCAAGGCTTTAGTGAAAAGGGCGTGCTGCGTTTGATCCTCGCCAAACTAGAACAAGGGGAATTGCAACGTTCAGAGTTTAAACAGGCTTCGATTCTTGCGGATGAAACCATGCGGTTGCTTGATCAAATATCACAAGCTGCTGGTGAGTTGATTGCGGATAAAGAGAGTGTGGTCAATGACACTATTCAGTCAGTGAGTGTTATGATCGTTTTTGCAGCGTGTGTGATTTCTTTCATTATTCTGATCACTTGGTTCAGTCTGAAGTCATGGACAAACCGAGGGTTAAGGAATGTACTAACGCGTCTTTCTGCACTTACCGAGCATGACTTCCGTGACAATGCACAAGAGGTTGGTCCTTATGAACTAAAAGAAGTGGCACGAAAACTAAACCAAGTGATTGATTCAACAAACAACTCTATCCAAACAGTTACACGTAACTGTGAGACGCTTTATCAGACAGCCGAAGTAAGCCACAGTGCAGCTGAACAAACGAGCGATGGGTTGACGACACAAAATGAAGCGTTGGCGAGCATGATCACGACCATTACGCAACTTGAAGCCTCCATTCGTGAAATAGCAACAGTGACAAATGCCTCGTCACAGGACTCGATGCTTGCTACCAAGCACACTGAAAAAGGCGTTCAAGTTGTGGAACAAAACCGTGAACGTTTGGAATCACTTGAACGCTCTTTGGATATGAATGAGCAATCTATGTTAGAGCTAGACCAACGTGTTAAGCAGATTCGTGAAATGGTCGACATGATCAGTGGTATTGCTGACAACACAAACTTGCTTGCTCTCAACGCAGCAATAGAAGCCGCTCGAGCTGGTGAACAAGGGCGTGGGTTTGCAGTTGTCGCGGATGAAGTCCGCAAACTAGCAAGTGATACTTCTCAACAAACAACGAATATCCGAGCAATGATGAGTGAGCTTATTACCGCAGCAGAGCGTTCTCGCCAAGCGGTAAGTGATTCAAGAGAAGAAATGGCCCATGCGCTGCATTCCAGCAATGAAGTGAAATCGACATTCTCTGATATCAACCTTGCGGTTAAACACATTCAAGAGCGTGTTGAGCAAATCTCAGTTGCTACAGAAGAACAAGAACGTGCGACGGCGGACGTGTCTCAATCCATCAATAATATTTCCGAGCTTGGAGAGCGTACAAAGTTACAACTTGAATCCATGGTAGAGAGCTCTGAACAAGTGGCAGAAATTGCAGGGCATCAACAAGCGATGTTGCATAAATACGAGCTACATCAGTCCGCATAAGTGACATGTTTTCATCTTCTAAAAGCAGAACTTCGGTTCTGCTTTTTGTTGCTTCTACGCACCCTCTGATTGCTATTCAAATCGCAAAAGTGAGTTATATCGCATCTTGCTCATTTCTTAAGGGCTGAGTTATCACTACGTGGTGTTAATGCTATCTCGTTGAAACAAGATGGCTAGAATGTTGTCCGAATTCAAAGGAATGGATAATGCAACTTCATGCGATTCCTTTATATCCAGAACAAGCCAAAGCTTTCTGCTTAAACAACGAGGAGTGGTTTTGTGATCGATAAAGTTTGTCCCGTCGTTCTGCGTAAGCAAAACCAAGAGCTCCTACTTTTTAAACATCCGTTGGCGGGTATTCAGCTCGTCAAGGGCACTATTGAGACGTTTGATGAAAGTTACATCACGGCTGCAAAGCGGGAGCTTGCTGAAGAATCTGGAATTACGCACGTTATCTCCGCTCGGTATTTATGCTCATGGGACAGTGGCTTTCAAAATCAAGTATGGCACTTTGTTTCGTGCGAGTGTGCTGACCTAGCGGATTCATGGACGTTTCATACGCAAGACGATGGCGGACATGATTTTGCGTTCTTTTGGCACGATATAGGGAGCGATATTTCCTCACAAGCGCATACCGTTTTTCAGAACGCACTGGAAAAAGTTCGAAAACTGATAGACCAAGGAGCGGTTTGAATGAGACTTCTGTTCTAACATTGGTGTATTTGAGCGAAATGCCAAAGCTAACACTATGCTTCTATCAGGAGCGAATAAATTTCTTTCGCACGCCTCACGTACTGTTTAAAGGCACTGTCGATCTCAAAAATGGCTATGAGATTACAAATGTTTAACTGACTTCTATATGCTTTGCGCATTCATTCAGATAAGGAAACGATAATGGATAAATTCGTCGTGTTTCTCTTATGCCTTTTTATGACAGTTGGCGGTGTGGTTCATCTTTATGACAACATTGCTAACGGTTTTTTGCCTTATGATTTTGCGCCACGCTGGTTGAATATTTATTGGAGCGCATTGGGGCTGTTAGACTTACTAGCGGTGTATCTGTTGGTGAAGCACCATCGTTCCGGATTAGTACTTATGCTATTGATTCTGACGACCAATGTTATTTTTAGCTCGCACGCTCACTATGCATTAGAAATATTGGACAACAATGCCGCACTTCAAATGAAAACACTCTTTTTAGGTTTTTCATTCGGCGTATCTATCTGGTTATGGAACGCGCGTAAACATCGACAATCACGCCAGATATTTCGTTAACTTTCACTTTTCATCACTCAATTAAGGATAGTAAACAGGGATTCGTTATGAACGATTTTAAAGACTTGGCCAGTTTCGCTGGTTTCAGCGTACTGACAGGTTTAAGCTTTGGTACCACTTTCTTCAGTCTGGCTTTTCTATACAGCTCAATAGAAGCACAAGAAGCAATGAATACTAATGCTTTGGTGTGCACGGTGCTTGGTGTGGTTGGTTTATTTGTTGGTATTACTCAGTTAAACAAAAAACGTCAACTAACGGAGAGTGAATCCATTAGCTAGCATCGTAAGGATGAAGTGGTGTTTAACTGGTTGGTGTTTAGGTTTAGTCTATTCGCTTTGTTTACGCACTTCATCCACAAAAACTTTTCTTCAACTGTTGCGTCTTCTTCGGTTATAGCGAAAAGGTTGCGTTAACAGCTTGTCTAATCGTTGTTCTGCTTCATTCCTAATTTCCGGTATACCAATTACGACATCATCATGGCCAAGCTCAGGCTGAGCTCGATATGTCCCAAAAAGTCGATCCCAAACAGAAAGGAAGAAACCGAAATTCGAGTTGGTTTCTTTTGCTATCACGGAATGATGAACGCGATGCATGTCTGGCGTCACTATGACGTTTCGCAGTTTCTGATCCGCTGATAAAGCCAGTTTTGCATTACTGTGATTAAACATCGCACTGGCATTGAGCACTATTTCGAATACCACGATAGCGATAGGAGAAACGCCTAAGATAAATACGGTGGCAATTTTGACACCCATCGAGATGATGATTTCGATGGGATGAAAACGTGCGCCAGTAGTGACATCAATGTCGAGATCGGCATGATGCATTCGGTGAATCTTCCACAGCGGTTTTACATGATGAAAGACAACATGCTGAGCGTAAATGACGAAATCAAGCAAAATGACGGTTAGGAAAATGTTTAACCAAGCGGGCAGGGAGAGCAAATTAAATAGTCCCCATTGTTGCTCCTGAGCGATAATTGCAGCTTGAAAGGCCGCGATAGGCATGACTAACGCAACAATCAAGCTATTCACAGCAACCAGTGATAAGTTATTGACCCAGCGAAACCCACGTGAAGCGGTAAGTGTTTTTCTCGGCAGTTTGTTTTCCCAAAGGGCACAAAGTAATAATACGCCGAGAAAAAAGCCTAATCTTATCCACGAGGGATCTTGAAACGTCGTTTCTGTCACTGTCATTTCCTTATTTATTACTTTATCTATGACCGAGATAAGGGTGAAATTATTTCAACAAACAGTAAGGTGCTTTGAAGGGCTTATCTTGAGGCGAAACCATAATGTCAGTAGAATCGCGCTCTACTTTTTACTTGGCATTACTTACCATGAGAATTCACGCTTTCCACCGTTTATATCAGTACCGACAATCTATCTCAACCAAGCCTTTCAACGCGCGTGGATGTAAAGTGGTTCGTTGCCAATATTGCCAGGTTTCTGAGCAACACTGTTTGTGCGATCTTCAGCCAAACATCAAGGCTAATATTGCATGTATGTTGATTGTTTCTGAAAACGAAGTATTTAAGCCAAGTAATACCGGTCGTCTAATTGCTGATACGATTCAAGAGACTTACGTGTATCAATGGAACCGAACAGAACCGTCTGAGGAGATGCTGGAGCTACTACAGGATGACAACTACCAACCAGTGATTGTATTTCCTGCAGACTATGTGGATGACCCATCTCGTTTAATTGAAGATCTGGAGCCTGCGCGATTAGTAAACGAAGAGGCTCAGAACAAAAAATGGTTGCTGATCTTTATTGATGGTAGCTGGCGTGAGGCACGAAAGATATTCCGTCGTTCTGACTTTCTTAGATCTTTGCCTGTGCTTTCTATTGAGCCAGAATCTCTGTCTGAATACATCATGCGCCGTTCTGAGAATGAGCAGCATCTTTCAACCGCCGAAGTCGCGACGTTAGTTTTGAAACAAGCCGGTGAGAATAAAGCATCGGAATGCCTGCAGTTGTGGTTTGAAGCCTTTAGAGAAACCTACATGTTGACCAAGACCCGAGTCAAAAACGATCCCAACCGACCGCATCTAAAACGTTTCAAAGAGTGGGTGAAAACCGAGAGCTGACTCTAAGGAATGAACTTTTGTTGATGGCATGTTGTTCAACTGGCTGCGGTGAGGGGATAAATCTGCATTCGGTCACGGTTTGCAGGCGTACAGATATGGATAATGCCACTAGTTTATACTTTTGACTCCAGCCATTTTTGGAGTCGTTTAAGCATTTTTTAGGAGAGAAATACATGTATTACGGCTTTGATGTCGGTGGCACTAAAATTGAATTTGGTGCATTTAACGAGAAGCTTGAGCGTGTAGCGACGGAACGTGTACCTACACCAACAGACAACTACGAGCTGCTGGTTGATACCATTGCGGAATTGGTTAACAAATACGATGCAGAGTTTGGTTGCGAAGGCACAATTGGTCTTGGCCTACCAGGCATGGAAGACGCAGACGATGCAACGGTATTAACGGTTAACGTTCCTGCGGCGAAAGGCAAACCACTGCGTGCGGACCTTGAAGCGAAAATCGGTCGCAGCGTAAAGATTGAAAACGACGCGAACTGTTTTGCGCTATCAGAAGCATGGGACGAAGAGCTTCAAGATGAGCCTTCTGTTCTTGGTTTGATCCTAGGTACTGGTTTTGGTGGCGGTTTTATCTACGATGGTAAAGTTTTCTCTGGCCGTAACCACGTAGCAGGCGAGGTGGGCCATACTCGTTTGCCTATCGATGCTTGGTTCCACTTAGGCGAAAACGCACCTCTGTTGGGCTGTGGTTGTGACAAGAAGGGGTGTTTAGACAGTTACCTTTCTGGCCGAGGCTTCGAACTTCTTTATGCCCATTACTACGGTGAAGAGAAGAAAGCGATCGACATCATTAAAGCGCACGCAGAAGGTGAGACGAAAGCCGTCGAACACGTTGAGCGTTTTATGGAGTTGCTGGCAATCTGTTTTGCAAACATCTTTACAGCGACTGACCCACATGTTGTTGTGCTGGGTGGTGGTCTTTCAAACTTCGAATTGATTTATGAAGAGATGCCAAAACGCATCCCTAAACACTTATTGTCTGTGGCTAAGTGTCCTAAGATCATCAAAGCAAAACACGGTGATTCAGGCGGTGTACGCGGTGCTGCGTTCCTAAACATCAAGTAGTGACTGAAACCTTACTCGATATAAAGTAAGAAGAAATCTAAAGCCCCGTTTAGACCATCAAGGTAAAACGGGGCTTTTTACTTATATATCGAAGTAACTCATATACCCAAGTAACTTCTATATGCTGGGTATAGAGCACGAACAAAAATAGCATGCATAAAAAAACTCGCGACGAATCGCGAGTTTTCTGTTTACAGCTAAGCTTATTTGTTCTTTTTGCCTACGCCTAGGTTTTCTTTTTGAGCTAGGGTGATTTTACTAAAGCCTAATTTTCTGAAGTAGTTATCGCGGTAGTTTCGCACCGCTTTAGTGTCAGACACTGCTTCAATTTGTTGCTCCATCTTTAGGAACTCAGTGATATCGATACCTTCTGCTTCTGCAACCGCTTCTTGAATGTTGCGGTGCTGCTGGTATGAGAACGTCAGTTCTTTGTCTTGGTCTTTGTAAGTGTAAAGAATGGTGCGAGCCATAGCTGTCTCTCTGAAAAGGTTTCTGTATTAAACAAAAAGGCCAGACTCGCTGACCTTTGAATTTCTAGTTTGGGCTAGATTCTGCCTTGAAGTGGGATAATTGTCACGCTTTCTCCCGCTTTTACTGTATCAATAGCTGGGGAGATTTCGATTAAACAGTTTGCTTCACTCATTGAGCGCAAAATACCAGAGCCTTGCTTGCCTGTTGTACGAACGGTTAAACGGCCAGTGTCATCCAGTTCATAGATTCCTCGACTAAACTCGGTACGACCTTGTCGAGAGCGAAGATTCTCAGTTGCGATGGCATTCACTTTCAGAGGCTTCCAGCCTTGTTCGCCTTGCATCTTACGCAGTGCAGGCTCAACAAAATTAATGAAAGAGACCATCACGGCAACAGGGTTGCCCGGCAGACCAAAGAACGGCTTGTTGTTGATTTGACCAAACGCGAGTGGACGTCCCGGACGCATGTTGATTCGCCAAAAATCGATTTGACCAAGTTTATCCAAGGCAAGTTTGATGTAATCCGCATCACCAACGGATACGCCACCAGAAGTCATAACCACGTCCGCTTGCGCCGATGCGTTTTCCAACGCTTCAATCATTAACTGTTCGTTGTCTTCCAGAATACCGAAATCCAAGATCTCGCAGCCGAGCTTTTCAAGCATGCCCATGATGGTAAAACGGTTGGAATCGTAGATAGAATTCGCTTTTTGCTCTGTTCCCGGCGCTTGTACTTCGTCACCGGTGGAGAACACGGCAACTTTCAATTTGCGGAACACATTCGCTTCACCAAAACCGAGAGAAGCGATCATGCCCATTTCTGGAGAGGCTAGGCGAGTGCCTGCGGTAAAGACGTCACTTCCGATAGCGAGATCTTCACCTGCTTGACGAACGTTTTGGCCTGCTTTGATATTCGCACCGTTAAAGGTGACCTTGTCACCTTCTTGAGAGGCTTGCTCACGCATGACCACTGTGTCGCTGTTAAATGGTGTTGGTGCGCCGGTCATGATCTTCACCGCTTGACCAACTTCCAGAGGCTGATCGTAAGCATGGCCCGCCATCACTTCAGCAACCACTTGGTAGCTATCGCGGTCAACATCATCACTGCGGATGGCATAACCGTCCATCGCAGAGTTAGTGTACTGCGGCACGTTTACTGGTGAAATGATATGTTCCGCGAGAACTCGGCCATAGGCGTTTTCAATCTTGCATGCTTCTATTTCCGAAACCGTGTTCACCAAAGAAAGGATTTTTTCTTGGCCTTGAACCACAGAAAGGAAAGCAGGAGAAAGTGTGTCGCAACATGCGGCTTCTTTCTCTTTGTTTTTTGGCGCTTTCGCTTCTTGAACATACTGAATAACGAACTGAGCAATCGCTTCAAGATCATTGATGTTCATTTGTGGCAGTTCAGAATCTAACTCAGCACTGTCGGAAGCGATAGCAATGATGTTTTCATCGTGAGGATAAAGCCAAGGTTTACCCACTTCTTCACGATGCAATTCAATTTTAGGAAACGCGATGTTTTTACAGCCTTCGACCAAAACTACATCGAGCTTGTCTTCATCAAAACGTGTTAATAGGTATTCAAACTCTGCTTCGGCTTCTGGCGTTTCTGTCATTAACGCAAAACGGTTGCGAGAAGCAATCAGCATTTGAGATGCGCCAGCTTTGCGTAAACGGTAGCTGTCTTTACCTGGCTTATCGACATCGAAGTTGTGATGAGCATGTTTTAGCATGCCAATGCGTAAACCTGCTTCAGTCAGCTTTGGCAATAGGGCTTCAAGTAGCGTGGTTTTGCCTGTGCCTGAATAAGCTGCAAAACCAAGAATAGGAATGTTTAGCGTGTGTTTCATGATTCTAATTGTCCAAATTGCGCCAGTTCTTCCGGAGTGTTCAAGTTGACGAAACAGTTTGGTGAGTCGCTAAAGTCAACGTAACTGGTGTTGCACTCTTTGTAGAGCAGAATGATTTTTCGGTCGCCACGTTCTAAAAATGCAGTGAGTTTTGGCAGTACGCGCTTGTGGTAGAGCGTAAAAACAGGTTGCTGATGGTCACCATCATGAGCGACCAAAATATCACTGTCTTCTTTGGCGGCTTGGCAGAAACGCTCGACAAGGTCGGTGTTAATTTGTGGGCTATCGCAAGGTACAAATCCAACCCAGTCAGTTTCAGCATGCATCAAACCCGCGTGAATACCGCCCATAGGCCCAGGGAAATCTTTGAATTGATCACTAAATACGAAACCAAATTTGCTGTACGCATCTTGGTTTCGGTTGGCATTAATTAAAATGCGTGGTGTTTGTGGAGATAAACGTTCAATAACGTGTTCGATGAGTGGCTTCTGATTTAATTCAATCAGACCTTTATCTTTTCCACCCATACGGCTGGCTTGGCCACCAGCCAAAATGACCCAACTAGTTTGTGTTGGTTGAAGCATATGCATTCTCTTGGGATGTTTCTTTTGGTATGACATACAACAGAGGAGACTCTATCAAAGTCTTGTCTTTAATCCACCACTGTTTTTTACATAAGTCGGTCAGTGCGTTGGTTTGATGGCTTGTCACCACGATACTGGAACCACGATCCAAAAGATCTTTCGCCATCACCACCAATCGTTCAATGGATTCTTGGTCTAAAGACGCACTTGGCTCATCCATCAATAAAATCGACGGTTTTAAGATCCAAGCTCTTGCCATGGCAACACGCTGTTTTTCACCGCCGGACAACACGGAGATATGTTCGTCCGCTAATGTTTCTAAACCTACCATACGTAGTGCGTGAATAACTTGAGCTCGCTTATCTTTTGGTGTGTCTTGTTGATATTTTACTCCATAGACTACGTTCTCATAAACAGTGCCGTCAAAAAGGTAAGGAGATTGATGGAGATAAATCACATCGACACGGCCGTTGCGGCGCGTCAGTCTTTTCAGCCACGTATCTTTTGGTGCAACAACATCGCCAGTAGAAGGTTTTAGCAAGCCAGCAAGGATTTTGAGTAGGGTAGTTTTGCCCACACCATTGTCACCCTTGAGATAAATGGCATCATTTGGGCCGATGGCTAACTCAGGGATGTGGAAAAGCACACGCTCTTTAAATCGCATAGATAACTGCTCGGCGGTGATTTTTATAGTCATAATGCGCCTCTACATGGGGTTAATGGTGAGTCGTTTGTTTGCTTCATGTTTTATGTTCTGAGGTAGCCTTTGCCTCTCATGCTTGATAAGAAGAAGTTTAGTGCCAACGCTAAAGATAGTAATACAATTCCTAATGCAACTCCTTGCGCAAAAGCACCTTTGCTGCTTTCCATTGCGATAGCGGTCGGAATATTGCGCGTTACGCCCATAATGTTTCCGCCTACCATCATTGAGCAGCCCACCTCGGTTACGATACGTGAGAACCCTGCAATGATAGCTGCGAGTAGAGGAAAGCGGGTTTCCCAAATCATCGTAGCGGCCACGCGCGGAATGGAGACGCCTAGCGTGATGGCAGTTTCCACAGCGCGACGGTCGCTAGATTGCAATGCACCATGCATCATCGATACCAAAACAGGGAAACAGATCACCATTTGGCCGAAAATCATCGCCTTCTGAGTGAACAGCATTTGCCAGTCTCCCCAAGGGCCAGCGCGCGACAGCAACATGTACAGCAACAGGCCAATCACGACGGTAGGGACCGCTTGCAGCGTATTCACGATCGACAACAAAAACCATTTACCGCGAAAGTCGGTATACGCCAGTACAAAGGACATCAAAATAGCCGGCAATACCACTAAAGATATTGCCGTGATAGAAACACTAAAGGAGACCGCAACGATCTCCCATAAGTCTGCATCAAAATTCACCAGTAAGCGAAGCGCTTCCAGTGTTGTATCAGCAAGATTCATATTGCGTTATTTGCTCTCAGCATTCGCAACAAACAGTTGTTTACCGTTTAGGCGGAAACCATTGATAAGTTCCTGTCCGCGAGGGTTCACCAACCAATCACTGAATGCTTTCGCGCCTTGGTAGTTGATTGTTGGGTAACGCTCAGGATTAACAAGAATAACTTGGTACGGGTTAAACAGTTTTTCATCGCCTTGGAACAGAATTTCTAGATCCAATTTGTTTTGATAAGCCAACCATGTGCCGCGGTCTGTCATGGTGTAGCCTTGCATTTCAGACGCCATGTTCAGAGTTGGGCCCATACCTTGACCTACGCTGCGGTAACCGCCAAAGTTTGGTTCGATTTTAGTTTGAGCCCAGAAGCCCATTTCTTTTTTGTGCGTACCAGAATCATCGCCGCGAGAGATGAACGTTGCGTTTTTGTTTGCGATCTCTTTGAATACATCTAACACGCTTTCGTCATTTTTGATTTTTGCTGGGTCAGCTTTCGGGCCAACAATTACAAAGTCGTTATACATCAGTTTACGAGGTAGAACGCCGTAGCCTTTCTCAACGAATGCGCCTTCGGCTTTTGGTGCGTGTGTCATCACCAAATCTACGTCACCGTTTTCGCCCATTTTTAAGGCCTTGCCAGTACCCGCAGCGATAACATCGACTTTGTAGCCCGTGTCTTTCTCAAATTGTGGAAGCAGGTAATCAAGTAACCCTGAATGGTAAGTACTGGTAGTGGTTGCTAGGCGAACGTGCTCGCCATCTTGAGCGGAAAACGCAGAGTAACTTACAAGCGTGATTGACGTCGCAGCCAGAGTTAGCGCAATTTTTTTCATTTTTATGTGTTCCTTTCCAATGATTCTTTGGCTTTTCTCCCGATGCATTGGGAGAGGCCTCTTGGGCGAGAGCGATTAGTTCAAAGTGCAAGTTGTCTTAGGGTGTTGGAATAACAAACACCAACATCCTGAGGTCACTTGAATACGCCCTGTAGCCACCTTATAGCAAACAAGATGCCAACCTTTTACAAGCGAAAAGTGCTCGATTTATGCACTAAATCATGGGGTTATTTGCACAAAAGTTTGCGTTGGTACAAAATGTCGCACTTTTTGTAGGGTATCTCTGTTTAAACTTGGTACACTCTGTCCCATCCGAAGCCATCTGGGGTAAATATGTCTACTCAATCCCATATTAGTACAAACCAACAATATAACGCCTTTTCCGTACTGGTCGTTGATGATGAATTGGGCATGCAAGCCATTTTGAAAAAGGCATTGGGGAAGCTTTTCTCACATGTCGACACTGCTGGCAGCATCGAAGAAGCAGAGCAACTGCGTAATTCTCGACATTATGATCTGATTTTACTGGATATTAATCTGCCGGGGCGCTCTGGGATTGAGTGGGAAGAAGCGTTTGAAGATGACGACAAACGTGCCGATGTGATCTTCATGACGGGCTATGCGGATTTAGAGATTGCTATTCGCGCACTTCAACTTGGTGCTTCTGACTTTATCCTCAAGCCCTTCAACCTAGAACAAATGCTAAAAGCGGTCAGTCGCTGCATGGACCGACGTCTAAACGAGCGCATGCAGTACGCCATGAAGCGCGATTACCAACGTCACAATACCTCCGAGATCATCGGTGGTTCAGAGAAAACGCGTCAGCTTAAGCAGCTTATTAACCAGTTTGCACCGTCGCGTGCTTCTGTGTTGGTCGAAGGTGAGTCGGGTACGGGTAAAGAGCTGGTTGCGCGAGGTATTCACCAAGCGAGTGGGCGAACGGGCCCATTTGTGCCAATCAACTGTGGCGCCATTGCGCCAGAGCTACTTGAAAGTGAGTTATTTGGTCATACATCGGGCGCGTTTACCGGTGCAAAAAAATCTCGTGAAGGTTTGTTCCGCGTAGCAAATGGCGGCACCTTGTTCCTCGATGAAATTGGGGAAATGCCACTTGCAATGCAGGCATCATTATTGCGTGTGTTAGAGCAGCGTACTATCCGTCCTGTTGGTTCAGAAAGAGAAATCAGCATTGATGTCCGTATTGTTGCCGCCACCAACCGAAACCTGCAAGAAGAGGTCAACCAAGGCAACTTCCGCAGTGACCTGTATTACCGTTTAAACGTTCTGAAAATTGAAGTGTGTCCGCTGCGTGAGCGCAAAACCGATTTGTTTGAGCTCGTGCCATTTTTCAGCAATATGCTGACGCGGGAGCTTGGTATGCCTGCGCCAAAATGGGCGCACGAAGATATGGAAGCGATGAGCGAGTACGATTGGCCAGGCAATATTCGTGAACTGAAAAACTTGATTGAGCGATGCATTTTGCTTGGCAAACCGCCTGCGCATTATTGGCGGGAGCTAAATGGTGGACACTCATTGCCTAATGTGTCGATTACTGTTTCTCATTCTGCTGAACTACCGACGTTTAAAGAAGGTAGAGAGTTCACAGGTGAGGGGTATCCAAACAACTGGACACTGAAAGAAGTCGAAAAAGCGCATATAAAACAGGTCGTTAATTTGCACGAAGGCAACAAATCAGCCGCTGCTCGTGACTTAGGCGTTGCGCGTAAGACCTTAGAACGTAAGTATAAAGAATGGGATTCTGAGGATGAGGAATATGCCGACTAACGGCCCACAGCACAAAGGATTGTCGAAATGGACGCACCGTTTTAAAACCATGGTGCGTTATCGCTTATTATTTTTAACCTCCGCACCTATCTTCCTCACTTTGATAGCCCTGATCGGGATTACCATTTATTGGTCCATCCATTATACGTGGCAGAATGCACTGCTGGATGTCTCTGAACGTCTTGGTGTTGCGAATAACAGCGTAACGTTGTTACAGCAAAAGCAATCGAATTACGTACGTGCGTTTGCTGACTCATACGATTTTCGTATTCGCATCAATCAAGGGATACCGCAAGATGAGCTGCAAAAGTGGGTCACTGAGCAGAAGAAAAGATATGCTTTAGATTTTCTCTCTTTCCAACGCGTCAACTCGATGGAAAACAAATTCCGCTTTATGGATCTCACTAAGCGAGAATCGTTTTTTGATGTACTCAATAAAGAAGAACTCGAACGCCTCGATCCTGAACTCGCTAAACGAGCGGAAGTGCCTATTCTTGCCGATGGGGGTATGGAAGCACGTGGGCTAGTCAGTCGAACCGTGATTCCTGTGCATAGCCAAACGAATGATTTGATCGGCTTTCTTGATGGTGGTTTGCTTCTCAATAACAGCACTGTATTGGTAGATCAAATTCGCGACTTAATCTATCTCAGCGATAATGATCGCCTTCGTCCGGTTGGCACATTGACCGTATTTCTTGATGATTTGCGTGTGAGCACCAACGTTCCTCTAGACAGCGAGCATAGGTTAGGGCGCGCCATAGGCACTCGCGTGAGCGCAGAAGTGTATAACCAAGTACTTTCAAAAGGTGAGCAGTGGGTTGACCGAGCCTATGTGTATGACGCTTGGTATATTACGGCGTATCAACCGATCAAAGACCAATACGACAACGTCATTGGTATGCTTTATACCGGTTACCTAATGTGGCCATTCGTTAAAGCCTACATGACCAACATTGCAGAAATTAGCTTGATTACGGTTATGTTATTGCTGGTTTCCGGCGTGATGGTATATCGCGGTTCTTATGATCTGTTTCGACCGATCGAACGCATCCATAAAGTGGTGAAGCAGGTCCAACAAGGAAAAGAAAAACGGATTGGTCCGTTGGGATTGGATGCCGATCATGAACTTGCGCAGTTAGCCAGACAGTTTGATGATATGTTAGACGCGCTAGAAGAGCGCAAAATTGAACTGAAGAACTCCGCAGCGCAACTTGAATGCAAAGTTCAAGAGCGTACGGCAAGCCTTAGAGAAAAAACCCAAGATCTAGAGCTGCATATTCAATTGCTTAACCAAACCCGCGACAAACTCGTTGTTCATGAAAAACTGGCAGCACTGGGAGAACTCACCGCGGGGATTGCTCACGAAATCAATAACCCAACCGCCGTGATCCTTGGCAACGTGGAGTTGATCCACTTTGAGTTGGGTGACGATGCAAGTCGAGTACAAGAAGAGATTGATGCGATTCACGCGCAAATCGACCGTATTCGCAATATCACGCGCAGTTTATTGCAATACAGTCGCCAAGGTGGTGTTCAAGATGAAATCACTTGGCAACATGTCAATCCTATCATTGATGAAAGCATCACCTTGGTTAAAACGGGCACCAAGAAACGCGACGTCGAGTTTGTGACTGATCTACAAGCGCAAACGTCCGTTGAGATAAACCGTCACCACTTGCTACAAATCTTAGTTAATTTGCAAATGAATGCCATTCACGCAATGAACGGCAAAGGCACGTTAACCGTAGTCAGTGAAGACTGGATTGACGAGGGCGAAGTGAAAGGAGCCGCGATTCATGTTATTGACGAGGGTTGCGGTATTAAGCCAGAAAACTTGAATCGAATCTTCTCACCATTTTACACGACGAAGCGAGAGGGTACTGGATTGGGACTGTCGGTCTCTCAAAGTATCCTCAGCCAAACGGGTGGTGAGCTAAAAGCCGAGTCGGAATGGGGAAAGGGCAGTAAATTCAGTATTTATTTACCTAAAAAAGCCGAGCTGATCCTAGAGGTGACGAATATCGCTTAGTCACTTGTTGTAAGCATTACGGAAGAAAGAGCCAGTTATAATACTGGCTCTTTTTTGTATTCAATGACGCATTTGTGCTTGAGCTTTTTGCTTTGAAGAAGCACTGCGATGGTTTCACTAGCGATGAATTAATAAAAACAACACTTGCAGTATGTAGCATGAACAAGTACCGTTGCCCGGTTTTTCTAAATACACCCCAATTGCTAAGGTAAAGGTTTTGATCTCCACAGCGAATATTACTCAACAATTCGGCGCTAAGCCGCTATTCGAAAACATTTCAGTTAAGTTCGGCGAAGGTAATCGCTACGGCTTAATTGGAGCTAACGGTTGTGGTAAATCAACCTTTATGAAGATCCTCAGCGGCGAGCTTGAGCAAACCAGCGGTAACGTGAGTTACGATCCAAACGAGCGCGTTGCAAAACTAAACCAGGACCAGTTCGCTTACGAAGAATTTACGGTAATCGATACCGTTATCATGGGTCATAAAGAGCTATGGGAAGTGAAGAAAGAGCGTGACCGTATCTACTCACTTGCTGAAATGAGTGAAGAAGACGGCATGAAAGTGGCTGACCTAGAAGTTCAGTTTGCGGAAATGGACGGCTACATGGCAGAAGCCAAAGCGGGCGAGCTTCTTCTTGCGGTGGGTATTCCAATGGAGCAGCACTTCGGCCTAATGAGTGAAGTGGCGCCGGGCTGGAAACTTCGTGTGCTTCTAGCGCAAGTTCTATTCGCAGACCCAGACGTTATGCTGCTTGACGAACCTACCAACAACTTGGACATGGATACGATCCGTTGGTTGGAAGACACGCTAAATGCGCGTAACTGCACCATGATCATCATCTCGCACGACCGCCACTTCCTAAACTCAGTATGTACGCACATGGCGGACTTGGATTACGGTGAACTGCGCATTTACCCAGGTAACTATGATGAGTACATGACAGCAGCTTCTCAAGCTCGTGAACGTCTATTAAACGACAACGCGAAGAAGAAAGCACAAATTGCTGAGCTACAAACGTTCGTTGCACGTTTCTCAGCAAACGCATCGAAAGCAAAACAAGCGACATCTCGTGCTAAGCAAATCGACAAGATCAAACTGGATGAAGTTAAAGCGTCTAGCCGTCAAAACCCATTCATTCGTTTCGAACAGTCGAAAGAGCTGTTCCGTAACGCTCTGATTGTTGAAAACCTAAGCCAAGGTTTCGAAGAGGACTTGTTCTCAGACTTCAATGCAATTTTTGAAGTGGGTGAGCGCGTTGCGATCATCGGTGAGAACGGTGTGGGTAAAACAACACTTCTAAACACGCTTGCTGGTGTGCTTGAACCGCGTGCGGGTGAGTACAAATGGTCTGAAAACTCAAACATCGGTTACTACGCGCAAGACCACGCGCATGACTTTGCAGAAGACATGAACCTAACGGATTGGATGGGTCAATGGCGTCAAGAAGGTGATGACGAGCAAGTCGTTCGTGGTTTCCTTGGTCGTATGCTGTTTGGTCAAGACGACATTAAGAAGTCAGTAAAAGTACTGTCTGGTGGTGAGCAAGGTCGTATGCTGCTTGGTAAGCTGATGATGCACAAGCCAAACATGCTGCTAATGGACGAACCAACCAACCACATGGACATGGAATCGATTGAATCTTTGAACACCGCGCTTGAGCAATACAAAGGCACGTTGTTCTTCGTATCTCACGATCGTGTATTCGTAGACTCGCTAGCAACGCGTATTATCGAAATCCGCGATGGCAAGATCACGGACTTCAAAGGCACGTATTCTGAGTTCCTAAAATCTCGTGGCGTTGACGCGTAATTACTCGTAAAGCGTTTAAAAAGCAAAAGCCTCGCTATTTAGCGAGGCTTTTTTAATTGGTCTTAATCCTTAAACTGACCGGTTATATACGCATATATGCCGACGACACCAAATGTAATGATCATTGAGAGCATGATGCCACTGGGCGTGAGCAAAAAATTCCACAGTTGGTCATTGTCCATAGTTCACATCCTTTGTGAATGAGCTGTAGTTAGCATCAATTAAAGCAAGCGTTGTTATTGCTACAACACATGTTGCTATTTCTGACTTATATCGTTTAATTAAGCCTTCATAACGTGATGATTTACTTATCCCAATTGTTATAAGTTTACACGAATCGACGGTTTTGTATTATTTTCTCGTTAACGAGATGCACTTTCGCCTTTCACATCAAACTCAATCTTGTCGGCTCCGGTAAATACTTGGAAGCGTAAACCTTTTGCTCGCGCAATCGTCGTAATGCCAAATTGTTTCGCAAGATCTAACCCCATTTGAGTAACGCCAGAGCGAGAAAGCAGAACAGGAATGCCCATTTGGGCCACTTTAATCACCATCTCTGAAGTAAGGCGACCAGTTGTGTAGAAAATTTTATCTTCACCTGTTTCTTCTTTGAGCCACATCTCACCTGCAAGCGTATCCACAGCATTGTGGCGACCGACATCTTCCACAAATGACAATACCTCATTGCCTTTGCAAACCGCACAGCCATGCACCGCACCTGCTTTTTTGTAGGTGTCGTTGTAATGAGTCAACGCTTCCAATGCGGAATAGATTTCTGATTGTTTAAGCGGAACTTGAGGCACTTGGTAGTTCTCAAGCTGCTTCATCACGTTGCCATACATGGTGCCTTGACCACAGCCAGATGTGACGGTTTTCTTTTTCAGAGCGCCTTCTAAATGTTCGGTATTTTCTTTAGTAATTACCGCTGCGGAATGCGTTTCCCAGTCAATAATGACGGATTCAATCGCTGCTGGATCGGACAGGAAGCTTTGGTTTTTCAAATAACCTAGTACTAACGCTTCTGGACGCGAACCTAGCGTCATGAGCGTGACCACTTCTTTCCAGTTCAGCATGACCGTAAGAGGGCGCTCGCATGCGATTTGCTTTGTGAGCTTTTCGCCGTACTCGTCGTACACATCGACTTCAATGGTTTGCAGGGGATTTTCACTGGTTTTAATAATATTTGGTTTCAGCACAGTCGTGTCCTAGTGATTAAGAGCGTTAGGTTGCTACGCATTTAGCTTGCTAAGTGGTTAGCAAAGCAAATCTCGTTCCAAAATAGCGGTTCCCACAAAAATTGCGAGGTTTTATGTCAACAATGCATTAAAACTGCGAGTTCGCAGTAATGACACATCAGTACATTTGAGTTTCGGCTAGTTTGGTACTTATAGCCAGAGGACATGAATAGGCTAAGCTTTATCAGTGTGGCTCGTTTATTGCTTATAAGTCAATAAAATGGTCGAAAGTAAGGTCAAAGTGTCCTGATTGCTTTCAGACCAAAATAGAAAAACTGGGTGAGTTATGTCGGATAAGAAAGATTTCGAGAACAATTACGAGAAGACCGAAGACGCATGGCCAATTGGCGTAGAGCTTGTTGAGCATGAGATCAGTACAGGGATTTGGGTAACAACCCAATGGCAGTTGACGGGATTTGCGCTAAATCCGACGGAAGAGACTCCCGATGTTTGTCTGTTGCAATTGCACAAAGACGAACGTACAGACTACCGCTTTAACTTAAGCTCTCAGCAACCTAAACTTTTTTTAGTGATGGATAACGTCGAGTCTGGTGAAAAACCAGCGATACAGCTACTAACGGCTTCACAATCTGTCGCGGCGCAATATATGGATGGCGACAACCTTGTACTATCCAACGATATGCCGTTAGCCGTTCAGGCTTGGATGGAAGCCTTTATTGGTCGCCACGGTGAGTTGTTAGAAGTAAGACGTAAGAAACGCAAAGGAGCGGGCAGAGCAAATGGCAACTAGTTTTTTAAGCCGTTGGTCGAAACGTAAGTTAGAAGAATCTTCCCAACAGGATGAAGAGATCACGCCGATAGCAGAGACGGAGCAATCCGAAGATTGTGTCACAGCGCTTTCAAACGCTGACGAAAGCTCAGACGCTTTGAACGTCAACGAGGTTAGTCAGTCACCAGACATTACCGCGAGTGTAGAGACTGAAAAGCCCGAAGAAATGTCTGTGGCGCAACTGCTGGTTTCTGAAGCTTCAGAAAGCGTTAAGAAAGCCGCGCTGCGCAAAATGTTCTTGTCCGAAGAATTTAACGTGCGTGATGGCCTAGACGATTACGATGATGATTACAGTAACTTAAAGTCACTTTCTAAAGACGTCGCAGAGACGCTGCGTGATTGGGTTAAAGAAAAAGTGGAAGAAGAACCAAACGTTGAAACGGCGCAAGGATCTGAACTTAACGCTGACGATATCTCATCTGAAGTGGTTGAAGATGCAGAACCAAACGCCGAAAAAAGTGCCGGAATTACCCAAGATGAAAATGAACTGTATATAAATACAGTATCTGGTGAAAGTGATACTTTTGCTGAGGAATCACCGCCTAACGAGGTGAGACAAAATATACCACACAAAGAATAGGTACATTTTGACTAAACACTCAATGAACCGGCTGGGACAAAATGTCTCAACCGGTTTTTTTATCCCTACTATTTGTCGGTAAAATGTCTAACTGATTGAATTTTAATTGATATTTTATTGGCATGACATTTGCTTTTTGTTGCTCAATACCAATCTGGTTGAAGTTAGTACGGACGCACTGCGTAGTATTCATCGCCTATAGATGGCGGAATAAGAATGCTCATTGATAAGTTAATCAGCAGAATCTCCGGCGCTAACTACACTAAGAGATGGAAAAGACTATCCATGTTCATAAATGGAATTGAGCAATGCTGAAACAATTATTAGAACAAGCAACTTCCAATAACGGTAAAGCGAGGCTGTACGCTTTCGCAAATACCGTAGAGTTGACCAATCTTATTCCACCAACCGTAAGCTATGAAAGCGGCGGTAATACTTTGATTGTAGGTCCAACGGCAATCATCGAAAGTGCGGCAGCGCAATTGTCGCAAATGAACAGCCTAACGCTGCTTTCTACCGACGGCGAAAAGGGCACAAATCCCGAGCTTTACTACGCCAATTCGGTTCAGGTTTCAGGGTTCTTAGGTACGTTTGAAGTTCTCATTGAAAATCATGGTTCGACCAACAACCTTGCCAAGGTCGCGATCAATAGCGATTGTTTCGATATCGTACTCGATCTTTGCCTAAACAGCTGCATGTCGGAAGAAGTACCAGTACCAGGCTACTACCCAGTCGGTCGTGGCTATCCGAAACTGGCTGAAGCGTTGGAAGAAATTCCAACCTTGATGGGGACGTTCGATAAACCGAAATTCTTCCGTTTAGATACCGATCTATGTGCACACAGCTCTCGTGGCGTAAAAGGTTGCGAACGTTGTGTGGATGCTTGTCCGGCAGGGGCACTATCGAGTGAAGGCAGCGACAAAACGGGCCATCGCATCGAGATCAACCCATACCTATGTCAAGGCGTTGGGACTTGTGCTACAGCGTGTCCGACGGAAGCTATTCATTACGCATTGCCAAACCCCGAAGATACCCAAAAGTTTATTGAACGTACGCTCGCCAACTATGAGCAAGCGGGTGGTTTAGACCCTATCGTATTGATTTGTAGTTCTCGCCACGAGAGCTACAACGTGATGGCACTAAAAGCACTGCCAGATAACGTGATTCCAATTGTGGTGGAAGAACTGCCTTCGGTTGGTATTGATACTTGGTTCGCTGCGCTTGTGAACGGTGCCACTCAGGTGCTGTTTGCGGCTTCGCGTTTTATGCCTCAAACCATTATTCGTGTGCTTAATAGCGAAGTAGGTATTGCTCAAGAGTTGCTCGACCAGCTTGGTATCGCTAAAGAAACCATCGACATTCTGTATCTAGAGTCACTACGTGAAAGTGCTCCGACACTTTGTACCGAGTCTTTTGATTTGGCATTAGGTGATTTGCAAGGTAACAAACGTCAGCGTCTATTTACGGCGTTGGATGCGTTGTCCGCATCACGTATTCCAGTTGAGAACATTGTTGAACTGCCAGCAAACGCACCTTACGGCACGGTCTCTTGTGAAAGCAAAGATTGTACGTTGTGCATGAGCTGTGTAGCGGTGTGTCCAACACGTGCATTGCATACGGACGGTCAATCTCCGTCGCTTAAATTCGTCGAGCAAGACTGCATTCAATGTGGGCTGTGCGAGAAAGCGTGTCCAGAGAAAGTGCTGACGCTTACTCCTCGTATGAACTGGGTGAAAGAAGAACGCCAGAAAGCGGTTGTGGTTCATGAAGAAAAGGCAGCCGAGTGCATTTGCTGTCACAAGCCTTTTGCTCCGCAATCGATGATCGACATGCTGCAAAACAAGCTTCGCGGTCATTCTCATTTCTCTGATGAAGCCGCCATTAATCGCATCGCCATGTGTGAAGACTGTCGTGTGATCGACATGTTTGAGTCGATGGCTGCTGATCCAATGAATCAATTGAAATACTAGGAGCTCGCAGTGGATACACAACAAGAACAAACACTGAGAACGGACATTTATCTCGTTCTATCCGCACTTTTTCGTAGTGCGCCAAGTGATGAAATGCTGGCGTTCTTGAAATCGCTAGAAATTGAACCGTCTGAGAGCGCGATGCAAAAAGCTTGGCTCGCACTGCAACAAGCCGCGAACGAAGCGCAGCGAGAAGCGTTAGAAGAAGAATATCAAGATCTGTTTATTGGCATTGGACGTGGTGAAGTTGTGCCATTCGGATCTTGGCATCGCACTGGCTCGATGATGGAAAAACCGTTAGCGGAAATTCGTCGCGATTTGGAACTTTTAGGCATCGAACGAGAAGAGAACGTGAAAGAGCCTGAAGACCATATTTCTGCACTGTGCGAAGTGATGGCAATGCTGACGGGTGAAGAGGAAGAACTTCAACAAGCGGTGTTTAACAAACACATCGCCCCTTGGTTCCAATCTTTTACGCGCCAACTAGAGAACGCCGAAAGCGTGAACTTCTACAAGCCAGCTGCGCAGCTTTGCGATGCGTTTTTAACGTTAGAGCAAGTGCGCTTTAGCGCGAACACCAAAAGCAGTAAGAGCAAATTAAAAATTGATGTGAAAAACGTCACTGATTACGAGTAATCGAGCAGTACTTGGTCATATCGATAGAGAGGCATGAGTCTCCAAAGATCTACCGTAAGGTAAGGAAGCAATGATGAAAGATAATAAAGAAATAAACACAAGCCGTAGGGATCTCCTAAAAGGCTTCACAACCGCTGCCGTTGCTGGTGCTGTTGTTGCGGGAACCACAAAAGTGGCCGTTGCTTCAGAAACGGTTGAGCCTTCTGAAAAAGACGTGAAGAAGAAAGGGTATCGTGAAACTCAACACATTCGCGATTACTACGACACACTTTAGGAGATAACGGATGAAACTTGTCAAACGCTCCGACAGTGTGAGCAAAGAAACGAACCAGCTTGGCGTATCTCGTCGTGCATTCATGAAAAACACTTCGCTTGCCGCTGGTGGCGCAGTGGTTGGTGCTAGTCTATTCGCACCGGGAATGATGAAAAAAGCGCAAGCAAAATCAGTCGATCCAGAAGCGAAAACAGAAGTAAAACGTACTATCTGTTCTCACTGTTCAGTGGGTTGTGGTATTTACGCAGAAGTTCAAAATGGTGTTTGGACGGGGCAAGAGCCTGCATTCGACCACCCATTTAACGCCGGTGGTCACTGTGCAAAAGGCGCAGCATTGCGTGAACATGGTCACGGTGAGCGCCGTCTTAAATACCCAATGAAGCTTGAAAACGGTAAGTGGAAAAAGCTTTCTTGGGATCAAGCGATCGAAGAAATCGGTAACAAAGTGATGGACATCCGCAAAGAGTCTGGCCCTGATTCGGTTTACTTCTTGGGAAGCGCAAAGCACAGCAACGAACAAGCGTACTTGTTCCGCAAAATGGCATCACTTTGGGGCACTAACAACGTTGACCACCAAGCGCGTATTTGTCACTCAACAACCGTGGCGGGTGTAGCAAACACTTGGGGTTACGGTGCGATGACCAACTCTTTCAATGACATGCACAACTGTAAGTCGATGCTGTTCATTGGTTCAAACCCAGCTGAAGCACACCCAGTAGCGATGCAGCACATTCTGATCGCGCAAGAGAAGAACAACTGTAAGATCGTCGTAGCGGATCCTCGTCGTACACGTACGGCAGCAAAATCGGATCACTATGTCTCACTTCGTCCTGGTTCTGACGTTGCATTCATTTGGGGTGTGTTGTGGCACATCTTCGAAAACCAATGGGAAGATAAAGAGTTCATCCGTCAACGTGTATTCGGTATGGATGAAATCCGTGCTGAAGTGGCGAAGTGGACGCCAGCAGAAGTTGAGCGCGTAACAGGCGTAAGCGAAGACGACGTTTACCAAACAGCAAAACTGCTTTCTGAAAATCGCCCAGGCTGTATCGTTTGGTGTATGGGTGGTACTCAGCATACTACCGGTAACAACAACACACGTGCTTACTGTGTGCTTGAGCTAGCACTTGGTAATATTGGTAAATCAGGCGGCGGCGCAAACATCTTCCGTGGTCACGATAACGTACAAGGCGCAACCGACCTTGGCGTACTTTCTGACACGCTACCGGGCTACTACGGCCTTTCTGAAGGTGCTTGGCGTCATTGGTCAAAAGTGTGGGAAATCGATTACGAATGGATTAAAGGTCGTTTCGATGACAACGCTTACGGTGGTCAAAAACCAATGCACAGTGCAGGTATTCCTGTATCTCGTTGGGTGGATGGCGTACTGGAAAACAAAGACAACATTCGTCAACGCGAAAACATCCGTGCAATGTTCTACTGGGGTCACGCAGTGAATTCTCAAACACGTGGTGTTGAGATGAAAAAAGCGATGCAGAAGTTGGACATGATGGTGATTGTGGACCCATACCCAACTGTTGCTGCGGTAATGAACGACCGTACCGACGGCGTGTACTTGCTTCCTGCAACAACACAGTTTGAAACATACGGCAGTGTTACCGCTTCTAACCGCTCTCTACAATGGCGTGATCAGGTGATTGAACCTTTGTTCGAATCAAAACCTGACCATGAAATCATGTACCTGCTTTCGAAGAAACTGGGCTATTCAGATCTTCTGTTCAAAAATATCCGTGTTGAAAACAACCAGCCGGTGATTGAAGACCTAACGCGTGAATTCAACAAAGGCATGTGGACGATTGGTTACACAGGCCAAAGCCCAGAGCGTTTGAAAGCGCACCAACAAAACTGGCATACGTTCCACAAAACCACATTGGAAGCGGAAGGTGGCCCTGTAAACGGTGAAACCTACGGTCTGCCTTGGCCATGTTGGGGTACACCGGAAATGAAACACCCAGGCACGCACATTCTGTACGATACGTCTAAGACGGTTGCAGAAGGTGGCGGTAACTTCCGTACGCGCTTTGGTGTGGAATTTGAAGGCAAGAACCTACTTGCTGAAGACAGCTATTCTAAGGGCTGTGAAATCAAAGACGGTTACCCAGAGTTCACTGACAAGTTGTTGAAACAACTTGGTTGGTGGGACGATCTAACTGCTGAAGAGAAAGCGGCAGCAGAGGGTAAAAACTGGAAGACTGACCTTTCTGGCGGTATTCAGCGTGTCGCGATCAAGCACGGTTGTATTCCATTTGGTAATGCGAAAGCGCGTGCGATTGTTTGGACGTTCCCAGACCGCGTACCACTGCATCGTGAACCACTGTACACACCACGTCGTGACCTTGTAACGGATTACCCAACTTGGGATGACAAAGATGCAATCTTCCGTGTTCCTACGTTGTATAAATCAATTCAAGAGCAAGACAAATCGGGCGAGTACCCAATCGTTCTGACTTCAGGCCGTCTGGTTGAATACGAAGGTGGTGGTGAAGAGACGCGTTCAAACCCTTGGCTTGCCGAGCTTCAACAAGAAATGTTTGTTGAAGTGAACCCGAAAGACGCGAACGATCTTGGCTTCAGAGATGGTGATGATGTTTGGGTTGAAGGTGCAGAGAAGGGACGAATCAAGGTGAAAGCGATGGTAACACGTCGTGTGAAACCTGGCTTGGCGTTCATTCCGTTCCACTTTGGCGGTAAGTTCGAAGGTGAAGACCTACGTCCTAAATACCCAGAAGGCACACAGCCTTACGTTGTTGGCGAATCGGCTAACACGGCAACCACTTACGGTTACGACCCGGTTACCTTGATGCAGGAAACCAAAGTAACCCTATGTAACATTCGTAAAGCGTAAGGAGTCTGACAATGGCACGAATGAAATTTCTATGTGACACCAAACGCTGTATCGAGTGTAACGGCTGTGTTACTGCATGTAAGAACGAAAACGATGATGCTCTTGAATGGGGCATTCAACGTCGCCGCGTGGTAACACTGAACGACGGTGAAGCTGGTGAAAACTCCATCTCTGTTGCTTGTATGCACTGTACCGATGCGCCTTGTATGGCAGTTTGTCCAGCAGACTGTTTTGAACATACCGAAGACGGCATCGTTCTTCACAATAAAGATCTGTGTATCGGTTGTGGTTACTGTTTGTTTGCTTGTCCGTTTGGCGCACCTCAGTTCCCTAAACAAGAAGCGTTTGGTGAACGTGGCAAAATGGATAAATGTACTTTCTGTGCGGGCGGCCCAGAAACAGAGCCTGGCTCTGAGGAAGAGCGCCAAAAATACGGTGCGAACCGTATCGCAGAAGGCAAGTTACCAATGTGTGCATCGCTTTGTTCAACAAAAGCGCTGCTTGCGGGTGACGCAGAGAAAGTCTCTGACATTTTCCGTCAACGTGTGGTAGAACGCGGCGCGAAAAACGCAGGTTGGACAGACGGAAACGATCTTTCTTACGATGCGACGAAAAGCTAAGTAAGGAGAGGCACATGTTAAACACGCTTAAACGTGCGTCTCTAGCAATGCTGTCAATGATGACGGCATTGCTGCTGACTTTCGCAATGCCTGCTTCAGCAGAGGAACAATCTTCTAAAGTTATTCAACAGGAGATCACGCAACTCGCCGGGGCAGACTATTGGCGCGAAGTCAGAGAGGGGCAAGAAGGCTACACCACGTCTCAATCGCCAGAACATGGCGTATTGATCAGTAAACCTGGTGAGACTTGGTACATTCTAAAAGAGAAATGGATGTCTCCTGCTGGTGCTGTCGCGATTTTCGGCAGTATTGCAATGGTAATCATGGCTTACGTATTCGTTGGTCCTTTGATGCTTAGCAAGCCGCGTACTGGTAAAAAAATGAAGCGTTGGTCTCGTTTAGACCGCGCGCTTCACTGGAGTATGGCGTTTACATTCTTAACGCTGGCATTCAGTGGTTTGATGCTGGTTTACGGTAAGCACTTCTTAAAACCGTACGTTCCTACTGAGTTCTGGGGCTTTATCGTCATGTTGGCGAAGCAGTACCACAATTACATGGGACCATTGTTCTTCATTTTACTGATGCTCGTGCTCTTTAAATGGTGGCGCAAGTCGATTCCAAACATGACAGATGTTCGTTGGTTTATGAAAATGGGCGGCATGGTTGGTAAACACAAAGGCACACATCCGTCAGCTGGTTTCTCAAACGGTGGTGAGAAGGCAATCTATTGGTTATTGATCTTCTTTGGTGCTATCGCGGCAGTGAGTGGCTTAGTTCTAGATTTTCCTATCTTTGGCCAAACTCGCCGTGACATGGAGCTTTCTAACTTAGTTCACGCGATTTCGGCGCTGATTCTAATCTGTGGCTTTATCTTCCACATCTATATTGGTCTATTCGGTATGGAAGGTGCGCTAGAAGGCATGGTGACAGGTGAAGTTGATGAAACATGGGCGAAAGAGCATCACGATCTTTGGTATGAAGAAGTGAAATCCAAAGAAGCAATGGGCGAAACAGATACGGCACAAACGGAAGTAAAAGGAGCGAAAGCGAATGAACAAACCTCATAACGGGATTTGGGTTGCGTACATCCTGAGCTGTCTGACCCCGTTTACGTTTCTGATCTCAGGCGTTATCGCAATTATCTATGCGGGTTACCGATTAGATAAGGGAGAAGACAGCGACGTAGTGATTTCTCATTACTACGGTTTAATTCGCACCTTCTTTCTCTACCTGACGTTTTTTGTTGTGTTGATCGTCACCGTCGCGACTTCTAACGGTGTACTCGTTGGCGTGAGTGATTATTGGTTGCATAGTACTTTGCTTGAAACCATCGCTTACTTTATTCCTTGGGTAGGGATGGTGTTTGCTGCATTAGCCATCTTGGTGTGGTTTATGCGAATGTTTCAAGGGATGCAGCAACTGCTCAATAACCAACCACACAGACCATCGACAGGTCCAAACCTTTAATCAGTATTCTTTAAGCAAAACCGCCGTAATAGGCGGTTTTTTTGTTGCTGTTTTGTCTCAAATATGAAGCGTTGAGTCGCAGTGGTGATACTTGATGCAACTTATTGAGTGAATTTACGTAACTGGGCAGAAAATCATAGTTAAGTAAGAAACATGTAAAAAAATCGCGTCACGATGAGACATTAGTCTCACTCACGCTATTGTTCATTTACTCAGGATTCATCGTCCCGTTAAAGTACGCTGCGCTCAGAAATTCAAAGAGTTGCATACGTGAAAATTGCCATCAATACATTCAGTCTACGCATACAGAGGAATCTCTATCGGAGGATGTTTGATTAAGGCATCTTGCTCTCACAAATAAAAAGAGCAAAACGAGCATTAAATGATGCGGCAAGGTAAGAAAAGGACAAACACGTTACGGCTATGATCCCTCAATTCGTCATTCCTATCACGAATCGCTTTGGCGAAAGTTATCACTTCTCTGGTCAGTTACTTACTAGCGGCGAACCTAAAACATTCGTGACCAAACAAGAGGCAATAGAGTTTCTTGAGAGCTTTGGTGAGCTTGACCTTCGCTCTGTCGAGGACTTGTTCTATGCGATTGGTCAATTCAAGCCAAACATACCTGACGGTGAGCTTACTTCCCAACACTATAATTCAACGTTTGCCAATGCTTTGGTGAACGGTGACTTGCATGTCGCTCGAATTTTGCCGACCGGAGAAAACTACGCACTCTCCTCTGCGGTTACGCCTCCACCGACTCAAAGTACCGTCAATGCAAAGCCATCGAAGGGAAAGGGGAAGTCGAATAAAAAGAGTGGAAGAAGTGCCGCATCTGCTAAGCCTCAACAACAAAGTAGCGAAAAACATGAGAAAGCCGGTGATCCTGTATCACTTGTGACGGGTGAAGAAATTCTCGAACTCTATGATATCGCGCTACAACAAGGTACTACTTGGCAGCGTACTTATCGCTCTTCGCAGTCGGATGTAAATCATGGAATGGGCTTTGGTTGGAGACATGCATTTCAGTTTGAATTGCACGAGAAGACGGACGAGAAAGACAACGTTATCGCTTGGGAGTTTGTTGACGATAAGGCAGATATCACAGAATTTGAGCCAGTAGATACTGGAGCAACAAGTTACCAGATATACGCTGGTGCGAGCTGTTATTTCCTAAATTCAGCAACTCGGATCGTGACGCTCGCTAATGGGCATCAATATCGATTTGAACAGAAAGATGATAGTTGGCTTGTTAAACAAGTCAGAAATGGCACGTTTTCAACGTTTCAACTGCAGTATTCTCGAAACCATCGATTGATCGAGATCGCATATAACAAGCGTTCGGTTCTTGAATGTCAATATGATAAGCAAGGACGCCTTGTAGAACTGCTTAATGCAAAGTCCCAAAAAGTTCTGACAACTTATACCTATGATGAGCACGATGATTTGGTCAGTGCAACTAATCATTTGGGCTTAAAGGAACAATATCAATATAGCGGTCATTTAATTGTTAAACGTGTACGACCAACTGGCTTTACTCATTATTTTGAATGGGATGGCGAAGGTGCAAAAGCGAAATGCATCAGAAACGTTGGGGACGCAGGAATTTATGACTATCGCTTCCATTTTCAGGGAAATCATTCTTCTTATTCTGACTCGTTAGATCATCAATGGTCTTTCTTGCATGACGAGCAGGGTAACTTACTCGAGAAAATAAGCCCCACAGGTAAAACTTGGCGATGGCAATATGATGAATTAGGACGAAAAGCACAAGCTATCTATCCTGATCAGTCAACGGTCAATTATCAATATAATCAGCATGGTCAATTAGTTTCTAAGTTTCATTCCTCTGGCAAAGAAGTTCAATATGGTTATGACGGCTTAGGTAAGTTAGTTAAAACGGTTTCACCTGACGGGGATATCGAGAAGGCTTACTACAATAGCCTCGGTCAAAGAGTTTGGGATACCGATCAGTTCGGCTGTGTCACGGAATATGATTACGATAAACACGGTCAAGTCGTCAAAAAAGAGTCTGAAGATGGTAAGAAAAGTCAGTGGTGGTGGGATGAACAACAAAGACTTATCGCGAATGAAATAGACGGTACATTACTTCGTTACAGCTACAACGAAGAAGATCTAGTGAATGGCGTCGCTTATCCCGATGGGTGCATTGCTCAACTCGCTTATGATCAATTTGGCAGGCGTACATCGGTTAGTTATTTTAACGACGACGACAAAGTCGGTTATAGCGAAGAATATTCTTACGATGAGCACAGCCGTGTTGCTCAGATTCGAACTCCAGCAGGCATTACCTCGTATCAATGGGAAGCACTCGCGCAACAAGAAGCAGTCATCTTTCCCGATGGCAGTCATATATCTTATGAATACGATCAACAACGTAACCTGACTAAATTAGTTCGGAGTGACGGCTTAGAATTCGAATTTCTGTATGACGATGAAGGCCAGCTATCAGGAACTGTTGGGTTTGATAATCTACAAAGCCAATTTGATTATGACGATATGGGGCGGATCCATCGTAAGCAAGTCGCCGATAGGACTGTGCTGTATCGCTATGACGCTGCGGGTTACCTCAAGCACGTCAAAGCAGGAAATGGTAGCAGTATTGTAGAGAACCACTTCAATTATACGCTTGGTGGTCGACTTACTTTCGCATCCAATCGCCATCAAACATTGCAATACCAATACTCTTCATTCGGGCATTTAACAAAGCGCATTCAAGGTCAGTTTGAGATAGCGCAGGAGTTTAACAGAGTTGGCCAACGCGTATCTCAGGTACTGCCAGATAATACGGAGCTGAACTTCTCTTACGATCGATATGGGCGTTTTTCAGCGATTCGGTTTGGAAACCTAGATTTACCTCAAATCAAATTTCATTACGATGAAATGGGACGAGTTTCCCAAATTGAAACGGCACATTTTAATGAGCGCATCATTTATGATGGTGTTGGTCGTTTGGTCGAACAACATTGGCCTGATAGAGAGAAAAAGTACGTTTACAATGCGCAAAACCGTATTTCATCAATCATTGATAATACGGCAGGAGCAACACACTATCAGTACGATGCCTTAGGGCAACTGAAACGAGTCAATGCTTCCGGAGAAGTGACTAAGTTTGAATACGATAGTTTTGGCAATCCTACTTTGCCATCTTCAGAGGTATTCGCTGATCGTATTGAAGTGCACGATAATGTCCGGTTCAAATATGACGCGCAAGGAAATCAGACAAAACGTGAGGGGCAAGGACACGTTCAGACTCGCGTATTTGATGCGTTAAATCAGCTCATTGAAGTTCACACCGACGATGGCATCAGTCAATATGAATATGATGCTCTAGGGCGTAGAACGAAGAAAATTACACAAAAAGGCGTTACAGAGTTCTTGTGGGAAGGTGAACGTTTAATTGGTGAACGCTCTTCAGGTGCTTTCCGCTGGTACCTATATCAACCAGAAACCTACACGCCAGTGGCACTGCTAGAAAATGACGTTATTTATTGGTACCAGTGCGATCAAGTTGGTAAACCAGAGGGACTGATCGATTGCGAGGGGAATGTTGTATGGAGTGCCAGCTACGATGCTCACGGCTTTGCTCATGTACATATTGAAAAAGTAGTAAATCCACTGCGTTTTCAAGGGCAGTACTTCGATCAAGAAACCGACTTACACTACAACCTCGCTCGGTATTACGATCCTAAGCTAGGACGCTTTATCCAACAAGATCCGATATCTATTGCTGGTGGCATTAACCATTACCAATATGCAGTCAACCCTATCCAGTGGATTGATCCAACAGGCTTCTTGTGTGAAGAAGGGCTAAAACGCTTACAACAAATGCTGGCTGAGTATCAGGCGCAAAATAACGTTCCCCAAGAGGTTTGTGATCAGATTTTAGAAGCTGCAAAAGAGTCATCCGTCGGAGAAGATGGCGTTCGCTCGCAAGTCAAAATCCGAAAACCCAATGGTAAAAACAATATTCGATATGAATACGATTTAGACCATATTGATTGCGAGAAAAATGAAATTACTTTTTATCGTCATATAAATTATTCTGACGGTTTCAAACGAGAATTCCGACATGCTATCAGTATAAATGACTTTGTTAATGCACATGTATCTGGAGAAATAAAAAGTTTAGTTTTTACGAAGAGAGGTTTTCCTACTAAATCCCATAAAAGAAGCGTCGATGAAGTTAACCTACTAAGAAAAGAGTTTGAGAGCATCAAACCCGAATTTGTTCGTTGTTACGCGAATACAAAAGAGGCAGCGAAGCGTTTTACTTCAAAGCAGTTGGTCAAAATGATTAAATCAGGAAGACTTCCCGACGGATTTATCATTCACCATAAGACCCCTTTGTTTCGGGGAGGGGATAACTCGTTCGATAACTTCAGGGTAATGAATTCCAAGTTTCATCAGAAGTACAATAAGCGATTGCACTGGTATGATGAAGGCAAAAACATTTATCAAAAATAGAGTTTTAAATATGAGAAGCTTAGACGTAATGCTCGATCAATTCACCGAAAAGGAAGGGTTTGAATGCTTTGGAGAGTTGAATGACGTATCAATTCATGAAATGGAAAATAAGCTAGGAGTATCCTTTCCGGAGCCATATAAAGTTTTTCTAAGGAAATATGGTTACGTTGAGTGGTTTGGTCATACGATTTATGGATACTCCGAAGATGAGGACTATCTTACAGTTGAGCGTACTCTTGAACTTCGCGAGGATGAGATACCGAGTGATTTTGAGAGAATACCACAAAACGGTTGCGTATTAGAGAGCTATGCTGGAGGTGGCTACTACTTTTTATTTTCAAATGAATCAGAAAGGTCGGGACAAGTAGCCCTTTTTATTGATGAATTGTTTGGTAAAGAAGCCCAATCATGGGCAACATTTGAGGCATTTTTGGAATATATGCTCAGCCTTTGATTTGTTGTTATAAATAGCATAACTGCCTTGTTTAGTAAAATTACACTGTTTTTTGGATAATTTGTCTGATGCTTTTTTCGGGAGGAGGCATTTAGACGGGCGCTGGTTAGAGGATGTAAAAGCAGGGAAGATCACTCGATAAACTCCTTTAGTTAGCAATTCAGTATATAAGCCACCTCTCATCAGGTGGCTTTTACGTTTTGTTGAGCTATATGGTGCGCATTATGTTGGTGCACTAAAACCATATTGGTGCATTTATTAGCATGTTAAACACCATTTCAAGAATGCCTAATTTTATTAAAGTTCATACAAAACAATAAATTAAAGCGTAAGTGTTAGAAATGTAAATTATGGAATGAGAATTGCTCTGTTAGACGCTCTATAAACTAAGTTCACCAAATTGGTGATGAGCCTAACTTTGATGCACAGGATAAGTGCGCTACAGATCAACGGAGACAATCATAATGAGTGTAACTGCCAATCAGGTACACGGCGCTGTACAAACTCTCACGCAAAGTTCCGACACACTTTTCTTACTACTTGGCGCAATCATGGTTTTTTTGATGCATGCTGGTTTCGCTTTCCTTGAAGTAGGAACCGTGCGCCAAAAGAACCAAGTTAATGCTTTAGTTAAAATATTGGCTGATTTCGGTATATCCGCCATCGCGTATTTTTTTATTGGATACTGGGTCGCTTATGGCGGCACCTTCTTTGCTGATGCAGAGACATTATCTCAAGGCAATGGTTACGAGTTAGTGAAGTTCTTTTTCTTGCTGACCTTCGCTGCAGCGATTCCCGCTATTGTTTCAGGTGGTATCGCAGAACGAGCTCGTTTTTATCCGATTCTAATCGCAACATTTTTTACTGTCGGCATCGTATACCCGTTATTTGAGGGAATGATCTGGAACGGAAACTTTGGTGTTCAAGCTTGGTTTGAAAGTACCTTTGGTTATGGCTTTCACGACTTTGCAGGTTCAGTCGTTGTACATGGTGTTGGCGGCTGGATAGCGTTGGTTGCCGTTGTGTTTTTGGGCATGAGAAAAGGCAGAGTTCGAGCAGGAAAGCATACCAACTTTGCACCTTCGAATATTCCGTTTTTGGCTTTGGGAGCTTGGATCTTATGTGTGGGGTGGTTTGGCTTCAACGTCATGTCAGCTCAAACCGTGTCAGGCATAAGTGGCTTGGTGGCTATGAACTCATTGATGGCAATGGTCGGAGGCATTGTCGCGTCATTGTTGGCTGGTAAGAATGACCCCGGCTTTATTCATAACGGCCCACTAGCTGGCTTGGTTGCTGTATGTGCGGGCTCAGACTTAATGCATCCTATCGGTGCTTTAGTGACAGGTGCGATTGCTGGCGTGCTATTTGTTTATCTTTTTACCTACCTACAAAACAAAACCAAGATTGATGATGTGTTGGGTGTCTGGCCTTTACACGGTTTATGTGGCGCTTGGGGGGGTATTGCTGCGGGGATCTTTGGTCAAAGCGCGTTGGGTGGGCTAGGTGGCGTGAGCATTATCGTTCAGCTTCTAGGAACGCTTTTGGGCATTTCTATCGCAGTGATTGGGGCGCTTGCAGTCTACGGCGCGATCAATGTCAGTATGGGACTAAGGCTTTCGGAAGAAGACGAATTCAATGGCGCTGACCTAGCCATTCATAAAATATCTTCTACCAACGAGGATTGAGGCCAATGTGGGAGCGGCGTAAAGCCGCTCTTTTAGCAATTGCCTTTTTTTGCTTGGCCAGGGGGACAGAAATCTCCATTACCACGATGGTTATCGTCATTGGTGCTGACTCTTACTTTTACGTCGTCCACTTCGCCTTCAACATTGGTTAGTTGGCAACCTGCTAAAGTCGTAAGTAATATAAGCGCTAGAGATACTTGTCTCATTGCTGTTCCTCTTAAATTGTAATTCTAATAGTGACCATTACGACCATGGTCTAATCCATATTACTACTGTTGCTATTCTTTCAGTGTTAAGCTAATGAAAAAACAGCAAGGATGAGTTATGAATTTCCCTTATAGAAATATTGTAGTACTTACTGGTGCAGGTATCTCGGCCGAATCTGGTATTCAAACATTTCGTGCGCAAGATGGCCTTTGGGAGAATCACCGTATTGAAGATGTAGCAACACCTGAAGGGTTTGCTCGCGATCCGGACCTTGTTCAAGATTTTTACAATCAACGCCGCAAGAAACTTCAAGACAATGCGATACAGCCGAATGCCGCGCATAAGGCACTGGGCCGCCTAGAAACCGAGTTAGAAGGTAAAGTGACGGTCATCACTCAAAATATAGACAACCTTCACGAAAGAGGCGGCAGCCATAACGTCATTCATATGCACGGTGAGCTTTTAAAAGCGAGATGCAGTGAATCAAACCAAGTTATAGAACATAGTGAAGACATTAAGACTGGTGAGCTTTGTCATTGCTGTCAGATCCCTTCACAAATGCGACCACATATTGTTTGGTTTGGTGAAATGCCACTACGAATGGGGGATATCTACGCGGCTTTAGAAGAAGCAGATTTATTTATTTCTATCGGAACTTCTGGCGTCGTATATCCCGCAGCAGGTTTTGTTCATGATGCAAAAATGCATGGCGCGCACACCATCGAAATTAACCTCGAGCCTAGTGCGGTAGAAAGTGAATTTGAGGAAAAACGCTATGGAAAAGCAAGCGTCGAGGTTCCAAAATTAGTTGACGAGATACTGGCTCTAGAAGGAAAAGAAAGAGCGTAATAATTCTCACAGAGGAGAGCTTTTGTCTTGTCATTAAGAACAAAAAAAGCGGCTCATGAGCCGCTTTTTCATATCTTTAAAACTAACGAATTAGTTGTTCACTTTTAGCTTTTGGAAGTACTCATCGTACATTACGCTCGCTTCGCCAACTTCATCTTGCCAAGTACCGCTGTCCATCACTTCTTGTGGTGGGAAGATGCTTGGATCGTTAGCAAATTCTTTCGGTAGCAGTTCGTGTGCCGTTTTCACTGGAGTAGGGTAACCAATCTCTAGTGCGATCTTAGCTGCGTTTTCTGGGCGCAGTAAGAAGTCAATCATCTTATGAGCCGCATCAACGTTCTTCGCGCCAGCTGGAATTGCCAGGCTGTCCATCCAGAAGATCGTTCCTTTTTCTGGCCAGATGATGTCGATGTTCGCGCCTTCTTGACGAGCCATGTAAGCAGAACCATTCCAAAGCATACCAAGTGAAACTTCACCCGCTAGGTAAGGGTTTGCAGGAAAGTCTGAGTTAAATACTAATACGTTTGGCATTAGCTTTTTCAGTTCTTCGTAAGCGGCTTTGATTTCTTCTGGGTTAGTCGTGTTTGGTGAGTAACCAAGCTTAGTCAATGCAATGTGGAATACTTCGCGAGAATCATCCATCAACATTAGTTGACCTTCCCACTTGCTATCCCAAAAATCATCCCACTTAGTAACAGATGATTTGTCTAGCATGTCAGCATTGATACCAATACCTGTCGCACCCCAAATGTAAGGGATAGAGTAGTTGTTGTTCGGATCGAACGGCTTGTTAAGGAAGTTAGTATCAAGATCGGCAAAATGAGACAATTTCTCTTTGTCGATCTGTTGCAGCATGCTTTCTTTACGCATTTTAGAGACGAAATAGGTAGACGGTACTACCAAGTCGTAACCAGAACCTTGGGTTTTAAGTTTTGCGTACATACTCTCGTTAGATTCATATGTAGAGTAAATAACTTTGATTCCAGTTTCTTTTGTAAAGTCTTCAAGAACTTCGTTTGGAATGTATTCCGACCAGTTGTAGAAATACAGTTCTTGATCAGCAGCCATTGCAGGGGTAGCGATGAGCGTCGCTGCACATAGAGCGCTTGCGTAGAATTTACTTTTCATTTGTTTTCCGTTTTGTTTCGCGATTGGACAAGTCAATACTAGCTGGAGTTATCAAGTTGATCCAAATCGCAGTAAGCACAAATCTGTTTATTTAGCTCGAGGGCTGTATCTCCGCTTTGTGAGAAGATAAAACTAGACATCGAGCCAGATAAACCTAGCAACGCATAATTATATCAGTCAATTACAAAAATAGGCAGCGTATTGCTGCCTATTTTCTTTTAGTCGATGACTTGTTACACAAGCTCGATTACTGTCCCGCTTTCAGCTTTAGGAAGTAATCTTCGTACTTAACGGTTAGATCACCAACCGCATCTTGCCATTCCACTCGATCAAGATCTTCTTGAGAAGGAAATAGCGGTGCAACATCTTTAAACTTAGCGTTCGATTCCTCTACCGCTGTTAAGTAACCAGTATCACGAGAGATTTGCTCTGCGATTTCTGGACGTAGTAGGAAGTCGATCATCTTGTGAGCTGCTTCTACGTTCTTCGCACCGGAAGAGATAGCGAAGTTATCAACCCAACCGATACCGCCTTCTTTAGGAAATACGAGTTTAAGATTTAGGCCTTCATTTTGAGCAGCTGCAGCGCTGCCGTTCCAAAGCATACCAACGCCCACTTCACCAGACATGTAAGGTGCGCCTGGGTTGTCAGAGTTGAAAACTAGAACGTTTGGCATCAACTTTTGTAGCTCAGCGTACGCTTCATCGATTTGTTTAGGGTCTTTTGAGTTGCCTGAATAGCCGAGTTTACGAAGTGCGATGTGGAAGACTTCACGAGTGTCGTCCATCAGCATTACTTGACCTTCAAGCTCAGGCTTCCATAGGTCTGCCCAGCTTTGGAAGTCGTTTGGATCGTACATGTCTGCGTTAACCGCTAGACCTGTAATCGCAACAACGTGTGGAATAGAGTAGTCGTTATTTGGATCGTAAGGCTTGTCTAGATAGTTCTTATCTAGGTTACCGAAGTTTTTCAGCTTAGTCTTATCGAGCTTTTGCAGCATACCTTCATCGCGCATTTTTGCTACGAAGTACGTTGAAGGTACCACTAGGTCATAACCTTGGTTATGAGTTTTTAGCTTTGCGTACAAAGTTTCGTTCGACTCGTAAGTCGAGTAGATCACTTTGATACCAGTTTCTTTGGTAAATTGCTCTAGGATATTACTGTTGATGTAAGGCCCCCAGTTCATAAATACCAATTCTTTATCGTCCGCTGCCGCTGAACCTGAGAACAGAGAAAGCGCACATGCACTACCAGCTAATAGAGTAGCCCATTTTTTCATTGACGTTAGCTCCAAACCAAACGTTGTCCAAATCATTTTGGACGGTAGATAGAAAAACAGAATGGCATGTAACCATTCTGTTTCGTGATGTTAACGGATGTGGATTTTACTTTACTTTTTCTCTTGCAAGCAACTGAGAAATTACGACAAGAATTAAAGAAACCACCAACATGACCGTTGCAAGAGCATTCACTTCCGGTGAAATACCCACCTTAACCATCGAGTAAATTTTCAATGGTAGGATTTCATACGTTGGACCTGTTACGAACGAACTAATAATTACGTCGTCCAGAGACAGGGTAAAGCTAAGCAGCCAGCCTGCCGCAACTGCTGGTTTTGCAAGAGGAAGGATGATCTGCTTTAAGATAACCCATTCACTTGCGCCAAGATCTTTTGCTGCTTCCAACATCTTCACATCGAAGCCATTTAAGCGGCTGTATACTGTTACCACCACAAATGGCAAACAGAAGGTGATGTGGGCAATCAATAGAGTAAAGAAGCCCAGCTGTGCGCCTAATACTAGGAACAGAGCAAGTAATGAAATCGCCATGACAATATCTGGAGACATCATTACGACAAACAACATACCGTTTACAGCACCTTTGCCTTTGAACGAGTATCGGAATAGGGCAACAGCTGTTAAGCTACCAATAATAGTAGCCGCTGTCGCAGAAAATACCGCCACGTTCAATGAGTGCCATGCAGCCTGCATTAGGCTGTCGTTGTTGACTAGGGTTTCATACCATTTCGTGGTGAAACCACCCCATTTCATACCAAATTTATTGGCGTTAAATGAGTTTACGATTAGTACAACGATTGGCAGATACAAAAATGCATAAACCAACGCCATAAAGCTAAATCTAACTGTGCGTCCCATTAGTCTAGCTCCACTTTCTTATTCAATAATTTGCCTGCTCGGTAGTAAGCGTAAAGCATTACCGCCATTGCGAAGGTGAGGGCGATACTGGTCGCAGCACCAAATGGCCAATCACGAGCGTTCAATACTTGGCTCTTAATTACGTTACCAATCAGTAGGTTCTTCGCACCGCCTAGAAGATCTGAGATGTAGAACATACCCAGCGCAGGCAGTAGAACCAACAAACAGCCACCGATAATGCCAGGCATTGTCAGAGGTAGAATTACTTTAGTAATGGTTTGGAGCTTGTTCGCACCGAGGTCTTTTGCTGCCTCGATGTAAGTGTTGTCCAACTTCTCGATTGCCGAGTAAAGCGGCAGAATCATGAAAGGAAGTAGGATGTATACAAGACCAATCATTACAGCCGTTTCGGTATACATAATACGCAACGGCTTGTCGATGATTTCCATTGCCATCAGCGACTTGTTCAAAATGCCCTGTGTACCGAGAACAATCTTCAGTCCGTAAGTTCGAATCAAAGAGTTCGTCCAAAACGGTACGATCACCAAAAACAGCATAAACGGACGCCATTTTTCAGGCATTTTCGCTACGATATAAGCAAACGGGTATCCAATGACTAAACACAACAACGTTGCCACAATTGCCATGTAGAACGAGTGCATCAGCACTTTCGCATACAGTGGGTCCAGCAGACGCAAGTAGTTGTCGAAAGTGAATGTCATTTCGATTAAGTTTGCTTCATCACGCGTTAAGAAACTGGTACCAATAATCATCACGTTTGGTACCAACACAAACAGTGTTAGCCAGCCTACGATTAAGGCAATGATCGCGTTCTGAAGATTAATCTTCTTGCTTATCATTGAGTACTACCTCCCAGCTCTCAACCCAAGTGATAGCGACTTTCTGGCCAAGTGAGTGGTCCACATCAGGATCATCTTCGTTAAAGAATTCGCTTACCATTACACGCATACCTGAATCCAATTGGATAACAGAATCTAACGTCATACCTTTATAAGTACGCTCAGTTACGTGACCAACAATGCCTTTTTCTTCAGACTCTTTGATTTCTTCGATACGTAAGTCTTCAGGGCGAAGTAGTACTTGTAGTTTGTCGCCTTTCTGTGCTTCCTTATCGTAGTAAACGACGGATTCAACACCTTCAATTTCTGCGCGGATGCGTTTGTCATCGATGCGCTCTAGCATGGTTGCATTGAATACGTTGATCTCACCAATAAAGCGAGCAACAAACAGGTTCTTAGGCTCTTCATAAATCTCACGCGGAGAGCCATCTTGTTCGATAACGCCATCACGCATCACGATAATGCGGTCTGACATCGATAGGGCTTCTTCCTGGTCGTGTGTTACAAAGATAAAGGTAATACCAAGTTGACGCTGAAGCTGCTTCAACTCGATCTGCATTTGTTTACGCAATTTGTAGTCCAGCGCCGACAGCGATTCATCGAGCAGAAGTACTTTTGGTTTATTAACAACTGCACGAGCAATTGCGATACGCTGTTGCTGGCCACCAGAAAGTTGGTGCGGTTTACGCTGTGCCATTTTTTCTAGACAAACCATGCGTAATGCTTCCATTACTCTTGGTTCAATCTCTGCTGCAGGCGTTTTCTGCATACGAAGACCAAAAGCGACATTGTCAAAAACGGTCATGTGTGGAAACAGTGCGTAGCTTTGAAATACCGTGTTGACGTGTCTCTGCTCAGCAGGAACCTGTGTTACATCTTGGTCATCCAAAATGATTTGACCGTTATCCGCCGCTTCAAAACCAGCGATCATTCGTAAAACTGTCGTTTTACCACAACCAGAAGGCCCAAGAATCGTCAGAAACTCACCATGATTAACATCCAGATTTAAATTACCGATGATTTCCTTACCATCGAAACTTTTACTAATACCAGATAAACGAATAACTGGCTTTCCTGCTTGCGGTTTTGCGTTCAACGTCTGTATTTCCCCCACGTTCAAGCTGGGATAATCCCAGCTGATGTGACACTAGCCATTCACTTTTGAGGCGCGCATCATAATCACCAAAATTGTGAAATTAAAGCATTTTCTTATCTTGAAACAGAAAAAATTTTGCAGGCAAAAGTCATCATTCCTTACCATACTGTTTTTATAAGATTAATTGGCATTTAAACACAGTTTGATAGCACTAAGCTCTGTACAATAATTGTTTTCAATTTCATAACCTTGAGAGTGGTTAATTATCAACCATACAGTTGAGATTGCAAGGATAGTACGTGAGTTGTGATGTTAGATGTGGAAAGATTTCTTTATAATAACGGCCACATTAATTGACTGGAATTCCAGTGAAAATTTTACAAGTTAATCTTGGATAAACTATGAACGACGATTTTGAGAAAGATTTCAATCTTGGGGGGAGTGTAGAGCGAGCTTTGTCTGGCAACTACGAGCTTAAAGCTGGGGCTGTTTTCAATGAAGCTTGGCGAGCAACCATCCAGCACTTTTTATCCTTTTCTCCCGCTATTATTGTATTGCTTTTTGTCCAGTTAGGTATTTTCTATATCGCGTTACAACTACAGCTGGGTGATCTGACCGTTATTCTTGATGCATTTGAGAATCCAGAATCATTCACTAACGATATTGTGTCTTCTATTTATGTCGCGAACTTTAGTTATGAGGTGATCAGCGCCCCAATTTATGCAGGGATCAGCTTGATGGCCATGAGCCATATCGCGGGCCTAAAGACTAAGTTGCGCCATGTAGGCAAAGGGCTACAGTTTACTATTCCCGTGATCCTAGCAACGCTGATGAGCCTAATGCTGCAAGGCGTAGTTGGTATGATCTTCCCTCTACTGTCCCTGTATCTTTCTTTAGCGTTTAGTCACTCTATCTTATTGATTTGTGAAAAAAGAGTGCCACCAATGCAGGCGCTATTGTTATCACTTCGCGCTATTAACAAGAAGATTTTTGTCGTCGCAGGGCTTTACTTAGGCGTGATGTTGATGTTTATTGTCGCAGCGATGTTCTACGGTATTGGCTTGATTTTTGTGTTGCCATTCTTCTTCCATTTGAAAGGCATACTCTACCGCGAAATGTTTGGAATTAAGCTCAAGATCGTTGCAACACAGAAAAACGACAATGATCACGATGGTAACTCACAGGTGTTTGATGCCTAATTCTTTAAAATCAATAAGTTTACGAGTGGCGGCTACCTGTATAGCCGCCACTTTCATTTCCATTGGACCGTATTTACACTACGAGCAACAGTTTAAATATGTTGAGAATCCTGATGTGCTGTCCGGGACAATTAAGCATGTCGATTTGTCTCATTTGCCACACATTGGTGATATCCCTGACTTCAACGCAATAAAAGACACCAAAGAGAAAAAAGCGGCGTTTTTTGATTTCTTAAGGCCTAAAATAGCACTTGAGAATCAACGAATTCGTCATGAACGAGCGTTTCTTACTTCTTTAAAGGTGGGACAAATCACTCAAGAGCAAGAAGAGTACGCTCAGCGACTAGCGGCTCTGTATTCTTTGCCTTTGAGCGACAACAAAGTCGATCACGCGTGGTTGGGTGAAATGCTTGTGCGAGTGAATGTCTTACCAGAAGCGCTGGTTCTAACTCAAGCAGCAAATGAATCTGCGTGGGGCACTTCTCGTTTTGCCACTCAAGCGAACAACTTGTTCGGCCAATGGTGTTATAAAAAGGGTTGTGGAATTGTTCCTGCGCAACGTGGCGCAGGCAAAGCTCATGAAGTTGAAAAATTCGATTCTGTACAGCAGTCGGTTCATGGCTACTTTATGAATGTCAATCGAAACCCAGCGTATGCTGAACTGCGTGAAATCAGAGCTTCTCTAGCCGAAAAGAACAAAGACCTGTTATCGGTCGCAACGGCGTCAGAGTTAACTCATGGATTGCTAGCATATTCTGAACGTGGCATTGCTTATGTACACGATCTTCGCGCGATGATTCGTCATAATAACGCCTACTGGACACAATAAAATAACGGATAAAATGAAAAAGTTAAGCCTAAGTCTATTGGGAAGTGCGGCGCTAATTCTTGTATCGCCAATAACCCAAGCTCAAGAGTACATGTTCACGTACTCAAAGTTATACACCCAACTCAAAAACAACAATAAAGAAGGGCATGACAACGTGAAAGTTGGCGTCTTCTTTGTGGACGCAAAAACTAAGCAAATTTGTACAATAGAAAAAGCTTGGATGGAAAAAGAAGAGCACTATGAAGAGTTTGTTATCCCTGCTTCACAAGAGTTGCCTCTGCCAGTCGATAAAAACTTAAAGTCAGCGAATCCGTTGGTTTTTGTCGATACTCCAAAAGATACTCGTTGCGATTACTCACTTGTCGTGATGACCAAAGAACCATTACAGGGTAACGTTTCTTACGAGCAACTTAAGCCTCTTCTACCTCAAATGCAGACGATGCTGGAAGATTTAGGCGGTATGTTTGCGGGTTGGTTTACACCTGAAGTTCAAGGTGTGACCATGGAGTTTGCAAATCAACTGAATGATAAAGTGATTTTCTCAAACGGAACCGAAAAGCCAATTGTCAATGGCAAGATACAAGTCGCACTAAGTGAAATAGGGCAAGGTGGCACAATGACACTACCAGAACCGACGATGCGAGTGCTACCTTATCTGCCTAACGCAAAGAAGTGAACACTGAGAGTTTAGAAAGGGCTGCAATTGCGGCTCTTTTTTTATTTGTGACGGTAACTAAGCTACCTTTCGTGTCCTTTTCTTAATGTCTCAATAAGACAAGCATTTAATCCTGCGTAAAAAGCTCGTATAATCCACGCCCCAAAGAAACCCATGTTAGGAAGTCCTAGTCGATTTATCGGCGATGTGAGAGCCCGCAATGAACCAAATAGATACAAGAAAAGAAACCCTAGAATTCAACAAGCTTCAGAAACGCCTGAGAAGACATGTTGGAAATGCCATTACTGATTACAACATGATCGAAGAAGGCGATGTTGTGATGGCATGTATTAGCGGTGGTAAAGATTCATTCGCGATGCTTGATATCCTGCTGAATCTTCAAAAAGCTGCGCCAATCAAATTTGAAGTGGTTGCGGTAAACCTAGACCAAAAACAACCGGGCTTCCCTGAGCATATTCTGCCTGAGTATTTCGAAACACTGAATATCCCTTACTACATCGTAGATAAGGACACGTATTCAGTCGTAAAAGAGAAAGTGCCAGAAGGCAAAACCACTTGTGGTCTGTGTTCGCGCCTGCGACGTGGTACGCTGTATTCATTTGCAGAGAAGATTGGTGCAACTAAGCTTGCGCTAGGTCATCACATGGATGACATCGTCGAAACAATGTTCTTGAATATGTTCCACGGCTCTCGCCTTAAAGCGATGCCACCAAAACTACGCTCTGATGATGGTCGTAACGTGGTCATTCGTCCATTAACTTACTGTCGTGAAAAAGATCTGATCAAATACGCTGAGCACAAGGATTTCCCAATTATTCCGTGTAACCTTTGTGGCTCTCAAGAGAACCTTCAGCGTCAATCTATAAAAGCAATGTTGATTGAATGGGATAAGAAGACGCCAGGGCGTGTGGAAGCGATTTTTAAATCAATTCAAAACGTAAGCCCAAGCCAACTAGCAGACCGCGAATTGTTCGACTTTGTTAACTTACCGCTAGATCGTGAAGGTAACCGCGAAGAATATGAATTTAATGAGGCTGTCGTTTCTTCGACGAATATTGATGAATCAATGTTCATCGATGTTACGAACATCTAACTCGTAAAAAAGGAGGTCAACTAGACCTCCTTTTTTGTATTCAACGCTTTAACTGTCCCCAAACAAAAATCCCCCTTTTATTAGGGGGATTTATTAGCGTCTGTTTGAAAGCGCTCAATATAGCAATGCTAAAGAGAGATTAGGTTGCTGTATTTGGATCGAGAGGGCTAATGTAGCCTTTTGGTTTTAGAGCCAATACATCGCAATTTATTTTATCGATCACGTGCTCAGCTGTATTACCAATAAAGACAGCAGAAAGCCCGGTTCGCCCTGTGGTGCCTAAAATAACCATTGCAGTATTCAAGCGCTCTGCTGCTGCTGGAATGACATCTTCAGGTAAGCCTTGCTCAACAATCGTTTGCTCTTCATCAAGGCCGTGTTTTTGGCGTAATGCTTTCATCGCAGTTAAGTGATGACCTCGAACGGCATCGGTATAAGTCGTTGGATCAAACTCAGGAAGTTCAATGGTAATGTTCGCCGGTGTAACGGGATACGCATTAACAAGGTATGGTTTGGCATCCAGTCGGGTGGTGACTTCTTTTAGTCGCTCGACCATGGCATCGTTGAGATCAATATGAGTTGGATTTTCAGAGCCTACGTGCACCGAGGCAAGAATGCTTGCTTGTTCTGGCCAATCTGCATTTTTAATCAGAAGTACTGGGATAGGGCATTTACGTAACAAGTGCCAATCGGTCGGAGTGAAAATCACAGATTCTAACACGTCGTGCTTACGTGTGCCTTTAATGACTAGGTCATGGCTGCCTGCATAGACCTCAGCGATAATTGCTTCGTAAGGACGGTTGTGCCAGACGACACATACATCAAAGTCGAAGCCATCGTTTAGATAAGGTTGAGCAATTTTACGCATCCACTGCTCACGTTGATGGATAACACCTCGACGCATAGCATCTCTTTCATCCACTGATAGCATTGACGTCATGTCATAAGAGAAATCGTAAATGGATAAAAAGAAAGTGATTCGGCTTCTAGATACACTTTTTTGAGCTAATTGAACAGCTCTTGCAAGTGCGGGCTGCTCATCATTATTGATGTCAGCTACAACAAGGATCTTACTGTATATACTCATAACTAAGCCCACTTCTATTGCAAAACCAGATACTGAATATAAATTAAATCAGTATTTTGGAGTACTCACCGTACATTTTTACTGTAGCTTAGTTTGGGTAACTTTTTGAGGACTTTCGAAAGGAATTTATGAGAAACATGATGTAGCTCATTTTCGAGCTACATCAATAATTGGGGTGTATTATTCTTTAGTTACACCAGCAAGTTCCATCAATGCATCGTGGTCTAAGATAGTGATATATTTACCTTTTACACTTAGGATCTCGGATTTCTGGAAACGACCCAACAAGCGACTGATTGTTTCCACTGTAAGACCAAGATAGTTACCAATATCACCACGAGTCATCGTTAAACGAAACTCTCTAGGGCTGAAGCCACGTTGAGAAAAACGAGTTGATAGGTTGTATAGGAAAGCCGCTAGACGTTCTTCTGCATTCTTTTTAGAAAGAAGCAAAATCATTTCCTGATCACCTTTAATTTCGTTACTCATCAAACGCATAATTTGCTGGCGAAGCTTAGGCATTTTACCTGATAGGTCGTCTAAAATTTCGTATGGGATTTCACATACCATCGACGTTTCAAGCGCTTGAGCAAAGCTAGGGTGGGAGTCACCTGTAATGGCATCGAAACCAACTAGGTCTCCGGCCAAGTGAAACGCTGTGATTTGCTCATCACCTTGCTCTGTGATCGTATAGCTCTTGATGGTACCAGAGCGGATAGCGTACAGAGATTTTAGCTCGTCACCAGCCTTAAAAAGCTCTTGTCCTTTTTGGATAGGCTTCTTACGTTCGATGATTTGGTCAAGCTGATCAAGTTCTGCCTCATTCAGAGTGAACGGGATACACAGCTGACTAATGCTACAATCTTGGCAATGAATGGCGCAACCGCCTGATTGGATACGCTTTGTTGCAGGTTTTTCAGAAATCATAACAACCTTTCACTATTTGATATACATCAATATTTTAGCATCGCTTAATCCTAAAGGGTAGCAAAAATGTCACCTCAATAGAGTTTAACGTTATATGAAACCGAGTAACTCCATGGCTCCTACAGCAGTGTACGAACCATACCCAATAAGGATTAATGCTGAAATATTTCTAAATATTAACGATTTTTGTAATTTCTGAAAATGGTTGGCACCATATCCAATAATCAGCATTGCCGGAAGTGTTCCGAGGCCAAACGCGAGCATAATAAGACCACCGTTTATTGCGCTGCCTGAAACCGCCGACCAAGTTAGCGCAGAATAAACCAAGCCGCATGGTAACCAGCCCCAAATGAAGCCAAATGGTAAAGCATGAAGAGGGTGCTTTAATGGCGACAAACGCTTACCAGCAGGTGAGATAAAGCGCCAAATGTGCTGTCCTAACTTTTCTATTAACAGTAAACCTTGCCACCATCTAGCAATATAAAGCGCAACCAGAATCATGAACAGTGCGGCAATCAGCCTTAACCAAGCAAGAGAATGCGTTAATCCACTTAGCTCAGATAAACCTGATATTGCTCCGCCTACTAATGCACCGATTACGGCATAGCTGCTCAATCGCCCTAGGTTGTAGAAGAGTGGAATAAGGGGGGAGCTTTTACTTGTAGAAGAGCCCATGGTAAGCAGAGACGCGATACCACCACACATTCCCATGCAATGACCGGCCCCGACGAGGCCGATCATCAAAGCACCAATAAAGTCAGGAGTCATAAAGGTTGCTATTTTTTATCACTATTAGATTTGTCTTCTTCATCAAGAAGAATGTTATGTCCTTGTCGTTCTAGATCTTCAAACTGATCACTTCTTACTGCCCAAAGAAAAACGGCAACAGCAATACAAACGAGAACGATAGCGATGGGAATCAATATATAAAGACTTTCCATGTTTGCTTTCTCTACTTATTTCTCTTTGAGCAGGCGCAAAGAGTTAGATACAACGATAATTGAGCTTGCAGACATGCCAACTACTGCAATGTAGGGAGCCACTAAACCAGCGACAGCTAAAGGCAAAATTAACAGGTTGTAACTCAAAGACCAAGCCAAGTTTTCTCGAATAATCTTTCTTGTACGCAGTGCAAGCAAACGTGCCTCTAGTAGCTTTTCGAGATTATCCCCAAGTAACGTCATATCTGCAGATGCTTTAGCGACATCCGTACCACCGCCCATTGCAACAGAAAGATGAGCTCCGGCGAGAGTAGGTGCGTCATTGATGCCATCGCCAACCATCATTGTGATACTGTCTTCATCAAGACTCTTAAGGTACGCGAGTTTGTCTTCTGGTTTTGCTGACGCAACGACGTGATCGATACCAATTTCATTCGCTACAGGTCGAGCGTTTGAGAGAGAGTCACCTGTTAGCAGCGTTGTCTTAATTCCAGCGTCAGCAAAACGTTGAACAAAGGCTTTGCTTTCTTTTCGGATAGGGTCGCGGTAGTAAAAGCTAGCGACATGCTCGCCATCAACTGAAAGATAGACCGCATGGCTTTCATCGCTTTCCTTGCCTTGAACAAAAACCGCACTGCCTATCTTAACGATTTTGCCATTCCAGATCCCCTCAATCCCTGAACCAATCACGTTTTGCACTTCATACACAACAAAGTCGTCATTGGCGTAACTTGCAAAAGAGCGAGCGATAGGATGGTTTGCATGAGCTTCTAATGCTGCGGCTAGAGAGAGACAATCTTCTTTTGGAAGATCACTCAACACTTTTGTATCACAGATCTCAATATCGCCTTTCGTCAGAGTACCTGTTTTATCTACAACTAAGTGGTTGATCTTACATAGCGTCTCGAACACATGACCTTTACGAAGCAAAATGCCAAAGTTTCCCATACGAGAGGTAGCACAAGTTAGAGCAGTTGGAGTCGCAAGAGATAGGGCACATGGACAGGTGGCTACCAATACGGATAGCATGATCCAAAACGCATCATCTGGTTTTGTTTGATGCCAGTAAAACCAAGTACCAGCAGAAATAATAAGAATTGCTCCAACAAAGTAACGAGCAACAACGTCTGCAATTTCTGCGATTTTAGGTTTGGAGTGTTGAGCTTCATCTTGTAAACGCACGATATTGGAAATCATTGAGTCGGCTTTGGAACTCATGACCTCTAGCTCAAATGACTCATCACCGTTTAGTGTTCCTGCATAAACCGCATCGCCTTCTCGTTTCACAACATGTACGGATTCACCCGTTAGCATGGATTCATCAATATGAATACGACCCGAAATAACTTTGCCGTCAGCTGGGATATGTTCACCAGGAAGGACGCGAATACGATCACCAACTTTTAGAGTTTTCACTGGTATTTGCTCGCCATCCAGCGTCGTGGCGATCGCTGGGATCAACTTTAATAGGTTACCACTCGCCGCTGCGGCTTTGCGACGCGCTCGCATCTCTAAAAATCGTCCAACCAATAGGAAGAAAGTGAACATTGAAATCGATTCGAAGAAGACTTCGCCCTGTTCTGTAACGGTTGCTATTAAGCTGGCTACATAGGCAAAAATAAGTGCAATCGAGACAGGCACATCCATACCGAGGGTTCGGCCTTTGATGCTTCGCCACGCATTTAAGTAAAACGGAAGAGCAGAGTAGAGTAGGACTGGCGTAGCAAAGATCAAACTTACCCAACGAAAGTAATTTTTAAACTCCGGTTCTAGGTCACCAAAAACTTCTAGGTACAATGCGACGGCTAGCATCATAACTTGCATGGTAGCTAAACCAGCAATACCTAATCTGTATAAGTATTGCTTCATCATTCTATGATAAGAGGCTTCTTGCTTATCAGCTTCAAATGGTGCGGCTTTATAACCCAATTTATGAATGACAGATAGGAGCTCACTTAATCGCACCTGAGTTTTGTCCCAGGCTAGTAATGCGCGGTTAGTGGTTGTATTCACGCGGATAGACACTAACCCAGCCGTATTAGAGACTTGCTTTTCGATTAACCACGCACAAGCTGCACATGAAACGCCTTCTAAAGAAAGAGTTACTTCAGAGACATTTTCACGATTTCGCACAAATTCTGATTGTACATCTTCATTATCATAATGAATTAAAGCTTGGAGTTGCTCTGGTACTAAATCTGCTTTTTCCGCAGGCGCAGTTCTATATTGATAGTAGGATACTAAGCCGCTGTCTACGATGGTTTGAGCAACCGTCTCGCAGCCAGGACAACACATCTTGCGGGATTCACCGAGTATATCAACTTTAAAATCCGTGTTGGCTGGTACATCTTCACCACAGTGATAACAGGATTCACACATATGCTTACTTCATTAACGGTGTTGACGAGGCAGGAAATTCAACTTTACCTTGGATCATCCATTGTTGGTCATGTGGTTGTAGTTCGATAAACCAAGGACCTTGAATAGATTCTTCTGCCGTTAGGCGGTAATTACCAGATGCATCCGCCGTTACGAGCTTTGTAAAGTCACGATCAGGAAGAGTACGATGAGTGAAAGTGGCCGTTAGAGCAGGGTAATGAGATAGCTTCCCTTTAGCGAAAACAATCACAACATTGTTATTTTCAGAAGAAATCTCTGCGTTAAGACCTAGGTCACGAGCGACATTCATTTTACTAATGTCGATGTTAATGCCTTTGCCTTTTTTATAGTAATCCTCGGCGACTAAAGAAACAGAGTTGTTCGAGAAAACGACCACAGTAATCACAGTCCAAACTACGACAGTAAGAGGAAGGATGATTAGGAACCACGGCCAAAATTGTTTATACCAAGGCTTTACCATAAAAAAGTTCTCAACAGCTAAATGAAAAAATGTAAGGCGTTAAATTTAAAGGAAAGACAGCCCCTATGAAAGGGGCTGTTATTGCAATGTTACTTAATATCTCAGTTACTTACTCTCTGAGTTACTTAAGCTCCAGACATAAGAGGCAACGAGCTGAACTTTATCTTCACCCAAAATGTCTTTCCACGCGGGCATTACACCTGAGCGGCCGTTCATTACGGTTTCGGTTACAGCTGCACGAGAGTCGCCAAATAGCCAATCTTGGTCTGTAAGATCAGGTGCACCGACTGCAGGGTTACCCTTACCATCAGTACCGTGACAAGCTGCACACACGACGAAACGTGCTTTACCTGCCGCTGCTTCACGAGCATTCACTTTACGACCAGATAGGCTAAGTGTGTAGCTTACAACTTCTTGCACACCTTGCTCACCAAGCGCATCTTTCCATGCTGGCATTTGACCAATACGGCCATGCATGATGGTTGTTACGATTGCAGCTGGTTCACCGCCGTATAGCCATGCATCATCAGTTAGGTTAGGGAAACCTTTCTGACCACGAGCATCAGAGCCGTGACATTGAGAACAGTTTTGCAAAAACAAACGTTGGCCAACTTTTAATGCTTCAGGATCTTGCGCAATTTCAGGAATTGGGCGTAGACCACTGTCATTGTGCGCGAGTTTACGGAATGCTTCGCCGAAGTAAGCGTCGGCATCATCCAGTTCTTTTGCATATTGGTTTAGTTGCTTGTTCTCTTGTGCTGCAGCGATGGCTTCTTTTGACTCTTCTAGTGAGCGAACGGTTTGAGCCGAACTCTGCCAGTTTAAAAAGCCCTTGAAGCTACCTAGACCTGGGAATAGGGCAAGGTAAACTGCTGCGAACACAAATGTGCTTACAAACAGGTAAGTCCACCACTTTGGTAGAGGGTTGTTTAGCTCGCGAATACCATCGTACTCGTGGCCCATGTCTTCCCCTTCCTCGACGCCCATTTTATCTTTAGCGCACCAAGTCAGGAGAATCGCACAGCCTACCAGCGTACCGACAGTAATCACGATAATCCAGAGACTCCAGAATGTAGTCATTACTTCTTCACTCCTTGGTTATTTGGGGTCGTTTGTTCTTCGTCAGCAAACACCAAGTTGGCATCTTCTTCAAAGCGTGCTTTACGCTTTTTACTAAATGCCCACCATACGATGCCGATAAAACTAGCGAAGAGTACAACGGTATAAATACTATGAATTGTACCGAAATCCATATGATCCCCTTACTTCATTGCATGACCAAGAGACTGAAGGTAAGCGATGATTGCATCCATCTCTGTTTTACCTTCTACTTCTTTAGCCGAATTCGCGATCTCTTCATCAGTGTATGGAACACCGAACTGATCACGAAATAGCTCAAGTTTCTTCTGAGTTAGCTTACCGTCTAAAACGTTTTCAGCTAACCACGGGAAACCTGGCATGTTTGACTCAGGCACAAGCTCACGAGGATCTAGTAGGTGAACGCGGTGCCATTCATCAGAATAACGACCACCAACACGAGCTAAATCCGGACCTGTACGCTTAGAGCCCCAAAGGAATGGGTGTTCCCAAACACTCTCACCAGCAACAGAGTAGTGACCGTAACGTTCAGTCTCTGAGCGGAAAGGACGAACCATCTGGCTGTGACAAACGTTACAACCTTCACGGATGTAGATGTCACGACCTTCCATCTCCAGAGGAGTGTAAGCACGCAGATTCTCTACAGGTTCAGTCGTTTGCTTTTGGAAAATCAGAGGAGTGATCTCTACAAGAGCACCCCAACTGATAGCAAACACGATAAAAATAGCCAACAAACCGACATTACGTTCTAAGATTTCGTGGCGATTATTAGAATTATTACTCATTCTTAAATCTCCTTATGCCGGATGTGGGATAGCTTTTAGGCTTTCTTTTGGTGCACTTACCGTTTTGTACGTGTTGTATGCCATTAGGAACATACCAGATAGGAAGATAAATCCACCTAAGAAACGTACAAAGTAGAACGGATAAGACGCTTCTACAGACTCAACAAAGCTGTAAGTTAGCGTACCGTCAGAGTTAACCGCGCGCCACATCAGACCTTGCATTACACCAGAGATCCACATCGCAACGATGTAAAGAACGGTACCGATTGTTGCTAGCCAGAAATGCACATTCACGAGACCAACAGAGTACATACGCTCTTGGCCAAATAGGCGAGGTACTAAGTGATATACAGAGCCGATAGAAACCATCGCAACCCAACCTAACGCACCAGAGTGAACGTGACCAATGGTCCAGTCTGTGTAGTGAGAAAGTGCGTTAACTGTCTTAATCGACATCATTGGACCTTCAAAGGTAGACATACCGTAGAATGACAAAGAAACGATTAGGAAACGTAGGATAGGGTCATAACGAAGCTTATGCCATGCACCAGATAACGTCATAATACCGTTGATCATACCACCCCAAGAAGGAGCAAATAGAACCAGCGACATCACCATACCTAGAGACTGAGTCCAGTCCGGTAGCGCTGTATAGTGAAGGTGGTGAGGGCCTGCCCAAATATATAGAGAAATAAGCGCCCAGAAGTGAACGATAGATAGACGGTAAGAATAAACAGGACGTTCAGCTTGTTTAGGAACGAAGTAGTACATCATGCCTAGGAAACCAGCGGTGAGTAGGAAACCTACCGCATTGTGTCCATACCACCACTGAACCATCGCATCCACTGCGCCTGAGTAAATCGAGTAAGATTTACCAAGTGACACAGGAATAGCCATGCTGTTCACGATGTGAAGTACTGCTACTGTGATAATAAAGGCACCGAAGAACCAGTTTGCCACATATATGTGTGACGTGTTTCGTTTCACCAGTGTGCCGAAGAACACCACCGCATATGATACCCATACTAGCGCAATTGCGATATCAATAGGCCATTCTAGCTCAGCATACTCTTTACCCGATGTTAAACCGAGAGGCAAAGTAATGGCTGCTGCCAGGATGATTGCTTGCCAACCCCAAAAGGTGAAGGCAACGAGTGGGCCACCAAAAAGACGTGTTTGACATGTGCGCTGTACAACATAATAAGACGTTGCGAACAGAGCACTTGTACCAAACGCAAAAATTACCGCATTAGTATGCAGTGGACGTAAGCGACTGTACGTCAACCACGGCGTATCAAAGTTTAGCTGTGGCCAAACTAATTGAGCGGCAATCAAAACACCAACAGCCATACCAACTATGCCCCATAAAATGGTCACAAGGGTAAATTGGCGAACGACTGTATAGTTGTAGTTTTGTTCAAGCTGCTTTACTTGGCTCATTTGCATGCTTCCAATTTCTAATTAACTACACTTTTACTTCCAACACGACTTGCGTCGTAACACCACCCAAGTAAACTCTAGAATTCAAGTGTTATCATCACCTTATTTCCATTGCTGACTTTAATAAAAAGTGGCATTTTCAGCGTGACACTATACTTGAATTAACAATTCAATGACAGGGTAGTAACCTTACTGGCCCCCTGGAAATCATTTTTTATTTAAAAAGTTTGAAGTTTGTAACAAGGATATTAGTAATTATGCCTGCACAAAAGTTAACAAAGGCGCGACTTGCACAAATCTTAATCATGCTCAGTGTGTTAATAGCCGCATTTTTCTGGCGTACCTTTACACACGAGAGCGTTACTAGCATTGACTGTTCACAAAAAGAACGATGCGATGTAACAATTGAAGGTGAAATAATCACAATTAATCGTGACTCAACGGGAATTTCGCTCGAAACGATAAAAAGTAGCACTCTAAAAATTGATCCAAATCAATCTGGCGAATTTATCAATCTCGATCGAGAGCATAAGAAAATAGAATGGGACACAATGCCTGAATCAAAAAAAATCACCTTTAAAAAAGGCGAAAACCTTGTTGTAGTTCAATTATAAATACGATCTGTCACGAGATAATCGCAACTTCTTAATGAAATTTTCACCTTCTTACCTAGAGAAAATTGGTTGGAATGGTATAACAGCAGAGTGATACCCAATTATAAAATCGTATGCATTGCCAATCAGTTTTTACTCATATTAAAGATGAAGACTCAGCGATAGAAACGCTTAGGTCCGAACTGACACAACAGAACTTGTCTTACGTGATGTGCTACTACACGGAAGAGTACGACTTCGAGTTAATTCGAGAAGCGTTTCTTGAGCATTTTCCCGGTGTGCCTTTTCATGGCGCCAGCTCATGCCAAGCAGTAATGACAGACCAGGGGTTTCATACGGGCCCAGTGATTGCGGCGCTCGCAATTTATGACTCAGGCCCTCATGCTTATGGCACTGGTATTTCTAACCATGATTCAGGTGACAGTGTAACTAGAGCCTTAGATATGGCTCTTGAGAACGCTAACCGCGTAGGAGAAGTGCCAAACTTAATACTGCTTCATGCAACTCCAGGGCAAGAGGAATCAATCATTGCATCTATAGATGAAAGGTTTGGTACGCTGATCCCAATTATTGGTGGTTCAGCCGCTGATAATCATATCGCGGGAAAATGGTCTGTTATTACCGCCCAAGGATCTCAAACTGCAGGTTTAAGTCTGACATTATTTTACTCCTCACAGCCTGTTGATATTGCTTTTAGTGCTGGGCACACTCCAACCAATATCAAAGGGGTTGCAACCAAAACTAACGATAGGTGCTTACTAGAAATTGATGACGAACCAGCCCTCAATGTTTATAGAAAGTGGACAAACCATCAAGATAACCAACTAGGCAAAAACAACCTGCTATTTACAAACTCGAGCGCTTATCCACTAGGGCGTGTCGCTGGCCACCTCTATGAGCGTCCATATTACAAATTGTCCCATCCAATTCGTGAGACGCGAGATGGAGGAATTGAGCTATTTACACGAATAGAAGAGGGTGATGAACTCACTTTAATGAAAGGAAGCAGAGAACACCTCGTTGCACGCGCCGCTAAAGTTGTAAATGCAGCCTTTAATCAAAAATTAGAAGAATCTCGAAAAATTGGGGTGATAAACATCTTTTGCGCAGGTCCTATGTTGCACTTAATGCAAGACATGAATAGCGTTTGTGAACAAATTAACCAAGAACTAGAACAGTTACCTTTTATTTGCCCTTTTACTTTTGGTGAGCAAGGTAGATTTATTGGTGGTGAGAATGGACATGGAAACCTGATGATTTCATCAGCGATATTCCATAAACCTTATGAAAGATAAATACTTAGACATATACCAACAGGAAGCGCTGCAAGAAGCGTTAGTCGAACTAAAACAGGCTAGGCAAAGAGAGCGACTGCTCGCCGATGAGAATAAAGCTATTCTTTCAGCGATATCCGCGATGAGTGAAGCAAAAAACCGGCACGAGATATTTACGGGATTAAATAATGTCCTTAAGAAGTACATCAACTTTGATGATTTTATCGTTCTAACTCGTGATGATGAGAGGTACCCCTTCAAAACGTTGATATCGACAAATAGTGTATTTGATAACATATCTTGGTTACACGGTAACGCATCTGAGAGGGCGCTGAATGGCGAATGTATTCTGCTGTTCGAACCAGATAGGCTTGCGGAGTTTATTAACCTGAACAGCTTTATAAAAAGCCATGTAAACTCGGTAGTCCTAACGGGCATACGTTCAGAAGTAACACAAACGGTCATCTTACTTATTGGTGCTAAGAAAGGGCACTTTAGCATAGAAAATAAGGAAACCTTAAGACGCTTTCGGCCTTTAATTGAGAGGGCTGTCATCGATATTGAGACCAAAGAGAAGTTACAACGTATTGTTGAAGTGCGAACAACTCAGCTTGCTAAAGCAAGAGAAGAAGCAGAGCTTGCAAATCGCTCAAAGTCAGAATTCTTAGCGATGATGAGTCATGAAATTAGAACCCCTCTAAATTCCGTCCTTGGAATGCTCGATATTCTGAAACAATCCACCTTATCAGAAGAGCAAATCGATGCCCTGAGCCAAATGGAATGCTCAGCGGAGTTGCTTCTCGCGATTATCAGCGACATCCTTGACCTCTCAAAAATTGAATCAGGTCGCTTTCAACTCAATGAGCAGTGGGTTAATTTAAGAGACACTGTCACTTTTGTTATTTCTCAACAAAAACAAATAGCTAAGAAGAAGAGCCTTCAATTTAAACTCAATTGCATGGTAACTACCGACAAACAGTTTTGGATTGACTCTACGCGATTATCTCAAATCCTGTTTAATCTTATTGGGAATGCAATAAAGTTTACTGATGAAGGAGAAGTAAAAGTTTCAGTATCTGAGCAAGACTCCGAGCTTGTAATTTCAATATCAGACACCGGAATTGGTATATCTAAAGCCAAGCAAGAACATCTATTTACGGCATTTCATCAAGGTGATCGTTCCATCACGAGACGCTTTGGTGGTACAGGACTAGGGCTAGCAATAACCAAGCATTTAGTTGAAATGATGCGCGGCAAGATTATCGTTAAAAGTGACGAGCATGTCGGCTCAACATTTACTATTAAGATTCCCGTTTTAACTCGGTGCAATCAAAATCGTCCAGTTAAAATAGAAAACAACCAACCAATAAAAGCGATGGATCTTCTCGTAGTCGAAGATACCGAGTCGAATCAGTTTGTAATAAAGCTTATTTTAAATAAGCTTGGTCATAATGTTCATATCGCAAGTCATGGAGCAGAAGCATTAACGTTCTTAGAGGAAAATGAGGATTTAATCGACCTGATTCTTATGGATGTCTCGATGCCAGTGATGGATGGGATTACTGCAACAAGGCTTCTCCGAGATAAAGGCTTCAAGACTCCAATCATCGCATTAACCGCTCATGCGCTAGAAAGTGATAGAGATAAATGCCTTGACGCAGGTATGGATGGATTCATTTCCAAACCAGTTCGAAGACAAGATATCTTTGAAGCTATACAGCCATTTCTGTAAGTAGAAAAAGCATTAATATAGATCTTAACAATCGATAGATTATTAAGATCTATATTAAGTATTTTATGGTAAATAGCCATTATGTTTAATGGTTATGATGGAGACCTTAAATTTCAAATCCACAGGGGAATAGGAGTGCTCATTGGCAACATTTGGCGTACGAGCACATTCAATTTAACATAACACATATAATGCGCACTGATATAGGGGTTCCTGTGGACTTGCAATCACTAAGGCTAATCCAGTGCAAGCCATTGAGATTCCTGACAATCCAAGCCCATTAAACTTTTTTGCAATTCCTTCCCATACTGCTTTTATCTGCAGATTATCATTTCGAGTTGATTGGTTTATCTCACCTAGCCTGCATTCCCAACCAATTACACGAGAGCCACTTCATTTTCATTTAGTTCATCGGGTCTGAAAGCTTTGCGCTCTTGCTGCCCGATGCTTCTAATCAACATTGCAATCACGAACCTGTGGCTATATGAAGCCGAATATACTTTTCTGGATATTTATAACGATAGCGTTTTCCTTTCCTCAAGTTGGATTTCACATACCGACAAACTTTTTTGTCACCACTACTGGTTACTCTTTTTATTACTGCTTTTTTACCTTTGTGTTCCATCTCTATCATGACATCACAATAACCTTGGTAGTCATCAAATTTATTGTCTGCTTTCCTTTGAATCTTAGTTTTAATCTTTTTAGCCAATGGATTCGTTTCCGAGTCGTCAGACAAAGCTGAAGCACTTACAAAGAGAAAGATCATTAAAGTTACAACGTATCGCATAGTTTAAGTCCGTTTATCTTATTGATTAATCAATGATAAATAATTTTTCTATAGATACGAAAATGGGACGCTATATTGCGTCCCATTTAACACGATTAAGTAACTGATATGTAATTAAGCTCGCTTCTTGCCTTTGCTCGCTTTGAAACCTTGATGCGGAAAAACGTTGCGAATCCGCTGTTGGATTTTTTTGGGAACGTCCTTGGAGAAGCTCAAACGCATGCCGGTTCGTTGGCTATATACCTTCATTTCACCACTAAACGGATTGTGTTCACTAATATCTTGTAAGTTATGTTTGAAAGAAGGTGGTAGATGCCCTTTTACGTTACTGATATGGCCGTTATCAAACTTTACTTTTAGCACTGGTCTATCAACTGCGATCAACCAAAAGATCACGATGGCAGCAATTAAGATTACATATAACATTTGGCACTCCCTATCCTAGCTAGATAGCAATTTACTCAAATCCTCTTTGATTGAGGTAACTTTTTGACTCGCTTTTTCACTTCTCGATGCTTCAGAAAGTAGATATTCAATTGCGTCAGATAACGTACAACCGAGCTCGTTTGCTCTGCTAGAAAGCTTTTCCCAAACTCGATAATCTAAATCAATGGACTTTTTCTTTGTATGGACTTGCTCTGCATTGAAATGACGCTTCCTTTTCGCTCGGATAGCCTGCTTGAGTTTGTTGTCCAACTCTTCTGACATGTGGTTTTCTATCCAAGCTAATACAAGCGTAGGTTCGTGTTCAAGCCGTTTTAGCTCTGCAACCGCGGCATCTGCTTCACTTGTATCAATATGTCGGGTAATCGCTTCACCATCTTTCCATTTCTTGATGAGATACTTCCATTTCCACCCACACTCTAGATTCTCAAGCTGCTGATATTTCATTTATTCCGACCCATAAACATAACCTAGTGACAGCGTAACCCAGATAATTTACTTGGGCAAATAAAACTCTTAGAAGTATCGATGTTGATCACTCATTTGTCTAAGTATTGTTCATTGAGTGTTGAATGCCTTGAGCGAACCAAATTGGTGCTAGGGTGTTATAGTCCATTTCGTTATAATGTCGGCAAGATTGAATTACGATGAATTTTAATGAACCAACTTAATTGGCAAGACGTAACACCTTCACTTGAGCAGTACGAAGCACTTTTAAAGTCTGCACCTTCGTTACCAAAGAAGTCTTTTACTGATCTTCAACCGAGGATGTCGGCAACGATATCTCGCTTTTCCAAAATGTCGGGATTGACACGCGTGCTACTCATTAACTGCGTCGATAATTCTGTCTATAGAGAGTTCATCAGTAAAGCTCTTCAGAGTCATTCTAACGCTGCGATTGTTTTGTCGGAATCACTTGATGCCAAACGTTTATTTGACCGTTACAGTGTTGATGTAAGTGGTGATATTGCCTTCCAACCTGGCTTGATTTCACAAGCTGACGACGGTTATTTGATTGTACCTGCTAATCTCATTCTGGCTAACCCGGGACTTTGGCCAAATATAAAGTCTGCAATTCAACAAAACCTTATCGAGCCACTGAACCTAAGCCCTACTCGCTTACCTACTTCAGTACCGTCATCTAAAGCTTATGATGTAAAACTGATTGTAACTGGGGAAAGAAGTCAGTTAGCAGAGCTAGAATATATCGACGAGGACTTTTGTTCAGGCTTTGCCATGTATACCGAAGTTGAAGAAGATATTCATTTGTCAGAGCAGAATTTGACAGATTACTTTGGTTTGGTGAACTGGATATGTTCTCAATATCAGCTGCCTCACTTAACGGAATGTGGCTTTAGAAGACTATTGCTAGCTGGTATGAGATTTACTGAAGATCAACATTATTTGCCGTTAGGTGTAATGTGGCATTCTCAACTTCTAACACTTGCCAGCCAGTTCAGTGATGGCCAAACATTAGATTACGAGTCATTAGATAAAGCGATTGACGACAAGTATTACCGCGAATCCTATCTTCCTCAGCGTGCCGTGTACGATATTTTAGATGGCCAAGTCATCATTGAGACAACTGGGAAGCAAGTTGGTCAAATCAATGGCCTAACCGTCATCGATATGGCTGGACACCCTGTCAGCTATGGTGAGCCTGCTAGAATATCGTGTGTAATTCACTTTGGTGATGGCGATGTTTCCGATGTTGAGCGCAAAGCTGAACTTGGCGGCAATCTACATGCGAAAGGCATGATGATTATGCAAGCTTTCTTAAGCTCTGCTCTAAAACTGGATGAACCTCTGCCTTACTCTGCCTCGATTGTATTTGAACAGTCTTATAGTGAAGTTGACGGTGACAGCGCATCTCTCGCAGAACTTTGTTGTTTGGTGAGTGCGTTATCTGAATCTCCAATTAATCAACAAATTGCGGTTACAGGAGCCGTCGATCAGTTTGGTCGAGTGCAAGCAGTCGGTGGCTTGAACGAGAAAATTGAAGGTTTTTATCAGGTTTGTAAACATCAGGGTTTTACGGGAAATCAAGGCGTTGTCATGCCGAAATCAAACCTTAAACACCTTGCATTACATAAAGATGTAATAGAAAGCATTAAAAATGGTGAGTTCCATATTTGGTCCGTCTCTACGGTAGATGAAGCTATTCCGATTGTTATGAATAAACCTTTTAGAGGCGAAGACGAGAGCATTATTGGCAAAATAGCGGAACGTATTGAAAACTTTGAAAGACATGAGCATCCAGAAGGAATTGTGCAGCGCATCAAAAACTGGTTTGTCTAGTACTGATCGGAGTTGTTTAGCGTACACGTGTTCACTAAGATGCAGCTATCAAAAATTGGAGTAATTGATAATGCAAAACAAACGTGATTCTTATAACCGTGACGATCTACTTGCTTCTAGCCAAGGGGAACTGTTTGGGCCTGGTTACCCTCAGCTTCCTGCGCCAAACATGCTAATGATGGATCGTATTACTAAAATGTCTGAGACAGAGGGCGATTTTGGTAAAGGTTTGATCTTGGCGGAATTGGATATTACTCCAGATTTGTGGTTCTTTGATTGCCACTTCCCTGGTGATCCAGTAATGCCTGGCTGCCTTGGCCTTGACGCGATGTGGCAACTTGTTGGCTTCTTCCTTGGCTGGGTTGGCGGTAAAGGTAAAGGTCGCGCTCTAGGTGTTGGTGAAGTGAAGTTTACAGGCCAAATCCTACCGACGGCGAAAAAAGTAACCTACGAAATCCATATGAAACGCGTCGTAAATCGTAAATTAGTAATGGGTTTGGCTGACGGTCGTGTATGCGTAGATGGCAAAGAAATCTACGTTGCGAAAGATTTGAAAGTTGGTTTGTTCCAAGACACTTCAAACTTCTAATCACGACTTTAATCGATTTATAAAGGCTCCTATTTAGGGGCCTTTTTGTTTGCCTAGTCTATAAATGTAGAAAAGGCTCCGTAGAGCCCTTTCGAATCCTTCTTTTTGTATGTGGAGAGTTTATTTGTAGAGACCAGATTGTCTTTCATCTCTGGCATCACGCCAACCACCTAACCAATACGACCGAGCATCAACTTGTTGATATGGGCAAGCCTCTTGAGACCTTCCATTCAACCCAGCTTTATAGCCTTGAGATTGAGCTCGTTCTAGGCGATCACGCTTTTGTCTCTTCATAGTTAATTCCTCATACAGGTCCATTTACTAACGTACAGCTGTTATTGTGAAACTTTGATGGAGTTTTTATGACTCCACTTATAAGAATCGATCAAGTTGAGTGATTTCTCAAGGCATAAAAAAAGCAGAGGCTCAAATGTGTGAGCCTCTGCTTGATTTAAAAATTACTGACGATTTTTGACTATTTTCTACGGAACCCAAACAATCCAAGCATGGTCAAAGCTAACCAACCAAGGCCTGCACCTTGACGCTCTGTTGTCGTTGAGTCAACGCTTCGAGACACAATGTCCTTCTCAGTCGCACCTGCAATAGGCACCAATTTTACTGCTACGATTTGCTCATCAGAACTACATGTCGCATTGTTTGCTGTTGTACTGTAACCGCCAGCACATTTCATCGCGGTACCAGAAATCACACCTGCATCGTTGATATCAGTTGCGTCAATGATACGGAACTGGTTGTTTTGTTCAGAGTAGTCACCGCCATTAGTCAAACTATCTAGGAACCAAGCTTTTCCATTAAATAGTGTTGAAGCACGTTCACTAGTCTCGCCACCTAGGCTATATGGGTAGATAAAACCGCGCTTACGACGTGGCTTACCATCGTCTTCACGAGTCGTTTCCGCATCAAGTTGTCCGACAATTTCATTGTAAGAGTTGATCCCGCCCATCTTACCGCCCGCACCGCTGAAGAAAATTCCGGTACTTGGGTAAAAAGCGTTAATAGAGTCCTTACGAACATCATTTACGATAAAGAGACGATTTGGAGCAGAGCCCGTTGGCATTAGATATCCGCCGGAACGTTTTGCTTCACCAATAGCAACAAAATTTGAGTTAACATCGGTTAATCGTGAGTTTGTATGAACCGTATCATCACCTTCACGCTGTCTAGCTCCTACAACAACTTTGTTTTTCCAAGTTGCGTTTTCAACGCTACCTTCTGCCTCTAGTGTTCCGACAAAAACAGTAGCATTCAGATAGTTATCATCACTGTATGTGTTGTAACCCACGCCGTAAACCGTTGTTCCATCTGTGACAAGGTCACGCATGCTTCCTTGAGCCAGTCTTTCTCCATCTTTAGATGTGCCACTTGGCCAAGCCAATTCACTGACGGTTCCACTTTGATCCCAAATAGCTGCTTTCGATGTGTGGTGAGCGCCATTGGTATTACTTGCTGTTCGAGATACACTACCAACGGTAAAAGTGCCATCGGTTTTCCAAGCGTGGCTTTGCACAACGCTTGCGTCGTTATCACCTGTAACAAAATTTGGTTCAACAGGTGCTACGACGGTATTTCTTGTTTCCAGTGTCGACTTGTTTTCACTGTTGACTTTACTTTGATTACCGACAGCGGCACCATCTTCGGTAAGCTGATTGATAACATTGTTATATTCATTTTTATAAGCAGCAGAATCGCCTTCTACAAATGCTAACGCATTAGAAGTAAAGTCTTTACTACGCTCTTTGTTCCATGGGGTCCAGTTTACAGAAGCCCAAGAGTCACAAGTAGAATAGCGAAGCTGGTTATAACAGTAACGTTCAAAATCTTTGAGTTCTTGGATGTAATAAAAGCCCGCGTCCAATCCAAATGGAATTTCCTCACGATAGCTATTTCCATCCACGGCTTGTGTTGCTGAAATAGGTGTTGTGCGAGTTTCCATCGCAAGCTTAAATTGGTCTGGTGTACAGTTTGCTGCCGCATCAAAACAGCCCAAAGCGAAAGGGGAACCTGTTGAAGGATCTGTACCCGCATCACCTTGCTGAATTGCAACACCGTAAGCCGTTTGGTAGTCACCGTTTGAACCATGATCCTGAGGTGAAACCTCAACCACTTGATACAATGCCGCCTGTGCGTTCATTGTGGTACCAACCATCATCGCAATGGCGGTCAATTTGAATTTATTACTACAATTCATTGAATTCTTAACTATCCTGTTGCATTGCTTCGAGTTCTTCCCATCTCTCGAATGCGTTTTCCAACTCCTGCTCTAGCGCAGCAAGCTGTTCCAATACCGGCTGAGTTTGCTCTACAGGTTTAGCAAAGAACTCTGGATCGTTCACTTGCTCCTGAAGGCCCTCGATATCCGACTCTAATTGTTCTAGTTTAGCTGGTAGAGCTTCTAATTCTCTTTGCAGCTTATACGATAACTTCTTCGAGTTGTTCTTAGGTTGAGTTGTTTTGGGAGTTTCTTCAACCACTTTTTCTCTTTTCGCTGGCTTTTCAACCGCTTGACGAACCGCCAATACCTGTTCACGCTGCTGTCTTGCATCGTGATAACCACCAACAAACTCTTCAATCACTCCGTTCCCTTCGAAGATCCAGCTTGTGGTAACGGTATTATCAACAAACTCTCGGTCGTGGCTAACTAAAAGCAACGTGCCCTGATAGTTGGCAAGCATTTCTTCTAAAAGTTCCAACGTTTCGATATCCAAATCGTTGGTTGGTTCATCAAGAATAAGTAAGTTGTTTGGTTTCAACAAGATACGAGCTAGCAGTAATCGGTTTTTCTCACCACCAGAGAGCGCCTTAACCGGAGTTCTTGCGCGCTTAGGTGCAAATAAGAAGTCTTGAAGATAACTCAGCGCATGACGCTGACGTCCCCCAACCATTACTTCTTGTTTCCCATCCGCTAAGTTATCGATCACTGTCTTTTCTGGATCCAAAATCTCTCGGTACTGATCAAAGTACGCGACTTCTAATTTTGTTCCGCAGTGTAAACGACCAGACTGCGATTCCAATTGCCCTAACAGCAATTTAAGTACCGTACTCTTACCGCAGCCATTTGGTCCGATAAGTGCAATACGGTCACCGCGCATAATGTTAAAGCTAAAGTTGTCGACGATTGTCTTGCCTTCGTAAGCAAAAGATATGTTTTCTGCTTCAAATACAATTTTCCCTGAACGTGAAGCATCATCGATATTAAGGTTAACTTTGCCTTGGACATCTCGGCGATCGCGACGCTCTTCACGAAGTTTCTTCAATGCGCGTACACGACCTTCATTTCGAGTTCGGCGTGCTTTAATGCCCTGCCGAATCCAAACTTCCTCTTGAGCAAGCTTTTTGTCGAATTCAGCATTCTGCATTTCTTCAACGCGGAGCATCTCTTCTTTTTCTTCTAGGTAGTTGTCGTAATCACCAGGGAAAGAAGCTAATTGCCCGCGATCTAAATCAACAATGCGTGTTGCCATTGATTTGATGAACGCACGGTCGTGAGAAATAAAGATGATCGAGCCTTTGAAGTCTTTTAAGAAGTTCTCTAACCATTCGATAGTTGTTACATCAAGATGGTTTGTTGGCTCATCAAGAAGTAATACGTCAGGGTCACAAACCAGCGCGCGAGCTAAAGCGGCTTTACGTTGCCAACCACCGGATAAATCGGTCAGCTTAGTTTCTGGGCTTAGTTTTAAAGCACCAAGTACGTTCTTAACACGGTCATCAAAGCGCCAAGCATTAGAATGGTCAAGCTGCTCTTGAACCTTGGCTAAACGGTTGATGTTTTTCTCACTCGGGTCTTGAGCAACAAGATCGAGAAGATCGTGATAGATCTTCAGTTGTTCGCCGATTTCAGCCAAACCGCCAGATACGTATTCGTAAACTGTACCCTCTTGATTACGCGGTGGATCTTGTTCAAGTCGAGAAACAACGACGTCTTGAGTGATTTGAATCTTGCCGTCGTCCAACAAAATGTCGCCGGCAAGCACTTTCATTAACGTGGACTTACCTGCTCCGTTGCGACCCACTAAACAAACGCGTTCGTTTTCTTGAAGAGCGAACTCCGCTTTGTCAAGTAATGGGTGGTCACCAAATGCAAGTTGTGCGTTATGAATGGTAAGTAATGCCATTATTATCCAACCAATGTGTGAGTTGTTCTAAGTCAAACGGCCAGTTCAACTCAGAATCTTGATACTTTAATACGGGTATTGTGACGCCGTAACGAGAAAACAGTGCATCATCGAACGCAATATCAATGATATCTGTTTGTTCGGCCAAACCAATTTGGTCTACTAGAGCAAATGCCATCTCACAAAGATGGCATCCCTCCGTGCTATACAATATCAGCACGTATTAATCCTTTTGTTTATACTACGCGTGCGTTACTAGCCAACAGTTATGAATCTGTTTATTACGCGCAAAATCTAATGGTAACGTTTGAGAAGAAATATTCTGAGCCTTCAAACCAAGTTCGGCCAGCGACTCTTCATCCATCTTGAAGTGGCGCTTGTTATTCGAGAATACGATAGTGCCTTCACTTCTTAGTAAACGTTTAAGATTCTTCATCAGTTTAATGTGGTCACGTTGTACGTCGAATGATGTTTCCATACGCTTAGAGTTAGAGAACGTAGGTGGATCAATAAAGATCAAGTCGTACTCACCTTTCGCGTTTTCTAGCCATTGCAAACAGTCTGCTTGTTCATAGCGATGCTGACGTCCTACACAGCCGTTAAGCTGCATATTGTCTTTCGCCCAGTTCAAGTAGGTATTTGACATATCAATAGTCGTTGTGGAACGAGCGCCACCAACCGCTGCGTGAACCGTCGCACTCCCAGTATATGCAAACAAGTTTAAGAAATCTTTACCTTGCGCCATTTCACCTAAGCGGCGACGAGTGATCTTATGATCCAAGAACAAGCCAGTGTCTAGATAGTCATGAAGGTTTACGATCAGCTTCACACCGTACTCGTTTACTTCAAGCGTCTCTGATACCTGACCTAATTTTTGGTATTGGCTGCGACCTTTCTGCTTTTCACGAACTTTAAGTACAACTTTGTTCGCCTCTACACCTGTTACCTGAATCGTTGCACGAATAATATCCGTTAGGCGACGTTTTGCTTTTTCTTCTGGAATGTTTTTTGGCGCAGCATACTCTTGAATTACGATTTGATCGCCGTATACGTCTATCGCCACATTGTATTCAGGAAGATCAGCGTCATAGATTCGGTAGCAATCAAGCTTCTCTTTACGAGCCCACTTGCCAATCTTGCCAATGTTTTTCTTTAAACGATTTGAAAAGTCTGGTGCGATTTGAACATTAGTATCAGCACCCTTCACTTCATCAGCACTGCGCTCTGCAATACTGTAGTTCTTTTGGTGACAAGGTAACGCACCATAATTCAATTTAAATTGTTTATCAGCACGCATACGAAGACAGCTCAGCAGCTCGTCTGAACTCGAGAAGATAGAGGCTTTGCATCCACCAAACTCAGATTTTAGCTGTCCACCAAATGCGGTGTAGAGCGCAATTAGCCCCGGCTCAGTTCCCAGACGTTCACCGTAAGGTGGGTTTGAAACGATAACACCGTGTTCGAATCCTGCAGGACGAGTAATAGTTGCAGCATCACCTTGTGCGAACTCAATCAATTCTTCAACGCCTGCTCTGCGCGCGTTTTCTTGAGCAACTTTTAATACTTTAGGGTCGTTATCGAAGCCAAAAAACTTAGCGTCAACTTTCTTGACACCTCGTCTAGCTTGAACATTAGCCTCTGATTTAATCTCTGCCCAAGTCTCTGGTTCAAAGTCTTCCAACACTTCGAAACCCCATTGCTTTCGCTTAACGCCAGGAGCCATGTTGGCAGCCATCATCGCAGCTTCAATAAGCAAAGTACCAGAACCGCACATTGGATCGAGTAATGGTTGATGCCCATCCCAGCCACAACGCATGATAATCGCAGAAGCAAGCGTTTCACGTAACGGGGCACGACCCGATTCTGGTCGGTAGCCACGTTGATGCAAACCACTGCCTACCATATCGATCCCAAGCAACGCTTTATCTTTATGCAAACGAACGTGGATACGAACATCTGGGCGTTCTTTACTGATGTTGGGACGCGGCAATCCTTTATTTTCAAAGCAATCTACGATGCCATCTTTGACTTTCATCGCACCGTACTGGCTATTTCTGATCTCACGGTTTGTGCCGTTAAAGTCCACAACAAAACGTTTAGAGCTATGAAATTGGTTAACCCAGTTAATAGCAGATGTAGATAAATACAAGTCCATGTCGTTGTTACACGTGAACTCAGATAAAACACGTACAAATCGAGACGCTAAACGGCTCCACAAACAACAGCGATAAACCTGTTCGTTTGTCGCTTTAAATTTTACGCCTGCCTGTACTGGTTTCGCATTTTCAATGCCTAGTTTAGTCAGTTCTTCAACAAGCAAATTTTCCATGCCATTTGAAGTTACCGCGAGATATTGATTCATAGTGTTCTTTCGCTGATAAAAAATGGCTTTAATTATACCTGACTTTACGATCAATGCCTCGTTTTTAAAGGAATTTCCCCACCTGTTAGTTCAAATCATCACCAACAAAATGATCTGAAACTTTCAACATCTTTAATTTGAGTGTTTTTTATTCACGAACGAAATTTTGTTCCCTTGGAAAGAAGTGAATACTTATTTACATTGATTTTGGTATATACCAGGCTGAAATTATTAATGTAAGTTACTTACATTTTTTCCTTATAGGGGAATAAATGGGGTCATTTTAAGCGCTTGGTTGCCTAGTTAAGGGAGTCATCAGATTGAAATAAGTAAAATAAAAGTGACCAGCTTCATGTTTGCATGCATAGAAAACATACAGTTTCATGGCTGATGGGGCTCTAGTATCAAAGGAATGGACAAAAAAAATCGACCTAACGAGGTCGACTAATGCAAACAAAGGAACGAAATAAAGAAAAAATTAAACAGGTTTACCCCACCATTGCCATAGGGGTTATTGCAAAGAGGTGATTTGCACAAGCCATGCGGTCATGCATTACTTTAATCGGCTGCCCAAACTGAAGCGCCTTATTGCCATCAAGCACAAACGCTTCTTGGTTAACATAAGCACATAAGCTCGACGTCTCGCCTGGTTCTAACACGATGAACATGCCATCAGAATATTGGTTTGTTAGAAAGACCATGTCCCCTTCTTCAGGCTCGTAACCTGAGGACTGTGCGTCAAAGAACCAGCTTTTAGGCTGTACAGGTTTATGAAAGCGCTTTGCCGCAACACAATACAGTGTTAACTCAGCTTGGCGGTATTCACTGATGTCGAGGCATCGAATACGTTCATTAAACGTTTGGAATGCACTGGCGTCATCAACGGTAAATTCATTGTTTGAGAAGGCACAGTTAACCAACAATTTTCGGGATAAATTGGTTTGGAAAATCATTTCCTCCCCCAGATCCAGCATTAAGCAAGCTTTTTGCTCGTCAAAATACCAATTCCATTTGTCGCTGGGTTTAAGCATTATTCCGTTCTCTCTTGACTAGTTAAATCAGTGGTAAAGAGGTAAGACGCTTAATTACCTACTCGTGATTTTTAAATTTTACAAACGAACGGATAAAAAAAAAGAGGAAACAAAGTCCTCTTTTTTATGTAATAGCTACTGATTTTTCAGTGGTTTTTGATGAGTATGTTAAAGATTCTTAACAATATCACGTACTAGGCCTGGGCCGTGGTAAATAAAACCGGTGTAGACTTGAACAAGTTTAGCGCCTGCCATCAGCTTTTCTTTGGCTGCAACATAGGAATCCACACCACCAACACCGATAATTGGAAGTTTGTCTCCTAGCTCTTCATGAAGCTTACGTACGACTTCCGTAGAGCGTGATTGCACAGGGCGACCACTTAAACCACCTGCCTCATTGGCGTGTTTCATTCCTTCTACGATCGTGCGATCCAGAGTTGTGTTAGTCGCGATCACACCATCTATATTGTTTTTCAATAAAGAATCGCAGATTTGGCAGATTTCTTCGTCACTCAAATCAGGCGCAATTTTTAATGCTAGCGGGACGTATTTGTTGTACTTCTCTGACAGTTCTGCTTGTTTCGCTTTTAATTCAGAAAGTAGTTCATCAAGCGCTTCACCATATTGAAGTGAACGAAGACCCGGAGTGTTTGGTGATGAGATATTAACCGCAATGTAGCCTGCGTACTCATACACTTTCTCCATACAAATCAGGTAGTCCTCTGCCCCTTTCTCAATTGGTGTGTCTTTGTTTTTACCAATATTAATTCCGAGAACACAGTTGAATTTTGCTTGCTTTACATTCTCGACCAAATTATCAACGCCTAGGTTGTTAAAGCCCATGCGATTGATGATACCTTCAGCTTCGACTAAGCGAAATAAGCGTGGTTTATCATTCCCTGGTTGCGGACGAGGTGTTACTGTGCCAACTTCGACAAAGCCAAAGCCCATGGCATCAAATGCTTCAATGCATTCACCGTTTTTATCTAAGCCAGCCGCAAGACCTACTGGGTTACGGAATGTTAGTCCCATACACTCAACTGGACGAGTTGGTAATTGTTGGCGGTAGAAGAGATCAAGTGGTGTGCCGTTAAAGCGTTGGAAGTTCTTGATTGCAAGATCGTGTGCCTTCTCGGCATCGAGTTGGAAAAAGCCAGTTCTGGCTAGACGGTAAAGCATTGTGCCTCCGAAAGAAAAAAGCCCCGTATAAACGGGACAATATTATTTACTGTTTTTCATCGTAATTCAATGAAAATGAATGTATTAAGTAAAAACCTATATCTTTCTAATATTTTCAAATATAAAACAAACAATTAGAGTAAGATTTCAACAATAAAATTTATAACTAACCACCCTAAAGCAATCGATTTCAGCCTATTTTAACTTCCCCACACCGTTACGCTGTAACTCACTCAGCGCTATAATAGAAACGATGAGCAACAAAAAAGCCTCGCTAAATAACGAGGCTTTTACTTACAATTTGACTAGCTCATCTACTCTTTCGACGAACAGTTGAGATTCAAGAGTACTAATTCTCGAAGTGCTACAGAAAACTTAGCAAATTCGTGGACAGAGCCAACTTTGAACTCATTCAAGATGCTTTCCCAACGGTGCAGTGATTGCTCGTTAGTTTCCATCCAATCTTCTAACGCTTTCATCACGTCTAGCTCTTCCGTTGCACAGCCGCAATTTAATACCTGAGCCGTAAGTTGACGTTGTTGCCAGTCCAGATCTTCTCGGAATGCAGCTCTTGCCAGTGCCTGCCAGTTATTATCAACGGCTTGGCTGTTAATTTGCTTCAAGAACCAGTGTAACGATAAACGGTCACCTAAGTTAAAGTAGAGCTTCGATGCTTGCTCAACCGTTTTACCTGTTTCACTCGCCACTGATGAGATATCCAGTGCAGATTGTAAGCTGGATAAACGAGCGACTTGATGTGCAAGTTTCTCTTCTACCCCTTTCTCAATCCACCCCTGAGCAAGTTCATTGTGTTCTTCTACTTCAGACTCAACCAGCATAGTGTCTAAGGTTTCAGTGATAACATTGACATCTTGCTTGTAGATAGCAATCAGCTCACCAACTGTGCATTTACCACTGCGGTTGCGAAGCAACCAACGTGCAATTCGACGTAGTGCTCGACGAACATAAAACATGATTTCGTACTGAGCTTGAGCTGTGGCGATATTATCGAGTTCACGAGTCTGCTTAAGAATTGCTTCTAGATCGAAAATTTCACGAGCCGCACTGTATGCGTTAGCAATATCGACAACACTTGCACCGGTTTCTTCTTGCAAACGAGTGACGAAGTTACAGCCCATTTCATTAACCATCTGGTTAGCCAATGCTGTAGCGATAATTTCAGCTCGCAGTGGGTGATTAACCATTTGATCTTTATAGTTACGTCGTAACGCGCTTGGGAAATATTCAACAAGCTGTTTCGCGTGAAATTCATCATTCGCGATTTCATCCGTAACAAGTTGCTGTTTAAGTACCATTTTACCGTAGGCAACCAACACCGATAGCTCAGGGCGAGTCAGACCTAGTCCCTGTTTTTCACGCTCGATTAGCGTTTCGTCATCAGGGATGTATTCGAGAGCACGATCCAAGTACCCTGCTTTTTCCATGGTATGGATGAATCGAATTTGTTCCTTAACAATGCCAACACCTTGCTGTTCAGTAACGGAGATCGACTCAGATTGACGGTAAGCATCATCTAAGACAATTTCACCCACTTCGTCTTCCATAGACTCTAGAATTTGGTTACGTTGCTTAACCGTAAGATCGCCATTTGAAACCAGTCCATTAAGGAAGATCTTGATGTTGACTTCATTATCCGAACAGTCAACGCCACCCACGTTATCAACGAAGTCTGTGTTCACTCGGCCGCCAGTCAGTGCGTATTCAATACGACCAAGCTGAGTCATACCCAAGTTACCGCCTTCGCCAACTACTTTTGCTCTTAAGTCACGGCCGTCAATGCGCAGCATGTCGTTAGCACGGTCACCAACATCCGTATGAGTTTCTGTCGATGCTTTAACGTAAGTGCCGATACCACCATTCCAAAGCAGATCGACTTTCATTTTCAAGATCATCTTAATCAGATCGTTAGGCGCTAAAGATGCTTTCTTAGTCCCTAACATTTTCTGAATTTCTGGCGTTAGTTGGATCGACTTTGATCGACGAGAGAAGATACCACCACCTTGAGAGATCAAATCTTTATTGTAATCTTCCCAGCTTGATCTTGGTAGATTAAACAAGCGGTTACGTTCTTCCCAGCTGGTGGCTGAATCTGGATTTGGATCAATAAAGATGTGCATGTGGTTAAAGGCAGCTTGCAATCGAATATGCTTCGATAACAGCATACCGTTACCGAACACGTCACCAGCCATATCACCTACACCGATTGCGGTAAAGTCAGTGGTCTGGCAGTTGATGCCCATTTCACGGAAGTGACGCTTAACTGATTCCCAACCACCTTTTGCAGTGATACCCATCGCTTTGTGGTCGTAACCATTTGAACCACCTGAAGCGAATGCGTCACCTAACCAGAAGTTGTACTCTGCAGAAACAGAGTTCGCTAGGTCTGAGAATGTTGCTGTGCCTTTATCTGCCGCCACTACTAGGTATGGGTCATCTTCGTCATGGCGCACAACGTTTTGTGGTGGCACAACTTCACCTTCAATGATGTTATCCGATACATCAAGTAGCGCACGAATAAATCGTTTGTAACAACGTTGACCTTCAGCAAAGATCTCATCACGGGTTGTGAGAGATGGCTGGCGTTTACAAACAAAGCCGCCTTTTGCACCCACAGGCACAATAACAGTGTTCTTAACTTGCTGAGCTTTTACGAGACCAAGAATCTCAGTACGGAAGTCTTCTTGACGATCTGACCAACGCAAACCACCACGAGCCACTTTTCCGCCACGAAGATGAACACCTTCAATATCTGGTGCGTACACAAAGATCTCGAACGCGGGTACAGGCTGCGGAATCTCTGGAATATCGCTCGGTTTCATTTTCAAAGATAACCAAGGCTTAGGTTGCTTACTTTCGTCTAGCTGATAGTAGTTAGTACGAAGTGTCGCCATGATCATGTCGATGTAACGACGAATAATACGATCGTCATCCAAGCTCTCTACACGATCCAACTGCTCTGTTAGCTTTTTAATCAGATCGTTTTGGCCTTTTTCACTGCCTTTGTGTTTCGGATCGAATCGCTTGGTGAACAGCTTGACTAGACCTGTTGCTAAGTCTGGGTAGTGGCTTAGCGTGTCTTCGATGTATTGTTGACTGAATGGGAAACCAACTTGGCGCATGTACCGAGCATAAGCACGAAGAATGGAAATCTCACGCCCAGATAGCGACGCACCTAGTACCAATCGGTTAAAACCATCACTTTCAAGGTTGCCTGCCCAAATTGCGGCAAATGCTTGTTGGAAACGATCACGAGCCTCACGAAGATCAACTGTTTTCTCGCTCTTATGCAGCATAGAGAAATCAAGGATCCAGAATGTCTGTCCGTTGTTTTTCTCGATCTCATATGGTGATTCACCTATCACTCGTAAGCCAAGGTTTTCAAGCATTGGCATTACGTCAGAAAGATGGATTGGCTCATCGCGATGGTATAGCTTCAAGCGAACAGCTTTTGAATCCGCCCCCTCTTCTTGAGGTCGGTAGAACAACATACCAAGTTTATTATCATCACTTAACGCTTCTAAGCGTTCAATATCTGCAACCGCAGAACCTGGCATCATGTCCTCTTTGTATGAGCGAGGGAACGCACTCATGTATTCTTTTGAAAGAGGAAGGCCTTTGCTTTCACCAAAGTTAGCAATGATGGATTCTTTTAGTCTGTCATCCCAAGAGGTAGAAACTTCCATTAGGTTTTGCTCGATCTTTTTCACGTCTACGTCAATGTTGTTATTGTCTACACGAACAATGTAATGTGTTCTCGCTAGTGGGCTTTCTGAGAAGAACGTTGTAAATTCAACCTCTTGCTCGCAACCAAAGTACTGCTTAAGAATGCGTTGAGTTTGACGACGTAACTCTGTGTTGTAACGATCTTTAGTGACATAAACCATGCAGCTAAAGAAACGACCAAATGGGTCCTTACGAACAAATAAACGCAGTAGGTCACGATCTTGCATTTGTACAACACCCATACCCACCTCAAGCAACTCTTCTTCATTTGCTTGGAGTAGTTCATCGCGTGGGTAGTTTTCTAAGATATTGTGCAATGCTTTGTATGAATACGATCCGTGACGGTATCCGCTCGCTTCAAGGATACGGTCCACTTTTTCACGGATCAGAGGGATGCTTTGTACCGCTTGGTTATACACGGCAGAGGTATATAAACCAGTAAAGCGATGCTCACCTATTACTTTACCGTTTTCATCAAACTTCTTAACACCAATGTAATCAGTATAAGCTGGTCGGTGAATACGAGATGCTTTGTTACCTTTTGTGATAATCAGAGCGTATGGCTTTTTCGCTTCTAACCGCGCAGAGTCTGAAAGCTCAGATAGCTTGACGCTACGTACACGCTTGTCATCAGCAAATAGACCAAGTCCTTTCTCTTTAGCAGGAACAAGCTCGGTATCACCATTGACTTCTTCTAAGTCATAATCTTTGTAACCCATAAAGGTAAAATTATGATCTTCTAGCCAACGAAGAAATGCGATCGTTTCGTCCATACGATCCGTTTGGATAGAAACACGATCTTTATTTTTCTCAAGTTCATCAGTCACAAGCTTAAGCTTATCAACCATTTGCTTCCAGTCATCAACGACTAAACGAGTGTCAGATAGAATTTTTAACAGCTCTTCTTTAAGCGCTTGCATCTCTTCTTTACTAGTAAGGCGGTCTACCTCGATATGGAACAGTGACTGAAGAACACCACCCTCACCGTTTACGTCGGTAACTTGGCCTTTTTTATCACGCTGTATCTGTGTTGGGTTGTTTAACATTAGGTGGCAAACAAGGTCCAAACGCGCTAAAGCCATTTTGACTGAGTCCACTAAGAATGGACTATCTGGAACAACAATTTCTACGATTGTGTGTGTGGATTGCCAGCCTTGACGACTTACGGTCGGGTTAAATACTCGTACCGAAATCTCTTCTGGTTTTTTTTCATTGATATGGTGCCAAAGGCTGACGACAGCACCATAAAGATCGGATTCGTTTCGCTGAATCAGGTCATCATCAGCAATGTTACTGAATAAGTGTTGAGCAAGTTTAGTTACAAGCGTTTGGTGAGAAAGCTCGAGTTTGTCTTGAATCAGTTGGTAAACTTTTTCAAGCAGAACCGGCACTACATTTTCACGCGCGGTCATATTCACACTCCACATTAGAATTGTTGTTTTGTAGGGGGACTTAGTAGCTAGGTTGTTACCTTAGAAACTAAGCATAGGTAATGCATGTGCCCATTGTAAAAGCATAATTACAAATGTTTAACAACTAATCGTGGTGGTAAGAGGTGAAATGTCCGATTCTGTGACTAAGATTCCTATTTAACTCTCTGCAAATACAATACATCACAGAGTTTCTAACTTAAGAAACTTATTATTTTGGTCAGTTGTTAGTCTAAACTGGCCTTTAATGCCTAATTGACTAAGAAATGGTCTGAATCGTGCGGCGGGTAACTGCAAACGTAAACCGTTATGTGTGACGACTTGAACAACACTTGCCGCGCCAGAATAATGGGATAAAAACGTTTGATATGAAATGTTGAGGTTGAAGTAGTAATAGTTCATGAAGTAAAAACTAAGTGACATAAACAATAAGGTGGCCTTAATGACCACCCTATTGTGTTGTTTACTATTCGTCTAGTGCTTTAGTCACTTTTTCGAATAAGTCTTTAGCAAGATTATCCATTGCTTTAAGCTTTTCAAGTTCTGCTTTGATCAAAGCTTGGCGACCTTCATCGTATTTACGGAACTTAAGCAAAGGATCAATCATTCTAGATGCGACTTGTGGGTTCGAATCATTAAGTTGGCGAAGGATTTCTCCTGCAAATTGGTAACCTGCACCGGATTTATCATGGAAACGCACAGGGTTAGCACTTAAGAACGAGCCAATCAAACTGCGCGTACGGTTCGGATTTTTCAAGCTAAATGCTTCGTGGTTCATGGTTGCTTTTACTTTTTCAAGAGCATCCTCTGCAGGATTGCTACCTTGAAGTGCAAACCACTTGTCCATAACCAAACCATCGTGCTTCCATTTATCGCTATAATCTGCCATAAGAACTTCACGACACTCAAGCTGAGCACTATTTGCAGCACTCATCGCTGCAATCGTATCTGTCATGTTATTTGCAGATGCGTATTGTGCTTTCACTAAATCATTACCTTTTTCCGTATGTGCTAGGTATTGCAGACAACGGTTACGTAATGCACGCTTGCCAATCGCAGCATGATCGATCGTGTACTCTGTTTGCTTCAGTGTATGATAAGTTGCACTTAGCTCATCTTCTAACTCTTGAGAAAGTGACACTGTAATACTGTTTAGCACTTTGTCTACGGCATCGATGTCAATTTGCTGGTACCAGCCAGTAATCTCATTAATTGAAGGCAAAGAGAAAACTTGAGCAATAAAAGCTGGCTCAAGCGTCTCATCCAATAGCACACCACGGAACGCATCTATCACGCCTTCAGAAAGCGATACTTCTTGTCCGGCTTGAACGTTTTTCACGTTCTGACGAATGTACTTAGCCAATAGCATTTGGCTTGCATCCCAACGAGCAAAGTCATTCGTCGCGTGTTTCATCAAGAAGACTAATTCATCATCACTGTAGTCGTATTCTAGTTTTACTGGTGCCGAAAATTCACGCAACAAAGATGGCACTGGTTGTTCTTCGACATTTTCGAATACGAACGTTTGCTTATCTTGTTTAATATCTAATACGTTATGAACAGATTCACCGTTAATCAGCAATGGGATAACTTGACCTTTCGAATCGTACAGCTCGATATCAAACGGAATGTGCAACGCTTGCTTTTCAGCCTGGTCTTGCGTTGGCTCCGTAAATTGCTCTACCGTTAGCGCGTAAGTTTTTGCATTGGCATTGTATTCGCTATTTACGCGCAGCGTCGGTGTACCAGATTGGCTGTACCATAGACGGAATTGTTTTAAATCGACACCGGTGGCATCTTCCATTGCAGAAACAAAGTCTTCGCATGTCGCAGCAGTACCATCGTGACGTTCAAAGTAAAGTTTCATCCCTTTTTGGAAGCCCTCTTCGCCAAGGAGTGTATGGTACATGCGAATAACTTCGCTGCCCTTTTCATACACTGTTAGCGTGTAGAAGTTGTTCATCTCAATGACTTTGTCAGGACGAATCGGGTGAGACATTGGGCTTGCATCTTCTGCAAACTGAGGGCCACGGATGATACGTACGTTATCGATGCGATTATCTGCGCGAGAGCCTAAATCAGAAGAGAATTCTTGGTCACGGAATACGGTTAAGCCTTCTTTTAGACTTAGTTGGAACCAGTCACGGCAAGTGACACGGTTGCCAGTCCAGTTGTGAAAATACTCATGACCGATCACAGCTTCGATACCTAAGTAGTCACGATCGGTCGCCGTTTGGTCATTCGCCAGAACATACTTTGAGTTAAAGATGTTTAGGCCTTTGTTTTCCATTGCGCCCATATTGAAGAAATCAACGGCAACGATCATGTAAATATCCAGATCGTATTCAAGGCCAAAGCGTTCTTCATCCCACTTCATCGAGTTGATCAGCGATGTCATCGCATGGCCTGCACGATCTAAGTTACCTTTATCAACAAAGATTTCTAAATCAACACTGCGACCTGACATCGTTGTGTATTTGTCACGCAGTACGTCAAAGTCCCCTGCGACAAGAGCAAACAAGTAAGCTGGCTTTGGATGCGGGTCCTGCCATTGAACCCAATGACGACCGTTCTCTGCATCGCCTTCTGCAATTCGGTTACCATTGCTCAGCAAATATGGATAAGCGGATTTATCTGCGATCACTTTTGTCGTGTATTTTGCCAGAACATCAGGACGATCTAAGTAATAAGTAATACGACGGAAGCCCTCGGCCTCACACTGAGTACAAAATGCGCCGCCTGATTTGTACAAACCTTCGAGTGCTGTATTCGCTTCAGGATCAATTTTGGTGACGATTTCAAGTTCAAACTCGAATGGAAGATCGGTCAGTACAAGCGATGATTCTTTCACTTCGTGATGAGCCCAATCCTCACCGTTTACTTTTACAGCGCGCAGCTCAAGCCCCTCGCCATCGAGTTCTAGCGTTGTTGTATCGCCTTTTTGAGCAACCTTTGATATCGCCGTAACGATGGTGTCATTGTCATAAAGATCAAACGTAAGATCGATATCGGTAATCGCGTGAGATGGCTCTTGATAATCTTTACGATATTTGGCCTGGGGAGCTTGGGACATGAGCATAAATCCTTGTATGTCGAACAACAAAAATACCAGACTGCATGATCAAAAATGCAGTTCTGGTATCACTATATAAGCTATTTGTAGGGGTTGTGGTATCAGAATACAAGTCTTTCCATCAAAAAACGGAGCTTTTAGTGCTCTAGCTCCGTTTTTTGATTAACATTTAAACAACATTGACAATTTACCGTATGCTCGCGTAATTTGTCGTAGCAAGATAAGCTATCAAGGCGTTACCCGATTAAGTACCGCGTACATATCGCCATTTGAATCTTCGATCGTTAATTCATTTTTGTTGAGCTTATAGGTGGTCCCGTGCTCGCCATTTTCATAGAGCAAGACTAAATATTCATCTTCTGTGTAGAAAACACCTTGCTTGATTGACTCATCCCCTTCTTCGTTGGATACCCGAAACATAAACACGAAGTCAGGTTGAAGTATCAGATCCATATGGTTGATGTTGTTTGCCACAAGGCCATCTCCGGATACATAAGAGCTAGACCATATGCCCGCTAGCGAGTTAGACAACCCTTTAGTAAAAATCACACCATTAAGATCAAGTGTATTGTGATTATTGCGATAGGCATAAATTTGAGGCTCATCTGTGTTTAAGCCAAGAACGATGGTGTCTTCATTGGCGTTATACAATCCTTCCCAATGATCGACAGAATAATCTTTCTTTTGAATATCAATAGAAAAGCTGTAGTCGGAACCCAGTGACAGTTTTATCGCACGAAAATTTTCAGCCGACTCTTCGGGGTTTGGGTTCATTAAATACCAGTCTCCGATGAGAAACGGCGTGTCAAAGTGACTTAATTCATCTTCTCTGGTGTTTTCTCCGCTAAACACACTAAAGCAGCAAAAGCTAAGTAAAATAAAGAACCATTTCATATCGGCATCCTTATCGTTTTCTTTTAGCTTAGGCAGTAGTCCTCACTTTCGCGAAATTTTAGATGTAGATCACGTAAATTATTGGGAAAAAATAAGCGAATATCTTACTTGATACTCAATACAAACAAAGATGAAAAGACATAAAAAAAGAGTGAGCCTGAAAGACTCACTCTTTTTACTTTGAATTGCCAGTTATTATGACTGATTTTTCTGCTTGAGTAGATCAACCATAATCGCGACAGACTCATCTAAATAAACATCAGGCGCTTCATAATCTTTAGGTATATCATCCAATGTTTTGAATGCTTCCTTACCTAAAGCAGCTTGACGCTCATTGATGCGTTGCAATCGAAGGGCTTCCGCTTTATCCGATTCAGCCTTACGAACTTTCTCGTTCAAAGACAACATATTATCGTCTTTTTCTTTACGATACTTCTCTATGTCTTCATTGATGAAACGGAATTCCATCTCATCAGAAATACGCTTGTTATGAAGAGCGGTGAGTTTTTCAACTAATGCTTCGTTGCTTGGGAAGGTTTGATATTTTGCTTTATCAATCTGATCCCAAGGTAGTGCATTGTCTTCTACACTTTCACCCGTTTCAGAAGCTTCAATTGGTGTTGGGTACGAAATATCGGGTGCAACACCACGATTTTGCGTACTTCCACCGTCAATACGGTAGAACTTCTGAATCGTGTACTGAACGTAGCCTAGCTCTTTATCGAAAAGATCGTAGATATGATTCAGTGAACGATGCTGTTGAACCGTACCTTTACCGAAAGAATTTTCACCTAAAATAATGGCACGATTATAATCTTGCATTGCTGCTGCAAAAATTTCAGACGCTGAAGCACTGTAGCGGTTAATCAACACCGTCAGCGGACCATCGTAGCTCACTTTTCCGTCAGTATCGGCGTTCACCTTAATACGACCATAGCTGTCACGAACTTGAACAACAGGACCTTCTTTAATGAATAACCCTGTTAATGCTGTCGCTTCCGTTAATGCACCACCACCGTTGTTACGTAGATCAACGATTACGCCGTCAACGTTTTTGGTTTTTAACTCAGCAAGCAGTTTATCGGTATCTTTCGACAAACCGACGTAGAAACTTGGCACTTCTAAAATACCAATCTTCTTACCATCTTTTTCGATGATCTCCGACTTCACTGCGCGATCTTCTAGACGAACTTTGTCACGAACAATTGTGACAATGTAACTCTTCGCATCGTTACCTTCTGGCAAGATCTGTAGATTAACCTTTGTGCCTTTTGGGCCTTTGATTAATTGAACTACATCATCCAGACGCCAACCGATCACGTCGACAATCTCTTCACCATCTTGTCCAACACCGATGATTCGATCCCCTTCGCCAAGTTGCTTGCTCTTCGACGCTGGGCCACCAACAACAAGTGAACGAATTACTGTGTAATCGTCAGTCATTTGCAGAACGGCACCAATGCCTTCCAGAGAAAGGTTCATTTCCGATTGGAATTGCTCAGCATTACGTGGAGAAAGGTAGCTAGTATGAGGGTCGACTTGTCGGGCGAAGGCATTCATATATAACTGGAATGCATCTTCGTTATTAGTCTGTGTGATCCGCTTCATCGCGTTGTTATAACGCTTCTCTAAAACCTCTTTAATCTCTGGCCATTCTTTGCCAGTCAGTTTCAGATTTAACGCGTCATATTTCACGCGCTTACGCCATAACTCGTTGAGCTCCGCTTCGTCTTTTGGCCATGCAGCTTCAGAACGGTCTAACTCTATCTCGTCATCAGTATCAAACTTGATCTCTTCGTCGAGTAGCGTTAACGCATAAGCAAAGCGCTCGAAACGCTTTTGCATTGAGAGGTTATAAACATCAAAAGCAATTTGGTTGTTACCAGCCTTTAGCTGATCATCAAGCTCAATTGACCAGTCTTTAAAAGAGTCGATGTCCGCTTGAGTAAAAATATTTCTATTATAATCAAGCAATTCTACATAGCGTTCAAAGATCGCTTTGGAGAAATCATCATTGAGGCTGAAATGCTTATAATGAGAGCGGGTAAATCGAGAGGTGACTCGTTTGCTAGCTGTTTCGTGCTGAACTTCAGGAGCGAGAACCGGCAAGTCATCTTTATGTAGTTTGGCTTCGAGAGCCTGAGCTGATGCTGCTAGCCATAAGCTAGCAGCAATCAGTGTCACTTTTGAACGGCAATTCATGCGTAGGAGTATCTCCTTTATGCGCGCAAGTGCTCCGCTTTCACAACCATTTGTAGGCCGTTAGCAAGTTGAACACGTACATCATCCTTATTGATCTCAACAATGGTCGCTGCCATGTTTCCTTTGCCCATGTTCACGTTAACTGCGTTACCTACTGTGATTTCGTCAGCATTTAGAGCGCGCGTTTCTACAGGCTTAGTTGTTTTTTGTACTTTTGGTTTGTTAGTACGACGAGGCTGTTGAGGCTTTTTAGCCGCTGGTTTCGCTTTCGCCTTACCCTCTTCACGAGCTTTTTGTGCTTGTTCTTTACGACGAGCTTGAACTTTTGCCTTGCTTTCTGCAAGTGTCGCTTTCGCGTGTTCAACGTGCTCTTCTTCTAGCTCACCACAAGGGTTGCCGTCTAGGTCTACACGTACTGCACCTGGTTTTACACCATGTAGGTAACGCCATGATGAAGTGTACTGTCTTAACGCTGCACGAAGCTGTGTTTTGCTTACTTTTTCGTCTTCACTTAGACGTTCCGCAAGATCTTGAAAAATACCAATTTTCAGAGGTTTTGCTTCACCTTCTAAAGTAAAGCACTTAGGGAAACATTCAGCAATATATGCAATAACTTCTTTGCTGTTTTTTAACTTTTCAGTCATGAGGGTTCCTGATTTGAGCGGATTTCCGCGAAGCATTAAGAAAAAATATTCTCGTATTATAGTGACATGCCAAGGAAAAACCACACTCGAGGGCTAATTTATGCGTCGTTCGCGTGTGAATTAAGCAGCTTTTCTACTTCAGCCATGAAATGAGTGAGACCTTCTTCGTCTGTTTCATTGAATCGACCAATGCTTGGGCTGTCAATATCAAGGACACCAACCACCTCTCCATTGATAGAAAACGGAATCACAATTTCCGAATTACTCGCTGCATCGCACGCTATATGTCCCTCAAATTCATGAACGTCGTATACTCTTTGTATAGTGTTAGTTTTTGCAGCAGTACCACAGACACCGCGCCCCATAGGAATGCGGACACAAGCTGGTTTTCCTTGGAACGGACCAAGAACGAGCTCTTCACCTTTTGCTAGGTAAAAGCCAGCCCAGTTAAGATCGTCCAATTCCATGAAAAGCAGTGAGCTCAAGTTTGCTAGGTTAGCAATAAAGTCTGTCTCAGACTCAATTAGAGCAACGGCTTGTTTGGTTAGTCTATGGTATTGTTCTATGTTCATATTAACTTCCTACTTACTATAAAAGCTTCCATTCTCACTGTATGGCGCTAAAATGCAGCCCTACTTTATAATAGGACTTATTCTCAATTACAATGCTTCTGAAAAATGACACTATTAGCCGTTCTTGGTTGATAACACAAGTAAAAAAGCACAAGTCCAAGCTGATCATAGCGAACTTGATAGCGGTGCTTGCAACCTTGATTAGTGTTCCAATCCCCCTTCTCATGCCGTTGATGGTTGATGAGGTTTTATTGGACCAACCAGCAAAAGGCTTAGCTGCTATGAATGCCATTCTCCCTGAAGCGTGGCACACTCCGACGGGTTATATATTTTTCACCCTTTTCTTGGTCGTCCTGATGCGAGCTGCAAGTCAGGGGTTAAATATCCTTCAAAGCCGACAATTTACACTTGTTTCTAAAACGATCACGTTTGAGATGCGCAGTAAAATGATCGACAAGCTTGGTCGTATCAGCATCCGTCAATACGAAACCAAAGGCAGCGGAGGCATCAACGCTCACCTTATCACTGACATTGAGACCATCGATAAATTTATTGGTTCTACGTTAGCAAAATTCGTTATCAGTTTTTTAACGGTCATTGGTACTGCCATCGTTCTGCTTTGGCTCGACTGGCGACTTGGTCTATTTATTTTGCTAGTTAACCCTATTGTCATTTACTTCTCACGTAAACTCGGAAGTATGGTTAAACATCTGAAACGGAAGGAAAATCATTCTTTTGAAATTTTCCAAAATCGTTTAGTTGAAACATTAGATGGCATTTACCAGCTGCGCGCAGCCAATAAAGAGCGAGAATTTCTCCAACAACTCAAAGACAGTGCGAACCAAGTTCGTGTGGATGCAGACAAGTATGCGTGGCAATCAGAAGCGGCAGGTCGCGTCTCTTTCCTACTCTTCTTAATCGGTTTTGAGTTATTCAGAGCCGTCGCCATGCTGATGGTCATGTTTAGTGACCTCACTATTGGTCAAATCTTTGCTGTTTTTGGTTACCTATGGTTTATGTTGTCTCCTGTTCAAGAGCTGCTCGGCATTCAGTTTTCTTGGTACAGCGCGAAAGCTGCGTTAAAACGCATCAACGACTTATTAGTATTAGAAGAAGAACAAAGACCGGTACCTAAGGTAAATCCTTTCAAAGAAGACAGAGAAGTCGATGTTAAAGTAGAAAACGTAGACTTCTCTTATAATAATGAAAACAAAGTCCTAGATAACCTTTCTTTACATATACCGGCAGGAAAGAAAGTGGCGTTAGTTGGTGCGAGCGGAGGCGGTAAGTCGACCTTAATACAACTACTTATTGGGGTTTATCGTCAAAACTCCGGTAGCATTCGCTTTAATGATGAATTAACAGAAGATATTGGTTTTGAAGTAATTCGCGACAAAATTGCCGTGGTATTACAGCAACCTATACTATTTAACGACACCTTGAGGCATAATCTAACACTCGGTGGGAATTTTGACGAAATGTCACTTTGGCGAGCTCTTGAAGTAGCTCAGCTGCAAGATGTTATTTCTCAACTGAATCACGGTTTGGATACTCAAGTCGGCCGTAACGGCATTCGTTTGTCAGGTGGTCAACGACAACGCCTTGCCATCGCAAGAATGGTGCTGAGTGATCCTCAATTTGTTATTTTAGATGAAGCCACGTCTGCGCTTGATACCGCTACTGAAGCGGCATTGCACAAAGCATTGACTGAATTCTTACGTGGTAGAACAACATTAATCGTTGCGCACCGTCTATCAGCCGTAAAACAAGCCGATTTGATCTACGTGCTTGAAGATGGAAAAGTAACGCAAACAGGTACTCATGGTGAGTTAGTTGAGCAAGAAGGCTTATATCAAACCTTATATGGGGGCATACAGTCCCACGCTTAAATCGTTCAAGTTAGAGAGGTCGTTATGACCTCTCTGTCTAAGCACGCCATGCAGCCAAATAATGTGCGCTTGTGCCAAGGTTGCGAATTGCCTGTCGATATCGTCGACTTACCCAATGGAAAAAATGCACACTGTCCTCGTTGTGGCACACAGTTGTATCGAGGCGGTAGCCCTAGCCTCTCAGGTAATTTAGCCGTCGCGATAACCTGTATCCTGCTATTTATTCCATCACACTTTTTTAACTTTATTAGTATCCGACTCTTTGGTGTGATGATTCCGGCAACCCTACCTTCAGGGATGATCACATTGATGGAAGAAGGCTTTGTTCTTCTTTCACTGCTTATTCTATTTTGTAGCTCTCTAGCGCCGCTGACGGTTTGTGTTTCAGTGGTTACGGCACATATCTCGCTGCATCAACGGTGGTTTCGAGGGCTTCGTGTTTCACTGTGGCTAATTCAACATTTGAAACATTGGGTAATGCTGGATGTGTTCTTAGTTAGCATCGCCATTTCCTGCTTCAAACTCCAAGATTATTCCGACATTTTTGTAGGCCCAGGGTTAATTGGTCTGGTTCTTTTGCAGATATTTACCGTTTTGTTAGTTTCTCGAATCAGTGTGCGTCGTTACTGGGAAGCCTGGAAGCCAGAACGTCTTTATTCCTTTGAACACAAAGACGTGCATTGCCATGAGTGCCACCTGTCTCAACCTGAAGGTGACCATTGTCGGCGTTGTCACCACGAGTTATATCATCGCAAGCCCAACTCCATTCAGAAGACATGGGCTTACCTCATTGCGGCAACGATAGCGATTTTCCCAGCCAACTTGATTCCTATTTCCATCTTGCTGACCAATGGCAAACGTTTGGAAGATACTATTTTCTCAGGCGTAGCTGGGTTGGTAAAAAGCGGTATGTATGGCATCGCAGTGATCATTTTTGTGGCCAGTATTGTTGTGCCAGTTGTAAAAATACTTGGCCTTGCCTACATCATGCTTTGCATTCAATTCAAACGTTCGGTGTTTAAGAGACAACGAATGATGGTTTACTTTGTTGTTAAATGGATCGGCAAATGGTCTGTGATGGACTTGTTTGTTATTTCTATCATGATGACCTTAGTCGATCGTGGTCAGATACTTGATTTCACACCAGGATATGGCGCCGTGGCCTTTGGTGTTGTCGTGGTATTGACCATGCTTGCAGCGGAAAGTATTGATCCAAGGCTAATCTGGGACCAAACAGGCCCAACACAATCAGAAAAAGAGTCAATGAATGAGTGATCAGAACAGTTCTCAAACGTCATACGTACCAGATGTAAAGCGGAGCAAAGGCATATCTCCTCTTTGGCTTTTGCCAATTTTGACCATGGTCTTAGCTGGCTGGCTTGTGGTGAAGTCGATACACGATGCAGGACAACGGGTGCAAATCTATTTTTCTGACGCTGCTGGCTTGGTTGCCGGGCGAACCACTATCCGTTACCAAGGGCTAGAAGTCGGTATGGTGAGAGACATTAACCTCACTGAAGATCTCGGCAGTATTTATGTTGATGCCGATATCTACCCTGAAGCGGCAAAATTGCTGAACGATAAAACTCGCTTTTGGCTGGTAAAACCAACAGCAAGCCTAACAGGAGTTTCTGGGCTCGATGCGCTCGTGTCGGGTAATTACATTTCGATTCAACCTGGAGATGGTCAAGAGTTTGAAACAACGTTCCATGCGTTAGACTCTGCACCAACAGATTTGCGCGTTTCACAAGGTTTGAACATTAAACTCAAAAGCCGCGATTTAGGTGGTGTGTCGATTGGATCTCAAATTGTTTATAAGAAAATTCCAATCGGTGAAGTCTACAGCTACCAGCTGGATGAAGACGCAAAATCTATAACGATTCAAGCCAACATCCAGGATCAATACCGACATATAATTAACAACCGCAGTCGGTTCTGGAACGTAAGTGGAATCGGTGCCAGCATAGGTTTTGAAGGCGTCGATGTAAGGCTAGAAAGCATGAGTGCTCTACTCGGAGGCGCGATCGCCGTCGATTCTCCGGATGACGGTGAGCCTGTAGAAGAGAATACTGAATTCCGTCTGTATAAAGATTTGAAAACTGCAGGTCGAGGTATCGCTGTTAAAATCGTCCTCCCTGATGACAGTAAAATCAGTGGCGAAGGCGCACCCATTATGTATCGCGGAATCGAGATTGGCCAAGTTACAGACTTAAACCTATCCGAAGGGCGAGAAGTGATATTAGCGTCAGCGGCAATTCAACCAGCTTTCAGTGACATGCTGACGACAGGTACCCGATTCGTCTTAGAAGAAGCAAAAGTGTCCCTCTCTGGTGTTGAAAACATTGCCAATCTCGTGAGAGGAAACTTCTTAACCATTGTGCCAGGTGCCGGTGATCGCTCTCGCCGCTTTACTGCCATTCGTAAAAACGTTTTTAACCAACAGCAAGAAAAGTCCATCGCTATTCGTTTAGTGTCTGACAACTCGTTTGGCCTAGATAGCGGTGCCAACGTGCTTTACAAAGGCATCGTTGTCGGTTCAATTATCAACGTAGGCTTAGTTGAAGAAGGTAAAAAATCGCAACATGCAGTATTTATGGACGTATTGATTGATCATGAATACAAACACCTGATCAAATCAAACAACCGTTTTTATGTAACCGGAAGTGCCTCTGCAGAGTTAACGGAATCGGGCCTCAGCGTTACCGTTCCTCCGGCAAAACAGTTGTTAACTGGGTCCATTAGCTTTGTAAGCGAAGGCAAGCAAGATATTCAAAAAGAGTATCAACTATTCCAAAACGAATCATTGGCAGAACTAGCACAGTACAACCAAAGTGGCTCTAGAGCACTCACACTGTTTGCTTCTGAATTGCCGCCGATTTCCAAAGGCAGCCCTCTGCTCTATCGTAATCTTCCTGTTGGTAACGTCTCCGATTTCCAATTGGTTGATGGCGGTGTGTTAATTAAAGCAACCATCGAAAACCGCTTTGCTTACCTCGTAACACCGCAAACCGTCTTTTGGAACCGTTCAGGGATCGAGATAGATGCATCGTTAGCTGGCGTGAGTGTGAAAGCTCACCCTTTAAAATCATTAATCGAAGGTGGCATCGCTTTTGACTCTGTTCCTGGCGTTGAAAACAAAATTGGAGACAACTGGAAGTTATATACAGATCAAAAAACCGCTCGCAAGTTTGGACGCGTCATTGCTTTAGAAACCGACGGTTCGCAAGAGATTGCTAAAGGAATGCCGATTGAGTATCAAGGCGTCAAAGTTGGTGAAGTCACACTGGTTGTACCGAATTTTCGTCGCAATATGGTTGAAATTACCGCAAGAGTTCTACCTGAATACGTAGAAAATATTGCGGTGGAAGGCTCACATTTTTGGCTAACTGAGCCAGAGATTGGCTTAGGGGGCGTGAAAAACCTTGGCGCATTGGTGTCGAAATCCATCAGTGTTGAGCCAGGTAAAGGTAAAGCTAAATTTGATTTTCAGTTGGAAAACGGTTCAGAACGTGTTCAGGGCATGATGTTTACTTTACAAAGTGAACAACGAGGCTCAGTACAAGTCGGAACGCCTATTCTTTACCGCCAGATGGAAGTCGGCCAAGTAACCGACGTGAGCCTAGGAGAATTTGCCGATCGCGTCGTCACGACCATCAAGATACAGCCTGAATATGCTTACCTCGTTCGTCAAAACAGTGTATTTTGGAATGTTTCAGGAGTAGATGTCTCCATCGGAATTACTGGTGCGAACATCAAAGCGGGCACATTTGATAGTTTAGTTCGCGGAGGAATTGCGTTTTCAACGCCAGAGCAATCGACTATTCCACCAGCAGCAAAAAGTGGGCAATCTTTCTTTTTGTATCCACAAGCTGAAGAAGGTTGGACTCAATGGCGTACTGCGATTCCTAAGCCGTAGAATAAAGCTCAATTCACATACAATTGAAGTTTGAGTACCTTAAAAGAGCAGCAATCGCTGCTCTTTTTTATTGCTCGGCCCTTGTCACTATTCGTTTCTGCTTCGCTTTCGTATATTATTTGCCACAAATTCTGCAAACGAGATCCCACATTGCATCCTAATGTTTACATCCCAGACGCGTTTCTGGAAAAAATCCAAACTATCCTTCCTGCTCACCTCAACATGGAAGACTTTATCGCATCGTGCCAAAAGCCACTGCGCAAAAGTATTCGTGTTAATACGTTGAAGATCAGTGTTGAAGCGTTTCTAGAACGTGCAGACGCAAAAGGCTGGAAGCTTTCTCCTGTGCCTTGGTGTGACACAGGGTTTTGGATTGAAGCGGACGAGTCAGTTGTACCATTAGGCAACACTGCAGAGCACATGTCAGGCTTACTCTACATTCAAGAAGCCAGTTCAATGATGCCAGTATCTGCGCTGTTTATGAATGACGAATCTTACGATGCCGTGTTAGATACAGCAGCTGCACCAGGATCAAAGACCACTCAAATCGCGGCTTTAATGAACAATGAAGGCGTTCTCGTGGCCAATGAATACGCCGCAAGTCGTGTAAAAGTGCTGCATGCCAACGTGGAACGTTGTGGTGTACGTAACGCCGCACTAAGTAACTTCGATGGGCGCGTTTTTGGCGGTTGGCTACCAGAACAATTTGATGCGGTTCTGCTCGACGCGCCCTGCTCCGGCGAAGGCACCGTTCGCAAAGACGAAGATGCAATGAAAAACTGGACGCAAGCTTCCGTGCTCGACATAGCTGACACACAGAAAGATCTTATTGAAAGTGCCTTCCATGCACTAAAGCCCGGTGGTGTGATAGTTTACTCAACGTGCACACTCAGTACCGAAGAAAACCAACAAGTTTGTCATCACTTGAAAGAAACCTTTGGTGATGCCGTTGAGTTTGAAAGCCTTGAGACCTTGTTTGAAAACGCAAATGCTGCTCTAACTGAAGAAGGTTTTTTGCATATATTTCCACAGGTCTACGACTGCGAAGGATTCTTTGTCGCAAGAATTCGTAAACTGGCAGCTGTTGAACCACCAAAGGTCAAAAAGCGCATGGGCAAGTTCCCGTTTACCAAAGCATCGAAAAAAGAATCGGTTGAAATTGCCCAACAGCTGCAAAGTGCGTTAGGTATTGAACTTCCGAATGACAGTTCTGTATGGCTTCGCGATAAAGATGTCTGGTTGTTCCCTAATGCTTTAGAGCCAATGATCGGCGAATTACGCTTCTCCCGGATGGGTATAAAGATCGCGGAAGCCCATAAAAATGGCTACCGTTGGCAGCATCAGGTGGCAACGGCATTAGCGACGGGCTCTGAGGCAAACGCCATCGAGCTAACCATTGAAGAAGCGCGCGAATGGTACATGGGGCGTGATGTTCGCCCACAAACGATTCCTGAGGGAATGAAAACAGGTAAAGGCGAAGTACTTGTCACCTATCAAGGCGCAGTCATTGGCCTTGGAAAGTGGGTAAGCAACAGAATAAAGAATGGTCTTCCTCGCGAATTAGTACGAGATAAGAACTTATTTTAAAGAAGTAACGAATCATAAATAAATGAAAAGCCATCGTATTTGCGATGGCTTTTTAATTCGTAAGTATGAAAGCAACTGGGCTCGCTAGCGATCCGGATACGCTGTACTAAACTAGTTGTATCAAAGTAATGCTTTGATATGGCATTTCTCTCTATGTTCACCAACAAAATTATTGTTGGAAAAGTTTAGCGCAGGCTCTGCGGAGCCGTTTCCCCTAGGCCCAAAAAAAGGAAAAGTTTGGGCCGTTTTTTTGGCTGCAGATCCGCTATACGTGAGCTTGGGCTACGCCAGACGAATGCCGTCTTTCTCGATAACAATCTTGCCCTGCTTGTACAATCCACCAATGGTCTTTTTGTAAGTACCTTTACTTGTACGGAAAGCGTCAAAAATCGCTTCAGGAGAAGACTTATCGTTCAAAGGTAAAAAGCCTCCTTTCTTCTCTAACAAATCAAGAATCTTGCTAGAAAGATCGTCCATTTTTGCCACGCCGACTTTTTGTAGCGCGAGATCGATTTTACCATCTTCACGAATTTGCTTAATAAAGCCTTTCAGTTTCTTACCGATGTAAAGCTTACCAAACACATCTGATGGGAAAATCATGCCCCAATGCTTACCGTTAACGATAGCTTTATAACCAAGTTGACTACGCTCTGCGATGATCAAATCAACTTGTTCGTTAACTTCATAATTCGCAGGAGTTTTGTCTAACCATTTGTTGAACTTAGTCGTACCAACAATGCGGCCTGACGCTTTGTCAGTGTAAACATAGACAAGAATAGTTTGTCCCGCAGAGAAGCGAGTGCGTTGCTCACTAAAAGGAATAAGTAGATCCTTTTCTTTGATGCCCCAATTTACAAAAGCACCTGTCGCGTTGACGCCCTCAATCTTCATTAAGCCCCATTCACCCACTTGGGCAATAGGTCTTTCAATGGTCGCAGCAAGCTGGCTTTCTGAATCGAAGTACAAAAATACGTCTACATGATCACCAATTTCAGTACCCTCTGGTACATACTTATTAGGCAGTAGAACAGAACCGTAATCATCACCATCCAGAAATACGCCAAAATCAGCCTTTTTAATGACTTCTAAGCTGTTAATTTGACCAATTTTAATCATTGATTTTGTCTCTTTTTAAATTTACGTGGAATTATACCTAAACTAACAAGAAAATCAGAGAGAAAAGCATAGTGCTCTGTTATGCTGTTGTCGTTCAGCTATATGCCCCAGTCACTCTTTTAGCACTTTTATGCTTACCTGCTCAACAGTACGCATAAGTTAAGAATGCTTTAACAAAGTCAGGAGCTTTCTTTGGTCACCGTCGATAAACAAGACTCAATAACATTAAAAATCAGTCATGCACTCGCAAAGAGCAAAAGTGTCGACCTAGATATTTACTTTTTTATACCTGGTGAGCTTGGTTTAAACGCCGATATCATCAGTGAATCCGAATTTTATTACACTTCAATCACACAGCAACGCTCTTATTACAGTACTGAAATCCTTCTACCGCTAGTACACAGTCGACTTGCCAAACGTGGACGCCTGTCGAATCAACAATACCGAGTAAGTTTGAGTTTGTTCGCGTACCAATACGTTATCGCGCTAGACAAAGCGGTAGCAAGTTTAAACAAGCATCAGAACAACTCCGTAACGGAAGATGAAGTAGACGAAGTTATCGAGCTCACGCTTGAGATCTTAAAGCGCTTGCGACGTTCTATTCCTTATGAAGAGAACTTAAAACGGTACTACGTTAACATCGATAACTACCTGTCTTGGTATACCGAGCAGAAGTTTTTATCTCTAGTGGCTCATCTCCCGCGTGAAGGCGATTATGGCACGATTAAGAAACGCTTGATCACGCTCTGTGAAAAAGAGCAAGCCCATCGAAAACTCAACAAGTACAACTCTCCAAGAGTCGTTGAAGACGTTACTCGCCTATCTAACAAAATGCGCTTGCTAAGACGCTTGATTGAACACCCTATCGTGCTTCGTGAAGAAACCATATCAATGGGTAACAACATCAAGCGTGCTATCAAAGGTATTGCTACTGGCTTGGTGATGGTTGTCGTGACCTCAACCGTGATTCTCGCTCGCGATTACCTTGGGGAAATTTCCGCGTCCTTCATTATCGCGATGTCATTTATTTATGCTCTACGAGAAATCTTTAAAGATGATTTGCGCGATGCGATGTGGCGATGGATCCGTAAAGGCAAGCCAAAGTGGCGTAAGAAGTATGTTGATCCAACAACGAAAAAAGTGGTCGGCAGAAAATTAGAGTGGCTCGATTATCGTACGTTAAGTAGCTTGCCAGATAAGATTCAAAGAATACGTAAGAAGCGCGTCGTGCAGCGCGAAGAGCAGATACTTCATTATCACGAGAAAACCGAAATGGCGACCTCTCTATTCTTGAGTGGTTATGAGCAAACAAGAGAAACACTGAACATCAGTTTGCGCCCTATCATCCGCTTGATGGATAAAAGCTCAAACCGAGTTTACCGTTTAAATGAAGGGCAAGTGACCAAAGAGTCGGTAGAGAAACGTCATTTGCTCAATGTGATTGTCAAAGAGGACAACCACACCGATGAGCCTGTTTATTACCGCTGGAAAGTGGTCTTAAACCGCTCCAAAATCGTCTCGATTGAGCAGATTGAACTCAATTAAAGCGATATTCTTTAAAACAGCAAACCACTAAGCAGCCTCTTTTCCTTGTTGGGCTGCTTTTTTTATCGAAAGAGTCAACGAGAATTCAGCCATAGGTTCGTCACCATGTAAGCTAGGACACAATGCGACGATTTTTACATCGCGATTCACTCGTTCACCCGTTGCCAACGTATGATCGAGCATCTCATCAATAACATCACCATCGTTACACACAAAGTGTACATCCGCTTCCGGACGTTTTAAAAACTCGGCTTTGACGCCTTTAAATGCTAAAGAGATCGCTTCTCCTTTTTCTTGCGCCTTGCTCATAGCAAGAAAACCACCAGCTACATCCGCCCCAACAGCTAAAGCGCCGAAATACATGCTATTCAAATGGTTCTTTGTTCTTCTTCGCAAAGGGATTCGAACCTCAACGTGCTCGCTATCTATCGCAATGATCTTAGGGTGACAAAGCCAAATCAGAGGCACTTTAGAAAAGCCGAATAGATTTAGGTACAAATTTGCACGACGTACAGCTGATAACATTTTGGTCTCCTTACCAATCTAGTCAGACCAGTTAATCAACGAAAGAAATAGATGTCAAAGAAATGTTAACAAAAGCTCGATCTCACGAGTTATTTAGCCACCATTTTAGTGACATTGTCACACAGATAAACATGAGGTTTGCCGCAGTTATCTTGATTGCCTAACGGTGAGATAGATGAAATGGTTATAAATTCAAATGTATATATATTGATTTAATGATCAAGTTTTGTCATTTATACATAAGTCATTTAAATGAATACCTACACCTTTGTATACAATTCGGTATTTCCTGGCGAAGATTCCCGTGAAACGGTTTATTCCTGCCTGTAATTCCGTTATCTTTACCCCTTCGCAATAGAGAATAAAGCTATAACATGCCTATAAAAACAGATGAATTGAGAACCCAACCTTTGGGTCCAATGCCTACCCCAGCAGAGCTAGGTAGTGTACATCCTATTACGGATGACGTTGCAGACCGTATCGCTCAATCTCGTCGTCAGATTGAAAACATTTTATCGGGTGAAGACGATCGCCTTCTTGCGATTGTAGGTCCGTGTTCTGTTCACGACACTGAAGCTGCCATTGATTACGCCACTCGCCTGAGTGAAATCCAAGACAAGTACAAAGACGAACTGTTTATCGTGATGCGTACTTACTTTGAAAAGCCTCGTACAGTAGTTGGTTGGAAAGGTTTAATTACCGACCCTAACCTAGATGGCTCTTACGCGCTTGAAGCTGGTCTCCATAAAGCACGTAAACTACTACTGGATATCAACAAGCTTGGTCTTGCGACTGCTACTGAGTTTCTTGATATGATTACTGGTCAATACATCGCGGATTTGATCACGTGGGGCGCGATCGGTGCTCGTACAACAGAATCGCAAATTCACCGTGAAATGGCATCGGCGCTGTCTTGCCCAGTTGGTTTCAAAAATGGCACAAATGGCAACGTAAAAATTGCAATTGATGCAATTCGCGCATCGAAAGCCTCGCATTACTTCTACTCTCCAGATAAGAATGGCCGCATGACGGTTTACCGTACAAGTGGTAACCCATATGGTCATATTATTTTACGCGGCGGAGAGAAAGGCCCTAACTTTGATGAAGCGTCAGTAAAACAAGCGTGTGATGCTCTAGCCGAGTTTGGCTTGCCACAACGTTTGGTTGTGGATTTCAGCCACGCAAACTGTCAGAAGCAGCACAGAAAACAAATCGACGTTGCTCAAGACATTTGTAACCAAATTAAGTCAGGCAGTACTCGTATTGCGGGTATCATGGCTGAAAGCTTTATTCTTGAAGGCAATCAGCCAATGACTGACATCAACAACCTAACGTATGGTCAATCTATTACAGACCCATGCCTAGGCTGGGAAGATACTGCTACAATGCTAGATATGCTGGCAAACGCCATTAAATCCCGAAAGTCCCTATAACAAAATAATCAAGGAATCTTCATGCCATCGTTTGATATTGTTTCTGAAATCGATACGGTTGAACTACGTAACGCCGTTGATAACGCTAACCGTGAATTGTCTACTCGTTTCGATTTCCGCAACGTTAATGCGAGCTTTGAGCTAGTAGAAGAAAACGTAAAAATGTCTGCGGAAGGTGACTTCCAACTTAAGCAAATGCGCGATATTTTACGTGGCCACTTGGCAAAGCGTAATATTGATGCAAACGCAATGGATGCACAGGATCCAGATGTAACTGGTAAGAACTGGCACCAAACTCTGCTTTTCCGCCAAGGTATCGATACACCAACAGCCAAAAAAGTAGTGAAACTTATCAAAGACGCAAAGTTAAAAGTACAAGCCTCTATTCAAGGCGACAAGGTACGTGTTACTGGTAAGAAACGTGATGACCTGCAAGCGACAATGGCAGCGATTCGTGAAGCAGAGATGGGCATACCATTCCAGTTTAACAACTTCCGTGATTAATCTGTCTGAGAAGTAACTTAGTTTAAAAACGCCAGCGCATAGTTCGCTGGCGTTTTTATTGGCCTTTTAATCGAGAAGCCAAGTGCCCACTTTTTAACGTGGTTATATCACCAAGTCCTGCCCTTGCAGCAATAAGAACTCGCTCGTCCCTTTAGGGATAAACACGCAAACTCGAAGCTTTTCAGATTTAGCCTTGGTCAACATATCAGAGAGTTCAGCTGCGCTGGAGAAAGCTTCTCGCTCTGCATCTCTTCGTATTAGCTCTAGCAAGTTCGCTTCGCATCGAGTTGAGTAAAGTGCTAGCTCGGCTTGTTGCATGTAGCGCACGGCCTTAATTGGCAACATCTCAACGTCTTTCCCTACCTGTATCCAAGTACAACTTCCCTTTTCATCCAAAGGTGTTGCCATGGTCGCTTGGTAAATCGTTTCTAACTCTCTATTATCTCGCGCGTTTTCAACCTCAGGATTCGAGAAGAATTGCTCCCAAAACTTACGACGTAAATCGACGCTAGGTAGTGCTTCTTTAATCGAATTACGCTTTGAGTTAGCAAAGTCCGCCATCAACCCCATGTTTTGTGGCAGTATCGATTCAAGCTTTTCACGGATGTTTCGAATTAAAACTGGTGAGGCGCCGCCACTAGAAATAGCAATTTGTATGCGGCCACGATTGATCATAGAGGGCGTAATGAAGTCACAATAAGGCTTATCATCAACAACGTTCACTAGGATGCCTAATTCTTTCGCATCTTTATACACTTGGTGATTTAGCTCAGGATTATCTGTCGTGGCCCACACTTGAACAAAGCTTTTAGTGACAATGTCACTCGAATAGAAACGTTGTATCCAACGCACTTGATGCTCTGCAGCAAGCTTAGACAGAAAATCGACCAACGTTGGAGAAACGATAGTGACATCCGCCCCTGCCTTTAGCAACGCTTCCACCTTTCTGCTTGCCACTTCACCGCCGCCCACGACAAGAACGGGTTTATTGATTAAATCTAAGAACAGAGGAAAATATCGCATTTCAATCCATGATTACTCTAATTAGCTGTTGCGGACCATGCTACCAAAAATGGGGCAAGCTCATCACCCTGTTTCGGTATCACAAATAATTTTTGTTCGAATTTTTACTGAACTTCACCAAGCTCAGCTAATGACAGTTTTAATAACAACTTTTTATTCTCTTGTATTGTTCACTCTTCTATTGATTGTTCTGATGCACCAAATTGTCCATGATTTGCACTATTTACAAACAATTAACATTTCGTCATTCTAAATCTCAAGGCGCTTTGTAAGTTCTCTCAAAACTTCATTTAAATTATATATTTGAGAATTAACAGATCCTTTCCTACGCTTATAACTGGTTGATCTATCGAATACCGTTTCTTCGAAAATCAATCACGTAGGACGATAACTCTAACGAATTGGACACGTTGTTTCAGGTCACTCCTGATTAAACATGGATCATACAGGAAGGATACAAATGGCAAATAAACTCACAGTTCTTGCTTCCGTCGTAGCGGCTTCTACTGCGATGATGGCAACATCAGCTCAAGCAGCAGACACTACTCTGGACAAAGTCACAAAACAAGGTTTTCTTACTTGTGGCGTAAGTACCGGTCTACCTGGTTTCTCTAACCCTAACTCAAAAGGTGAATGGGAAGGTATCGACGTAGAATATTGCCAAGCACTGGCTGCAGCCGTTCTTGGGGATAAAACGAAAGTTAAATATGTACCCCTAACCGCGAAAGAACGTTTCACTGCGCTTCAATCAGGTGAGATTGATGTGCTTTCTCGTAACACCACCTGGACACTGCATCGTGATACTGCACTTGGCCTCAACTTCGTAGGGGTAAACTACTACGATGGACAAGGCTTCATGGTGAAGAAAGACCTTGGCATCTCAAGCGCAAAAGAGCTTGATGGTGCATCAGTTTGCGTACAGTCCGGTACAACAACTGAGCTGAACCTTGCTGACTACTTCCGTAACAGCGGTATGTCATACAAGCCGGTCGTATTCGATACGGCAGCCCAAACGTCAAAAGGTTTCGATGCAGGACGTTGTGATGTGTTAACGACTGACCAATCTGGTCTTTATGCATTGCGCCTGAACCTGAAAGATCCCTCTTCTGCAGCCGTTCTTCCGGAAATCATTTCTAAAGAACCACTAGGTCCCGTCGTTCGTCAAGGTGATGACCAATGGTTCAACATTGCGAAGTGGACATTATCAGCAATGATTAACGCCGAAGAGTATGGTATTAGTTCGAAAAATGCGGATGAAATGCTGAAATCGAAAGATCCAAACATCAAACGTATTCTTGGTGTTGACGGTCCGAAAGGCAAAGGTTTGGGTATTCGTGATGACTGGGGCTACCAAGTTATCAAGCAAGTCGGTAACTATGGTGAAAGCTTCGAACGCACAGTCGGTACTGGTTCGCCGTTAGAAATTTCTCGTGGCGTTAATGCGCTATGGAATGCAGGCGGCTTTATGTACGCGCCACCAATCCGATAGAACGAGTTAATCAGGGCGGTTCATGCCGCCCTTTTTCTTGATTTTATCCATCTGTATGAGTAAGGACCGCTCATTGAATGGCAAGAAGTATTCGCTTAGATAGGCTATTTCAACTCGAATATCGCCGTTTAGCTCTGGTGAAAACATGCTTCGACCAGCAAGGACGTGACTATTTATACAGGCAGATATCTATAACTAAGGTTTGAGGTTATCGCTGTATGAAACCGACAAAAGATGCATCGCCAAGTACGATGTCCAAACCGAGCGGAAGCAAGAGCTTGATTTATAATCCCGCCTTTCGTTCTGCTATTTTCCAGATCATTGCCATAGCTGCACTGGTATTTTTCTTTTACACGATTATAAATAACGCACTGAACAACTTAGATGCTCGTGGGATCGCTACGGGTTTCGGTTTTTTAAATCAAGAAGCCGGGTTTGGTATCGGGCTGACGCTAATTGAATACGATGAAACGTACTCTTACGGCAGAACGTTTATTATTGGCCTTCTTAATACAGCGCTGGTCTCCGTATTAGGTATTATTCTGGCTACCGTGATTGGTTTTACCATGGGGGTCGCTCGCCTTTCTTCTAACTGGTTAGTGAGTCGCTTGGCTGCTGTTTATATCGAAACGTTCCGAAATATCCCACTTCTTCTACAAATATTTTTCTGGTATTTCGCTGTTCTTCAAGCATTACCCTCACCTCGTCAAAGTTTGAGCCTCAGCGAAGCCATCTTCTTGAATGTTCGTGGTTTATATTTTCCAGCACCAGAAATGGAGGCAGGCAGTGGCTTTGTTATTGCTGCATTAATCTTCGGGGTGATCGCCAGCTTGTTAATTAATGTATGGGCGAATAACAAGCAACGCCTAACTGGGCAACAAACGCCAATGGGAAGAATAGCTTTAGGCTTAGTCGTTGGCCTTCCGCTGATTGTCTACTTCCTTGCTGGTATGCCAATTTCACTAAATTATCCTGAACTGAAAGGGTTTAACTTCCAAGGTGGTATTAGCATTATTCCTGAACTTGCCGCACTACTTTTGGCATTGAGCGTTTATACCGCCTCCTTCATTGCCGAAATTGTACGTTCTGGTATTAATGCGGTTAGCCATGGTCAAACGGAAGCGGCGATGTCGCTGGGCTTACCACGCGCGAAAACTTTAAAGCTTGTTGTCATTCCGCAAGCGTTACGAATTATTATTCCACCTTTAACCAGTCAATATCTCAACCTCACCAAAAACTCATCGTTAGCGATGGCGATTGGTTACCCAGATCTTGTCTCTGTCTTTGCTGGTACTACCCTGAACCAAACGGGGCAAGCGATTGAGATCATTGCGATGACGATGGGCGTGTACTTAACCTTAAGTCTGATTACGTCTGCATTAATGAACTTGTATAACCGTAAAGTCGCACTGGTGGAGAGATAATATGAGTACTCATCAATTTCAACCGGATCTCCCACCACCAGCCAATACCGTCGGCTTTGTTGGTTGGATGCGGAAAAACCTATTTAATGGACCTGTCAATTCCATTGTTACCGTAATTCTTGCTTATCTTGTCTTTAGTGCAATTTGGCATATCGTTGATTGGGCGTTTATCAACGCGGACTGGATTGGTTCGACGCGTGACGATTGCAGCCGAGAAGGTGCTTGCTGGGTATTTATCAGCGTGCGCTGGGAGCAGTTCATGTACGGTTTCTATCCTGAGTCTGAACTGTGGCGCCCTCGCCTTTTCTACATCACATTGGCTATATTTACTGTGTTGCTAGCGTATGAAAAGACACCGAAACGGATTTGGATTTGGCTTTTCTTCGTAAACATCTACCCATTCATTATCGCTGGGCTGTTATACGGTGGGATATTTGGGCTAGAAGTGGTCGATACACACAAATGGGGCGGATTACTCGTTACGCTCATCATTGCGTTAGTCGGTATTGTCGTTTCATTACCGATTGGTGTGGTACTCGCGCTCGGTAGACGTTCAGAGATGCCCATCATTCGCAGTATTTGTACCGTCTATATTGAAGTTTGGCGTGGTGTGCCACTGATTACCGTTCTGTTCATGGCTTCCGTTATGCTGCCTTTGTTTATGTCCGAAGGATCAGAGACAGACAAACTTATTCGCGCTCTTATTGGTGTGGTGATGTTTGCCTCGGCGTACATGGCCGAAGTGGTACGGGGCGGCTTACAAGCGATTCCAAAAGGCCAATATGAGGCTGCCGACGCACTTGGGTTAAGTTACTGGAAAAAAACAGGGCTTATTATCTTGCCGCAAGCGCTGAAGATTACGATCCCTTCTATCGTGAACACGTTTATCGGATTGTTTAAAGACACCAGTTTGGTTCTTATCATTGGTATGTTTGACGTACTAGGTATAGGACAAGCAGCAAACACCGACCCTGACTGGCTAGGCTTTGCTACTGAAAGTTATGTATTTGTCGCGTTGGTGTTTTGGGTATTTTGTTTTGGCATGTCGCGTTATTCGATATGGCTTGAAAACAAACTTCATACCGGTCACAAACGATAACTCATCAAGCTCAAGGACGTATTATGACGCAACAACAAGACTATATGATCCAATTGAAGGACATGAATAAATGGTATGGTGAGTTTCACGTACTAAAAAATATTAACCTCGATGTTAAGCGCGGGGAAAAAATCGTAATCTGTGGCCCATCAGGGTCAGGAAAATCAACGATGATTCGCTGTATTAACCGCCTCGAAGAGCACCAAGCTGGCAGTATTTATGTTTCCGGTACGGAATTAACTGAAGATTTGAAAAATATTGAAGCTGTGCGCCGTGAAGTGGGCATGTGCTTTCAGCACTTTAATCTCTTCCCTCATTTAACCGTACTGGAAAACTGTACGCTCGCGCCTATTTGGGTGAAGAAGATGCCTAAAGATGAGGCAGAAGCGGTCGCGATGAAATATCTGGAACGCGTTAAAATTCCGGACCAAGCAGAGAAATATCCTGGCCAGTTGTCTGGTGGTCAGCAACAACGCGTGGCGATTGCTCGCTCTTTGTGTATGAACCCTAAAGTCATGCTTTTTGATGAACCAACATCAGCACTTGATCCAGAGATGGTTCGCGAAGTGTTGGATGTAATGGTCGAGCTCGCCGAGGAAGGCATGACCATGCTCTGTGTGACACATGAAATGGGCTTTGCGAAAGAGGTTGCCGATCGCGTGATATTTATGGACGCAGGAGAGATCATCGAAGAGAACAACCCTGTTGATTTCTTTGAAAACCCTCAATCAGATCGAACTCAAAATTTCCTAGCGCAAATCTTACATCACTAAGATCTTTTGCAACTGGTATAATAAAAGCACTGATTTCAATGAAGTCAGTGCTTTTTGTTACTAAATTCAAAAATTCTGTGTGACAATTGCTATGACTTTGCTCTGCAGTAATATTGTGTTACAAGTTGTCAAATACATAACATCTTATTTCTATTATTATTTTATCTAAGTTACGCATGGTTAGGGCTTGATTTTTTGAACTTTCAATCCCATAAATGTACTTAAAAGAAAGTCTCTTATCGAGGAAGATTATGAACAGTCCAATGTTTACCCGCACTTCAACACAAGAAAGTGCTCTACAAACAAACAAAGTATTGCGTAACACTTACGCACTACTTTCAATGACGCTTTTATGGTCGGCAGTCGTTGCTGGCGTAGCAATGGCATTTAACCTGCCACATCCAGGAATCATCCTAATGTTGGTTGGTTTCTACGGCCTGTTATTCTTAACAGAGAAAAACCGTAACAACAGCCTTGGCCTTGTGTTTACGTTCTTATTCACTGGTTTCTTAGGCTACACGATTGGTCCAATCTTAAACATGTACATCGGTGCTGGGATGGGCGATATCGTATTAACCGCTCTAGGTGGTACGGCGCTATCTTTCATGGCGGCATCAGCTTATGCACTAACAACAAAACGTGACCTATCTATGATGGGCGGCTTGATGCTATCGCTGTTTGTTGTGCTTGTTGTGGGTATGATTGCAAGTTTCTTTATTCAATCAACCATTTTACACTTGGCGTTGAGCAGCTTGTTTATCATTTTCTCTACGATGGCGATCCTGATGACAACACAAAGCATTATTCGTGGCGGTGAAACAAACTACATCTCTGCGACAGTGACTTTGTATGTATCAATCTACAACATCTTCATCAGCCTACTAAGCATTCTAGGTATTATGAACGACGATTAATCGTTCAACACAAGATGAATTTAAAAAGCCCGAAGGTATTTTCCTTCGGGCTTTTTCTTTGTCAGTGATTAAGTACATTACGCCTGTTCGACTGCTAACTCGATAACTTCATCAGCTTCAGGGTTTTCTCTAAAACGTCTCACTTTAATCGTATCTTCACCCAACATGATTTGCTTAGCAATTCGGTGCATACCATCAAAAACACGGTAATCATTGGTTAAAATTACGGGATACGACAAATCGGCATTGTTGATGCGTTGGCAATGTTTTGCAATTTCACGGCAGGTTGGCTGTGGCCCTTCATGACTAAACCAAGTCACTTCATTTGGGCCTTTGATATCATCAATCGAAATTTCTTCTACAGGTAAGGATTCTGCAAGTTGCCAAATACGCTCGATGGACCAAGTGGATTTTACATTGTCATTAATCTCAATGTAACGTTGTTTCGACATGACTAACTCCTTGTCATCATTGTTGTTTCTAACCTTAATACAGGCTTTTCATCAATCAAAGAGAATATCGGTCTATGAAAACAAACACAACGTTGTCAGCTATTCATTCACCCATAAAATCCCATAATCAGACAAGTAGCCAAGAAAAAACCAAAACAAAAATGAATAAGTCTGGATATCCATGCAATTTTATTGGTACTCACCCCGAAAATTTTCTAACAAACTGAATAGTTTCCTATTTATTTGAATAAAAGAGCATTTATATCAAAGCACCTGGCTCAGTCAAAAAGCACTCACCATTTTGTACGCTTTTGCTTCGCTCGGCACTACTTCGAGATTCTTTTGTTGAGAACATCCTCACCTGTCGCTAATCTATAAACATCCATGTTCACTTAACGGATAAAACGTTATGTTCGTTTACAACGGCAAAGAAATTGAAACTGATGCTCAAGGCTACTTACTGGATCATACTCAATGGGAAGAAGGTATGATTGAGCTTTTAGCAAAAGAAGAAGACATCGAGCTTACGGATGCTCATTTGGAAGTTGTGCACTTTGTGCGAGATTTTTATGAAGAGTTTAATACTTCCCCTGCTGTGCGTATGCTTGTCAAAGCAATGGAAAAAGCGCACGGTCCAGAAAAAGGTAACAGTAAGTATCTATTCAAGCTGTTTAAAAAGGGGCCAGCCAAACAAGCGACTAAATTAGCCGGCCTACCAAAGCCAGCTAAATGCTTGTAGAATTTACAAAATCTTAAAACCGCGCAACGGCTTATATGACGCAGACTCCTGTATCACACTCTCTACTGTTGCCGTTCGCGGGCCTTCTTTCAACCACTCGGAAAACGCAGCTATTTGTGCGTCTGTTCCACACGCCATCACTTCAACATCACCATCGTTTAGGTTCTTCGCGTAACCCGTCAAACCCAGTTTCAATCCTTGATGGGAAGTATGGTAACGAAAGCCGACGCCTTGAACGTGACCTTTTACTATAAATCTCTCACACTTTACGTTCATCTTTGTACCGCTTCTTTTTACTGAGTGATATATTCTTTTCGTCTATTCACCCCACTAAGGATAGTGGGTTTTTGCACGGTTATTATAATTATGAAAGAAATTCCATTCCGCTGGATTGATAAGTATCTCATTCACTTAAAGATTCAAGAAAAGTTCTATTTGCTCTTCGTTCTCCCTCTTCTTGCTTTAGTCATTCTCACTCTCGTCCTTAATAGCGCGGCTAATACGTTGATCTCAAGTATGTACCAAGAAGAGCTCATGCTTATGAAAGGTCTGATAGAGGCAGGCAACCTTTCTCAATCGCAAGTAGCAAACCTCATAGCTGGTTCAGAAGCCGTTTCTCTTGGCTCTGGTCCGCAATCCGTGTCTGTTCTAAATGGTGCGTACAGCTTGGTTGCAAACCATGAACTTTCTTTATGGACTGCCCTATCAACGACTCAAGTGAGCATCATCTGTGTGAGCTTGTTTATTCTCGCTCTTGGCGTTTACTACATCATGACGTTTATTGGCGGCGCGATGTTCACGATGAACAAAGCATTAAACACCCTTGCGGGTGGCGACTTAACCGCAAGAATGAACTTCTTCCCAGTTCGCGACGAGTTTAGTGAAATTGCTATTACGATAGACAAAGTTGCAGAACGAGAGCAACAAATGGTGCTGTCGATTCAAGAGTCTGTGGCGTTAATGCAACAAATTAGCTCAGACCTGAATCAATCAATTCATCACAGTTCAGATATTTCTGCGACGCAACAAGAGCACCTCAACTCTCTTGCGAGTGCAACGGAACAGATGGCATCAACGATTCGAGAAGTTGCGACATTAGCTCACGATTCAAGCGCGCAAACCGATGATGCGCGCAGCGTGGCTCAGTCTGGACAAGTAAAAGTAGAGAATACGCTTCACTCGATTTCGAACCTCTCTAATGAGATTCAATCTGCGTCTCAAGCAGTAGCGGAGTTAGATGCCAATGCCGCACAAATTGATGAAGTCGTGACAACCATTAATGGGATTTCCGAGCAAACTAACCTACTTGCATTGAACGCAGCCATTGAAGCAGCACGTGCTGGTGAGCAAGGTCGTGGATTTGCGGTCGTTGCGGATGAGGTTCGCGCTCTTGCGGGACGTACTCAACAAGCAACTGTTGAAATCCAAACGATGATCGAATCATTACAGCGTAACAGTCAATCACTTACTAAACTGATGGAAGTGACTGTCAACAATGCAAATGAGGGACAAAACCTCATGACGGAAGTGAATCACGAAATCGGCTCTTTGGCAGATAAAAATCAAACTATCTCCGACAGTAGCATTCAAATTGCAACAGCGGCTGAAGAACAAGGTGTAGTCGCGGACAATATCGCCTCAAGCGTTGAAGAGATTCGAGTTCAAGCAGATAACGTGTGCAATATGATCAGCACGACTTCACAAAACGTGGATCAACTGCGTACGCAAAGCGACACCATGGAATCGCTCCTTACTGGACTTAAAGCGTAGCAACGTAATCTGTTACGACCAGTTCAAATAAAAGGGTTACTTTGGTGACCCTTTTTTGTATTTAAAAGCCACTACAATGTACTGGATTGCCGAGGGATATTGCTTTTACCATTCACATCCCGGACAATACGCCCCTTTCAAAATTCAACAAGAGCTAATGAAATGACAGCTGCTATCTATTTGGTAAAAGGTCGTGAGAAATCGGTCAAGCGCAAGCACCCTTGGATCTTCTCTCGAGGCATCAACAAAGTTGAGGGCGAACCGGCTCTTGGCGAAACGGTTGATGTATTCACTCACGACGGTAAATGGCTAGCTAAAGCGGCATATTCGCCAGCTTCACAAATTCGTGCTCGTATTTGGAGTTTTGATAAAGAAGAAATCGACACCGCGTTTTTCGTAAAACGATTAAAATACGCACAACTTCTTCGTGAAGACATTATCGAACGTGATGGCCTTACGGGTTACCGCCTTATCGCGGCAGAGTCTGATGGTATGCCAGGCGTTACGATTGACCGTTACCAAAACTTCTTTGTGTGTCAACTTCTCAGTGCTGGCGCAGAACACAATAAACAGGCCATTGTTGATGCTCTAGTTGAGTGCTTCCCTGATTGTAATGTGTACGAGCGTTCTGACGTCGCGGTACGTAAGAAAGAGGGTTTGAAAGAAACCACGGGCGTCTTGCACGGCGAAGAGCCACCTAAATCGGTCGTCATCGAAGAAAATGGCGTAAAGATTAGTGTAGATATCGTTGGCGGTCATAAAACAGGTTTCTACCTAGATCAACGTGATAGTCGCCAGCAAGCGATGAAATATGTGAAAGGCAAAGAAGTTCTTAACTGCTTCTCTTACACAGGTGGTTTCGGACTTTACGCTCTGAAAGGTGATGCAAAGCGTGTGATAAACGCTGACGTATCACAACCTGCTCTAGACACTGCGAAGTTCAACGCAGAACTGAATGAATTTGATATCTCGAAGAAGCGTGCCGTGTTCCTAAACGCAGACGTGTTTAAACTACTTCGTGAGTATCGTGACCAAGGAACTCAGTTCGATGTGGTTATCATGGATCCACCTAAGTTTGCAGACAGTAAAGCCCAACTAAACGGCGCATGTCGTGGTTACAAAGACATCAACATGCTAGCAATGCAAATCCTAAAACCTGGCGGTACGCTACTGACCTATTCGTGCTCTGGCTTAATGGATCAAGTTTTGTTCCAGAAAATCATTGCTGACGCAGCCTTAGATGCTAACCGCCAAGTAAAGTTTGTGGAGCGCTTTGAACAAGCTGCTGACCACCCAACCGATACAGCATACCCGGAAGGTTTCTACCTGAAAGGTTTTGCATGTAAAGTTCTGTAATCACAGTGTTAGTTTACCGTATTATTAAATAAAAAAACGGAGCGAAAAAACGCTCCGTTTTTTATCTTTGGCCATCTATTCTCGTAATTGATCGAGATTAGAAATCAGACTATTGGCAATATCGGCTGCAGAGGCACCATCAAAGTTAACCTCTAGCTGTTGTCCATCTTTGTTGATGGTCAACGTCGAGTTACCTCCACTTTCAGTCACTTCAACGGAAATGTCATCCACACTGCCGCGATAGTCACCCGAACCAAGATCATCAAGCAAGGCGGAGATATCCGTACCACTCATATCGTCAAATACATCGGTAAAATCAAGCTGATCCCCGTCACTGAAATCTGTCACGGTATCAGTTGCGGATTGCATTTCTGTCCATTTGAATACGTCATCACCTTCACCGCCAGTCAAGATATCATTACCTAAACCACCGATGATCAGGTCATTGCCTTCAGTACCAACCAGAATATCATCGCCATCTGTCCCCATAACCAGATTCAGATCCGAATTTAAGGCCATGGTTTGATAACCAAGCGCCGTGACAGCGTCTACCGTGACGTTCTCGAAATCAACCGCTACCGTAGCTTCGTTACTTACCGCACCATCAGTGTCAATAGCTTGGTAGGTAAAGTCATCGTTCACGTCAGTAAAACTGGTGATTTCAGTTCCCACCAAGGTAAAGCCCGCTTTATCACTCGCGCTATCGGTTTCTGGAGTAAGTCGAATTTCATCAAAGCTGCCATTTGCTAACGCAACGGTAATAGAACCTTCGTGGTTGCTGGTATAAGTAATATCCGTTGAGTAAAACTGCTGAACATCAACAAGTGCACCATTTAGGAAGATGTATGCCGTTAACCATGCACCACCACTGTTGAAGCGGTCATTCAGACTGGCTAAGTTCAGTTTCGCTTCGTTAGCTGATAAATCCTCATCCAGTTCTAACGTAATATATTCACCAGTACTGATTTCATCACCCTGACCCGTTTCATTTGGCGAAACGACAACCAACCCGACCTGTTGATTCGCAAAATCGACTGAAATCTGAGCGTCGGAATCAAAGATGATGCTGTTGCCAATGGTGATGATCTGGCCTCCAGTGAACGTTAAGTTCGAGTTAGGAGGAGTGTAGGATCCCACCAAGATATCTTTCCCTTGTTCTTCAAGAAGGTCGGCTGAGTCAAAGCTCTGCTCCTCAAAGAAATCTTCAGTCAGACGATACTTAACCTCTGTGTTTTCAGGGAACTGTGTGGTTTCGTCTATAATGACTTCCTGTCCATTTCCATCCACATAATACAGTTCACCGTGTTCAGGAAGGCTAACGACCTGAATTAAAATATCATCATCATTTGCAGTAACTGCGTCATCTTCGAGATCTTCAACACGCTGTTCCCCAGACGTCGTTAATCCATCAAACTCAACATCCTGAACCGGGAAAATACCATTTTGAACATCGAGCGAAATGATGAAATCACGGGCTGTAGGTGGTGAGTTATCCACGATGGTCGCCAGACCAGTATCGCTGCCTTGCACTGCTCCCAAGCCAGTTACTGTAACGCTGAAATCTTCAGGGCCTTCATACACACCGTCATCAATTGATTCGATGCGTAGATCAAATTCCGTCATACCTGCCGGCACCGTCACAATGCCACTTACAGGTACACTTACCCAACCTGAACCGGTGTTGTACTCTAGAGTGCCAAGGTCACCTACTTCTGTTTCATCCAGATTCAGCGTTAATTGAACCTCGACCGCTGCTTCTGAGGCATTACTCAATGACACGGTAAATGTAGCGAAACTACCTTCATCAATGGTACCCGCATCCGAGATAGACACAGTTGGTCGATCGTCGTCCGTTTTAGTGCCATCATCCACAATGGTCGCCAAACCAGTATCGGTGCCCTGAACTGCGCCCAAACCAGTCACGGTCACGCTGAAGTCTTCCGGACCTTCATAAACTTCATCATCAATGGTCGCAATGCGCACATCAAATTCGGTAAGCATTGCTGGCACTGTTACGATGCCATCGACAGGCACAGCAACCCAACCTGCTCCGGTGTTATATTCTAGCGAGCCAAGATCATCCACTTCTGTTTCGTCTGGGTTTAAGGTCAACTGCACCTGAACTGTACCTTCCGAAGCATTACTCAATGACACGGTAAACGTCGCGATATCACCCTCATCTACGATACCCGCATCTGAGATAGATACGGTCGGGCGATCATCATCCGGGTCAGGACCAGGGCCGTTACCGCCGTCGTAAATAATACCCAACGCAGTGTCAGTACCAAGTACTCCAGTTGCACCTTGCACTGCAACCGTGAAGGTTTCATCTCCTTCATACACATCGTCGTCCGTGGTTGGGACAAACAGTTTGAGATCGGTTTCACCTGCTGGGATAGTATACGTGCCATCACTGTTGGCGGTCACCACAGTTACTCCATCAGATAATGTCAGCTTAATAGCACCAATGTCGCCAGGCTCTGCCGTATTAGTTCCTCCTGTTGATGTGCTCAACCTTACCGTCACGTCAATATCGGCAGCCTCCGACAACCGGACGGTATACACAGCCTCAGTACCTTCATTCACGCCCACGCTATCTTCGACAATATAGACACTTGGACGGTCATCGTCTGGATCGGGACCAGGGCCGTTACCACCGTCGTAAATAATGCCCAGCGCACTGTCACTACCTAGGACGCCCGTGTCACCTTGTACCGCCACAGTGAAGGTTTCATCCCCTTCGTAGACGCCATCATCTGTGGTTGGCACAGTGACTTTCAGCTCGTTCTCACCGGCGGGAATGGTGTACGTACCGTCACTGTTGGCATTCACCACTGTCACACCATCAGCAAGGGTCACCACAAAGCTACCTATATCGTCCGCTTCCACCGTGTTGCTGCCGTCGGTTGAGGTGTTCAACCTGACGGTCACATCGATATCGGCCGCCGCCGACAATCTAACGGTATACACAGCATCGGTACCTTCGTTAACACCCACGCTACCTTCAACGATGTAGACACTCGGGCGGTCATCGTCTGGATCGGGTCCTGGGCCAGTGCCGTCATCCACAATCGTCGCCGTACCTGTATCGCTGCCTTGCACCGCCCCAATGCCAGTCACCGTCACACTGAAATCTTCAGGGCCTTCATAAACGGTGTCATCAATGGAAGCGATGCGCACATCAAATTCGGTTTGCCCGGCTGGCACGGTCAACACGCCATCGTTTGGCACTGCAACCCAACCACTTCCCGTGTTGTATTCTAAGGTACCTAAGTCACCGGCTTCAGTGTCACCCGAATTGAGGCCTAGCTCGACTTGAACAGTGGACTCGGAGGCATTCGATAGCGTCACTTTGAAGTTCGCCGTATCACCTTCATTAATAATGCCAGCATCGGTAATAGTCACGCTTGGGCGGTCATCATCGGGATCAGGTCCAGGGCCACTGCCATCATCCACAATCGTTGCTGTACCCGTATCGCTGCCTTGTACCGCCCCAATGCCAGTTACTGTCACACTGAAATCTTCAGGGCCTTCATAAACGGTGTCATCAATAGAAGCAATACGCACATCAAACTCAGTTTGCCCCGCTAGCACCGCTACCACGCCATCGTTTGGTACTGCAACCCAACCGCTTCCCGTGTTGTATTCTAAGGTACCTAAGTCACCGGCTTCGGTATCGCCGAGATTAAGACCCAACTCCACTTGCGTTTCGGCTTCAGACGCATTCGATAACGTAACTTTGAAGTTAGCTGTTTCACCTTCATTAATAATGCCAGCATCGGTAATAGTCACACTTGGGCGGTCATCATCGGGATCAGGTCCAGGGCCACTGCCGTCATCCACAATCGTTGCTGTACCCGTATCGCTGCCTTGCACCGCACCAATGCCCGTTACCGTAACACTGAAATCTTCAGGACCTTCATAAACGGCGTCATCAATGGAAGCAATGCGCACATCAAACTGAGTCTGCCCGGCAGGCACCGTCACCACACCGTCGTTTGGCACCGTAACCCAACCGGAGCCCGTGTTGTATTCTAAGGTGCCTAAGTCACCGACTTCGGTATCACTCAAGTTGAGGCCTAGCTCGACTTGAACAGTGGACTCGGAGGCATTCGACAGCGTCACTTTGAAGTTCGCCGTATCACCTTCATTAATAATGCCAGCATCGGTAATAGTCACACTTGGGCGGTCATCATCGGGATCAGCTCCAGGGCCACTGCCGTCATCCACAATCGTTGCTGTACCCGTATCGCTGCCTTGCACCGCACCAATGCCGGTTACCGTGACACTGAAATCTTCAGGGCCCTCATAAACGGCGTCATCAACAGAAGCAATGCGCACATCAAATTCGGTCTGTCCGGCAGGCACCGTCACCACACCGTCGTTTGGCACCGTAACCCAACCGGAGCCCGTGTTGTATTCTAAGGTGCCTAAGTCACCCGCTTCGGTATCGCCTAAGTTGAGGCCAAGTTCAACTTGAACACTCGATTCGGAGGCATTCGATAAGGTGACTTTGAAGTTCGCAGTCTCACCCTCATTAATGGTGCCAGCGTCGGTAATAGCCACGCTTGGACGGTCATCGTCTGGATCGGGACCTGGGCCACTGCTGTCATCCACAATCGTTGCCGTGCCCGTATCGCTGCCTTGCACCGCACCAATGCCCGTTACCGTAACACTGAAATCTTCTGGACCTTCGAACACCGCGTCATCAATAGAAGCAATGCGTACATCAAACTCAGTCTGCCCGCCAGGCACCGTCACCACACCATCGTTTGGCACCGTAACCCAACCGGAGCCCGTGTTGTATTCTAAGGTGCCTAAGTCACCCGCTTCGGTATCGCCTAAGTTGAGGCCAAATTCAACTTGAACACTCGATTCGGAGGCATTCGATAACGTAACTTTGAAGTTCGCCGTATCACCCTCGTTAATAGTGCCAGCATCCGTAATAGCCACACTAGGACGGTCATCGTCTGGATCGGGACCTGGGCCACTGCTGTCATCCACAATCGTTGCCGTGCCCGTATCACTGCCTTGTACCGCACCAACGCCCGTTACCGTTACACTGAAATCTTCTGGACCTTCGTACACCGCATCGTCAATAGAAGCAATGCGCACATCAAACTCGGTCTGTCCGGCTGGCACCGTTACCACACCATCGTTTGGTACCGCTACCCAACCTGAGCCAGTGTTGTATTCAAAGGTTCCGAGATCACCGACTTCGGTATCACCAAGATTAAGGCCAAGTTCTACCTGAACATCGTCTTCGGAAGCATTAGTTAACGAAACAACAAAGTTAGCGGTGTCACCTTCGTTGATGGTGCCAGCATCACTGATAGATACCGTTGGACGATCATCGTCTGGATCGGGGCCCGGGCCACTGCCGTCATCCACAATCGTCGCCGTGCCCGTATCGCTGCCTTGCACCGCGCCAATGCCAGTTACTGTCACACTGAAATCTTCAGGGCCTTCATAAACGGCGTCATCAATAGAAGCAATGCGTACATCAAATTCGGTCTGTCCGGCAGGCACCGTCACTACGCCATCGTTTGGCACTGTGACCCAACCACTTCCCGTGTTGTATTCCAAGGTGTCTAAGTCGCTGGCTTCTGTATCACCTAGGTTGAGACTTAGTTCGACCTCAACATCTGTAGCTGATGGATTCGATAAAGACACTTTAAAGCTGGCTAACTCACCTTCATTAATCGTCCCTGCATCGCTCATCGTTACCGTTGGACGATCATCATCAGGACTTAAACCAGGCCCACTACCATCATCAACAATGGTTGCAATCCCAGTTGCAGGTGTACTTTGTTCTTCTGTGTTGCCAGAAAGCGTAAATGTTTCTGGACCTTCGAATATAGAGTCATTTATAGAATCGAGAGAAACCGTAAAACCATTTTCACCTAACGGGACCGACACAGTAAAAATACCGTTGTCATCGACTGAGACTTCTTCTGTTGTGCCATCGGAAAATGTTATGAGAACCCTCTCGTTGACGTAGTCACTTCCGCTCTCGTCAGTAGATCCACCAGTCGCAGTCTGATCGAACAGCGAAAAAGTGATATTGATATTGTCTTCTGTTGGTTGGTTAAGTGTGACGTCGAAGGAAACCAGATCGCCCTCATTGACAGTTGGGCTAGAAATCTCTTGAACAATTACTGTTGCAGGAACTGATATTGCTGTTGGTTCTGGTGGTTGTATTTGGAAAATATCGAGTAGCGTCTCTACCTGAGTACTTGAAAATCCTGTTCCGTCAGTTCCCACTGTCTCAAAATTGGTACTGGCGAGTAATTCAGCACCTGTGCGATCTATAGCCCCCGTATTTTGTGGGCTAGACCCGTTTCCTTCACCTGCAGCAGGATCAAACTCTTCACCCAGCTCAGTCGGGTCTTCCCCACTAGCAATTGCTTCAATTAACGCTGTTATATCATCAGTTACGTTTATCGAACTTCCTTGTGGTGTCACCTGCTCGATCACAAGCTCAGAAGTATCTGATACCTCATCAATTATTAACTCTCCTGGTTGAGGTAGTTGTCCCTCTTCTAGGGTCCTAATTTCCCCATCCAGCCCGATAACCACGATGTTGCCCATCAATGAGCTCAAAGTTACTCGATCCATATCTACCTCGCCCCACTTCAAACCAAGTCAAAAGTTTGTCACCCCTACATTTACGTCTATAGTTTAGTCAAAATCATCATTTTTTCGTTGTATACGTAGCTCGTGGGATGCTTGGTAACTCAAGGGGCGGAGTTATTCAAAAAGTACAGAGTTACGCTAGCTGCGAAACGCTATGATATTAAGAATTCACGCTTTTCTCTGGCCTAAACATGCTGTGTTGCTGAGCAACATTTGCCATATGTGCTAAGGTTTAAAAAGGCGAAATTCTGGAATTTTTAAACAAAAGCCTAGTTTTAACAGTAGGTTGATAAATCCCTTACTCAAGCACTGTTATTTATGACGTTTCGTCTCAGTTATGAGATGAAATAGCAAAAAGCAACACGAATTTTTAGGAGAAATAGCGTGAAATGGAACCGACTAAATATTGCTTGCTGCTGTAGTTTAATAGTGTCTGTACCCGTTTTCGGTCAAACTTTAGAGCAAGCCGTGGCATTGACGTTAAAAAACAATCCTGACATTAAGAGCGCATTTAACGAGTTCACCAGTCGAAAATACGTAAATGAAGCCTCTTCGGGCGCCTACTTACCTTCTATTGATTTAGATGCGGGCATTGGTTACGAGGGATTAGACCCTTCTGACGAGGTGGGACGTGGGGATACAGATTACACTAGAAAGGAAGCTTCGGTAACACTAACTCAGCTCATATGGGATGGCAGTGCAACCTTAAATGATATCGATCGTACCGCAGCCGATGCAGAGTCAGTTAGATTTCAACTTTTGGCCGATGCATCAGATAAAGCGCTTGAAGTCACCAAAGTGTATTTAGACGCAGTAAAAGCTTACGAAATACTCAAGCTTTCTGAAAATAACTTGGCGGTTCACAAAGATATTTACGAAGACATTAAAAAACGAGTCAACTCAGGTATAGGCTCTACCGCTGACTTAACACAGGTAGAAGCACGTTTGGCAAAAGCACACGGTAATTTGGCAGCTGCTCAAAATAATTTGTACGACTCTCACACTATGTTCACTCGTTTAGTGGGTCAAACCCCGCAAGGGTTGATCTTTCCAAGAGCGGATCAGAATTTCATTCCATACACCATTGATGAAGCGGTAGGTTTGGCATTTGAACTACACCCTGTCATTCAAGTCGCGCTCGCAGACGTAGACTCTGCTAAGTTTCAATACAAACAATCTAAAGGTGTTAATTACCCAACCATTTCCATTGAAGCTTCACAAACATGGCGTGACGACGCTGATGGCTTAAAAGGCCGCAGTGATGAGACACTTGCCATGCTACGTCTACGCTACAACCTATTTAATGGCGGCAGTGACGCTGCAAACTCAGAAAACTTTGCCTATCAGTTAAATAAAGCGAAAGACTTACGTGAAGGTGCTTATCGCAATGTTGAAGAAGGGTTAAGGCTTTCATGGAGCGCACTGGATTTGACCCTACAGCAAAAAGAGTTCTTGTCAGATCATGTAGACTCGGCATCTGAAACCGTTATTGCGTATGAAAAACAATATCGCATTGGTAAGCGAACACTGCTTGATCTATTGAATACTGAAAACGAACTCTTTGAGGCACGTAAAGACTACTTAGATTCTAAATACGCAGAGCAGTACGCCAAATATCGAGTGATGAACGCAACAGGTCAACTGTTGAGTGCATTAAGGGTTGAAATGCCTAAAGAATGGCTAGAAGAAGTGGAGTATTAATTATGAAATACATAACTCTTATTGCACTCTCATTGATGATTTCGGCATGCAGTTCATCCGATAAAGGCGATGAATATGATTATATTGATACGCCCATTGCCGATCAGTGGGCAGATCATCTTGATGATGATTCTGATGGAGTCATTAATGAGCGCGATTTATGTCCGGGTACTCCTTTAGGTGCCGAGATAGATAACGATGGCTGCGGTTCGTATGTCGACTCCTCGCAAGAAATGCAAATTCGAGTTCTGTTCGCGAATGATTCCGATGTGATCAATCCTATCTTTACGGAGCAAATTCGAGAACTATCCGACTTCTTGAAGGAGTATCCAAATACATCGATAGAGATTCAGGGCTATGCCAGTCGTACTGGTACTGCAGAACACAATCTTGACTTATCTAAACGCCGCGCTGAGAACGTTAGAAAAGAACTCATGATGAATGGTATTAGTGGAGATAGAGTCACCATTGTCGGCTATGGAGACACGGTACTTGCAACACAAGGCACAGACCAAGTGAGTCATGCGTTGAACCGTCGAGTCACCGCAACGGTGATTGGCCACAAAGGTGAAGTGAAGAAAGAGTGGACCGTTTTCACGACACTTCCTAAGAGCTAACATCGCGATGAACTGAGTTTAAAAGTAAAAGGTCTGGCAAAATGCTAGACCTTTTTTGATTTTCAATTTTCCCTGTGACTAGACTACTACATGTCTTTGTATTGCGCTTCTAAACTTGCAATCAGACTTTGAGTCACATCATCGACACTTGCACCATCAAAATGGATGTCCAATGTCGAGCCGCCTTTCGTAATACTCAAGTTCGCTTCCGAGCCGCCATCTGGTGCCACTTCTACGTGATACTCTCCGACATCACCAGTATGATCACCGGACTGAAGATCAGTAAGAAGCTCACCAACTTCATCTTTTGATAAGTCATCAAACAGATCGGAGAAGTCTAAAGTATCCTCATCTTTGTTGAAATCAGTAACGGTATCAACCTCGTTGGTCACTTCACTCCACTTAAAGATGTCAGAGCCCTCATCTCCCGTTAAGATATCATTACCCAAACCACCAATCAGAATATCATCACCTTCACCACCAACGAGTATGTCGTTACCACCCTGACCAAACAGTAAATCGTTGCCAGCACCACCAGATAAGTTATCCGACTTATCACCTTGGTGAGATTGGTTGAATTCTTCTAAGTTATTTTTAACGTATTCATGGATGTCTTCACCATCAATGGTAGAAACATCTTGACCCGTTTGCTGTGCCACATGTGATTGAATCGCACTCAAACCTTGCTCATTACCGCCAAATTCAATTAAATCACCCAGCAAGATATCGTCACCTTCTCCACCCTGAATAGTGTCTGAGCCTTGTTTTAGGGGCACATCTTGACCCAATATCGTTTCAGCAAGTTTAGTAACATCGATATCTGACTCTACCACACCATCAGTGTCATACTGCTTAAGTGTCTGTTCATCAACACCACTACCAAGACCTATCGACTCTACTGAAGACAATGCTGCTAACACTTGATACATATGTTGAGCTTGTGTTGAGCTGCCACTTTCATCGTAGTAACGGATAGAACCATTATATCTGTCGATATCACCAAGGGTTCTGCCTGTTAGCGGTGAATATACCTGACCGTAACTATCTATAACGACGTCACCTTTGTAGGTAACCGTCTGTCCGTATGAATAACTACTGTTACTAACTATATCTTGCAGGGTAACAAGCTTGCCAGAATCATCGACATCCAAAATCACTTTCGAGAATTCATTCGGCGCTAAATGATAGAGATGCGTTGCTCTATTTGGTTGACCATCAGTAACAAAGTACGTGATATTTTGGCCATTAGGGTTAGGTTGACTGCTAAACCATTCAACAGCTGACTGTAAACCCGCCTCATAGTTTGTGCCGCCGTCACCCTCATCACCTATAGCACTATTCAGTTCTTTTACAAACTCATCTCTTGCTGTTGGAGAACTCAAGTCAACGGAAATAACTGCTGACGCACTTGAAGCAAACTCACTGAGGTGAATATTCACTGTTCCAGGCTTCTCACCCTGATTTGCAGCACTTAACAGTTCATCAAACACATCTAGCACTTCTTGCTTCGCAGTTCCTACCCAGTTACCCATGCTCCCCGAAGTATCCAAAACAAAGGCGATGTTGTAGTCCTGACCGGCCATGATCTCCAACCCTTGGACATCGCCAACAATAATATCGTGATCGTCACTGCCCGTTATCTGATCGTTCCCATGTGAACCCGACTCTAGAACATAGTCACGAGCTGTAAGCTCAACAGACTCTGTTGTTGAAGCGGCATCATTATTTGCTTCTTCAACCGACGTCGCGGTAACGCTTAGTGGGAACTCTAGACTACCTTCATAATCAAACGGTACTCTGATATCTAAAGAGACCTTACCGTTAGCATCCAGGGTGACAAGATAATTACCGTTTGCGTCCTGATTAACGGCATGTCCATCGATATACAGCTCTACACCATCCGGCAAACCTTCCACAAAAACAGTTTGCGCCAAGCTTTCACTTCCATCGACATCAACCAAATCAACGTTAATATCAACGGGAATCCAACGCTCTTGAAGCACTTCATAGGTGCCGTCGGGCTTCAATTCAACGACTTTGTCTGCAAAAACAATTCGTTCAATTTCATATAAGTGATCACCACGATCATCACTACCTGTGTGGTCGTTTACCGAATCGATAGAACGATTATCTAGCAAAATCCAATATGGGACTTGACCTCCATGATCGTCTTTGAAGGTCATTTTGTAGTCACTGAAGTTTCCAGTTAAGTAAACCGTATCTTGGCCATCATAATCTGTAATAGTGGACGCATCATCACCATAGAAAGAGTCGTTATTACCACCGCCAATAAATACGTCATCACCGCCGCCACCGTAGAAGGTGTCATTGTAATCAGTCCCAACGAATAAGCTATCGGTATCGCTTCTGTCGTTGTTGTCTCCTACCATCACTCCGGCGTATGAGTGATTTTTTTGCACGACATCATCCAAACCAAGATCAGCAGCGACGAGTTCATTCTCTGTAGGCGTTTTATCTATCGCAGAAGTGGCTAAGTTGTGATTAGGATCAACAGCATCTCTCTTTACTAACTCTCCAACATTAATCGTGATCGCAGGGGCATCTGCAACTGCGACAACGTTGATATCAAGCGTATTTGTTGCGCCAGTATTTGTGGTGTAATTAATTAATGGAACATCACCTGACCAGTGCTCGGTAGGTTCAAATACGTAACTACCATCTTGGTTTACTAATAAAGTGCCACTGGTCAAAGATACGTTTTCACCTACCGCATAGTCAGTGCCATTAATAGTAATGTGATCAACCATCAGAAGGTTGTCGTCATCAGAGTCATTAGGCAATACATTACCCTGTAGCGAATTATCTTCGTTGGTCTTCCCAATATCACTTTCCGTTTCCGTCGGTAAGTTCTCATGTACTACAACATTGATCGCCAAGTTAGATTCTGCTGAATCACCATTCGCGCGTTCTGTACTCGTTGCCTTCAAATTGATTGTGAAGTCATCATGGGAGCCCGCTGGTGGAGTCACAGTAAGTGCATCTAATGCCCAACTTGTCACGTCCAGTTCTTCATCAATGTTTGCTACAGTAATAGAGCTGTTTCCATCTGAAAGGATCGCACCTACAGGTAAGCCAGTTAGCGTGACTTTAAGTGATTCAGAGCCATCTGTATCATTTAAGCTTGCTTTAATTTCAGAGAGCGGTATCGCTGTATCTTGTAACCCTTCGTTCAGCTGATATGTTTCGTAAAACGCAACACCATTAACTTCTTGTAGTTCAGACGTTCTGATATCAGTTGCTTCTAGTGCACTTTCATCACTAACTACGTAAAGACTACTATTGCTCAGATTGACAGGCGCTTGTCCATTAATGGATACATCCACATTAAAGTTACCCGGACCACTTTGGTTATGGTGATAGATTTCAATTGGATAAAAGCCAGATACCGAAGGGGTAAAGCTAGCACCCTTAATATCACCACTGTCGCTACCCCAACGAGCTTGATCAAGTAACGTACCACCCAACTTGATAGCAAGGCTATCATCTGCTTGGCCAACAAAGTCGTAACTTGAACCAGCTTCCAGATAAACAAGAGATGTAACGAGAACGGCCTCATTTGCTAAGGTCGCATTAGTACCTAAATCTTCTACATTTGCCCAACTCAATCGAGTACCATCGGCTTCATCAAGAACGTTGATCGCTGAGATTAGAGTCTCTCCATTGACCCCCATACCATCACTAGAACCAACTTGAACATTACTCCATGTCGTAACGTTAAACTCTTGTTGGGGTAATGAGTTCTCGTGCGTCACTGCGATTAAGTTCGGTTTATCAGCGATAGGGTTTACGTCTATTGTCAGTGTTGACTCTTGACCAGTACTCTGTCCATCTGTTGGTTTAAAGCCAATTTGAGCGTAACTAGACTCCTGATCTCCGACTTGATTTCCGCCGAAACTGTCACTGCCAGACTCATTTAATTCAGGTACAAAACGAACACTGTTTTCATCAAAGAGCGATTTATCAAGCACTTGATCGATTTGGACAGACTGCCAATCGCCCTCCGAATCTTTATACTCTAATGACCCATCGCTAGGAAGCGTTGTGATTTGGACGGAGAGCTCTGATACGTTAGAGTCCACATCGCTAATACCGAATGATGACCAATCAAGCATCACTTGGGTATCTTCACTCATCTCAACCGCGGAAGGCGAAGATTCAGGTGCATCATTCACATTTACCAGAGAAACATTGACCTCGGCAGTATCAATCCCGCCAGTTCCATCGATAACCTCAACCTGAAGCGTATAATCGCCCAAGTCAACATCATCGATTGTCTTGTTCAATGAAATCTCTCCGCTTGTCGGGTCGATATCAAAAATACCATTAGTGGTCGAGCCATCTGCAAAGCGGTATACAAGCACGTCATTATCGTGATCTTCAGCAACGACCGTACCAATAACGGACCCACTCACCGTGTTTTCGTTAACTGACCCGAAGTCGTAAACATCATCATTTGGTTTGTCACCAGCACTATCGCCGCCAGAAATAAACTCTGGAGCGTGCTGAGCATCTATAATAGAGACTGTTGCTTCATTCGAGTCACTTGCAAGCGTCGAATCTGCACCAACCGTACCAATTAGAGTCACAGTTAGGTTTTCAAGATCTTCGTAAATACCATCATCGAGAGTTTTTATATCAATCGGCGCCGACGTTTTACCCGCTGGAATCGTGACTGTGTACGTACTTGGAGCAATATAATCTTTGTCATCAACATTCCCGCCGATTGTGAATGTTACCAGTACATCTTCATCTGCTTTTTGGTCAATGTTGACGATAAATTTTGCATCACTACCTTCATCAACTGAGGATTGATCTGAGCTAATAGTCACTTTCGGTGCACTTTGGGCATCAACGATCACAACACTTGCGCTGTTATTTGAAGCAATGCTCGCATCAGCGCCATCCACCTCTTTAATGGTTACTGTGAAAGATTCTGTGCCCTCATAAATACCATCGGTGAGCGTCAGTAAGTCAAGAGCAGCTGAAGATTGACCCGCAGGAACTTCAACACTCAGAACGCCAACAAAATCTTTTCCATCTTGGGCCACGCCACTATATTCGACATGAACCGTAACGCTCTCATCTGCAACTTTATCAAGTGTCAGCGTAAAGCCTGCCGTTTCACCTTCATTTACGCTGTTTTGATCGGCACTAATACTAACTAAAGGTGCAGGATCAGAATCCACAATATTTGCGTTACCAGTTGCAATACCATTACTGGTGACACTACCGATTTCCGTAACCGTCAGACCAAAGCTCTCATTACCTTCATGGACATTATCTAGTTTGGTCGGGACTGCGACTTTAATTTCAGCGACACCTGGAGGTATAGTAACGTCTCCATTAGGCGCTATATCTAATGCTTGAGTTTGACCATGAGTATCCACATAGGTCACTACCATAGTGCCTAGATCAACATCTTCTGCAGTATAGCTATCATTTGTTGTTGACTTCAGATTGACGACAACGGCCTCTTGAACAGGGTTAGAGAGTAAAACGGTAAATATTGCGTTAGTTCCTTCAATGACATCGCCGGCATCTACTACGCTAAGTTCTGTACTATCATTATCAAGAACTGTTGCCGTCCCCGTTTCACCGCCGAGCTCAAGAACGATCGTTTCACTGCTTTCCACAACCAAATCATCAATAGTCGGAATCGATATTTCGAAGCTACTTATACCTGCAGGAACAATCAAGTAACCACCTAAGAAAACAACACCATTTGTGTAGGTTGCATTTGATAGATTTACGTCATTCTTATCAACTGAAGAACCTTGAGCAAGCATATCAACTTGGTACTTAACAGCAGTACTGGTGACTTCATCTAGAACAACCGAAAACGTGACATTGTCACCCTCAGTCACGCTATCACCGACCACAGACAGACTTGGCCCATTTTCAGCAACATTACCATCTAGCATTTCATTAACGATATTGACTGTAGATGGATCGCTAACGCCACTTTCAGAGTCGACGGCCGCATATCCAAAGCTGTCTTCGGCAGGAACACCTTCTACATAACGTAACTCCCAGTTACCTTCATTTTTCGTAGAAAAATCTAACTGAGTAATGACCGAACCTTCAGGAAGAGCTAGATCTTTCCCATAACCAACGCTTGTTTCTTGGAATAGCATGAAGTTGCCTTCAGGCTTCAAAAACTCGAACGTTTGAGTCTGTTGGACATTATTTGAATCTAAGTATGTAACCGTAATAAGCGCTGCGTTGTCATCACCGTAATCAAACAATCCACCTAGTCCATCTAGTCCAAGGTTTACGCTGCCCACAGGGTTGTTAGACAAATCGATCGTAATCGTTTCACCCTTCTCAATACCTTGCCCATCATTGTCAGCGATACCATTGCCGATGTGTGACACCTGGCGGTTGTACTGCGCAAGCTCACCGCTATCAGAAGAAATAGTGATAGAGGCTCCATTTGCTAAATGCTCAGTACGGGAAAGTGATGGACCACCATCTTCACTTAATCCCCAGTTATTGAAATCTGTTGTAGATTCCGAGCCATTAGGCGTATTTGGACGATCTTTGATACCTAATAAGAAGCCAACATTATCAGCTTCATAGTAAAGGCTGTCTTTGTCATAAAGCGTATCGCTTACTTCTTTAATTTCGTGCAACTCACCATCACTATCTTTAAAGAACAACGTACCTGAGGTTGGCAGTTCAGTAATTCGGACATGTAGATCGTTGCCTTTTAAGTCGTCTTCAACATCCGCGATATGATCTTGAGAGTCACCGCTACCCAGAGGTTTCGTATCGGTATCAAACACAACGTGCGTAAGCTGATCATCGGCCACATGCGTAAAGTCTTCACTGTCAGGTTTGTCGTTTACTGGCGTGACATCAACTTTAACAATGGTGGATTCACTGACACCACCGGAGGTGACGATATAGGTGAAACTGTCTACCCCGTGGTAGTTGTCGTTCGGCGTGTAGGTCACGGTGCCATCAGGGTTGACCGAGACAGTACCGTTAGCTGGGCCTTTATTGGTATCAAGCGACACTACTTTATCGTCGCCGTCAAACGTGTCGTTACCTAAGACTTTAATGATGGTTGGCGTGTCTTCCACGACTGTCGCGCGGTCAGATTCAATATCCGCCACAGGTGCAACCATGAAGTTCACCGTTTGGCTGATGCTTTCACCACTTGGATCAGTAGCAGTAAACGTTAGGGTTTCTGAGCCGTTCCAGTCTGCAGTCGGAGTGATATTGGCAACGCCATTCACAATAGAGACTTGGATGTTGTTATTGCCAGAGACGGAGAATTCTAGCGAGGAATCGGAATCTTTAAATACTTCATTCAAGTCGATCGTGTATGCATCGAAATCTTCCGATAAAACTTGGTCTGCAATCGCATTTTCAACAGTTGGTGCATCGTTAACACGATTCACAATCAAACTATCACTGTCGTTAGCCGTTGGATTAACACCATCCGATACTGACGCGCTTATAGTCAGATCTTTAAGGTTGAGTTCATCGTTGTTAACTGCATCAACACCCGCTTGAGTTAGTTTGACTTCATTGCCAACCAACACGAAGTAACCGTTTGAATTGTTTTCTAAAGAAACGGTTAATTGGTCTTCTGGCGTATCAGAATCAGCGACTTCCAACGTCGCCACTACCGTATCCGTGTTCACTGCGTCTTCAGTAATGCTTTCCACGGCATCGACCTTGATGGTTGGCGCATCGTTTACTGGATTAACGGTAACGGTCACCTTCGCTTGATCAGTCAGCACACCGTCGGTGATGGTGTAAGTGATCTCAGCATCACCATTGAAGTTTTCTCCCGGAGTGAAGACGAGTTTTCCATCCACCACTTCAACCGTACCCTGCTCTTTAGGTACAGAGGCTGATTCAATACTCAGCTTATCGCCATCCACATCGCTGTCGTTTGGCAGGACATCAATCGTCACTGGTGTGTCTTCGTCAGTAATCGCCGTGTCATCTTTTGCCACTGGCGCATCGTTGACTGGCGTCACATCGACGTTCACCGTGGTGGATTCCGATACCCCACCGGACGTAACGATGTAGGTAAAGCTGTCTGCCCCGTGGTAGTTGTCGTTTGGCGTGTAGGTTACGCTGCCGTCCGGGTTGACCGAGACCGTGCCGTTAGCTGGGCCTTTATTGGTATCAAGCGACACTACTTTGTCGTCGCCGTCAAACGTGTCGTTACCTAAGACCTTGATGATAGTTGGCGTGTCTTCAACAACCGTCGCTTTGTCTGCCACGATGTCCGCCACAGGCGCTACCGTGAAGTCCACCGTTTGACTGACGCTCTCGCCGCTTGGATCGGTAGCAGTAAACGTTAGGATTTCTGAGCCGTTCCAGTCTGCGGTTGGTGAGATGGTCGCGATGCCATTTTCAATCGAAACCAACACGTTGCTGTTGCCGGACACTGAGAAGCTAAGCACGGAGTCGCTGTCTTTAAATGCGTCGTTTAAATCAATCGTGTAGGTCGCGAAATCTTCCGATAACACTTGATCTGTAATGGCATTATCAACTGTTGGCGCATCGTTAACACGATTCACAACCAAGCTATCACTGTCGCTAGCCGTTGGATTAACACCATCCGACACTGACGCGCTGATAGTCAGGTCTTTAAGGTTGAGTTCATCGTTGTTAACCGCGTCAACACCCGCTTGAGTTAGCTTGACTTCATTGCCAACCAACACGAAGTAGCCGTTTGAGTTGTTCTCTAAAGAAACGGTTAATTGGTCTTCTGGCGTATCAGTATCACGAACCGTTAAGGTTGCGACTACCGTATCAGTGCTCACTGCATCTTCAGTGATGCTTTCTACGGCATCAACTTTGATAGTTGGCGCATCGTTTACTGGATTAACGCTAACTACCACTTTCGCTTCGTCGGTCAATTGACCATCCGTTACGATGTAGGTAATTTCAGCGTCGCCATTGAAGTTTTCTGCAGGAGTGAAAACGAGTTTTCCATCCACCACTTCAACCGTACCCTGCTCTTTAGGTACAGAGGCTGATTCAATACTCAGCTTATCGTCATCCACATCAGTGTCGTTTGGCAGAACATCAATAGTAACTGCGGTGTCTTCTTGTGTCGTAGCGATGTCATCTTTCGCCACTGGCGCGTCGTTGACCGGCGTCACATTGACTTCAACGGTAGTGAATTCGGATACACCGCCTGATGTCACGACATAAGTGAACGTATCTTTGCCGACGTAGTTGTCATCTGGTGTGTAGGTCACCGTGCCGTTGTTATTCACAATGACGGTGCCATTTTTAGGACCATTATCGGCGTCCAAAGACACCACTTTATCAGTGCCTTCGAACGTGTCGTTACCTAAGACGTTAATGATGGTTGGTGTGTCTTCGACTACATCCGCACTATCAGCCTCAATGTCAGCTACTGGTGCTACCGTAAAGTTCACCGTTTGACTGATGCTTTCACCGCTTGGGTCTTTAGCTGTGAAAGTAATTGTCTCTTTGCCATTCCAATCCGCAGTCGGAGTGATGGTAGCAACACCATTCACAATAGAAATTTGGATGTTGTTATTGCCAGAGACTGAGAATTCTAGCGAGGAATCGGAATCTTTGAATACTTCATTCAAGTCGATCGTGTATGCATCGAAATCTTCCGATAACACTTGATCTGTAATGACATTATCAACTGTTGGCGCATCGTTAACACGATTCACAACCAAGCTATCACTGTCGCTAGCCGTTGGATTAACACCATCCGACACTGACGCGCTGATAGTCAGGTCTCTAAGGTCGAGTTCATCGTTGTTAACCGCGTCAACACCCTCTTGAGTTAGCTTGACTTCATTGCCAACCAACACGAAGTAACCGTTTGAGTTGTTTTCTAGCAACACCGTAAGCTCATCTTCCGGCGTGTCAGTATCGCGAACCGTTAAGGTTGCCACTACCGTATCAGTGCTCACTGCGTCTTCAGTGATGCTTTCCACGGCATCAACCTTGATGGTTGGTGCATCGTTTACTGGGTTAACGGTAACGGTCACCTTCGCTTGGTCAGTCAGCACACCGTCGGTGATGGTGTAAGTGATCTCAGCATCGCCATGGAAGTTCTCTGCCGGTGTGAACACCAGTTTTCCATCAATAATTTCGACTGTACCTTGTGTTTCAGGTACAGACGCTGATTGGATAGACAGCGTATCGCCATCCACATCGGTGTCGTTTGGCAGGACATCAATCGTCACTGGCGTGTCTTCGTCAGTAACAGCGGTATCATCTTTTGCCACTGGCGCATCGTTGACTGGCGTCACATCGACGTTCACCGTGGTGGATTCACTGACGCCCCCGGAGGTAACGATGTAGGTGAAACTGTCTGTACCGTGGTAGTTGTCGTTTGGCGTGTAGGTTACGCTGCCATCAGGGTTGACCGAGACCGTGCCGTTAGCTGGACCATTGTTGGTATCCAGCGACACCACTTTATCGTCGCCTTCGAACGTGTCGTTATCTAAGACCTTGATGATGGTCGCCGTGTCTTCCACAACCGTCGCTTTGTCTGCCACGATGTCCTCCACAGGTGCAACCGTGAAGTTCACCGTTTGGCTAGCACTCTCGCCGCTTGGGTCGATGGCTGTGAACATTAACTCTTCTGAGCCGTTCCAGTCCGCGGTTGGGCTGATGGTCGCAATACCGTTCTCTATTGAGACATTTACATTACTATTACCAGAGACGCTGAAGGTCAGATCGCCATCCACATCGCTGAAAGCGGTATTTAGATCGATGGTGTATGGCGTGAAATCTTCCGCCAAGGTTTGGTCTGCGATGCTACTTTCAACTACAGGCGTGTCGTTCACGGCATTCACCGTAACTTTTACAGTCGCTTGGTCAGCTAGAGAACCATCAGTAACGGTATAAGTGATTTCAGCGTCGCCATGGAAGTTCTCTGCCGGTGTGAACACCAGTTTTCCATCAATAATTTCGACTGTACCTTGTGTTTCAGGTACAGACGCTGATTGGATAGACAGCGTATCGTCATCCACATCAGTGTCGTTTGGCAGAACATGAATCGTCACTGGTGTGTCTTCGTCAGTAATCGCCGTGTCATCTTTTGCCACTGGTGCATCATTCACTGGCGTCACATCAACGCTCACCGTGGTGGATTCCGATACCCCGCCTGACGTGACAATGTAGGTGAAGCTGTCTGTACCGTGGTAGTTGTCGCTTGGCGTGTAAGTTACGCTGCCATCAGGATTGACCGAGACCGTGCCGTTAGCTGGACCGTGATTGGTATCAAGCGACACCACTTTGTCGTCGCCTTCGAACGTGTCGTTATCTAAGACCTTGATGATGGTCGCCGTGTCTTCCACAACCGTCGCTTTGTCTGCCACGATGTCCGCCACAGGCGCAACCGTGAAGTTCACCGTTTGGCTAACGCTTTCACCGCTTGGATCAGTGGCAGTAAACGTTAGGATTTCTGAGCCGTTCCAGTCCGCGGTTGGAGTGAACGTAGCAATGCCATTGACGATCGCCACTTGAATGTTGCTGTTGCCAGAAACGCTGAAGCTCAGCTCGCCATCAACGTTATCCACATCGCTGAAAGCGGTATTCAGATCGATGGTGTATGGCGTGAAATCTTCCGCCAAGGTTTGGTTTGCGATGCTACTTTCAACTACAGGCGTGTCGTTCACGGCATTCACCGTAACTTTTACAGTCGCTTGGTCAGCTAGAGAACCATCAGTAACGGTATAAGTGATTTCAGCGTCGCCATTGAAGTTCTCAGTTGGCGTAAATACAAGCTTGCCGTCAATAATCTCGACTTGACCTTGGTCACTCGGCACAGACGCCGATTCAATGCTTAACGTATCACCATCGATGTCAGTGTCGTTTGGCAACACATCAATCGTTACTGAGGTATCTTCCTCTGTAATTGTTGCGTCATTAAGGGCAATAGGCGCATCGTTAACTGAGTTTACTGTTACCGAGACTTGAGCTTCATCCTCTAGCTCACCATCTGAGATGGTGTAGCTAATAGTTGCATTACCATTGAAGTTTTCAGCCGGAGTGAAAACAAGCTTACCATCGACAATCTCAACGATACCTTGCTTTTCTGATACAGAAGCAGAAGTAATGGATAAATCGTCACCTTCAATGTCACTGTCGTTAGCAAGCACATCAATTACAACCTGGGAATCTTCGTCAGTTTGAATCGCATCGTTAGTCGCTATTGGCGCGTCATTAACAGGCTTAATATCTAAATTAGCAGTGCCATTAATAACACCCCCATCGTCATCAATGACGTCATAGGAGAATAACACTTCAGTATCATCATCAGCTTCTGGTATATAAGTCCAAGATCCATCGTTGTTATCAATTAAAGTGCCATTCCCACTCTCAATAGTCACGTTTGTAACGATAAGAGTATCGGCATCATCAATATCGACATTTGATAGTAATTCTTCGGTAGTTATCGTGATGGGATCGCTATCTTCTTCGATAGCGCTTAATGTCACTGGAGAATTAGTAAGTGGTTTATTTGAGCCATCTCCACTGGTTTCTATATTTGTTGCGAAAAAGTCATTTAAGGTCAACGCTTGTGTTTCAGATAAACCGAGGGATTCCAAGCCAATAGTTTCAAAATTTGTTGAGGCCAGTACTTCAGTGCCATCCCGTGCAATCGTGGCACTATTTTGTAAACTTGAACCACTGTTTTCACCCGCAGCTGGCGCGAGTTCTTCATCAACTATAGAAGGGTCTTGACCTTGCTCAATAGCACCAATAATTCGTGCCACATCATCAGAAATATCTTTTGAGCCTTGCTCTTCAGTTAGTTGAATGTTCAAATTTAGAGGTGCAGCATCTGTCGTTGCCACTACCACTTCACCTGGTAGGGGCTGTTGTCCTTCTGTTAGGACTCTCAGCTCCCCATCTAAACCTATTACGACGACTTGATTACCGAGTGACACTAACGCTGTACGATCCATATAAATCTTAACCCTAAATAACTGTCAAGTTTTTGACTAACAATACTAATTTGCTATATATTGCCTGATTATATAGTGCAATAACAGCAATTTGATGCTCAATTAAGTAATTATGCGTCATACATCAATAGGAATCTATGCGCATATTTGTCTTGTTTTAATAAAAGCCACTCAACTCTTGTTAAACATCAATTTCACTTTAAAATCGGGATCCTTATTCAAAATTTAGACCCACCAAATGAATTGATTTATCAAGAATGAAACAAATGAACAATGAATCAACAGGTTACTTCATCGTGTATTAATGTTATTGTGCGCTAAATTATTGACGCCCTTATAGGTATCCCACTTATAAGCCCTCTCACCTCGAGAAATTTTATTATTATCTAGGAGAATCACAGTGAAGTGGACTCGTGCCAACGCCTTTTGCATTGGTGTGTTCGCAGCTAGTCATGCTTTTGGGCAAACACTAGAGCAAGCGGTTGAAAACACATTAAAAACCAATCCTGACATCAAAAGTGCGTTCAATGAATTCGTTAGCAAGCAGTATGTGAATGAAGCATCTGGCGGTGCTTACCTCCCATCCGTAGATTTAGACGCCGGTATCGGTTATGAAGGCATTAACCCAGCAGAAGCAGGGCGAGATTCAACGGATCTGACAAGAAAAGAAGCGACCGTGACACTAACCCAGTTGATATGGGACGGTTCTGCGACACTTAACGATATGGATCGAACAGCAGCTGACGCAGAATCAGTTCGTTATCAACTGCTCGCTGATGCTCAAGACACGGCACTCGAAGTGGCAAAGGTTTACTTAGATTCAGTAAAAGCTTATGAAATTCTTACACTTTCAGAAAACAACTTGAAGGTTCATAAGAAGATCTACGAAGACATTAAAAAGCGAGTTAACTCAGGACTTGGGTCTACCGCTGACCTAACTCAAGTAGAAGCTCGTTTAGCAAAAGCTCACGGTAACTTGGTGGCGGCTCAGAACAACTTATATGACAGCCACACCACGTTTACACGCCTTGTCGGACAGTCCCCACAAGGATTGATTTTTCCGCGAGCGGACCAGAACTTTATTCCCTACACCATAGATGAAGCAATTGACTTGGCATTTGAATCGCATCCAGTAATCAAAATTTCGATGGCAGATGTAGACTCAGCTAAGTTCCAATATAAGCAATCTAAGGGAACTTACTATCCAACGATATCTGTAGAAGCGGCTCAAACGTGGCGTGATGATGCAAGCGGTATCGAAGGAAGCAGTGATGAAACGACAGCGATGCTGCGTATGCGTTACAACCTCTTTAATGGTGGTAGTGATGTCGCCAATGCTGAAAACTTTGCCTATCAACTAAACAAAGCCAAAGATTTACGAGAACGCGCATACCGCAGCGTTGAAGAAGGACTTCGTCTATCATGGAGCGCGTTAGATTTAACGCTTCAGCAAAAAGAGTTTCTAGCGGATCACGTAGATTCGGCATCTGAAACTGTTATCGCCTACGAGAAACAGTATCGCATCGGTAAACGAACCCTTTTGGATTTGTTAAATACTGAAAACGAGTTATTTGAAGCGAGAAAAAACTACTTGGATGCTCGATATTCAGAGCAATACGCGAAATACCGTGTAATGAATGCGACCGGCCAATTGTTAAATGCCTTGCGAGTCGATGTGCCTACGGAATGGAATGAAAAGGTGGAGTACTAATCATGAAACCAATGAAAATTCTATTTGCATTAAGCCTTCTCGCCGTTACTCAACAGGTTGTTGCTGAAGACGAGTATGACTATCGACCTGTACCAAGTGCAGAGCAAATCGCTGACCTTCAAGATGAAGATAACGATGGCGTCATCAACGCTCGAGATATGTGCCCTGGAACACCGGAAGGCTCAGAAGTCGACAATGACGGTTGCGGCGAATACATTAAAGCATCAGATAACATGCAAGTAAGAATACTTTTTGCCAATGATTCTGATGAAATCAATCCCATGTTCAGAAGACAAGTACGTGAACTGTCCGATTTTTTAAAAGAATACCCTACTACGTCGATCGAACTGCACGGCTACGCGAGTAAAGTTGGTGGCTCTCAACACAACCAAGATCTATCAGAGAGACGAGCACGCAATGTCCGTGAGGCGCTATTGAGCTACAACATCGAACCGAGCAGAGTTCGTATTGTTGGCTTTGGTGATACTCACCTAGCGCAACAAGGTACCGATGAAGTCAGCCACGCTTTAAACCGCCGAGTAACTGCTTCTGTCGTTGGTTATAAAGGCGAGATTAAAAAAGAGTGGACAATATTCACTACCCTCCCTGAAAGGTAAAAATATCTGTATTAATGTTTGTTCAAACAAGCATTAATAAACCTAGAACGACATAAGAAAAGGAGCTTCGGCTCCTTTATTTTTACTCATTGCAATAACCGTATTATGCTTTAGGAATCGGCACTTTAGTGTTACCCTAGCGGCGTCATAACAACGAGAGTTTTGAAATGAGCAAACTTACATCAGATATCCAAGCAAACCTTGACCTTTTTGTTGCAGAAACAAAAGAAAACCAACTGGTTTGGGGTTTACGCAATGAAGAAGGTTGGCTATCTTGCGATTCAACTGAATTCGAAAACAGTGAAGTCATGCCTTTCTGGTCTTCTAAAGAAGATGCAGAAGCGCACAATGTTGAAGAATGGGCTGACTTCACTGTACTAGAAATCCCACTAGATATCTTTGTTGAAGATTGGCTTTTAACTCTTGCAGAAGATGGTGTTCTTGTTGGTACTAACTGGAACGATCAGCTAGAAGGCAAAGAAATGGAGCCTCAAGATCTAGCTAAGCTTTACATTGCATAACGACTCCTAGACCTCAACTTTATGTTGGGGTCTTTCTTTTGATGCTCTTTTTTTGATATATCGACCAAGTGCATAGTTTTCCTATTCTTTTTCTTCGTACACCCAACTCAATCACAACGCTGATCAATTAATAGCGCTATGATTCTCCAATTCCAAAGCAACAAAAGAACATAAGGCACGTTTAAATATGCGCACGCTCTATCCTTTGCTTGCGTCACTCTTACTCGCCCCGGTATATGCTAGTGACACTCAAGATATTGAGCCAGAACAAAATATCACGCAGTGGCACGCCGTTTATCAAACCACATTGAGAAGTAATCCTGACTCAGCATTAAGCATGCTTCAAGATCGATACCACACCGCGAAATCGCACAGCGAAAAACTCTACGTCAGCGGGCTGATTTATGAATATATGTCGAACATAAAGCAGCCGTACTATGGAAGCAGCCAAGTTCTCAACAATAACTTTGCTCAGTTAGAGTCAGAGTACATTCTTGCCTTAAATGAACGTAAGCATGGTAGTTATGACGCCTCAGTAAATAGCTTTTCTTCATTGCGACAAAAAATGAAGCAGACTTCAGATTCTGAAGGCAAAGCTTTGATGAACTATCAGCTCTGTTATACGTTGAATCAACAAGGTCGTTATCACAAAGCAAACTTTTATTGCTCGTCGTTAGAAAGCCATCTAAGTCAACAACACCAAGAAAACTTCCCTATTGATCTCGCGTTACGTGTGGTAGCGAATAACTATAACTATCGTGGTGACTATGAAAAAGCGCTGAGCCTTTATCGAAAGCTGCTGGCCAACATGTCTGCTCAAAGCGATCCTTCTGGCATTTACAATGACGTCGGAAATTTGCTAGCAGAGCTTGGGCAGTTTGAACAATCAGAACAATATCTCATCCAAGCCCTACTCGCTCGTCAAGATGAAGGGACACCACTCAAAGTCGCCCAGGTCGAACATAGCCTTGGGGCAATGTATAAGAAATCCAAAGAATTCGATAAAGCCATCAATCATTATCAAAATGCATTAACAATACTCAACCAACTCCAATACCCATATGGTCAAGGGTTAAGCTACTTAGGGCTGTCTGCGGTTTTAGCCGAAAGTGGGCAACTGGATACCGCAGTAGATTACATTAGAAAAGCTTTAGACATTGCTGAAACGTATGAAAATACGCACCTCGAAACGGAAGGGCATTTAGCTGCTGGGTTCGCGTATTTGAAAAACCATGCTACTGAAAAATCGATTGCACATGGCAAAGTCGCGTTAACACTAGCGATCAATAACTCTAGGCCATTATTACAGGCACAAGCTCAATTACTCCTTTCCAAAGCGTACCAAGCCCAAGGTGATTATAAACTGGCATTAGAGCACCACGAAGCCTATTCAAACATTGAATTGGCCAACCGAGACGCTAGCAATATTAAAGCATTAGAGGCATTAGACCTCACAAAGAAAGAGTACGAATATGATCTTCAAGTCGCTCGGTTGAATAATGAAAAAAGCTTAAATCGGCATCAATTTGAGAAGCTTACCGATCAAAAGCGCACTTATAATTTTGTGGTTTCCTGTTTGTTGGTCTTGCTCATTCTGGCATTGATACTTCAGCGACAAACACGACAAAAAGCCAAAATAGATAGTCTAACATGTGCGTTGAATAGAGCGGCAATTATAGAGACCATCAAAGGTCAAACCTCCAAAGCGGACGAAGACTTCCGCTATGTTTTAGCATTAATCGACCTTGATGACTTTAAGACGATAAATGATCAATACGGTCATCCGACTGGCGACTTGGTGTTACAGCAAGTTTGCCAAGTGCTTAAAGCTAAGCTCAATAAGGGAGAGTATATCGGCCGTTTGGGTGGAGAAGAGTTTATCTTATTATTGAAAAACGTCGATGAAATTGACGTTCCTTTCCGGGTGCAAAGCCTACACAAAACGATTTCAGAGAAGCGCGTACGCACGGTAGATAATAGTGATCTGAGTGTAACTGCTAGCTTGGCCTATCTATCAACATCAATGCCGCTTACCAACTTTGATGAACTTTATTCGATACTAGACCAAGCTTTATACCAGGCTAAAAAGCAGGGAAAAAACATCATTATAGACGCATACGATGAGCCAATTAGCCTAAGTTCTGACTATGTTAGCCAGTAAAGCAAGGCACGACTATACGTCAGCAGCCTGCTTGTTCACAAGAGACTGCATTACGGTCTCTTTATTGTTTAGGTAATCATCTAAGCCAGCTTTGCGCAAATCGCACGATGGGCACTCACCGCAACCATCACCAATGACCCCGTTGTAGCAGGTCAACGTATTTTCACGAACCAGTTGCAACGCGTCATATTGATCAGCTAACGCCCACGTTTCTGCTTTATTTAGCCACATTAACGGTGTTTTGATCGTCAGGTTACGGTCCATCCCTTTCACCAAAGCCGTGTTCATTGCTTTCACAAAATCGTCACGACAATCTGGATAACCACTAAAGTCAGTTTCACACACGCCAGTAATTACGGTTTCAGCCCCAATTTGGTAGGCGTAGATTCCTGCGAGCGTTAAAAATAGGATGTTACGGCCAGGAACAAAAGAGTTTGGTAGGCCGTTTTCTTGCAATTCGTGTGAGACAGGGATGTCATCGCGCGTGAGAGAGCTAATCGCAAGTTCGTTTAAAAGGCCAACATCCATCACTTTATGCGCTTTGACACCAAGATCCTTTGCGATCTTTTGTGCCACTTCTATCTCTAACTTGTGGCGCTGACCATAATCAAAAGTAATGGCATGAACTTCATCAAACTCTTTAAGTGCTTGAACCAGACAAGTCGTGGAATCCTGACCACCACTAAAAACAACAACGGCTTTTTTCATTTCTCTCTCCGCTCTTAAGCAATACTTAGGTATTTATGAGTTTGAACAGACAAGCGCCAATTGCGAGCAATGCACGTTTCAATACACAATTGCGTTGCACGAGGCTTTTGGCTAATAGGCTGCAATGCAATGATAGTCTCAACCGCGACATTCGCATTTGCCAATAGCTCATCAAGGTGGTCGATGTCTTTTTGCGTACCAACTGGGTGCTTAATCTCATTCGCACGCTCTAACGCGCTATTGAGAACTGGCAGTTTACCCTTCATCGCCACTTTTGGTGACACGGTCACCCATGTATTTTCTGACGTGATGACTTCTGATGTGCCACTGGTTTCGATTTGGCATTGGCAACCCATATCTTCAAACGCCTTTGTTAAAGGGCGTAGATCATAAATACAAGGCTCCCCACCAGTAATCACGATATGTTTAGCATTAAAGCCTTGCAGTTGATATTGCTCTACGATGTTCTCGGCAGATGCGACGCACCATGTCGGAGAATCTTCCGTCTTCACCAAAATATCACCAATTTGACGTTGGTCATTCTCATCTGCATACCACGTTTGTTTGGTATCGCACCATGAGCAACCAACCGGACACTCTTGAAGGCGAACAAAAACAGCAGGTACTCCAGTGAAAACCCCTTCCCCTTGGATGGTTTCAAACATCTCATTTAGCTTATACAACGTAGAACTCACTCAACTCATAATACTTCGAGGCGAAGACCTTAATGGACACACGTGTCTAGGTCAATTTAAACCAAAAATTAATTGTTAAAATAGACCATTTTGTAGTTTCATAGTCGCGGTGAGCGTAGGTTTCTGGTTCGCGTTATACCAAACCTTATTCACTTACAGTTCCCAAAAACTTTAAGGTAAGAAATGATGTATAAACTGATCGCATTAGATATGGATGGCACACTGCTCAATAGTGATAAAGCAATCTCTGAAGAAAACAAACAAGCGATCGCAAAGGCTCGAGAAGCAGGCGTTACTGTCGTTCTCGCTTCTGGTCGCCCATTAGAAGGAATGCAAGGCAAGCTCGACGAACTGAATATCCATTCCGATAAAGATTTTGTCCTTTTCTACAATGGCTCTATGGTTAAGAACGTAGGAACAAATGAAATCATCCACCAGCAAATCATTGATGGTAAGGCAGCTAAATTAGTCGCTCGTAAAGCGAAAGAATTAGGCGCTTATGTGCACGCATTCAGCCAAGTACATGGCTTGATCACCAATGAGAAAAACCCATACACTGACATCGAAGCCAACATTAATGGCTTAAATGTAACAGAGATTAATTTTGAATCGCTAGAAGATGATCATCCAATCATCAAAGCAATGATGGTTGCCGAGCCAAGTAAGTTAACTGAGGTCATCGCTGCGCTTCCGTCTGAAATACGTGAAGAGTTTACGGTGGTTCAAAGCGCCCCGTTTTTCCTGGAATTTCTTAACCCAGCGAGCAACAAAGGTATTGGTGTTGCTGCAATTGCTGAGTATCTAGGTATTCAACCGGAAGAAGTGATCTGTATGGGTGATGCTGAAAATGACCACCACATGCTGAAGTACGCTGGCCTTGGTATCGCGATGGCAAATGCGATGGAAGAGACCAAACAAATCGCTGATTACATTACGGCAAGTAATGATGAACACGGTGTAGCTAAAGCGATTGAAAAATTCGTCCTTAACGCTTAATTCTCTCCGCCGCTATGGCGTCAACGTTATTACCTTTAACTCAGCCATGGCGTCAGATATACGCAAAGCCACATTGTTGAGCTACTCAACGTACAAAAAAGCCTTGCTGTAAAGCAAGGCTTTCTTTTTACTCGTATGCCTGAGAAAGAAAGCATACAACCATCAATCTAGCACTGTTTCTCTCTGTTGTTTTTCATGAATCAGCTTTCTTGCAAGCAAGATAAACAGCAACATCAACAATGGATAATGCAACGTCGACAATACCAATGACCACAAACCACTAAACGAGACAACAGAGCTTGAGTACAAATAAAGTTGCTCAACGAATACCAACGCAAGCGTTACAAAAATCATCTGACGAGAATCCAAATGCACTTTTGACTCTCTAAACGTCATAACCAATGCTGATGCCGTAATTAAAATAGCCAACCAACGACCAAACACAGGTAATGGCCAGATAACAGAGATGACCGCCGTTACCGCAGTCATAATGAACCAGACGCCTTTTGAGCTCAGCACTTGATCAACATTCACGTCTTGATTTGTTTCCAATCGCAGAACATGCCAGGCCACCAAGCTTCCTAACAGCGCACCAAACAACATATCTAAGAAAAAGGCGCTACCAAGGAAAAACTTACATAACATAATAGTAAGCGTGATGAGCATCATGACAGCGGTCGTACCATTCAAACCGAAATAATGTGTTCTCTGAAATAAAAAGGTTAAAACACAAAACCAAACGGCAATAGGCAAACTTGGAAAACTAAATCCAAAGCTGTGTGTTAACTCCATCATTGGTATGTAGACATGCGGGCGAGGAAGCGCAAAGCCCTGTTGAGCTACAAGTACCATCAGGGACGTCGCGCTAATAGCGAAAAAGAGTCGGAATACAAATCGACTGCCAAAACGCATCATTACTAACGGAAATAGAAAAAGCAGTATCGTAGGTTCTGTCAGTTCTATAACAAGATTTGAGATCTGATTCGCTACCTCGAAACTCGTTTCTGATAAAGCTCCTACCCAGCTTTGTAAGTCTTTCATCCACCTCAATTCAATCTGACGAAATGAAGGCGCGGATTCGATCAGCTGAGTCACATAAGATGCGGACTGCTGAGTAGCTTGTTCAAAAAACTGAATGGCTTGTGGCCATTGAGCGGGATAGCGGTACAAAAATGATGGCAGCTCGGATGGTCCAAGTAACATTGCAGATGCGATTTCTACTCCGTAGTGAGGAGCAAACCAAATAGGTAACTCATTCCCACCTAAGGAATTGTTCATCGAAAAAGCAATAATCTCAGAGTCTGATATGCAATCGTAATAAACCGCGGTGTCTGTTCTGCCAAGTTCCTCCCCAACCGTGACCACTAAACCCGTTTCTTCCCACGTTTCTCTTTGCGCAGCAACTTTGGGGGATTCTCCATCAATAATTGTCCCACCAGGTAGAGAAATCTTATCCGTCAATATTTCATGAACTAGCACTAACTTGTCGTCAGCACGAACAACGCAGAGCGCCCCTTTTACTTCGCTCGCGGCAGCTTTAGCCGTAGAGATTGGTGAAACAGGTAACAAAATAAAACAAAGGATGAGTAATAACAGCTGTCTCAACACAAAATATGACCTTAAGTAAACATTATGATAACCAATGAATAATGGCAGTTAATCTTATCTTTTTCGATAAAAATTAAGTAACGAGTTATGCCAAACAACGTTGATCGAATAAAGCATGATCTTGAAGCTCATTGGAGAGTAATTTAATGCAAACCTGACAAAAATCAGACAAAACATGAAATGTTGATCGCAATTCTGCCAGTTATATGAAGGTAGCGTCAGGATAAAGTCATACACATTTTATGGGTTCTCAAAGTTGGAACAATAAAAAAGGGCTTATTATTCGAAAACAATAAACCCTGCTTATGATAACTATGCGCTGTTCGTTGAAACCAAGAATGAATTCTACCTCAAGTCACCAACGAGTCAGCTTTTGAATGCTTGATGGTTAGTTAGACTTGCAATGTGCGTCGCGAACTTCTTGCCAAACACCCCAAGGTCCAGAGTCTGCTGGGTTATCGCCTTGAGTCCACCACTGCGCCTGCCACACTTTGCCATTCCAAGTAACGTTATCCCCTTTGAGATACACCGTACTCGCTTGCCATTCTGCTGCGCAGTTATCTGTTGGAGGCGTTGTCACTGTTTTCGCTTGAGCCGACACTAGCGCCTGATATTGTGTACTGGTCTTATCAACGTTGAAGTTCAAAGCAACTCTTGCTTCTCCCGCCTGAGCTGCTCCAAATTCGACATCGACACGACAACTTGCATTCATTGCTAACGTCGCCTGAGAACACTGATCATTTGCAATAACGGCAGCATCAGCAACGCCAGAAGCAAACGCGCGAACGTTTTCTACAGTGAACGTCGTGTTACCTGAATTTTTGATAACAAAACTATGTTGCTGCAACTCGCCAACATTAAATGATGCCAATATCTGTTCGGTGGTATACCCAACAGAAACATTCTCTTTCGGAGGTGTAGTCGTGCCAATGACACCATTAACAAAATTACGCATGGCGGCGATATCGCTATAAACACCATACATACCCGGACGAGCACAACCTATCCCCCAACTGACCACACCAAGTTGAGTAATTACGCCACCACGATTAATAACGATTGGGCCACCACTATCTCCCTGACAGGAATCTATCCCACCTTGAGGAATTCCCGCGCAGAAAGACACCTCTCCAACGGTTGTATAATTGCCACCGGCTTGACGACAAGTCGTGTCCGACACGAGCGGAACGTCAACCTCTTGCAACCGAGATGGAGAGCTTCCTCCTTCAGAGGTTCTCCCTAAACCTGCGACTGTAAGCCAATCTCCGATGCTGGCGTATTGCGTTAGACTGCCATCGGCAATTTCAACCGCAGCAACACCTTGAGGTACAGAGTCCAACTTTAAGACTGCGAGATCGTGAGAAAGCGTTGCTCGGCGATATGCCGGGTGCATGTGGATTTCACTCACGTTAGCTCGAACACCGTCAGTGCCATTGTAAACGACGCCACCAATTTTAACCGCAATCTGATTCGGTGAATCACCCTCGACACAGTGTGCCGCAGTCAGGACGTAGCCATTCCCAATATAACTGGCACCACAATATGATCGGTTACCATAACGGCTAACAATTTGGGTGTAGAATCTCCACTCACTAGGATCAGCAGTGATGCCGCCTACGATCTGGGGTTGTATTGTGTGATTTTGTGTCTGTGACAAATCATCAGCACTTGCGAACATTGGCAAAACAGCCAACGCAAGTAACGATTTTGTTAGTTTCAAAATATTGTCCTCTTGTTTTTGTAAGCACGATCCTCGTGCTACTAATAAACAAGCAGACAAAAACGCCAATACCAATGTGGGCGCATATTAATTTACTAACATTGCGAGCAACTTATAGAGAAAAGTCTATTGACGAACTGAATGATTTCAATTCGCTAGAATGTGTATCACAATATTAAAATTAAGCATGGCCATTAGCTCAACGGCTTTCTTAGATAGTGAATATGGTGTGCAAACCCTTGTTTTTCATACAAAGAGACTGCACCCTGGTTAAAGTGCCATACTTCAACAAACATCTGTTTTGCACCGTAATCAGAGAACGTTGACTCAATTTTGTTAATCAATGCCTGAGCCGTGCCTTGTTTCCGAAACTCAGGTAACACATAGAGCTCATCCACACTTCCCATCATAACCGGCTGACTGACGGTAGAAACAAGTTCACAGAAATGACCAGAGATAAAACCAATAATTTCATCTTCTTGTTTTGCTACATAAACAAGACATTCAGGATCATCAATGTATCGAGCAATACTTTTTTCTTGCTCTATCTCCTCTGCAGTTTTGAACAGCTCCGGAGATTGAAGATGATGCTCATCATGCAGCTCAAACATAAGGTCGTTGAGCGACTCAAGGTCGCTAAAACACGCAGATTTAATTACAAACGTGGTCATACAAAGGGTCACTAAAAATTGAATGGCTGTAGTTTGTGAGGAAAATGCCGTATTGGCAAGTCACAAAATTGCCTGCACGAGACGTTTACGCTATCTACAAACAAAAAAGCCCCTGTACTTAATAAGCGTACAGAGGCAGAACCAACCTACAGAGTTCGAGGATCAGGGGTTAGTTAGAATTGAGTTTTAATTAACGTCTTAACACTCGTTCAATTTCGTTCAAGCTACTTGGGTCATCAATCGTTGACGGAACGGTGTATTTTTCACCATCGGCTATTTGACGTATGGTTCGGCGCAGAATTTTACCCGAACGTGTTTTCGGTAAGCGATCTACAACCAATGCATGCTTAAAGCAGGCAACCGCACCGATCTCACTACGTACCTTGCCAACAAGCTCACCTTCAAGATCAAGCTCGTCCACTTTGACACCATCTTTAAGCACAACAAAACCAAGTGGTAACTGCCCTTTTAACTCATCGTGGATACCCACGACTGCACATTCCGCAATCGCTGGGTGGCCACCGACAATCTCTTCCATTTCGCCTGTCGATAAACGATGCCCCGCAACATTAATCACGTCATCAATACGTCCCATAATGAACAAGTAACCGTCTTCATCTAGATAGCCACCATCACCTGACACATAGTAGCCAGGGAATTGGCTAAGATAACCGGTTTCAAAACGGTCATGGTTACGCCAAACCGTTGACAGACAACTCGGTGGCAGCGGACGTTTTAGCGCGACAAAGCCTTGTTGATTTGGTTTCACCGGTTCACCAAGCTCATCAAGAATTTCGACTTGATAACCCGGAATTGGCTTAGTTGAAGAACCCGCTTTCACAGGCATCATCTCAATGCCCGTTGGGTTACCCGCGATAGCCCAACCCGTTTCCGTTTGCCACCAGTGGTCGATAACCGGTTTATCTGCTTTACTCTGCACCCATTCCAGTGTTGGAGGGTCCAAGCGCTCACCAGCCATAAAGATGGTTTTTAAGTTAGACAGATCGTACTGCTTTAAGAACTCACCTTCTGGGTCTTCTTTCTTGATCGCACGGAACGCTGTCGGGGCAGAGAACAACGCATCTACTTTGTATTCGTCACACACTCGCCAGAATGCACCAGGATCCGGTGTTCGGACGGGCTTGCCTTCGAATAAGATTGTTGTGCAACCGTGAATCAGTGGCGCGTAAACAATGTAAGAGTGCCCTACTACCCAGCCAACATCAGATGCCGCCCAAAATACGCCATCTTGAGGAATGTTGTAGATTGCGCTCATGGAGTACTTCATCGCGACGGCATGGCCACCGTTATCACGCACAACGCCTTTTGGCTTACCTGTCGTACCAGAAGTATAAAGAATGTAGAGTGGATCGGTTGCCAACACCGGAACACAACCGTGTGGCAACGCTTGGTTGTACTCTTGCTGCCAATCCAGATCTCTTTCTTGGTTTAGATCGGCTTCGCACTCAGGACGCTGGAATATAAATACTTTTTCAGGCTTCCATCGGCTGTCCATAATGGCCTTGTCTACCATTGGCTTATATGGAATAACTTTGTTGATCTCAATCCCACACGACGCCGTCATGATGACTTTCGGCTCTGCATCTTCAATTCGTACAGCAAGCTCATTAGGTGCAAAACCACCGAATACAACGGAGTGAATCGCCCCCAAACGCGCGCAGGCTAGCATCGCCATTGCAGCTTCTGGAATCATCGGCATGTAAATAACGACTCGGTCGCCTTTTTCAACGCCTTGGGCAGACAGCATGCCGGCAATTTTTGCCACTTGGTCACGCAGGTCACTATAGGTATACGTTGTTTTATTGCCGGTTACTGGCGAGTCATAAATGAGTGCCGTATTATCACCGCGTCCTTGCTCGCAATGGTAATCCAATGCTAACCAGCACGTATTCATTACACCATCTGGAAACCAACGTTCTATGCCGTTTTCATCAGATTTCAAGATAGTTTTAGGAGATTCGAACCAATCGATATTCTCCGCTTGAGCGCGCCAAAAACTCTCCGGTTCGTTTTTCGCCCATAAATATTCTTTTTCGTATGAAGACATATTGCTTCCTCCAGTATGTCCTGACATTGCTCTCGTTCTATTCAAAGACCGTTCTTTTCACTCAAAGACATCAGAGGGTACACGCACAAATCCCTCCATTAGTATTCTCGCACTTCGGCTCATGATGGCTTTGTGTACCACCCAGCCCTGTTCAGCTTGCTTCGCTCGTGCTCCAACTTTTAACGTTCCTGAGGGGTGGCCAAAAGTCACTGACTCTTTTTCACCGCCACCAGCCGCCAAGTTAACCAACGTACCCGGCACACACGCCGCTGAAGCGATAGCAACGGCTGCTGTTCCCATCATTGCATGGTGAAGTTTGCCCATCGACAACGCACGTACCAGCACATCAATTTCCGACTCATTGACCGCTTTGCCACTTGAAGACAGGTAACTTTTCGGTTTAGAAACAAACGCAATTTTCGGTGTGTGCTGGCGTGTTTGAGCTTCTTCTAAATCAGAAATCAGGCCCATTTTTAACGCGCCATATGCACGGATGGATTCGAACATCGCTAATGCTGTGTCATCGTTGTTGATATCGTCTTGCAGCTCGGTGCCCTGATATCCAATCGATTCAGCATCAATAAAAATGGTTGGTATGCCCGCGTTAATAAAGGTCGCGTTGAACGTACCCACATCCGGCACCACTAAATCATCAACTAAGTTGCCTGTTGGGAACATGCTGCCCTCGCCATCAGAAGGGTCAACGAAATCGACTTGAATCTCGGCGGCCGGAAACGTCACGCCATCGAGCTCAAAGTCGCCGGTTTCTTGGACAAAACCATTAACAATTGGAACGTGAATCAAGATAGTTTTGCTGATGTTCACCTGCCAAACACGCACCGTCACAATGCCATTTTCTGGAATGCGATCTTGTGGAATCAGCCCAGCATGAATGGCGAAAGGACCGACAGCGGCAGACAAGTTGCCGCAGTTACCACTCCAATCGACGAATGGTTTGTCGATCGACACTTGTCCAAACAAGTAGTCAACATCGTGATCGGCTCGGCTACTGCGAGAAACAATTACTGTTTTACTGGTGCTTGACGTCGCGCCACCCATGCCATCAATTTGCTTTGCGTACGGATCTGGGCTGCCGATAACACGCAACAAGAGTTTGTCACGAGCTTCGCCTGCCACTTGTGCTTCTTGTGGCAAATCGTCGAGGTTAAAAAAGACCCCTTTACTTGTACCGCCACGCATGTACGTCGCCGGCACTTTGATTTGGCTCATTTGATTCGGAGTTTTGCTTTCCATACCCACTCCTTATTGCGCCAAGAAATCTTGCGCGAAACGCTGCAAAACACCACCTGCGTTGTACACGTGAACTTCGTCAGCGGTGTCTAGGCGGCAGGTAACAGGAACGTCAACTTTATCGCCGTTGCTACGCGTGATAACCAAGGCCAGATCCGCACCCGGTTTAATCTCGCCAACTACGTCGTAAAGTTCCGTACCATCCAGTTCTAACGTATTACGGTTTACACCTGGTTTGAATTGCAACGGCAGTACGCCCATGCCAACCAAGTTAGTACGGTGAATACGCTCAAAGCCTTCAGCAACAATGGCTTCTACGCCTGCCAAACGAACACCTTTTGCTGCCCAGTCACGAGATGAACCCTGACCGTAATCAGCACCAGCGACTACAATCAGTGGCTGTTTACGGTTCATGTAGGTCTCAATCGCTTCCCACATGCGTACAACCTGACCTTCTGGTTCGATTCGCGCCAGAGAACCCTGAACGACTTCACCGTTCTCTTTCACCATTTCGTTAAATAGTTTCGGGTTAGCAAAGGTCGCACGTTGCGCCGTTAAGTGATCGCCACGGTGAGTCGCATAAGAGTTGAAGTCCTCTTCCGGAACGCCCATTTTGGCAAGGTATTCACCCGCAGCACTGCTCGCCATGATCGCGTTGGATGGTGACAGGTGGTCAGTCGTGATGTTGTCGCCCAGAATCGCTAATGGACGCATGCCAGACAGTGTTCTTTCACCCGCCAGCGCACCTTCCCAGTAAGGTGGACGGCGAATGTAGGTACTCATCGGACGCCAGTCGTAAAGCGGACTAGAGCTTTTCTCTGCGTCATCGAGCTTAAACATCTGGATGTAAACTTGGTTAAACTGCTCTGGCTTAACGTGTTTGCCGACCACAGCATCGATCTCTTCGTCGCTAGGCCACAAATCATTTAAGTAAATTGGTTTACCGTTTTGGTCAGTACCCAAAGCATCACGTTCGATATCGAAACGAATCGTACCCGCTAGCGCATAAGCGACAACCAATGGTGGTGATGCAAGGAAAGCTTGTTTTGCGTAAGGATGGATTCGGCCATCGAAGTTGCGGTTACCAGACAGAACGGCTGTCGCATATAAATCGCGATCAATGATCTCTTGCTGGATTTTTGGATCCAACGCGCCACTCATGCCGTTACAAGTGGTACATGCGTAACCGACGATACCAAAGCCAAGCTTTTCTAACTCTGGTAATAAGCCCGCTTCTTCCAGGTAAAGACGCGCTACCTTAGAACCCGGAGCAAAAGACGACTTCACCCAAGATTTACGTACAAGGCCGAGCTCATTGGCTTTCTTAGCCACAAGGCCGGCAGCAACGACGTTTCTTGGGTTGCTGGTATTAGTACACGATGTGATAGCAGCGATGATCACTGCGCCATCTGGCAACTCACCTTCTTTCTCTTCCCACGCACCAGAAATGCCACGTTGTGCCAATTCAGAAGTTGGCAAACGGCGGTGAGGGTTTGACGGGCCGGCCATGTTACGACTTACTGATGATAAATCGAACTCAAGTACACGCTCATAAACGGCAGTATCTAGATCGTCAGCCCAAAGTCCGGTTTGCTTTGCGTACTTCTCAACTAAGTCAACTTGCTGTTCGTCACGACCAGTCAGTTTTAGGTAGTTGATGGTCTGCTCATCGATGTAGAACATACCCGCGGTTGCACCGTATTCTGGTGTCATATTGGAGATGGTTGCACGGTCACCGATTGTTAAATCACGTGCACCCTCACCAAAGAATTCAAGATATGAAGAGACGACACGCTCATTACGCAGAAACTCAGTAATCGCGAGGACAATATCCGTTGCGGTAATGCCCGGTTGACGTTTACCCGTTAGTTTTACACCAACAATATCAGGTAGACGCATCATTGATGGTCGGCCAAGCATTACGGTTTCAGCTTCCAGACCACCAACACCGATCGCGATAACACCGAGGGCGTCTACGTGAGGCGTGTGACTATCTGTCCCCACACAGGTATCTGGGTAGGCAATACCCTGCTTTGCTTGCACCACAGGAGACATTTTCTCCAAGTTGATTTGGTGCATAATGCCGTTACCCGCAGGAATCACGCTTACGTTCTCAAACGCTGTTTTACACCACTCGATAAAGTGGAATCGGTCTTCATTACGGCGTTCTTCAATCGCGCGGTTTTTGTCGAAGGCGTCAGGGTCAAAGCCCGCATGCTCAACCGCTAAAGAATGGTCAACGATCAATTGAGTCTCAACCACAGGGTTCACTTTTGCAGGATCGCCACCCTGATCCGAAATAGCATCGCGCAGACCCGCTAAATCGACTAGAGCGGTCTGACCAAGAATGTCATGACAAACAACGCGTGCTGGATACCAAGGAAAATCAAGATCACGTTTACGTTCAATTAACTGTTTCAGGCTATCCGTCAATGTGTTCGGTTCACAGCGACGGACCAGTTGCTCGGCTAGCACGCGGGAGGTATAAGGGAGTTTTTCATAGGCTCCAGGAGAAATGGCATTGACGGCTTCGCGTGCATCAAAGTAATCCAGTTGAGTTCCCGGAAGCGGCTTACGATATTGGGTATTAATATTTGTGTTCATGGTTTGCTTCCATTCAGTCTGTACATCTTGCCTTCATCAACGTTTTTCCATTGCTCCAGAAACATCGTGATGAGAGGGACTCCTTCCTCTGTCAGAGAGAGGTACAAAGGAAGGAGGTGGTCAATCAAAGCGTATGTGCCCTAATTAACCTTCGCGCTAGCGATTCTCGATAGGCACCCATTCTTGATGATCTGGGCCCGTGTAATCAGCACTTGGGCGAATGATGCGGTTATTGGCACGTTGCTCATAAACGTGTGCCGCCCAGCCCGTTAAACGACTCATCACAAAAATTGGTGTGAACAGCTTGGTTGGAATGTCCATGAAGTGGTAAGCCGATGCATGGAAGAAGTCCGCATTACAGAACAGACCTTTCTCTCGCTTCATCACTGATTCCACACGCTCAGAAACAGCATATAGATGTGTATCACCGACTTGCTGTGACAGCTCTTTCGACCAGCGCTTAATCAACGCGTTGCGAGGATCACTTTCGCGATAGATGGCATGGCCAAAGCCCATGATCTTGTCTTTGTTGGCCAGCATTTTCATGATGTTCGCTTCCGCCTCGTCTGGCGTTTGCCAATCTTCAATCATCTCCATCGCTGCTTCGTTTGCGCCGCCATGAAGTGGTCCGCGAAGCGTACCGATTGCTGCCGTGATACAAGAATGAATGTCTGATAACGTTGATGCACAAACACGCGCTGCAAAAGTTGATGCGTTGAATTCATGCTCAGCGTAAAGGATTAAGGAACAGTGCATCACTTGCTTGTGTAGCGCTGATGGCTCTTTATCTGTAAGCAATCGCAAGAAGTAACCGCCGATGCAGTCTTCGGTTTGATCTTCTGTATCGATACGAACGCCATCGTGACTAAAACGATACCAGTAGCAGATGATAGCTGGGAAAAGCGCCAGCATACGTTCCGTCGAATGCAATTGCTCATCGAAGCTCATTTCTTGCTCTAGGTTTCCTAACACAGAACAACCAGTGCGCATCACATCCATTGGATGAGCAGTAGCAGGAATAAGCTCTAACGCTTGCTTAAGCTCAGTTGGTAAGCCGCGAAGGTTTAAGAGATGTGTCTTGTACGCATCCAGTTCTTTCTGAGTTGGTAAGTGACCGCGTAACAGAAGATGTGCAACTTCTTCAAATTGAGCATTATTGGCAAGGTCAGTAATATCGTAACCGCGATAAGTCAGACCGGTCCCCGTTTTTCCGACAGTACATAAAGCTGTGCTTCCGGCGCTTTGACCGCGTAGGCCTGCACCACCTAACTCTGCTTTCTTTTCTGCAGTTTGAGACATTGTTTGAACTCCTTTTCTGTCTGGCTTTGCCCTCTTTGGAGCGTTTTTTAGCCAGACGAATTTCACGTTATTGAATTAGATAAATTCCGATTATCTTTTCTTGGGCTTCCGTCTATCTTTTCTTTTCCCGCTATTTTCCTTCAGAGAATAGCTGGTCAAGTTTGTCTTCGTAATCGTGGTAGTTCAGGTGCTGATACAACTCTTTGCGTGTTTGCATTGAATCAACCAAAGCTTCCTGATTGCCCACTTCTAGCAAATGCTTATAAACCGTTTCAGCGGCTTTGTTCATGGCTCGGAACGCACTTAACGGGTAAAGCACCATATCGACTTTCGCTTTTGCAAGCTCGTCGCAGCCATACAGTGGCGTTGCGCCGAACTCGGTAATGTTCGCCAGAATAGGAACGTGCTTTCCAGTTGCTTGCTCAAGTGCGTTTGAGAACTGAAGGTACTGATCCAGCTTGGTCATCGCTTCTGGGAAGATCATGTCTGCGCCAGCTTCCACACACGCAATCGCACGCTCAATTGCACTGTCCATACCTTCAACAGCTAGCGCGTCTGTACGAGCCATAATCACGAAGCTTTCATCATTGCGTGCGTCAACCGCTGCTTTTACGCGATCAACCATCTCTTGCTGGCTCACAATTGCTTTGTTCGGACGGTGCCCACAACGTTTCTGTGCGACTTGGTCTTCCATATGAACCGCAGCAGCACCCGCCTTTTCCATTGCTTTGATCGTGCGAGCAATATTAAATGCGCCTCCAAAACCAGTGTCGATATCAACCAATAGCGGTAAATCACACGCGTTAGTGATGCGGTCAACATCGACCAGTACGTCGTTCAATGTTGTAATACCGAGATCCGGCAATCCGTATGACGCGTTTGCAATACCGCCGCCAGACAAATAAATCGCTTGATGCCCCAAGTTTTTCGCCATCATGGCGCAGTAAGGGTTAATGGTGCCGACAATTTGCAGCGGATTGTTTTGTTCAATGGCGAGTCTGAACTTCGCTCCCGGTGTTAAGCTCATGACGAATTCCTTCTAGTCTTTGTCTAAACTTTCTGTATGTATAATTTGCGATTGGATGAGCTTTCGACTTCCTGAGATGTGTCTTCTCATCAGCATTTCTGCAAGCTCTTCATCGCGATTACGGATGGCTTCCAGAATGAATTTGTGTTCAGTCAACGCTTCATTTGGACGAGATTGCGCGCGCGGTGACTGATAGCGGTACATGCGTAACAAGTGGTAAAGCTCGTCGCACAGCAGAGAAATCAGCTTGCTGTTTCGGCTTGCTTGGATGATGCGATAGTGAAAATCAAAATCTCCATGCTGATGGAAGTAAGAGGCTCCTTCCACTTGATCAATGTGCTTAGAATGTGTCGACAATAGCATTTCCAAGCTCAAGAGCTCTTCTTGCGTAATATGTCGCGCTGCTAACCTTGCCGCCATACCTTCTAGCGCTTCGCGAACCGCATAGAGTTCTATCAGCTTTTCTGGAGAAAAAGTGGTCACTCTAGCCCCGACATGAGGAATACGTTCAATGAGCCCTAGCCCCTCTAAACGCATTAATGCTTCACGCAAAGGGCCGCGGCTGACTTGATATTTCTTCGCCAGTTCAGGCTCCGAGATTTTATGACCAGGCTTAACATCACCATTCACAATGACTTCAATCAGTGTTTCTGTCAGTGTTTCTGACTTGGTGTGTTCTTTCTCAGAACCCAGTACTTTATAACGAGTTTTCAACTCAGAGTTCATACTCAGATACTCACGTTACCGACATCAAAATGTCTACAATTTCTTAACCTGAATATAAAGTAGTCGATCAAAGTGTCGACAATCAAGTAAATTGTCGACAATTTAGACTAAGGTCGTAATTTAAATCGATGAAAATCATCTATTACGAGCTAAATTGAGGGGTAATTGCGAAGGAAAAAGCAAATTGTCGACAACTAAACACCTCTTAACATTATGATATAAAAGAAAAACAATTAAGCTGTCGAACAATTAAGGATACAAAAGGCTATTCTTTAGATGAAAATTGCTCAAAAACTTGCTGCGATGTCATCTTTTGTGAGGTGGGATTGAGGTCATAATACGCGGGCTTTTCATCGGTAAAGATCTCTAATGAGAGTTTGAAATCTGGATTGTCGAACAAACCAGCGGAGAGAATGTACTCGCCTGTCGGTAACAAATGATAGAAAAGGTTTGTGCCGCATTCGCCACAAAAGCCTCTTACCGCCCATTCAGACGATTGATAGCGCTTTGGCTCGGCCCCCTTAAACGTTACGTTAGGACCACAATGCACAGCATGGAGTGCTCCACTCGACCATTTTCGACACATCGAGCAGTGGCATAGACTCACTTCATTCTTAGCATCTGCGATCACTTCAATAGCGCCGCACAAACATGTCCCTTTCATTCTCTGTTTCCTTATTCGTTTGATGTCATTCCATTATGACGCAATTGTTAGCACGCACGCGTGATGTGCAACCAATTTTTCAGCGTGAACTTTATGAACAAAATACCCGTTATGCTCAATATTCTCTTTATCGACGTTTTAAAGACATCAATTTAACACTTGATTAACCTTTGATACATCAGCATCCAGTTCGAGTTAAAGGCTGAAACAAAAATAAGACTCATCAAAAAATAGAGTCACCAACATAAGGAACGTGAACATGTTAAAGGTAATCAAACCAACGCTCGCCACATCTATCATCGCAGCTTCATTTTCATTTAACGCTTTTGCTGCTGATGTAGAAAAAATGCATTTCTTGATCCCTGGAGGTGCCGGTGGCGGCTGGGATATGACCGCACGAGGTACAGGTGATGTGCTACTCAAATCAGACATCGTTGAGACGGTATCTTTTCAGAACCTTTCTGGTGGCGGCGGCGGTAAAGCCATTGCGCACTTGATTGAAACGGCAGATCGCCAAGAAGATACGCTGATGGTGAATTCAACACCGATCGTCGTTCGCTCTCTAACAGGTATTTTCCCTCAATCCTTTAGAGATCTCACTCCCGTTGCAGCCACCATTGCGGATTACGGTGCCATCGTAGCCTCTGTTGATTCGCCATACAATTCTTGGGAAGACGTAGTAAAAGCATTTGAATCTAACCCTCGCAAAGTGAAAATTGCGGGTGGCTCTGCTCGTGGCTCGATGGACCACCTCGTCGTTGCCGCCGCATTTAAAGGCGAAGGATTTGATGCGCGTAAAGTGCGTTACATCGCTTACGATGCGGGCGGTAAAGCCATGGCAGCCCTTCTTTCAGGCGAAACTCAACTGCTCTCTACGGGCCTAGGTGAAGTACTGGAGATGTCAAAATCTGGTCAAGTCAAAGTGCTAGCGGTAACTGCACCAAAACGCCTAGAAGCTGCACCAAACATTCCTACGCTAACAGAATATGGTAACGAAACTGTCTTCGCTAACTGGCGTGGATTCTTTGCTGCACCAGGTACTAGCCAAGAAAAGCTGGATGAATGGAATGCAGCATTTACCAAAATGTACAACACTGACGAATGGCAAGTCGTCCGTGACCGCAATGGTTGGATAGACAACTACAAAGCGGACAAAGCGTTCTTCGCGTTCCTTGAAGAGCAAGAGCAGCAAATGGGTGACTTAATGCGCGAGTTAGGCTTCCTAAAGTAACAGTCGAACTGGGTCCCTCAGATTCCAACCTCACCCAATAACGTGGGGTTGGTATTTCCCCAACTGTATTTGCACTCTAAGTTTCACCGTATATGGATATTGTCGACAATCGGCATGCACACTCCTTTGTTTATATACCCAAAGCAGCTCGACTAGCAGCGAAATGCTTAATTGTTAATGGTTTAGTTTATTCATTAACGTCCATATGCGGTCTTTTTTATTTTTGTTAGGAGTTGAATATGTCTCGTTCAACCAACTTTTTCACCAAAGAATATTTGCTCTGTCGTGACCGTGTCGGCGCAATGATCTTTCTACTCTTCTGTCTTTGCTACGGTTATCAAACCTCGCAGATTCCATTGTTTCCAGGTGATGAGTATGAACCATTCACCGCACGTACTCTGCCAACCATCCTGACTTACGTTGGTGTCGGCCTTTCTTTGCTATTGCTGGTGACAGGACAACCAGATAAACAAAGTGGCGCAGTGCTGACCTTCAATTGGAAGTTACTGATCGCTTTCTTGGTTTTGATGGCGCTTTACGGCGTGGGCCTGACTTACCTAGGTTTTGTTATAGCTACTGGCTTCTTTTTATTGGCTGGCTTTTATCTGCTGGGGGAAAGACGTAAACCCGTTCTGTTCGGCGCGTCGTTTCCATTCGTGATCGCGTTCTATTTACTACTCACTCAAGGTTTGGACATCTATCTCGAACCGGGTTTGATTTTCACCATCTGGTAGTCAAAGAAAGGACTGAATTATGTTAGATGGAATTCTACAAGGTTTATCCACTGCAGTAATGCCAATGAACATCATGATGGTGATCGTTGGTTGTTTCGTCGGTACATTTATCGGCATGTTACCTGGGCTTGGGCCGATCTCAGCCATTGCTTTGATGATCCCAATTACTTATGGCCTAGAGCCCTCTTCTGGCCTTATTTTGATGGCGGGTGTTTATTACGGTGCGGTATTTGGTGGTTCTACGTCGTCGATTTTAATTAACGCGCCGGGTTGTTCTTCAACCGTAGTGACAGCATTCGACGGATACCCAATGGCTCAAAAAGGCCAAGCAGGTAAAGCATTAGCTTTGGCAGCTTATTCTTCTTTCACTGGCGGTACACTATCTGCCATTATGTTGCTTGTTGCCGCACCAGCATTGGCTAGCGTTTCACTTAGCTTCCAATCGTCAGACTATTTTGCGTTGATGCTACTTGGGTTATCAGCAGTCGCGGCTTTTGCGGGGAAAGGTCAGGTCATCAAAGCATGGATGATGACCATTCTTGGTTTGATGCTATCTACAGTTGGTATCGATAAAGGCGTAGGCGTTGAACGCTTTACCTTCGGTTTGACGGATTTAATGGATGGCTTTAGCTTCTTGTTGCTTGCAATGGCGACATTCGCACTGGGTGAAACATTGATGGGCATTCTTAAACCATCAAAAGACACCAGCGATGAAGAACAGGAAAAGCTGAGTAACATTGGCTCAATGAAAGTGACCAAGGAAGAAATCAAAGATGTTGCGCCTGTTTCAATTCGCTCTTCAATATTAGGTTTCTTCACTGGCGTTCTTCCTGGCGCAGGAGCAACCATTGCTGCTTTTTTAAGCTATGGTATGGAGCGCAACCTCGCACCTAAAGAGAAAAAGGAAGAGTTCGGTAAAGGCAGTATCCGTGGTTTGGTCGCGCCAGAATCAGCGAACAACGCAGCCTCTAGTGGTTCATTTGTACCGCTGCTAACGCTTGGCATTCCGGGTTCTGGTACAACAGCAATAATGCTCGGCGCGCTGATCGCTTACGGTATTCAGCCGGGCCCTCGCCTGTTTGTTGAGCACCCAGACGTGTTCTGGTCGGTGATCATTTCCATGTACTTCGGCAACATCGTACTCGTGATCCTGAACTTACCGTTGATTCCGTACATCTCAAAGCTTTTGGCGGTGCCTAGAACGGTACTTCTGCCGATGATTTTATTCTTCTCAATCACCGGAGTTTATTTGGTCTCATTCAATACCATGGATGTGTTCGTGATGCTGATTGTCGCTATGGCTGCCATTGCACTTCGACTCGCTAACTTCCCACTTGCGCCTTTATTGCTGGGTTTCATCCTTGGGGGATTAATGGAAGAGAACTTACGCCGCGCATTAATGATTTCAGACGGCGAATTGAGTTTCCTATGGGAGCGCCCTATTACCCTTACCTTTACTGTTTTAGCCGTATTGGTACTGGCAAGTCCACTAATCGTAAAGCTGATTCAAAAGTTTAAAGCACAGCCAGTGAGCGTTGAGCAGTAATAGCTGTCTCTTTCAACCTAGATAAAGCCATCCATCGCGATGGCTTTTCTTTCTCCTATCAAATCGTTCACTTATTAAGCAAAACAATATTGACAAGTCATCGCCTATATATAAGAGTAGTTGCATGAATACACACTTAGCGCAACTTAACCAACGAATTATCATCATTCCATAGGAATGGTGGGATATTTGATGCGCTCAATATTTATCGAACCCACCCATAGCGGTGGGTTTTCTGTCTCTACCGTATGGGAAATACTCTTTTGGAGGCGGTCACATGCAAAAAGTAGCGGTTTTTGGTAAGCCCGGCAGCGGAAAATCGACGATAAGTAAAGCAATCGCGTCTGCTACCGATCTCCCTCTTCATCAATTAGATTCCATAGTCTATAAACCAAACGGTGAGCCCGTTGAGCGTAACGTTTTTGATGAAGCACATAGCAATATACTTCACTCAGATCGTTGGATCATAGATGGTCTGGGGCCTATCAGCTCCTTTAATGCTCGTTTAGATGCAGCCGATACTCTCGTTTATATTGATCTACCATACTCCGTAAGCTATTGGTTTGTGACGAAACGTCTCCTTAAAGGACTATTTATTAAACCCGAAGGTTGGCCTGATGGCAGTTCGGTATTGAAAGGGACATTACAAAGCTACAAAGTTCTTCAGCAATGCCCTGCATTCTGGAATGATGACTTTATGTCTCGTCTCGAAGGGTACTCTCAAAGTAAAACCGTTCATGTCATCAAAAACGTCACAGAACTGAACAATTTTGTTTTAGAGCGGGTAAAGTAAACTTCATATCAGAACACTAGAGCATGTGGGATGGGCCATCTAAAGCTCTAACAATGAAAAAGAACATAACAAGGATTGTTTATGCTTTTAGAACTAGCGCTTTTATTCGTTGCCGGCGTAGTTGGTGGGATCATTAACTCCATTGCGGGAGGCGGAAGCTTTATTACTTTTCCAGCCCTATTGGCGGTTGGTGTGCCTCCTATTATGGCCAATGCAACAAACACTTATGCTTCATGTGCGGGGTACATTAGCGGAGCCGTTGGCTTCAGAGAAGAGATCATGAAGAACAAGCAAGAACTGTTGTTCACAGTCTCATTCAGTTTAGTAGGTGGCGCTGTCGGAGCATATCTGCTGCTCAACACACCAGAATCGCTATTTTTGGAAGCCATTCCTTGGCTACTCTTGTTTGCCACCGTGCTTTTCCTGACTGGTTCTCGTTTAACAATGCTTATCAAAACTGTCGCGAAAGAGCACAAACACGCAGGAATACTCGGAGCAATCGCTTTGGGTCTATTACTTGTTGGTGTCTCTGCTTACGGTGGTTTTTTCAACGCAGGTTTAGGGGTTATTGTTCTGAGTTATCTGGTAGTAGCGGGTCACCAAGACATTAATTTAATGAACGGTTTGAAATTGCTGGTATCTACGTGTGTTTCACTCATTGCTATCGTGATATTTGTTGCGAATGGTTCCATTGACTGGCGCACAGGTAGCGTTGTTTTGGTCGGTACGTTGGTGGGTGGTTATCTTGCAGCTCGTGTATCTCGTCAACTTAATCCCAATCATGTTAAAGGGTTTGTTGCTCTTTCTTCTATTCTGATCACTATCTACTTTTTCATTGATGTTTATGCTTAAGTAAAGCTTGCACAAGTAGATAACACTCCTATAAAAAACGCCATCGCGAAAGATTAATGCAGATAGCTTAACGAGGTTTTTGTGTCATTCCAGCGAGCCTTGGCGAGACTAGGAATCTAATAGCAGTACGCTGAGCGGCTAATGAAACTATTTTGACCATAAAGTGCTCGGATAGAAGATCCTTTATCACGCTCCTCCGTCGCTGTACAGGATGACGAGAGACATAAATATGCCACTCGCTGTTAAACGAGTGGCATTAGTCGCGAAAGATGGCGTTTTACATCAATAATAAGCGAAAGTAACGGTTACTTAATCAGCCCTACTTCTTTGTAGTATTTAAGCGCACCTGGGTGAAGAGGCGCAGATAAACCGTCTTTTACCATTTCCTCTTTCTTCAAGTTCGCAAACGCTGGGTGGAGACGGCGGAAATCATCGAAGTTTTCAAATACCGCTTTGACCACGTTATAAACCACATCTTCTGGTACCGCAGTAGAGGAAACAAACGTCGCACCCACACCAAAGGTTTGAACATCACTATCTGTGCCACGATACATACCACCCGGTACATTTGCGACACGATAGAAGCTATTGTCTGCAACCAATTTTTCTACATTAGGTCCAGCTACCGTTACGATATTACTATCACACGACGTAGTGGCTTCTTTAATCGCTCCACTTGGGTGACCAACGGTATAAATCATCGCATCAATTTTGTTATCACAAAGTGCTTTTGATTGCTCTGCTGCTTTTAACTCAGACACAAGCTTAAAGTCATCGTTACTCCAGCCATACTGGCTCATTAACACTTCCATGGTGCCTCGTTGACCTGAGCCAGGGTTACCAATGTTGACGCGCTTACCTTTCAAATCATCAAAAGTTTTGATGTTCGCGTCTTTACGTGCAACGACAGTGAACGGTTCTGGATGAACGGAGAATACGGCGCGTAGTTCTTTAAAAGGCCCGCTTTCCTTAAACTTACTGGTTCCTTTGTAAGCATGATACTGCCAGTCTGATTGAGCGATACCGAGATCCAATTCACCAGCACGAATAGTGTTGATGTTATAAATCGATCCCCCAGTACTTTCTACCGAACAACGGATACCGTGATCTTCTCGCGATTTGTTAACCAAGCGACAAATTGCTCCACCAGTCGGATAATAAACCCCTGTTACGCCACCAGTACCAATCGTGACAAACGTTTCTTCCGCAGACGCAGAAAAGCCAGTTGTGAGTGCCGCTAAAGAAGCAGCAAGTGCGATTTGCTTAAACTTAAACATTGAACATCCTTTTTACCTGTGTTAATGACCGTTTAAGTATAGCAACCGTTAACAATTTGATAACGTTTGAGTTCTCATCTTTGAAGGTTGAATTATAGATATGTACTTTTTTATCAACGTAACCTACTGATAAATAATATCTATACTTGAATTGCACAAAAAAAGCGTTGTATAAACAACGCTTTGTAGTTAATGAGATGGACGGTTACACCGTTGGGACTGACGCTCGCCACGCTTGGTTCTGACTATCTGAGATAGAACGGAACAAGTCACGTAGCTCTTTCAATAAACCTTCTTGGAAACCAATGTTTTCATCGGCTTTCTGTTTGGCTGCTTGTGCGCGAGTCGCTTGTACTTCATCATCTTTGCTGCGCGCTTGCGCTTTGGTTTGCTCTACATTCGATGCTGAGTTTGCCATCTGGCCCAAAGCTTGAAGAATAGCGTTCTTCGCTTGGTTTGAGCTCATCAACTTATCGAACTTACGGCCACCACTTGTCAGCTGCGCTGTCGTGTCTGCGATATTGTCTTTCGCTAGTGAGTGCGCACGCTTAACCTGATCTTGCTGAGTTTTAGACAAGCTATTGTTATTCAATAACTCTTCTGCTTGATCGAAGCCAGCTTTTTGCGTTTTCAGTACATTATTGCTCGCCATTTCATTCTTGATTTCTTTCCCTGCTTTGAAAGAACCAAGGGCACCAATAATTGCGGTAGCACCCGCTAATACACCCGAAACGACTGCCATCGCGATCATCGCACTTGCCGAGTTGTTTAGTTCTGCCGCTTGGCTTTCTAAACTCGCGACGTTTGCTTCAACAGCAATTTCACGTTGTAGCACTTGCTGCTCACGGCTCAGCTTTGATACTTGATACAACAATGTTAATAGCGTCAACGATTGTGATACCGCATCTGATGGTGACTTGATCACCTCTTCACCGTTAAGCGCTTTCATTGTTGTGCTCATTAGCGAACTGACCGTCGGTGCAAGAGCGTTCATTAAGTTTGCAACAACTTGAGCTTGGTTGCTCACTGCTGGTACTTTAGGAGTCTCTAACTGGTAGCGTGCTGCACCAGAAACACCTGATTCACTTTGGCTTTTAATAGCGCCCGCTTCAAGCTTTGTTTCTGGTGTTTTTTCTGCTTTGGTTGTTTTGATAGTGTCGCCTAAACCATACAGTTCGCCGCGTCCCGTTCCGCCTACTTTATCTAGCATAATAAACTCCTTATACCGTTGCAGGACGGCTTAACACCGTTTGCATGGTTTCACTTTTCGCTTGGATCATTTGCATGATGACGCTCATCAGCTCTTGGAAATCTTCCATCAACTTGCCAATTTCTTCTTTAAGCTTGTCGATGACGGCCTGGCTTAAGGTCATTTTGGCGCGAAGGTCTGTGATATCAGCCTGAATTTCTGTCACGTGAGCATTGTTAGCTGCGTGGACACTGTCCGTTGCGCCTTTACCCACGTTGACGGCAAGATCGACGGTTTCTGCGCCATAACGAATCGCTTTCGCTGTTGTTGTCGCAGCTTTTGTGCCCATATCCGCCACTTTCGCCATGTTTGCAGCGGCTTTCGTAGCGATTTCTGTGACCTTTTGAGCTACCTTACCAGCACCTTTTGCTGCAAGTTTCGCGATACCGCCAGCTGCTGCACCACCAAACGTCACAACAGCTCCAATAACCGCGACGGCGATTTCTAGTGCCATTACGACTTTGTTTAGCACATCGACATTTACGCCCGCTTCTTTTAGCGCATCTTGAACGGCTGGCTCTTGCAGCGCCATGCTCACTGCTCCCATGACGCCACCAGCGATCATAAGAGCACCAGCTGCTGCACCAACACCCGTTGCCACCATTACGGCACCAACAACAATAGAAACCACCGCACTGATCCAACCAAAGATCTTCGCTGCTAAGCCTGATTTTTGGGCTTCTTTTGCAGCGGCTTCCGATTCTTTGATTTTGTCTTGGTTTTCCACCATCTCTTTTTCGTGCTTAGCTTTTGCGACCTTCACTTCCTGAATTTTCAGCTCGTTTTGAGCACTTTTCAGTTTATCCGTGATAGCAGCAAGCTCTACTTCAAAATCATCAGCAGAACCTGCGATGATTTTGACTGCAATCGAACCTGTTTGGTCTGCAACTGCATGGAGAGATTTTGCAATGGTATCGACGATCTTTTGCAGCTGTGCCATGGCTTTTAGCGTCAAATCATTCACTTTGTCGCTAACAGCTGCGTTAGGTGCATCTAACTGAACTTTCACTTTTCCAGTGTTCAGTACATCTGCATCTTTACTCTTCACGTTTTCTACCGTCACAGAAGGCGTCGCTGCAGACGCCGTTTTCTGCACGTTATCTAACGTGGTTTGGCCAGATTCAGGGCTATAAACCTGTGTCTGGATGCGGTCAAGTGCAATAGAACTCATAGTCTAATTACTCCTTTTTATTTCTCACCGCTTCTAACATGATGCCTGCACGCTCATGCAAATCTGCATATTGTGATTTTCCGGCAGACATCTCCTTCGCGCTATAAAACCCACTCTCTGCTTCTGTCAGTTGTTCCAGTTTCAGGTGACATTCAGCAGAGTGAAAAGGTGGGCGTGGATCATTTACGTCCACTAGCGCTGCGTAGCTGTAGGCGTCTATTGCCTGCAGATACTCACCCAACTCCTGACGAGCCGCGCCAAGGCCAATGAAAAATCGCGCCTGATAATGATCAAGCATGCTGAGTAATTGAAATACTTTCGCTGCTTGCTCAATCTTTCCCGATTGGAAAAAGTTGTAACCTACGGCATAAATATGTTCGATGGTGTCCTGAGACACATCGTGCAACATTTTTAGCGTGCCTCCCTCTTCCAGAAAAGACAGCAGCTCTTCTGCTTGCATTTGGGATGGATCGGTCGCGTTTGTTTTAGTCATGGTTGGTTATCCTTAAATGGCTCGTAGGATTTCTTGTAAAATACTGTGGTACTTCTGAACAAACTTGTTCATTGCTTCAACGGTCGAGTTGTATTGAGAACTGGTGTCGTTCAGCTCAGTGGTTTTGATTTGCACTTCATCGTTAAGCAACTTGGATTTAGCACTGACAGAACTAGAAAAATTAGACAGTTTTTTCGACTTCTCTTCGTCTTGGTACGACGCACCATCACCGATAGTAATACCTTGTTTTTGAAGGAAGTCTCGATGGTTTGTTATCTTATTATCCGTCAAATACTTGTACTCAGGTGAAGCTTCGAAATCCGTTTGATTGCTGTAGTTAAAGTCACTCGCTTTGAAGTTACTTTCTGGATCTCCCGGTTTATAAACTCCATCAACACTTTGCGTAGAGTGAATTTTCGACTGAACAACACCAAAGATTTTTAGTTGCACGGTTAAATCTTGCAGTGCTTCCTTTTGCTCGTTACGTTTTTCTAAGCGATTTACGCGACGCTCGTTTAAGGCAAACAGCACGCGCTCATCAAAGCGATCACCAATACTAGATTCAACGACAGCCAGCAAATCACGAGCCGTCAAAGAGTGCTCTGCTCTCACCTCGCGATCCGCTTTCTCTTTATCGGTGATATTGAGTAGACGCTCTTTCAATGCCCCTAAGTTCTTGCGCAATGCCTCATACCGCTCGGTAAACGAAGCCCCGGTAGATTCACCTTTTACTATTTTTTCAAACTGTAATCGGATGTCTCGTTCGGTGTTTTCTTTGATTAAATTAACTTGAGCTGCCGTTATTTGTGTCTTTTGGACATCGGCTATCGCGCTATCTTGGTAAAAGTTGTCGATTTCTATCTTTGTTAAACTCACGGCGAAGTTGGCGAACAAGCCAGAAAGCGTCAAAGGTTCGGTTCCACCAATGACAGTGTTAAGTGCCGCTTTAAGATTTTTCGTTCCAGCCGCATCCCCATAAGCTGCGCTATATTGGCCTTTCACTTGAACGGCCATTTCATCTAACGCTTCTTTAAGCTGCTGTTTAGAAATACCAGGAGTCCAGGTAATTCTGTTAGCTAGCGCACTTGCGTCATCGGTGCTTAAAGTAATACCGATGCCTTGAAAACTACTTTTTAATTGAGCTGAGACTTGAAGAGCGAAACTCTCTTTAGTCAACAGGAAATCCGAGCTCTTCAGTTGCGCGAGATTAACGGAACCTAAGCTACTAAAGGCATTGCGAAGAAAAGAAATAGAAGCATCTCTCACTTCACGGAAGCCCATTTGATTAGCAAGCTCTGCAACAAAAAGAGAAATTTCTTTGGTGGCATTAGCCAGTTTTGTCTCGGATAGGTTGGCGATCTGCTCCGCTTGGTTACTCTGAGTCCCCAAATTAAATTGACTAACAAACTCAGTAGATAACGAGCTATCTACGTTTTCCGTCAGTAACTTACTAAACCAAGCTTGAAACTGATTTGATAGCGTTTGGTTTGTTTGAGCATTGAACTCGGCTGCGGTTAATTCGCCATCTGAGTTAGCACTTTGTAGCGACTTTATCCAAACAGATGCGGTGTCGGTCAATGATATACCAGCAAACGCGTTATTTTTCGCGTTTAGGTTTTCAAGTGTATCAACATAAAGCGCGATGCTTTGTGATTCCGTTTGTCCCGAGATAGTTGGCAATGAAGAAATTAGAGAGGCAAGTTGCTGAGTCTCTGCTTCACCCAGTACAGGGGTAAATGCCTCTATCAAGTTTTGTTGGAAAGTGGGTAATGGTGCACTACTCGCAGCTGTGTCTGTTGCTCCTGTCGTAGAGCCAGTCGTTTTCATATTCGTCATTTCCAAACCTCTAAATCATCATGCCGCGCATCACTGTGGGACGCTTTCTGCGTTTACCTGACGTACCTTGTAGCTGATTTTGTTGTTGCCGGCGGCGCTGGACTTCGTCTATTAGCTCTTGCTCTGCACGTTTCATGGTATCTACTGGCGCTTTTATGCCGCCAAGTAAAACATCACCCGCAACAGGACCAACACCTAAGCCTTCCAATAGCTCGTTAAAAATATCGGTTCTGTCTTCAGCTTTTCTAATGGCAAGCTCAGCGTTCTCAATCGCATCGGTAAACGGTTGCTTCATCTTGATTCCTATCTTAAAGCGGGTCATCTCATCGGTGCTGTCAGTAACAGTCGTGAGTTTTTACTTTTTCAACTTTTTCAAAGGTCTATAATCTGCTAGGCGTAAACAGTACCAGTCGTCTAGCTCATCATGGCTTGCACCGCATGCTTTTAGATAGAACTGTGCTAATCGCTGGCTGCTCATGTTGCTACCACGTAACACATCAACGTTTCCGCGAATGACCCAATCGGAGGGATAAAGTTGAATGGCATGTTCAGCCAAGAGAAATAAGCCGGCAAAGGGGTTACTCAACCCCAATTTTGGACGAACGCGTTTCAGAAGAACGATGATGATTTCTCCGTCCTCCACCCGAAAAACGAGCTCTAAACCCTCTACTTCAATTCGATAACCAAGTTGAATTTCACTTTTTTGCCAAAAGTATGGCGTCACTTCGATCCCCGCTTGCGCGAGCGAGAGCATTAGTTTTGTTTTCATTACATCCCCACCCTTCCAAGTGGCTGAATATTGATTTGCTGAGTTAATTCTTGAAATGACAAAACGGGCAGATCGTAGTACTCCGATTCAATAAGCTTTCGCACATATCGGCGTACATCCATAGACACAACTAACACAGGCTTATTCGGCATGCGGCTTAAATCACCAATGGTCTGTTTCACATCACTCACAAATTGTTGAGTTACTGACGGGTCTAACGCCAAGTAGCTCCCTGCAGAGGTTTGACGAATACCGCTGCGTATTGTGTCTTCGAGACTTTGATCTAATAAGTAAGCGGGCAACATGTTTTGTCCGCTCGCGTATTTGTAGCAAATGTAACGTTTTAAGCTGGAACGAATGTACTCCGTCAGCTGTACAACATCTTTCTCTTTTTGGCCCCACTCAACCATGGCTTCCAAGATCACGCGAAGGTTTCGGATGGAAATATCTTCAGAAACCAAGCGTTGCAAGATTTCCGTCATTTTTTGTAACGGGACAATGCGCTGGGCCTCTTTAACTAGCTCCGAATAACTGCCTTCCATCTGCTCCAATAGATAACGCGTCTCCTGAATACCAATAAAGTCTTGTGCGTACTCCTTGAGAACATGAGACAAGTGGTACGTTAAAATTCTGTCGGGTGTGAGAAAGCCGACATGGCTAGTCGTGAGTTTTTGCTCGTAACTTTGTGCCACCCAAATGCTAGAAATACCGGGTAGAAAATCTTCATCTTGCTCATAAGGCACGCCTAATAAGTCGATCTGCTCATTCCCTTCTGTCACCAAGAGTTGGTCTTTTACAATTCGTCCTCGTGCAACCGGAACTTCTTGTAACTGAATTAAATATTCGTCATTTTGCATCCCCTCGTTAAAACGCAGGTGGATACCCGGGAAAGGCACGCCGAGGTCGAGATATAGTGCGCGCCTCACCCTTGCTAGCTCTTCATTCAATGCGACCGCTTCCAAGCTTTCCTGAAGGCTCGCGTCAAGATCAATTAAGAGCGGGACCGTCATGGCGAACTCTTCTTGCTCACCTAATTTGCCTTTACTGTTTCTAGATGGGGTTGGTTTGCTTGGCTTCGCTGCTGGTGAACCCGCCCCTTGCGAAACAAAGCTTGATAAGTCGGTACTATCTGATTCAGCCTGTTTTTTCTGTTGATAGAAAAGGAAGAAACCACCACCACCAACCACTGTGGCCAAGACCAGAAAAGTAATTTTTGGAAAACCAGGAATCAGTGCGAACAGCACCAAAAGCACACCGCCAATAAGAAGCGCACGTGGCTGAGCAATGACCTGCCCACCAATGTCCGAACCAAGATCAGAAGAGTCTTCATGAGAAACACGCGTCACGATAATACCGGCCGTAATCGCGATAAACAGAGCCGGAATTTGCGACACCAAACCATCGCCAACGGTCAAAATCGCAAACAACTCAAGCGCTTCAGAAGCACTCATGCCTTTTTGCGTTACCCCGATCGTGACGCCACCTAAGATGTTGACCACAATGATGACCAAACCAGCAATGGAGTCGCCTTTAACGAACTTCATCGCGCCATCCATCGAGCCATACATTTGGCTTTCTTTTTCAATCAGTGATCGTCGGTGCCGTGCTTCGTGTACGTCAATCACCCCAGCGCGCATGTCACCGTCAATACTCATCTGCTTACCAGGCATCGCATCAAGTGAGAATCGCGCACTAACTTCTGCAACCCTCTCCGAGCCTTTGGTGATCACCATAAACTGAACAATGGTAATGATCAGGAACACAACGATACCGACCACTAAGTTACCGCCCACAACGAAGTTACCGAAGGTATAAACGATTTGACCAGCATCGCCTTGCAGCAAGATCAAACGGGTTGTCGTGATGGATAAAGACAAACGAAACAATGTCGTGATCAGTAGCACCGCAGGAAATGCAGAGAACTCAAGCGGCGTAGTGATGTAAATCGCTAACATAAGCAGCACCACCGCAATGCTCATGTTGGTGCCAATCAGCACATCCACCAGCGCGGTAGGCAGTGGCAATATCATCATAAAGACGATCGCGAGCAACATCACAGCAAGCATAATGTCTTTACGTTGCCCTACCTTGTTTAAAATATCGATCAACTTATTCATGTGATTCACTATTTAAAGATTGCAGATAGCGTCGGTGCGCTTGGCGTGCCCCATCGACGTCATTTTGTTTCCAACGAGCTTGGCTTAAGCAAAACCAGAGTCCTGCCGAATCAGGTTTAAGGTCGGATTTTAATAAGTGCTCACATACCTCAACAGCACGCTCATATCGACCACTTTGTAAACACGCCACTGCGAGCGTTTGCATCGCCTCTTTGTGTTGCGGGTCTATCTCTAAAACCGCATCGAGAATAGAGATAGCATGCTCTGGCTTTTGGTATTGAACTTGTAGTGCAGCGTGAACAAGCAACAGTTCAATGTCTTTGGATCTCAACATGTTGGTTAGACCTGGATAAGAAGATTGAGCGCCATGGTGAGGTAGCGCTGATCCAGTTGCGTGCTTTGTAACGTTTCGGATGCTTTGATAAAAGAAGCGGAGCCTGAATCCTGTGCAAGAACTTGCAACTGAGCCAACGTTTCATCGAACTGTTGGCGGTACTTTTCTGGACGCAACAATTCTGAGTGCAACAATTTTGGCTTGGTTAACGCGATTAGGTATTGGTCTGAAGGCCTGAGGTCATAGAGCTTCTCTAAGTGCGTAGCGACCGCCTGTCCATCAGGAAGTAATTGAAACCGTTCGGGGAAATCGGCCTTAACCTCACTATGCGTAACATGCGTGAAGGCTTCTATGCCTACGTTTAAAGTGCTTACTCGAGTCATGAGGTTGCCACATCGTTATGTAGACGAACCAAAAGCGTAAACGCTTGTTCTAAAGTCGGAAGCGTGACCTCTTCTCCGTTTAACCTCGCAGAAAAAACCAAAGTTTGCTCATCTAACAAACCAGTTTTAATTTCGAAAGGCCAGCCTTGATCGGCATGACACAAACTGAGTGCGCTTTGAATGATGTCACTGGTTTGATGCCAAGATAACGCTTGAGACAACATCAAGAATAGCTGCTCCCCGTGTCGCTCAATATGTAGTGTACCGCTTTGCTCAAAATCCAGCTGCACCCGTCCAGCTGATGAGAAATCGACGGCATCGAGCCCCATTCCTCGGCAAAATTCATTGACGGATGCATCAATCCAACTCATCTTCCCACGCTTCCTCTTCTTCTATATCAATGGCTTCGTCTAGCGCCTTTTGTACCGCTTGTATTAAATTCTGTCGTTGTTCTTCATCGGCGAATACATCAATAGGGATCGCGCGAACTAACTTGTGGAACTCTCGAAAAAAATCGATTTTTTGTTGTACCGCCGTCAATTCCATTGCGTTGGAGACTTTCCAAATCTCATCACTGCTTACCCATCGCTGCTCTACCAACGCAATCACATCAGCCATCAAATTAGAAACTTGATAAGCCATAACTCGTCCTTTCCGGTTTAAACATTTGGAACAACTGACTCACGCGATCTTGCAACGTATTCAGAGTTTTGAGTTTTTGCATATCGGACATCAACCACTGCAACTTAACCGAGTCGATACTGCTGCCTTGAACACTAAGATCTGCACTCATGCCTTGCAGCATAAACTCAACAGCGGTCGATACCTCCTGTTCACCAAAGCGCGCCACTACGTCTTGATAAGCAGCGCCGAGCCCTTGATAGCTATGAACGGTATCGCGATAGAAACCGCGCAGCTGATGTAATGAGCTAAACTCTTGCTCTTGGCTGTACTCATCAGCAAAGTTTGAGACGCGAATTTCCGTATCAATTTGAGCCCAAGAATCTGGGTTTTGCTCGATTCTCAGAATCGCTTGATCAATCAGCGCTAGTAGATGTTTACTTTCTGGGCTCGCACTCAAAAACTTTTTAACGGCTTTTAACGCAAGGTATTGATGGCTTTTCTCCTCTGAAAATCCATTCAAATAAGCTTGCAATTGAGCGATGGTCGAGATATTTCCTCCCGCCATTTTTGCAGCCAGATCTTTGATCTTTTGGTTCTTTTCAAGATCAGGGACTTTTCGCAGATAGTCAGAAACGAGTTCGTGCGCTTCATTAACTCGAACGCCACTGTCTTTTACTTTACGCTTGGTCAAATCTTTTTCTGCTTTTTCGGAACCGAGTGAAGTGAGCTCTTCCATCGCATCAAAAAGTGATTGTGTGGCATTGTGAACACGGACCGTTTCACCGCGGTAATTGCCTTTTCGTGAAGCGTCGGTACGAGACGATTCCAACCCGTTTTGGATAGACGCATCAAACTTTGGGTTTGTTGCGATATGATTGTTGATAATACTCATTCACTTGCACTCCTTCCGTACAATACAGGCGAATTATAGGAAGTGCGCTTTCTCGAAGCTGTCAAAATCAGACGTGTTTTTTTAGTGCGTTTTCAGTTTTCTAAAAACTCCCGACTGATATTCACTATAAATACCCCCTCATCCTTTCTATCCTCCCAACATCAATCATTGCGCATATTTTTACCTTGAACGATTTCTCATACATCACTGATATCCAACAATCTGCGATCAGGCAAACTCGTCTGATCCAAATTCGCGGGCGCGTTACGCAAGTAACCGGCACCATCATCAAGGCCGTTGTCCCCGGCGTTCGTGTTGGTGAGCTGTGTGAGTTGCGTAATCCTGATCAAACTCTGTCTTTATTAGCGGAAGTCGTTGGCTTTCAACAGCATCACGCTCTGCTCACACCGTTAGGAAATATGTTTGGGATTTCCTCAAATACAGAAGTTAGCCCAATGGGAAAAATGCATGAGGTCGGCGTTGGCGATCACCTATTAGGTACAACGCTTGACGGGCTTGGGCGTCCTTTCGATGGTACGCAAAGTCAGGAACCAAGTGCTTGGTATCCGGTTTATCGCGATGCACCGCCACCAATGCAACGTAAACTGATTAAAAAGCCAATCTCTCTTGGGGTTCGATCCATTGATGGACTACTGACCTGTGGTGAAGGTCAGCGCATGGGCATTTTTGCAGCGGCGGGCGGTGGTAAAAGTACCCTACTGGCAAAACTGATTCGATCCGCAGACGTCGACGTGACCGTTCTCGCCTTGATTGGTGAACGCGGACGCGAAGTACGAGAGTTTATTGAGCATGACTTGGGCGAAGAAGGAATGGCCAAATCGGTTTTAGTGGTCGCGACATCCGATCGCCCGGCCATGGAACGTGCCAAAGCCGCTTTTGTTGCCACTTCTATTGCGGAATATTTTCGTGACCAAGGTAAACGCGTGTTACTGCTGATGGATTCTGTAACGCGTTTCGCCCGCGCACAGAGAGAAATTGGCCTAGCCGCAGGTGAGCCACCAACACGACGCGGCTATCCGCCTTCCGTTTTTGCCGCTTTGCCAAAGCTGATGGAACGAGCCGGCCAATCTGACAAAGGGTCAATTACAGCGCTGTACACCGTGTTGGTTGAAGGCGACGACATGACAGAACCTGTCGCCGATGAAACTCGCTCCATTTTAGATGGGCACATCATTCTCTCGCGCAAACTTGCGGCAATGAACCATTATCCCGCCATTGATGTACTCCGATCAGCAAGCCGCGTGATGAATCAAATCGTTGAACCTGATCATCAGGCGTCTGCTGCTCACCTTCGCGAAATGTTAGCCAAGTACGAAGAAGTTGAGCTACTGATAAAAATTGGCGAGTACCAGCATGGGGCAGATAGCCGAGCAGATATGGCGATTGCACAAAGTGATGATATACGCGCCTTTTTACGTCAAGGAACGCATGAGCCAAGTGATCTTGATGGTGCTATCGCTCAACTAAAAGGGATGGCGAACCAATGATCGAACGGTTATTAGAAATCAAACAAATTCGAGCTGAACGTGCGGATAAAGCCGTTAAGCGCCAAGAATACCGAGTATCAAATTCGGCAGCACAGGTTCAAAAGGCCGAACGTTCCGTCGAGGACTATCACGTTTGGCGTCAGGAAGAAGAAGAACGACGTTTTGCCAAAGCAAAGCAACAAACACTCGTTCTCAAAGAGTTGGAAACATTGAGACAAGAAATCGCGTTGTTGAGAGAGCGAGAAGCCGAGCTTAAACAGCGCGTTGCCGAAGCAAAAAAAGCGCTTGAGCACGAACGCTCGGTACTTAAAGAAAAACAAAAAGAGGCACGGCAAGCCCATAAAACCAAAGAAAAATTCGTTCAGTTGCAACAACAAGAACTCGCGGAACAGTCGCGAGAAAGACAATACCAAGAAGAACTCGAACAAGAAGAGTTTCGCACTGTCGATATTATCTAAAGGTTCATTATGCGCATTACTCCAACAGAAGAAACACCGAATACGCTGTACAAATCAACGCCAGAAAAAAAGCCCCTGGAACGAGAGGTTGAGCTTCAATCACAGTTCGAGCGTGCAATGACGGAGAAACCTAGCAAGGAAGAAGAATCTACCGTTGCGAGCAAAAAAGACACTCAGAGCAGAGACGAGAGCCTTCCGTTAAGACATGAAGCATCTCAAAGCCTAGACAAACAATCGAAACTTTCTAACCAAGAAGCCAGCACTTATAGAAATACCGCTACATTAAAAGGAAAAAGTGACGTCGTCACAAAGGAAGGCGTAGAGAAACCACAAGACGACGCAACAAATAGCGAAGAACGCCTGATTGAAAACAGTAAATTGCATGAGAAAGATAAGAAACTTGAGATCGATCAGGCTCCAAACTCATCCTCGATTGAGCGCGTTGGCCCCCATTCTCAAGCACAAGCTTCTCTCGACGGTTCTCTCCCTAAAAAGGCCGTAGGGAAATCGCTCGCTCAAGATGCAATTAACCATGCTAACTTCACGACGAAACAAACCGAAACGACACACAATAAGCGTGCAACTCAGCGACTACAAGACACAGGCAAACTAACAGACAAAACCGATAGTCGTTCTGAAACTAAATCGCTTGAGAAAATCGAGACGAAAAGCGCAACACTGTCCGGTAAAGCGGATGACGAAAAAGCAGATCCTCAACACCTTGCGAGCGCGGCAACGCAAGGCGATGTCATTTTAAAGAGTGTCGCTTCACAGGCTCAGCCGGCCCCTGTACGAGAAGTAAACACGTTACTCCAACAATTGGTGGACAAAATCTATGTTTCGCTGCCAACCGCATCGGACAACAAAGAGGTTCGACTGTTTCTGAGTGAAGGACAATTAAAAGGTGGCGAAATCCACATCAAGTTGGACGCGCAAGGTTATAGCGTGACGATTCGACAAGAGCATGCCCTTTCCATTATTAGCCAGCAAGCTAGACAAGATCTTGCCGAACGCCTAAACCGATTTGGCGGTGATCAGCCACTTCGTCTAGCGATCAGCGAACAAACTCAACAGCTCGATCAACAACAACATGAACAACAACACTCACGCCAGAAACGTAGCGTGTATGAAGAATGGCAAGCGGAGAATGACCTATGACGCCGTTAACGATACCCAAAGTCGATTCAGACAGTATTGCGCTCAGTAATCAACTTTGTGCAAAGCAATGCCATTTCCAAGGGGCTGATGGTCAGAGCGTATCGATTACTGTTTCTCAAATCCCTTCATTTGAAGGATTCCGTTTAACCACGTTGATTGGAGGGCAAACGATCCAAGTGGATTTTTGTCGTGCGCAACTCCAGAAATGGCTTGAGTCTACTCTGAATGCCACTGCATTCGAGTCACTGCCCAACTCGCTCCAGTTAGCACTTTTGAGTTCTCAGATTGAACCGCATAGTGAGGCATTCAAAGCACTATTTGGTCAGTTGCCCATTCTTAGCCAGTTACAACCGTTAGAGTCGAGCCAAGTTCAAGAGCATACCTTGATGTTAACCCTCAATAAACCTAACGGCTCTCTTTGTTTGTGGGTTAGCGAAGGAGCAAACGTGCTGTTGGATGCACTACCAAACAGCGCTGCTCTTCAGGCGCGACATCTCGCTTTACCTGTGTGGTTAAGCCTTGGAAAGACCCATTTAATGTTAAGCGAATTTAATTCGCTCGAACTGGGAGATGTGATCTTTTTTGACGATTGTTATATCGCCCAACAACAAGCCATTTTTCAAGTATCTAACCAGAATCTCTGGCGCTGCCAACTGGATGACCAAATTCTTCACATTATTGAAAAAGAAACCAATATGAATGACGTAAACACTTCAGAAATGTTAACCGACCACCAGCAACTGCCCGTGGAACTCACGTTTGATATCGGCCATCAAACCATCACTCTAGAACAGCTTAACCAGCTTCAGCCTGGGTACGTATTCGAGCTAAACCAACCTGTATCTAAGCCGGTAACATTGCGTGCCAACGGCAAAATCGTCGGTGAGTGTGAACTGGTTAATGTTAATGAGCATTTAGGTGTGCGCGTACTGGAACTGTTTGGTGGCACGCAGGAGCCAGCATGATCCAGTTACCTGACGAGCTCAATCTCATTGTCAGCTTAGCACTGCTGGCACTGATCCCATTTATCGCGATGATGGCGACGTCGTTTGTAAAACTCGCCGTTGTATTCTCACTGCTGCGTAACGCTCTCGGTGTACAGCAAATTCCACCGAACATGGCGCTGTACGGATTGGCGATCATTTTGTCTATTTTCATCATGGCTCCCGTCGGGTTTGAAACCTACGACTACGTAAAGCAGCATGATATCTCCCTCGAAGATTCTGCAAGTGTAGAAGGCCTCATTGAAAGCGGTTTACAGCCTTATCGAGAGTTTTTGAAAAAACATATTCGGGAAACCGAAGCCATATTCTTTACCGATGCTGCGCGCACATTATGGCCTCAAAAGTACGTGGACCGTTTAGAGTCAGATAGCTTGTTGCTGTTGCTGCCAGCGTTTACGGTCAGTGAGCTTACCCGTGCTTTTGAAATTGGCTTTCTATTGTACTTACCGTTCATCGCTATCGACCTAATTGTATCGAATATCTTGCTCGCCATGGGCATGATGATGGTATCGCCAATGACGATTTCCCTCCCCTTCAAATTGTTACTCTTTGTCTTGCTTGACGGCTGGACGAAACTCACTCACGGCTTAGTGCTGAGTTACGGTTAATCACGGAGAAAGTATGCATTCTGCAGAAATCATTCATTTCACGACTCAAGCATTAACCCTAGTTTTGTACTTGTCGTTACCGCCGATTTTAGTCGCAGCGTTGGTTGGTACATTGGTGTCGCTTATTCAGGCGTTAACTCAGGTCCAAGAACAAACGTTGGGGTTTGTGGTCAAGCTTATCGCGGTCATTATTACGCTGTTCATCACAACACAGTGGTTAGGGGCAGAGCTCCACGCCTTCGCCTCGCTTGCTATGGATAAAATTCCTCAAATACGATGAGCTATCACGACTTACACCAGGCCTTATTTTTGTACAGCCTGACGTTGCCTCGGTTAATGGCATGCTTCATCTTTTTGCCTATTTTGAGCAAGCAAATGCTAGGCGGCACCATGGTGAGAAATGGTGTGCTTTGCTCACTCGCACTGTTTATATTTCCGATGATTAATCAGCAAAGCTTGCCCGCAGAAACCGACGGTATTTGGCTGATAGTGATTTTGGGTAAGGAGGTATTAATTGGGCTATTGATCGGGTTTGTTGCTGCTATCCCCTTTTGGGCAATAGAAGCGGCTGGCTTTCTGGTCGACAACCAACGTGGTGCTGCCATGGCAAGTATGTTTAACCCAACGCTAGGCTCGCAATCGACGCCAACCGCAGTGTTGCTGACCCAAACGTTGATTACCCTGTTCTTCTCTGGTGGGGGCTTTGTCACTTTTATCTATGCGTTATTCAAAAGCTACACATCTTGGCCGGTCGTGGACTTTTTCCCAACCGTTAGTGATGCATGGGTGAGCTTCTTCTACGCACAATTTGAACAGCTTATGTGGCTTGGTGTGCTGATGTCTGCCCCATTAGTGTTGGCAATGTTTCTTGCTGAGTTTGGTCTGGCTCTTATCAGTCGTTTTGCACCGCAATTGAATGTTTTTTTCCTTGCCATGCCAATAAAAAGTGCCATCGCAAGTGTTTTACTGATCGTGTATCTCGGGTTAATGATGGATCACTTTGAAGTACAGTTTTACGGAATTACCCGATTCGCAGAACAACTCAATACCATTTGGCAATAACGCTTAGGATTCTTTATGAGCGCAGAAAAAACAGAGCAACCCACCGCAAAAAAGTTACGCGATGCCAGGCAGAAAGGTCAGGTAGCCAAAAGCCAAGAAATCGTATCGTCTGCATTAATTTTAGCGCTCATAATTGTACTGTTTGCGTTCGCAGATTCTTACATGTCGCACATCTCAGCGCTTATTCTCCTACCAAGTAAGCTTGCTTATCAGGGCTTCCAAGATGCGCTAGTCGATGTCGCTATTGCCATCGCAAAAGAAATTGCCTATCTACTCGCCCCGATTATTCTGGTTGCTGCACTCGTCGCCATCTTTTCCAATATGGGGCAGTTCGGCTTTCTATTTAGTGGTGAATCCGTTAAACCCGACATCAAAAAGATCAATCCCGTCGAAGGTGCCAAACGCATTTTTTCGCTTAAGAGTGTGATTGAGTTTATCAAGTCGATCCTTAAAGTCTCTCTTCTTTCCTGCATTATTTGGGTGACCTTACGCGGTAACATCAACGCTTTGATGCAAATTCCAACTTGCGGGCTAGAATGTGTCCCGACCATTACTGGCGTCATGATTAAACAATTAATGATTATCTCTTCGGTAGGTTTCATCGTCATCGCTGCAGCTGATTTTGCGTACCAAAAATTTGACCACACGAAGAAACTCAAAATGAGCAAGGACGAAGTGAAACGCGAATACAAAGAGATGGAAGGCAGCCCTGAAATCAAAAGTAAACGCCGTCAGTTGCACCAAGAGCTACAAGCCTCCAATCAACGCGAAAACGTTAAACGTTCTAATGTATTGGTTACAAACCCAACGCATATCGCGGTTGGTCTTTATTACAAGAAAGGCGAAACGCCCCTGCCCGTCATCACCTTGATGGAAACCGATGCGGTAGCCAAACGTATGATCGCAATCGCTAAAGAGGAAGGCGTTCCTGTGATGCAAAAAGTCCCTCTTGCTCGCGCACTATACGCGGACGGCAACGTCGACCAGTACATCCCAAGTGATCTTATTGAAGCAACCGCCGAAGTGCTTCGTTGGTTGGCATCATTGGAGTCGGATAAGGCGCTGAACTAACATGATTTCGAGAGTAAAGGCTATCGTACGAAGAACGGTTATCACTTTTCTATACGTAATGATATTTTTAAATATGTCACCCTTCGCTATAGGTTTCAGCATATCGAATTTGCCTACTTTTGCTTGTCTCAATGAAGCACTTGGTTCATGAAAAGTCGTGTTTACTAACGTCAATAGTGGTACTGTACTGGACAGTTTTACTTTCACCTCTAAACCACCTAAAGCTCGGTAATAAACCACGCCAGCCACAACAAAGGTGGATTTTTGCTTGGGTTGATTTATTTATGCGCATATCTACCGAAAAGAAACGAACTCGAATCATCAAAGTTGCCACTGACCTTTTTATAAAACAAGGTTACAAAGACACATCACTCGATCAAATCGTCGCGATTTGTGGAGGCTCAAAGCAGACGTTATATCGCTATTTTTCGAACAAAGAAGGGTTATTTGTTGAAGTTTTAGCATACAATACCAAAACCAGCTTAGAGTCCGTCTTCCAGCTTGCCGACAAGCAATCGGAGCCTTTACAAGAAACATTGAATGACTTCGCCAAGAAGTACCTAAAAGGTGTATGCTCCAATCCTATGCTATCACTTTATCGGATCGTTTCGGCTGACTTCAACAAACATGATTCCGTACCAAATCAATTCTGGCAGACAGGGCCGCATCGCATTCATCAATACCTCATCGACTTTTTAAAGAGTGAAACTGTCAGCTCACAACTCGATGTTGAAAATGCCGACCTCGCTTGTGAGCAACTACTCGCATTAATTAAACTTGATTACCAGAACATGGCACTAATTGGCTTCGACTTTCCGACAGATGAAGAGTTAGATGCACATACGAAAAAAGCGGTCACCGCCTTCCTAAATCTATACCAAAAGTAAACTCACTGAATATAAAAGGGAGCATCATCGCTCCCTTGTTGTTTCTATGGCTTAGTGAATCTCTCGCTTCGCCGCCAGTTTTTTACCGATTATTAAGATTGGCGCGAGAGCAAAGACCGAGATAATAAACATCAATAATGAATTACTCAGTGCGAGAGTGGTCGCCTGTTCTTTGACAACAGAACTAATTTGGCTCATTCCTAATGCCGAATTTGGCAAGTGTCCATGAGTCAGAATCGTACTGCTCAACGCATTTTTATAAGCACCAAAAGCATGATTCACATCATCTAGCGTTCGGCCAATCTCTCCAGCAGCTTGTGCACTATGGCTTTGCATTACCCGAGAGAACACGGCACCAGCGATCACACCACCAATGGTACGAAAGAGGTAGAAATTGGCGATGCCTTCTAAGCGCTGCCCGACATTGAAGTACATCAATACTGCAATGGTCACAGACACATTCAATAAGCCGACACCAAACCCTCGCAACATCATCGGAACGGGCAAAGATTCCGTACCAGCAAAGCTAGGTAACTGACTAAACTTATGTACCGAAAGTATAATCATCACCACACCAAACGGGACGACTGCATCCGCTAATGGCCGGCGGAAGTAATACACCAGCACGCTGACTAACATACCACCTAGCATGGCATAAAATGCCGGTAGTTGGGCATATCCAGCATTAAGGTTGTTGTACTGCAACGCCATTTTCAAAAAGCTAGTAAACAACACATTGCTCGCCATAACAGCAAAACCTGCCAAAAAAGCGTTGTACATAAAAACATTAGTTTTCAACTTACTATGCAGCTGTATTGATGCTGTATTTAAAGGACTGGTTTTCACAAAGTAATACACCACTAATAAAGTCAGAGCCGCGGCTATCGAAGAGGCTTTAACAAACCATTCCGAGTCAAACCAGTTGTAATAACTGCCTCTCATCAATAGAAATACAACGAGGCTTATTGTCAGGGCAAAAACTAAATAAAACCAACAGCCAGATTTGGGTTCGTCCTCGATTTGAATCGACTTAGGATTGTAGATGCATGCAATTACCAAGGCAGAGAAGTACAGCCAAGCCGACACGACACACAACAGTGACCAATCAAAGATTTCGACAATATTGGCCACTACCCAAGGGTAAGCGCCGATCGGTAGCAAGGTTGAAAATACTAGCGTTAAAGCAATAATGGCAGGTAGCCAACGCTGTTCAAAGAAGTGGAGCAAGTAAAGGTTTAATACCACCATTAACATGCTCATAAAAAAGCCACTCGAGAGCCAAGTCAGAGTGAACACCAGTTCTTGCTGTCCGCCCCAGTAAAGTACAAGATTGCTCGCTAGACCTACCAATAAAATGGCATGTAAGAGAATTAACGTACCCAATCTACGCACCAATATTGGTGTGAATATAAAACCTAATACCTGGGTAATCATAAAGCCGACTTTAACCAGAGCAACTTCATCGACAGATAAGCCTGACGTTGCCGCCATCTCATACGATAACTCGGTAAACATCACGGAGTTAATACCAAAAGCAGCAATCGCAAAAAGCGTCAAAATCAGCAGCGGTGAACGTTTTTCCATTGCAGTTAACCTTGTGCCGCGGTCTCGATCGTTACTTCTGCAGACAACCCCGGATAGACTCGTTGACTCAACTCTTGAGGGATCTCTAGCTCAATACGTACTGGTACACGTTGTACTACTTTTACGAAATTGCCTGTCGCATTTTGAGGTGGCAATAAACTAAACTGTGCACCAGTCGCCGGGGTTATCGAAGAAACACGGCCATGCAATGGATGGTTTGGAAACATATCCAATACCACTTCAACCTCTTGCCCAGGCACAACGTTCTCAAGTTGTGTTTCTTTAAAGTTTGCCTCTATCCAAACATAATCTGGCACCATCACGATGAGCCCCATTCCTGGTTGTACAAACTTGCCGACTTGCACTTGTCTATCTGCCACATAGCCATCGAATGGTGCACGCACCGTGGTTCTTTCCAGTGAAATATTAGCCAGTCGTAAGTTTGCTTCTGCTTTTTTACGCTGTGCTGTCAGTTGCAACTTCTCAGTCATCAATGTGTCGAGCTGTTTTTGCTCAGCAGCTAAGCCCAATTTAGCGGTTTCAAGATTACTGCTTGCTTCAATAGATCGCGTTTTTTGTGCTTCAAACTGATTTTTGCTCACAGATTGCTTTTGTACCAAACGAGAAAGACGTTGAAACTCCGCCGCTTGGTGTTCGGCATTTGCACTCGCGCGGCGAATACCTTGCTTCGCCTGCTCAATTTTCATTAACTGCATATCCGTTTTGATTTGATTTGCAGTAAGCTCAGATTTCGCAACATCTAGTGCTGCTCGAGCAATTTCTTGGTTGGCAATAAAGTCTTCATCATCAATGACAAACAAAGGAGTTCCTTCTCTTACCCACTGGTTATCTTTGACAAAGATTTCGCTTACTTGCCCCCCAACCTCAGGTGAAATGGCCGTAACGTCTGAATGAACATATGCGTTATCCGTCATTACAGTATTCGGCTGGTATAAGGCACAGCCAGCAGCAAATAACGAACCAACAACAAGCGACAAGGCGATAACTTTCTTCTTCATGTTTGAAACCCATTTTATGATTTTCACAAACTGTACTGTACCGTACAGTTTTAGTAAAGGCACATTTGATCATTGCCAATCAAAAAGATCAATCTCATTGATTTATCATGAACTTCTTGAGAAAAGTGTTTCGAATGAAAAGAATTAAAATCTAACCATTTGTAATGTAAACAAAAAACACATTTAAACTGAATAAGTAAAGAGAGGATTGCAACTCCCCCTACCTTTATTGAAGCTTGCTCCCCAACTCGGCGCATCCGTCGCAAACATTTGACTGGCCGAAGTTTTCGAAGTTACCTCACCAATTTTCATTAGCACCTCAATCTGACACATCAACCCAACGATAAGCACAAGCTAGTAGCATTTTCTTCAAACGAATTTGACATCGCCCAATATAGTTGTGTATACAACCATATTGTTCGTTCATGTTATTTGGTGAAATTCTCCATGTCCCAATACAACCATCATCAGTCTCTCGGTCACCTTACGGGGCTTGCTAGTCGTCTGTTTAACCGATTACTCACTACCCGTTTCAAAGATGCTGGTATTGATATGACAGCAGAACAATGGGGTGTCGTGTTGCTGTTGCGAAACAACGGTGCTCTTTCTCAGAGTCAGATTTGTGAACTGTTGTACTTAGAAAAATCGAGCGTCAGTCGCTCAATTGATGGGCTTGAAAAGCGCGGTTGGACAGAGAGGAAACCTTCGCCAACGGATAGTCGAAGTAAGTTAGTCGTGCTAACAGAAAAATCTTTAGACACCGTTGATACATGTGCAAATATCGCTTCGCTAGTACTGCAAGAAGCCCAACAGAACCTTGCTGATGCCGACCTAGATAACAGCAAACAGCAACTTTCTAGCGTGGTAGCGAACTTACGCAAGCTTAACGGACAAATTTAACTTATCAGCGTACGTTGCGACAGAAGCTGGTTTAACAGTCAGGCTCAACCTTGGAGAAATACGATGACAAAACGCAATGCTTTAATTACAGGTGGCGCTCGCGGAATTGGTGCAGCAACAGCAAAAGCACTCGCTGCAGATGGTTACCGAGTTTTTATCAACTACGTAAATAGTGCTGCGGTCGCGGAAGCGTTAGCTCAGGAAATTCAAAACGCCGGTGGTGAGGCGTACACTTTAAAAGCTGACGTTCGTGATGACGCACAAATACAAGGGATGTTCGACAGCATAGCAAATGAACATGGTGGCGTTGATGTTCTTGTCTCAAACGCAAACATGAGCTTTACCGCTAAACCTTTCACTGAGCAGTCGTGGGAAGAGTTTGCACAAAAGCTAAATGACGAAATGCACGCTGCATATCAAACGGCAAAATTGGCGGTAGAAAACATGAAAGCCAACCAGTTTGGTCGCTTAATTTTTATCTCTAGCACCTTATCAGAAGCTCCTGCACCAAGCTTTATTGCTCATGGTAGTGCAAAAGGTGCACTTGATAGCTTTAGTAAATACCTCGCTCAAGAACTTGGTCCTTTCGGGATTACGTCTAATGTCGTTGCTCCGGGCCTTGTAGAAACAGACGCAACAAAAGGTGCTCCTGAAGAGTTTAAAGAAACCATTCGAATGTTCACACCAACGCAGAAAATTGCCACACCTGAAGACGTAGCAAACACCGTGAGCTACTTGGCAAGTGAAAAAAGCGGACATATCACGGGCACATACAATCCAGTATGTGGCGGCGCCTACCTACCATAGCGCCAAGTGTGCTAGGCACAAATACAAAGGCATGTACGCATGCCTTTGTATCTTTAGGTATTGCTTTGCAACGCGCAAGCTTCCTTCATGGGCAGTTTTGTCTGAAGAAAAATAGAAAGTCCTATCTATTTCTTATAATCTGTGTATAGTGAGCTCAGCTCCTAACCGTGAGCTATTGATGAAATATTTAGTTCGAGTCTCTTCTTAGTTTTCTTTAGAGTCATTTCGTTACTCAACTCCTGTAGCAACTTATTCTTTATCTTCCATTAAATAGCCTCAGTTTTGATTTAAATACGAACGAGAGTTAGCTCTCTTAGCATGGTTATCACAACGCGCTGTCTTTACATCGATAGGTTTATAAGGAATTTAACCTTATAAAAACAATCAGTAAGCGTCAAAATAAGACATAACGCCGCATAGCCACTTCGTGTATATATCATCACTATTTAGGAATAGTCATTAGCGGTGAAATATATTAATCAGCGCGATGACAATGGAATATTTAGACTTAATTTAAACCATTTTGACTTCGTTATTCCTATAAAAGTAGAGGTTAATTAGATTGACCTTTAATAAACACGCTCTAGAGGAATAAAAATGAGAAAAAAACGAGATAGCTTTCAAAAAAAGAATAAAAAAAGCAATTATGAAGATAAGTTTGAGTTGATGGTAAAAGAATACCACAGCGCAAAAGAAGTATTAGACGCAATGCCAGAAGGTTCGGCTGACTACGACAAGCAGAAAAAGCACTGTGAATCTCTATTTGCTAATGCCGAGCGCTTTTTTAAGCGAAATCAGTAGGCCAATTTAACGCCTAAATAAACACCCAGCAAAACACCATATACGGTAAGGGAGCAGATGCTCCCTTACTTTCAATTAAACCCAACCTTCCGCTAAGTACATCAGTCGCAATTGACTTGGTGAGCCCAGTTTATCTAATGCATCCAACTGAGCGTCACTCAGGTTTGGGCATTTATCAAGGTATACTCGTCCATTTTCTGCATCAAGTGGCAGTTTGTAAGTCAGCTTTTCATTGATTTGACTCGCCTCACCTTTATCGATCGCTCGAACTGCAGGCATGAGCCAATCCCAATCTTCGCCCAATAGCTTTTTAAACGCACTATGAGCAGTTGCCTCAGTTTTACTTGGCGCATCTTCTGGACTTAGCTTCAAGATAGAATCAACGTCAGGGACTAAGTGTTCACTTGGCTCTGAGCCCAACATCTTTTTCAACGTTAAGCGAGCATCTTCCATCTCTTGTGCTTCTTTAGGCGCTTGAGGTGATGTCATCGCCGTGTTCTCTTTAGGACCAAGGTACGCCATCAATGCGCGTACAGAAGCTGGATCTTGCATACTGAAGGTAAAGTCTCCTTTGGCATTAGAAACTTCAAGCCTTGGTAAAACACCAGACATCTCACCTTGCATGAGTTGCTCTTTGACTTCTGTATTTAGTCCGTATGCTCCAGCTTGGTTCGCAACAAAACCACCACCACTGATGATGCCAGTCGTGGCAGCCGAACCAATGGCTTCTTTTGCTATCGGCGTAACACCCGCTGTCGCTACAGAGCTCACACCAAAAGTACCCAAGCTCCCTGTCGCCATGCCCAATGTTGCCCCAACTGCACCTTCAGCTGATAACATTGCATGACCTTGAGCCAATGTTTGTTGCATCGGCATAGAGAGACGTTGGTCTCGCCCTGGAAGCTGCGAAATTTGCTCCAGCTGATGGTGGTAAGCTTCAGCATCGCCATTGACTGCCGCTTTGTGCAGCTCACGTCCTGTTGAAATTAATAGCCCTACGCCAGGCAAAGCTAGGTTGATGACAGCATTAACGCCAGAACCTTTCAGTTTTTCTTTGCCCATCTGTAACAGTTCGGCACCAAAACCATCCATTTTCCCCGGGTACTGAGCCTCTAAACTCACCTGCATACGCGGATCTTTGCTGATCGCGTCAAACGTATTTTTAAGCTGCTGGTACGTATCGCTGCTCACCTTGACTTCATCCAACAAGCTGACAACTTCTAAGATTTTGCGCTCAGTAAGCGGCTCACCGCGATAACCAGAAGGGCTAACTAATGAGTAAGCTAGCAAGGCAACCTCAGGCTTTTCTTGTTTAAGTAGCGCCTGTTTCAAATCAAGGTGAGTTTTGATGTTTTCTTGGAAAAACTTAGTGTATTTGCTTCTCAACACGCCTTCGTGGATAGAAGCAAACTTGTGACCTTTATGGAACGTTGAAGGTTCTTTTACCTCACCTCTTTTACTGATCACTCGGTCATCTTTTTGCGCAGCGACTGCACGAAACTGTTCTAGATCAGGTACTGGACTTTGGCTGATTTTTTGCGTTGTATTGACCATTTTTCTCTCCTACACACGAAGTGATTGAACATGAGCTTGTTCATGATTAGGGGTGGTTGGAATCGCTTGATCCAACATTGCAAAACGCGCTTGCCACAATTCAGTCTGTTCAATAACCTCATGAAACCAAGCAGTAAGATTCGTCGTGTTTAGGTGCTCAACGGGTTTACGTCCCGCTAAGACAAGCTGTCGACCATTTGGGGCTAAAGCAAGTGCAAGGCTGCCACTACCGATGCCCTGATAATTAGCATGAGCAAGAAGCTCTAAACCTTTTAGTCTTTGTTCGCCCGACCTTTCTAATCCTCCGAACGTCACGGACAACATTAAGTCATCCGTATCTGTCGCGATGAAATACAGCATGTAGCGGTCGTCGACCAGTAGCTGACAACGTTCATTGTCTTCAAAATTCAGTTCGGGTAACTCATTGAGTTGGCAAAACTCCAAGAGCAGTTGTTGAATCGTGTTCATAACTTTTTCCTTTTGTTTCAATAACTCTATTGAACAACGATTGCAGATTGAACGATGTCGGTAATGGCTTTATTTTTGTCACTTTCTCGTCTTCATTGTGAGGTTTTCCGCAGAAGTCTCGCTGTAAAAATGAGTTGCCAGAGTAATCAAAAAGAGCAGTTCAGGGCTGCTCTTTTAATCAAGGTTAGATGATTAGCATTATGTGGTTTCTCACTTCTTTTGCAGAGTGACTAACCCAGTTTATGGCTATCAAAAATGACTTCTGTTGGCGGGAACATATTCGAAACAGGTGGTCGTTGCGCATCTCCAAACATTGGTGCACCGAATGCGGATGTTGCCCAAGGATCAACAATTTTCACATCCTTACTCCATGTTGATGGATCTTTGATATCACTCCCCTCTTGTCGACCAACCAGTACATAAAGGTGTGTACCTGAATGGCCCTTTTTAAACGCAACCACTTCTACTTTAGGCTCACCTTCAGGTGTGCCTGACATGCCTTGAATCATCTCCGCAGCGGCAGCAAAGGCAAATGTAGTACAGCAGCCGGCTTTCGCGTTTTGTACTGCCTTAGCAATGTTCTGTAGAGTGCTTAATTGCGGTGCGGTTCCTCTTTGTGCTGCAGCTTGAACTCCGTTTGCGGACATAGTCGCTCGTTGATCTTGCATGATTCGCGCTTGGTTCGCGTGAAGCGCTTCTAATCTAGGCTTTCCTTTGGTTTCATAAAACTGCGAACCTTTTACACCAAATGTATTTAAGTCTGTACAGGCAAAATCACCAAGCTTTTGAAGGTTAGTTTTATGTTCGTTGATCAGCGCTACACTCGATGAGGTTTTATTCGCTTTAGAAGAAGAGGCCGCCGTTTGTGGGGCTGGCCAATGTGAGCTCGGACCAGACGACAATCTCTCAAGATTTTTCAGACTACCAAGCGTTAACTTGTTTTCACCGTTCAACACATTTTGCAGCATCAACTTCGCAACGTCTTTAGGAATGCCCTGCTTCGTGAGCAGATTCACCACAATGTCTTTCGCTTTATTCTGGTGGCTAATACGCGCGCTGACGCTTTTGTTTTTAGGCGCCCCTTCTTTAACAAAAATATCTTTGCCATTATGCGCTCGAACCTCTTTATCGTCAGCTTGATTTTGTGTCGCCAAATGGGACGTTAACTGACTCAACGAATGCATGTGTGATGTATTAATATTGACCATGTTTGATGCCTTAAACCTGAATAAATGCGTGTACGTCTGTTTGGCTAAAATCTACGACCGTATTGTTCTGAAATAACTGAGCCCATGTATCCACTAGCTCATTCAGTTGAATCATCAAGTTAGCAATGTTGGTGAGTTCACTTTCGGCCGCAATGGCAACCTGAAGAACCACATCTTTAGTGGTTGGATTAACGCAAAACTGCACACCGCCGGTCTCTCGGTATAAGAAGTTGTATTCAAGTAAAACTTGAAGTTTTTCTAACGTAATATCCTCTTGTTCTATGTGCAGGTTTTTAGAAATCAACAACTCGCCTTTTTCCTCCACGAGCAGAACATCGACACTGTTATTTTCAGCAAAATGCAGTGACCACATTTGATCGTCATACGCTGTCACGCGCTCAAGGTTCAGCACTTCTCCCAGTTCAGAGAGAAGCATATTAATCTTTCCTGTATCCATGTTGTGTCCTGTCTAATTTAACATACCTAAGTAGCCTCGAAATATCTGATGCAGCGAGACGACTTGGGTATAACGGCTTATTTAAATAAGCTCATAAGGATAAGAGCGATTTTATGGCGTGATAGACACAAGAGCTTTATTTAAACGTCTCAATTTTATTGCTATTAGCCGTTTTAGCGAGGTAGAAAAATGAGGAGCAAGTTGGATAAAGAAATAAGAAAAGAGCGGCAATCACCGCTCTAAAATTTGAATAGAAGAGAAAAATTACTTGATGCCGTGAAGGCTGTTCTCTGCGTTCATAGCCAAAGGATTGAATGAGTCGTTACGAAGTTCTGCTATCGCGTATAGCATGCGTCCCATGCGACCGTTTCCATCAGTAAACCCGTGATACCCAATGACTCCTGCAAACAAGTGTTTACCCAGATCTTTATCCGCCACTGGGTTTTCTTTCAAAAATCCTTCAATGTGCTGCTTTAGCATCCCCTCACCGCCAATACTTGAAGGCAAAGTACCACCCGAAATATTTGGCCCTCGGTAGTCACGTTCAACATCAGGTACCAATCGAGCGTGTAGCTCTTTTAAGTTGTCCATATTCAATAAGTCTTTACCATTAGACGCGTACTCTTTAAGTAAAGACGTAATGTTTTCGGCATCGTTTCCTTTAGAGTTAGAAGCATTAATGATCCACGCCGCAGCTCGTTCGACATTATCGGTGACGCCACTTTTGTTAAACGCGTCCTCTGCCAGTCCTTCAGCGTATACACCTTGGCTTAGATCGGTGCTTGCTAGACCTTCGATATGGCGTTGCGCCGATTTAAGATGCATCACCTCCATATCAAACACCGCTTGCATTTGATTGATGCTACCTGCTGGATTTTTTTGCGCTGCAGACACACCACCGCCATAGTCTTTTACTACACGTCCAGCAAGCGACTTCGCTGCACTTTCGCCAATCAGTGATGTGAGGTTTTTACCAGAATCGGTTTCTAGCATTGATTCTGTCATTGCTCGCTCCGCTAACTGGTTTAGCTCAGCAGAGTGCGATTGGACCGTTTTGCTATCCAATTTTGCGAATGCATTTAATACATCTGATGCGGTTTTTATGTTTCCATCTTTGAAGAACATTTGTCCATGCTCAACAGAAGAAGCAGCTCGTAAACGCTGAGCTTGGCCTTGCTCATTATCAAATACGGCTTTTGTAAGGGCTTTCGCAACCGATTGTGAGCTGCCTTCGCGAAACAATTTTCCTGTCGCTTCAAAAAATCGCGCTACCGCACCATTAGTAGGATTGGTACGAGTAAATTCTTGGGTCGCTGCGTTGATTTGGTATTCTTTGCCACCAATACTCAGCTTGCCTTCGTTTAGTATCTCGTTGCGAGCTTGCGGCATGGCAACCTGCAATGCGCTAACACTTCCAAAACTGATCATGTTTTAAACCCTTAATGTGGAAAAATGAGTAGTACTCGTTACCGGGACTTCGGTTGTTTTATTGATTACTTTTTGCGTGTTCGCACTTTTTAGCCATTCGATGAAATTCGCTAATGATTCATCAAGAAAAGAAGCAGTTAACAGTTGCTGGTGCAGGTGTGTGAAACCAATGTATCCCGTTTCTGCCTCCCAGAATACCGCTGGAGAGCCTTGCGTTAAGGCATCTTTCATATGTTGACGCAAAACATCATCACTCGGCTTATCGCCTGAAATCAGCCCAATAAGTGTCAGGCGATCTTCTTGTGCGCGAATTGTGATTGCTGTGTTTTGGTCAATGAGTAGATGACAACAATCATCCTCATCAAAAACCAGCGACTCCAGTTGGCAGCGGCTGGCAAAATCTGTCAGTAAAGAAGTTATAAATCCATTAGCCATTCGACTAAATAATCCTATTTTTGTTGTTTTAGAGGCGCTGCTTGGTTGCAACACTTATCAACTAAGCAGCTTTCTTAGGTGTATTCTTAAGGATTTATGGCAGTGAATATTTTAGAAATGGTCGGATTTTTTTTGTTTAAAGGCATTAAAATGAAAAAACTCAGCAAGTGCTGAGTTTTTAAGATTTATTCATGAATCGTAATTTTACGCTCACTGAGCTGCTTCACCATCGCTTGCTTTAATGCATGCAACTGTCCATCAATACTGGCGTCGATGATCCCAACTTCAGTTTCCAGAATGCAGCCTCCATTTTTCAAGCGAGCGTCTGCTACCACGTCAACGTAACCGACTTCAGGGTAATCACTCAATACACCAGCCACCTTTTCCCTCACATCAACAACCTGCTCTGGATGGACATGTAAAATGACCTGCTTTTGGTTGCTCACCAATTGCAACGCTTCTCGCACGACGCTCACCGTGGTATCGACATCATCAAAGGTATCGATGATCTTACGTACCGCTTCCAACACCACGCCTGTCATTTTTTCTTCGACTTGCTGATAGTAATCATTACAACGCGCTAGGGTTTCAACCATCGTTTGCGCATTTTCAATCTTGGCTTGTGCAAGGCCATCTTGATAACCACGTTGTTTTTCGGTTTCGTAGGCTTGTTGGGCATTAGCAATGATGCTTTCAGCTTTGGAGTTCGCGGCTTCAACTAAGTGTTGCGAATCAAGATAACTGGCATAATCTTTCGCTTTCAGCACCTTTAAGCCAGGTGCCAGCTGCAAGTTGTCTGTTTTTATTTCAACAAATGAAACCATTGGGGAATAACCTGTTTTGCGATTTTTTTTGTGAGTCGATACGCCAGATCTCGCTGATCTTTTGCCAACCAGCTAGCCATTTCCGTACTCTCGCTGAGCTGCTGTTCTAGTTTGAATTGCCAACGCAGGACAATGTCTTCTGGCGAGTTAACTAAAACAAACCTTATCCAGGAGTACCCAAGCGCTTGCATTTTTGCTTCAACAGACCGCTCATCCAATGATTCTGGCAACGGATGTTGCCAACCTTGCGGCCAACTGGATAACAACATCGGCCCGTTTTGAATCAAGAACCGAGCGCCTTCCAATCCAAAGACGTTGTTCAGAACCTGTTTCGGATGTTTTAAAACAACGCCTCGCATTGCCACACAATGTAAAGCTCCGCCCACCATCAATACGAGTTGATTCAACGCATCCGCTGGGAGCAACGCCAAGCTATGGCAAGGTTTGTTAAAAGCCGTCTCTGGAACTGGAGATAACGCCCACTCATTTATGCACCATTGGTTAAACATGGGGTTATCTCTCCAACCTTCAATATTTAATAACCAAGGCTGTTTCTGTTCTATCCAACTTTTATGGATGTATTGGCAAGGCGCGTAGTTAAATTGATGTTGTACCTGCGCGAGTGGTGTTTCTGGTTTAACCACGCTTTGTGTTCCTGCGGCACCAAGTAAAAGTAGCGATATTTGAACCGATAAGCGCAGCTACCAAGAACACCAGGATGGCGACAAAATTATTCGCCGTCTCTTTGGTGACCTGAACCGACAAAATGCTTTTAAATTGATTGTTTTGAGTAGCAACTCGTACCTCTGATGAGGGTACCATCACTACGCTGATTCGATCGTAATTCAACCCCTCAATACTGTTGTTCACCAATAATTTGATCTGCGGAACATACGAGTCAAGCGCAATATCCGCCGCATGTTTAATAAACACAGAGGCAGATGCAGGCGTTGGACGCTCTCCTGGACGTAGATCTTGATCTTCCAAAACAACATGAACACGTGCCACCAGCACGCCATCAATTTGAGATAAGGTTGAAGAAAGTTCTTGAGATTTCGCGTACACCAAACGTGCTCGTTCTGCTAATGGCGACGAGATCAAATCGTCTTTGGGAAACACCTCTTTCAATGTAGAAAACTGCTCTCTTGGGTAACCTTTTCGCTTCAGCGCGTCTACAGCGAAGGCGATTTGAGAACTGTCTACCATTAACTTGACGGTGTTGTCTTTGTCAGGTTCTTTTGTTGCAACGACACCTTCGGATAATAAGATCGACAACATCTCATTCCCCTCTTTCTGAGTTACGTTGGTGTACAGCTCGGTCTGACACCCCACCAGAAACAACGTGAGCATGATGAAAACCGCTCTCATTTTATTCATCATCACTATTGTGCCTTCAATAAGGTTTCTACATTTTGTGTGGTTTTACCCACGGTTTTCGCGATCAGCTCTTCTTGAAAAGTAATGCGCGTCAGTGCCCACTGCATTTGCAGTAATTGCGCCGGATCATCACCCACCATCTTCATGTTGTCTTGCAGGTTACTTTTCGCGTTATCGATAGTATTTTTTAACTCGCTGATGTTTTCGAGCAAACCGCCCTCCAAGCCATTATTCGCCTCGGGAACCGACATAGCTTGTTCGAAACGTTCACTTAAACCGTCCTCGACTTGTGCATCCTGCAACTTATCAATGTTGGTTTGCATCACCTCGGTGTACTGCGTGTTTATCATATGTACTCCTAAGACAAATCTAACTTGTGACTATGAGTCACGATGTTTTTCACCATCGCATTTTTTTGAATCATGAAGCTAAGCTCATCACGAACCATGTCCAGTGTTGATGCCATACCAGGTAACGACTTCAACTCAGCCCAGCTGTGCCATAAGGCTTGTTCTTTCTGGGCACCCAGTGGAAAATGCTGCGCCAACATTTCTTTAAGTGCTGCTTTATCGACAGGTGGCTCAGCAATAAGCTGGCCCGAAAAACCCCCTAGCAACTCCTGCTTCAACACCTTTAATAAATCAGCTTGCGGGTGTTCGGTGCCCTTTGCACTCTTCGCCTCATGAAAGGCGTACCACATTGCCTCTCGTTTAACTTGAGGATCGGAGAACGCTTCATTCAACGATGATAAGACGCTTTGTTTACTGACAACGTCTGCGTCTTTTAGTGATTCATACCACGCTTTGATGCCCGCCAATTTCGCTTCTGTTTTCTCTAACGTCTCTTTTGGAGAGGCGTGTGAAGCTTCCGCTTGCTTGGCATTACGCTCCATGAGCACATTCATCTTATCTTCATCGCTCCGCTCATAATGGCGCGACTCCGATTGGCGCAGAGGTTGAGGCTGAAGAGTTAGATTACTTGAATCAACGATCATCCAAGGTTCCTAATGTCCTGAGAAAAGCTTGCAGCAAATGCTTGGCTTTCTTCGCTTCCCTGTGATGCGAGTTCTACCCAACTTTCCGCTTTGCTCAATAAACCAGCTTTGGCGGAAGCAAGGGCCGCTAAACTGATCAGATCTGGATAGGCGTTGCAAAGTGGTTCGAGCAATTGATGAGCCTCTTCGTACAAGCCTTTATTCATGAGGCTCATTGCACGAATCATCACCACGGTCTCTTCAGAACCGGAGCTTGCTTCAAGGCCGTCCGCAATCGTGTTAGCTTCTTGATGACGATGCATACCGGTTGCCATCAGCGCGATTTCAGCCAGCAGTTGGCGCGTTTCTCGTTCCATGCTTTACACCTTCTGGAGAATCGACTGCATCACATCTTTAATCGCACGAGTGGTGGTCGCATTGATATTGTAAACAACAGACCATTTGTTGATCGCGTGCTGAAGCTCGGCAAGCTTTGATGGATCATCGGCATTGGTTTCTAGGTTCTTGATGGCTGCCGTCACTTCTGTGTTGGCATCTTTCGCTTGTTGTTCTAACTTAGTTTTAACATCATCAAGGTTTACACTGTTACTAGCATCGTAAAATGACATAAGACTTCCTCGTATTTTTAGTTCGCTTCGTATGATTCAACGACTGCATGTGCGGCGGTGTAAGCTTCATACTGTTTGAGTAGCAATTGGTACTGCTGTGGTGAGCACCCTAAATCCAACTGACGTTTCACCACCGCTTGTGCTTCTAAGAGCTTGCTCTTAATCTTGTGCACTTCCGCACCGTTTTTGTCGTTATTTAAAATTTGTTCAAGATTTGTCATTGTTCGTCTCGCCCTCGTATCCGAGTTCTATTGTTATCACCCGCCCGCCTTTGACCAGCTCAATGCCAGCAGGCGTAACACTGGATATGCGGTAGCCTTGAGGCGTTCTTGCACCAACCATGTAACGAACGTTATCGGTCAGAATCACATATGGAACCTGACCAAAGTTAACGCTACGAAACGGGAAATCGATGTTGGTGCCTTTACTCACCTTAGGTATGGATTTCAAAACTAAATACGGTTTTTCACCATATTGTTCTCGGAAGTCTCGAGTCACACCGTAAAATCGAGTCGTTTCGATATCATCAAGTTCCCCGCGTACTTCGATGCGATCACCGCTAGTAACCAACTGGACTTTTTTCAGTAGCTCCGCATCCGTCAATAAGGCTTTTAGCGTGTCCATGTAGGCACCCGCTCTTTGCAGTTCAACCTTCCACGCTACGAGGCCCGGTACGTCTCGCTCTAAAATTTGCTCAACTTGGTTCCAGCGGCTTGCATCATCGATATAACCCGTCAGTAACAGTGTGCCCGTCTCATCCCCATTTTCGACTTTCACCTGGTGATAGCCGAGGTTTCGCAAAATAAATCGAACCCCGCGACGGATTTCTTCCATCGTTCTTAAGTCACTTTTGTAATTGATACCTAGTACATCAATTCGACCAAGCAGATCGAGTTTCTGAGTTCGATCTTCAACATAGCCTTCCAAAACCGCTTGGCGTGCGGCGGCATTCCATTCCACACGAACGTCGCTAAGTTTGAGCTCGCCTAAGATATTGCGCACCAAAACAATGGGTTCTGCTTCTGTGACAGTCTCGTTGTTGTTTCCGTTAGCTTGGCTGTACCACATACCAGCAAAAATGACACTCGGGACAAAACTACAAAGCAAGGCGATGAGCGTTGTTTTTTTCCAGCTAGAGCGTTGTACAGCAACAACAGGTGTATCCTGTTCGCTAGATTCGTCGCTGACGTTACTCACGATTAACGCATCTTCTGCGTACCCCAGTGCGAAATTCACAACGCCTACAGAGACAACGGCATGGCGTGACAACTCGATCCCATCATCTTCAACAGAGATGTTTTCACCGTTAATATTTGCCTCTTTGCAGCCTCGTAAAATGACCGAGTCTTGCTGGCAAACCAACGTGAAATGGTTAGCTTCGACCCCAGCATCAGACAGCACGAGATCTGCGATAAAGTCGTCACTGCCAAGCACAAGAGCGCCCTCAGGTAAGGTGACTTCAACTCCGGAATGCACGCCTGATAAAATACGAATTTTCCATTGCTGCATCGCGGTTAAGGCTCCTCTGATGGACGCACACACTCACTTTGTGAGTCATCGCATTCCAATACTTTTACACGCCAACCCTTTTGCCCTGTCGGCAATTGGCACTGCGTCAATTGAGACGACTGTTGCTGTGACAATAAGTCTTGCTGATAGCGCTCTGCTTGAGTCTTTGATGTGCAGCTATACACTTCGACGACCGATTTAAATTCAGCACTGTTGTTGGAAATGTTGTTGAGCTTACCAATGCTTGGTCGCAGATCGTACTCATTACCAATCAACACACTATCGCCAATACCATCCACAACGATTCGCGGTTCTAGAATAAACATGCGCACCGTGCGGCGTTTAGTGTTGGTATTACTTCTAAACAACGCACCTAAATATGGGATGTCTCCCAACAGTGGTACTTTACGTAACTGATGACTCACTTCATCTCGATAAACACCACCGATGAGCAAGCTTTGCCCTTGTTTCACCGTCGCCAAGGTACTGATTTCAGTTTTACGAACGGAAGGAAGGTCGTCGACACCACCATCGGTAATCTTTGCCCCGTCTTCGAGATGAAGGCTCAGATTGATTTCTGGTCGGGCAGCAAACCTGTCACCAACAATACGCGGGACAATTCTCAGTAACGTGCCATACGTGACCTCTTCCAGTGCTGCGGTCTCTTTACCAACCAGCTTGACGTAAAACGTGCTGCTGTTGTTCAGTACCGCTTCGACATTTTCTTGGGTTAACAGTGTTGGTCTTGAAACCACTTGAGCACTGCCTTGAGATTCCAATAATCGGATTTGAGCCAACAGGTAATTCAGATTGGTTGAATCAAGCAAAGACTTAAAATTTTGTCCGCTGCCGAGAGTCACATCACCCGAACTCACATCCCCTGTTGTTTTGATATCAACAATTCGATTATTTCCGACAGACACTCCCGCTCGCCAATCCACGCCTAACTGACTTAAATCGTTGGCACTGATGTCGACAATCGATAATGCAACTTCAATTCTTGATTGCGGTTGGTCCAATTGAGCGACCAGTTTGCGATAGAGCGGTAATCGCGCTTGAGTATCACGAACAATAATCGCATTAAGGCCCGGCTCTGCTTCAACCGTTGCTCCGCCATGAACTGAGGCGGTTTTATTGCTTTTTACAGGCTTATCTGAACTGGTAACTTCTTTACTCGACGCGCTCGTGACTTGAGTTTGAACACCAGACACGACTCGCTTTAAAACCGAGGCGATACCCGGAACCGTAATGGTCTGATCTCGATATGCAATTTCTCTATCCGTTGCAGAAGCGTACTTCAAAGGAATTATTTCAACGAATAACTCGTCGGTTGAATTCGATTTCTGCAGCAGGCGCGTTTCTAATGCTTCGGCCGTTTGTACAACTAAGTCGACATAACGTGGAGGACCTGCAAGATAAACCAACCCTTTACTTTCAGCGGCTCTCCACCCATAGCGCGAATCCCACACTCCAGTGGAAATTAACGTGCTTCGTAGCTCTCTGGCGGTCAATAATTCTAATTGGAGTAAACGTGAGCGCGTTTCTGTCGCCTTATAGACATGTAAGACGGCACCATCGAAATACCACATCAAGTTATAGACTTGCGATAAGTAGTCGAGGAACTCAGCCGGATCATCAGGAGTAAAACGTCCACTCACTCGATCATTAACTTTGTCACTCACCGAAACCGAAACGCGATAGTTTGCGCCAAAGTTATTCAACAACTCTTTTAATGAGTCGTTATCTGCATAGTATCGGAATGGTTGTTCGGGCCAGTATAAGTCTGTTGCTTGTGCGAATCCCAACGGAGCAAAGCTCACAGTACACAACAGTATCTTTGTGGCAGCACGTCTGATGTTCGGAAAGACTTTTCGCATCATGGCAACCACACATTATGATTAATCGTGTGGTTCACGCGCTCGTGCTCCAATAATGCCATATAACGCTCACATAGATTAACGTGCTTAGAAAGCAAAGAAGAGAACAGCTCAATCGAACAGTCCTCGATCCTCACTTTGCTTTGTAAAATCAGCTGCTGATCATCATTCGCTGTTAGTACGCAGCCATCTTCACGGATTGTTTTTAATGAGAGCTGCATGCAACGTTGTAACGCTTGTTCTTGTTGATAATCTAGATGCTCTTTAAACTGGAAGGGTAAAGCCGCTTCCCATAAAAACCATGATGCGTGTTGTTTGATGGTCAGTGACAACTGATCAACCTCGATGTTGTAAGAACCATTTTCTGAGGCAATAAAATCCCCTACCTTTAGCGTTTCCGCTAAAGATTTCATCATCTTATCTAACATTTAACGCCCTATTTAAATCTGGCTGAGGTGATTGCAAGCCTGGCCGCACTGGCCGCTTTGAGTGTCAAAATAGTAGTGATCGATGTCGCCAACAATTTGCATGCTCTTGAACCACTGCCATACTTTCGCAACCGCATTTTGGTCGTTGTAAACCACATCACATGCATCCCAGACTTCGTTCAGCTCAGGAGCTTCAAGTCGAACTTCCGAACACCACTTTTTCCACTCAGAGATAAACTGAGCAGTCGTAGAAGTGTACTCTGCGAACCCTTTAAGCTCGTCTAGGGACGGTTGCCACTTCTCAATTAACGAACGATGACATTCAATCACTTGCATCTGTTGTTCGCTCAACGTCCCGAGTTGATCTTTCAACTGGTGTTGTTGGCGCTCAATTAAATCGAGCTGCTGTTGCACAAACACCGCACTGGTGTCCTCTCCCGATAGTTTCGACCAATATTCCTTTTGAATATCGAGCTGATTGATAAGCTGTTCCACTTTAATGGAGGCATGCAAAGCGCTTTGATCAACTTGACGGTTAATCCACTCGTTTAGCGATAAATGAAAACAAAGCATCAACGTTTTTGGTACCGCTAAATTGAAGCGAAACCCAAGACGCGCGTTGATGTATTCCAGTCTTTGTTCAAAGGTCACGAGTGTGCGGCTATCACTGAGCTGCGACCCAATTTCCAAAAATAAACGCATGGCGAATCGGTCAAGCGACGCACCGAGCTTTTGATACGTTTTCACCAACTGGCTTGCGCACAGGCTGTCGACGACGCTTCTATCCAACAAGCGCTGAAGTAAAGATAACTGTTCATAATTAATGACGCCTTCACTCAACAATTGTCGGTGATTGACGTGCACAACATTGAAATCCTGCGTTGATCTAGAAGCACTTTCATATCGAGCTCCTCTCTGCAAAACAGTCACTTTCCGTTGTGTCACAATGCTGTCTGGAAAAAGCGAACGGCGTCGCCAATGCTGCTTTTTCATTTATGTTCGTCTCCGCACCCCTCTCGAACGATCCAGAAAGAAAGAGGTGTAATAATTTTTAATCGTTCGTTGTTACATGACGCATAATAGAATTTACGCTGATGAGTGACTTTCAAAATTAGTCAGAAAATTTTAGTCCCAAGTCATTTCATTTCGCGATAGCTACTTGATCGTCTCCCGAACGTACACGGCTTGGCGTCGTTCCAAAACGACGGCGGTAACTCTGCGTAAAGTAAGACTGACTAGAAAACCCAGCCTCCATCGCCACATCCACGATGCTCATCTTGCTCGTCAACAGGAGTTTATGAGCGTGCAACAGTCGGCGCTCACTGATCCAAGCTCTTGGAGAAATGCCATAGTGCTCATTAAATAGCTCTTTAAAAGTCGTTAAGCTAGCACCAAACTCTTGCGCATAGTCAGTCAACTTCCACTCTTTGAGATAATGTTGTTCCATAAATCGACGTAACCGTTCCGATGTTCGGTTAGTTTGTTGTGACAGCAACGCATAGAGTGATTCTCCCCCTTTGCCGTGCAGCAAAAGAATGAGTAACTCTTCATATTTTAGGCACATGATCGCATCTGGATACGCCTGTTGCTCAAGCGTCTGCATGCTGGAAAGCACTTGCTCTACGAGTATGTTCAAACCAAAAGTAAACAAGCCAGAACAAACTTTATCTACCTTGGGCAGCATCATCAAAAGATCACTGTGCTTTTGTAATAGCTGGCTAACGAGTTCGTTGTCGTAGGTTATAATCGACGCTTTGTATGCCCCGTCTAAGGGCGAGTACTCGAATAAGTAATCCCCTTGGGATAGAAACACCCCGTTTTCTGCCGCAACATCGATTGTGCAATCACCTGTTTGAACTCGAAGCTGACCATTGTGAACGACAACAATGTGAGATTGGTCTGAGTGAAATACTTCGTCAGATTTTTCATAGCGGGAAAAACTACGAATTTTTCGCGAGCTCGAGCCGACCTTTTCTGTGTTTAGTTGGCCTGACACATCCATTTTCTACCCTTCATTATTTTGAGTTTCTCAGTACGAGTGTTGAGAAACTTTCAAAGCAATACTTTGATTGTTGTTATTTCTAAGTACTGCTATATCAATTAAAGAAGCAAAGAAAAGAGCATAGAAGTTCATATCACTTACCATACCCCCCGAATAATTAGCGAATATCCTAAGCATTACCCTTACCTAAAGGTAAAAGTTTATCTTAGTAAACTCTGCTGTCCGTCTTTATTATTTTTATCAGATAGCGTTTATTATTAGCCAAAACTTAAATATCATTTCGTTATTAAAGTTTAGGATTTTTGTTATACATTAGAATAAAATTAAATAGATTATGGTATCGTTTATCGAACAAACTGAAATTTCCAAAATCTTAAAATTGTATATTTTATAGCCTAAAACGCCAAGCCAACGTGTTCAAGGAGCGAGATATAATCATAAAGAATGCTATTTTTGCAACAAGTATAAGTCTAAAAAACAACTGACCCGATGACTTAAACCATGTGATTAATGTTTGTAAAAAACAACAAAACTTTCACAACAGGAAAGTGCAAATCTTTATTTTTAATAATTTAGTAAGGTCTAATTAAATGTAACCGATTACTTTTCATCTGGTTATTTTTTTGGCACGAGCATCAAATTTTCCTGCTTTCCCTCCACTGAAAATAAATAGTTCTTTTCTTTTTCCGCTACAAGTTCCCCATTCGAGTATAGCTTTCCAATTATCTTCATGTTTCCGTCACCAGCTTGAATCGGTGCAATTAAAAATGAATACTGTACGGGTAATTGAACGCCTTGGTAGTGCTGCGACGCAGACCTAAGGCACTGATTTTCAATTACTTTGCATATCTCCACATCAAGAGACGTAATCGAAGGTGGAAAGTATCCATCGACAGAAACCCAACCATAGAGTGTCGCCTGACTCTTTGTGTCAAAGCTACCTTCCCTTACAATCGGCACAGATTGACTACACCCACTTAGTAGGAATAGTCCGACAAAACCAGCCCACATAGAATTGTTCATTATGACACCATAAACTTATTTTATAGACTTAGTTCATTTTAATTTCACACAATTCTTTATGTAAAAATATAAAAGATCAACTTATATTTATACTACAAGTGGACAATAAATCGCATTCTTCAACAACACATATTTAACATTAGATTTAATTTAACTCATCGTGACTGCACCTTAATACACTTTCAATTAGGCGGGTATATTAGAGAACAAAGATATTTAAATATCTAAGAAGCACCACAATATGCATCAGAGCACATTTGTTATCGCTGTTCTATTTAGCTCACCGAAATTAAAAACCAAAATATAATAACAACCGACCAATATTGATAAACATGAAGAGATACATCTAATATTTTCCTTGATAAAATTTCAAAAGGGACTATTCCTATGTCAGCACGCCAAACTATCGATGAGATTTTGCTAAAGTTTGCTCATCAAATAGGCTTGCCTGCACTGCATCTAACGGAAAATGAAGTAAGCTTAGCGTTTGATGATAATCTAATAGTGCATATCATCTTTCATCCTGAATCGACAACCCTCCAGCTCGAAGCTGAGATTGTTGGTCTTCAAATCGTTAATTCCGATCTCTATCGTTCTTTCCTAGCCTTTAATTATCACTGGCCTGAGCATCAATTATTCTTTAGTTTAGATAATCATCGACATGTACTCTGTTTAAACCGACTCATTAACATTAAGCGACTGGATTATGAGTATTTTGAAACTGCTTTGGCGGAATTGTTGACGCAAAGTGAGTCGTGGGAGTCGTTATTGTCTGCTCATGTCGCCACTGCTGAGGTAGCTCCGATGCCACAAACTTTAGACTTAAGAGTTTAGGTGTCTCTATGTCCAACGACATCCAATCTAAATACACTAACTTACCGGTTCATGAAGTAAAGCAAGCACAGCAAAGTGATGCTCTGCCACAAGGAACGTTTCATGGCCGCAAAGTGACCCTACTCTCTTCATCAGAAAGCAGTTTGGCTCGAATGAGCTCTAAAAGAGAACTTAGCGAATGTTTCAACCAGTTTGCGAGTCTTGAGTCTTGTAGTCGCGTCTTGGGTTTTGATCAGCAGTTTAGTCTTGAAAAGCAAAACACCGCGGTCGAAAAACTACTTGAACGAAAAGTGACCGTAATTCAACGTTCCTGAGCACGCAATATAGATGGGTTCAAAATATAAATTTCACGTACATACACCCTCCCACCCGCAAGCCCATGCAATAAAAAACCCCGAAGGCTCGGGGTTTTGGTTAGTACTGCTTTTTCTTTGTTAACTACTTCATTTAGAAGAAGCCTAGTGGATCAACACTGTAGCTAATCAATAGGTTTTTCGTATTTTGGTAGTGATCCAGCATCATCTTATGTGTTTCACGTCCAATACCTGACTTTTTATAGCCACCGAACGCAGCGTGTGCAGGGTAAGCGTGGTAACAGTTAATCCAGATTCGACCAGCTTCGATATTACGGCCCATACGATATGCGACGTTCGCATCACGAGTCCAAACGCCTGCGCCTAAGCCATATTCGGTGTCGTTCGCGATTTCTAATGCTTCCGCTTCATCTTTAAACTTAGTGATAGCAATCACTGGGCCAAAGATCTCTTCTTGGAAAATACGCATCTTATTGTGGCCTTCCAACATCGTTGGCTGAATGTAGTAACCCTGATTGATTGACTCTGGCTGTTCAGATACGCCACCACCAAAGACCACTTTTGCGCCTTCTTCACGGCCGATTTCGAGGTAACTTAAAATCTTATCAAACTGTTCTTGAGAAGCCTGAGCACCAACTTGAGTATCGGTATCGAGCGGGTTACCTTGCTTGATTAACTGCGCCCGTTCCGTCAATTTCTCTACAAACTTATCGTAAATCGCTTCATGAACTAATACACGAGATGGACAGGTACAAACTTCGCCTTGGTTGAAGAAGCCAAGTAGCGTACCTTCGATACACTTGTCGAGGTACTCATCTTCGTAATCGAAAACATCTGAGAAGTAGATGTTTGGAGATTTACCACCCAACTCAACAGTCGAAGGGATCAAGTTGTCCGCCGCACATTTTAGAATGTGATTGCCAACTTGTGTTGAGCCCGTAAATGCGAGTTTCGCAATGCGGTTGCTGGTTGCTAACGCTTGGCCTGCTTCTGAACCAAAACCATTAACAACGTTGATGACGCCCGGTGGCAGTAGATCACCGATCTTTTCCATAAGAACCAGAATCGACGTTGGCGTTTGTTCTGCTGGCTTCAATACCACACAACAACCTGCCGCAAGTGCTGGTGCCAGTTTCCAAGCCGCCATCAACATTGGGAAGTTCCATGGAATAATTTGACCAACCACGCCAATCGGCTCCGGGAAGTGGTAGCTTGCTGTGTGCTCATCCAGCTCCGCCGCACTGCCTTCTTGCGCGCGAATGCAGCCAGCAAAGTAACGGAAATGATCCACCACCAAAGGTAAATCCGCAGCCAAGGTTTCACGAACTGGTTTGCCGTTTTCCCATGTTTCTGCAACTGCAAGTTCTTCTAAATGCTGTTCGATACGATCAGCGATTTTCAGCAAGATGTTAGAGCGTTCAGTCACACTGGTTTTCGCCCATTTTGCTTTGATGTTGTGTGCCGCATCCAATGCTAAGTTGATATCCGCCTCGCCAGAACGAGCAACTTTACAATACGCTTGTCCGTTGATTGGTGAGATATTATCAAAGTACTCACCGCCCGTTGGTTTTACCCATTCCCCACCGATAAAGTTATCGTAATGCGATTTGAAATTAACGATGGCATTTTCACTACCTGGCTGTGCATAGATCATAACTCTTCCTTTTGTTTCTCGTTCAATGTGTTATTGCAGTGTCGTATCGCACTGTTCACAAAGAGCATTACGCAAGTCACACGCCAACTACACCACACTTGTTGTTAATTAAATGTAAAACTATGATTACCAAGCGATAACAAACCAAGTGAGCGATGTTTGAGCGGATGTATGGTGTGAACACCAATGTTCAAGTGTTCCAAAATGGCACACCCTCACTGTGACAAAATGGTACAGTCATGGAACTTCAACACATTAGCGATAACAATTGGCTTTCAACTTCATGGATCCGAAGTGAACAGGCGGGTTTAAAACAGCGTCGACGCCCTGAAGATATTCGAGTGACACCAGCGACACTTCAAGATAGGCGTCACCAACTCAACTTCTTATTGGAAACCGTCACCCAGTTTGCTCTCCCGCTGTTTAATCAGCTTTTTGCTCATAGTGACAGCCGCTTAATTCTGACGGATGCCGACGGCGTCATCATCGGCAGTTGGGGACAACCTAAGTTCCGCGAGAAGTTGACCGAAATTGCGCTAAGCTCTGGTGCGTGCTGGCAAGAAAAGGTCAAAGGCACCAACGCGATTGGGACTGCGATAGTTGAAGCAAAACCGGTCTCAGTCATCGGCGATCAACACTTCATCCAACATCATCGTTTTATTAGCTGCTCGGCCAATCCTATTTTCGATCATCTTGGCCATTTGATTGGCGTGCTAGATATCACCAGCGAACAAAAGAAACATGATTTCTCAACGCAAGTGCTGGTACAGAACATGGTTCAGCAAGTTGAAAATCAATTGCTTAACTTGATTCCACAAGGGCATATTCGTGTGGATTTGGCGTGTGAAAAAGGCTTACTAAACAGTGGATGGCAAGGCATTATCATCGCTAATGAAGATGGACAGATTCTCGCACACAACCAAGTTGCTTCTCAGCTCCTCGCGCAACAAAACGTCATCGGGCAATCGCTCGACGACATTCTTTCTATCCAAAATGCCGACCATCCTTTCGTGTTCAAAACAAAGCCGTTGACCGACAAAAAAGTGAAGTCTCGTTCCGTTACCGCTTCCAATGATCTGCATTACGGCGATTCTACTGTCGAACATTGCTGGCAACAAGCCAATCGCGTTATCGATAAAGACATCAGCTTACTGATTCTCGGAGAAACTGGGGTTGGTAAAAATGAGTTTGTGAAAGCGCTACATAAAAACAGCCAGAGAAAAACGGGGCCGTTGGTTTCCGTCAACTGTGGCGCACTACCGAAAGATTTGGTTGAGTCCGAATTGTTTGGCTACGTAGCTGGTGCATTTACTGGCGCAAACAGCAAAGGCTATCAGGGAAAAATTCGCCAAGCACACAAAGGGATTTTGTTTCTGGATGAAATCGCAGATTTACCCTTGGAAGCTCAAAGCCGTTTACTGCATGTATTGCAAGATAAAACCGTGCTTCCTGTGGGTTCAAACCAAAGTGTTCAAGTCGATACGCAAATCATTGCGGCCACACATAAAGATCTCGAGAGCTTGGTTAGCGAAGGATTGTTCCGTCAAGACTTATACTATCGCCTCAATGGTTTGATCATCGAATTGCCTCGCTTCGAAGAGCGAGATGATAAGCAACAACTGATCGAGAATATTCATCGACGTCACGCTGAATCTGAACAACAACTCTGTCCTCACCTATTTTCTCTGCTGCTTTCTTACTCTTGGCCAGGAAACTTGCGTGAACTCGATAGTTTAATCAAAGTATCCGCGTTAATGGCGCAAGGTGAAGAAACGTTAGAGCTCGCTCACGTACCGACTCACTTGAGTAAGAAACTCAGCCAAGCTCAAGACGTAACAACCTCTGCCGAACCCACGTTAGAACTGCGTGCAACCGTCGAAGACAAACTGCTCAAAACATATCAAGCCAATCAGGGGAACATCAGCAAAACATCTCGCATGCTTGGCGTCAGTCGAAATACGATTTATAGAAAGCTGAAAAGCCTCGGCATATTGGGTTAATCCATAACCTCAGATACAAAAAGAGCACCTTTGCGGTGCTCTTTCTATTTGAAACCTAGCTTACAGGCCGCCTTGTTGTTGAGCCTGTTTTACTAATGCCTGACGTTGAGTTTCCTTCTCAGAGATCACTTGGTTGTCCTTGTGTATTTCCTGATCCAATTCTGCCGGAATGAAAACAAAGTACTTGTTAAGAGTCATCTTAGAACCTCAATTTGTTGTGTTAATCACCTTCTTGGTCAACGTAAACAACACCAGAAAAACACGTTTTACTGGATCCTTGTTGCTGGTTTCAAAAAATAGAGGATGTTCATTTATTAAACATCCTCCATGTGGGCGCTAATTATAGGCGTAGTTCAAAGGCTTACCTAGCACTCTTTTTCGCCTTTCTTGCAACCTTAGTTTCACTCTCAAACCTGATGCAATCACACATATTCAATAAAGTACTGTTAAACAAAGAAAAGTGATTTTCATCGTGACTGATAATGAGGATGAGCTTCCCGGAATTATTGACTTGAAATTACGCCTAGTAAACTCGAAGGCTGCAATAATAGCGTTAAAAGGCCTTAATCCGCACAGCAAAAACTTTGAAGTGATAGACAAATGCATTCATATATTTGTAAAGCCGTTTATGGATTTGTCTACCAGTTCAATATTTCACCTTTTTTGAGAAATCTTTAGCCGCTTTTTTGTGTGAAACGCCCAAAAAGAACAGACAATCAAAGTGTGGTATATGACCACACTTGTCTATCCCCACTCCGCTTTGGGAGGCGTTTATGAAAAGTAGCAAACTTGGCCATGTGATGTCTTTCAGCAGAATGTTTTCCTTCATTGCGTTTTTGACGGCTACATTCGCATGGATTCTCAGCATGTATGCCCTATTTACTGTTTCTGTAGTAGCTCTTGTGGTCAGCGCAATTCTCTACCTCAAAGACAGGTTTTATCAAAACAAGAAAACGACCACTGAAAAGAGCGCCTAGGCGCTCTTTAAGTTTCATAAAGCCAGACACAAAAAAGGATGCTTAGGCATCCTTTTATACTTAGTCGATTTACTTAAAACGATTACACGTCGTAAGTTGTAGACGCTGTGTCACCGCCTGTACCTGTCCAGTTAGTGTGGAAGAATTCACCACGCTCACGGTCGATACGCTCGTAAGTGTGAGCACCGAAGTAGTCACGTTGAGCTTGCAGTAGGTTCGCAGGTAGACGAGCTGTTGTGTAACCGTCTAGGAACGTTAGTGCAGAAGTCGTACATGGCATTGGGATGCCTGCTTCTAGAGACTTAGCCGCCACTTTACGCCATGCTACTAGGCTGTTTTGTAGGATGCCTTTGAAGTAATCATCAGAGCCTAGGAATGCTAGTTCTGGATTCGCTTCGTATGCATCACGGATGTTGCCTAGGAACGCAGAACGGATGATACAACCACCACGCCACATAAGAGCAACGTTACCGTAGTTTAGATCCCAGCCATTTTCGTTCGACGCTTCGCGCATTAGCATGAAGCCTTGAGCGTAAGAGATGATCTTAGACGCTAGAAGCGCTTGACGTAGTGCGTCAACCCACTCTTGCTTATCACCTTCAACTGGTGTGATTGTCTTACCGAACAGTTTCTCAGCTTCAACACGTTGATCTTTCAGTGCAGATAGACAGCGAGAGAATACAGACTCAGAGATTAGCGTTAGAGGAATACCAAGGTCTAGAGCGTTGATACCCGTCCATTTACCTGTACCTTTTTGGCCAGCAGTGTCTAGGATTTTCTCAACTAGAGGCTCACCGTCTTCGTCTTTGTAGCCAAGGATGTCAGCCGTAATTTCAACAAGGTAGCTGTTTAGCTCAGTGTTGTTCCACTCAGCGAATACCGCTTGCATCTCGTCTGCAGACATACCAAGACCGTCTTTCATGAACTGGTAAGCTTCTGTGATCAGCTGCATGTCGCCGTATTCGATGCCATTGTGTACCATCTTAACGAAGTGGCCCGCACCGTCGTTACCAACCCAGTCACAACAAGGCTCACCTGCATCAGTTTTTGCAGAGATACCTTGGAAGATTGGCTTAACCGCTTCCCAAGCTTCTGGAGCGCCGCCAGGCATGATTGATGGGCCAAAACGTGCACCTTCTTCACCACCAGATACGCCAGTACCGATGAAGTGGATGCCTTTTTCGCGTAATGCTGCAACGCGACGGTTTGTATCTGGGTAGTTTGTGTTACCACCGTCGATGATGATGTCGCCCTTATCTAGTAGAGGGACTAGCGCGTCGATGAATTTGTCTACCACATCACCTGCGCGAACCATTAGCATCACTTTACGTGGCGTTTCTAGCTTCTCTACTAGTTCTTCTAGAGAGTATGCACCGATGATGTTCGTGCCTTTCGCTGGACCTTCCAGGAACTCGTCTACTTTAGCAGCAGTACGGTTGTGAGCGACCACTTTGAAGCCGTGATCGTTCATGTTTAGGATAAGGTTTTGACCCATTACCGCTAGGCCAATTACACCGATATCACCTTTCATTGTTTCTCTCCAATTTTGTTTCATTGACGAGCAGCGTTTAAGCAATTTTTGCTGCTGCGTCCAAATCTAAATACCATTCCGTCAGACCAGACTTCGCTTGAATCTTAGCCGCTGGGTATGGCAGTGCGTGTGCAGGTGAACTGTTGATCTCTTCAACGATGTCCGCTTTTCCTGCACCAAGCACTAAGTAACTGATGCGTTTTGCTGCTTCTAAGACGCGTGCCGTTTTTGACACACGAAGCTGGCCTGACTCAGGATGAGATGCCACAAGAGATAGATTCGCATCATCATAATTCGTTTGGCCAGGGAACAGAGAAGCTGTATGACCATCTGCACCAACACCTAATAAGATCCAGTCAAACACAGGGGTTCCGTTTTCAGTCGGAATCACCTCTGACATCTCTTTCGCAAAGCGTTCCGCTTCCACTTTAGGGTCATCTTCACCGCGAATACGGTGGATGTTTTCTGTTGGAATGTTTACTTGGCTAAACAGTAGCGCGTTCGCTTCTCCGTAGTTGCTTTCCGCATCGTCAGGTGCGACACAACGTTCGTCACCCCACCAGAAGTGGAGATTTTGCCACTGAATAGAGGTTGCGTAAGCCTCTGAAGCCAACAGTTTGAACAGCATTTTAGGAGTGCTGCCGCCAGAAAGAGAGATGTGAACAGGTCGGCCCATTTCGCTGAACGCTTTCATGTCGTTAGCTAGGCTTTCAACTACCTGCTCTGCTGTTTGGTAGATCTTATGGTTGATCATAGTTCACAGTAATCCGTATCTGTTAAGTTTTTACATGGGAAGCGCCAAGCGCGACCATCACGCTTTAGCAGGTCGTCTGACTCTTTAGGACCCCATGTGCCGCATGCGTACCCGAAGAGGGATTGTGGATCTTGTTTAAAGTCTAAAATTGGCTGTACGTACTGCCAACACGCTTCCACCGCATCACTACGTGCAAATAGCGTAGCATCACCATTCAATGCATCAAGTAGAAGACGCTCATACGCAGTTAGCATTTGCGTTTCTTGTAGGTCAGCATAATGGAAGTTCATTTTCACTTCTTTCGCTTCAAAACCTGCGCCTGGCTCTTTCAAGCCAAAGCTCATTTGAATGCCTTCGTCTGGCTGAATGCGAATGATCAGCTTGTTTTCTGGTGCGTTTTGACCAAACACTGGGTGCGGTGTTTGTTTAAAGTGGATAACCACTTCAGTCACGCGTGTTGGAAGACGCTTACCAGTACGCACGTAGAATGGCACGCCATTCCAACGCCAGTTGTTAATGTAGGCTTTCAAACCGATGTACGTTTCGGTACGAGAATCATCTGCAACCCCCGGCTCTTCACGGTAGCCACGTAGACTTTGTCCACGAACTTCAGAAGCGGTGTATTGACCTAATACTAGATCGTTACGCAGAGCGTTTTCGTCCAAAGGTTTTAAACACTGGAGTACTTTAACAACTTCATCACGCATCGAATCTGCATTGATCTGTGCTGGTGGCTCCATACCCACCATCGCCAATACTTGTAGCAGGTGGTTTTGGAACATATCGCGCACGGCACCCGAGTTGTCGTAGTAACCACCACGCTCCTCTACGCCGAGGAATTCTGCGCCCGTGATTTCAACATAATCAATGAAGTTACGGTTCCAAAGCGGCTCAAACATCGCGTTTGAAAAACGAAGTACAAGAAGGTTTTGTACCGTCTCTTTACCTAAGTAATGGTCAATTCGGTAAATTTGATGCTCTTGGAAGTGCTCGTGAATTTCTTTATCCAGAATACGCGCTGATTCAAGGTCATAACCGAATGGTTTCTCAATAATCAGGCGTTTCCAACCATCTTCTTCTTTGTTTAGGCCGTGTGCTGCAAGACTTGCAGGAATCACACTGTATAAACTTGGTGGGGTTGCTAAGTAGAAAAGTGTATTGCGCTGATCGAAACGATATTCGTCAGCAAGTTGGTCTAAACGAGAAGATAGCTTACTGTAATCTTGTGTGTCAGAAGTATTGATAGCTTGGTAGTGCAGATGGTTAATAAATGCATCAAGCGTTTCTGGCTCAGTCTTTTCCATTTCCTGAAGCGATTTTTTCAGCTTCGCGCGGTAAGACTCATCACTGTATTCAGTGCGACTTACACCCAGAATGGCAAAATTTTCTGGAAGCTGCTTGTTCGCATAGAGGTGGTATAAAGCAGGAATGAGCTTACGGTATGTAAGGTCACCTGAAGCACCAAAAATAACGATGCTGCTGTTTTCTGGTATTACCATCATCTTTCCCTTAAAAACGAGGTACTTATTGTGTGCCCGGATACGGCTAAAGGATGAGCCAACCCTATCAATGGCACCTCAAAATAGAAAATTGGTCTTACCTATTACGTTGATAGGTAAAGTCTATAGGCCCAAAGAACCTCAAGAAGTAGCACTCCCAAATCTGTTGGAAACACGACGTATTAAGGTCATTTAGGTCACTTATGTCTCAAAAGTACACACTGTACTCGCTGGAGGAGAGTCCGACACGGTGCAGTATTGTCTACGACTATTTGATTTACATCAACACTTGCCAGTGCAAACGTTTAAATAAGTTGCACAAAACATCATAAATATTTGTATTTTATGGATAAAAAAAGTTGCACTAACGTAAGACAAAAATTAAGCAAAAACTCTAATATGGACAATCCTTATCCATCCTTGCAATCCATTACAATTTTATTGTGATCTATGTGGCCTGAATTTTATCCTCTCACTCTATTGATAATGATACTCAATTAAAGATAATGAGGATACTATTAATGCGAAAGTAGAATGTCATGAAACCAAGCACAAAGAATCTGCACCCGATAAACCGAATACACTCTGTGCTTGATTACATTCACAACAATCTAGATATCGCACTTAGTGTGGATGAAATCTCGAAAGCAAGCTGCTGGTCACGTTGGCAACTGCAACGCGTTTTCCAGCAACACACTGGCGTATCCGTCGCTCACTATATTAGAGAGCTTAAACTAAGCCTTGCGGCTGAACGCTTAATCCATACATCAGATCGCTCGTTAGATATTGCGATAGAAATGGGGTTTGCTTCTGAACATGCATTCAGTCGAGCGTTCAAAAATATGTTTTCAAAAAGTCCTCGAGATTATCGTAAAGCTCAGCAACTAACGGGCTTGAGGCAACCTTTAACGTTGCGCGAGACACCAGAAGACGAAAGTAGACATAAGTGCTTTATCGAAGTTCGAATAGAAACAAAACCTGCTTTTGTGCTTGCTGGTTATCATGAACCTATTTATGGATTGTTTTCCGCAACGCCCAACTTCCAATCCAAAGTGCCCTCGCTGTGGTCACAGCTCTATTCATCTGAAAACCATACTCATCTGAAAAGAAACTATCTTGGTGTGATTGACGTAACAAAAGCGTATTCAAGCAACCAGCAACTCGAGTATTGGGCAGGTTATGAGTACAACTCAGCGTCAAGAACTTCAATATCCAAAGGCTCTACGCAAGAACCTAATCTTCTGGTTGTTCCTGAGCAAACCTACGCAGTAATTACGCACATAGGTAAAGCATCAAATCTAGCGGCGACGCTTGAGTGGTTCATTTTGCACTGGCTCCCCTATTCCAATTATCACGGTATTGATGGCTACGAGTTAGAAGTTTATCCAGAAGACTATGATGTTGAGAGCGAGAATGCCCAAATGCATTACTGGATACCTGTCAAACCGAACGAAGCCACGCCTATTAGATAGAAGCCTAAGCACTTAGGCTCTGGCTTTGCACCAAATTGTTAACTTTTCCTATTTCTTTCGCTATAGAATGCAAACAACAATCATTATCAACAAATAAAAAGTAGTGGAATTAATAAATATGGAAAGTCCGAATCGATTTCATCGTTCTGCGGTTGCAGTCGTGGTATCCGCGCTTATTGCTGGTCACGCCAGTGCCACTGAGAGCACTTCTCAGCACGAAACTATCACAGTACTTGGCGAAACATACCGAAACACCGCAACTAAAACCGTTTTAGAACCGGAAGAAACGCCGCAAGCGATCACGGTAATCACTAAAGATGACATGGACCTGCGCGGCGTAAACTCGGTGAGCGAAGCATTGCGTTACGCGCCTGGCGTAAATACAGAGCTGCGTGGCGGTGCCGTTTCCCGACTTGACCTATTCAATATTCGTGGTTTTATTAACTACACCAACTTTTATGATGGTCTTCCTTTGCTGTACAACGGCTGGAACCTTCAACCTCAGGTCGATTCCGTTGCCCTTGAACAAATCGAGGTTTTTAAAGGGCCAACGTCTGTTCTTTACGGCAATATTCCACCAGGAGGTATGGTCAATATTATCGCCAAGGCGCCTCAGTCAACACCTTCGCACTCTGTCTCGATTAGTACTGGGACTAACAGCCTAAAAGAACTGACGTTCGACACCACAGGACAAATTGGTGATTCTAATGTTGATTACCGTATTATCGGCCTAGCAAAACAGCGAGATGGTCAAGCCGATACGTCTGAAGACGAACGTTATGTCCTCGCTCCATCTTTCAATTGGCAAGCGACAGAAAGCACCTTAGTCAACGTGAATGTTTACTATCAAAATGATCCATCAGCAGGTATCTACACGACCGTGCCGGCGTCTGGCTCAGTGATTGACAACCCACTTGGCTCGATGTCACCAAGCACTTATTTGGGGGATGAGGACTGGAACACTTACGAACGCGAAGTTCTGATGATGGGTTACAAAGTCCAACACGACTTTAACAACAATTGGCAATTTCTACAGAATGCCCGCTACATGACCGCCGATGCCTATCAGGAAAACACATATAACGGTGCACTTGAAGCGGATAACCGTACCGTTGGTCGAAATGCTTATTTAACCGATGAAAAGTCCAAATCCTTTGTGATTGACAACCAACTATCTGGCTACGTTAAAACAGGAAATTTTGAACATAACTTATTGTTCGGGCTTGATTATCAGTATCTAGATTCGGATGTAAAATACAAAGATACGCTTGGGTATTCGCTAACTCAGGACATCTTTAATCCTGACCACAACAGCATTGATCGTAATGCACTGAATTTTCAATACAAACAAAACTTAGATATCAAAACGAAGCAAATTGGCGTTTATTTGCAAGATCAAGTTCGTTACGACCAACTTGTAATGATTGCGGGTCTTCGTTGGGATAAATACGATTCAAATACAGACGCCGTGAGCGATTACCTAGGAGCAATATCCAACAGCAAGGAAGAGTTAGACGATACCAACGTATCTTTCCGAGTCGGCGGTTTGTATGAACTCGACTTCGGCCTATCCCCATACCTTACTTACTCCGAGAGTTTTGAGCCGATTGCGGGTGCAGATGCCACAGGCAAAGCGTTTGAACCATCAACCGGGCATCAGTGGGAACTCGGTTTTAAGTACGCGCCATTGTCTGGCGATATTTCGGGTAATTTAGCGTTCTTCCATATTACGAAGAAAAACGCGATCTTGACCGATCCGAATAATCCATATGCACCGAACTATCAAGCGGGCGAAGTGGTATCACAGGGTGTTGAACTAGAGGCAAAGTGGCAAGCCACAGCACAAGCTGATTTCACTCTAGGCTACACGTATACCGATATGGAGATTACCGAGGACAGTTATTACAACCAAGAAGGTAAAACGCCAGTTTGGGTACCTGAGCAAACGGCCTCTTTATGGGCCAATTACTTCTTTGAAGGAAATCTTTCAGGCCTTCGTACCAGTGCTGGCGTTCGCTATGTCGGAGAAGCACAAATTGATGCTCAAAACAGCGAAAAAGTGCCTGACTACACCTTGTTTGATTTTGCAGCAAGTTACGATTTCTCAACAGTATCTGAATCAATGAAAGGGGCTAGCGTCACCCTTTCTGCAAGCAATCTATTCGATAAAGAATATTATTCTTGTTACGACAAAAATAACTGTTGGTTTGGCGCTGAGCGCTCTATTGAAGCGAAGTTAGAATACAACTTCTAGTCTCTTGCAATAATTTGTAAAGCGATGGTTTCTACAATAAGCCATCGCTTTTTATTTTGCATAGAGCATCAATATAAACGCTACCGCGTCACTTTTTTATAGCACCTTTCCGGCCTACCTACCGACCCATAGTTTAAATCAGCCTCTAGTTCACCAGTGCTGATCAGATACTCCAAATAGCGCCTTGCCGTTGTTCGGCTCGCACCAATCTTTTCGCCTGCCTCATCAGCGGTCAGCACACTACCATTTGGGAACAACTCTCTGATCTTATCCAAGGTTACACCATCAATCCCTTTCGGTAATCGGTTCGGCAAGTTGTCTTGATTGGCGTGAGACTGCAGCATTTTATCAACGAGGTTCTGATCCAAACTCTCTGCGATGTCTAGTTGTTGGCGTTGGGACACATACTTTTTCAGTGCGGCATCTAAGCGTGGAAACATCACTGGTTTTAACAGGTAATCGACAACGCCACCTCTCATTGCCTGTTGTAGCGTATCGACATCCCTTGCCGCGGTAATCAAAATGACATCACACGTTTGGTTGTTCGCACGTAATGTATTGAGTATCTCAAGCCCTGTTCCATCAGGAAGGTATACATCCATCAACAAGAGGTCTGGCTTAAGAATATCGAGTTGCATTTCCGCTTCTATTCTCGTGGTCGCAATGCCGACCACTTCCAAACCTGCCAATTGGCTCAAGTATTTGTGGTGCAGCTCAGCAATAGCCAGATCATCTTCAATGATCATTACGCGAGTCGCCATACTCATAATTGTTCTTCCTTGGGTAAATACACCGTTATTCTTGTTCCATAATTTGTGTTGGGCATCATCTCAACATGGCCGTGATATCGAGTAGCCAACTGGTTGACAAGATGCAAGCCTACCCCCCGATTTTGACGAGATTTCGTCGACACCCCTTTTTTAAATAGCGCCTGCGGCTCTATATCGCTTGGTAAACCACAGCCTTGATCTATCACCTCAAGTATCACTTCATTTCCGTAATCGCTCACTGACACATCGATATTTCTGCGCTCCGATGCGACATTCGATTCATCACGAATCGAGGTTAACGTTGCGTCGAAAGCGTTATCAATTAAGTTGCCCAGAATGGTGACAAGGTCTTCCGAATTTAGCCACTCAGGCAGAGGCTCCAAACGACTGCCTTCTTCAACCACCAGCTGTAAGCCTAACTCGCGAGCACGTTCAGTTTTTCCAAGCAACATACCAGCAATTAACGGGTCTTTAACGGTGTCTCTTAAAAATTCGATCATCGCTTGATAGTGTGCGGTTTCTTGCCCAATTAACTTTTGCACCGCATCCAGCTCACCCATCTGAACTAACCCGCTAATGGTGTTTAGCTTATTTCGATGCTCATGGGTTTGCGAACGTAATAAATCTGCATATTCTTTGGTTTGTGATAACTGCTCGGTTAGGTCGTTGATTTCATCCCTTAAACGGAAACTCGATACTGCCCCCACTATTTTTCCATCCACATAAATTGGCGAACGGTTTGCGATCAGACGTTTATGATTAAGGAATATCTCAATATCATGATCTTCCTGTCCGGTTTCTAGCACCGTATATAAGTCACTATCGCGTAACGTCTCAGTCAACGGTTTATTAAGAGCTGCCTCTCTATCAATACCGAGAATCTGACAGGCGCTACGATTGATCGAGCGAAGTATCCCTTGGGCATCAATACTTAACACGCCCTCTTTAATGGTACTCATCGTCACTTCTAATTCGCCGTACAACCGCCCTATCTCTTCAGGCTCGAACCCCAAAATGGCGCGCTGAAACTTTCTCGACGCATAATTGGATACAATGGCATTAGCGACAACAACTACGATGACCATGAAGATCAAAAAGGCCAAAAATGGCTCGATGCGGTCTTGCAGCCGGTCGAGCAAATAGCCAACCGAAACCACACCAATGATGTTCCCTTGCTCGTCAAAAATCGCAGCTTTACCACGAACTGAATAACCTAACGAGCCCTGTGCCGTCGAAACATAAGACAATCCCTGCTCTAGCGCTCGACGATTGTCGCCACCTCTCATTGGTTTACCCAATCGCTCATCAACGGGGTGAATTAATCGCACTCCCTCATGGTCGCCAATAACGATGAATGCAGCACCGATGGCTTCGGTTAATTCTCGGAAACGAAGTTGGTATGGCTGAGGATTTTGGGCAGCGACCATTTCGCGAACAACGGCGGAGTCTGCTAAAAAACGGGCAACACCCAGTGCTTTTTCTCCCATTTCTTGCTCTTGATTGATTTTGAGATAAGTGAATCCTGCAGCGACAAGCAATAGAAGCTCTATCAACCCCGACAGCGTCATAATAATGAGCATTCGCTTACGAAAGCTGATCGTTTTCCAACTCATTGATACATCCTTATGATTCACTCCCAAGCGATCACGTTAACACTCAGTTAACAGCATGGCTTTGTTGCGGTGATAAATCTGTGAGGAAGGCAAGCAAACCGCAGAGTTTACGGTTAATTAATCGACGAGCTGAAACATAAAATTACAACCATTCACCAAATTCAGCATTCCTCTCTGATACTCAATTCCATACATAAATTGCCCTTTAAAACATGATCGTGATCACATCGATTTTAGCGGTTTTTGAGGCGTTTTTAGACTTTCCAACGTATAATTTTTAATCAACGAAACCATTGAGAGTTTCGGTTAGAAAGCAGTGAAGCTGGAAGTCTATTAAAAGCTCAACATTGATGTCAGTGATTTGGAAAAAATAAAACAAAACACAAATACTGACTATATGACAAACACTTAGACACCATCTGAAAACTGGAAAACTATAAACAGAGGTGCATTTATAGTTAGAAGGAACACCAAACATGGAACGCGATACCTTTGGAATATGCCTGAATAAGGCCATGCTGTCAGAGAATATGTATTCAACATTTACACACGTCAGGGCTTATGAAAAAAACGGAGGCGGTACTTCTGATCTCAAGGTCCTGTTATCGTTCCCTCAAATGAGTGGAAAAGACCTATTGAATACGATGCGAGGTTCTCGTCAGCTTGAGTGGAGAGCAGAGTTTCACTGTCCATATACGAAGTAAACTTGTAACATCTCCCGCGCCCAGCACAAACATAACTGGGCGCATACTACTATCCAATTTCCCCTCCTACTTAACACCAAGTTACGAATCCTTTATATTAGAGCTTATACTCTACGACAAAGCAGCCATTATGAAAAAAACAGGAAAGTTTTGGATACTGGGCTTACTTAGCAGCTCGATTTCCCTTGCCTGTCATGCGGCACCGATCACTTTTGATACCGCATGGCAGCTATTGCTAGAAAACAACTATTCTCTTAAAGCTCAACGCTCAAACGTCGAGAATTACCAATACCAAGAGAGTGCCACCAGCAATCTCAACTTACCTCAGGTTACCATTGGCGCGAATTACACGCGTTTAGATACCGATATCACGCTGTCAGGAAAACAGATCCTAGACAGCACAGGAGCACACATTAACGTACCTCCTGCTTTTCAACCTATTTTTGGTGCCTTAGCTAATACTACTTCGACCATAACCGAGCGCGATATTTTCTCTTCGTCTATTCGTGCCATTTGGCCAATTTTTACTGGTGGTCGTATTTCTGCGGCTCAATCAGCAGCAGAAGGCAAAACAGATGAGGCGAAAAGCCAGCTTCTAATGGAACAACAAGCGCGCTTTGAAGATTTGTCGAAGTACTACTTTTCTGTCGTGCTGGCAAAGGAAGTACTCGCAACGCGGCAAGCGGTTGAAGCTGGACTAAAAAAGCATAGAGATTTTGCCATTAAGCTTGAAGAGCAAGGACAAATCGCACACGTTGAGCGCCTGCAAGCCGAGGCTTCTCTAGATAAAGCATCAGTAGAAACACGTAAAGCCGCCAGCGATTTGAGTATTGCTCAAGCAGCATTAGGTAAATTACTTGCGCAAGATGACGCCGTAGAGCCCGCTGAATCTTTGTTTATCAACGACAGTCTTCCCCCTCTAACCGCTTTTGTCGATCAAACGTTGCTTACCTATCCGGGGTTAGACCTTCTGAGCGCTAAACACAAACAAGCCTCTAGCTTAATCAAAGCAGAAAAAGGGAAATACTATCCTGAAGTTTACCTTTACGGAGACTACAGCTTGTATGAAGACGACTCTCTCGCAAGCCAAATGAAGCCTGACTGGTTAGTTGGTGTCGGTGTGAGCATTCCACTGATTGAATCATCAGGGCGAAGCGAAAAAGTCAAAGCAGCTCAAAGTGTCGTCTCACAGGTCGACTCATTAAAATCCCAAGCCAAACAAGATTTATCGCTGCTAGTACAAAAGACATACTTGGAGGCTAAGCAAGCCATTGATGAAGTACAAGGGCTCGAATCTAGCATTGAACTTGCTAACGAAAACCTGCGCTTGCGTGAAAAAGCATTTACTCAGGGTCTGTCTTCTTCTCTGGATGTTGTGGATGCGCAGCTTTATGTCGCGAGTATAGAAACACAACGTTCAGCGGCACGTTTCCGCTATTTAATATCTTTAACCAAGCTACTCGCATTGAGCAGTGAAATGAACAGCTTCGAACAATATCAAAATACCGCTTATATCCCTGCTTCAACATCCAAAGAGGTGAAATAAATCATGGCAGCTAAATCACTAAAACCCGTTTTACTCTCACTTTGTGCTTTGGGTGTTGCCTCTTGGGTTGGCTATCAATTTTACCAAGCCTATCAGCCAGAACCGATCCGCTTACAGGGATTAATTGAAGCCCAGCAATACAGCATTTCCTCAAAAGTTCCAGGGCGTATTGATGAGGTCATGGTCCGTAAAGGCGACGATGTAGAGAAAGGTCAGCTTATTTTTACACTTCATAGTCCTGAAATTGAAGCGAAGCTAGAACAAGCAAAAGCAGGTGAAAAAGCGGCGGACGCCTTAGCTCAAGAAGCTGAAAAAGGCGCACGTGAGCAACAAATCCAAGCAGCAAAAGATCAGTGGATGAAAGCTAAAGCCGCCGCGAATTTAATGGAAAAAACCTACAATCGTGTGAATAACCTCTATAACGATGGCGTGGTTGCAGAACAAAAGCGCGATGAAGCTTTAACGCAATGGCAAGCAGCGAAATACACCGAAAGTGCCGCGTTTCAAATGTACGAAATGGCAAAAGAAGGCGCGAGAAGTGAAACCAAAGTGGCAGCGGCGGAAAAAGCGCGCATGGCATCAGGTGCCGTAGCCGAAGTAGAAGCGTATGCGAAAGATACTCAGATCTACAGCTGGTTTGACGGCGAAGTCTCTCAAGTTCTACTTCAAAGTGGTGAATTAGCACCTCAGGGCTTCCCGGTTGTTACTGTGATAGATACAGAAGATGCCTGGGCGACAATTAATGTGCGTGAAGATTACCTTCAACACTTTAAAAAAGGAGCAACCTTTGATGCCTATTTGCCTGCCTTAAATAAAAATGTTGAGTTCAAAGTAACGCATGTTGCCGTTATGGGTGACTTTGCAACGTGGAGAGCAACCGATGCTTCTCAAGGTTTTGATCTTCGTACCTTTGAAGTAGAAGCTCGTCCAGCTCAACCCGAACCTGAACTGCGTATGGGAATGAGTGTTGTCGTTGAACTTTAATCACAACCACTAGGTTAATGCTATGACGATTAAGATTTCACAGCGGCATATCTTACGACGAGACAAGTGGTTACTTTCGTGCCTTACTTGGATACCTATTTTGCTCGCGATGATGATTTGGGGAGTGTTCTCTGCGGGCATTGCCCGGGATCTGCCAATCGGTGTGGTTGATCTACAACATTCCCAACTTTCTCGAAAGCTCATTCAATCTTTGGATGCGTCGTCGAGTCTGGCTGTTAACTATCACTACACCAGTGCAAGCGAAGCAAAAAATGCGATGATTGAAGGCGATATCTACGCTTACGCGGTCATCCCATCTAAGTTCGATCAGGATATTCTCCAACACCGCCAACCTCAACTTTCTGTCTTTTACAACAGTCAGTACATTTTGGTAGCGAAATTGATCAACTCTGCCGTTGCGCAAGCACAAGGCTATTTCGACGCTCAGGTTGAAGTAATGAGCAACTTGGCTAAGGGTAACACCACAACGTTAGCAGCGGCTGGTCAAGCTGTACCCGTGTCGACACAAATAACCGCATTATTTAACCGTAACAATAACTACGCACAATTTTTGGTAACGGCTATCGTGCCAGCCATTTGGCAAATATGTATTGTAGTAAGCACTATCTTGATTCTTACCGCGCACTTTCGCATTTATGGTGGAAAGAATGGCTTTGCGTTTTTGGGCGAAAAGCCATACGCCAGGCTCACTTCCCTATTAAGTCAGTACATTCCGGTCTTTATGGCACAAGGTGCGTTGTTCTTGTATTGGTTTTATTCCGTGCTTGATTGGCCAATGGAAGGCAGTTTTGTGGTTATGCTACTAGCACAATTGGCGACGGTTATCGCCTGTATCATTATGGGATCGTTGTTCTTCTTCTTGTCGATGGATCCTGCACGTGCGATGAGTTTTGCTGGCGCGTTTACGGCTCCAAGCTTCGCGTTCATGGGAATTACATTCCCAGTTTCTGACATGAACACGCTCGCTTATGCATGGCGTTCATTATTGCCGATTACCCATTACATTGAAGTACAAGTGAGTCAAGCAAGCTATGGAACATCGGCCGCACAATCTTTAAGCTCGCTATGGCCTATGATTGGCTACGTTGTGCCCCTGATCATTACCGCAGCCTTGATGGGTAAACATCGAACAGCTTCATCAACACGCCAAGCGAAGGAGGCGGTATGACATTGTGGCAACTGATTAAAGCGGAACTTAAGGCCGTTCTAACCAATCCAGTCGTTACGTTGACCGTGTTTGGTGGTGTCGTATTTTACTCGTTTTTATACCCTTTGCCTTATGCACAACAAACGCCTCGTGAACAACCAATCGCGATTGTTAATTTAGATGGTAGTCAGACGAGTTTAAAGCTGGAACGTATGGTTGATGCCACTCCACAAGTCAACGTAGTTACTCGACTTCATACGATTGCCGATGCAAAACAAGCATTTTTACAACGAGAGATCACCGGTTTTTTAGTCATACCAGAACACTTTTACAAAGACCTAATGCTAGGTAAAAGCCCGACTCTAGCCTACGCTGCGGACGCCTCGTATTTTCTCGTGTACGGAACCGTGGTAGAGGGGTTGGCCCAAGCGGGAGGCACATTAGGGGCCCAAGTGAAAGTCAGTAAAATGGTGATAGATGGTGTGCCCATGAGTGTGGCTAGCCATAATTACTCTGCTATTAAGCTTAATATGAAACCGACGTTCAACCCAACCATGGGTTACATCGAATACGTAGTGCCAGCAGTATTTGTTCTGATTTTACAACAAACGTTGATCATGGCGGTTGGATTACAAACGGGAACACAGCGTCATGGTCGTGGCTACTGGTCTCAAGTATCAACGGGAGCGCTGCTGCTTGTGAGAACGTTAGTATTTGTGGCAATTTATTATTTACTCGGCGCCTATTATTTTGGTTTTAGCTTCGAACGTTTAAGCGTAAACCATATCGCCAACGCGGGCGAACTACTGACCATGTTGTTCCCGTTCTTTTTAGGTTGTTGCGGACTAGGCTTCTGGCTAGGTTACTTACTACCTAGGCGTGAACTGGTCACCTTAGTCGTCCTCGTGAGCTCTATGCCGCTCATTTTCTTGGCTGGTTTTATTTGGCCAGTTGAAGCTATTCCTGCTCCCCTACTATGGACTGCTGATTTAAGCCCAAGTACTTGGGCGATCAAAGCTTTCTTAGCGCTAAACCAAATGGGGGCAACCTGGCAACAAGTCGCTCCACATTGGACGGCACTTTGGGCACTCACCGTGCTTTGGGGTAGCGTTGCGTACTGGATTGCTAAGCGCAATAACAAGCCAGTTGTAACAGAAAGTCTAAGTTGATTTCTCTCTACAGCTCAAAGATATAATCACAAATCAAAAACCTGATGGACGATCTGAGGGGCGAAGTATCGCCCCTTTTTTATTGGCGACGTTAGCCAACGTGATTGGAAAGTTCGTTTAGCATGCTTCAGCCTCTCTAAATGGCACCTTCGGAACGATCCCATGACCTTATCGACAAATAGTTGATTTTTTGGAAGCATTGTTTATGTCACATGTTGTAACATTGCTTACCTAACGTATTGTAACAAGAGAGAATTGGATGTCTAAAGCGGAATCATCTTCCAGAAAGTTAAGCTTTATTATTATTGGCCTCGTTTTTGTGGTTTGGCTATATAGCTTGTGGGCTGATCGAGTAACACCAATCACTGGCACCGCTCGGATTCATTCTTATCTTGTCCGTATTACTCCAGAGGTTTCGGGGAACCTAACTGAAATCCATGTTCGTAATAATCAAGTCGTTAATGCTGGTGATGTGCTTTTCGAAATTGATCCAAGAGATTATCAAATTAATCTGCGTTCAGCCGAAGCAAACTTAGCCATTGCTGGCCAAAACATTGGAGCCAACACAGCGGCTGTTGAAGTGGCACAAGCTAAGGTCATTGAATCACTCGCAGCTCGTGACAACGCAAGAGAACAAGCAGCTCGCGTAACCGAGCTTGCCGCAAAAGGGGTATTGAGTAAATCTGAGCTAGACAACGCCATCGAAGCCAAAGCACGAGCTCAAGCCACATTAGAGGCAGCAGAAGCGTCCTTAGCTCAAGCCAAGCATAATCTTGGTCCCGAAGGGCAAGATAATCCCCAGATTCTCGCAGCTATAGCAAATCTAGAAAAAGCGCAACTCGACTTACAACGAACGAAAGTGATTGCTCCATCAAAGGGGATCGTTTCTAACTTACAACTCACTGTTGGGCAAAAAGCGACGACTGGCTCACCTCTTGTCACTTTCATTGATCCGAGAGGCGTGTGGGTATCAGCGCTTGTTCGCGAAAACTCACTCGAGCATGTTCGTGCGGGACAAAAAACAAAGATTGTGTTGGATGCTTTACCTGGCAGAGTGTTTGAAGGGCGAGTAGAAAGCATTGGTTGGGGTACTGGTGGCAGTAACGACGTCGATCCGACAACTGGCTTTTTGGTTGCAGACAATAATTCCTTAAACGCACAGCGCTATCCTGTAAATATTGTTTTTGAAGGCGGAGATATTCCCGAAAACGTACGTTATGGTTCGAAAGCAACGGTCGCTTTTTTAACTGAGCAAAGCACCTTTGGAGAGTGGCTGGCCTCTTTCTGGATGAGAGTGTTGAGTATCTGGACTTATGTTTCATAGTTCAGCAAACCCAATCATTAGATTGGTTTTCACTCCGATTCTTTTACTGTTTTACTTACAGTATTCAGGTGCACCTACTCCCCTTATCGCGCCAATATTCGTTGTGATTTTTCTAACACTGATGCCATCTAAACCCCCGTTCAACATGATGTTGAAATTGCTGGTAATACTCTCACTTCTCAGCTTTGGCATCGTAACTTTAGCAGGAGCGCTCATGAGCTCTCCTAGTGGCTTCTTACTGTTTACTTGGTCACTTCTCTGTTGGAGTTATTACCGAAGTCATCGCGATCCCAAAGACATCGTTTCGACACTCACTTTGATTGTTGTATTGATTATCGTGGTCACAAGCCAACAAATGGGGTTGTCGCTTGAGGGGTTGCCATGGGTCTTATTTACTAGCTTCATTGTTGCGTTGGTTGCCACATATATTAGCTTTTGGTTATTCCCTGGGGACGAAAAAGATATACAACCAGACCAAACCACTCTTGATGGTGCAAACGAACATATCGGGCTTATCGTCTTTAAAGCAACCGCATTGTGTGTTGTTTTGTACGCGCTAATATCATCTGGAAGCTCTCAAACGCTATTGATCGCAATAACATTTGGCAGCATGATTAAGCACCCAGTTAATCAAGACAGTCATTCCTTTGGGCGGTATCGAATTATCACTACAAGCCTAGGGATCTTGTTTACTATTCCATGCATGCTTGCAGTAGCCACAGGTGCACCTACTTACGTTGTACTTGGCGTTACCATCTTTTGTGGCCTGCAACTAGCGTGTTTTGCAATACGTCGACAGACACACTTAACCATCTATCAATTGCTTTTTACTAACTTCACTGTGCTGACTTACCAGATTATTAACAATACGGGCATCGAATCATTTTCTGCTCAAATGACTCGATTCGTCTCTATTTCTATCGCTATAGTTCTAGGGGTACTGGTTCTCAATTTATTTAGATCAGAGCAAGAGGTGAAATAACTGCAGCCTCTCTTTCTTAAACTAACAGCGGCTGAGCGATATGAGCTTTCTCATTGAACGAAGCTTGAATAAATAAAAAAAGCATCGATCTTATACTCACATACAGAGGATTACTCCCTCCCAATAACCATTAACGTCCAATCAGAAGAAAAGAATTTTTCAAGTAAAAAAACAAGACTCGAATTGAGTCTTGTTTATAAATGTGGTCTGGATGAATACGGTTATGGCGTCGCTTTAAAATCGCGGATTAGCTTCTCCCGATACGCCGTAACAACCCTCATGATAGAGTCTTTTACATCCCCTATTTGCTTAGAGGGTTGACACCAAAGGCCAAAACCAAACTTAAAGCCTTCTAGTAATTCACAGACTTCAACGGGCTCTATATCATTATTAGAAAATTCCGAATGAGCCAGCGTTCTAGGAAGAACTGCCCACCCTAGCCCTGCTTCAACCATTTTTACAACAAGAGCCAACTGATCGACTTCTTCATGATTCGAACTGACGATAACTTTTTCACCCATTCCTTCTTCAATGAAAGATCGCAACACAAATTGCTTGCTATTCCTCAACGCAGTTAACACTCGGTCGGGTGCCATAGAAGCCAGTTCACCACCTTTCTGGACAAAGGGAACAAATTCGAAGTGACCTAAAAACGTCGAGTCTAGACTGTGTATTGCACGGCTATCATGCACATTGACAATACCGAACTGGTACTCACCAGTCGCTAAACCTTCTTTGATCTCGTTACGGTTACGAACAAAAAAGTTAACTCGCATCATCGGAAAATCTGCCGCTAATTGAACACGAAGTAACACCAGCAAACGATGTGGGATGGCACTAGAATAGGCAATGCTGACACTCTCTAAGCCACCATGAGCAAGGCTCAATGCAACTTTGTCGAACGTACGGGCTTGTTCAATTGTTTGCTTTGCATAGTGGTAAAGAAGGCGAGCATCTTCAGTGGGTTCTACGGAACGGCCAACCCGATTAAACAAGCTCACAGCAAGTAAATCTTCTAAATTCGTAATAACCTGCCCGATGGTTGTTCTGTGCTTATTCAATTTTACAGCAGCCTTGCTAAACGAAAGCTCCTCGTAAACAGCAACGAATGCCAATAGTTGTTCAAGACTAAAATTCATAGGTTTTCTTATATCTTAGGGCTACATGGCTAAACTATCACAAGTTATTGAGAATGCTAGCTCGGAAGAGCGACTGTTGACCCGAGGCTTTTATCTTCATCATTAGATACGTAGTTATTCCGCACGTAAATGCGAAAACTTATCGCACTCACACTCCCCTTAAAGCACGTTCGACATTAGACGTAACTCATTACGAACTCTCTAAAAAAATACATTGATGGATTTGATCCTACAAAAGCGATTATTACATTTGTAGGATTTCTCTTATCTTTGCATTCATCAAATAAATAGAGAAAAGCACTATGAACTCAATGCCACATGAGCTTGTGTGGGGTGAAGTTTACTTCCCACCCTTGTTGCTGGTTATTGCATTGGCTTACATTCTCACCATTTTGGTTGGAACCGTTGCAACAAAATTAGGGGTACACAAATACGTTGCGTTTCCAGCACTTGCTGAGCTGAGCCTAATTGTGATTTTTACTGGCGTTATTGGTCGATTCATAACCATCTTTTGAGGCAAATTCCGTGATAAAACGTTATCTAATCACATTTTTATTACTGTGTTCCGCTGGCACTGTGATTTTCAGTTACTACCAATCATACTCAAACAATCCTTGGACTAGAGATGGTCATGTCAGCGCGTACATTGTGTCTATAACGCCCCGTGTAACCGGGCAAGTCATCAAGGTATATGTTGAAGACAACTCCCAAGTTAATGCGGGCGACTTACTGTTTGAGATTGACCCAAGCATTTATAAAGCGGCGTACCACAAAGCGCTAGCAGCTCAAAAGCAAGCCATTGCATTACTAGCAAAGGCCAAAAATGAAGAGCAGCGAGCACTTAAGTTAGAAAAGCGCACACCTGGCGCTGTACCTGTACTGACATTGAATAACCTAGACAATGCGGTGGAGACAGCCGTTGCCAACGTAGAACTCGCGAAAGCCAATGTTGAAGAAGCCAAGCTAAACCTTGATTACACCAAGGTGTACGCTCCAACAAATGGTTACATCACTAATTTTAATCTGCGCACCGGCTCCCAAGTTGTCGCAAACTCACCAGTTGTAGCATTAATTGATGAAGACAGCTTTTGGATCGAAGGCTATTTCAAAGAAACGGATTTAGTTGGTGTTGATCCACGAGATAAAGCATACGTGACCTTAATGATGCACGACGAAATGGTGCTGGAAGGTAAAATCAAGAGCATTGGTTATGGCATCGCGAAGCAAGACGGTAGTACAGGTAACAACCTTCTGCCTAATGTGAATCCTAATTTTCAGTGGATACGCTTAGCTCAACGCATTCCAATTAAAGTGAAATTAGACAACTTACCAAAAGATTTTCAACTACGCGTCGGTATGACGGCATCCATCAAAATAATCAAACAATAAGTGCGGTGAAATGTATGTTTAATGCCTCAACCAAAGAAGCAATTAAAGCTGCGCTGTCTATCGTTATCGCAATCTGCCTCGCCTTATGGTTTCAATGGGAGAAACCCTATTGGGCAGCGATCGCCGTCGCGGTAATGGCATTAAATGAAAGCTTCGCTCACTCGATAAACAAAGGTCATAACCGCCTAGTGGGAACCCTACTGGGCATTGGCTATGCCTTTTTCCTCATCACAGCATTTTCTCAAGATCGCTTCTTGTTCCTGACTTTTTTTACCCTATTTTTAGGTGTATGCATTTTCATGTCGAGCGACGAAAAGTACGGTTATGTGTTCTCCATAGGCTTTGCGGTGTGCTCTATCATCGCTTGTATGGGAGGGTTTGATAGTCAAGTGACGTTCCATTTCGCAGTACTTCGAATGCAGGAAACTATTCTTGGCATCATTACCTTCTCCGTTGTTTATCGTTTGGTTTGGTCAGTGAATACTGAAGAGAATTTCATTCAACGCTTTGAGAGCAGCCGTGAGGTGTTGCTTAAAGCTATAGACAAACCAAATGACATTGATATTGATGCCCTTGAAACCAACACAGCAAACATTGAGAAGATGTGCCAACTACTGGGATTACCGCTCACGGGCAGTTACCACCTCAAAGAACATCGAAAGCTGTGGCATCAGCGCCTCGAAGAGATGAAACGTATTCAAGAACGATTACTTGAACAAGTGGAAAAGCCCCACTGTGATGATATTGACTGGAAACCTGTGGCTCAAAACCTGACGCTATTTGATATCGCTCAGCCAACCACGCATCTAATTGGTCGTACCTTATTGACTGAACAAGTGAACCAGAAAACATCTTGGCATCGTGAACACCGGACTTTCATACAGCACTTGAAAGAAGACCGCAGAAAGGTTTTACAAGGAATATCGATGTTTATCACCTCGTTATTGGTTTGGATTTATCTCCCTGTACCAGGTGGGTTTATATTCCCTATGTTGGCCGGTGTCTTTTCATCAATAGTACCTACAATGCCTCCTAGCGTTGTTAAAGATGCCTTCTTTGGCGTTTTGGGAACAGGTTCAGTGATACTGCTGCAATACATCTTCTTCATGCCCATGATGACTGAGCTCTGGCAACTAGGGTTATTTTATTTCATCAATATTATTTTGATTTGGGAGGTATTTTCTACACCACAGCTGATGATCCATAGAGTCTTAGGCGTCAATTTATTGGTGGTATTAACCTCAGGCGCACTTAACTTGACCCCGGAGTATCGTATCGAAACACCTTTACTCATGCTGGTAAACATCATGCTCATTTTGATGATCGCCAAGTTATTTAATGACCTGTTTCATCCCCGCGTAACCGCTTAAACAAGTAATTAAACTTAATAAGGAAATGCTTTGAACAATGGTTAGATCAAATTACATAATGGCAAATAACACCGCCCGAAAAGGTAAAAATTAAAGACCAAACCAACACACTTTGAACAGGAAACATATGAAATATCAGCGGTGGGAATACTTTAATATCACGAAATGAAAATAATATTTGAGGTTGAAGATCCCAACATGTAGCTAAAGATGCGCCTCTTTTGAGCCGAGGATGCTTGATCAAATACTCAGCATAGGATGAATAAACCGTCCACAACCCTAACAGCCCAAATAACTCGATGATAGAAATAACTTCCAGACTAAATGGCAATAGTGAAGGCCCACCAATGAGTAAGATAATTGCGAAGATCCACATCTTATTTTTCATTACACATCCTTGTTGCTGATTTACGCTTATGTATTACCAATAACAACACCAAGTAAAAGCTGTTGGCCATAAAAACGCAACCCAACGTTGAACTTTTCATGTCAAGCGCTGGGTTGTGTTTTTTTTAAGTACTTTTAAATGTAAAATCAGTCAGTTAAACTAGATCGAAGGACAGTTTCCTTTTTCTGCCATGTCTACTTTTAGTACTTCTGCTTTACCTTTGCTTTCGTCCACGAGTTCTACGCCCGCACCACCAACAAATACACCCATTTTAATGTATTGATTAACGAAATAATTACGGCCCTCTTCCGTTAAGATAGTTAAGTGATTTTCAGAAAACTCAGACTCTGTACTTACTTGATGTTCTTTATTGCCTTCGACCTCATGGTAGAAGAATACACCAGGAGCTGTTTCACCAATACATTCCCCATCGACGTAAACATACTTTTTAAGCGCTGCTCCGACAAAAGCATCTTCTCGATAAATGTAAATCCCTGCGTTCCCCTTTTGAGGTGCTTCAAATGATTTCATTTGATTTGATACTGTCGAATCAACAGTAGGAACAGAAGCACAACCTGACAAACCCAAAAGGAATGCGGAACACAGAATTACTTTATTTTTCATGTTATTAACCTAGCTACGATAAAATCGCGCCAACCATACTATAAATAAATACGTTCACTTATTGGTATTTATGAAATTTGTGATTCAACCTATGCAATAGCACTCATTTTACGTATAGGTTGAGCAAACATTAGCCATATAAAAATCACGAGAATAAAATGCCCTGTATCTAACGATCACTAAATGCCACTTTACTCGCTAGACTGATAAGCAGAATACCCGAAACACCTTCAAGAGTTCTAGAGTAACGCTGAGAGTGTGAACGACTAAATACCCAATTACCCACAGATGCGTACAAAACGTTACATGTCGTCGCAAGTGCGCTGAACAGCAAGCCAAGTACTAATAATTGCATTGATGTTGAGCTTGCAGACGTATCAATAAATTGAGGCAGAAATGAGAGGAAGAATAACGCTACTTTTGGATTCAAGACGCTGACAATAACCCCCTGAACAAACACATTTTTATTATTATCAACATTTTTGTTTTCAACGATTTTACTTTCTCCACGCCACATGGACAGTAATGACTGAACACCTAAATAAACTAGGTAAGCGGCCCCTAACCATTTAACAACGCTAAAAGCCAAAGATGAACTCAGAATTATTGCTGACAAACCTAAACATGCCGCTAGTGTATGAAAAAAGTAACCAACACCAAGCCCCAGAGCCGCTTTCAGCCCAGCAGATAATTTACCTTTCATTGTATTGGAAACAATATAAATTACATCAGGTCCAGGAATCATGTTGATAGCGAGACAAGCGACAACAAATAATAATAGTGAGTTTGAATCCATTCTTTTCTCCAAATTAACGTCTTGCGGGATAACATCTCATCGAACTATAAGTAATGCAACGTCTAGGTTTCCGTTGGTTATCAAGGCGTTGACCGTAGTTCATTAACGTGCCTGCCATCGCAGGCCCGGGGCTAGCTATAGCTGATACGACAATCAGTGAATAATTTATCCCTTCCATTTTTACTCTAAGCCTCCACATGGAGTTTTATCAACGCTTATCGCGGAATAATGTACATCAGAAGCGTAATCCTGATTAACGCGCCAAGTGTCACGAATCAAGCCGGGGCTCTCTGGTATTTTACTGCTCCAAAATAACATCAAATCCACCATAAATGAGACGCTTTCCATCAAAGGGCATTGGGTTATTCTCAGGACTCATTCGAGGATCACCCATGATCCGCTGCCACCCTGAGTCTCGAACTTCTTTTGAAGGCCAGACTACCCATGAAAACACAACGGTTTCGTTGCTTTCAGCTTTAACTGCCATGGGAAATGATGTGATCTCACCATCTGGTACTTCACTTCCCCACGTCTCAATAACCTTTAAGGCCCCAAACTCCCTGAACATTTCTGCTGCTATTTTTGCGTGTGCGATATACTTTTCTTTATTCGCTGTCGGTACTGCAGCGACAAACCCATCAATGTATGACATAAGTAAACTCCTTTCATTAGAGTTATAACCATAGCTCAATAAAAAGAATGCACATGATGCCAAATCATAGAAGCAGGTACGTAATACAGCTTGAGAGCTACATTCCTAGCTTGGACTTTATATGCATATTTGAAAGGTATGTGTTTGGATCTAGCTTAGTTAGCGTATTTATAATTTCCAGAACGCTCGAATACTCAATACGTTCCTCTTCTGCATGCCCGATCCCACCTATTGTAAAGTGAGTAAAGCGGTAATCACGATAAACGTTTTGCAGCTGGCTAGAAATATCTTTGAGTAATCTTTTACTGAGGGCGAATGCAGGGTATTCACTACTTTCTGAAAGCTCTGCTGTAGAGCCAATAGATACAATATTGCATTTATCGTTAAGTGAACCTAAAGCGTTAAGCTCATTGACTAAATTAAGATACCCAATCGGGCCAACATTCATAAACTCAATCAGTTCGTTTGTTGTCAATTCTGAAGACTCTCCCCACATCGACGCCAAATAAACTATGATGTCAAACTCTACACCTTTGAAGCACGTGTAATCTGGTTTTTTCTCCGGACTAACATCAAGACGAACAGAAGCTACTCCATCCTCAACTAGCTTTGATCTAGAAATAGTATAAGTTTCTGTATCCTGTAAGTTCGTAGCCAAGAACCTTCCTAGACCCTTGCTACCTCCAACGATTAAAATCTGCATAACCCTATTCCTTGGTTAAGGTTGTCTTTCATATTGTCCGCCAAACTGTGCATTAGGCATCACTTTAACGTTTCTATTGTTTGCCTCTGGCCCTACTTAGTTCTATCTTCAATTTCATCGAATGATTCAACTGAAATACGCTCTGCAATTTCACTCATCTTCTTCATTTTTTCTGGGTTATTAGTTCCCCAAAACCGCTCCCAGTCTTCACGTGTTCGCCACTTGGCAATAGTTAAAACCTTTTCTGGTACATCATAAGAACGAAGCATAAAACTACCAAACGCCCCATCTACTGACTGATGAATTGAATCTGTCGTTGAACGCCATATATTTTGAAACTCATCCATTTTTTCACTTGGCACACGCCATTCATACACAACTCTAAACATAACACTTCCAGTAAAGTTTCTAGATTTAATACGGCAAAATATCAAGCTCCCTAAACCAGCTTAATAGATGAATAAAGCAACATAGAAGAATCACCTGAAAAACAAAGCGTAAACGCTCTAAATCACTCCGATTCGATTAGTCATGCACACATTCAAAGATTTCGTATTGACGTTTAACATTGGCTGTTACTTTTCCCCAATGTGAGGCTTGAACTCTTTCCTGATGTTGTTTAAAAGAGGCTTTGTCGACGAACTCCTCATAGACATCAAAACGAAAAGGATTAATCGGGCTTTGAGTCACAAGAAAAGTAAGGCAGCCCGGCTCTTCTAGCGTGAGCCTTTTGTGAGTTATTAACTCATGTTTTACTAACTCTAAATCCTTTTCCGGAACTAAAATAAAGCCTTTCAATGCTACCTTCGACATATCATCCTCCCGCTCCTATCGTGTAGCGTTTCGTTAAGAAGTAGCCAACACGCCCTCTATCTCAATCATCATATCGCAAATGTGAATCTCACCATGAACTAATATGCCACGTGTATCGACTTACGAGCATAAGGTTATCTCAACCCTTTCTTTGCCTTTACCGATGTTCTTGCGTTTTAGTTGAATTTGGCCGACTTCTGATGTGCGCTTTAAATGAGTGCCACCGCAAGGTACTTGCGCAAACCCATCCACTCTCCAATACCTTCTTTCACTCTCTTGATCGGAAAAGTCACTAATAATAACTGAATCAGAGTTAATCAAATCTTGCACATCAGTTTCAATTTCTTTCAATAACGGACCAATACTTTCAGACCACTCGAAATCTATGCGGCTCTTATTTTCAGAAATATGCGCGCCTATCTTAACAATGCCTTCCCGACGCTGATAAAACATCTCGAGCACCACTTCGGCAGCAAAATGTAGCTTCATTAAGGCGTATCTACGCTTCCAATCAACACACGTGGTTACAGTGTCACCAAGAGTGAAATTTGGAGAGGATTCCAATGTGTAAATAAGTCGAACACCTAACTTTTGAGCAATCAAAACCGGAATACCATTAATCGTTCCTTTATCACTCTCTTGGCCTCCAGACTCCGCAAAGAAGATAGTCTGGTCCAATTCAACTTTATTTCCGTCTACATTGGTCACTCTTGAGTTAAGTTCTGTTTGGTAGGGATTAACCCAAAATAATTTCTCGCTCATGCTGCTATCCTTGCAGTAAGTCCTCTCCTTGATAGTACATTCAGTGTCTACCAAGTCAATCCGAGAAACCTCAACGTCAAGTATAAGGCTACGTATAGAGCGCTGGCAGGCTATATCTATTAGATGCTTTTAAGGCCGGATACTAAACGCTGTTCAGAGGGTTAGCTAACAACCCATAAATTGCGGAATCTGATACAACTCCATTCACTTCCCAGCGCTGCCTTAGGAAACCTTCCTTTATAAAACCTAACCGTTCCAAGACTTTACCTGAAGAAACATTGTCTGGATCTATCTCAGCCTCTATTCGACGTAGATTCAGTGTCTTAAATGCGTGTTCGATTAATGCGTTTCCCGCCTCTAGTACAATGCCTTTACCCCAGAAATTGCGACTAACGCCAAAGCCAATTTCTGCGCGCCTGGACTCTTTCACGTAGTTAAACAGCATTATCTTACCCAGAAGTTGGCCATTACTCTTTAGGAAGATGCCTAGTGTCATTTCTGTATTGCTATTCATAGCCTGTGTACTATTGGTTATAAATGTTAGAGCCTCATCAATTGAACCCCAAGGGCCAGAGTTCCAATATTTCATGACCTCATGGTCTGAGAATATGCCAAACAATTCGCTTGCATTATCTTCAACTAGCTCTCTTAGAATTAATCGTTCCGTTTCAATCTTAGTTACTAACATTTTTTGGCCAGCCTTTTGATTTGTTATTGGTGAATAAAAACCAACTAAAGTGTGATATACGTAATACAAATGCTCTCGTATAACACTTTTTAATAAGCTCAACGCATAGTAAAAGCGCCACTTGTCACGATTCTCAATTGAAGCAATTTTTAGGCCTTCAAGTGCTTCAACAAGTAACCTTTGAACGCATCATAGTTTGGAATGAGTTGATCACGAGTCCTAAGTTCGGACTCAAAATAGGCCATATACTTTATTGCTTCATTTGGCGAAGTTTTACTTAGAAGCAAAGGAAGCAGTCGTATACGAGTGGAATAACTGAACACGGGCCAGACTTTTACATCTTCGCTTTTTAAACTCTCGATAACCCGCTTTCTATCTCTTAGTTTTTCTAACTCAATAGGTAGTAACTGTTTTACCATATAAGCGAAAGCTATAGGACTAATTGCGTCGGTATATGAATTACCAGTGATACTGCTCAACATGCGAGAAACACCACCAATACAACGCATTTCTCTAGGTAAGACCTTTTCTATATCTTTGTATTTAACCCCGAAGGAAGGGTTCAAAACAGTAAGCCCAAAGTTTAAGTGAAACCATTCGACATCGACCCTACCCACCTTGCGCTCCCATACTCCTCTAGATTTGATAAACTTGAAACCGCTCGGGGCTAAAACCTTATCAATCTCCAAAATGAAAGCTTCGGAATGCTCTTTATTCATAATTACGTACTGATTCTGATTGCCTAACACCGAATTGAGGTGTGAGCAACGCCACCACCTAAGCGAAGCTGTTCCACCCTGAAAACAAAGCCCGACTTGAACCCAAACCCCCAGCGCTGTCAATTTTTAAACAAGCTAGTGAACTACCACCACTGTTCTCACTAACTTATCACCGAGCCGTTGCCTCTTTTTACCAAGAACGAAAATTGAGTCAATAAAACCGAAGAATGGAGTAATAATATTTCTAAAAAGTGACTGAAAAATATTGCACCTTTTACCCGTTCTTGCACTTATAACTGCAATGCCCAAAAGTTTTTTTGCCCACACTTTGACCATTTGGGAAACTATCAGAAAAAAGGTAATACGACACAGCCGCTGTTACTGCTGTAGCGCGAACAAGTTCCTTTTCAATACCGATTTCTAAGCCGCCCCACAAAACGAGTGTAAAAATGCTAAAACTGACAAAAAAGTCGATCATTTGTCCAACACACCTAATTCCCGGACTAGCCAAAACGTAATTTTCTAGAGTAAAGTTTTCTACATTTTTCATTTTAAAATTTGGACTAACAATTGTTTATTTGTGGACTAACGTTATGGGTTGAATAACATCCCCACCAAAACTAATCCATAGTGCCGTACAGCAGGTCAAACCTAAAGAGCCAAGCATTTTTCTCCCTTTTAAACACTTTACTACACTCGCTCTAAAGACTGGATTGGTAATATTTCAACATCTCTTCTTGATTAAGCTCTTTATTTTCTAACTTTTGTTGATCTTTAAAGATTTGAGCTAATGAAGGGAGAATTGAGCGATTGACTTTATAGTAATCAGACCAAAGTTTCCCTCTCATCACCGCTTTCGCACAATGAAAGTACATACTCTCGATGACTATTTTGATAACAACCTTAGGATCTTTACTTCCATCGGGGCAAGCAGATATCAATTTGGAGTCTGTGTGAATACTTGCAATTCCTTTAATACGCAGTACTTCATCAATACCATTTACCATCAATAACAACCCAACTTTGGGGTTACTAATGATATTTTTTAGACTATCTATACGATTATTCCCCGAGCTATCAGGGAGCAACAATGTTGATTCATCTAAAACTTTTACGAAGCCAGGCTCCCCTCCTTTCGGAGAGAGATCGATATAGCCTTGAGTATCGGCGGTACTTAGAACTGCAAAATGGCAATTATTAATTAATGTAATCGCATGAACATCTAGGGCAGGCAACGCTTTATTTTTAGCTCTCGCACTTGGCTCTGCGTAAATTTCTTTTAACTGCTCTATTGTTTTAATTTCACTCATTCAATGTTGTCCCTTCACTATCGTATAATGCTTTGCTTGGAAGTAAGCATAACTCTGACTTCTGCATAGCCACTCAACCTAACGCAAAGTAAAAATGCTACGCGTGCAAATTATCTCTTCAACGCTTTGTTATCTAACGACTTAAATTAAAGCCTTTCACTGAATTCCCCACACTGCTTACACTTGTAACCATGCTTGTAAAAGAACAATGGAAAACCCAGTAAAATAAAGACTAAGAAAGCTGGACGCTTACCTTTTGTAAATGCAAATAGCTCTTTACTACCACAGTTAGGGCAAACATCTTTTCCTTCATCAACGGCAAGTTCACTTTCTAATGATTCTGAGAAATCACTGCTAAGTATTTGTTTCGCGTCTTCTGCATCACTTTCGGCCACCATCAGACGAACGCCGCCCATTGCATTTGAATAAAGCCACTGAGTATTCACCGTGTGCTCGTCAGCAATGTGGCTTTCTATTCCGACACTATCTAGGCTTGCTCTCGCAATATGAGCTTCATGAGGAAAAGAAAACCTTGCTACTACAATCACATATTACTCCTTGTGGAAAAGCGCTCTCGTAAGGTATAAGCTACGCGAATTAAAAATGCCACGTGTGGCGTTTCTTTTCAAACAATTTAGTAGCCCACTACAGACTAGTACATATACCCTAACCAATCTATATGACCAACAGCCCAAGTTTTGCCGCTGATAGGTTTAACATATAAATCATCGACTTGCTCTATAGCAACACCGTAATTTTTATGTTCATGAACTCGCAACCAAGAACTTAGAGAGTTAAGGCGCACATAACCATTAGCCACATAAAAACGATCCAAATCGGAGACTAAAATGATGAAGTCGACATCTTTAGTTGACGCATACTCGCTGAGTTGAGACAACATTGTTGTGCCAATACCTTGCCTTTGAAGTGTGCTCTCGACACAAAAGTCACTCACACCTAATACTTTATAAATTTCATCACCAACGCGAACAGCTCTGTAGTCTAATCCCATATAACCAACTAACTGGTCACCTTCGTACTTCAGAACTCTCATATGCGGGAGTTGCTTATAGTAAGAACGAGCAACCTGATGTTCAGGAAACGACTTGTTTCTCAGAGCCTCAATTGCATTATGCTGCGCTTTAGATAACTCGATTTCTGGGTAAATATCCATATTTGACCTTTGAGGGCTAATGACCTGTTAAAGGGTGATCAACACAATACCGAAACTCCCGCATACCGCCTTAATCACTGAGCTCAACGCATAGTTAAAATGCCACGCATAGCGAATCTATCTTAAACGCTATGTTATGCGCGTGGTTAATACATACCTACATAACCGTCCAACTTGCGAATTACCCCAATATTGCATTGGACTCACAGAGTACTCGACCGTCATCTAAAACGACTGTCGGGATTTTACCATTTGGATTGAGGACTAAAAATTCTGTTGTTTTAGCCTCGTTATCTAAGATATTAACGTGTTTCCATTGGTGCTCAATGCCAAGGAATGACAATAGTAATTTTACTTTTAAGCAGTTACCTGACTGCAAATCTCCATATACAACCATTACACTCTCCATGTTTCAATTCGTAAAGCGCATAACGCGCAGTTAAGGCATGAACTACGCTACCACCCAAACTAAACGATTGTGCCTAAAACACGAAACCCAACCTTGAACTGAAAATGCCAAGCGTTGGGAGTCACTCTAAAATGCTTTGTTAGCTGGCTACTAGCACTGGCTTAATCTATCACGCTCACCTTTATAACCTCCAACCTTTCAACAAGTGCGTCAGCCATTAACTTTAACTTATCCGGCTGTTTTATAGAGTAGGATTTCATTGTTGCTAATACATCAACTCTTAACTTTTCTAACCGATTCGCCTCATTGCCTGTATGGTCTGTGAACACCATCCCTTCTAGCTCACTTAACCATTTGTCAAAAGACTCCGGGTTTTCAGATAGTAAAAGTAAAGTATTCTGAGGCTCAACTTTTAGTGCAACCAACAATAAGGGAGAAACTTCTCCCGAAATAGCTCCGTCTCTACGTTTCCAAATTTCTACCAAAGAAAAAAGCGTAGGAACTATTTTCGAACCGCCTTTTTTTTCAAGGTTTGATTCAATAGATTTGTAGTTTTCTATCATCCAGTTATGTAAGAGACTTACTTCTGGCGTCTTAGCATACAGTAGTCCTGAACAAAAAACAGACACAATTAAGATTGCCATATTCCTTATCATCATTGCTGCTCCAACTGATTAGATATATTTATGGTAATTTTTTTGTAGCTCGCGATTTCAGCAAAAATTTCTTTCAGAGCCGATTTACTATTACCTACATAGTAATGAGATTTAGCCACACTCCCCCACGTTTTACCAGGCATCAAACACCCAAGAGTGTCTTTGTGATAATTTCCGGCATGGATTAGAATAAACGTTCTCCCTGGAACATTTTGTAATTCATATACATTAGGATACTTCGGTGAGCTATAAGGCAATAATTTGTAAGCCCCTGCCTTGATCCTTTTATCGGATCCTTCAGTTATCGAGTCTGGTCCTGCGGGCTCCAATACAAACCAACTTTTACTTACTCCCTCAATCGTCAACTTACCTAAAGTTGTCTCTCCCATTTGATTTGTTCGCTTTAGATTTAGTTTAACTTCATCTAGTTTTTTCATTGCTCTTATCCTAGCTATCAAATCAATGAAATTAACAGAAGAGTATTGTTACAACAGATCCGTTTCATCATTAATAGAGACATCGCTAACTTAAATGAAATTGAGCATTAAGTTTTTTACACCAACTTTAGTGTAGACAGCTAACGCCGCGTTAAGGGACGCTGGCACACGATACAGAAGTGACCACATAACACCCTAACAAATTGAAAATGCCACGTGTGCCAAGTCCCTCTTAAACGCTTTGTTAGGTAATACTTTTACCAAGATCTCAACAAAGTTATGGACGCTGATTCAACTTTATTTTCAGATATGTCGACAACAAAGAAATCTGTATGAACTGCGACTAAATTATTATTCGAGTCGTAGCCGCCAATTACCGGATAGAAACCATCTCCCCCCCCCCCCTGAATGGAAAAGAATAAGGTTCTTATCGCTATTAGGCAGCTGTATGTTTGCAAGCCCTTCACGTATTAGTGTTTTTCTGTTCGTTTGATTGAACCAGCAGTCATCTCTACCATTGTCAAAAAGTCCTTCATACCAACAATCTTCCTCGGGCATTACGCATACTAAAAATGCCACGCGTGCTGAATCACTCTTAAATTGTTTGTTATGTGCGAACTAGTCGCATTGGAACAAACCTTACGCCATTAACGTTTTGCTCACCTTCTGTGGCAACAAAACCTTGAGAATCATAAAACTTTTGCGCGTTAACAGACGATCTCAATCTTACTTCACTGGACTCAGTAAGCGATAACAATTTATCTAGCAATAGTTTGCCTAACCCTTTGTTTTGAAAGTTAGTATCAATGAACAGATGAGTAATGCAATCATTTTCTCTCAACGCAGCAAAACCAATGACTTTGTTATTTTCTATCAGCTTAAGGTTTTGAAACTTTGATTTATCAAATGTAGTTTCAACATCAGACCGCACTTTTGAAGAAAACAACGCCTGCCCTTCATTGCTGAAATGAGGAAGGATATTTTTGTCGACAACGCGCTTAACCAAATCAACAACTTGGTTAAGGTCAGATTCTTGAGTTTCTTCGATTCTCACGTTTATCTCTCTAGCACATAACGCCCAATTAAGGTGTGAGCCACGCTACCACTATACTCAACTTAGACGCCGCAAACACTAAACTTAACCCAAACCAAAAATGCCAAGCGTGGGGAATCACTCTTAAATTGTTTGTTAGGTGTTTATTTCATCTAACCTAACCAAAAGCCACAAGTTTTTGTCTGTTGGTGTATAGACAATACCTTCACCATATTTATAACTGTCAATTTGCTCTTTCAGCTCATCTGAATCTGATTCATACAAAGTGAATCTAAATGATTTGGATATGTTATATTTTGAATCAGAGCATATAACATTAAGTTCTAAACGATACTCTCCCGTTTCCCAAACGTTGTGCGAGTTTGAAAAACTACGTACTTCAGTGAGTAAAGAATCCGAAATTTCGACTAACCCTGTCGTTTCTTTGGGTCTTTTCTCTAAATTATCGGAGATATCATCACGTACACGTTTAGTAAGGGATTTACACTCTTTCTCGTCACGTTGAGAAAAATCATTATAAAAATTTGTCAGATGAGCCCATTCATCACCTGACTTTAACTTAAACTTTGTTAAAAGAACTTGTCCGCTTTTCTCAGGCGTTTTTATGTAGTTCTTACCTGAAATACTGCCAATTGCCTTACTTCCTTGTTTTAAGAAAACATCCAAGCCCGTAATCGTTACCGGCTTTCCACCAGTATTATTTAAGATAATATGCAACTGCAAGTTAGGGTTTCCCAACATATGCGTTACACCTACTTTCTCATACACATCTAACTCAAGTTTCCCTCTGCGCAGAAGCTTATGAATTGGGGGCAGTTGTGATAGCACCAAAGCTAAAAATGCGATAGCCGCAGACCACACTTTAGGATCTGAATAAAATGAAATTTCTTGAACTTCCATAATGAACCTTATTTAAACACCTAACGCCCTGTTAAGGGGTGAGCAACGCAATACCGAAGCCGCCGCAAACCACCTTAAACACTAAAATCAACGCATAGTAAAAATGCCACGCGTTGCGAATCCCTCTTGAACAGTTTGTTAACTGAGCGCCCTTCAGTTTTCGCCGAGCTTACAGCCACTGTAGCCAAAGCTGGTTTCACTAATTAATGATTAGTAAAGCTAACTCAAATATGTGTTTAACCAAAAGATTACAGTTTATCTTTAGTTTGAAATGTGTCTCACAACACCATACTTCGGAGATGTAAGTTCGCCGAACTAATCGCGAATGCCTTATATTATTAGAAGGCTTTGTGCCGCCTTTCACATCAGTAAACTTAAGTACCAAATTTAAATTAGTCGCATTAGCTAAATTAAGGAAACCAACCGAACACGCTAGACCTCTGGACCTAGAAACCGTATCAATGTGCTTTCGTATTTTCTGCGCCAGTTAACGCCCTGCTAAGGGGTGAGCAACGCAATACCGATGTCGCCGCATACCACCTTAATCACTAAATTCAACGCATAGTAAAAATGCCACGCGTTGCGAATCCCTCTTGAGCAGTTTGTTAGTCGCGAGGCACCGAGCGACAATTTTAAGCCGAACAAAACTTTGCGAACAACAAACTTTATGTGCTTTGATGCATTTAAGTCAGGCCTAGTCTCAAAGCGGCTACTCAATGAAACCACTTAGAACAAACAACGTCGTAGAAAACGGACTGACAACACCAAAAAGCGCTTTTGGAAAGCCAATCTCACAGTACGGACTTTCAACAAAGTCACTGAAACCACGTGGAACTTACCACACCAGAGAAAACGTCATTTCAGCGAGTAAATCGGCTTTTGTACCAACAAACTCACCGAGCGGAGTTGCAACCAAAAACAAACTCTCGATTGCCCTGCTCTGTCAGCACCAAAGAACAAAACAATCGCTAGGACACTTGCAAAATTTTGGACTCAAAACAGCTAAAACTAAGTTCTAAGGGTCGACGATGAATCTGTGTTCCAAACAAACTGCTGCTAAATTTTAAGCTCAGAAACATGATTTTGATTGCTAGCTTTTTCTGGCGACTAACGCCGCGTTAAGGTGTGAGCGACGCTTGGCTATACTTGAGCGAAGCGAAACTGCCAAGCGTTGCGAATCACTCTTAAATGCCTTGTTAGTTTTTGCTACTCAACACCTACAAAAACTTCTCTATGAGGACTTCGTCTACGTATTCCCCGCGAACTTTTGCATGCTTCTTCGCAGTACCTACAATTTCAAAGCCTTGTTTAAGATAAGTTGCCAAAGCTCGCTCATTATCACTACGGACGTAAGCAAATAGCTTTTCATAGCCCTTTTGCTTTGCAACTTCGAATGTCGAGTTGAAAAGCTCTTTTGAAACACCTTGACCACGAGCATTTTCACTGACAAACGTACCAATTATGCCCACGTGGTCAAAAGCTTTTGTGTATTGTGCGAACGGCTCAATATTTTGGAAACCAATAACCGTTGAGTCACTTCCGGACAACGCAACTGTAAACACACCGCGCTCAGGAAATTGAGCAATAAACTCTTTTTCTTCTTCAGGGGTAAAGGTTGTGTCCAATACTGTGTATAAGCCTTCAATAATGATGGGATTGAGGACATTTGTAATGCCTTCAGCATCATCGAGAGTCACATGACGTACAACTAAACTCATGCAACTTAACTCCTATTGTAATTGGAATTGCTTTGTACATGAGTTCAAGATTTCCGGCAACAACTAACGCCCAATTAAGGGGTGAACAACGCCTCCACCCAACCTAAAGCACTGTGCCATAAACACTAAATTTGAAGTAGAAGCAAAAATGCCAAGCGTTGTGAATCCCTCTTAAATTGCTTGTTATGTAGCGATGCTCGCTAGGATGCAAACCAAGAATGCAGGCACCCCAGATATAAGTAGCTTGATGCAAAAAACTGTGTTTTCTGAAAACCGTTCTTCATCAACTTCATCCGCTACAGTACGGTCAACCATAGAATCTGTAACCGTATCAACTTTGTCGTCGGACTGCCCTATACCACCTAGAGGCGGGTACATGAAAAATAAGGCGGTTGTTCCCCATAAAAGCATTACGATGAAAAATGCGTAGTCCGACACAAACTTAAGTCCAAAGAAGCCTGTAGACATCTCAAGACCAACAACTATTACGGCTGCTATTACATTCGCAACCAATACAAATCGAACTAAACCAAGCATTTATACTCCATTTCTTACCTAGCTACATAACGCCTTGTTAAGGTGTGAGGCACGCAATACCGAAGGTTCCGCATAACACCTTAACCACTAAAACCAACGCATAGTAAAAATGCCACGCGTGCCGAATCACTCTTGAACAATTTGTTATACGAATTTCTTCAGTGCCAACACTTGCTGTTCAAATAACTCACAATCTGACTTTGAGTATGACTTAGCGACATTAACCCATTGAACGCCCGTTTCATCTATGTGGCGAAACTCGACTTGAAGTGCATATTTAGAACAACGAAAAAGAGCAAAAACCAAACCTACAACCGTCAGACTAAGAACTAAAACTAGTAGCCATTGTGGCACCTCTTCCAACCTTGGAATAACTAACCAAACTGCCCCTGAAAAAACACACACCCAGAATAAAACTTGACCTAAATTATCAAGAAAACTTAACTTTTTAACCCTAACATTGTTTATCTTAGACAAAGGATATGAGTCTTTCTTAAACCTGAACTCTTTTGAATCCAAGTTAAAATCAGTACTTTTGTACATAATTTCCCTCTATTCGTATAACGCCGCGTTAAGGGGTGCCGGCACGCAATACATAAGCCTCTGCATAGCGCCGTAAACACTGAACCCAACGCATATTAAAAATGCCACGCGTGCCAAATCCCTCTTGAACGCTTTGTTATATGCGAACGTTCAAGCCTGAGATTTTAAGCCAAGCCATACTTTGAAACCATGGTTTTTTATGTGCTTTGATGCATTTAAGTCAGGCTTTGACTTGCAGCGACTTGCCACTGAAACCACGTGAACGCACCACACCAGAGAAAGCGCCCTTTCAACAAGCAATTCCGCTTTTAAAAAGGCAAACACACAGAGCTGAGTTTCAGCGAAAAATTTCGCTCAAGTTGACCTGGTATTATCAGCTCCAAAGAAGAAAACCACCGATAAACGGCATGCCGAAACTGAGTCACTAACCGAAGAAAACGAGAATCAAAACCGGAGAAATCTGACACTCCAAAGCCAAAACCAGGTGATGAAAACTGAGATTTTTAACCTGAATTTTTTGGCTTTCTTCATCTGGCATATAACGCCCAATTAAGGGGTGAGCAACGCTACCACCCAAACCTAATGCATTGTGCCATAAACACTTAATTTGAAGTAGAAGCAAAAATGCCAAGCGTTGCGAATCCCTCTTAAATTGATTGTTATACGTTTTTCTCAGAGAGGGCCATGATCATTAAGCGCGTTTCTAAATTGGTGTAACGTGCGGATCGCCTTATTATAGTCTTGCATAGTGTATTGTTGGTATTCCCTATCCGAAACTAAAACTATATGAATATTATTTCTTTGGTCCCAAAGCCAGTCCAAATCATTCTTTAACGATTGTTCGATAACTTTTTTCTCAACAAGTATTTCGGTTCTGCGCTTGTAATTGTTCCTACCCCCATGCCCGTGAAGATAATTTTTTCCTATTGATTCGACTATGTTGCCTATTATTGAGATACCTTGCTTAATCAGCATTTCTTGGGCAGTTCCTTGAATATTTGTTCGATTCAACATCCAGCGATAAATATCCGTTGAAAGCAACGCATAGGAAATATTGTCTTTTAAAATCGAACAAGTGAGGAAGCTATATCGTGAACGATGCTCATCACAACGTCTTATATATCCATATGGAAAACGAATTTTCGCATCATCATGGTTGCCATCTCCTAAATAATCCTGAATTTGCTGTAGCTTTTGAGAAACCTCATTTGCTGCCAATTTTAACTCTTCATCATTTTTGATCACTGTTTCCTCCTTGAAACGTATAACGCCCTGTTAAGGGGTGAGCAACGCAATACAAAAGCCGCCGCAAACCGCCTTAAACACTAAAATCAACGCATAGTGAAAATGCCACGCGTTGCGAATCCCTCTTGAACAGTTTGTTATGCAATCATTCCGAGCGATTTCTAAGTTCATTTCGGTCATGAATTTGTTGATTCCATTCTGAGATTTTGTAACTGCATTCTTGATCAAAATCACTCAAGGCATGTCTGGTTTGGTAAATTTTTTCAACTATTGCATCTAGTGATTCAACAGAAAATTGGCATAGCTCGTGTTCAAGCCCGTCATTTCCGACTTTGAACTTAACTTGAGTATATCCGTCTTCATCTGTGTATTCCCAATTGGCATGAACTACTTTATTCCTTAGTACTCCACATTCTTTGAGGCTAGATATCAAGGGCTTGTACTCTTTGATATCCCACCCAAAGCCACGAATGAAATCATCATTAAACTTTTTAAATAGATCAACTTTCGTTGAATACATCATGGAATGTAAGACAAGTAAGCCTTTTTGATCTGATCGATCAGAAAATGTCTCGCATAGCAGACTATCGAGACTTGCCTCTAACGCATTAAAGGCAACAACTATTTCACCAATTATTGGCAAAAAGTCTTGTATCATCTCGTAGCTATTTTCCGTATCACCCAATCCGTCCAGTATATTCTGCCCGACTGGTGTCTTTTTAATTTTCATACTGAACCCTAACTATGTTGCATAACGCCCTGTTAAGGTGTGAGCAACGCAATACCGAAGCTTCCGCATACCACCTTAAACACTAAAACCAACGCATGATAAAAATGCCACGCGTTGCGAATCACTCTTAAACAGTTTGTTAGGAATATGCCTCCACTCCATAAAACATTCTCAGTATAAAGGGACGAAAGTAAGAATGAGATGTCAAATAGTCAACTCCGAGATAAGGCATATCTCCATGAATCGGATGGTTTTCGAGACCGACTTTTTGACAAAGGTCATAGTCTAATTGCATTACGTCATCATAGAGAACTCTCAATAGTCCTGTTGGTTTTACCAAAAAATTATGACAAAAAACGTCTTCTAAAAGTTCCGACTGATAACTGCTCCAATCAAGAAAGCCCTGATCGATATGACCTTCTTTACCATCAATTGTTTTAGTAGCAGATTCCACAACCCTTCTACCGATTATAAATAGCTGAGAACTCCATACTGAGTATAAATTGGACATAACATATTCAGAATCCTCGGAGTTAATACCTTTAGGGATAAGTTCATTGATATTCGGAAGAAAAGCTAATGGATGCGGAATATCTTCTGGTTTTGCTTTGTGACATTCCACTAAATGCTGTGCTCCTCCAACAGCATAAGGGTTCAAGCCAACCAATACTAACGAATTGGTATATGGAAGATGGTCTGCTAACTCTGACCAAGTTTGAGAGCAATAGGTAAAACCATGGATGCCTGCTTCTTCCATTTGTTGTGCTGCTTGAGCAGCAACACTATTAAATTGTTCAATCAACTCAGGGCTTGGGTTCTTGCCTTTTGCTGCATCCCAACGCTCTTCGTCGTATTCCCACACAATTTTACAAACACTAAAATTGTTTTCATTAAAAGCTACATTGCTGAACTTAGCTAATTCGGAATCTGTTGGTACCCACAGCTTTAATTTTAATGTAGTAATGTCCTCGGGATCTTCCAACTCAGGTATTAGAGCGACAATCTGGCGATTATCAAACGTTAAGCTCTGTATCACCGCATCTCTAGCGATACGAGTTTTCATTGGTGATATGAGAATATAAACGCTATCTTCTCTACTCATTGCAGGAAATAAGGTAGTCAGGTGGTTTGAATAAGCGAGCAACTCTGTAAACGCCTGTCTCTCTGTTTGAGAGCTTTTCTTTAGTTCGACGATTGCTAGTCCAGTATCACCCGGAAAAGTAGCAAGGAAATCAGCCCTAATCGTAGAGTTTGATTTTTGCTCAAGAGGAACTTCACATCCCATAAGCTCTATACCAAAGAGTTTAGAGTGAAGCTTATTTAACTTTTTGTTAATGCGATTACGGATTAGTGATTGCGCATTCACATCAGATAAGTCGTCTTTAAAGGAAACTTCAACTAAGTCATGAGTTTCATCCAAGAAAGAAGAAAAATTTTCTCTATTTTCCCAGATGTAGTTTTGTATTTCTTTTTCTGAAAATTTCATCCGATTTACCTTATATTCCTAACGCCCTGTTAAGGGGTGAGCAGCGCAATACCGATGCTTCCGCACACCACCTTAAACACTAAAAACAACGCATAGTGAAAATGCCACGCGTTGCGAATCCCTCTTGAACAGTTTGTTAGGGCGCAGAGCCTATTGATACACGCTGACTTCTATTAAGTTTTTATCAAGATCCAAAAAATAGACCGATTGGATTGCACCAACAGCTCCTGATTTTTCGACTGGACCCTCAATGATTTTGACATTTTCTTTGACTAAATGATTTACCACTGATGTCAACGGCCAATCTGAAACTAAGCAAACATCACCTGAACCAACATTAGCTACATTTCGTGGTTCTTGACCAAGAAGCTGAAAGTTAATCTTTTGATTTCCGAACGTTACTGCCTTACGGCCATTGGCAAAAGTTACTTCTTCCATGCACAAAACCCGTTTATAAAAGTCCACTGATTTTTCTATGTCGGAGACTGTGAGAACAATATGATCTATGTGATGAATCATCATTTTACTCCTTGCGCCCTAACGCCCTGTTAAGGTGTGAGCAACGCCATACCGAAGATACCGCATACCACCTTAAACACAAAACGCAACGCATAGCAGAAATGCCAAGCGTTGCGAATCACTCTTAAACAGATTGTTATGTAAATTTTCACAATTCACTTAAAGCATCCAATAAATTTTTACGATATAAATCTCTGTTATTTATCGCATTCACAAGTTCGTGATTCTGTTCTGGGATTAATTTACCCTGATTTCCTGTCTTAGCGATCTCTACGTGAACATCGTACCAATGCTGATAATGACTGAAAAAATCCTGAATTTTATCAAAAACATTTTTATTGATATTACTTATCTCAGTTAATAACTCTCCAGAAGATTTCCAATCAACATCTTGAATATTCAGTTCTCTTGAGCAACGTTTTACTACATCATTGAATAAGATCTTTAAGTCTTCTGGACCAATATACATGTTCATTTCGATTTCCTTCTATTTACATAACGCCCTGTTAAGGGGTGAGCAACGCAATACCAAAGCCGCCGCATACCACCTTAACCACGAAATTCAACGCATAGTAAAAATGCCACGCGTTGTGAATCCCTCTTGAACAGTTTGTTATACGATGCCTCACAGCAAGCGCTGAAACTGACCGTTTTTAGCTTTGAAACCTAGCTTATTAAACAAAGCTTGAGACCGAAAGTTACCCTCATCAATATCTGCATACAATCTTTCAATGCCCAAAGATTTAGCATGATAAAATAATAAACTAAGAGCTTCCGACATATACCCTTGTCGCCAGTACGATGAATTTAGTAAGCATCCGACCTCGCAGGAATCACCGTTATCACTAAAACTATGTAAGCCGCAGGTTCCAATAACTTTGTTTGTCGCTTGAACCATAATCGCCCATTCCAACGATTCACCTGATTTCTCCAGCCGGACGACGCTTTCTAGCATCTGAACTATCATATCTTTCGATGTGAAAACTGGGTCAGAGGCAAATTCCATTGTTTGAATATCACCATAAATTTCAAACAAATCATCAGAATCATTCGTTTGAATTGACCTCAAAACAATTATACTTCCGTGTAAATCAGGCTTCATTTCTCTCCTTAATCGTATAACGCCCTGTTAAGGTGTGAGCAACGCAATACCGATGCCGCCGCATACCACCTTAAAAACCAAACGCAACGCATAGTGAAAATGCCACGCGTTGCGAATCACTCTTAAACAGTTTGTTAAGGTGATGGTTAGTCAACTTATGTAGGTAATATCCAAGTTTCTCCCCAAAATACACCATATATGCAATATGTTAAGAGAATTAACCCTGAAATAATTATAAATATCGATGCGTTTTTGTGAAAATTATGTTCAGAAAAGATCTTCGGTATCCGCACTGAATAGAATGAAAATAACGCAATAAAACCGAACAAAACAACAACAACTGCACTCGCATTAAGGTAGGAAAAGTTTAAGGAAGATAAGAAAGCAGGGATAGCTAACCCTACAAATACACCACTAATAATAGAGCATGCCCCAAATATGACTTGGTTAATTGAACGAAGAACTTTACCTGCGTACTTTTGGACATAGGAAAATTTATGGAATATCGCGCAAATTGATCCGACAAAGAAAATAGTATAAAGCGAAAGTTTTGTTCCATTGAATTGAAAAAACTCTCCAACTGTAACCTGAAATATTCCGAACCACCGTTCATTCGAACCCAACATTAAAAACCCGATTAAGGAACAGATAAACATTGGATCTAGCATCATTTGGAAATAAAGAGCTGTGGCTTTACCTTCGCTTAAATTGGCTACAAATCTACTTTCTGACCACTGTTCTTTGAAATCTTTCAAAAACATTGAACCTCTCCATTAAATTGAATCACCTTAACGCCGCATTAAGGTGTGAGCAACGCTACCACGAAACTTAACCATACCACTGTAAACGCGAAACCCAACGATGGGATGAAAAATGCCAAGCGTTGGGAATCACTCTTAAATGCTTTGTTAAGGCTCTGATTATAACTGTATCCACGCCCGTTCTATAGATGCGATCTCGGACTCTACAGAAATTGCAAAGGTGTCTGGGTTACCTGTAAAGCGATACATTTTCTTTGTTTGTACGTCTAAAACAGCATAGTTGTAACTGTTATCATCAAATGCGGATAACATAGTAAAGCAAATATAGTTTGCTCGATCCTGAGTCATCCTGTCATTTACACTGAAATACAATTTGATCACGTAATCCACACCATCAATATTTAGATTTAACTCGGGATTACATACAATTTCGGTTTTACTTGATAAATAGCTTTCTCTTACAGGCTCGTACCAACTGATGTTTTTTCCTTTAGCCCATGTAACGAAGCTTTTTGCTAACGAGGAATAATTACCTTTCTTATCATTTGGCATTTTTTCAGCTAATTGCTTAAGCTCAATTAGCTGACCTTTATGCTTCAAGATACTAACAATTTTATCACGAAACTTTTTATAGTAGTCAGCACTAGGATGGTATGGCTTTTGATTCTTTTGCTTTTTTATTAAGTTTAACTTTTTTGTTCCGCTTTCAGTAGCAATCGCGGAAAACTCTTTTACAAATATCTTAGGCATCGCTTTCTTCCTTTTGGAACCGAAAGCACATTTTACCAGATATGATACCGATCGCTTTGCTACCGATCTCAATACTGAGCCTTAACGCCGCATTAAGGTGTGAGCAATGCTTGGCTATACTTTGAGCGAAGCGAAAACGCCAAGCGTTGCGAATCACTCTTAAATGCTTTGTTATTTTGCTGTTACCCACTGGCTTTCAAGCCCAATGGTGTGGCTGTCAAAATCAATTGAAGCATGAACACCCAGAGGTGTAACCAGCATTGGATGCGTATGACAACTATCGAAACCGTAAAGTATAGGAACGTTTTTACCATTTAACACTTCCAACAAAACGTCAACCGGCGTGCGCCCCGTCCCTTTGTCATTAAACAGTTCATGCTTGCCTAATACAATTGCACCAACCTTTTCAAACACACCGCAAGCCATTAAATGGGCAAAAGAGCGCTCGACTGTTTCTATACCTTTGAGAGAGTCTTCAAGCAGGAGGATATCGCCTGGCTCTATCTTAGGCATATATTGGCTACCCCATATGCCTGCCATGGTATTCAGATTGCCACCAATTATACGACCACTAACTTGGCCATTACCTAAAAATTGCCATTCATTTACGTAACTAGTTTTTGGAGAGTCTTGAGTTTCCCAGTCGTGCTTAACATCTGTCCACGACGAAGGCATTGTGTACTGGTATGAGTCAGACTCCGAGCATAAGATTTCCAGAAAGGACTTAAGTGTTTCTTCAACTAAGGGAGGAAACTCACCAAATGATGCAACCAGTGCAGGACCATAAAAAGTAATAAGCCCTGTTTGAGCATAGATACCCAGTAGCAAAGCTGTTACATCAGAGTAACCAATGATAATCTTAGGATCGTTTCTGAGTGCTTCATAGTCGATGTAGGGCAATAGAGAATTACTATTGCTACCACCAATTGTAGACATGATACACCGTACATTAGGGTCACGGATTAATCGGTTAAACTCTTCTGCACGTTCTAGAATTGAGCCTGAGCGATATGAGTCAGAACAGCCAGTAAGATGACCCTCCACTAGCTCAAAGCCTTGAGACTCCAGACAAGATTTTGCTCGCCTGAAGCGATTTGGCGCAAAAGCCGTTGCTGGTGATGAGGGTGAGAAAAAGCCAATTTTATCACCAACTTTTAAAGCTTGTGGGAATATCACTTACCCTTATCCTCCATAATTAAAATAAGCAAAATAACGCCGCGTTAAGTGGTGAACAACGCCAACCACGAAACCTAATCCATTGTACCTTAAACACTAAACCTGACTGGAACTGAAACCGCCAAGCGTTGTGAATCCGCCTTAAACGCCTTGTTAGGCGAAGTTTCTCACCAGTATTTAAGTGGTTTTGAAAGCAGGTTACCTGAAACCCTATTACCAACCAAATGCACACAGACTTTTTGCGATTCAAGAACCACAAAAGTCACTATGTTACAACCTCACTTTTAACAACCACGAAATACGACCTTTCAGCGACAAAGTTGCTTTTAAACCTGAAAAACCTAAAGCTACGAAATGACAGCAAAAGCCAGAGCCTCGATTAACTTGCCTTTGCCACACTTTGAGCCAGTAAAACTCGCCACCAACCAGCACCAAAAATGAATGAGGCAAACCACGAACTTTGACATGTTTTACGATTGGAGGCATTCAAGAATTTGAGCCGACAACGCTTAATTGCCGACTTAGAAAAACGAATGCTCAAAGAGAACTAAGAAGATGAGAACACAGAACTTTTCTGCCCGTCGCCTAACGCCGCGTTAAGGAGTGAACAACGCCACCACCTAGCCTATATCATTGTGCCGTAAACAATAAAGCTGAATCAAACTAAAAATGCCAAGCGTTGAGAATCCCTCTTAAACGCTTTGTTATGGCTAACAACTCACGAATGACCTGCAAAATTAACCGACTGTTTTAGATGAACTTTACACGTTCATCTAAGCACTCATTAGAACCCATTTCGAATTCGCGGCATATCCAAGGGCGATTTTCATAAATTGTGCACATTAGAGTGTCTCTATCTAAGGCCGCACACCAACCATCATTTAATCGCATCATTGTTTCACCGCCATACTGGTCACGTGCGATGAACTCTTCAGGCACGCCAGTATCAGAGATAATCATAACTTCAAGACGGCAGCAGCAAGCTTTGCAGTTTGAGCAAGATATATTTGAGGAAGAAGGTGTATTAGTTGGTATAAGCATAAGTAACTACAGTTTAGTCAATTGTACATGATACCGTAAATTTGATGCTAACAACCTTCATTTCTGAGATTGCTTACCTTGTGAGCCATAACGCCGCGTTAAGTGGTGAACAACGCTAACCACCAAACCTAAGCCATTGTACCTTAAACACAAAATTCAACTTAAACTGAAATCGCCAAGCGTTGTGAATCCGCCTTAAACGCTTTGTTATAGCGCTTTACTGTTTACAAGTGACCAATGATGAGGCATTAATTCACGTATAGTTTTGAAAACCAATGCATTATCTGGAGTCGTAATAGCTGCTTTGACGTCCCCACCCCAGTGAACGAGGCGCTCTTGGCAAACTCCGCATGGTGACAAGATTAGAAACTCATCGTTCTCGCTTTCACGACATAGGCATAATGAGTGGGTCACTCGCTCATTGAGTTTATGAGCCTCTAAATAAGCTCCCACTTCCATACACAATGAAAGAGCATCATTTTTAGTATCAGGGGCAATACTTGTTAATATTTTTCCTGACTCAGTTCTAACAGCCGCAGCACCGCCCCACCCCGAAGGATATCGCGCACTTACTAGTTCTACTGCTGCTTGATAAAGCTCTTTTTCGATATTATCCATGACCATCCATATTCAATTTTATCGAGCGCATATAACGCCCAATTAAGGTGTGAGGCACGCAATACCGATGCTACCGCATACCGCCTTAATCACTAAAGCTAACGCATAGTAAAAATGCCACGCGTGCTGAATCACTCTTAAATTGTTTGTTATACATTTTTTTTGATGTGTTCAAATACCGCTTTTCGCCAATGAATTAAATGCGGCAAACAACCTGTAAGAGTAAGTTCTGAACTACCATTTAAATCTGATAGCAGGTCAGACAGAGGGTAATCAGCAGAATCTCTGGAATGCAATACTTCATCAATCGTCTTCTGTGATTTTGGTTTTAACTCTTGAAGCCAAATATGCCATTCAGGAGCGTGTTTCCAGTAATTTGCAGCAGAATGGATTAACCTTCCTACCGCTACGCCATTGCTGGTTCTAGGACCTAAGTCTCTGGCTAAACCAGGATCTATTTGTATATCTTGAAGAACATCGAATAGATACCTTTGCATGACGCAGAAGCCAACTCCAATTAAGTATTCCCCATGATCACAATAACTTTCTACTTCCCACACACTCGAACTTTCAATTTCTTTGTTAATGGACATCAGAGAGCTATCTAGCGACTCCAAGACACCTTTTAAATAACCGACTCCAAAGTCATGTAACTCAATACCATCTTGATTATTTGAAGTGATGATCATAGATGTACTCCCTAAATGTATAACGCCGCGTTAAGTAGTGAGCAACGCCACCACTAAACTTAACCATACCACCTTAAACACAAAGCCCAACGATGGAATGAAAAATGCCATGCGTTGGGAATCTGTCTTAAACGCTTTGTTAGGTATTCTTAGCCCGCTTTCTCGCAGGTTTCTTTGATACTGCTACTGGCTTGTGGTTCGCGACCGCTCCAGCTTGTGTAAATGGATTACCAAAATTTGGATTAAACTTATAACCACTTTCAAATAATGGCCGTAGTTTTTCCCAAGCTTTTATATCACTTATCTTAGGCGCTTTAAACGCAGAACCTGTTTCGAAGGTTTTACCGTTACACTGGGGACAAACGACTTCGTATTTAACCTCTGTCCATTCACCAGTTTTTGATTGATCGTACTTGTGCTTTTTAAACACTTTCCTGCAATCTAAACATGCAAATTTCACTGTAATATTTGATTTCATCCTGAATACCTAACGCCCAATTAAGGTGTGAAGCACGCGACCACGACACTTAACTAGACCACCGTAAACACTAAACTCAATCCAAACCGAAAATGCCAAGCGTGCTGAATCACTCTTAAATTGTTTGTTAAATGTAAATCAACCTTTGGCCAACCATCCAATAAAAGCAGCAAGAACACCACCTAGAATGCTCAATAATGGATTAGATAGCCATCTATATTCCTTATTTTGTTCAATAGCTCTAGAATGAAGTTCAATGGCAGTCTGAATAAGAACGGTTATTTCTTCTCCACTGAGCGGCGTTCGTGAGATTCTCTTTTTCTCTTCATCATTCAGCGCATTAAATTCTTGAAAACTCAAATCTCTTTGTTCATCAACATTATATCGTTTTCGATAGCTTCGCCTCCAAGCTAAAGAAACCTTTTTACCTTCTCCGTCAACACGAAAAAACTCTGGGTGCTCTTCAAATATCGTTTTCCAATAATCTGCATTATTTTCATCACCTGTAATTCTCATCGCCCAGCCAGCATAATCAAGCTTATAGAACCCATACTTACCCATAACTTGGATAGCTGAAATAACATTACCTAACCGGTTGTGATTTTTTAAATAGGGGGATTTCGACATTTACTAAATTATCTCCATTTACATTTAACGCCCTGTTAAGGTGTGAGCAACGCAATACCGAAGCTCCCGCAGACCACCTTAATCACTTAAACCAACGCATAGTAAAAATGCCACGCGTTGCGAATCACTCTTAAACAGTTTGTTATGCGATTAGACCCACCTAACCTGAGTAACTTCAGGTTCAGCTCTCATTCTGGTCGTACCTAACTCAACGAATAGTGCATACCTATAATGGAGATCCGTTTTATAAGCACGAAGTTTGAGCATATCTTTGCCACTACCAACACTTGATGACGATTTTTTAAACTCAATTACCAGTAAATTATCATTATTACTGCCCCTACGGTGAACGATAATATCCGGATAAACTGTCATTGCATTATCATCGAATACAGTGGTGTCTTCTGTACCAATATACAATTCCTTTGGGTCATGTCCATCTCGATTAAACTCACAATCAACATCATAACGCACGAATTGTGCTTGCAAGTACATACCAATTCGATGAGTAAGAGAACGTTCATTCGCATTAACTTCTAACAAATATCGATCATGGGCGATAAATTGTCTAAGAGAGGCAATGACCTGATCTGCTACTTCTGGGTTTTCTCTAAGTGTCGTTTCAATTTCTTCGTTCATAAATTCTCAATCGCATAACGCCCTGTTAAGGGGTGAGCAGCGCAATACCGAAGTTACCGCATACCACCTTAATCACTTAAACCGACGCATAGTAAAAATGCCACGCGTTGCGAATCCCTCTTGAACAGTTTGTTAACCCAATTTTTTCGTTAGCAGTGACATAAAACTTGCAAGCCTATGAAATAAATACTCAATATGGTCACTGTCAGAAAGCTTTACCTGACTCATTTCTGAGTGACGGATGAAGAACGTATTTCCTATGCTTGTTAGTTTTCTAGCTTCTTCCTCAAGTTCAGCCCGAAACTCTGTATCAGACGAGCAACTGTCTAGCAAAATAGTCATTGATTGCTTTTTATTCTCTGGATTAGAGACCGTTTTTATACGTTCAAACGCATCCCAGAGCTCTTTCAAAGCTTCATATCTAACCCGCACATCAGGGTTGCAAATTTTTGTATTTGCATGCTCAAGTAGATCATTCAGTGCTTGCTCTGACGTTTTTTGAGTCCTCTGAATAACTGAAGTAAGTGAGCTGCTCACAACTCTGACAATTTGACCATCCCCAAGCAACTCATAAGCCAAACCGTTTCGGGTAAAAATGGTATTTATCTTTTTTAAGAATTCATCTTGTGCAGTTTGAATGTCAAATGAAGCAATATGATGATGACCGTAAAACTGATGATATTGACCCAGCACTGACTTACTGACATTGATATAACAGAACTGAATAAGATCAAGTACATCTAGATAGCTAGGTGTGAATGGTACTTTTTTAGAAACCCAACTATCTGGGTTTTCTTCTTGCTCTGTTACAAAAGGATATTCAATCTCTAGAATTTCCGCTTGAAGTGCTGATGAAAACATTTTTTCATTAGTTCCATAACAACCTTGACCATCAGGGCAAAGCTCAGGAAACCTCTCACCAAAACACCCAGTGTCAATTAGACCTTGAATATAAGCGGTCAGTCCAAGCCACACATTGTGCGGAATTTCATTTTTTGTTTGAGGCAAAGCGCCTCTTTCTGAATCACTAAAGTACTTCATAGTTACCTAAATTGGGTTAACGCCCTGTTAAGGTGTGAGCAACGCAATACCGAAGCTCCCGCATATCACCTTAAACACTAAAACCAACGCATAGTAAAAATGCCACGCGTTGCGAATCACTCTTAAACAGTTTGTTATAAGGTTAATAGCGCTAGGATTAGCCCGCCTACTACCGTGCCGATAACTGCAACTACCGTTTGACTAAACATAGAGCTACCAACTAGCTTTTTAACCGATGACGTTTCTTGAACTTCACCCGCTGCTGATGTTAAAAACTGGTCAGTAACATCATCACCACAATCTTTAATTTCGCTATCTTGATATCCATATCCGGGACTGATGAGAACAATCGGACTTCCAGTGTTAAAGTCGTCAATTTCTTTACGACTACGCTCCTGAAGTTTCTGTAGTTCTGCTTTATGAGAGAACCGGGTAGATATAACTCGAATGCTTTTCAACGAACGCGTTTCAATAACAGAGCCAGACACCAATAATCTGACACCCTTTTTATAAGGTAAAACAAACTTGGCAAACAGTTCAGGCTCAGAGAGATCTTTGAACAAGCAAATCCATGAATCACTGTCTTTTTCTTTGATTAATACGTGATAGTTACTCATTACTTTATTTAACCTTATAACGCCTTGTTAAGGGGTGAAGCACGCAACACCGATGCTACCGCATACCACCTTAATCACTTAAACCAACGGATAGTAAAAATGCCACGCGTGCTGAATCCCTCTTGAACAATTTGTTATACGCGTCCTATCGGTTGTACTTTACCTTATTCAGAACTTCTTTTAGTTCATGCGTTTTCTCAAGGTTTACACCGTGAATATTGGCTAAAGCACAAACATAATACAAGACGTCATATAACTCTTCTGCGATTGAACCTTTTAATTCATCTAGCGTTGGTTGCCCACTTTTAGCTTTACGAATAGATTCCGATAATTCGCCAACTTCTTCGATTAGTTTTAAAAAGTAGTGTTCAGATTGCTCTGGCGCATAATCGAATTCTTTTATATGACTTTGTAATTCAGATAACTTCATAACGTCCTTTTTGTATCATTTTCATTAAGCGTATAACGCCGCATTAAGGTGTGAGCAACGCTACCACGAAACTCAACCAAGCCACCGTAAACACTGAGCCCAACGATGGAATGAAAAATGCCATGCGTTGGGAATCACTCTTAAATGCTTTGTTATAACGATTTTTTCATGCCTTGGTGCGCATTTCCTATTACCTCGTAACGCTCTTGTTGGAAATCTATTGCTGGAATATCCATACACTCCGATAACCAAGGCCATACTTCATTGGTTTTGCCGTTTTTTTGGTGTGCTAAGTAAAAAAATGATATTACTGGCTCAACGCATTCTATGATGTTGAAAACTGAGTCTTTGAAATAGGACTTGTAAAACTCAGTTGCATCAATCGACTTTTGATGAATAATCTCATTACGAAACTCTTCCAGTTTCATAAACTGCCCCCACCATTTTTGCTTTTCAACAGAACTGGTTTCATATATTTGAGGCAAGATGCTTTTTATCTTAACTTTTAGACTGAGCCAACGCTCAATCGCAACTTTGTCATAAGATTCGATTATGCCTTTAGAGTTCTTTTTGGCTTGATAAATATAATTTTCTGGAATACTAAGATTAGCAAAGGCTTCAAGAGCAGTATAAGCAAAGGCAATAGCTGACTGCACTTCCTCAATGTAGTCATATACATCTGTTGATATACTACTGATGGCTTCTTTTTTATCTCCAGTCAGTTTTGTAATATCTAGCTCATAATCACTGCTCTTGAACTTATGATTAAATATTGTTTTTGCCCGACGTGATGACTTAGAACTAACGCTCATCAGCATACCGATGTTATTAGGCACAAAGTAACTAATTTGTCTCGAACGATTCAACTTTACAGTATCAATATCCTGAAGAAGCATTGACCCACTTTTATCTTTAGAAAAATGGAAAGTAGGCTTCGTCATTCTTACATCGCTAACCCTATAGTTTTCTGGGGTTAGCCCAACAACTAACGAATTTTTATTCTTCATAATTAACCTATCGTTATAACGCCCTGTTAAGGTGTGAGCAACGCAATACCGATGCTTCCGCATACCACCTTAACCACTAAAACCAACGCATAGTGAAAATGCCACGCGTTGCGAATCACTCTTAAACAGTTTGTTAGGCATTACTCAACAAAATCAATCACTTTTTATATTTAGTCTCGTAACCGGGGTTATCTTCAGGGCGAAGTGAGTTTGGATAGAGTAAGTCAGACTTCACATCAATAGAAACTTGTTTGATATTTCTGAACGTATCATTTGGGTAAGGAATCGCTATCATATCATTAGTAATCTTTTGACCTTTACCACCGACTTCACCACAAAAAACCTTGATCGTTCCAACGTTAAACAAACTCTCAATTGGATTAATATTAACTTCAACATTTGTGATCTTATCGTAATCAATTACTTTATAATCAATACCCATAAAGCCACTACGAAAGAGAAGCCGCTTGTTGGAATACGCATAAAACGTGTTTGGATATACTAGCAACTTGTATAGTATTAGCGCTAAACCAAACCACATTACACACCCTTCAGATAAAAGCTGCACAGGATCTGTAGAAAAAAGTTCCGAGGATGACCTGCCTAAAAATAAAAATAGCAGTGTTCCGCAAAAGAACACAAAAGAAGCATTTAGCATGTATGCTATAAAATAAGGCTTTCCCACCCAGAGTATTTCTTCATTGTCATCTAAGACTGGTTTAAATATATCTTTCATAATATTAGTTTCTAAATAATTGCCACTGATGCCTAACGCCGCGTTAAGTGGTGAACAACGCGACCACCCAACCTAAATTATTGTACCGTAGACACAAAAGCCGATTAAAACTAAAAATGCCAAGCGTTGTGAATCCGTCTTAAACGCTTTGTTATGTGTTTCTTTCCAATGAGTTTACATAGTAAAAATATGAGAAATCTTTACTTTTATAGGTGCGACCTTTTAAGTCTGAAACACCTGCCTCGATGGGCACATCTGTTTTAGCAAAATCTGTCTGATTACAATACTGATCTAAGCTTTTAAAGCCGAGCTCTTCAAGAACAGAGTCCGTAATAGTGCCAACATCACACGAAGTGCCGGGATTGAGAGGTGACGAAAGCTTTCCAATACCAAACCAGTCGATCCTATTTTGAAACTTAGAAACACGCTTACCTAAAGCAGAAAAGTAAAACGACTCTGGTTTTAATATTACTGGTTGTCCTCCGATATTCGTAACTCGAATTTTTAGAGTTTCCTCTAATAACTCTTCGTCAGGAGAAAATTCTTCCGAATAGCTAGATAAGTCACCAACGACGATTTCGACAACACAATTGGCTCTGCGCTCATACCTTGTTAAACAAAACGTAAGAACACTAATAATAAAACCGAGTACGCCCGCAATCTTCGCGACTACATCCAAATCTATCATCGAAACCTCAATTTTTCGGAAACACATAACGCCGCATTAAGGTGTGAGCGACACTTGGCTACACTTGAGCGAAGCGAAACTGCCAAGCGTTGCGAATCACTCTTAAATGCTTTGTTATGCGCGTTCTCCACGATTGAACGCAGTTACCGTAGCGCGTAACCTAGTGAGTTTAAGCTCCGTAAGTAACACTGTAAAAAACGACAACATTGAAACCGAGATAAGCGCAAAATTTATCAGATTGCTACCACTATTATCATGCACACCTGACAAACCGATAAATAATAAAAAACAAGCGACTATCGAGAGAATCGAATCATTCGTTTTCACTTTGTACTCATCGGCACAGATATCTTTTACTATCGAAACTGGATTTGAAAGTCCGTCGAGTCTAACTGCAATTTTTCCATTTTTTATTTTGACTTTTAGGCCAACACTTTTCAATGAATTCGCTAAATCTTCCATGATTGAAAATCTCCATTTCTGCAAGCGCATAACGCCCTGTTAAGGTGTGAGCAACGCAATACCTAAGCTCCCGCACACCACCTTAAACACTAAACGCAACGCATAGTGAAAATGCCACGCGTTGCGAATCACTCTTAAACAGTTTGTTAGCATTCTTTTCTAAGAGCCCTTAAGCCAACCATTGTTTGGTCACCCTTTTCTGTAAGGCACCAGTAAGTCTGTTGGTCTTTAACACTTCTATTCTTAATACCTTTCTGTATTAACCCTAGCGCTCTTAGTTGCACGATAATTGTTTCGAAATCACTTCTTGAAATATTACAACTATATGTATCGTAAGATTCAAAACCTTCAAACTCCCAAATTTGATCTGAATTATCCCTAGCCAAAAACTGATTTATACGGGTTTTTAGTTGAGTTTCAGATACTTCATCAATCAAAAGTGGGGCTAGCTCAAAGAACAGCTTATTCCAAGTAATCTCTGTGTCGTAGTCATGCTCAAGCCTATCAAAAGGGTTATGTTCTTTTTTAGCAGTTGCACGTACGAGAATTTTAAAGATGTCATCTCCTTGTGCCAATTCTCTAGTGTTGATACCAGTCTCATCTTTAGTCTGGGACAATTGTTTCTCTAAGTTTTCAATTTGCTTCTTCAAACGGAGTATCTCTTGAGCTGTTCCATCATCTGGAACGTTGTCAGCTCTTACCCAACCCACCGAAGGAGAACGCTTTTTGAGTTGAACGATACTCCTTCCTAAAACGCCAGCCAACTCCGCAGGAGAACTCCAGTATCTACATAGTTTTTTCTGCGCTAGTTCTTTGAACTGACTGAGCTTCGCGACGAGTTCTGGAGAAGTATCTATCTTGTCAGCAGGAATAGAGCCGGGGTTAGAGTGTAAGAAAGATATTATTGGCTTATTTGTTTCTAGAGCATACCGGTACTCCATTTCTGTATATCCAATACCATTAGAAGCACATGAACCGTAGCGCCCACCTAAAATCAGCACATAATAATCACATTCATCAATTACAGACTTTATAAACTCCCATTGTTCTTCATCTGCAGCTGGAAATAACTCCATTCCAATTGGTATACATTCCAACTCCAGTAAAGCTTGAATGACTTCTTTTCGTTCATCAATGAGATCTTTATAAGTAGAACTGACGAACACTTGATACTTTTTATCCATCCTCGAATCCTATATTTTGCAAGGAATGCTAACGCCTTGCTAAGGTGTGAGTAACGCAATACAAAAGCTACCGCACAGCGCCTTAATCACATAAGCCACCGCAAAGTAAAAATGCCACGCGTTACGAATCACTCTTAAGCAATTTGTTAGTACATGCGCTACTTCTATTTATGCGCTCCAAGATATTGAAAACTAGCATGATATGAAAGGCTTTGAACACTGAAGTGAGACGGGCAGCTACAAAACTTAATTCCAGTTGAAAGACGAAAGTTGGCTAGAAGAAAAACGCACTTAACTCCCCTACTTTTACTGGCTTCAAATTAGAAAAGGATTCGATCCTCGCACTTTGATGGCAACACCCAACGAACGACAAGATTAACTCAGGAAGTACAACGAAAACGAAGAAGCGCCAAAGAAATAGGCTAAGAGTTAGAGACCGTAAACGGTGAAATCAAAGCAAACACTCCGCATATAGTGCCACCGGAAAGAACGTGAAAGGCACAAACTGAAAGGTGTAAAGACAAGCGCCAAAACAGATAAACACCAAAACTTATGACCTTTGATGTCAAACCCGTACTAACGCCGCATTAAGGGGTGAACAACGCAAACCACCCAACCTAAACCATTGTGCCGTAAACATTAAAGCTAATTCAAACCAAAACTGCCAAGCGTTGTGAATCCCTCTTGAATGCTTTGTTAGTTGCCAAGCCCAAGGCTAGGATTTGGAGTTTATTACCGCTTTGCCGACACTGTTTTTACGTGCTTTGAAAAACTAATATCAGGCGCAGATTCAAAGCACCTGTCACTGAAACCACTTGGGACATGCAGCGCCGTAGAAAACGGGCTAACAACACCAACAAGCTCCTTTGAACAGACAATGTCACAGAGCTAACTTTCAACAAATAAATCGCTTTCTGAAACAATTAACCCAAACCACAAAAATAACCGAAGCGTGATTATAACAAACACAAAAGCTTAAAACTGAAATACAAAGCCAGGGAAAACTCGTGGACAGTAGCATTAAACATTCTGGCTTTAGCTACGTTTTCCTCGTTGGCAACTAACGCCCTGTTAAGGTGTGAGCAACGCAATGCCGAGGCTCCCGCATACCATCTTAAACACTAAACGCAACGCATTGTAAAAATGCCACGCGTTGCGAATCACTCTTAAACAGTTTGTTAACTAACTACGATTTGTAAATATCTAAAAAGCTATAGCTCGGCTCGGGCATATTACGGGTATAGAAGGCTTCTGGAACATAATCCGTTTCAAACCCCAAGTGAAAACCGTATTTCTGGTAAGCAAGTTTTGCAAGTGCCAGTAACGGCATAGAAAAATAACCAGTTAGCTCTTCCTTTAATTTTTTTTGACTCCAATACTTGTGGTGCCCTTTGACCGCTTCATACATCGCTTGTTGATATTCCGCTTCACCACAAACTGATTTATTTAGAACTTTTGTCATCACATTAATCGTTGGCAAATCGACAAGGTTAGCATGTTCAAAGGCTAAACCCTCAAGATACTCAGGAGTACTTACATCAATAAACTTCAGAATTAACGACTTAACGTCACCAGATTTTATTCCGAGCATGACCATTTGGAGCTCAAAGAAGGTACGAGACCGAACATTATACCACTCAGTGTTTGGGTGATCGGCTAGGTTGGAAAGGTACTCGATGTCACACACCTGCTCACAGAATAAAGATAGCCAACTTAAGTAGGTTAGATATAGCGCACCTTCAAGACCATTGTATTCATCTTTCTTTGCTACTAGAGTCACCTCCGCTTTGGGGAGCACAACCGAAATCGTCTCTCCATCACTCAATAGCTGTGACTGTACTAATTTAATATCAAAGTACTGATGCATATCCATCGCTCTAAGACTGGATTCTATGTCACCAACCTTGTGGTATAGACAACTTGTTAGAGAAAGACCTGCAAGGCTCACATCATATAAATCGACTTTCCCACTTTTATAGTAAAAATCAAAGTCATCGAGCAGTCGGTTACATTTCATCCCATAGGGGTTAGAAAGTCTCTTTAGGTAGTCTGCATGACATGGTATTGGTTTAAAGTGTTCTTTTGATGTCATATAAACATTTCTCTTTAATTTATTAACTGGATCGAAGGAGTTAGTTAACGCCCAATTAAGGTGTGAGCCACGCGACCACGACACTAAAATTGAACACCGTAAACACTAAACTTGACCAAAACCAAAAATGCCAAGCGTGGGGAATCACTCTTAAATTGTTTGTTAACTTACATTCTCAAACAGTTTCGTCAGCTTTTTTAGTTCGACCTCTTTTGACTTAAGCCTGCGAGATTCTTCGATAATACTCTTGTAACACAAGTACGTTGCCGAGATTTCACTTTTTACTCTGCTCTCAATGAGGAAGTAATTATTGTCTTCATACATATCCCAAACCCCACAACCAGACTCAAATTTTAGTCCTTTTACAAACTTATTCATTAACCCGTTTTTAGGTGCAGGATACATATAGCCTGTATTTAGGTTAAACAAAGGAGTTGCTATCTGAGACAAATCCATTACTCGAAATTTATTCTGTAATTCAAAGGCTTGCTGATTTGATAGTAACTTGTACCTTTTGAATAACTCGAACAAGATCGGCACGTCTGAAGATGAAATACCGATACCGCACAAAACAGCTGACCTCGTACCATTGTGTGCTTTGCTGACTTTTTCTGAGGCTTTAACTAAAACATCAAGTATTCGCTCAAGGAGCACACGCTCATTATTTTCGTGCTCCCACAGCCAATAGCTTTTAATTTTTTTTGGAATAGCATCGTCGTGGGTTTTGTCGACAGTAAAGCCGTTTATACTTAAAAAACCACCACCTAGAATTCGGGATGCTTTATCCCATGGGTTATAACAAAAACCTACTTCCTTTCGCGACTTTTCAGGAACATAAAATTCCAGATCAAAAATAACTGTAATACAGCTACCTAATTTAGTTTTCAATTTTGATGTACCTCCATGTAAGTTAACGCCGCGTTAAGGGGCGCGGGCACGCACTACAAAAGTGACAGCATAACACCTTAACCACTAAACCAACCGCAAACCGAAAATGCCACGCGTGCCAAGTCCCTCTTGAACGCTTTGTTATGGCGATTTACTTTAGACTTGCTTGAATTATTAATAGCTCAATTTCATTGTTCGATGTGTTAGCCAAACCATGTGTGCCAAAGCGTTTATTAACTATCATATCTCCTGAAGTCACTTTTCTTTCCTTGCCTTCAATGGTCATGGTACCTTCACCTTTCAAAATGATATACATTTCTTCATCGTCTCCATGAGTATGCTCGCCCATAGAGCTTCCCGGTGGCATAACGACACGAATAGCGAAATCCCATGCACCATCGAAATCTTTACGCCTGAACGCACGATAGATGTCTATAGAGCCTTCTCCATCATGGCTGTTTTCATCCACTTCTTTATCGCAAGTGTAAAAATTACGTATCATTTTTTCCGAATTCCTTTCTGATTATTTTCCGCAGATCTGCAAAGCGCCATAACGCCCAATTAAGGTGTGAAGCACGCGACCACGACACTTAATTTGACCACCGTAAACACTGAACGATACCCAAACCAAAAATGCCGAGCGTGCTGAATCACTCTTAAATTGTTTGTTAGTTGCCAAACCCAATTTACTGATTTTACGACAGTTTAGCCTTTGCGAACAAAAAACTACGTACTTTAATCTTGTTAAGTCAGGCGCAGTCTCAAAGCGGCTAGCCACTGAAACCACTTGGAACATCCAACGCCGCAGAAAACGGACTAACAACACCAAAAAGATCTTTTAGAAAGACAATCTCACAGTGCGGACTTTCAACAAAGTCGCTGAAACCACGTGAACTCACCACACCAGAGAAAGCGACCTTTCAGCAAGTAGATTAGCTTTTGAGACGGCAAACTCACCGAGCAGTGTTTCAGCAAATAATGGCCGTCCGTCTAACCTAAAACCTGCAACACCAAAGAACAAATCTGCGGTGCAACAATGCCAAATTTGGATCTTAGCTGAAATACTCAACACTGGATTTGGGCAAAAAAACTCATCTAACTTTGAGCTTTTACCGTTAGATTTTGCAATTTGACTGCGTTTTTCCTCATGGCAACTAACGCCGCGTTAAGTGGTGAGCAACGCATGCCACCGCACCTAAAGCATTGTGCCGTAAACACTTAAGCCGAAGCAAACCAAAAATGCTGAGCGTTGTGAATCCGTCTTGAACGCTTTGTTATGAGGCAACTTGAAGCGACAAAGAAAGGAAGTTTTCGTCTCTTTCAGTTACCTTATAGCCAAGAGATTTGTAAAACCTTACCGCACGCTCATTTCTAGTAAAGCTTGATAAGGTTACGTAACTGCGCCCTTGTTCACGCGCGATTTCATGAACCTCGTTCATGACCCTTTCACCTAGTTTCTGATTTTGAAACTCTGGAAACACGATGAGTAAATGTACATGAAGTGCATTGTCGTAAGGCTTGAAGCATAGCATTCCAACTTGCGCGTTATTGAGATAAACCCAGTGAAACCAATGCGGCTCATAGTCACGTTTTAAACGATCGACCTGAAACTTATCACACCAACCAAAGATGGCATCAACATGCGAATAAAGTCCCTGTTTCACAACAGAAAATAGACTTTCAAACTCATCACTTTCTATTTGTACTAGTTGAATATCCATATGCCTCATAACGCCCAATTAAGGGGTGAGCAACGCCTCCACCCAAATCTAAAGCGTTGTGCTATAAACACTAAAATTGAAGTAAAAGCAAAAATGCCAAGCGTTGTGAATCCCTCTTAAATTGCTTGTTAGGGCTCTATTTTTTAGCAACTGTTGATATTGTATCTAAAGCTTTTTCATAAACACTTGTTGGAGCTTTGCCAATGTCTATGGATGATGGAGAAAAATGTTCGATAAATTTGAAAGCTACTATTGGGTCACCGCCAGATGCTCTTAAGGCATCAGCCTGCGCATGATATAACTCAGCAAGTCTTGCATAATAACGCATAAATTGTACTGCAATTTGAATTAATAGTATGACAAAACCTACAGCCCCGAAACTAAATGCTATGGTGGAAAGTGAGGAAGCAAAACCAGATGACGGAGTTTGAGAAGAACTTTCGCTAGACTTTAAATCATTAATTAAAGTTATTGTCTCTTTTAGCTTCGTTTCCGCAATTTCATTAGACACCATATTTTTCTCAAGACTTAAAAGGCTATCTGCCAATTGAGCCCCTCTTGCTTCCAATGTTGCACTAAGCGATCTACTAGAAAAGGCAAACGATACATCACGATCTTGATACTGATAAAAGATCAACACAACAAGGATTTGAACTACACAAAGTAATGCTGTCCCTATCATTAGCATTGTTCTTCTTGCTCTTCTTCCCCTTGCTTCTAGTGCATCTATCGAACTATCAAAGTTCATATGCTTTGGTAGCTCATTTTTTATTTCTTCATTCATACTAATTTCCTAGACCAACTTTGAGCCCTAACGCCGCGTTAAGTGGTGAACAACGCGATCACTGAACATAAAGCATTGTGCCGTAAACACTTATGCTGAATCAAACTAAAAGTGCCAAGCGTTGTGAATCCGTCTTAAACGCTTTGTTAAGTGCGTTTTGGAAGCGGGTACTTTAGATTAACTTCTTTTGTTTCAACTTCACGAGGCCCTTTAGTAGGGTCATGAAAATACCAAATATTAAACTTACGTTCATGTGGCTTGGTATCATGCAATAAAGTATCCCAACCTAGATAACTCGCAATATTCTCAGCAACTTTCAGCTTGGCGGGAGAGCTAGCCTTACCTTGGAATGCACTCATTACCGCCCCTAGTAAAAAGTCGGCAATTTGAATGTGCTCTGATTCCTTAGAGTCTTTAGTTACAACCGAGCGAATTGGTACTTCACCACCAAATTGATTTTTAAGCATGCTATTAGCGATTTTGTGAAACGCTTCATCTGCTTTTTTATAGCGCGAAGGCAAAGGGTCTACTTCGATGCGAAACTCACATTGTCGTTGAGGGTGGGCTTTGTGAATTGCGCTAATTTTGGTTTGAATTAATTTTGTGAAATGCTTTCGCATTGCTAGGTCATAGTCACCGTCGTGATACTTTTTATCAACCATGCCCTTTCGTATAACAATACAATGAAAAGCTAACCATTGATGCTTGAAGAATGTTTCTATTAGATCTTCATAAAAACCAGCGTAGTGCTTTTTGTGAGCCTTTTGCCATTTTATTTCATTGTCATATTTATGTTTGTCTCTTAGCTCTCGAATAATTCGAACAAAGTCTCCACGCCTCTGGTACTTCATCCAAAGTGAACCAAAACCATAATATTTCTGACCATCTACGCCTGATTCATCACAGGCCACATGCCAAATTAATTTACCGTCTTGCATTTCACCTCCAATGTACCAATTACTCGAAAGCACTTAACGCCGCATTAGGGGGTGAACAACGCAAACCACCCGACCTAAACCATTGTGCCGTAAACACTAAAGCTAACTCAAACCAAAACTGCCAAGCGTTGTGAATCCCTCTTGAATGCTTTGTTATGTGTATTTTCCTTTGACCCCATTGATACGCCAAAACCAATATATATGCGGTGTAAATGCCAATAGCAGCGAGAAATATGGGTTAACAATAAAGGCAAATAAAATCAAAAAGAAACTTACCAATATTAACTTAAATCGGAAAACTGACCACATTTCTAAACCCACTGTGTAATAACACACCACGGCTGGAGCACAAACAATGAAATAGATAGCAAAAGTCACGTTGTCGGGCGAATCTATTTGGTCGTTAAATACAACAGCCACGAGAGTTAGGACTATGTGAAGAACCAACCCACTTGCCACTATCCAATAGTATTGGATGCCATTGATTTTCATGAAGTACTTCCTGTACACATAACGCCGCATTAAGGTGCGTACAACGCTAAGCACCTACACTAAACCCTTACACCTTAAACACTAAAGCCAAGTTTAAACTGAGATCGCCAAGCGTTGTGAGTCACTCTTAAATGCTTTGTTATGCGTGATTTTTGACGTACTTTGTCATTGCTGTCTCTGAAACTGATAGACCATCGATTCTATATTGATCTTTGAACTCTCCGACAACACTGAAACCTGTTTTAAGATAGAGGTTCTTTGCCGGAATATTTTCCGATAATACACAAAGATCGAGCCAATCAATTTCTGCTTTTTCTTCGCAGAAGTTTATGACTGTATCAATCAGCCTTTGACCAAGGCCTTGCTTGCGACAAGTGGCATCTACGCCCATGCCAAGTAAAACTCTGTGAGAACGGCTTTCATCGCCATGGTAGCGAAGATCAATGTGTCCTTTGATACTTCCAGAAGTGTCTTTTACAACCCAGAGCTTTCTCCAACCTAAATCGCCGAACTGATGTGAAAAACCTTGGATAAACTTATCTTTTGTTGTTTCTGGAATTTCACTTTCCTCTCTGGAAATTGGTTGGAAAAGAGGAACTTCGCCATTACCATTTTCATACAGCTGATTTTCAAGATACGCAAAGAATGAATCTAAATCCGATTTTTCAGCTTCTACTACTTTCATCTGATACTCCATCGATTACGCATAACGCCGCATTAAGGGGTGAACAACGCATTCCACCCAAACTAAACCATTGTGCCGTAAACACTAAAGCCGATTCAAACCAAAACTGCCAAGCGTTGTGAATCCCTCTTAAATGCTTTGTTAGTTGCCAAACCTAAAGCTTTGATTTGAAGTTAATTGCCGCTTTGCCAACACTAGCTTCACGTGTTTTGGAGCACTCAAATCATGCGCAGTTTCAAAGCGCTTGTCACTGAAACCACTTGGAAAAAACAGCGCCGTTGAATACAGCCTAACAACACCAAAAAGCTCATTTGAAAAGACAATATTACAAAGCTGACTTTCAACAAGTGAATTGGCTTCTGAAACAGAAAGTCCAACCTCAAAAGAAAACTGAGAACGATTTTCACGAACCCGAACGACTCAAAATTGAAGTACGAAACGCCACCAAAAACACACTAATTTTAACTCTAAACATTCTGCTTTAGCTGCGTTTTCCTCGTTGGCAACTAACGCCGCGTTAAGTGGTGAGCAACGCTACCACCCGACCTAAACCATTGTGCCGTAAACACAAAAGCTGAATCAAACCAAAAATGCCAAGCGTTGGGAATCCGTCTTAAACGCTTTGTTATAGCGCAACTCAAACTTTCCACTTGACGTAACAAAATGCCGACTGTAACATTGTTACAGCTAATCAATACTACGTTTCAAGGAATTATTATGAGTAAAGTATTAAGACTTACTGTTGATGTTTTCAACCGCTTAGAAACTAATGTTTCAGGGTTCGAATCACCATCAGAAGTTACAAACCGAATGATAGATAGCCACGAGGAGTATGAGGTCTTCCAATATGTAGCTCGTGCAATTATCAGTGCAAAAGACTTTATCGATGAAACTGGCTCACGAGAAAAAACAGTTTTGCTACATCACCCCATAGAAGCTATTGATAAAGCAATGTTATTTGCAAAGGAAGTTTTCCCCCAATACACGATAACCTACAGCTATGAGTCACCTGGGTTAAACCTGAAAATAATTTCTAAATAACCCTTAGTACAGTGGCATTGAATAGATGTCACTGCGCTATAACGCCGCGTTAAGGGGTGCCGGCACGCAATACAAAAGCTACCGCACAGCGCCATAAACACTGAACCCAACGCATATTAAAAATGCCACGCGTGCCAAATCCCTCTTAAACGCTTTGTTATATGCGAACGTTCAAGCCTGAGATTTTAAGGCAAGCCCTACTTTGAAACCATGATCTTTATGTGCTTTGATGCACTCAAGTCAGGCTTAGACATACAACGACTTGTCACTGAAACAACTTGGAACAAACCGCGCCGCAGAAAACGGACTGGCAACACTAAAAAGCGCTTTTGAAAAGACAATTTCACAATGAGATCTTTCCACAAACTCACTGAAGCCACGTGAACTCACCACACCAGAGAAAGCGCCCTTTTAGCGAGTAAACCAGCTTTTAAAAAGGCAAACTCACAGAGCTGAATCCCAACGAAAAACACAGCCTGGACTGACCCTGAAAAATCAGCAACAAAGAAAAAAACCACCAACACACGACAGGTCGAATGTGAGCCACGAACCAAGAATAATTAGGATGGAAGCCGGACGAACCTGACGCCACAAAGACAAAATCCACGATGAAAGCTGAGGTTTTTGACCCGAATATTTAAGCTTTTTTCATCTGGCATATAACGCCCTGTTAAGGTGTGAGCAACGCAATACCGAAGTCGCCGCATACAACCTTAATCACTAAACGCAACGCATAGTAAAAATGCCACGCGTTGCGAATCACTCTTAAACAGTTTGTTATAGCGCTAGTTTGGCGTAGTTGATGAAGACGCGTTTGCTGCTTGAGTTGCTTGTTCTGGTGTCATTTGGCCAAAAAGCGTGTCCATCATAAAACCAATTCTCTTACTTGCATCACCAAATTTATTAGGATTAGCGGTATAAGGAACTTTAAATTTCACTTCCCCAACTCTTTGCCCGCCTTGATAAGCTGTTATCTCCGCGTTTTTCAAATATAACGCCAGATCCCACCCCCAGTGACCTTCATATTCAAGAGTCAATTTGTTCAGGTCGTGCTTAGAATTATCAGGTACGACAACATAAGAATAGTTATGTTCTTGTAGCCAAGACTCAATTGTATTTTGGAACCCAGAGCGAGTTTCATTATCTTTAACAACAACTATTTCCGACTTAATATTAGTCTCAGGAACAGGGGTGCCCATATATCTGGGAGACCCACAACCAACTAGTGTAAGAGAAGCTAAAGACAACACTATAATTTTTTTCATTTTTATTTTCTCATATTGTTTTTCAGACACATTGTATCTGTTTGTTTATGCGCTATAACGCCGCATTAAGGTGTGAGCAACGCTGCCACCTAACCTAAACCTTTACATCGTAAACACGAAACCCAACCTTGAACTGAAAATGCCAAGCGTTGGGAATCACTCTTAAATGCTTTGTTATAAAACATTTACGTGGTTAATGACTTTCTGCACAAACTGTTTCAAATTAGCAGGTGCCCCTTCTTTATGTAGTGACTCTAGCGCAGGTACTATCCATTTATTCTTTCTGACATCTCCAAGATCTATCCACCCCTCTAGCTCGCCCACAGGTACAACAAACAGTCCATTAAGCGATAATTGTTGTATAAGCTCTTCGACTTCATTTTTAAGCTCCGGCGACAAGACTCTTGTACCTGAGGATTTAACTGTTGCCCATTTGCTGGCATCTTTTCTAATTCGGTTTATCGCACCTCTGGCGCCTGAAAATGTATGCTCCCCATTGTTCAATTGATACAAAAACTCTTCAATTTGACCAGTGATTGCTTTAACAGCTGCCAGTTCATCGCCAGATGCAACTTCTTTAGCAAGGGAATCTAATACTGAGATTTGAGTTAAGGACAAATTTTCTTGACCTAAACTATCCAATAGATTATTGAGGTCATCTTTACTATTGAGAACATCTATATCTAAAATACCACAACATGGAATGTTGGCTAATTTTAATAATTGTATGACGAGGTGCACTGTTTGTTTATTATGGGCATGAATAAAAAGCACTTCTTGGGTTGATAAATCATTAGCTGCAACAGTACTATAAAAAACTCTATCTGAGTCTGCCTCACACACGACAACTCCACGATGAAATAACGAATCTAAAACCCGCTGGCTCGACAAAATAGGTGACTTTGCGAGCTGTTCCGTAGATTCCTTTGGAATCATGTTAAAAGTGGTCGTATCTGAGGTCCGATTTAATCTATACAGATCAACAGGGTAACTTGCAGATAATATACCCGAAATAAAATTGGAATTATGTGTTGATATGATTACCTGTCCAGGAACTTGTGCCATATGCTTAGCAACCCAAAAACCCAATTGCCTTGCTTGAGCTGGATGGAGAAACGCTTCTGGCTCATCAAGTAACACAACTCGATCGTGGGATAGAAGAAGACTTAATACAACACCAACAAAACTTCTATAACCATCACCTTGTTCATCAAGTATTGGGTAATCTTTGAAGTAATTAGCTGCATATTTAGGGTCTTGTGGTACATTTTCGAATTTGTCAGCAACTCGAAAAGTTAGTTCAGTTAGCCCACTATAATCTAGCTTGATATCTTTCCCAAAAACTAGATTAAATGCCTCCCTTAAGGCATTTTCAACACTGATGTCAGCTCCATACAATGCTTGAAGTAGGTTTTGTGCTGTGACTTTATGTAAATTGGCAGAAGGGGCTGTTTTAGCAACATTTAGTCTAGATTCAGCATCTAAGTATGAAACTCTAAATTTTGCGATGTTTCCAAACAATGCTTCAATTCCATTTGCTTCATATTGAGATTGCAAATATCCTCTTTGAAAAGCAACTGACTCATTATCGCTTAGCTTAGATGTAATTCCCGACACATTTTCCATGCCAACATTATATTCGTCAGGTTTAACATCAAGTCCTTTCAGGAAGAAACCAAATTCAGGTTTGCTATCAAATTCGATTGAGTCAAGTAAGGTTGTTTCAAAGCCTTTCTCTTTGATAAAAATGGAGTGAATGTCCTTTAATGTTTGGGATTTCCCTACATTATTTGGACCAATTAATACAGTAAACTTTCCAACAGTGACTTGTCCGCCACCTTTTATATTTATTTTATCAATAATCATTACGAACTCTTTGTTTTATAACGCCGCGTTAAGTGGTGAACAACGCAAACCACCAAACCTAAACCATTGTACCTTAAACACTAGATTCAACTTGAACTGCAATCGCCACGCGTTGTGAATCCGCCTTAAACGCCTTGTTAGGCGAAGTTTCCCACCAGTGTTTAAGTTGTTTTGAAAGCAGATTACCCGAAACAAAATAAGCAACCAAACACCCACTGACTTTTTGTGATTCAAGAACCATAAAAGCCACTATGTTTCAGCAGAAATTTCTACAACCACGAAATACAGACTCTCAGCGTTCAAGTTGCTTTTGAGGAAGCGAAACGTAAAGCTGCAAACTTAAAGCGAGAACGAAAGCCTCGATTAACTTGCCCTTTCCACACTTTGAGCCAGTTAAAATCACCACTAACCGACACTGAAAACCAATGAGGCAACCCACGAACATTGGCATGTTTTACGGCTAGAGAGATTCAAGAATTCAAGCCGACAATGCTGAGTTGCCGACATGGAAAAACGAACTGCCGAATAGAACTAAGAAGATGAGAACAAAGAACTTTCCAGCCCGTCGCCTAACGCCCTGTTAAGGGGTGAGCAACGCAATACCGATGCCGCCGCATAACACCTTAAACACTAAAAACAACGCATAGTGAAAATGCCACGCGTTGCGAATCCCTCTTGAACAGTTTGTTATATGCCCGAACTCATTGTGTATTCGGAATGTCCAGTGTACTCATCCAATTGCTCACTCACGACTTTGAAGCCTTGAGACAAATAGAATTGATAACTAGCCTGATTTTCCTTGTATACAGAAAGATTCAATACCGCCCTCTGAGTTTTAGCATGACTCAATAGCTGCTTACCAATGCCTTTACCTTGAAGTTCAGGAGAGACAAATATAGCAGCTAGGCTACTTTCATACAGTGCGTAAAAGCCGAATACTTTCGACTCAGCTTCGTAAACGTAAGTTTCTGAAGCTGGAATGTAGATGCTACGCATGTTTTCTACTTGAGATTCCCAGAACTCAGCCGAAATGAAATCGTGAGCTTTAACTGACGCTTTAAGCCAAATTTCAAGAACTGAATCCATGTCATTTTCGTTGTACTTTCTTATCATTTTAAAGCTCTAAATAGCCGAATTTATCGGGGCAATATAACGCCCTGTTAAGGGGTGACCAACGCTACCACCTTGCTTGAAAGCAGCAACGTAAACACGTCTACCAAATTTAACACTAAACCGCCAAGCGTTGGGAATCCCTCTTAAACAGTTTGTTAGGCGCGATTGTCAAACTCTACAGCTTCGACACCACGCTCTTTAGGTCTAATTACCACAGTGTTTGAGATCATATCGTGCCAGCCTTGTTTCTTCCCACTGAATGCAACCCAGACAAACCCTAAACACAAGGGAATGGTACTAACATAATATGCTAAATATCTAATAATTGATTTACTCGTTGATAATGGCTCACCAGTTTTAGCATCAACAACTTTCAACTTTAATGCGATTTTTCCTGGTGTCGCAGAGCGGTAAACCCAAAATAGTACAGTTGCTATAAAAGGAAATATCCAATTAAGTAATAGGTCCCAACCACCAAGAATAAAACTCTCAGACTCAAAGTAGTAACTACCATATATCAAATAGAGTATTGGCATAGTCAGCATAAGAAATAGAATTGAATCTATTAGAGTTGCACCAAATCGTACCCAAAAACCAGCATATTCATACTGACTATTATGTTCCATAATTTTACCTATTTATTTTCATCGAAGATCAATTGCCGCCTAACGCCCTGCTAAGGGGTGAGCAACGCAATACCGAAGCCGCCGCAAACCACCTTAATCACTAAATTCAACGCATAGTAAAAATGCCACGCGTTGCGAATCCCTCTTGAGCAGTTTGTTAGTCGCGAGGCACCGAGCGACAATTTTAAGCCGAACTAAACTTTGCGAACAACAATCTTTATGTGCTTTGATGCATTTAAGTCAGGCGTAGTCTCAAAGCGACTACTCAATGAAACCACTTGGAACAAACAACGCCGTAGAAAACGGACTGACAACACCAAAAAGCGCTTTTGGAAAGCCAATCTCGCAGTGCGGACTTTCAACAAAGTCACTGAAACCACGTGGAATTTACAACATCAGAGAAACGTCATTTCAGCGAGTAAATCGGCTTTTGTACCGACAAACTCGCCGAGCAGATTTGCAACCAAGAACAGACGCTCGATTGCCCTGCTCTGTCAGCACCAAAGAACAAAACAACCGCTAGGACAGTTACAAAACTTTGGACTTAAAACAACTAAAACTAAGTTCTGATGATCGACGATTAATCGGTGTACCAAGCAAACAGCTGCTAAATTTTAAGCTCAGAAACATGATTTTGATTGCTAGCTTTTTCTGGCGACTAACGCCGCATTAAGGTGTGAGCGGCGCTTGGCTATACTTGAGCGAAGCGAAACTGCCAAGCGTTGCGAATCACTCTTAAATGCTTTGTTAGCTATTTTTTTCCAACGCCTCTCGGAGCTTAGCTATCGTATGTTGACTGTAGACTTTAATTCCATTGCGCTCTAACAATGCAGTCGCTACCCCTGAGCCATCGATTTTGATCCCGTTGAATGTACCGTCATAAATTTTTGAACTGCCACAGGAAGGGCTGCCTTCCGCGAGTATCGCGTACTTTATTTGCTGTTTTTTGCAAAGATCCAAAGCGTTCTCTGCCCCACTTACAAATTGTTCAGTAACATCAATACCATCATTTCCAACAACGTTTGCCAAACCATCAAGCACATCAACACCTTTACCAGTAATGATTTCGGCAGGTGCTCTAGGAATAGGTAAACCTGCTGAGACTTCGGGGCAAAAGGTCACTAGTTCTGCGTTTGACTTGAGCCATAGCAACTCAGGCTCTTTGACTGATAAACAGCTCGCATTGTATCTAACGTTGTTTCCAACCAGACATGAACTAACGAGAACTTTTACCACTGGAACTCCTTTATATACGAGAAATAGCTAACGCCCAATTAAGGGGTGAGCAACGCAACCGCCGAACCTAAAGCATTGTGCCATAAACACTAAATTTGAAGTAGAAGCAAAAATGCCAAGCGTTGTGAATCCCTCTTAAATTGTTTGTTATATGCACAGAATTTCCACTTGTTTGATGGCGTCAGAGAATACTTTATTACACTTAAAATCGGGCTGACTGCCTACTTTATGCCAGAAGAAATTGAATTCATGCCCGCCGTCGTCTTGAGTAAAGAAACTCCAATTATTCGGTAATTGTTGCTCTATTTCACAAAGCACGAAGTGCCACAAATGATTTTGAAAACCGCTTTCCCAACTACCTAGGTAGCGAGTTCTTGATACGCTAGATAACCCTGATTCTTCTTTTAGCTCTCTCAAGGCGGCACTTTCAATAGAAATATCCGACTGTTCTAATGTGCCTTTAACCAACTGAACTTCAGCTAATGGATGTTCAAACAGCAGTAACTCGCGATTGTTTCCTGATTTTCTAAGCACTATAGGGCAGACTTTGACTTCCCTCTTTCGGATTCTTTCTTCCACTGAACTCTCCCGTGCATATAACGCCCTGTTAAGGGGTGAGCAACGCAATACCTAAGCCGCCGCAAACCACCTTAATCACTAAAACCAACCGCATAGTAAAAATGCCACGCGTTGCGAATCCCTCTTGAACAGTTTGTTAGGGCGCAGAGCCTATTGATACACGCTGACTTCTATTAAGTTTTTATCAAGATCCAAAAAATAGACCGATTGGATTGCACCAACAGCTCCTGATTTTTCAACTGGACCCTCAATAATTTTAACATTTTCTTTGACTAAATGGCTTACCACTGATGTCAACGGCCAATCTGAAATTAAGCAAACATCACCTGAACCAACATTAGCTACATTTCGCGGTTCTTGGCCAAGAAGCTGAAAGTTAATCTTTTGATTTCCGAACGTTACAGCCTTACGGCCATTGGCAAAAGTTACTTCTTCCATGCACAAAACCCGTTTATAGAAGTCCACTGATTTTTCTATGTCGGAGACTGTGAGAACAATATGATCTATGTGATGAATCATCGTTTTACTCCTTGCGCCCTAACGCCCTGTTAAGGGGTGAGCAACGCAATACAAAAGCCGCCGTAAACCACCTTAATCACTAAAATCAACGCATAGTGAAAATGCCACGCGTTGCGAATCCCTCTTGAACAGTTTGTTATGTGCGAACTTCTAGCTTGTAGATGACTGCTCAGCAACACTAACTTTAGGCTCTTTCTCTGGCGTCGACCATTTGATGATTGCTCTAAGGTTCATTGAGAAAAAGATGATATTTGCAATTATCATTGCCACACTGCCAGTAAGATAACCAACTGCTACCCAACTAGTGTTACCGCACATCATTAAAATGAAACCGATTTTGTTCTTATTTCCAATTTGCCAAATTGCAAGAAACGTAAGTACCATTGCAACCCAATCGATTCCATAGTACTGAAAATATTCCATTTTTCCTCCAAGCACATAACGCCCAATTAAGGGGTGAGCAACGCCACCACCCAACCTAAAGCATTGTAACGTAAACACTAAGATTGAAGTAGAAGCAAAAATGCCAAGCGTTGTGAATCCCTCTTAAATTGTTTGTTATAAGGCCTTGAATAGTGGTGACTTTTCTGGTGTGACGTCATAATGAAGCACTGCCCATAAGTCCTTCAATGAAACCAAGATATCCGCACACTTTTCACGCTCAATTGATAAGGGCGATTTGTTTATTTTTGACACCGCATCATTTGAGAGCTGGAACACTCTCATGTCATCATCATAACCAACTTCAACAGTACCATTGTCGATGAAAAAGTCTTTGCTATGAGCAACTTCATTTCGCAGCTTAATTAGCGATATCAACGCTTGATATTGCTTACTAGTGTTATCAGTAATACATGAGCCTGAGGAAAACAGATAGCCTAATGCATCTAACTTTTTACCTAGATTCATTGAGAGAAAAGCTGTTGCATGTCTTTTGTAATGATCTCTTGGAAATGTGTGAAAAGCCCAGCTAACGATTCCGTCGTTTAACATTGATTCGAGAGCTGCTGCACACGACAATATGAAAGCGTACTTATTAGGGTTCCTAAATAAATCATCATCTTCGATGTGATCATAAAGGTATTCAGCTGAATCAAGTAACCCTTTTGACGAGCTGACCAATGTTGAAATGTTCATCTTACTCCGAATGCCTTATAACGCCTTGTTAAGGTGTGAGGCACGCAATACCTAAGCTTCCGCATAATACCTTAACCACTAAAACCAACGCATAGTAAAAATGCCACGCGTGCCGAATCACTCTTGAACAATTTGTTAGGCGCCTTTTCGCAAGTCATCCCTTAACGCACTAATAATTTGCCTTGCATTCGAGTCTACTTTATCAAAAAGTTCACTTTCCTTTTGGGAGCCCGTTTCACAATCATGTAATTCCGCGCGATCAAACATATGACTATCGATGAGTTTTTGCAGTTCAGTACTTTCAACAAGTAAAAGGGTTTGTGATAAAGAACCTAAGTCTTCAAATGGACCTTTACCTTCATTTTTAAAACCCATATTAGCTAAATCTTCCACAGCAGCTGAATAGGCAACTAACTTTTTATCTCTAAGCCAATTGTTTAACTCTTTTTTACTATGAACGGTTGAAGCACAAAAATGTCGATTAGTTTTACAAGCAGCCCACCGACACCGAAAGCTGCAGCTAACTGAATAAAATTTCCCACTAAAACTCCTAAGTGCCTAACGCCGCATTAAGGTGTGAGTAACGCGACCACTAAACTCAACCATACCACCGTAAACACTGAACTCAACGATGGAATAAAAAATGCCAAGCGTTAGGAATCACTCTTAAATGCTTTGTTATGTTTATTTTTCTCAACTTCATGAAAAGAAGATATATTTTTAATGTCATTTTCATGCTTATCGACTCTATTTATAATGGATTTTATTTTTTCATTTATAATGTCGAGAGCTATTTTATTGTTTTCTTTTGTAGATTCTAGTTCTTTTCTAACTATGCTCTCTAATGATTCAATATTGTCATTCTGTTTATTTTGATACGTTTCAAGTTCAATTTTATTTTCATCAAACTTATGATCGATGTATTTTATAGTTGCTTTGTCCGAAGATATGTTGATCAACTCATTTTCTAAGGTCACGGAGGAAGTACTTAAGATCGGCACAACGATAGAGGCGACCAAACCTAATAGTGAAAAACTTAAAGCAATTCTAGTATATTTAAGTTGTTCAACAGCTAATTTCAAGTCTTTAGCTTGTTTCACCTGCTCCTTTGACTGATAGCCATTTTTTACGAACTCCTTTAAATCTTCCGTTATAAAAAACTTCCGAGTCGTATAGCTATGGACTTTCTCCATCAGGTCAGTATCGATAATATTTAGTGTTGTATAATCTTCACCAACAAATCTATGACCTAAAGAGTTAAATTCGTAACTCCCTGTAAAATAGAGGAAGCGATCATTGACTAAATTATCAAACAAAATAACAAGTGTAAGCAACAATTCCGAGACATGACTATTAAAATCATTTACGTTTATTTTATCTAAATAATCACTCTTAATCTTAACTGAAACATTATCGTTACTTGAAACATTGATATAGTAGTAGTCACTTAGATATTCTTCGATGATGTTTCCAAGGACATTTAACCCCTTACGACTATCTAGTTTGATCAAGCTGGTAATGATTTTCTTATCTAATTCACTGAAAGATCTTGACACTTAAACTCCTTGATGAATTCACTAATAAACATAACGCCGCGTTAAGGTGTGAGCAACACTGCCCCCAACACTAAAGCATTGTGCCTTAAACACTAAACCCACCTTGAACTAAAAATGCCAAGCGTTGCGAATCAATCTTAAACGCTTTGTTATGTTGCTTTACGACCCCGCCCAGAAAAACTCTACCCTAATACCACTTGGGTCATAACACATTAAATGTTTAGCGGGCCCTGATTTAACAAGTTCTGGACCAAACTCAATTTCGACACCCGACTTAACAAATTGATCACGCAACTCATCTAGTTGCCCTTCACTCTCTACGAGTAAAGCCAAGTGATGTAAACCAACATTCTTTTTTCTGTCAAATGGAACGGCTGCTTCAGCCTTAGACGCCCATAGTGTAAGCATGATATGCCCATCACTCACAAATATTGCTGGATAATCGGGGTTTCTTTTTACTTCACTCCAACCTAATTGCTCAGTGAAAAACTTCGCGCTTGCTTCTAGGTCAGATACCGTTAAGCCTACGCGGTGTATACCTTTTGTTAACGTAATCATTTTGTTTCCTTACTCGTTTAAATTGTTGGCAAACAAAGATTACGCGACAGAAAATAAGCATCAATACACATATTTTGAACAACTTCGTCAGTCTATTAGAATACAGCAGTTCAACTAGCAACATAACGCCCTGTTAAGGTGTGAGCAACGCAATACCGATGCCGCCGCATACCACCTTAAACACTAAACGCAGCGCATAGTGAAAATGCCACGCGTTGCGAATCACTCTTAAACAGTTTGTTAGTTCTTTGACCCACTGAGTGCCTGAGGTTTATAGCCTAGTGAATCCAAATCAACACCTTGCTCTAAAAGGAGTTTTTCAAACAATGGTAATAGTGGTCCAAGGTTTTCATTTAGCGTGTCACGAACCGTATCAACAACTACTTGGGTACCACGCTCGATTTCTATATTGATAAAGTCACCACTGGCTTTTGATTCGAAAACCGTCATTCTACGAGTCTCAGGAATAAGCCAAACTTCAAACCAACCTTCATGCTTATTTACGTCAGCAACAGTCAAGCTCGCTCCATTTAGAGCTATATAACCTTTAGGGAAAACGTATCTTTTCCAAGCATCAGGGAGCGCTAAGCGAACACAATAGTTATCCTCAATTTGTCTTACGTCGACGATAGCTACATTAAAGTCCACATGACCAGATAGCGGGTGACCGCCAATTTCTGCCCCATCTTTTGCGGCTCTCTCAGCGTTAACTAACTGGGATGAGCAATACTTACTCAGAGTTGTGATTAAGAGGCTTTGCAGCATTACATCGAACTTAACACGAACATCTGACTGTATTTCAGTGACTGTCAGACACACTCCATCAATAGCAATGCTTGCCCCAATTTCTAGATCAGTACAAAACCCTTTAGGGAAGTCGATAACAAAAGTTCTAATCCCTCTTTGATCTGTCACATCAACAATTTCGGCTACCGCCTGAACTATGCCTGTAAACATACTTACTCCATTAATAGTTAAAACAACTTTGAGAACTAACGCGCAGTTAAGGTGTGAGAGACGCACATGCACCCTAACCTAAAATAAACTCTGATAAATCCGTGCCTATTTGGGCACTAAAACTCCAATGCGTTTCGAATCGGCTTGAACGTCTTGTTATTCCGCAACTAAAGTCGGCTATGTTTACGCCTAATCTTTTGATATGACGAGAAATTTTCGGTATGCAGGCAAAAATCGAAGCCGAAGTATTTGGCAGCTCACTACCTTAAATCGCTTTAGCGTCACTCTTTAATTGCTGCGCCATATTAAGGTTCGCTTAAAGCGCTTTAAGGCTAGCATGGAAATGACCAATATTCGCCCTTTTCGCCGCTTTTCCAACCTATTACCCCGCCACTTTCACTCTTAGGCTACAACCACGTACATTCAGCCTGAGAGATCCGTGGCGGAAATAACGCCGCATTAAGGGGTGAACAACGCCACCACCCAACCTAAACCATTGTGCCGAAAACACTAAAGCTAATTCAAACCAAAACTGCCAAGCGTTGTGAATCCCTCTTGAATGCTTTGTTAGTTGCCAAACCTAAAGCTTTGATTTGAAGTTAATTTCCGCTTTGCCAACACTGTTTTTACGTGTTTTAAAAAACTCAAATCAGGCGTAGTTTCAAAGCGACTTTCACTGAAACCACATGGAACAGATAGCGCCGTAGAAAACGGACTAACAACACAAAAAAAATCTTTTGAGAAGACAATATTACAAAGCTGACTTTCAACAAACAAATCGGTTTCTGAAACAGAAAATCCAACCACAAAAGAAACCTGAGAACGATTTTCACAAACCCGAACGATTCAAAATTGAAGTACGAACGCCACCAAAAACACTCTGATTTTAACTCTAAACATTCTGCTTTAGCTGCGTTTCCTCGTTGGCAACTAACGCCTTGTTAAGGGGTGAGCAACGCAATACCGATGCTGCCGTATATCGCCTTAATCACTAAAACCAACGCATAGTAAAAATGCCACGCGTTGCGAATCCCTCTTGAACAATTTGTTAGGTGATTTTCGATGACGCTAATTTTTCTTAAGATAATCTCTGTAATCGACTAACTCTTCGAATAACCAACCATAATATTCTGCTTTTTGCTTAAGGTAGCTATCTTCGAGCTTTCCTTGATATCTGTTAATAATATCTAGCTGTATCGAATAACCACTTACTTTTTTACGCCCATATTGCGTGTAAGTTTGGACAAAACAATGAAATCTTTCTTTATCTTTTGGATGGGATGACGACCAAGTCTCCTGATTTATCCAGCGTAAATATGCTTTTTCACATAGTTTCGATAATTTCATAATTCACCTAACGCCGCGTTAAGGGGCGACAACGCTATGCCCCGAAACTTAAAGGTTGTGCCGTAAACACATAAGCCAAACTTTGAACTAAAATCGCCAAGCGTTGGGAGTCCCTCTTGAACGCTTTGTTATACGTAATTTCGTCGATTTCTTAATAGCTTGGAAACGTCATACTAAATTAAGCTCAGAACAAAACTCACTAAGATAGGCAGTAAAATACACAACTGAGCCAACTTAGTACTTGAAGCGTTATTCTTGTACAAAACGACAATGGAAATTATCCAAATTACTATTGCCAAGTAGCTTAGGTAGTCATCCCAGTCGTTATAATGCTGAAATTTAGAAAGAACTTCCAACATAGACGATTCCGGGGTTGCTTCTAGCTTCATTATTTCCGCATTGGCAACATGACCATAGTATTTCGACCAGCATATTAATACCAGCTGAGTCATTAATGTAAAAACTGAGAATATCTTCATACTTCCATTACGTATAACGCCGCATTAAGGTGTGAGCAACGCTACCACGAAACTTAACCAGACCACCATAAACACGAAACCCAACGATGGAACGAAAAATGCCAAGCGTTGGGAATCACTCTTAAATGCTTTGTTATATTTTTCCACTAACGGGTAGCTTGTTGTTAGAACTAAAGTTGCTAATAATTTCTGAGTCAGACTTTTTCTTATCCTCGTCTAACGAGTAATTAAAGCTAACTTGAGGATCACTTGATAGTTTTGAGTACAAAATTGGTCTTAATATTCGCGTCTTATTGTCATTATATGGACTTCTATTCCTATTGTTAGAATTTCTCTTAGCTGAAAAACAGTATATTTTTCTTGGGTCCTCACTATCACTCTTTGACAAAGACTCAACCATAGCAACATCAACTTCTTGAGTTCTATGTAAACCAACAGTTAAGGGGATAAAGTTAGAGAGATATTCATAAAATTGACTTAAGATATCACGCAAATTTTCTGACCACTCAATACCAAAATATGTTCTTAGCTCTTGAGCTGTGATCAAAAGCTTCCTGGTATTAGCTGGAGCAACTAAGTTATCTGAGATGTCATTTTTCTTCAAAAACTCTAGCTCCAAAAGTGCATGTTCTGGTCTTTTAGCATCGTTTTTATCGTACAGCTTAACTAGCACAATATAATCTACCGCTTTAAATGTGAATGGAAACGCATCGATCACCCAACCGTTACTTTCCATGTCTGTTTTGAGTACTCTAAGGTTTTCTAACACATTCATAACGCTACCACTTTATTCTATTATCGTTGTACACATTACAATCTAAATGCCCTTAACTGTACAGCGTATAGTTTGAAAAAGCTCACAATTTAGAATAAAGATAGGATATTTCTGAGCTGTGATTTCGAACAAAAATATAACGCCGCATTAAGGGGTGAACAACGCCACCACCCAATCTAAGCTATTGTGCCGTAAACACTAAAGTTGATTCAAACCAAAACTGCCAAGCGTTGTGAATCCCTCTTGAATGCTTTGTTAGTTGCCAAACCTAACGTTTTGATTTGAAGTTAATTACCGCTTTGCCAACACTGTCTTTGCGTGTTTTCGAAAACACAAATCAGGCGCAGTTTCCAAGCGCCTGTCACTGAAACCACTTGGAACATGAAACGCCGTAGAAAACGGGCTAACAACACCAAAAAGCGCATTTGGACAAACAATGTTACAGAGCTAACTTTCAACATATAAATCGGTTTCTGAAATAGAGAATACAACCACAAAAGAAACCAACGCACGATTTTACAAACCCAAATAACTAGAAATTGAAATACGAAAACCGAGCCAAAAACACACGAACATTAACCCTAAACATTCTGCTTTAGTTGCGTTTTCTCGTTGGGAACTAACGCCCTGTTAAGGGGTGAGCAACGCAATACCGATGCCGCCGCATGCCACCTTAATCACTAAATTCAACGCATAGCGAAAATGCCACGCGTTGCGAATCCCTCTTGAACAGTTTGTTAGGAGTGTGGTTCCGTTGGATTCTGGACTGATTCAACAACCGTTACTTTAGGCACGACTACATTATTATTACGTAAGTCTTGATATGTCAGATAAACCAACAAACATGTAGCGACGGCAGATACTATAGCAGCTAGTGCAACGACAACCGTACAACGATGCGACTTAAGAATTACCTTATGTTGCTCTTGTAACATCTCATGACGTTCGCGCGCTTCTTTTTGCTCTTCATCATAATCACCTTTTGTCCGCCATGGGTTCTCAATTGCTGGATTGATGATATGTACTCTAAGGTTCTTTTTGTCACCATTAAGATTTGATTCAAATACTTTTTGGAACTCTTTATCCATGAAAACTCCTAACGCCCTGTTAAGGTGTGAGCAACGCAATGCCGATGCCGCCGCACACCACCTTAATCACTAAATCCAACGCATAGTAAAAATGCCACGCGTTGCGAATCACTCTTAAACAGTTTGTTATATGCGTATTAAATAGATCGTCGACTTTTAACCCAATTGTCTTTTCTTACAACGATACCAAGCTTATTGATGTCACTATTTAATCTCATACTCGGTTTATCAAATGCGTCTTCAGGTGTTTGCCCTTTTCTAAGACGAGCACAAACCGTTGAATAAGTAACTTGTGGGTTGATGCGAGCATATGCACTACGTATAGAAGGATAATGAACTTGGTTAACAGTAACAGATTTCGAATTCCCGAACCCTTCTCCGTGCCCTTCCAAGGTCTTTTTGACTATTATTTGGTATCCGTTCTTATCCACCCACTCAAAATCAATGATATTAAACTGGCGTACACCAATAGCATCTTTGCCCCATACAACGTAATAGGAATTAGCCTCATCGTGTAGAGTGATTTCTTGGAGTTTTTTTCCACCAGACATACCACTAGCACGCCAAAGATCCCAACCACATTGTTCTGAATATGAGTACATCGAACTAGCAGAAGTTTCGGAGACAGATTCGACCTTTCCTGAAATCACCTTATTGCCATCGCGAACTGTTGGGTGCGGGTAGTTTTTATATTGTTTTTCCAGCCAGTCGCAAAGAGCAACGTCTATCAATTTCTGAGTGAAAATTGAGATTTGATGAGAATTCGACTCAATCCAAGATTCATCTACACCGCAGTTTTTACATGTAAGCAGCAATTTTTGATAAAAGTCAGCAGCTTTAATTTTTCCATTCTGCTCAATTACTAGTAGAGCGTATGGTCTCAAAAATTCAATTAATTCTTTACTCATAACTTCCTTCACTTGAAAGCATATAACGCCCTGCTAAGGGGTGAGCAACGCAATACCGAAGCCGCCGCAAACCGCCTTAATCACCAAAGTCAACGCATAGTGAAAATACCACGCGTTGCGAATCCCTCTTGAGCAGTTTGTTAGTCGCGAGGCACCGAGCGACAATTTTAAGCCAAACTAAACTTTGCGAACAACAAACTTTATGTGCTTTGATGCACTTAAGTCAGGCGTAGTCTCAAAGCGGCTATTCAATGAAACCACTTGGAACAAACAACGCCGCAGAAAACGAACTGACAACACCAAAAAGCGCTTTTGGAAAGCTAATCTCACAGTTCGGACTTTCAACGAAGTCACTGAAACCACGTGGAATTTACAACACCAGAGAAAACGTCATTTTAGCGAGTAAATCAGCTTTTGTACCAATAAACTCACCGAGCGGAGTTACAACCAAAAACAGACTCTCGATTGCCCTGATCTATAAGCACCAAAGAACAAAACAAACACAGGGATGGTTGCAAAACTTTGGACTTAAAACAGCTAGAACTAAGTTCTGATGATCGACGATTAATCGGTGTACCAAGCAAACAGCTGCTAAATTTTAAGCTTAGAAACATGACTTTGATTGCTAGCTTTTTCTGGCGACTAACGCCCTGTTAAGGGGTGAGCAACGTAATACCGAAGCCGCCGCAAACCGCCTTAAACACTAAAACTAACGCATAGTGAAAATGCCACGCGTTGCGAATCCCTCTTGAACAGTTTGTTATGCTCGTGCTCAAAGAAATTGAAGGACTAAACAAGCTATAAACGCTGGCAGACCAGCTATAAAGAAAACTAAACCTGTCTGGTAGTTCATTCGATAGTGCTCGCGTTCGTCTTTTTGAAAATCATGCCCTTCTACCATTTTGTAGACTTTGTCTGTTCTAGGGTCATCTAACCGAGTCGTCTTACTATGAATACCACCTTCCCACATTAGCTTAGCCAAAACCCATATGACGATGACAACAAAGAAAAGAAAGTCGACCAACTGAGTCGTAGCAAAGAATGGAACAAACTGAGCTAGAGCGATAACAATAAGAGCCGCTGAGAGGTTAATTAGAAGCACTTTTTTGAATAAATCGAGCAAAATTACCTCCTAGAGCATAACGCCCTGTTAAGGGGTGAGCAGCGCAATACCGATGCTTCTGCATACCACCTTAAACACTAAAACCAACGCATGATAAAAATGCCACGCGTTGCGAATCACTCTTAAACAGTTTGTTAGTTTTTGATTGTTCTTAGTTGGAACTCTATTTCAACACGTCGGTCCACAGACAAACACTCCTTTAGCTCCATACTCTCAAGTTCCTTTCCACACTTAGACTTAGGGTTAAGTGCTCCTTTTCCGGTCACTTTAACCAATTTAATTACATGCTCATTAAATAGCGAGGATAGCGAGCCAAAAACACTTTTTGCTCGCCTGAGCGATAACGCATGATTTGTATCAACATCTGAAAGCACCGGCATTCTGTCGGTATATCCTGTAATTGAAGCCGAGGCTATCTCAAGTTTTGAACTTTTCAAATATCCTTGAATTTTATTAGTAAAAACGTCTAATTTTTTGAGCCCTTGGGCACTAGGAGTTGATTCGTATGAGTCAAATAATGTATCTGATTCAAAACTTATACATGCATTGAAGCTAGTATTACCATCTAAGGCTTTTAAGATATTAGTTCCTTGACTCTCTAACTCAAGACTAGCAACGGGCGTAAAACCCTTGTCATCAGGTTTAAGTAGGGCAATTAAACTTTTGTCACCAATTCCATGCCATAATACGCTAACATTATGAATTATTCTTGTGGTGCCTTTGTCCAACTCACAACTGAATAAAGGTACTTCTAAACCTTTTGCGACTCGACTTACAATTTTGTAATTTTTTTCACTTAGAACCAAGGACACATTGTTCTGGTTAATACCAAAAACCCTGAAGCTCGAGTCAACGATTCGTGAAACAGTAGTCGTTCCTATCAATGGAGCTATAAAAAATGCCAGTATGATTATACCCACTCGAGCTTTCTCTCTCTTTTGAATCTCAAGATCACTTAACCCATCTGGCTTAGAGTTCCAAAAAAAGGTTGTTATCAGTAGAATCGAACCACTTACTAACGGCGCTAATACAGACCTAAAATCGTCCGTGGAAAAATAGAATATTGAAAGAAACCCGAGAAAGACCAACCCAATAAAAATCATAAATAATTTTGTAGTTTTAGAGTCATTTTTCCCTAGCTTTTTAGAAAAAGGGTATGCAAAACCATAAAGGCAAAAATAGCCAAGAGCTAGCCAAAAAAGGTAAAAAACACCAAACCCAAGTGCTACAAATATAAATACTAAACTATCACCTAAAGTTAATCCCTTAGGGAAAAAATTTATATTGAATGCACAATATGAAAAAACGACTACAACACCTATGGTTATCACTAGTTTCACAAGTAACGATCCATAGCTATTCAAGCTATCAAACAAATCTTTCAACAATAAACTCCCGGAAATCCATATTACATGTTCAAAAAAACTAACGCCGCGTTAAGGGGTGAACAACGCAAGCCACTAAACCTAAATTATTGTGCCATAAACACTAAAGCTAAACTTTGAACCGAAACCGCCAAGCGTTGAGAATCCCTCTTGAACGCTTTGTTATGTGCGTAGCCTATTCTCGTACAACACTCACCCACTTGGAGCGCCATTCTTGCGCTTCCATTGGCTCTGGCCAGAACTCTTTTTGTTTTCGAATAAGCCCATTTTCTACAGTATGAAAAGTAATAGCACGCGCCTTTTGCACGCTATCAGTTATAGAAACATCAGTGACGACCGTTTCGCCATCACAGATAATTGAATGAACGACAAACTCCCAAATACCATTTGCTGGATAGTAAGAGTTGATTGCTGTGAAATTGTCTCGCCCAACAGTAAGCTCACCAGATTGAGGCCAAAACCCTTCAAAATCAGGGCTAAGCCACTCGCTCGCTTTCGCGAAATCATTAGTTTTCATTGCTTCCCAAAATGCTACGACAACTTCCTTTGAATTCATTTTTCCCTCCAAGCACATAACGCCGCATTAAGGTGTGAGCGACGCTTGGCTATACTTGAGCGAAGCGAAACCGCCAAGCGTTGCGAATCACTCTTAAATGCTTTGTTAAGTGTAATTTTCACTCCGCAAGTAACTTATGTAGTTCTTGCTCCTTACCTTTCAAGCTAGGCTGAATTTCTTGTAACTTAGAAAGGATAAAGCTTTGCAAATGATGTGATATCTGGCTTCCTTTGGTCGCAAAAGCTTGCCCAGCAGGTGATTCGAAAAATTCTACTAACCCTTTTAGCTCTTCATCTGAATACATTTCTTGATAAGCGCTAGCAATATGATCTTTAATTTTTGGGTCAGAATAAATGCTCATTTGAAGATTAATGATGTCATTAAATATTATTTGAGCATCATCTTTTTTGCTATCAGGGATGTTCTTGTTAGCTTCGACCTGCTTCTCTAGCATATTTCGCATTGAATCAGACATCTGCTTCACCGATGCATCGACTTCCATCAAATCATACAGTCTCAACGACAGCTCTTTTGGGCTTGATTCCGCAAATACAGATGTTGAAATTACCAATAATAGAAATAAGATTTTTTTCATAACTCCCTCATTACACTTAACGCCCAATTAAGGTGTGAAGCACGCAATACCTATGCTGCTGCATGGTACTTCAACACAGAAACCACCGCATAACAAAAATGCCACGCGTGCTGAATCACTCTTAAATTGTTTGTTATGGCGCTCCACTCAACGTTAGCTCTTGTATGTCAATTTGGTCAACTTCCCTGCCCAATATCCGCTTGTACTCGACTAAACGATGAACTGGGATAACTGGCAACTCGATACCTTGATAATCTTTAATAACTGATTCTGAAAAGTAGATTTCAAGCTGGTGCCAAGAGCCATCTTGACGTGATTGTATCTTAGTATGTTCAGACAAACCGATTTCAATTTTTTGATTTTGGTAAACCAATTGGAAATACTCTAGATCCCAACCATATTCGGCATAATGAGTTAACGGTTTGGATATGTATTTTGCTACATGCGATAGCACTTTGTCTGCGTCTGAGTTTCGAATGTAAAGATCTATATCTGCGATTTCCCGACTTCCACCATGAATAGTTGCCGCTAATCCACCTACTATTTGATACTCCACAACCTCTGCATCCAAGATCTCTTTGAGCCACTGTAAGGCTACTTTAACTTTATCACTCATCTAGTTCCCTTAGCTGAATTTTGCCCTGCGCCATAACGCCCAATTAAGGTGTGAAGCACGCAATACCGATGCTACCGCATACCGCCTTAATCACAAAAATTAACGCATACCAAAAATGCCACGCGTGCTGAATCACTCTTAAATTGTTTGTTATGGCGCTCCACTCAACATTAGCTCTTGTATGTCAATTTGGTCTACTTCCCTACCCAATATCCGCTTGTACTCGACTAAACGATGAACTGGGATAACTGGCAACTCGATACCTTGATAATCTTTAATAACTGATTCTGAAAAATAGATTTCAAGCTGGTGCCAAGAGCCATCTTGATGTGATTGTATCTTAGTATGTTCAGACAAACCGATTTCAATTTTTTGATTTTGGTAAATCAATTGGAAATACTCTAGATCCCAACCATATTCGGCATAATGAGTTAACGGTTTGGATATGTATTTTGCTACATGCGATAACACTTTGTCTGCGTCTGAGTTTCGAATATAAAGATCTATATCTGCGATTTCCCGACTTCCACCATGAATAGTTGCCGCTAATCCACCTACTATTTGATACTCCACAGCCTCTGCATCCAAGATCTGTTTGAGCCACTGCAAGGCTACTTTAACTTTGTCACACATCTAGTTCCCTTAGCTGAATTTGCCCTGCGCCATAACGCCTTGCTAAGGTGTGAGTAACGCAATACAAAAGCTACCGCACAGCGCCTTAATCACATAAGCCACCGCAAAGTAAAAATGCCACGCGTTACGAATCACTCTTAAGCAATTTGTTAGTACATGCGCTACTTCTATTTATGCGCTCCAAGATATTGAAAAGTGGTATGATATGAAAGGCTTTGAACACTGAAGTGAGACGGGCAGCTACAAAACTTTACCCCCGATTGAAAGACGAAAGTTGGCTAGAAGAAAAACGTACTGAACTCACCTACTTTTACTGACTTCAAATTAGAAAAGGATTCGTTCCTCGAACTTCGACAGCAACACCAAAGAAAGACAATTTTGACTTAGTAAAAACCACGAAAGAGAAGAAGCAATAAAGAAATAGGCTAAAAGTTAGAAACCGTAAACGGTGAAATCAAAGCGAACACTCCGCATATAGTGCCACCGGAAAGAACGTGAAAGGTACAAACTGAAAGGTGTAAAGGCGAGCGCCAAAACAGATAAGTACCAAAACTTATGACCTTTGATGTAAAACCCGTACTAACGCCCGCTTAAGTGGTGAGCAACGCAATACGATGTTCCCGCACACCACCTAAATCACTAAATTTACCGCAAACCACAAATGCCACGCGTTGCGAATCCGTCTTGAAGCGTTTGTTATGCCTGATATTTCAACAACTCTCTGATACCTTTTTTTGACCCTTTAACTGAGTATTTTTTGCCAAGAACATCGGTTAGATAATATTTTTTAAATGGCATAAAGCTATCAGATGAATAAAGCTTTTCATGTTCATCGTGTCGAAATCGGTATTCATAGATATCGCCATCATTCAAACGCAAACCTGCTTCGTGAACTAAACCACTTTTAAAAACAGAAGGAAAACCATTTTCATCAAATGAAATCGAGTCATCTTTTAAAGACCAAAGATTCGATTGATTCCAGTTCGCATAGCCAACAATGTTTGAAATAAATAGTGGACGTTTGCCTGTATTAACAACATATATAGCTAAAAAAGGCGGCGGATTATCTAGGTCTAATGAGCGATCATAATAAACTTTACTCAATACTCTGATTTTACTTCTATCACGGTATATTGAATGAACACTTACAGCCAAACTAATAGCAGATACAAGTAATGCCAACCAAGGCAAATAAATCTCTAAACTGACCAAACTATCCAAACTATCCAAACTATCCAAACTAACCAAACTAACCAAACTAACCAAACTAACCAAACTAACCAAACTAACCTTCCTATATTAGGCATAACGCCGCATTAAGGGGTGAACAACGCAAACCACCCGACCTAAACCATTGTGCCATAAACATTGAAGCTGAACTTTGAACCAAGACCGCCAAGCGTTGAGAATCCCTCTTAAATGCTTTGTTATGTGATTTTCTCAAAGGTTTCTCATACTAACCATTTGAAAGACTTTTGTAAGAATTTGTCTGCATTTTCCGTGACGATTTCACCGTGAGCCATGACCAATATTTGCGGATTCCAAGACAACAACCTATTGAGGTGTTTCCGCGCGTCCGCTTTACCAAACATGAAGCTTAAACGCCAATCCAAAGGCATTTTCCCTTTAGGGGCAAGTATACCAACACCTTTGGCCACAACCCGTTGCCAGTAGTTAAAGTCTTTACCTGAAAAGTTCTCAACCAAGTCAGTAACAATTAACGTACTTGAACTGCTATGGTAAAACACACACTCTTCCATTAACGGAGAACCAGAAAATAGTTCTTGTTCAATGTCTGGAGCCCAAGCATAACTTTGCGAGTTATTAAGAGATGCATGAAAAGAGATATCGCTACGCTTTTTAATCACCTCGCTTGTCCCAAGGACTTCTGAGTTTGGATACGCCGCAATCCATTCAGATAAGAACAAGTGGTGTAAATGATTTGGGGCAATTAAATATTTAACAGAACCTAGACTGTCCATTTGCTCCTTAATTGACTCAGACAATTTAATTGGACTATGAACCCATAGATCTCCACTAGAAAGTCTAACAACCGTCATTCGAGTGGAAAAAGGTAACCCTAAGAACTGAACAGGTTCACCATCAAATATCCATATTTCATGCGCTAATTTTTCCATGTTACTCCAATCACATAACGCCCTGTTAAGGTGTGAGCAACACAATACCTAAGCCGCCGCATACCACCTTAACCACTCAAACTAACGCATAGTAAAAATGCCACGCGTTGCGAATCACTCTTAAACAGTTTGTTAGGCATCTTGTCACCACAAACTACTTATCCGTTTTACACCGAATTAACTTCCAAAATGAAAGCATGAAAATGACAAACGAGAAAACAATATGAAGCATTGGTATGCTTCTAGACCAGACAGCAGACTCTCCCAAATGAGAATCAAATTCTTTGCCACACAAATGATGGCCTTCAATGGTTGTTTCAATTACAAAAGGGGCCCAGAAATAAGTTACCGATATAGCAACTAACAACGCCACCAAAGGCGTAGACCATATAAATTTTGAATCTCGATTTCCACGAAACAGTTTCACCATGATGAGAATGAACAGTACTGAGCCATACATTATCGAAACATAAAACCGGCCATCATCTCCCTGTGTGCAGGTACCCGCAACTGCACCGAGTGAAACCAAAAGACCATACAATAGTATCAATACCAAGATGTACATTTGTAACCTTTGATGCCTAACGCCCTGTTAAGGTGTGAGCAACGCAATACCAAAGCCGCCGCACACCACCTTAATCACTTAAACCAATGCATAGTAAAAATGCCACGCGTTGCGAATCACTCTTAAACAGTTTGTTAAGCCCACTTAACCATGTCCATTAAGGGTAATTAAAAGCACTTTTTTCAGGCTTTAATGGACACAAAAAAACACATCAATTATAGTAACTTTACATTGTCCAATAATGGTAATAAAGATGGAACAGATAGAAAAAAAAGCAAGTTTCCAAGGTGATCTTGATATTGGTCCTATTAAGCTTAAATGTTTTGTAACCGATGACGGTGAGCGATTTATCTCGGGAAGGAGCATGACTGGCGCTATTGGAATGAAAGGACGTGGCCAAGGTGTTGCTCGCTTGGTGTCCAATGCAAAACTTGCTCCTTACATGAACCACTCTCTTAATATGGCACTCCAAAACCCTGTAGTACTGACTGGCCAAACACCAAGGCCCGTGCACGGATTTCGTGGCGAAATCTTAGCTGATTTGTGTGATGTAATTCTCGAAGCCCGCAAAGATGGCGTGTTAACCACTGAACAGGATATTCGATACGCTGAATACGCAGAAACACTAATTCGTGGATTTGCACGAGTAGGTATCGTTGCCCTGATTGATGAGGCCACTGGCTATCAAGAGGTTCGCGAGAAAAAAGCGCTGAGTGCAATACTAGAAAAATACATCCGTGATGAACCTAGAAGAAAATGGACTAAAACTTTCCCTGATGAGTTTTGGTATAAACTTGTAAAAATTAAGGGTTACGACAGCTACATGGCTCTAAAAAGGCCAGCGTTTGTTGGCCATTGGGTCAACGACATAGTTTATTCACGCTTAGCTCCAGGGATCAAGAAAACGCTTCAGGAGAAAAACCCTCGAACAGATGCTGGCCATCGAAAAACTACTCACCACCAGTTACTCACTGAAGACTACGGGTTACCAGAACTAAAAGACCACCTAAACAAAGTAATGCTTTTGATGGACGCTTCTAGTAATTCAAAGGAATTCGACAAGCTTCTCAATCGTGTAGCCCCTAAATATGGCGATACTCTCGAGCTACCTCTAGAAGATTAACTTACTCCCACGGGGTAACCTGTGGGTTTAACGCCGCATTAAGGTGTGAGCGGCGCTTGGCTATACTTGAGCAAAGCGAAACTGCCAAGCGTTGCGAATCACTCTTAAATGCTTTGTTATGTCGCTGAACTATAGATACAAAAACGCCGCTCTTTCGAGCGGCGCTTTTTAAAACTATGTAGAACTAAGCTGGAGAGACCTGGTAAGATTTAACTTTACCCTCTTTCTTAGCTTGACTATATGCAGCTTTGATCTTTTTCATAGCTTCTAGTTTAGCAGCTTTAGCTTTTGTAACTTGGGGTTGTGATCTCATAACCTAAACCCTCCTCTCCTAAGTTCATTTTCACTTCAAAGTTTAACTCTTCTGTATAGAGTTTGGCAAGTCGATCATAAAAACGTTTTAACTTTGTGCTCTCTGCAACACAAACATAAGCTTCAGCATTACTATTTCTGTAGTGAAACTCAAGTAAGTCTTTAATGATTCGACCTAACTCGCGCATTCCTGATACTGATATAGAAACTTCCGGCCTTACAAAAAACTCATCAGATTCAAAGTTTTCTTTAAGATCGAACTTTACCTCGTAACTGTTTTCACGATAATCGATGCCAAGTTCTTCGGCTTTCTCACTTATCATCTCTTCAGTCCGAGTCGCATCAACCCGATTGAAAAGCATCACATAGGTATGATTATCAACTGAAAACTCAATGATTTGACAAGAAATATCACCAATATCAAAGTCTTGTAAAATCCAACTAGACAACTGTTTATTCCATTATTCTTTATTTTTAACCATTATACCCGTTAACGCCACGGGTTTGAACCTAGATAGGCTCATCAAATGCAGGGCGACATAACGCCCAATTAAGTTGTGAGCAACGCTGCCACATTACCCAAACACTTCACCGTAATCACCAAACCAATTGAAACCGAAAGCGCCGAGCGTTGCGAATCAGCTTGAATTGCTTGTTATGGGATATTTTGCTTACCTGATAGTTTTCTATACCGCCACTCTCCTATAAACCAAGAGATAACATTAAACGGAATACCAATTGCTAATAGCAACATCACCGTCGTAGGCAACTCAGTGAGAAACTCTCCCCATCGGTTTTGGTTAGTAAAAAGAGCAAAACCAGCAAATTTCCCGAGAAACAGTCCTCCGCTAATGATTAAAGTTTGAGTGATTATGTAGTAAGCAGCACCTTTTTGTCGTTTATTTGCCCAGTTTTTAAACCATTTATTTTGAGATTCTGTCATCTTGTTCCTTTCGCTTTGGTGTCGGTCTTATCTAACCTAACCATATGAAACTAAGATACAATTTGGTTGAAAACTTATACGAGCAATATCGCGATTTAGGCATATCACATAACGCCCTGTTAAGGGGTGAGCAACGCAATACAAAAGCCGCTGAATACCTCCTTAAACACTAAAAACAACGCATAGTGAAAATGCCACGCGTTGCGAATCCCTCTTGAACAGTTTGTTAGGCTTCTGACACGCTACCGACAAATATGGTAAACCAAATCCGACTTGCTGGAACCATTTACCAACGACGTCCATTTAGAGTTTTTAGACCAGTCTTTTAATGGCTTAGAAGGGTTTGACTGCGCACCATCTTCACTACTTCCCGCTAACGTAAGGTACTGCCTTTTCTTACAATTAATTTTGAGCTCCGTAAAGTCTGTATATGCCTTTCCCTTGCCAATGCGACTAGTTAGAACCTTTATCGTACCATCACTTTGCTTTGACTTTTTCAAAACATAATAGGCACCACTATCACCAGCTGAAGGCGCTCGATAGAGCTCTTTTGCCTGAAGGTTGAAGCTCAAATTGAACAGTAGACATATAATGATTACATTTTTCATAGACCCCGCCTTAGAGTACGCTCTTTCCACTTAGAAAAGTATAGTGCTAATGAGTGCATATTTTTCTGTACTAATCGTACTATTGAAGCCTAACGCTCTGTTAAGGGGTGAGCAGCGCAATACCGAAGCCGCCGCAAACCGCCTTAATCACTAAATTCAACGCATAGCAAAAATGCCACGCGTTGCGAATCCCTCTTGAACAGTTTGTTAACTGAGCGCCTTTCAATTTTCACCGATCTGACAGCCACTTTAACCAAAGCTGGTTTTCCTAAGTAATGATTAGTAAAGCTAACTCAAACTAAAGATAACCAAAAGATTACTGCTTATCTTTAGTTTGAAAAGCGTCTCACACCACCACACTTCGGCGATGTATGTGCGCCGAACTAATCGCGAATGCCTTATATTATTAGAAGGCTTTGTGCCGCCTTTCACACCAGTAAACTTAAGTACCAAATTGAAATTATTCGCATTAGCTCAATTAAGGAAATCGACCGAACACGCTAAACTTCTGAACCTAGAAACCGTATCAATGTGCTTTAGTATTTTCTGCGCCAGTTAACGCCGTGTTAAGGGGTGAGACAACGCTACCGCCAAAGCGGATATGACTACCTTAATCACTTAAACTGATTTGAAATGAAAACGCCACGCGTTGACGAATCCCTCTTAAACACTTTGTTATGTTTTACCGACTAAACAAAATATGCAAATGAAAAAGCACCTATAAGTACCAATACCACCAATATATTTGCTTTCCTTTTCTCAGAAACTTTTTTTCTATTGTAAGCATCTAATTCATACTGCTCCAGTATGGGAATTATTAAATCGGTTAAACTTCTATTCTTATCTGTATCTGTCGATAACGATTCCATTAATTTATTTAATTCTTGATATTGTTCATCCGAAGTAATACCACTAATCCATGGCATTTCCTCTTTTACTTTTAAAGCCAAATCATTCATCTCAGATATATTCATATCACTTCCATACAAAAATCATTAAAACTCAAAGAACAAACATAACGCCCTGTTAAGGTGTGAGCAACGCAATACCGAAGCTTCCGCATACCACCCTAAACACTAAAACCAACGCATGGCAAAAATGCCACGCGTTGCGAATCACTCTTAAACAGTTTGTTAAGCTTCGGGCTGAGGGGGCCACATAAATACATTTTCATGCACAAAAGACTTTAGTATACCAAGTGACTTTAGTGCATCCGACTTAGCAAGGTCTTCAGCAGATTCAAATCGACCATCGATCATTTTCTTAGCCAATGAGCCATTTTTTAACCCCGCTTTCGCATGAACATAAGGGTTGCGGATTTTCCGCAACACTTCCAATTGTTCAAAAAGAGCTTCACTTATAATTTCAGCTCCCTTTGCAGATTCAAGGATTTTCTTAAACGACGATTCCGCTATTGCATTCTGTCCTCTCATGATGAACTCACCGGACAATGAGTGCTCAATAAAAGCTTGGCACAAGAGTACAACTGCCATGTAATTACCGTTAACGTAACTATTAGCTAATTCATGAAAAGCTAGGCTAGACTGTAAACCACCAGTAAAAAGCATATCTCCCTGTGGCGAAAATAATTCATTTAGCTCTACAAATCTAACAATACGCTCTGGTCTAGTTTGCTCTTCATCTTCGACAAAGCCAGCGATACCCTGTCGTTTTATTTCTTCGTAGTCCATATTGTCCTCATTGAAGCTTAACGCCGCATTAAGGTGTGAGCGGCGCTTGGCTATACTTGAGCGAAGCGAAACTGCCAAGCGTTGCGAATCACTCTTAAATGCTTTGTTAGGGCACAGTTCTCAAAGATGGCCACCTTACTAACCAGCCCTTTGAATTTACACGATTTTCAAACGTTTCTCGTGACCTTTTAGGATTATGTGTGACACAGTAACCAAATAAGGATTCGTACCCAAAGGCTGCAATACATTCATAGCTACCAGGTGCGACTTGTCGAATGGCAACAGCTGTCTCTTGTTCTGGCCAATAACTCATAGCATCAAGGGAGCTAGTGTATGGTAAATCGCCATTTCGAGTATGCATGAGAGCTTGATTACGAACTTGCCAATTAATTTCTGGCATTAGCTGATTGAGCTGAGATTCATACTGTAAATATGCTTTAGGGTCACTCTCGTCAGGAGCAAAGTAAATAACATCCGCATCGTTCAATGGTGTCGCCGCATCAAAACCATGCAGTGCATCCCAAACAAGATTACGAACGAAACCAGCTGCAATATAGCATTGAGGCAAGCCCAATTTAGAGACGTACTCTAAGGCTTTAACTCTAACTGGATCTTGTTGGATTAATTCTACGATTTTGTCCATTTCCGCCCTGTGCCCTAACGCCTTGTTAAGGTGTGAGGCACGCAATACCTAAGCTTCCGCATACCACCTTAACCACTAGAACTAACGCATAGTAAAAATGCCACGCGTGCCGAATCACTCTTGAACAATTTGTTATGTAGCCGACTTTCAGGTTAGTCCTTTCTGTCCAATTTGGATCTTGGGCTCAATACCAGCTTTGCGATACAAAGCTAGAGCTGATTCATTGAAAGAATATACTTCTAACCACAGCTCTTCTCCGCCGTTAGAAATAGCCCTTTCCTCAAATGCCTCTATTAGCGCCACTCCAACACCTTGACTCCTAAAGCATGAATCCACAACAATCTGTTCAACGTTTGCGATCTTTCGCTCTTTGAGAGTCCAAGACTTACGAACCCATAGCTCACCAAAAACAAAACCTACTAACTGCCCTTTGCTTTCGGCTACCAGAAAAATCGAGCTTTCACTTTTGACTATCTTGTGTAGGTCTATTTTTTGTTCAATTTCTTCCGGTGATAAAAAGTCATCAGGTAAATTTGCTTGATGATACTCATTAAGCTGAAACTGTAGTTTCTTGATAACACTGATATCTTCAATGCGAGCTTGCCGAATATTTAACATATATAAATCCTTTTAACTTACCGTCCTCTCGCGGCTACATAACGCCCTGCTAAGGGGTGAGCAACGCAATACCAAAGCCGCCGCATACCACCTTAATCACTTAAACCAACGCATAGTAAAAATGCCACGCGTTGCGAATCCCTCTTGAGCAGTTTGTTAGTTTGCAAACCCAAAGCTCTGATTTTACGTTATTTTAAACTTTGCAAACAATAAACTTTATGTGTTTTGATGCACTTAAGTCAGGCGTAGTCTCAAAGCGGCTACTCAATGAAACCACGTGGAACAAACAACGCCGCAGAAAACGAACTCACAACACCAAAAAGCGCTTTTGGAAAACCAATCTCACAATGCGGACTTTCAACAAAGCCACTGAAACCACATGAACTTACCACACCAGAGAAAACGCCATTTCAGCGAGTAAATCGGCTTTTGTACCAACAAACTCAACGGGCAGAGTTTCCGCAAAAAGTTAGACTCAGGAAACCCAAAAGTCGCCGCACCAAAAAACAAATCAACCGTTGAAACGATGCCAATTTTGAATTTTCACCACGCTAGTTAACACTGAAATTGAACTCCGATCCGACAATTTCAACTTTGAGCTTTTACCACTAGATCTTGCAATATAGCTGCGTTTTCCTCTTGCAAACTAACGCCGCGTTAAGTAGTGAGCAACGCTACTACTGAACCTAAACTATTGTGCCATAAACACTTAAGCTGAATAAAACCAAAAATGCCACGCGTTGCGAATCTGCCTTAAACGCTTTGTTATGCGTAAACTAACGTTTTTCGCCATAGCTGATCAAACTCTTGAAAAGTAGAAAAACTATGGTCAACGTACTCTGGTTTATACAACTTTTCAGTTTTCCACAATGTCACAAGACCCAAGTTTTTCGCAGGAGCCATATCAGATGACAAACTGTCGCCGCAAAAACACACCTGTTTGCCGCTGTCGCTAAATTTACTTAAACCCATTTTAAAGATACTTAAATCGGGCTTTTTAACACCAACACCGCCTGATGTGATTGTGAAATCAAAGTACTCATCAAACCCTAAAGCCGCAATTTTACGCTTTTGAAAAAAGTCCCTACCATTCGTTATACAGCCGATAGAAACACCACTATTTTTCAATACTGCTAATGTCTCCTGCGCACCATCGAAAGGAACTGAAAACTCATGGAAGGAACGGTCAAAGGCTATCAATAGCTCTCGCTCAAGTTTTGGCGAAAAGTTAAAGCGCTCGGCTAATACGCTAAAAACTTGAGTTTTAGGTTGGATGATATTGTTTTGAGCAATAAACTCACTGACAAACCGTTGTTCCGGTAAATCTAGATTATTCAATGTAGTATTTAAAAGCTCATCAGCATAACTTTTAAGAGACGCACTTTTGTCATGCAATGTATCGTCTAAATCAAATATTATGTTCACAGACTATCCTTGTCTTCATTACGCATAACGCCGCATTAAGGTGTGAGCGGCGCTTGGCTATACTTGAGCGAAGCGAAACTGCCAAGCGTTGCGAATCACTCTTGAATGCTTTGTTATGTGCGTGCTAAACGGTAGCGCCTTACCGTACCCTCACTGTCATCTGTGTAGTTACCGAGGTATTCACCACCACAGTTTTCGATGACCTTTTGAGACGCGGGATTGTCAATTGAGCAAGTAACAATAACTGAATCAGTGACAACATGGTCTCGCACCCAAGCAAGCAGAAATGAGGCTACACCCTTACCACGAGCTGACGGTCTAGTTTCGTAGCCAACATGACCAATGACATTTTCTACATTGGCATTAGTACCTTTGCGAACTCGGATTGCACCTAAAATTTCGGAGTTCGATACACAGTAGTAAGTTGTGCTAGGTAAATATCCCTTTGGTAACTCGGAGATTGCCTTTGAACGTTCGACCAAACCTGACAAATAAGCTGTCGGATCTTGCTCCACACCCGAATATTTTGGAATACCCGATTCTAGGCATTCTTTCGCATAACTCGCTAATATTGGGGCCAAATTAGGGTTGGCCTCTACCACTTCCATGTCAATTTTCCTCATAAGCACATAACGCCCTGTTAAGGTGTGAGCAACGCAATACCGAAGCTCCCGCATATCACCTTAAACACTAAAACCAACGCATAGTAAAAATGCCACGCGTTGCGAATCACTCTTAAACAGTTTGTTAGCATGTTGTTTCCGCTACAAACTCATTCACTTGAGAGCGTGTTGTGAAACGTACTTTAGAACCGTGAAAATCTCTGAACAATTGCTGATGGAACTGTCGTGAACTTTTGGATTCGCGAACCGAGTATTCAGAAGCCCATTTTAATAATTCACGAAAATTCTTCTCCGCCTGTTCCTCATTAAGTTGCTTCGAGCTCTCCGAACCACGAGCATAAAGAGAACTTTCACATTCAGACCATTCCAAATCCAAAAACAACAGCATGTCAGCAGAAAAAATAAGCTGTTCGGCTAAAGCACCAAATACTCCCTCAACTACCCAGTTGCATTGAGACTTTATACTAGCAATTTCATTTTCGATTGCTCCGGTGGAGCGTTTTTGATTATAGCCACCTGGCTCCCATACAATCGAGTCCAAGTTAACTTCTTGCAAATGAAGTTTTCGGGATAACTGTTTCGACAACCAACTCTTGCCTGAGCCAGAATTACCGATGATGAGAATTTTCTTCATATTACTCCCGCATGCTAACGCCCTGTTAAGGGGTGAGCAACGCAATACCGAAGCCGCTGCAAACCACCTTAATCACTAAAGCCAACGCATAGTAAAAATGCCACGCGTTGCGAATCCCTCTTGAACAGTTTGTTAGCCGTTCGAGAGCTCTCGTTCTAAAGTAGCGCCAATTCTCAAATACTGTTCTTTTATTTTTCGCCCATAATTATCTGTAAACTCAAATGCTTTTATTGAGTCGTATGTATTTTTCTTGTATACGAAGCTTTTAAAGACGACTTGATGAGGGTGCTCTTCATCCGTTTCAAAGTTGCATACAAAACTACGGTCCACTAGAGATTGATGTTTACCTAGATTGGTAAAAGCTACTAAGTATTGATATTCATACATTTCAGTTAGGCGCACTATTTCTTTTTTTAGAGCTTCATGATGCAACTCCAAGCTATCTCGCACCTTGTAAATTGACACCTTACTTTGGTCACCAATTTTATTCTGTACGTAAGGAATAGCCCAATAAACTAACACTGATAAGTTGTCCGCAATTGAGTGTAGTTGTGATGCAAAAGACTCTATATGAGCTTCGCTTTCGAACACATTTTTGACGGCATTATTAATTTCCTCTTCTGAGAGAGAAGACCAAGTAGCCATACTTCCGAAATACGCAGATGCTAGATTTACCGCTTTCCAATCATTGTCAGTTATAGAGTTATAAAGCGAGGTTTTAGATTTATCACTATGGTAGTTTACCAACCTAAATTTTTTCTGAATTGATTCAGAGGCCTGCACCAAAAAATCATCATCTACACCTCCTAACTCGCTGATCTTACTGATCGTTCTACCTATATACCAACGCAAATATTATTTCTCCCAAAGACGGCTAACGCCGCGTTAAGGGGTGAACAACGCTATGCGACCCAATTTAAACCATTGTGCCATAAACACAAAAGCTAAACTTTGAACCAAAACTGCCAAGCGTTGTGAATCCCTCTTAAACGCTTTGTTAAGTGCAATTTTTACCCACTTCAGCTGAACAAGTGATATCGATCGTAGGGCTCAACATAAGACAAACATGACAATGCTTTTCCACCGCCTCTTGAGCTGCTCGCAAAATGTCAGACTCCTTAAAACCACTGCCATTTACTGTAAAGTGTAAGTTTGCTGATTTATATAAACGAGGTTCTGATTCCGTTAGGGCGAAAGTAACCTTATTTTCTAGGCCTTTAACTTCAAAACCTTGATCTTGTAGTAACAAGACGACATCCGTAGCACTACATGAACCTAAAGCCGACAATAGAACTTCCGTTGGACAAGGGGCTGTCTCAATTGTAGCGTCAACATTAAACGTAAAGCCGCCTTCGGTTGACACTTTAAAACGACAATCACCATCCCATTTTATATTAATGCTCATACTTCCCTACTTTTTGATGTGACTTTCTCTGATTGCACTTAACGCCCTGTTAAGGTGTGAGCAACGCAATACCGATGCCGCCGCATACCACCTTAAACACTAAAACCAACGCATGGTGAAAATGCCACGCGTTGCGAATCACTCTTAAACAGATTGTTATGCATTTACACTACCGAAGACCGCTTTACTTCCCAGTACTTAAGCTCTGCATCATCAAATTTTTGTTCGAGCGCATCTAGGTCATGCTTGATTTTGAAATTTCGTTCGTCGTCAGTGATAGGAAGTAACCAAGCTACGTGAGCGTGGGAACTATTTAGAGGCATTATTTCCAAGTCCTCTCCAAATGGATACGGCAACGAAATTAGCCAGTTTTCACAGTTAGAACCCTCAAGCCAAGGCTCACCAATAGGCAAGGTATGGCCAAAACCCAAATTATGATTCGAATGGTAATAAGTTACCATTGCCAGCATTTCAACTAGACGATTTGACTCGATCGGTGATACGACAACAAACTCGTGAAGAGCTGAATCACTGGGTGTAATCTCTGATGCACCTACTGAGCAATACACCCACATATTAATTTGAGGGCCAGGTGCAAACCTGACAACCTGAAAATCGGGTACAATTTTCTTAATTGGCCCAAGCTCCCAAGACAATATCTCGAAATCATGACCTTCAAAGAACTCTGCGTAATGTTTAATAATCTTTTCTTTAGTAGACTTCATAATATCCTTGATGCATAACGCCGCGTTAAGTGGTGAACAACGCTAACCACCAAACCTAAGCCATTGTACCTTAAACACAAAATTCAACTTAAACTGAAATCGCCAAGCGTTGTGAATCCGCCTTAAACGCTTTGTTATAGCGCTTTACCGTTTACAAGTGACCAATGATGAGGCATTAATTCACGTATAGTTTTGAAAACCAATGCATTATCTGGAGTCGTAATAGCTGCTTTGACGTCCCCACCCCAGTGAACGAGGCGCTCTTGGCAAACTCCGCATGGTGACAAGATTAGAAACTCATCGTTCTCGCTTTCACGACATAGGCATAATGAGTGGGTCACTCGCTCATTGAGTTTATGAGCCTCTAAATAAGCTCCCACTTCCATACACAATGAAAGAGCATCATTTTTAGTATCAGGGGCAATACTTGTTAATATTTTTCCTGACTCAGTTCTAACAGCCGCAGCACCGCCCCACCCCGAAGAATATCGCGCACTTACTAGTTCTACTGCTGCTTGATAAAGCTCTTTTTCGATGTTATCCATGACCATCCATATTCAATTTTATCGAGCGCATATAACGCCCTGTTAAGGTGTGAGCAACGCAATACCGATGCTCCCGCATACCACCTTAAACACTAAAACCAACGCATGGTAAAAATGCCACGCGTTGCGAATCACTCTTAAACAGTTTGTTAGCTCACTTTTAGGTACCAATACGCCATTGAGGAGCAGCCCAATCTGTAGTCCAGTCTAACTTTTCTGACATGGCTGCAATTTGACCATACTCCTTGAAATATGCATCGACTATATCTGGCTCAGTTATATACAGTGCATTTTCTAAAGACATTGAAGCATTTTTAGTGAGGTTGAACGAACCTGTCCAAACACCATAAGGAGTAACTTTATAGTGTGTATGACCAAAAGAGTTCTGAATTTCTTGAACGTTTGCAAAAATGAGGAATTTATTATGCATTCTTGGAAATGCTGGCACCTTATCTCTGTTATGGTTTCCCACACACCTAACAGCATCAATAGTCGGATCTGACGCGACTGAGGCGCTACTTAGAATGTTACCAAACTCGTACCTCGTTAGATCACACTTAAGTGCATCATATTTCGAACGTAACTTTGACTTCCAATTCGTCCGGGAATATACATCCGGTCTGAGAAAATCTTCTTTTTGAACGACAATTTGTACATTTTTAACACACGCAAGCGTATCTAGTATTGCGTCACTGGTTAGCCAAGCTACGGCTCCAATAACTAAATCAGCATTGTTAATATGACCGATCAGATGCTTTTCTAAATCACGAAAGTAGACATTAATACCATTTGAAGAATGCATACTATTGTCAATGAACCCACTGTCGAAATTCCCATCATTATCTAACTGATATTCATTTAAATTCATTTTAACTTTTTTACCTTTAATGACTATGCTGATGAAAAGTGAGCTAACGCCCTGCTAAGGGGTGAGCAACGCAACACTGAAGCCGCCGCATACCGCCTTAATCACTAAAACCAACGCATGATAAAAATGCCACGCGTTGCGAATCCCTCTTGAGCAGTTTGTTAGTTTGCAAACCCAAGGAGTTGATTTTACGTTATTTTAAATTTTGAAAACAATAAGCTTTATGTGCTTTGATGCACTTAAGTCAGGCTTAGACTCAAAGCGGCAACTCAATGAAACCACTTGGAACAAACAACGTGGCAGAAACCGAACTCACAACACCAAAAAACGCTTTTGGAAAACCAATCTCACAGTGCGGACTTTCAACAAAGCCACTGAAACCACGTGAACTTTCCACACCAAAGAAAGCGTCATTTCAGCGAGTAGATCGGCTTTTATACCAACAAACTCAACGAGCAGAGTTTCAGCGAAAAAGTTCAACTCAGTTAACCCAAAAGTCGCCGCACCAAAGAACAAATCAACCGTTGAAACGATACCAATTTTGGATTTTCACCACGCTAGTTAACACTAAAATTGAAAGCCAATACGACAACTTAAACTTTGAGCTTTTACCACTAGATCTTGCGATATAGCTGCGTTTTTTCTCTTGCAAACTAACGCCGCGTTAAGGTGCGAGCAACGCAATACAGAAGCCTCTGCAATGCACCGTAATCACTTAACCCAACGCATATCAAAAATGCCACGCGTTGTGAGTCGCTCTTGAACGCTTTGTTATGTGTATTTATACATTTCTATATCTTTACCGTGCTGAAAATAGCCCCAAATTCTAACACCACACTCTGTGAGAGATATTTTAGCATTTTGCTCTTTACATATAGCAATGACCTTATCCCTATGATCTCGAACTTCTGGTTCCAGCAAAACGCCTCTTGAATGAGAGATACGAGCATCAATATCAATAAAATGTATCGCTCGAAAGTTTCCCCATATTTGTGCCAGTTCACTGGTATATTGATAGCTAGAGTCACTTTCCGGCCATGTTGACCCGTCAATGTAGGTAACTCGGTAGCTTAGTAGCTCATCGATATCGCTCAACGCTGCAAGCAAATTGTTCCACTTAGTGTTATTCATAACACCAAAAAGACCATTACTATCAATTAGTTTAATGATATTTGACTTTAAATCTAAACGCATAAATTCCCAATACACATAACGCCCAATTAAGGGGTGAACAACGCCTTCCCCCAAACCTAAAGCATTGTGCCATAAACACTAAATTTGAAGTAGAAGCAAAAATGCCGAGCGTTGTGAATCCCTCTTAAATTGCTTGTTATGTGGTGTTTGACGCCGGAAGCTCAACTGTCAGCATAAACAAAGTTCATGTCAAATGACTCTGCTTCAACATCAATTACAAAAGTACATGATTCCCATGAAGTTTGACCGCTTTTTATCTGCTCTTCCCTCAATTGAACTAGAACCTTTAATAGTTTTGTATTGGCTACACCGCCACCAGTAAACCAATGAACATTCCCACTTTCATCTACATAATCAAACTCAAATAAACACGTATCACCAACTTCGGGTAAGGCTGCTTTCATTATTATCTGTTTCGAGTTCTCTGGAGATATATCAAACAATATTTGCCCCAATTGTTGATAGAAACTTTCATCAGTCATCTAAGTTACCTCAATTGAAATCTACACTATTACGTGCCACCACATAACGCCCAATTAAGGTGTGAGGCACGCAATACCTATGCCGCCGCATACCGCCCTAATCACTAAAATTCACGCATAGCAAAAATGCCACGCGTGCCGAATCACACTTAAATTGTTTGTTATAAAGCGGACTCTACGTTAAACGCCTTTTCTAACCACAACGAGCTAATATACTGTCCATGTTTCTTGGCATACTCATTGAAAACACCTACTTCTCTGAAACCAAACCGTTTATGTAATGCCACTGATGCATCGTTTGGTAATGCAACACCCGACAATACACGATGGACGCCATAAGCACGAATGGATGAAAACAACTGAGTATATAGCTTAGAACCTAAACCTTTCCCTTTGGCCTCTTGTGCCAGATAAACGGTCACTTCCACAGTGTCGTCAAAAGCTGAAATAGCTCTGTACTGTTGGGAACATGCAAAACCTAGCAACACGTCGTTTTCTACGGCCACATATAGTTGATGTTTGGTAGTGCTAGAGAACTGAGAGAACCATTCCTGACGATTTTCCAGAGTAAATGGAAATTCCTCAAAGCGTGCATTGGTATGTTCAATATAAAAGTTAAAGATGTCGGTAATGCCAGCAACATCTTCAAATTTACCTGTTCGAATTTCCACGAAATGTCCTTTTTCTTCGAGCTTTATAACGCCGCATTAAGGTGTGAGCGACGCTTGGCTATACTTGAGCGAAGCGAAAACGCCAAGCGTTGCGAATCACTCTTAAATGCTTTGTTATGTTGAAACATTATCCCTGGGCTTTTTATCTTCCATAAACAAAGTTAAGAAATTAGTACATAAGTACATAACAATAGATGCAACTTTAAAAGCACCAGCAGCCTCAGAAGATACATAATTAATTAGATAGAATAATCCAATGATAGAAAAAGCATCACCAACTAACTTAAATAGGTTACTAAAAATCATGGCAGACTTAACCATGTGTTCTTTATATGTACTTCGAAATAATTTCAACATTACGCTAGAAACGGCCACTGGTAGAGAAATAGAAAGCCACCAAATAGCCTGCTCTAAATCGTCACTTTCAATATTAGCGATAGACACACATACAAGTATTCCAGCAATGGAAACACCAGCCATTCCAAAGGGAGGTAATACTTCACTTGAATTAGGTTTACTCACTGTTTTATAACCTTCTTTCATAAGTTCAACATAACGCCTTGCTAAGGTGTGAGTAACGCAATACAAAAGCTACCGCACAGCGCCTTAATCACCATAAGCCACCGCAAAGTAAAAATGCCACGCGTTACGAATCACTCTTAAGCAATTTGTTAGTACATGCGCTACTTCTATTTATGCGCTCCAAGATATTGAAAAGTGGCATGATATGAAAGGCTTTGAACGCTGAAGTGAGACGGGCAGCTACAAAACTTAAACTCGGTTAAGAGACGAGAGCTGGCTAGAAGAAAAACGTACTGAACTCCCCTACTTTTACTGACTTCAAATTAGAAAAGGATTCGATCCTCGCACTTCAACAGCAACACCAAAGGAAGACAATGCTGACTTAGTAAAAGCCACGAAAAAGAAGAAGCACCAAAGAAATAGGCTAAGAGTTAGAAACCGTAAACGGTGAAATCAAAGCAAACACTCCGCATATAGTGCCACCGGAAAGAACGTGAAAGGTACAAACTGAAAGGTGTAAAGACGAGCGCAAAAACAGATAAACACCAAAACTTATGACCTTTGATGCCAACCCGTACTAACGCCTTGTTAAGGTGTGAGGCACGCAATACCGAAGCTTCCGCATAACACCTTAACCACTAAAACCAACGCATAATAAAAATGCCACGCGTGCCGAATCACTCTTGAACAATTTGTTATACGAATTTCTTCAGTGCCAACACTTGCTGTTCGAATAACTCACAATCTGACTTTGAGTATGACTTGGCGACATTAACCCATTGAACGCCCGTTTCATCTATGTGGCGAAACTCGACTTGAAGTGCATATTTAGAGCAACGAAGAAGAACAAAGACCAAACCTACGACCGTCAGACTAAGAACTAAAACTAGTAGCCATTGTGGTACCTCTTCCAACCTTGGAATAACTAACCAAACTGCCCCTGAAAAAACACACACCCAGAATAAAACTTGACCTAAATTATCAAGAAAACTTAACTTTTTAACCCTAACATTGTTTATCTTAGACAAAGGATATGAGTCTTTCTTAAACCTGAACTCTTTTGAATCCAAGTTAAAATCAGTACTTTTGTACATAATTTCCCTCTATTCGTATAACGCCGCGTTAAGTGGTGAGCAACGCTACCACCTTACTTCAAACATTGTGCCGTAACCACTAAAGCCGAGGCAAACCGAAAATGCCAAGCGTTGTGAATCCGTCTTAAACGCTTTGTTAGGCTATTTTGTATTGCGCACCCATTTGTCACTATCTTCTTTTGAACGTGTAATTTTTTTGATCTAGAAAGCTCATTAACTGCCTTAGTGAAATCCGACTTCGACAAACCAAGTTTGTTTTGAAATTCTGAATCTAAAAAGGTTGGATACTTTAGGGCTGCATATATTTTTGCTTCAGGTGAACTAGTCATTGCTTTAGTGATTACTGTCTGATTGCATACCTGCTGAGCCCTAACTTGATTTTGTACCCATTGAGCTTTTGCATGCTTACCTTCACCTTTCGCTAGATCTTTCCGAGCCACGAACCGTCCTTCAAATTTAAGATCTGACGATATTTTTATAATTAGAAGCTTATTAAAGTTCCCAGCACGTTTCACTTTTACTTCTTCTGTCCTCTTTTCAGGAGAAATAGTTTTTATTTCAATGAAATCGTTTCCTAACTTTCCGTCTGAGCCTTGGGTGTGTGGTTTGTGTCTCTTTACACCATACTTAATTTCAGCATATAACTCACCTAATTCACCCCAGATTTGTAAATAGCGACTTGTATGCTTGAAATATAATCTAGCGCTTTCCACTAAATTTATAAAAACCTCAATTAATTCAGGGTTAGCTTCAAACTGCTCTGTATCGTGAGCGTTGTCTATAGTTTCCCACTCTTCAGAAGAAAAGCCTAAATCTTCCAAGACAATTTCATATGGGTTGTATCCGCAAGCTGCTGCTTCAGCTATCTGATCAGCGCTGTAGCCTTGGGCTTGCATATCATATAAATGTTCCCAATCACTCATTTTCAATCCTCATTAGATACAACTACATCAAATAGCCTAACGCTCTGTTAAGGGGTGAGCAACGCAATACCAAAGCCGCAGCATACCACCTGAAACACTAAAACCAACGCATAGTGAAAATGCCACGCGTTGCGAATCCCTCTTGAACAGTTTGTTATGCGTTACTTTCCCTCTGACAGCACAGAAATTCTTTGTAAATCTGTGCTTGGAAAATCAGGATCTACATACACGTACATACGACTTATTAATTTTCCACTAAATTCAAATACACTACAAAAACGACCAGTGGATACATTGTTGTCCGGCCAGGAAGTACCGTCACTCATTACACCTCCTTCCTGTCCTTCAACAATTACCTTGTTTCCAGATGTTGTTATTTGAAAACCGTCTATGTCGTGCCAGATACTGTTCAATGAGCTACCAATTCTATTACCAAACTCCACTAAGGCACTCTTTCCTTTCGCCTGTCCAAATTTAGGAAAGAAAAAATCAACATCCTCTGAAAATAGATCCAGATAACTAGGATCACCTGCATCTACTTTCTCGAAATACTTAACCACTAGCTCAACTAAATCGTCTTTTTCCATAATTATTCTTACATCCATAATACTCTGACGCATAACGCCCTGTTAAGGTGTGAGCAACGCAATACCGATGCCGCCGCATACCACCTTAATCACTTACACCAACGCATGATGAAAATGCCACGCGTTGCGAATCACTCTTGAACAGTTTGTTAGTATTCAGACCCAACCTGTTACACCGAACTTAGAAAGAAGTCTTACTTATCAGTTCTCTATCGTCTTGACACCACAGTTTTCACAGATCGTATGTCGAGAAAACTCATCCATAGAAGCTAAAAATGGGCCAACTGCCCAACCTTTGATTAACCCTGCAATAAACTCTTTACGCTTTTGATGTTTTACACCAGCAAAAGGACTAGGGTTCCTAATCAATACGGTGATATGTTTGGATTTAATGTTGCAAGCAGAACACTGATATTTGTCTATCTGATGAAGCACTAATTTTCCTCCTGAATACTAACGCCCTGTTAAGGGGTGAACAACGCTACCCCCCAGCCTAAACCATTGTGCCGTAAACACTAAAGCCAATTCAAACCAAAACCGCCAAGCGTTGTGAATCCCTCTTGAACAGTTTGTTAGTTGCCAAGACTAAGGCTTTAACTTGAAGTTGATTACAGCTTTGCCAACACCCATATTTAGTATTTTGAGGGACTTAAATCAGGCGCAGTTTAAAAGCGCCTGTCATTGAAACCACTTGGAATTTACAACGCCGTAGAAAACGGACTTTGAACACCAAACAAACCTTTTTGAACGACAATGCAGCAGAGCAGACTTTCAACATATAAATCGGTTTCTGAAATAGAAAATCCAACCACAAAAGAAACCAACGATCGATTTTCACAAACCCAAACAACTAGAAATTGAAATACGAAAACCCAGCCAAAAACACATGGACATTAGCCCTAAATATTCTGCTTTAGGTACATTTTTCCTCGTTGGCAACTAACGCCCTGTTAAGGGGGGTGCACAAAAAAACTTAAACCAATAATATCAACAACTTAAACCAACCACACCATCATCAAAAATTCAACATGTAGCACATGTGTAGCATATTGATTAAACCTACCTTACTTTAATCCTGCAAATTTTTAAGCCATTGCTAACTAGAAAATGTGCGACTTGAGATTGATAAGAGGCCGTAGCGGCCTCTTTAAAAGATTCATACTCTCGATATGTGGCAGTATGTATACTTATTAAACTACTCCTGAGAAAACTCATCCTTGGACAAATTATCTGGTTGTTTTATCTCCCAAATACACCCTATTAGCTAGAACTCTTTCACAAACATCAGCGTTCTTTTGCTTTAATTTTCTATCGTTTACTTGCAGAAGCTTTAACATGAGCGTCAACCAATACAATGTCCGAGGCTTTACCACTTTCTTTTATATGTTGATCTCGAATAGCTTGTATTCTAGCGAGTTTTTTACCCAGTGAACCGACATCAATAATCAGAAAGACACCAATATCTGTATCATCTGCTTTCTTGTAGATTTCTAGTTGTTTTTCGTAACCATGTTCCACAGCTCCTTTTGATAGTTTTACCTCTACAACGACCTTAGCCTTATGGCCTTGAGAAACCTTGAAATCAACAGGCCCATTACCGGCATCAGCTTCAGGAGTAAGATCTAAATCATTTGCCTTGCAATAACTAGATGCAACAGCAAACAATAAACGCTGTGCGGCTTTTTCTTTACACGGCCTTTCATCTTCAGTCCACAAACACTTCCAAAGCCCTTTATTTTCAACAAGATCTTGGAACTGCTGAATAATCTGGTCGACGACCTCTTTAACCTCTTTTATACCCAGCTTTCTACCTTTATACATGGATAAATCAAAAGGGTGTTGCCCACTGACTTCACTCATTACCCTAGTCCAACGAACTTCACCGTTTCGGTCATCTTTAAAGTTATACGGCTCTGGGTCTACTGCTCGGAGCATATTAAGAACCTCTTGAAAAGCGTCCTTACTTTTCATTGCGCGCTCTTTCATTATCTGTTTCTGCTTCCTAGTCATCGTTGCCCAAACTTCACCAAGTTGAGCATTAACCCTGTCACGCAACTCTTCATTCTCTCGAGTTACTCTAGAGATATCACTCCAATCACTAGCAATTGGTAAATCTCTTACTATATCTGTTGGAACCATTAATAGAGGCTTTTCAGTAAATGGGTTAATTAACAGCTCTAACGTTCTCCCATCCAGCTCTATAATTGCTGGCTTTAGACCCAATTCTGAAATTTTACGTGTATTGAACTCAATTAAGTCCTCAAGAATGATGTTCGTTGTCATATCGCTGATACGATCGGGACCAACTCCTTCCTCAAATAAAGCAAGAGCCATAAATAAGTCAGGGTCATCAACACCAAGCTTAACAATCTGTGATGCAGCTTCAAGCGTTGTTTCAATAAGGTCTTTGCCGAACCCAGAACCACTTGTCCCCGATGCATACCCGAGACAAGTCCAGCCTATCTCAGAGAACTTAAACTTTTTTTTAGCTGCTTTCCAAGCTACATCATCCACTTTTTTGGATGCTGAAAGAAGCTTTATAATCTGCTCAAAACGTTCTCGATAGCTATCGCTTGCGCCAACCGACATTTCCTTGTGCTGACTGTCTGGAAGCAGCATAGGATCAATGAATAAGAGTGTGTCGCTGTTTAATACGACATCTACTACCCCTGCCTCATCTACATCTTGGGGAGACAAATTGAAGTGCTGTGAAAGTGTGAGTGGTTCCTTAATTGTGCCCATAATTCATTCACCTAGATAAATTTAAAAATCATCAATATAAATCATGTTGCACTTGGTAAATGTGAGCTAAACGACAACTATATATGGATATTTGAAACTCAAAGTGGATTTGTCATAGTTGCGCCAGTACCGCTCAGACTTGGCTTCTGAAAAGCCCCAGCATAAATTTTATGGCCTAAGGTCCAAAAGCTAGTGCATTCTAAATTCATTTAAATAAAACAAGTGATACCATTCCTATCAATAATTTAGAACGCAGAGAAAAACATGAATAAAACTTGGCTTGTATACGTTGGCAAGGGCCCTAAAAACGCGATTCTCGCTAACTATCTACTAGGAATGGAAAATAAGACTTGGGGGTTTGAAAAGGAAACTGATGATTTCTGGAACATCAAAGCTGGTGATACTATAGTATTCGCCCATCACATGTCTTGGCCCAAAGCTGAAAAAGGGCCAGCCCCTGGTTGGTTCCCCAAGTTCTGTCCAAATGCAGAAGATTTTCTTTGTGACATCAGTGAAATGATCATAACTCAAGTAACTAAAGGAGCCTACAAGACGACGGCGAAACTTTGGTCAGACAAAACTTATCCATATAGATTCGAGTTTGATATAAAGGAAAAACTCAAAGATGTTCAGATAAGACCCGATAAGTCAGACATAAAAGTTGGAAATGCCATTGCCATCTCCATTGCTGGAGGAAGTAGAATCGTTCCGTTAGATAGCCCATTGAAACAACCAAAACCTAAAGGCAAACCTAAACCTTACAGCCTCAAATATATCAACGATGAGCAGGGTTCAGAAGAGGGGAAGGTATATTTCACTCATCATAAAAAGAGAGAACGTGACCCTAATGTTTCAAAAAATAAGAAACAAAAAGTCCTAGCAGACACAGGCGATTTACGGTGTGAAGTTTGCGACTTTTCATTCTTCAAAACGTACGGTAATAGAGGAAAAGAGTTTGCTGAATGTCATCATAAAAACCCTCTCTCAGACCTATCCGATACCGACACAACACTCACGAAACTTGAGGATTTAGCAATAGTTTGTGCTAACTGTCACCGCATGATACACAGGTATAAACCATGGCTCGAGTTGGATGAAATTAAGGATATTTTCAATGAGCAAAAGCATCAATAAATTGACCGAGGCACTCGAACAATTTGCAAAGAAAAGAGACTGGGACAAATTTCATTCCCCAAAAAATCTAGTGATGGCGCTATCTGGAGAGGTTGGGGAACTTACAGAGTTGTTCCAATGGCTTACCGAAGAGGAGAGCCAGAACCTTACAGAAAAACAAAAAGCGAGGGCCAAAGAGGAGTTAGCAGATGTATTTTTGTACTTACTTCGCCTCTCCGACAAAACAGGTGTTAACCTAATAGATGCAGCATATGAAAAAATCTCCATCAATGAAGCAAAATATCCGATTGAGAAAAGCTACGGAAGTGCGAAGAAATATACCGATTTCGATTAGAAGCAGAATAAGCCTTCGCTTGGGTCGTGACCTTTCATTACTGTATACCCTAAATCTTACTAATCATTACTCTGCACTTGTCAAATTAGTTGTATAAGGGAGAGAGCTAAGATGAGCCTGCTATAACTCGCAGGCTTTAAGATAGACAACTTTGAATGGATTCACTCTAGCTATCAAATTAAGGCTTTGGTGAAGCTTTAGAAGATTGACTTTCTAAAGTGTGTAGACAACAGCTGAATACGGACAGAAACATTACAAAATGTAATAACACTCCCACCAATTCAATTAAAGCCTTAATTTTCAACAATTAACTTAAAGTTCGCCTATCTGGTAATTTCAATACATGGTATAAAAGTTCTTTATCAGCTTTGCGAGGCCCCAATGGGACGATTAACATCAGAAGAAGAGTACGAGTATAATAAGAGAGTAAGCCGATTTGTTTCCGCTTACCGGAAAAGTAGAGGCCAACATTCTTTTTCTCCGCAAAATATTTTTGCTCTGGCTGCTCAATACGGTCTTTCCAATAATAATTCCAATAAGCCTATCGATACAAAGACGCTATCAGCCTTATTAAAAAGGCAACATCCTCGAGTAATTTCTGCGGAAGAGTGGCGTCGAACACGCACTATACGCTTTTACGATTACCTACTGCGCCATGGCACCTCGCCTAAAGACGCAAAAAAGTATCTTTCTGAACGATTTTCTAGTGACGATCATCATGTAACGGTATCTTCAATAACAAAAGTTTTAAACAGAAATGGAAGAGTGACCTACTCGCCCAAGTCAAAAGCAATAGCAATTACCAAAAATGCACAAAGGATATTTGAGTCAGGTCAGACTATACACGAACTCATCAAAGAAACTGACAGCACGGTTCAAGAACTTAAAAAGTACATCAAAAGTGTCAAACCTGAACTTTTTAGAGCTATGACTGATAGTTGGTTCGATACTACTCGTACCATATTTTTTCGTGATCTAGAAAAGCTTACCCCAGAAAACTGTCAGCTATGGGGATTGATTTGGGCTGATGGCTCAATTTCTGATAATTCCCACTGCTCTATCAGACTCAACATAAATGATAGAGCATACTTAGAAGAGATCGCTCAATCGCTGACTCTTGGAACTAATCTTCCTAGCGTATACGAAATTGATCGTTCCAGAGGAAAGGGATATTCACTAACTAATCAAGTCGAGCTAACCATTACCAGTCAAAAATTTTGCACTTTTTTGCGCCAGCTAGGGAAACCAGCAAATTCTCTAGCCACAGAAACCAAACTACCCATAGGGTTTGAAGATTGGCCAAAGCTTTGTCAATTTGCCTTTTTACGAGGTTTTTTTGAGGGTGATGGCTCAATTACATACAACCCGAGGAACGGCCATTACAACATATTTTTTGCTCTTGATAGCAGAATAGCATTTCAACTCAAAACTTGGCTTGATAAAACACTTAAAGCTAATACTCATTTGCGAGATGATAAGTCAATAAAAAGACTATCAGTTTCGACTACGCGATATGTCGTTGCTTTGTGTTTGTGGATGGAGCGTGCGTCTACTATCAATTTAAAAAGAAAAACGACTCTGATGAAAAACGCATATCATCATATACACGGAAAATATGGCTTACATCATGAAGGGTTTGAACAAGTTAAAACACTTACAGATGATCATTTTTTAGACATGATTAATACACTAATAGCCTAACTCTGTGCGGACATACTTGATTAGTAAAGATTACCCAAACAGTACAAAAAAACTCAAAAAGCCAATAAATGTATAATATAAGAAAATCACCAATACCATATATGTTCCACTTGGTTGTAAATATACTGTTTAAACCGTTATGAATTTTTAGAATTTCGTATTTGCTAACTCCGATCAACAAAAGGTGTTGAAATGTTTTATGTCTAAACCCACAACAACTCATGAGCATTCTTGTTCAACAACTTTCTTTATCGCTCCGACATGAAATAAGCCCTGACCATAGTAATACTGTAAACAATCGGCACAGATAAGATTATCGACATAGTTAGCGACCCTGAACTTGCAACGAACACAAGACTCGACTGCTGGACGTTTCTTGACTGCACTCATAACTCGTTCAGCCTTTTTCTCTCGTGGTTTTTTATATGGTCGGTGACGGATTTGGGGAATAACCGTAACATCAACAATAGGTTCAGGTGGCTGCCCGTTTGATTCCACAATCATAGCATTGAGTGTCGCTGTTAGTTCTCTCTCTCGGCTGACATATCGGGCATGGCTGAGCCAACGTCGACATCCGTCTTCAAATACATACGCTAGTGCCAGCTCTTTAAACGAGTCATATTTTTGGTTTTTGAATTCATGATAAAGCTGTTTAAGTGGCTCTAAGTTAATCTCTAAGATAGAGAGCTTTCCTCTCTTATCTGGACTGTAACTTGGACGCCCTTGATAACTAAAATGTATACCGATAACGTATCCATTTATACGACAGAGAACATCAACTTCACTATAGGGGGCGCTAGGCTCGACCTCAAATTCCTCAAAGGTCAAGGTTCGCTCTTGAGTTACATAGCCTGTGACAATCCGAGTCCGGTCATATTTATCCTTTTCAGACAGCTCTATCTTCCATTCTGGTGAACTGATATCAAAGGTTGTTAGCTCTCTAAGCGACTGTTTAATGACGAGTCTTGCCACCACACAAAAAGAGTAATCGCACTCTATTTTCTCATCTTGGTCTTCTTGTGCTTTTTTGTCGTGAGCAAAGTGATGCGCCATCTTTTCAGGGTCACCTTTCTTGGCGACGAGCACTTGCTTACAGCTAGGGCAGATACAGCCACAAGCCCTACCGCGCTCTACTTCACTAACATCATAATACTTGCCATCTTTTAACCCAAAAGGGATCAACATAATAGCCTCAATAATAGGGTCACAGTGTCATCGATGATTTTTGCGCCAAGCAATACCACTATCAAGCTGTGGTCGTTACAAATGGGAAACTAGGCACATAAAAACTATACGCCCTTGTTTAATTACATACCGAGAGTAGTGCTTCACTTTCTGAAAGTGAGGCAGATTACCCCACCTACCTCACTTAATATCAATTCAAGTGGAGTAAGTGGGGTAATTTTGAATACCTAGCAAAATGACGTTTGAGGGCGAACGGTAGGGAAGCAGTAACGGTTAGAGCCGTTGAGCATTTTCTTTTCTAACTTACCGTCTTTAGTAAGTTGGTTGAGCGCTTTGCCAATCACATTTCCTTTTGATGTGTCAGCGTTGATAACTTCACATATCTGTTTGGTTGATAACCACTCTCTCGCTTTACCTGTACATTCTTCTAGGTGGTCGTTTAGCAAGTTATACCAATTGCCTTTATCTACATATTTGGATGACTCTTGCGACACTTGCGCTTGAATGTCAGACGACAACATCCAAGGATGATGTTCAACCATGAATTTGTGTTTCACCTCTAACCAGAATTGGCGCAGATTCTCTGGTTGGTTCAGCGTTAGCTCACCCGTTGGTTTGTAGTCCCAACCCAATATGTTATTTAGCGTGTCCATGTCCGTTTCACCTACTAACTCAATGACGGCGTAGCGGGTATTTCCAGTTTCGTCTTTTAGAAAGTCCGTGCCGTTTACCGTCGCAATGAGGTTGGTTTGTCGGTCTTTCTTAATGTCATTACGAGCGTAAGGAGGACGTACCGTATCGCAAGCTCTTGTGACGAACGCTTTCAACGCCCCTTGACAGTTTTTGGTTGAGCGTTCTAACTCACCTAGCTCCACTATCCATGAGCGAATAACGGTCAACACACTGTCTTTGTTATCAGGATTGAGCTCTGCCCCTTCAAGAAACGCACTTGGCATCACATTGGCAATTCGTTCAACGAACGCGGTCTTTTTAAAGGATTGCTCACCTTGTAAAACAGGCACGAGTTTGGATTTAAAGCTACCCACAAAAAGACATGCTACACAGCCCACCAGCCAGTGTAGCAACACAATGTTAGAGAGCGCGGGATTCTTAGTCTCTAAGCAATTAAGTACTGCTTCCACGCGGGGCTTTCTATCCCACTCACCATCGAGCCAATCAGCGATTGGATGGTAACTACTTTCATGTGCCACGGCGTTAAAGTGGTCATCAATCGCGGATTTGGGCAATGTGTAAATTGACGCCAACGATACGAGCTCACTTCTGACTATATCAGGTGAACCCATACAAACCTTGCCTTTAAATATATCTGGCTCTAACGTCATTTTGTTGAGCTTGGCTTGGTAGCCCGTGCTCTTCAGTAATGCTTTCAAGTTGTCAGCTGTGTTCAATACAATTTGTTGGCCTGACTCCTTATATCTGACATGGGGAAATTCTGGTGCATTGCCATCATTAAGCATGGAACCCCTCCCCTTGTAGCAAGTGTTCACGTTTTACATGACTATCTAGCCACTGGTCTAAGTCTTCTTTGAGATAACGGACTGCACGACCAATTTTAATGAAAGGAGGTGCAGTAGTTCGGTTCTTACGCTGCCCTTCCATACGAGCTTGGCGTAAAAATGAACGGCTCATACCAATGTAAAGCGCCGTTTCTTGTTCTGTGTATACACGTTTATCAAGTGTGGTTTGAGTCATGTTGTTGTTCCCTTTTGTTCATTGAGGTTTCAACGTAACGACCACAAACGTCATATGACGTTATCAACGACGATGACGACGACGTTTTATTTTGACGACCTAATTTGCCGCCTTACGTCGACCAATACATTCTTTCTGAATGAGTCATAGGACATGGTATTTTCATTATCCCCACGACCAAACCACGTCACCGAGTCCTGAGTAATGCTTTCAACCAGTGCATCAACATCAAATTGACGGTTAAACTCGTTCACTCTCACGTCCAGCCTTATCATGTTCCAAACCTTATCCGCTCTGGCTTGAGGGTTGAGTGTTAATACTCGATGAGCAATTTGTGCAATGGGGTGGATTGGCATCGGTTGGATAACCGAATCCAACCCGAGTTCAGTAGGCGCATTAACCGACTCAATACACTGACCAGCAGTCTGGCTAACCGCTGAGCCTAGTGTTGCCTTAACCGTATCAACCGCTTGGCAAGTACTATTCAATAATACGGCTTTGCCAAAAACATCAACGACCTGTTCCATATCAACGCGTATTTGACTAGGTTTAACCGTTAACGCATCGGTTGAAAGGCGTTGACCACGTTGACTTGGGTAGTGTTCAGCAAGTTGATGCGTCACGTCATTAGAGAAAATGGCTGATGCTTTAGTGATGAATTCCCCAACCACGCTCTCAGTGGTTAGAGAGGCATTAACTGCGGCATACGCAACAAACGCTTTGTTCGGTTGGGAAAGTGCATTAGGTGTGTATTTAAAGTGCGCTTGCAATACATTATCAAACGCTTCAGTAACCGCACGCCAACGGTTGATACCATGCATCTCAACAATAATTACGTGTTGAACCAGTATAGATTCTAGTGAAAGCGCAAACCGCTTAGATGAGCTTTCAGTGAGTTGGACAATGCCTTGATAGTCGAAGATAGCAGCCACAGATTGGCTGGGTGGATGAATTGCACCAAGACTCGAAGCAGAAATATCGGCAAACAAAAATAACCGCTCATCTTCAATGGCATCCAGTATATCCCACTTAGTTAAATGAGTTTTATCACAGACTTCCTCAAGCCTTATATAACGGCGCTTAAACTGGCTCACTTCAATTCCTTGTTGAGTTAACAATTTCAACAACGAATTACAGCACCAAGACTACTGTATATAAAACCATACCTTTAATGCTTCGAGTGATATCTCGATTTATCTTGCAATTTAACCAATCAGATTCACCGCCGCTGCTTTGTGCTCTGGAGCTAAGTGCGCATAACGCAGCGTCATCTTAAGGTCAGCATGCCCAAGCAACGCACGCACGATATTCAAATCAACGCCCGCCATCACTAACTTGCTTGCGAAGTGATGCCGCAAATCATGGAACCTAAAATTCTCGACATCAGCCTCTTTCAATAATGATTGCCACGGATATTGAAAGAACTCAACGGGCTGGTTATTCGATATAAAGACATAGTCAGCATCAGGATTCTGTGTTCTCCAGCGTTCAAAAAGCTTTAATACCGTGTCATTGAGCGGTATTGTTCGCGTCTTCTTCGACTTGGCATTTTCAGAACGAATTGTTAAGTAGCGATTAGGCAGTGAAACTTGTTCCCATCGAAGACTTAATAGCTCTCCTTTGTGCATTCCTGTATTCATTGCGGTGAGCACTAACGGCTCAAAAAAATCAACGAATTCAACCTGCTCGATTTTTTTGCAAGACTTTCGAACACGATCATTCCGGTCTTGTAGCGCGTCCAGTAAACGCTTTTCTTCTTCATTAGATAGATACCGTATTCGAGTGTTATCTTGCTTGATGAGTTTAACGCTGCTTAAGTTATGGCTATCTATGAACTCCCACTCTACCGCACGATTTAAAGCGGCTCGAAGTCGGTTCACACAATACTCTATCGTTGCAGGGGCACGCCCTAATTTTCGACGCTCCGTGATCCACTGCTGAATATCCCATGCTTTTATCTCCTCTAACGGTTTCTCTAGGAGATGAACAAACGAATGAGCGATGCAAGCATAAGCCTGATCCGCCCGTTTAGGGTTCATTGAGATGAGGTAATCTTTATAGTGCTCAGAAAGAAAACGACCAAGCGTAAGGTTTTTGCGCATCTCGGTCTTTTTAGCTTCATGACGAGATTCTTGGATATCCACCCCGCTCGCAACTAATCCCGCTTTCTCTTTGACTAAATCTCTCGCTTGAGTAGGTGTGAGTGAATCCGCCGAGCCGATGAAGTAATTTCGTTGTTTGCCATTTAAGCGGTAGTAAAAGTAATACTTGATTGCGCCTTTGGGTGAAATACGAGCATGAAATCCGCTGATTTCAGTGTCGTTAAGCCGTCCCTGATCGACAGTTAGTGCTTTGATTGAGGAGTTAGTTATCTTCTTCTTAATGGGCATGCACAAGTCCTTTGTGTAGCGTATATGTAGCAAAATAATTGTACATACACGCATACCCATGAACAACAAAGCACAAACAGCATACATATAAGTACATGTTTTTATGCGAGTATTAACTCATTCTTGTTCATTATTGTTTACTGGAGGCTTCTACACATTCCCACTGTTAAGGGGTGAGCAACGCAATACCGATGCCGCCGCATACCACCTTAAACACTAAAACCAACGCATAGTGAAAATGCCACGCGTTGCGAATCCCTCTTGAACAGTTTGTTATGCGATAACTGTAGAGTGCGCAGAGATAACCTGCCAGTTACCCTTTTGCTTTGTCCAAACACGAGAAAATGCAAACTCACCGTTTGCTACAGCCCCATTATAACTGCCTTTGATTTCCGCGTTTACGTAAACCAAAACGACATCCTTCTGAGGTACTACGTGAAGATCATGGAATTGAATCGACTTAATAACTAGTAAGCCTGAGCCATGCAGTGCTATATCGTCTTGTTTGGAAGTTCGATGACCAAGGTGATTAACAAATACCAAGTCATCAGACAATAAGTCTTGCAAGGCAATCGTATCTGAATTGAGTATTGAAGTTTTTAACTTCTCCTCTACTTCAATTATTTCTTTAACTACATTGCTTTCCATACTATCAACTTCCTCATATCGCATAACGCCCTGTTAAGTAGTGAGGCACGCAATACAAAAGCCTCTGCACTGCTCCGTAAACACAAAACTCACTGCAAACCCAAAATGCCACGCGTGCCGAATCTGCTTGAACAGCTTGTTATGTTTTACCACAACTGACTCGCTCACATGGCAAAGAACTGAATTGCATAAAGAATTGTTTAACTTACGTCACACGACGTTGTGGAATAATCCGACAAAAGCGATAAACACAAAACGTGTAATTCTCGGGAATTTGATTGAGGCAACTTTGATGACTTTCAGCAAGCGATGGCGTCCCTTTCAAAACAGCGAAAAACAAAACTCAAATTGCCGAAAGCCCCGCTGCCGATTTGCTAATTGGGAAACATAACCGAAGCGACTTTAAGCCAAACCGATTATCAACACACAGACGCAATTTCAAATTGAAGCAACACACGAACTTTGAAGCGTGATTATGTTTGAGGTATTCATGAACTTGGGCAGACAATATTGAATTGCTGAGACAACTAGAACGAATTGCCAAAGAGGCCAACGAAATAAGAGCCAAGAAACTTTTATTTCTTCTAAATCAAAGTGAAACATAACGCCTTGTTAAGGTGTGAGGCACGCAATACCTAAGCCTCCGCATACCACCTTAACCACTGAAACCAACGCATAGTAAAAATGCCACGCGTGCCGAATCACTCTTGAACAATTTGTTATGTGTATTTTTATAAGGGGTACACCATAACTGTTTCAGTCTGCCCAACATAATACACCTGAAAACCAAGCTGTTTATAAAATGGAACTAGTTCAGATGAATGTTTCACTTCAATCGTTAAATGAGAGTAGTCAGAGGTCGCAAGCATTGCTGTTTGTTTGATTAAACGCGTTCCAATTTGTTTATGTTGAAACTTTGGCATTACAAAAATATCTAATTCTATGGGTTTATCAACGTTTCTAATAAAAGACTTTCGTAAACCACAATATGCCACACGCTTTCCGTCAGCGACGAAGAAAGCCACCAACAGATATCCACAGATGTCTAGTTTGACAAAATTACCAGAAAGCACTGACGAACCAGAATCTACGATCTTTTCTCGAATATTGTTTATGTCATATAAACACTGATCTAACTCAGAATCGAATATTTGAATCATACCACCTCCTCATACACATAACGCCCTGTTAAGTAGTGAGGCACTCTATACAAATGCTTCTGCACTACTACGTAATCACAAAACTAACCGCAAACCAAAAATGCCACGCGTGCCGAATCTGCTTGAACAGTTTGTTATGTGTTTTTTTGTTCTAGCTGCTTTGCTTTAGATAACCTTTTTTCAATAGACGCAAACCTTGGTCCAGCTTTGATGCCGATTCGTTGGTTTCCATATATTTCGTCCATTACGGAAATATATCTTTCGCAAATGCTCACTTCTAAACCATAGTTTTTGGCTTTTCTTGCCAGTATTGCTACACGCTCAAAATAGTAAGGTGCAGGAGCCTGATTTGTAAGTTTGAACTTATTTAGTTCTGACTCGCAACATTTGAGCATTGTTTCGAGATCATGTTTTTTCTCATAGGCAATTTCATAAGTTGCTTTTCCTTCAACAAGTAACTCACCATTAGTTGCCTTTGTAATAATCTCGCCAGCCGTTTTTCCAGTGAGATCATCAGCGGAAATTTTTCCTTTGTTCAGCATATTTTTGAAGAAGTTCATATTTCATCCTAAACGTGGAGCATTCGAGACACATAACGCCCTGTTAAGGGGTGAGCAACGCAATACCGAAGCCGCCGCATACCACCTTAATCACTTAAACCAACGCATAGTAAAAATGCCACGCGTTGCGAATCCCTCTTGAACAGTTTGTTATGTGCGTGGTTGAAACCTACTCTACACTTGGCTCCGGTAAAACTGGTGGTGTACTGTCCATATAAGTTAAAAAGTTTTCCCATAACTCGTGCGTTCTTTGCTTAGTTAACTTAGTTTTGCACGATATCGCCATAATTCCACGAATAGTTCCTTCACGCCATTGCGTATAAACCGAATCACAGTGAGAGGACATATATGCTTGCCAATCCTGTTGCGCAAGCTTAATTGCTGCGGTCAGTTCTGGGTCATGAGAGTTGTGCTCAAAGCTAGTGTTTAGATATTTGTCTAATTTAACTTGTGCTGACTCTAGTTCAATAGCGGCACATTGGTTTATCTCGATTGTGGTCATCGCATTATTACAGTCAATGGACTCTTCTTCAGCAAGAGCACCAAATGAAAGACTAGCTAATATGATGATTAGACACTTATTCATCATTTTCTCCGAAAGCACATAACGCCCAATTAAGGGGTGAACAACGCCTCCCCCAAACCTAAAGCATTGTGCCATAAACACTAAATTTGAAGTAGAAGCAAAAATGCCAAGCGTTGTGAATCCCTCTTAAATTGCTTGTTATGAACCCGGTATCAACTTTTCAGCCTTGTCTGCCACCTCTCTAGGTGTATAAATTCCATAGCCAATAACAAGTACAGCTATTAAAAAACAAGCAATAATTGCTGTTGCACCAGAGTTTTTGAATTTCAAGTGAGCAGTCATTGTTGCAACACCAGAAAAGAACAATGTTGATAATAGTAATAGCGTTGAATGTTTACTCTCAATATCAAAGTATACGTTTGCAAAAACACATCCTAATGCAATGACTATTGACCCAACAAAAAAACAAAACGTAATATTAGATTCTGTGGCTGATGGAGGTGCTGGATTTCTTGGGGAGACATCAACACTAAAAAGAGAGCTATCAAAATTGTGATTTTCTGTAAAATTCTTAATTACTCTTATATCATCAGCTAACTTTCTGATTTCTTCGACATTTATCTTCCCTTGAGATTCCATTAACCTCTCCCTCCTTGAGAAGATGATACGACTCGTTTGACGTCACTAATTACAGCATCGCCTGTCCACTCACTAACAGAGTCTTCGCCCTTAATTACAACAATCCTGTTATTTTCTAAGTAAAGACTAGTACCTCCGAATTGAACATTCCCGACATCACCACCAATCATTCTTTGCGGAATTTTTGATAACACATGTCCGACGCTTTGGCTTACCGACGAATACTCAACTTTTTCATCATCATCTTGATTGAGGAAGAACTCAAAAACCGCACCACTTGAAGAAACAGGATGAATAACTGTTTTAATGGTTATGTTTCGAGCTAAATACTTAGCAATGTTACGTTTAAATAGCTCAACGTACTTATTTAACTTTGATTGTTTTCTCATTACTTACTCATCTAACTACAAGATTTAAAAAGGGTTCATAACGCCCTGTTAAGGTGTGAGCAACGCAATACCGAAGTTGCTGCATACCACCTCAAACACTAAAACCAACGCATAGTGAAAATGCCATGCGTTGCGAATCACTCTTGAACAGCTTGTTAGGCAAATAGTCAAAGTGATTTAATGCCTTGACCCAATATCATGATCTTCACCACCGCCCTCAATTAACCTTGTTAATTCATCACACAAGACTAAACGATTATTATGTATCGTGAACTGGGCTATAACTTTGACTTTTATAATCGAACCATCTTTTTTGTGGGCTGTTACTACATGATTACTGAAAACAACATTGCCCTCTTGAACCAAAGTAAGAAAGTTGACATCTAATTTACTAATAACTTTCTTCTGTGCCTCTATATGATTTACAAAGCTATCATAATCCAACTCCACTCCATCCACTTTTTGTATATAAGATGGGTCGACGTACAGCTCAATTAATGAAACATCTAACTCCGGAGCCATAAGAACATCTGTAAATAAATTTTTAATAAGTGCTTTTTCTAAACTCATTTCAATTATCATCTCACCAATATTTGCCTAACGCCGCATTAAGGGGTGAACAACGCCACCACCTAACCTAAACCATTGTGCCGTAAACACTAAAGCCAATTCAAACCAAAACTGCCAAGCGTTGTGAATCACTCTTGAATGCTTTGTTAGTTGCCAAGCCTAAAGCTTTGATTTGAAGTTGATTGCCGCTTTGCCAACACTAACTTTACGTACGTTGAAAAACTAAAATCAGGCGCAGTTTCAAAGCGACTTTCACTGAAACCACTTGGAATTTACAACGCCGTAGAAAACGGACTTTGAACACCGAACAAACCTTTTGGAAAGACAATGCCTCAGAGCTGACTTTCAACTAACAAAGCGGCTTCTGAAACAGAAAACCCAAACCGAACAAGAAGCCAAAGCATGATTTTCACAAGCCCAAATAACTAGAAATTGAAAGACGAAAACCTAGCCAAAAACACACGAACATTAGCCCTAAATATTCTGCTTTAGGTACGTTTATTCTCGTTGGCAACTAACGCCGCATTAAGGTGTGAGCGGCGCTTGGCTATACTTGAGCGAAGCGAAACTGCCAAGCGTTGCGAATCACTCTTGAATGCTTTGTTATGTGCGTGCTAAACGGTAGCGCCTTACCGTGCCTTCACTGTCATATGTGTAGTTACCGAGGTATTCACCACCACAGTTTTCTATGACTTTTTGAGACGCGGGATTGTCAGTTGAGCAAGTAACAATAACTGAATCAGTGACAACATGGTCTCGCACCCAAGCAAGCAGAAATGAGGCTACACCCTTACCACGAGCTGACGGTCTAGTTTCGTAGCCAACATGACCAATGACATTTTCTACGTTGGCATTAATACCTTTGCAAACTCGGATTGCACCTAAAATTTCGGAGTTCGATACACAGTAGTAAGTTGTGCTAGGTAAATATCCCTTTGGTAACTCGGAGATTGCCTTTGAACGTTCGACCAAACCTGACAAATAAGCTGTCGGATCTTGCTCCACACCCGAATATTTTGGAATACCCGATTCTAGGCATTCTTTCGCATAACTCACTAATATTGGGTCCAAATTAGGGTTGGCCTCTACCACTTCCATGTCAATTTTCCTCATAAGCACATAACGCCCTGTTAAGGGGTGAGCAACGCAATACTGAAGCTGCCGTATACCACCTTAAACACCAAAACCGACGCATAGTGAAAATGCCACGCGTTGCGAATCCCTCTTAAACAGTTTGTTAGGCATATGACTCAAAGGTGTCCTCAATCAGTGCTTCGATCAATTCTACTACAGCACCAATATCTGCGATAACCTGCGCGTGTAATAATACTGGATTGATCTTACTAAATTCATGTATGTACTTTGGAGTACAATCAACCTCACCGAGCTCTGTATAAACCACGTAAGGTATTAAGTACGGTGGGACTCGATGTGCAGTTGGATCCCTAAAACTCTTTATATGCTGATGCCAATCATCGAACTCAGCAACTTTTTTGGATACGGCTGGAGTTATGTACTCTGTGAACTTCTTTTTGCCGAAAAGGCCAATATTAAATTTAAACTTATCAAGATCTTCTGTTTCATCTAGCTTATGGTGATAAGCTAAAAACCAAGCAATATTGTCACTAATGCCTGAGCAGTTGACTAAGAAAGCATGTAAGTGAATATTCCCTATAGCTAGAGTATTGTCACTCAACACGCTTTTCCCCGGGCACAATGAATCAAAGAAGAATGTCAGACAATGACTCAAATTGCTTATCCTACGGCAGATTCCATATACAGCGTGCTCACGCAACCCTCCTGTCATTTTGACAGACAGCGTTAGTACTTTTTCTTGAATATCACGAAACCGAATTTCGTATTCATTTCTGAGCCTGTATAGCTCGTTCAATTGTTCTTCGCTATAACTCACCAACTACTCCAATATGCCTAACGCCCAGTTAAGGGGTGAAGCACGCAATGACTAAGCCTCTGCATAGCACTTCAACACCGAAATAAAACGCATACCAAAAATGCCACGCGTGCTGAATCCCTCTTGAACTGTTTGTTAACTGGATTTGCAAAGGTGGAGTGCTTGCTCTACCGATTTTGCGATAATTACACGCTTATTGCTTGTAAGTGTATTGAGTTTGTCCATTATTACGGGTTTCGAATTTTGGGGATAGTCCCATAAAAATTTGATGAACTCGATATCAAACCTTTCATCGCAACCTTCAGCTAAATCTGGACGCTTACTACTTAATAATGTTCTCTTTAGTGCTCGATAGATACAGGTATATCGGTTTACATCTAAGAATATTACTGTGTCACAAGCTTCAAACCTTATATCAAGGGTGCTCTGATAATTACCATCGATAATCCAACACTCGCTTTCACAAAGACTTTTTTGAATTTTGAGCCAGTCATCTTTTGGGGTTTTAACCCAATTTGGTTTCCAATATAGCTGATCGAGATGATGAACAGGCAAATTCAACTCTTTACCTAATAGTGCCGAAAATGTGGATTTACCCGAACCGCCGGAACCAATGACCGCAATTCTTTTCATCGGACTTACCTCGTCATCAATCCAGTTAACGCCCTGTTAAGGTGTGAGCAGCGCAATACAAAAGCCTCCGCACACCACCTTAATCATTAAAATCAACGCATAGTAAAAATGCCACGCGTTGCGAATCACTCTTAAACAGCTTGTTAGTTTTATTGCTGGCGACTCAGTAACAAACTTGCTCTAGACATAGCCAAAAAAGTTGCACAACCTCTATTGAAGCCCTTTGCCATTTTCGGCTTCGTAAACCACTGCCTTAAGTACATTCCAAATATCGCATAAATCGATATCGCAACCATTTCTAAAAAGAGGAACGTAACCCCTAGAGCGAAGAACTGTTCATTTACACTCGCTGAAACATCGACGAACTGTGGTAGAAAGGCGGTAAAGATTAAGATCGCCTTTGGATTACCAGCGGCGAGCAAAAATTCTTGTTTAGCTAAACCTAATCGGTTGCGAATATTTTCTAGTTCAGAAACAGCACTTGCTTCCGAACGCCAAAGATTAAAGGCAATCCACAACAAATAAGCCGCGCCCACAATTTTAATCGTTAGAAATAGAGTCTCAGAAGCATAAAGAACGACTGCTAAACCAGAAGCAGTTAAGGCAATCATTACAGCGAATGCGGCAATACGACCAAGTCCAGCAATAAAAGCAGATTTGAAACCGTAACAACGAGCATTGTTCATGGACAATAGATTGTTTGGACCAGGAGTCATATTGAGCGCAAAGCACGCAGGTATAAAGAATAATAACTTCCAGATTTCCACAATATTTCCTCCATAAAACTAACGCCCTGTTAAGGTGTGAGCAACGCAATACAAAAGCCGCCACATAACACCTTAAACACTAAACGCAACGCATAGTAAAAATGCCACGCGTTGCGAATCACTCTTAAACAGTTTGTTATAGCGCTGATAACAAGCTTTTACTTAAGATATGATACTTCTATATTTGAAATGTAAACTGCATGTGTGCCCTCAAACTCTCGAAAGTTCTTGATCGACTCAAGAGATGAAGATGCAGCTTCTTTACTAGTTGCCGTGGCAAAATCAATAGGATTTGGCTCAATGATGGACTTGATATAGCTGTCAGAAAAGCACCCTGCTTCAGATGAAAATGGTTCGATTACAATATCAAAGACTCGATTTAAGCTTCCAGTCAGAACGTTCTGGGAACGACCACCTTTGAACATTTCCAGATCGAAAGTCACATCCCGTATCGTTGAAAATGTATTATTTTCTACTTTTACGAATATTGGTGATGAGAGTGGACACCTATTATTATCGCCATCTCGTTCAATGGTTGCCGTAACTTCCACACCATAAAAAGAGATAAGACCTAGTGTTATAGCCATCACGGTGATGACCAACCAAAGAACTTTCTTCATAACATTTACCAACTTGTTAAACACAGAGCACCAATACAGAACAACACACCAGACAAAGCGCTATAACGCCCTGTTAAGGGGTGAACAACGCCACCACCCAACCTAAACCATTGTGCCATAAAACACTAAAGCTGATTCAAACCAAAACCGCCAAGCGTTGTGAATCCCTCTTGAACAGTTTGTTAGTTGCCAAGCCCAAGGCTCTGATTTGATGTTAATTACTGCTTTGCCAACACGAGCTTTACGTGTTTTAAGAAACTCAAATCAGGCGCAGTTTCAAAGCGCCTGTCACTGAAACCACTTGGAACATGCAACGCCGTAGAAAACGGGCTAACAACACCAAAAAGCGCCTTTGGACAGACAATGTTACACAGCTAGCTTTCAACATATAAATCGGTTTCTGAAATAGAAAATCCAACCACAAAAGAAACCAACGATCGATTTTCACAAACCCAAATAACTAGAAATTGAAATACGAAAATCTAGCCAAAAACACACGGACATTAGCCCTAAACATTCTACTTTAAGTTACATTTTTCCTCGTTGGCAACTAACGCCCTGTTAAGGGGTGAACAACGCAATACCGATGCCGCCGCATACCACCTTAATCACTTAAACCAACGCATAGTGAAAATGCCACGCGTTGTGAATCCCTCTTGAACAGTTTGTTATATGCGTGCTGGCACCCATCACCACACATACAACTTAACGTAAACCAAGAAAGATGCTATGAGAATAAGACCACACCAAGCGAAAAATACGAAGGCTTTCGCCTCAGTTTCTGCTTCTTCCCTATCGGGAAGTAAAGCCATGAAATAGCATCCGATTGGAACTAATTCGTACATTTTACCTGCATATTGGTTATTCATGCCTAAGAAAGGTGGAACATACAAATACAGAGCTGAATAGCTGACAAAAAAGATAGTAACTAAAGTTCTATTCCAACCTATCTCTTCGCCTTCTTGGTACAGCTTAAATAACAGGTAGATAGCACCCAATATTGCTAGTATCAAAAACATCCTGTTCAGAAATCCCTAAAGCATATAACGCTTTGTTAAGGTGTGAGGCACGCAATACCGAAGCTTCCGCATAACACCTTAACCACTAAAACCAACGCATAGTAAAAATGCCACGCGTGCCGAATCACTCTTGAACAATTTGTTATGAGGCGCGCTCTCACTGTTGTTCAACTAGCCCCATTGTTTCAGCCGTAGATATAGCATTAAAAGGGCTACTGATTTCGCCAGACAAGACCTCAACTTGTCGCTGGTCTAAATGCTGAATTCTTGAATCACTTGGCTTGTCAAAATAGATAAAACCTTTTAAGACTTCATTTAAAGTAGTGATATCTACTTCATTTAACACAGCCTTGAGATTACTCGCCTCGACTTGAGTGCACTCATAGTCCTTAAGAAAGTGAATGTATAAGAATACTTCTCTTTTATCGTCAAGGCTCAAGCTTTCAAACCATTCAGATTTGGGGAAATCTAATATCGTTTGTTTACCAATTTTGTCGCACTCTTGCCATTTGTCATCCCATACTTTCAAGTAACTCAGCTTATCAACTTTCGCTGAGCAGCCAACGAGAAGCAGAGGCAATAGGTAAATAAATCCTTTTTTCATCATAAATCTCTAAGCTAAATAGCGACGCCTCATAACGCCGCATTAAGGTGTGAGCAACGCTTTCACAAAACTTGACCATACCACCTTAAACACGAAACCTAACGATGGAATGAAAAATGCCAAGCGTTGGGAATCACTCTTAAATGCTTTGTTAGCTTTTGTACGCTACGATGTCAGCATTTTCTAGTTGATATCTTTGTAACAACACCATCGCCCTTCCAGAAACTAAGAGTAGCCCATCATTTGTTACGCTAAAATCGTCTTTACCGATGGTTCCGGATACTTGGAGCCACGAAAAACGAGGTAAAGTACACTCTGGATACAATTCTTCAAATACGTCAGAAATAGATATTTCAGCCACTTCCAGATTGTATCCTGACAACTGCGATGAACTTAAGGCCGTTGCTAAACGTTCAGTGACTAAAAAGCATGGAAATGAAGTCAATAAATCATCACCTAACCACCCATCAAACTGAAAATGCAGCTTTTCTATTATCGGTGGATGCAAATCGAAATTTGCCAAAGTATTTTCACCCAAGCTCCCAGGAACTTCTGGTTCGATCAAATATTGACTCACTTTATTCTCCTAAAGAAAGCTAACGCCGCATTAAGGTGTGAGCAACGCAACCACGAAACCTAACCATACCACCGTAAACACAAAACCCAACGATGGAATGAAAAATGCCAAGCGTTGGGAATCACTCTTAAATGCCTTGTTATGTTCGTAGCCTCTATTCCGCTGAACTTCTGATAAACTTGTGATTAAACCAGAAATAGTACAACCCAAAGACAGTTCCAATTGGAATAAATAGCAACCAAACAAAGGATGCTTTGAAACAAATACTGTAAGCCCAGTCCCGTCCTTTTAACAAGAAAAAACCACCAAACGATGATAGTAGAAAAACGAACCCAACTAGCATGTTACCTAAAAACACAAGCAACGTTTCTGAACTTAAACTATCCAAGTTCCTCAAGGGTGTTGCAACCATTATAAATGCCATTAGGCCTCCAACTAGGAAGTAAACCAAACCTAATATATTTCTATGTACTTTCAATTTCCTCTCCAGAACATAACGCTTTCTATACGGCAATTTGCCTCCTTTCTGGCAAGCTAACCCCCTTTTTCTGATCAAAAGCGCTATAAATCGTAGCACCTATATGCATGAAACAAATAGAAAAACAGTATGAATATGTGTGGTCGCGCGCGCAATTAGACGGCGCAATACACGCTAATTACAAAAGAGGTGATAGACTAAAGATACTGTATAAATAAACAGGTCAACTTTATCATGAAAAGTCAGTTTTTACTTAGTGTAAAAGAGCACATGCTTACTCGTCATTATGCGAATAAAACCATCGAAAGTTATCTATTTTGGATAAAACGCTTTATCACTTTCCACCAGCTTGCCCACCCTTCGACACTAGCAGAAGATGATGTCGTTCAGTTCCTGAGTTACTTAGCGGTAAAAGAAAAAGTTGCGGTAAAAACGCAAGCTTTGGCACTGAACTCAATATCATTTTTATATCGTGATTATTTCAAAACTCCACTATCACTTGATATGAGATTTCAGAAATCTCTGACCGAAAAGAAACTTCCCGTTGTGTTAACTAGGGAGGAGATCCGACGATTCGTTCAACATATCGACCCGAGGTATAAACTCCATATTCAGTTGCTTTATGGCTCAGGGCTTCGAGTCATGGAGTGTTTGCGCTTAAGAGTTCAGGACATCGATTATGATTATGGCGCAGTTCGTGTTTGGCAAGGAAAAGGAGGTAAAAATCGTACCGTAACGTTAGCAAAAGAGCTACATGAGCCGCTTAAAGCTCAGGTTAATTTAGCAAGAGATTACTATTTTAAAGATAGACACATGCCTGGTTATGCGGGGGTATACATCTCTGAGGGTTTACGACGTAAATACCCAAAAGCGGAGCTAGATTTTAACTGGCACTTTTTATTCCCATCAACAAAGTTAAGTACAGATCGGGACACCGGAGAGCTCAGAAGACATCATATCAATGAAAGTGCAATACAAAGAGCGGTAAAGCGCGCTGCAACGGATGCGTGTATCGAGAAAACAGTAACATGCCATACACTCAGGCACAGCTTTGCCACACATTTATTGGAGTCTGGTGCTGACATTAGAACAGTACAAGAGCAGCTTGGTCACACCGATGTAAAAACCACACAGATTTATACTCACGTTATCGAGCGCGGGGCTGGTGGCGTGTTGAGTCCATTATCCAGCCTTTAGAAAAACAAAGCCACCTCGAAAAGGTGGCTTGCTGTATAACTCGCTATTGACGAACACCGAGTTTCACATTGCCTTTTGAATCAAACCAAAGCGCTTGTGAACGGCGACGTCCAATCAATATTGGACCATCATCATAAAAGAGAAAGTTCTTCCAATGCTTTTTAAAAATCGACCATTTAGTTTCGATGACATTGTACTTCTCGTAGCAAAAGTAAACGGTCACATCGTCTTGCCAATCGATATGTGCTTCTACTTCCGCTGGCATGTCCGGATCATCTAACTCCCACGAAGCCATCCAATCAACGACTTCAGACCAGTTCGCCTCGTTCATTGGCCAATCTTGGGAGCTAAGTCGATCCATATCGGGGCTTTGAGCACTAATATTTTCTTTCCAAAATTGTGCTGAACGAGCTTGGCTCATCGGCTTAATAAAAGCCAAATCTTCTTCTGGCACAGGCATCGACTGATGCGTAAAAATCCATTTTCTTTGGTATTCATCCAAAGGCAAATAAGACATTCAGTCTCCTTTATTACGATTTCAGCCAACCTTTCTCTGTGGCTTCTTCTATCAACTCTTTCGCTTTGTCCCATAAGGTAACAGAGCCAAATTCAATTCGTTTATTAATGGTAAGTGCTTGTTCACGAGAGACGCCATGTTCCTTCCAACTCTGACCATTATTATGGTAGTTCAAGAGCATTGGAATTAACCGATCGAGTGCTTTTGCATACTTAGCATCATCGGTCTGCGCGGCTTCAAATTCATGCCAAAGCGCCAATAATTCTTGCTCCTGATCGCTGGGTAACATACCAAACAAGCGTTCTGCCGCTCTAATTTCTTTTTCTGCCTGCTCTTGAGACGCGGCAGTATCATAAACAAAGGTATCCCCCGCGTCGATCTCTACTACGTCATGTATCAATAACATTTTCATCACTCGGCAAATATCAACAGGTGCATTTGCATGCTCTTCCATCAATATTGCCATCAGTGCGACATGCCAACTATGCTCACCACTATTTTCGAGACGCCCTTCAGCACTTTTAACTCGGGTTCGGCGCAAAATACTTTTGAGTTTATCGAGCTCGATTACAAGTGCTAATTGCTTTTCCAATCGCTCCATACTATCGCCCTTCTGGTTGCCAATTCGGATTAATAAGTGACGTTAGAACGTGGTCTTGCCATTCACCATTAATCAAAAGGTAATCTTTTGCATACCCTTCTCGATTGAACCCTACATGCTCTAGCACAGATTCACTACGTTTGTTGTGAGGCATGTACCCGGCTTGAATACGATGCAGTTTCTGAACGTTAAACATGTAGTCGCAAGCCATAGTTAATCCACGACGCATATAACCATGCCCTTGTGCTTTTTCAGCGAGAGAGTATCCGACGTTACAAGAATAAAAAGGGAAACGACTCAAATTACTAAAGGATATCGTACCTAGCATTTCACCCGAAGAGGCTCTGACCAAGAGGCAATAATACCCCAACCCCATTCGATGCAGCTCATTGAGCTTGATAAGCTTTTGCAACCAACCGTTCACTGAGAAAAAAGCTTCTTCACGTTTCGGCTCAAACGGTTTCAGATATTCTCGGTTCGCTTGAAAATACTCGGCAATCATATCTGCGTCACCGATTTCAGCGGTACGCAGAAGCAAGTCACCGTCCAACTTATGAACAGCGATAGATGAGCTGTTATCTTCCATTACAAATGATTAATTCCGTCTTTTCGTTCAATTCGATTAATTCTTGCGGATACCGTAATCACGCAGTTTATTAGCGATTGAGGTATGCGATACATTTAAGCGCTTAGCAAGCTTGCGGCTTGATGGGAATGACTGATACAAACGCTCCAGAACTTGAGATTCATAATCACGCATGATCTCATCCAATGAACCGTCGATGTTAAGAGTCGCACTACCAGCACCGACTGACTGAGGCTGAGGTAAATTGAAGTGATCCGCGTTTAGTATACCACCATCCATTTCTGTGAGCGCTCGAAGAACCATGTTATCGAGTTGGCGCATGTTTCCTGGCCACTGATAATTTGCAAGGGCATCAACTAGACCATCATCAAACTCTGGCTTATCAATCCCAAGCTGTTGAGCATGTTTCGCCACAAATAACTCAAGCAATGGCGCAACGTCATTTGAGCGCTTACGTAACGGAGGAATGCTGAGCGTAAGTACGTTGAGACGATAATACAAATCTTCACGGAACATTCCTGCCTCAGAAAGTTCGGCAAGGTTATGTTTTGTTGAAGCGATGATACGAACATCGACATGCATCTCATCTTCTGCACCGACACGACGGAAATTACCATCTTGTAGAAAACGTAACAGCTTGATTTGAAGATGCGAACTCATTTCACCGATTTCATCAAGAAATACTGTCCCGCCATTTGCTTGCTCAAAGATGCCTTTGTGACCTTGTTCGTGGTTAAACGAGCCCGGCGCATGACCAAAAAGTTCGGTTTCTGCTACATCGTCAGGCATCGAAGCACAACTCAAAACTAAGAATGGCTTGCTCGCACGGCTAGAACGGCTGTGGCAAGCTTTAGCAAGCATTTCTTTACCGGTCCCTGTTTCGCCCTCAATTAACAGTGGCTGGTCAAGCACAGACAGCTTCTTAGCTTGGTTCATTAGCGCTTTATGACGGTTCGATATACCAACAAAGTGCTCAAAACCCAGAGGATTATGCAGTGGTAGCGCTTCTTCTATTCTTGCGACTTGCTGACTAGAGCGAATCGTCATCAGTGTACTAGCTAAGGTCGAGTTTTGCGCTTCGTCTCGGATATAAACTGGCATCAACTCAAGAACATAGTCCAAGCCATCAATCACAAGGTTTTCCCGCGTTCTGCCATTCACACCTTCAGACCAGCGAGAAAAACGAACACTTGGCAGCAAAGCTCCGATCTGCGTACCAATTACTTCTTGCTTGTGAAGACCAAGCAGTGAAAGTGCAGACATGTTTGCCATGTCTACGGCACCTTTAAGGTCGATGGCAAAAACCGGATCGGGCAAGTTATCAACTAGCGAGAGCAACTCCGTATTGTGGCGCTCCATCGGCATAAACTGGATTTTACGTACGTCTTTCACCCCCGGAATACGGCGGATTTCAGCCATCAGCTCACTAAACGTATCAAAATCAATATCTGGGCAATTCAAATAGATAATACCGCTAATATCGATTTCGATACCACGCAAGTCGATGCTTTTAGACGCTAAAATATCGAGCAGTTCTCGGGTCAAGCCGAGTCGATCTTCACATAAGACTTCAAGACGCACTGAAAATATCCCAATTCACGACTGTCAGGAAAAGTTGACAGTAGTTTCTATCATGCTTGGAATGGCGTCAAGCAATCCTATCCATCAAAGTTGATATTCGTTACGGTTTCATCGTAATTGATGCAACTTTCGCCGCCACAGCCTTGCGTATGGTGCCCAATTTAACCTGACGGTCAGGATACCAAGGTAGTGGACGCAATAAGGTCATCGCTTTCAAGCCCAAACGCGCCGTTAGAATACCAACACCTAGCCCCTGCCCCGCACGAGCAGAGACTTTGCCAGCAAGGTCCATCGACATCAAGTCCATACTGGCATCAATAGCTAGCTCACTGGCACCAGCCGCCGCCATATTGACAAATACCGCTTTTAGTAGCTTGATGCGAGAGGCGTAACCTAGCTCTACCCCATATACTTTGGAGAGGTTGTCGATCATTTTGAAATTTCGCCACGCCACCAGCAACATATCAGCGGCAGCCAGAGGGCTCACAGCGACTAGGGCCGCACACTCGGTTGCGTGCTGCGATACGATTTTCGTTGCCAACTTGTCTTGTTGGCTCACGACCATCGAGTCATACATATCAAGGACTTCAGCATCACTATGAGCAGGGTTAATGCTGTTCCGCCAACGATCAAAGCCCGGGCTCTCTACCATCACATCACTTTGTTCTGCCACATTTTCGCAAAAGGCTTTCCCTTTCCCCACACTCTCACTATTAACAAGCGCTTCTGCTTCTTCTTGAACACTAAAATGATTTCGTAGTTTGCGCAGTTTCCAAAGCTCTTTACCCATCGCCCCTAAACCAAGCGAAGCGATCGCAGCAATAAACCCCGTCCAGCTTAAAGCCAGCCAATCAGAAGTTTGAATTGCGGTTATAACCGAGTCCACCGCTTGCCAGCCAACCAAACCAGCGAAGGTGGCAAATGCGCCAGTCGCGAGCCACTTTCTGCCCGGTTTTGGACGAATGACATGCTCGAGTTGCAATTCCTGTTCGGTCTCCTGGCGCTCTTCTTTAACTTCAACAGGTACGAATGTTTCTTTTTCGCCGAATGTTTGCTGCGCCGTCAACTCCGGTTGATTCGATTGCTGCTCTTTTTCCATTGCCTTTTCAGAGAAAACTTGTTTTTGCTTCAACTCACTCATTTCAATTTATCTCCAATCAGGTAATCCAGTGCTTTGTCTAAGCGTATGTGCTTCACTGGCTCATCATTCGGTGAGGGCATTGGACGGAATGACGTAAAATCAAATCCGTTGTTTTGCCAATAAGCCGCATTTGGTAGCTTTTTCGGCACTTCTCCCGGAAACATCGTCATCGGCTCACCATCCAACGTCGTACCCTGTAACGCCGGAATCGTCTTATCTCCAGAAGAAATAAATCCCGTCGTGGTTGATTGGATAGAAGCGATACTCATGCAACTCATCTCGATATTCTCGTAGGCTGCGGTTTGCCACGCTGGATGCACCATTTGTTGTAGCAAAGACACCAAATTTGGGTGCTGATCGGGCGTGATATGATCCGCTTTTGTGGCAGCAAACAGCACTTTGTCGATTTTTGGTGAGAATAAACGGCGCAAAAAGCTACTACGACCATAACGGAAGCTATGCATGATCTGCTCTAGCGCTTGGCGCATGTCGTAAAACGCTTCATCGCCGGCATTGAGAGGCTGCAAGCAATCCACAAGTACAATCTGGCGATCGAAGGTCGCAAAGTGATGCTTATAAAACGCTTTCACTACTTTCTGTTGGTATTCCTGAAAACGCGCTTCGAGCATCGCCAAGTTGCTGCCCTTAAGCGCCTTGCTTTCCGGATCAGCACGACACGGGAAAAACTGTAGCACTGGCGCGCCTGCTAGCTCACCAGGTAATACGAAGCGGCCAGGCTGTACCCAATGAAGACCTGCGTCTTTACAGGTATGAAGGTACTCGGTGTATGTATGCGCAACTTTCTCGAGTAGTTTCTCGTTCACTTCAGCAGAAAGATCCACCTTTTCTAATTCAGACAGCCAAGCTTTGGCTAGATCGCCACGCTGGCCTTTAAGTGCATCAAACTGAGTTTGCGACCACGTCGCAAAGTCCATGTCCAATAACGGCAGGTCGAGCAACCACTCTCCTGGATAGTCGATAATATCAACATTTAAAATTGCGGTTTTACTCAACAGCTTTTTCGTGGTTTTATTTGGTTTGTACTTAAGCGCTAAGCGAATCTCACTCACATCCCGTGTTGGTACTGGCCATTGAGGTCGGGTCGCATGGATCTGGCTCATCGCTTCGTCGTAAGCAAAACGTGGCACCATCATATTCGCTTGAGGTTCACGCTTCGCTCCAATAAGACGCTTATCTCTGGCTGCAGTCAAAAGAGGCAAATTATCATGGGTAGCGGTATGGAGAAGCTGATTCACTAATGACGTGATGAATGCCGTCTTACCTGCACGAGAAAGTCCGGTGACGGCAATTCGAACATTGGAATCCATACCTCTGTTGATAAAGTCATTGACTTCTTTCTTTATTCTTTTCATTGCGCTTCTTTATCTTACTCCGCTCTAAAACAACGTTATCAGCCACTTCGGGGATTAATCTATGAATACTTACCTTTCAATACTGAACTCTATGAGTCTAACTTTATATACCTTAATAAAAGATGAACAAAACATTCGCTTAAAGCAGGATGAAAAAAGAAAAGCCTCTGAGTGGTTCAGAGGCTTACTTAATCAACACTAAAGCATTAGTGACCCTATTTATTCTGATTACTGTGTTGAACAGAAACCTGCTTTCTTTGAGTCTAGTCGTCTTCGATTAATTTATAGATAACAAATAGAGCGATTTCTAAAATCAGCCACAATACACACGTGATGGTCACGTACTTCTCATCAAAGATGCTGATGCCGTGAAGGATCAAGTCGTAGCCAACAAAGCCACCTACCACTACAGCAAGAATAATTTGTAGAATCTGAATAAAACGAGGCATGCCGTCTCCTAATTATTGTTCGCATAACGTTTGATTGCTATGCCCTGAGGTTTATATCTACATTATATAGACAAAAAGTGCAGTTTTCGCTGCACTTTTGTCAAATGTTTGCTAGGTAAATCAGCACCTTGTCACATTCTCTCTCCTGAGACAATGTAAGATTACCGTTTGCCTTACGCTTCCATCTCTTGGATTTTCACTTTCCAAGTGTCAGGACCGATTTGGTGTGCGTTAACGCCATTTGAGTCTACAGCCACTGTTACTGGCATATCTTCAACTTCAAACTCGTAAATCGCTTCCATACCTAAATCTTCAAATGCGACAACGCGAGCTTTCTTGATCGCTTTCGCTACAAGGTACGCCGCGCCACCAACAGCCATTAGGTAAACCGCTTTGTGATTCTTGATAGATTCAACCGTTGCAGGACCACGCTCAGCTTTACCGATCATGCCCATGATGCCTGTTTTTTCTAGCATCATATCGGTGAATTTATCCATACGCGTTGATGTTGTTGGACCAGCAGGACCAACGACTTCATCACCAACTGCATCGACAGGACCTACGTAGTAAATGAACTTACCGTTTAGATCTACACCTTCTGGTAGACCTTCGCCATTATCTAGCATGCCTTGAATACGTTTATGCGCTGCATCACGGCCAGTCAGAATTTTACCTGATAGAAGAACGGTTTCGCCTGTCTTCCACTCTTGTACTTCTTCTTTAGTAATCGTGTCTAAGTTTACGCGACGCGTGTTTTCTCCCGCTTCCCAAGTAATGTCTGGCCAATCTTCTAGTTTAGGTGGCGTGAGCTCTGCTGGGCCGCTGCCATCAAGCGTGAAGTGTACGTGACGAGTCGCCGCACAGTTCGGGATCAAACAAACAGGCTTAGAAGCCGCGTGCGTTGGCGCCGTTTTGATCTTAACGTCGACAACAGTTGTCAAACCACCAAGGCCTTGCGCGCCGATACCAAGTTTGTTCACGCGATTGAAGATATCAAGACGAAGCTCTTCTTCTGCGTTTTGCGGGCCACGGTCAATAAGCTCTTGAATATCGATGTGTTCCATTAGAGATTCTTTTGCCAATACCGCTGCTTTTTCAGCCGTACCGCCGATACCAATGCCAAGCATGCCAGGAGGACACCAGCCCGCCCCCATTGTTGGTAGCGTTTTTTCTACCCACTCAGCAATATCGTCAGATGGGTTTAGCATCACCATCTTAGTTTTGTTTTCGCTACCGCCGCCCTTCGCAGCGATCTGAATTTCAACTTTATCGCCCGGAACCATGTTGATATGTACGACGGCAGGCGTGTTGTCTTTGGTATTAATACGTTTACCGGCAGGATCCATAAGTACTGACGCACGCAACGGGTTGTCTGGGTTCGTATACGCTTGTCGAACACCTTCATCTACCATCTGCTGAACCGTCATGTCGGTTGAGTCCCATTGCACGCCCATACCGATGTTGACGAAACACGTCACGATACCAGTATCCTGACAAATTGGTCGGTGACCTTCTGCGGACATTCGGGAGTTAATTAGGATCTGAGCAATCGCGTCTTTAGCGGCTTGGCTCTCTTCGCGGTGATAGGCTTTTTCAAGAGCTTGAACAAAGTCTAGCGGGTGGTAGTAAGAAATATACTGTAGCGCATCAGCGACACTGCTGATCACATCCTGCTTGCGTATTACCGTCATTACATGCCTCGTTATAGTTATGCTTCCATTATTGGCTTGGCTTCAATCGTGTTTGTTGAGCTTATTGCTCTTTTGAGCTTCGTTTTTTATAAACAATTGTCGAACGGCTGATATCGACACACGAAACGCTGAAGTCGCCTACTTGTAAACCATCTCAAAACCCTATCAATAGAGGGAGTTTGGCTATACAGAGGAATATGATACTCTTGCTGCCCATGACATGCCATGCAGTGAACGATCTCTTTGTCACAAATTACACAAATGAACAACATGGACAATCAATTCATTGATTTTAAAGCGCTGGAATATGCACCAGAGTTTGCTCTTCACCTCTTTTCTCGCATTCAACACCAGCCTTGGGCGATGTTGCTGCGTTCTGCATCAGAAACGCATATCGATAGTCGCTTCGATGTGTTGGTTGCCAACCCAATTGCAACGTTAGAAACCACTGCCGACAGCACACAAGTTGAAACGCCATCGAATGCCTATTCAACTCAAGATGACCCATTCACGCTGCTTCATCAGTTGCAAGAAGAGTGGCTTCCTCACGTTGAGTTAAATAAAGAATTGGATTTGCCTTTTGTCGGCGGAGCGCTCGGTTACTTCAGCTACGATTTAGGTCGACGCGTAGAAACAATGCCAGAACTGGCCGAAAAGGACCTCAACACGCCTGATATGGCGGTAGGTCTGTATGAATGGGCCGTCGTTGTTGACCACAAGCTTAAAAAAGCATGCTTAGTCGGTCAGAATATCGAGCAAGCTTGGCAATGGATAGACAAACAAGAAGCGGAGCAAAGTGTAGACTTCGCTCTGTCCGGCGATTGGCAGTCAAACATGACGAAAGAGAGCTACGCTACTCGCTTTGACAAGGTGCAAGAATATTTGTTGAGTGGTGACTGCTATCAGATCAATTTGGCGCAACGCTTTAACGCACCGTATCAAGGCAGCGAGTGGCAAGCGTATCTGAAATTGGAGTCCGCGAACCAAGCGCCATTCTCAGCGTTTATCCGTATACCTGAGTCTTCGATTTTGAGTATCTCTCCAGAGCGATTTTTAGAACTCAAAGATCGCGTCATTGAAACGAAACCAATCAAAGGCACTCGACCACGCAGCGAAAATCCAAGGCAAGATAACGCTAATGCCCATGACTTGCAGACTGCGGAAAAAGATCAGGCAGAAAACCTGATGATTGTCGATTTGCTGCGTAATGACATTGGTCGAGTTGCATCACCGGGTAGCGTTCACGTGCCAAAGCTGTTTGATATTGAAAGCTTCCCCGCTGTGCATCATTTGGTGAGTACCATTCGTGCGAATTTGGACGAGCAATATTCTCCTGCAGATTTGCTGCGAGCGTGTTTTCCAGGCGGCTCAATTACGGGCGCACCTAAAGTTCGCGCAATGCAGATCATTGAAGAGTTGGAGCCGCATCGACGCAGCGCGTATTGCGGCAGTATTGGCTACATTTCTCGCCATGGTCGTATGGATACCAGCATCACCATCCGCACTCTCGTAGCGGAAAATCACAAACTGTACGCTTGGGCTGGCGGCGGCGTCGTTGCAGATAGCGATTGCGCTTCTGAATATCAAGAAACGTTGGATAAGCTCTCAAAGATTTTGCCAGCGCTGCAATCGTAGGTTTCGTCAAATGGCAACGGTCTATGAATCCTGCTAACGAAAACAAGCAAAAACGCCTCCAGTACGGATAATGCTGCTCGTTTAACTGCGAGTGGGCATATTTCTGTATCTCGTCATCCTGCACAGCGACGAAGGAGCGTGATGTTGGCTCTTCTATCCGAGCACTTTATGGTCAAATTTGTTTCATTAGCCGCTCAGCATGCTGCTATTAGATTCCTAGTCTCGCCAAGGCTCGCTGGAATGACACAAGAAACATCGTTAAGCGATCGGCATTATCCAGTGTGGAGCGTTTTTTGTATGTTTTATTTACAGGTACTTTGGCTTTTAGCCGTTGGCTAACAAGAATCCGTTTTTTTAAGAGGCTGCGTCTACTGCTCAAGCCACTTACACATGATCTGTTCAATATCGGTTGCGGTGTACGGTTTAGTGAGGATGTCGTCCATGCCTGAATCAATGCACTTTTGACGCTCTTCGATGGTAGTGCCAGCGGTTAATGCAATAATAGGATGAGTAAAGCCACGCTCTCTCAGATACATCGTCGCCTCATAACCATCCATTTCTGGCATTCGGCAGTCCATAAATATCAGTTCGTAATCTTTGTTTTTCACCGCTTCTAAAGCTTCTTTCCCATTGGCTTTTAAATCAGGCGTAATGTCGAGTTTTTTCAGCATTTGAGTAACTATCACTTGGTTCATTCTGATGTCGTCAACCACCAGTATTGAGCGTCCTGCCAAATCACTTCGCTCTATGGTAGCTAATTCCCCCTCAGCTGCGCCTTGGGCTTGTCCCTCCTTTAGAGGAATAGAGACTTTAAAGGTGGTACCTTTGCGTTCTTCACTTTCAAAGCTAATCTCGCCCTGCATCAAATCCACTAGATTTTTACAAATCGCAAGGCCCAAACCTGAGCCTTCAAAACTGCGCTTCGCCGAGCGATCTACTTGCACAAATGGGTCAAATAATGAGGGCTGTGCTTCTATCGGGATGCCAATACCCGTGTCTTCAACCTCAAAATGCGCAATACCATTTATCCACTCCACTCGCAGCACCACCCCTCCCAAATGAGTAAACTTAATAGCATTTCCCACCAAGTTGACCAAGATCTGTGTAATTCGCTCTAAGTCACCAACTAAAAACTCGGGAATACCGAGCTTTTTATCGATAGAGAAATGAATTCGCTTTTCTGCTGCTTTAGCTGAAAATACGCCCATGATGGCTTTTTCAAGCTCTTCCCAAGCAAAGACCTTATCGATGATTTCCATCATACCGGCATTCATCTTGCTGAAGTCGAGAAGATCGTTAATGATGACCCTCAACAAGTCTCCCGATTGAGTCAAGTTGTTTAGGTAATGGCGTTGCTCTTCACCTAACTGTGTTCGACTTAGTAGTTCAGCACTACCTAATACGCCATTAAGAGGCGTACGCAACTCGTGGTTAATCATGGCGACAAACTCTTTCGTCGCTTTTTCCGATTCCTCTGCTCGCTTTCGCAGCTCCACTTCTCGCTCTAAACTCAAATGACGCCCAATGACCCCATGAACCAAATCCGATACCAGCTCCATCTGTTTGGAAATAAACGATTGATCGATTTGATCCAACTGAACAGAGAAGATCAACTCCCCTACTGTTTGCTTGTCAATGATGATAGGCAAATGCAAGTTCTCCCCCTGCCAATTGGGGACAGTCTTAATCGTATTCTCATGGCGAAGCTGTAAATGACCAAAATGATGTCGGCGCAAAGAAGAGAGTTTTGTGGAATCAAGATGTAAGTAAGCCGCAGAAATGATTGAGTTCGAAGTGAGCTGTTCAATAAAACTGGCAATCATGGCTTCATCAAACGTGCTCGACAAAAAAGTTCGACCAAACTTAATCAGCGTCGCGTCAACTTTCTCTTCGAACTCAAACTTGCGTAAATCCTTTTTTGATTTCAACTCAAGCTTTTTTAAAGCAACACTTAGCTGTTGAGTAGATTCATAAAGTTCGAAGCTCTTCTGCTCCAATAACCGCTCAGCTGCTTTTCTTGATTCGATTTCTCGTTTGAGTTTCCTTTCTAGCGAGGAACTTCCTGTCATATCGTTCTTATTGTGCCTCTAACCAAAAGCGAACCTGGCTACCATCTTCTGACTGGTTTTGGTGTTTGATATGAATAACTTCACCAAAGTGCGCTGCGCAACCTTTTATTAGACCTAAACATACGTGAGACATGCACCGCGCACTTCGATAATCAAACACCATGTTTGATTGAGTCTCGCTGATAAAATCAAACTGAGGAGGATTAGCATCTGGGTAGAGCTTTTTGACCTCGACATGAATAAAATCTTCAACATGGCGAACAAATTGAAATGTCGTTTCACACTGCTGCAAACTCGCGTGACTAGGAATCGAGCGAAGTAAATTCAAAAAAACGCACTCTCCAAATACTTCTTGCAGTTGTTCAGGTGGAATGCCAGATACTTTACTGAGATTCACAATCAATTTAACCAAGTCTTTATGATCGTAACTACCAACCGCCGTATAAATCCCTTCGTCATTAGAAAGGTCGAGCACTTGGTCTAACACATCGAGACCAAACTTCTCTTCCACTAACTCCATGAACTCGGTGAAAATAATCCCTTTCATCAGTCAATACTTGCCCTATAGTGACGTCTTAAAATAAAGAATGGTTTATAACCTTATAAGTTTCAAATTATTACACCCAAGCAGAGTGAGACACACGACACAAAGCAGGGAAAGAACCAATGGACATGCTTTGGTATTGCCGTACTACTACTTTAATACCGTACCAACGGCGATAGCACCACGCCTCTTGCGGCCATTGAGTATAATAAATAGTGGTTAGGCACAATAAATAAGGATTTGGTTTGGTTATCGACAAAACTCAATTACTGCAAAACTTTCAATTTCGGCTTCCAACGGGTTACCACAAAGAATCCCTCGCGCGACTGAAATGGATGAAAGGAAAATCACTGCGAGACGCAGCGGTCTTAATTGGTTTTGTAGAACGCCCGGAGGGGCTACAGGTCATTTTGACAAAGCGAGCAGCGCACTTGCGTCATCATCCGGGACAAATCAGTTTCCCCGGCGGTAAGTTTGAGCAGGAAGATCGGCATCTAATCAATACGGCTTTACGAGAAACCAAAGAAGAGGTCGGCATAGAAGATGAACATATTCATGTATTTGGCCAGCTTCCAACATTGCCAACGATTAGTCAGTTTAATGTGACACCGTTTTTGGCCTTTATTTCTCCTGAGTATAAAACGCATATTGACCCAAATGAGGTGGAGTCTGTTTTTGAAGTTCCTGCTAACCACATTCTGAATCCGACAAAATTGTACAGCACCAAGTTTGACCTAAAAAACAGCAGTCATCGTGTATTTGCTATCCCATATAGACAGCATTTCATCTGGGGCATGACCGCACAAATCATCGAATCAATGCAAAAACATATCATTTCACATTGAAAACTTCTGATATCGGTATTTTTATGGATGCGATCATCATGCGCATCAATATTAATAAAACGTTGCTTCATAAACATTCATTCACATTAGATTAATTTGCCGTTTTCACCGCAAACGCTTGCGGTGAAATAAATTTATACAAATAGCCCTATCGATAAGTTTTTCTAATTTTACTCATTAGCAGAAATCACGAGTAGCACATCATTTTCGTGATAAAAAGCAGGTTTTTGACATATCATTCAATAAGCGTAAGCAATAAATGATTTAGATCTAATTTTCCTAGTGTAAAATCTTGCAAAATTACTCCCGACTTATTTCCTGTTCCCAAAATGAGTAACTAAAAAATGAATACAACTACTTCTGCGGTTTCTACCGCACAATCGTCTAGTAAGTTTTCTTACAAAGACTTTACCTGGTGTCTGTCCCTTTTTGGTACGGCAGTAGGTGCCGGTGTACTATTCCTTCCTATTAAAGCAGGTGCAGGTGGCTTTTGGCCATTAGTAATCCTAGCCCTAATCGCAGCACCAATGACTTGGTTCGCACACAAATCTTTAGCTCGCTTCGTTCTTTCTGCGAAAAACCCAGAAGCGGACATCACTGACACAGTAGAAGAGCACTTTGGTAAGACTGGCGCAAACCTTATTACGTTCGCTTACTTCTTCGCTATCTACCCAATCGTACTTATCTACGGTGTTGGTATCACAAACACGGTTGACTCTTTCCTAGTTAACCAAATGGGTATGGAATCTATTCCTCGCTGGCTACTTTCCGGTGCACTTATCGCTGCAATGACAGCGGGCGTAGTGTTCGGTAAAGAGCTTATGCTGAAAGCAACTTCAGCGATGGTTTACCCTCTAGTGTTCATCCTACTAGCGCTGTCTGTGTACCTAATTCCTGGTTGGAACACTTCAATGATGGAAGTATCACCTGACTGGGGTGCAATGCCAGCTATCGTATGGCTAGCAATCCCTGTTATCGTGTTCTCTTTCAACCACAGCCCAATCATTTCTCAGTTCTCTAAAGAACAACGTCGTGTATACGGTGATGACGCAGTTAAGAAAACTGACGCTATCACTGGTGGCGCAGCGATGATGCTAATGGGCTTTGTAATGTTCTTCGTTTTCTCTGTTGTACTTTCTCTGTCTCCAGAGCAACTAGCAACAGCACAAGAGCAAAACATCTCTGTTCTTTCTTACCTAGCAAACGTTCATGAGTCTCCACTGATCTCTTACTTAGGTCCACTGGTTGCTTTCGCGGCTATCACTTCTAGCTACTTCGGCCACTTCCTAGGTGCGCATGAAGGTCTAGTTGGTCTAGTGAAATCTCGTTCAAAATCGCCAGTAAGCAAGATCGAGAAGATGTCTCTTATCTTCATCGTAATCACAACTTGGATCGTTGCTATCGTTAACCCAAGCATCCTAGGTATGATTGAAACAATGGGCGCACCGATGATTGCGGCAATCCTATTCTTGATGCCTATCTTCGCAATGCAAAAAGTTCCAGCGATGGCTAAGTACAAAACTTCAGCACCTGTGCAAATTTTCACAGCAATCTGTGGTCTTGCTGCCATTAGTTCTGTAATCTACGGCGCTCTTTAATCATCCCTGCCCTAGCACGGTATGATTAATCCAAAAATATAACGATAAAATTAAGCCTCCCAACTCCCCTTGGGAGGCTTTCTTCTGAGGTAATCGATATGATTAGTGTTTTTGATATCTATAAAATCGGTGTTGGACCTTCAAGCTCACACACTGTAGGCCCAATGAAAGCGGGTAAAGAGTTTATTGATGATCTTCGCGCAATGGGAAAACTGCGCGACATCACTAAAATCACCGTTGACGTTTATGGATCACTATCACTGACAGGGAAAGGTCACCACACAGATATTGCTATCATCATGGGTCTTGCAGGCAACACTCCTGAGAAAGTTGATATCGATTCTATCCCGGGCTTTATCGCTCGCGTAGAAGAAACTGAACGCCTTCCTGTTGGCATGCACTGTCACACAGTATCGTTCCCACGTGAAGGTGGAATGAACTTCCACAAAACAAACCTTGAGTTACACGAAAACGGCATGCAAATCCACGCTTGGATTGATGACGAAAAAGCGTACTCAAAAACTTACTACTCTATCGGCGGTGGTTTCATCGTTGATGAAGAAAACTTCGGTAAAGAAGTTGAGAACCCAGTAAAAGTTCCTTACCCGTTTACAACGGCAGAAGAGCTTGTAAAACAATGTCATGAAAGCGGCCTATCTATCAGTGCGCTAACCATGAAAAATGAACATGCGCTTCATTCTGACGAAGAAACTCGTACTTACTTCGCAAACATCTGGCGCACAATGCGCGAATGTATGGATCGCGGTATGAACGAAGAAGGCATTCTGCCTGGTCCACTACGCGTGCCTCGTCGTGCGGCAGCACTTCGTCAGCAACTGCTTACTTCTGAAAAAACAACGAACGATCCAATGTCTGTTGTTGACTGGGTAAACATGTTTGCTTTTGCAGTAAACGAAGAGAACGCAGCAGGTGGTCGTGTTGTAACTGCGCCGACTAACGGTGCATGTGGCATCATCCCTGCGGTACTGGCTTACTATGACAAGTTTATTCAAACCGTAACTGAGAAAGACTACATCCGTTACTTCGCAGCTTCTGGTGCAATTGGCGGCCTTTACAAGCGTAACGCGTCTATCTCTGGTGCAGAAGTTGGCTGTCAGGGCGAAGTTGGCGTGGCATGTTCTATGGCAGCAGCGGGCCTTGCTGAGCTTATGGGTGGTAGCCCAGAGCAAGTATGTATGGCGGCTGAAATTGCGATGGAGCACAACCTAGGTCTAACTTGCGACCCGGTTGCAGGTCAGGTTCAGGTTCCATGTATCGAGCGTAATGGTATTGCAGCTGTAAAAGCAATCAACTCAACTCGTATGGCACTGCGTCGTTCTTCTGCTCCTACTGTTTCTCTAGATAAAGTTATCGAAACAATGCTAGAGACAGGTAAAGACATGAACGCGAAATACCGTGAGACTTCTCAAGGCGGCCTAGCAGTAAAAGTTATCTGTTAATAAGCCTTGCTGAATATCGACGAAACCCGAGCCGCCGCTCGGGTTTTTTATACCTCATTAACTATGAATAATGGGTTGCTACGCCCAGCATAAAAAAACCTAAAACCTTGAATATATCCAATTATTATGGATATCCCCGTAAAAAATCACATCCCTCTCCTAGCTTTATTGATAACGTAGCCAAAAATTAAACTTGGAGCACACCAACACATGATTAGGTTTGAAATTGGAAACCAAATCTGCGTTTGCTTGTCCGAAAACGAAATATCTTTAGAGCTCAATCAATCACTCCACCACTCCATTCCTGTCAACCCAAATGAGTACGCCATTCTGTCAACCATCGCCAAATACGGCAGCTTAAATACGCCAATTAGCCAGCGACTGATAGAAAGCAAAATCACTCAACAATACAAAATGACACTGCCTGAAAATGGCTTTAAAAACGCGGTGGCCGCTCTAAGAAAGAAATTTCGCAAGCTCACGGAAGAACACGTAACCACAAAAAAAAATATTATCGAAAATATTCACCGGACCGGATACTTCATCCCTTTTACTATGCAAAACAACCATCAGAATGGCATCGACCATCAACACAAGATCAATCAGTACACAACAAACAGCCTTGGCAAAGCCCTTCGTATTTGTCTGCGTAATAAAAAGATCTATTCAGATACGCTGTGGGTCGTCTTGATCACAGCGATCATTTTCTTTGCCATCTGTTATTACGCGATAAACAGCATTGTGAAACATAATTATCTTGATAACGCCTTCGAAATTGCAGAAAACCTTTCCCAAAAGAGCTGCTTTGCTGATGAAAGAGAATTGAAGTCGCTCTTTGATAATGTAAAGCTGGTCGAATCGAGCATGATGCTAGACCGTTTCAATATCCGGTGTTTAGTCACCCCAGAAACCGTTGTCCCTGTCAGCAAAAAAGCATTTGAAGAGTGGAGTAATAATAGCAATTATACGACCCAATCATTTGACTTGAATAACGCGACCGTTTTGGTTCGTGTCAAAAACATTAACTTATCCGACAACGTTGAAAATCATATTTCGCGTTTTTTTCTTTCCGGCATGAAGCTATCAACCAATACAGGGACCTCTTTAGAAATTGGTAACACCAATGAACGCTTTTTCAACTATCACGTTAAGAACAGCGGCTATAAAGAGGTGTATTACATCTCTGGACCGTTTCAAAGCATCATTTTATTAAGCTTGCTGTTTCTCATAATACTGCGTCATCGCTCTCTACAAGCCTTTATGGCTTATTTGTGTGCAATTCGACAATTTAAAATCAAACTGGAGCCGATTTATGACACTTCAGCGCAAAAGATTGTGCATTACGAAGCGCTCTCGCGGTTTAAGGTAAAAAATACGCAACGGTTTATTGAGACACTGATCCGCAATGGGCTGCTCCTAACTCATACCTTACTGGTGATAGAGTCCATCTATACTAAGCACAAAGCCTTGCCTATTCCTATCAGCATTAATGTTTGTCCTTCTTTGCTGCGAGGACGCAACTTTTCAATCCTACACAGAGAACTATCTAACCGAGATTGTCGTTTGCTGACGATTGAAATCACGGAAAATGCATCGATGTACTATACCTCCGAGATTTATGGCAATGTCGCGAAACTAAAAGCACTGGATTGTAAAATCAGTATCGATGACTTTGGCACTGGCAACAACAACGTGTCGCTCATCAGTAAAATCAATCCAGATTATTTGAAAATAGATCGGGAGTTTGTGATTGGTTTAAAGTCGGACGATAAGAAAGTGGAAACGTTGCGTCAGTTAATCGCCATGGGAAATACGTATCGGTGTACCGTCATTGTTGAAGGCGTAGAAACGGCAGACAGTGCTCACTTACTCACAACATTAGGCGCCTATATTCACCAAGGTTATTATTATCCTCTGCATTTCTAGCTTTTCTTAACCTCGTGAGTTACTTAAACTAGAGGGAATACTCTATTAAAGTTCGTGGCGGCATGAGGATATGCCGCCAATTTGTGGTTGAACGATGATTGCTATTAAACCCACCAAACTGAAAGATTTTTCGAGTTTGATGCAATTGGATGTGCAGGAAGAGCAGAAAGGATTTTCTACGCCGTTTGAAGTGGCTTATCAAAAACGCAATAAGTCTGAAGCGTTCTTTACGATTTATTCTGACGATCTATTAGTTGGCTATCTTGTTATCGATAAAGGCTTCTCCCAACATGCGCCCTTTGCCAAAAGGCACGAACTGGGGCTCAAGTACTTGATGGTTGATCGACGCTTCCAACGCCAAGGGGTTGGGAGTGAAGCGTTACGTAAACTGTTCGTTTATGCGTATACCATTGACCCTGAAAGCACCTCTCTTTGCGTCACTGTGCCACAGAGTCAGCAATACGCTATCAGTTTTCTTGATGCGTGTGGATTCATCAATACAGAGAAAACAACGTTTGGTGAGAACGAAAAAGAGTGGATTTTACGTCATCCACTGAGCTAGCAAGAAAATTATAAAAAATAGGGAATATCCAGATACAACAAAGGCAAGCTCATGGCTTGCCTTTGTCTTCAATGCTCAATAAAAAGTGACTTATTCACCTTTGTAAATACAACCGGCTGTGCACGTTTCTTTGATTTCTACTTTGCTTAGCAACGGTAAACTTGGCTTAAGCTGTTGCCAAATCCATTTTGCTAGCACTTCGCTCGTCGGATTCTCCAAACCTTCAATGTCGTTCAGGTAATAATGGTCTAAACGATTGTAAATTGGTTTGAATGCCGCTTTGATTTCAGCGAAATCCACTACCCAACCAGTATGCGGGTCTACCTCACCTTCTACATAAAGACGAACTAAGAAAGAGTGTCCATGCAAACGACCACACTTATGGCCTTCAGGTACATGTGGCAAGTGATGTGCCGCTTCGAACATAAACTCTTTGTACAATTCTGTTTTCATCTTGATTCTCAGGCTTTAAAAAGACACGCAATACTAAGGAATTCACTGCCAACAGACAAGTGCTACTCAATACAAGCGTAGCAAAACGCCGTTTGTTCTCAGCGAAAATAATTAAACCTTTGTCCTGATCGTCGTATTTCTGTCATGCGCCAAACATTTGATTACACAGCACTCACATCACAATTACATATCCCCAACATGAGTGGGGTCACAATCATTCATTTCGTTGATCGCAGTGTGCATTTGTGCACATTAAGATTGTGCAGTTCGTTCCAATTACACTTATAAATTTATGCGCTCAACTATCACTTTTAAGCTCTTGCTCGCGTTAATTGCCGTCTTCAGCTGTGTTCTGGCTACCTCTACGGCTTATCAATACCATCAACAAAAAACCTTAATCAATGATGTTCTCAGTGAACAGCTTCATGATAAGGCCAGTAATTACTTCGATAGCCTAAACATGATGATGCTAACAGGCACCATGTCGCAAAAAGAAACTTTGCGAAAAAAAGCACTCGCTCAAGAAGGGATTGAAGAAGTTCGCGTGTTGCGAGCTGATACCGTCACCAAGCTTTACGGACCAGGACAAGTAAACCAACAACCGGTCGATGATATTGACCAACGAGCTTTAAATGGCGAACTGGTCATTGAGCCAATTTCAGCCGATTGGGGGAACGGACTGGTTGTCGCGCTACCAATGAAATCAAGCGAAAATTATCGTGGCACCAACTGCGTTTCTTGCCATGTAGCACCAGAAGGCGAAGTATTGGGCGCGATTCGTTTGGAATACAACATGAACCACGTCAATTCAATGATCAATAAACAGGCAATGTTTGCGATGGGAATAATGGCCGTTATCGCGTTTGTTGGTTTTATTATAACGATGAGTTTGATTCGTAAAATCATTGTTCGCCCAATACAAAAAACGTCGCAATTCATGGCGAATGTGAGCCATAGTAAAGATCTATCTCAACGACTTGTTCATCACCAAAAAGATGAGGTAGGCCAACTTTCTACCGCGATTAATTCGTTTATGGATACGGTATCCGAGAGTTTAGAGCGTGTACAAGACACCTCCCACTCTCTTGCCAATTCAGCCAGTCAGTTAACGGATGTTGCACAATCAACAGACAAAGCGGCCAATAATCAACAATTGGAAACCAGTGACGTACAAAGCAACATCACCGACATGTTGCAACAACAAACCGCCGTTGAAGACTCGACCAATAACGCCACAGCTCTAGTCAACCACACCGTTGATGTTGCCACTCACAGCGCAAGCCAAGCACACAGCGTGAGCGAAGACATCAAACACTTGGTGAGCAATATTGACGGCGTACGGGAAAAAATCAGTTCGTTAAACCAAAGAACCGAAGAAGTATCATCCATTCTTGGGGTCATTAAAGGCATTGCAGAACAAACGAACCTACTCGCGTTGAATGCTGCAATTGAAGCCGCCCGAGCCGGAGAGCAAGGACGCGGTTTTGCCGTCGTCGCGGAGGAAGTGCGTAACCTAGCTTCTCGGACCGCCGAAGCCACAGGCAACATTGAGCATATCATTTCTCAATTCCAGCAAGGGAGTGAAGAGTCCTTAGCCTCTGTGGATACTGTCTGCCAGTTTGCTCACCAACGTTCAGTCGATGTCGAGACACTTTCAGTCACGATGCATAACGTTGTCGATGAAATGCATCAAGTTCTGAAACATGCGGAAAACATTCAAAGCCAGACGCAAACCACATCCGACGTCAGTCAGCGTATTCAATCCAAAATTGATGTGATCACACTGCATGCTGACGACACATCGCAATCAGCATCGCACACGCGTGATATTAGTGTTGATTTAGAGCATCTATCCGAACGTTTAGAGCAATTACTTAACCAATTCACACTTTCAGAGCATCAAAGAGTGAATAAATAGAGAGATTCTCCCCATCAAAATGAATATAAAGGTTGATGCGAGCGAATTGACAGGTAATATGTCTCGTTGAATCTGTAAAATGCTACCCAACTCAGCACTTAGCTTGTTTTTTGAACAAAAATGTTATTAGACAAGCACTTTAATAAGTGTTGGGTTGAATTTTTACCTCAATGGAGAATATTGAAAACATGACTTACGCGCCTGTATCAGACGTATTGAAAGGTCAGCTAGCAGTAGACAGCGAAGTGACTGTTCGTGGCTGGATCCGTTCACGTCGTGATTCCAAAGCTGGAATCTCTTTCCTTGCCATATATGACGGCTCTTGTTTCGACCCGATTCAGGCCGTGGTCCCAAATAATCTTAATAATTACGAAGACGAAGTACTAAAGCTAACGACTGGCTGCTCTGTTGAAGTAACTGGTAAGATTGTTGAATCTCCTGCAAAGGGCCAAGACTTCGAACTTGCTGCCACTGGCGTTAAAGTGGTTGGCTGGGTTGAAGACGCTGAAACTTACCCGATGGCAAAAACTCGTCACTCTATCGAGTACCTACGTGAAGTTGCGCACCTACGTCCGCGCACAAACGTAATCGGTGCGGTAGCTCGTGTACGTAACTGCCTATCTCAAGCGATCCACCGCTTCTACCACGAGCAAGGTTACTTCTGGGTATCTGCGCCGTTGATCACTGCCTCAGATGCTGAAGGTGCTGGTGAAATGTTCCGCGTTTCTACGCTAGACATGGAAAACCTGCCTCGCACAGACGCAGGCAAAGTAGACTACAACGAAGACTTCTTCGGTAAAGAAACTTTTCTTACGGTATCTGGTCAGCTAAACGCGGAAGCTTACGCTTGTGCACTAAGCAAGGTTTACACTTTCGGCCCTACTTTCCGTGCTGAAAACTCAAACACAAGCCGCCACCTAGCAGAGTTCTGGATGGTTGAGCCTGAAGTTGCGTTTGCAGAACTAGACGACGTTGCGAAACTGGCTGAAGACATGCTTAAGTACGTATTCAAAGCAGTACTTGAAGAGCGTCGCGATGACCTTGAGTTCTTTGCTCAGCGCATCGACAAAGAAGCCGTTAGCCGTCTAGAGAACTTTGTTTCTTCTGACTTCGCACAAGTTGACTACACAGACGCGATCCAAATCCTGCTGGATTCTGGCCGTGAGTTCGAATTCCCAGTTGAGTGGGGTATCGATATGTCATCTGAGCACGAGCGTTTCCTAGCGGAAGAGCACTTCAAAGCGCCGGTAATCGTTAAGAACTACCCGAAAGACATCAAAGCATTCTACATGCGTATGAACGATGATGGTAAGACGGTAGCGGCAATGGACGTTCTAGCACCTGGCATCGGTGAAATCATCGGTGGTTCTCAGCGTGAAGAGCGTCTAGACGTACTGGATGCACGTATGCGCGAAATGGGTATCGACCCTGAGCACATGAGCTGGTATCGCGACTTACGTCGTTACGGCACAGTGCCACACGCAGGCTTTGGTCTAGGCTTTGAGCGTCTAGTATCTTATGTAACAGGCATGGGTAACGTTCGTGACGTGATCCCATTCCCACGTACGCCTCGCTCTGCGAACTTCTAATCACTTTTTAGTGAGACAGAATTAGAAAAGGCCTCCCTAGTGGAGGTCTTTTATTTTGTGCTCAACCGTCAATACTATCTGCCAAGCAACTCAAGCTTGAGTTAGTCTTCTTCCTTATCTCTGTCCGCTTTTTCAGCGTACTTTACGCCCACAATACATAAGCCAAACATTACGAAAGGGATCACGGCCGCGGTGTACTCTGTCCATGCCATATTAGAGAAAGACTTCGCCAAAATGAGATGCGCAAATACCAGTAAAAACGCACTAAAAATAGCAACGGCGATTAACCTTAACTCATGTTTAACCAACTGCTTTTTCATCTTAAATCCTGCTTAATCGTCCAAGGTCTGCCGACCTGAATAATGATTGAAGCACAATTTGCAAAAATGGCGCTGATACAGTTGGAGCAAAAAAACACTAAGCAGTTTAATAAGTTTCAATTCTGAGTAATTCGCGAAGCAAATCACCTAGCCTTTTGATAGCACGTTCCAAACTCGTTTCTAAAGGAAGCGATGTATTCAGTCTTAAATAGTTTTCGTATTGATCACTTATCGAAAAGAGTTTGCCATAAGCGACGGTAACCTGCTCAGATAATAGTGCTTGATATACCGCTTTACTTGATATTCCATCTGGCAATTTCAGCCAAAGAAAGTAACCACCATCAGGACGTTGATAGGTAACCTCTTTAGGTAGGTGCTTTGCAAGTAAATCCACGAAGTCAGCTTGACGTTGTTGCAGTGCCTTACGAAGCTTTCTCAGGTGGTTGTCGTAACTGTCGTTTTGTAAGTAATGTGCAACCCCCTGCTGAATAGGAGCACTCCCAGACAATGTCGATATTAACTGGAGCTTTTGAATAGTCTCGTTAAAACGCTTATTCACCACCCAACCCAAGCGATATCCAGGGCATAAACTCTTAGAAAAAGAACCACAATGAAGGACACGCTCTTGCTCATCAAAGGTCTTCAATGAGTTCGGCCTTTTGTCAGAAAAATACAGCTCAGAGTACACATCGTCTTCGATGACATACACATCATATCGATTGGCTAACTCAACAATGTATCGTTTGTGTTCATCAGACAAAGAAGCTCCGGTTGGATTATGAAAGTTCGTCATTAACCAACAAGCCCGAACGTCTTCATTGGCAAAGGCTGCTTCGATTTGCTCAAGCGAATGCCCACTCTCATCATCGACACTGATTTCTATAGCCTTGAGCCCCAACCGTTCTACTGCTTGAAGTGCGCCATAAAACGTTGGGGATTCGACAACGACGGTATCACCTGGTCGGGTGACCGCTTGCAAACTCAAGTTCAATGCTTCTAGCGCACCGGAAGTAATAACCACATCATCATGGGTTAGTGATATCCCATGATGAATATACCTCTGAGCGACGAGTCGCCTTAACGACTCAGCACCAGGAGGTAGGTTGTCTAGCAACTTATCCGGCCCCATTTTTCGTCCCGAGCTGGCCAAATTACGGTTAAGCGACTCTAAAGGAAACAAACACGGATCCGGAAACGCCGAGCCTAAATGAATAACATCCGATGTTGCTTGGTGCTTCAAAAACGAATACAACTCATCATTCAACTTAGTGCATGGCGTATTGTTGCGTTTAATTCCATTCGTATTGGTGAGACGTTCAAGATCGGCAGTCACATAGTAACCAGATTGAGGCTTTGCTATCACCCAACCTTGCGCCTCTAGCAATTGATAGGCTTGTAATACCGTACCTGCACTTACGGAATGATTGCGGCTGGTGATGCGTATTGAAGGCAGCTTCTCCCCTGCTCTCCAAGTATCTTGCTGAATTTGTGCCTTAAACAATTCGGCCAATTGACGGTATCGATTCATGTATCCCTCATTTCACTTGCAGCCGCACCATAGCATACTTCGCGCCAGCATTCTGATATGGCAGTAGTCAATTTAGCAACGTAATTTATCAAGCTTGTTAATAGCAATTTCGACGACGAAGTGAGAATTTATGTTCCATACTTTTACTGATACGTCCGAGTGGTCTTAAATCTTTGCCTTGTCCGAAAAGCAAGGCATTCCAAGGAGCTGAGAGTGTTAAATCCACTTAGACATCTATCTTTTAAGCCGGGAGGAAGCGATGAAAGTATTTACAATGGACGATCTCTCTTATCGCGGGAAACATAAAGGTGTACATAGCTGGGACCATCCTGGCGGCACAACCCCTTATTACTGGCATCCTGATTGGTTGCATATCGCTGAAGATGCTTTGGGTGAACACAAAAAGGCTGACCTTGAAGTCCCTGACGGAGAAGCAGCGACAGAAGAGCATGCAAAAGCGGCGATTCTCAAACACTTGAATGACGAGTAGTTTAGGCTCTATCACCGTTCAAGAATAGCGTTAGGCAGGCGAATCCATCGTCGTATGCTTTAAACGCAGATAAAGCCAAAACCTGCCAAATAGTAAATTCTTCTGAATGAGAAGTACGCATCGTCTGTAGCTATCGAATGACAAAATAAGTCGATAGTTATCACATTAATTTTCATTACATCTGTTACATTTAGATAGTAATGGTGATGCACACCTCAACTCATGGATTATGAGAGAAAACAATAATGGCGAAATACAACGAAGAAGACATTAAATACAAAGGTGAATCCAACGGCGTACATTCTTGGAGTTCACCTTCCGGCCAACCTTATTATTGGCACCCAGATTGGCTACACGTAGCGGAAGATGCGACGGGCACACACCCGAAACAAAAGCTTGAAGTCGAAAAAGCGGAAGTCCCAACAGAGAAGCACGCGTTAAAAGCAATCTTAAAGCATATGAACGACTGGGCGACTGAGAAGCTTTCTTCTAATCCAGACATCGAAACCAATGCGGTTGAGTCTGAAATCGATCTGAAGAAATAACATCAATCGGCCTCTATACTTCTTACAAGCAAACGCTCCACCTTTAGTGGGGCGTTTTTGTCTCAACTAGTAACCGCCACTCCACGTAAATCACTAACGCAAAGCACTGAAGTCAAACGATTGGTACGTGAACAAAACTTCATCAACCATGGTATAAATCCCCTTCAAACTCTGTGCCTACCAAACGTTTTCATGGCAAAAACTTTAGTTATGTTAGAATTCTGTTTCAAATCGCAACTTTTTTAGGTTTTCTTTTCAGTAACGGTTGTAACCAATATTGCTGAAAGGTATAAATGTTAGCACACCCCTTCGATTAACATGGATGAAGATTATGTTTGAAAAAGTAGTTGCCGCTCCGGCTGACCCTATTCTTGGCCTTACTGAAGAGTTTAAAAAAGATGCTCGCGCAGACAAAATTAACCTTGGCGTAGGTATTTACAAAAACGAGCAAGGCGAAACTCCCGTTCTTGCAACAGTAAAGAAAGCTGAAGCAGCACTTGTTGAAACTGAAAAAACCAAATCTTACCTAACTATCGAAGGCACAGCTGAGTACGGCATTGCAGTACAAAAACTGCTTTTCGGCTCTGATGCAGAAATTGTAAACGAAAAACGCGCTAAAACAGCTCAAGCTCCAGGTGGTACTGGTGCATTACGTGTTGCTGGTGAGTTCATTAAACGCCAACTTGGCGATGTAAAAATCTGGATCAGCAACCCTACTTGGGCAAACCACAACGGCGTATTTACTGCCGCTGGTATCGAAACGGCACAATACAGCTACTACAACGCTGAAACAAAAGACAAAGACTTCGATGCAATGCTAAACGATCTGCAATCTGCGTCTGAAGGTGACATCGTGCTTCTACACGGCTGCTGCCACAACCCTACAGGTATCGACCCAACTGCTGAAGAATGGGAAACATTGGCGAAACTAGTCGCAGAGAAGAAATTGCTTCCTCTATTTGACTTCGCATACCAAGGCTTTGCTAAAGGCGTGGAAGAGGATGCGGCGGGTCTTCGTACTTTTGCTAAGTACAACAAAGAAATCCTAGTCGCGAGCTCGTTCTCGAAAAACTTTGGCCTTTACAACGAACGCGTTGGTGCCTTCACGTTAGTAGCGGAATCAGAAGAAGTCGCAACAACCGCATTTTCGCAAGTTAAAGCCATTATTCGCTCTATCTACTCTAACCCACCAGCGCACGGCAGTGCTGTCGTGACTCACATTCTTGGCAACGCCGAAATGCGTGCGGAATGGGAAGCTGAAGTAGCAGAAATGCGTGATCGTATCCAAGAGATGCGTGAACTATTTGTAACGACACTAAAATCAGAAGGTGTGGACGCAGACTTTAGCTTCATCGAACGTCAAAATGGTATGTTCTCTTTCTCCGGCCTATCTAAAGAGCAAGTAAACCGTCTGAAAGAAGAGTTCGGTATTTACATCGTCGGTTCAGGCCGAATCAGTGTTGCTGGTATGACGAAGTCAAATATGGGTCCTCTATGTAAAGGCATTGCAGCGGTTTTATAATCGATAGTCGCATACTTTATTAAAAGGAAAGGTCAGCATAAGCTGACCTTTTTTATTTATTGCCAATAAATGAACCTGTCCGCTAGTAGACAAACTTCAAACTCAGCCCCACTTCATTGACATAATCAGAGCTCTCACCGCTGTAATCGGTATCTCTAAACTGATAAAAAAGACCAGTACCAATAACATCATGCCATTGGTAGTTAAAACCTATCTTAAAATTGTTCTCATCGACGATATCACTGCGGTTAACTTCCACCTCGGCCGTCGCAATAAGTTTTTCACTGAATAAGTAATTCACCCCAATGGTGACGGCTTGAAGCAGTTCACTATCTGAAGATAACGTATTATCCGTTTTGTCGTCCGTCGCTTTCGCTTTGATTGCACCTATTCCATATTTACCGTAGATATCGAATTGATCCGTAATCCCATAACGATAACCACCACCAAACAACAAACGGTCAATGCGAAGAGTAAAGTCGTCCGGATGGAAAAACTGCGCCGAGTAATCGACATTAAACAACCAGTTCTCAGTAAATAAGTAATTACCACCGAGTCCAATTGTGGTCGCGTTCGAATTATCTAACCACTCTTCATTTGTGGTTCCGGCACCCACATCCAGGTGAATGTGTTCATACCCAAATTTTTCTGCTTGGTCCATGACCGCTGCGCTAGTTACTGCTGGCAAAGCAGCTAAAGACACAAGCAATAAACTTCTCACCATTCGACTTCCTTTCATGAGAATTATTTAAACACTGCCCCCAAATCACCTTGAGTGGCTTAGTTCAACAAAAATAACTTAGTTTACAGACGCGGTAACGATTTGAAATCTGCTATGCCTCTAAATCAAGCATTGGCCCAAAATATATCGACCACCTCCGCTCACCTTTTAAGTGACTATATAGTAGTAGAAATGCCGATTCCTTATCGTGCGATATGTCAGAATCTTATGACTGAGCACGAAAATCAAGGTTCAGATAAGACTCTGTTTTAAAACTAAGTTAAGATTACTTTATTATTTGCGAACTAAAAGGCACCTTCGATGGATGCAGAACTTCTCGAGATTTATAACTTTCTCGCCAAGTACCCCCCGTTCAATGAACTCCCTGAAGAAACACTAAACAAGGTGACAGAGAGTGTCGAGATCTCGTACTACCGAGAAGATACCCCAATTATCCATTTTGGAGACTATATCCAAGATCTCTACGTGGTGCGAAGCGGGGTCGTAGAAGTTTATCGACGCAAAGGAGAGCTTTATAACCGTCTTGATGAAGGTGACCTATTTGGCCAGATGGGAATGCTAACCAACAACAAAGTACGCTTTCCGGTAAAAGCCATTGAAGATACTCTGCTCTACTGTATTCCTGGTGACGTTTTCCAAGAGATATACGACAACTTTGATTCCTTTGCAGACTTTGTCGAAGTGGAAAATAGTGCTCGTTTACGCCAAGCCATTTCAGAAAACAAAGATGCCAATGACCTGACGACATCGAAAGTGAAAACCTTGCTGACTGGCGATGCTCATACGATTGATCGTGGACAGACAATCCAGCAAGCCGCGCAGCAGATGGCGAATGACAACGTATCTGCTCTACTTATCGTCGATCCAGATTTCGTTCGTGACGAAGATGACCCACAGTCTCCGGTACTTGGTATTATTACTGACCGTGACTTGTGTACCCGTGTGTTAGCCGAAGGCTTGTCTCCACAGGACGATGTATCAAGTGTGATGACCACTGAAGTCATGTCTCTTGATCACAATGCCTACATCTATGAAGCAATGTTAACCATGCTGCGTTACAACGTGCACCATCTGCCTGTGGTTAAAAACCAATTACCTATTGGTATTATCGAGACAACCGACATTGTTCGCTATGAATCACAAAACTCGCTCTTATTGGTGAGTAGCATTTTCCAACAACAGACTATCGAAGATTTGGCAGTTGTTGCTGAAGAAGTAAAAAGCAGCTTTGTACGCCTGGTCAACGAAGATGCCAACTCACACATGGTGGGCAGTGCGATGTCCGTGATTGGTCGAAGCTTCAAACAGCGTCTGTTAGAAATGGCTGAAGAAGAGCTTGGCCCACCACCAATTCCTTATTGTTTCCTTGCACTTGGCTCAATGGGACGTGATGAGCAACTGTTGGTGACTGACCAAGATAACGCCATCATTCTAGATGAGACCTACCAAGAAGAGAAACATGGTAAGTACTTCGAAGCTTTAGCGAAATATGTCAGTGATGGATTAGATGCCTGTGGCTACAAGTATTGTACGGGCGATATTATGGCAACCAACCCATTATGGCGCATGACTCGTTCAGAGTGGGAAGAGTGCTTCGCTGACTGGATTGATAACCCGAACCCGAAAGCGCTACTCAACGCGTCCATCTTTTTCGATTTGGATGGCGTTTACGGTCGCTTAAAATGGGCAGAACAATTAACCAGCTTTATTGTTCGTCGTGCGCGTAAAAACAATCGCTTCTTAGCCTGTCTGGCTCGCAACGCACTTAACCGAACGCCGCCACTTGGCTTCTTTAAAGACTTTGTGATGGAGAAAGATGGCAGACACAACAACTCCATCAACCTCAAACGTCGTGGTACGGCTCCTCTGGTCGACTTAATTCGCGTTCACTCTCTGGCGGTTGGCTCACGCGCACAGAATTCGTTTGAGCGTCTCGACGACATCATTGATGCTGGCATTTTGCCAAAAGGTCGTGCACAAGACTTAAAAGACGCACTAGAGTTTATTTCCATGGTGCGTATTCGTCACCAAGCGACGGACGTGGAATTAGGCATTGACCCAGATAACAATATCGAACCAGAAAATCTCTCTGAATTTGAACGTCGCAACCTAAAAGATGCTTTCCAAATCCTAAGCAATGGTCAGAACTTCCTTAAGTTCCGCTACCAAGCGAATAAGAGCTTTAAGTGAGGTTGAACATGATCAAAAAGCTCTTTCAGAAGCCAACCATTCAGTGGCCAACGAAATTTGAACAAAAGTTGGAGATGGCTAAAGATGAGAATTTAATTGCGTTTTATAGCAATAAACCACCTGCACCAGAGACCCCCCTGTCTGAGGTGGAGTTCGTCGCGCTAGATTTCGAAACGACGGGGTTGAATCCCGAGAAACATGACATCATTACCATTGGTTTAGTGCCGTTTAACTTGAAGCGGATTTTTTTGCGCAATTCACGTCATTGGAAAGTTCGCCCGGAGCGAGCACTCGATGAAGACTCGGTAATCATACATGGTATTACTCACAGTGAATTGATCGATGCACCTGACTTGGGTGACATCCTAAGCGAGCTACTACCATGCTTAAGCGGAAAAATCATTGTTGTGCATTATCGTCGTATCGAGAGAGAATTTCTGGATAAAGCACTCAAAAGCCGTTTAGGGGAAGGAATTGAGTTTCCAGTGATAGATACGCTGCATCTTGAAGAAACAATTCAACAGAAACGCTCTGGCTCACTCTGGGAGCGTTTAAAAGGTAAAAAGCCAGAATCGGTTCGGCTAGCGCAATCTCGACGCCGTTATGGTCTGCCAGACTATACCCCTCACCATGCATTAACCGATGCAATTGCTACGGCAGAACTGCTACAAGCGCAAATCGCCCATCATTATAGCGAAGAGCAACCGATCAGTGAGTTCTGGCTATAACGTCTTTCTAGCTTAATAAGCGATCAAAAAAGGAGCCAAATGGCTCCTTTTTATTTAGGTCGGTATCCGATTACAGCTTAAAGCGTTGAATCTCTTGCTCTAATTCGTGTGAAAGCTCAGATAGGTGGGCAGCTTGTTCTGCTGCTTGATGAGCTTCTACCGACAGCTCGTTAGAAACGTCACGAATGCCTTCAGTATTACGCGTGATCTCGGTTGTTACCGATGCTTGCTCTTCTGCCGCCGATGCAATCTGCGTTGCCATGTCACTGATGCGCTCAACAGCAGTATGGATTTGCGTCAAGCTCGCTGCAGCCGCGTTTGCATCATCAACACTGGTGTCAGCCAGACGACGGCTATCACCCATGATGCCAACCGCTTTCGCTGTTGTGCCCTGTAGCATCTCGATAGTTTCTTGAATCTCTTGCGTTGAAGCATGAGTGCGTTGGCTCAATACGCGAACTTCATCCGCAACCACAGCAAAGCCACGGCCTTGTTCACCTGCACGTGCTGCTTCAATTGCCGCGTTAAGTGCAAGTAGGTTAGTTTGCTCAGCAATACCTTGAATCGTTGATAGAATCGTATTGATGCTATTTCCGTGTGCTTCTAGCTCTTGAATCACATCAGTGGCAACTTGAACTTCTTGCGCCAAGTTCTGGATAGAACCTTGCGTCTGAGTCACTTGGCTAGAACCGTGTGAACAAGCTTGAACCGCTTCCTCTGAGTTACTTGCCGTGCTATCTGCATTACCTGCAATTTCTTGTGTCGCTGCAGCCATTTCGTTCACAGCCGTCGCCACCATGTTGATTTCATCTTGCTGGTAAGAGATACGCTGACTACGCTCTTCAGCTTGCTGTGCCGTCGTGCGTGCTTGCTCTGAAAGCGCAGATGATACGTGGCTAAGCTTGGTCACCATCGTGTGCATGTTGCCAACAAAGCGGTTGAAGTTTTCAGCCAATTTACCGACTTCATCATCACTGCGTGGTTCTAGTCGTTGCGTTAAGTCACCTTCACCAGATGCAATTTCCTCAAGTGCATTTGATACGCGGCTCAAGTCACGGAACAAGAAACCAACCAACCAAGATACCGCAAGAATAACCACAATGGTGATCATCACTGCAGTGATCAATAGGTCACGTAGCAATACCGCATGCCCTGCTTCTTCCGTTGCGCGATCCATTTCAATAGCGAACATCCAATGCGTGCCAGGTACTTTATTAAAGTAGTAAAGCTTCTCTTTGCCTTTGATTACCGTATCTTCGATACGACCTTCATCTGCAGCACGCTCGATTGCCTCTTCTGAAAAGTCTTTTAGAACACTGGTGATAGGCTTAAGCGTTAAGCTTTTATCAGGATGCGCTAGGAACGTACCTTCGTTCATATCGATTAACATCGCATGCGCATTTTCACCTGCATCTAGGTTAATCACGTCGCTGATGAGCTGATCGATCAGTACATCTGCACCAACAACACCAACAAACTGACCATTTTTCATTACTGGCTCAGCAATGGTTACAAGCAGCGCGTTAGTGATTGCATCTTGATATGCAGCTGTGATGATCTGCTTACCTGCGGCGTTAGCATCTTTGTACCAAGGACGAGTACGAGGGTCGTAATCAGCACGGTTACGCTCAGGGTGAGAGCGATACATATCACCGTTTGGTGTACCAAGGAAGATGTCATCAAAGCCACCAGCCTTGCGAGCTTGTTGTAGGAAAGGGACAACGTCTTGCTCTGTCGAGTAGTCGTTGAATGCGGTAGCAATATCTTTACGGATATTGACCCAATCAGAAATTCCTTCTGACGCAGTAGTACTTAGACTTTGCGCACGTGAATAGACACCTGAACGAGTCTGATCAAATAATTGACCAGCCGACAACCAAGTAAGTGCTGTTGCCATCACAACAACAGCAGAAAGGCTTGCGCCAATAAGCTTTTGTTTTAATGATAATTTCATATTTATAGTTTTTGAGTTGGGAGAACAGTTAAGGTGTGTGAATATTACACACTTTTTCACGACTATTCACTAATTTTTAAAAAACAAAATAGCACATTAACTCTTTGTAAAATATGAACTTTCATGTGTCATTTTTTTGTCTCACCGTCATAAAAACCGCACAAAAAAAGCCAGCAAAATGCTGGCCTTTTGATTACTTGTTACTCAGACAGATTTATAAAATGCCTGAATTATTGACGTTCTGTTCTCATACCCATCAATAAGCTCACACACATTGCAAGCAGAATGAAGGTAAACGGTAGTGCTGTAGAAATTGCACCTGCCTGAAGCGCTTGAACTGCTTCTGAGCCACCAATCCACAGTAGAGCAACCGCAATTGCACCTTCCATAAATGCCCAGAAAACACGTTGAAGTACAGGAGCGTCGACTTTACCGCCCGCTGTGATGCTGTCGATAACAAGTGAACCAGAGTCAGAAGACGTGATGAAGAACACAAGTACCAACACAACAGCAATGATTGAAAGCATGCTACCAAATGGAAGAACATCGAACATTTGGAACATAGCAAGTGAAACGTCAGTCAAACCATTCGTGCCCAACTCACCTACTTTATCAACAACTTGCTCGATCGCTAGACCACCAAATACTGACATCCAAACAACAGTAACAGCGGTTGGAACCAATAGAACGGCTGTAATGAATTCGCGAACGGTACGACCGCGAGAAACACGCGCAATGAACATACCGACGAATGGTGACCATGAAATCCACCAAGCCCAGTAGAATACTGTCCAGCCTTGGAACCATGCTTCATCTGTACGACCAAACGGGTTACTTAGCGGAATAATATTCTCTACGTATGCCATAAGTGTGGTTGGAATCGAGCCTAAACTCGCAGCCCAACCGATAAGACCAACAAGAATCAGCAGCAAGAACGCCACAACCATGTTGATGTTACTAATGACTTTAACGCCACCATCAATACCACGTACGACTGAAACAACAGCAAGCAAAGTTACAACGGTAATGACGACGATTTGTAGGCCCAGTCCTGGCTCAACACCAAATACGTGATGAATACCACTTGCCGCTTGTTGTGCACCTAAGCCCAGTGACGTTGCAAGACCAAACAAGGTCGCAAGAACGGCCAAGATATCCACGATATGACCAGCCCAGCCCCACGCGCGATCACCCAGAAGCGGGTAGAAGATCGAGCGCATAGAAAGCGGTAAACCTTTGTTGTAGGCAAAGAATGCTAAAGAAAGTGCTACAACACCGTAAATTGCCCATGGGTGAAGACCCCAGTGGAACATCGTCGCACCCAGTGCCAATCTCGCTGCTTCTGGTGTGTTTGCTTCAACACCGAGTGGCGTTTCATACCAACCAGTGAAGTAAGCGACAGGTTCTGCGACACTCCAGAACATTAAACCGATACCCATACCAGCCGCAAATAGCATTGCAAGCCATGACATGAACGAGTAATCGGCAACAGCGTCTTTACCACCTAGGCGGATTTTACCCATTGGCGAAACGATAAGTGCCAAACAGAAAATAACGAAAATATTACCTGCAATAATGAACAACCAATCGAATGAACCAATGATCTTCCATTTCAGCCCATCAAGTGCCGTCTTTGCGGTATGTGCATCTAGAACTAATGCAGCGACAAGAAACAGCGCAATTAAACCTGCACTAATACCAAAAACTGGGTTATGAACATCAAAACCCCATTTTTGAACGTTGTCTTGACCTACCGTATAGTCGGTACTATCGATACTGTACTTATCTATACCCTTTGTCATCGTTCCTCTCTATTTTTGTACTGTTTTTACGTACCAAACAAAAAAATCTTTCGAACACGATACGTTTTACATTCCGTGAAGGCGCAAGATCCTATCATTTGACACGTTTTTGTCTATCTTTTTGCTATGAAAAAATCCAATAACTTACTTTTCACTCAGCAATTTCCGCCTTTAAAAGGATAAACCACTAGCGCAATAGTTAGACCACAAACATTTATTGCTATAATAATTTTAGGTCTTCTTATTTTGTCTACACGACGCGACAAAATGAAATTGGAGACACTACTTAAAATTGTAGTGGTAATTTTTGATTCCACCCCTTTAAATAAGGGCGCATTTAAGTTAGTGTCGCCTCGATAAATGTTCCCTACAGACTGGATGAATAAATTGGAAAAGTACGAAGAAGTATTGGTCTCGATTCGTCAGATCATCCGCGCTATTGATTTACATTCTAAAAAGCTGAGCAAAGAGTCTGGATTGACCGCTCCACAGTTGATTTTGATGCGTGCTATCAATGAGTTAGATAACGTAACGATTAAACAGTTGTCTAGCCACACTAACATGAGCCAAGCGACCGCAACGACCATTCTAGATAGACTAGAACGAGGCCAGTTTGTTGAGCGTCAACGCAGTGTTCAAGACAAGCGTAAAGTGCATGCTGTACTTACGAGCAAAGGCCAAGAAGCCCTAAAGCAAGCACCAACGCCATTGCAGGAACACTTCATTAATCGATTCCAAAAATTGGAAGAATGGGAGCAGTCTCTGCTGCTATCTTCCGTTCAACGCATCTCAACAATGATGAATGCAGAGGATATCGATGTCGCTCCAATGCTAGAGCTTGGCAGCATTACAAAAGTCGATTAATTTCGCTCTCACGTGCTCGCTTTTTGCGGGCACTACTCTCCTACTCTGTTAACCCTGTTTCAAACGCATATTTCGCTAGCTCCGCCGTCGAATGTAAATCCAACTTGTGCTTAATGTTGTGGCGATGCGTCTCTACCGTTCGGTAGCTAATGTTAAGTAGTGTGGCTATTTTCTTACTGCTGTTTCCTTGAGCGACTAATTTAAGCACCGCCTCTTCCCTTCGGCTGAGTGGATTCGTTTTTTGAGTGGCTGGCACCACCTCTTGGGTAAAAAGCGTTTGTGTGACAGACTCGCAGAAATACGTTGAACCTTGATTTACCGTTTTTATTGCTTGCACCATTTTCTCGGCCGAGATTTCCTTGAGCATGTACCCTACTGCGCCAGCTTGCATGACCTTCATGATGTATTCACGGTTATCGTGCATGGTCAGCATAAGTATTTTGCTCTCTGGACGCTCTTCTTTAATTACCCCAGTCGCTTCAATACCGTTCATTATCGGCATGCTAATGTCCATCAAGATGACATCAGGCTGAAGGTGCTTTGCGACTTCTATCGCTTCCAGCCCATTGCTTGCCGTACCGACCACTTCAATGTCAGGCTCTAACTCCAAGCGAGCCATGAAGCCATCTAAGACCACTTGATGATCATCAACAATCACCACACTAATCGGTTTATCCATAAACTAATTCATCCAAATTAAGCAGCACGGTAATCTCTGTTCCTAAACCAAGCTCACTCATCAGTTCAAACTCACCACCAATGAACTCTACACGCTCTTGCATGTTCCTTAACCCAATCCCTTGTTGGTGCACTGCTTGGTTAACCACAAAGCCAACACCGTCGTCACGTATGAGTAATTGCAGCATATTGCCCATTTTTTGCAAAGTAACCGTCACTTTTTTCGCTCTTGCGTGTTTTTCGATGTTGTTCAAAGACTCTTGAGCAACACGATACAAGGTTGTCGCGACCTCCGACGTCAGTTTGTACTGCTGAGTATCAAAATTACTCTCGATATCAATCCCAGAGTGAGAGTGAAAGTCTTGCAGTAAAGTGGTCAGTGCCGCCTCTAAGCCGATATCATCAAGGGCGCTAGGGCGAAGTTGATGAGAAATATGCCTTACTTCATTTATCGCGGTGACCAATGAGCGTTGCGATTTATCTAAGTGGGATTTGAGTTTTTCATCTTCCAGTCTATGACTCATTAAATCCAAATGACATTTACTAGAAACTAACAGCTGGTTGATTCCATCATGCAACTCTCTCGCTAGATGCTTTTTCTCATCCTCTTGAAACATGACGGTTTTATGTGCCAACTCTTTAAGGTTTTTATCGGCAAGACGGTGTTCATGCAGATTGATCGCTAAAGTGAGAACGATAATTACAGCAACGGTCACCGCTAAGATCACGACGACCGAGAAAAAAGTCGTTTCGATATTTTTGTTCACCGCAGCACGCATATTGGCAACTTCTTGGCTGACGTCCTCAATATAGAGCCCTGTCCCTATCATCCATTCCCACTTATCGAGCCATGCGGCGTAGCTAAGCTTTGGGACGACCTCACCCGTAGATGGCTTTTGCCACAGGTATTGATGAAACCCACCACCTGATTGAGCTTGATACAACAAAGCTTCTATTAGACGATCGCCATTCTCGTCTTCAAGATAGAGTAAGTTCTCCCCGACTAGCTCTGGAAGAACAGGATGTACAAGGTTGGTGCCGTATTTATCGTAAGCAAAAAAGTAGCCGTCTGCTCCGTAGCTTAAACGGTTTAGAATCGCTTTCACGCGTGTTTTAGCAACGCTCTCTTCTAAGGTTGGATCGTTGTAGATATAAGAAATGGAGTCAAAGGCGACGTCGACCGTATCTTTCAACGCCGCCTCTTTTGATTGGATCAGGTTTTGATGAAAGATCTCTACCTCTCTTTTGCCAAGAGTCTTGGTTTGATAGATAGAAATCCAACTGATACTCGCTGACACCAATACCACGGGTATCAATGTCAGCAGAATTAACTTTGCTTTGAGAGGCATCCCTTTCCTCCATGAAACGCTGCTTTACAGCTCACTATCTTAGCAGCACAAATAACTCGACTTCGTCCGCCTAGACATAAATAGCAGCTTAACAACTTGCCTCAAAAGGTAAAAACTCTCAGTTCACAAAATCTCTTTTATTATCGAGTGTTCAACTCATGCCATAAAAGCCAGGGAAGAACAGCAAAGAAGCCAACACGACAATTTGAATCGCGATAAACGGCATCACACCTTTGTAAATATCTCGCGTAGTGACACCTGCAGGTGCGACGCCTTTTAGATAGAACAAACTAAAACCAAATGGCGGTGTTAGGAATGATGTCTGTAAGTTCATTGCGATAAGAATCGCAAACCACGTCATGTTGATACCCATCAACTCAGCGACCGGCGCAATAATTGGCACGATGATAAAGCAGATTTCAACGAAATCGATAAAGAAGCCTAAAATCAGAATCACCACCATGGTAATGATGAGGAAGCCCCACTTTTCACCCGGCAGTTCTAACATCCACTCTTCGACTAGATAATCACCGCCGGTGTAGGTAAATGCCATTGAGAAGGCGGTTGCCCCTAGCAAAATAGCAAAGACCATTGCGGTTACTTTAACGGTTTCTTTCGATGCATCATAAATCATCGACCAACTAAACTGCTTATACAGTAACGACAGAACTATCGCACCAGCGCCGCCCAGAGCCGCTGACTCTGTTGGCGTTGCAATCCCAGCAAAGATGGAGCCCAATACCACAATGATCAGTGCTAGTGGCGGTAAAACGGCTTTCAGCGCGGTGAACACTTCTTGCTTTCGACTAATCGACTCATCGCGCTCTATCGCCTGTGCGGCTTGAGGATTCAACTTCGCGTAAATAAGAATGTAGATAACATAGGCGCCGACGAGCGTGATACCGGGCCAGATTGCAGCTTGGAATAAATCCCCGACCGGCACGCCGAGTACATCCCCTAACAAGATCAACACGATAGAAGGCGGGATAATTTGTCCCAAGGTACCAGACGCACAAATAGTCCCGCACGCCAAGCCCTTGTCGTAATTGTATTTAAGCATCACAGGCAGTGAGATCAACCCCATCGCAACAACCGATGCGCCGACTACGCCCGTTGACGCGGCAAGTAATGCGCCAACTAATACTGTCGAAATAGCAATACCACCACGGACGCCGCCAAACAGACGTCCCATTGACTCAAGCAGTTGCTCTGCAAGCTTCGTCTTCTGAAGTACTAGTCCCATGAAGACAAACAATGGTACGGCCATTAGCACCGTATTTTCCATAATGGATTGAATACGATATGGCATGAAAGCAAACATCTCGATGCCTTCAGCCCAAACACCAAAAATCAGTGCAATACCGCCAAAAGTAAAGGCAACTGGGAATCCCAATAAAAGCGCAAAGAGCGCGACAAAAAACATCACTATACCGATCATAATGACTTCCTTTTACGACTTACCGTTATTACCGGCATAGATAAGATGAGGGTTAACAATCTTGTTGATCGAATGCAGCAGCAGTCCAATGCCACTGACTGCCATAAAGAAAAATGACAGCGGAATCATCGCCTTGATGATCCAACGATATGGCAATCCGCCTGGGTCACCAGACGTCTCGCCTAGCGCGTAACTTTCTTTGGCGAAATCGATACCAAACCAAGCCACCAGTAGGCAAAAAGGGAATAAGAAAAATAGCGTGCCTATGATGTCGATGATGGATTGTGCTTTGTAAGATAAGCGTTCATAAAAAATGTCAACGCGAACATGGCCACCAGACTTAATCGCGTAAGGCACACCAAGCAGAAATACGGCGGAGAATAGATGCCATTCCATTTCTTGGAATGCAATGGATACATCGTTGAATACATATCGCATCACAACGTCGTAAACCACATTCACCAACAATAAAATAAACAGGATGCTGGACAACCATCCGAGGAAATCGCTAAAGCGGTTAAATAATCGCTCAATATAAATAAGACTTCTCATTCCGAACTCCGTGGAACGTTTGGATACGCTCCGCTATGGTGCGGAGCATTCATTATGAAGTTTTCTTGGGCTTCGTTCGCAGGCTAAACCTCTCGGCGTCGCCTGCGTCATAACGTTATTGTTGAGCTTGACTGTTTAAGTAAGCTCGGTGTGAAATGTCTGACCAAGGTCGAACTTGATTCATGTAGTTCGCTTGCGACTCTTGAATCTCTTTCGCCAAAGCATCTTTTTCTGCGTGCTCTTTCAACAAACGATCGTTTGCTTCTCGCAACGCAGCCACTACTTCAGGCGGGAAGTCTTTGACTTCAACATTTGGGTATTCAGATTTGATAGATGCCCAGTTTTTGCCACTTTCGTGTTTCGATTGCGTGTACATATCGTAAGCGGCGGTTTTCATTGCTACTTGTAAAATCGCTTTTAGATCATCAGGTAGACGGTTCCAAGTACGCTTATTAACAAGGAACTGAAGCTCAGTTGCTGGCTCATGCCAACCTGTGTAGTAGTATGGCGCGATTTTGTGGAATCCCATGCGCAAATCCAATGATGGACCAACCCACTCCAAGGCATCAATTGTGCGACGCTCTAGAGAGGTATATAGTTCACCAGGGGCGATATTCGTTGGTTTTGCACCTAGCTCTGCCAAGATCTCACCAGCAAAACCTGGGATACGCATTTTCAAACCCTGCAAATCCTCGACGGACTTGATCTCTTTCTGGAACCACCCGCCCATCTGAGTATCGGTATTACCGCCAGGGAAAGACATCAAATTATGTGGAGAGTACACCTTCTCCATCAGCTCCATACCACCGCCGTAGTAAAACCACGCATACTGCTCAGTTGGTAGCATACCGAAAGGCATAGAAGTGAAGTAAAGTGTGTTTGGAACCTTGCCCTTCCAGTAGTAAGACGCCGAGTGGCCCATGTCGTATTGGCCAGACTTAACCATATCAAACACCCCAAAAGGCGCTTTGTGCTTGTTTGCGGAATCAATACGGATTTGCAGACGCCCGTTGGACATCTCCTCTGCCATTTTTGCCATGTTTTTTGTCGCATCACCAAAAATAGGGAAGTTAGGTCCCCAAGTTTCAGCAAGCTTTAAACGATAGACTTTTTCAGCAGCATTTGCAGAAGTCACAACGAATGTCATCGCGGCAACGACAGCGGTTGTTTTGAGCACTCGTTTTAAAGATTTTTGGATTAGACTCATCGTTCACGTCCTTTATCACCAAAGTTATTGTTGTCATCCATTTCATTAGGATTGGCTGTATTCGGTATAAAAGATGTAACAATGTTGTCGAATGCGAAATGGGCATGAACACGGAAGCGAGTAATTCATCAATAAGACATTAGCCTTAGGTATTACGTATAACTACGTAGGACAGCCGTTATGCGACAAGTTTAACTATCATAAAATTAATGAGTTACTTTTCCTGTAACGAGGCAAAAAGAAAAATGATACGTACGTACTTCTCTGCCAAAAAATTTACATAGTATTTAAGAAAATGTGACAAAGCACTTATTGGCAGCGTTAAAATCAATTCCTAATAGATTATTTTCAATACGAAGATAAAAAAATACCCCGGCATTGGCCGAGGTATTCAAGCTAGAACGGTAGCGGTAATTAAACTGCTTTGTAGATAACTTTGTTACCTGCTAACTGCTCTTTTTGAACTAGGTTTTCTTCAAGAAGCTTCTTCAGTGCGCCAGTAGCCCATGATGCCGCTTTAGTATCTTCTTGACCTGCAGCTAGACCAATGCCTTTAGGGTTGATACCTTCAGCATTTGCTACAACGATGTCTAATACTTGTTGTTGCTTAGGAGTAAGGGCAACATCAACTGTTTTCACTGCAGCTACTTTTTTCTCAGCTACTACTTTCTCCGCAACAGCTTTTTCAGCAACAGAAGGTGCTACTGCTTTTTCGGCAACAGGCTTCACTGCTTTAGGTGCTGCAGCTAAGTTTGCTACTGTCGCTTTAATGCGTTTTTGCAGTTTCATCTGCACTTTACGCTTATGAGCAAGTCTCATTGAATATTTCTCCAGTTCACTGCATCTCAGCAGGGATGAAAATTTGAAGCGCGTTTTATACCAAAATTCACAAGCAATTTGTAGGTTTTAGCGGCGAAACGCGATGAAAAATGCGCTCAAAGCATAGAACGTCTACTATTTAATCAGATATTTTATGAACGGATTTATTGAATACTGGGTATAAAAACAGAGGTTTCTTTTATTTCAAATGCAAGTCAATGCACATTTAGTCATCCACGCATTTTTGATCAAGTATTCGATGAGGTTATAAGCATGGAAACGCTGCACCTAACAAATTCACATTTCAAACCCGACTCCCCTATCAACAGAATACTTTTGTTGCTCGTTGCACTGATAACCTTGTTTTTGGTTGTCATTTCTCCGGGATGGAAGCAAGCCATGTTGTCGGTCATTTTGATGTCTGCAATTGTTGGTTTCGCCATCTTGATGATCAAAAAAAGCCAAGTCACTTTTACGCTGACAGCTTCTCACTTCCAACAACATCTTTTTAAAGGCGGATGGGTCGTCCGATGGCGAAATATTGAGTCAATAGGGATTTGTAGCTACCAGCAGGAAGGGTGGCATCAGCCGCTACCTTGGATTGGTATTCGTCTAAAACACTACTCACCTTATTTGGATTCGATCTGCCCTCGTATAGCGACAGAAATTCTCCTTAGCCAACGCGTACTACTTTATTTAGGTGCGAAGCAAAATCAGTGTGAAGATAAGTTTGAAGATATGGTGCTTGATCCTAAGCCATACATAAACAGCAATGGGATTGAGTATAAAGGCTTACTGGCGATGCTCGCCAACCGTATGAAATATCAAAGAGGATTTTACGGCTACGATCTGTTTATATCAGCCAGTGACCTAGATCGTGAAGCAGAGGATTTTGTGGGACTGACTCGGCGATACTTAGCTGCCGCCGAGCCAGAATAATGCTTACTACACGCGCTTTTAGTAAAGCGGCATCTCGTCAGCAACGAACGGGTTAGTTTTACGTTCGTGACCGAAAGTCGATTGAGGGCCGTGACCAGGGACAAACGTGACATCATTGCCTAAAGGCCACAATTTCTCTTTGATAGAGCTAATCAAGGTATTGAAATCACCTTGTGGGAAGTCAGTTCGGCCAATGCTACCGTTAAACAATACGTCGCCCACAAACGCCAATCGCGCTTCTTCACTATAAAGAACAACGTGACCAGGGGTATGACCTGGTGTGTGGAATACCTTTAATACTTGATTACCAAATGTGACAGTGTCACCCTCATTTAACCATTGATGCGGTTCAAAAGCTTCAGTCAATGGGAAACCAAACATTTGGCTTTGCCCTTCTAGACCTTGTAGCCAAAAATTATCCGCTTTATGAGGTCCAATGATCTCAGTACCACCAAGCATTGCAGCCAGCGGCTCTGTTCCGCCAACATGATCTAGGTGCCCATGAGTTAGCACCAAGTTGACGATCTCGATGCCAAGCTCTTTAATGAGCATAGCAAGTTGCTTTTCGTCACCGCCTGGGTCAATAACGATGCCTTTCATCGTTTCATCACACCACACGATAGAACAGTTTTGAGAAAAAGATGTCACTGGGACAACTTGGTATTTCAGAGCCATAGAAAACCTATTACCAAACAAATTTGCGTTAAAACTGGCGCAACTATGACACTAACCCCATGCGACTTCAAGGCTTGCTATTGACTTACCAAGAACGCACAGCACCTGTATCGATATGGACAAAGTTACTACTTGGATAATACCCAACACCACCAGCTTTCAAGCTAATTGCTGCATCGCGTACAGTAGACAATTTCACTCCATCAAGACGGAAGTCTATGGCCTTACCTTCCATATGAAGACTTTTCTTTGCCACTCCGCTAGCCCCTTTGCGCAGGGACGCATTGGTCAAAGGCGAACGGTAACCAGAAATTACAATGACTTCTGCATCTGTACCGATCAGCTTTTGAATCTGGCTGATTTGATCGAACAAGCGTCGATCCATCGGATGAACTTCGTTTCGACGGTGATCACGACAAAACTCATTCAGCTTTTCTAGTTCATCATCAAGATAGCGTTTACCATCGAAATAGCATGTTTCGAGGAGCTCTCCAGTATTAAGGTTATTCATCGCCAACTCACGTGGCTCGTCAGGGAATGAAGCCCATGAAATCGATGGCAAGGCAGATGCCAATACCACGCCACCAGCGGCCATTTTAAGGAAATCTCGGCGGGAAAAATTACGACTTACCATTTCAAAAATAATGCTCAACAACTAAACAAGTCGCGGACATTACCCAAACACCTTTGTCACGTCAAATTCATAAATCGCTCCACCCTAATTTTAAGATGTGGTGATTGACGCTTAATTATTGAGCAAACAGAAGATTCTTAGTTTTGTAAATTTTATTTAAAGATTTCAACTACGGTGATCGTATTTATAGATATCATCTCGGTAGTAAAGTGTTCCCTCTTCTAGCCATGCGGTTTGATAAATAATGTGCACTTGGATGCGTTCTCCTAAAGGAACCGACGTGTTAGAGCGACGCGTACTTTCCCGTTTTTTCGCTAGGCGTTCTTCTAATCCCTGAGTTTTGAATAAGAGCTCCGCCAGTTGGTCGGCATGTTCAACGCGGACACACCCGGAACTGAATGCGCGTCTATCTCGTTCGAACAAGTTTTTACTTGGCGTATCATGCAAATAGATAGCTTGGGGGTTTGGCATATTAAACTTATACAATCCCAATGCATTGTGTAAGCCCGATGCCTGTCGCATACGATAAGGAAATGTTCTCGGATTCACCGTCGCCCAATTGATGGTTGTAGGGTCAATAATTTCGTTTGACGTCCAAGACCGGATGATTTGAATGTTATGGTTAATCAAATACATCGGATTACGTTTCACTTTAGGAATGATGTCTTTCACCATTATGGTCCATGGCACATTCCATGTGGGGTTGAGAATGACGGAGTCAAGAGTCCCCGACATGATTGGTGTTTTTCTTGAGGCTCTGCCAACCACAACTTTAGACTCGAACAACGGTTGACCATCGTGCCAATACGTTACTTCGTATCCAGGTACATTTACAAAGACAACATTATCTCTGTCTTTGGACCAAATCCTTGAACGTTCTGAGTTCAGCGCCAATAGATGCAATCGTTCTTGAGGAGAAAAGTTGATCCATCGAATGGTATTCGGGCCAATCACCCCATCTTCTTTCAAGCCATGAATACGCTGAAACTCTTTCACAGCTAACTCTAATTCTTCATCATACTGTTGGGTCGTGATATCTAAATACGATACATCCACACCAACCACTTCCATACGCTCAATCAGAAGCGGTTTATTTTCTAATTGGTCACCGACACGGGCAAGGCCCGTTTGTTCATAGATTGGATATTGATACTGAGCGTGCTCGGATAAAGAGGAGTAAGCGGAATAAAAAGCTTCGTCCGTTTGTAAAGGAGAACGAAGACTTGCTAAGAATTGACCAAGTTTGCCAACCGTAATTTCGTTACTCAGTACGGACAAAGTATCGATGCTAGGAGCAGGTAAAATCACGTGGGCTTTGTTAGCAAATAACCAATTAATACCTTCTTCAGGGAGCTGCTCGAGATAGCTGAGATACATCAACAGTGAATCTGTCATCACCAAATCAAAGTCGAGGTTATCTCCCTGCCATCGAACTTGGTTTATACGATGGAGTTGATTCTCGAATTCGTCCGTGACGCCAGCAAGAGCAACCAAGTTTACTTGAAAAAGAAACTGCTCAATATCGCTTTCATTTTCCCAGTTCAAACGGTAATTGGTACTTTGATAAAGCTGGTCAATCACCTCTGGATAATGGATCATTTTTTCGACAGACAGCTTTTGTACCGCTCCCTCTTGCTCTGTTTGTGCAGAAGCTTCGAGAGAAACGACGGTAGAAAAGCTGAAAAACGGCACCATAAGTGCCGTCATGATTAAAACCCTAGCAAACACTGAAACGATCCTTGCGCTACTTGCCATAATGAAAAGTATGGCAAATATCTCACAGCTTGCAGGTTTAAAATTAAGAATCTGATGTCGAAATTAACATCAAGTTTCTTTATCTATTTGGGTTCAAACAATCTTTGACCAATGGTTATCCCATTGAACACCACTAAAAGAAGCGCTTTTATGTGTTGTTGGCCTTTGCTCAACCACTTTGCCAGCACCAGAGCTGACCCTGAATTCCTTTCCATACGTCACTACTCCCGATGCATCTGGCAAAGCACTTAACTCAACCAACTTACCTGTAGCTTTGGACCATATCCCATAACAACTGCCCGGAGGAGAAGTCGCAAGGATCCATTCATCCATCGCCGCGATACTCGCGACATAGTGATTAAATCTCGCCCACTCTTCGGGTTCCGCATGCAAAGATTGCATCACGCCTCCACGAGTGTGCATCGCAAGTAAAGCTGGGTATTCATCCGGCTCTCCACGATATTGCTGACCACACAGTACCGTCTCTGCACCATCATGCGCTAAATGACGGATGCTCAACTTATGATCTGGTAAAGAGACTTGATCCAACAGCTCACCTTCTTGTGAAAGGTAACTCAGGCTTGGTCTCATGCTATCAAGATTGAGCGGTTCACGCCCGTTGGTGTGTACGCCACCGACGCCAATCGCTAATGCGCCATCAGGCATCATGATCACTTCATGAGGACCTAGACCAAAACCCGTTAACTCATCGATTTTTTGATATTGCTTCTGCACATCATAAACACCAATGATCCCACGGCTTGTGCCCCTTTCCCCTTCTGTAGCAAATAGCAACGTGCCATCATGGGAGTAAACACCATGACCATAGAAATGGCGATCCGGTTTTGCTAGCTGCAGCTTGATCATCTGCTCAGAGCGATAATCAAACACCATGAAGAAAGTTCCTGGTCGACGACCAAAGACCACAGCGTGACCTTGTGGGTTGGTCGCCACACCATGACCACGCTCAGGAATCGGCAACGAAGATAGCGGCATACCATGCTCATCGGCCACTACCGCTGCGTATTTATCTCGGCCGATGATTGAGCAGCCAATCAACGCTGGTTGACGTGAACGTGTTGAAGCACAACCAAATGGCATCATAGGTGCGGCCGCGCCAAAGAGTGCGGCTTTCAGTAAGGTTCGGCGGGTTTGATCAGTCACCATCGGTTGCATTAAATCCTATAACCACGCCAAGCTCGATCGCCACCTCTTCATGGATCAAGTACTTCAATTGCTCTAGCTTATTGTATTGAGCGAGTACCATGCGGTAGCCTTCTTTACTTTGTAAAGCCGTGAACAAACTCTTATCTTCCGGCCATGTTTCCAACGCCATTTCAAACTGGTGAACAACACGGTCTGCGAGACCTGCATGGCCTTGCTCTCTTAGTAGAGTATCTAGACCATTACCGTTGGCAAGATACAGCGCTTCCATTGCTTCAAGGTTTGCTTTTAAGTTTGAAAGCGACGTCTCTGAACGCCAAGATTCAGAAAAGTAAGGACGAGGCTGACCAATTTTAGCTAACGGTCTGCTCAGCTTTTTCATGCTGTAGTCAAGCTGATTAGAGAGCAGCGAAATGTACTCGGATTTCCATTCCGTCATCTCTAACGACTTCCAAGGATTTTGTGCCCAAGAATCTGCGATGATCTGCGCTTTGTTCTCTAGGTTTTCAGCAATTGCAACACCTGTCGCACAGGTATTGCTGTTGCTAGATAAGGTCGACGCTTTATCGTAAAGCAGCCATTCTAGTGCACCTAGGCCTTGTACAGTAACACTTTGCGTGGAGATCTTTTCCGCACTCCAAACTTGGTCAGATTTCGTCAGCACAGACATTTTTCGGCCAGTGGTGTTCTTTTTATCTGGCCAAAACTGGACATTCCAACTTTGCTCCAACGCCGTAGCAGGGCCACGCTCTTGACCTTGTAATGCCATCCACGTCAGCATAGTTTGGTACCATTGCTGTTTTACTTGCGCATCATCTTTCGTCTCTGATGAGCAGTAATCCGCGAAGCTTTGTTCAAGTTCTGTGGTTTGCGCTAAAAACGTCTGCGCAGATTGAAACTCAACTTCGTAGACCGCTTGAGAAATATGACTTGTACTCTCAGGCTTGGCAGAGCTTGAACCGACTGTCGATTGGCAACCAACCAAACTTAACGTTGCGGCAATCGCACTCACTAACAGTGTTTTTTTCATGGTTGCTTCCTTATAGAGAATTCAGAAACGCAATCAATGCATCACGTTCTTTTTTGTTCAGTGCTAGCACGTTTTGTTTGGCCGTTTCCGCTTCACCGCCGTGCCACAATACCGCTTCCATCAGATTACGGGCGCGGCCATCATGTAAGAAGTAACTATGCCCGTTTACTTCTTCGGTATAACCAATGCCCCATAGGGGTGCCGTTCGCCATTCACGGCCGTTTGCTAAGTACTCAGGACGGTTATCGGCTAAACCTTCACCCATGTCATGCAGAAGCATGTCTGTATATGGATGGATAAGCTGCTCAGAAAGCGCTGGTAACTCTGGTCGCTTCGCCGTTTTGACACTGGTCTTATGGCAGCTTTCACAGCCAGAAGCCGCAAAGATTTTCTGACCGAGTTTCACGCTAGGATCGTTCATATTTCGGCGAATAGGTACGGCTAAGTGCTGGCTGTAAAACTCAACGAAGTCGAGAATATTTTCACTCACTTCGGGTTTGCCGCCATTTGGCATGTCGTCACAAATACTTTGTTTCGAGGTACAGTTTTCATTGGGGAATAAATGGCTCGTCAGACCCACATCACCATTGAATGCTGCTGCATTTTGCTGCATTAACGTCGGTTGTCCGGCTTTCCAGCCAAAACGACCAATCGAGAAGTCGTCCTTCTCAATATCCCAAACCTTGTTTACTTTACCTGAGATACCGTCTTTATTTGCATCTTGTGCATCAGCCCATGCAAGTAGCGTTTCGTCAGGAATACTCTCTAACAAACCAAGGCCGATCATTGGCGGTGCAACACGCGCTGAAAATTCCGTATCAGGGTGCATATCGCCGTAACCTAGATCGGTAATATTCAAATGAGGTTTTCTTAGTGTCACCGTCGCGCCGTCTTTAAACTTCACTGGCACATCGGTGTACGTGATTTCGATTTTTCCTTCTGGCGTTTGATCTTGCAGGGCAAAGTCTTGGAGCTGGCCGCCATAAGTCGGCTCAGGTATAACGCCGTCTCTGATGTACGCTGTTTTTTGTTCTGACGTCATCGCAGGGATGCTCAAACGCACTAACATGGACACCGCATGCAAATCATTTTGCTCTGGAGGATGACCACGACCATCTTTGATGTGGCAGTTTTGACAACCATTTGTATTGAAAAGAGGTCCCAAACCATCTCTGGCATCGGTAGACGCTGGCGCTTGTACCCAAGGGTTGCGGAAAAAACTATTGCCCACGCTAAAATCAAGACGTTTACTCATAGGAAGGTTCGCGGCAGGAAGAGAATACGCGTTGGCGCCTTCTTTTTTCACGCTCGTTTGTCCACCAGATTTCACATCATACGCGATAGCAGTAGAAGAAAAGATCACGGCCAAGGCCGAAATTAAGTAAGGCTTCATATCATTGCTCTAAAACACAACAAGAGGGGTGGGATAACAGCGAGTTAAAACGGTAAAGGGCTCAAACGAGCCCTTTCAATTATTTTTTGTACTTTGATTAAAACTCGTGGTCTGCAGTATCAGGGCTTAGGCTATCAATGCCAATGATACCCGCAGCACGTTCAATTGAACCGGTTTGAGCAACCAATGACATGATGGTGTCATTCACTAACGTGTTGCCTTGTGCATTACCCGCTGCAATTAACTGGTCGAAGTGTTGGTTGTTCTTCTCCGCAGACGTAACCAATTTACCAACTTGATTACGCGTAACATCAAACTGCTTCTGGATCTCTTTGGCTGCTTGTTTGTCTTTTTGAGCCACTAGGTCAGCAATACTCGGACCAGAAAGCAATGTGCCGTCTTCACGCTTGTAAAGACCTGTGTAAACGTTATAGATGCCCTGCTCGTTGTAGTAATGAGAGTTGTGCGTATTGTCTGAGAAACAATCGTGCTCATCTTCTGTCGAGTTTGCTTCCAACGCCACCTTCATACGCTCACCAGCAAGCTCACCTAAAGACAATGAACCCATACCGAACAACATTTTACGTAGGCCATTATCCGCAGAATCATTAAGAAGCGTTTCACGGTAGTTGCCTTTCACTTCCGCAGACCACTGTTTTTCCATCCATTCAAGGTCTTGAACCAGTAGATCGGCTGCCGCTTTTAGGTACTCACCACGACGGTCACAGTGACCATTCGTACACTCAGAACCGACAACGAAGTCTGTGTAAGCGCGCTGACCTGCGCCTGCGTTTGTGCCGTTTAGGTCTTGACCCCAAAGTAAGAATTCAATCGCGTGGTAACCTGACGCAACGTTTGCCTCAGAACCACCTACTTCGTTGAGATCCGCTAGCAATTCTGGAGTAATGTTTGAAACGTCTAGTTTAGAAGCACCAATCTGTAAACTGGTGTTTGCGATGATGTTTGCAGCAGCGCCTTCGTTACCGAGTTCATATTGGTAATCTGTCGCTACGTAGTCAATTAGGCCTTCATCAAGTGGCCATGCATTTAACTGCCCTTCCCAGTCATCAACAATCGCGTTACCAAAACGGAATACTTCAGATTGTTGGTACGGAACGCGAGAGTCTAGCCACGCTTGTTTTACTTCTTCAAGCTTATCCGCTGATGGCGATTTTAGGAATTCGTCGATTTTTACGTCGAGCGTTTTCGCCGTTGTCACTGAGTCAGCAAAGACTGCATGTGCAACGTCTGCATAATGTTCAACGACTTGTTGTTTCGTTACTTGGGCAGCAACGGTAGAACCACTGGCAATGAGGAGTGATGCAGCAATAGATTGGACTAAAACTGTTTTTGCATTCATCTGAAGCATCCTTGTTGAGCAATTTATTTGTTTTATTCGTAGTGCTAATTATTCTTATTTGCACTATTAGTCACGAGATAATACAAATTTACAATTTATTTTCAACTCTAGATACAAAAAAAGCCTCATCATTGTGAGGCTTTTAACATGCAAAACTGATGATTTAATAAATAAAATCAGAATTTTAGATTGTGCTTACCATGAGAAACTTTTGCTTTTAGGTAGCTTTCATTACCATCTTTAATATGCGCAGAGGTATTGACAACCTCAACAATCTCGATGCCGTATTCTGCTAATTCACGGATTTTCTTAGGGTTGTTGGTCACAAGGCGAATTTTACTCACACCTAATGCTTCGAGCATTTGCGCTGCTTCAGTGAAATCACGAAGGTCATCGTCAAAACCCAAATGGTTGTTTGCTTCATAGGTGTTCATACCTTGGCTTTGCAAACGGTACGCATCAATCTTATTGTATAGACCAATACCACGACCTTCCTGACGTAGGTATAAAATAATACCGCCAGATTCGCCCATGCGTTGAATGGTTTCTTCTAATTGCTCGCCGCAATCACAGCGGGATGAGTGAAAAACATCACCAGTAAGACATTCTGAATGCATACGCACCAAAGGCGTTTCTTGCGTTTGATCCGCTTGCCTAAAGATAACTGCCACATGCTCTTTATCTGTCTTCAGGCCACGAAAAGACAGGATTTCAGCATCGATATTACTTTTAGCCCCGACTTTAAAATCTACTCTGGCACGTACTTCCGCCATATCTATACTCACTCGATTTATTGCTTGATGCGCTTGATGCGTTTTCGTTATTGCATTCATGGGATTCACTCATTGCTCTTCAACTATGGGGATTGATACCGCATTTTTCAATATAGAGATCACAATTGAGAGCAGTTATCCCCTAAAGACAGCCAAAGAGAACGACTCCCCGCGCTGACGAATTGTTATAGTATAACAATTTTGAAAAACTACAATAAAAAACCCCAGACAAATTTTGTCTGGGGTTGATAATGAGTTGCATGTAGGGGTGATGATTTAATGTGTTTGGCTACGTTTCCAAACCGTAAGCTCTATCCATACCGCTTCGAGTTCTTGAATTTCTTCTTCGGTTAATACGGCAAGAGACGATGTAACTTGAGGCAGTTTCGAGGTTTGCAATGCACGAATCTGCGAATAAAAGTCTTTTTTTAACTGTAATATAACTGAATCCACTGCGTGCACCTACTTAGTTCTTTTATTACTTCTCCAGCTCAAATCGTTGATTTTCTTTATACTGGAATCTTCATAAATTCGGAAAAATGATAACATTCTGTTTGTTATCTGCACGATTTATTTCCCATAGTGGAATAGTGGTCACATTATTGACGCTTTATCATTTTGATCGAAAATAGGATAAAAAAGATCAAAAGTAATAGAGGAAAGATCCACAACGCCGCTGTCGAATAATTAAATGGTGGCTGATACAAAACGATATTCCCATATCTCTGAACCAAATAATCTTTTACCTCTTGATCCGTGCTTCCTTCGTTTACCATCGAGTACACTTTCAATCTTAAATCTTTAGCGGCTTGTGCATTAGATTCAACAAGGTTTTGGTTTTGACATTGCGGGCATCGTAAAGCCTTGGCTAATGCGGTTGCTCTTCGTTGCAGTTCAACGGAATGAAATTCAAACAGATCAACATGCTGCGTAATTTGCTCTGCTTTGACCCAAGAAGAACACAAAGAAAACAAAACAATAATGAAGTAAGCATATTTAAAGTGAGACATTAAAATACCCCGAAAATAACGAGTTCCATTTGTCTATTGTTAACTTACCTCTATATTTGATCAAAACATTGCCACTTTGATCAATTAAGTAAGTTTCAGGCGTTCCTACTACACCAAGTTCAACCGCCAGTTGCCCATTAGGATCGGATATAACTTCGGTATATGGATTGTGTAAAGAGCTCAAATAGCGCTTAGCCGCGCTCTCTTTATCTCGATAGTTAAGGCCAACAATGGGCACACCTCGTCGAGCTAATTTGAGCAAATCATCATGTTCTTGTTTACAAACACCACACCAAGACGCCCAAACATTCAATAGCACATAACCTTGATTTTCTAGTACTGCATCGGTGATTCGATTGCCTGAAATGAGTGAGTAAGCGGTAAAATCCGGGATAGATAACACACGATTTTGTTGTATTTCTACGTTTGGTCTATCGGATAATGCCAATGTCGCGGTGACAACAAAAATCGCAACTAGCAATATGAGAACGATCAGTTTAAGCGTATTTTTCGATCTCATTACCTTTTCCCCTTAGATTCATCATACTCCCCAAAGCACTTATTACGATTAAAGCGCCACCAAACCATATCCACCAGATACCCGCCCGATATTGCACTTTAATTGCGTAGGCGCTGTTGTCGAGCTTGTCACCCAAAGTGATGTAGTAGTCTCCATGCCATAGTGATCGAATAGCGGGCTCGGTCATATTCATCACGCGTACAGGGTAATGCCGTTTCTCGGGTTGAAAGTTCAACGCCTTACCGCTCTCCAAATAAAGATCAACACTTCCCTGTTCTGCGGTGTAGTTCGGCCCAACTAACCATTCAATTCCATGATAATCAACGGTGATACCCGCTTTTTGATACGAGCTACCAGGCTCTGCCCGTAAGTTGTATTCATACGAATAGTCACTATTAAATACTGCTCCGCTTGCAGCCAACGCAAAGCCAATATGAGCAAGAAGCATAGGCATTAATTTGCTCTTGTTTTCTGCACAAAACAGCAAAAGCAAATGAGAAACCACTACCCACGTCGCTAATACCAGAGTAATCAAAGTCGTTATATGAAGCTCTTTTGTAGTAAAAACGAAAATAGTACTAACCGCAATAACATGAATACCGACAAACCCAATGGTTTTAACGGCATGAGGACTGGCTCCTTTCGTCCACTTCAACACGGGCATAAAGGCGAGAAAGGTCAGAGTAAGTAATGTAAGGGGAAAAACGAGGCTGTTAAAGTAAGGTGCCCCAACGGATATATTACCCAAGCCAAGCAGTTGATAGAGCATTGGGTAAAAGGTACCGAGGAAAACAATCGCCATACAAACAACGAGAAGTCCAATAGCGATGTATACCATGTAGGCACGACTTATTAACGAATCGAGCGTAAAACGAGGAATATGTAGCCCTCGCACAATGAGCACACCAAAAGTGACAACCACCAAAACGCTGAGAACAGCAAGAAGTACTACACCTTTGGTTGGATCAACCGCAAACGCGTGTACTGAGGTTAATACACCTGATCTCACCACAAATGTGCCGAGAATACTCAAACTGAACGTCGCAAAAGCCAATGCGTAGGTGCTCCAAATTGCTCCTTTATTACGCTTCGACAACACACCACTATGCAGTAATGCAGTACCCATTAACCAAGGCAGCAAAGACGCGTTTTCTACCGGGTCCCAAAACCACCACCCGCCCCAACCTAATTCATTGTATGCCCACCAAGCACCGATCAAAATTCCAATTGTTAGCGTACCCCAAGCAAAGAAAGCGGCACTACGGGCAACACCATACCATTCATTTATAGGTCGTTTCGCTAATAACGCAGCTAAAGCGAACGCCAGTATCGCGGCATAACCAACGTAACCCAAATACAACAGCGGCGGATGAATAATAAGCCCGATATCTTGCAACATCGGATTGAGATCTCGTCCCTCCAACGCTAGCGTCTGAGCATACTCAAAAGGATTAGACGTGGTGAGGGTAAACCAAGCGAAAATAGCAATAAGTAAGTTCATGATACCCAAGCAATCGCCTGTATATTGAGTGCAAACTGGCGACTTGATAGCAATAAAAGAGGCCCATAAGCTCAACGTAACCACCCAAAACAACATAGACCCTTGATGGCCGCCCCAAGCAGCTGCAATCTTAAACGCGATAGGTAACTGGCTGTTCGAGTGTGTAACCACATACTCAAGCGCAAAATTATCCTGAATAAAACAGACTATCAAAAGCGCCAAACAAACTAAGGAGGCTAAGCTGATAATATGAGACGTTGCGGTTTGGTGTGGCAACACTCCCTTCTTCCTCAGCGTAAAGCAAACCCAATGCAGCAGCGTCGCACATGTCGATGCGACAGCCACCAATATCAACAAAAAGAAACCGAGCTCAGCCTCCATTTTGCCTCCTTACACGATGGTCATTTGACCAGCATAGAGAATGAAAGTACGCAGCATGAGTACGCCAACCAAGCTCAACGTTGTGACCGCAAAAACGTAACTTCCCCTATGACGAACTTCTGAAGGCGTTAGCCAGTTTAGTGTCAACGGTGTGATCATTCCGATGAGCACCACCCCAACCCAGAACCACTGAGCCCAGAACCCACTCGAAATGGCATTCCAAGCCGCGGCTTCATTTTGCCCGCCACTAAAGATAAGCCCAGTAAAGAATGTCACTAAGACAAACAGCTCAAACAATACTACTGGGCGTTCAAATCCGTGTACCCAAGACACACTTGGGCTGCTGGTCGACTCTTTAAATACCAAGACGCCGAACATCAAGCATGCTGCTGCGCCAGATGACAGACTAGAGAACAGGAACAAGATTGGCAGTACTGGATTGTTTAGCATTGGGTAAGTCTTCAATGCAGACAATAAAAAGCCGGTGTATGCCGCAAGCACGATGGCTAAGAAGCCCAAGAATAATTCAATTGCGTTGTTGGCTTTCCCTGCTTTAATCAAGATGCCATCGGCAAAATCCAATAATTTACTCGGCAACTTTCCTTCGCAGAAGCTGATGATTTGATGACGGAAGATAACGCCGATCCAAACAAACAGCACTAGCATGTACACTTGGAACAAGACAACGCCCATCGACATCACGGAAGTCGGGTTGTAGTAAATCATGATCTTCCAAAACTCAAGCGGTTTAGTTAAGTGGAAAATCAAAATCACTAAGCCAGAAATAATGCCAAATGGCGCTAGCCAAGCCATTGCTTTTATAATGCCATTGTTTGCGGGATCACCTTCAATCACTTTGCGTTTTAAATAGATAGAAATCATCACCGCACCTGCTGACATCCCAGCGAGGAATAAGTAAATCGCAATAATCCAATCCCAGACTAACGAGTCAAAGTGGAATGCACTTTCGAAGCCGTTCATGATGACACCTCCCCTTTACTATGCGGAATTTTGTACAGTTTAGGCTGCGTACCTAAATGCGATTTATCGCGATAGACAACATGGCTTTCGATAGCTTTGCTCACCTCGCTAGCTGGGTCATTTAAATCACCAAAGATGAGTGCTTTTGTTGGGCAAGATTCCACGCAAGCTGGCTGCTTACCTTGCGCCAGGTTGGTATCGCGGCAGAAGTTACATTTATCCGCAGAGTGATCGACTGGATTAAAGAAGCGCACTTGATAAGGACAAGCAGCAAGGCAATAACCACATCCGACACATTTCTCTTTGTGTACATCCACAATGCCCGTCGCTTCATCTTTGTATGCTGCGCCTGTTGGGCACACATAGACACATGGTGGATTATCACAGTGCTGACAGGATTCGCGAGTAAACTGGTATTCCACATCTGGGAATTCGCCAATCGGTTCACTGCGATGAATTTTAAGTCGCGTCACGCCTTCAGGGACTTTATTTACTTCGCGACAAGCATCGGTACAAGCGGTACAGCCAATGCAGGCATTTTCATCATGAACCATACCCATGCGCTTCGCTTGTTCACTGTTGCTGGCATAAAGAGAGGAGCTAACAACGGAAGTGCCCGCAACGCCTGTAGTTAAAATCAACGCGCCGCTGCCGGCTAAAAAGTTTCTTCTCGAACATTTCATGCTATCTCTCCTCTTCTTTGGCAAGTTCAGGTTCGACGGCAAATTCAGAGTGACAATCCACACACTGCTTGATCAGTTGTTTTCTGTCGTACGACAACGCTTTGGTTTTCGCTGCGTGTACATCGTGGCAATTTGAACAAGTGAGATTCTTGGCGTGCACATCGTGCGTCCAATGCTTTTCTCTTAACTTAAGTGGCGCGTGACAATCCACACACTGGCTATTAGCTTTGAGAATCAAGCTTGGGTCAAGGGACACTTTGTCGTGCACCGCTTTCGATTGCGCAGCAGAAAACTTAATCACATCGGGTGCACCTTCACGGTGATCAGGGCCGATGTTGCTGTGACAGTTAGTGCAATTGAGCTGCTTACCTTGACTCAATAACGCTTGCGAATCATGCGATAGATTCAGAGTATCTTTAGCATCCTTATGACATTGAAGACATTTATAGTCTCGGTCACGAATCAACTCGACTTGATGACGCTCAGCTTGAGCACCTTCAACTGGCTCTGAAGAAGTCGCATGGGCGGCGGTGAAAAAACCATAGATGGCAAAGATGAAGAGAAATTTCAGCATTGTCTCTATGGTCAATTTTATATTGCCCATATTTTTCTTTCCTTAGCTCGATAATAATTGATAACTCTTATCAACTATTATTTGAGCAACAATTAATTTCCTCTGAAGATATTTTTACACCTTCAAATGACATCAATTCTTATTTTGGAAAGCCACAACGCTAAACCTGCATTTATAATACCTCTATAATTCCTAAGAGGTAGAATCACATGTTCAAAAAGCGACCTTAATCACCTTATTTTTAGAATGGTTATACCCATAACACGCTGTGATTAAAGGGGATTACAACATACCACTTTAGGGGTATATGAACTTAAACATGATTAAGATCACTAGCATAAATTGATCTAAAACAAGGCCAATTTCGGTCACTATTTCATCTATTCAATTCACTATTAATATTAACGATAGATCTCCGATTCTTATTTGGAATAGCTCCTCACAACGCTGCTAATAAAAACGAATATGGAGATAACACCGTGAGCATAAAACACTGGATGAGCGCACCTATCGCGGTTGCGACCTTATTCGCCAGCCAATTATTTTTGGTTGGTGCTCCTTTGGCGGCAGAAGATACTGGTCTCATAGAGCCTCGCAATGATACCTTTGAACAAAACCATCCTGACCAATATTACTCTTGGAAAGCCACATCGGAAAGCGAGCATATTGAAGATGCCTTAAGTGAAGACCCAAACATGGTGATCTTGTGGGCTGGTTATGGTTTTGCTAAAGACTACAACAAAGCGCGCGGTCACTTTTACGCGCTTGATGATGTGAGGCAAACCCTCAGAACTGGCGCACCAGCAGACGAAAACTCCGGGCCAATGCCGATGGCTTGTTGGAGTTGTAAAAGCCCAGATGTCGCCCGCGTAATTGAAGAGCGCGGTGAAGACGGCTATTTTGAAGGTAAATGGGCGCGCTTGGGCTCAGAAATCGTCAACCCTATCGGTTGTTCCGACTGTCACAATACGGGTTCTGAAGCCTTCAAGAAGGGCGAACCCGCACTGGCACTGACTCGCCCATACGTCGAGCGTGCTTTTGACACCATCGGCAAAAATTTTGACCAACAATCTCGCTTAGATAAACAAGCGTCAGTCTGCGCTCAATGTCATGTCGAGTACTACTTCACAGGTCCGACTAAAGCAGTCAAATTCCCGTGGGACATGGGGACCAACGTCGCTGATATGGAGAAATACTACGACGCGTTGAACTTTAAAGATTGGACGCACGCCGTTTCAAAAGCACCAATGCTCAAGGCACAACACCCAGGTTTCGAAACTTGGAGAGCGGGTATTCATGGCAAAAACAAAGTGGTGTGTGTGGACTGTCACATGCCTAAAGTAACCAAAGAAGACGGTACGGTATACACTGACCACAAAGTGGGTAACCCGTTTGATCGTTTTGAAGACACCTGTGCGCAATGCCATACTCAAACCAAAGAGCAGCTACAAGGCATCGTTTCGACTCGCAAAGCGCAAGTACTAAACATGAAGCTAACCGCCGAGAAGCAAATTGTGGCGGCGCACTTTGAAGCTGGTGCAGCATGGGAAGCAGGGGCAACAGAAGAAGAGATGCAACCTATCCTACAAGATATTCGCCATGCACAATGGCGTTGGGACTACGCGATTGCTTCTCACGGTGTTCACATGCATGCTCCTGAGGTAGCACTTGAAGTACTCGGTACCGCAGTTGATCGCGCTGCTGACGCTCGTACTAAGTTAGTTCGTTTACTGGCAACAAAAGGTATTACTGACCCAGTTCAAATTCCAGATATCTCGACCAAAGCAAAAGCGCAACAAGCACTAGGTATGGATATGGAAAAGATGAACGCAGACAAGAAACACTTCCTAGAAACGGTGGCACCAGAATGGGATAAAGCAGCTGCTGAGCGCGAAGCAACGTACTGATCAGTATCGATTACACTAGGTTAAATGGATAAAACGAAGGGCGCACGTTGCGCCCTTTTTGTTTGATAGAAGGCAGAGGAAAACAGATTAGCGACGAGGAAGTCTCGGCCTAGGCTGAATATGTGGACGTGTTTTAGGCATCTGCACATTTGGGCGTGTAACTGGGCGCTGGATCTTCGTTTCCGGCAATGCTTTTCTTTGTTGAAGCTTTTCTGCCACGGCTTTGTCTTGTAAAGCCGTAGGCTCGATGCGCTCGGGGCGGTTCTCCCACTTGGTTTGAATCTCCTGCTTTTGCTCGTCAGGCAGCGATTGCCAATGATCGTCAAGCTGTCGCTTCATGTTATCGATATTGGCGGACATATCATCGTCTTTCCAATCTTCGACTTTGTCTTTGATGGATTGCTGTTGCTCTTCATCCAAGCCATTCCACCACTCTTCTAGTTTCTCTTTGTATTCATCGTCGTTGTCGCAACAACCCGGATAGTAATAAATCCAGTAGTCGTCATGATCGTACCACCAAGGGTCGTAATAACCGGAAGAGTAATAAACCGTAGATGAGGTGCCAGAATGTTCGGAAGAGCTACAACCCACTAACACGGAGCCGCACAGCACCACAAATATTCCGAACGCTTTATTCTTCATTCGTCCCCCACCTTTCTTCTATTACTTATTAGAGTCTACGCCTACAACAGCTCTTTCGCTTTATTGATCGAGTTAATAATTTGTACTCGATCTAAGCTTGGGTCGTTCGAGTCGAGTAATAGCACCCAAGTATCAATGGCTTCCTGAAAGCGGAATGACAGAAAATGATCATTGGCAATCAACGACAAAGCCGCTTCATTATGCGGTTCTATCTGCAAAGCTTGTTCTAGAAGCAAACTGACTTCTTGCGTCATTGATTGCTGGTGAATGTAGTATAAGGTCGTTGCTTTCGCAGCAAGTTGCGTGGCACCGACTGGCTCAGTTAGTTGGATGGCGTAATCAAAACAAATCAGTGCGCCATCCAGTTCTCCCTCTAGCAGGTAGCCCTGCCCTAACTGAAACCACAATTCGGCATTGTTTGGGTCTTCACGTAATTGGTCTTGAATTTCCTGCATGATATCGCGAGCAGTCATCATTCGAGAGACTTCAGCTTGAATAGGTTGTGGAGGAGATTGACGCAACAATAAGAAGCTAGCGCTGGTTAACACTAGTACCAAAGCACAAAAACCGAACCATTGTGCCGCTCTTACTCTTGAAGCGCTGAGCGATAATACGACGACGAATAATCCCATCAAAGTGATGGCAATGAAAAACCAAACAGACATAACGCGCTCCCTAGACAAACTGAGTATTAGTGTACTGGTTTAATGCTTGTATTGCGTTGATACAGGTACAAAAAAGCCGAGCAACTGAGGCTCGGCTTTTTACATTAGAATAGTGACGAAAGATTACTCTTCGTTACCTTCCTCTGCATCATCAGCGGCTGGCGCTTCTGGAGTATCTTGCTGCGTATTTTCGTCTGTTGACTCTAACGCTTCTGCTTCTTCACCAGCAGGCAGCTCTTCGTCATCAACTTCTTCGATACGTTGCAAACCAACAACAGATTCGTCTTCCGCAGTACGGATAAGCGTTACACCTTGCGTGTTACGACCAACCTGGCTAACTTCACCAACACGAGTACGTACTAGCGTACCAGCGTCGGTGATCATCATCATTTCATCACCTTCAACAACCTGGATAGCACCAACTACCGGGCCGTTTCGCTCAGAAACTTTGATAGAAACGACACCTTGAGTGCCACGACCTTTTGTCGGGTACTCGCTCAGCGCTGTACGTTTACCATAACCGTTTTCTGTAACCGTTAGGATGTCGCCTTCGTGTGAAGGAACGATAAGTGATACAACTTGGTCATTTTCAGCCAGTTTCATACCACGAACACCAGAGGCGGTACGACCCATAGGACGAACACCTTTAAACTTGATCTCTGGCTGACCGTTCTCATCAAGAACTGGCTTACCATTTTCGTCAAGTACTGGAATTTCTTCTGCTTCTTTAAAGCGAACCACTTTACCCGCTTTAGAGAACAGCATGATTTCGTTTTCGCCGTTAGTGATATCCACACCGATTAACGAATCGTCTTCACGTAGGTTTACCGCAATCAGGCCATTTGAACGAACATTTGCAAATTGGTTCAACGGCGTTTTCTTAACCGTACCGTCACCTGTTGCCATGAAGATGAATTTGTCTTCAGAGAATTCATCAACACGCAGAATCGCGGTAATGCGCTCACCTTCTTCTAGTGGAAGGATGTTCACAATTGGCTTACCACGAGCAGTGCGGCTCGCTAGAGGCAATTGGTAAACTTTCAGACGGTATGTTTTACCGCGAGTAGAGAAACACAAGATGTTATCGTGGGTATTCGCCACTAGAAGACGCTCGATATGGTCTTCATCTTTCATCTTGGTCGCACTCTTACCTTTACCACCACGGCGCTGTGACTCGTAGTCGCTCAGTACTTGGTACTTAACGTAACCACCGTGCGATAGAGTAACCACAACGTCTTCACGTGCGATCAGCTCTTCCATGTCGATATCATGGCTCGCAGCTGTGATTTCTGTACGACGAGCATCACCAAAGCCGTCACGAACCGCTTCAAGTTCTTCGCGGATCACTTCCATCAAACGCTCAGTGCTTGCAAGGATATGCATGAGTTCAGCGATTTCTTCTAGAAGTGTTTTGTATTCGCCAAGAATCTTCTCGTGTTCTAGACCTGTTAGTTTATGTAAACGTAGATCTAGAATTGCTTGTGCTTGTTGCTCAGTCAGGAAGTACTGACCATCGCGGATACCATATTGAGGCTCTAGCCACTCAGGGCGTGCTGCATCAGTACCTGCACGCTCTAGCATTGCTGAAACGTTGCCTAAATCCCAACCACGAGCAATAAGACCCGCTTTTGCTTCAGCAGGAGTCGGCGCTTTACGAATTAGGTCGATGATTTCATCGATGTTCGCTAGTGCAAGTGCCAGACCTTCAAGGATGTGGGCACGTTCACGCGCTTTACGTAGTTCGAAAATAGTACGACGAGTCACAACTTCACGACGGTGATCAACGAAGCACTTCAACATATCTTTCAGGTTGAATAGCTGTGGTTGGCCATTGTTTAGGGCCACCATGTTGATACCGAAAGTGGTTTGCAACTGAGTCTGAGCGTATAGGTTGTTTAGAACCACTTCGCCCACAGCGTCGCGCTTACATTCAATAACAATACGCATACCGTCTTTATCTGACTCGTCGCGTAGTGCACTGATGCCTTCAACTTTCTTATCTTTAACTAGCTCAGCGATCTTTTCGATCAAGCGAGCTTTGTTTACCTGATATGGGATCTCAGTGACGATGATGGTTTCTTTACCATTCTTCTCCACTTCGATGTCCGCTTTCGAACGCATGTAGATTTTGCCGCGACCTGTTTTGTACGCGTCTACAATGCCTTTACGACCGCTGATCAGCGCCGCCGTTGGGAAATCAGGACCAGGAATGTAATCCATTAGTTCATCAATAGTGATTTCTTCATTATTGATGTATGCAAGACAGCCATCGATCACTTCGCCAAGGTTATGAGGCGGGATGTTGGTTGCCATACCTACTGCGATACCAGAAGCACCGTTAACCAATAGGTTTGGAATTTTAGTTGGAAGAACCGCTGGGATCTGCTCAGTACCGTCGTAGTTTGGTACGTAGTCTACGGTCTCTTTGTCTAGGTCAGCCAATAGTTCATGGGCAATTTTTGCCATTCGAACTTCGGTGTAACGCATTGCCGCAGCAGAGTCGCCATCGATCGAGCCAAAGTTACCTTGACCATCGACCAGCATGTAACGAAGCGAGAACGGCTGAGCCATACGTACGATTGTGTCGTACACAGCACTATCACCGTGTGGGTGATATTTACCGATTACGTCGCCGACAACACGGGCTGATTTTTTATATGGTTTGTTCCAATCGTTGCCTAGTACGTTCATCGCGAATAAAACGCGGCGGTGTACTGGTTTTAGGCCATCACGCACATCTGGAAGAGCACGACCCACGATGACTGACATCGCATAGTCTAGATATGAACCTCTAAGCTCATCTTCAATGTTTACGGGCGTGATCTCTTTAGCTAAATCGCTCATAGAGCCATTATCCCTCTATTATCTGATCGTAATTACGATACGTGTAAGGTGCAAAAATATAACACACAATTCATCACTTCGGCATCACTTTCCCTCTCCTTTTATCAGGTTGTGAGCTTGGTTATGAATCAAATGTCGAGAATTTGCACACTCATCCCATATCTTTCTGATTAGTGGTTATATTTCGGTCAATATTGAGCAAAATCGGACTCTTTACGCGGAAAAGCGAGGTAAATTCCTTTAACCACACAACGCGAAAATGCAGGTTTTAGAGTATTGTCACTGGCACTAGTTCAAGGATGAACCAAAAACAATAGCTAGCGCTTTCAAAATTACAGGAACCTGTCGCGTTTGCCGCGCCAGTGAACTCTGTCATTGTCCCTTCACTAAGCACATCGAGGTTGTTTGGGGATAAAACGTTGGAGTATACTGGCGCCCTCTAAAGGACTCAGATTGAATGCAATAAAACCAATTATGACTAAAGCACAAAACGTCGACCCAAGTGAAATTAAGAAATTCGAGGACATGGCTTCTCGATGGTGGGATTTAGAAGGCGAGTTTAAGCCACTTCATCAAATTAACCCCCTTCGTTTGAACTATGTACTTGAAAAAGCAAATGGCTTGTTTGGCAAGCGTGCACTTGATGTCGGCTGTGGTGGTGGCATTCTTGCTGAAAGCATGGCGAAAGAAGGCGCTATTGTTACTGGACTTGATATGGGCAAAGAACCTTTAGAAGTCGCACGACTACATGCATTAGAAACAGGTACTCAACTGACCTACATTCAGAGCACAATAGAAGACCACGCTATAGAAAACGCAGGGACTTACGATGTCGTGACTTGTATGGAGATGCTTGAACACGTTCCAGATCCTCTCTCCGTTATCCGCTCTTGTGCTGCCCTAGTAAAACCTGGTGGTCACGTGTTTTTCTCAACCTTGAACCGAAACATCAAGTCATACTTGTTTGCTATTGTCGGTGCAGAGAAGCTTCTTAAGATTGTTCCTGAGGGGACTCACGAGCACGAGAAGTTTATCAAGCCTGCCGAAATGATGAAGATGATAGACCAAACAGACCTAACGGAAATGGGCATTACGGGCCTGCATTACAACCCTCTTAATGACAGTTACAAACTCGGCCGTAATGTAGATGTAAACTACATCGTTCATACTAAAAAATACTGAACGCCGTTATGTTAAAAAATGCGTTTTGTGATTGACATTTTTTGTAGAAAATGAATCGAAAGCGGTAGCACAAAGTTGCCGCTTTTTTTGTCTTTTTATGCCTAAAATTCGTGCTCTAGATTCCATTTTAACCAACCTATTTTTCGTAGATAAAAACGGCCAAAGATCAAGGAAAATATTTTTGCATGCGGTTATTTCTAAACCGATCTCAAAACCGTGCTTTTAACCATTCAAGTCTGCCCTTTTCTCATCGGTTAGTGTTCACTTACTGATTTTTTTCATTTTGTCAGTTATCCACAAGTCATCCCCGATCTGTACCTTGATAAATCAGTGTAATAGCACTATCTTGTAACCCGCAAACAAATGAACCCCTATATGTTGTGTTTAAGCGACAATATATAGATAGACTTTGATCACAAAGCCGCCGCAAGCTTTACTCATATTGCACATAAACAAACAAAAATACGGCTTTTATCAGTTTTCTTAGGGAAATAAAGCAGAATGAACCAACAACTTACCGTCACCAAGCGTGATGGCCGTAAAGAAAGTATCGATCTGGATAAAATCCACCGCGTTATCACTTGGGCTGCAGAAGGTCTAGATAATGTTTCGGTTTCTCAAGTAGAACTTCGCGCTCACATCCAGTTTTACGACGGCATCACAACGACAGATATTCACGAGACAATCATCAAGTCTGCGGCAGACCTGATCTCTGAAGAGACTCCGGATTACCAATACCTAGCTGCTCGCCTAGCGGTATTCCATCTGCGTAAAAAAGCGTATGGCCAATACGAGCCACCAACGCTTTATGATCACGTGTCTCGACTCGTCGATATGGGTAAGTACGATCAACATATTCTAGAAGACTACACAAAAGCAGAACTCGACGAACTTGATGCGTACATCGACCATAAACGCGACCTAAACTTCTCATACGCGGCAGTTAAGCAGCTAGAGGGCAAGTACTTCGTACAAAACCGTGTAACGGGCCAAATTTACGAAAGTGCTCAGTTCTTATATATCCTTGTAGCAGCGTGCCTATTTGCGAAATATCCAAAAGCAACGCGTCTTGATTACATCAAGCGTTTCTACGATGCGACATCGACATTTAAGATTTCTCTACCTACGCCAATTATGTCTGGCGTACGTACCCCTACTCGCCAGTTCAGCTCATGTGTTCTGATCGAGTGTGGCGACAGTCTTGATTCTATCAACGCAACAGCAAGCTCGATTGTTCGTTACGTATCTCAGCGCGCTGGTATTGGTATCAACGCTGGTCGTATCCGTGCATTAGGCTCAGAGATTCGCGGTGGTGAAGCGTTCCACACTGGCTGTATCCCGTTCTACAAATACTTCCAAACCGCAGTAAAATGTTGTTCGCAAGGTGGTGTTCGTGGTGGCGCAGCGACTGTATTCTACCCAATGTGGCACGGCGAAGCTCGCTCTCTAATGGTGCTTAAAAACAACCGTGGTGTTGAAGAGAACCGTGTTCGTCACATGGACTACGGTGTTCAGTTAAACAAACTGATGTACCAACGTTTAGTTGAGGGTGGCAACATCACACTATTCTCACCTTCAGACGTACCGGGTCTATACGACGCATTCTTCGAAAACCAAGAAGAGTTTGAGCGTCTATACGTGAAGTACGAGAACGATCCTTCAATCAAGAAAGAAACGGTTAAAGCGATTGAAATGTTCACACTGCTAATGCAAGAGCGTGCATCAACAGGTCGTATCTACATTCAGAACGTGGACCACTGTAATACTCACAGCCCATTTGATTCTGAAGTAGCGCCAGTTCGTCAATCGAACCTATGTCTAGAAATCGCACTGCCAACGAAGCCATTAACTAACGTTGAAGATGACTCGGGCGAGATCGCACTATGTACGCTTTCTGCCTTCAACCTTGGTGCTATCAAGTCTCTAGATGATTTCGAAGAGCTATCTGATCTTGTTGTTCGTGCGCTAGATGCACTGCTTGATTATCAAGATTACCCTCTACCAGCGGCATACAAATCGACGATGAACCGTCGTACGCTAGGTGTTGGTGTGATCAACTTCGCTTACTACTTAGCGAAGCATGGCGTGAAATACTCTGACGGTAGCGCAAATGGCCTGACTCACCGTACGTTCGAAGCAATGCAGTACTACCTACTAAAAGCATCGGTAGAACTGGCGAAAGAGCAAGGCAAGTGCCCTTCATTCGACGAAACGAACTACGCGAAAGGCTTACTGCCGATTGATACGTACAAGAAAGATATCGACCTAATTTGTGACGAAGCGCTGCACTACGACTGGGACAGCCTACGTAAAGAAATTATGGAGCACGGCCTACGTAACTCAACACTGACTGCGCTAATGCCTTCTGAGACCTCTTCTCAGATTTCAAACGCAACTAACGGTATTGAGCCACCACGTGGTTATGTTTCAGTAAAAGCTTCGAAAGACGGTATTCTGAAGCAAGTTGTACCTGAGTTCACTGAACTTAAAGACAACTATGAACTGCTTTGGAACATCGGTTCGAACGACGGTTACCTACATCTTGTGGGTATTATGCAGAAGTTTGTTGACCAAGCTATCTCTGCTAATACTAACTACGACCCGTCACGTTACGAGACTGGCAAGGTACCAATGAAGAAACTACTTCAAGACCTGCTAACAGCGTACAAGTTTGGTGTGAAAACGCTTTACTACCATAACACTCGTGATGGCGCAAAAGATGAACAGAAAGACGCTGTTCAACCACAAGATGACGATTGTGCTGGCGGCGGTTGTAAGATTTAATCTACCCGCACCTAACACTCCGTAAAGACAGACTATCGATAACCTCCCCTTATGGGGAGGTTTAAAAGGAATTGAGGCATTATGGCTTACAGTACTTTTAACCAAAAAAAGAATGACCAATTGAAGGAACCAATGTTCCTAGGTCAATCAGTAAACGTTGCACGCTACGACCAACAAAAGTTTGAGATTTTCGAAAAGCTTATCGAGAAACAACTTTCTTTCTTCTGGCGTCCAGAAGAAGTAGACGTATCTAGCGACCGTATCGATTACAACAAACTGCCAGATCACGAGAAGCACATCTTCATCTCTAACTTGAAGTACCAAACACTTCTAGACTCTATCCAAGGTCGTAGCCCTAACGTGGCACTGCTGCCGCTTGTGTCTCTGCCGGAACTAGAGACTTGGATTGAGACTTGGTCTTTCTCTGAAACGATTCACTCTCGTTCTTACACGCACATTATTCGTAACATCGTGAACGACCCTGCTGTGGTATTTGATGATATCGTTGAGAACGAGCACATCCTGAAGCGTGCAAAAGACATCGCGCACTACTACGACGATTTGATTCAAGCGACGAATGATTACCATCGCTACGGTGAAGGTGAGCATGTCCTTAACGGTGAAACAGTTAAGGTTAGTCTGTACGACCTTAAGAAGAAACTGTACATCTGTCTGATGTCTGTGAACGCTCTAGAAGCGATTCGTTTTTACGTAAGTTTCGCATGTTCTTTCGCTTTCGCAGAACGCGAACTAATGGAAGGTAACGCGAAAATCATCAAACTGATTGCACGTGATGAAGCGCTTCACCTGAACGGTACGCAACACATGATCAACCTGCTACGTAACGGTCAGGATGATTTCACTTTCATGCAAATCGCAGAAGAAGCAAAACAAGACTGTTTTGACCTATTCAAAGAAGCGGCTGAGCAAGAAAAAGAGTGGGCAGAGTATCTATTCAAAGATGGCTCTATGATCGGTCTAAACAAAGACATCCTAAGCCAATATGTTGAATACATCACCAACATCCGTATGCAAGCAGTAGGTCTACCTGCAGCTTATCCAGAAGCAACAACCAACCCAATCCCGTGGATTAACGCTTGGTTGTCTTCAGATAACGTTCAAGTTGCACCTCAAGAAGCGGAAATTTCTTCTTACCTTGTGGGTCAAATTGACAATGAAGTTCGCGCAGACGACTTCGAAGGATTCGAGCTGTAATGGCAACACTCAAAATCAACAAACTCATCAGTATTGAATCCAACCCTTCCAATACAATTTTGGAAACAATGGAGCAAGCTGGCTTATTACCAGAATACAACTGTCGTGATGGGCACTGTGGCGCTTGTCGCTGCAAGTTGGAATCTGGTGAAGTGGAGTATGTTGGTTTTGCCATGGCTTACACGCAAAGTGATGAGATATTACCTTGTATCTGTAAAGCAAAATCGGATTTGTCACTCAGTGGCGTTAACTATGCGATGAAAGAAAAGCAGCGCGCATAACGTGACTCGACGGTATAAAACGCAAAAGCCAAGGTGATTACCTTGGCTTTTTTGTATCTACGTGTTTTATCTCTCAGGCTGTTATAGGTCTCTGGTTATAAAGCACTACCTGGGAGATGCATCTCTTTAACTTTCTCTAAAAATGCATAATGTGCAAACATCGGTTTACGTTCTAGGTAACGACGCAACAAGTCTAGTGCTGCCGTGCTGATCACTTTAACTTGATCATTGCGCTGATACTTTTTCGAGAGTTTATATAACGCTCCCCACTCGCCTGACGGTGTCGATAAAGCGACGGAAAAAACACCCTCTTCAATATCGCCAGTGACGAGTGATAAATCCGTCCCACACTTCTCTCGCGTCGCTCCTGCCAGAGCAAACGTTTCTGCTAATGGGTCTCCGCTGTTGCTCATCGCTTGAGTCTGGCTTGGTAGTACCCAACCATGTCCAAGTTGCCTTTCAGCGTTTTCATCACTATTTAACCAATAAGTTAAGTATCCACCACTGCTTTTTTCGGAAACCGACACGGTTAACTCTTTATCCACCAACAGCTGGCCGACATTTTCAACCATAGGTAAATCAATACTAACGGTATTGCTTTCAAGATGCTTATTGATCATCTGTACCAACTTCAAACGCTGTTCAAGCTGGTCAGAAGGGCCAAAGAGTTTCACTTCAATAAAAGGTAAGTAAGAGCGATAACCAAGCTCATACCCTTGAGGAAGTTTTAGCTGATCAAGCTTGTCCGAGATGCCGGATTCGGAAAGGCCAAACGTATAGATTCGACTACAACATGAACCTTGCACCTCTGGAAAAGCTCTTCTCAGATCAGGCAAAATTTGCGTCTCTGCCATAAGCTTAAATTCACTTGGCACACCCGGCGTAAAATAAAAAATGGCATCATTAATCAGCATCTTGAAACCACAGGCCGTGCCTATCGGGTTATCCAGAATCTCAGCCGTTTCTGGTAGCATGGCTTGTTTTAAATTACTGTCTGGCATTGGGATGCCACGTCGAGCATACAAACTTTCTAGATGCTGCAACCACTCTTTGAAAAGCACGAGTTTACACTCAGCAGCTCTCGCTGCGGCGGCCGCACTCATATCATCGGTCGTTGGCCCTAAACCACCATTCACGATCACCACGTCATTGTTGAAGCTCAACATTAAAAACTCTTCAACCAAGCTCGACAGGCTATCACCAACCGTTGAACGCTTTGTTAAGCCAAATCCATGTTGATAAAACAGGCTAGACAACCATGCCGCATTCGTATCAACAATATCACCGTGGAGCACTTCCTCACCGGTACTAAGCATTGCTATTTTCACAACTGACTCCTGAACATAAGCACAATCCTATTATTCGTTATAGTGCTTATTTTTCTTTTTATTTGGACGAATCTCGACGAGATATATTGGGACTAAATAAGGATCAAGTATTTAAATGGTTGATGTTTTGAGGGATAATTGCGAGCCCGATCATCACACCATCAACTCGGAGACCTTTGTGTCAAAATCATCCATGTTCAAGAAAACTCTAACTGGCCTTTGCTTGACTTCGTCAGCGCTTGCGCACGCAAGTCAGTACGATATGACCAGTCATACGGAGTTTTCTTACACACCTGATTGCTTGTCAGGTTACTGCGAAACGACGACTCTGTACACCTTCGAGTCTCAAAATCGCGGTCTTATGTTTGAACAGAATAATGATGATTCATTAAATCTTGATGCAGGGCTTCAGCCTAAACATCTCATTATCCCTCAAGATAAAGACTGGGATTACCTCATGGGTCAAACCTACACCATTCTTGGCCTGAGTATCGCAACCGTTGGTATGATGACTTTCCTTCCAGAAAGCATCACTAAGTGGGACGAAGAAGACCGAGACATGAGTAAGCTGGGTCAAAAATGGAAAGATAATGTCTCTGACGGGCCTGTTTGGGATCGTGATGAACATGTCCTCAACTACATTATGCACCCTTATTTTGGCGGCGTTTACTACACAGCCGCGCGCCACGCTGGCTATAACGAGTTTCAGTCGTTCTTGTACTCCGCAACCATGTCAACGTTCTTTTGGGAGTACGGAGTAGAGGCATTTGCAGAAGTGCCATCTTGGCAGGATATTTTTATCACGCCGTTCTTTGGTGCTGTGGTTGGCGAAATGATGCTCACTGCTGAGCAAGATATTGTAGCAAACGGCGGCGAAGTCATGGGCTCTGAAACCGTCGGTGATGTATCACTCTTCTTCCTAAACCCTGTTGGGCATATCCATTATTGGGTAACCGATGCGTGGGGCGGTAGTGCAGAACTACAATTTAATTCATCACCTTGGTTTGGTAATCAAGACGTCGCAAAATTCGCAATGGACGCAGGCGCCAACTACGACAGCCAATTTTACGGTGTCGAACTAAAAGTAACATTTTAGCCTTGACTTGAGTTGAGTTGAGTTGATACTCAGTAGAAAAGCAGCCTTATGATGGCTGCTTTTTTGTGCCCTAAACATCGTTTTAATTATTTGCTTCACGAATTAGTGTCAAAAATTGACTTTCATCAAACATAACCCTCCCCTAGCACCTACACTAAATAAAAGGATTTATTCCAATAACTTAAGTAGCACGTTTATTCGTACTGCGTCCAAACCTTATTCCAGGAGGGGACATTATGAACACCGTATTTATTGTTAATTTTGTCGGACAAGCGTCACCCGCAACCATCAAAGAACTCGCAGCAATCACTCATGAAAATGGCGGTAAATGGCTGATAAGCAAAGTAAACTTTATCGAAGATCAAGTTGCAGGTGTCATCAAAGTAGAGCTTCCAAGAGAAAATGCCGACATCGTTAAAGAGGCGTTCTCTTCATGTCAAACTCTTGTGGTTAGGTTCGTTGACTCGGATCCTCACTCGCATCGTGAAGACACTATCTTTCAGCTTCGCTTAGATGCCAACGATAGAGCAGGTATTGTGAATGAAATTACTCACGTTCTCGATAATCAAGGCATTTCAATTCTAGATATGGATTGCCAACGCGTATTCATTGCAGGCGGCGGTGGGGTAAGCTCCAGCTTATTCAGCGCAAAAATGGCGATTAAATTGCCTAGCGAGCTAGAGATAGAGGACGTGGCTAATGAGTTAGAATCTCTGAGTGAAGACACTCGTGTAATTGTAGAAAGCTAACTGCACACCTTTAACGCTTCCCCAATAAAAAAGAGCAGCAATTCAGCTGCTCTTTGTCGTTCTAATACTCAATACGTTTTATTTCACCGACCACTGAGATAGTGAACGTTTGAAATCAGAGTAGTCAAATTCATTCAGTTTTTGAATGTCACCATTCGAGCGTTCACAGTAAACCGAAGGCATACGTAGACCGTTAAACCAGTTCAGTTTCACCATGGTGTAACCTGCACTATCTAGAATGTGAAGACGCTGTCCGATCTCGAGAGGCTGTTCGAAGTTCGCCACGCAAAACTGGTCACCAGCTAAACAAGAGCACGATCCAATCACGTATTCATGTTCACCGTTTTCAGATGCTTCAAGAATTGACGCTGGCTCGTTGTAGATAAGCGTATCCAAACGGTGAGCTTCTGTTGCTGAATCGACAATCGCCGTCTTCTTCACGTTCTCCACAATATCAACCACTGTTACAACAAGATCGGTTGTCTTAGTGATGATCGCTTCACCCGGCTCTAGATACATTTGTACGCCGTGTTTCTCTGAGAATGCTTTAAGCGCTAAACCCAACTTCTCGATGTCGTATCCCGGCCATGTGAAGAAAACGCCGCCACCCATGCTTACCCAGTCCAGCTTATCTAGGTACTCACCAAACTGCTCTGAAATAGCATCGAGTAAGCCGATAAACGCATCCACGTCTTTGTTCTCACAGTTCATGTGGAACATTACGCCATCAATACCATCAAAAATTTCCGGTTTGATGTGATCAGCCTGAACACCAAGACGAGAGAATTGACGAGCTGGGTTTGCTAAGTCTTGCCCTGCGTAGCTCACACCTGGGTTTAGTCGTAAGCCAATCGATGCTTTGCCTTCGACAATATGACGATAAGCCGCTAGCTGTGACTGAGAGTTAAAGATCATCTTGTCACAGATGTCCGCCACGTCGCGAACGTCATCTTCGCTGTAACCCACACTGTATGCGTGTGTCTCACCACCGAACGTTTCGTAGCCAAGCTTCACTTCAAACGGGCCAGAACTTGTTGTTCCGTCTAGGTAAGGCTTGATGATGTCGAATACACCCCATGTTGAGAAGCACTTCAGTGCTAATACAAGCTTCACACCAGAGATGTCTTTTAGCTGTTTTGCTTTTTCTAGGTTCTCAATCAGCTTGTCTTCATTAATCATGAAGTATGGCGTTTTTAGTTCGTTTTGTTGCATTTTGATACCTTACGTCCCTTCGCCTTAGCAAAGGCACTATAAAATCGAACAAAGCCGACGCAAGTGCATCGGCTTAAACGTACAAATAAGAGTCGCTAAATTCTTACTTCAATTTATGGATAACAGGTTGTCCTGGCTCCAGTTCTTGAACATGCCAATCTAGACCAATCGATGGCATGGTTTCTAGGAATGGGTCTGGATCTAGCTGCTCCATGTTGAACACGCCTTTGTCTGCCCACTTACCACGGAAAAACTGCAAAGCCGCGGTGATCGCAGGTACGCCAGTGGTGTATGAGATAGCTTGGTGTTCAACATCTTCGTATGCAACTTCGTGATCTGCGTTGTTGTAGATAAATACGCTGCGATCTTTACCGTCTTTCTTACCTTGTACCCAAGTACCGATACACGTTAAGCCTGTGTAACCTGGTGCGAGAGATGTTGGGTCCGGCAGTAGCGCTTTCAATACGTGTAGAGGTTGGACTACCGTGCCGTCGTGCAGCGTTAGTGGATCTGGGCTGAGTAGACCGATGTCACGCATTACATTGAAGTAATTTAGGTAACGGTCACCAAAGCCCATCCAGAATTCGATACGTTTCGCCGGGATGAACTCTTGCATAGATCGAACTTCGTCGTGCGCCATTGAGTACACTTTATGTGAACCACAGTTCGGGAATTCAAACTCAAGCATACGTGAGTGACAAGGTACTTGTTTCCACTCGCCGTTTTCCCAGTAGAAGGAATCACCTTGAATCTCAAGCATGTTCGTTTCTGGATCAAAGTTAGTTGCGAACTTCTTGCCGTGGTCGCCTGCGTTGACATCCATTACGTCGATAGTATCGATTTCATCGAACAGATGCTTCACTGCGTATGCGGCAAACACCGATACTACGCCCGGATCGAAACCGGCACCAAGAATACCTGTGATACCCGCCTCTTCAAACTTCTCACGGTAGCCCCACTGCCAATCGTAAGCTTGAGGTACTTGTTGGCCTTCAGAACACAAATCAACCGCAACAGATGTATCAAGGTATGACACTTTAGCTTGGTAACATGCTTCCATAATAGACATGTTCACCCAAGGAGGACCCGCGTTGATCACTAAGTCAGGCTGCACTTCTTTAATTAAAGCAACTAAAGAATCTACGTCGTCCGCGTTTACCGCACGAGCTTCTAGTTTCTTAGTTGAATCTTTCAGATTGTTTTTCTTCTGAATCGATTCGATGATTTTCTCACACTTACCTACGGTACGTGATGCGATTGTGATATCACCCAGAACGTCGTTGTTTTGTGCTGCTTTATGTGCAACTACCCAGCCAACGCCGCCTGCACCAATCTGTAGAATTGCCATAGTTTTCCGTTACCTTTGTTAAACTAGCTCTGCCGCTAGCGTATTGATTTTTGAGAGCAAAGATTCAAAGTCCGCCGTCGTCAGACACGGGTTCAAAATCGTAAATTTCAATGCAGTTTTACCGTCGACAATGGTTTCACCCAATATCGCGATACCGCGTGTTAACGCTTCTAAGCGCAACGTTTTATTCAGTTCATTAAGATCCGCTGATTCATGTGTCGCGCGGAACAGAACCGTAGATAGCGATGGTTCAGCCAACAACTCAAAGTGTTTGTTATCTCGAATCATGTCCGCAACTTCAAGCGTCTGATCAAGCAAATGATCGTACATATCGCCTAGGGCTTTTGGCCCCACGCTTTGCATCGTCATAAACACTTTTAGCGCATCAAAACGCTTAGTTGTAGCAATAGACTTATCCACCAAGTTCGGTAGTTCGTCGTGCTCGCGGTTCAAATAGTCTGCATGATGAAGCAGGAACTTAAAGTTAGACTTGTCATTCACCAACAGCGCACCACAACTGATGGTTTGGTAAAATAACTTGTGGAAGTCTACGCTGATGGAGTGTGCACGCTCACAACCTTTCAAACGGGCTTTTTGGCTACTTAGAATCAGAGCTCCCCCGTATGCACCGTCGACGTGCATCCACATGTCATGTTTCGCTGCCATATCGGCGATAAAGTCTAGGTCATCAATAGCACCGTGATCCGTAGTACCCGCTGTGCCGACAATTGCAAATGGGATCAAACCTTCTGCTTTTGCCTGATTTAGAACTTCGTCTAACTTAGTGACATCCATCGTTCCATCGGCATTAGCATCGACGGTCATAACCGCTTTTTCACCCAATCCCATCCAAGACGCTGATTTTTGAACCGTGAAGTGGGATTTTTTCGAACACACTATACGCAGCTTGTCTGCGTATTCAGGAAGGCCAAGCTTTTGAATTGAGTGCGCACTGAGTTTGTCAGCAATCCAATCACGCGCAAGCATCAAACCCATTTGATTACTTTGCGTGCCGCCGCTCGTGAAGATACCGTCCGCTTTTTCACCTAACTCGTATTTATCGCATAGCCAGTTCACAACTTTCTGTTCAACATAAGTCGCTGATGAAGCTTGATCCCATGAGTCCATTGACTGGTTCAAAGCCGCAATCATTGCCTCTGCGGCAATAGCAGGCATCAACGGTGGAGTATGAAGGTGAGCAATACAATCTGGATGTTGAGTAAAAATCGCATTTTTTGCGACCAACTCGGCAGCATCATCAATAACCGTTTTGAGAGGCGCATTTTTATTGTCAAGATCAACAGCATGGATCGCTGCTTCCAATGCTTTTGGATCCATACCTGAGTATGGTGCAGCAACCTGTTCAAACACTGATTTCATTGCTGTCGTAGTGTGATTCATCACCGAAGCAAACTCATTGCTGCCCAACTCTCCAGTGTGGATGAAATGCTTCTTCCATTCATCTTGTGGTTGAGTTTCGATGTGACTACCGCCGGCTGCTAAAATCGCGTCTTCAAATACACGTAAAGCAAAGTCGATTTGCTCAAACGAGATGATAAGAGGAGGAAGGAAGCGAATTACTGCACCTTCACGTCCACCTTTCTCAACGATCAAGCCACGCTCAAGTGCTGCGCGTTGAATGGAAAGAGTGAGTTCACTATCCGCTTGAGGTTCGCCAAATTTATTGAGCTCACCGTTTGGATTTTTAATCTCCACACCAAGCATCAAACCTTTGCCACGTACTTCTGCGATACAGTTCACGCGCTTTTGAATGCTTTCAAGACCATAGCGCAAATACTGGCCCGCAATATTGGCATGCTCAACCAGATTGTCACGCTGGATGATTTCTAATGCTTTCGCACCAGAGACCATGGCTAACTGATTGCCACGAAACGTACCTGTGTGTTCGCCCGGCTTCCAAGTATCATGCTGCTTGTTGATAACCAATAGCGACATTGGTAAGCCACCGCCAATAGCTTTTGATAAACACAGGATATCTGGAACAATGCCCGACTCTTCAAATGCGAAATTGTAGCCAGTTTTACCAACACCACACTGGATCTCATCGAAGATCAGTAAGATACCGTGTTCATCACAAATACGACGTAACTCTCGCAGCCAGAATGCTGGCGCAGGAACAACACCACCCTCACCTTGCACTGGCTCAACGATGATCGCAGCAGGCTTCATAATGCCCGATTCATCATCGTTTAAAAGACGATCGATATAGCGAATGCTTGCTTTCGCACCTTCATCACCGCCAAGTCCAAATGGACAACGCAAATTGTATGGGAAAGGCATAAAGTGCACGTCTGACATTAAACCAGTTCGACGCGCTTTCGTACCTAGGTTGCCCATCATGCCCATTGTGCCGTTAGTCATACCATGATATGCGCCACGAAAAGCAAACATGGTGTTGCGGCCAGTAGTCTGCTTCGCGAGCTTGATCGCGGCTTCAACTGCATCGGCTCCAGACGGACCACAAAATTGGATAACGCTGTTCTCACTTAACTCTTGAGGAAGAAAAGATTTAACAGATTGAATAAACGTCGTTTTTGCTGATGTTGCAATATCTAGCGTCTGATATGGCAGACCCGAATCTAATTGCTCTTTCAGCGCTTGGTTTATTTCAGGATGGTTATACCCCAAAGCTAGAGTGCCCGCCCCCGCAAGGCAGTCTAAAAAGATCTGTCCACGTGTATCTTCAACCAAGCAACCGAAGGCTTGTTTGATTGCGATTGGCAAGCGACGTGGATAAGAACGCACTTCAGATTCATGCTCAGCCTGATCAATCAATACTTGATCTGGCGTTAAGTCATACGTTCCCTCGACGATAGGAACCTGAGACGAAAAAATGTTTGCGATATTGCTATCGACTTCAAAGGCAGTGCTCATACTACATAATCCCTTGAATTATAATAATTCTATATCCTGTATTAATAATCATTGGAATGAAGTTACAGGAGGTGTGTATACCCCTCCGTATTTGTCAGTGCAAAATGACAAATACAGATCATCTGCCACGATATTCGTGACTTTATATATAAAAGGGATTAATCAAGGTTCCGTAATGCACCCGTTTTGTAAAACAGGACATTTCGGCAGTATGAAGCTGATTAGTGTGTGTTTATTCAAAGGTTTCAATGTTGGGTTTCCCATTAATATGCCGCTTTTACAGCATTAGTATCCCGTCTATCGACAAAAGGCTTTGCCGATACCTACCCTACGCAGTGTCACAATCAGCTTGAATGGTCACTACGCGTATCCCCCAGAGATCAAACGTTGTTAATTACGCTCCGAGATTGCGCGCGAATTTATCACAAAATAAAATCTTCTGGCAACGATTTTTCATATTAGTAACAGTGACGCAAATCACAACAAAGTTCCCCCTAGTGATATTTGTACATTCATACTCATCTACAACGCTTTTCTTCTTTTCTCAAATACCTGTTATTTAAACAAATATCCTTACAATATCAGCGCCATGAACCAAAACGGTTTATGAACATACCACTCTTTAATCGTAGAACATTATTTTCAGTATCCAAGGCATTTAACAGAGCTAGTATTTACGTTACTGCTCAGCCTAAAGCGATGAGTCTTTATTCACAGAACTTTGATTGACTAAACTTAAACTAGCTGGATGGGTATGGCCATGAAGTGACGTTGCTATGGCTAAAATTAACAAGAAGTTAAGTTAGTAAGCTGAAGGAGCTCAGTGCTTAACGAAATCCATCACAGAGAAGAAATTTAAGATTTGAAGAAATACAAAAAAGGCCCAACATTTTCATGCTGGGCCTTAAATCTGGAGCGACACACGAGGTTCGAACTCGTGACCTCAACCTTGGCAAGGTTGCGCTCTACCAACTGAGCTAGTGTCGCGTTTAATATGAGATGGTGCCCCGGGCCGGACTTGAACCGGCACAACGCGAACGTCGAGGGATTTTAAATCCCTTGTGTCTACCAATTCCACCACCAGGGCACACAAATATTCTTTGTGATGCCTTTACAGAAAAGTAAAACACCATCTGATACCGCTAACGCCATATCAATAAAATTTGGAGCGACACACGAGGTTCGAACTCGTGACCTCAACCTTGGCAAGGTTGCGCTCTACCAACTGAGCTAGTGTCGCATTTATTCTCGAAAGCCATTCACTCTCAAAAGAATAATGGAGGCGCCTCCCGGAGTCGAACCGAGGTCCACGGATTTGCAATCCGCTGCATAGCCACTCTGCCAAGGCGCCTCATCTGTGAATAAAGCTAAGCTTTTTTCACCACCCTACTGAGCTGTGCTCTCTTGGGTACGGGATGCATTCTACGGATTCGAGCGATCGAGTCAACACTATTTTTATTTTTTTAAATCGTTTGACTAGAATTTGTGCGAAAGACGGTAGATTGCTTAGTTTTAATACTAAAAATCGCTTAAATACACTTGTTTATCATAAAACTTTGGCTACGCCTTACACTGATGGCCGTGCGTTACGTGTATTGAAGCGTTAATAATCAGGAGGCTCGCTTCTCTGAGACTCTCCAAGGGCGAAAACAAGACTTAGATCACATATGGAACTCTATCGAAGCAAAAGCCCCAGATACAAATTTCAAGCATGACTGTTAGCAAGCATTGAAAAACGTGAGAAGCAAAGAAATGCTGTAGATTATCTTAGATACAAAAAAGTAGGCTATTAAGCCTGCTTTCTAATATCAGAATTTAATGATGCTCTTCATTCAACAGATCGTCTTTCGCAGCTGCTAAATATTGAATCATTGACCAGTACGTCAAGAAAGTTGCCACATACAATGCTGCAAAGCCTAGCCAAACCATCCATTCATCGTAACGCCATATCAACACCCATAAGGCGAACATTTGCGAAACAGTTTTTACTTTGCCAACCCAAGATACCGCAACACTGGCTCGCTTACCGATTTCAGCCATCCATTCTCGCAATGCTGAGATAATGATTTCTCGCGCGATCATCGTTACCGCAGGAATGGTCACCCAAATTGAATGGTAATGTTCCGTGATTAAAATCAATGCCGTTGCCACTAGCACTTTATCAGCAACAGGATCAATAAACGCACCAAAACGAGAAGTTTGGCCAAGTTTACGGGCCAACATACCGTCAAGCCAGTCAGTAAAACCCGCTACCCAAAACACCATTGCTGCTGCAAACGGTGCCCATGAATAAGGTAGATAAAAGACAACCACAAAAACAGGGATTAGGAACAGTCTAAGAAGAGACAGAATGTTCGGGATATTCAAACGCATTTTATTATTCTCTTACACATTGCGGCTTAATGTTGCGCGATTTTCCTTATTGTTTCAATGCTTGGAAAATAATTTCTGCTAAAGAGTGACTTATTCCCGGTACTTTGGCGATTTCTTCGACACTTGCACGTTTAAGTTCTTGTAACCCACCCATGTACTTGAGTAACGCCTGACGTCGTTTAGGGCCAATTCCCTCAATCCCTTCAAGTGCACTAGTACGTCTGGTTTTACCTCGCTTAGCACGATGCCCCGCTATAGCATGGTTATGGCTTTCATCACGAATATGTTGAATAAGGTGCAGCGCTGGATCATCGCTTGGTAAATGAAACTCGTCCCCATCGACTGTAATCAGCGTTTCTAAACCTGGTTTGCGAGTAACGCCTTTTGCAATACCAATCATGATGGGACGCTTTGGCCAATCCCCCCAGTACTGCGAAATGATGTCATGCGCACGATTTAACTGACCTTTACCACCATCGATAAAGATGATGTCGGGAATTTTCTCTACGTCCAATTGCTTCGAATAACGGCGCTCCAACGCTTGTCCCATTGCAGCGTAATCGTCACCACCGGTAATGCCAGTGATGTTATAGCGACGATACTCCTGCTTAACGGGGCCTTCATTGTTGAACACCACACACGATGCAATCGTACTTTCCCCCATGGTATGGGAGATATCAAAACACTCCATTCGAGCGATAGACTCCAACTTCAATGTTTCGCGAAGCGCATGAAAACGCTGATTAATCGTCATCTTGTGATTGATTTTGGTGGTAATCGCCGTTAGTGCATTCGTGTTCGAAAGCTTGAGATACCTTGCTCGAGAGCCAGTTGGCGAGGTATGGAAATGAACCTTACGACCTGCCACTTCACTTAACGCTTTCTGTATTGGCGCAATATCTTCTGCCAACTCTTGATTCAAAATAATACGAGAAGGAATCGTGCGCGCTTCGTTATGGCTCAAATAGTATTGAGTCAGAAAACTATCGAACACTTCCTGCTGGCTTGTATTTTGTGGGATTTTCGGAAAATGGCTACGGCTACCAAGCACTTTACCTTGGCGTATCATCAGGATATGAATACACGCAATACCATTCTCCTGAGCAAACCCTAGTACATCCATATCATCCATGCTGTCTTCTGAGACGTACTGCTGCTCTTGAACACGTCTAATCGCTTGGATTTGATCGCGAAATTTAGCGGCATCTTCAAAGCGCAATTGCTGACTGGCAACTTCCATTTTCTCGATCAGTTGTTTGAGTACTTGCTGGTCTTTGCCTTGCAAAAACATACGCACAAAGCTAACCAACTCTGCGTATTCTTCATCAGAAATGATGGTATCAACGCATGGCCCTGCACAACGGCCAATTTGGTACATCAAACATGGACGCGTTCGGTTGGAATAGACAGTGTCTTCACACTGGCGCACAGGAAATATCTTTTGCAGCAAATGCAATGTTTCTCTTACTGCACCAGAATCTGGGTAGGGGCCAAAATATTCACCTTTGCGCTTCTTGGCGCCACGGTGGATAGAAAGCCGTGGGTGCTTATGACCGCTAATAAAGATATAAGGGTAAGACTTATCATCTCGCAGCAAAACATTGTATTTCGGTAAATACTGCTTGATGTAGTTATGCTCTAAGATGAGCGCTTCTGTCTCAGTGTGAGTCACTGTGACGTCAATTTTGGCGATATTACTGACAAGCGCGCGAGTTTTCTCACTGTCTACTTTTTTTCGAAAGTAGCTTGAAAGGCGCTTTTTTAGGTCTTTGGCTTTACCTACATAGATGACAACAGCTTCGGCGTTGTACATTCTGTAAACGCCGGGCTGATGAGTTACTGTCTTGAGAAAGGAAGCCGAATCGAAGGGAGGATTCACGCTAAAGGGTCTCGGTGTCCAGCATTCCGTGGCGAATCGCTAAGTGAGTTAACTCAACGTCACCATTAATGTCCAATTTACTAAAGAGTCGGTAGCGATAGCTGTTGACTGTCTTTGGACTTAAATTAAGTTGCTCAGAAATATCCGTTACCTTTTGGCCTTTGGTGATCATAAGCATGATCTGCAATTCACGTTCGGATAAGTCTTTAAAAGGGTTCTCAGAGGCTGGAGAAAATTGACTCAATGCCATCTGCTGCGCAATCTCTGGTGAGATGTAACGCTGCCCACTATTAACTACACGAATCGCATTCACCATTTCATCAGGGCCAGCACCTTTGGTTAAATAACCAGACGCACCTGCCTGCATCACCTTGGTTGGAAACGGGTTTTCTGTATGAACAGTAAGTACGATGATTTTCACATCAGGATTCACGCGAAGAATTTTTTTAGTGGCTTCCAAGCCACCAATTCCTGGCATGTTCATGTCCATTAAAACGACGTCAGCATGATTACTGCGACACCATTTTACTGCATCTTCACCGCTGTCAGCTTCTCCTGCTACGTTCATTCCACGGACGTCTTCAATAATACGTCGTATCCCTGTGCGAACCAGCTCGTGATCATCTACAAGGAAAACATTTATCAAACTTGTATCTCCACACTTTGTATTGGTTCTGCACCCACATAACCATTATTTGTTAAATGTGGATATCAGTATGACTGCCTATATACTAACGTAATCGACAAAAAATTGCTTTCTATGAATATGTGCTGAAACGCAAACTTTAGCAAGAACTTATTCATAAACCACTCTATTATTTTAGAGCGTGATGAGCAGAACCGAAATCTAAGAAAAGACAATTAACAACATTAAGTACAATAAATCAAGTAACTAGGTTTCATATTGCCCAGAGAAACACGCTATAATTTAAAATGACACTGTCCCTCTTGCACCAGAGGCTAACTTGTAATCACTAATTCCAGCAAAAATTTGAACCGTTTTCTTTACTGGTTATTTTTACAGTTCTTAATGTTAAACTAGCGTTCTTCAAGGTTTCTAAGGTTTCTCACATTTGAATATCCAACAAGGCTTTCTGCTTACTCGACAGGCACGAGACATCAAAGGTCAAACTCAAATCGAGCTGTGGCTTTCGACAGAAGAAGGTCCTACTCAGTTAATTATTAATGGTGAGAAGCCAGTATTTTTCATCGCTCAGAAACATTCAGAGCAAGCAAAGACACTCGCACGAGAAAAAAACATATTCGTCGACATCCGCCTGTTGGATCTCAAAACGTTTGAACATACGCCTCTTGCTGCCTGCTATACCAATGTAACCAGAGACGCTCTCGCACTCAAAGACACATTCGCTCAAAAAGGTATCACTACGTATGAAAGTGATATTCGCCTCGCCGATCGCTACCTAATGGAACGTTTTATCAAAGGCAGTATCGAGTTTACAGGCAATGTGACTCGCACCAATGGCTACCAACGCGTCCAGAGCGCAAAATGCCGTGCGGGGCAATATGAGCCGAAGTTAAACGTTGTCTCGTTAGATCTAGAATGCTCTGAGAAAGGCATTCTTTACTCCATCGGATTAGACAGCGTCATGGATTCCCGCGTTATCATGATCGGAGAACCAGAACCTTCGGATACACCGATACAATGGGTCCAGGATGAAAAGGCGCTTCTAGAAGCACTCATCGATTGGTTTAAACAATTCGACCCCGATGTCATTGTCGGTTGGAATGTCATTGATTTTGACTTTCGTCTGTTACACAAACGAGCAGAATGGCACAACATGAAGCTAATGCTTGGCAGAGCAGACCAAGCCAGCTTTTTTAGAAGTTCATCTCAAAGCCAACAAGGGTTTATCTCCATTCCCGGGCGAGTTGTGATGGATGGTATCGATACGCTAAAAACGGCTACTTACCACTTTCGATCTTGGTCATTAGAGTCTGTATCTCAAGAACTCTTGGGGGAAGGAAAAGAAATCCACAACGTTCATGACCGTATGGATGAGATCAATCGTATGTACCGCTCCGACAAACCATCGCTGGCTAAATATAACTTACAAGACTGCGTGTTGGTGAACAAGATTTTCAATCACACTCACCTGCTCGACTTTGCAATTGAACGCTCTCGCCTCACTGGTGTAGAACTGGATCGTGTAGGCGGTTCGGTTGCAGCATTCACAAACCTATACATGCCTCAGATACACCGAGCAGGCTACGTTGCCCCAAACCTACACCCTGAAAATTGGATTGCGAGCCCCGGCGGTTACGTGATGGACTCCATCCCTAACCTATATGATTCTGTTTTAGTATTGGATTTTAAGAGTCTATACCCATCGATTATTCGCTCTTTCTTGATTGATCCTATGGGTTTGGTTGAGGGGTTATTACTCGATATTGGTAAAGAAGATGATCAGGCAGTACCTGGCTTTCGCGGTGGTCAGTTCCATCGTACGAAACACTTTTTGCCAGAAATGATTGAAAAGCTTTGGGCGGCACGTGATGTCGCGAAAAAGAACAATGAAAAAGCTTTTTCTCAGGCAATCAAAATCATCATGAACTCCTTTTATGGCGTACTGGGCTCATCGGGATGTCGTTTCTTTGATACTCGATTAGCTTCTAGTATTACCATGCGCGGACATGAGATCATGAAGCAAACTAAAGTGCTGATTGAGGAACAAGGCTATCAAGTGATTTACGGCGATACGGATTCCACATTTGTGTCGTTGAATCGACCATACAGTCAAGTAGAAGCCGACGCTGTTGGAAATCAATTAGTTGATTACATCAACTCTTGGTGGCAAGAACATCTGCGCTCTGAGTACAACCTAACATCTATGTTGGAAATTGAATATGAAACCCACTATCGCAGATTCCTTATGCCAACGATTCGTGGCGCAGAAACTGGCTCGAAAAAGCGCTATGCGGGTTTAATCGGTGAAGGAGAGCAAGAGCGGATTGTATTTAAAGGGTTAGAAAGCGCCCGTACTGACTGGACCTCATTAGCACAGAAATTTCAAAATACACTCTATAGCATGATTTTCCATGGTGAAGACCCAAGCGACTATGTCCGAGAGATGGTTGAGAAAACTAACAACGGTGAATTTGATGAACAGTTAGTGTATCAAAAGCGACTGCGCAGAAAACTGCATGAGTATCAGAAGAATGTCCCGCCACAAGTGCGTGCAGCTCGTTTAGCGGATGAGATAAATGCCAAGCTTGGACGCCCATTACAGTATCAAAACAAAGGACGAATTGAATACATTATAACCGTGAACGGTCCTGAACCTTATGAGTACCTCAATAGCCCGATTGATTATCAACATTACATTGATAAACAACTCAAACCCGTTGCAGATGCGATTCTCCCTTTCATTGGGACGGATTTTGACAGGCTTTCAGCACCTCAAATGGGGTTGTTTTAACCGATACGAAACTCTGTTTTCTGGTACTGTTTGACTAACCAATCACCAAACGCATCAATTAGCCCGATAACAGAACGCTTGGGAATACCCCGGCCAGAAAGTAAAATTTCTAGCCGCTCGATCTCAAGCTGCTTTTCAGGATGATAAGTTAAGAATACCTTGCCACATTGTATAGGGTCATCAAACCAACGTTTATCTCGATACATCACCAAAGAGTATGACGCCCTTAGTAGCTTTTTAGCAATCACGCGTTGAGCGACCACCTGCTCTTCTATCGTCTTCGCTTGGACGATTTTTTTGCGATACACAGTAATCCAATCTTCCACATCCATATTCCAGTGCTTAGCAATTTCCCAACTTGGAACGTAATCACCAAAACAGTCTGCCAGATCATCACCATAGACACAGACACAGCAATGCTTAAGCATAAAGCCCCAAGTGAAAATGCTATCTAAGTTAGCCACTTCACTCACTAACGCTGTGCGGACCGATACGCCACTAACTTGAGGATGACTTTGCTGCGCGCGCCACTTAATCGTGTTGAGTAAAGTCGCGCGATTGTGCTCAAAGGATGATTGAGTAACGACAACCAGGTCTAAGTTCGACCTCCCAGCGACCGCTGTTTTGCGAGCGACGCTACCATACACATAAACGCTGTGTAAGTTTTGCCCCAGTCCACCTTTGAGACAAGCGGTGACTTCTCTAATTAAAGGCGCAAACTCTGGTTGAAATGGTTGTTTAGGATCGATAACAGGCAGAGACATGACTTAAAACGTGATCTCAGATGGTTCAAGAAGTTGAGCTATATGTTCTCTTAGCCGACTCACTGAATCAAGTCCATTCAGGTGTTTAGTCATGGGAGTAACAACAAATTTCTGCAATGAATTTTAATGCTAGGCGGCTAACTTAGCGCTATAATCACCGAGTTTTGCTTAATAAGTATGAATAGGAATATACAATGCCAAAGGCAAGTGAAATCAAAAAAGGCTTCGCAATCGAGTCTAATGGTAAAACTCTTCTAGTTAAAGACATCGAAGTAACGACTCCTGGCGGTCGTGGCGGCGCTAAAATCTACAAAATGCGTTGTACAGATCTAAACACGGGCGCACGTGTAGATGAGCGTTACAAGTCTGATGACGTTGTTGAAACGGTAGAAATGAACAAACGTGCAGTTGTGTACTCATACGCTGACGGCGATGAGCACATCTTCATGGATAACGAAGACTACTCACAATACACATTCAAGCACAATGAAGTTGAAGACGACATGCTGTTCATCAACGAAGATACACAAGGTATCCACATTATCCTTGTTAACGGTGCTGCTGTGGGTATTGAACTACCATCTTCTGTTGAGCTAGTGATTGAAGAAACTGACCCTTCAATCAAAGGTGCTTCTGCATCTGCTCGTACTAAACCAGCACGCTTCGCTTCAGGTCTTGTCATCCAGGTTCCTGAGTACATTGCAACTGGTGACCGTGTTATCATTAACACAGCTGAACGTAAATACATGAGCCGAGCATAAGCATGTCTGATTTGATTTCTTACGACGACGTCATCGACGCAGCGTACGACATTTTCCTTGAAATGGCTCCAGATAATCTAGAGCCTGCTGACGTGATTCTGTTTACTGCGCAATTTGAAGATCGTGGTGCCGCAGAACTTGTTGAAACTGGCGATGACTGGGTTGAACATGTTGGCTTCGAGATCGACAAAGAAGTATATGCAGAGGTTCGTATCGGCCTAGTAAATGAGGAAAATGACGTTCTTGATGACGTATTTGCTCGTATGCTAATCAGCCGAGACCCTGAACATAAGTTCTGCCATATGCTTTGGAAACGCGATTAACGTTTCTTCATCATGAACAAAAATACCAGCCTAGTGCTGGTATTTTTTATCTGTTGTTTTTGTTTAGCTGAGATATTTTTTTATCCAAAGTCCCCTGCTCTATATCGGCTTTAGATCCTTTTGTTATGTAACAGATAAGAAAAAGGCTTGCCGAATTGGCAAGCCTTTCTGATGTTTTGCTATCGATTAACGATGCTTGTTACGTGCGCCTTGGTCACCAGCAGTCTTCTTCGGCTTACGACGAGAAGGGTTGTTGCTGCGGCCTTTTGGCGTGTTAACACGCTCTTCATGGCGCTTAACTGCGCGACGAATTTTTTGGCTGCGTGCACGCTCACGTTTGCGTGACGTGTTGTCTTTGTTCAGATCAAGCATGGTTTCTTTCTCTGGACGAAGCTCTACAAGCTCACGCAAGTAGTTTACTTCTTTCAGGTCAAGCTCCATCCAACCACCACGAGGCAGTTTCTTGTCTAAGAAGATGTCGCCGTAACGAACACGTTTCAGACGACTAACGGTACACTCTTGCGATTCCCATAGTCGACGAACTTCGCGGTTACGACCTTCGTTGATAACAACGTAAAACGTGTGGTTCATGCCTTCACCACCCGCGTAAACAACATCTTCAAAGCGAGCTAAACCGTCTTCCAGTTCAACACCTTTTACTAGATTACGAACTTTCTGTTCAGTTACTTCACCGAACACACGTACTAGGTATTCACGTTCAACTTGGCGGCTTGGGTGCATTAAGCGGTTCGCCAGTTCACCATCCGTTGTGAAAAGCAGAAGACCAGAAGTGTTCGCATCCAGACGACCAACTGAAATCCAACGAGAGCCACGAATTTTTGGCAGACGATCAAAAACAGTACGACGACCTTCTGGATCGTGACGAGTACACAGTTCACCTTCAGGTTTGTAGTACGCAAGTACACGACAAATCACTTCTTCTTGAATCTTTGCAGAGACAATGTGACCATCGATACGAACTACGCTGCTCTCGTCTTCAAGTCTTTCACCAAGCTTAGCGACTACACCGTTCACGCTAACGCGACCAGATTTAATTAACGATTCAATCTCACGACGAGAACCGTGACCAGCACGTGCTAATACTTTTTGTAACTTTTCGCTCATTTATCTACCTATGTGTCGTCTTCACAGACGTCTAGACCAGGATTGGTCTGTATTTTGCTAATTACCCATTTCAGTGGGATTTTTCGGTCCGACATTATACGTAACTTTCTCAGTTAATGTAAGCTAAATCGGCGCCATTCTCCACACCAAAAATTCACTTTAAAACGTCGAAAATATTTACTCTATTCTGCAACTTTTTTCCTACTTAATGCTGATATTGCCCAGCGAGAATCCCACTAATATCGGTCTTCTCGAGCCACTTTAACCGTGCAGTACCTGATAAAATTGTCAGGGTTACAACGATAACCACTTGGGGTGTGTTTACTGTTCGTGTTGCTTTAAAGGCAACGAAGAATAAACAGTCCCAGTTTGCTGCTAAGTAATACCAATCATCGTGGATAAATGAGCACTCATAGCAAGACAAGAAGCATCGGTAAGTCACTATTTACTATTAAAAATGACACTAACGTTATCGTGTATTTTAACTAGCTAGATTGGCTCTGCATTTTCGGCGATTGGCATAAATCAGACAAAAAGGAATAGAACAATGTCTATGCTAAATCTAGACCTAAATTGGATTTTTGGGACATCTCAAGATGACAATATGACCGGTACAAAAGGGTCTGAAACAACCGATATTTTCTTCGGCTTCTGTGGTGATGATAAGTTCGTAGGATACGGAGGAAATGATGTTGTCTTCGGGGGCTGGGGAGACGATACCTTGCTCGGTGGCCGAGGGAACGACTTTGTTTCTGGCGGCTTTGGCAACGACTTCCTATCGGGCGGATTAGGAAATGACAAGCTCTTTGGTGGTTGTGGCGATGATACAATTTTTGATTACTCAGGCAACAACTACTTGAGTGGGGGTTGGGGTAACGACACGCTCGTCGTTGGCGATGGTGAATCAGTACTGAGCGGCGGCTGTGGAGACGACACTTTCGTGCTTACAAACCGCCTGGCTATTGGTGTACCGGATCAACCTGTATCCTCCAATGATATTGATATTAAAGCCGATATTGTCGATTTTAATATTTTTCATGACAAACTTGTCTTCGATATGGGCAGAGACACCGACAATGATGGCATTCGAGATACGTTCTTGGATTCAGCGGATGATCTGACTTTATCTTATAATGAGTGTGGCTGGGCAGTATTCTCTAGTGATGAATACAATGTCGAAGTAACATTAAACGGCGTGAGCTCTGCATACATCAACTATGCTGAACAAAATGGTATCGACATTTTCGATTTCGCTTAATCTCAAACAGTTAAGTTCAATGAGATATTCGATATGACAACTAAAATAGGAGGCGCGATGCCTCCTATTTTGTTTGACGGTGGTGTACGTCTATTAGTCGAATTATTCGAATGGTGCCGGGTCACCTGATCCCAAACGCACCACAACAGGTTCACCTTCGCTAAAATCAATGACGGTCGTGGGCTGTTCACCTAAGTAACCGCCATTAAGAATCACATCAACCGCATGTTCTAGTTTATCGCGAATATCTTCCGGATCAGACTCTGTTACGTCACTGCCAGGTAGAATCAACGACGTAGACATCATCGGTTCACCTAATGCTTCCAACAAGTCCAAGGCAATTTTATTGTCTGGAACACGGATACCGATGGTCTTACGTTTCGCGTTCATCAAACGACGCGGCACTTCTTTCGTGCCTTTGAAGATGAAGGTGTAAGGACCTGGTGTGTTGTTTTTCAGTAGTCGGAATGCAGAGTTATCCACTCGCGCATATAGAGAAAGTTCCGACAAATCACGACACAGTAATGTAAAGTTATGCTTATCATCCAGACGACGGATCTGACAGATGCGTTCCAGTGCCTGTTTGTTCTCTAACTGACAGCCAAGTGCGTACCCTGAATCGGTAGGGTACACCACAACGCCGCCGTTACGAATGATTGCTACTGCTTGATTAATCAAGCGAGCCTGTGGGTTTTCTGGGTGAACGTAAAAAAACTGGCTCATTGTAATTCCTCATTATCGAGCCTCTCGGCTCTATATTCTTATGTGGAGCTTGAATGCCGCCTTGTTGTGCTTTATCAAGTGACTTCAAGATTCAAAGTGTTGTTCAGTTCCAACGACAAGGAAAGCCATATTAATACCCAATATACACTTTCCAGTTATTTGATGCTGAAACCCACGCTTTGAGGTTACTTTGATATATCCAACGAAGGATCAATACCCCAATCTTTCCAAACTGGTTCTACGCCTGCGGGCAACCAAAGGTTCCTTCCTAGCTCCATCCAAGGGGATGGGTAGTGAAAATCACTGCCTTGAGACGCTAATAGTTTGTATTGTATAGCATAATCAGCCAAGTTGCGCCTTTCTTGTTGCGCTTGCTGTGGCTGTGCAACTTCCATCGCATCGCCGTTTGCTTCTACAAACGCTGCTAGAAGACGCTTAATCCACTTCGCTGTCAACTTATATCTTCCAGGATGCGCTAATACCGCCAAACCACCAGCAGCATGGATAGCATCAACCGCATCTTTCATCGAGCACCAATTCGGTGGTACATAACCTGGGTTATTACGCGTTAGGTATTTTTTAAACACCATTTGCATGGTTTTTGCGTAACCATTATCCACCAACCATTTCGCGAAGTGCGCTCTCGTAACAGGCGCATCACCGGCGATCTGCCTTACTTCTTCGAGCACACCTTCCCGAGTTGCTTTTTGTAGTCGCTCTGCAATCAACTCTGACCTTGTTATGCGGTGCTGCTTCTGCTGCTCGATGAGGACGGATAATTGTTCATTTTCCGGATCGATATTCAAGCCGACAATATGAATGTCTTTGTTTTGCCAGACAGTCGATATCTCAATGCCGTTGATGATTTTGATCGGCAAATTATTGTCTTGAACGTGTTGCTTGGCTAACGCCAAACCGTCAACCGTATCGTGATCAGTGATCGCCAAAACCTCGATATCAAAACTCAGCGCCCTTTCCACTAAATCTTTAGGCTCTAACCGACCGTCCGATGCAGTGGTGTGACTATGTAAATCAATTCTCATATTTTTATCGTTTTAATGCTGTTTTGGGGTTGACTTTTTACTCTCGCACTAGTTAACTAGTACACAAATACAAAGTGCGTAATTTAAGGTTCACCATGTTACAAGAATTTAACCAAAACCAAAAAGCGAAAGTTGCGGTTTGTCTTAATAAGACAAACTCATCAGATCTTGCTTGGTGGCGCACTTGGACTAGTTCTTGGTGGGCAAACGTATACTTCTAGTTTATAGAACCAAACGTTGTAAAGCCCGCTACTTAAGCGGGCTTTTTTGTTTTGTTGCTCATTTCACATTCAACTGCCTAAACATTAATCGAATATGGCTAACTCTAGATTGGGAGAACGTTTGCTTTATGCGACTATGTACGGCAGGAAGATTTAGACAGCTACAAGGAGGTCTTGTGAATAAGGCCATAGAAATCAAGAAACTTGGATGCCTAGAAGTATTAAAGACTTCGGTTCCTTACACTCAAGACCCAACACGTTTGTTCCATACCATTTGTGAGAACAAAAGAGATAGCTTGCTTCTCGAATCCGCTGAAATTGATTCGAAACAGAATCTAAAATCACTTTTAATCGTAGATTCAGCGGTGCGCATCGTTTGTTACGGCCACACTGTAAACATGCAGGCGTTAACCAACAACGGTAAAAACCTACTGTCTCACCTAAACCAGAACATCCGTGGTGACGTTGAGAGTAAGTTCGATGGCGAAACGCTGACTTTGGAGTTTAGCCAGCCATGCGACACGTTAGATGAAGACTCTCGACTACGTGAAGCTTCTTCTTTTGACGCGCTACGTTTAGTGCAACACAGCTTCGATATTTCACAGCAAGACAAACACGCTATTTTCCTTGGCGGTCTGTTTGCCTACGACTTAGTCGCAAACTTCGAGCCGCTTGGTAATGCAGAAGCAACCAATCAATGTCCAGATTACGTTTTCTACGTAGCGGAAACATTGCTTGTTGTCGACCATCAAACGGAATCTTGCCAGCTTCAAGCGACGTTGTTTGTTGACGGTTCAGAGAAAACAGCGTTAGAGACTCGCATTGCAGAAATCAGCACACAATGTGCAGCGCCAAAACTACTGCCAAGCGCAAAACAAATCGCTGACGTAACGGTAGAACCTAGCGTATCTGATGCAGACTTCTGCCAAACTGTTCGCGACTTAAAAGAGTTCGTAGTGAAAGGCGATGTATTCCAAGTTGTACCATCTCGCCGATTCACTCTACCTTGCCCTGCTCCACTCGCGGCTTACAAAGAACTGAAACAAAGTAATCCAAGCCCTTACATGTTCTACATGCAAGATGAGCTGTTCACTTTGTTTGGCGCATCACCAGAAAGTGCGCTTAAGTACGAAACCGACACTAACCAAATTGAAATCTACCCAATCGCAGGCACTCGTCGCCGCGGTAAGCGCCCTAACGGCGAGATTGATTTCGACCTAGATAGCCGCATCGAACTTGAACTGCGTACCGACATGAAAGAAAACGCAGAACACATGATGCTCGTTGACTTAGCACGTAACGACGTCGCTCGTATTGCTCAAGCTGGCACACGCCACGTAGCAGACCTACTAAAAGTCGACCGCTACAGCCACGTAATGCACTTAGTATCTCGTGTGGTTGGTCAACTGCGTGAAGACCTAGACGCGCTGCACGCATACCAAGCATGTATGAACATGGGCACGCTCACTGGCGCACCAAAGATTCGTGCGATGCAGTTGATTCGCGATGTAGAAGGCGCACGACGCGGTAGCTACGGCGGTGCTGTGGGTTACCTTACTGGTGAAGGTACACTCGACACATGTATCGTAATTCGCTCAGCTTACGTTGAGAACGGCATTGCTCAAGTTCAAGCTGGTGCAGGCGTGGTGTTCGACTCTGATCCACAAGCGGAAGCAGACGAAACGCGCGGTAAAGCACAAGCGGTAATCTCTGCTATTCAAGCAGCGCATTCTCAACCTACGAACAAGGAGTAGCAGACATGGCGAACATCGTATTCATCGATAACTTTGACTCGTTCACCTACAACCTTGTGGATCAGTTCCGCTCGCTAGGTCACTCAGTCAAGATTTACCGAAACAACATCCCAGCAAAAACCATCGAACAAGCGGTAAACGAGCTTGAAAACCCAGTGGTTCTGCTATCGCCAGGCCCTGGGGCACCGTCAGAGGCAGGCTCAATGCCAGAACTTATCCTACGCATGAAAGGCAAAGTTCCGATGATCGGTATTTGTCTTGGTCACCAAGCGATTGTTGAAGCGTACGGCGGCACCGTCGCTGGCGCGGGTGAAATCATTCACGGTAAGGTCTCTATGATGGAGCACCAAAACCATGCGATTTACCAAAACCTACCATCACCACTTGCGATTGCACGCTACCACTCGTTGGTTGCGACCAAGGTTCCTGAGAGTCTAACCATCACGGCAGAAGTGGATGACTTGGTGATGTCTGTTGTACATGAAGAAGATAAAGTTTGCGGGTTCCAGTTCCACCCGGAATCTATTATGACGACCTACGGAGCGACACTGTTGGCCAATGCCATTGAATGGGCACTTGAAGAACAAACTTCCGCGAACCCACTCACTGCTTAAAAAGCACTTGGCACATAAGAAATTTAGGAGAGGAAATATGGAAGCAATCATCAACCCTATTATTACCAAACTGTACGAGCAAGAATCGCTTACTCAGGAAGAGAGCCAACAGCTATTCGACATCATTATCCGTGGTGAACTAGACCCAATTTTAATGGCGTCAGCACTGACAGCACTAAAAATCAAAGGCGAAACGCCAGATGAAATTGCAGGCGCGGCCAAAGCACTACTGGCAAATGCAAACCCATTCCCTCGCCCAGATTACGATTTCGCAGATATCGTAGGTACGGGCGGCGACGGTCACAACACCATCAACATTTCAACCACTGCGGCGTTTGTTGCTGCTGCATGTGGGCTAAAAGTAGCGAAACACGGTAACCGCAGCGTTTCAAGCAAGTCTGGTTCTTCTGACCTTCTTGATTCATTTGGTATCAACCTAGCTATGAGCGCAGAAGATACGCGCAAAGCGGTAGACGACATCGGTGTTGCTTTCCTATTTGCACCTCAATACCACGGTGGTGTGCGCCATGCGATGCCAGTGCGTCAAACCATGAAAACACGCACCATCTTTAACATTCTTGGCCCACTGATTAACCCTGCTCGTCCTAATATCGAATTGATGGGCGTTTACAGTGAAGAACTGGTTCGTCCTATCGCAGAAACCATGCTACAAATGGGTATGAAGCGCGCCGCTGTAGTACACGGCAGTGGCTTGGATGAAGTGGCGATTCACGGTGAAACAACCGTTGCCGAAATCAAAGACGGTAAGATCACAGAATACAAACTAACGCCTGCAGACTTCGGTCTAGAAGCACACCCACTAGAAGCGATCAAAGGTGGCGATCCTGAAGAAAACAAAGCGATCATTACCAATATTCTGACAGGTAAAGGTACAGACGCACAATTGGGCGCAGTGGCAGTGAACGTAGCTCTGCTAATGCGTCTATTCGGCCACGAAGATTTAAAAGCCAACACGCAACAAGCGATTGAGGCAATGAATTCAGGCAAGGCGTACCAATTGGTACAACGACTTGCCGCACACGCTTAAGGAATTGAAGAAGATGACTGACTTCAACACTCAGCAAGCTGACAACCTGTCTGAACACGTTTCTAAGAAAGAAGCAGAAATGGCAGAAGTACTGGCGAAAATTGTCCGCGACAAATATCAGTGGGTAGCAGACCGTAAGGTGTCTCAACCGCTAAGCACATTTCGGTCTGATTTGCTGTCATCGGACCGCAGCTTCTACGAGGCTCTGAGTAGCGAAAAGACGGCATTCATCACCGAATGTAAGAAGGCATCTCCTTCTAAAGGTTTGATTCGTGATCACTTCGACTTGGATTACATTGCATCGGTTTACAACAACCATGCTAATGCGATTTCAGTACTAACAGACGAGAAGTACTTCCAAGGTAACTTCGACTTTCTTCCTCAAGTGCGTGATCAAGTCAAACAACCAGTTTTGTGCAAAGACTTCATGGTAGACACCTACCAAGTTTACCTAGCACGTCATTACAGTGCTGATGCCGTACTTCTGATGCTTTCTGTCCTGAATGACGAAGAGTACAAAGCGCTAGAAGAAGCAGCTCACAGCCTGAATATGGGCATTCTGACCGAAGTCAGCAACGAAGACGAGCTTCATCGTGCCGTTAATCTAGGAGCACGCGTTATCGGCATCAATAACCGTAACTTGCGCGACCTAAGTACCGATTTGAATCGTACTAAAGAATTGGCACCGACCATTCGCGAACTGGCACCAAACGCGACGGTAATTTCAGAGTCTGGCATTTATACGCATCAACAAGTTCGTGATTTAGCGGAATACGCAGACGGCTTCTTGATTGGTAGTTCGCTGATGGCGGAAGACAACCTTGAACTTGCAGTACGTAAAGTGACGTTAGGCGAAAACAAAGTGTGTGGCTTAACGCATCCGGATGATGCAGCAAAAGCATATCAAGCTGGCGCGGTATTTGGTGGCCTGATTTTTGTCGAGAAGTCGAAGCGTGCGGTCGACCTTGAAGGTGCTCGCTTAACCATGAGCGGTGCTCCACTGAATTACGTTGGCGTTTTCCAAAATCACGATATCGATTTTGTTGCTTCAGTCGCAACCTCTTTGGGTTTAAAAGCAGTTCAGCTGCACGGTCAAGAAGACCAAGCTTACGTAAACCAACTCAAAGCCGAACTGCCAACAACAGTAGAAATTTGGAAAGCTTATGGCGTGACTGATGCCAAGCCAGAACTGCTTGCAGACCACATTGACCGCCATCTATTAGATGCGCAAGTTGGCACTCAAACTGGCGGAACTGGTCAAGTGTTCGACTGGTCACTGATCGGCGACCCAAGTCAAATTATGCTAGCGGGCGGACTGTCGCCAGAAAATGCTCAACAAGCAGCGACACTAGGTTGCTTGGGATTAGATTTAAACTCTGGTGTAGAAAGCGCGCCAGGCAAAAAAGATTCACAGAAGTTGCTCGCGGCCTTCACCGCCATTCGCAACTACTAAAGCTGGACATCAGCTAAAAAATTTAAAGCTATTCGTAGCGAAAAATACGAGAAGGAATATAACGATGGCAAAACTGAATGCCTACTTTGGCGAATACGGCGGTCAGTACGTTCCGCAAATTCTAGTTCCAGCACTGGAGCAACTAGAGCAAGCGTTTATCGACGCGCAAGAAGATCCAGAATTCCGCAGCGAATTCATGACGCTTCTTCAAGAGTATGCGGGCCGTCCAACGGCTTTGACTCTAACTCGTAACCTAACTAAAGGTACGAAAACCAAACTGTACCTAAAACGTGAAGACCTGCTTCACGGTGGTGCCCACAAGACTAACCAAGTGTTGGGTCAAGCGCTACTTGCGAAACGCATGGGCAAAAACGAAATCATCGCTGAAACTGGCGCAGGTCAACACGGTGTTGCAACCGCACTAGCGTGTGCACTGCTTGGTCTTAAGTGTCGCGTTTACATGGGTGCAAAAGACGTTGAGCGTCAAAGCCCGAACGTATTCCGTATGAAACTAATGGGTGCAGAAGTCATTCCTGTCCACTCGGGTTCAGCAACGCTTAAAGACGCATGTAACGAAGCGCTGCGCGACTGGTCTGCAACTTATGAAGATGCGCACTACCTACTAGGTACAGCGGCAGGCCCTCACCCATTCCCAACCATCGTGCGTGACTTCCAACGCATGATTGGTGAAGAAACGAAGAATCAGATTTTGGCACGTGAAGGTCGTCTTCCTGACGCCGTTATCGCGTGTGTGGGCGGTGGTTCAAACGCTATCGGTATGTTTGCTGACTTCATCGAAGAAGAAAGCGTTCGCCTAATTGGTGTTGAGCCAGCAGGTAAAGGTATCGATACAGACCAACACGGTGCACCACTTAAACATGGCAAAACGGGCATCTTCTTTGGTATGAAAGCGCCATTGATGCAAGATCCTAACGGCCAAGTTGAGGAGTCTTACTCTGTATCTGCGGGTCTTGATTTCCCTTCAGTTGGTCCACAGCACGCACACCTAAACGCAATTGGCCGTGCAGAATACGACAACGTAACTGACGACGAAGCGCTCGAGGCATTCCAAGAATTGGCTCGCAGCGAAGGGATCATCCCAGCTCTAGAGTCTTCTCACGCTCTAGCTCATGCATTGCGCATGGCTCGTGAGAATCCTGAGAAAGAACAACTATTGGTCGTAAACCTATCTGGTCGTGGTGACAAAGACATCTTCACCGTACACGCCATCCTAGAAGAAAAAGGAGTGATTTAATGAGCCGTTATGAGAAGATGTTTGCGCGTCTAAACGAAAAAAACCAAGGCGCATTTGTACCGTTCGTAACGGTTTGCGATCCAAACGCAGAACAATCTTACAAGATCATGGAAACCCTCGTTGAGTCTGGCGCAGACGCCCTTGAACTTGGTATTCCATTTTCAGATCCGCTTGCAGATGGCCCAACCATCCAAGGCGCTAACATTCGTGCGCTAGATTCAGGCGCAACACCGGATATCTGCTTCGAACAAATTGGTAAGATCCGAGCTAAATACCCAGATCTGCCTATTGGCCTTCTGATGTACGCGAACCTTGTTTACTCTCGTGGTATCGAGAACTTCTATGAGCGTTGTGCAAAAGCAGGCATCGATTCTGTTTTGATTGCAGACGTACCAACCAATGAAAGTGCAGAGTTTGTTGCAGCAGCAGAGAAGTTTGGTATTCACCCAATCTTCATCGCACCACCTACAGCCAGTGACGAAACACTGAAGCAAGTATCAGAACTGGGTGGTGGCTACACTTACTTGCTTTCTCGTGCTGGCGTGACAGGTGCAGAAACCAAAGCAAATATGCCAGTTGGTCACATGTTAGATAGATTAAACCAGTTCGATGCACCACCAGCGCTGCTTGGCTTCGGTATTTCTGAACCAGCACAGGTGAAACAAGCAATAGAGTCTGGCGCAGCAGGGGCCATCTCCGGCTCAGCTGTGGTGAAAATCATTGAAGCGAATGTCGAGCAGCCACAAATTATGCTCGATAAACTTGGTGATTTTGTGTCAGCGATGAAAGCTGCCACTCAGAAATAATTTCCATTTGATGTAACGCTATAGCGCCCGCTTAACATTCTGTTTAGCGGGCGTTTTCTTGTATGGCGTTTATACCATATCATTTTTTATTCAACGCCCGCACTTTCCAAACCAATCTAAAGCAGAGCAATCAAAGAGTGATAAACTTTGCCACTTAACCAGCACAAATAATAGCTAGAGCAGGATGCAGTAAGGTTGCACATGGAAGAAGTCAAAGCATTATTAGCCAAATGTCCTGTATTATCAGGGCTGCCCGAGAAAGGACTTAGTGAAGCAGCACAAATAGCTAAAGTTCGCTGTTTCGACGAAAAAGCACTGATTTGCAATAAAGGGGAACCTCAATCTTCTCTTATGGTCATTGCACAGGGTGCCGTACGAATTAATTCGATGAGTTCAAAAGGCAAAGAAGTCACATTAATGATTTTCGAGGCAGGAGGCTGGTTTGGAGACAATGTTTTTTCTCCCGGCATGCCCCGTATTTTTGGCGCAACCGCGCATTCGGGCGTGACCTTACTGGAACTACCTGGTGATAAGTTTCGCCAATTACTCGCCAAATATCCTCCAAGTTACCCTACGATTCTCGACTTACTTAGCCGCCGCTTATGGTCTGCCATTTCTGTTATCGAAGATGATGCGATTAGAGGAATCGAAGAGCGGATTGCAAGAAGGTTGCTGTTGCTTGCTGAATACCAACACAACCAAGCTATCAATACTCAGCCGTGTGTCGTGAGAGTGACTAGAGAGCATATCGCCAACATGATGGGGCTAACTCGTCAAAGTGTTCATAAAGTACTAAAAAATTTGGAGAGTATTGGGATGCTAGAACTGAAATATGGTTCAGTGACCATTACCAATCCAAAACGCTTAGAAGCGCACATAAAACAACTCGAACAATAGATCAAACAGATAGTTCATGTGTACACGCTAGCGAGAGATTGCCATCTTCTGTTCCTTAGTAACCAGGCGCACAACACCATTCGCTCTAGGCAAGTGGCGCTGTGACCCAAAGTTCATTGAATTGACTAAGCCACATTCAATTCAGATTTCAACTCACGTTTCAAAATTTTTCCTGTTGCACTCATCGGGAGATGCTCACGAATTTCAACATAACGAGGATATTTAAAAGAGGCTAACTGCTCTTTGCCCCACTTTTGTAATGTTTCCGCGTCAATGTACTCTCCCGGTTTAAGCACAACGTAAGCCTTTATCTCTTCGCCATACTCTTCATTTGGAATCCCTATCACCGCTACCATTGAGATTGCAGGATGAGTCATAAACACTTCTTCAATTTCTCTAGGGTAAACGTTAAATCCACCTCGAATGATCAGATCTTTCATTCTATCGACGATAAATAGATTACCTGAACTGTCAAAACGGCCAACATCACCAGTATGGAACCAGCCATTTTGTAGCGCGGATTCAGTAACTTCCGGGCGGTCAAGGTATCCCTTCATAACATTATGCCCACGTACAACAATCTCACCTTCTTCACCGATCGGTAGCGCATTGCCTTCAATGTCGACAACTTTTACTTCAACGCCTTGAATCGGTTGACCTACCGATCCTGGTATACGTTCCTGATCTAAATGATTAAAACATGCAATAGGACTTGTTTCTGATAACCCGTATCCTTCAAGAATTGGGACATTAAATTGTTCCTCAAAGGATCTAAAGATTTCGGTTGGCAACGGGGCTCCACCGCTGATAGCAACACGTAGTGAGGATGTATCAAATTGGTGTTGGACATGAAGCAAACCGATATACATCGTTGGCACCCCAGCAAACAACGTCACTTTGTGTTTTTCCATCAGCTCAAGAACATGTTTAGGCTCAAACCTAGGCACTAACACCAAGGTTGCCCCGCCCAAAACACTAGCATTTAAGTGGACGGTTTGACCAAAGGTATGAAATAAAGGCAAAGTTACTAAGTGAATATCATCGGCCTGGCTGCCCATAATGTTTTGTGCCACCAGAGCATTCATTATGATGTTCTGCTGCGTCAGTTCAGCTCCTTTTGGTAAGCCTGTCGTCCCTGATGTATACAAAATAACACAAGTATCATCCGCATTACGCGGTACATAATCTGACAATGGTTCTGCATCCGCTATAAACGCATTGAGAGTTGGCACACCATTCCATTCGTTTTCACTTTGAGATTGAGTCATCACGACCATATTTTCACATATATCAGCCTGCTCAAACGCTTTAACCCCCTCTTTTGCCATTGGCAGTTCTGCTGTCCCTTCAAAACAGAAGTAAAACTTCGCTTTTGAATCTTCTAAGTGATACTTAATTTCTCGCGCTTTCAAAAGCACATTTAATGGGACAGCAACCGCGCCAGCTTTTTGTATCGCATAATAAACAAACGCGAAAAAAGGAATGTTTGGGCATGAGAGCGCAATACGATCGCCCGGAACGACCCCTTTGTTGATTAAAGATGCCGCGATCTTTCCGGTAATCGCATCAAACTGCGCATAAGTTATCTCGACATCACCACATATCAACGCCGTCTTACCTGGTTTACTCGCAGCATTTCTTTGTAATGCAGCAGCAAGATTCATCATAATCGCTTCACCTCTTACTTGTTGATTTTCGTTTTATCGGCTCGGGAGCATTAACAGAGAGAGCACTCCCCTACACTAAAATGTTGGTACTTAATATTTGTTTTGCCATTTTTGATTAACATTATGTTTACAATGCAATCCGAACTAAGAATGTAAAGCAATTAACATTTCACAAAGCTAATTGGTAAAAATGTGAGCTTGAAAGAGGTTAATTGTTATAAATATCAATCCAAGTCACGCAAGACGCAGACTACGCTCGCAAACACAAAACCCATCTCAGTTAACAAAAAACAAACAAGAAAAAGAAATAAACAAAAACAATTACACAGCTAACAGGCATAACAAAAATCAATAGCAAACGTTTGCTATTGAACAAAACTTTATCGTTCGTCAATAAAATATCGATTAATCCATCAATAATACCTTGCTGCATATTGCCAATTGTAAACGATAAGTGTAAAAAGCAAGGCGAGATAATTATCCATAAAACCATTTATGGTTAGTGGGTAATTTTAGGATTTTACATTTTATTAGCACAGAGGTTATGGAAGTGTTAAAAGAAAAGAGTTTGCTAAACAACATTGGCGTACAAGTCGTAATCGCCATGATCGTGGGCACAGCCGTTGGTGCCATGATGGGTCATGATGCGACAGTGTTCGCTCCTTTAGGTGCTATCTTTATCAACTTAATCAAAATGTTGGTTATTCCTTTGGTCGCTGTAGCCTTGATTTCTGGCGCCGCTGGTCTTGGGAACAGCCAGTCAGCAGGCAAAGTTGGCATCGTCACTCTAGGTTATTTCGGTTTAACATCCGCCCTAGCCGTTGCGCTTGCACTATTTATGGGTGAAGTATTCCAACCAGGCATGGGGATCGACGTCTCTGGCGTTGAAGGCATGTTCTCAGCAGAATACGCTTCAAAAGGTGAATTACCTACTTTCTGGGCAACCATCACTGGTATGATCCCAACCAACGTTTTCCAATCACTAAATGAAGCAAACATCCTACAGATCCTCGTTTTCTGTATGTTCTTTGGTATTGCAATTTCTAAGCAAGCAAAAGAGCGTCGTGAGCCAATCATTAATGGTGTTAACTGCATCGTTGACGCAATGGTTTGGATGATCAACAAAGTGATGATCATTGCCCCTATCGGCGTGTTCGGTCTAATGGCAGAAGCAGTCGGTACATTCGGTTTTGGCGCACTAATGGTGGTATTCAAACTGTTCGTTGTTTACGTTGCCGCAATCCTAATCTTCGGTTTCGTTGTTTACCCAGCAATGGTGCATATTTTCACCAAGACATCAGCGAAGAAGTTCCTGTCTTCAATGAAAAAGCCACAAGCTGTTGCGCTTTCAACGGCCTCTTCTATGGCAACACTGCCTGTCACAATGGACACCTGCGAAAAAGAACTGGGCGTAAAAAATTCAACCGCGTCATTTGTTCTGCCTCTAGGCGCAACGATCAACATGTCAGGTAATGCGATTTACTATGGCTTGGTTGCTATCTTCTTTGCTCAACTGTTCAATATCGACCTAGGTATGGGCGCTTACATTGCAATTATCGTAACGTCTACATTGGGTGCGGTTGGTCAAGCGGGTGTTCCTGGTCCTTCTTTCCTAGTGGTTGCCGTACTTCTTGCCGCTGGCATTCCAATTGAAGGTCTACCACTGCTATTCGCTCTTGACCGTATTTTCGATATGATTCGTACAGCACTAAACATCACTGGTGATGCAGCATGTGCAGTTATCGTTGATGCGCTAATAGAAGAGGAAGCGGCAGAAGCTGAGCTTAAAAAGCAAGAAGCTTAGTCCTTTCTCGAATGAACTAAAAACCGCTCACTATGAGCGGTTTTTTTGTCTTTTCTTGCATTACGTAACTATATAAATAGAAACCAATAGCATAAATTTATCAAAATGATATAAACCATTACAAAATATAAAAAACGTCAGAACTAGGTTATATCATGAGTCTTAAGCTGTCTTTGGAGCCCCTCGCCAGTACAGATTTGCCGATCGAGTCAAAACAACAGGCGCTGGTTGACACGGTTCTTCTTACTCTTACACCGCAAGAAAGGTCTTCTCTTTTTCAACAAGTTGCTTTGTATAGAATAAAGCTTCTTAGATCCCTCTTTCCTAAATACGCATCTAAGAGTCTGTCCGTACTGTTTGAATTAATAGATTATCGAGATTTAGTACAGCAGTATCCAACGCCTTTCTCCGAAGAGGCGCTCTTAATTGAACAAATTGCCGCAGATTGTTACCCGCATTGGATGGTTTTCTGGTGTGAATGTGAGATTGCTGCGATCAAGCAAAAGCACCCTTTAAATGAAGCGACAAGACCAACTCAGCTCTCGTTTGACGACCGCGACTATTCAAGCATATTGATCGAAGATATTGCCGAATGTGACCTAAAGGTAACACTGCCGAATCACGCTGCATTAATGCCGATTTCCGAAGCAATCACACTGAGCAACCTTGAGCTCTTCGTCCAAACTGAACAATGGTTTGAGATATTGCCTCTATTATCACTCTCGCAGAAAGGTCAACACTTTGTGCTATTGTTCAAGCAGTCATCTACACCAATCATGGTCTCCTCCGCTTTGGTGCAAAACTGGCACCAAAGAAATACCTGGCTCAGCTATTCATTACCATTTAGTAGTGAGCAATGGCAGTTTTGCCTTCCTGATTATGGCTACATTACTCTTAATCAATTAGGCCTTTGGGGAGGTAACGCTCTAACTCGCCAACGGACTCTTATTGAATTTGATGCACAGTTCCAATCTCACTTGAAAAACACTGAAGCGGTTTGCGAAGTGCTGCGTCTGACAGTGGGTGGCAACATCCAACAAAAACTGTACTTTTTGTATTTGGCACAAAAAGCATTGATGAGTGAGCTATATAAAGCAGGCTATAAGCTCAGCTTTACCATTATTGAACAAATATTTATGTTAAATTTCTATCAATCTATTGATTTAGAGGCCTACTTTCACTCAGGATACCGCGACATTAACGGTGACGGTACCAAGACATACCGCGGTTTCTGGAATTTAGGTATGATGGTTGAAGCATTTCAAGACATACAGTTTCGCGACTACAAACACCGCGTACGAACAAAAAGAATTGATGAAAAGGTGAATGAACATGCTTGATATTCATCTTCACGGCCTTTTTTATCCAAAAGCAATGACGCTATACGCTACTGTACTGGTGGTATTCGCTTGGTTGTTATATTACTGCTATCGCCTAAAACAGAAGAGTGAAACGATTTTAGGCTCGCATCATGCGCCGTACATTGCTTATTCTAGTTGCATCATCGTTTGGATCAGCAGCAATGCATACTTCCATACCGATTTATTGCCGGAGTTGGGCTCCGCTGGCGGTATTTTTATGGCTAAGTTGGCGAACTTGGCGTCATTCTTTGCCTTTGCATTCGCGTTCTATTTTTCTTGCCAGCTAGCGGCTGATATCAAAAAAACTGCGGTCAAAGCCTGGCAAAAAATCATCTTTGTGGCACTAGCAACGTACTCGCTTTACATCAACTTAGTACCAAACCTTACTGTCGAAAATGTCACCATTAGCGGTCCAAGCCAGTTCGTGATCGAGTTTGGTCCCCATACCTCATATTTCTTTATTAGTTTGCTGACATTTGTGGTATTAACCCTGCTGAACTTGATTACCATGCGAGCGAACAGCAGCAAACTCACGCTGGCAAAAAGTAACTATATGATCGCCGGCATTTTGGTCTTCATGTTATCAACTGCAGTGATACACCTTGGAATGACTTACTTCCTTGGTGACTTTTCCTTAACCTGGTTACCACCAGCACTTTCAATTAGTGAAATGTTGTTTGTAGGCTATGCCCTGCTTACCTCTCGCTTTTATAGCGCTAAATACCTCACATACTTAACCGTTAGCGCGCTGTTTGTCTGTGCCATTTTCGTCCTCCCGCTGGGCGCAATATTTATTCCTATCTCAGAAGATAACCAATGGCTTGTAGCGGTACCTTTATGCGCACTCATCGGTATCACTTGGCACTTGCTTTACAAACGCGTCAGTCGTTTCGCGTCCTATTTTATTTATGGGAAACGACATACACCCGTTCAACAAATTCTTGGATTAGAAGAGGAATTTAAACGCTCAATAGATGATGCAATGCGCCAGTTAGCAGCGTTACTGAATATACCAAATAATAAATTGCAGCTCGTCACCAGCAGTTACACCGAAACGTTTTATGAAGATTATCTGCCGTCAAGCAAGTCTGTTCTCGTGCTTGATGAACTGTCTGAAGAAATTGATTATGCCTCCTCGTCTAAAGGCTCAATGCGCAAGCTCTACGAACGTATGCGATCCAGCAATACGGCGCTCGTAATGCCTCTTTTTGGTCGTGGAAAGTCCGTTACGCACTTACTGATTTCTTCACACAAAATGGATAATAAGCTGTTTTCTAATGAAGAAATTTCAGCATTGCAAACCTTATTAGTTCGCATCCAGAGCACTATCGAGGCCGATAGAAAAGTACGCCAAAGCCGTGCGCTCGCTAACTCTATTGCGCATGAAATGCGTAACCCTCTCGCTCAAGTGCAATTACGATTTGAAGCTTTAAAACAGCATATCGAATCAAACGCTTCACTTGAGACGTTAAAGAGTGAGATTGATAAAGGAGAAGCAGCGATTCAGCGTGGTCGCCAACTTATCGACATTATTTTGCGAGAAGTAAGCGACAGCTCACCTGAGCACGAACCCTTAACTATTACGTCTATACATAAAGCTGTCGATCAAGCGGTCAGCCGTTATGGCTTTGAAAACGATCAAATAATTGAAAGGATCAATCTGCCCCAAGAGCACGATTTTGTCGCGAAATTAAACGAAACTCTGTTTAACTTTGTCATTTTCAATTTGATTCGCAATGCTATCTACTATTTTGATTCTTATCCCGATAGTCAAATTGAGATTCGCAGCCAAACGGGGGCCTACGAAAACATTCTGGTCTTCCGAGATAGTGGCCCTGGCATAGATAGCAGTATCTTACACAAGATATTTGACGACTTCTTCTCGTATCAAAAAAGTGGCGGCAGCGGCCTTGGCTTGGGCTACTGTCAACGCGTTATGCGCTCTTTTGGCGGACGAATTGAGTGCCAGTCTGAATTGGGCGAATTTACTGAGTTCTACTTGTACTTCCCGGTCGTCCCAAACGCACCCAAACCAGAGACGTTGAGAACACCGGACTTCAATGGCTGGAAAGTAAATGCACCACATTCTGAACCTCGCACAGACCAACACGTACAAGTAAGTAACGATGCACCAACAGTGCTCATTGTTGATGACAAAGAGGTGCAGCGTACTTTGGTTCAAATGTACTTAAAAAGGCTGGGAGTCAACAGCTTACAAGCAAATAATGGCGCTTCTGCGGTGGAGCTATTTCAGTCGCACAAGATTGATTTGGTGCTTATGGATGTACAGATGCCAGTGATGAATGGATTTGACGCAAGCCAACGAATTAAGCAAATTGCGTCTTCCGTTCCGATCATCGCACTATCTGGAGAGTCTGGAGCCAAAGAGCTGGAGCTCATTGCGAAACTCATGGATGACAGACTTGAAAAGCCAACCACGTTAAATGCGCTCCAAACCGTCATCAAGCGCTGGTTGCAACATGAGAGTTTTGCTACTTCCAACACTTTCTAATTTGCGAAGATAAAACTGGCACTAGATGTGCATTACTGAAGTAAATCGAATTATCCAGAGGGTCAAGCAAGCTGCAAATGGTTAGCGGATGAGCTTGATAAGGAGATCGCCATGTTACTTCATCGACACACATACTACGGCTTGATTCATCATGGAATCAAAGCACTACTACTCGATCGCTTAGGCCACTATACAGAAGAAGAATACCATCAGTATTTGAGCCTAATGACCGGCAAATCCACTTGCTTTACGATGTCTCTCGAAGAGCTTGAAGCAACCGTTGATAACCTGTTACGTGAAGGCTATTTAGAAGATGTCAAAACGCTTATTTCTCAATATCAACGTGTTGCTTAAATCTTAAATTCTATCAACTCAATTGCCGCTTTATCGCGGCAATTTTTATGCCTTCGATTTACTACTTCATCTTTGCGAAATGTTGCTTGTTGTATCATTCAGTCAGGGGATTACTTCTCTTACCTCTAACCTTGACGGTATTCACATCTTGTCAGATTCCGTTAGACTGTCTTCAATTCACTAATTAGGTAGATTTTGCCACCATGAAGCAAATCCTAGATTTTATCCCACTCATCGTCTTCTTCGCTTTGTACAAGATGTACGACATCTACGCAGCAACAGGAGCGCTGATCGTTGCAACGGCAATTCAGCTTGTCGTCACCTATGCTCTGTATAAAAAAGTCGAGAAAATGCAGCTAATTACGTTCGTTATCGTGACGATATTTGGCAGCATGACCCTTTTCTTCCACGACGACAATTTCATAAAATGGAAAGTCACCATCATTTATGTGATTCTAGCTATCGGTTTAGCAGCGAGTCACGCAATGGGGAAATCAGCCATTAAAGGCATGTTGGGCAAAGAAATTTCGCTACCTGATGCTATTTGGGCGAAGATCAACTGGGCTTGGGTCGGCTTCTTCTCATTCTTTGCTGGTCTGAACATTTATATCGCTTACGAGCTACCACTGGATGTTTGGGTCAACTTCAAAGTATTCGGAATGTTGATTGCGACATTTGCCTACATGATTGCGACTGGCTTCTACATTTACAAACACATGCCAAAAGAACAAAAAAATAACTCATCCGATGTGTCGACTGATGATTAAAAACTCAGTTTTGCTATAATCCGCGCACTTTGCAGCGACCTTCGGGTCGCTGTTTTGCTCCATGTATCACTAAACCGATCAAACGGCATACCGGAATCAGACCATTCTTGCTGCTGTAAACCAACTTTCTCTGGTCCGGTGTCTGCGGTTTTTTTAAGGACCTTTGGTTCTAGGTATTTACTATGTTGGCGCTTAGTTTGAGCGCCTTTAAGATTTAGGATGTCACAATGAGTCAAGAAATTAGCTCTCCGAGAGGTCAACTGCTGCTTCGTACCCTTGCAATGCCTGCCGATACTAATGCCAATGGCGATATTTTTGGTGGTTGGATTATGTCTCAGCTCGACCTAGCAGGTGCGATTCTGGCCAAAGAGATCTCTTCTGGTCGCGTTGTTACCGTTTCAGTGTCAAGCATTACCTTCAAGAAGCCTGTAGGTGTTGGCGATGTCGTTTGCTGCTATGGCGAATGCACTAAGATTGGTCGCACCTCAATGAGTGTCGATCTGGAAGTATGGGTCAAGCCGGTAAAAGCACACGGTGTCGGCGAGCGCTTCATGGTTTGTGATGCGACTTTCAACTACGTAGCCATTGACAGTGAAGGCAAACCACGCCCGGTTCAGAATTAGTCAACCTACAGCGCTAACTGTTAGAAAGGATCTCACATTTTCTGTTGTTCACTTGTGAGAGACACAAAAAAGGCGTTAAATTAACACTTTACCCTACCAATTAAGGAACTATGCTATGTGGTATGTCATCTTTTCTCAGGACGTCGAGAACTCGCTGGAAAAACGCATGAGCGTTCGCCCGCAACACTTGGAGCGCTTACAAAAGCTTCAAGACGAAGGTCGCCTTCTTACTGCTGGCCCTATGCCTGCGATAGACTCTGACAACCCAGGAGAAGCTGGATTTACGGGCTCGACTGTCATCGCTGAGTTCGCCTCTCTAGAAGACGCTAAAGCGTGGGCAGAAGCCGATCCTTACGTAGCGGCTGGTGTTTACGATAATGTAATCGTGAAACCGTTCAAAAAAGTGTTTTAATTTATGAAAAAATTACTGTGTCTTTTCTTGGCATTTGGTGCGTTAGCGGGCTGTTCATCTACCGATGATAATCAACGCCAGCTTGAGCTATTGGCATCAAACCGAGCGGGAGTCTTGTCCGCAGGTCTCCCTTTGGAATACGGTCCACTGCAGATAATGCGTGTCTCATCCAACAAAAATGTTGTTGAGATGATGATGATTTATAACGATGACGCACTCGGTGCAAAGCCGTTAAATCAAGTACTGAATACCAGTATCTACACCTATTGCAATAACCCGGAAGTTCGTAAGCAAATTGATATGGGCTTAATGTACCGTATTAAAGTGCGTAACTCTCGCGGTCAGTTGATGGCAGATGAGTTGGTTTCCGCGCAAACTTGTACTCAAATGAAATAGCCACAGTGAGTGCGTTTTTTTTCGATACGAGCAATTCATCCGCTATTGCGGGATAGTATAACGACGAAAATGAACGGCTAAGAATAGAAAAACGGAGACAACGGTCTCCGTTTTTATTTGCTAAAAAAGGTGCCTTACGCCAGCTCAGCACGAAGTTTCTTCGCCGCTGACACGAGGTTCGCCAATGCCGATTCCGTCTCTGCCCAGTTACGTGTTTTCAGACCACAGTCTGGGTTCACCCACAAACGTTGTACCGGAATTTTTTCTGCCGCTTTCTTTATTAGGCCTTCAATCCACTCTTCCGTCGGAATGTTTGGTGAGTGAATGTCATAAACACCTGGACCGATTTCATTCGGGTAATTGAACTCTTCAAACGCTTTAAGCAGTTCCATATTTGAGCGTGATGTTTCAATGGTAATCACATCTGCATCGAGCGCCGCGACTGAATCAATGATTTCATTGAACTCGCTGTAACACATGTGAGTGTGAATCTGAGTCTCTGGTTTTGCACTCGCTGCCGAGATCTTAAATACATCCACCGCCCATTCTAAATACGCTTTGTGATCGCGCTTTTTCAACGGCAGACCTTCACGAATCGCAGGCTCATCGATTTGAATGATATTGATGCCTGCATCTTGCAGATCAGAAACCTCATCACGCAGTGCCAGTGCCAGTTGCTGGGCGATTTCTTGACGTGTGATGTCTTCACGCGGGAATGTCCAACATAAAATCGTTACCGGGCCCGTCAGCATACCTTTCATCTGCTTGCTGGTTAGCGATTGTGCGTACGTCGACCATTCCACCGTAATCGGCTTTTCACGCTCAATGTCGGCAACCACAATGGCTGGTTTCACACAGCGAGAGCCATAACTCTGTACCCAACCAAATTTCGTCGTTTGGAAGCCCGCCAAGTTCTCCGCGAAGTATTCTACCATGTCGTTACGCTCAGCTTCACCATGCACAAGCACATCTAGGTCAAGGGCTTCTTGGCGTTTTACGGCATCCGCAATGTGTCCTTTTAGTGCTTGGATATAGTCGGACTCAGATAACTGGCCAGTGCGATAAGCGCTGCGCTGAACACGAATTTCACCCGTTTGAGGGAAAGAACCGATTGTCGTGGTTGGCAACAGAGGCAAGCCCAATACTTCAGCTTGATGCGCAGCACGCTCCGCGTAAGGTGCGCTGCGCTCGGCAAGTGACGCAGTAATACTGTTTAAACGTGCTTGAACTTGTGGCTTATTCACATGCGTTGCCGTTTTACGTGCTTTGATTGGCTGGCTGTAGGTATCACAAGCGAGAATCGCATCTTGATCACCATCGAGTGCGTGGCCAAGCAAGGCGACTTCTGTTACTTTTTGTTTTGCGAACGCAAACCAGCTTTTCACTTCCTCACTGAGTTCTGTTTCCAGTTCCAGATCAACCGGGCTATGTAGCAAAGAGCATGAGCTCGCAACCCAAAGGTTGTCGCCCAGTTTTTCTTTTACTGGCTGTAGACGTTCAAGTTGCGCACTCAAATCCGAGCGCCACACGTTACGACCGTTGACCACGCCAGCAGACAGCACCCAACCCTCCGGTAGTTTGGCAACCACGTCGTCAAGCTGCTGAGGCGCGGCAGATAAATCGATATGTAAACCATCCACTGGTAGCTTTACAATTTTGTCTAGCGTATCGCTTATAGAGTCAAAGTACGTCGTTAGCAGCACTTTTACATCGCTTCGAATCACTTGGTACGCTAGCTTGAACGCATCAGCCCACTGACTTTCAAGCTCTAGTGACAAAATTGGCTCATCAATCTGAACCCACTCAACACCTTGACTCGCGAGCTTTGCCAAAATAGCTTGGTAAGCCGTAAGCAATCGTGGCAGTAGCGTCAGGCGATCGAATCCTTCTTCTACCTCTTTACCTAAGTAAAGATAACTGACTGGGCCAAGCAAAACTGGCTTCACTTTATGCCCAGCTTGGGTTGCTTCGTTGACTTCTTCAAACAGTTGAGGCCAGCTCACTTCAAATGTATCGTCCTTGCTAAATTCAGGTACGATGTAGTGGTAGTTTGTGTTGAACCATTTAGTCATATCCGATGCTGCAGCGCCCGCACAGCCGCAACCCGCTTGAGATTGACCGCGACCCACTTTGAATAGCGTATCCAAATCAGGGAAACCGTCTGCGTGACGTTTTGGCACGTGACCCAGTAACAACGTGGTCGTCAGTACATGATCGTACCAAGCAAAATCGCCAGCGGTGGTAAAACTCAAGCCAGCATCTGTTTGCGTTTGCCAGTTTTTAGCGCGCAGATCTTCCCCAACCTTTTTAAGCTCTGCTTGACCAATTTCTCCGCGCCAGTATTTTTCCTGAGCGAATTTTAATTCTCGTTTTTCACCGATGCGTGGATAACCTAGTACGTGCGTTGTTGTAGCCATGTCCCTATTCCTTTTTCAATCTTGTTCAATTTGTTTGGGTCAGAGTATCTTTCGTCATAAAAGATGTCTGGATGGCTAAACTATCGCTCTCATCTGCGGTTTGAACAACGTCCATTTATTCAACTTGTTTATTAAAAAAATTCATCATGAGGAGACATGATTCGCAAATAAACACAACAAATAGACGTCTAGACGTTTACATATCCATTTTTTGTCGTTAAGTTATTTATACGATTGCTATTCTGTTCATAGCGAGCAACAAAGGATGAAAGGAATTCATGATAGAGCTAAAACATTTGCGGACACTCACTTCGCTTCGAGACACCGGCTCTCTAACCGCGACCGCGACCGCGTTGCATCTCACTCAATCGGCCTTGTCTCACCAGATCAAAGATTTAGAGGCACGGATTGGGGGACAATTATTCCTTAGAAAAACTCGTCCGGTGAAGTTCACTTCAGAGGGAGAAATCCTATTGCGTCTTGCAGAAGATATTCTTCCCAAACTCGCAAGAGCAGAAAATGATTTGGCAAGCTTGAAAGAAGACGTCAATGGTCGGTTGCATATGGCGATTGAATGTCACTCATGTTTCCAATGGCTCATGCCTGCTCTAAGGGAATATCAATTAGCGTGGCCAAGCGTCACGTTGGATTTTTCGTCCGGCTTTGGGTTTGAGCCCCTACCCGCATTGTTGGCTGGCGAGTTAGATCTCGTTATCACGTCAGATATTCAACCTCGTTCTGAAGTACATTATGAACCTTTGTTCGACTTTGAAATGCGCTTAATTACCGCGACCAACCACCCACTGGCGGAAAAAGAAGTTATTAATCCGCAAGATCTCGCAGATCAAACCATGCTCTCTTATCCGGTTCAAAAACAAAGGCTAGACGTCGTAAAACACTTCTTGCAGCCAGCGGGGGTAGAACCCGCCAAATGGAAGCAAGCCGACAATACTCTGATGTTAGTGCAAATGGTCTCCGCTGGATTAGGGGTTGCAGCACTGCCAAATTGGGCGATTTCTGAATTTTCTCGCCAAGGCCTTATTGCCAGTAAACCTTTTGGCCAAGGCTTATGGCGTCGCTTATTTGCTGCAACGCGTCACTCAGAGAAAGATAAACGTTACTTACAAGCCTTTTTCGCAACCGCAAGGCTACAATGTAAAAGCCACCTTGACGGAATCAAGATGGCTTAGGGATATGGATTAAGAAGGTTTAGCGTTGATATGCTTTAAATTGGTTGGTCAATGGATCGTACTGATAACCAAGCATATCAAGCTTGCCTACTACGGACTCTACATCCATTTCATACACCGATACTAACTCGTCAAAACTGTCGCACTCTAAACGTAGCTTTTCATTGACGATACCTAGCAAAATAATGCTGTCCAAATTACCTACATTGCTTAAATCCATCGCGACTCTCCTCTTCGACAAGGTATATAAACAAGCGTAGACGTAATCATGTGAATTTAAAGTGAGCGCGATCCAAAACGTGAGTGCCTTATACTCAAGCAACCTAGAAAGGACTTGAGTACAAGCAGTATTGCTCTGTTTCTCGACTCGCGATTAAGCCGCCAGAGAGAATAAACCTTGTAGGCTCGTCATTGACGCAAGCGCGAGCAACAGGGCGACGCTCAGTTGAACCTTTTCCGGTTTTTTATGTGTGAAGATATGCCAGCACCAAACAATGATTGAAGAAATGAGCATGGCTAAAGACAATAAAATTGGTTGTGTTGCGGCGCTCAATGTCGCTTCATTTAACTGGTAAGAAGCAAATAGCGTTGCGATTACCAGCAGCATTCCAGACACAATGCCCGTAACGGGCAAAATGCGGTGAAATGCCTGCAATCTGCTACGAGCGATAGTCAGAAGCAATTGAGAGAATGACGCCCCAAGGAAAAATATCATTATTGCCATCGCAATAGACGCAGGCCAGCTTGGCTGTTCAAATGCTTGAATACTTACATACGCAAAAGCCAAACCATTCGCTAAATGCATCGCCCAAAGAGGGCCTTTTTCACGCGTTTTCTTGGTTTGAACCTGAGAGTAGAAATAGAAAATAGCGAACACGATCATAAATGCTTCAATGCGAAGAGAAGCAACCGCAAGCCACAATAACGCCACTGCTGGCAACATTTTATGAAGACGGCCTCTCTGACCCGGACAAATATCGCCCTTGATGAGAAGTAAAGTCAGTAGCGCTTGCGCGCCAAATAGCATCGGAGGAAAAGTAACCAGCAATTGTTGAATCATGTTAAATGCACGCTCAAAAGTCATTTTGGGGTGCGATAATAGCAAATCACCTATCGTCAAACCACCGAAAGTCTATCCCCAAATGTACTAGAACAGCGAGACTTTTTATTCAACAAGAAGCGAGATACTTCAACGCATCTTCTTGAGTTAACACGCCTCTGTATTCTTCTTTTTCATCACATAAAACCCACGGGAAGCGAATGCCTGTTTTGATTAGCTCGCGAATAGCAGCGACGGACAAATGCGCATTGACGAGCACAAACTCCGTGCTCATTATCTGGTTCACCGGACGTTTCCAAATCCAATTTTCTCGCTCAGTCTCTAATTCGGTCCCCATGGAAGGCGTTAGGTGTAAGTTAACTTGCTCTTTGGTAACTAAGCCAACACAGCGCTTTTCGTTAATGACAACCAACGGCGAACTTGGACTTAAATTCATATATTCCACCGCCAACGATAATGGCTCCCCGGGATCAAGGTGCCTGACCTCTTCATGGCTCAGTGATTGCAATACATCATCTTGTTTTGGTTTGACAGCAACACCCGAAAACAAATGTTCGTAACTTTCCGCTTTCTCCATCAAATCGACAGGCCGAGCACGAGAGAACAAAAAGCCTTGCATGTAATCCACACCTATTTCAGCCAATGTTTGAAGCTCCTGTTCTGACTCCACGCCCTCGGCAACCACTTTTACATTCATTTGCTGAGCAAGATCAGTGACCATTTTGACAATGTTATAACTGGTATTGCCATGCTGAATGTTCTTAACGAATTTTCGGTCTATTTTCAGTAAATCAAACTGCCCTTTCTCTAGATAAGAAAAAGAAGAATACCCTGTACCGAAGTCATCAATCGCAATTTTAATGCCCTCTTTGCGCACTTGCTCTAGCGCTTGCGTATGCTCTTCGTCTTGCTCAAAATACGCTGTTTCCGTCAGCTCAATCGTGACTCGTTTAGGATCGACACCACTGGCTTTAATTAGGTCATGCGAACGCTGAAGAACCTGGAGCGAATCCAATTTAGTATTCAGTGAGCGATTGATGGTTAACCCTATTTCCTCGCCATATATGTCTTGCAAGCGTGGAAAGTGTTTGAGCGCGGCTTGACAAACCTCATCATCCAGAGCCGCAATCAACTCTAAATCTTCAATAACAGTAATCATCTCTTGAGTGCTATAGGCATCACTTTCATGATAAAAGCGCGCTAAGGCCTCGAACTTAACGACTTTACCAGTTCGGCTATCAATTATGGGTTGAAAATGAACATCCACCAGCCCACTGTCGATTTGCGCTTCCAAAAATGCCTCTAAATGCTGGCGTTTGACTAACTCAGAATGAAGCTCACTATTATAAAAATTAAAATAGCCACCTTCTCCAGAAAGTGAGGACAACATCGCCTGGGCTGCATGCGCTAACGCTTGCTTTGGCCTGTTTGTATCATAGCCGAGGATTGACACACCCGTTTGTCCCTCGACGATAGTGGTATGCATTTTTGTTCCCATTTCATTCCTAAGCTCAGTGAAGAACCCTTTCATCGCAATTTGAATCAAACGTAAAGGACTTAGCCATTGACAGTGAGGAGTTTGTAAACAGACAACAAACACATCCCTAGAAAGTTGACCCGCGATACTGGTGTAGCGGCTTCGCATAATAAAATCGGCGAAGCCTAGTTGCTGTTCAAGTAAGCATTTTTCAGAAAAATTAGGTCTGAGAGTCATGACGATATTGAGTTCTTTACTCCCACTTTCGTTCGCCAAATTAGCTAATTGCAGTTCGAACTCTTCTCTAGAAGGCAAAAAAGCTGACCAATCATGTTGTTGTTCACAGCGATTTTTCATCCACAACAAGGAAGCCGAAATGTCAGTAGAGAAGCCGAGATAAAGAATCCGTCCAGAATGAAACGTTAGCCGATAGATACAAAGATGATGTGCCTGATTACTACCATTTGCAGTTCTACTCAATAAATTACCGCTCCAGTATCCTTCATCATCAATATGTTGCCAGAGTTGGTCGTAAAACGCCTGACTATGGTGAGATGTGCTAAAGATATAGGTTTTAAGTCCAACCAAATCACGGTTTTGATAACCCATTTGCAATTCAAAGGCACGGTTACAACCTAAGATTCGGGTGTCTTCGTCCGCGACTAAAACCCCTACATTCGGTAAATCAAATATCGTTTCGAGAATTTTCGCTAACTCTTCGCAGCCAGTGATCGTCAATTGCGGGATGATAGAGCCTTGAACAATACGCTCATTGAGCTTTTCAAAGCTAATTGTGACATGTATTAAGCGAGCTTCATTAAGCATCATGCAACAAGAAAAACGACCTTGCCCACCTAGGAGCTCCACTTCTAAAATTCGTTGCCTTAGTGTTTCCTGTTGCCCCATCAGCATGTGCTCAAACAAATCATCTAAGCAGGTGACTGGCGTATTTAACCCAAAAGCATTTGCCATTCCTAGCTGGTCGCATTCGAACTCGCGAGTATCAATCTTGTAAGACCATTCAATCACTGGAGTCGGATTGGATGTCGGTTGCACTTTTTCATGTGCTATTGTTGTTGAGTCACTCATTCCCTAGCCCCCTTTTTAATTAGCCTCATGCTCAGGGTTCGTAGTCAACGTGCCTTATTCCATTTGGGACCTGCTGATCCTCTTGTAAAATAGATTCTGGCAACGTAAGCCAATCGACTTAGAACCTTTTCAGAGCTTGTTCGGCTTTTTGCATTTTCCTATGCATTAATTTGATTATAGGCGTTGTTTTTAATAAGCACACCATTGCTTATTGGTTGTATTAACATTGCGACATTTTTCACGACTCGACCTATAACCATGAGGCTTTCAAGGTGATATTAGACATAAAATCGCCGATATAGCCTTGATATTTTTGCAAACCAAATAAAACTCGATGAACTAAGCTTGAATAGATGAGTTTGGTATAGATACCTGATCCTCAAATCGCTATAATTCGCGCTCCCTGGAACAGAGAGCAAAATATGACCAATAACATCACTCCTATTCATGAGTACAAAAAATACTGGGCAGAGTGTTTTGGTACGGCACCTTTCTTGCCGACCAGTCGCAAAGAAATGGACGCCCTAGGATGGGATAGCTGTGACATTATCATCGTAACCGGTGATGCTTACGTGGATCACCCAAGCTTTGGTATGGCTATCATTGGCCGTCTGCTAGAAGCAGAAGGTTTCCGTGTCGGTATCATTGCTCAACCAGAATGGCAAAACAAAGATGCATTCATGCAGCTTGGTAAGCCAAATCTGTTCTTCGGGATCACTGCGGGTAACATGGACTCCATGATCAACCGTTACACCGCGGATAAAAAACTTCGTCACGATGACGCGTACACCCCCAATAACGAAGGTGGCAAACGCCCAGACCGCGCGACTTTGGTTTACTCTCAGCGTTGTCGTGAAGCCTATAAAGAAGTGCCTATTGTTTTAGGTGGTATCGAAGCCAGCCTACGCCGTGTTGCGCACTACGATTACTGGTCAGACAAAGTTCGCCGTTCGGTACTGTTTGATGCAAAAGCAGATATCTTACTTTTCGGTAACGCAGAGCGTGCACTTGTAGAAGTAGCGCATCGCATCGCAAATGGTGAAGACATCAGCACCATGACTAATATTCGTGGTACAGCCGTGAACCTGCCAACCGCGCCAGAAGGCTACACGGTTATCGATTCTTCTCGCATTGAAAAACCTCGTAAAGAAGCGTTCGTACCAAAGAACCCATACGAAGTAGAAACTCAGTGTGAAACTAAAAAAGATGAGCCAGTTGCACAACCAATCACGATTCGCCCATCACGCCACGATGCTGCGACAACTGCGGTTCGCTTACCTTCTTTTGAAAAACTAAGAAACGATCGCATTCTTTATGCCCACGCAAGTCGTGTATTGCATTTAGAAACAAACCCGTACTCTGGTCGAGCGTTACTTCAAAGCCATGGTGATCGTGAACTTTGGGTAAACCAAGCCCCAATCCCATTGACGACCGAAGAGATGGACTTTGTGTTTGGCCTGCCTTACGCGCGTGTTCCTCATCCTATGTACGGCAAAGCGAAAATTCCAGCGTATGACATGATCAAAACGTCTGTGAACATCATGCGTGGTTGTTTTGGTGGCTGTTCTTTCTGTTCGATTACCGAGCACGAAGGCCGAATCATTCAAAACCGCTCGAAAGAGTCAATCATTAACGAAATTGAAGAAATTCGCGACAAAGTTCCGGGCTTTACCGGCACAATTTCCGATCTTGGTGGCCCGACTGCAAACATGTACCGTCTGGGCTGTAAAGATCCAAAAGCGGAAGCGAACTGTCGTCGTCCATCCTGTGTATTCCCGGGCATCTGTAACAAGTTAAATACAGACCATAAACACACCATCGATCTATACCGCGAAGCGCGTAAAGTTGAAGGCGTGAAGAAAGTGATGGTCGCATCTGGCGTACGTTACGACCTTGCGATTGAATCACCAGAATACGTGAAAGAGCTCGTAACTCATCACGTAGGTGGTTACTTGAAGATTGCACCGGAACATACAGAGAAAGGCCCTCTTGATCTGATGATGAAACCTGGCATGGGCACGTATGATCGCTTTAAAGAGATGTTCGAGAAGTACAGCGCAGAAGCGGGTAAGAAGCAGTACTTAATCCCTTACTTTATCTCTGCGCACCCAGGCACAGAAGACGAAGACATGCTGAACCTTGCTCTGTGGCTGAAGAAAAACAACTTCGAGTGTGACCAAGTACAAAACTTCTACCCTTCGCCAATGTGTAACGCAACGTCGATGTACTACTCAGAGACAAACCCTCTGAAACGAGTGAAGTATAAGAAACGTGAAGATGTACCTGTAGCAAAAGGTGAACGTCAACGTCGCCTACATAAAGCGCTGTTGCGTTACCACGATCCAGCAAACTGGCCAATGATCCGTGAAGCCCTAATCAGCATGGGTAAAAAACATTTGATTGGTGACAAACAAGGCTGTCTCGTTCCTGCGGAAGACATTGAAGCACAAACACCTGCACAACGTCGTAAATCTGGTCGTCACGGGGCAAACCGCTTTGCTACGAAACATACCAAAAACCAACCGGGCTTCGGTGGTCATTTGAACAAACGCTCTGAAGGCGGTTCAAAAGATGGTAAACCATCTGGCAACCGGAACGGCTCTGACAAAGCAAAAGGTGGTCAACGCCCTGCAAGCAACGGCCAACGTCCTAGCGGCAACGGTGCAAACCGCCCAGCAGGTAGCAAGCCGCAAGGTCAAGGTCGCCCACAAGGACAAGGCAAACCAGCTGGTCAACGTAAACCAAAGCGTCGTTAATTCTTCAGCACTTAAATACTAGAAAGGGCTCCAGAGGTAACTCTGGAGCCCTTTTGTTTTGTCGGTTCATTGAGGTATCACTCACAACTCAAACTTTGATTCAATCAATACAAAAAATGGTAAACACCAACCAACTTATTGGAAAAACAAACAATTATTTGATTGAAGAAAAATAATAGAAAACTAACTCATTGATTTTTAATTGCTTTATTTTGGTTCGATATTTGCGTAATAGAGTAAAACTCTTAAACATGGGCTAACGATGAGTAATCCACTTCCTCCAAAAACTTCGATGTTCTGGCACGACAACAGCTATACCCACGAAGAAGCCGTTCAGGCATTTGAAAGCGATGGCACGTTGAAATCGCTGAATATCGTTCCAACCACGGAATCCGATGATCTTGCAGGCTCACCCCCAAAGCGCAGTATGTTTTGGGAGGGAGAAACAAAAAAAATCGATCCGCCACCGCCGTCAGAACCAGAACCTCTCAATTTAAAAAACGAGAAAGAACCAACAGAGGCTTTACCGGCACACTTCATCCCTGTTCGCTACGCCATCGATCAGCTGGAAACGGAAGAAACACAACCTTTTGGTTTGCCAGAAGAATGGAAAGGCCAAGGCCCAGCCAAACTCAATACCGTTGGCTACACCCTGCGTCAACTACGCGACGGTTGGCTGTATGTCTATGATTCAATTAACAAAAGCTTAGACGAATACGAAATCAAAGGAACGCAATTCACGCTCTATAAGTTGGGAGAGTCAGAAAGCCCAAAATCAGAACAGCGTGGGACACCACAAGATGCAAAGCCCTTCCTTACTTACGTCAACGGAAGCGTACTATCGATTTGTTTCTCTGAGCACCGGTGGACATGGCACACGTTCATGCGAGTACTTAACAATCCGAGTAATCATATCGATCGCATGCAAACCATTGTTCTGTCTGAAAACGAGAATCAGCACAACATTGCCCCAATAGATAAATTAACCCAAGTTGCTGATATTGAATCTTCTGCCGTCGATGATGGTCGCTTTGCGGATTCTGGCATCGCCACCAAAGCAGATGAAGATGGTTCTGTCTTTAAACCTGTTGCAGTCGAAAGTGATTTAACCTCTGCGATTCCAGAAGAAGAATCAGGTTACTTCGTCGCGATAAAAGATTACGCCGCAGACATTCAAGATATGTCACTACATTTTGTTGGTGCCGCAAGCCCTTACCGCCTTTTTACTGACCAGTTTTCAAACCAGTGGAGTTTGATGCAGACCGCCATGCAACTGTGTATGTTTGGTGCAAGTGACGAGATAGACATGCCAGCTAGCGTTAAGCGTAACGGCGAAGAGCTGTCGTTTTATACCGACATGGCTGAGTATTATGATTCCTCTAACCAACTTGATTTGGCAGAGCAGAACAAAAGTTCAGTTCAGTCCGGCTATCCTGCTAAATTTTCCGCTGGAGCGATTGAGTCACACCAACATACCCAAACTGGCATTGCCAAAACGATACAGGACAAATATCGAATTTCTGCGAGCCGATTTGGTAAATACGAACAATGGATAGCGACTGAACGCTGGCGCAAGCAGCTCAACTGGAAGCAAATGCTGAGCGAAATGCAAGAGCTGTCAGAACAAAAAGAAACCATGCTAGCCCAAGTGGTTTCGGTCAAACGCGACTTTATCGCAGTAATGGAGTCCTTAACGCCGCATCATCTTGAAAGAACCTTCGACCTATACAGCGAAGACACGCAGTACAGCTTGTATCAACTGCACAAGCAAGCGGTTGAGTCATTTACTTTGGTGGTGCAAGAAGAAGACCGTCAATGGGCAGAAAGCCAATGGGAGAAACCAACCAGCTTACTCGCACTCTACACTTCCGGGTTTAGTCGTAGTCTCTTTAAACAAGTGGAGAAATTAATTCCTGAACAAGTTTCAAATCAGGTAGGTGAAGTAGACGTCGCCAAAATTGTTCCAGACACTGAAAACTCAGACAAACAGTTTATGGACTACGTTTCGGCAGCAAGTAACCGTGTGGGTATGTATGCAAAAGTAATGGACTTTATTTCTAACCCAAATACTGCAGAAACCGAATTTCTAAGAGATATAGCAAAAGGATTCGATGAGCTAGATAGCATATTCAAAGCGACTAACAGCGCTTTATTGAAGGGGGTAATAGAGGTTGGCGTTAGCCTAACAGCCCAAGCGTCTATCTTAATGATATCTCTATTGTCAAAACCGCTCACCCGAACAAGTTTTTACTTAAGAGCTGCCATTGTTGAACGTTTGTCGATAGATACTCCAATCAATGTCAATAAGGGCTACGCTCAAAATTTTGGTACTTGGAAGTCCGACCATGATAAAAAACTCATCGCATCTAACCAAAACAAGGAAGTATTAGCAGCCTTCAACAAGGGCGATAAAACTATATCAAACACGCAGTATAAAAAGGCTCTCCAGCAACAGCGGCACCTTCAAAAAAGCTTGGCCGTTGCGACGTTGGAATATCCACAGTATATAGAACTCCCAGATGACGTACTTGAGGCAACAATCCAAATGCGTAAAGACATATGGGATAACAGATTAAACAACCTTAAGAAACGGTTTGAAGATGTAGGCGGTCTGGGCTTCATAGCTCTGATTTTCAACTGTCTCGCACTTGCTGATGCAATGAGCAGCATTCAAGAATCTGGGCTCATGAGCCAAGATGATTTCTTGGATATTCAGCAAAAGCTATTTTACACGGCCGGTGCTTGGACGGGTATTCGGACGGGTAAATTATGGGATAATGTTAAAGGGAATGAGAAACTAAGAAAGCACTCACTGAAAACTCTTAAAAATTTAGTCGATCGAAATGCCAATGGTTTTGAAAACTTGATCCTTGATGATTTAAAGGTCTTCAATAAATGGCTCGCGATTACAGGAGCTTTAGGAGCGTTGGCTTCGGGTAGTGAGGCGTACCGTTCTTGGCAGAGTGCTGATGAAGTTTATGGTCTTGAAAGATCTTTGCATATAATAAATACCGCAACACTTGGTTTAACTAGTGCAATTGGTTTGTTCCAAGCATACGGAGGGTTGACTGGACAATTTGCACTAAACTTGACCTTTGGTGGACCCGTAATGGCATTCTTAGCTGTTCTCACGGTTGCATACCTAGCCATCAATTATAAACTGAACAAGCTGAAACAAGATGATTTCCAAAAATGGCTAGATAAACTCCCATGGGGATACCATCCTGCTCGTACTCAGTGGAGCCAATCTGCGAGCTTGCCTGAAAGAGAAAAACATAATTCAGCCTTGGTACAGCAAGCTCTGTTTGACTTACAGTCGATTATTCAGCAGCCTACGGTATACCATCAACCTATTGAAAAAGTACAAGCTTACCCAGGTTACACACATCGTGAGTTAATCGGTTTGGAAGTGCATATTCAACTGCCAAGGCGGGCAGCAACGAATGGTATTACAGTGAGTACCAACACCAAGGCAACAGAAGATGATTTAACGTCCGGCTCGTGGCATCAAAACGCAGATTTAGTCACGCTACAAACCCAGAACCAAGCGAGCAAAGAATTACTGGTGTATAAGGTGACATTGCCGATTAAAGAGGCCGATCAATACCTCGCTATTCAAGTGACGTACGATATGGAAGATGATGCCCCAGCTAAGCGTGAGTATTGCTTCCAAAACAGCATAAAACAGAGTGCAACTTATGGCGTGATTTCAGACAATACTAAACAAGACATCATTAAAAAAGCACTCACCCCCGTTGTTGGCACATTAGGTTTTCAGGAGTAACCCTTGGCATATTCACCATTTTATATCACCCCAGAAGAATTGGCGGTTTATCAAGAAGCACAAGAGCAAGAGATTCTCACAGGGGACAATTTAACAACATGGCATAAGTATGATGTAGAGGAGCCTTTTCGCTACCATTACAAATTAACTGCGCTTCCATTTGTGATCGCACCATTCCTAATGGTTTTTTTTATACATACAAGCGATACGGTTGGTGCAACCATTTTTGCCTTTATTTTGTCAGTGATGATGGCCGGAGTCTTTTACCTTACGATTGGCCTAGATTATCGATATGACTACATTTTTTCAGATAAAGGCTTTGTGATGAAAAAACGTCGCAATATGCCTAAATGGGTAAATACCGCTACGCAAGCTGTTGGCTGGATAGGCGCAGTGGTGTGTGTGGTTATGGTAGCACTGGTTGGTCCAATGGCATTAGCGGGAGCAGGTGCCTTCATTTTGCTTTCATTTGGTATGTTAAAACGCCAGCCTGATGAACCAACAGAAGTGAGAGTTGGAGAGCGAGAAGATTGGCTTTTTGCTGATTACAATAAGAAAAGAAAAGTACTCCAATTCTATTTTAAGTATGACAGGTGCGAATACCAAGATACTGCTCAAGAGATTGTCTTTCGCTCACAAGATCGATTCGATTGTTACGTTTTCTTTAAAACTGAAGCAGATTTAGAATCCATGGTCGCGCAACTGTCAAAGGTCTACAAACTGAATTGTACAGAGGTCGAGGACCACAAAAAGCTGTTTGAAGCAAAGCCAGAATCAAGACTGTTTAGTATTCCTGTTTGTAGTCGAGAATATAAAACCGATGAGGTGTTTGATTTAAGGGCTTCGAAAGCCCCACTCCCAGAGTGTAAGTATCTTTACGACGGCAAGTGGCAAACGGAATCAGAAATCGAACGCTTAAAAGCGGCTGGTGAACAGCAGGCTACTTCCGTTTCATAGTTCACAACAAGCACTAAAAAAGGGCTCCAGAGATTACTCTGGAGCCCTTTTGTTTTGTGAGAAGTAAACGTTTTAAGTCGGGTTAAACTCTCTCACTTACTTGATTAAGACAACTTGAACTTACTCAACTCACCGTGAAGATCACTGGCTTTTGCCGTCAGTTCATTGCTGATCGCTACAGAAGATGACATGGTATCCATCACTTCCATCGCCGTATCATTAATCACAACCACATTACGGTTGATCTCTTCCGACACCGAGCTTTGCTCTTCTGCCGCTGAAGCGATCTGATTATTCATATCATTAATCACTTCAATAGCTTGGTTGATTTCGGCCAACGCCAACTGCGCTGCTTGTGTTTCTTCTTTGGTATCCACCGCTTGCTTCTGGCTTTGCTCCATCAACACGACGATTGATTGCGTTTCTTGCTCCAAACGAGCCAACATTGCACGAATTTCTTCTGTCGAGCCTTGTGTGCGCGTTGCAAGGTTGCGGACTTCATCGGCTACCACAGCAAAACCACGACCCGCTTCACCAGCACGCGCAGCTTCAATCGCAGCGTTTAGAGCCAACAAGTTGGTTTGATCGGCAATGCCACCAATCTCACTCAGAATACCCTGAATAGCCGTGCTTGAAGCCACCAAATTCTGCGTCTGGTGCTGTGCATCATTCACTTGCGAAGCGAGGTTATCCACCGCGCTTGCAGCATTGTCCATACGCGACATGCCATTCGCACTATTGTTTTGAACTTGGCTTGCCGCCGCTGCTGCTTGTACCGCAGAATTTGCCACTTCTTGTGCGGTTGCGCTCATCTCATTGATCGCCGTTGCTAGCGAGTTGACTTCGTTCACTTGAACGTTCAGTTGATCTCTCGAAGCCGCCGCACGAGCTTGGCCTTCACTTGCGTTTTTATCAACTTGGTCTGCCGTCGCCATTACGGTTAAAAGCATTTCCTGAATGCGAGCGAGGAAGGTATTAAACCAGTGCGCCAGTTGGGCGGTTTCGTCCTTACCTTTCACCTCAATGCGGTAAGTTAGGTCGCCCTCGCCTTGTGCTGCGTCTTTAAAACGCTCCACTAAGTTCGTTAACACTTTGCCCAACGAGGTCGCGATCATGGTCATCGCAACAATACCAATCAGAGCCGCAATAATCCCTGCCCACACTCCCTTTTCAAGAGCTTCTGCACTTTGTTCTTCACTCCATCGCTCGTAGTCATCCACGTTCTTTTTAAGGAAGCTACTGGGAACCGACACCATAACGATCCAAGGCGCATCGCTGGTTTCAATTGCAGTAATCGCATACTCATCCCCGCCAAACGTCACAAGGCCTGCGCCTTTTTGTTTCGCAATGGATTGAATACGAGCCCATTGAGACGCCAACTCATGAGAAACTTTCTTGCCCACTTGATCCGCTTGGCTGCTGTTCGCCAGTGTGATGCCTTTCCACGAAGAAATCAGAATACGGCCTTGTCCATCAAACAAGTCGCTCGCGTAATCTTCACTTTGGCTTTGTAACTCGTTCAATGACAAATCAAAACCGAGAGAGCCGATGATCTCGCCACGTAACTTGATTGGTTGGCTGATGGTCGTGATCAGTTCTTGTTTGCCGCGAACCGGATACATGTACGGTTCCATCACGAACGTTTTGCCCGTTTCGTAAGGCATCAAGTGCCAATCGTCTTTACGCTCACCGTTGTTGTTTAATTCAGTATTGCTAAAGCTATCCATCGCCACGACATCAAAACTGTTGTGCGAATTTGGCGAAAAGAATGGCGCTAAGTAGCCTTCGCTATTAAAGCCAAGGCTTTTGTCTTGAATCGTTGGCTCTACCCACGATGGCTTTTCCCATACCATGTAACCAGCAAACACAGCTTTGTTCTGAGCTTCTAGCGACGCAATAAACTGTTTAACAATAATGTCTGGCGTTGCGGCCGTCTCTGCGCTTAATTCGATAATTGAACGCGCTTGCTTTAAGTTCGCCAACACTGGCTCTAACTGGTTGGAAATATTCAGCCCTTGCTGAATCGCCGTATTGCTCAGGTCGGTCGTGGTGGCTTCGGTCAGTTGAGATTTTACTTTTGTAGTGATTTGTTCATTCACTTGCGTGAACGCATTGGTTGTCATACCCATTGCAATCAATAGAGTGAAGGCCATTGCCCCACCCGCACTGTCAGCAATTCGAGTGCGTATACTGTTAAACATGATCGCCTCACAAATTGATTTTTATCTGGCATTAAGCATTGGAAGGATCATGGATTTTAAACAAGTAAAGTTAATGGAAGGCTTTCATTTATGAACAGAGCAAGAACAGAAAATGTAGTTTTATTAATAAAAATAAAATAATGCAGATTTTCGCTTATACATGAAGCCATTGATTTAATTGAATTATCTCAAAAAGGAGAATCTAAGCGTTTGTATTTAAAAGCAATAACCATAATTAAAAAAGGGACTTAAGAGAAGTAAGAACTTTTTCTATGAGTGAGTCAGTAAAAATCAGTAATTACTAACAATGTGCTCAAGGTCACATAAATAATTTAGTATCTTCATGTTTTATATAGAGTTAACAGAATCAAATAATCTACCCCATTTATACATCAAGAGAAATTGATAGATATGAACAAAAGATCGTAGATTTACTTGGATAATAAGACGGTATTCAAGCTAGACATTGAAAACCGACACAAAGGTGAGAAAATCATCGTCGACAACTTTTTCACACCTATAGTGAATAATGTTCGTTAAGATCAACATTCGAATTTATCGAGATTGGATAAGAATAAATGAAGCGTGTACTTTTGGTAGAAGATAATCGTGAAATAGCGGGAATGTTGTTTGATTATTTTGAGTGTGCTGGCATGCAGCTGGATTATGCCGACAACGGTGAGCTAGGCTTAAAACTGGCGATGGATAATACGTTTGACATCATTTTGCTCGACCTCATGCTGCCGCGCATGGATGGCCTAACACTGTGCAACAAGCTGCGCGATGCGGGTAATAACACTCCGGTGTTGATGTTGACTGCACTTGATAGCCGAGACGACATGCTCAAAGGCTTCCAACACGGCGCCGACGACTACCTCACCAAACCGTTTGATCTCGATATTCTTGAAGCACGCATGACTGCATTGATTAAACGCTACCGCGGTACGGTTGCATCAACCAAACTCCAGTATGGCGAAGTGTCTATCGATCAAAAAACGCATCAAGCCTACCGTCAAGATAAGCTGTTGGCGTTGAATCCAACCACGTACACGATTCTAGAAATGCTGGTGAAAAACGCGCCAGAAGTGGTCACACGTGAGGAGATTGCTTTCCGATTGTGGCAAGAAGACGAGCCGAATAACGATGTGCTGCGTAGCCATATTTATCAACTGCGAGGGCAGCTCGACAAACCATTCAAAGAGCACGTTTTGAAAACCATTCCAAAAGTCGGCTTCCGATTGGAGCCCGGGGCATGATTCGCCGCTTATTTAACAATACACAAAGCTTAACCGGACGCCTTGAACTCTTCTTCCTTCTAGTGTCGGTTGTGATTGGCTTGCTATGCTTCGCATTGGTTAGCGGAGCGCTATTATGGTCGGAAGATCGCGTCGGTGAACGACGCATTATGATCGATAAAAAAGAGGCGATTGAGCACTTTCGAAACCATCCTGATAGCGGAATCATCAAACTCGATTTACTAACAACGGCATACAACAACATCAATCTCGTTCCTGAGCTCTATCAACCCTTTATTCAAAATAAAAAATATTTTCTCGCTGAAGTTGCTGACGAACCAGACACTCGCATGATTTACATGAGCACCTACACGCAAGATGGAGAGGAGCATCCTATTATTCTGATCTCTCTGATTGATGAGATAGAAATTACATCTAACGAGTTTATGTTTGTTCTCGTTATGGTGCTGGCGGTTGTCATCGGGTTACTTTTGATTTTTGGCAGCCTATTATCGAGACTTTCTCTGCGTCTCATTGAACCTGTTAGTGCCCTAAAAACACAGCTGGACCGCCATCAAGGTGACACTACACAAAAATTTGTTGTCCCTGAAGGCTCTGCAAATGAATTCCAAACGCTCGCAAATCAGCTTAATGAATATCGACATCAAATCAATCAAGTGATTAAACGTGAACAAGCTTTTGCACGATATGCCAGTCATGAACTGAGAACTCCGCTCACAGTGATGAAAGGTTCAAGCAGCTTGCTAGCCAGAAGCCCAAGTACGTCATTTCAAGAACGTCAGATTGGCCGTATTCAAGATGCAACTCAGCAGATGTCGACCATGGTTGATGCTTTGTTGGGTTTGGTTCGATATGAACGCAACACCGACGACAGCCCCGTTCGAACCCTCTCAGAGCAAGAGCTTCACAACATCGTGGCTCTTAGCCAAGCGCAAGCCGATGAAAAATCCCTGGAATTTAATGTACAGATATTAGGTCATCCGCAAACCAAAGCGACCACTGCAGTGCTTAACATTACGTTGAGTAACTTAATTCGCAACGGCATTGCAGCCACGTCAGCGGGAACGATTCATATCACCATGACCGATACCACACTGTCGGTGAGAGATGAAGGCGAAGGCTTCTCTTCCGTGCCAGATGCCGAAGGCCATGGTTTGGGACTCATGATTGTGGACGACTTATGCCGACGCTATGGCTGGCAATTCACCATTGATACACATCCTGAGGGGGGATGTGAGGCAGTGATTGACCTTTCGTCAGAGCATCATGAGGCTTGCTCAGAGTAACTTCCTCAGCACTAGATTCAATCAAGAGGTATCTCATTTGCTCAGTATCAAAACGGGCAGTTCGATACCTCTTTCTGATTCGATTGAATGAAATCTTATGCCGCAAGCCCAACTAGTCGTTCGAATGCTTGCGATGCCGATTCCGACGCTTCACACACAGAAAACACATCTTCGATAAAGTACTTCAACGCTCTGGATTCAATGGCTCTGATTGCAGCTTGCTGCTCGTCCGATAAATAGCCGTAAATGCTCGCCGCGCCAAAGTCACCGAAGATCATCTCCCCTTGCTCGTTCACCAACGTATTGTGCGCATACAAATCACCATGACACACCTTGTTGTCGTGTAGGTGATTGAATACGTCCACCATCTGCTCAACAATAGAATTCACTTGCTCGACTGTCAGCGTAAACCCTTGTGGGAACGTATCTCGGGTGCAGGTTTCCAACGTTGGCGGTAAACCTAAGTTGTAGTAACTGTTTGGAATCAGCTCCATCACCAACGCAAGCTCTTTACCGTCATTCACTTGCGCGATGGATTTCACTAAGTTGTTGTGATGCCCAGCTTGCAAACACGCTTCAAGTTCATCATGAGGGTAACCGTCACTGGTGACCTCGCCCTTGAACACTTTTACCGCAACTTCACTCGGGAAGTCGTATTGAGCGTCAATCCAGTTAGCATGAGAAATCACGCCACTTGCCCCTTGGCCGAGAACATGGTTAAGCGAATAACTGTTTGTGGTCACTTTCGGCACACTGTTTAGCGAAGGTGGGTGTTTGCAGAATGGATTACCTGCAAAAGCAAACCATGCCAATTTAGGTAGCTTCATCAACACATCCGGAAAGTGCTCTAGCTGATTCGCAGAGAGACGAATCAGTTCCAAATTAACTAAGTTTTCCATGCTACTTGGCAGTCGTTTGATGCGATTCCCCGCCAGTGCAAGCTTTCTTAAGCGCGGTCTTTCACCTAGACTGTTTGGCAGCGTTTCAATCTCATTGTCGGTCAGGATCAGCCAACGCAACTGACTTGGTAGTGAGGCTTCACTCACCACTTTGATCTTGTTGGTTTTAAATCCAACCATCTCAAGGTTTGGCAGCTTGCCCAATACCTCTGGTAAATGGGTGAACTGATTATTGGAAGCAAAAATGATTTTTAGTTTGGTCAGCTGTTCCAGTTCTTGTGGCAAATCTGACAATGCGTTGCCGGATAAATCTAACACTTCAAGCGAGTCTGCAAGCTCTAAAATTTCCATAGGGAACTCAGTTAGCCCTTCCGCCAACTTCAGTTGTTTTATTCCTACTAATTGTCCTGTTTTTAATTGTTCTAGAGTCTGCAAAACCAAGCCTTCTGATTGAATGGAAATAAGCGGCGTAGTGTACGTGGCTTGAGGCAGAAAGGCGAGTCATGGGATGGAATACCATGGAATCAAAGCAACCAAAGGATAGAAGTGAAACCATTGCAATGGTATTACAGCACCGGTGAGTGCGAGTCAAAACATCAGGAACAACCGAAATGGTTGTACTGAAACACAGACTTTTTATCTGGGTTTAATGGCGTTACACTACGCGCCCTTTTTAAATGGCAAAGGTGACACGGTTTATTCCGTCAGCATCGACATGAAACTCTCAGAAAGTCCTATCACCCAACATAGCTTTAATGGGCGCAAATTTTTCCTTAAACGTGACGACATGCTCCACTCCCACTTTTCTGGGAACAAAGCACGTAAGTTTATGGCGTTAATGGAAGAGCAAAATCCCGACATCACCACGTTAATAAGCTTTGGCTCCGCTCAATCTAATGCCATGTACTCGCTAGCGGCTCTCGCCCAGATTAAAGGTTGGGCATTTGAGTTTTATGTTCATCACATTCCATCTTGGCTAAAAAGCTCCCCCATCGGAAACTACCGCGGCGCTCTCGATTTGGGTATGAAAATCACCGCCATGCAAGACATCGGTAGCGAACTCCACCCTAGTGAATACATCCACCAGGTACGAAGATTAGATGAGTCGACATTGCTTATTCCAGAGGGCGGGCGTTCCCACCTCGCTGAAGCTGGCATCAAACAGTTAGCACGAGAAATTCTTGATTGGACGCGATTAAGAGGTAAAGAGCAGTTTACCGTCGCCCTACCATCAGGCACCGGCACGACCGCTTTATATCTTCATAAACATTTAAGCCCACACGGCATTGAAGTGCTAACTTGCCCTTGCGTAGGCGATGCAGATTACTTAGCTGAGCAGTTCTACCAGCTCGGTGAAAACAGCCACCCAACCATTTTAACCGTGCGCAACAAACACCATTTTGGCCGCTTGTACGAAGAAGATTACATCACATGGAAAGCTCTCTTTGAACAAACCGACCTCGAATTTGACCTGTTATACGACCCGTATATGTGGCAATGCCTCACCCCTTGGTTGGAAGAGAACACAGATAAAACGGTGATTTACATTCACCAAGGCGGGTTACTTGGCAACGAGTCGATGTTGCCAAGATATCAACGAGAATTTGAATAGCGTGTTCAAATAAAGTTGTTGCTGATTACAGTGATTCCACTATTTGATGAGCGCCAGAATTTCTTTGAATTCAGGTGCTCGGCAATCTTCGACCATTTCATACAAACACATTTCTAGCCCAGTGAGCACCACACCGTTAGCGGTTAACTTCGCAAGAGCGAGCGCTTTATTGGCAGCGGTTCGGGAAGATACACAATCCGTGACTAATTCAACGCGATAACCGGACTGGCGCAGAGAAACCGCGGTTTGATAGACGCAAATGTGGGATTCAATACCGCAAACCAACCAGGTATCAACTTTCGCGTTCTCCACCGCCACTTTAAACGTCGCCTCTTTACAGCCATCAAACGTGTACTTGGTAATAGGTAAATGCGTGCTTTCAAGCACTTCACGAATCGGCTCCGCGGTTGGGCCCAACCTTTCAGGATTCTGTTCTAGCCACAGAATAGGCAAATCTAGTGCTTTGGCGCCCTTTACCAGTTTTGTGATATTTTCAATCAGTGCGTCGCTTTCATGCATTAATGTAGCGAGTTTGCCCTGAACATCCACCACAATCAGGCCCGTGTTTCCTTTCGATAACATTTCCATCTCCTATCTTGTGCGACCACAAACCATACTCAATAAGTTGAACAACAGTTAATGTATCAGAATCCTTTCATGTTAGAACAATAAAACCTAGAAAGATGACCTTCGCTCACACCTTTGCCCTTAGGTAAGAGTGGTTTGAACTGACTATTTAAATTTCTCTCGAATTAGTTCAATCAAGGCTTTGACTTTATTGGGCAGAAATAAGGCCGAGGGATAAATCAGAGTAAGATGCTGCTTCGGATGCGCGAATTGAGGCAGCACCTCGACCAACAAACCGTCTCTCAGTGCAGGCTTGGAATGAATTTGAGGAATAAACGCGATGCCGTTTCCTGCTATCGCCATCGAGCGCAGCAAGTTGAGGTCGTCCGAGCGCAACGCCACATGCAGATCTGAATCGAGCAAATCGGCATTGTAACGATTAGTTAAAAGGCGATGCTGCTTAAGATCTTCCACCGTTTTTACTGGCGGATGCGATTCTAGATAGGCTTTTGACGCAACAAAGTGACTACGATAAGGCAAAAGACTGAACTGCACATAGCTGTCATCGGTGACTTTGACCACGCTCGGAAGAAGCTGCAAATCAAACGATTGACGCTTGAGATCGACACTCTCTTGATGGTTTTCAATCTCGACCGAAATCTCCGGATACCGCGTTGTGTACTCGGTGATGATCGCGTTAAACGCGGCAGAGCTCATCAATGCGGAAGGAATGGCTAAACGCACCTTGCCCGTCAGCTCTTGTTGATATTCATGCATGGCATTTAAACCTTGCTGAATATGGTCAATAGGCTGCCCCACCAACTCAAACAAGCGTTTCCCGTGCTCCGTCAACTCAATGCTGCGTGTTGTGCGGATCAAAAGCTGTACCCCGAGTGATTTCTCTAATTCTTGCAGGCGACGACTCACTTTTGAGCGTTGTAGTTGATTCGCCTCTGCCGCTGCACTTATACCGCCGTGAACCACCGTCTGAGTGAATAGATAAATATCATCAAAACTAACGTTCATTGTCCTATTTTTAGGTCATTTATGTTCGTATTATCATTCTACTGAATTGTGAGTGACTTCTCTATAATCCGCTATCCAATATGTTTAACGGAACTTGTAATGACGGCTGACCAAAAATTCAAACACTGGATGCGAACTTTGATTGTCCTGTTCATCGTACTATTTTTGTACATTATCATTGCTGACCGCCACGCCCCCTTAACGACCGAAGGACGAGTGCAAGGATACGTTGTCCAAGTCGCGCCCGAGGTATCTGGTAAAGTGACCGACGTTCTCATCGAGAATAACCAGTCCGTTCAAAAAGGCGATGTGTTATTTACGATTGATGATCGTAAATACAAGATAGCGCTTGAACAGGCGGAGCTGTCTCTGCAATCCGCTTATGAAAAAGAAGCAACGCTGTATTCTCAACGCGAAGCCGCTCTTGCCAATATTGCCCGCGCACAAGCGACATTTGATAATGCACACCGCGAGTACAACCGCTTACTGACGTTATCGAAGCAGAAAGTCATCTCTCAATCGACACTCGATAATGCCTTTGCCCAAAATCAGGTATCACGTGCAGCGCTTAAAGCTGAAAGACAAAACTTAAAAGTCATTGAGGCGCAATTAGGCGATCAAAAAGGTCAAAGCACCGCCGTTCGAATTGCCAAAAACGGGATCGAAAAGGCGCAACTTGATTTGGCAAATACCGCGGTACTCGCTCCCAGTGATGGTGTCGTGACCAACCTGCAGCTAGAAGTTGGCACGATGGCAAACACCAACATGCCATTGCTGACGTTTGTACCAACAGGATCACTCTGGGTAGCCGCTGATTTTCGTGAAAAATCCGTTGCGAACGTAGACAAGACTTTCCACGCCTTGGTCACATTTGATGCCAACCCAGGTTCGGTGTACGACTTTGATTTAGCTAGCCGCGATTACGGTGTAGCAGCCGCACAACAAACGCCTAATGGCGCACTAACCAAAGTGGAAGTGAACAACCGCTGGGTACGTGATGCGCAGCGTACACGAGTGAACCTAACCAGCAGCGAAGAGTTACCACCAGCACTGTTTGTCGGCTCTCGCGCTACCATTGTTTTGTACCCAGACAACAGCATTTTCTGGCAGTTGATGGCGCAAGCACAGATTCACCTCGCAAGCTGGTTCCACTTCATTTACTAGGCGGCGACAATGAAAACCTTACGAATTTGGTTCGGCTGCTCTTTAGGGCTCGCGCTAAGCATGATCTTCGGTTGGTCTTACGGATTTTTTGCCATCATGATGCCGCTGTTTATTTTGGGCAGAATGGACCACTTTAATCTTTCGGCTTTATTGATCGTGTTTTTCTCTGCGGTGTGGACAACCATACAAGCCACATTTTTACTGGAATACTTGCAGTTTCATCCAACATTAATGACCGTAGCCGTTGGAATCATGATGCTGTTTAAGTGCATTGCAATGATGAACCAGAAAACCTATTTGTTTGGTTACATGGGGTTGTTGGTGGGATCAATTGTGTTGAACTTTGCCAGCTATAACTTCATGGATATTGAAGAGTTCAACGTCAACATGTGGGTGATGGCGTTCAGCAATATTTTTGTTTGCGCATTCGCGTATTGGTTGTTCCCGGAGCCAAAATCCCCCGCCGAGCACATTGAGATGTCGACCCCAGTAAAAAGCGATATTGACTACATCAGCCAAGTTGCTATGGGTTGGATAGTGGCGATGGCTGCGTTTATCATATTCCAAGTAGCGGACTTATATGACTCGCTATCCGCACAAGCTTCCATTTTGATCATCCTAACCCCAATGACTTTAGCGGGCTCGCTCGCCATGGCAAAAATCCGCATCATCGGCACCGCACTAGGCTGCATCGCAGGGATGGCTGTTCAGCTCATATTGGGCAGTTGGTATGGGCATGGGCTACTCTTTTGGCTCGCCTTTACCATTGCTATGGGGCCATTCTGCTTATGGCTCACCAAGGGGCAAATTAAAGCGGCTATCGCGTTTTCTGCCATGTCTGCCCTATCGGTTCCGCTGACGACCTCATTGGTGCCAGAACAAAAAGACGCGTTCTTTTCGATCTTGTACCGTTTCAGCTCGATTTTCGTCGCGGTTTTGCTCACCGCGATGGTGATGTGGGTAGTGCATCACTGGATACGTGTGATGTTGCTAAAGCATCCTGAGATGAGGAACGTGGAGTTGAATTAAGCCTTGGCAGAGGCTGGAAAAGGGAAACAAACTATGCCGCTCACTTTAATGCGAGCGGCATTTTTATTTAGAACGGTCATCCTGAACAGCGAGGGACGAGCGTGATTCAGGATCTACTAACCACGTGCTTTGAAGTGCGAAAGTTATCGCCATTTCCTAGCGAGCTGTAATCAGATTCCTAGTCTCGTTTAAACTCGCTGGAATGACCCTAACTTTAGTTTATGGTGTCGAGCCCAAGTCTTAATATCACCCCACCAACTCTTTACGAATGATCTCCGCACCCGCACTTAGCGCATTGAGCTTAGCGGTCGATACTTCACGAGACAAAGGCGCCATACCGCAGTTGGTACATGGGTAAAGCTTGTCAGCATCAACGTACTTCAACGCCTCTCGCAGTGTGTTCGCCACTTCTTCTGGCGTTTCAATTTCGTTGGTAGCAACGTCAATCGCACCAACCATCACCTTCTTACCTCGAATCAACTCAAGTAACTCAATAGGCACTCGTGAGTTATGACATTCGAGCGAGATAATATCGATATTCGACTGCTGCAATTTAGGGAATACTTCTTCGTATTGTCGCCATTCAGTGCCTAACGTTTGCTTCCAATCCGTGTTCGCTTTGATGCCGTAGCCATAGCAGATATGCACCGCCGTTTCACATTTCAGCCCTTCAATCGCACGCTCTAAACATGCAATGCCCCACTCGTTCACATCATCGAAGAACACATTGAACGCAGGCTCATCAAACTGAATGATGTCGACACCTGCAGCTTCAAGCTCTTTCGCTTCTTGATTGAGGATCTTCGCAAATTCCCAAGCCAGCTTTTCACTGCTACCGTAATGATCATCATAAAGCGTGTCGATCATCGTCATAGGGCCTGGCAGCGCCCACTTGATCGGTTGCTTAGTTTGCTGACGCAAGAACTTTGCATCTTCAACAAACACGGACTTTGTGCGGCTTACTGGGCCAACCACCGTCGGAACACTTGCTTCATAACGGTTGCGAATGGTCACCGTTTTACGGTTTTCAAAATCTACGCCGCTTAAATGCTCAATAAAGGTCGTCACAAAATGTTGGCGAGTTTGCTCGCCATCACTGACGATATCAACGCCTGCCAGTTCTTGTTCTTGCAAAGCGACACGTAGCGCATCGCGTTTGCCATCAATCAGTTCTTCACCTTGTAGTTTCCACGGTGACCAAAGTTTTTCTGGTTCCGCTAGCCAAGAAGGTTTCGGCAAGCTGCCAGCCGTTGAAGTCGGTAATAGTGTTTTCATCGTCATTCCTTTCTAGATTCTCGTTGTCGGTTACGCGTAGTTTGCAGACCATTGTTCAAGCACAGATTGATAAGGTTTGATGAAATGCTCCTCGGCAAATTTCCCTTGTTCAATCGCCAGTTGGCTGCGCTCTTCTCGGTCGTAAACGATTTGAGTTAGCGAGTGGTCTAGGTTTTTTAGGTTTGGCTGGTAGCAATTACCGGCAACCGCATTGGCATTGTAAATCTCAGGTCGGTAAATCTTCTGGAATGTCTCCATCGTGCTAATCGTACTGATAAGCTCTAGGTTTGAATAATCGTTCAACAAGTCACCGAAGAAGTAGAATGCCAATGGTGCAACACTGTTTGGTGGCATAAAGTAACGCACCTGTAAGCCCATCTTTTTGAAGTACTGCTCCGTCAACGAAGATTCGTTCGGCTGATATTCAAAGCCCAAAACAGGATGTTGATTTTCGGTGCGTCGGTATACTTTGTTGTCCGATACGCTCAAACAAATCACAGGCAGCTTTTTGAAATGCTGCTTATAAGACTCAGAATTAACGAAAGCTTTGAACAGTTTGCCATGCAAATCACCGAAGTTAGCTGGGATGCTGAAACGTGGCTGGTTTTTGTTGTGGTCCAACAGCAAAACGCTAAAGTCGTAATCACGAACGTATGAAGAGAAGTTGTTGCCTACAATGCCTTCGATGCGCTCGTTGGTGTTGTGGTCAACAATGTTGGTTTTGAGCACTTCAATTGATGGGAAGGCTTCGCCACTGCCTTGGATATCCATATCAACGGAGATGATTTCAAGCTCAACGGAGTAGCGGTCACCTTGCGCGTTATCCCAATATGCCAAGGCATTAAAACGATTGTCGATCATTCGGAGTGCATTGCGCAGATTCTCTCGGCGGTAGTTTCCGCGAGCCAGATTAGCAAAGTTGGTAGTGATTCGCGTGTTGTCTGATGGTTGGTAATTCTCATCAAAGCGAATGCTTTTGATAGCAAATGTGAAATCGTTATTCATCGTAAGTTGGTATCCTATTTCCTTAGATAAAGCAGACTTTTCCTAACTCTGTGCATGGGGACATTTTTGTTTTTTGGTTTTCCCAATCGTTAGGTTGCACAGCACTTACGACGAACAGTTCGTACTAAAAATGACGGTCGCAGTGCCTAACACCAGAGCAGTCCTTTTTTTATACTTGCTTCACGAGTTGAGTAATATTGGTATTGTTTCACATTGAACATGAAAGAAATTCATAGTGGGAGTTCCAACCCAGAGGGAACTATCGTAGATACTGTTATTCATTGACACCAATACACGTAACTTGGCGAGCATATTGCCAATATGTGTAATTAAGAAACTGATAAGGGATTAACAGTACGTAAACCAGTTTTAAGCCTAGAAAACGCATTGTATAAACAAGATGCTACCTGGAATATAGGACAGCGTAGCTTAAATAGCACTTTTTTCACACTCCATAATTTATTCAAGCATTCGTTTAATTAAAAGTACCTTACATTTTATACCCTCGGAAACATGATTATTTAATTATCTTATTTATTTCTTTTCCTATATTCACCATCTCAAACGTAAAGTTTAATTTTTCTGTTTTAAAAGAACATATATCCTCATACAAGAATATGACAAATTCATTGACGGACTTTGTCACCCAACCATTACATTAAGCTCGAAAAAAACCAATAACAAAATAAACATAAACCACTGTTTTAATTTAAATTAAATTCATAAATCCGTAATGACCACATAACGATACTTTACTTGGTTTTGCATAACAAAAACCTCAACAATAACATGGTTAACACTTATAAATTTCACTTCTGTCAATAAGAAAATTTAAACATAACATTAGAAAATAAAAATTAAGTAATAACTTAAAAAGGTAAGACTTAATAACCACATTCTTATTTATTATAGTTGAGTAATGAATTTAAAAACTATGAGACATTAATCCCACGAATCTATACTTTTCCTTTTTTTATTAAAAAACAAGATGCAATATTTCACCGCTCAATTATTGAGCGCCAATTAATAACCAGTCCATAATTATAAAACACCCATAGAGTTATTGTTAAAACCCAATAATAACCTTTATGGGCTGACTAATAGGAAACAACAATGGAAAAACAGCATCTTTCCGCGAGTATTATCGCGCTCGCATTACTTGGTTCTCTAGCTCCAGCACATGCTGAAGATACATTAAAAGCTTACACTTCGACCTTGCTACAGCTCGATGATAGCGATGCACGCTCGAAGAAGATCCGCTTAATTTACTCCTTAGAAAATGTCTGGAACCAATCTTTGCTGCCGAATGGAGCTAAGGAAGCCAAGTTGCTTCTAAACGGAGGTTCTGGTTTCGACATGACTAATGTACCGAATAAAGAGCAGATCTATGGTTTTGCCACCGGTGGAGACTACCGTTACACAATCCCAACAGCCTTTAAACTGGCACTGAGTTATTTAAATGGTGCCCCTTTACGTCATATGAGCCATGCTCCAGAAAACACTATTGCAACAGCATCCGTAAGTGAGTCTCTGGACTTTAATCTTGGCTTCAGTGCTTCTGATTCTCCAAATATTAGCGGTGGGATCTCCTGGAGCAACCGCGTAACTTACGATCAACCAGAATTTCAGACGGTGGCTGATTTTGATCAGACCAATGAGAGCATTAATTGGCTTATCGAAAACCAGACTATCCGCCACAATACTCCACCTAAAGACTGGTTATTGTACCGTTGGACCAGCTGTAACATGGGCAACCTAATTGACTATAGCGAATTACCTGTCGTGATGCGCTCTGACTTTAAACCGCAAGTCGGTGTTGTATATCGAAAAAATGATATTCAAGATGGCCTAGATACGTCAGAAGTCAAGCTGGTTGCAGGTTGGCGAAAAACCAATTACTACTTTGGTCGTGACTGGTGTAGCTGGTATACCACCCCAGAAAATACCTGGAAGAAAAATCGTGATAGCAGTCAATGGACAGAGACTAGCCGAGCCGTAACTATCTCTTGGAATGACGCGCTCTACCACTAACTTATTAGCCTGCGGCCACGGAATGAATAAGTGGCCGCCGTATTTACTAATGAAATAAACGGTAAGACATGACAAGTAATAAAAAACTCTTGACTGGATCGGCGCTAGCACTTGGTGCAGTACTCGCCATATTTCTAATTAATTCAAATAACAAGAATCCCCAGAGCAATTCTGTTGCAAGTTTTGACGAGCAAATCAAGACAGAGAAAACTGAGACAAGAAGTGTAACGCCTCCTGAGAGCGATGCTGCTCAAGAGGTGGTTACCGTTCCAACACCACAGAATGACAATGACGCTACTTCCGACGTCATTCCAGCTACACCTTGGATATCTGCCCCATTAAATGAATTGAGCAATGAACTGTACGATTTTATTGAAGCTGAACAGGTAAGTTATATCAGTACAACCGACTATCCATTCGACGAGCAAAAGCAAGAACAATTGCGAACATTAGCTAAGCAAGGGGTTCCTATCTTGTTTGACAACACGGAATCATCCTATTTGGATAGCTACGGTGTCAGCGAAACCAAAGTCGTTTCAGAGTATTTTGGTACAGCGTCAGAAGGTGATGTCATCATCGCTACCGGAGTGCAGAATGAAGATGGCAGCATTCATTATCTGGTTTTGCCTTTGAAGAGCAAAGATCTCAACGATAGCAGTAAATTGATTGAGGACACTAAGCTCGCAATCACTCTACTTAAAGAACAAAAGCATGACTTGATAAAAGAGAGACAAAGCGAACATCGCGAATAAAAATAAAGGAAGATAGCTTCTCCTATTCCATGGCTATCTTCCTTAAAGTAACTCCAGTCTCAATCAAGAAAAATTCATTTATCTTCCCTCCGGAGCCCTATCCGAAATCACCTTGCCATCTTTGATGGTGATGATGCGTTTGGTGCGCTCTGCTAACGCATTATCATGGGTAACGATGATCAGCGTTCTACCTTCGGCGTGGAGTTGGTTGAACAGAGCTTCGATCTCAGCACCAGATTTTGAATCGAGCGCGCCGGTTGGCTCGTCAGCTAGGATGATTTGAGGGTCGTTGACCAAGGCTCTTGCAATCGCAACTCTCTGCTTTTGACCACCAGAAAGCTGGTTTGGTTTATGGTCTAAACGATCCCCTAGCCCGACTTGCTCTAGCAATTTAGCTGCGCGCTGGCGACGTTCTTTGGCTTTGATACCAGAGTAAACCAACGGCAGTGCCACGTTATCAAGCGCCGTCGCGTATTCCAATAAGTTAAAGCTTTGGAAGACAAACCCGATCTTTTGGTTACGAATGCCAGCTAGGTCATTCGCACTTAAACTTGCGACGTTTTGGCCGCCAAGTTGGTACTCGCCATCAGTGGGCTTATCTAAACAGCCGAGCATGTTCATTAGCGTTGATTTACCCGAGCCAGACGGGCCAAGAATCGAAAGAAACTCACCTTGATTGATGGTTAAGTCTACGCCGTCGAGCGCACGTACTTCCGCCTCTCCGCTTGAGTAGTATTTGCAGATGTTGGTCAGCTCAACAAGCGGCTTGTTCGACATGTTCTCTCCAGAGTTATTGTTGTTATTCACTTTGTAGCGCCTCCAACGGGCTGACTTTTGCGGCTCGGTTTGCAGGTAACCATGCAGATGCCACACCAATGATCACTAAGGTGAGGATGACAATCGCGACAACGACCCACGACAACTCAGGGACAGGTTTACCCAGTTGTTCATAAAAGGCATTGCCCTCTAAAGGAATGGAACTGATGGCAGACACCAGCGCGTACGTCACGCCTAAGCCAAGCGCGCCCCCCATCATCATTGTCAATAAAGACTGCACTAAATAGTGCATGCGAATAGCCGTTGGGGTTGCACCGACTGCCATGCGCACACCGATATCACGCGTAGATCGCTTTACGGTGGCATACATCACATTGGCAATGCCGACGCCAGCAACAGCTAACGTCACGAAGCCGATAATGCCAAGAAAACTCTGCAAACCTATCAGAAACTGCTGCATACTCTTTTGCTTAAGGAACATATCATCGACTTGGACGACCTGTTCATCACTGACACTTGCCCCGTGTTTACGGGCAATCACTTGCCTGATCGTCTTTGCTAAGGCTTCTCGGTCTACATCGGCTTGTGGTTGCACATTGATGCCACCAATTTCACCGTTGACATGAAATCGCTTCCACGTCGCTAACGGCACAAAGCTGGAATAGTTGATAAGATCCCCCAGTTCTATTTGAGCGCTGTTTTTCTCCAATACGCCCACAACGGTGAACTCCTCATTGCCGATTTTTACCTTTTGCCCCACAGGGTTGACTTGCAATGTGACTGTCGCAAACCAACTAAAGTCCTCATTCGGGTTGAATAAGTCGGCTGCCAGTTCATAACCCAGTACAACGACTTTGCGCGTCTCTTTTTGATCGAGTGGATTTAACCATCGTCCCCCCACCATCGGCACCAAATTGGTCATGGATTGAAACTCGCTCGTGACCGCTAACGGCTCTTGCCACGAGCTTCTGTCACCAACGGTGATACGCTCTTTCCACTTCGCAGTTGGCGCAACACTTTTTACATCGGGTAACGCTCGAACGATCTCTGAATCGTCCATTTTTAATGTCAGAAATTTACCTTGGTGAAAAGCACCATGGTCGACGGTGGCCATCCCTCCGGTCAAATAGATCAAGTTGCCGTTACCATTTTGTGCGGTTTTCAATACGCCCTGACGAATACCCTCACCTACCGCCAACATAGCAGCGATACAGAGGGTCGCCCACGCTACAGCCAGAATGGTCAAACCCAATCTCAGCTTTTCTGCGGCCATTTCTTGGAAAATTTGTCTCATCGGTAACAACATGACTAAGCCCTCGCACTCAAAGCAATGACTGGCGTGAGACGCGATGCTCGCCTTGCTGGGAAATACGACGCCATCAATGCCAAAATAAGCGTCACAAGTAAAGACCAAGCAATGGAATCTGGCGTGATCACAGGCAAACCAATCCATTCCGGTAATGCCATGCTGCTTAAGACAGATACCACTGCATACGAAAACATCAGACCTAATGCCGTGCCCACGGCTACCAAAATAAGCCCTTCAAGAATAAACTGACTGAGTATGGATTTTTGAGTCGCCCCGATCGCCAAACGCACACCGATTTCACGCGTGCGCTCCGTGACAGATAAAAACATGATGTTGGCAACGCCAAGCGCACCGACCGCCATGGTCATCGCGCCGCTCGCTCCGAGAAAAATCTGAATGCCACGCAAAATTCCACTGATGACCGCCGCACCTTCACTAAAATCGGGTAATTCGACCGCATCTTTATCACTTGGGTCAAAATGAAGCTGCTTGGCGAAAAAGTTCACGATATTTTGTCGAAATGACGATGCATCCATCCCTTCTCTCGGCTTCATCAATATCATCCAAGGTTTCGCATCCCACAAATCGCGGTACGTTGTTTGAGGAATGAAAACCGTGCGGCTATCGCCGAATGAAATGCCAGTGTCCTCACCGACGGTTATCCCAATCACCAAAAACGGAATGCCGTTGACTTTGAGCCTATCTCCGATTTGGATTCCGCCCATTTGCGCAATTTGATCGCCTAACACCGCCACGCGAGTGTGGTTGTCCATATCACTTGGTGACAGGTTTCTCGAACCGGATTGCAGCTTGCGTTGTATTAAAGGAAAGTAAGACGTATCAATACCGCTGACCGTACTCGATAAGTTCTGTCCTTTGAGATTGGTGATATTCGCATCCCATTTGGCGTAAACGCTTGACGCCTGTTGCACGAAGCCTGACTGTTTGATCATGTCGACTTTTTCTTGTGGAATATCAATTTGTCGTCTTGAAGGTAACCCTTGCCACGGTTTACTGGTACTCGACGGAAACACCACTTGCACATTGTTGATCATAAATGAAAACGACTGGGTCTGATGGCGATAAAAGCCTTCGCCAAGTGCGATTAACACCACCACAGAGATCACGCCCCAAGCAATCGCGATAATGGCCAGCACGCTCTTCATGCGGTGCGCCATCAACGTTTGCCAAGTTTGTTGCAATAGACTGCTCATGAATGAAAAGCTCGAGAGATCAACGCCATGGTATCGTCATCGAGTTTCCCTGCGGTTTGCAGTAAGCCGATTCTCTTGCGCCAGTAGCTGTACAAGTTGGTTTGCAGACTGTTTTTCGCCTCAAACAAGCTGTTGTGTGCGCTGATAACTTCCGACACTTCAAGCAGGCCAGCGTCGTAAAGTTTCTCTTTGCTTTGCAACACTCTGGCGCGCGACTCAACCAGCTCGTTCGCTATCAAAACTTGATTCCAGTTGATATCGACCTGCGTAAACTGCTGAATAACTCGTTTCTGAATATCAATTTCCACTCTACGCATATCTTGCTTGGCATTTAAAATATTCAACGATGCTTCGTCCACTTTCGCTCGCACTGCACCATTGAGGTCAATCGGCAAACTCAAACTAATCCCAGCGTTAAACTCGCCGTTTGAACGATTGTCACCATCGCTGTAGCCCACACTGCCTTTGACGGTTGGGTAGTATCCTCCTTTAGCTGAATCTTTCGTGAACTCGCTCGCTTTCACCATCTGCGCCGCTACCAACAGCTCTGGACTACTGTCTTTCGCCAGCTTTAGCCATTGCTCCTGAGAGTCCACCAGCATCGGCGGCTGAATCAAAGAATCCGTTCGAATTTGGTCGACACTCTCCGGCATTTGATTGATTAACGCCGCAAGCTCTGCTTTTTTCACTTCGAGATCGGCTTTTGCATTGAGGATACTTGCTTGCTCAGAGACTTGATTCGCTCGCATCTCTTCAACATCAACCGACTTCACTTTGCCTGCTCGATAGCGTTTCTCGATGATGTTGAGAAGTTCCTTCCCCTCCTCCAGCTTGGACTGCGCCAATTTGAGGTCGCCCAGTGCGCTTGCCACATCTAGGTAAGCGGTGAGCAACTTCTGCGCAAGCTCGTTATGTGATTGAGATAGCTCTAACTGTGCTTTGAGATAATTGACATTCGCTTGATCCAGTTCCGACCACAAACTGCTATCCCAAATAGTTTGAGATAAGGTAGCGCCGTAACTGTTGGAATGGCTTGAGGACTCATTCCAATCCGCTGACGCACTGGCACTTAAACCCGGCAATAACGCACTGCGGCTACTCTGTACGCCAACCTCGCCAAGCTGGACGCCGATTTTCGCTTTTTCGTAATTAGGATCGTTCTGCTTTGCTTGTTGCCAAGCTTGTTCAATAGAAATTGCGTAGGTCGGCAAACTGAGCGTGGCAGCCAACAATGCAAAGGCGATTGTTGATCGTTGCAGCTTAACCATGCGCCGCTCCCATCATGCTGTTGTCGATAACCTCTTCATCAAGCTCCACGCCATCAAGCACTTCGACATTGATGCCATCTGACAGACCGAGTTTCACCGGTTGTTTATGAAACCCTTGTTCTGAGCTGTCGGGGATCAGAACATTCGGTGCGTCACCATCAAATTGCAGAGCGCGCTCCGGGAGAGTGAGCACGTTTTCAGACTTCTTCAGAATGATTTGAGCCGTCGATGAAAAACCAGAACGAAGCAACACATCTTGTGGGATCTTGAGTTCTCCCACTTCAACCTCAAAACCGTTATCAAAACTTTTTGCCGAAGCATTGCCCTCTGGTGAGTTGAGGTTCTCAGATTGAATCGCCACTTTGGTTAGCACACCAGAAATCGCCACATCAGGATAAGGCGCCACCGTCAACATAACGGGCATTCCCGGAGACAACTGCGCAGCATCATGCTCACTGACGCTACCTTTAAAAATCAGACTGTTCATGTCGGCCAATGACATCATTTCAGTCGCTGCTTGGCTTGATTGAGTCGAGATGATCGGCTCTCCGACCTCAACTTTCTGGTTGAGTACCGTGCCATCAATTGGCGCGTAGATCGTCGACGTTAAACGTGCATCACCGATAGACGCCTCACCACTGCGGATGAGTTCGAGATTCTGGCGCTTTTGCAATACGTCCGCTTGCGCAGATTTGACTGCCGAGCGCGCACTTACGTATTCGTCGTAGTTACTTGGAATAATGTCCTGCTTGACCAAGCTTTCTAGGTTAGACAGTTTTTGTTTGGCAGATTCCAGATCGGCTTCGCTACGCATGAGCTCTGCCGATGCATCCGTTAATGCTTGGGGGGTTGGGTTTGGACGTACTTTGATCAGCGGCTGGCCTTGCTTCACCTTTTCACCAACTTTCGCGTAAATTTCACCGACGATACCGTCGATTTGTGACTTGATAGACACAGAGTGTGCAGGGACAATTTTACCAACAGCCACCGCTTGTTTTTCAATCGTGCCTTTTTCCACAATCAATGTAGGCAGTAATTCTGGTTGAGCGGCAGATTGGAGATAGAAATACGTTCCACCGCCGAGCAGCGCAATGCTCACAGCGGAGACAAGCCAACGTTTCGTCATTATTTATTCCAACAATTATTGGGTAGTCTAATGACTACTCCTAAAACACAAAGTTGAAGGAATAATATCCTGCTTTAATAGCGGTTTGGTTGTCACAGTTGGTATGGTTTTGTCAGTCGCCTCTGACAATCAAAGACTAAAAAACCTCGACGAATCATTCAGCAAAGACGCTGTCTACGATGGCGACTAACAAGCTCTGTAACCGCTCGTTTCAACCGCTATCCATTTCATTCTGAACAATGTGCAAAATAGCACAGTTCTGTATCTTCCAATCGCATATCCATACAGTCTTGCGCCTCACGTCCTAAAGCAGGAAAAACCGCATGCGCTTTTAAAATGCCTTGGCTGATAAAGCCACATTTCTCCAACACACGAATACTCGCGTGGTTGCCAATATGCGGGGCAGTGCGAATGCGCGTTATACCCAAGCTTTGCAGGTAGACAACACCAAGTTTGCAGGCTTGGGTTGCATAGCCTTTTCCCTGATAGCGAGCAGAAATACCAAAATGGGTTTCACTGCTGTCTTGCTCAGGTATCAGCACCAGACAGCCTATAGGAGTTTGAGAAGTGAGTTCTTCAATAGCGAAGACTAATAGATTGGGAGACTTTTGATCATATTGAGCACGCCATCTTTCGATAGCTTCAAGGGTTTGATTAACATTTTGGTGGACTTGGCGATTGAGGAAGCGGCATGCTTGCTCATCGCCTAAATAGTTTTCAAACAGAGGAGCAGCGTCTGTTGTTTTGAGGTATCTGATTGCCACTTGTTGAGATTCAACTCTCATCATGATTTAGCTCTGATAAACATTCGGTTTCCAGATTTGCATGAAGTTTTCTACTGGAGCAATAGGAGTGAACCCAAACTGTTCGTACAATCCATGAGCATCGCGGGTTGCAAGTATCATACGGCGTAAGCCTTGTAGTTCTGGATGAGCAACAATTTCTGAGATCAACCACTTACTGATGCCTTTACCACGGTGTGCCTCCACAACAAACACATCGGCAAGGTACGCAAACGTGGTGCGATCGGTAATTAACCGAGCAAAAGCGACGAGTTGATTTCTGTCATCCAAAACCGCGAAACAGAACGAATGGCGCAAAGACTTCTCAAAGCGTTCTCTTGGAATACCCTTTCCCCAATAACTGTTTGAAATGAACTCGTAGATAACGCCTAAATCCATGTCATCTAACAATGTAGTAATTCGAAACCCTTGCATTGTATCCCTCAACATTGGTTTATATTTTCTTAGCCACACAGACAAGCGAGTTGCCATTCGCCTCAAATGTTTGCGCTGACCAAGATTGGTACTTCTCTATAATTCTGAATCCCGCTTGTTCAAGGAAAACCTCTATGTCTTCCAGCGGGCGATATTTTAAATCAATGCTGGAATGCTCAATCGTTCCACTTTCAAAATGGCGCTCTTTGTTCAAATACATGATGGACGTTTGCAAGTCATACTCGGCCTTCATACCGAAATAATTCACTTCACCATAGGTTGGAGAAACATAGGTTTGCCACAGCGCCATCTCATGATCCAATTCTAGATTCTCTGGCGTTGGTAACCGCGTATCGAAGACAAATCGCCCACCTTTTTCTAGGTGCTTTGATATTGAGCTCAGTGCGCCTGCCAGCATGTCGTCACTTAAAAAGGCTTGGAATGCATTCCCTGTCATTATGGCTAGGTCAAACTTCTTACCTAACGAAAACTGGGTTGCGTCGAGATGAAGAAAACGCAAGTTACTCCTGCTTTTGGCTTTGTCCTTTGCGTGTTTGAGCATCCCTTCAGAAATATCAATGCCAATGGCTTCGTTGAGTTGCTCAGAGACTGGAATCGTGACAATGCCGGAACCACAACAGACATCCAATACACTTCGAGCATTGGTTTCTTCGATTAACCTTGTGATGAAAGCAATGTCGTGATGGTAATGCTGCTCGTATTGGGCATCGTATTCAATGCCCGACCCGAACTCGGTTAAATCTTGTGTTTTCAAAAACAGTCCTTGTTTGTTACTTATTTTAGCGGTGTGACTTTTTCAGCTCTAGCATCACGTATCGACACACATAACCAACACCAGATACATAACCAATCACATTTTCTAGGGAAACCACTTCCAACCTCGCCTGCTGACAGAGTTGTTCAACTTCACTTTCGGTATATGCCGTATGCACGACCGATCCACTATAAGTATTTCGAGGCAAATCTTGTCCATCCGGATCGTGGTATTGAAAGCTGATAAAACATCGTCCATTCGCAGTTAGCTTACGCGAAATGCACTCCAGCAGTTGTTGAGGCTCTGCTAGAAACTCAGTAAAACCAAGTGCGGTGATAAGGTCGAAGGTTTGCTCAAACAAAGGGGAAAATGGCTCATCAAGGTTATGAACCGAGACGCTTTGATAGAGGTTAGTTTGGCGCGCTTTATCAACCATTTTGGACGAGATGTCTAAGCCATGAATGGTGAGATCTGGATAGTGATTTTTTACGACATGACCGATACTGCCTGTCGCACAGGCTAGGTCGAGAGCCGAGCCTTGCTCGATGGGAAGGGTTTTTAACTTCCCAGAAATCCAACGTGGGCCAACGTAATGGCTGTCATCCACCAACTTTTGATAGCGCTCCGACACATCATCATACATTTTTGCTACGTTCATCGTTTCCTCCTTGATAACCAGAACGATGCTCGAATGTAACACGCAATACGCACCTAAGCACTTATTAAATGGCTAATTTTTTATGAAACGTAACCGACTGGTTATTCAGCGCTAACCAGTAGAAATAGATGAAATTTTGGAAAGTATTAGCCCGTGATTCCGATGGAATTTTTAAGTGCATAAAGAGAAAATATGTCCTGATAATCTGCTTCGATTATTCAGCTAATCTTATTTCCATCATTCTATTCGCTGTATATAAAAACAATATTTAAATTAACATAACAAACCTATCGCTTATTATTTTCCATTTAAATAATGATTCTTATTTTTAATATCAACCTATAATTAAAGTGCTCAAATTCTCATGTTGTATTAACTTGAGGTTTAATTTATGAAACTAACTCCTTATTTAACTGCTGTTGTTTCGGTCAGCTGCGCTTTTGGCGCATTCGCAGCCGATGATTCAAAAGCACTTTTAGAAGATGCACTGAGTGCTGCACCACCGACTATTCGCGATAAAGTAACAGTGATGGACTGGAACAATAATGTTCTGCAAGAAGGTTCTAGCCAATACACTTGCTTCCCAACGCCACCTCAATTGGAAGGCACAGCGCCAATGTGTATGGATGGTCCTTGGATGGAATGGGCAGACGCTTGGATGAACAAAAAACCTTTCCAAGCCAAAGCATTAGGCATTTCTTACATGTTAGCGGGTGATGGCGGTGCCAGTAACACCGACCCATTTGCAGAAGGGATGACGGACGATAATCAATGGATTGTGGAAGGACCACACTTGATGATTATTACCCCAGACCAAGCGTTGCTCGACTCTCTACCAACCGACCCAAGTTATGGTGGCCCATACGTAATGTGGAAAGGCACGCCATACGCACACATTATGATTCCCGTTGGAGCGAGAAAATAAAAAGAAAAAATCCGATATTCAGTATTTTGAATATCGGATTTTTATTTCGTTATCGAGCCAACCAAATTCTCGCCAATATTCCTATCGGCGTTGTGATGCCTGTCGTAATAGAGGTCACTTCACCATTTCTTAAAATATAAATGGTTGGAGTCACGCTAATTTTCCATTCACGCATAATATCGCTTGAAGGATCGTTTATGTTTTCAAAACGATATTCTTTTGCCTGCATAAACTGCGCCACGCGCTCATTCGGTCCCGATGAGCCAGAAACGCCAACTACGGCATAGTCATCACTCAGCCAGCTCACGCTTGGGCTTACAAATTTACAAGCGGGACACCAAGTCGCCCAAAAATAAACAACGACAGGTTGTTCATGACTTTGTGCGATTGCATCGAAGTATTCACCATCGCTCAATACGGAGCTCAATGGTGGTGCCTCCTGTTTGGGAATATCTTTGGTGCGATACCAATCCATCGCGATAGAAATAACGGTGACAATGAGCACCATCTGTACGATTTGAACGAGCCAATATCGGACTGTTCTACGCTGCTTTGTCGAACTCATTGAATGGATCCCCCACTCACTTGTTTCACCGCGCTTAAAACAACATCATCAGTCAGAATCACAGGTAACGGGATACCTTGTGGCGCCGCCGGGCCATAGACGATGTTAAACGGCACACCGTAACGCCCATGAGCTCGTAAAAAGTCCGTTACCGAGCCGTCCGGATGTGTCCAATCCCCTTTTAACTTCGCCACATTAGGGCTTTGTAGCAATGAGTAGACAGGATCTTGCCAGATCACGCCGATCTTGTTCGCTTTACACGTGACACACCAATCCGCAGTCACATCCACAAACACCACTCGCCCATTACTGACGTGCTCTTCAATCGCTGAATTAGAAAGCTTTTGCCAAGCTAGATCATCCGGAAGTGGCGTTGCCCATTGGTCAGCAGTGACACTGCCAAGTAGTAAGCCGCCAGCTATTAACACTAACGATGCGGTCCCCGATACAGCAAGTGCTTTCTCACCATACACACGCTTAATTCTTGCCATCATGACGACAAAAGCAACCACAGCGATGAGTGCAATCCATAACATCGGTACATGATTTGCCATTAATGAAAGTAGCCAAACGCTGGTTGCCAACATCATTATGCCAAACACGATCTTAACGACATTCATCCATGGACCGGGCTTTGGTAGTTTTAGCGCGATACTTGGAAACACAGCGACTAAGATCCAAGGCAGTGCCATACCCAATGCTAATGCAGTAAAGGTTGCAAATAACGTTAATACGTCCGCGCCCAAGGCAAAAGCAACGGCAGTGCCTAAAAACGGTGCGGAACAAGGTGTCGCAAGCAAAGTGGCGAACATACCTTGAACGTAGTGACCCACTAGAGAGTTATCACCTTTCGATGCGAGCCATGTATTAGTACCCGATGACAGACGGATTTCAAATAATCCCAACATATTGGCGCCCAACAAAGCAGTGACTAGTACCATCAATCCTAGGAACCAAGGGCTTTGGAACTGCACGCCCCAACCGATCGCATTACCCGTAAGCTTCAACACCAAAATGAATCCAGCTATCAGCCAGAACGAAGTGAGAATCCCCAGAGAAGAAGCGATAAACTGGGTACGAATTTGACGGCGCTCTACACCATGCGCAGCCACAATACTGCTGAGCTTCATCCCCAATACAGGCAGCACACACGGCATGATGTTCAAAATCAAACCGCCTAACAGTGCAAATAAGAAAATACTCGCTAAAGAGGTAGTTGGCAGTGACGATGTAACCGCTCCTGCTTGTGCTTGTGTTACCTCTTCGACCAGCAAGTTTTCATCTTTGATAGAAACATATAACGATTGTTCATTAAGCTCTACCTCACCCAGCCAGGTATCAACCGAGTAATTTGCTGTGACGATATCACCTTCTTGCTGAAGTCCATCCAACTTGAAGCTGTAGTCACGAATCGCATCACCAACACCATCCACCAACACTTGAGGATTTTGCCAACCTTGCGTGTTCTTTAGTTTGATTTGTAATTTGGATTGCGTCGCATCCCAATTTGTTTGCGTGACCTCAACAAAAGGCGAAGGTTGAGGAACATTACTCACCGCTTGGGCGTAACTGAACATCACGTCTTCGTCCACTTTCAGCTCAGAAGGTAAGAACGTCAATTGAATTTGGTAGTCCGTCAGCACACAAATCGTCGTACAGGAAGAAAGCGTGAGCACTGCATCAATCGTGACGGGTTTCGACATATCGTCGATATGCAGCGTCATTGGGAACAAAGTGTCGCCTTTGTAACCGAGAGTCTCAATGCCCAATAACTCGAACTTTTGCGGATATGGCCATTGCCAATCAACCTTGCTCAGGTTTTGCGAGTTTTGCCAATCTATCGATGGCGCGACACCACCCTCGCCCGGCGATCGCCAATAAGTTTTCCAGTCTCCGCTCAACTTAACATCCAAATAACCTGTAAGTGTTTTGGCTTGCGGATCTTGTTGACCCGTTAGTACAAAGCGCGTTTGCACTGGAGGATGTTGCGGGTTGGTCATCCAACCGGTATCGGTAGTTTGTGCTGAAATATTCAGAGAGAACAAACTCAACGCCAGCGTCATAAAGAACATAGACGCGAACTGAGTCAGTTTGGTAGTTTGATTCATAGTAATTCCTAATAATAAAAACAAAATGTGTTAAATCGCTGACGTCATTGGTCAGAAAACACGTTTTTATTCTTGGAATACACAGAAAGTCAGATGGACTCGATACTTACGACCTATCGGCTCCGTCCAATGTTGTGCGCGAATATAAGCGCAGCACATCCAAATAGCCGACGCCAAAAGACCGACAAACAGAACAACAATAAATGCATCGAGTTGATGTTGAGAAAATTGAATTAACTTTTCAGACAATTCGCATTTGCTGGTTTCTTTAGCATCAATCGACTTGACGCTCGACCCCTCATCAGTAAGTGAAACAGCAGGCGATACCGTCTCATACTTCATAGAGCATGACGATGCAAAACCTGAATTTTGCATCAGACACACGACAACCACCCAGCCAATAATCGCTAGTAGCCATTTCACCCGTTTATGTGGTGTGTGATGTCGTTTAGTCAATAAACTCATAAGAATTCAGAATAAAGTAGGAACGAAGAAGATAATACGCGAGTCGTCATAAAGCTCAAGTTGTATCCACAAAATAGCATTAAGAAGCTTCACTCACTAAGCTCTAATCTAGCTTGCCATAAATATAGGCCAACTCTGCGACGGTTTTCGCTGAGAACTTTTTCAATAGGTTGGCGCGGTGTACTTCAACCGTGCGCATTGCAATGCAAAGTTCGTCGGCAATTCGAATGTTGCGCTTGCCTGCAATGATCAAACGTAAAATGTCTTTTTCTCTGGGAGTGAGCGATTCATACGCCGATTTTGCCGCCGCCATATCAAGGTTTGCAGCCGACTGCACTTGCCCCTGCAAAATGGCTTGTGCCAACTCATCGCCTTTGACTGGCTTTTGGAAAAAATTGACCGCGCCAGCTTGTAATGCATCGACCGCCATCGGGACATCACCATGCCCCGTCAGGTAAATAACGGCCAAGGGGCTGTTGGCTTGATTTAAAACTTGATGGACTTGCTGACCACGAAGATTTGGCATTCGACTATCAAGAATGATACACCCCGCTTGCTGAACGTCCACCTCGTCAAGGAAAGACTGCCCATCAGCAAAAGTGGTGACGTTGAAGTCATGTTCTTCCAACATAAAAGCGAGCGAGTCACGCACCGATTCATCATCGTCGACTACAAAAACAGGTAGCTGCTTTTCACCGCTGCTCATTGAATGCTCCTATGCCTAGTTCAGATTAGTTTTGATATGGAAACACGAGCTCAACCAAACAGCCATGTGGCGCTGTCGAGCTGATGAGAAACTCGCCATCATGCATTTCCATTACATCACGACAAATGGCTAACCCCAGCCCGAGTCCCTCTTCTTTGCTACTCACAAACGCTTGAGTTGGATTCTCTTGCTGCAACCCTGTGCCGTTGTCTAATACTCGAATGGAAAGTTGATTGACTTGGTAGTCACTATGCAGGGCAATTTTACCTTGATAACCTGACGAGTGATATTTCTCTTGGAACAAAGTACACGCATCAATCGCGTTACTGATCACATTAACTAAAACCTGTTGAACGCCCACAGCGTCGACAAGTACCGGACGGACGTTCCCTTCTATACTGGTCACAATCGAAATATTTTGCTTCTGCATTCGAAAATGGAGCAACTCAATCGTGTCATCAATGAGTACTTGAGGATCGCACGGCGCTTTGTCGACACTACGCTTGCGGATCAACGTTCTTAAGCGCTGAATAATTGCATCGGCTCGTTCAACTTGCCCCTGTATTTTCTCAAGCACTGGGACAATATCTTCATGAGGGCGTTTTTTGGCCAAGCGAAGTAAACCGCCTTCACTGTAATTGCGAATGGCCGCCAATGGCTGATTGAGTTCATGGGCAAGACTAGTGCCGATTTCACCGACAATCGCGACTCTTTGTGAATGCTCTAACTGCTCACTTTTCTCTTTTAAACGTAACGATGTCTGTTCCAACGCCTGCTTACTCTTGCTAAATCGATACTCAAGCCAAAAGTGGTACGCGTTCAACACAATCACAAACATGAACAGCGCCCATGCCCATTCTTGATGACTACGCAGCCAGCGTAGAGCCTCACTCCACCAAGGTTGTTGCAACGGATGGAGGTCTAGCGCCTGATAAAGTTTGTCGATGCTCAGCAAGCTGACGGGTGACGTCCAACCTGACGCGCCTGCCGCAATAACCGCAGGGTGTTCAGGTGGCATCGCTAATAACACTTGCGCAATTTGTTTGGCGAGCTGAGCTGAGCTGCGCTCTGTTTTGGCAAATGACCAGTTTGGATATAACGGCGTAGAAACAGCGCACGAAGAATGTTCATTTGGCTGTTGATTTAGGACTCGAAAATCCCCTTGCTGTAACAGACCTTCATTTTGCATCTGTTCCAATAAACAAGCAGGGACGACAGCGGCTTCCACATTGCCATCACGTAATTGATACAGGTTGGCATCAATAGGAAAGCCGAGGTAACGGACATCAGCAAAGAAATCGTTCGGATTAAGACCCATTTCCACGATTTGATAGCGCAACGTTAAGTAACCACCAAAGGCTTTTTCTGATACAGCCGCAACAGGAAGCCCTGAGACATCTTGCAATATTTGATAGCTTGAATTGGCTCGAACCACCAGCGCCGAACCAATGCCGTAGTTCGAATTTTGCGGCGCTCGACTGGTTAGCGTTGCCATCCACGATAGCGCGTATTGCCTACCCAATCGCACTGCCTGACCAGGGTTAGTTAAGATGAAGTCCATCGTCTGAAACTTCACCGCTTGGCCCATTTCATCCAAGTTAAGGGGATGAAGAACAAAATGCACATCAGAAATTTGCTGATTGAGCCAATCAATGGTCGGTTGCCATCTCTGCTCAGCATAAAGATGACCACGTATCGCTAACACGCCCACTTCGACTTTCTGCTTGGCCTCTGGCTGCACTGCCTTTTGCTCTTGCAGATCTGCTTGTTCAGAAACAGCACCCTGAGCCAAAGATGCCAAGGCAACCAAGCAAAGAATCCAAAGCTGAAGCCACAGTGCTTTTTTCATGATGAGTCGAATCGTTCCGTCAAAAGAGTGCGACAAGAATAACAGCTACCTTCCCTAAACCACATTTGTTTTAGATCAAGTTTGATCTGGGTATGTGGAAATCCACAATATAAGCCTCGCGGTGCATTTCTCACAATGGAATCAGTCAATTCAAATACAACAAAAAAAGCAGGTGAGTTATGGATTCCACCAAACGTCGCTTTCTCAGCGCGGTCACAGCCGGAGCCGCGTTAATTCCAGTCGCGGGCATTGGCACGGCTACCGCAGGAAACATTATTCGAAATAACCAATCCGCCGACCGAAAAGGACAAGTCGGAAAACGTTACGCCATGGTGATCGATTTACGTAAATGCGTCGGCTGCCAAGCGTGCACCGTAGGTTGCAGCATTGAAAACCAAGCGCCAATCGGTCAGTTTCGAACCACAGTGAAACAATACGAAGTCACGCTCGATGACGGTTCCACAACCACACAAGAAGCGAAGGCTTTTATGCTGCCTCGACTTTGTAATCATTGCGATAACCCGCCGTGCGTAGCCGTTTGTCCCGTTCAAGCAACCTTTCAGCGAGAAGATGGCATCGTCATGGTGGATAACAGTCGCTGCGTAGCGTGTGCGTATTGTGTACAAGCCTGCCCTTACGATGCGCGTTTTATCAATGAAGACACGCTCACCGCAGACAAATGTACCTTCTGTGCACACCGCTTAGAACAAGGTTTGTTACCCGCTTGTGTGGAAACCTGCGTGGGCGGCGCTCGCGTGATTGGTGATTTGAATGATCCATCAAGTGAAGTCCGCCGCTTAATTGCGAAGCACCAAGACGACATCAAAGTGCTAAAGCCCAATGAAGAGACCAAGCCGCATGTGTTTTACATCGGCATGGATGAACGCTTCACCAGCCACATCGACGGGCAGCCAGCTATTTACGACCCACAAGGAGAGCGCGCATGAACATCACCGAAGTGTTAGTCCAACCTCAAGCAATGGCTTGGCTCCCGTGGGCGGTGCAGTACTTCTTTTACATCGGTTCTGCTTACGCTGCCGCTATTTTGTTCCTAATCGCACTGTTATTTGAGCAACACACCAGTCATCGGTTACGCGCCGCGCTGGTGCTAACGATGGCCATCGGCGCTATCGTAGGCCCGTTGGCGTTAACTGGCGACCTTCACCAGCCGGGACGAGCTTGGCATTTTTACGCGCACATCACGCCGTGGTCATGGATGTCTCTAGGCTCGCTGTTCCTGCCTGTTTTTTCTGCGCTGGCGGTTGCGACAGCATGGCTGTATCTGCGTCAGGATCTTATCGCACTGCGAAATCAACCGGGAAAAGTACTACCTCTGTTATCTAAGTTATCGCTCGGTGAGTGGACAATTTCTCACAAAGTGATGCTCACAATATCTGCAATCACCGTGTTATCAGGCTTAACCATCGCCCTTTATACTGGAGCTGAAATTGCGATCGTAAAATCACGTTCATTATGGCACCAACCCGCGTCACCAATTCTTTGGTTTGTCACTGCATTTATGGGTGCTGTCGGATTCTCTCTGCTGATTTGGCTACTGCTGCCTAGCCAATCGAAAGCTCTCACTTCTGGTGATAACAATTTACTCAAAAAGTCACTGGTAACGAGCGGCGTTCTGACGCTGATTCTCCTACCCATTTGGGCATCCAACAACTCTACATTTTCGCTCTATTCTAGCGAACGATGGATGCACAACATTGCCTTGCTCACTTTTGTCGTTTTAGGTTGTGTTTTGCTCGCCTTCATCTTCTTGCGCGATACCCAAAAGTCCACATCAGCCAGATTTCGTCACGTCATAGGGCTCGGCTTTGTGTCTGCTGCCGCATTGGCAAGCGCGTGGCTGATTCGCTGGTTCACCATCATGGAAGTGCAAACCATCGCCAAGTTCGATGCAGGGATGTATCCATACCAACTCACTATGGATGGAAATGGCTGGATAGGCATTATCGGCATGCTCGGATTATGGCTTGCACTGGCACTGCTCGGCTCAGTGCTGGTTCAGCCAAAACAAAGTATCGAAGCAAAAGCATCATCACTCACCTTAACTGAACGCTAATCAAGAGGATTTCATTATGGATAACAAACGCCGTCAGTTTTTGAAATCAGGCCTTGCAGTCGGTGGGCTTGGTGCATTTGCTGCAGGTTACGCCACCACAACCAAGCACATGGTAGAAGGTGCGCTGGAAGGCACTGCTGGGCAAAAGACCCGCGATATTCACCACGGCAATTCCCTCGAACCAGAATACGCCGTCAATGACCAAGGTAATCTGATCCCAAATCCAAACCAGCGTGTTGCACCATCGATGTGTTTTGGTTGCTGGTCACTGTGCGGATTGCGTGTACGCATTGATAACCGCAATGACGAGATCTTGCGCATCACTGGCAACCCATATCACCCGCTGTCTCATCAGCAACATATTCCGTTTGAAACGCCGGTCAAAGATGCTTATTTAAGTTTGGCAGGAGAAGCGGGTCTTGACGGCCGTTCCACCGCCTGTGCGAGAGGAAACGGGATGCTAGAAATTCGCAACAGCCCGTACCGCATTACTCAGCCGCTAAAACGAGTTGGCAAACGCGGCGAAGGAAAATGGGTTCCAATCAGCTACGAGCAATTGATAGAAGAAGTCGTTGAAGGTGGTGATTTATTTGGTGAAGGCCATGTTGATGGCTTACGCGACATTCGCGATTTAACAACGCCCGTTGATCCTGAAAACCCAGAATATGGACCGAAAGCCAACCAATTGTTAATGACTAACGCCGGTAATGAAGGCCGAGACGACATATTCAAACGCTTCGCGTTCAACAGCTATGGTACGCGTAACTTTGGGCATCACGGCTCTTACTGCGGCTATGCATTTCGTGCTGGCAGCGGCGCATTTATGAACGATTTAGATAAGAACGCACACTTAAAGCCAGACTTTGATAATGCGGAATACATCATCTTCATCGGTATGTCGCCAGCTCAAGCTGGCAACCCTTTTAAGCGTCAGGCGCGCCAACTCGCCAATGCGCGAACAGAAGGCAGCTTGGAATACACCATCATCACACCAAGTTTGCCTGCGGGTTCATCGAGCTTGGCGGCAGGTGACAATAACCGCTGGATACCAATCAAACCGGGCACCGATTCTGCCCTCGTGCTTGGCATGATCCAATGGATCATCGAAAACCAACGCTACAACAAAACCTTCTTGGCGCAGCCGGGGGCAAACGCGATGAAACGAGCAGGCACCGCGCACTGGTGTAATGCTACGCATCTCGTGATAAGCGATGAGCAGCACCCGAGAAACGGCACGTTTTTACGCGCATCGGACTTGAATCTGCCATTCGAGGGCGAAGCGTTGTCTGACTCCGACCCGTACGCCATCGTGGATGAGCAAAGTGGCCAATTTGGTGTTCATACCCAAGCTGAGGAAGCGACACTGTTTGTCGATAAAACGGTTTCGCTTGCATCAGGCAAAGTGCGAGTAAAATCGTCTCTACAAAGGCTCAAAGAAGAGGCGTTTAAATACAGCCTTGCGTTCTACAGTCAACAATGTGAAATCCCTGTAGAGCAAATCGCAGAACTAGCGAAACGCTTCACAAGCTATGGCACAAAAGCGGTGGTCGATACCCACGGTGGCAACATGCACACCAATGGGTTCTATAACTCGTTTACCATCATGATGCTCAATGCGTTGATTGGTAACATCAACATGAAAGGCGGCGCGATGGCGAAAGCGGGTGGCTACCCAACTTCCGCTGCGGGTCCTCGTTACGACTTCACCAAATTTGCTGGCAAAGTCGGCCCGAAAGGCGTCTTTTTATCGCGCAGTAAATTCCCATACCACAAAACCAGCGAATACAAACGTCGCGTTGAGGCAGGAAAATCCCCTTACCCAACTCACGCCCCTTGGTATCCGTTTGCAGCGCCACTGCTGACAGAACACCTATCTGCGGCTATTGATGGTTATCCATATCGCGTTAAAGCGTGGATCAACCACATGGCGAACCCGATGTATGGTGTACCCGGTTTGAAAACACTGCTGGAAGACAAGCTTAAAGATCCAAAGCAGCTCGGTTTGATTGTGTCTGTTGATGCATTCATTAACGAAACCACCGCGTTGTCGGATTACATTGTGCCGGACACCGTTACTTACGAAAGCTGGGGCATGGCAACGCCTTGGCACGATGTTCCGGTGAAAACCGTCACCGCTCGTTGGCCGATAGTGGAAGCGCGAACAGAGAAAACCGCCGACGGTCGCTCGATTTGTTTAGAGAACTTCCTGATTGATGTTGCTAAGAAAATGCAGCTGGGCGGTTTTGGTGACAATGCAATTCAAGATGCACAAGGCAACTGGCACGCTCTCCATCGCGCCGAAGATTTCTATTTGCGAGCTGCGGCAAACTTGGCTTATGTGAAAGGCGGCGTGCCTGAAGTTTCGGCAGAAGACATTGCGTGGTCCGGCCTAGAGCGTTTAATGCCAGCCATGCAGAAGACGCTGACAGCAGATGAGATGAAACGTGTGGCGTTTATTTTTGCTCGCGGTGGACGCTTTGAAAATGCCAGCGAAGCGTATCAAGGTCAGCAGATGAAGCATAAATGGACACGACCAGTTGCGATATGGAATGAACGTGTCGGCAGCGCAAGAAACACCATGACCGGTGATTTCTACACCGGTTGCCCAACATGGCATCCACAAAAGCTGGCCGATGGCACACCAATGGAAGAACAGTTCCCAAGCTCAGAATGGCCTTTCAGCCTGACTAACTTTAAATCCAACATTCACAGTGCGGTGTCCAACCTATCGCCAAGGTTGAACTCGATAAAAGGCGTAAACCCAGTGTACATCCATCCAATCGATGCCGAACGCGCAGGCATTAAAACGGGTGATGAGTTTGTTATCGAGACTCCATCTGCAAGCACCAAAGCACTTGCGATGATAGTCAGCGGAATTCGCCCTGGCACACTCGGATTTGAACATGGGTTTGGTCATACCGAGCTAGGACAACGCTCGCACTGGATCGGCGATAAACAGCAACCAGTAAAAACTCGCAGCCAAGATGGAGTCAACATTAACGACATCGGATTAATTGACCCAACCCGAGAAGGGAAAGGCGTGTTGTTAGATTGGGTGGTAGGAGCCGCGGCTCGTCAATCATTACCAGCCAAAATCCGCAAAGCTTAGTAGACAACCAAACCTGAAGAGCTGCCATTTAGCAGCTCTTCACATCCTCTAAATATGTGGAAATCCACAATACCTTTAGTTATTGACAAAGCCGACAATACAGCACCCAAGTCACTATCACAGTAGACACTTGGAGATATTAATAACAATTAAAGGGAGTCAGCATGTCAAAAATACTACCTGTGGTGACGGCCTGTTTGCTGGCAACCACAATGGGCGCAAGCGCCTCGTCTATTCCTGAAAAAGCCAGCGTGTGCAGCGGTTGTCACGGCCAACATGGTATGGGTCAACCAAACATTGCGCCTATGATTGCCGGTCTGAACGCGAATTATCTCAACACCCAAATAGAACTCTTCCTTAGTGGCGAACGACAAAACGTAGTCATGCAAGGCATGGCGAAAGAGCTTAGCGATCCTGCTGTTCGTAAAGAAGTCATGGATTACTTTGCTAACCTTCCAAGCTACGAGTTCACTAACCCAGAGCAACGCGGCGACCAAGCCGACATTCGTAACCCGTATCGTAAATTAATCTTCCAAGGCGATTGGGATAGAAACATTCCAGCTTGCGCGACTTGTCATGGAGCGAGCGGAATGGGCGTCGACAAATTCCCTCGCCTCGCAAGCCAACATGCTGATTACTTAAAAACGCAATTGATGGCATGGAAAAACGGCACTCGCAGTGGTGACCCGCTCAATATGATGGGCACTATCGCGAAAAATCTCACTGACGAAGAGATTGAAAACCTTTCCTACTACTTTGCCTCATTACGTTACTAGGAGCAGACATGAAACGTTTCTATTCTTTGTTCGCATTACCTCTCATCTCTGCTGCTACTTTGGCCAACGAACCACTGCCGGATCGTCAAACTGAACTGCCCGCGGTGAAAAAAGCGAATCACGGTGAATATTTACAGCCTCGCGATCTGAGTAAAATTCCAAACACCGCATTTGGTGAGCAAGTAAAACGTGGTTACTCGCTCTTTGTTAACTCGCAACAGATGCGCGGCAAATACGTTGGCAATGAGCAAAACTGTGTGAACTGCCATATGGAAGCAGGACGAAAAGCCAACGCTGCACCTCTATGGGCGGCATACATGGCCTACCCTGCTTATCGCAAGAAAAACGATCGCGTAAACAGCTATGCTGACCGTATCCAGGGTTGTTTCGAATATTCCATGAACGGTAAAGCTCCCGCTTACGATTCGCCAGAAATAGTTGCCCTTAGTGCTTACGCCTACTGGTTGGCGATGGGCGGCTTGCTCGACAAACATGGTATGACGGATGAACCAATTCCGGAGCTAGACGCAAAAGCGTTGCAAGTTGGTGGAAAAGCAAAAGACTTCCCGCTGCCAGAAGCCATCGCGCAAGCATTACCAATTGAAGAACGAGGTAATCTCTCTGGACGTGGCTACCCAAAAATCGCCGCCCCTGAGCAAGAACCATCACCAGAGCGAGGGGCATTAGTCTACGAAAAGAACTGCGAAACTTGCCATCGCGCCGACGGTTCAGGCATAAAAGGCACCGACGGCCATTCATACATTCCACCACTTTGGGGCGAATATGCGTATAACTGGGGTGCAGGTATGCACCGGATTAACACCGCGGCCTATTTTATTTACGAAAACATGCCGCTTGGGAAAAGTGTCCAGTTAAGCAAACAAGAAGCGTGGGATGTCGCGGCATACGTCAATAGCCACGAGCGTCCACAAGATCCTCGATTTAAAGGCAACGTGAGCGCAAACGCAGAGAGATATCACCAACATCAAGGCTATTACGGAAAAACACTTAGTGGGAAGCAAGTCGGCTCGAATGCTTTCAAGAGCGGTACCGTAGAGTAAAAGACAACCGTTCATCTTAAATACCATTGCTCCCACCTCCCTGCTCAGGTTCTCTGGGCAGGGTTGTTTTACTCTCCTGAAGCAATCACTGCCCCCCTCCAAACCAGCAACGTTAAGTAGTTTTCGGCTTCCAACATACCAATCTTCGCAGTAAAATAATGCACCAAACGCGACTTTGTTTATATCTTAGAGCTTCCATATACTATGATGCCAAAAGTAAGAAACTCGTAAACTCCTGAATCAAAACAAGCGTGTCTAATGAAAAAAGAGTATTCTTAGGACAAATGAATCCAAAACCTACCCGATGAGTATTCAACCTAATTCCCGTCAGTTAATTTCATGCGAAGAATGCGGCCTTGTTGTTCGTATTCCCGATATCGATCAAGGGCAAAAAGCTCAATGTCCTCGATGCGCGCATTCTCTGACAAAAGTGAATGCTAAACCCTATCAAAGCGTGATCGCCATTTCATCGGCATGTTTGATCATGTTGGTGTTAAGCATTTCTTTCCCTTTTATGTCGTTCAGTGTGCAAGGGCTATCGCAAGAAATCACCTTATTGCATGCAGCCAAAATGCTGGCTGAATTTCAAAATGTACTTTTAGGTGTGTTACTTCTCGCAACGGTCGTCGTATTGCCTGCTATCTATGTCGGTCTCATTCTCTTTCTTCATCTCGAAGCATTAAAAGCGCGTAAACATACGCCATCCAAAAAACAGCAACGAATGGCGAAAGTTTTATGTCGCCTTCTGTTTCGAGTCGAACCCTGGCTGATGGTCGATGTATTCTTGATTGGCGTATTAGTCAGCTTAATTAAAATCGCTTCTCTGGCAGACATTGGAATGGGGACTTCATTCTGGGCGTTCTGCGTTTATACCGTACTGGTAGTCAAATGTATTTCTATGGTTGACAAAAGCTGGCTCTGGGGACACTTCATTCCAGCCACCGTGCTGCCCGATGTAAATGAGGGCGATACGCACCATAACCACAACCATATTGGTTGCCATACGTGTCACCAACTCAACCCAATTGAAGCGAAAAAGCACCAATACTGCATTCGTTGTAAAAGCCCTATTCATAAATACAACCCAGCAGATAATTTACAAAAAGCTTGGGCGCTTTTGTTTGCGTCAGTCATTTTCTATATCCCCGCGAATCTTTATCCAATGATGTATACCGTAAGCCTTGGACATTCAGAAGGCTCGACTATCATGGAAGGGGTAATACTGCTTTGGCATTTAGGTTCTTACCCTATTGCGATGGTAATTTTCTTTGCTAGCGTATTCATTCCAATGGCGAAAATGCTGGCACTCGCGTGGCTGTATTACAATGCGCAAAAAGCGCGATATCTTCCTCCTGAAGAAAGTATTTCACGCTTAAAGATATACCGCTTAACTGAGTTTATTGGTCGTTGGTCCATGATCGATATCTTTGTCGTTGCCATCTTAGTTGCACTGGTTCAGTTGCAAAACTTAATGGCGATTTATCCAGGCCCTGCTGCGCTCTCTTTCGCGGCAGTGGTCATTTTCACTATGCTTTCTGCAATGATATTTGACTCACGTTTGTTGTGGCAGTTGCCACAAAACGAAGTGCAGGAGCCGATTTCTGACAACTTAAACGAGAAAGCCAAATATGAGTGATGAGAACAACGTAACCGCTCAAATAAAACCGCAAAAGCAGATTTCTGCGATCTGGATTGTCCCGATCCTTGCGCTAGCCATGGGAGCGTGGATGCTGTTCCAATACATCAACAGTACAGGCCCACAAATTACTCTCCAACTGCCGACCGCAGATGGGATTGAGGTTGGTAAAACCGAGATCCGAGCATTGAATGTTAAAGTCGGTCTGATTACCGAAGTCACTCTCAGTGAGAACTATGATCACATCATCGCCAAAGCGCAGATGAATAAAGACGCGGAGCGCATGCTGCGAGATGACACGATGTTTTGGGTGGTGAAGCCTCGAATTGGCCGTGATGGCGTTTCAGGTTTAGAGACCTTGCTCTCTGGCGCTTACATCCAACTTCAGCCGGGTAAATCCAAAGTAGAAAAGGAGCACTTTACGGTATTAGATGTGCCACCGGTCGCTTCTCCTGATGCAGAAGGCCTGCGTCTTGTATTAACGCACCGCGAAGCTGGCAAACTAGGTGTTGGTGACCCGGTTATTTATAAAGGCTTTACCGTTGGTCGTGTAGAGAAAACCAGCTTTGATGTTGATACTCGCAAGGCGCTGTATCAACTCTTTATTTTCAAACCTTATGACAGTTTAGTGCGCACTCGTACTAAGTTTTGGCTGAATTCTGGTGTTGATTTACAGCTCAATGCCGAAGGGTTTGAAGTTAAGTTTGGCTCGCTAGAGAGCATGCTAACGGGTGGCGTTACCTTCGATACTGTTCCAGGCCTTGAGTCCGGTGAACCACTCACAGAAGACATGGTTAACTTCCGCTTATACGATGATATTAAGCAGCTGAGAGAGGGTATGTACGATGACTACATTGAGTTCGTCATGTTATTTGATGAATCTGTCCGTGGCTTAAAAGCGAATGCGCCTGTTGAGTACCGCGGTCTTCGTATTGGTACCGTAACGAGAGTACCGATGCGTTTACCAACACCAGAAGAAAACTTCTCTGCGAAAAAAATTCCTGTTTTGGTGCGCGTTGAGCTCGGTCGAGTGTACGGAGATTTAGAATCCCAATCTTTATCTATGTTCAAAGAGAAGTTGAAGGAAGAGTTTGCTCGCGGTCTCCGTGGCACCTTAAAGACTGGTAACTTGTTAACTGGCGCGCTTTATATTGATGCAGACTTTTATCCTAATGATGATCAGTACGTTCCAAGTGAATTTGAAGGTTTAGATGTTTTCCCAACCATGCGTGGTGGTTTTGCCCAAGTCCAGCGCCAAGTCAATGACTTCCTAAATAAGATTAATAGCTTACCAATGGAAGAAACGCTTAACTCTCTCAATTCAACGTTAAAAACGTCGGAAAAGACGTTGGCGTCGGCAGAACGTGTCGCGGACAGTATTGATAAACTTTTAAATCAAAAAGAGACGCAAGAGATCCCAACAGATATTCGCCAAAGCTTGCAGCAGTTGCAAAAAACACTCGATGGTTATGGACCAAACTCAACCATGTACAATGAAATGGAAGCCACGCTCAAAGAACTAGAAAGCGTGATGACAGAGTTTAAACCCGTACTTAAACAGCTAAACGAAAAGCCAAACTCTCTCGTGTTTGGAGAAGATGAAATCAGTGACCCAATCCCAGTTAAAGGCCAAAACTAATGAAACGAGTATTCTTTTTGTCTATCGCGCTATTTGTCGGTCTAACGGGTTGCAGTAGTGCTCCAGAAACTAAAGGGGCTTTGTACCTTCTACCTAAGGCGGAACCAGTGACGCTGAGCTCTTCTGATATCTCACAGCGCCCTACTTTAGTTGTTCGTCCAGTAAAACTGGCAAGTTATTTAAACGACAGTGGTATCGTTTACCGAACCTCTGAGACTCAAGTTATCCAGGCAAGAAACAATCAATGGGCGCATAGTATTTCCGAGCAAATCACTCAGAGAGTCGTCACAGAACTACGCCACAAACAGACTCATTACTGGCCGACTGAAATGAACAACCTGTTGGATCAAAATGGTGAAGCCAAACTACAGCTGACGTTAAATAAATTTAATGGTAGCTACAAAGGCAATATCGAAATTGAGGGTGAATGGTTACTCATCAATGCTGAAGGTAAGGTAGAAAACAGTGCACCAATACAAATCTCTCAGCCTCTAAAGGACGAAGGCTATGGAGCACTTGTCGACGCACTGTCCGTCGGGTTGGAAGAAATGACTTCGGACATTGCCAAAAAAATCTAAGATCGATGTTAATTACAGGGAAGCAAGTTGCTTCCCTTTTTTGTGCTGCAAGAAGTTTTTTCGATCGAAATAGATGTAGATAATCAAGCGAGACAAATTGATCTTAGTCAGACTGCAATCCGTTCTTTGGTGCTACTCTACGGCAAAATATAAAGCCCCATCCTATGACCTTATGTAGAGGTCTTGTTGATAAGGTTCTTGAGTAGCAATGTCGATTAACATTTCCGATTTAACCACCGCCCTAAATAAGGTGGAGCATATTCATAAAGTTCAGCTTGAAAATGTGCATCAGTTCTTTAAAGCAAACGAAGCTTTCTCGGTAAAAACGTTCAGCCAACTTATATCTAGTGACTCACTTGATGAGCGATTTAAAACCATCGACAAGGCCTTCTCTTTGCTTGGTGATGTGAAAACCTACCTTTTAGAAGCGTCTTACTTAGTTAAGTAAAAATAAAAAAGCCCCTGTAACTTAATTACCAGGGCTTTCATTTTTATCGCCGCTAAGTTGTGGAGTTACAACTTGTAGCGATCATCAATGACCGTTGTCTCTGGGAAGGTTTTACCCTCGTCCATCGCTTCCTCAGTCTCTTCTTTTACTTTGCTATCGATCCAGAAATTACCAATATCCATTGGATGAAGCACCCATTCTGTCGCTTTTGTCATGCCATCTTTAGGAATTTTAACCCAGCGCCAATGTGCAACTCGAGAATAAGGCACCATGTATCCAGGAACGATGATATTCGCTTTGCTGACATAGTTTTGGATTTGATGCGATAAATCGTAACGCTTCTCCTGATCAAACTCAGAGTCATAAGCTTCAATCAACTGGTCCAGCTCAGGGCTGCTGTAGTTGGTGTGGGCATTCGTTTGTGGTCGATTCGCATTATCCGAGTGTAGATATTCCCAATACGCAGGAATCTCACCAGAACCCATATTCAAGAACGCTAACTGATGCTTTTTCTCAAGAATGTATTTAAACGCAGATGAACCATCAACCAAGTTTAACGTGAACTCAAGACCTGCAAGTTTCGCTTGCTCTTTTAAGTACGCAATACGCGGTGTCCAAGAGTTGTATCCGTAAGTGATAGCAAAGCTCAAGCGTTGGCCCTTGTCATTGACACGAATACCATCTGCGCCAACTTTGTCAAAGCCCGCTTTTTCGAAATGTTTAACCGCCGCATCGGCATCAAACTTAGGCGGTGTATTGTTAGGATCATCGTATTCGCCATGACCAAAGCCGAGTCCATGTGGTTTACGTGAATAATCTCCACGCATGATATTTTCAATCATGCCGTCATAGTCAGTGGCTGCCATAACGCCTTTGCGCACTTCTAGGTTATCCAACATCGGCATCGCGGTGTTCATCCAAAGGCCACCAGCGCCTTGTGGTGCTTCGTTAAAGCCCCAGTACTTTTGGATATAGCCTTTTTTGTACACATCACTATCGGTTTTGTCATGCCAAAAGCTTGGTAGCACCATCTCAAAGTAGTCCAAGTTGCCTTTCTCAAAGTGCTTCATGGCAATATCAGGATCGCGAATCACCTTAATGCGGACTTTTTCTACGTTGTAACGGTTTTTATAGTAGCGGTTGTTATACCCCCACCAATCTTCGCCCACGTGTTTGAATGTCACGCTCTTACCTTTCTTCACTTTATCAATGTAGTAAGGCGCCGCAGTTGGCTCAGATTTAAAGTTGAACTTCCTGACGAAGTTATCAGGCATGCCATCGTTATTTGCGTCCTTTTCTCCTTCAAAGAAGTGTTCCGGACGAGGCTGAAAACCATTGCTCGGCATGTTAATCATAACCATGAGCGAGTCATGACTTTGAGCTACAGCAAGATTGACTTTGATCGTGTAGTCGTCAATTTTTTCAACACCAACAACGCTGTTCGTGAAGAAGTCGTTGTACCACGGGTCGATAATGTCTTTTGACGTGTAGTACTTCATCATAAAGACGTAATCATCTGCCGTAATTTTTTCACCATCTGACCACTCGGCCGTTTCATCAAGCTTAAAGAATACGGTTTTGTTGTCCTCTCCAAATGCCCATGACTTAGCAAGTTGGGGGATCCATTTACCAGTATTTGGATGACGTTGAGCAAGCTTTGGTGAACCATCCATTAAATATTGGCGCAAGCCGGAGTTCGCATCTGGACCAACACTTCGTAATGTCTGAGGAAAGCTCTGAATGTAAGTACGATAAGTACCACCTCGTACCGCTTCTTCAGAGGCGAACAGAGGTTCATTGTTATTTGAAATCCATTCTATATCAGCAGGTAGCTCTGCCGCACTCAGTTGAAAACTGGCAGCGGTCAGTGTTGCAAGTACTGAAAATGGCAGTTTTTTAGTCATGTTTCTTCCTTGTTGTGTTTGCGATTAAGGTCGTAGCAAGGAAGACGGAGTGTGAAAGCTGCAAATAGAAAATACGCAGATAGGAAATAATAGGAGCGTAATATGAAGTGACTTCCTGCCAGCTTCTATATTAATTTCAAAGAGTCTCACTAGGTCATCCTAGACCTTACAACGCAGTGAATGCATCCTCGCCATAGTATTCTTTAGGCTTTTGTAACGCAAGTCATCAATAATACATGGTCGCATTTTCTATGCATCACAGTGAGTTATGTTACAAAAGTGTGATCGATACAGTACCAAGCCCTACTTTTCTCATAATAAACCGTAGAACCTTTATCCGAATAAGCTCCCCCCTACACCAATTAAAGCAAGCAAGTAAGCGAGCAGATATAACTGGTTAAAATGAGCAGTTACTTACTACGGTTGGTATTTTTATTAGATACAAAAAAGGTGAGGCATCACAGCCTCACCTTTCTTTATACAATACAAGACTGTGCTTACATACTAGACAAGCTATCATTGATCGATTTCAACACTGCGGCAGGATCCACAGCTTGAGTAATTGGACGCCCAATAACAAGATAGTCAGAGCCTGACTGAATAGCCTCTACTGGTGTCATGATACGGCGCTGGTCACCTTGCTCAGAGCCAGCAGGTCGGATTCCTGGTGTAACTAACTTAAAGTCTTGACCAAGTTCGCTCTTAAGCAATGAAGACTCTTGAGCTGAACATACGACACCATCTAAACCAGCGTTTTTGGTCAATGTCGCCAGACGAATAACTTGATCCTGAGGCGCAATGTTCAAACCAATACCCGCTAAATCACTTTGTTCCATACTGGTTAGTACCGTTACTCCAATCAGAAGTGGGCGATCTTTACCGTATGGCTCAAGAATTTCACGTGATGCCGTCATCATGCGCTCACCACCGCTCGCATGCACATTCACCATCCAAACCCCTAATTCCGCGGCTGCGCGGACCGCCTTAGAACACGTATTTGGAATATCGTGAAATTTCAAATCCAAGAAGACTGAGAAACCACGTTTGTGGAGTTCACGTACGAAATCAGGACCAAATAGCGTAAACATTTCCTTGCCAACTTTTAGGCGACATGACGCAGGATCAATTCTATCTACAAACGCAAGTGCGTCTGCTTGGTTATCATAATCCAGTGCGACAATAACTTTTTGGTCGATCATTTCATCTCCTAACTATTTTGGTTCTTATTAAATAAAAAGTTAAAAAAATGCAGCGGACAGAAACTCTGTCAGCTGCATTAAAATTATTCACCATCCAATCCGCGGATTGGCTTGATCGTCCCCCACCCTTTACAGGATGGGCAGTGCCAATAAAGGGAATGAGTAGAAAACCCACACTTCCGGCATCGGTAGTGTGGTTTCACTTTTAACTGTTCACCCACCATCGCTTGTAGCGTCGACAGACTGTCCTTCGCGCGACCGTCTTCTGCTTCAGCAATGTGGTAGTCAATTAATCGATAAAAGCCCTTCATGGTTGGATTTTTCAGCAGCTGTTTGGTCAGCAGCTCTTGTGCAGCCCCGACGTTCTCGTGGTGAGCAACCAACTGAGCCAACATTAACTCGGCTGATACGCCTGCTTTCTTATCAATACAAGCTCGCAGAAACTCTACAAGTTCATCTTCCTGGCCCAAATGATGGTAGCACTCTGCAATGGTTGGTAAGACATCGCTGATAAAGTCTTTGTCTTGCTCAAGCACACCCGTCAGGTATTTTATCGTGTGTTTATAATCTTCAGACTCTAGATAAATTCGTCCCAAAGCAATACTCGCTCGAACACACTTTGGGTCTTCTGCTAGGGCTTTTTTAAAGTGCTGTATTGCCTTATTAGTATTACCATCGGCTTGGTCGAGCATTGCAATTTCACACCAAAAATGAGCAATATTCGCACGCATTCTGGAGCGTTTATTACCCAACTTAGCCAATTGATTGGCGTAATAAATTGCTTTTTCCCATTCACGTGTTTGTTGGTAAATGGTTACCAATTGCTGAAGGGCCGCTTCTTTGTAATCTGGCTCTTCGACTAACTGTTCGAAGATTTTCTCTGCACGATCGAGAAAACCAGAGACCATGTAATCTTTCGCCAACTGTTGAAGTGCGAGATTCTTTTGATCCAGTGTTAAGCCAGAGCGAGAAATGAGATTTTGGTGAATTCGGATTGCACGGTCGACTTCGCCACGAGACCGGAATAGGTTACCCAACGCAAGGTGAGTATCGATGGTCTCGTTATCAACTTGGAGCAATTCAATAAAGTGATCGACAGCCTTATCTGATTGGTCAGAGAGCAGCAGATTAAGACCCGTCATATACTGACGAGAGATTTGATGAGATTGCTTCTGCTTGTCTTGCTGAGCGCTGCGATGCCCCATATACCAGCCATACGCAGCAGCTATAGGCAACAACAAGAAGAGTAGTTCAAGCATTAAAGTTAAGCCTTATCCTTATGCCTGTTTTTCGATGGCTGGCTTATCAGCAGGTTTGTTTGCATCTGTAGGTTCGTACTTTTTCAGTTTTTTCTTTAAACGACGAACTTGTAGCTGAGTTTTCAGCTGGATACTACCAAAGATAACCCACGCTAAAGCAAAGCCAACCACAAATACCACACCTAATAGTGTAGATAAGTGGAACTCTCCTTTGGCTAGAAGATAGTTAAAAGTCACGAGCTCTTGGTTTTGGGAACCTAACGCCAATGCAATTAAAAAGAGAGCTAAAACAGCAACGATTTTTATAATTTTCATTTACATCACCCTTCTAGGAGTAAGTCGGTAAGATTATGCAGGAAAATGCTTCTTCAGACTACGTATATTAGCAATAATCTATACCCAAGTAACCTCAAGATGCTTAGTTTGTAGACACGCCTAGAAGTTAAAGTTACTTGGGTGTAGAAAGCTGCAAAGAAAACAGCCAGAATCAACAGCTCGCTTCGTAAACTGCTTGGATACATTACAAAAAAGCGGCATACACAAACGTATGCCGCTTTTTTCAAACTAATAAGAGTGCGTTAGCCAATATTTACACGCTCACGAAGCTCTTTACCAGGTTTGAAATGTGGAACGTATTTACCTTCCAATTCCACTTTATCGCCCGTTTTAGGGTTACGACCTACGCGAGGCTCGCGGTAATGAAGAGAAAAACTACCAAAGCCGCGGATCTCGATACGGTCACCGCTCTCTAGCGTAGAGGCCATGTGCTCTAAAATATCTTTTACAGCATCCTCTACCTCTTTCGCTGATAAGTGTGTTTGCTCAGCGCAGAGTCTTTCAATCAGTTCAGACTTAGTCATAGTTGCCCTCTTTGAGTATCTTTATCACTTATTATAGTAAGTAATACTAATTCCAACAAACACTTGCTGACAATTCTAGACAAATTTTATGCAAAATGCGCAATGAAGAAATGCCTTTTATTAAGATAGTTTACCGTCATTAGTATTACTACTTAAATATGCTCAAATATAAAAAAGGAGCCTTGCGGCTCCTTTTTTGCTTAAGCGAGTATATTATTCGCCTTTAGCAGCTTTGAAAGCGTCAGCCATTGCGTTACCGAATGCATTGTCATCTTGCTTGTTGATAGATGCCATTGCTTCTTGCTCGTCAGCTTCGTCTTTAGCTTTGATAGATAGGTTGATTACGCGGTTCTTACGGTCTACACCTGTGAACTTAGCTTCAACAACATCACCAGCGCTTAGGATTAGAGAAGCATCTTCTACGCGATCGCGAGATACTTCAGAAGCACGGATGTAACCTTCAACGCCTTCTGCGATTTCAACAGTAGCGCCTTTAGCGTCAACAGCAGTTACAGTAGCGTTAACTAGAACACCTTTCTTGTTGTCAGCAACGTAAGCATTGAATGGGTCGTTTTCCATTTGCTTGATGCCTAGAGAGATGCGCTCACGCTCAGCGTCTACTGCTAGAACAACTGCAGAGATCTCGTCGCCTTTCTTGTACTCACGTACAGCTTCTTCGCCAGCAACATTCCAAGAAATGTCAGATAGGTGAACTAGACCGTCGATGCCGCCTTCTAGACCGATGAAGATACCGAAGTCAGTGATAGACTTGATCTTACCAGTAACTTTGTCGCCTTTAGCTTGTGCTTCAGCGAATGACTGCCATGGGTTAGCTTTACACTGTTTCAGACCTAGAGAGATACGACGACGTTCTTCGTCGATTTCAAGAACCATAACCTCAACTTCGTCGCCAACATTAACAACTTTAGAAGGGTGGATGTTCTTGTTAGTCCAATCCATTTCTGAAACGTGAACTAGACCTTCAACGCCTTCTTCGATTTCAACGAAGCAGCCGTAGTCAGTTAGGTTAGTTACGCGACCAGTTAGTTTGTGACCTTCTGGGTAACGCTTAGCGATTGCTACCCATGGATCTTCGCCTAGTTGCTTAAGACCTAGTGATACGCGAGTACGCTCACGGTCGAACTTAAGAACTTTAACTTGGATCTCGTCACCAACGTTAACGATTTCAGATGGGTGCTTAACGCGCTTCCAAGCCATATCAGTGATATGTAGAAGACCGTCAACGCCACCTAGGTCAACGAACGCACCGTAGTCAGTAAGGTTCTTAACGATACCTTTAACTTCAGAACCTTCTTGTAGAGTTTCTAGAAGCTCGTCACGCTCAACACTGTTTTCAGATTCGATAACAGCACGACGTGAAACAACTACGTTGTTACGTTTTTGGTCAAGTTTGATAACTTTGAACTCTAGCTCTTTGTTTTCTAGGTGAGCAGTGTCGCGGATTGGGCGTACGTCTACTAGAGAGCCAGGAAGGAAAGCACGGATACCGTTTAGTTCAACAGTGAAACCGCCTTTAACTTTACCGTTGATGATACCAACAACAGTTTCAGCTTCTTCGTAAGCTTTCTCAAGTACGATCCAAGCTTCGTGACGCTTAGCTTTCTCACGAGAAAGTTGAGTTTCACCGAAACCATCTTCAACAGCGTCTAGAGCTACGTCTACTTCAGCGCCAACTTCAACTTCAAGTTCGCCAGCAGCGTTCTTGAACTGTTCAGCAGGGATAGCAGATTCAGACTTAAGACCAGCGTCAACAAGAACGAAACCGTTCTCGATAGCTACTACAGTACCTTTAACGATGCTGCCTTGTTGGAATTCTGTTTCGTTTAGAAACTCTTCAAAGAGTTGAGCAAAAGATTCAGTCATTTAGTTAATCTTCAATAAATTAAACTTCCACGGGTATCCTACCGCATGGGGTTATTAAATTCGCCAGTCATCATCCTTGCGACCAACGCTCTTAGTCTAGCCGAGTATCATTACTCAGCTAGCTTCGATTCGATATATTGTAGTGCCTTTTCTACTACTTCGTCGATAGTCATCGACGTAGAATCTAGCACAAGCGCATCCTCAGCAGGGCGTAGTGGCGCCACTGGGCGGTTACGATCTCGGTCGTCACGCTCTTGGATCTCGCTTAAAAGGTCAGCAAATTTAACATCTAACCCTTTCTCTTGCAACTGTTTAAGGCGTCGATTTGCACGCTCTTCTGCGCTCGCATCAAGGAAGATTTTCGCTTGTGCACTTGGGAATACAATTGTGCCCATATCACGACCATCAGCCACTAGGCCCGGAGCGGCCTCAAATGCACGCTGACGACGTAATAATGCTTCACGAACACGTGGCAGAGCCGCAACTTTAGATGCTGCCATACCCGTTTCTTCTTTGCGAAGCTCCCCTGACACATCTTCGCCTTCTAGAACGACCTTAACTAAGTCACCCTCTGCGATAAATTGAACGTCTAGGTGTGTTGCCAGTGGGACAAGTGCGTCTTCTGACTCTGTGTCGACACCGTGGTGAATCGCAGCGAGTGCAAGTACACGATAAATTGCGCCAGAATCTAAGAGTTGGAAACCCAACTTTTTCGCCAGCAACATACATAAAGTGCCTTTACCTGCACCACTAGGTCCATCTACGGTTACAACCGGAGTTTGAGAGGACATGTTCTTCTCCACCTATAGTTTCTTTTCAGCAATTTGCTCGGTTTTCGAGGCGCGCATTATACGGGTAATCGCCCTTTGGAGCGAGGAAAAATGTCGTGTAAAGCATTACACCTAATGCGCAATTGGATTCATCAATAAACATAAGGTTCAACAAAAACGGCGAGAGCTTCCACCCTCGCCGTTTCAAATGTCATGATCTTAGGTTCGATTAAACAATCGGTTTTTGACCACGCTCAGCTAACTTTAAGATCACACTGTCAGCAACTTTGCCCGCGACACCTGCTAGCTTGTCTGCCAGTTTTTTCTTCTGCACATAATGCACAGAAAGTACGGTTTTATCTTTGCATGCCGCAACAACGATATCATCAGATGTACTAATGTCATCCACCAAACCAAGCTCTTTCGCTTGTGTACCGAACCAGTGCTCACCTGTGGCTACTTTGTCTAGGTCCAAACTAGGACGACGCTCGCGAATGAAGTCTTTAAACAAGACATGTGTTTCTTCAAGCTCTTGCTTAAACTTATCGCGCGCTTTATCGGTATTCTCACCAAACATCGTTAGCGTGCGTTTATATTCACCCGCGGTTAGTTGTTCGTACTCAATGTCATGTTTCTTCAACAGTTTGTTGAAGTTAGGAATTTGCGCGATAACGCCAATAGAGCCCACAATTGCAAACGGTGCAGAAACAATCTTATCTGCGACACATGCCATCATGTAACCGCCACTTGCCGCAACTTTGTCAACAGAGATGGTTAGAGGAAGACCCGCAGCTTTGATTCGGTCCAGTTGAGAAGAGGCAAGGCCGTAACCATGAACCATACCACCGCCAGATTCTAAACGAAGTAATACTTCATCACCTTCACGTGCGACAGCCAAAATAGCAGTGATCTCTTCACGTAGAGACGCGACTTCTTTTGCGTCTATGCTGCCGTTGAAATCAAGAACGAATAGGTGTGGTTCACGCTTGCTATCTAATGAACCGTCTTTGCTCGCTTGTTTGATTTCTTTCTCGCGAGATTTGTTCTTCTCTTTTTCTTCTTTTTTGACGGCTTTATCTCGAGCCTTGATGAAAGCATCGTCATGCAAATGATGCTCTAACTGTTCAACAGATTGTTTGTGTTGCTCTGAAAGGTTGGTAATCTCTAACTCCCCTTTCGCCGCACCCGATTTGCCACCAGCCGATTTTGCAATAATGAGCAGAACAATTATCGCAGCAACCACCGTGATAATTTTGGCCAGAAACAGACCATAATCTAATAAAAATTCCAACGAGAGCTCCTTTATCTCATTTCAGATGACGTTAGTATGTTACGCAGAAACATCAGCGAGAAGGCAGCGCGGTTTGTAACCACTTGTTCTGATTGATAGCATACCTAACGAAAGTTCTGGAATTGGTATAACACATGAATTGGTGTATTGTAACCATCTTGTCACGATTACCAAGATTTTCCATTGAGAAACAGGCGTTTTTTAGCGTCAATTAACTATCATGGACCCTCTTACAATAATAAGGATTTATCGCCGTGAACTACTCCGTTTCAGCTGATGCTCTAAAAGGTAAAGTCATTCTTGTTACTGGCGCTGGTAATGGCATCGGCCGTCAAGCCGCGCTTTCTTATGCCGAGCACGGTGCAACTGTTATTCTCTTGGGTAGAAATGTGCAAAACCTTGAATCTATCTATGATGAGATTGAAGCCGCTGGCTACCCACAAGCTGCTATCATTCCTCTGGATCTCAAGGGCGCAACTAAGCAAAATTACATTGATATGGCAGAGACAATCGAAGGACAGTTTGGTCGTTTGGATGGCCTATTACACAACGCAGGTGTCTTGAGTTCGCTGTGTCCATTTGATCAAATCAAAGAGGAAGATTTCGACGATATCATGCAGATCAACGTGAAAGCAGAAGTGTTAATGACTCAAGCACTACTGCCTGTGATGCGTAAATCAGAAGCTGGGCGTATTATCTTTACCTCTTCGACCGTCGGCCACTCTGGTCGCGCTTTCTGGGGGCCATACGCTATCTCTAAATTTGCCGTAGAAGGCATGATGCAAGTTTTGGCTGACGAGCTGAGTGATACGCCGATCCGTGTTAACGCAATTAACCCTGGTGCAACTCGTACTCGCATGCGTGAAAAAGCATACCCGGGTGAAGATGCAAATACTCTCAAAACGCCATTGGATCTCATGCCGCTATATTTGCACTTAATGGATCCAGCGGTTACCGATGTGAATGGTCAGTGCATCGACGCTCAACCGAAGCGTAAATAACGAATTCAGGTTACCTCACATAATCGATTGAAAAGGCAGCAAACGCTGCCTTTTTTCATTTCTCTCTTCATAAAAATCTTGCGACTTTCTGCCATAGAAATATACTGTACATATATACAGGTATTTATTATGCACGATATTATTCAGCACTTAAAAAGCCAGCACCTTGTTTGGCAAGCAAATTTAACGAAAACAGATCCTCAGCAGTTGCGGACTAGTTCCGGGTTTTCTGAATTAGATGATTTGCTCGGCGGAGGCTTTCCACCTCATGGCGTAGTGGAGATGGAATCTATTGGTAGTATTGGTGAATTGCGTTTGCTCGCTCCTTATTTAAAAGCCACCCAGACCAATGGTGTGACTGCATTTATTCAACCTCCCGCGTTAGTGAATTCTCTGTTCTTACACTACATCGGTTTGGATATAAACCAAGTGTGGGTCGTTAATCCAGCTCATCCCAAAGATGCTCTTTGGGCTGCAGAGCAATGTCTGAAAAGTGGGGTATGCAGTAATGTTTTGTTATGGCAAGAAGAGCTTGAAATACATCAAGTGAAACGCTTACAGGTAGCGAGTGAGCAAGGCACTTGTCCTCTATTCATGCTCAAGCCTAATATGACAAACCGCTTGTCTTTACCTGTTTCATTAAGCCTAAAGCTGCAAGGTAATGTACAAGGCGTCAAAGTGGAAGTTCTCAAGCGAAAAGGCGGTTGGAGCAAAGGCAGTGTCGATATCAGTTTCCAACACCACTACCCACAACTGGTAATGCCAAGCACGACTCACATTCCATCAACGGTGGTCAATTTCCCATTGGCGAACCAAGGTTAGTGATATGGCTTTATGGATTTACTTGCACTTCCCTCGCCTACAGCTAGACGCACTCTTTGGTGATAACCAAAATCAACCCGTGGTGATTGTAGAAAGCCAACGTTGTCAGATCATTCAATACAACGGCATTGCCGAGCAACAAGGTATTAAGCCTGGTATGGGCTTAGGCAGTGCTGCGTCCTTGTGTCGAGATTTACAAGTGCATCCTTATCATCCACAAACCGAATTAAATAAATTACAAGAGGTAGCTCAGTGGTTGTATTTGATCACATCTGACGTTGTGTTGATGCCAAACCAAGGCATTTTGCTGCGTGCCACACCGATGCTCACCCTATATGAAGGGTTGGACAATTACTGGAATAAAGTCAGTGCTCACTTAACTAAACTGCAGTTAAGCTTTCAATTTGGTTGTGGTTTTTCACCTTTGTCAGCCAAGTTAATGGCATTGGCAGGAGCAAATGTTCTTAGTGACGACAAATCTCTTATCGAACAAATGTTATTCCCATTACCTCTGCCTCTAACCGATTTATCGATCTCTATGGTTGAAAAGCTGCACCGCGTAGGCGTTACTTCCTTAAAAGGGTTACTTGAACTGCCGTTGCAAGACATCGCACGACGCTTTGATATCGATTTGGTGAACTACGTTGGTCGACTGACAGGGCAGTTTAAGCATCCTGTCGACTTTTATCACCCGACCGAATCCTTCCAAGTTTATTTAGAGCTGTTATTTGAGCTCGAAAACGTCCAGTGGATTGAAAAGCCGCTGGCCAAGTTACTTCGTCAACTCGAAACCTTTCTTAAATTAAGAGATAAGGTCGCTTTTGAGCTGTGTTTAACACTCCACCAGCGTGAGAAACAAGAGCAACACCTTCAACTCACTTCTGCGCAAGGTGATTACCTATGTCAGCGTTGGCAGCAGTTAGCGAGTTTAAGCTTAGAGTCACTCTCGCTCAATGGCCCAGTCACAGGGCTAACGTTAAAAGTCGTCCGTCAAGGTGAGCCTCTTAGTGCATCACGCGATCTCTTTGCTGGGCAAAAAGGGAACATGAATGCTTTAGAACTGCTCTCTTTACTGCAAGCTAAATTGGGGAAAAGTGCCGTGTTAAAACCCAACATCGCTTGCGATCCTAGACCAGAAAAGGCCAGTCAGTATCGCCCTGCTGATGCTCCAGATGAAAAGGAGCACGCCATACCATCCATACTACGCCCCGCAATGCAATTGCCCACTCCCATTGCATTGCAAGAGCAAGTCTCTTTGGTCCACGGACCTGAGCGAATCGTTTCTGGATGGTGGGATGGTGATGAGATCATGCGTGATTACTACATTGCACACACCAAGCAAGGCCGCTGGTTATGGATATTTCGCGATCAGCACAAGCACTGGTTTCTTCATGGCTATTTTTGTTAAATCGACAGTTATTTTTGTTGGATCATTATGAGTTACGCGGAACTATTTTGTCAGTCTAACTTCTCTTTTTTGACTGGGGCTTCTCATGCAGAAGAACTGGTACTCCAAGCTGCTTTCTATCGCTATCAAGCTCTAGCCATAACTGATGAATGTTCGGTCGCGGGCGTTGTCAAAGCCCATGCGACCATCGAACAACATAAACTCGATATCAAACAAATCGTTGGAAGTATGTTTTGGTTAAATGATGAATGCCAAATCGTACTGCTTTGCCCTTGTCGCAAGGCTTATGCCGAGTTGTGTCGTATCATCACAAACGCAAGAAGACGAAGTGAAAAAGGCAACTATCAACTGTTCGAATGGGATTTGATGTCGATTCGACATTGCTTGGTATTGTGGCTGCCCACACATCAAGAGAGTGACCACTATTGGGGACGCTGGCTCAATCAACACCACGCTAATCGTTTGTGGGTAGCGATTCAGCGCCATTTGAGTAACAACGATACTGAGTACATTGCGCACTGCGAGCAGTTAGCACATGAATTTCAATTACCTATAACTGCCTGCGGAGGCGTTCTCATGCATGATGTTGAACGCTTGCCATTACAGCATGTACTTACTGCTATAAAGCATGGGTGTAGCGTCGATAAACTCGGTTTTGATCGTATTTCGAATACTGAGCGAGCACTTCGTCCTTTTAAAAAGTTGATTCGGATTTACAAACCAGAATGGCTGGAAGAAAGTACTTACATCGCCGATTTATGCGAGTTTAAGCTCTCCGATTTAAAATACGAATATCCTACCGAGCTGATCCCAGATGGTTACACTCCCGACTCTTACTTACGTATGTTGGTCGAACGCGGTAAAAAGCTGCGTTTTCCTGAAGGCGTGCCAGCAGAAGTCAATCAAACCATCGAGAATGAACTGGCGCTTATTCAAGAGCTGAAATACCACTACTACTTCCTTACCATCCATGACATCGTAATGTTCGCGAAACAGCAAGGCATTCTTTACCAAGGGCGAGGTTCCGCTGCAAACTCTGTGGTGTGTTATTGCTTGGAAATTACCGCCGTCGATCCTCGACAAATCGCTGTCTTATTCGAACGATTCATCAGTAAAGAACGTAAGGAACCGCCGGATATTGATGTGGACTTTGAACACGAGCGCCGTGAAGAAGTTATCCAGTATATTTACAAAAAATATGGCCGTGAGCGTGCAGCACTTGCTGCAACAGTGATCAGCTATCGCTTTAAAAGTGCCGTGCGTGAAGTCGGTAAAGCACTAGGGATTGAAGAGACCCAATTAGATTTTTTCATTAAGAACGTTAATCGCCGAGATCGCAGCCAAGGCTGGCAAGCTCAAATTATTGAACTTGGCTTACAACCAGAATCTCTCAAAGGGCAGCAGTTTATCCAATTGGTCAACGAGATCATTGGCTTCCCACGCCATTTATCTCAACACGTAGGTGGCTTTGTAATTTCATCTGGCCCTTTATATGAGTTGGTACCTGTTGAAAATGCCTCGATGGAAGATCGCACTATCATTCAATGGGATAAAGACGATTTAGAAAGCTTGAAGCTACTAAAAGTCGATGTGCTCGCACTCGGCATGTTAAACGCCATCAAAAAGTGCTTTCAACTGGTCGAGAAACATCACCAGCGATCCCTCTCGATTTCCGAGATCACTCGCCGACAAGATGATCCACACGTGTACCGCATGATCCAAAAAGCTGACACGATAGGCGTATTCCAAATTGAATCTCGTGCACAAATGAGCATGCTTCCTCGCCTAAAGCCTGCTTGTTATTACGACTTAGTGATTCAAATTGCAATTGTTCGTCCAGGCCCTATTCAGGGTGATATGGTGCATCCTTTTTTAAAACGACGAGATCAAAAAGAGCCAGTCAGTTATCCATCGGAAGAAGTAAAAAGCGTTCTGGAGCGGACTATGGGCGTCCCTATTTTCCAAGAGCAAGTCATCAAGCTAGCCATGGTAGCCGCAGGGTTTAGCGGCGGCGAGGCCGATCAACTCCGTCGAGCGATGGCATCATGGAAAAAGAATGGCGATCTCGCTAAATTCAGGCCAAAACTGATCAATGGTATGCAAGAGAGAGGTTATGACTTAGCGTTTGCTGAGCGCATTTTCGATCAGATTTGCGGCTTTGGTGAGTACGGCTTCCCTGAAAGTCATTCAGCGTCTTTCGCAGTGCTGGCATATTGTTCTGCATGGTTAAAATATTATTACCCAGCCGAATTTTACACTGCATTGTTGAACAGCCAACCAATGGGATTTTATAGCCCATCGCAATTAGTACAAGATGCTCGCCGACATGGCGTCGAAGTATTGCCGGTGTGCGTCAATCATTCAAAATATCAACATCATCTCGTCTCACGTCCGAATGGCAGGCTCGGCGTGCAACTTGGTTTTCGCTTGGTGAAAGGCTTTAACGCAGAAAGCGCACAAAGACTTATTGAGCGCAAACCACTTAATGGTTACCGATCGATTCAAGAAGTAAAGCAGATATTAAGAAGCCGAAGTGACATTGAATTATTGGCTTCAGCCAATGCATTTCAGGCCTTATCGGGGAATCGTTATAACGCACGCTGGGCAGCAATGGATTCCTTATCTGACCTACCATTGTTTCACAAGGTCGAAGAACCCAGTGTTAGCTACCAAACTCAGCCCTCAGAATATGAAAATTTAATTGAGGATTACGCGAGCACGGGACTATCTCTTAGCCGCCACCCGATTAAATTATTAGAAGAAACGGGCAAACTCCCTCATTTTACCCGCATGAGGCAACTGGCAGAGAAACCGCATAGGTCATTGGTCACAGTGGTAGGCGTGGTAACGGGAAGACAATCTCCAGGCACCGCCGCTGGCGTGACATTTTTTACGTTAGAAGATGACACAGGCAACATTAATGTGGTCGTTTGGCAAGCGACAGCACGAGCCCAAAAGCAAGCGTATTTAGGCGCTAAAGTATTAATGGTGAAAGGCATTCTTGAAAGAGAGGGAGAAGTCACGCACGTTATTGCTGGCAAGTTGATTGATTGCACGCACTATTTGAATAATCTACAAAGTAAATCTCGCGACTTTCATTAGTACAGAGATATTAATAAGCGAGGCGTTAAAAAATCAGAGGGAGAGCTGCTCCCCCTCTGATTTCACTATATCTAATCATGCACTTTTAGAAAGCATCTGGCGTAATCGGTCTTGAGCAACTTCAACCAACAGATCTGGTTGGAATTTAGAGATAAAACGATCACAACCTACTTTTTGTACCATGGCTTCATTAAAGCTGCCGCTCAGAGAAGTGTTCAACGTAATGAACAACTTAGACATACGTGGATCTTGGCGCACTTCATGAGTCAGTTTATAACCGTCCATTTCAGGCATTTCAGCATCCGTAATCATCATCAACAGCTCTTTTTCTACGTCTTTCCCTTCATCACACCAGCGCTTTAAAACTGTTAGCGCTTCTAGTCCGTCACGACACTCGATGATATTCATACCCAATTGAGAAAGCGTATCGCGAACTTGATTACGAGCTGTAGATGAATCATCCACAATCAGAACATTACGCCCGACCATTGCTTGGGCAAGTTCTTGATCCAGAATGTCCGCTGAAATCGTGACGTCGTAATGCACGATCTCTGCTAAAACTTTTTCAACGTCAATAATTTCGACAATTTGAGAGGCATCCCCCTCTTTGATTTGCGTGATAGCTGTGAGGTAATTCGAGCGACCAGACGTGGAAGGAGGCGGCTGAATTTCAGTCCATGCCGTATTAATAATGTTTTTAACCGGACCGACTAAGAAGCCCTGCACCGTACGGTTGTACTCTGTCACGATCAAATTTTCTTCTTCCGCTTCACCACGCAAAGCTGGGAAACCTATTGCGCCACGCAAATCAATCACTGGCACCGCTTCACCTCGTAAAGAAGCGACCCCACGAATGTTGTAGTGTGAGCCAGGAAGCTTGGTTAACGGTGGCAGCTTGATGACCTCTTTCACTTTGAACACATTAATCGCAAACAATTGGCGACTATTTAAAGTGAACAGCAGAAGCTCTAGTCGGTTTTCACCAACCAAGTTCGTACGCTGGTCAACCGTATTTAACACTCCGGACATACTACTACCTAAATTATGGATAATTCTTATTTTTACTCGAAATCAATACAGACACATCAAGGTTCTAAACCCAAATAACCTTAAGATATTTGTTTTTCGAGCATGGCTTGAAAGTACAACGGTTTCAGCGCATTACTTCCCTTCTATTTGTATCAGACACAAAGTCACTCTACACATTGAAAGCCATTTGGGTTTATTTACTTGAGCTTTTTAGGAAATTACATGAATGGCGCAGATATAGCAATGCAGCACAACTCAAATTCACCTTCTAGTAATAGGCGATCAAAAAGGGTGAGCCGTTAAGTCTCACCCTAAATCATCTAAAAATGTATAGGCTCGACACCTAAGCACTTCATCATGTTTGAAGCAATTAGCCTTCCACAACCTTCATCAATAACTGACCATCGTACAACGCTTGCTTGATCAACGCGGCACCAGGCATTGTGGCTTGCTTATAGAAACGAGATTCCACCAGCTCAAGATCTTGGTGATAAACCGGTAAACTCTGCTCTTCGATACAGCGACGCACCGCAGGATAAAGTACATCTTTTGCTTGATTAATCACACCACCGATCAAGATCTTCTCAGGGTTAAATAAGTTGATCACAATAGCAATTGCAGAGCCTAAGTAGCGTCCAAGTTTTTCAATCACATCAACTGCCAACGGATCACCGTTCGCTGCCGCTTCACAAATGCTCTCAATACTCATTTCTTCTTGCTCAGCAAGAATAGAGTCTTCGCCATCAGCAATTCGTCTTACGACTTCTTCACGAATCGCTTGAGAACTGGCAACGGTTTCCAAACAACCAATGTTGCCACAATGACAACGTTTTCCATTTGGGTCGATTTGAATATGTCCAAGCTCACCAATGTTACCGTGACGACCTTGCAAAACGCGCCCATCCAGAATGATGCCGGCACCTAAACCATGGTGAATAGAGATAAGAACGGAGTTGTCATTGTCTTGAGAATGGCCGAAAAGCTTTTCTGCTAATGCCCAAGCTCGCGTGTCATTGGCAATGAAAACTGGCAAGCCCGTTGCTTTGTATATCTCTGGTCCAAGAGCAAGATTTTCGACGTTGTAATGAGGCATTTGCAGCACGACACCTTGCTCTGAATTCACAAGGCCAGGCAGCGTAATTGCAATACTGGTAACACGGTCAAGTTGATCCGCGTAAGTTTGGAAGAATTCATCAATTTCGTAGAGCAGACGCTCAAGCACATCGTCTTGGTCACGTTCGTGTATCTCGATTTTAGTATCGATCAACACATCGCCACCTAGCTCATGCAGAGCAATAGTTAAATAACCTCGCCCCAAACGCATTGACAGAAATTGCCACCCTTCGTTGTTGACCTGCAAACCGACGGCAGGTCGACCACGACTCGTCGCTTCTTGTACTGTGGTTTCATGAATCAAGTGCGCTTCAATTAATTCTCGAGTGATTTTGGTGATACTGGCAGGAGCAAGCTCACTCTGCTTGGACAAATCAATTCGAGAAATAGGACCTTTTAGGTCAATTAGTTTATATACACGACCAGCATTGACCTGTTTGATATGATCAATATGGCCCGGTTGAGCCATGTACATCTTGCACTCCGAAATTCTATAACGAGACAATTTTTTTACTTTGCGAACTAATTGTGAAGTGAATTAATAAATCCCCGTGACAAGCATCACGTATAAACCTGTTTGTTTGTGTATTCAATCAAATAACGAAGAATCTACTCCTGTTAAATTGTTTGAAAAATAACTTATTTTTATTCACTAAATTATGAAGTAACTCCTGTTACACCAGCGCATTCTCATCAATAGGGGCTGAAGCCTATGGATTATCTGTCTGTTTTACCGGGATTACTCTTAATGTAAACATTCTGTGCATATACTTATACTCAAGCAGCTTTAAGGTGTGGGCTCAGCAACGAGGCAGACCTTGAGAGCGATTGAGGAAAGTAAGGATAGAGTTCAAGTTACCTTTACACATACATTCATCGGAGAATCTATGACTTCCAAACTAAGACGAACAAAAATTGTCACCACGCTTGGTCCTTCAACGGATAAGGACAATGTACTTGAGGAGATCATCAAAGCCGGTGCAAACGTTGTCCGTATGAATTTCTCACATGGAACCAGTGAAGACCACATTCAACGCGCCAAAAAAGTCCGTACTATTGCGGCAAAACTTGGGCGTCAGGTTGCAATTCTTGGTGACTTGCAAGGCCCTAAAATCCGCGTATCGACCTTTAAAGACGGCCAAGTCATGTTAAATGTGGGCGATAAATTCACATTAGACAGTGATTTACCAAAAGGTGAAGGCAACCAAGAGTCCGTAGGGCTAGATTATAAAGAACTGCCGCAAGATGTGTCACCAAACGACATTCTGTTACTCGATGATGGACGCGTTCAACTGCAAGTCACCAGCGTCGAAGGCAATAAAGTGCATACCCGTGTGATTGTTGGTGGCCCACTATCTAATAATAAAGGTATCAACAAAAAAGGCGGCGGACTGTCAGCCGATGCGCTCACAGAGAAAGATAAAGCCGACATTCTTACCGCCGCAGAAATTCAAGTGGACTACCTTGCTATTTCGTTCCCACGTAACGGCGAAGACATGCATTACGCTCGACGCCTAGCCAGAGATGCAGGCCTCGAAGCCATGTTGGTGGCTAAAGTCGAACGAGCAGAAACCGTCGCGACTAATGAGTCTATTGACGATATTATTCTCGCATCCGATGTGGTGATGGTAGCGCGTGGCGATCTGGGGGTAGAAATCGGCGATCCTGAACTTATTGGCGTCCAGAAAAAGCTGATTCGCCGCGCACGCAGTTTAAACCGCATCGTAATTACTGCGACACAAATGATGGAGTCCATGATTACTAGCCCGATGCCGACGCGTGCTGAAGTGATGGACGTGGCCAATGCGGTTCTAGACGGCACTGACGCAGTGATGCTGTCTGGAGAGACCGCAGCAGGTAAATACCCTGTAGAAACGGTCAAATCCATGGCCGAGGTATGTGTGGGCGCAGAAAAAATGTCTGAGGCAAGCCTATCCACTTATCGCTTAGATCGCACCTTCGAAACCGCTGAAGAAACCATCGCAATGGCAACCATGTACTCTGCGAATCACATGGAAGGAATTAAAGCGATGATCTCGTTAACAGAATCTGGCAGAACAGCGTTGATGATGTCTCGCTTAAGCTCTGGCTTACCAATATTTGCCTTATCACGTAATGAATCCACGCTCAATCGAGCTGCATTATACCGAGGCGTGACACCGGTATATTTCGAGTCAAAAAGTGATGCAGGTTTACCGACAGCTCAAGCTGCGATTGCCAGCCTTAAAGAACAAGGATTCTTGCACAAGGGTGATTTAGTCATGATCACTCAAGGCGATGTAATGGATGTCGTTGGTTCAACCAACTGCATGCGAATTCTGCAAGCATAACCTTTATACCTAACCCTATTAATCACAGAGATTAGGTACGCACACGAATGAGGCTCCGAAAACGGAGCCTCATTTATTTACACTTCACTTTGTATTTAGCTTATGTCGTTAATACAAAAGGTTATGCACTCTCTCTGCCATCAATTTCAATATTCAGTTGGTCATAGAGTTGAACCAGATTAAACCCCGCCTGAAGTCCGAGTTGATAATCATGCTCTAGTGATTCTTGGTCACTTAACAAAGAAGAAGAACGAAGCCCCTCTTTAGGCGCGATTTGTAAAATGAAAGTATCGTCAGGTGGAGCAGATATAAAGGCCTGAGTGAGCTCAAATGTTTGATAGTGAATCATCAGCATGTCGGCTAAACCTGAGTCAAAATTCTCACCGATTAAATGGCTTAAACGATACAAATTATCAGCACCGAACAACCAACGGCCTCCATTCAATAGCATTTTTCCGGCAAGCTTCGATTGATGGGCGGCATTAATTTTTTGTTGGAAGAACGAAGCCCAATCCAACTTCCATCGATTCACTTTTTGCTGCCATGATTGCTGCACCGAATTAATAGACTCTCGATACCACTCGACAGGCACATCCCCTACTTCACTTTGCGCTCTCGCTTCAATCTCCGAGAACGGTTCTGTTCGGATGACAATAATGTTGCGAGCATTCTGACGCCACGCTTCTTGAACAGGGATAGAAGCCGACACACCACCATCAACAAACTTATTGCCATTAACGTCGACAGGTCCGTGGTACAACTTAGGAATCGCGCATGTTGCTAACATGGTGTTAAACCACGTGTCACCCAAGATTGGTAAATATTGATCCGATAGCGTCTCTACATTTGTTACCGCTGCAAACGCACCTCGTCCTCCTAGTGCACTGCGGCCTAAATCAAGATCGAGCTTGTAAGGGAAATCTTGAATCCGCTCTAACGCCCACTCTAAACCCAAGTACTGCTGCTTTCGAATATAACGAAACAGATTAAAAAATTCGGGAGACGTTGTCAGCTCGGTAATAAAAGCTTTGCCCATACCGTGTTGACGACATAAGTAAGAACATAAATTGAGTGCCCCAGCAGAGGTACCGTAGAATTCATCGAAAGGATCAAAGTTGGAAAGTAAAAATGCGTCTAATACGCCAGCGGTAAAAATCCCTCTCTGCCCGCCACCTTGCGTGACTAAAGCAGTTTTTCCATGCCTGAAATGCTCATAAACTTTGACATCAAGCTCAGTGTGGCTTTCTGTGATTATACCGCTGTTACGTATCATAGGCTCACGCCATTTTGTTAAAACGTTTGGTAAAAGTAGTTATCTTAAGCCGTTGTAATCGCAATGATGCCAAACGACAAAAGTACTGCAAAAACAGTCACCACGATGATTAACGCGGATTTTAGATCGTGTTCCATAAACACCTCCTTGATATGTAACAAATTAATAACACCAGTGTGAAATATGTTCAAGATTTGCTTAATTTAGTCGCGCAATTTTGACTAACCCATCACAATTAGCTTAGTCATAATAAGGAGATAGGACATGAACCAAAAACTCAGCTGGCTGGTAGGAAGCATACTGCTCAGCACCGCGGTAAGTGCACAAGCCAATATTATCGTTACTCCATTCATAGGCTATACAGGTGGCGGTCAAGTAGAAGACGAAAGTGGCAATACATACGACCTCGATCCCGCAGTGAACTACGCACTTTCAATCGAGACGCCTCTTGAGAAAGGAAGAATTGGATTATTTTACTCCAACCAATCAACAGAACTTGAAAAGTTATCAAATTCGGCAGACATCCATTACCTGCAATTTCAAAGCAGCATGTACTACCCTGTTGCAGAAAACTGGCAAACCTATATTGGTGTTGGCTTGGGAGCCTCTTACACCGATGTTGATTGGGTAGACAAAAAATACGGATTTTCGGCTAGCGCTTTTGCAGGGCTGGAATATGAGTTTTCAAAGAACTTTGCGTTGACAGCCCAATTGAGATGGTTGGGAACGGTCGTTGATAACGATACCTCTGGAGCCTGCACCCTACCTAATGACGGCTCAAACTGCATCATTAAGTTCGATACCGATTGGATGAACCAATTCCAATCAAATATTGGTTTTAGTTTCCGTTTCTAATTTTTTGTACACTTCACTTCGTAGGGCTCGCCACAAAGAGTGCTGGGCGAGTCCTACACAAAGCAGATAGAAAATATCATCTAAAAATCATCGCTTAGAAAAGTAACGAAGCATTCTCTAGCGGGGTGCGCAAAAGATAGCCGTACGCCCTAGTTCATCAAAATAGTTTTAAACACCAAGTCGATTATTGGATTCTAGTCATTTATTCCATACAACCAACCAATCCCCCACACAAAACCATAATCAAACTCAAATTTAACAAGATTAAAACCAGACAACGCATCTGAGTTAACATTTAGATTCTATTGCGCTAAGTATTATTAGAAGTTAGTCTGATTAGTGAAAACAGATAAATATTTCAGTTTTATCAAACACACATCAAAATTTTAAGATTAATAATCTACTTTCTCTCACAGTAACCAGAATATAGCTCTAGAAAATTATAATAAGCTAGAATTAAGGATAGAAAAGCTGATAGATAACAGCGGTCCTTTCTTCCAACAGTTTACGCAAATATTACTGTGTTACGGAGAGAGCTTCATTCCTCAGGGAGTCGTATAGGAGTCAAATATGAAGCGAGAACAATGGGGATCCCGAGCGGGATTCATCTTAGCAGCAGTCGGGTCTGCTATCGGTTTGGGAAACATTTGGCGTTTTCCATATATGGCCTATGAAAACGGTGGCGGCGCATTTTTTATTCCTTACATTTTCGCCATGATCACGGCCGGTATTCCATTTATGATCCTTGAGTTCAGTATGGGACAAAAGTACCGAGGCTCAGCACCAAAAACGCTAGCGAAAATTCATTCTAAATTTGAATGGCTTGGCTGGTTCCAAGTTGGTGTTGCAGCAGTTATCGCCGTTTACTATGTTGCAGTTATCGGTTGGTCAATTTCTTACTTTGGGTTGTCGTTCACTCAAGGTTGGGGAACCGATACAAACGCATTTTTCTTTAGCGAGTACCTAAAGTTAGGTGACAACTCACCAACAGACTTAGGCAGTATTCAATGGAAGATAGCCTTATCTATGGTGATTGCTTGGGCCATTACTTATACCGCCATTGCCAAAGGCGTGAAATCAGGGATTGAGCGCGCATCTAAAATCATGATGCCAATACTATTCTTGATGGTGATTTTTTTAATCGGACGTATGGTTTTCTTGCCAGGAGCTTTGGATGGCGTTAACTACATGTTTGAACCCGATTTCAGCAAAATTTGGGATGTGAAAGTATGGGCAGCTGCGTACGGTCAGATCTTCTTTACCCTAAGCATCGGCTTCGCGATCATGCTGGCTTACTCTAGTTATCTGCCAGAAAAATCAGACATCACGAATAACGCGTTTATGACCGTGTTGATCAACTGTGGCTTCTCCATCCTAGCTGGTATTATGATCTTCTCTGTCTTGGGTTACATGGCTCAAGAACAAGGTAAACCGCTAACAGAAGTGGTATCTGCAGGCGTTGGCCTTGCTTTTGTTACTTTACCTGCGGCAATTAACTTATTACCCGCACCATATATTCTTGGTCCTCTGTTCTTCTTTGCACTGGTGGTTGCTGGTCTAAGTTCGCACATTTCTATCATGGAAGCCGTAACATCCGCCATCATCGATAAGCTAAAGTGGAGCCGAAAAAAAGCTGCAAACGTTGTAATTGGAACTGGTTTTGTGGTTTCTATGGCGTTCGCAACAAATGGCGGTCTATTGCTGCTAGACCTAGTAGACCACTTTGCAAACAACGTTGGCATTATGGTAGGCGGCTTGGTTGAGATTGTATTGATGGCGTGGCTATTGAAACGCGTGCCTGAAGTACGTAATTACGTAAATGAGCGCTCTGATTTCTCTATTGGTCAATGGTTTGAGATCTGTTTACGCTTCGTAACACCGATTATGCTCGCCATTATCTTAGCGACTAAGCTTTATGCTTTATTTACTGAAGGCTACGGTGGTTATGATCTAACTGTAGGCTGGGCACTTATCGCCGCACTATTTATCTTTGGTCTAGTGATTAACGCAGTGAATCGCAAGGAGACAGCGAAATGACAATCAGCGCAATTATTATGATGGTTATTGGTTTAGGTATCACTTGGGGCGGCGCTGCCGTTTGTATCAAGCGAGCCATGGATAAACAATAGCAGTATTGCATTCCAAACAAAAAACGCCGGTATTTACCGGCGTTTTTTTATGTTTCTTTTATTCTAGAAACTGTATTTGATGCCAACGGCACCACCAAGTTGTAAGTCAGCACCTTTGTAAAGATCTAGCTCTGGGTGTATTTGACCATAAAGATCCCAGCCGCGTGATAAATCCCAGTTCACACCGAGAGGTACACGCACGCCAAACTCATCATCCCACTCATACCAACCACCAACGCCAACATACCAGGTCACAGGCATGTTTTGATCGAATGTTCCACGTTTAGCGATGTAATCAAACGCCATACCATCGTTACCGATAATGCCGCGATACTTATTATCTAACTCAACAACAACACTCAACTGTTGATCGACAGCCATACCAACAGACAAGTTCGTTGGCTCATTTGCCGCAATTGCGGTACTAGAAACTAGTCCTGCTACTAGTCCTGCTAATAAAATTAATTTGCTCTTCATACACGTTATCAATTATTAAAAAAACATCATGCGCTATTCAAACATAGTGGTGTTTCAATATGTCAACGATGAGTAAGCGCGATGTATGAAAAGACTGGCAAAAGTAAAGATGAGTTTAGGATCACACTCAGAAAGCACTTTTAGCAATGAGAGAGGAACTAAAAAAGGAGGCCGAAGCCTCCTTTTATTCATTGTTATGAATGACGGTGATTAGCCGTGGTTACGGATCCACTCATCCATTTCAGTTTTTAGGTTGTCAGACTTAGTACCGAAGATAGCCTGTACACCACCTGCAACAACTACAACACCAGCAGCGCCAAGTTGTTTCAGTTTGTCTTGGTCAACAGCTGCTGTATCTGCAACCGCGACACGTAGGCGAGTGATACATGCGTCTAGACCAGTAATGTTAGCTTTACCACCGAACGCTGCAACCAGTTCACCACCCATGTCAGAGCCAGAAGTTGCTGCCGCACTTTCTGTTTCATCTTCACGACCAGGAGTTTTTAGGTCAAGTGCTGTGATTACGCCACGGAACACTACGTAGTAAATCACTGCGTATACTAGACCAACAGCAATCATTAGACCCATCTTCTGAGCGTTACCAGATAGAACTAGGAAGTCGATCAAACCGTGAGAGAAAGAAGTACCGTGTACAAAGCCTAGAGTGTTAGAAACAATGTATGCAGAACCAGCTAGTAGAGCGTGGATACCGTATAGTAGTGGAGCAACGAATAGGAATGAGAATTCGATAGGCTCAGTAATACCAGTTAGGAATGAAGTCAGTGCAGCTGACGCCATGATACCCATTACTTTTGCGCGGTTTTCTGGTTTAGCACAGTGAGCAATTGCGATTGCTGCAGCTGGTAGACCAAACATCTTGAACATGTAACCACCCGCTAGCTGACCGAAGCCATTACCAGCAGCACGAGATGCTTCATCAGCAACTAGGTAACAAGTTAGTACGCCGTTTTGAGCTTCACCAGCAGCGTTAACACAAGAACCAGCTTCGAAGAAGAACGGTACGTTCCATACGTGGTGTAGGCCGAATGGGATTAGAGAACGCTCTACAACACCGTAGATACCGAATGCTAGTTGTGGGTTTTGGTGCGCAGCCCAATCAGAGAATGCAGAGATTGCACCGCCAATTGGTGGCCAAATTACAGAAAGGATAACACCAAGGATGATCGCTGCAAAACCAGTGATGATAGGCACTGCACGCTTACCAGCGAAGAAGCCAAGATACTCTGGAAGTTGAATTTTGAAGAAACGGTTGAATGCCCAAGCAGCCACACCACCGACAAGGATACCACCTAGTACACCTGTATCGATTTTCTCAACACCCATAACACCCGCCATTACACCTAGCGTTGCCGTCATGATGCCGTAACCAACGATTGCTGCAAGACCAGCAACACCGTCGTTATTAGTGAAGCCTAGAGCTACACCTACTGCAAATAGAAGTGCCATTTGGCCGAATACTGAACCACCAGCTTGTTCCATAAGATTAGAAACGATCTCTGGAATAAAGCTTAGATGGGCAGCACCCACACCTAATAAAATACCTGCAACTGGTAAAACTGATACTGGAAGCATCAGCGCCTTACCAACTTTTTGCAGGTTAGCAAAAAGGTTCTTAAACATGTTTATGCTCCTGATAAATTTATAAGTATTATTTGGGCACTAACGGCACACCCCCGTAGCCTAAAGGTTAGCACCCAATGAAAATGTAACCACAACTGCATTATATTTTCCGGCTCTAAATATATATTGATGACCCTCAAACTTTCCACACAGTTACGAAATTTAGTTTCAAAACAAGTCTTGGATCACACCCAAAAACAGCTGATGAAAAGGTTTGCATTGCAGTTATATTACTGTTTTATAAAGAGTTTATTATTTATATAATTAATTTTAAGGCGTAAATAAAATACGCTCCAATGTTATTTTTAGTAACAAAATTACATTTGTGATTTTTGAATGTTATTAAATCAACATTTTTAGTAAACATTAAACTCATGAGTATATCTGTTGTTTTTATCAACAAAAAAGGAGCATACGCTCCTTTTTTATGCTCTTATTGATTTTTTATCGCAAAAAAAGATTTCGGAAATTTTCGGTGGTTTTTTGTGCCACTTCAGAAAGAGAGCACGATTTGAGTTGCGCAATATAAGAAGCCACCTCGACAACATAAGCAGGTTGATTCTCTTTACCTCGGTGAGGGACTGGAGCCAAGTAAGGAGAATCTGTCTCAATGAGAAGCTTCTCTAGAGGTAGAGTCTTCACCACTTCTTTCAACTCTGTAGCTTGACGGAAAGTGACAATCCCCGAGATAGAAATATAAAACCCCAGCTCAAGTGCAGCTTCAGCAAATGGAAGATCTTCTGTAAAACAGTGGATAACACCACCACATTTCTCCGCCCCACCCTTACGCAAAATATCTAGAGTATCCGCACGTGCGTTTCTGGTATGGATAATTAAAGGTTTGTTAAGCTCCACCGCAAGATCAACGTGTTGCTCAAAACGCTCTTTCTGTAACGCTGCCGTTTCTGGCTTATAATGATAATCCAAGCCTGTTTCACCAATGGCAACGACTTTTTCATTCGATGCGTGGTGACGTAGCACGTCCATCGAAAAGTCGCTTTCAACATCAAGTGGGTGTACACCGCACGAAGCATAAACATTCTCATAAGGCTCAATCATTTCCATCATTTTAGGGAAAGAATCCAGCGTAACTCCCACAGAAAGCAGCTCGGTTACCTTTGCTTGTTTAGCTTTGTTAATAACGTCTTCCACATTGATGTGGAGATCGTCGTAATTCAATTTGTCTAAATGACAATGAGAATCTACGAACATAATGCCTCTCGTGATTCAATTAACCAGTTCATTGATAGTAGCTCAAGGTTTAGACCAGGAAAGGCTTGCACCTGAGCTTTGAGGTCCATCAGCGCCTTCGCTGATGAGTACAAACCGTTGTAGTTGTTCGGCTGAAACTTTATAGCGCCAGGAAGCATTTGTGCTTCTGATACACCAAACTGCGCTTTCTGAGCGTCTGTTAGTAAATACCACGCCCAGTCTAGTGATTGCTCCGAGTGTTTAGCCATTAAAGAAGCACACTCAGAAATGTCTGAGGCAGGAGAAGACATCGCCTTAATAAAAGTGCGCTCAAAAGCCAAGTAAGCATCGAGATCGCCATTATTTAACGCATCCAATGTTTTTATAGGAGAGCCCATATTCAGTTTTAAGGCGTAAGCAGGAACTTGCTGCGCCCCTTGTTCGCGCATCCATTGCATCGCTTGTTCCGTTGACGGCGGCGCAACAACCCAGTGTTGGCAACGGCTACGAATCGTTGGAAGCAGGCGCTCCTGATTGTGGGTAACGAGCAAAAACAAGCACTTTGCCCCAGGCTCTTCTAGCGTTTTTAACAATGCATTCGATGCCGATTCATTCATAGAGTCCGCTGGCTCTATAACAAATAGGCGATAACCATTAAGCTGTGATGATTCCTGAGCAAGACGGTTGCAAGCTCGAACTTGGTCCACCGTTATCGCTTTTCCTTCTTTTTCTGGTTTGATCCAGTGTAAATCTGGGTGGTTGTGTGATTGATTTAATTGACAGCTATGACAAAAACCGCACGCTTCACTGGCGTAATTTTGGCAAAGAAGTGCTTGGCTAAAAAACTCGATAAGTTTTTCGATGCCTAAGCCTTGCTCGCTTTGCAATAAAAGCGCACCTGGTACTCTGTCCGACTCTAGCCCTACTTTGAGGTTATCCCATACTGGCTGCAACCATGGATAATCATTTAACATGAGTCACCTAAATTTAAGTTTCACTTATTATTGACGAGCTAACCACTCGTTAAGAGCGTCCCGAATATCACTCGACACGTCTTCGATCGCCTGCTCAGCGTTAATGATAATGATAGAAGGATCAGCATGAGCAATCTCCAAATAACGCTCTCGTGTACGTTCAAAGAAGCTGATATCCATCTTCTCGATACGATCGAGCTCACCACGCCCACGCGCACGCTCAAGCCCAACGCGAGGGTCAATATCCATATAGAGAGTGAAAGCAGGTTTAAAATCACCAAGCGTTGTGTCTCGAAGGTTTTTCATTAGCGACGCGTCAATCTGACGGCCACCACCTTGATAAGCCTGCGACGACATATCGTGGCGGTCACCCACCACCCACTGACCGTTCGCCAAAGCTGGTTTGATCACGTTCTCAACCAACTGGACACGTGCAGCATATAGAAGAAGCAACTCCGTCATGTCTTTAAGTTCTTCGCCTTCATGCTCTTCTTTCACCAGAGCGCGCATCTTTTCTGCTAGCGGCGTGCCTCCTGGCTCACGGGTATTTACGATATTTTCAATACCTGCCGCTTTTAGCGTATCTAAAACGGTTTTAATCGCAGTGCTTTTACCCGCGCCTTCTAGGCCTTCAACGACAATAAAGTTTGCTTTCATCATTTGTTCTTTCTTAGTTCTCTTAAATAGGCTCGAACAGCACGATTGTGCTCTGCAAGGGATTTCGAAAATACGTGTCCGCCCTTTCCACTTGCTACGAAATATAAATAGTTGCTACTTTCTGGATTCAAAGCAGCTTCAATAGAGGCTTCACCTGCCATCGCGATTGGGGTTGGAGGTAAACCATTGATGGTATAGGTGTTATATGGTGTCGGCGTGCGCAAATCTTTCTTACGAATATTTCCGTCGTAAGCCTCACCCATACCATAAATAACCGTCGGATCCGTTTGTAAACGCATGCGTTTGTTCAATCGGTTGATAAACACAGAAGCGACGCGCTCACGCTCAGAGTCAATGGCCGTCTCTTTCTCGATGATAGACGCCAGAATCAAGGCTTCATATTTGTCTTGCAATGGCAGCTTTTCTTGACGAGCTTCCCAGTTAGCATCCAGAATCTTATTGAGTTTTCGATGCGCTCGTTTTAATAACTGGCTTTCACTTGCACCCGCCGTGTAATGGTAGGTTTCTGCTAAAAACAGTCCTTCAAGCTTTTCTCGCTCAATACCCAACTTTGCTGCCATGTCTTTTTCTGATAGATCGGTTAAGTCATGCTCTAAATAAGGAGCACTTTTCAATTGCTCTACCCACTCAGAAAAGCGGCTGCCTTCAACAAAAGTGATCGCAAACTGGTATTCTTTTCCGGTATTCAGGTGCTCCAATGCTTGCGAAAGCGACATACCAGGCTCTAGTTGATAAGTACCCGCTCGCACTTGCAACAGTTCTGGATATAAGTGAGGTATTAAACGGATGTACTCCGATGTTTCAATTACCTCATCTTCAACTAAGGCGCGCATGACATGATGAAAGCTTGTACCACTTTCTACAGTAAACAGCTGAGGTTGTTCCAATAGAATAGGCTTTTCAACGTATTGTTTAGCCTGTGAAATTATATAAAAAACAGCTGCTGCGCCTATCACTGCGATCAGCACAACAAAAGCCAACAGTTTTTTAATCACGTAGTTAAATTCCCTTGCAGTCGTTGAGTCAATTTTCCTATCGGAAATATAGTCTTAGAGTTAGATGCCACTATGCTGCGAATTGGTGCGACACCTAATATTGAGTTACACATGAAAGCCTCGTCTGCGCTCTGCAAATCTGGAAGTATAAAACGCCCCTCGATGACTTCAATATGACTTACTTTTAGTAGCTCAAGCACCTTACGACGCATTACGCCCGCAACGCCAGATAAGGTCAGCTCCGGTGTAAATACTTTATTACCTTTAACCCAAAAAAGGTTGGCCATTGTAGTTTCAATGACATGGTTTTGCACATTTAACGTTATTGCATCTGCAAACTCGGTATCGTCTATTTCAGCCTTGGCGAGAATCTGCTCTAAACGGTTGTTGTGCTTGTGTCCAGCGAGTAAAGGTTGAATCCCGAGACGAGTCTCACAAACGCCCAAATCCACGCCTTTTTCTTGCCAAGAAGAGTAATGAGAAGGAAACGCAAAATTGGAGATAGTCACGATAGGGCCTTCAATCCCATTAGGACTATACCCTCGCCCACCAATACCACGGCTAACGTGAATTTTCACCCCAGCTTGTGCATCAGATAAAGCCGCTTTGCTTGCCCAAGCATGCACAACTTGCCAGTCAGGGGAAGAGATCTTCAATACGTCAAGGCAGGACCTCATACGCTCAATGTGTTCTTGCCAGTAAACCAACTCTCCGTTTTGGGTCAGGATGGTGGTAAAACCTCCATCGCCGTATTGGAATGAGCGATCACCCAGTTCTACATGCGTTTGTGGAACTCCATTTACCCAAAACATTCGCGTACCTTCAAATTAGCAGACAACAAATAAAACAAAACGGCTCAATGCTAAGCATCGAGCCGTTAGAATACAAGTTTCGCTTATCTAAATAAGGTTAGATAGTGTTACTCAGCGAACTTTTTGAAGATCAAAGAACCGTTTGTACCACCAAAGCCAAACGAGTTACAGATAGCGTATTCCATACCTTCAACTTTGCGCGCAGTGTGTGGCACAAGGTCGATGTCTAGACCTTCTTCTGGATCATCAAGGTTAATCGTTGGTGGAACGATTTGGTCAACCAAAGACATAACCGTGATAATTGCTTCAACAGAGCCTGCTGCACCTAATAGGTGACCAGTCATAGACTTAGTTGATGATACAAGTACTTGCTTCGCACCTTCTTCACCAAGAGCACGTTTCACGCCCTTGATTTCTGCAACGTCACCAGCAGGAGTAGATGTACCGTGAGCATTCACATAACCTACTTGGGTGCCTGTGATGTTGGCGTCACGCATTGCCGCTTCCATCGCAAGTGCACCACCCGAGCCATCTTCGCTTGGAGAAGTCATGTGGTAAGCATCGCCAGACATACCAAAACCAACCAGTTCTGCGTAAATCTTCGCGCCACGTGCTTTCGCGTGTTCGTACTCTTCAAGCACCATCATGCCAGCACCATCGCCTAGAACAAAGCCATCACGGCCTTTATCCCATGGACGAGACGCTTTTTGAGGTTCTTCATTACGAGTAGATAGCGCTTTAGCTGCACCGAAGCCAGCCATGCCAAGAGGCGTAGACGCTTTTTCTGCGCCACCAGCAACCATCGCATCTGCATCGCCGTACGCAATCATTCGTGCAGCATGACCGATGTTATGTAGGCCAGTAGTACATGCTGTAGAAATCGCGATATTTGGACCACGAAGACCACGCATGATAGATAGGTTACCTGCAACCATATTTACGATGGTCGAAGGAACAAAAAATGGGCTAACTTTGCGAGGGCCTTTTTCTACTAATGCAGTGTGACCTGTTTCGATCAGATCTAGACCGCCAATGCCTGAGCCGATAGCAACACCAACTCGAGCCGCATTTTCTTCGGTAATTTGTAAGCCAGAGTTATCAAGAGCTTGAATACCCGCTGCAATGCCGTACTGGATGAAAAGATCCATCTTACGAGCATCTTTTTTAGACATGTACTCTGTGCAATCGAAATCTTTAACAAGACCTGCAAAACGAGTTGAGAAGTTCGTAGCATCAAAGTGCTCGATATTCACGATACCACTTTGACCTTCTAGCAGGGCTTTCCAAGATGATTCTACTGTGTTGCCTACCGGTGACAACATACCCATGCCAGTGACAACTACACGACGCTTGGACACGATATAATTCTCCGGGAATTGAATATTTCTATGAGAGGATAGAAGAAGTTAGAAAGAACACAGGCGGTCTAGGAGACCGCCTGGGAGAGCTAATTACTGAGCGCTGTTTACGTAGTCGATTGCAGCTTGAACAGTAGTGATCTTCTCAGCTTCTTCGTCAGGAATCTCAGTGTCGAATTCCTCTTCTAGAGCCATAACTAGTTCTACAGTGTCTAGAGAATCAGCACCTAGATCGTCAACAAAAGAAGCTTCGTTTTTAACTTCTGCTTCGTCTACACCTAGCTGTTCAACAATGATTTTCTTTACGCGTTCTTCGATGTTGCTCATTTTTCTTTTCCTTTACAGATTTCGCCTAATGCGATGATTCCGTAGTTTATTCGAACTATTGAAAGTTGCAAGGGGGTCCTTGCTGGTCAAACCACAAAATTAGCGAATTTAACCGAATTTCAATACATTTTTGACTTAAATCATGCACAAATCTTGCGCATAAGCATGACAAGTTTATGACAGTTAACTGCAACTATAGGCTATTTTTCACAATGTAAAATAGCTTATTTTGCACAAACTGTCTCATTAAACCATGTACATGCCACCATTTACATGCAAAGTTTCACCAGTAATGTACGCTGCTTCAGGAGAAGCAAGGAAAACTACTGCTGATGCAATTTCACGTGGGTCACCTAAACGACCAGCTGGCACGTTCGACAACGTTGCCGCACGTTGCTCATCATTTAGTGCCTTTGTCATGTCAGTTTCGATGAAACCAGGGGCAACAGTGTTCACTGTTACACCACGAGACGCAACTTCACGAGCCATTGATTTAGTAAAACCAATCACGCCCGCTTTCGCTGCTGCGTAGTTAGTTTGACCTGCGTTACCCATGGTACCAACAACTGAGCCTACGTTGATGATACGACCCGCACGTTTTTTCATCATGCCGCGTAAAACCGCTTTAGACATGCGGTAGATAGGCGTTAGGTTGGTATCGATGATGTCGTTCCACTCATCATCTTTCATACGCATCAATAGGTTGTCACGAGTAATACCAGCGTTATTCACCAGAATATCGATCACACCAAATTCTTCGTTGATCGTTTTTAGTGTCGCTTCGATAGACTCGACATCAGTCACGTTAAGAGCTAGACCTTTACCGTTATCACCAAGATACTCGCTGATAGCAGCAGCGCCACTTTCAGAAGTAGCCGTACCGATAACCGTCGCACCGCGCTCTACAAGAAGTTCCGCGATCGCGCGGCCAATACCACGGCTTGCGCCGGTAACTAGCGCGATCTTACCTTCTAGATTCATCATGTTGTGTTTCCTTTTCTTATCGCAAGTTTTATCGCTTGATGGATTACTTCGCCGCGTCTAGCGACGCAACATCATTCACTGCTGCTGCAGTTAGCGTTTTCACGATACGTTTTGTTAGACCTGTTAAAACCTTACCAGGACCAAGCTCAAGAAGCTGTTCTACCCCTTGCTCGTGCATAAGCTCGACTGTTTCAGTCCAGCGAACTGGGCTATGTAGCTGACGAACAAGCGCATCTTTGATTTTTGCAGGATCTGTTTCAGCGACCACATCAACGTTGTTGATAACTGGAAGCTGTGGTGAGTTAAATTCGATAGACTCAAGAGCTACTGCAAGTTTTTCCGCTGCTGGCTTCATAAGCGCACAGTGTGATGGCACTGAAACAGGAAGAGGAAGCGCACGTTTCGCACCAGCTTCTTTACATAGTGCTCCCGCACGCTCTACTGCATCTTTGCTACCCGCGATAACTACCTGACCAGGCGAGTTAAAGTTTACTGGAGAGACCACTTCACCTTGCGCTGCGTCTTCACACGCTTTTGCAATCGCATCATCAGCCAAACCGATAATCGCGTACATAGCGCCAGTACCTGCTGGTACCGCCTCTTGCATTAGCTTACCGCGTAATTCAACCAGCTTGATTGCTTCTTTAAAGTCAATCACACCCGCACATACAAGTGCTGAATACTCACCTAAGCTGTGACCGGCTAGGTTTGCTGGTTGCTCTAAACCGAGCTCCTGCCATACACGCCAGATTGCAACAGATGAAGCTAGCAAAGCTGGTTGAGTGCGGAAAGTCTCGTTTAAATCTTCTGCAGGTCCATTTTGAACAAGCGCCCATAGATCGTAACCTAGTGCGTCAGATGCTTCTGCAAATGTTTGTTTTACTACGTCATATTGTTCGCCTAGTTCTGCAAGCATACCTACAGCTTGAGAACCTTGACCTGGAAATACGATAGCAAACTTGCTCATGTTGTTTTCCTTTAAGCAAAGTAAAAAGAAATAAGATGCAACAAGTGCACCTTAAATTTTGAATTCTCGTGAAACTTAGAACTTCACCAGAGCAGAGCCCCAAGTGAAACCGCCACCAAACGCCTCTAGCAATAAAGTCTGCCCGCGTTTAATGCGACCATCGCGCACAGCTTCATCCAGCGCAGACGGTACTGTCGCCGCAGAAGTGTTCCCGTGTCGGTCTAATGTCACTACGACTTGGTCTAAAGACATTGAAAGCTTTTTCGCTGTTGCCGAAATAATTCGATAGTTCGCTTGATGCGGTACTAGCCAGTCTAGTTCAGACTTATGCATGTTGTTGGCTTCAAGCGTATCTTTTACTAGTTTCGATAACTGAGTGACAGCGACTTTGAATACTTCGTTACCTGCCATATGAAGCCATTTGTCAGCATCTTGACCACGCTCAGGTACAGGTAGGCTTAGTAGCTCACCGAATTGACCATCCGAGTATATGTGGGTAGAAATAATACCTGGCTCTTGGCTAGCGCCTACGACAACGGCTCCAGCACCATCACCAAATAGGATAATGGTTGAACGGTCTGTCGGATCACACGTTTTAGACAAAGCATCTGAACCAATAACAAGTACGTTTTTACACATACCCGATTTAATATGTTGGTCTGCAACGGATAATGCGTACACAAAACCAGAACAAGCAGCGGCTAAGTCAAAAGCTGGACAACCTTTAATGCCAAGCTTTGCCTGCACCTGACACGCAGATGAAGGGAAAGTATGGCTACTGCTCGTTGTGGCTACGATAATCAGGTCGATATCGTTTTTATCAATACCCGCCATATCGATAGCGTTTTCAGCTGCGTAGAATGCCATGTCCGCTACAGTCTCATTTTCTGCAGCAATTCGACGCTCTTTAATACCCGTGCGAGCAACGATCCACTCATCACTTGTATCTACCATTTTCTCTAGATCTGCGTTTGTACGCACCTGAGATGGCAGGTAGCTGCCAGTACCTAAAATTTTGCTATACATGAAGACTAATAATGCCTCTCGAGTAAAACCGCTTCCAAACGATCGCTAATACGGCTTGGTACTTGTCGTTTGACCTCGTGTACTGCCTCGCCAAGTGCATTGACAATCGCAGATACATCCGCACTTCCATGGCTTTTTATGACAATGCCGCGCAATCCTAGCAAACTTGCGCCGTTATACTGGTCGGGGTTCAGTGTTTTTAGTTCATTAAATAGCCGAGAAAACAACTTTCTAGCAATCCAACCCTTTATCGTTGACGCCATCATACTGGTTTTAATTTTTTCGATAAAAAGTTGAGCTGTTCCCTCACTGGCTTTTAAGCATACGTTGCCGACAAACCCATCACATACAATGACGTCTGCAACATCATGCAAAATTTGATTACCTTCAATATAACCAACAAAGTTAATCGCGTCGGTCTGAGAAAGCATTTCTGCGCAACGTTTGACTAAATCGTTACCTTTAATCTCTTCTGCACCAATATTGAGTACAGCAACGCGAGGAGGACAACTTAAGTGTTCTTCTGCTAATGCACTGCCCATTACAGCAAATTGGAATAAACTATCAGCATCGCACGATACATTCGCACCTAGATCTAGCATCCAAGTACGCTTTCCAGTAATCGTCGGTAAAGCTGAAACTAAAGCAGGACGTTCAATACCAGGAAGTAACTTAAGAATGAAACGCGATAGTGCCATTAATGCACCGGTGTTGCCACCACTAACACAAGCATCCGCCTTCTGCTCAGAAACCAAATCGATAGCCATACGCATGGAACTATTTTGGCTATTACGTAGTGCCAATGAAGGTTTTTCTGAGTTCGAGATAACTTTCTCACTATGAAGAATAGTCAAGCGGGAACTGGTCGAGGTACCGAGTTGAGATAATTGAGACGTGATCAGAGATTGATCACCTATAAGAATCACTTTTAGCTCTGGGAAATGAGACAGTGCCTGCACGGCGGCAGGCACTGTTACGCGTGGACCGAAATCCCCGCCCATTGCATCAAGTGCAACGGTAATACTTTGCAAAGGTTCAACCTTACTTGTTGATAACCTTTTGACCACGGTAGTAACCTTCAGCAGTTACGTTGTGGCGTAGGTGAGTTTCACCAGAAGTCGCGTCTACAGATAGAGCAGCTGTAGTTAGCGCATCGTGTGAACGACGCATACCGCGCTTAGAACGAGTTTTACGGTTTTTCTGTACGGCCATTGACCCTACTCCTATACTATTGGGTTAAAAACCTGAAGAAGAATCGGTTACCACACCTATTACTTTTTCAGACTTTTCAAAACGTCGAATGGATTCGGTTTTTCTTCCTCAATTTCTTCAGGAATCTCACCAAAAACCATGTTATTTGAATCAACGCTACAATCCGCTTCATCGTGCATCGCAATTTGAGGTAATGCTAAGATGAACTCGTCTTCAACCAGTTGTATAAGGTCTAATTCACCATATTCATTTAGATCTACCAAATCATAAATTTCTGGTGCTTCCTGTTCCGTTTTCTCACCGTAGTAAGGAGTAGAAAGGAATTCAACTTCGCACTCATGTGCGAATACCTCATTACAACGCTGACACTCTAAATCGACTTCGATGTTAGCTTTACCAGAGATAACAACGAGTCGCTGTTCATCCATCCCAAATGACAATGAGACTTCTGCGTCGCGTTTTACGCCTTCAGTTGTTTCCGCTAAGCGCTTGAAAAGACTAGCTTGGATGATTCCATCGTAATCTAATCGTTTCTGTGCAGCTTTCGCTGGGTCAACCGTTCGCGGTATTTTTACCTTTTGCATAGGGCGCGAATATTATCTTCCAAATCAAAATTAGTCAAAGAAAAAGGCAAAAAAGTTGTACTTTTTTACGCTTAACATACAGAGCATTAGCCAGAATCATTTTTGATCGATTATCCTATCGGAAATGCTCCCACGAATTGTAATTCAAAATGAAAAATTACCAACTGGTTTTAGCTTCAACCTCCCCTTTTCGTAAACAACTGCTTGAAAAGCTTTCACTACCGTTCATTTGTTTATCACCTGATTGCGATGAAACACCGTTTGACCAGGAAACGCCTCTTGAACTGGTGCAAAGATTGGCCCAAGAGAAAGCAACATCTTGCCAGACGGATAAAGCAAGTTTAGTTATCGGCAGTGACCAGGTTTGTGTCATTAATGGTGAAATCGTTGGCAAACCTTTAAATAGAGACAACGCAATAAATCAACTTTTGTCTCAAAGTGGAAAAGTCATCACTTTCTATACTGGTCTTGCGGTACATAACACCGTCACAAACCATACAGAAGTCGGCTTTGATTCTTTCGAAGTACACTTTAGAGATTTGACGCTTGAACAAATCGAGCGCTACGTCGACAGGGAAGAACCTTTTTACTGCGCAGGCAGCTTTAAAAGCGAAGGAATGGGAATTTGTTTGTTTAACAAATTAGTGGGGAAAGACCCGAACACACTTGTCGGACTACCATTGATTGATTTGATTGATATGTTGCATGTTCAAGGACTCGATGTCCTTTGATCAAAATATGATAAAAGGGAGCCACAGGCTCCCTTCTTGCATCCGCGAGGAAAACATGGTTACGCGTTTCTTAAACCCGCCAACACTTTTTCTAGCTTCGGTTCCATCGGTGCGTTGATTTCCATCCACTCATCATTTGATGGGTGTTGGAACTTGATGTTTGCCGCGTGTAGGAACAAACGATCTAAACCAACTTGACCTGTGTAAGCATCAAAGCGGCGGTCACCGTAGCGATCATCCCAAGCGATTGGGTGGCCCGTATATTGTGTATGAACTCGGATTTGGTGAGTTCGACCAGTAATCGGACTCGCTTGAATCAATGTTGCTTGTTCAAACTTTTCCAAAATCTTAAAACGCGTTTCAGACGGCTTACCGTTAGGGTTAACACGAACAATACTGTTCACTTCGTTTTTAAGCAGTGGCGCGTTCACAACCTTACAACTGCTTTTCCATTGTCCCATGACAAGAGCTAAGTAAAACTTCTTCACTGTCTTTTCACGAAACTGGGCTTGCAAGTGACGAAGTGCAGAACGCTTCTTAGCAACCAGCAAGATACCTGAAGTATCACGGTCAATACGATGCACAAGTTCAAGAAAGCGAGCTTGAGGACGCAGAGCTCTAAGCGCTTCAATCGCGCCAAACTTTAAGCCACTGCCACCATGCACAGCGGTACCAGATGGTTTGTTTAGAATCAACATATGATCATCTTCGAAGATGATCATATCTTCCAGCTCTGCGACTTTGTTTAGTTTCGTACTTGGCGCAACATCGTCATCTTTTTTCTCGACTGTCACCGGTGGAATACGAACGAGATCGCCTGCTTTTAACTTGTACTCTGCTTTTATACGCTTTTTATTTACACGTACTTCGCCCTTACGCACGATTCGGTAAATCATGCTTTTAGGGATGTCTTTTAATTGGTTGCGCAAAAAATTATCAATGCGCTGACCCGCCATATCTTCGTCAATGTCGACGAACTGGACTTTTGTTCTTATTTCGCTCATGGGCGGTATTGTAAACTCAATTTCGCGCGACTTCACATTATTCTTGTCGTAAAAGAAACACTTGATAGTACAAACTGGTCTAAATTTCGCCAAGCTTTTGTTTAAATTATTAAAACTCTCAATCGAGTTCTCAATTTGTTTTCTGTCTTGATCAGTTTACACATCTCAATTGCTTATGAAACAGCCAGTTATAAATTAGAAATTTTGAGTTTAGCGGCAAATTTTCTATCGTTTGCGTGAAAGCAGATTGCTGATAGCCACGCGCACTGCTATAGTTCACAGCTGCTAAGGAAGGTTTGGTTACATTTTATTCATTACCAATCATTTATCCTCAAGCAATGTGAGTAGATCGTTGAAGGTCGAGTGCAGCATTGGCGTGAGACACATCGAATTCAACACTCTTGCCACCCTACTCCTCGCATATTCACGTTGAGTACCTACCGCCCAAATAGCGGGTCACAAGTCTACGTTTCCAACAGAAACCACAAGAGGCTTGTGATGACTGAAGTGCCCGAGAGCATCCCCTTCCAGCCGGGAGGCTGCAAAATACAAGCCATGGGATCAGGCACCGTGAAAGAGCGAAAAAACAGTGGCAAGTCGACAAGAAAGATATAAAAGAAAAGACAACGAGAATTTTCAATGAAAAGAATGTTAATTAACGCAACTCAAAAAGAAGAGTTGCGTGTCGCTCTGGTTGATGGCCAGCGACTTTTCGATCTTGATATCGAGAGTCCAGGTCATGAATCTAAAAAAGCGAATATCTACAAAGGACGTATCACACGTATCGAACCAAGCTTAGAAGCCGCATTTGTTGATTACGGCGCCGAGCGTCACGGTTTCCTCCCTCTCAAAGAAATTGCCCGCGAATATTTCCCTGAAGGTTACACCTACCAAGGTCGTCCAAGCATCAAAGAAGTGCTAACGGAAGGCCAAGAAGTTATCGTTCAAGTGGAAAAAGAAGAACGTGGAAGCAAGGGCGCAGCTCTTACTACTTTCATTTCTCTTGCTGGTAGTTACCTTGTTCTTATGCCTAACAACCCTCGTGCTGGCGGTATTTCTCGCCGAATCGAAGGTGACGAGCGTACTCAACTAAAAGCCGCATTAAGTACTTTGGAACTGCCTCAGGGCATGGGCCTAATCGTACGTACTGCTGGCGTTGGCAAGAGTGCTGAAGAACTTGAGTGGGATTTGAATGTACTACTTAACCACTGGGGTGCAATCAAAGGTGCAGCGGACTCTAACCCTGCTCCATTCTTAATCCACCAAGAAAGTAACGTTATCGTTCGTGCAATCCGTGACTATTTACGTCGTGATATTGGCGAAATCTTAATTGACAGCAACACCATCTACGAACGTGCAAAAGAGCACATTCAATTGGTGCGCCCTGATTTCCTTAACCGCGTTAAGAAATATGAAGGCGAAGTTCCACTATTCAGCCACTACCAAATCGAAAGCCAAATTGAATCAGCTTTCCAACGTGAAGTGCGTCTGCCATCTGGTGGTTCTATTGTTATTGACCCAACCGAAGCACTAACGTCTATCGATATCAACTCTGCTCGTGCAACCAAGGGCGGCGATATTGAAGAAACAGCTCTAAACACGAACCTAGAAGCAGCCGACGAAATTGCTCGCCAGTTACGTCTACGTGACTTGGGTGGCTTAGTGGTTATCGACTTTATCGATATGACACCTGTTCGCCACCAACGAGAAGTAGAAAACCGTCTACGTGAAGCCGTTCGTCTTGATCGCGCTCGTGTACAAATCGGTCGTATTTCTCGCTTTGGTTTGTTGGAGATGTCACGTCAACGTTTAAGCCCTTCTCTAGCAGAAGCAAGCCACCACATCTGTCCTCGCTGTAGCGGTACTGGAGTCGTTCGCGACAACGAATCTCTAGCACTTTCTGTGCTTCGTTTAATCGAAGAGGAAGCACTGAAAGACAATACAGCGCAAGTTCTCGCAGTTGTACCTGTGCCAATCGCTTCTTACTTGTTGAACGAAAAACGTCGTTCAGTTAACCATATCGAACGCATTCAAGAAGTGAAGATTACGGTTGTTCCAAACTCTGACATGGAAACGCCGCACTTCGAAGTTATCCGTGTTCGTGAAGGTGAAGAGTTCGATCTGATTTCTTACCTACTTCCTAAAAAACTGGAAGCAATGAAAGAAGCGGAAGGTAAAGAGCCAGCGGAAGTTGACGTAAAACCTAAACGAATCGAAGAACCTGTTCTTAAAGGCTTTGCGGCTCCTTCTCAAACGGCACCTGCACCAGCAGCTAAACCTGCCCCTGAGGCGAAGAAGAAAGAACAGAAAGTTGAACAAGAAGAAAAACCTGGACTGTTCAGCCGTTTGTTTAAAGCACTTGGTAGTTTCCTATTCGGCGGTTCTGAAGAAGTAAAAGAAGAACCGAAACCTCAGGAAGAGAAAAAGCCAAATCGCGATAATCGACGCAACAAACGTGATCGCAATGATCGTCGTCGCAATAACAACCAACGCGATAATCGTGAGAACCGCGACAATCGTGATAACCGTGATAACCGACGTCGTCGTAAGCCTCGTGATGAGCAAGCGAATGAACAAAACGAAGCTCAACAACAAACCAATAAACAGCAAAACCGCAACCAAAAGCGTAAGCCTAAAGCTCAACAAGCAGACAAAGCCCAAGAGCAAAAAGCAAATGCAAAAGTAGCGGAAAAAGGCCTGCAGCTAGCGGCGGAAGCTCGAACTGAAACAAAACCAGAAGAGAGCAAACCAAAGCAACAAAACGCGAAAGCAGAAAAAGTGAAGGAGCGTCGCCAACGTCGCAAACTGAACAAGTCTGTACGCGTTAAAGACCAAGAAGCGGTTGAGAAGAAAGCAGAAGAAACGGCGGTTAAGACTCAAGAAACGGTTGAAACCAAAGTTGAGAAGCCAACAGAAGCAGCGGTAGAAGCACAGCAAGACAACAAGCAAGCAGAGTCTAAGCAACGTCGTAACCGTCGTTCGCCACGTCACCTGCGTGCAAGCGGCCAGCGCCGTCGCCGTGGTCGCGATCGCCGTCCTAACCCGTTCCGCCTGCGTAAAGGTGGTGTAGCTTCTCCTGAGATGGCTATGGGTAAAGTAATGCCACGCTACATTCCGAAACCTGCACCTAAGAAAGAAGAGCAAGTTAAGGAAGAAGCAGTAGCAGCAGTACCTACAATGCAAGGTGGTTTTGCTTGCCCAGAAATGGCTATGGGTAAAGTGATTATTCGACGCGAGCAACCTGTTGTAACAGAAGCACCAGTTGTTGAATCAAAGGTTCAAGAAACAGTTGAAGCGAAAGTTGAATCTCCAGCAGTAGAAGCACCTGTTGTGGAAGCAGTAATCGCAGAAAAAACTGAATCGGCAGTAGTAGAAACAGCCTCTGTAGAGCCTATCGTTGAAACTCCTGCAACTGAACATGCTGAACCGGTTGATGCCATTGTAGAAACGGCACCAGCTGAAGAGCCTGTGGTTGAAGCAGCAAAAGAGATTGCAGCCGAAGCGCCAGTAGCTAAACCAGAGCCTAAAGTCGAAGCCATCAAAGTTGCTGCTAAGCTAAACGCTAGCGCACCGATGACAAAAGCACCTGGCCCTCAAGAGCTACGCGAAATCACGGTTGCAGCAGCACCGTTCAAAACCGAACGTTACCAAGCTAAAGGTGCGGGTAGCCAAGTGGCTAAAAACCGCGCATCGGCAGAGATGACAAAGCCTAACTTTAACTAGGCTAAATCATTACGTTCAACTGCTTAACTGCATAAATAAATTAAAGGCTACCATCTGGTAGCCTTTTTTATCTTCATATCTGCCCAATAAATTGTTCATATAAATACCAATTCGTGATCACATTTGTACGCCATTATTCGTATCATTCTTGAACTTAATCACACTTTTCGGTAGCATGCGCCGACTCAAGTTTTCGACACCATTCTGATGCTGCTCTTTTAATACTACGGTTTACACTGCAATGTTTGATTAGAAATCAACCACTCAGTGGCTTGTGCAAATACGAATATGTGTCGGGTTTAACTCATTGCAAAGAGAACTTAAAAACAAACATGTTCGAATTTCCCCAATTTTCTAAGCACTCCGTAAAAAATGATGTGCTATCAGGCTTAACCGTTGCGCTAGCATTGGTTCCTGAAGCTGTCGCATTTGCGTTCGTCGCAGGCGTAGATCCGATGGTCGGTCTTTACGCTGCATTCATCGTTGGTCTTATTACTTCCATTTTCGGTGGTCGTCCCGGCATGATCTCTGGTGCAACAGGTGCCATGGCAGTCGTAATGGTTTCGCTTGTCGCGACTCACGGTGTCCAGTACCTATTCGCAGCCATCATGCTCGCTGGTATTCTTCAAATTGCCGCTGGTATGTTTAAATTGGGTAAGTTCATCCGTATCGTGCCTCACCCTGTGATGATTGGTTTTGTGAACGGTCTGGCTATTGTTATCTTCCTAGCTCAGTTGGGTCAGTTTAAAGCGCCAGATATCAACGGCATGCTTACTTGGCTACCACAAGACCAAATGCTGCTAATGCTTGGTTTGGTTGCGCTAACTATGGCAATCATTCACTTTCTACCAAAAATCACAACGGCTGTACCCTCTTCACTTGTTGCAATCGTAACGGTGACTGCTTTAGTGGTTGGTTTGGATCTGGAAACTCGCACTGTTGTTGACTTCTTGCGTACAATGTCTGGTGATGAAGCGGCAACACTCGCAGGTTCACTGCCGACCTTCTCTATTCCGGCGGTGCCATTTACGCTAGAAACTCTACAAATCATTCTTCCATACGCGATCATTCTAGCGGCCATTGGTCTAATTGAATCTCTGCTAACGCTGACAGTTTTAGATGAGATGACGAACACTCGTGGTCAATCTAACCGCGAATGTATCGGTCAAGGTATGGCAAACATGACCTGTTCTGTGTTTGGTGCTATGGGTGGTTGTGCAATGATTGGTCAGTCGATGATCAACGTAAACTCAGGTGGTCGCGGTCGTCTATCTGGTATCGTTGCTGCTATCGCTCTATTGATGTTTATCTTATTCGCTTCTTCGTTAATTGAAATGATCCCACTCGCTGCTCTGGTTGGTGTGATGTTCATGGTTGTAATTGGTACATTCGAATGGGCAACATTTAAACTAGCGCGTCGCGTACCGAAGCAAGACTTCTTCGTTATTGTTCTTGTGACCGTTGTTACTGTTCTTACTGACCTAGCCGTTGCCGTAGCGGTTGGTGTTATTGTTTCTGCATTAATGTTTGCATGGCAACACGCTAAGCACATCTATGCCGACACATGCTTAAACGAGGAAGGTTCAAAAGAGTACAAGATTCACGGTCCTATTTTCTTTGGTTCTGCCGCTAACTTCTTGGAGTTGTTTAACGCGCCTGAAGATCCAAAAGATGTGATTGTCGATTTTGCAGACTCTCGCGTGACGGATCACTCCGCAATTGAAGCGATTGAAACACTAGCAGAGCGTTACAACTCTCAAGGTAAAACGCTGCACCTTCGCCACCTAAGTCCAGATTGCCGCAAGCTTTTAGATAAAGCGGGCAGCTTGGTTGAAATCAATGTGAAGGAAGACCCAAGCTACAAAGTGGCAACCGACATTTTAGCGGGTTAATACAAATAAAAAGGGATGGGCTCAGCTCATCCCTTTTCCTATTATCTTTAAGCCCGGCGATTATAGCTTCTTCAAAATCTCCTCTGATGCCTCTTCGATTAAATCAAGCACCAGTTCAAAGCCATCTTTTCCACCGTAATATGGGTCTGGGACTTCATCGTAATCTGACCCAGAATGACTTAAAAATAACGATACTTTGTGTCGATACTTCAACGGACAAATATCCAATAAATCGGCTAAATTTGCTTTATCTGCGGCTAATATCAGGTCAAACTTTTCAAAGTCATCAATGGTAACTTGACGCGCACGCATTCCTTTAAAAGAGTAACCTCGCTGCTTTCCTGCGGCCATTGCCCTTGAATCCGGTGGGTTTCCTGCGTGGTAGCCAATCGCACCTGCCGAATCAACCTCCACGGCAATACCCAACTCTTGAGCTTTCGCTCTTAACACTGCTTCTCCGGTTGGTGACCGACAAATGTTTCCCATACAAACAACAAGTATTTTCTTCATTTTATTCCCTGAATTATCGGTGGTTTTTCTTCACGATATGTTGGTCTATCATAGCGAGATAAATCAATGAACCCAAATTAGCTTGGGCACAGCACGAAAAGGAATTGAGGAAGTATTATGTCTATCGAAGAAAATAAAGAAGCACGCCATAAGGCTCGCCAACAAAAAGTCAAAGAACAGGTAGACGCAAAAATTGCTGCTGCTCAAGAGGAAAAAGGTCTGCTACTGATCATTACCGGAAATGGTAAAGGTAAATCGACATCAGGGTTCGGTACGATAGCACGCGCAGTGGGTCATGGTTTGAATTGTGCTGTCGCGCAGTTTATTAAAGGTACTTGGGATAATGGTGAGCGCAACCTACTTGAGAAACTCGGCGTTGAATTCCAAGTAATGGCGACCGGCTTTACATGGGAAACTCAAAACAAAGCCGCTGATACCGAAGCAGCGCAAGGCGTATGGCAAGAATGTAAGCGCATGCTCAAAGATGAATCTATCGATGTGGTTCTTTTTGACGAGCTGACGTACATGGTGAGCTACGGCTACATTGATTTAGACGAGGTCGTTGAAGCGCTGAACAACCGCCCTAAAATGCAGTCGGTTGTCATTACTGGCCGTGGCGCTCATCGCACTCTGATTGAAATGGCTGATACCGTTTCTGAAGTGAAGAATGTAAAGCATGCATTTGAGTCAGGCGTCAAAGCGCTGAAAGGTGTCGACTGGTAAAGCTCACCAGCAGAACTAAAAAAGGGTTGGCTAATGCCAACCCTTTTTGCTTTGGCTCGAATCTAATTGAATAGATTCTTTATCAAACCATCGACTGCTTCTTTGGTTTTTTCGTCTTTGATCTTGTCCGTTAGCTTCTCTACGCCACGATCGATTTCTTTCTGAGCTTTCTGCTTCAGAACATCATCGAATACGAGCTTGAATTTAGGATCTGCCCACTTACCAGACACATTGATTGGAATCGTGATGTCTTTCAACTCATCTATATCTTTACCGCCCTGGCCTTCTAGGCTGCCTACAACTGACGTGCTGATAGTAAAGTTAACAGTTTCATTGATGTAGTTTGCGGTGCCTTTACCACGAACACGGAGCAATGGAGACTGAGCTTGCATATTATCCGTTGATACGACACCTTTATTGAGCTTCAATGTCGCCGTCATCGCACTAAAATCTGTTTTCTTAACTTCATTGGTGCCTTCGACTTTTTGCCCTTTAAATTTCGCGTAGTTTTCACGAATCAATTGAGCAACGTTGATGCCATTTACCGCACCGTCAGCAAAATTGATAACAACCGTACCAGAAAGATTCTTCTTGATACCGGTAGGCGTGAGACTCTTACCGGTAACATTCACATCAATGTTACCCGTCCCTTCAAGCTTGTCGTTATCAGCGACATCAATAAGTAGCGGTTGAACTTTCACGCCTTTGATTGACTTTTTCACACTGTAAGTCGCTGGTGATTGGCGTGCATCTAACTTCGCTGTCGCTGAGATTGTGCCTTGGTACAGCTTCGAACTAAATGAAGTAAGCTCAAATACGCCACGATTTACAGTGAAGCTCGTTTTTACCGCTTCCATCTTCGCATTTGCCGCTTTGAATTTGTCGATGGTAATGTCACCCTTTACATCTAACGTTTTCAACGCAGACAAATCAGGCTCAACCTCAGACCCAGCTGGAGCACTCTCGCCACCAGAAGCAGGCTTATTACCTTCGGAATCTTGCTGATCTAATCCTAAGAATTCATCAAGATCGATATTTGGGCTGTGGAGAGCAAATCGTACTTTAGGAATATCGCCAAGTGTCACATCTGCCTTACCATCTAAGGCGATAGCATTCGCTGTTAACTTCTCTAGGACAAAACTAAGTTGGTTTTTCGTTAGGTCGAAAGACAGATCAGACACCATGTCGACTTTCATCGGTGACTGAGGTAATGCATCACCCTCAAAAGTCGATTTAAGAGTTAACTTATCCAACTGCACTTTGCTGATAGCCTTGTCTACACTAAGTTGACCAGCACCCTGCATATCTAACTTCATACCACCAGCGTCGCCCTTCATGGCATAAGTCAGGTTATTTACTTTATCGAATTCAAACGAATCTAAACCGATCGTTGCCGATTCAATCTTATTGGCAGGGTCAGAGTATGTCGCATCAAAGTTGATGTTCTTTAGCGCGTAGTTTGCCAAACCTTTTTCTAGCTTAAGGTCGGCCTGACCTTTCGCTGTGAACTTTTGGTCATTCATTTCGCCCTTCACGCCAAAATCAGCCGTTGTCCAGTTGTCAAAAGCGAATTCGGAAAGGTTTAATGAAATATCATAAAGTTTGGTGTAACTACCGGCTTGCTTATCCTGCATTTCTAATGAGCCATTAGAAACCGTAACACCAGCAAGATTAATGCTCCAATCAGAGCCAGAAGGCTGCGTTTCACCATTTTGCGTAGGCGCAGTATCGCTCGCTTGCTCTGCTTGTTGTGTTTGGGCTTTCGTCAATGCATCAATATTCTTGCTGCCATCTTTCTTGGTTTCAATATAGAACTCAGCCCCATCAAGCGTGACGTTTCCAATTTCAAGCTGCTGACTAAAAAGTGGCATGACAGAGATGTCTACACCAACGGTATCAACTTTGAATAAATTGGGTTTACTAAAGCCTTGTGGGTTTCGCAATTCTGTATGTCCCAACTCAAAGCCGATCGATGGGAAAAATTGCCAACTGATATCTCCTTCAATCACTAGCTCTAAACCGGTTTGCTTTTGCGCTTGCTCAACAATAAGGGGCTTAAACTGGTTAGGATTGACGAAGATGGTTAACGCTAAAATTGCGACCAAAATGACCACAATCGGTATTGCTAGAATTAAGAGCAGTTTCTTCATTTGTTTTTCCTTGCTCGAGTGTTTTTACAATTATAAGCGCAGACTCCATTTACCGCTGACAGTTCCACAAAAGCGTGAAAAATGTCTGGTTTTAACCTGCAACTGACTAATTTAAAAACAAAAAAAGAAGTGGCACTTAAGGTGCCACTTCTTCTCTTAAAAATAAAGCGATATAGCCGTCTAAAGGCTTAAGCTTTCAAAAGTCTTGCAATGTGAGCTTTTAATACATCGATTGCGATACGGTTTTTACCACCGCGAGGAACAATAATGTCCGCATATTGCTTAGAAGGTTCGATAAACTGCATGAACATCGGACGTACTGTTTGTTGATACTGCTTAAGAACAGATTCCATAGTTCGGCCTCGTTCTTCCACGTCACGCTTAACACGACGAAGTAAGCAAATATCTAACGGTGTATCCATAAATACTGTCGCGTGCATCAAATCACGAAGACGAGGGTCAGTAAGAAGAAGGATGCCTTCTAGAATGATCACCTTTTTAGGCGTCATTGTGGTCGTGTTACTTGTTCTTGTGTGCTCAGTGTAGCTGTACTCAGGTACTTCTACTGCTTCACCACGTACCAATTTTTCAAGGTGCTCACACAGTAGGTCGTGGTCCAACGCACTCGGGTGATCGTAGTTCGTCTTTACTCGCTCTTCCATGCTTAGGTGGCTTTGGTCGTTGTAGTAGCAATCTTCCGTGATGACACCGATTTGATGATCGCCTACTTTCGCGCGAAGCTCATTATAAATAGTGCTCGCGATCAGACTTTTTCCAGAAGCAGAAGCGCCAGCAATACCTACGATGACGCATTGATTATTATCAGACATTAGTTTGCACCCGATGATGATTTCTAGTCACATAAAAAGATAAACTGCCTGATTATAGGGAGTTCACCCCATAGTTACTAGTTGGAATTAGGGTTTAGTCATAAGTTTCTGCCTGCTCAGAGGATTAACCTCCGAGCAAACGTTAAAATGTGCAATTATCAACCAACAGGCATAGTAAACTTAGTTCACCATTGTAAAGCTAATCGCATCTGGTTTTGCTTTACCTTGCCAAAACATCGTGCTACATACGCGATCGGCAAGTTGCTTATAATACCCTGCATGCTCACTTTCTGGGCGTCTTGCTACCGTTGGCACTCCAGCGTCAATATCTTCTCGCATAGAGATATGAAGCGGAATTTGTCCTAACAATGCTAAGCCAAATTCTTGCGACATTTTTTCAGCTCCGCCCATACCAAAAATATGCTCTTTCGCGCCACATTGACTACAAATGTGATAACTCATGTTTTCCACAACACCAATGACCGGGACATGGACTTTGTTAAACATTGCCGCACCCTTCCTTGCATCGGCAAGGGCTAAATCTTGCGGTGTTGTGACTAGCACGCTACCTGTCACCGGAATCTGTTGTGACAACGTCAACTGTATATCACCCGTGCCTGGCGGCATATCAATCACCAAATAATCTAAATCGGGCCAGTCTGTTTCCGTTAATAACTGCGACAACGCTTTTGAAGCCATTGGACCGCGCCATATTGCCGCTTCTGATTTGTCCACTAAATAGCCGATAGAGTGAGTATAGATGCCGTGAGCGAAAATGGGCTCCATCCACTTACCATCACGAACTTCTGGTTTTGCATCTTCTTGCCCTAACATCATAGGGACGGAAGGTCCGTAGATATCCGCATCCAACAATCCCACTTTCGCCCCAGATTGAGCAATCGCCAATGCTATGTTAACCGCAGTCGTTGACTTACCGACCCCACCTTTCGCAGAACTAACGGCAATGATGTTCTTAACACCTTTAACCGGATTGGCCACTTGAGTTTCTAATGCTTTAACTCCAAGGCGAATATTGAATGGGAATTCAGCCACTTTATCTGCGGTTTGTTGCTGTTTAATCCAGTCATGCAATATGGTTTGAAGCTCATTACTTGCGAATGGCAACGTTATCTCAACAGAACCTTGTGCCGTAATCGAAATTGCGCCATGAATATCTGCCCAATTTTCCACCAACTGTGGATGCTGGAATTGGTTAAACCAGTGACAAAAATCTTGTTTTGAAGTGAACTGATGCATAAGTCCTCCTTTTAGATGCCATGCTAACACCGTCCTCCCTCAACCAGAACCCCAAAAAAACTAAGGCATTCCGCAGTTTGACACCTTGGAGTTAGTGAGTTCATGGGGTAGTATTATCCATCAAAATTTATTTATACCTATCAAGAAAAGCGAATATTAAGTATGGCAAACGATCCAAGAAACTTTCCGTCAAGGAAAATGCTGGTAACTTGTGCCCTTCCGTACGCTAACGGTTCGATCCACCTTGGTCATATGCTTGAGCATATCCAAGCGGACATTTGGGTTCGTTACCAACGCCTACGCGGCAACACTGTAAACTTCATCTGTGCTGACGATGCTCATGGCACGCCAATCATGCTTAAAGCGCAACAGATGGGTATTACTCCTGAAGAAATGATTGCCGCAGTTAGCGAAGAGCACCAGAAAGACTTTGCTGGCTTTGATATCAGCTTTGATAACTACCACAGCACACACTCAGATGAGAACCGTGAGCTAGCGTCACACATTTATCTTGAGCTGAAGAAAAACGGCTTTATCTCTAGCCGCACAATTTCTCAGTTGTTCGACCCAGAAAAAGAGATGTTCCTACCGGACCGTTTCGTAAAAGGTACGTGTCCAAAATGTAAGTCAGAAGACCAGTACGGTGACAACTGTGACAACTGTGGTGAGACTTACAGCCCAACAGAACTGATCAATCCTAAATCTGCGGTTTCTGGTGCGACGCCAGTAATGAAAGATTCTGAGCACTTCTTCTTCGACCTGCCTCAGTTTGAAAGCATGCTAAAAGAGTGGACTCGCTCTGGCTCGCTACAAGCTGAAACCGCGAACAAAATGCAAGAGTGGTTTGAATCAGGTCTACAACAATGGGATATCTCACGTGACGCGCCATACTTCGGCTTCGAGATCCCAGGTGAGAAGAACAAATTCTTCTACGTATGGCTAGACGCACCTATCGGCTACATGGGTTCTTTCAAAAACCTATGTGACAAGCGCGACGACCTAGATTTCGACGAGTACTGGAAGAAAGACAGCTCAGCAGAACTGTACCACTTCATCGGTAAAGACATCGTTTACTTCCACAGCCTATTTTGGCCAGCAATGCTAGAAGGTTCTGGCTTCCGCAAGCCTAACAACGTATTCGTACACGGTTACGTAACCGTAAACGGCGCGAAAATGTCGAAGTCTAAAGGTACTTTCGTAAAAGCAAGCACTTACCTAGAGCACCTAGACCCTGAGTGTCTACGTTACTACTACGCGGCGAAGCTAAACAGCCGTATCGACGATCTAGATCTTAACCTTGAAGACTTCACTCAGCGCGTAAACGCTGACGTTGTTAACAAGATCGTTAACCTGGCATCTCGTAACGCAGGTTTCATCGCAAAACGTTTTGAAGGCAAACTGTCTGACAACTTTGCAGAGCCTGAGCTTTACAACGAATTTGTTGCTGCGGCTGACCGTATCGCTGAGCTTTACGAAACACGTGAATTTGGTCGTGCAATCCGTGAAATCACTGCACTGGCAGACAAAGCTAACCAATACGTTGATGAAAAAGCACCGTGGGTTGTAGCAAAAGAAGAAGGCAAAGATCAGGAGCTACAAGACATCTGTTCTGTCGGTATCAACCTGTTCCGTGTACTGATGACTTACCTGAAACCAGTAATGCCTGCACTTGCTGCACGTACTGAAGCATTCCTAAACCAAGAGCTGACTTGGGAAAACATCGCTGCGCCACTAACAGGCCACGAGATCACTAAGTTCAAAGCACTGTTCAACCGTATCGATCCGAAGAATGTTGAAGCGATGATCGAAGCATCTAAAGAAGATGCGGCGGCAGAAATGGCGGCGAAAGAGAAAGCAGAAGCGGAAAAGAACAAGGCTAGCCAAACTGAGCTAGACAAAGAGCCAATCGCTGAAGAGATTGAGTTCGACGCTTTTGCAGCAGTAGATATGCGTATCGCTCGTATCATCTCTTGTGAAGAAGTGCCAAAAGCAAACAAACTGCTTAAGTTCCAACTGGACATCGGTGGTGAAACTCGTCAAGTGTTCTCTGGCATCAAGTCAGCGTACAAACCTGAAGAGCTAGAAGGCAAACTAACGGTAATGGTAGCAAACCTAAAACCTCGTAAGATGAAGTTTGGTATGTCAGAAGGCATGATCCTAGCAGCGGGCCCTGGTGGCAGCGACTTATGGATTCTTGAGCCACACGAAGGCGCTCAACCTGGCATGCGCGTAATGTAAGTCGCATTCCAAATATAACACTATAAAATCCCTGCCAATTTGGCAGGGATTTTTTGATCATATTCACAACTTTGGTGAATCCATGCACCAATAACGACCGCCCCAAAAGAACATTTAACATAACCAGTTGTTTTAATTTAATTTTTGTTTGGCATCAAAACTGCAATCCTTCCTTGCTAGGTCCAAACACTAACAAGGAGTTGGTTATGTTTGTTTTGATTTCCACATTATTATCTATCGCTATTTTAGCCGGAATATATCACTTATCTTCTAAACGAGAGCAGCAACACGCGCGTAAATATCAGCTGTTAACATTATTGCGAGATGTTGTTCATCTGCTGAGACGCCATCGAGCTGCGACGCACTACTCACTTCAATTTCAACAAAATAACGAACAAGAATTAGAAGTCCTTCATAACGATCTCACCAACAAACTGCATCTTTTGGTCGAAACCTCACGCTTTGAAAATAAACCCATGTATCGCGTGCTGCAGATCAAAGTAGGAAAACTGCTTGAACAATGGAACGATCACAGTGTTGCAAGGAACCAGATGGAGCATGGTAAGTTAATTCGTCATTGCTTGTTTTTGATGGATGAAGTAACCATCGCATGGCTAGCGGTTGAGCAAAGAGATGACTTGCATAATGAGTATCACATGAACTGGCAAAACATTATGGATAGCTTGGAGACCCTGACTCAGTTACGAATCAGCATTCAAGATTTAGGAGAGCAAGGCGGAAATGAGCGTTTCACAAATTACGCATCGGTTATGACACGCAAGCTAAATCAATTAGCAGTTATCGCTCCGCTTAGTATCGTTTCTCCTGCTTCCACACGCTCAATACAGACGTTAAATAACTATGTGACAGGAAGTCATGTCGACTTAACAGAAGCAGAGCTTTATGGCGTCACATCAGACTTATCGTTGACCATCTTCAATACTTACGACCACGTCCTTTCAGACATCGTTGAAGCATTGTATCTACCGTTGCCCAAACTCTCTGTAGCAAGATAAGCTCTATACAGTGCTGTGCCAATTGTCACAACAGGAACGTAACTGGTATCTATAGGTAAAAACAAAAAAACCGCAGACCTTAGGTTCTGCGGTTTTTAATTCATCAAACTTCTCAGCGCTTAGCTGTCATCTTCTGTGAAGTTCGTTGGTAATTGCTTTTTCATCTCGTTCCAGATTAGCGCACTTTCCATACCATAGTGACGAATCACAACTGGCAGTTGTTCACGCTGACCACTTTCACAAGTTTCTAGCAACTGATGGTAAAACTTCAGCGCTAGCTCACGAGAAGCTGGGTTTGAGAAATAATAGCTACCAACGCGATCATAGAGCTTCTTCAAGCCATTAAAAATCAAACCGTAAATCTGATTCCCTGAATGGAATGCTAGGCGTTGGAACAACATGTAGTCGTAAAAGTTGAACGTTTTAGCAATCAAGATTTCTTGACGCTTCGCTTCATCTTTCTCGTTGTCTTCTTTCACGTTCTGTAAGACTTTCTCAGCATAAGGTGAAGAAGCGATGAAATCGTCCCAAGAAGCAGCATTCATTAAAGCTTCACAAGATTCAATTACATTCTTGATCGTGCGCTCAGAGTTCTCTTTATTTGCTTTAAATGCATAACGCATAAAGATAGGGCTGATGTTGGTACGTGCTGCAAGCAAATCTTCTACAATGTTTGTTGCGTTATCTACGTCCAACGTCATCAACGTATCCAAAATATGCAGACCAGAGGTCTCCATAAATTGGTTTACCTTCGTTGGTTTACCGTGTTGGATTGTTAACCAACCATCACGGGCTAGTCGTTGAAGAACCTCTCGTAAAGTCGTTCGAGTAACACCAATTAGCTCAGACAGCTCGCGTTCAGCAGGTAAAATAGAGCCAGGAGGAAAACGGCCGTTCCAAATGCTCTCGATAATATATTTTTCTGCGAATCCCGCAGGGCTTTTCGCCTTTATGACCATTCTACTTTTTATCCAATATTGATTTCTGAGGGTCGATACTACTCATCATACCACTACTTAACGGTTTGAGAAAATTTACGATCAATAATTGAAACGATTCTACAATATAGAGTTAATACTCTATATGTTATGTCAATCTAGGAGGGTCTGACGTGCGAGTGAAAGCGGTAAAATCTGAATTTTCGTTTAATTAAACAGCTCACAAATTGCGGAGAAATAAAGACTACTGCGTCACAATTTTATATTCAAAATATGAAAAATTACTTTGTATATCACAGTTAATATTCTTTCTTAATTTGCCTTTTCTCGTCACTGACCGTCATTTAAAATCCAAGAGGATTTTTTTGAGCCTTTCATGATATAGTAACGCCGTTTTGATCGCGTTATTACATTTAAAAAGTCATTTTAGTCGGTAGCATCACGTTTTGTTATTGACTAATAAATGCCTGAGTGTAGAGTTTGCGGTCGAAAGTGAGCGGTGCTTGAGTTCAGGGGAAGTAACTTGGCAAGACTGCAATAAACAAAGGATTGTTGTTTTACTAAGTTATTGTTTTAAAAGACTAGTTAATAAGTTTAACAAACAGATACTTAAGCACTATTGTAGTGTCTATTCATAATTTTGTTATAAAGAGAATTATCATGCCGATATCGCTCGGAAACGCTTTTATCAAGAACTTTCTTGGTAAAGCGCCTGATTGGTACAAAGTTGCCATTATAGCCTTCTTAATAATTAACCCGATTGTATTCTTCCTAATAAACCCATTTGTTGCTGGGTGGTTGCTGGTTGCTGAATTTATTTTCACGCTTGCAATGGCATTAAAATGCTACCCATTACAACCTGGTGGTTTACTTGCTATTGAAGCCATCGCTATCGGCATGACTAGCCCTGCGCAAGTTAAGCACGAGTTGGTGGCAAATATTGAGGTATTACTGCTGCTGGTATTTATGGTTGCGGGCATCTACTTCATGAAGCATTTATTGCTGTTCATTTTTACCAAAATTTTACTTGGTATTCGCTCCAAAACCCTTCTATCACTTGCGTTTTGCTTTGCCGCTGCATTTTTATCTGCGTTTTTGGATGCTTTGACGGTTATCGCCGTTGTTATCAGTGTGGCGATCGGTTTCTACTCTATCTACCACAAAGTGGCTTCAGGTAACCCGATTGGTGACCATGACCACACACAAGATGACACGATCACTGAGCTAACGCGTGATGACTTAGAAAATTACCGCGCCTTTTTACGCTCATTGTTGATGCACGCTGGTGTAGGTACTGCGCTAGGTGGCGTAACCACTATGGTAGGTGAACCTCAAAACTTAATTATTGCAGACCAAGCGGGTTGGTTATTTGGTGAATTCCTAATCCGTATGTCTCCAGTGACGCTACCCGTATTTTTCTGCGGTCTCATCACTTGTGCTCTAGTCGAAAAGCTTAAAGTGTTTGGCTACGGTGCAAAACTTCCTAACAACGTTCGTCAAATCCTCGTTGACTTTGACAATGAAGAACGCAAAACGCGTACCAATCAAGACGTTGCAAAGCTATGGGTTCAAGGGCTTATTGCCGTTTGGTTGATCGTGGCATTAGCCTTGCACTTGGCGGCGGTAGGCTTAATTGGTCTTTCAGTGATCATCTTAGCGACGGCTTTCACTGGCGTCATTGAAGAGCATTCCATGGGTAAAGCGTTTGAAGAGGCTCTGCCTTTCACTGCACTACTTGCGGTATTTTTCTCGATCGTTGCGGTAATCATCGACCAAGAGTTGTTTAAACCAGTTATCGACGCAGTGCTTGCCGTTGAAGATAAAGGCACTCAGTTAGCTCTGTTCTATGTCGCGAATGGCTTACTATCAATGGTGTCGGATAACGTATTCGTCGGTACGGTTTACATCAATGAAGTAAAAACAGCACTCATTGAAGGTCTCATTACTCGCGAGCAGTTCGACTTACTGGCAGTTGCTATCAACACTGGTACTAACCTACCATCTGTTGCTACGCCAAACGGTCAAGCGGCATTCCTATTCCTACTCACCTCGGCTCTCGCTCCATTAATTCGTCTGTCTTACGGTCGAATGGTTATCATGGCGCTGCCTTACACCATCGTTCTTGCGATTGTCGGGCTAATGGGCATTATGTTCTTCCTAGAGCCTGCAACGGCTTCTTTCTACGATGCAGGCTGGATTTTACCTCATAGTGGTGATCTGACTCCCGTAGTCTCCGGCGGTCACTAAAATTTGAGTTGATTAGGAAACTTATCCACGTTAAAAAGCTCTGAGTATTCAGAGCTTTTTCTATTTCAGACAGGAACAAAAACGTGACTATTTTAAATTCACTTAACCAGTTTTCGAAGGGACGCTTATCGTGGCTGCTGCTTCTGCTATTCGTCGTTTTCTTTGAAGCATGTGCCCTCTATTTTCAGCACGTCATGATGCTTGCTCCATGTGTCATGTGTATCTACGAACGAGTCGCGATGATGGGAGTGGGTGTCGCTGCAATCGTTGGTCTTATGGCACCAAATAACCCAGTTTTCCGTTGGCTAGGTTTGATTGGCTGGGGATTAAGCTCTTACAAAGGACTGTTGCTTGCTCAGCAGCACGTTGATTATCAGTTTAACCCATCACCATTCGCGACTTGTGATTTATTCGTAACATTCCCTAGCTGGGCTCCGCTTAATCAGTGGGTTCCTTGGATGTTCGAAGCATACGGCGATTGCTCGAAGATTGTTTGGCAATTCCTCGATTTATCAATGCCACAATGGTTAGTAGTTATTTTCGCGGGCAATTTAATCGCTTTAGCATTAATTGTGATCGCACAATTCTTCCCAGCAAGACGCACTAATCCGATTCGTTAATCCTTCAGAGAAATGATAACGAAAAAAGCCGACCAGATGGTCGGCTTTTTACTGAGTAAACATCGCGGCTATTTAACTTAACCACGTTAACTCAACCACGTGATTGACCACAACACTGCTTGAACTTTTTGCCGCTCTCACAAGGACAAGGATCATTGCGCCCGATACCTTTGAATGGGTTTAGGCTTTGAGCCTTATTGCCTACCATCAACTCATCCGCTCCTAACGCCACTTCACCAACCATCAAATCAAGCTGGTCGACCAAGTCTGCAAGAGCTGGAGGCGTTTCAATACCGGCGTCGCGCATCTGTTGCTGCGTTGCCGACTCATCGATAGCCAGCATCAAAGTGGTCAGTAATGCTTGTAGCATACGTTGCAATCCATCATTGAGCTCAACGTCTTGCCATTGTTCTTCAATCATTGGCCAAACAGACATAAAGCCTTCGGCAAAATCAGCAAGTTGTTCAGGTTCTTTGCCTGTTAGCTTTAGCACGGAATATTCGTTTCGTTGAATTCGATTGTGCTGCTTGTGAATTTGCTCTTCTACTGCCGGTTGAATCGCTTTGAATCCTTCACCTAATAGCGGCTCTAACCACTTTTCAGGAGCGAGTGGTTTTGTCGTCAGATTAGCAGCGAGCACTGCGCCTTCGATAAATAGGCAAGATTCATCGATGTGAATTTCGCCTTTCTCAATCAATGTGTATTGCATGACATCTGGTTTCCCATAAATTTGGCGGCATTATACCTCAGAGCATAAAAGCACGTAACCGGGAGTTGCGAGTTTGACTGTATTGAGTGCTTTGAGTCTTTTAATGACAAACTTAGCTTACATCGCTACAATCGCCCTCCTTTTTATCACCAAACTGTATTAGGCAAACTATGCGAGTTGTACTAGGCCCAATGGAAGGCGTTTTAGACCATTTGATGCGCCAAATCCTGACCGAGATAAACGACTATGACCTATGTGTTACGGAATTTGTTCGAGTCATCGACCAGTTATTGCCCGATCATGTATTTCACCGTTTATGCCCGGAGCTGTTGCAAGGTTCTCAAACCGCATCAGGTGTGCCAGTACATGTGCAATTGTTAGGACAAGAACCAAACTGGATGGCTGAGAACGCAATTAAAGCGGCAAGCCTTGGCGCTAGAGGCATCGATATAAATTTTGGTTGCCCAGCCAAAATGGTCAATAAAAGTAAGGGTGGTGCTGCTCTACTTCAGCATCCTGAGCTAATTCACCGTGTGGTTAAAGCTTGTCGAGAAGCTGTTCCAGAGGCTATTCCTGTGACCGCAAAAATTCGTCTTGGCTGGGAAAACCCTGAAGATTGCTTTGAAATTGTTGATGCCATTCAATCTGCTGGTGCAAATGAACTCACCGTTCACGCTCGGACTAAGCAGGGTGGTTACAAAGCGTCTGAGATAAAATGGGATTACATCAACCAAATTCGCGAACGTTTTGATATTCCGCTTATTGCGAATGGCGAAATTTGGAATTATGAAGATGGTCAACGTTGCATTGAAACGACTGGCGTTGACTCTTTGATGGTGTGCCGCGGCGCTTTCAATATCCCTAACTTGGGCAACATGGTAAAACACAACCACCAGCCAATGTCATGGCCCGAGGTGGTTGAGCTACTGATCTACTACTCCAAGTTTGAGATGAAAGGCGACAAAGGCTTGTACTATCCAAACCGTGTAAAACAATGGTTCTCTTACTTACGTCAGGCCTATCCTGAAGCAAAAGATCTATTCAGAGAAATCCGAACGTTTAACAAAGCCGCGCCGATTGTTGAGCATATTCAACATTATCGTGATGAGTTAAATTCTCAGGTTGCATAAAATCTGAGCATTGCAAAGGGCGAACTGCTCGCCCTTTAAGCGCTTAGATCTTCGTAGCAAATCTTATTTTTGCCTGTACTCTTGGCTTGATATAACTTTTCATCCGCCGCTTTAAATAACTCATCAAAGCTTTCCACTCGGTTCTCTTTACTGAACACCACACCGCCAGAGATCGTAAAACCTTCTTTAGTCACGCGTGTCGAGCGTTCGTCTATGGCTTTTTTTACCCGCTCTAGAATCAGCTTAATGCCTTCCGAGTCTTCGTCGTAAATCGCCAACACGAACTCTTCGCCACCAAATCTTGAGGCGACATCGGTGTGGCGAATATTTTCACGTATACATTTTGCAACTAGCTGAATCGCAGAGTCGCCTACATCATGACCATAGGTATCATTGATCTTCTTGAAGTTATCAATATCGAACACTGCTAATGCAACCTGTTTTTTCGTCATCTTATTGCGCCACACGGTTTGCATTCCTCGACGGTTCAACAAGCTCGTCATCGGATCTCTGGCGGCGAGATCTTTAAAATAACGTCGCTCACTATGCATATTCACATAGAACAATACGACTGTGCTCAAAACGTAAATAGAGATCGCAACAATAAGGCTGTATTTTTCGAAAACCGCTAGGTTCTTAGCTTCATTCCAAAGGTTGTACTCGTAATACATGCTGTGATTCGCACTCAATCGCTCTAACTCGACTGGTTTGATACGTGTACTGTTAGAAGGAATGGATTGTAAATTGGAAACCAAATGAAACTTACCAACAAGACCTAGCGACGAAGCCATCAACGCATTGACATCAAAATCAATGGACAGCACACCTTGATGCCTCCCTTTTTCGTAAACAGGCACCGTCATACTAATGATTTGACCTTCCATCGAATCCAACATCGGCCCAGGTCCGGCCAATGTGATGTTCACTTTATCTTGTGCGGTTTTTTGCCAAAATGGGCGCGCTTTTAGCGTTGACCAAAGCTCTCTAGTGAAGTTTTTCGCGTACGTGTCAGGAGACGAAATGACGTAACCACGCTTATCGATGTAATGAATACCAACGATATGGGATTCAATATCGTGCAGAAAAGACAATGACGGTGCAAAACCCGCCTTTTGTTCAGCTAATTGGTTAATCGTTGAACCTTGCTGACATAAGCTTTCATCGCCCACAATCATGTAATCAAGATCAACCGCAGGTAACCCCTCACTGTAGACACTCTCTAGCAATAAGACGTCTATCGGCCAAATATAACAAAGCCCCTTTTTGACTAAAGAATTGTGCTCTTCAAACAATGGGTTAGCGTAATTCGTATAGTTAGTAAAACTATAATCTAAGGCGGTGAGGACTTTAATACCACGGGACATGGCACGATCAATACGTGCATACTCAGAATCAATATAGCGATTGACCGCATCGTAGTAGTTTTTTGTCGTAACAAGCAAAACCACTACAAATAATGCGAGGGGGAAAAAGATGACAAATGAGAGACTAAATCGCCTTTGGTTAACCATTGAGTACCATGTATGTGAAAGGTAGACCGTCTCTTATCAAACAATGGGATTACGCTGTCTTATCAACTGGCAATGCGTAGTGCGCATCGCCAGTTGATCAGATAACCAACAAATGTATACGCATTGTAGGAGACTGTTTATATATTAAAGAAGTTTAATCAATATAGAAGTTAGTGTCACTTCAGTTGCCACAATTTGAAGCTCTGTGCAGGTATATTGACAGAAAGATGACCCTTATAATCAATAAGTTCGCGTCCATCCAGTAGTGGCGAAAGATGGGTAGCCTCCAAACCAAGTTGCCACAGAGGCAAGTCAATTGAACACTCATCGCCACTTAGATTCATCACAACAACGATCGCTTCACTTCCAAGTACGCGCGCATAAGCCAGCACGTTGGTATCGCAATGCAGCCATTGAATACTACCAGACTGTAAAGACTTGTACTGTTTACGTATCGAAATCCATTGCTTGTAAATCGACAGCCATGCTGAGTTTTCGATTTCATTCCAAGGGAAACAGCGACGATTATCCGGGTCCAGCCCTCCCTCTAGTCCGACTTCACTCCCATAGTAAATACAAGGTGTACCGACGTATGTCATGAGCAGAGCAAGTGCGATGTTCATTTTACGCTTATCACCATCAACCAGTGTGATAAAACGAGCAGTATCATGACTATCGAGTTGATTTAGCTGCGATAGCTGATTCGAAAATGGAATTTTTGCTCTGGCTTCGTCCAACCATGCTTTAAACTCCAAACCATCAATGTTGATTGGTTCATACATAATATCTTGCTGCGCGATAAAAGCTCGAACTGGATGAGCAAAACCGTAGTAGTTCATCGCCCCATCCTCTTGGTCACCTTGCAGCCACTGTGTCGCTTCAAAAAAGTGCTCACCTAGCACATAGGCATTCGGATTGACTGACTTCGTCGCATGGCGAAACGCTTCAACATAATGAGCATTGTTTTTCGCTCCCTCTCCTTCGCCAAGCATATGAATAACATCAAATCGCCAACCATCGACTGAGTATGGCGGCTTAAGCCAGTGCTTAATAACAGATGCTTCGCTTTGATAGATATAGTCACGCACTTGTTCATTTTCGAAGTTCAGAACCGGTAAGTTACCAATGCCCTTCCAACCAATATAGTGATTGGTTTCGCCTTCGAAAAAGTAGTAATCGCGGAACTTTGACTGCGGATTGCCATACGCCCCTTCTCCTTTTTGTTGGATATCAAACCAAGGATGATGCACTGACGTGTGGTTAAACACCGCGTCTAAGACAATCTTCATATTCTTACCACGGATTTTCTCACACAGTTCCGCAAACTGATCATTGGTGCCGAACATAAGGTCAACAGTGAAATAATCGGTGGTGTCGTATTTATGATTACTTGGTGAAGAAAAGATCGGATTGAAGTAAAGCGCTGTTACACCGAGCTGCTCAAGATAATCCAACTTCTGCTCCACACCTTTGAGATCGCCGCCAAAAAACTCTCTTGCTCCTGTATTTTTGTGAGACCCCACCGCTTCTCCCCACGATTTAATGATCGCTTCTGAATCATGCTGAGCATAAGCTTTACGAATGTCAGATTCACTTTTACTAGCAGAAAAACGGTCAGGAAAGATTTGATAGAACACTTGCTCTTGGACCCAGCTTGGTGGTTGATGGTTTACATTCAACTTAAAGTGGAACTCTTTGGGTGGAATACGCTTTTGTACGCCTCGTGCATCGAGCCAGTATTGTTGTCCGTCTTTGAGAAGCTTAAACACATAATGTGTGACATCTCGATCTCGATTTGGTCGGAACGATGCTTCCCATAGTAACAATTCCCCAGCTGTTCCAATTTGAGCCATGTCGACCAGATATTCTTCATTGTCCGGCTCAAGACGCACATATACGGAATCAAAATCCAATGTCTCGGTTTTCAGTCTGACTGTGACTTGCTCTTGATTAAAAGCTAAACCATCAATAGTTTGACTATGAAAAATAAATGGCAGGTTCATTATGGGCACTCCTCGTCATCGGATATGCCACTATGTTATTGAAGAATGAGAGACAAGAAATCCTCCTTGCGAGTTGACATATCAGCCAATTTTCCCAAGGAGGATCACACTTAGTAGGCGTAGTAACTAGTAGGATACTGCTTAGTTCAACAAGAGACTGTCATCTGCAAGCTCTTCACCACGCACTTTGGAGAACATATCCAACAAGTCTGGTACTTGCATGTTAGCGCGCTGCTCTCCAGCCACATCTAGCACAATTTCACCTTGGTGAAGCATTACGGTCCTATCGCCACATGCTAATGCGTCTTTCATCGAATGCGTCACCATCATCACGGTTAAATCGAACTCATCGACAATACGCTTAGTTAAGTCGATAACAAACGCCGCCATACGGGGATCAAGCGCAGCCGTGTGTTCATCAAGCAGTAACAACTTACTCTCCGATAACGTCGCCATCACAAGGCTAACGGCTTGTCGTTGCCCACCAGACAGCAACCCAATGCTATCGCCCAAGCGGTCTTCTAAACCAAGCCCTAGGATGCTAATTCGCTCTTGGAACAGCTTGCGACGTTTAGTAGAGAGCGCCAACCCCCAGCTGCGTTTTTTACCACGCATGTACGCTAAAGCCATGTTCTCTTCTATCGTTAGCTCTCCACAAGTTCCGGCCAATGGATCTTGAAACACTCGTGCGCATTGCGTCGCACGCTGGGCAACCGTCTGCTTGGTGACGTCTTTGCCATCAATGATCACCTGACCACCTATCATCGGTGTCTCACCTGTCACCGCACCAAGCAACGTCGATTTTCCTGCGCCATTAGAACCAATCACAGTCAGAAACTGATGTTCTGGAACCTCTAAAGAGACGCCTTTCAATGCACGATTTTCTAAAATCGTCCCTGGGTTGAACGTGACCTGAATGTTATTAAGTTCAATCATAACGCCTCCCCCGAACCATTTTTTGATGCCGCTTGTTTAGCATCGGTAACGCGTTGTTTCGCTCTCATGCTCTGTTTTAGCTTTGGAGCAATAAGCGCCACAGCCACCAATACTGCGGTAACCAGGTTGAGGTCTGAAGCTTGTAAACCAAACATGCCAGAGCTCAAAGCGAAAGCTACAGCAAGACGATAAAGCACCGAACCGATGATGACAGCAAATACCGCAACCCAAATTTTTCGCCCGGGAATAAGGGTCTGGCCCAAAATCACAGCTGCCAAACCAACCACAATGGTGCCCACGCCAGAGGTCACATCTGCAAAGCTGTTCGTTTGTGCAAACAACGCGCCTGCGAATCCGACAAAACCGTTGGATAAAGCCAACCCAAAGTAGGTATAAAAACCAGTGCTCGCCCCTTGCGCAGAAACCATACGCGCATTAACGCCCGTGGCTCGTAAACCAAGACCAAAGTCGCTGTTCAGCAGGCGAATGACAAAGAAAGCGGACAGAAGAACTAAGACCCCAACAACCAGAGGGCGAATAAACATCGCATCGCCCAATGCTTCAAACGGAGTGAGAATCGTATCCTTTCCAAGCAACGCCATATTAGGTTTGCCCATAATACGAATATTGATTGAAAATGCCGCGATCATGGTAAGAATGGAAGCTAACAGGTGCAAAATACCACATCGAACAGCCAGAAAAGCGGTTACCCAACCCGTCATACTACCGGCTATCATCGCCATTATTGTCGCAAGCCAAGGATTAATACCTGCGACAATCGCCGTTGCAGCCACCGCCGCTCCCATTGGAAAGCTGCCATCCACACTCAAATCGGGGAAATCGAGAACACGAAACGTAAGATACACACCCAAGGCAACTAGGCCATAAATTAAGCCAATTTCGAGTGCGCCAAAAAAAGCAAATGCAGACATAACTGCTCCTTTCTGCATGTTCAGGCTGGCTAATACCAACCTGAACTTAAGACTTCTAACGTATACTCCCATTCTTCTCTAGCAGAATGCTCTACACGAGAAGTCCGGCGAGTATCAATTTTGGGGCAAGCCTCTATCAACAGACGTGACGGCCCTAACCCCAAAAAAGAGCGTTACTTATTGCATGCTTGTCGCACGTTCAACCACAGAACTTGGCAGCTTGATACCGAGCTTAGATGCTGCGCTTTCATTAATTACGAGGTCAGAGCCCGTCGCGACTTTTACATCCAACTTGCCTGGTTCTTGACCATCCAGAATCGCCGCCACGTAATCCGCGGTTTGTACACCAACCTGGTAGTAGTCAAAACCTAGACCGGCGATCGCACCTTTTTCGACATATGACGTCGCACCACCAAATACAGGTTTTTTCGCTTGATTCGCTGCCACAATCATCCCTTCAATCGCACTTGCAACTGTATTGTCTGTTGGGGCGTAAAGAATGTCTGATTTCGCTGCAATGGCTTGAGTCGCAGACTGAACATCAGCACTTTTTAGTGCGGTCGCTTCAACCACTTGTATGCCTTTTGCTTCTGCGCTTTCTTTTAGTAGTTCAACCAAAGTCACGGCATTAGCTTCACCGGGATTAAATACAACCCCGATGCTTTTCACCTGAGGGAGAATTTCTTGGATGAGATCGACATGCTGAGCAACGGGTGAAAGATCAGACAGGCCAGTTACGTTTTTGCCTGGTTGTTCCATCGACTTAACCAATTTCGCACCGACCGGGTCTGTTACCGCAGTAAAGACAACAGGAATAGAGCGCGTTGCCGACACCAAGGCTTGTGCCGAAGGCGTCGCGATACCCACTAACACATCAGGATTTTCGCCGACGTACTGACGGGCAATTTGCACTGCAATCGCAGGGTTACCCTGTGCGGTCTTATAATCAAATTCTAGATTTTTGCCTTCTTCGTAGCCTTTCGCTTTCAAACCATCAAGCAATCCTTGGCGCGTCGCGTCTAACGCCGGGTGTTCGACAATTTGTGAAACTGCAACGGTTGCAGTGGCGGCCAGTACATTGGCAGAAGAGAAAATAGCAGTAGCAGATAGAACGGCAGTGGCTAATAAACGTTTCGTTTTCATCATAACTCCTTGATGTGACTTCGTCCTTGTTTCGCGAGCATTCAACATGAATATCGACTCGTGAATTCAAATGTTTGAAGGGGGTAATGTTGTGTTCGTATAACTGTGCACTTCTTGCGCATCTTGTTTTTATTATTACTACTAAGTCTTAGTAAAGAAAAGAAAGATTTAACACTAAAGCAACATTTGTGATCGGGGGACTTCTTCATCCGGAAAGAATCTTTGGTAAACAAAGCTTCGCTCGCTTCATCAACGACCGTCAAAGTAGGTAATAGAGGCAGGATCAAAAATGGAGCGGCTAATGCACACTCCATTTCAAAAAACTTAGATTAGAACCAACGCTCTAGTGAGGACTTATCAAGCTGACGAAACGCTCGATTCAGTATTATCGCAAGCTCTTTATAACGAGGGCGAGCTTTAACAGGCTCTAGTGCAAAACCTGTTTCCACAATCTTTTGATGTAGCTCCCGATACCAAGACGCCAGAGAAGGCGGCAATTTCGTGTTGGATCGAGCACCAAGCCACCAAATGCCTTGAAGTGGCAAGCTAATCGCAAACAAGGCAACAACAATGGATTGAGGTAACGCGTGGTAATTGTTGAATGCCATTTGAGTGAGTACGCTGATCGCAGCAACGGCTGGCATGACTTTAATGCCAAAGCGAGTCGCCTTAATGATACGCTGTTCCGGAAATATGGCGCTTAGCTCTTTACGAACCGGCCAGATCTCCATGTAATTCTGGCCATCTTTCAGGCTATGGATCAATCCGACTTTATTACTCATACCGCTCTCTCACTAAAAAATAGTTGAACATTTCAACTGAAGGTACAAAAAATTGATGAAAGTTAATATTCTTTCAAATTTTTTTTGTTATCATTGCTTATTATCGCTATCCTTTGCAGACCCTCAATCTCATTGTTGCTGTTATTTACAATTTAAGCAACTCCGAGATATCTATCTGCACGGATCGCATCATAGTGATGGATGGGTTCATCACTATTTCTTTATATGGAATTAGAACAATTTTTGACCAGGATTAGTACGCAGCCTTCTGGGTATCGGCTATTCTTGTGATTAATTTTTCATTCTTTAACTGATTTTTTATCAGACGAATAACAGGTAGTCATACATGTCTAAGCTAGTTTTAGTTTTAAACTGCGGTAGTTCTTCTCTTAAATTTGCCGTTGTTGATGCCGAGAACGGCGACGAGCACTTATCAGGTCTTGCTGAGTGTCTTCACCTTCCTGAAGCTCGCATCAAGTGGAAACTTGATGGCAAGCACGAAGCTCAACTAGGCAATGGTGCAGCTCACGAAGAAGCACTAGCGTTTATGGTAGAAACTATTCTTGCTTCTAAGCCAGAGCTTAAAGCTAACCTAGGCGCAATCGGTCACCGTATCGTTCACGGCGGCGAGCAGTTCACTCAATCTGCACTAATCACTGATGAAGTTCTAAAAGGTATTCAAGACGCTGCAACATTTGCACCTCTTCATAACCCTGCTCACATCATCGGTATCGAAGCGGCTAAGAAAAACTTCCCAGAGCTGAAAAACGTTGCTGTATTTGACACTGCGTTCCACCAAACTATGCCTGAAGAGTCTTACCTATACGCTCTTCCATACAACCTATACAAAGAACACGGTATCCGTCGTTACGGTATGCACGGTACTTCTCACTTGTTCATCACTCGTGAAGTTGCTGGCCTACTAAACAAACCAGTTGAAGAAGTAAACATCATCAACTGTCACCTAGGTAACGGCGCGTCTGTATGTGCAATCAAGAACGGTCAATCTGTAGACACTTCTATGGGTCTTACTCCACTTGAAGGTCTAGTAATGGGTACTCGCTGTGGCGACATCGACCCTGCGATCATCTTCCACCTACACGACGCTCTAGGTTACTCTGTTGATCAAATCAACACGATGCTAACTAAAGAGTCTGGTCTTCAAGGTCTAACTGAAGTGACTTCTGACTGTCGTTTCGTTGAAGACAACTACGGTGAGAAAGAAGAAGCAACACGCGCAATGGACGTGTTCTGCCACCGTCTAGCTAAGTACGTAGCTGGCTACACTGCTTCAATGGACGGTCGTCTAGACGCAATCACTTTCACTGGCGGTATCGGCGAGAACTCTGGCCCTATCCGTGAAATGGTTCTAAACCGTCTTGGCATCTTCGGTATCGAAGTAGATAGCGAAGCTAACCTTAAAGCTCGCTTCGGCGGCGAAGGCGTTATCACGACTGAAAACAGCCGTATCCCTGCAATGGTTATCTCTACTAACGAAGAGCTAGTCATCGCTGAAGACACTGCACGCCTGACAGGTCTTTAATTGAATTACTGGCTAGCCACTCGGCTAGCCAGATTTTCATTCAAACGAATTTCTTAGGGGCTCAACTCCTATTCTTCGAGCTTCATGGAATAAGAGTTGAGCTTTTATCCCCCAAATAGCTAAAGGTACTCTACGAATGTCTCGTACTATTATGCTTATCCCTACTAGCGCAGGCGTTGGCCTAACAAGCGTTAGCATGGGTGTTCTTCGCGCTATGGAGCGTAAAGGCGTTAAAGTTTCTTTCTACAAGCCAATCTGTCAGCCACGTTCAGGTGGTGATCAGCCAGATCTGACTTCAACTATCGTTGGCCACAACAGCGATATGAAGATCGGTGAACCAATGGCGATGTCTGTTGCTGAAAGCCTAATCGGTAACGACAACATGGACGAGCTGCTAGAAACCGTTGTTGAACGTTACAACCAAATCAACAAAGACGCAGACGTTACGCTAATCGAAGGTCTTGTACCTACTCGTAAGCACCCATTTGCAAACCAAGTAAACGCGGAAATCGCGGCAACACTTGGTGCAGAAATCGTGCTAGTTGCGACTCCAGGTACTGATAACCCAGCGCAACTGAAAGAGCGTATCGAAGTAGCATGTTCTAACTTCGGCGGCACTAAGAACAAAAACATCTCTGGCGTTATCATCAACAAGCTAAACGCTCCTGTTGACGAAGCTGGCCGTACTCGCCCTGACCTATCTGAAATCTTTGACGATGCAGATAGCGCGAAACAAAACGAATTGAAAGTGATGGAAATCTTCAACACTTCTCCAATTCGTGTACTAGGTTGCGTGCCATGGAGCATTGATCTGATTGCGACTCGTGCAATCGACATGGCTAAGCACCTGAAAGCAGATATCATCAACGAAGGTGACATCAACACTCGTCGCATCAAGAGCATCACTTTCTGTGCACGTTCTCTGCCAAACATGATTGAGCATTTCAAACCTGGCTCTCTACTTGTTACTTCTGCAGACCGTCCTGATGTTATCGTTGCTGCTTCTCTTGCTGCAATGAACGGTGTGGATATTGGTGCTGTACTGCTAACTGGCGGTTACGACATCCCTCGCGAAATCGAAGGTCTATGTAAACCAGCGTTCGACACTGGTCTACCTATCTTCAAAGCACAAGGTAACACTTGGCAGACATCTCTAAACCTACAGAGCTTCAGCATCGAAGTACCTGCAGACGATAAAGAGCGTATCGAGTTCATCAACGAGCACGTTGCTGGTCACATCGACGGTAACTGGATCGAGTCAATGACTGAAGGTACTCAGAAGTCTCGTCGTCTAAGCCCACCAGCGTTCCGTTACCAGCTAACTGAACTTGCTCGTAAAGCAGGCAAGCGTATCGTTCTTCCAGAAGGTGACGAACCTCGTACAGTTAAAGCAGCAGCAATCTGTGCTGAACGCGGTATTGCAGACTGTGTGCTTCTAGGTAACCCAGATGAAATCCGTCGCGTAGCAGCTCAACAAGGCGTTGAGCTAGGTACTGGCGTAACCATCATCGATGCCGATGCTGTTCGTGAAAACTACGTTGCTCGTCTAGTTGAGCTGCGCGGTGCGAAAGGCATGACTGAAGTTGTGGCTCGTGAGAAGCTACAAGATTCAGTATTCCTAGGCACAATGATGCTTGAGAACGACGAAGTTGACGGCCTAGTTTCTGGTGCTGTTCATACTACGGCGAACACTATCGTTCCTCCGTTCCAAATCATCAAGACTGCACCAAATGCGTCTATCGTATCTTCAGTATTCTTCATGCTTCTGCCTGATCAAGTACTGGTTTACGGTGACTGTGCGATCAACCCAGATCCAACCGCTGAACAGCTTGCTGAAATCGCTATCCAATCTGCTGACTCTGCAGCAGCATTCGGTATCGACCCTCGCGTTGCTATGATCTCTTACTCTACTGGTGAATCTGGTAAGGGTGCAGACGTTGATAAAGTACGTGAAGCAACTCGCATCGCGAAAGAGAAGCGTCCTGATCTAGTGATCGACGGTCCTCTACAGTACGACGCAGCTATCATGGAAAACGTGGCAGCGTCTAAAGCGCCTAACTCTCCAGTAGCAGGTAAAGCGACAGTATTCGTATTCCCAGACCTAAACACGGGTAACACGACTTACAAAGCGGTACAACGTTCAGCTGACCTAGTTTCTATCGGTCCAATGCTGCAAGGTATGCGCAAGCCTGTAAACGACTTGTCTCGTGGCGCGCTAGTAGACGATATCGTGTATACAATCGCTCTAACAGCAATCCAAGCAGACCAAGAAGCTAAATAATCGCTTCTGACATCTAGTTGGACAACTATCCAAAGCCCTCGATTCGTCGAGGGCTTTTTCTATTGTTGGCCACACAGCAAAGAGGCTATTAGCTATAGCACTAATACGCTCTTACGAATACAGCGCCATAAATACCCCAGCCCCAACCACAACACAACCTGTCATCACTGGTGCGATTCGGCGCCAAAGCTTCTTATCCCCTATCGCGATGACCATCCCCATTTTCACAATGGTATTAACCGAAGCGGCAATCAAAATGCCTAACGCAGCAGTGGTCACGCTCAATGTTTGCGTACTTTGACGCCCGAGGGTTAACGAGATCGCATCAACGTCAGTAATCCCTGATAAAGCAGAAAGGATCAACACACCCGCGTTGCCGAACCAGTCAGACAAAGCATGAGCAAGCAGCATAATCACCGCCAACACGAGGCCAAAGAACAGTGCCGACTGCAAAGCAAGAGGGTTCGTTTGCTTATTTGATTGCTCAATCTGCTCAACTTCACTTCTGCGCCAAATCCACCATGCCGGAATGTACAGCGCAACCATCATCGCCATCACAATTGGCCAAAGCAGTTTCACTAATTGTGGATTGATAACGGACAGTACGATAAGTAAACGAGGGAACATGGTTCCGCAGCTCAAAAGAATACCACTAGCGAGTAACGGGCTGATGCTCGCTTGCTCACGAGAAAGATGGGAAAACTGCAACGTTAATGCTGTCGAAGAGCTAAGCCCCGCAAATACAGACGTAAACAAAATACCTCGCTTCGCCCCGCCGATTTTTATCGCAAAATAACCGACAAAAGAGATACTAGCGATCAACACAACCATCCACCAAATCTCATACGGGTTAAGTGCATTCCAAGGGCCGTAAGATTGATTTGGTAACAGGGGTAACATGACTATCGAGATAAGTAATAAACGCAGTGCTGCGTCTAACTCATACTCTTGCAGTTTTTGTAGCGCTTGATGTAGCTCTCTTTTGTTATCAAGCACCACCGCGGTAATAACGGCCGCTGCTGCAGCCAAAACAGCCTCACCCGACACGGTAAGGTTACCCAGAACAAACACCACCATGATACTAACCACGCCAGTGATGCTCACATCTCCGCTCTTTTTCTGCTGTATAACAAAAGCGATGCAAGTGAGGATGACTAAAGCGATAAGCGCAAAACCAATGAGTAAAGGTGTATAGATGTTGGCGAGAATGCCAACTAAACCACCGAGTAAACCGACTAAAGAAAAAGTACGAATGCCTGCTACACGACTGCCTTCTACGCTATTGCGCATCACCCAGCCACGTTGGGTGCCAACAATTGCCCCTAGTAATAGAGCAATAAGCAGATTCCAAATTAGATGCTCGCCACTGACAAACTCATTGATATCCATGCATCACCCCGTTAAAAAGCGGTTGTTATATCATTAGTTTATTTGAATATGGGTAAGAAGCTGTGACGATGAGAGGATAATCAGAAAATGGCCCCGGTTCCCTGCTTACCATTGCGTCTTATAATTTCATTATTCTTTTATCTACCACCAAAACGTAATAGAACGAAGCGGCCCTCCCTGTTCAATTTATCAGCATTATTTACATTTCAACTGAACTTTCTTACTCGAACTACGTAACGAACATGGACTGCTATTAAGCAAACTCACACATAATTAAGGAATACATATGAACAACTCCATCAACAACTCACTGCTAAAGCTTGGTTTAGCTGCAATTCTGTTCAGTTTTTCTTCATTCAGCTTTTCTGCCCCAAGCATTAAAGGCGTTGATCAAGATATGTCCGGAGGAACGGTAACCGCAAAAATGGCTCATGCTGACGACAACGGATGGATGGTCGTCCACCGAACGGACGAATCAATGAAGCCTGGCCCTGTTATCGGCTATGCCCCACTAAAGATGGGACAGAATGAGAACGTGAATGCAATTTTGATGGAACCGGTTGAGTCTGGCGACATGCTGATGCTAATGGTCCACGGAGAAAAAGGGGGAATGAAGACTGGCGTATTTGAATATACACTCGGAGCCAAAGAAGATGGCCCTGTAAAAGTCGACGGAAAATTAGTGATGGACGTCGTACGCGCTAAGTAGACGAGCGCACACTTAAGAGTCACTCTCCTGCTCCTAGTATTTAGTTGGCATCAAAGTACTTAACGATATTGCTAACCGTTAAGTACTTTTTCATTTCTGATGGAGGCAGCAAACTAGCTAATTATTTCTCTTCCATGAGGAGAGTTTAAGTCTAAATCAGGCCCTTTGGGTACAACTTGCGTCGGGTTAATACCAGTGTGGCTGAAATAGTAGTGACGTTTAATATGGTAGAAATCCGTGGTTTCTTCGACGCCTTCGACTTGATACAACTCTTTTAAGTATCCTTGAATATTTTCGTAGTCTGCGATGCGCTGCTTGTTACATTTGAAGTGACCCACATACACGACATCGAAACGGATCAGAGTCGTAAACAAACGCCAATCAGCCTCAGTAATAGTATTCCCCGCTAAATAACGATGCGTCGCTAGGTGCGAATCGATTTTATCTAGCGCAGCAAATAAAGAATCGAATGCTTCTTCATATGCCTCTTGTGTGGTCGCAAAACCACAGCGATACACTCCATTGTTGACGTTTGGATAAACAAAATCGTTCCACTCGTCAATAACATGCTTTAGCTGTTCTGGATAATAGTCATCGTGGTTTCCTGTTAACTCATCGAACTCCGAGTTAAACATACGAATAATTTCTGACGACTCATTCGACACAATCGTATTGGTCTTTTTATCCCAAAGCACAGGCACAGTTACACGGCCTGTGTAATCTGGTTTGGCCTGCGTGTAGATTTGGTGCATACGAGTGTGACCAAATAGTGGCTCAGGAAGCCCCATTTGCCAGCCTTGGCTTAACATATCAGGGCAAACAACCGTGACATCAATATGTGGTTCTAAGCCTTTCAGCTTGCGGAAGATGAGCGTTCGGTGTGCCCAAGGACAAGCAAGAGAGACATACAAATGGTATCGACCAGACTCTGGTTTAAACTCCGCATCAGGTTCGTTTTTAACCCAGTTACGGAATCCGGCATCTTCACGCACAAATTTGCCACCATTTGATTTTGTGTCATACCAGACGTCATGCCAAACACCTTCGACCAACTTACCCATGATTGCGCTCCTCTCATTCTGTTTATGTCTATATTAGCGTTTCCTATCAAACAGAAAATCACTGAACTTAGGACATCATGTTCAAGAAATTCGAATGTATAAATCAGATGCATAAAAAAAGCGCGACCCGATGAAGGTGTCGCGCTTAAGCCCGTCACAGGCTGAATTTATACACTAACGTGCAAACAAGATACCGCGTGAACGTCGTTGCCTTGAATCGTTGGCTTCGTCTTCGCACACTCTTCGGTTGCTTGTGGGCAACGAGTGCGGAACACACAACCCGATGGTGGACTGATCGGCGAAGGAAGGTCGCCTTCCAGCATTTGGATTTTCTTACTGCGCTCAATGTTCGGGTCCGGAATCGGAACCGCTGACATCAATGCGCGTGTATATGGGTGCTTAGGATCAGCAAACAGCGCCTCCGCCTCACCGAGCTCGACAGCATTACCCAAGTACATGACCAAAACACGATCTGAGATGTGTTTAACCACTGACAAATCATGCGCAATGAATACCAGAGAAAGGCCTAGTTCTTTTTGAATCTCTTTAAGCAGGTTAACAACCTGAGCTTGAATAGATACATCAAGCGCCGATACGGGTTCATCACAGATGATCATCTTAGGCTTAAGGATAAGCGCACGCGCAATACCGATACGCTGGCACTGACCACCCGAGAATTCATGCGGATAACGGTTGATCACATTTGGTAGTAGACCCACTTTCGCCATCATTTCTTTAACGCGGTCTTTCACTTCCTGCTTAGACAGTTCTGGGTAGAACGTTTCAAGAGGCTCAGCAATAATGTCGCCAACCGTCATACGTGGGTTAAGAGATGCCAAAGGATCTTGGAAAATCATTTGGATTTCTTTACGCGTTTCACGACGTTGGACGTCTTTCATCTTAGTTAGATCTTGACCCAACCAAACTACTTCGCCATCCGTCGCTTCAACAAGACCGATGATGGCGCGCGCAAACGTCGATTTACCACAACCTGACTCGCCTACTACACCAAGTGTTTCCCCTTCGTATAGTCGAACGTTCACCCCATCAACCGCTTTTAGGCTTGAAGGCTTTGACCAAGGCCATGCCGATTTTGACGCAATGCTGAAGTGAACTTTCAGCTCTGAAATGTCCAGAATTAGCTTTTTATCTACTTCGTTCATTTGTTCCAAGCCTCCCATTCAGAAAAACATGCGCGCTGACGGCCATCACCAAATGGAGTCAGAATTGGCGCTTCACGCTTACAACGATCCATCACTCGGTGACAACGCTCTTGATAAGGGCAGCCCGGTGGTAGACGAAGCAAGTTTGGTGGATTACCAGGAATGGTTGGCAGAATTTCACCTTCCGTATCAAGGCGAGGAATCGCCTTCAGCAGACCCTCTGCATAAGGGTGGCTTGGATTATAGAAGATTTCGTTTACGTTGCCGTACTCCATCGTACGACCTGCATACATCACCAGCACTTTGTCACACGAACCTGCAACAACACCAAGGTCGTGCGTGATCATGATGATCGCAGTGTTGAACTCGTCTTTAAGCTCATTAAGCAGGTCCATTATCTGTGCTTGAACCGTCACATCAAGTGCTGTTGTTGGCTCATCGGCAATAAGCAGTTTAGGACGACATAACAACGCCATCGCGATCATTACACGCTGACGCATACCGCCTGAAAACTCATGCGGGTACATCGTGATACGCTTACGCGCTTCAGGGATTTTCACCGCTTCCAGCATGCGTACTGATTCTTCAAATGCTTCCGCTTTGCCCATGCCTTTGTGCAGCATAAGCACTTCCATCAACTGATCACTTACTTTCATGTAAGGGTTCAGTGATGTCATTGGGTCTTGGAAGATCATTGCGATCTGTTCCGCACGCACTTTGTTCAGTTCTTTTTCTGGTAAGTTTAGGATTTCTTTGCCTTCAAACTTTGCGCTACCAGAAATAATACCGTTCTTAGCCAACAGGCCCATGATTGCGAATACGGTTTGAGATTTACCTGATCCCGATTCTCCAACGATACCTAAGGTTTCGCCTTGGTTGAGAGAGAAGTTCAAATCGTTTACTGCGGTTACGATACCATCTTGCGTGGTGAATTCGACGCGCAGATCTTTGACATCTAATAAGCTCATCATTGCTTCCTTAATCTTATCTTTTAATTATCTGTCTTTTGGATCCAGCGCATCGCGCAGGCCGTCACCAACGTAGTTGAAGCAGAATAGCGTCACAACCATGAACACTGCTGGGAATGCCAGCTGCCAGATTGCTACTTCCATTGTCTGTGCACCTTCTTGTAGAAGCGCGCCCCAACTTGTCATTGGTTCCTGAACACCAAGACCAAGGAATGATAGGAATGATTCAGTTAGAATCATACTTGGGATAAGCAGCGTAGAGTAAACCGCTACGATACCCAGTACGTTCGGCACGATATGACGAGTAATGATTTTCCAGTTGCTAACACCACACACATGCGCCGCTTCGATGAACTCTTTGCTACGTAAGCTGAGTGTTTGACCACGTACGATACGCGCCATATCTAGCCATGCGATAGCACCAATCGCGACAAAGATCAGCATGATGTTACGACCGAAGAATGTTACCAGTACGATTACCAGGAACATAAACGGTACCGCGTACAAAATCTCTAGAATACGCATCATCACACGGTCAACTTTACCACCGATAAAACCAGATGCTGCGCCATAGAGCGTACCAATCAGTACGGCTACAAAAGCACCCATGACCCCCACCATTAAAGAAATACGGCCACCGATTAACGTACGCACGTATAAGTCACGGCCTAAGCTGTCGGTACCAAACCAATGGTCAGCATTCGGTGCAACGTGCATCGCGTACCAGTCAGTATCATCAAAGGTGTGCGGTGCGATCATTGGCAGAATAATCACCGCCAACGTCATTAGAACAAGAAGGAATAAGCTCACCATTGCCGCTTTGTTGCGCATAAAACGGATACGAGCATCTTGCCAAAGACTGCGACCTTCAATCTCCAAGTTTTCGGAGAATTTCTCAATCGCTTCTAGGTTTTCTTTTTTCGTTAACATAACCAAACGTCCCTGTTAGTAGCGAATTTTCGGGTCAATCATTGCAAGTAGAATATCTACAATCGCGTTGAATAAAATGAATAGGAAACCAATCAGGATGGTTACACCCATTACTAGCGAGTAGTCACGGTTAAACGCAGCGTTAACGAATAGCTTACCAATACCTGGTAGACCAAAAATGGTTTCGATAACAACAGAACCGGTGATGATACCTACGAAAGCAGGACCCATGTAAGAAACAACAGGAAGAAGTGCCGGCTTAAGGGCGTGCTTGATGATGATGTAACGGTAGCTTAGACCTTTAGCACGAGCCGTACGAATAAAGTTACTGTTCAATGTCTCTATCATCGAACCACGCGTAATACGAGCGAAGGTTGCAACATACAGTAGTGACATACCAATGACAGGAAGCACTAAATACTGCCAGCTACCATCTTGCCAACCGCCCGCAGGGAAGATATTCCAGTGAAGCGAGAACAGATAGATAAGAGCAGGTGCCAATACAAAAGAAGGCATTACCACGCCGAGCATCGCTGTCGACATGATGGTGTAATCAATCCAAGTATTCTGCTTGAGCGCAGCAATGGTGCCGACGGTAACCCCCATAATCAGGGTAAAGATAAAGGCGATAAAGCCTACTTTAGCCGAAACAGGTAAGGCAACCGCGATCAGCTCGTTAACCGAGTAATCAAGGTATTTAAATGACGGCCCGAAATCCCCTTGGATAACATTGGTCAAATACGTGGTGTATTGTTCAAATACAGGTTTATCTAAGCCATATTTAGCTTCAATATTTGCCATTACTTCGGGTGGCAATGGACGCTCTGTCGAGAAAGGGTTTCCCGGTGCAAAGCGCATAAGAAAGAAAGATACGGTGATCAAAACCAACATTGTTGGGATCGCCTCAAATATCCTTTTTGCGATGAATTTAAGCATAAACTCACTCTTTCAGTCTGTGACAGTTAAATTAAAGAAGTCGTCCAATTCTTTTGGACTAAAGATAGGCGCTACATGCAATTTCTCACATGTAGAGCCTCATTTTTATAGTTCTATCGAGTTACGAATTACTCTGTGATGTAGAGATCTTTAGAGTAAATCTTGTCTTCCGCGTTATTGACTGGGAAGCCACCAACTTTCGGTGATAGTAGACGTGATTTCACGTACTGGTAGATAGGTGCGATTGGCATATCTTTTGCCATCAACTTCTCTGCTTCTAGGTAAAGCGCTTGACGCTCTTCGTCAGAAGTTGAAGCAAATGCTTTGTTCATGATTGCATCGTACTCTTTGCTGTCGTAGTGAATACCACCAGTAGTGTTATTACTCATCATCAGCGTTAGGAAAGATGAAGCTTCGTTGTAGTCGCCACACCAACCTGCACGAGCAACTTCAAAGTTGCCAGAATCTTTGGTAGATAGGTAAGTTTTCCACTCTTGGTTTTCTAGCGTAACGTCTAGACCAAGCGTCTTCTTCCACATTGAACCCAGTGCAACCGCAAGTTTCTTGTGATTCTCTGACGTGTTGTATAGAAGGTTAAATTCAAGAGGGTTGTCTGCGCCGTAACCAGCTTCTTCCAACAGACGCGCCGCTTCAGCGTTACGTTCTTCTTGCGTCATTTTGCCGTATGCAGGAATTTCTGGGTTGAAACCCGCCGTGATTTCAGGCGTTAGGAAATAAGCTGGCTTTTGACCTTGTGCTAGGATCGCATCAGTCACGATATTACGGTCAATCGCATAAGAAATCGCTTTACGTACGCGAACATCATCAAACGGCTTTTTCTTCGTGTTGAAGATGTAGTAGTAAGTACACAAGTTACCCGACACAGACACGTCTTCTGGATGCTCTTGCTTCAAACGCTTGAAGTGCTCTGTAGGCAGTTCATTCGTGAAGTCAATTTCACCTGCTAGGAAGCGGTTCATTTCCGCTACTTGGTTTTCGATTGGCAGGAAAGTAACTTGATCAAGCGTCGTGTTTTCGTTGTCCCAGTATTGTTCGTTACGTTTTAGAACTAAACGCTCGTTTACAACCCAGTTGTCAACAACATAAGCACCGTTACCTACAAAGTTCTCAGGCTTCGTCCATTGATCGCCGAACTTTTCAACGGTTGCTTGGTGAACAGGCTTCACTGTTGTGTGGCCCATCATCATCACAAAGTATGGTACAGCAGTGTCTAGCTCAACCACTAACGTGTGGTCGTCAACCGCTTTAACACCCAACTCACTCTTGTCTTTTTTACCCGCAACAATGTCTTTTGCGTTCTTCATCTTGGTGTATTCCATGTACCAAGCGTATGGAGAAGCGGTTGCTGGGTCGACTGCGCGTTGGAAGCTGTATACAAAATCACCTGCAGTAACAGGATCACCGTTAGACCATTTTGCGTCTTCACGTAGGTGGAAAGTGTATGTTTTGTTGTCTTCAGTTTCCCAAGATTCTGCAACACCAGGGATAGTGTTACCGTCCGCATCTTGGTTTACTAGGCCTTCAAGAAGATCGCGAATCACGTGGGATTCTGGAACACCTTGAGATTTATGAGGGTCTATTGTCGCAACTTCTGTACCGTTACCACGCACCAATTCTTGAACAGCAGCAAGTTTTGGCTCTTTAGAATCAGATTTAGCTTCAGGGGCTGGAGCCGGAGCAGGCTCAGCAGCTTGTTTCTCTGCAGGCTTTTCGCCACAACCAGCTAAAGCGAGAGAAAGACCAGCACCAATAAATAAAGCGCGCGTGATTTTATTCTTATACATGCGTAAAACTCCAAATTTTTTCGTTAGCATCCATGACTTCTTTGTAAGGGCCTGGAACGGTCAGAGTTTTAGATTTTTTTAGTGCATTTTCTGAGCACAAAAGCCTAAAACCTTACAAAGACTGCGGCACACATTAGCAATCATTGAAGTAATTTGCCATAAAAATGTAGCAAAAAAACCAATAATCCTGACTAAACCACACATATCTAGCAGTAAACTCTAATCAAAAAGTATTCACCAGCCAAATGGAGACCAGAAGCGACATTCCACAGACAAAACTTTCGATTAATCTACATTTAAACCATTTGATAGCATCTTATGCTAGATATTTACATATTATTTAACATTTATGACAAATGAAGTCTAACAAATAATTGTTTATATATTGGGCTAAAAACTTTTATTGTGAAGAATATCACCAGAGCGAGTACGGGTTGTGTTGAAGTCAAATGAGCAGAATTATGAAGATAAGTACAAAAAAAGCTAAGAGCCATTGACACTTAGCTTTTTTCACTAGAATGAGGCGTGGGTTCTATTTTTCCCAACGCTGTGCAGCTTGGTGATCAGTATCGCGCGACTCAATCCAACGATCTTCACTCGTCGTGCGTTCTTTCTTCCAAAATGGTGCTTTGGTTTTCAAGTAGTCCATAATGAACTCGCAAGCATCAAATGCTGCTCCGCGGTGTGCACTTGAAACACCAACAAAGACGATTTGATCACCGCTATCCATATCACCAACGCGATGAATCACGCGTACGCCCAATAATGGCCAACGTGATTCAGCTTGATCGCAAATGTCGCTCAAGCTCTTCTCAGTCATGCCTGGGTAGTGTTCCAAGTGCAAACCAACAACATTATCGCCAAGGTTCATATCTCGAACTTTACCAATGAATGTTACGACAGCACCAGCAGCCGTACCTTCGGATAAACGTTGATATTCGTGATCAACGGAAAAATCTTCAACTTGTACAGAGACGCGAGGGTCCATCTTAACCTCCGGTTACCGGTGGGAAAAATGCAACTTCATCCCCCGCTTTTACTTCGGTATCAAGTGGGACAATAGATTGATTAACAGCAGCAAGTAGCTTTCCTGGCTCTAAAGCCAAATCCCACTTGCCATTTTTATCAGCGCCCTCTTCCACGAGATGCGCGCGAATCGCTTCAACCGTTTCAAATTGATCATCTAATTCGACACTGTCGATACCAATCAGCTCACGAGTCTGAGCAAAAAAAAGTACTTTAATCATGATTCCGCCTTGAAGTGTCCAGATTTTCCACCCGTCTTTTCTAGGAGACGAACTTGACCGATAACCATATCTTTTTGCACCGCTTTACACATATCGTAAATCGTCAGTGCAGCAACAGAAGCCGCCGTGAGCGCTTCCATTTCTACGCCCGTTTTACCTGCAAGCTTACAAACAGATTCAATACGAACTTTGTTTTCTGACTCAATAGCCTCCAACTGAACTTCGACTTTAGAAAGCAACAGAGGATGACAAAGTGGAATCAAATCCCACGTTTTCTTTGCAGCTTGGATACCAGCAATTCGAGCCGTCGCGAACACATCACCTTTGTGATGCTGCCCGGAAACAATCAGTTGCAAGGTTTCTGGGGCCATGTGAACAAATGCTTCTGCACGTGCTTCACGAACCGTTTCAGCTTTTGCAGACACGTCGACCATGTTAGCTTCGCCAGACGCGTTGATATGGGTAAATTGAGTCATTGTTTTTCCTTCGCTTTTAGGAAAGGGGTTATACAGATAGGTGCGGCATGAAGTTACAAGGGCGATGGCTTGCATCTAACTGCTGCTTGATGATCTTCGTCCAGCCAGTGCGGCACGCGCCTGTTGAACCAGGCATTGCGAAGATAACTGTATGGTTAGCAAAACCTGCAATTGCACGCGATTGGATCGTTGACGTACCAATTTCTTCGTAAGACACCATGCGGAATAACTCACCAAAACCTTCTACTTCTTTATCAAACAGAGGCTTCAGCGCTTCTGGCGTGCTGTCACGTGACGTGAACCCTGTACCACCAGTAATCATGATCGCTTGAACATTGTCGTCCGCAATCCACTGAGAAACAATTGCGCGAATTTTGTACATGTCATCAATAACAATTTGCTTATCGACAACATTGTGACCCGCTTCTTGAGCGTGTTCAACAAGGTAGCGACCAGAGGTATCGTTTTCTTCGGTACGAGTGTCAGATACCGTTAGAACGGCAATATTTGCAGGTTGAAATTTGCTTTCAGCGTGACCCATGTGTTCACCTATTCTCTTTTAACTTTGATACGTTTGGTATCGATTCTAGAAAAGCGAGGGAAAGCTAGCCTATAAATAAGCTTTCCCTACAAAATTTGAGTTGATTTAGCCGCCGATAGACGCCAGATGTGGCGTCATACCCGTATTACCATCGTGCAAGAAGTGGCTCACCGACTTAGTTTGTAACTGCGCTTGGATGCGTTCAATAAGCTCACTTTCTTGCTCATCACATTCCAGTAGATCACGCAGTTCTACACCGTGATCTCCAAACAAACACAGATGCAGCTTACCCATCGCAGAGACGCGTAGTCGGTTGCAGCTCTCACAAAAGTCTTTTTCATAAGGCATGATCAGGCCAATTTCACCCTTGTAATCTGGATGAACAAACACTTGCGCGGGGCCGTCATTATGAGAGCGCACTTTAAGCAGCCAACCGTTTGCAATCAACTGATTACGAATTGCTACGCCTGACACATGATGCTTATTGAATAAATCATCCATCTCACCCGTTTGCATCAATTCGATGAAGCGCAGTTGGATTGGACGATCTTTTATCCAGTTGAGAAACGCTGGCAGTTCTTGATGGTTAAGATCTTTCATCAACACCACATTAACTTTGACTTGCTCATAACCAACTTCAAACGCACGCTCGATACCATTCATCACCTCAGTGAACTTATTTTCACCCGTGATTTGATGGAACATACGCGGATCAAGGCTGTCCACGCTAACGTTGATGTGAGTTAAGCCCGCTTCACGCCAGTCTGCGACTTGCTTCGCCATGCGGTAACCATTGGTCGTCGTTGCAACTTTTTGGATACCAGGCGTCGTCGCCACTGAGTGGATAATGTCGGTAAAATCTTTGCGTAAACTTGGTTCACCGCCAGTAATGCGCACTTTTGACGTGCCACAATCAGCAAACGCTTTTACGACCCGTTTGATTTCAGGAAGAGATAAAAAAGACGAGTTTTTATTGCCCGAAGGCTTATAGCCATCAGGAAGGCAATAGGTACATTTGAAATTACATACGTCGGTCACAGACAGACGCAAGTAATAGAACTTACGATGAAATTTGTCTTCGAATTGTTGCGCCACGGAACACCTTTCCAAACACGGGAGGCATGGCCATTTCCAATCATGCCCTTGTGACAGTACGCCACTGGCTCAAAACGCTTATCCTCGGACTTAGCAATAGTGAGCTCGGAGTTATGGCAACCAGAGATATGAAACCTCTGATAGCTTTGCGGTGTAAAATACTTAATATTTGTACTGGAATCCAGACTTGAGTGATAAAAAACTCTCTAGAGACACAATTTACCGCTAAGTGAGTACCTTTCAAGCACTCCTTAAGATAAATTGTAGCCGTTTTTTACAAGATTATTAGAAGAACGTAATGAATATCTACACGGATAAAAAAGTGGTCGCTGTTGGCGGTGGTCATGGCTTAGGTCGAATGTTGGCCGCACTACGAGATTTTGGCGGCAATGCAACTGGCATTGTCGCCACAACAGACAATGGTGGCTCAACAGGAAGAATTCGTCACTGCCAAGGTGGAATCGCTTGGGGTGACACACGGAACTGCATTAATCAGCTGATCACAGAACCGTCGATCAGTTCAATGATGTTTGAATATCGCTTCAAAGGTACAGGTGAGCTTGATGGTCATAACCTCGGTAACTTGATGCTTACGGCGCTCGATAACTTATCGGTCAGACCGTTAGATGCCATCAATCTGATTCGAAACATGTTAAAAGTCGACGTTAACATTCTTCCTATGTCTGAACACCCTTCCGATCTTTCCGCGTTATCCGTGGATGGAAAGTGGGTCACGGGAGAAACAAATGTAGACGAGATGGACACCGATTTACGCCGTCTCGATCTATCACCAGAAGTTCCTGCAACTAAAGAAGCAGTAACTGCACTGGCAGAGGCAGACGCTATTATTCTTGGTCCTGGCAGCTTTTTAACCAGCATCATGCCTCCTTTGCTGTTGCCTGAGCTCGGCAAAGCCATTGCCGCCAATGAGAAAGCAAAAGTCATTTTCGTTGCCAACTTGAGTCCAGAGTACGGCCCAGCCGGACGAATGACCATGGCACAAAAATTAGAATGGTGTGAGCGTGCCTGCCAAGGTAGGAAGATAGACGTGGTTCTAGCAGAGGAAACCGAGCAAGAAGTCTTGAGCCAGTGGAATGTAGTGACCGAGTCGTTAGCTTCGTCGAACCGAGATTGGCGTCACGACCGAGATAAACTCAAGCTCGCTATTGAAAGCCAGCTAAGGCTTTCGATTTAAAAAACGCCCTCTAAAGCTAGGGGATAGCTTCAAGTTTACTCGCTGTCAACAATGAAAAAACCCTTCACGTACGTGAAGGGTTTTGTGTAAGAGCCTCATCAGAACAATGCATTACTGCTGCCAATCACGATAAGCGTCGCGTGTTTCGTGCAAAAGATCGAACATCGTTTTTAACTCGTCTGACTCTTCAGCTAACTCACCTGCTTTGGCTTTTTTATCTATCGACATCGCCAATTGACAAAGACGGTCTGCTCCAAAGCTCGCTGCACTGCTTTTTAACGCGTGACTGATTTCTTTTAGGTAACGCAATCGCTCTGTCCCTTGAAACTGAGATAAATTCTCGATGTAGGTATCCATCTCCCCTAAGAAAATATCGAGTAAAACAGGAACATTATCACTGCCAATCTCCATCGACAGTTCATCAATTTTTTGCTGATTTAATACATTCACACTCATACTTTTTGCCGCTCTTCCTTGCCATTCCAAGCCTGTAACTTGCGGTAAATCGTCGACGGACTGACATCAAGGTATCCCGCCGCTCGGGGGATATTGCCATCACACGCTTCAATCGCTTGCTCTATCGCCATTTTTTCTGTCATCCACAACGGCATAATCTCAGACGCAGTCATCACTTTCGGCTCAATGAATTTCGCCACAGAAGACGGACGGTCAAGCGGTTGATTCAGCGGTGGCGGTAACATATCCAACGTGATTTCTTTACCGTTGTTTAGAACAACGATATTGCGCAGCACGTTTTGTAACTGACGAACGTTGCCTGGCCACTCATAGCTATTAAATCGGTCGATTACATCAGGCGCAAAACGCACGAAGTTTTTTCCTTCCTCGTGCGACATACAGCCTAACAGTGAGTATGCAATTTCAATGACATCTTCACCTCGTTCACGTAAAGGCGGCAAATGCAAAGGAATGACATACAAACGATAGTACAAATCTTCACGGAATCGACCTTCTTGTACCTCTTTCCATGGGTCACGGTTAGTTGCACAAACAAAGCGAACATCCACGCTCTTCATTTTTGATGAGCCCACTTTTTGGAACGTGCCGGTTTGAATAAATCGTAGCAATTTGGTTTGCAAATCTAAATCCATCTCACACAATTCATCAAGGAAAAGTGTGCCACCATCCGCTAATTCCGCTGCACCCTGACGATCATTTGCTGCACCGGTAAAAGCACCTTTCACGTGACCAAACAGTTCACTCTCAATCAAATCTTTTGGAATTGCAGCACAGTTAATCGCAATAAAAGGCTTGTCACCACGCTTGCTTGCCGCATGGATTGCCTCGGCACATACCTCTTTACCCGTACCACTTTCACCAGTGATGAAGATACTCGCTTTACTGCTCGCTGCTGAATCAATCGTGCGGTAAACCTGTTGCATTGTTTGACTACTGCCAATAAAGCCTTGATAACTTTGATTTCCCGGGTTATCAGCCTCGTTTTTTAGCTTAGTCGCTTTACGAATCGCATTGTTAACCGTGACACGTAAGCGGTCAGCTTCACACGGTTTGATCAAAAAGTCTTGAGAACCATGACGCATTGCTTCTACCGCGGTATCGATAGAACCGTGAGCAGTCATAAAAATAATAGGTACGTCTGGATGACTCTTTTTTACAGAGTGTAAAACGTCCATCCCCGTCATATCTGGCAAACGAAGATCGAGCAGAATAAGATCTGGAATTCTATGGTTGAGACTTTCAATGGCATCCCTACCTGTACCGACAATATTGATATCTATACCAAGCGGTGTCAGGTATGAGCGGTACAGTGCCGCAACAGATGCGGTATCCTCAACCATTAAAAGGTAACGAGATTTAGGACCTTCAGATTTTTGTTGCATAACCTAGCTAATATTTTGTTGTGTTTTAAACAATAATCGCATTACGCTTTGCATTTTGCAAATAACATTAGCTAAATTATGGGTAAGAGAAAGGATTCAAAAATAATATCAATTATTTAAAAAATGGCATAAACCATGCTGATAGTTTAGTGACCCCTCGGGTCACCTAGCCAACTGACGTTGTTAGTGAACGAGATGTTCACAAAACAAGCCAATAGACCCGACTGCCTATTGGCTTCTTTTTTTTCTGCAAGCAATCTAAAACACTTGGCTAAGCTAGATCATTAAGCTTATTTTTAACTATTTGCGATGAACTGCGCTCTTAGTTTTTCAATCTCGTCACGCTTTTGCGCCGCCAATTCAAACTCTAAATCTTGCGCGTGCTGATACATTGCCGCCTCAAGTCGACTGATTTCTTTTTCCAACTGCTGAGGAGACATGACCTCGTATGTTTGCGAAGGCTCCGCCACTTTCGACAACGGTACCTGTTTAGTATTACGCTGACGTTTAGACTTGGTAATATCGCCCAATTCCATAATATCTTTGATATTTCGTTTGAGCGCTTGCGGCGAAATGCCCATTTCTTCGTTGTACGCTTTCTGCTTCTCGCGGCGGCGGTTGGTTTCATCCATCGCCTTTTTCATGGAGTTGGTGATTCGGTCAGCATACAAGATCGCCTTACCTTCAAGATTTCGCGCAGCACGACCAATGGTCTGAATCAGTGAACGCTCGGAGCGCAAGAAGCCCTCTTTATCTGCATCCAATATTGCAACCAGCGAAACTTCAGGCATGTCCAAGCCTTCTCGTAGCAAGTTAATTCCCACCAGCACGTCAAACTCGCCAAGACGAAGATCACGGATGATCTCCACACGTTCTACGGTATCAATATCTGAGTGTAAGTAACGTACCCTAACATCATGTTCGTGCAAGTACTCGGTGAGATCTTCGGCCATTCGTTTGGTCAATGTTGTCACTAGAACTCGCTCATCTTTAGCAGAACGGAGGCGAATTTCAGACAACAAGTCGTCTACTTGGGTCGCTACTGGGCGAACTTCCAATTCTGGGTCAAGCAAGCCTGTTGGACGAACAACTTGATCCGCTACATCGCCTGAAGATTTTTCTAGTTCATAACTTCCTGGCGTCGCAGAGACAAAAATCGTCTGCGGTGCTAACGCTTCAAACTCTTCAAACTTGAGGGGACGATTATCTAACGCAGAAGGTAAGCGAAAACCAAACTCTACCAGCGTTTCTTTACGAGAGCGGTCACCTTTATACATGGCACCAATCTGCGGCACCGTCACGTGGGATTCATCGATGATCAACAAACCGTCATGAGGCAAATAATCAAACAATGTCGGTGGCGGCTCGCCTTCCGATCGTCCGCTGAGATAGCGAGAATAGTTTTCGATACCTGAGCAAAAACCTAACTCATTCATCATCTCGATATCGAATTGAGTCCGCTGGCTAATACGCTGTTCTTCCAGTAGCTTGTTGTTGTCTAGAAGCTGTTTTTTGCGTACTTCTAATTCAACCTTAATATTTTCAATCGCTTCAAGAATACGATCTCTTGGTGTCACGTAGTGCGTCTTAGGATAAATGGTGTAGCGTGGTAAATCTCGCTGTTTCACCACACCAGTCAATGGATCAAAAACACTGATGCAGTCAATTTCATCATCAAACATTTCGACACGAACTGCGTCTTGGTCAGATTCCGCTGGAAAGATATCAATCACTTCGCCACGAACCCGGAACTGTCCTCGCTCAAATGCCACGTCATTTCTTGAATATTGTAGCTCTGCCAAACGTCGTAGCATGTTCCGTTGATCAATCACGTCACCACGACGTAAATGCAACATCATTTGCAAGTAAGATTCTGGGTCTCCCAAACCATAGATAGCAGAAACAGACGCAACGATAATCGCGTCTTTACGTTCCAATAGTGCTTTCGTTGCGGAAAGGCGCATTTGCTCTATGTGAGCGTTAACCGATGCGTCTTTTTCAATGAAAGTATCCGTCGTCGGGACATAAGCTTCAGGCTGGTAGTAATCGTAGTAGGAAACAAAGTACTCCACCGCATTATTAGGAAAGAATGATTTCATCTCGCCATATAATTGCGCTGCGAGAGTTTTGTTTGGAGCAAGTAATATTGCAGGTCGCTGGGCTTGAGCGATAACATTCGCTAGTGTGAACGTTTTACCCGATCCCGTTACCCCCAATAGTGTTTGATGTGCCAGTCCAGCATCGAGCCCCTCAAGCAGCTGCTTGATCGCTCCCGGCTGGTCACCCGATGGCTGATAATCGGAGACCAATTCATAGACTTTACTCATACCCTTCCTCAAATTTACTGCGCTTTGGCTGTATATATATACACCTTAGCCAATGAAATCTACGTCTATTGAAAATTTACCCACCATTGTTAATAAATTTTCTTGTTTGTCTAGAATGCTATAGCCATACAAAACCTACTCTGATATAGTACTTCGCCCTAGCTGAAGAGCCACACCCATTCTTCACATTGCAGTTTCCACAACTTTTCCCCAAAAATTAGCCTAAACACTCTTTATCCCCAAAAGCTAGATTTTTATCCACCTTGAATACATTTTGCTTAACATCAATAAATCTATGTTTTAATTGCATATTCTCTGTATAGCTCTGATTAAAAATTCACTAAATAAAAACCAGGTTGCATATAAAAGATCTTTACTCAGATCTCATCAACATAGTTATCCACAAAATTAGTGGATAACTAACCTCACCCCTTTACTGACAAGCAGTACAGAAAAGTAAAGCCCTTCCCCCAATATTTTTTGCTAAAAATGTATTTTTTTACTGTTGACAGTAGTTTGGCTGCTCGGTAAGATTCGTTCCGCTTTCAAGCAAAGCAATTCCTCCTTAGCTCAGTTGGTAGAGCGACGGACTGTTAATCCGCAGGTCGCTGGTTCGAGCCCAGCAGGAGGAGCCAAATTCCAGAAAAGTCGTGTCGCAAGACACGGCTTTTTTCGTTTTGAAATCAAAAACTTCTTTCACCATCAATATCTCAAGTGACGACTTAAAATTACTCGCTAAGTGTAATTCCCACCTTCTGAGCAAAAGATTCTTTGAGGAAAGACAGCACCAGCGTCTTTGTAAAATCCATTCAGCAAGCTGTTCAATTTCTTATTGATTCATCAAAATACCTCACATAGACGACTATTTTTCCATCGTGTATGTAAAACCACATCGTTCACTGGTTGTTATTGGTGTCACAAAACACGATAATATCAAGATCGGATTTTAAGAACGTAATAACTATGACCGAATATGTTTTGTTGTTGGTCGGCACTGTGCTGGTGAACAACTTTGTACTGGTGAAGTTTTTGGGCCTATGTCCTTTCATGGGTGTGTCCAAAAAACTGGAAACAGCAATAGGTATGGGCTTAGCGACAACTTTTGTGCTAACGCTCGCGTCAGTGTGTGCGTATTTAGTGGAAAGCTACATTCTTCGTCCACTGGGTATTGAGTACCTTCGAACCATGAGTTTTATTTTGGTGATAGCCGTTGTGGTGCAGTTCACCGAAATGGTTGTGCACAAAACAAGTCCAACACTTTATCGCTTGCTTGGTATTTTCTTACCGCTGATCACTACAAACTGCGCGGTATTAGGCGTCGCGCTTCTTAATATTAATGAGAACCATAACTTTATCGAATCGATTATCTACGGCTTCGGCGCCGCTGTTGGTTTCTCATTGGTGTTGATACTTTTTGCATCCATGCGTGAGCGCATAGCTGCCGCCGACGTACCAGTGCCTTTTAAAGGTGCATCGATTGCAATGATTACAGCGGGTTTAATGTCACTAGCCTTTATGGGCTTTACAGGTTTGGTGAAGTAAACAATGAGTACGATTTTAATTGCGATCATCGCGTTAGCGGTTCTTGCTGCGATTTTCGGCGCGATACTTGGTTTTGCTTCTATTCGCTTCAAAGTCGAGGCAGACCCAATTGTGGATCAAATCGACGCAATCTTACCTCAAACTCAATGCGGTCAATGTGGCTATCCTGGTTGCCGCCCTTATGCTGAAGCGATTGCAAATGGCGACCACATCAACAAATGTCCACCTGGCGGTCAGGCAACAATCGAAAAGCTCGCCGACTTAATGGGTGTTGAGCCAGAAGAATCTGCGCACGATCTCGACAGCAAAATTCCAACCGTTGCGTTTATCCATGAAGATATGTGCATTGGCTGTACTAAGTGTATTCAAGCGTGTCCAGTGGATGCAATTGTAGGCGGTACAAAAGCGGTCCATACCGTAATTAAAGACGAATGTACGGGGTGTGACTTATGTGTTGCACCATGTCCAACTGATTGTATTGAAATGATTCCTGTGGCAACCACCACGGAAAGCTGGAAGTGGCAACTTAACTCCATTCCAGTACTCAACATTACGGATGCTGCCGACGATGCAGCGAACGTGAAAGATTCAATTAAGTAAGGTTTCGCATGTTGTCTTTGATTGAACAAATTCGTACAGGCTCGCTTTGGGATTTCCCTGGTGGTGTGCATCCGGCAGAAAACAAAAAGCAGTCCAACAAAACTGAGCTCGTTCACGCGGCTATCCCATCAGAAATTGTATTACCGCTAAAACAACACATTGGTAAGGCTGGTAACTTATTGGTTGCCGAAGGTGACCACGTATTAAAAGGTCAGCCATTAACGCAATCCGAAACTGGTTTTACCGTTCCAGTGCATGCTCCTACATCGGGTACGATCACCGCAATTGAGCCTAGAACCGTTGCTCACCCTTCAGGTCTGAGTGAACTCTGTGCGGTCATTACACCTGATGGTAACGATACATGGTGTGACAGAAAACCCGTCGCGGATTACAAACAAGAAACACCTGACGCACTGATCGATATTATTCGTCTCGCAGGCATTTCAGGTATGGGTGGCGCAGGTTTCCCTACCGCAAAAAAAATCCAATCAGGTTTTGCTCGCACAGAGATTCTTATCGTCAACGCAGCTGAGTGTGAGCCATACATCACATCAGATGACAAGCTCATGCAAGAGCATGCCGAAGAGCTCATCCAAGGTATCGAGATTGTCGAACATATCCTGACACCAAAGCTCACGATTATTGGTATTGAAGATAACAAACCAGAGGCAATTAAAGCGTTAGAAGCTGCGGCTCTAAACAAAGATATCGTCATTCGCGTTATCCCGACTAAATACCCTTCTGGTGGTGAAAAACAGCTGATCAAAATTTTGACCAATAAAGAAGTACCAAGCGGCGCAATTCCAGCCGATATTGGTATTTTGGTTCAAAATGTCGGTTCTCTTTACTCAATCAAACGCGCAATCATCGATGGTGAACCGATGATAAAACGCGTGGTGACTCTCACCGGTAAAACATTCAAACAACCACGCAATGTTTGGGCATTATTAGGTACACCAGTACAGGCGTTATTGGATGAGTTTGGCTATAAAGCCGATAAGAAGTTACAACGTTTAATCATGGGTGGACCAATGATGGGCTTCACCCTTCCCCACTCTCAAGTGCCGATTACCAAGACAGCAAACTGTATCCTTGCCCCGACTCGTCGTGAGATCTCTCCACACCAACATGAGATGGAATGTATTCGCTGTAGCCAATGTGCTGAAGCTTGCCCTGCTTCACTGCTACCTCAGCAACTGCAATGGCATGCAAAAGCTGAAGAGTATGACAAACTCGAAGAACTAAACTTAAAGGATTGTATCGAGTGCGGTGCTTGTGCGTTTGTGTGTCCAAGTGAAATTCCTCTCGTACAGTACTACCGCCAAGCAAAAGCGGAAATTCGCACCAGAACACAAGAAGCGGAAGCTGCTGAGCGAGCGAAGCTGCGTTTTGAAGAGAAGAAAGCGCGCATGGAGCGCGAAAAAGCAGAACGTGAAAGTCGCTTTAAGAAAGCAGCCGATCAGCGCCGTAAAGACATGAAATCTTCTGGTGGTGATGATGCGATTGCAGCAGCGATCGCACGAGTGAAAGCTCAGAAGACAGAAACAACAGAAAAAGCAGAGCCAGCCGTGAAACCTGCCGTCGCAGCAGCCATTGCCAAAGCGAAGGCAAAACAGGCCGCAGCCGCTAAAGCAGGCTCTAGTGAACCTGATAACTCAGAAATGGCAAAACTGCGCGAAGAACGCAAACGTCTAGCCCGCGAACGTAAAGCACAAAAAGAGCAAGGCGAAACACCAGACAACAACGCTGATGATAAGAAATCGGCAGTTGCAGCAGCCATCGCCCGAGCTAAAGCGAAAAAAGCTCAACAAGAAGAACCAACCGAAACGTTAGAAGCTCAAGCACCTGCTGAGCAAACCGACGATCCGAAGAAAGCCGCGGTTGCTGCTGCCATTGCACGTGCCAAAGCACGTAAAGCGAAACAAGCAGACTCAACTGAAACTGAAGAAGCTGAAACGCCTACTGAGAAAACCGAAGATCCGAAGAAAGCCGCGGTTGCTGCTGCTATTGCTCGCGCTAAGGCTCGTAAAGCGAAACAAGCAGACTCAGCTGAAACGGTAGAAGCAGAAGCGCCTACTGAGCCAACCGACGATCCGAAAAAAGCCGCGGTTGCTGCTGCCATTGCGCGTGCCAAAGCGCGTAAAGCGAAACAAGCAGACTCAACTGAAACGGAAGAAACTGAAGCGCCTGCTGAGAAAGCTGAGGATCCGAAGAAAGCCGCGGTTGCTGCTGCCATTGCACGCGCCAAAGCGCGTAAAGCTAGGCAAGAAGAACCAGCCAAAACGGTAGAAGCTGAAACGCCTGCTGAACAAGCTGAAGATCCGAAAAAAGCGGCTGTCGCTGCGGCTATTGCGCGTGCCAAAGCGCGTAAAGCTAAGCAAGAAGAACCAGCCGAAACGGTAGAAGCTGAAACGCCTGCTGAACAAACTGAAGATCCGAAAAAAGCGGCTGTCGCTGCGGCCATTGCGCGTGCCAAAGCGCGTAAAGCTAAGCAAGAAGAACCAGCCGAAACGGTAGAAGCTGAAACGCCTGCTGAACAAACTGAAGATCCGAAAAAAGCGGCTGTCGCTGCTGCTATTGCGCGCGCGAAGGCTCGCAAAGCGCAGCAAAAAGCTAATAAAAATAATACTGAGGAGAACGAGTAGTGTCGTTTTTTATTGCCAGTTCACCGCATACCCACAGCCGTCGTAGCACACCTGACTTAATGAAATGGGTGGCACTTTGTGCTCTCCCAGGTTTAGCGGCTCAGACCTACTTCTTTGGGTGGGGAACGCTTATTCAACTGATTTTTGCCATCGCAGTCGCTGTATCACTTGAAGCCTTAGTTATGGTATTCCGTAAACGTTCGCCGATGCGAGCACTACGTGATAACAGTGCGATCGTTACCGCTTGGTTATTAGCCGTTGCTATCCCACCATGGTCTCCGTGGTGGATTATGGTGATCGGACTTATTTTCGCGATTGTAATCGCTAAACACCTATATGGTGGCCTTGGTCAAAACTTATTCAATCCTGCCATGGTCGCTTATGTGGTCTTGTTGATCTCATTCCCAGTGCAAATGACGAGTTGGAGTGCCCCGACGTCACTCATACCTGATCACGTAAATTTTGCAGATACACTCTCTTTAATTTTTACGGGCTATGATTACGACGGCTTATCGCTTCAGCAAGTTCGAACGGGGGTTGACGGTGTGACAATGGCGACGCCACTTGATGCATTTAAGACCGGCATTCATACAGGTGCAACCCCAAGCGAAGTACTGTCGCAGCCAATATTCGATGGATTAGCTGGCATTGGTTGGCAATGGGTAAATCTTGCCTACTTACTTGGTGGTTTAGTGATGATCAAAAAACGCATCATCCAATGGTATATCCCCGTAGGCTTCCTAGCGAGCCTGACGCTATTTAGCCTCGTGTTCAGCTTGCTGACCCCAGGGGAAACTGCGTCGCCAATCTTCCACTTGTTATCAGGTGCAACCATGCTTGGCGCATTCTTTATTGCAACCGATCCCGTGTCGGCGTCTACCACCGTTAAAGGACGTTTGATCTTTGGCGCGCTTATTGGTGCTTTGGTCTTTATCATTCGCAGTTGGGGCGGCTTCCCTGATGGTGTTGCATTCGCAGTGTTACTTGCAAATATGTGTGTGCCACTGATCGATTACTACACCAAACCTAGAACTTACGGTCACTGAGGTAAACATGTTAACCGCTATTAGAAAAAATGGTCTGACACTTGCGATCTTTGCCTGTGCAACAACCGGATTAGTCGCCTTTACTCAGTACCTAACAAAAGACCAAATCAAGATACAAGAACAACAACAATTGCTTTCTGTTTTGAATCAAGTCATTCCAGAAAATATGCATGACAACGCACTCACGCAAGCCTGCACTATGGTCACGTCACCAGAACTGGGGACATTGCGTGCGATGCCAGCCTACCTCGCCACAAAGAATGGTGAACCGACAGCAATCGCAATAGAATCCATCGCGCCAGATGGCTACAATGGTGAGATAAAAGTTATTACTGGGATTGACAATCAGGGCAATATTTTGGGGACACGCGTCTTAAGCCATCAAGAAACCCCTGGCCTGGGCGACAAAATTGATCTTCGTGTCACCGACTGGATCCTGAGCTTTACGGGCAAACAAGTCACGGAAAGTAACTGGAACTCATGGAAAGTTCGTAAAGATGGTGGTGATTTCGATCAATTTACTGGTGCAACGATCACGCCTAGAGCCGTCGTAAAAGTGGTGCGAAATACCGTTAACTACGTAAACCAATCTCGTGAAGACATTCTTAGCCAGCCTTTGGGCTGTGAAGGAGAGCAGTAATGAATGAGAATAAATTGCTGATGAAAAACGGTATGTGGAGTAATAACCCTGCTCTCGTACAGCTGCTGGGTCTGTGTCCACTACTAGCGGTTTCTTCCACAATAACCAATGCCTTAGGTCTTGGTATTGCAACCTTATTAGTGCTGGTCGGCTCCAACGTCACGGTTTCTCTTATTCGTAATTACGTACCAAAAGAGATCCGCATTCCTGTATTCGTGATGATTATTGCCTCACTTGTTACCTGCGTTCAGTTATTGATGAATGCCTATGCGTATGGTTTATACCTGTCTCTTGGTATCTTTATTCCTCTGATTGTAACGAACTGCATCATTATTGGTCGAGCTGAAGCATACGCTTCAAAAAATGATGTTGCGCCTGCAGCATTAGACGGTTTATGGATGGGTCTTGGTATGACAAGCGTTTTGGTCGTGCTAGGTGCCATGCGTGAGTTAATTGGTAATGGCACGCTATTCGACGGGGCAGATCTGCTATTAGGAGACTGGGCATCCGCTCTCCGCATTCAAGTTTTCCAATTTGACAACAGCTTTCTGCTAGCGCTTCTTCCACCCGGTGCATTTATCGGTGTTGGTCTGTTGATAGCGCTTAAAAATGTCATCGATAATTCAGTCCAGGCACGTCAACCAAAAGAAGAAAAACCAACCATAGAACGTGCTCGCGTCACCAACGCATAACAAAATAAGGCTCTGTCATAGGAGCCTTTTTCATAAACCGCAGAGACGGTATTGGAAGTCAGCAATGAACAAAATAAAAAGAATCGAAATTCTTGAGCGATTACGAGAAAACAATCCGAATCCTCAAACTGAGCTTAACTGGAGCTCCCCTTTTGAACTGCTAATCGCGGTATTACTATCAGCGCAAGCAACCGATGTAAGTGTCAATAAAGCCACCGACAAGCTTTTCCCTGTCGCTAATACACCGAAAAGTATTCTCGATTTGGGAGTTGATGGCTTAAAAGAATACATAAAGACCATCGGTTTATTTAACTCAAAAGCAGAAAACACTATCAAGACTTGTAAGATCTTGTTGGAAAAACACAATGGTGAAGTTCCTGAAGATCGTGCAGCGTTAGAAGCGCTACCAGGCGTAGGTCGCAAGACCGCAAACGTCGTGCTCAACACCGCTTTTGGTTGGCCAACCATTGCCGTCGATACGCACATTTATCGCGTGTCGAATCGTACTAAGTTTGCAATCGGCAAAACGGTTGATGATGTCGAGCAAAAGCTATTAAAAGTTGTGCCAAAAGAGTTCAAACTCGATGTGCACCACTGGCTCATTCTTCATGGCCGCTACACGTGCTTGGCGAGAAAGCCTCGCTGCGGTAGCTGCATTATTGAAGATTTGTGCGAATATAAAGAGAAAGTATATCCAGATAGCTAACGCTATTTGAAAATCAAAGCTAGGAGCAAAAAATGTCAAATGGTCGAATTCTCCACACTATGCTTCGCGTAGGTGATCTAGACAAATCCATCAAGTTTTACACTGAAGTTATGGGCATGCAGTTGCTTCGTACGAACGAGAATAAAGAGTACGAATACACACTGGCGTTTCTTGGCTACGGTGACGAATCCCAAGGTGCTGTGATCGAGCTAACTTACAACTGGGGTAAAACTGAATATGACCTAGGTACTGCTTTTGGTCATATCGCCATTGGTGTTGATGATATCTACACAACTTGCGACGCTATCAAAGCGGCGGGCGGTAATGTGACGCGTGAACCAGGTCCAGTAAAAGGCGGAAGCACGCACATTGCATTCGTAAAAGACCCAGATGGTTATATGATTGAGCTTATCCAAAACAAGCAAGCTTCAGCAGGTCTTGAAGGCTAAGCGGCACTTCTAATAATCACTTGTACTGCAAGTTGAACATCGATTACAGGCAGGTCTGCGATCTGCCTGTTCTTTTATAAACAAAACACTTTACTTGATAATAATTATCGTTTAGATTTATTCGCAACTTCGATATGCGGGATTACGATAATGATCAGTGAATGGGAAAAACACACACTTCTAGCCGATACGGCACTTCAACTAGATGACCCTGTTCGCAGCATTCTTCATTACCAGCAAGCCCTAAGCCTGAGTGAAGATATTAGCGAATGTGTGGAAATTGAAGCAGACGAGCGATTATTAATTTCTGTGATTTCTTGTCATAACTTAGCTCAGTTCTGGCGTTGGGCCGGAGACACTGACTATGAACTCAAATACCTTCAGCTGGCTTCAGAGAAAGTCTTAACACTCATCCCACAATGCCCAAATAAAGAATGTGCAAGCTTTATCGACTCAATAGGATGTTGCACTAAAGCATTAATAGACTTCATGAAACGTCACCCTAATCCGGCTATTGCCAAACAGGTTGAAAAAATCGATACCGCAACAAATTGCGAAGTCATTGCCAAATTCCGCTTAAACTAACATTCAAATTATACAGCCGGAATCACCGAAAGGTACTTAGCAAAATCCTATTAAAATATTATTAACAACGTCAGTAAATTAAAAACGCCGAAGCTTTCAGCTTCGGCGTTTTTATATTCGTTACACTTGGGTTCGCCCGAGTGATATTACGACTCGGCGGTTTTTGTCTTTTCCTATTGGCGAGCCATTATCTGCAATAGGACGACGCTTGCCGTACCCTTGCACTTGAATTCGATCTTCCGGTAGCCCTAGAGACTGAAAATAATCACGAAGTGACTCTGCACGTCGCTCAGATAAACTTTGGCTCGCACTTTTGCCATCGGTTGAATCGGTGTACGTCGCCACCAGCACGAGATCGATATCTTGATTATGTCGGATATAATCTGCAATTTGTGATAAACGCTTTTTGGAAGCCTTGGTTAACTGATCGCCTTGTCTTTCGTAGTGCAAAATCGTAAAGGCAATGTCTTCAAAACTGTATTTCAATAAATTGGAAATACAGTCGCTAAACGCGTTGTACTTATTTTGAAACAGCACGGATGACAATGCGACTTCAATTCTCTGATCTCGGCTCTGCCAATCCTGATAACTAAAGGTCGGATAACGCCCTTTTTCCAGCTCAGACAAAATGCCCCATGCTGTTTGCCCTCCGACATAACCATCAAACTGTTTAAAAAACTTTAGGTTTGTAATTCGATCGGCGTGTTCACCTGGCCGCCAAGGTGGCGGCATAGAGATGAGACTGACGTTACGTGTTTCTCCCATCGGACGACGCATTTTTAACTCAAAGTCTAAATTGATTTTTTTATTCGCACGAGATGAAAATACCGCATCTCCAAAACTTGGAATAGGGTGAACAAGTTGGCATTCTAACGGTGTGTTGACCACCATTTCCCATTGAGATTGCTGTGGAGTGGCAACATAACGTTTACCCATCACAGCAAAACTGCTTGTGCTAAACAACGAAAATATAACGCCACTAGTAATCAGCCATTTCTTCATCTAAGTACTGTCTCTTAAACGGCAGTCTGTTGCCGTCAATTTGAATCAATAAAACCACTTCACCCGGCATGCAAGAACCTCGCCAACGTGCGAAATATCGTAACATTACGATTAACGTTAATCATGGTAACTCAATCACACGAAATGCGATCGAGCGTATTGATGAGATGCAAAATAGAATTCCGTTTTTCTCCTAAATTGCGGTTTTTCTCGTCGGTATAATCTGCAATAATGCAGCCTTCGTCACACAAAAATAAGCCGACATGACAATAGAAAATGAAGCTCTGACCTTGAAAAAACGCTTTCGTGGTTATTTCCCTGTGGTAGTAGACGTTGAGACCGCAGGTTTCAATGCTCAAACTGATGCACTTTTAGAAATTTGCGCCGTTACGTTAAAAATGGACGAAGATGGCGTGTTGCATCCGGCCTCCACCATTCATTTTCATGTTGAGCCATTTGAGGGCGCTAACTTAGAAAAAGAAGCGCTAGAATTCAATGGTATTCGTGACCCATATAGCCCTCTTCGTGGTGCAGTTTCTGAGCAAGAAGCGTTAAAAGAGATTTATAAACTTATTCGCAAAGAACAAAAAGCCGCAGATTGCTCGCGCGCAATTATGGTTGCCCATAACGCAGCATTCGACTTAGGTTTTGTAAATGCAGCCAATGAGCGCTGTAAACTAAAAAGAGTCCCTTTTCATCCCTTTGCTACTTTTGACACGGCAACATTGAGTGGCCTTGCTTATGGTCAAACGGTTCTCGCGAAAGCATGCAAAACGGCCGGGATGGAATTCGATAATCGTGAAGCACACTCAGCGCTTTACGATACACAAAAAACAGCAGAATTATTCTGCGGTATTGTCAACAAATGGAAGGCCCTCGGCGGTTGGCCGCTTGCTGACGAAGAATAATAAGTAAACACAACATATTAGGAAAAGTATGAATCCTGTCGTTATATCAGTGTGCGTCATGCTCGTGTTAGCATTGATGCGCGTAAACGTGGTGGTTGCCCTCACGTTTAGTGCCATCGTTGGTGGCCTTGTCGCAGGCATGAGCCTTGGAGACACAGTTGCCGCGTTCGAAAGTGGTTTAGGTGGCGGTGCGACTATCGCTCTGAGCTACGCAATGTTAGGTACTTTCGCCGTTGCCATCTCTAAATCTGGCATCACGGACCTACTGGCAAAAAGTGTTATCAAGCGCTTAAACGGTAAAGAAAACTCGGCGTCAACTACCGGGTTAAAGTACGCGGTGTTAGTCGCGCTCGTTCTTGTCACTATGTCATCTCAGAACGTAATTCCGGTCCATATCGCCTTTATTCCAATTTTGATTCCACCTCTTTTGGGCGTATTTGCGAAACTTAAGCTCGATCGACGTTTGGTCGCGTGTGTTCTTACCTTTGGTTTGATCACACCTTACATGATCTTACCTGTTGGTTTCGGCGGCATTTTCTTAAACAACATTCTATTAAAGAACCTACATGACAACGGTTTGGAGAACGTGGTTGCAAGCCAAGTTCCAACTGCAATGTTACTGCCAGGTGCTGGTATGTTGTTTGGTCTATTGCTGGCGATCTTTGTTAGCTACCGTAAACCGCGCATCTACGAAGAAACGGAGTTGACTGTCGTTCACGAGACAGATCATGCTATCAATAAAAAGCACATTTTGGTGGCTGCTCTTGGTATTGTCGCCGCATTGGGTGTTCAGCTTTACACTGGCTCAATGATTATTGGTGCTCTAGCTGGCTTTATGGTGTTTACTTTTGGCGGTGTGATAGCTTGGAAAGAAACGCACGATGTCTTCACAAAAGGCGTGCATATGATGGCTATGATTGGTTTCATCATGATCGCTGCCGCAGGTTTTGCTGCGGTAATGAAGCAAACAGGTGGCGTTGAGACATTAGTACAGTCTCTCTCTACGAGCATTGGTGATAATAAGCCGCTTGCAGCACTACTGATGCTGATCGTTGGCCTGCTAGTAACAATGGGCATTGGTTCATCGTTTTCAACCATTCCAATCTTGGCGACAATCTACGTTCCACTCGCGTTGGCATTTGGTTTTTCGCCAATGGCAACCATCGCACTTGTTGGTACTGCTGCCGCTTTGGGTGATGCTGGTTCTCCAGCGTCCGACTCGACATTAGGCCCTACATCTGGTCTAAATGCCGACGGTCAGCATGAGCACATTTGGGAAACGGTTGTTCCAACCTTTATCCACTACAACATTCCACTGATCATCTTTGGTTGGATTGCTGCAATGGTGCTTTAGTACCTTTGTTTGATGGATATACTTAGTTACGAAAAAGCCGCTCATTGAGCGGCTTTTTGTTATTTGAAATCGCGATTATTGCGCTGACATATTGTCAATAATACGCTCACGTATCAGTTTCAAGGTAGGCTCTGTTGACAGATAATCCACGGCAATCGGGAAATAAGCGTCGTTAATTTGAAGAACCAAGCTAGGGTAAGAATCCACGCCTAGGCTCTTTGCAAGACTCAGTTGATCTTGGAACACACCTTCTAAGAAAGAGCCGTCCATATCGTTCTTGAACTGCTGAACATTCAAACCAATTTCTTTAGCTAGCTGCAAGTGAGTCGCTTCTTCATGAGGAGGCATCGCACGTAAGTAATACGCATGTTGAATCGCTTCTAGCATCTGCTCATAAGAATCTTGAAAGCCCGCTGCGATAACTGCGCGACAAGATTGGTAAGTGCTTCTTACTGGCGTACAAAGCTTCCAAAAATCGTAGTTAAACTTGGTGCCCAACTGACGCTCAATCTGCTTCCAAATACCTTCGAGTTTTTGTTGCATCTCTGGTGGCATCGGCAAACTAGTATCTGGCGCAAGACCACCCACCACATACTCAAACTGAATAACGCCTGGCAGTTGCTGTTTCAATTTATCAAGCGTCGGTTTGTAACCCCAACACCAACTGCACATTGGGTCATGCACGTAGTAAAGCTTTATGTTCATTCCACTAACCTAAAAAGAAAAAGGAGCCAGTACGGCTCCTTCGTATTCTATCGCTAAATGTGAGTATTTACGAATTACTCAGCTTGATCTTCAGCGCGCGCTGCAGCTTCTTTGATTAGAGGCTGAAGTTCACCTTTTTGGAACATTTCTAGAATGATATCGCAACCGCCGATAAGCTCGCCTTCAACCCATAGTTGAGGGAATGTTGGCCATTGTGCGTACTTTGGTAGCTCAGCACGGATATCTGGGTTTTGCAGAATGTCTACGTAAGCGAACTTCTCACCACATGCCATTAGAGCCTGTGACGCTTGAGAAGAGAAACCACAGCTTGGCAGTTTCGGTGATCCTTTCATGTACAGCAGGATTGAGTTTTCAGAGATCTGCTGTTTGATTTTGTCGATAGTTTCCATCGCTTCCTCATTCATGGGTTTGAACTTTGTTTATTTGCCACATTCTACTCAATAACGACAGAATAAAAACCATATAATTAATAAGGCTTAAATTCAGGTTGCTTGATGGCGAGCAATTCAGCACTTCACAGCCGCTAACCCCTTAAAATATTTTCATATCGGGGTTTTAATAAAGTAAAAACTTGCTAAAATACTTAGCAAGTCAGCCTTAAAGGCTACATAGCTATAAAAAACACTGGAAGCAATCGAAAGGTCATCCTTTCAAATCAATGGAGAATCGAGTAATGGCATTTGAACTACCAGCTCTTCCTTACGCGAAAGACGCACTAGAACCACACATCTCAGCAGAGACTCTAGACTACCACCACGGTAAGCACCACAACACTTACGTTGTTAAGCTAAATGGTCTTATCCCTGGCACTGAGTTCGAAAGCAAAACTCTAGAAGAGATCATCAAGACTTCTACTGGTGGCGTATTCAACAACGCAGCGCAAATCTGGAACCACACGTTCTACTGGCACTGTCTTGCTCCAAACGCGGGCGGCGAACCAACTGGCGCAGTTGCTGACGCAATCAACGCAGCATTCGGTTCTTTCGAAGAATTCAAAGCGAAGTTTACTGATTCAGCAATCAACAACTTCGGTTCTTCATGGACTTGGCTTGTTAAGAAAGCTGACGGCTCTCTAGAGATCGTTAACACTTCTAACGCTGCTACTCCTCTAACAGAAGAAGGTACAACACCACTTCTAACTGTTGACCTGTGGGAACACGCATACTACATCGATTACCGCAACGTACGTCCTGATTACATGAACGGCTTCTGGGCACTTGTAAACTGGGACTTCGTAGCTGAGAACCTAGCGAAGTAATTTTACTTCCCCCTAAGTTCAATTTAGTCTTATTTTAAAAGCTCGCTGAACCAGCGAGCTTTTTATTTTTCGCTTAAAAACTCCAATTTAATCTCTTCTTTTTCCTAAAGTTCTTCTCAGACACGCCGTTAAAATGGCATCGAGCGAGGAACATCATGCAAATTTATACTTTAGACAAAGCGGCAATTATTAACGAACTTCAGTTCGGCAATGGTATCAACCATGCTGTCCACGAAGGACGTCGTGCCGATTTTGCACTGATTTTGTCGATGTTTTCTAACGATGTACGCGACGTTGTACCTGTAGAGGAAATCAAAGAAGTAGCCACCAGCGAAGATATACTCCGTCAACAACTTGAATTGTCAACGCCTCAAGCTCTTCGTTCTGATAGCAGCAGCTATGAGCTAGCAGCACAGCAAGCAAAACAATTCCACGGTGCAGGTCTACCCTCAGCGAAACTGAGTCACTACTTGAAACCAGACGCCCTGACCTACTTGCCGGAAGATACGTTTAATCTTCCTGAAGACGTTTATCACAACCTATCCGGTCATGAGCGACGCAAATTGGGCGAGCGCAACAAAAACCTCATCCCAGATGCAGGGCTATACAATCAACTAGTGACGGCTCAACGTCAGTATCAAATTCAACTGCAAGTATAGAGATCATTGTTCAACCAACAGCTTGCAGTATCCACAGTCAGAAATGTGACGCCTTACAAATTACCGCACAATAGTCCTCATCCAAAAGCGTTAGTTTGAAGTCTTTCACACTGAGCCTTTCTAATTTCAACCATGCTAATAGCACAAACCACTGGTGTATTTTTTTCACACAGGGATACAGTGAAGGTGTTATGGATATTAAAGAATCAATTATTCTCGTCACGTCTGCAGGTTCTGTTATAGGAAGGACTTGTGCTAGTCACTTTGCTCACCTTGGAGCGACGTTGATTCTTTGTGATCAAAACTCTAGCGCTCTAAAATCGAGCTATGAGCAGATTAGTGCCTTCACAGATAAAGTCTATGCGATGAATGTGTGCAGTGATAACACAACGTCCATTAACTTACTGTTTGATCAGATAGAATCGCAGCTGCGTGCGACACCAGACGTGATAGTCAATTGCTGGACGAGCTCTCCCATGCCAGGGTTGATGGCTCCCGAACCTATGAGTACTTACATTGATCACTTGTCTTCTGCAGCACGTTTCCTCTACACCTATGGCCAGGTGGGAGCCGAACGATTTCGCGCTAGAAATAAGAAAGGGGTAATTGTTAACGTCATTTCCCATGACAGCCATGAAGATTTAACGGGAGTCGAAAGCATGGCTGCTTTGGTGTCAGGTTTTACTCACAGTTGGGCAAAAGAGCTCACTCCATTTAATATTCGGGTGGGTGGCGTCATTCCTTCGGTAAACCATACAAGAGAAGAACTTAACGAAAGACACTGGGCCGAGATCCAAGATGAATTGGTTCGCAATACCGCGTATATCGTATCAAATGAGTATTTTAGTGGCAGAGTGGTTGCTACAGAAGTATGAATGGACAACGTGTTTGTTCCGTAAACGGATCGCTATTACTCAACTCTTTCAACAAAAAAAGCCCCAGTCAAATGACTGGGGCTTTACTTTTTCCCGGTTAAGGTTTCGTGCTAGCGAAAACCTTACTCACACGACTCTTAATTACGCGTCAGCTTTTTCTTTCTTTGCTTTAGGCGCCGCTTTCGCTGCTTCTTGGTCTGCTTTCTTCTTGATAACTGTTGTACCTTCGAAAGTTTCACCTTCAACGAATGCTTTACCGTAGTAAGAAGCCATTAACACATCTTTAAGTTCGCTAATTAGTGGGTAGCGAGGGTTCGCACCAGTACATTGGTCATCGAACGCTTCAACTGCTAGCTCATCAAGTTTCGCGATAAAGTCTGCTTCAGCTACGCCTGCCGCTTGGATAGACATTGGGATGTCTAGGTTCACTTTTAGCTCATCCAACCATGCTAGTAGACGTTCAATTTTCTGAGCAGTACGGTCACCAGCTTGGCTTAGACCTAAGTGGTCAGCAACTTCAGCGTAACGACGACGTGCTTGTGGGCGGTCGTATTGAGAGAACGCTGTTTGTTTAGTTGGGTTATCGTTCGCGTTGTAACGTACAACGTTAGAGATAAGTAGTGCGTTTGCTAGGCCATGTGGAATGTGGAACTCAGCACCTAGTTTGTGCGCCATTGAGTGACAAACACCTAGGAATGCGTTAGCAAATGCCACACCAGCGATAGTTGCGGCGTTGTGTACTTTCTCACGAGCGATTGGGTCGTTAGCGCCGTTCGCGTAGCTTGAAGGTAAGTATTCTTTTAGCATCTTAAGTGCTTGTAGAGCCTGACCATCTGAGTATTCGTTCGCAAGAACAGATACGTAAGCTTCTAGAGCGTGAGTTACTGCATCGTAACCACCAAATGCTGTTAGAGACTTAGGCATGTTCATCACTAGGTTAGCATCAACGATAGCCATGTTTGGCGTGATTTCGTAGTCAGCTAGTGGGTATTTAGCACCAGTCTTGTCGTCAGTAACAACCGCAAATGGTGTAACTTCTGAACCAGTACCTGAAGTTGTAGTGATACATACAAGCTCAGCTTTTTGACCCATTTTAGGGAACTTGTAAATACGTTTACGGATGTCCATAAAGCGCATTGCTAGTTCTTCGAAGTGAGTTTCTGGGTGCTCGTACATTACCCACATGATCTTCGCAGCATCCATTGGTGAACCACCACCTAGCGCTAGGATAACGTCTGGTTGGTAGCTAGCCATTTGAGCCGCACCTTTCTCTACTACAGAAAGCGTTGGGTCAGCTTCAACATCGAAGAATGTTTGAACTTCCATGCCTTGAGCTTTAAGTAGGCTTACTACGTCATCTGCGTAACCATTGTTGAATAGGAAACGGTCAGTTACTAAGAATGCGCGCTTCTTACCTTCTAGGTCGCCTAGAGCAATTGGAAGGCTACCACGACGGAAGTAGATTGACTTAGGTAGTTTATGCCACAACATGTTTTCAGCTCGCTTCGCTACAGTTTTCTTGTTGATTAGGTGTTTAGGACCTACGTTCTCAGAGATAGAGTTACCACCCCATGAACCACAACCTAGAGTTAGAGAAGGCGCAACGTTGAAGTTGTACAAGTCGCCGATACCACCGTGAGTAGTCGGGATGTTGATTAGGATACGAGCTGTCTTCATCTTGTCACCGAAGTAACGGATACGGTCAGCGTTAGTATCTTGGTTAGTGTAAAGACCAGATGTGTGGCCGATACCACCAATCTCAACCATAGTTACCGCTTGAGCAACCGCGTCTTCGAAGTTGTCAGCACGGAATAGACCTAGAGTTGGAGATAGTTTCTCGTGAGCGAATGCGTCATCGTGAGACACTTTACCTAGACCTTCACCAACAAGGACTTTCGTGTCTGCTGGAACTTTAACGCCTGCCATTTCAGCGATTGCCGCTGCTGGCTGACCTACGATTTTCGCGTTTAGCGCGCCATCGATAAGAAGAACTTTACGAACTTTTTCTGCTTCTGCTTTGCTTAGTACGTAAGCTTTGTGAGAAGCAAAACGCTCTTTTACTTCGTCGTACACTTCATCAACGACGATTGCAGCCTGCTCAGAAGCACATACTACGCCGTTGTCGAAAGTCTTAGACATCAGGATAGAAGCCACTGCACGTTTGATGTCAGCAGTTTCGTCGATAACAACAGGAACGTTACCTGCACCTACACCGATTGCTGGTTTACCAGAAGAGTAAGCTGCTTTAACCATGCCTGGGCCACCAGTTGCAAGGATAAGAGCAATGTCATCGTGTTTCATAAGAGCGTTAGAAAGCTCAACAGAAGGTTGGTCGATCCAACCGATGATGTCTTTTGGTGCACCCGCTGCTACTGCTGCGTCTAGAACCAGTTTCGCTGCGTCGTTAGTCGAGTTTTTCGCACGTGGGTGTGGTGAGAAGATGATACCGTTACGAGTCTTCAGAGAGATTAGAGATTTGAAGATCGCTGTAGATGTAGGGTTAGTCGTTGGTACGATACCGCAGATGATACCTACAGGTTCAGCGATAGTCATAGTACCTAGGTTGTCATCCTCTTCTAGGATGCCACACGTTTGTTCGTCTTTGTATTTGTTGTAGATAAACTCAGAAGCGAAGTGGTTCTTGATTACTTTATCTTCAACAATACCCATACCAGATTCTTCAACCGCTTGTTGAGCTAGCGGGATACGGGCTTGGTTAGCTGCAAGCGATGCTGCACGGAAGATTTTGTCTACTTGCTCTTGAGAGTAAGTAGCGAACTCTTCTTGCGCTTTCTTAACGCGAGCAATCATTGCATCTAGTTCAGCCATATTAGTTACAGGCATAGGGAATCTCCTAAAATTAACAAATATTAAAAACTTTTTACTAAGGCTATTACTTATCGTTTTTACTGTTTATCAGTCACTTAGAAAACAAACGTCTTAGTAAATTGCTTTCAGGACTGAGTATAATATTTCAGAGTGTGAAAAAAATTGACTTGGATCAGTTCTCACGACCTAAATACCACCAAAGTGGTGCCTCATCACACTAAAACGACATAACTCACTGATAAACAAATAAATTAATCTTCACTTTTTATTGAACAAAAAAGAAGCAAATAGACAAATAAATAAAAGAAACTACAACAACCTGTAAAAAAGTTTCATTTTTAGCCAACAAAATTACATGTAGGCCCAATTCCTTGTGCTACTGAGAGTATATCGAACCGAATACATCTCTCTACAAACCACCTTAGTTTTTATCAAAAGTGTGCGAATGTTAACGTTTATGTAAAACAGCACGCTTTGACAGCAACTTTATACGCAACAATTCTTTTCCAGATTAGATACAGTTTATTAAAGAATTAGTTTTTCTCACTAAAACAGTAGGAAATGCGTTAGTTTTTTTCATTTCTTCCAACACAACTTTTGCCTTACATTACGCCCAAATTGCCCCTTCGCCTTTTCACTAATGTGAACTTTAATGAGTACGCAACATGCAAACTTTTGAACTTGCTATCTTCTTGCAGTTTTTTCTTGGTTTGGTCGCCGCAGTAAACCCTGTTGGTATCATGCCTGTGTTTGTGTCACTAACCGGACATATGACACCAGACGAAAAGCGCAATACGGCAACCACAGCGAACGTGGCTGTTGCGATCATCCTGATCATTTCGCTCTTTGCTGGTCAGTTACTATTAGATATGTTCAGCATTTCTCTGGATTCGTTTCGTGTTGCAGGTGGGCTACTGCTGCTTAGCATCGCGTTCTCGATGATGAGCGGTAAACTGGGGGAAGATAAACAAAACAAACAGGAAAAATCAGAATACGTGAGTCGCGAGCAGATCGGTGTTGTTCCTCTTGCGATGCCGCTAATGGCAGGACCAGGCGCAATCAGTTCGACTATTGTTTACGGAGCACGCTACCCAAGCATGTTTGATACGGTAGGCATCAGCATTACAATTGGCTTGTTCTGTCTATGCTCGTGGCTGTTGTTCCGCTCTGCCCCACTGATCGTGCGATTTTTGGGTCAAACTGGTATCAACGTGATTACCCGTATCATGGGTTTGATATTAGGCGCATTGGGTATTGAATTTATCGCCAATGGTTTACGCAACTTATTTCCAGGATTAGCCTGAGTTTCTATAAAATTGTATGATAGAGCGATTCAACAATGGATCGCTTTGTCATGACGACTGACTCTCTCAAACATACTCTTTATGTCACCATTTTTGGTACTCATACCAAAGCTGGTCGAACCTTCGATATTGCACTCATTATCGCGATTATCAGTTCTCTAATCGTACTGGTCTTAGACTCAATACCATCCGTGCGCGCCGAGTGGGCAAAAGAGCTGAAATACTTGGAGTACACTTTTACCGGTTTATTCACTATTGAGTATTTTCTCCGGCTTTATTGCTCTCCAAAACCAGCCGCCTATGCGAAGAGCTTTTATGGCGTCGTTGATTTACTCGCGATTTTACCTACTTACTTAGCACTGTTTTTCCCTTCTGCCTCCTTTATGGGCGTAATAAGAGCACTGCGAGTCATGCGAATATTCCGCATACTCAAGTTGGTCCGCTATCTTCAAGAGTCCAACATCCTCTTACGCTCTCTACTGATGGCGCGCAGAAAGATTTTTATCTTCTTTAGCTCTGTCGCCATTATGGTCACGATCTTTGGGTCACTGATTTTTGTCATTGAGGGGCCTGAAAACGGATTTACTAGCATTCCGAAAAGTATTTATTGGGCTATTGTGACCATCACAACGGTTGGATATGGTGACTTGGTACCTCAAACAGATCTCGGAAAAGGGCTTGCCTCACTCACTATGTTGTTGGGTTATTCAATTTTGGCGGTCCCTACTGGTATTTTCACAGCAGAGCTTCACCAAGAAATGCAATCGCACAAAGTATTAGTGAAGTGTCCGAACTGTTCTCACGCCGGGCACGACTCTGATGCGACTTACTGTAAACACTGTGGTAGTGAACTGGCCGATCCTGATAAACGCGTTGTTCGTGGAGAAGACGAAGCATAAAAAAGAGCTCCCTAGGGAGCTCTTTTATTTTGTCATCAAACAAAGATTGATGTGGTTATGCTTTCTCAGAAAGAATAATGCGTAACGTACGACGCAATGGTTCTGCTGCGCCCCATAGTAGTTGGTCACCAACAGTGAAAGCATTTAGGAAGTCATCACCCATTGCCATCTTACGTAGACGACCTACTGGTACGGACATAGTGCCTGTTACTTTTGCAGGTGTAAGTTCTTGCGCAGTAATGTCACGATCGTTAGGAATCACTTTAACCCAGTCGTTATGAGTGGCGATGATTTCTTCGATTTCATCCATTGGGACATTTTGCTTAAGCTTGATAGTGAGTGCTTGAGAGTGACAGCGCATCGCACCAATACGGACGCAAGTACCATCGATTGGCACAGGCGAGCTTTGTGAGCCCAAAATTTTGTTTGCCTCTGCGCCCGCTTTCCACTCTTCTTTACTCTGACCGTTATCACGTTTAACATCGATCCACGGAATAAGCGAGCCAGCTAGTGGTACACCGAATTTATCGGTAGGGAAAGAACCGCTGCGCATTGTGTCTGCAACTTTTTTATCAATATCTAGAATAGAGCTTGATGGGTTTGCAAGTTCGGAACTTACAGAGTCATTGATAACGCCCATTTGCGAGATCAGTTCACGCATGTTTTGCGCGCCAGCACCAGAAGCGGCTTGGTATGTCATTGCGCTTGTCCACTCAACAAGGCCTTTTTCGAATAAGCCACCTAGACCCATTAGCATTAAACTAACCGTACAGTTACCACCAACAAATGTGTTCGTGCCACCGTGGATGCCTTGTTGGATTTGCTTTAAGTTCACAGGATCAAGCGTGATGATGGAATCTTCCGCCATACGTAACGTAGATGCTGCGTCAATCCAGTAGCCTTTCCAACCGGCTTGTCGAAGTGCTGGGTAAACTTTTTCTGTGTAGCTACCACCTTGACATGTAATTACCGCATCAAGCTGTTTTAAGCTTTCAATATCATACGCGTCTTGCAGTAAGCCTGCGTCTTTTCCTAAGTTAGGAGCAGGAATACCAACTTGAGAAGTACTGTAGAATACTGGTTCGATTAGGTCGAAGTCTTTCTCTTCAACCATACGCTGCATAAGGACTGAACCAACCATACCGCGCCAACCAACTAAACCAACTCTCATCGTATTAACTCTCCATGTATTAAAAAACCTACCCCATAGTTAATTTTTCGCATCAAAATCTCAACCCCTATTTTGTAAATAAGCCTATTTTTTAACCTTTTCCTATGAAAATTCGTGTTAAACGAGATTTTTTAGTGTTTGGTTTGCGATTTCGGCCATTTTTCAAGTAGGGAAAGCCCTGTTACTCCAAATTGGTCTTACCACTCAGTGATAAAATAACACATGAAGCACAATAATTTCACATTACACAACATTTAAAACCAAAAAAGTTAAAACAAACTAACAGTTAATTTCACAAGCAAACGTTTTTGCCGACGAACATCAAGATAAAACACCAAATATTCGAAATATAATTTTTGTTAATGTATGTTATGCGCGATTACAACAAGGAGCGCCTTCCTCTATTGCTCCAAGATTGACAGAGGCACATATGAAGCAAGTTACACCACGCCTACCAAGCTTGATACAGGTATTTATCTCGCTCGGTTTATTTCTACTGCTGGCATTTTCGTTCACTGCCAAGCTAGACCTACCGATCCAGCTAGCGCTGTACATCGGTTGGTTCATTATCATGATATTAGGCATTAAGCTTGGTCATCAGTACAAAGATCTGGAAAAAGCTGCACTAAATGGCATTTCCAATGGACTTGGAGCCGTCTTAATTCTTCTTGCCGTTGGCGCGCTTGTTGGTACGTGGATCTCTGGTGGTATTGTTCCAACCATCATTTACTACGGCCTTAAAGCAATTCACCCTTCTATCTTTTTGCTCGCAACCATGATCATCTGTTCATTGACTGCGCTAGCGACTGGCACCTCTTGGGGCGCTGCTGGTACTGCTGGTATTGCGATGATGGGTATTGGCCAAGGCCTTGGCGTTCCTGCACCAATTACAGCTGGTGCGGTGCTTTCAGGTTGTTACTTTGGTGACAAAATGTCGCCTCTATCGGACTCCGTCATCCTTGCTTCATCTATGTCTAACGTTGAAGTAATGGAACATATTAAAGGCATGCTGCCGATCGCACTCATTAGCTACATTATTACAGGCATTATGTTTACTGCATTTGGTTTCCACTACGCAGGTCAAGTTGACATGAGCCAGGTAGACTCTGTAATTAAAGCGATGGAGCAGCAATTCTACATCACCCCTTACTCATTTGTTCCTGTGATCATCGTATTGTCACTTCTAGCAATGCGTATGCCTTCATTCCCAGTGATCAGTTTTGGTTCTCTGCTTGGTATTATTTGGGCAGTAATGATTCAAGATGTGGACTTCCTAACCGCGTTCAACACCGCTTGGGCTCCGTTTGCGATTTCTTCAGGCGTAGATTTCATTGACTCCATTCTTAACCGTGGCGGCATGTCTTCAATGCTTGGCTCGGTTGCTGTCATCGTATTCGGCCTTGGTTTTGGTGGTCTACTAGATAAAGTGGGTGTGTTAGAAACTATCGCTAAGCTGTTTGAAAAACGCGTTCAAAGTGCAGGTTCACTGGCAACAAGTACAATCGGTACAGCCTTTATGGGGAACGTATTTGGTTCAGCGATGTACGTTTCACTTATCCTGACACCAAAAATCTGTGCGAAGAACTACGATCGCCTAGGCTACAAACGTAAGAACTTGTCTCGTAACGCAGAGTTCGGCGGCACATTAACATCTGGTATGGTTCCATGGAGTGACAACGGTATCTACATGGCAAGTATTCTGGGTGTTGCGACACTGTCTTATGCACCGTTCATGTGGCTAAGTTTTGTATGTATCATTGTGACCATCATCAGTTCCTACATGGGTTGGTTTGTTGATAAATGCGAGCCAACGGCGGAAGCAGTTGAACAAGCAGAAGGCGAACTGAAGCAGCAAACCGCTTAAGTTCGCATAGATAGGAAGAATCTCTCTTCCGAGTGAGAGACAAAGAAAAAGAGCGCATGAGCGCTCTTTTTTGTATCTCAACCAAACGTTAACTTTGTTTGACTTGCGCTTTCACTGCTGCACGCTTACCAAACCAATAGCCCAAGCCAAGTGGTGCAAAGAATATAACGGCAATGAACAAGATGAAGTAGATAATGGTACTTTTAACGAGCTCAATCAGCTTAGTCATCGCTAAACTGACCACTTCCTGAGAGACTCGGTCCATATCTTGAGCAAATTTCTCACGCTCATGGGTAATGATCTGCGCGATTTCTTGGCGCTCTCTGGCTACCATCAACTCTAAAGCTTGGCGCTCCTCACCCAATTGAGATAAACGCGCTTGCGTTTTTTGGTCAATATCGTCAACCAAAGGTTGTAACTCTACCGCCATTTGCTCTGCCAAATAGCGCATGTACTCTGGATTGTTATCAATAAAGTCCTTCATCGAATCTGCCGTAACTTGTAAGCTATTTAGCGCAGCATTAACTTTTTCGATGCTGGCAGAGCTATTTAATGCTAATAACTGCGCCTTCCAAGTCATAATTTTTGGGGTCTGTTCTGATACAAGGCTTAGACGATCCGAGACATCACCTAATGCTTCTGGCATTGTACCTAGCGTAGTCACTGCCTCTTCCTCGCTAATTTGATTCGCATCTAACCACCCACGGTAAGCTGGCGTCCTGATCATACTTAAGTCCGCGAATGGATGTTGCTTAACGAACTCTGCAACAAACGCTTGTGTCTTGATGTACGCTTCTTGTTTCAACAGAGATTGAGCCAGTTTATCCACCTCTTTCGCTAAGTGAGCAGAAACTAACTTTGCCTCATCTGTCGCAAATAGTTCATTACCAGGGCCAGTCGTAAAGAATTGATCCATCTGTAGCGTAAAAGTCCAAGTATCAATCAGTGCTGCCATTGGCGAGACTTGGTATGCTGCGGCTTGAAGACCTTCTTCAGCATTTATCTTCCAAAGCAAAATATAAGATTGATGGACTTTATCATGCGGCTCATATTGATCGTGCAATGCATCAGCAGCTTGCTCTACCTGAGCAAAAAACTGTTGCGCATACTCACGAGTCAGGAGACGCATATTAAGCTCTTGTTTGGTAAGAGGGACGGTTTGACTCTCGATTTTCACTTCTAACAGGGAGCACCCTGAAAGCATCACAACCAACCCTATCAACATCATTGAAGACAATCGACGAACGGACATGAAAGTACCTTTAACAAATTGTATGGAACAGGAATAAAGCGAACTAAGTCATATAGTTCGGGCCTTTAATACCCCAACTCTGATGATTGTAAGTCAGAGCAATATCAATCTGTTAGCGCTTCTTGTATCTTTTCACTATTGAGAACGTGGTTAGCGAAAAGTATGGTTTGCTTTAGGACATCATCTAAACGTGTCAGTTTCTCTTCCGGCACTTGTTGCCCTTGTTTAATCAACAGCTCAATATCACTCGAAATGCAGTGCAATGGCATTGCCCCTAAACTTCCCGAGACCCCTTTAAGACTATGAGCCGCTCTTTGCGCTTGCTCTTTATCCTCTTCTAATAGCCGATGCATTTTTGAACCATCGCCAGAGTGATCCTGAATAAAGACTTCAAGTAACATTCGCACCGCGCTTTCATCTCCCGATAGCGAGTCCAGCATCTTATTGATATCTATATACGGCTTACGTTCCACTACTGCCACTTGTGATGTGTTCGGCTCATTATGACTCTGTTCGTTAACTTGGCCGTTTTGAGCGCTTTCGGACTGAGCAGAAAAAACAACGTAAGACCCACCAGCTTGCTCAGACTCTTTATCTTCTGCTCTTGATGGTATTAGCGGCTGAACGGTTCTTTGGGAGAAAAGCCCCCATGAAATAAGAGAAAGAAATAAACCACTGATTACTGACAACCAAGTAACAAAGGTCATCAACTTTTGTTCCAACTGGTCATTTATCGAAGTTAACTGGTTCGGGAAATCAGGATTAAGCAGTTGATTAACTAGATAGCTGCCTTGCGCCTTGGCAGATAGCGCGCTTGAAGTCTGGGCAAGTTGACGCTGAAAAGCACTTCGCTCTTGAGGAGAAAGCGTGTCCGACTCGATAAAGAGTCGGTCTAAATCACGATAAGTATCGCTATTCGTTGCTGAGTCACTAAAAATAGACTCCAAAACAAGTGCGCCTAAGCGATAGTACATTGATTGAATTTGCTCAGAGTTTTCAGCTCGGGCACGGCTCCTTCGCAACTGTTCAGCCAATGATACAAGCTCACTGTCACTCCCTACAAAGGCTCGAGCACTTTCTAAAAATCGATCGGTCGCATAAAGCAATTGAGTAATATCTGGTGTGATTTTTCCTTCAGAAAACTCACTTTCAAGCTGTAAGCGAACTGCATAGGCTAACTGAAGTTTTAGTGAAACTTGGTCGACGTGCTTAACACGATAAGGCAGATCAAAGTTAAAAAAATGTCTGACTTCTTCGACTTTGCTTCCTAGCTCATTCACTGTTGAAATGGTTTGAATCGTTTGTTTGGCTTGCAACCAAATCCCTAGCGCTAAAACACACCATAAAACGAACCAGAACCAAACAAACCGCCTCATTCCTTCTTTTAGCTTCAGCAACACTCGCCCCTCGCATATCTCCATTAATTACAAGCATATACTATGGATGTTTCTTATTCACATAAAAAAAGAGAGCCATTGGCTCTCTTAATTTGACGATATGGTTTTAGTTGCGACTCAACTGATCTTTTAGATTTGGTGGCGTACCTTTAATCGTTAAGGTATCCGTCTCTGGGTCATAAAAAATACGCTCGCCAAGCAATAGGCTATCAAAGCTAATATTCAAGCCACCACCAGCGCCAACAAATTTAGTCAGTTTGCGAACCGTCGCACGGTCACCAGGGAAAGACTCTTCAAGCTCGTACCCTTGCTCTTTGGTGAAATCCATAAAGCTTGTGCCATCTTGGCTTGGAGGAAGCTCTCCAGAAAGCTCTGAGATTTGAACCTCATCACCGGATTTAATTTGCTCATTGCAGTAATCGTAAACTTGTTTCTTGTACTCGTTCACTTCTTGCTTTTCTAGCTTCGAGTCAGCACAAAAATCATCCACTGCCTGCATCAACACTAAGTTTTGTTGTTTAGTATCTAAGCCGATGTCCGCTTGCAGGAAATCTAGGAAGAAATCCGCCACTTTACGGCCAACGCGTCCCTTGATGTATTGCAAGTAACGATTAGATTCCTTGTCAGTGTCGTAGCTCGACAAGTCAATGCGTGCCGCAATATCCATTTTGGTGATATCTAGGTAATCCGTCGCACTGATGTCCAAACCTTCGGTCACTTTTAAACTTTGGTTCATTGGTAAGATACCGATGAACAAGTAGTCCGTTGCTAAACTCTGATACTCAGCGAAAACCAAAATACCTTCATCCGCAAATGGGTACTTAATCAACTCTTCTTTCAAGCGATTTGCACTAATTTGTGAGAAGTCGTAAAAATCTCGCTCTCCTTTGCGCATTTCTTGAAGCCAAAATTGAAATTCGCTGTCTGACTGGAAAGAGCCAAAACCTTTACCAGCTTTAGAATGGAATACTCGGTGAAGCTCAGCGACTAAGTTTTCAGTAGATGCATCGTTCTCTAATGATGCTGGACGAAAGTTTACAACTAGCTCGTCCTGATCGTTTTTGCACAGTTGATGCAGAATAACGTTTGAAAGATGAAGGCTCATAGTGATTTTATCTTGCTACAAGGTTTTAGTTGATGGGCATTGTAGGTTATCATAAGCCGCTTTTACTATCATTATTAGAGTCTTTATGCCGATTACATCTAAATATACTGACGAGCAAGTAGAGAAAATTCTTGCTGAAGTAGCAACAGTTCTTGAAAAACACGCTGCTTCTCCTGAGTTGACGCTAATGATTGCCGGAAATATCGCAACCAATGTCTTAAATCAACGTGTTGCTGCTTCACAACGCAAAGCGATTGCTGAAAAATTTGCTCAGGCGCTGATGTCTTCTTTAGAAACACCAAAAACACACTAATAACGGACAATAGAACACATACATGGTAGACAGCGGAAACTCATACGGCGAACGTGTATCTCGACTGGTTGGTTGGGGTCACTGGTTTGCATTCTTCAATATCGTTGCATCGATGTTGATAGGCACACGCTACATTGTTCAGTCTCCTTGGCCCGAGACGTTACTTGGTCAGTTTTATCTGGCGGTTTCTTGGGTTGGTCACTTTGGCTTTCTAGTTTTCGCGCTTTACTTGCTCGTTCTATTCCCGTTAACGTTTATCCTGCCATCGCGGAAATTGTTCCGTTTGGTGGCAGTGATTTTCGCGACCGTTGGGCAAACCATATTATTGATTGATACCCAAGCGTATCAGTCTATCAATTTGCACTTAACTCCTGTCGTTTGGGAGTTACTATTCAGCGAAGATAAAAGTGCACTCAGCACTGATCTACAACATCTGTTTGTTGTAATGCCGTTGATCTTCCTTATTCAGCTCGCTCTATCCGAATGGGTATGGCGAAAACAGCGCAAACTTTCTCATAAGCACGTAGGACGTCCTCTAGCAGCTGTATTTTTCCTCAGCTTTATGACCAGCCATTTGGTTTATATTTGGGCAGATGCATACTTCTACAATCCAATTACCAGTCAGCGTTCAAACTTCCCATTGTCTTACCCGATGACGGCGAAGAGTTTTATGGAAAAACATGGTCTACTTGACCGTGAGGAATACCTAAAACGCTTAGCGGAAAATGAAGGCAACGTAGAGTTAGTCAATTACCCTCTGGAAAAGCTAGAGTTTAACCGTCGAGTCAATAAGCTCAACGTGTTGATGATCAGCGTAAACAACCTGCGTGCAGACGCGCTGAATCCAGAAGAGATGCCTAACCTCTATGAGTTTGCCGAAAACAATCAGAACTTCCGTAATCATTACAGTTCAAGTAATGATACTTACGGGGCTTTTGGTTTGTTCTACGGCTTACCAACCAGTTACGCCTCAAGCATCAAGGCGCAAGGCGCTTCGCCAGTGTTACTCGATGTACTGAAAGATCAGGGTTACAACTTCGGCCTATTCAGTGGCAGCGGGTTTGAAGATGATCTCTACTCAGAGATTATTTTCCGCGACTTAAAACTAGCGGAAGACCTCGATGGCACACAAGCTCATACCGATAAGCAATCTATCGCGAACTGGAATACATGGTTAACAGAGAAAGCGAGTCAACCATGGTTTAGTTACATCGAAGTGACCACCGTTGATAATTTTGAATCGATCCCTTCAAATAATGACGAAGAAATGTCCGCAAGTGAGCGATTCAAAAAAGCTTATGAATATGCGGTGAAATCAGCGGATAAAACCATCGCTAGCATTATTGGTGAGCTTGAAAAAAATGGACTATTGACAAACACCATCGTGATTATCACTTCTAATCACGGTAGTGAGTTTAATGAAACAAACACGAACAGCTGGGGCGCAAACAGCAACTACAGCCGTTATCAGTTACAAGTTCCTATGGTAATCCAATGGCCAGGAATGTTGGCTGGTGAATTTAATCACAGCACAAGCCACTTGGACCTTTCGGTCACGTTGTTGCAGGATATGCTCGGTGTATCTTCCAACCCATATGATTACAGTAGTGGTCGTAACCTATTTGACGAAAGTCGTCGCCGTTGGATCCTAGCGGGTGACACTCGTGAGCTTGCCTTAATTACTAGCTCGCAAACCACAGTGATCGATAAGTTTGGCAACTACAAGTTGTATGACAAAAATTACAAACGACTTCGAGATGATGCACCGAAGTTGCCAGTTTTGATGCAAGGTTTAACTGAGTTACAGCGTTTTTATTCTAAAAACGATTAATACCTAGCAATCCATATACTATTCAAACTCCCCTTTTTGGGGAGTTTTTGTTTATTTAAACAACACAAACCACAAATTTGCGCAGTAAACATCCAATCAGTTCAACTAGGGGTTTACAACATTTTCAAAGCCTTATATTATGCGCCTCAACAACGGAGAGATGGCTGAGTGGTTGAAAGCACCGGTCTTGAAAACCGGCATACGTTAATAGCGTATCTAGGGTTCAAATCCCTATCTCTCCGCCACATTTAGAAAAAGCCCGCTAAGAAATTAGCGGGCTTTTTCGTATATCCAGATTTGAAAAGATTTGTACAAATCCCTCCTTGAATACAAGCCAAGCAATCGCCACATTCAGAAAGAACCCATTAGAAAATTAGCGCCCTTTTCGTTCCAGTGTCCCGTTATGAATCAGGTTGATACTCACGTCTAGTTGTATTTACTTACCAACAAAAACTTCTTTAGCGGCATTAATGAGCTGCAAATGGATTGGGACAAGGTCTGAATGATTCGTTCGATATCCACCTCCGACGACAGCTGCGACAGGGATACCTCGCGATTTCATTGTTTGCATTAAAAATCTATCACGCTCTAAAATCCCTTGCGTCGACACATCAAAATATCCAAGCTCATCGTCTTGATGTATATCAACACCAGCATCGTAGATAACCAAATCAGGACGATGAAGATTAAGCGCCATATCGACCACTTCCTTAAACGCTATTAAAAAATCCTCATCACCTGTTCCTCGCACCAAAGGCACATCTAGATCAGACTGAGGCTTTCTAGCCGGAAAGTTTTTGTCACAGTGGAAAGAAAGCGTGATGATATCTGGCTCATCGTGACACAAAGTTGCTGTTCCATCCCCATGGTGAACATCACTATCAATGATCAATACTTTATCGACATGTTCGACTTCGAGCGCTTGCCTGGCCGCGATCACTAAGTCATTAAATAAACAAAAACCACTGCCAAACTCTTTGTGTGCGTGGTGATACCCGCCACTCAAATGAATGGCAACACCATACTCAAGTGCTTTATTTGCGGTCAAAGCCGTGCCCGCTGCTGAAGTTAGCGTTCTGGTAATGAGAGACTCACTCCAAGGAAAACCTATTCGGCGCATCTTCGCAGCTGACATGTTTCCATTCACAAGTAAGTCGACGTATTCCTGGTCATGAACACGTTTTACTTCCTCAACAGTTAATGCTTCTGGCTGGAAAAACTGCACGTGTTCTTTCCAGTTATCTTTCTCCATATGTACCAATACCGATTCATAGAGGTACTGGTACTTCATAATTGGGTAACGATGCCCCTCTGGCAACTCAAGTTGAGAATAAATCGGGTGGTAGATAAATGGCAGCATGAGAAATTCTTAATATCAATGGTAACGAAATAGTATCAACTTCAAGGGTTGAATAAAATGCAATTTAATTGATAATGATTTTCAATATCAATTAAATTTAATATACATATGAATTCTACTTTCTTTGCTATTCTCGGCGCACTGTTTGGCTCTCTTTGTGCTCTGTCCCTATTTTCATCTTTCGTTGTTGGTGCGTGGTGGCTGGTTGATTTTATTGCGCTTAGCTAACACAATGACTTTCAGCTGAAATCAAAAAACATAGGTGTTTGTATGAGTCAAACCGTCTTTATTACCGGAGCAAATCGCGGCATTGGCCTTAGCTTAACTGAGCTGTACCTAAAGCAAGGCCATCAAGTACACGCTACTAGCCGTTCCTTGGAGAACAGTTCAGAACTACAAACTCTAGCCTCACAATTCAGCAATCTGGTTTTGCACGAACTGGATGTCACTCACTACGAACAAGTCGCTAAGCTTGCCGATAAACTCCCTGCCATCGACTTACTCATCAATAATGCAGGATATTACGGCCCCAAGGGATATGGCTTTGGAAACACTGACGTAGAAGAATGGCGTAAAGTCTTCGAAGTAAACACCATTGCACCGTTAAAACTGGTTGAGCACTGTTACCCTCGCTTACAACAAGGCAAGATGAAAAAGATTGCTTGTATCTCATCAAAAGTGGGGAGCATGACCGAAAATACGTCCGGTGGCGGTTATATTTATCGTTCATCGAAAGCGGCGCTAAACTCGGTTGTGAAAAGCTTGAGCAATGATTTAACACCTGAAGGATTTACCGTTTTAGCGCTTCATCCTGGTTGGGTAAAAACTGCAATGGGCGGACCAAATGCATTGATAGATACGCAAACCTCCGCACAGGGCCTAGCGAACGTGATAGAGCTGAGTACACCGCAACTTTCAGGTCGATTTATTAACTACGATGGTACTGAGCTACCTTGGTAGCGGCGTTAAGAAACAACCATCAATAAAATCAAATAACATCTAAGCTAGGCTTCATAATCGTGACTTGGTTGGCAAACATAATGTTCACCGGTGATCCACCAGCATAATTCGCGCAATCTAACTTGAATTTATCTATATCCAATCCAGACTTATGAAAAAGTAGAACAATTAAGGAGAAGGCACGATGGCAGCAGATAGGGATTTGGTTAATTTTAGCGAAGAGCACGAGCTAAACTACTGCTTGAGAAGTGCTGGTAAACGCCAAACTCAAGCGAATCGAGATACATTAGTTGACTTGGGCAAGCAGGTGAAAGAGGTACTGGACAAACGCGTGTTAACTCAAGGAGAAGTAAGAGGCGCGATCCAAAACCACGGTGACCTGTTCGAGTAATCTATTTTCAAGCATGCGCGGTGTTTAATTACGCCGCGCTTGTCCTATGCCAGCTTACCTTTGGTTGCACGAGATTTAGCCGCGCCACCACTCTTTGAATAACTACGCTTTTTACGTTTAAACGCTGGACGTTCCACCTTGGGTAGATGACGCAATGAATCAGGGATCGGCCCTGCTTTTACTTGTGCCATCAAACCATCAATGCGTTGCTCTAGTGCTTGCATAAACGGCTGATATGCCTGATTTCTCTCTGCCATACCTTGTAACTGGTGCTCCCAATGAGCCGTCATATCTGGGTACGTTGAATCCTGTGGCAAGGCATGAATGAGACCTCTTCCCGCAGGAGAGCTGAGAATTGATTTACCTTGACGCGTGAGCAGTTGGCGTTTGAACAGCGTGTCCAAAATACCAGCGCGAGTCGCTTCCGTACCTAGCCCATCAGTATCACGAAGGATTTTTTTCAGTTCTTTATTCGCAACGTAACGCGCGATCCCGGTCATCGCTTGCAACAGCGATGCTTCGGTAAAGTGCTTTGGTGGCTCGGTTTTTCGGTCTTTTATTTCCCCTTCACGACAAGTTAACACGGCGCCTTCTGGTAACGGTGGCACTGCATCAATACCTTCATCTTCCTTGTCGGTTTTGCCCATTAGCGCTTTCCAACCCGGCGCAACTAACTGACGACCTTTCGCGATAAACGTACCACCAGCGATATCGAAAACCAATTTCGCTTCTGCGTAAACCGCCACCGGATAAAACTGCATCAGATACTGGCGCGCAATCAATTGATACACTTTCATCTCATTGCCCGAAAGCGCATTCACATTAGCTTGTTTTGGTGTAGGGATAATCGCATGGTGCGCATCCACCTTTTTATCGTTCCAGGCTTTGGACTTTAATGTTAAGTCTGCTCCCTGAACGGCACCTTGCAGCTCTTTTGCGTTATTCGCAATAGCAGTTGTCACTGTCCCAGCTTGCGAGTAATGTTCCATCGGTAAATAGCGACAATCTGAACGTGGATAAGTGATCAGCTTGTGCTTTTCATACAATGCCTGACAAGTATCTAGTACTTGTTGCGCACTCATACCATAGCGCTTCGCTGCATCGATCTGTAAAGCAGATAATGAATAAGGTAATGGTGCTGATTGCTTGGTTTGCTTTTGTTCCGACTCCGTCACTTTCGCGGGTTGATTTGCAATACGGTTTGCAACGTTTTCCACTAACTTACGGTTTAACACTCGCCCTTCTTCATCCTGCCAAGGCTTGCATGCCTCACTTGGCTTCCAACGAGCACGAATATCAAAAGTACCATTGGCATCTTGATATGGGATCAGAGCATGTAGGGTAAAATAGTCCTTCGGGACAAAGTTTTCGATTTCCTCATCACGACGCACCACTAAGCCAAGAACTGGCGTTTGCACTCGCCCTACCGAGAGAACACCTTGATACCCTGCTTTTTGACCAAGCAAGGTATAAGCACGAGACATGTTCATGCCATACAACCAATCAGCTCGAGAGCGAGCCAATGCAGAAACTGAAAGTGGGATAAACTCGCGATTACTGCGCATAGAACTGAGTGCGCGTTTCACCGCAGGTAAGTTCAAGTCGGAAATCAGCAAACGCTGTGTGGATTCCTTCTTGGTTTTAGATAACTTGCAATAGTCGAGAACTTCATCAACTAACAGCTGACCCTCTCGGTCTGGGTCTCCTGCATGAATGACTTCGTTAGCTTCTTTGAGCAATTTACGAATCACTGTTAATTGCTTACTTGCGCTTTTCCTCGGTCTGAGCTGCCATTGCTGCGGAACAATTGGTAAATCTGCCATATTCCACTTTTTATAACGCTCATCGTAAGCGTCAGGTTCGACTTGTTCGAGCAAATGGCCGATACACCAAGTAACGATATCCCCGTTCCCACAGCGGATGAATCCTTGATCTTTCTTTTGAGGGTTTGGCAGTGCAGCGGCAATCGCACGGCCTAAGCTTGGTTTTTCAGCAATAAACAGACGAGACATAACGTTTTGGAAATAAATATAATTAGGGCCACATTAACGAATGTAGCCCTAATAAATCAAGAAAAACTGTATAAATAAACAGTCAATTTACCTAGATGCTCAGTTATAGAAACTCAACAAACTGAGAAAGGTCGCGCTCAGGAACTTTCATCGGTGTGCAACCAGGCGTACCTAGGTACAAGAAACCAACAATCTCATCGTCGCCTTCTAAACCAAACGCTTGATGAACTTCTGGATGGAACATCCACTTACCTGAGCGCCAAAATCCTTGAAAGCCTTGCGCTACCGCTGCCATCTGCATGGATTGTACGGCACATCCCGCAGATAAGTGTTGCTCTAGTGCAGGTACTTTCTCATGTTCCGTTACTTTAGCAATCACCGTGATCACCATTGGCGCACGAAATGGCGCATTTTTCACCTTTTCGACCACCACTTCATCACTCTTTTCAGCTTCTGCCGCTTTTACCAAGATATCTGACAGTTTTTTCAAACCATCGCCCTGTGCGATAACGAAACGCCAAGGGGTTAATCCCGCATGGTCAGGCGCACGAAGGCCTGCACGAATGATGTTCTCAAGTGCTTTACCTTCTGGTGCAGGCGCAGATAACTTCGCGATAGATCGGCGATTGAGCAAAAGATCGAGAGCGTCCATGAAAGAATCCTTATCGAATATCGTTGTTATTTTGTTTACGCCACTTTAGCACAATCTGTTCCTACGAATAACAACCGGTTTTCTGTGGGCTTGATAACGTGCTTCACTTAACATCAAACTGGATTTAATGTTAATTTATTCGCGAAATGAATAAGTTGAACATAGGCAGGTTGATGAACAAGGATAAACAAAACAGCATTTACGAAAAGATCGTTAATGACGAAGATGCCCGTGCCTGTAAGGCGATTCCTGAATCAGCTTGTCATCAAGTTCCCGGCAACTTTCTTAAAATCATTCTTGCTCAGTTTTTAACGAAGGTCGGCGATGCGTTAATCAATCCCAAAGTCACGTTGCCGTGGATACTACAAAGCCTCGGGGCACCGGTTTACTTAATTGGTTGGCTCGTTCCTATTCGTGAATCAGGTTCCCTTATCCCACAACTTAGCATCGCGCACTACATCCGACGCATTCCAGTAAGAAAATGGGTCTGGGTAATTGGCAGCATCTTGCAGGCTCTTTCCATATTTGCAATCGGAGTGGTCGCATTAACTCTAACAGGAGCAGCTGCGGGTTATGGTGTAATTGCATGTCTTGTGATCTTCAGCCTCTCACGCGGTTTAAATTCCGTCGCATCAAAAGATGTGTTGGGAAAAACCATCCCCAAAAACCAACGAGGTCAAGTCAACGGCTGGTCTTCAAGCGCTGCTGGCCTTGTTACGTTGCTTTTCGCTAGCCTTCTGGCACTAGCCTGGCTATGGGACGTAGAGCCGACAGAGCGCTTTTACAGTCTGAGTTTAGGCTTAGCGGGCGCCATATGGCTTATTGCGGCATTAGTTTATGCACGAATTAATGAGTATGCAGGTGAGGTAGACGGTGGTCGAAATGGCGTCCTTGAGGCATTTAAACAACTCGCGTTACTTAAAACAGACGTGACCTTTCGTCGATTCGTTATCACGCGGACACTATTTTTATGTTCTGCGCTGAGTGCACCGTACTACGTAGTGCTGGCACAGCAATCTCTCGGTGGACAGCTCTGGGTGCTAGCTCTCTTTATGTTTGCGAGTGGCTTGGCCTCCTTTGTGTCAGGTCCTTTCTGGGGAAGAATGTCCGATCGCTCTAGCCGCAGTGTGATGGTCATCGGCGCAACGATGAGCGCGCTACTTGGCGTTGTTTTATTTGTTTACGATACGTGGGTCACCGCTAGCCAAAGCTTCCTATTCGTGATTCCTCTGCTCTACTTTTGTGTGTGCATTGCCCACGACGGAATACGAGTCGGACGAAAAACCTACTTAGTTGATATCGCAGAAGGTGACAAACGGACAAGCTATGTAGCCGTGAGTAACACGGTGGTTGGGATAATGCTGCTTCTAATGAGTTCTCTTGGTGTCATGTCGAACTTTTTGAGCCTTTCAGCTGTGGTGTTAGTGTTCTCTTTTATTACTCTTTCTGGCGTGGTAATGGCCAAACAACTGCCAGAAATCAGTGACTAGTTCTATACAAAAAAGCTGCGCTCAAAGCGCAGCTTTCATAGTAAACACACCTTGAAAGACTAGAGTTTTACCGCCAATTTAACGCCTTGACGAATCGCACGCACAGCATCAAGTTCACCCGCATGGTCAGCTCCGCCAATGATATGAATCTTCTCTCCGAGTTCAGACCATTTATCTTCAAATGGACGAACAGACTCTTGCCCCGCACAAATGACGACTTTGTCCGCGTTCAATAATTGTTCTTTTCCATCTACATGAATGTGCAAACCTTGATCATCAATTTTATCGTAAGACACGCCACCGACTAAATGTACGCCCCGTTTTTCAAGGGTACGTTTATGGATCCAACCTGTTGTTTTACCCGGACCTTTACCTACACGACCTTTACGACGCTGAAGCACCCAGACTTCTTTATCGCTGACCGCATCAGGGTAAGGGTATAAACCACCCGGTTGGGACATCTCTTTGTCGATTCCCCATTCATGCAACCAGTCATCCAACGTTTGTCCAACCGGCTCAGTGAGCATGGTCGCGACATCTACGCCAATACCACCTGCACCAACGATAGCCACTTTCTCACCGACTGGCGTTTTGTCTCGAATGAGTGTTTGATAGTCGACGACTTTTTCTGGGTTATCAATTCCATCAATATTGACTTTACGTGGCTCAACACCCGATGCCATCACTATCTCATCGTATTCTGTTAGTAGGTCATAGTTCGCTTCCGTCGATAAGTGCAGATTCACGCCTGTTTCATCAATACGATTAGCGAAATATCGTATCGTCTCTCGAAACTCTTCCTTACCAGGGATCTGCATAGCAAGACGAAACTGACCGCCGATGCGGTCGTTCTTTTCGAACAAATCAACCTTATGGCCACGTTCAGCCAGTGTAGTCGCACAAGCTAAGCCCGCCGGACCTGCTCCGACAACGGCAATGTTTTTCTTCTTAAAGGCTGGTTCAACAACAATTTCGGTTTCATAGCACGCAAGTGGGTTCACTAAGCAACTGGCGCGCTTACCTTTAAACACGTTATCTAGACACGCCTGATTACAACCAATACACGTATTAATGAGCTGCGCTTTTTCCTGCTCAGCTTTAGCAACAAAGTAAGGATCGGCCAAGAATGGGCGCGCCATCGAAACCATATCGGCATGCCCAGAAGATAGAATACGTTCTGCTTCGTCTGGCGTATTTATTCGGTTACAAGTGATGATAGGAACCGAAACGTGAGGCTTAACTTTTTCCGTAACCCACGTAAACGCACCGCGTGGTACTTGAGTCGCAATGGTAGGAATTCGAGCCTCGTGCCAACCGATACCCGTATTGATAATCGTGACGCCAGCCTCTTCAAGCGCTTTCGCCAATTCGATAACGTCTTCAAATGTGCTGCCCTGCTCGACAAGATCCAGCATAGAGAGACGGAAAATGATGATGAACTTGTCGCCCACCGCCTTACGAACCGCTTTGACAATTTCTAGCGGAAAACGCATACGTTTTTTGTAACTGCCACCCCATTCGTCGTAACGCATGTTCGTGCGCTTACATAAGAATTGGTTTATCAGGTAACCTTCCGAGCCCATTAACTCGACGCCATCATAACCAGCAAGCTGGGCTAACTCAGCGCTGTTCGCAAAGGCATCAATGGTTTTCTTAATCTGGCGGTCGCTCATTTCACTCGGAGCAAACTTTGCAATTGGCGCTTTAATGCCAGACGCACTTTGCGAGAATGGATGCATGGCATAACGCCCAGCATGAAGAATTTGTAGGGCAATTTTGCCACCGTGCTTGTGCACCGCTTCTGTCACAACTTTGTGGGCCTTGGCATGCTTTGGCTTGCTGAACTCAGCACTCAATGGGTGCAAACGACCGCGTAAGTTCGGAGAAAAACCTCCGGTTACAATCAGTCCAACACCGCCTTTCACGCGTTCTTCATAGAAAGCCGCGAGCTTCTGTAATCCTTCTTTGTGCTCTTCTAAGCCCGTGTGCATTGATCCCATCAGGACTCGGTTTCGTAATTGTGTAAAACCGAGATCCAGTGGCTTTAATAGGTTTGGGTACATGGCAGACATCACTTAACATCCATTGTTATTATCATGGTCTGACCAGATTAAGCCCGCTCAACCAAAAAATCAAACAAGCGTTTACATTTTTGTAACACCGATCAATCTCGCGTGAAAATATGCCAATTGTTGAGTGGTCGTGATAAGCTAAAAAAATGTTATCTTTTGAGATCTTAGAGATAAGAACCCATACTTTGTTAGACTCGGCGTAACTATCTCGTTATGGAGACAAGATGAAAAAACTCTTCAAATTTATTGGTTTGATATTTAAAGGGATATGGAAGAGCATCACCTTTATCAGACTCGCACTGGCAAACCTGATCTTCTTGCTGATGATTGCCGTTTTCTACTTTGCTTTTACTTATACCGGAGACGGTCAACCCGTCGTCGAAAAAGAGTCGGCATTGGTGATGAATCTTTCAGGTCCGATTGTCGAACAAAGACGCTATGTAAATCCAATGGACTCTTTTGCTGGTTCCCTTTTGGGCAATGAGTTACCGAAAGAAAACGTCCTTTTCGATATCGTTGATACTATTCGCTACGCGAAAGACGATCCTAAAGTGTCTGGATTAGTGCTAGCACTGCGAGACATGCCAGAAACAAATCTCACGAAATTACGTTACATCGCGAAAGCGTTGAACGAATTTAAAGCGTCAGGTAAACCAGTTTACGCTGTAGGTGATTTCTACAACCAAAGCCAATATTACTTGGCAAGTTACGCTGATAAAGTTTACCTGGCACCGGATGGCGGCGTATTGATTAAAGGTTACAGTGCCTATTCAATGTACTACAAAACGTTATTGGAAAAGCTTGATGTTTCTACTCATGTTTTTCGCGTAGGTACTTATAAATCCGCTATCGAACCGTTTATTCGTGATGACATGTCCGATGCGGCGAAAGAGTCTGCAACACGTTGGGTTACTCAATTGTGGAGTGCTTTTGTTGATGACGTAACGACAAACCGAAATATTGATGCGAAAGTGCTTAACCCAACCATGGATGAGCTGATTGACGAAATGAAGTCAGTGGACGGTGATCTTGCTCAGCTCGCGGTTAAACTGGGCTTGGTTGATGAACTCGCGACACGCCAAGACATTCGCACTCTATTTGCAAAGCAGTTTGGTAGTGACGGCAAAGACAGCTACAACGCGATTGGTTACTACGACTACCTTGCAACGATTCGCCCTGATTACACACTACCTCAGCACGATATCGCCGTTGTTCTAGCCAGTGGCGCGATTATGGATGGTCAACAACCTCGTGGTACTGTCGGAGGTGACACCGTCGCAAGCTTGTTGCGTCAAGCACGCAATGATGAAAAGGTGAAAGCGGTCGTGTTGCGAGTAGATAGCCCTGGGGGTAGTGCCTTTGCCTCTGAAGTGATTCGCAACGAAGTAGAAGCACTGAAACAAGCAGGCAAGCCAGTTGTTGTATCCATGTCGAGTTTAGCCGCTTCTGGTGGTTATTGGATTTCAATGAGCGCAGACAAGATCGTTGCTCAGCCAACAACACTGACGGGTTCCATTGGTATTTTTAGTGTCATCACCACGTTTGAAAAAGGCTTTAGCAAGTTAGGCATTAATACTGATGGCGTTGGCACATCGCCGTTCTCTGGTGACGGTATTACCACTGGCCTTTCTGACGGCGCGTCTCAAGTATTCCAATTAGGTATCGAGCACGGTTATAAGCGCTTTATTTCTTTGGTTGGCGAGAATCGCGATATGTCTCTAGAGGAAGTCGACAACGTCGCTCAAGGTCGAGTTTGGACAGGACAAGACGCCCTATCCTTTGGTCTTGTTGACCAAATGGGTGACTTTGATGATGCCGTAGAACTAGCGGCGAAACTGGCGAATGTGACCGATTACGGCATTTACTGGGTAGAAGAACCGCTTTCTCCCACTGAACTATTTTTACAAGAGTTCATGAAACAGGTGAAAGTCTCTCTAGGTATTGATGCAACCAGCTTGCTACCAAAAAGTCTTCAACCCGTAGCTCAACAGTTTGAACAAGACGCAAGCTTGCTACAAAGCTTTAACGATCCTAAAGGTCAATACGCATTTTGTTTGAACTGCCAAGTGCAGTAGCTTTTTCATTAATATTACAAAGGGTACCTCTACTTGAGGTGCCCTTTTTATTACGCTCAACATCTCCTCAGATGACTTTCTGATGCTGTGCGCATAGCCTCGCATCTCAAGGTTATTTAGGTATATAATCTCCGCCTCTGTTCCCCTACATGAAAGAAAAAAACGATGACTAGAAAACACATCTACATCGCTTACACCGGTGGCACCATCGGAATGCAAAAATCGGATCACGGCTATGTGCCTGTTGCTGGCTTTATGGAAAAGCAACTAGCAAGCATGCCAGAGTTTCACCGTCCTGAAATGCCGGATTACACTATCCACGAATACGATCCTCTGATTGACTCATCAGATATGACGCCTGCCGACTGGCAGCAGATTGCGGATGATATTCGTGACAACTATGACAAATACGATGGTTTCGTCATCCTACATGGTACTGACACCATGGCATACACAGCATCTGCATTGTCTTTCATGCTTGAAAACCTTGGCAAGCCAGTGATTGTTACGGGTTCACAGATCCCTCTTGCGGAGCTGCGTTCTGACGGTCAAGCAAACCTACTGAATGCTCTGCATATTGCCGCAAACTACCCGATCAACGAAGTTACTTTGTTCTTCAATAATCAGTTGATGCGTGGTAACCGCAGCACAAAATCTCATGCGGACGGTTTTAATGCTTTTACTTCACCAAACCTTCCTCCACTACTGGAAGCTGGGATCAATATTCAAGTAAGCAACAGCGTAACCGTTGGTGCACAACCAGAAGGTGAGTTTAAGGTTCACAACATCACGCCACAACCAATCGGTGTGATCACCATGTATCCTGGTATATCACATGAAGTTATTCGTAATACGCTTCGTCAGCCTGTAAATGCGATGATTCTTCTGACTTTTGGTGTCGGCAACGCGCCTCAAAACCCTGAGCTACTGGGCCACCTAAAAGAAGCCTCTGAGCGCGGCGTTATTGTCGTGAACCTAACTCAATGTTTGGCAGGCAAAGTGAATATGGGCGGCTACGCCACGGGTTGTGCACTGGCAGACTCTGGAGTTATCAGCGGCTTTGACATGACGCCAGAAGCGGCACTAGCAAAACTGCATTACCTTCTAAGCCAAAACCTTTCTTACGAAGAAGTGAAAGAGAGAATGCAGCAAGTACTGCGTGGTGAGATGAGCCTATAAATTCAAGCTTACTACGATCTAAAAAGCCCAATAGAGATTGGGCTTTTTTCTTTTAAAGTCAAAGTAGTAAACGACACTCTGTAAAATCAAAGGTTACACTTAATCAATGTTCGGATTGACACGAACAATGTCGCTCTCTTCTCCGCTAAATTGTTTTTTAAGTTCTTGCTTCGATTTAAAGCTGATTTCACCACCTGCCGCAACCGTCATATGCTGCGCATCAGTATTATGTTTTGATTGATACAACATCACAGCTTGCATACACGAATCTCGCTGCTCTTTAGAAAGTGTTGTACCCTCTGGCCATCTTCCCGTTTCTACTGCATAGACTAAGCGATCATAAACTTCTGGAGTCATCGCTTGTAATAGTTGTTCTGCGTCCATAATGTACCTTCTTATTACATTCTATTTACAGAACATAACGGGTTAAGAAACTGAGTCAAGAATACGAAAATGAATTGGTGTAACGGATCACAAGCAAAACCATGAAAAGAACACACTGGTTACTTCTCAGCCTCACAAGTCTCGCACTAACGGGCTGTTTCGAAGGTAACGTGACAACCGAAGAGTTGTGCCAAAAAACACCAGAGCTGCGCTGCGAACAGCTCAATATGGATGACGGGCAATGTCGAGTTCCCAGAACAAACTTAGTATGGCATCGGTTTGAGCAACTGAAATATCCATCAGAAGCCAATCAAATTATCGAATACGGTCTGGTCGCTGAATATAGGAAATGCTTAGAACTCGCCTCTCAGATCACACCTATTGATCAAAGTGCTCTCAAGAGACAGCGTTTTAACGCTTTGGTACACAGTATTGATGAGCTAGAACGCATCGTAAACGAGTTAAAAGGCTCAGAAGACCCCGCTACTTTGTATTTTTTGTGGTCTCAAACGGGTGACATCCAAGCTCGTCGCGCATTTTTACAAATGGAAGGCTCACCCAAGTTAAATACTGCTGAGATGCAATATGCATTAGCTACTTTCTATACTAATCGAGATGCCAAGAAAACGTTGATACTGCTGAATAAAGCGTTGTCTTTATCGGATGAAGACAACCTTAATCCGATCATTCTCAAATCAATGGCAAGCATTCATCAGGGGCTTGGAGAAAAAAAGCGCGCGTATCTGTGGGCAATGGTTGCGAAAAGATTCGACGTTCCGCTTGCTGATGAAAAGCAGCTCAAGCGTATGTTTAATTTTAGTCATGCTGAGCAATATCAGCAGCTAGATGAATTAGCTGAATCGGTGGCAAAAGCCATAGAGAGAGGGAACTACTCTCCAGCAATGATACCCAAAGAGATATAAACGAAAAAACTCCCGCAATTGGCGGGAGTTTTTCGTTGGGTCAAACTACACTCTGTTTTCTACTTACAACAAATCGTATTGAAAGGATAAAACACTATCGAGCACAATTTTGTCGTTATTGTTCTGATTTGTTGAAAATTAACGACACCGAATTAACACAAAAACGCTCACCCGTGGTCTGTGGGCCATCTTCAAAAACGTGTCCTAGATGGCTATCACATGCGGCACAACGAATCTCTGTACGTACCATTCCGTGACTCAGATCTTCTAAATAGCGCACCGCTTGATCATTGATGGGCGCATCAAAACTTGGCCAACCACAGCCAGAGTCATACTTGTTATCAGAGACAAAGAGAGGGGCATTGCAACAGGTACAAGCATAAACACCCGTCTCTTTATTATGCAGTAGTTTACCGCTGAAAGGCGGTTCTGTACCTTGCTCTCGGCAGACACGAAACTCTTCTTCAGAAAGTTGCTCACGCCACTGCTCATCTGACTTCGCCACTTTTTTCCCGTTTTGTTCCACGACTTTCTGCTCCTTCTTTACTGTTTTTGGTATTGACTTTTTTAGCAAAAAACTTGCTTCTCTTAACAGTTGTAGCACATACTTTCTCACCAGGACACCATGCGTAATTAATTTGATAAGAGCACTTATCTCACCAGTTATATTACGCCAACTGGACTACAGAAGAATCAGTTAAAAGTTTAAAAAACGAACATTTGCGAAGAATTGTTAAAAAAAGCGTCGCTTTTTTTTGACTTTAAACAAGTTAAGTCCGATTATCACTTGCAGATGTTTACTGGATTCTGTAATTTTACTACCAGTTATCTTTAATCAGAAATTAAGTTGTGGAGCAACTATAATGACTATCAAAGTAGGTATTAACGGTTTTGGCCGTATCGGTCGTTTCGTATTCCGTGCAGCGCAAGAGCGTGCTGACATCGAAGTTGTAGGTATCAACGACCTTATCGACGTAGATTACATGGCATACATGCTTAAGTACGACTCAACTCACGGCCGTTTCAACGGTACTGTTGAAGTTGAAGGCGGTAACCTAATCGTTAACGGTAAAACTGTACGTGTTACTGCAGAGCGCAACCCAGCGGACCTTAAGTGGGACGAAATCGGTGTTGACGTTGTTGCAGAAGCAACTGGTCTTTTCCTAACTGACGAGACTGCACGTAAGCACATCGAAGCTGGCGCGAAGAAAGTTGTTCTAACTGGTCCTTCAAAAGACGCTACTCCAATGTTCGTAATGGGCGTTAACCACGCGACTTACGCTGGTCAAGACATCGTTTCTAACGCTTCTTGTACTACTAACTGTCTAGCGCCTATCGCTAAAGTTCTTAACGACAAGTTCGGTATCGAATCTGGTCTTATGACTACAGTTCACGCTACTACAGCAACTCAAAAAACTGTAGACGGTCCTTCTGCTAAAGACTGGCGCGGTGGTCGTGGTGCTTCTCAAAACATCATCCCATCTTCAACTGGTGCTGCTAAAGCTGTAGGCGTTGTTCTTCCAGAACTAAACGGCAAACTAACTGGTATGGCTTTCCGCGTACCAACAGCTAACGTTTCTGTAGTTGACCTAACAGTTAACCTAAAAGAAGGCGCATCTTACGAAGCTATCTGTGCAGCAATGAAAGAAGCTTCTGAAGGCGAGCTAAAAGGTGTTCTAGGTTACACTGAAGATGCAGTAGTATCTCAAGACTTCATCGGTGAAGTTCAAACTTCTGTATTCGATGCTAAAGCTGGTATCGCTCTAACTGATAACTTCGTTAAAGTTGTATCTTGGTACGACAACGAAATCGGTTACTCAAACAAAGTTCTAGACCTAATCGCTCACATCTCTAAGTAATTAGATAGTTAGCAATTAGCGAATAACTTCGTTAAAGAAAAGGCGGCTCTAGAGTCGCCTTTTTTGTATCTGGAATTTGAGAGAATACCTCGGCGCTGTTGCATTGTATTTGCGACGGATGTCGAAACCCTATTTTCCCCAATGATAGGAAACAGCACATGGATTTAAAAACTCTCCCAGCTCTAACCGTGTTATCTGATAACGTTACTGTCGTTGAAATTGATCAGGTCAAAGTAGTACGTGTTATTCATGAGAAAGCGACAGCAGGCATCTCCTTACATGGTGGTCACGTTGTTTCGTTCACTCCTGCTGGTCATGAAGATTTGATTTGGATGAGCGAGAAGGCGATTTTCGACGGGAAAAAAGCCCTGCGAGGCGGCCTTCCTGTTTGCTGGCCATGGTTTGGGCGTATTGCAGCACCGGCTCATGGTTTCGCACGTACTGCTGAATGGGAGCTGGTTGAACATCGCGAGAACGATAACGGCGTGATTGTTGAACTTGCTCTGTTCCCGACAGAAGAAATCCACGATATTTGGCCACATATGTTTGACGCTCGTTTGGTGGTTGAAGTTGGCGATGAGCTAAAAGTGACACTCAAAATCATGAACATTGATGACGAAGCTTGGACCTTCTCTGGCGCGTTACATACTTACCTAAACGTTGGAGACATTAAGCAAGCACAAACGACAGGCATGGGTGCCGAGTACATTGATAGCTTGAAAGCTGATGCGGTATGCCAAGGTGGTGATGTTCTGCAACTCACTGACACCATTGATCGCGTTTACACGCAACCAGAAGCGAAAATTTTGGTAAAAGATCCGGAACTGAATCGTACATTAAGCGTGGAAAACCATGGTCATAACTCCGCGGTACTTTGGAACCCTTGGGCAGAAGGTGCACAAGGTATGGCTGATATGGCTGACGATGGTTACCAAACCATGCTGTGTGTTGAATCTACTGTTCACGCTCCAAGTATCGAGCAAGGTAAAACGCTCCAGCCAGGTGAGACTCATGAACTTGTCACTGTAATTTCAGTGCAGTAGTTATAACCAGATCAAAGGTCGGGAATACCCGACCTTTTTTGTAATAAAAGCCCCACCTAGATGGTCCTCTCTCAACTAACTTATTGGTTATCAGTCACTTTTGACTATTTCATTAATAAATATCAAAAAATTCGATCATATAAACCGATAGCATGCCGATACAAAACTCATAAATAATAAAAATATCAGGAACTGATCTATGTTAGAGAGATACCGAAATCAAAGTGTCGGAATCCAGTTAAAGCTGGTTATCACTTTGTGTCTATTCATTGCTTTCAGCAGTATTGCTGCGCTTGTTTACCGTAACGCTTCCGATGTTCTATTGGAAAGCACCCTTAAAGAGCACCAATCTAAAGTAGAGTCGATGGCTAAAACCATTGCTGGCCAATTCGATGCTTATCTGCATACCGCTAAAGTGCTCGAGTCCACTTTTCGTAATGGTTACCTTGCCGGTGTTTATGTCGAAAACTATACCGTTGATTTCATGGGTCATGAAATACCAAACATAACTCAATACAGTGAAAGCTTAATTAACGACACAAAGCTGGTCGATAGCTTCACACGTGATACCGGTGCTATCGCGACTTTATTCGCGCCTTTGGGAGATGACTTTATCCGTGTATCTACCTCACTAAAAGATCCTCAAGGTCAACGAGCAGTGGGAACCACACTAGGTCTCGACCACCCAGGTTATCAGCAACTAAAAGCTGGTCAGCCATATTACGCTCAAATAAAGTTGTACGGCGAACGCTACATTACCTATTACTCTCCAATTAAAGATGCAACAGGAAAAGTTGCAGGGTTATCGTTTATTGGTTTACCCGTAGATCAAGCAACACAAACGCTATTCGATGCGCTAGAGGAGATTAAATGGGGCGATACTGGCTATACCATCATTGTCGACAACGACGACAACAATCTTGGTAAGTACCTACTCCATCCGACTAAAAGTGCAACCGACCCTTCAATCACAGAAGTTCGTGACTACGAGGGTAATAAGCCTTTCCATAAAATTTTTGAACAAAAGAGCGGATTAATTCTCTACCCTTACCAATTCGGCTCAACAGTCGGCGAAAAGTACTTAGTGTTTACCGAAGTACCAGGCTGGAACTGGAAACTACTGGGTGGTACGTTCATCAAAGAAGTGACCAAAGGCAGTGATACACTACTCAAACTTATCGCCATCATTTCTTCGGTAGCAGCAATCATTACTTTTGTTGTACTGACACTTTTCTTGAATCGCAGCTTAAAACCTCTGACCGTTCTAAACTCCTATATGACTCGCTTGGCGGGCGGCGAGGTCAGCTTGAACGTCCCATCGTCTCGTAAGGCATCAAAAAATGAAATTACGAACCTGAATACGGGTGTCGCCAGTATGGCAAGTCAACTCAATGAACTTGTTGGTAAGATCCGTTCCACAAGCGACTTAGTAGAGAGCAACTCCAACAGCGTTGCCAATGATGCCCATAGCAATTTAACCCAAGCTGACCGCCAACAAGAAGAAGTAGAACAAGTGGTAACAGCAATCGAAGAGATGGCCTCTTCCGCTCAATCGGTGGCGCAGCAAGTAGAAAGCATTGCGGAAAACGTACGCTCCGCGAATACCGATAGTCAATCTGGTCTCTCGATTGTAGAAGGCGTATGTATCGATGTTGCTCAACTCAACGATCAGTTAGATCAATCAGCAGCGGCTATCGAGCAAGTCAATCGCGATAGTGAGAGTATTCAAACCGTCACGAAAATGATTGATGAGATTGCAGAGCAAACCAACCTACTTGCGTTGAATGCAGCCATTGAAGCCGCACGAGCAGGTGAGCAAGGTCGTGGCTTCGCAGTTGTAGCAGATGAAGTGCGTACACTTGCGCACCGTACACAAAGCTCAGTTCAGGATGTAGTTGAAATTATTGAGAAGCTAAAAGGCTCTACTCACAATGCAGTTAATATGATGACCGACAGCCAACGCAGTGCCAATCAGGTCTTAGACAAAGCACAAGACGCGGGTACAGCATTAGAAGCCATCGCAGTACAAGTCCAGTCGATAGCGTCTCAAGCCGACGCCATTGCTGCGACCTCAGAAGAGCAAGCGCAAGTATCCCAAGAAATTGCTGCAAATGCCCATTCTATCAGTGAACTAAACCGAGAAAGCCGCGGCACCAGCGCGAAAACCTCGCAAAGTGCCATTGAACTGCAACAACAAGCTCGGAACTTGAAAGAGCAAGTCGACTTCTTCCACTAATACTTAATAAGAGCCGATTCCATCGGCTCTTTTTGTTTCACTTGAGACCACGCTTTTTGATAGAATTTGCCGCCCTACTTTCTGTTCGAGATCGTCATGAACTATCAATGCCCTTTATGCCACCAAGCTCTAGCGTTAAATGAAAAAACGTTTAAGTGCGAAAACAATCATCAGTTTGACTTAGCAAAAGAAGGCTACGTTAACTTGATGCCAGCGCACCACAAACGTTCTAAAGATCCTGGTGACAATAAAGAGATGATGCAAGCTCGTCGTCGATTCCTTGAGGGGAATTACTACAACCCAATGCGCCAAGAGGTTGCGCAGCTGTGTGCGAAATACACAGAGGGAACCGATCATCAATTATTAGATATTGGTTGCGGCGAGGGTTACTACACTGATCAAGTGCAGAAGACGATACAAACGCAAACGGACAATGCGACGATATATGGATTGGACATTTCAAAAGTTGCGATTCGTTATGCGGCGAAGCGCTACACACAGTGTCACTTTAGCGTCGCTTCTAGCCATCGGCTCCCTTTCGCGAATGAATCCTTAGATGCTATTTTGCGCATTTATGCCCCTTGCAAGGCAGAAGAGCTTCAGCGCGTTGTAAAAGAGAACGGTGTGGTCATCACGGTGACACCTGCAAGCCGTCACTTATACCAACTACGTGAACGCATTTATCAAGATGTTCGTCTTCACAGTGAAGAGCCAGAACACATTGAAGGATATGAATTAGAGCACCAACAACATCTTAACTATGTTATGAATTTGAAGGACGGGGCCGCATTCGATTTATTGCAAATGACGCCATTCGCATGGAAAGCAACCGATGCACTTCGTGAAGAGTTGAAGTCCGCTACACTCTATCAGTGTGAGGCTGATTTTATGCTGCGCGTATATCGCAAAAAGTCCACTCAGTAATAATAGTGGTAGTCAATAAACGCAAATAGTTATCATTTATATTGATTCATTGCTCAGCCTCCATTAATATCATCCGGACATTTTTGGAGGCTTTTCAATGCGCTTTTCTATTTTAAGCTTGCTCTTTGCTGGCTTACTTACTGGTTGTTCTTCTGTTCCATCAACCAACTCTCACCCTACCTCTGCGGAAGTCACTACTTTTTACGACTACCAACTTTACACCCCTTCTGGCGAGCACATCGCTCTAAGCAAACTACCAAAAGAGCTGCGACAAGCAGATGTTATTCTTATTGGTGAATGGCACACACATGCCGGCGTTCATCGCTTTCAAACCGATATGCTCAAACAACTTTCATCTTATGACCGCCCACTCGCGTTATCAATGGAACAATTTACCCGCGACAAACAACCTGTTGTTGACGCTTACCTGCGTGGGGAAATCGGTGAACAGTACTTGATGAAACAAGCCAATGCTTGGCCCAATTATGAGAGCGACTATCGCCCTCTCGTTGAGTTTGCTAAGCAGAAAGATCTCCCGGTGATTGCAGCGAATGCACCAAAGGGCATTGTCCGATGTATTGGTCGTCAGGGGATAGACTACGTTAACAAGCTCGATGATGAGCAGCGAACGTTTATTGCAGAATCCATCAACACGGCCAGTAGTCCATACAAAGAGAAGTTTATGGCATCCATGCATCATGGGAAGCCAGAACAAACCGAGAAACAGTTTGCAGCTCAAGTAACTTGGGATGAAACCATGGCAGAGTCTATTGTTAACTACCTAAACACCAAACCAGGTGCTCAGGTTGTTCATGTCGCGGGTAAGTTTCATACCGAGCAAGGGTTAGGTACAGCTGCATCCATCTTAAGCCGCAACCCGAGCTTAAAAGTTGTTGTAATTAGCCCAACAGATAATGTGCTTGCTGATAATACTGATTATCAGTTAGAGGTTCTTGCACCACCAGTACGGTATGTACAAGATGCTCACCGCATGGCGGCATATCAACACCTCACTAAGCGCAATAGCGACCTTCAATGTAAGTAGCTGGTCTTCAATTTAAGTTACTGCCTTTTAGTTGCGCTGTAGCATCACACTGCTCCGAGTTCATAGAGTGACAACGGTCTGCTTCCTGCTGGTCTATTTTTTGCTAATGATCACGAATAGAAACCAGAAGCGGCAAAAGCAGACCTGTTTTTATCCAAATAGCTTCAGAAATAGACTTTGCCGCCGATAGTAATATAACTGCTTTTTACCGCACTCAGTGACCGAGTGTCGATGTTCCAAGGAGTATTCGATGAATCCAGTAGGAAGCACTTCTGTTAATAACTATGCCAAACAATCTGTCGCCTCTAAGCAAACAAGTATTGCACAAGAGGAAGGCAACGCTTCGCCGCTAAAAGTCGAACACAATAAGGTGACACTGTCTACGGAGGGCAAAGCGCTCCTCGCCGCTCTGCAGCAAATCGAACACGACAGTAAGAGAGTAGAAGCAGAAGATAAATCTGTTGGTGAAAAAGTGGAGTCCTTCACACATGGTGCACTTGGCATGGATCACCCTGACAAAATCGAGGAAGAAGAAGACGGCTCATACTCTGCGGGTCAATACCTTTCTGCGGCCCTCACTGTCGGTGGCATCATATTAGCGTTGGTCTAATAATCGTTACGACAATAAATCCTATTTGAATAAATCACTAACTGCAGCCCATAATTTGATACGTCAAAGAACGATATGTCGTAAACGTAGGTTATATACTCCTCAATTCGACCGCTCTTATGACCTTAGAACGCATACTCGTTTATTGCTCCCTAAACTAGGTTTCTTGTGAAGGCACTGAATGGATAACTTTAGTCCATGCTTTCAACTCCTAAGCGTAATCCAAGCCCACGTTTGTGGGCTTTCTTCTTTCTAAATTCACAAACGTTAGAGGCTGATTCACTTTTTCTACAAACCCAAGCAAAGACGACAATTTAGTTAAACTTTTATTACCGACACAAAATCGTCATAAATCATTGTTTTAATGCCAGCGCTTTCAATAAACAAGGAAAATATAATGAAGCGCTTAGTATCTCCAATCGTTACCGCAGTGGCAGCATCAACCCTCTCTTTTAATGCACTCTCGGCCGAAATCAAAAACGTTATTTTGATGATCGGCGATGGCATGGGGCCTCAACAAGTTGGTCTACTAGAGACCTACGCCAAACACGCACCTAACTCGATTTACAAAGGCGAAACTACCGCTTTGTATAAACTCGCTCAAGAAGGTGTCATTGGCTCTTCACTGACTAATCCAGAAGACGCGATTGTCGTCGACTCTGCGTGCTCCGCAACGATGCTAGCAACAGGAATACCTACCGCTTCTGAAGTCATTGGCATTGATAGCCAAGGCAACCACGTTGAAACCATTTTGGAAAAAGCCAAAAGCAAAGGTAAGGCTACGGGTCTCGTCTCTGATACACGTATGACTCATGCAACGCCAGCCGCATTTGCCGCTCATCAACCACACCGTTCTCTAGAAAACAGTATTGCGGCGGACATGCTAGAAACTGGCGTTGACGTGATGATGTCTGGCGGACTTCGTCATTGGATTCCAAAGTCGACAAACGACAAGGGAGAGACATACGAGCAACTTGAAAAGCTCACTGAAGGTAATGTCTACCTAAAGTCGAAACGTAAAGATGAGCGCAACTTGCTTACTGAGGCGCAAGACCAAGGTTACAACCTGGCTTTCAGCCGCGATATGCTCACACAAGCTAAAGGTGACAAATTACTTGGACTTTTTGCTTACTCGGGCATGAACGATGGTATTGCCTACAGCCAAAGCAAAAACGATCCAAAACGTACGCAGCCATCACTGGAAGAAATGACCACCAAAGCAATCGACATTCTTTCAAAAGACAAAGACGGCTTTTTCTTGATGGTTGAAGGCGGTCAAATTGACTGGGCTGGCCACAGTAACGATGCGGGTACGATGCTGCATGAAATGATCAAGTTCGACGAAGCGGTAGACTCGGTTTATGAGTGGGCAAAAGGCCGTGATGACACACTGATCATTGTTACCGCTGACCACGAGACCGGTTCTTTCGGCTTTAGTTACTCATCAGCAAACTTGCCTAAACCGCAAAAACGCGACGGCGAAGCATTCAAAAATCAAGATTACGCGCCAAACTTCAACTTTGGTCAGTTCGAAATCCTCGATGGTTTATACAACCAGAAGAAAAGCTACTACGGTATGATCAGCGAATTCCAAGCGCTTGATAAGAAAGCTCAAACACCAGAGAAGTTTGCAGAGATTGTGAATGCAAATAGCGCTTTTTCGATTACGCCTGAGCAAGCAGAACGCGTATTAGCAAGTAAACCAAATCCATACCGACTCGCTGGACACAAATACTTAAGCGAAGAGAACGTTCCTACAATCAATGACTTTGATGCGTTCTTTCCTTACAACGACCGTGGCAACTTGCTAGCTCGTGAGCATGCAACAAAGCAAAACACCGTATGGGGAACGGGTACTCATACGCATACCCCAGTCAACGTATTTGCTTGGGGACCGGCAGAAACTATCCTTCCAGTATCAAAAATCATGCACCACTCTCAGTTAGGTGAGTACTTAAAGCAACAAATCAAATAATCGGCTTGCACTTACTTCACGACTCGTGAAGTTCAAACGCTCTCGTAAGGGAGCGTTTTTTTATGCATGAAAATAGTTGACGTTTTAAACAATAAACCTCAATAATTATAGGTCTTTGATTATATGAATGAAGAAAATGTGCGAAATATTTGCTAAGCAGCCCCAAGACAACTATCAGTTCATCACCCGCTCTATCCGTATTGATGGTCACGCCACAAGTGTAAAACTTGAAGCAAGCTTTTGGACGATTCTTGAGGAAATTGCTAACGCTCAAAACATGACTGTTCCTAAGTTTATTAGTACGGTCTATCTAGAAGCGCTCGAATACAATGGTGAAGTAAACAACTTTGCCTCCCTACTCCGCTGCGCCTGTCTCACTTACGCTCGCCAGCCTAAAGAGACGATTCGTCAAGCACTTGCACAACTAAACACTTAATAACAACCAACCGCTGACCAACCTACCAATAACCTTCATAAGCTATGCAACAGAGTGGTAAGCCATTGAACATGTTCTAATTTGTCGTACTAGAGTACTACCCAGACTCCTTTTGAACTCGCTAACCTATGCGGACTATCAAGGAGTACCCATGACAAAAATGATTCATACCATGATCCGAGTCAGCGATCTGGACCGTTCTCTACAATTTTACCGCGACGTACTTGAGCTAGAAATCAAAGACCAATACATCTTTGATGGTTTTTCTCTGACCTATCTAGCCAACGAAGAAACTGGCTTTGAATTAGAGTTGACACACAATCACGATCAAACTGAGCCTTACACTCACGGCTCAGGCTACGGTCACCTTGCTGTCAGCGTAGAGGACATCGAACAAACTCACAAACGCATTAAATCTCTCGGTATTGAAGCGGGTGACATCAAAGCCTTTGATCACCAACAAAAACATTTGGCAACGTTCTTTTTTGTGACTGATCCTGATGGTTACAAAATTGAGTTCTTACAACGCCAAGGGCGTTACCTATAACAAAAAGAGTAAACATCATGATTCACTTGACTGCTACCTTTCACGCACAACCGGGAAAAGAACAGGAACTGAAAGCAGTGCTCACCCGAGCACTTGAACCCACTCGCAATGAGGAAGGTTGTGTTCGTTATCAGTTATTCCAAGATAAAGACAATGCGTGCCACTTCGTTTTTCAAGAGCAATTTAAAGACCAACAAGCGTTCGATCTTCATGGTAAAACAGAACACTTTTCTCTTTTGATTAGCCAAATCGACAACTTGTTAGAATGCGAACCGAAATTGGCGTTCTTTAACGAACTGTAAAAACACCGCTTAATGCAAATAAAAAGGCACTCTTTACTAGAGTGCCTTTTCGTACTGTTGTGGCTGTGATTACGCGTCTTGCTTCTCTACCATGTGCAAATGCACATCTTGTTGTGGGAAAGGAATCGAAATGCCTTCTCGGTCAAAGCGCAGTTTCACTTCTTTTGTCACATCCCAATACACGTCCCAATAATCATCAGTTTTTACCCAAGGACGAACAATAAAGTCTACAGATGATGTGTTTAACGTATGCACTTTGATCATCGGCTCTGGTGTACGAAGTACTGCAGGGTGAGAAGTAATGATATCAGACAGCACTGACTCGGCTTTCAGCAAGTCATCCGCATAGCCAATGCCAAACACCATATCCACACGGCGAATGCGCTCGTGTGTGACGTTCTTAATCACATCTCCCCAAATTTTACTGTTAGGTACAATAATAATTTGGTTATCAAACGTACGGATTGTGGTGTTCACCAAACTCATATGGCTTACCTTACCATCCACGCCACCAGCATACACAAAGTCACCAACATCAAATGGGCGGTAAATAAGCAACATCATACCCGCCGCGAAGTTGGACAAGGTGTCTTGCAAAGCGAAGCCGATAATCACACCAGCAATACCAAAACCAGTTAGGATCGGTGCTAGGTTCAATCCAAGCTGAGATAGGCCCACCATGATACCAATCACCCACACGAATTTGCCGGACATTGATATAAAGAAATCCTGCATCAAGTGTGAGAGCTTTAAGTTTTTCGATGAAACCGCCTTGCTGACCACTTTGCGCGTTAACTTCGCGAGCCCACGAGCGATCAATAAAATCAGCGCAAATACAAACAACTGGAAAATGTGCTGCGGCGCATTTTCGGCAAACCAGTCTAGCGCAGAGTTGGACCAATGGCTCAGTATTGACCACACTACTTTGGTATTCAGCAAGTCATGGGTGATATTCCCTGTCACTTCGAAAATTTGGCGTTTGTATTCGGACGTTTCTAAACCGACTTTATCGCCAATCGAAATTAAATTGCGTAGGCTTTCCGTCGCAATATTCAGTCTTTGTTTAGTAATAAGCTGACTTAGCTGCAGTGACGCTTTTTCCGATTCAGGGCTTGACGAAAGTTGAGAGCCGATGATCTCACTTTGCTGACTCAAGTACTCAATTGAGGCAGACAGCAAACGCATGCGTTTATCAACTTTATCCTTTAGTTCCGCTTCTGCGCGCTCATTTTGAGCCCCTAACTCTTTCAGCCAAGCAAGGTTTTGCCAACTTGAATCGAAGCTGACATCGAGGTAATGCTGTAACTCTCGGTAATCATTTACAAGAGCAAGTTTCTCTTCATCCTTGGCTTTATTTAAATCTTCAACGACTTTCTTTATTTTTTCCGACAGATAGTTCGTGGCGTCCTCAGAGTATTTTTCCTGCTTTTTAACCAAGGAGATCAATTTGTCACGAGGGATAGTTTCACGTTCAATCGCTGATGCTAACTGACTTCTTAACTCTTCATTTTTTTGGAACAGCTGCAGTTGAAGCGCGTCGCGCTCATCACCACTCGCTTGCGAGAGACCTTGGGATAAATCCACAATTTCTCGATTCAAGTTATCAATAGAAGTTTCGGCAGCAGAGGGCTCTGGCGTATCCTGAATATCTTTCGCATTGATGACCATCGGGGCCATCATACCGAGGATGAGCGCGAATAATGCCACCCAAGATGTCAGGCGTATTTTCTGGGGGAAATGAAACGTCATGTTTACCTCTTAGGGAACAGTTCTGATCAAAACGACCAAGAATAGAAGTGTAAAGCCTTGAAATTATATACCTAAGTTTACAACACTAAATAATAAACTGAGCAGCATTTCGTTAGTTGGGCGTCAAAGTTGAGAAACCCAATAACAAACAAGCCTTTCATTATTAGATGAAAGGCTTGTTTACATTTAACTACGGGCGATTGGGGTGATTCAGAATGTGGTCTTCCCAATCCACTACATCAATCTCGTATACCACTTTATTGCGGACACTTTCGCCCGCCGCGTGCATCGCAGATTTAGAGCCCGTAATCAACGGATGCCATTCTGGTAAAGGCTGTTTTTCAGCCAACAGGCGGTAAGCGCACGTATGCGGCAGCCAAGTAAAATCGTCAATGTCTTCGCGCGTCAGCTTGGTGCACTCTTCACCCGAAGTAAAACGATTTGGGTAATCCTTACAAGAACACGTTTTGCTATTTAACCAGCTACAGGCCACATTGGTGTAATAGATTTCGTCGGTATCTTCGTCCATTAGCTTATGCAGGCAACATTTACCACAACCATCACAGAGAGATTCCCATTCCTCTTCTGTCATCTGCTCTAACGATTTACTTTGCCAAAATGGAGTGCTCATACTTCAGGTCTCACCAAGGGAATTTAGGGGGCGATTTATACCCCTCTCGACGCAAAAGTTCAAGTTTTGAGAAGATCTCGAATCATTCACACATAACAGTAGAGATATTCAACTACTTTCGCTTTACTGTTCTATCCTTAAACGAGTTTCCATTACTCAATTGATCAAGAAGGCATTAAGGAGTTTTCATGGGTATTATTTCTTGGATTATTTTGGGCTTAATCGCCGGTGCACTCGCAAAATGGCTCATGCCAGGAAAAGATGGGGGTGGCTGGATTGCGACAATGCTACTCGGTATTGCTGGGGCGTTTGTCGGCGGCTTTCTTGGCGGTATTCTGGGTTTCGGCGGGGCAACTGGCGTAAATATCGGTAGCATCATCACCGCAACGCTAGGCGCATTTATTCTGCTGTTTGTTTACAACCGCTTCTTGAGATGATCACAACGGTTTAGAAGCCAAAAGGAGCACTCTATTGAGTGCTCCTTTTTATTTTTTCTTAAGCGACTCTTCCAATCCACGTCAAAATGACCATAATTGCCCCCTCAATTTTTAAGAGGTTTACATTATGGATTGTCGATTAGGATGCGGAGCTTGCTGTATTGCGCCAAGTATCTCTTCACCGATACCTGGAATGCCCAAGGGCAAACCAGCAGGTGTTCGTTGCATACAACTCAACGATGATAATTTGTGTAAACTGTTTGGTAAGCCTGAGCGCCCTAACGTTTGTCACGATTTTAAACCGTGTCCGGTTGTGTGTGGCAAAACCAACCAAGAAGCGCTCGACAACATCACTGAGCTAGAGCAACTTACTTAATCTATTCAGAGCCCCCGTTTAGTCGTTACCAAGCTCTCGTAAGTACAAGTAGATGGTATCGCGCGAAATGCCAAGATGGTTTGCAACCATTAAAACAGCATCTTTGTATTTAAAAATGCCTAAGCCGTGCAGTCGCGTCACCAGTTCACGGTTACGTTTAGAAGGCGCAATGGCTTCATTTTCCCACACTTCTGTTTGCACGGTTTCTATCGTACTGATGATGGTTTCATCGATATTACGCGCAAACGTTTCTGGTGATCGAGCGCCACCAACACAACACTCGGTGTGTTGCTGAGGCAGCATTGCCTTTAAAAACGCCTGCATCGGTGCATCCATATCTACGTTGATACACAGCAAACCAATCGGTTTGTTTTTTGGATTTCTGACAATGGTCGTAATGGAGTGCAAGGTCTTTCCGTTCGACGTTTTCGTCAGGTACGAATCAGAAACGTCCTTGCCCTCTCTTAACTTCATTCTCGCTAAGTTGGTAATTGGGGCACCTTCACTGCGTTCCGTCACGTGCCCATTTGCGATTTTGATGATTTCCGGCGCTTCGGCATCTAAGCTGTGGAGAACCACTTCAGTGTGTTCACCATACATACGTGCAATGCCATCCACGACGTTTTTCATAGAGTTCAAAATATCGAGATCACTCTTGGTGAGTTTCTTTAGTAGCAATGTTACTTCCCTTAGCAAAAACTGGAGGTTAGGCCGACATAATATCGATAATAGATTTGTCAGTATAGGGCATACCGAAACGAACCATTGAGCCAACATTTCTTATCGTTTGCTCAACTTCTTCGCCTACTATACCTTGATTCTTAACACTGTGGTTACCCATCGCCATCAAATATGAGCGCACCGCCGTTGTCGACGAAGTACACACTTTCATCGCACAAGAGGACTTCGCACCATCGCACACCATACCTGAACTGTCGCTGATGACGTTTTGAATGGCGTAGCATGATTGCTCGAATGTACCACCAGCTAAATACACCAGCGCCATAGAAGCTGCCGCACTGGTAACAGTGTTGCCACAAAATGCGGATAACGGTGGGTAATAAGATTTGATGTAAATAGCCCCTAAATGACTCATGATCAACGCGCGAGCCAGCTGTTCTTCGTCGTTTTGAAATGCTTCTGCGGCAACTACAACTGGCATTGTAGCGGCAATACCTTGGTTCCCACTGCCGAAATTGCTCATGGCTGGCAACGTCGCCCCTCCCATGCGAGCATCAGACGCCGCTGATGTCATCATCTGTATACGACTCATTAAGTCATTGCCCAATAAGCCTTGCTCGATGTTGCCTTTTAGCGTGCGTCCAATTTCTAGGCCGTAACCTCGGTCGATACCCTCTTGAGCCAGCAAGGTATTAAGCTCTGCAGCTTGGAGAATGAATTTGATCTCTTCAAAAGGTGCTTGAGTGGCAAACTCATAGATTTGTTTGATCGAAATATCCACACCTTCACAAACGGAAGCGGTCGCAACGCGTTGCTGTGATGGGGCATCAAAAATCACGTCGCCATTACGCATGATCTGGAGAATGTTGGTGTGACCGCCACTGATCGTGACCGAAACAACATCGTCACCAGAGGAGAGCGTTACGTTGCAATAAATGAATTCTTGCGTATCCATGCGCGCTACGGTTACTCGCTCTTCATCTATCAATTTTTGCGCAGCAGCGACATCCTGCTCATTAATCCGAGCCAACACTTCCAGTTCTGCTGTTGGGTCACCGGCTAATGCACCAACTGAGGCGGCAATTTTGAGGCCTATCTTGCCCGTTCCGGGTACGAAAACACCCATCGAGTTTTTAAATAGGTTGTCTGAAACACGCACCTCTATCGCATCAATATCGGATGCGCCCAACTCTTTTCTAGCAACTGCTGCCGCGTACGCAGCAGCAATGGGTTCTGTACATCCTAATGCAGGTTTCACGACTCGCTTAATGATTTGGATATATTGTGTCCATTGCTGGTTCATGCTCTGTTCTCCGTATTACTTTTTATGAGCAATCGCTTCGACTTCAATTAACACGCCAAGAGGTAAATCTTTCACTGCGAAGCAACTGCGTGCCGGACAATCTTGTTGGAAAAACTCTGCGTAGACCTTGTTAAACTCGGCAAAGTCATTAATATTCGATAGGTAACACGTTGTTTTTAAAACAGTATCGATACTGCCACCACCAGCCTCTAAAACGTGCTTCAAGTTAGTAAGAGATTGATGACTTTGTGCACTGATGCCGCCTTCAACTACTTTTCCTGTTGCCTTATCAACGGGTAATTGGCCAGAAGTAAAAATCAAATCGCCATAGCTAGTGCCATGTGAATAAGGTCCGATAGCAGCAGGCGCGTGTTCAGATGAAATCAATTTTTTCATTTTTAAATCCTCACATAAATTTTATTTTTTATTAAGAAGTTTCTAATTTAACTTCCGTATTAGCGTTATTTTTTCAATTAAATATGAACCAAACAACTAGATCAGATCACAAAATTCGTTAAAAACTCCAATTTATTTGAACTTCCTCGCCAAGATCTCAAATTTATCTGAATTTTCCACAAAAAAATTGGTGATATACATTTTCTCAATTAAATTTGAGAAAAATTCATACTAACAAGAGAAACAATAAAATGAGCGTGACAGCACCTACACAAACCTTACCCATCGGTAAAGAGCCACCGCACGTAAAAGCAGGCATGGCCCTAGATGAGTGGAAAGCCGCGATCAAGTTTGATAGCACAGACTGGGGATGGGTGATCATGAGTATCGGCATGGCAATCGGCGCCGGTATTGTTTTTTTACCAGTAAAAGTTGGCGTATTGGGCCTTTGGGTATTCTTGGCCTCTGCCGTAATCGGCTACCCAGCGATGTACTTGTTCCAACGCCTTTTCATCAACACTCTCTCAAGTTCACCAAAGTGCCAAGATTACGCTGGCGTCATTTCCGGCTACCTTGGTAACAAATGGGGGGCGTTATTAGGTGTGCTCTACTTCATCATGTTGGTGATTTGGGTCTTTGTTTACTCAACAGCTATCAACAATGACTCGGCATCTTTCCTACATAGTTTTGGCATCACGGAAGGTTTATTGTCTGAAAACCCGCTATATGGTCTGGCTTTAGTGTGCGCGCTGGTCGCTATTGCATCTCGTGGTGAAAAGATTTTGTTTAAGGTCAGTACTGGTCTTGTACTGATTAAACTTTGTACCGTTGCATTACTTGGCGTCATGATGATCGAAAAATGGGATGTAGCGAATGTCGGTGCAATTCCAGAAACAGGCGCTGGTTTGAAAGATGCAATTGAGCTACTGCCGTTTACTCTAACGTCTATTCTCTTCATTCAAAGCTTGAGCCCAATGGTGATCTCATACCGATCAAAAGAAAAATCGATTGAGGTTGCTCGCTTTAAAGCCATGCGCGCAATGAAAATTGCTTTCGGTATCTTGTTTGTGACGGTCTTTTTCTACGCGATTTCCTTTACGCTTGCGATGTCACATGAACAAGCGGTTAAAGCAGCAGAAGAGAACATCTCTGCTCTTGCGATGGTTGCGCAAGGCATGGACGGCACGACGCTAAAACTAATGAGTTTGATGCTGAATATTTTCTCAGTAATGACAGCGTTTTTTGGCGTGTACTTAGGTTTCCGCGATTCTTGCCAAGGTCTAGCGATGCTGGCTCTAAAAAAGGTCATGCCTGAAGATAAGATCAATAAAGACTTAGTCACCAAGGGAATCATTCTCTTTGCGATTCTCATGGCGTGGGGTGCAATTGTATTGAATCTACCAGTTCTGAGCTTCACATCAGTATGTAGCCCTATCTTTGGTTTGATTGGCTGTTTGATTCCAGCTTACCTTGTCTACCAAGTGCCTTCTTTACACAAATACAAAGGCGCGTCGCTTTACTTGATTATTGCGACTGGTATTTTGTTGTGCGTATCACCTTTCGTCGCATTTAGCTAAAACCTACTTTGCCTTGGCTGTTACTCAGGTAGTGATGGCCAAGGCAAACTTAAAATTCAACCTCTCCTCTCCTTGCTTTTCTCTCATCCTTGAGAACTCTTGCCACATACCGTCCTATTTGCAGTCTTTACGAGACCTCCCTCACACTTAATTGACAATTCTCGACTATGTTCAGCGGGTCATTTAAGTAGAAATTAGGAAATAACATGAACAAGTATTTAGCAGAGGCTTTTGGTACGTTCTGGCTAGTATTAGGCGGTTGCGGTAGCGCAGTGTTGGCTGCAGGTTTCCCAGACGTGGGTATTGGTCTGCTGGGCGTTGCTCTGGCCTTTGGTTTAACCGTTTTAACCATGGCATTTGCAATCGGTCATATTTCAGGTTGTCACTTGAACCCGGCAGTGACGGTTGGTCTTTGGGCTGGCGGTCGTTTTGAGACAAAAGACGTTGCGCCTTACATCATCGCACAAGTGCTCGGCGGGCTGATCGCTGGTGGCATTCTTTATGTCATCGCGACAGGACAAGCTGGATTCGATGTTGTGGGTTCTGGCTTTGCCGCCAATGGTTATGGTGAACACTCGCCGGGTCAGTACTCCATGCTTGCTGCGCTAGTTTCTGAAGTTGTAATGACGATGATGTTCCTTATCGTAATCATGGGGGCGACAGACAAACGTGCACCTCAAGGTTTTGCACCTATAGCGATTGGTTTGTGTCTGACTCTTATTCACCTGATCAGCATTCCTGTCACAAACACCTCAGTAAACCCGGCTCGTAGTACAGCAGTCGCAATGTATGTGGGTGACTGGGCAGTTTCTCAATTATGGCTGTTCTGGGTTGCGCCTATTTTGGGTGGTGTACTTGGTGCAGTTATCTACAAAAACCTTCTTGGTAAAGAATCGAACGATTAATCGTTCTCAACTCCCAAAATCAAAAAAGCCGCTGAATTCAGCGGCTTTTGTCTTTTACCTAATCCCCTAACTGCGAATAAGGATAAATAGGATATGGTGCGACTAGTGCACCACCTGTATATATTGCAGCAGGCAGCATCCCAGAGAAACTATAAGCTTGAAACAAGTGGTTATACATTGTCCCTCCTTCTAACCAAAATCCAGTTATCTGGTCATATCCATGGAAGCCAAACAATCTCGAAACATCAGAGTTAAAGTAATCATGAACTTTAGATACTTTGTTAACGAAACGTCCTATGAGCCCATTCTCATTGTAAAGATGTGCGCCAGAAGCCTCTCGCGCCATACCTCCTTCCGTGAACAAAGTTTGCGTCGGTTTCTCGTTCCACATAGGCTTGCTACCACGAGTACCGTCAGTCAATAGCTCACCATCAACATTGTTCTTACAGACTGAGCCTGAGTTAGCAACTTCACAAGACCTAATCTTATAGCGATCTGTAACATTTTTCATGTACTCAAAGCTAAGCACAACAACTTGTGATAATGCGGCAAATTTTGCACCTTTTTCACATGAACCACCCGCGATCTCACCTGTAGCACAACCACCAGCTGCTGCGACACTTACTTTCGTGGCTGCATGTGCAAATCCTCTCGTTGGCTTAAAGCTATTGTAACCTCCGATAGCGCCTGTAATTGCACCAATCGCAGCCCCTTTGCCAACTCCGTTCCAGCTTTCACTAATGATCCCACCGGTTACAGCCCCACCAGTGGCGCCACCAAGTGCACCGGCAGCAATGGCATTAGTAAGAGACCCTGCAGAGAAGAAACTTGCACCAGCATCGGCTAGCAACACACTGTACGTACCACCACTGGCGACAGTGACGACGATCCCCACAACGATACCGACGATTTCTCTCGAGTAACGAGAGGTGAACTCTCGTACGTCGTTCCATTGACGTTTAAGTTCTTTTTTAATTCTCTTAAAGAAATGGCCAGAAGGATCGTTGTATTTAAGAGGATTATTGAGAACGTAGCTGTATCGATTGAATGATTGACTATTATCAGGAGCTTGTATGTAAACGTCAGCGCTGATAAATCGTGCTAATGTTGCATCATATAAACGACCGTTCATATGGATTAAGTCAACTTCATTAAGCATCTCATGCCCTGTAAATGCACGATTCAACAATACAGGTTGAGGCAACAACACATTGTCAGCTTTCCAAGTAAACGCTCTCTCTTTGCCCCAAGGGTCATATAGCTTACGGTCAACAATATTCCCCCACATATCACTTACCATATCAACCGATTTAAGCGCATCTGTATGGCTATAACGAATTTGGCGATCTACAGATGCATAGCTTCCTTGTCCATCAGTCTTCAATGAGTTCACATTTATAGCGACCAGACCATTCCCAGCATAAATGTACTGAGTTTGTTGAATGTCCCCGGATGCTAGCTCTTTTAACTCGTAGGACTTACCGAGGTACCAAGTTCTGCTTCCATCGCTACTACGCTTGCTGACTCGCTGATTCGACTCATCATATTTAAAGTCAACCCAGCCTTGTTCTTGCTGAATACGTGAAGGCTTGTTGAAGCCTGTCCATTCAATTGTTCTCCCTCCGCCAGATAGCATATTTCCGTTTTCATCGTAGCGATATGTATTATCCCCAGCTTGAGTTACCGCATGCTTGTGTAACGGATCTGCGTAGATATAATGACCAACGTCAGACTTATATTTGATATTGCCATTCGCAGCATAAGACATGGAATACTTTTTGTTAAATAACGGATTCTCAGCATGTGCTGCACCAATACCAGACAAATGGTAGTCTGTTAGTCGGTCTTGATCGTCGTAGTAGAAATTTTCTTGTATATCATTAACAAGATCTCGGCGACTCTGCACATTATCCATTCTGTCGTAGGTGTAATGAACGCCACGCAGCAGCTTGGAACCTTGCCTAGTGTATATATTGAGTAGTTGACCATTACTCTCATGATAATCGAAACTATTAACTAAGCCATTTCCTAAAACCTCTGATGTAATTCGACCTTCGGCGTCCATATCGTTGAGCTTCCAGTACGAAATCCGTCCATCAGCTGGGTTATCATCTTTGAGGGAACGTAGTGCATCTGACTCATTTTCAGATTCCACAGCTAGGTTATTGTACTTCTGTGAAACAAGCTTGACTTGCTTAACTAATTTTACTAGTTGTTCTGCAGCTAAAAGATAGCTATTTACACGTAATTCCGTTGTATCTTGCACATATTCAAGCCTATCTACTTCTTTTGAGAGTGAATTGAGTTCATCAAACATTTGACGCATTCTTTGATCATATAGCGGATCGTCCCTTTCCAAATCAAATGTCGCTAAACTTATACTTCCGCCATCAGAATAGTTGCCGTAGTACGCAGTTTGGTTTTGATTGATCAAACCTGCTTCAAAAGCAGCCCATTCATCAAGGCTTACCTCTCTTAGTAAGTTACCTTCAATCTTAAGATGGAAGTTAGGTTGCTGAACTACAGGTATCAAACCATTTCCAGAGACCACCACTGTCCTTGGGGAAACTTTGAAATAACGCTCGCCATATTCATTTGTGTACATATGTAATGGTCTAGTATGTAGCTCCGCCCTCATTTGGCGCGCAAATGCCTCATTTTCAGCCACTCCGTCAAATGAGATAAGCTGATCTTTAAGCTTCTGATACTCTTCCTTGCGTCGCTTGTAGAAGAATTGCTGCTCTTGTAAATCTTTTACTTTAACTAAATAATCTTTCGCTTTATTTAGGGCTTCATTGATTAGAGGCTCAATCACGTTGCGATATTCAGCTGCAGTGTAATTAACTTGAGCTTGAGAAATATCTCCCCAGACTTCCGTATTAATACCCGTTAAAGCATCTCGGGTGTAGTTTAGAGTAAACTTGTTAGGTCTATGTTCTCGAATTAGTTGCCCGTTAGAGTCATACTCTAAATCTCGTGCGAATGTGTGCTCTGGAGTAATCGTCTCTTCGCGTCTCAGTAAACCCAGACCGTTGTAGAAGTAGTTCTTAACCAGTTCTCCATCTACAGTTGCTTTTAGTAGCCCTCCTAACCAGACGCGTCCATCCACTTTGTCGTAAAACCATGCCTTTGTGGTGATGTGTGTTACTTCTTTCTCACTTTGCTTAACTTTGGATTCTACTTTCTCAGCGACTTTGCGACCTAAGTTGTCGTAAGCGAAATGAGTACTTTGACCTTTAGCATCAGTTTGATTAACGAGTTGACCAAAACCGTCATATTCATAAGTCCACAAACCTAGATCTGGATCATCTACTAAAGATTTATTGCCTTGAATATTGTACTCGGTACGAACTGTTTCTCCTTCTGACGCAATAGCAGATTTCAACATTCCATTGGCATAGAAGTCGTAGATAACTTTGCCACCATTCGGCTCCTGTTTCTCAATCTCCCAACCTAATACGTTGGTAAAAGTTTTAGAAACTCGACCTTTGGCGTCCGTTTTGGTTACTGTGAAAGGACCGTAAGAATAAGAAATCCAGCTGTCTTCTTTACCTGCAGGACCAGGTTCTTTTATCGAAATGACTCTTCCTAATTTGTCGTACTGAGTGACAATATACTGAGGAATATCACCTTGGTAATAAGGTTTTGAAGCAGAGACTAAATTGCCAAATGCATCATAGCCAGAATCAACGAAAACCCACTTACCGTTTACCGATAAAGAGGCTCTTCTCACTTCTCTTTCTAAAAAGTCAAAAAAGCTGATCTTCTTGCCTGAGTTTTTCGATTGATTGATAACACAGTAACTCGCATTGTTAACATTGAATAAGCAACGACTGTCTCCCGCAGGAAAGCGACTGATCTCAGATTTTACAGAAGTGTTTACAACAGACACCTCGGCTTCTCTACCAAAACCATCGAGTTTTGTCGAAGTAGAAAGACCGTTTTCATCAACTTTTACAATTAGCCCTGACAATAGATCAACAGTTTGAGACGAGACGTGTCCTGCAGGGTTTGTCACCTCGGTTACAACACTATTCCCTACGTAGGAATGTTTAAAGGAAGTAGAGCGAGTTTCTAATCTCCCCCCGTTAGTCGCAGTAACGCTTTCTTTAGTAACAATACCGTTTCCATCTCGCTCTTTGATGGTAACCATGGAATATGGCGTATTTGGTAGCGTCGTGTGCTCACGCAACAAACCGGTTTCATTGTCATATTTAAAAGTAGCCTCTTGAGAGATCCTGCTACCATCGCTGTGAATGTAAGTTGTTTTAGTCGAATCGAGCAACCCGATTAACCAAGAATCTACCTTATTTACATACGCGTTTTGGGTAATTTCAACAAACGTGTCACTATAACCGGTGACCGGATTAAGTCCGGTTGTTGTCGTTGTAATTTTACCAACATTCAGAAATGTATCGACATCACTCTGCTCTACGGTAACTGTACTAAGAAGTTCACCACTTTCAGAGTATTGGTAGTCCTTTCGTTCTGAGGTATAAAATGCAAAGGTGTTACCGACTGTTGGAGTTTCAACCCATTCGACGATTTCATCGTATTCTGTAGCTGTGATCGCCTTCACGAATCGAGCTTGACCAGATAATGCAGATAGCTCGCGATTCAAATCATCCGATACTGGCGTCATGAGCCACACTGGTATTTGATCTTCTAGTACCGTTGTTCGCTCCTCAACCAAAGAAAACTCTGTGGCAGGAATCATGATTGGCATCAGTGTTGAACCGCCAACAGGAACAAATTTGTCAGCGCTTGCTGCGTATTTTTGATCTTTGTATTCGATAAGCTTATAACCCTTTAAATGCTTATCTGCTGCAGAAGACAGCTGTTGGAAACTTTTAACGATTTGCGTAGCACTGAACTCTTTTTTTAGCGTCTTAAATTCAAATTCAGATTCGGAACTTTTACTAAGCTCTCTAAAGTTCCAAAAGTCATTCGATCTACAATCACCGCAACCATTTAACCACTTTTGTCCATTCGCAAAATAGTCGGTTTGCTTTTTCAATGTGCCTGAGTAAGGAAATTCTGTATTAAATTGAAACTCTTGGTTGAGAGTGTTTTTTTCATTAACAAAGCTTCGCTGTCGAATCCATTCGAAACCATTGTGTTTTAGACCATCTTTAGAGCGCTTTGCAGGACCATATTGGAATAAGTAGTTATTTTTTCCATGTCCGTTGTCGGTCTCAAGACGATAAGCTACAGGGAAAGAGCCTGGTAAGTTAAAAAGACCAGAATCATCAGACTTAAAAGAGTCAGAAGGCGTGTGATTACCGTATGGGCCAAACCATACTGAAGAAATATGTCCTAGACCATTTGTCACTTTTTCAAGCAATAATGGAGAATGGTTGCTCTGAGCAGTGGTTTGACATTCTAGACGGTTAGATCTCTTCTTACAGAGCTCAAACTTACCATCTTGGTTCAAATCAATGAATGAGTTAAAACCAGTCCCCCAATTATCAACATCAAATTCATATTGGTACTTATAAGCGTTGACACATTGGACCTTGTTACCGACGCCACGGCAGAAATCTATAACACCATCCTGATCCAAATCGAGCCACCAACGTTTATCTACGCTCCCGAGCTCGCCTGTCCAATCATCACTTTTAACAAACTCTATATCGTCTTCGAATTTATGCAACGAACCAAGAGAGCCAAGAGAACAAGTTAGATTAACTGTTTTGCTAGCATCGTTATCCGTCATGCGACAAAAGTCGATGGCATTATCGCCATTCACATCCACCCACCAACGGGAATCTGGCTGACCTACAGAACTAATTGGAAAACTAATATTTTTTTGAACTAGATATTTACCCGAAAAAGACGTGCACTTAATCGTTTGCCCTTCGACAGAACAAAGTTCACTACCACCATCGCCATTTATATCGGTCCAATAAGTGTCTTTAATTTGCCCCCATTCTATGCCACGAACGTGTACTGAATCAGACCACTCGCCATCTTCTTTGGGTTCACTGCATAAAAGTTCATCACCTATACGACGACAGTACTCTGGTACGCCATTACCATCCATGTCCCTCCACCAACGGAAGTCCTTCATCCCGGAGTTCAACACAATCCAAGAAAGTTGTGTCGTTGTATTATTTGAATGAAAAGCATCACAAAGTAATTTGCCATCATCTATACGACAAAACTCTGTTTTACTATCACCATTTATATCTAACCACCAATGGCTATGAGCGTCTCCCCACTGACTTATATTGTAGGTGCGAGCGACACTAGATTGAGACACATCCATGTGGCAAGTAAATCCATGGGCATCAGTCTTACAGAAGTCACCTACGCTATTCCCATCAATATCAACCCACCAACTTCTATTAGCATTTCCCCAATCACTAGGGATAGTGTTTTTCCCCCAATGACCTAAGTCAATATTAGCGATTTTCTCATCAAAGAATATCTGGCCTTTCATTGGGCTTTTATGTTCCTTCCAATCAAATTGAGTGGCAGGTAAACAATCATCCTTCGCATCGCAATATGTAATACTATCAATAAAGGAGGCACCAAGACCTTCGATTACCTCCTTATAACCCAGTCGGTAATAATTTTTTATTTTATTGTTTATACTTATATCAATTCTTGTCAGCTTTGATTCATACCTATGAACATTTCCGTCTATCTTATAATGTTTTGTAGGAATACCACTATTGATAGGAAGATAATTAAAGACAACACTGAAAGAATCGTAATGTATCGATGATATCTGGCCTAAATTATCATAGTTATAAGAGATACTCTCTGAACTTGGGTTGCTTTTATAGGAGCTCAACAACCAACTCTTCGAAAGGTTATTATAATGATATTCTTCAACAGCACCGCTTTTATCATGCTTAATGAAGTAACTTGATGCTGCATTTGAATCACCATTCAGAATAATTTTTGACTGGTTATCTACGTGTAAACGGTATTCAGAGCCATCTTTGCCAGTTACACCTTTTTCACCAATTAAACGCGTGCCATTTAAGCAAAAATTATCAGTAAAACTATAAGTCACTGAGCTTACTTGCCCTTCAATCGCTTGATGGTCACCACACCTTTTTATGGCAGACAGGCCGCTAAGCGAGAAGCCGCCCCCTAGTTCAGACCTTACGGGCCCAGAGCTTGAGTAGCTTAGCGCTAGATTAGGAGCTATACCCCCTTTCCCAGCTGGTAGTGTTATCGGTATTTGATAATATGCGACACCCTTGTCGATCGATAGCTCTCCGGGCAAAGTACCGATCGTTTGTGCTATTGCAGGAATAGACAACCCCGCAAAGATTACACCTAGCCAATTTTTCATTTAACTGCCTTTCAATTAGATAGTTCTGATATTTGATTTTCTAAATTAGTAATTCTTTTATTTATATTTTCGGACTGTTCTTCTGAATCACCTTCCAAAATCCGACTCTTTAACAGTTCAGTTCTCAGCATTTTTATAGAGTTATCATACTTTGAAAAGCTAGTTACATTCAAAGTATCCATCTTCTTATTTTCCTTTAGATTTTCATCATTATTCTTATATGAGAAGTTGAGCCTAAAAACGTAGCCAACAGTCGCAATAATTATGACCAACAAAAATGCACACAAGGATAACTTGGTTTTAACAGGCATGTATATGACACTAAATTGACAAAACCAGGCAATATAATAAAAAAAACCAAACTTCATATATCAAAAACAAAAATGCGTGATAGACATCACAAACAAATTAATATCTTAATATTTAAGTTTATTAATAATATTCAGTGAATATTATAGCTAAAATCTAATATCAACATGGCTAGAAAGATGAAAAAAAAACTAATTGGCATACTCACTATTCTATTATCGTTTAGCTCACTTGCTGAAACTAATGCTGGCTCAGGGCAGAAGTGGTATGGACCATTCACGATTGATAAGGTAGCTCGTTACTGGGATGGTGGACACAAGATGTCAGTTCATGTTAATGAAACACCAGAGACTCCCTGTGAAGTGTCGAATAGCGAGAAGAAGTTTACTTATCTACCAGATAGCCAACCGACCTCTATGGACTTATTCTCAGCTGTAGCAACTGCTCAAGCTCAAAACAAAAAGGTTATGCTTCTTATTGATAAAAGTTGTCATAATGTTTTGGGACTGAACGTTCATGGTGTAGAAATACTAAGCAACTAACTTACCCCAAACTCCCAAAATCAAAAAAGCCGCTGAATTCAGCGGCTATTTATTAAATTCTGTGTCGACCTAACAGCGAGTGTGACAACGTCGTGCCATCGACAAGCTCAAGTTCTCCACCGACAGGCACACCATGCGCGATGCGGCTGGCATCAACTTGGTGTTCTTTACATAGCTCTGCGATGTAATGTGCAGTGGCTTCGCCTTCAACCGTCGGGTTTGTTGCCAAAATCACTTCGGCTATATCACCGCGACGTAAGCGGTAATCCAGCACATCCAGCCCAATATCACTTGGACCAATACCGTCTAGTGGTGACAAATGTCCCATAAGAACAAAGTATCGACCAGAATACTGGCCCGTTGCTTCGACTGCAGCAATGTCTGCCGGGCTTTCTACCACACAAATTTGACCATTTTCTTGGCGTTTTGGGTTAGTACAAATATGACAGACTTCTTCTTCGGTGAAGGTTCGACACTCAGTACAATGACCGATTTCTGTCATTGCCTGGCTAAGCGCATCTGCAAGTTGCAAACCGCCTTTTCTATCGCGCTGTAACAAATGAAAGGCCATACGCTGCGCCGACTTGGGGCCAACCCCAGGTAGACAACGTAAGGCCTCCATCAATTGCTCCAGCATATGACTGGTACGCATTAAAAGTCCGCTTAATTAAATATCAGCAGATTAGAATGGCATTTTCATACCTGGTGGTAGTTGCATACCGCCAGTTACAGAAGCCATTTTCTCTTTTTGAGTTTCTTCAACACGACGGGCCGCATCGTTGAACGCCGCAGCGATCAAATCTTCAAGCATTTCTTTGTCGTCTTCCATCAAACTTTCATCGATGTCAACACGACGTACGCTGTGACTACCAGTGATAGTAACTTTAACTAGGCCAGCACCAGACTCGCCAGTTACTTCCATATTCGCGATTTCTTCTTGAAGCTTTTGCATGCGATCTTGCATTTGCTGGGCTTGCTTCATTAGGTTGCCCATACCGCCTTTACCAAACATGTTTATCTCTCTGGTTTAATGAGGTGTTGCATCAATTAATGGGGTTATACCTTTGGGTTTTCAACCCCATTCCATTCGATTATTAGATAGGGCGCACACTATCTTTATCAAGCTCTGCAGCAAAACGACGTTCAATAAATTGAACATTTGGATCGTTTTCTAAACTATTCAGAGCTTGCTGTAATTTCTCTTGATAGAGCCTATCTCTAAGTTCAAGTGGTGTTTCTCCACTCTCCCCTATTTCGATGCTCATGTGGCACTCTTCACCTAACACGGTATTAAGTGCTTTAAGCAATTCGGCTTGAGCTCTATCAGTATTCAAATGAGCTTGGCTGCTTCTCAATAGTAACGAAACGGTTGTTCCTTCCTTACTATAATGAGAGTTTAGCGCAAGTTGCTCTACCAGCTTAGGGATCTCCATTAAGCTGATTAGCTTCGCCCATTCATTATGTTCTAACGATTCATCGATGAGCTTTTGTGCCATTTCAGGCGTTTTCTCATGCTCAAGTGCCTGCTTGAGCTGCGTAGGTGTCAGTTTTGTATTCACTTTTGTCTCAACAGGCTTGCTTGGACGCCAGCGATACGCTTCCTCAACTTGTGGCTCCGTCGACTTCGGAGCTGAGTTTGGCGACACCTGCGCGGAATTGCCATGCAATTGCGCTACTCGGTCGATAACCGATTCTGGTTGTGCAGATGCCGCTTTAGGCTTTTTTGAGCCACCATTTTGAGGAGTGTTCTGTTGTAAGCCTTGACGCTGAGAGCGTAATTGGTGACGTAAACCGCTTAGACCACCGCGCGCCGGTGTTGAAACGCTCTCTTGCACTTGTTGAGGTGGCGTTTCATGCTGCGGCGCTGGGTTTTCGCTCATCGGCGGCGCCATATCATACTGTGGCGGAACCGTTTCATATCCACTCGCGTGATACTCAGGTTGTGAATTAGATGAAGGTTGAGGCGCCACTTGTGGTGTGCTTTGCGCTGGACTCGGCTGCTGAGTTCGAGGAGCAGCTACTGTCTGAGCTGGTGCAGTCTTTGGTTGACTGGCACTTTGAACTGGGGCTGAAGCTGGTTCGCAGTTACTAGAAACAATATTTGCCCCACTGTTATTTGATGGGCGGAACGCCATCATACGCAGCACAATCATTTCCAGACCGACTCGCCCGTTTGGCGAGAGAGTCAAATCTTCACGACCTTTCAATGCAATTTGGTAGTAAAGCTGAACGTCTTGCGGACTTAGTGCTTTACTCAACAACTCGATTTTTTCTGCATCTGGCTGCGCTCGGTCTAGCGACGCTGGCAGCGCTTGATACATCGCAATTCGATGAAGCTGTGTTGCGACTTGCTGCAACAAACCATCCCACTCAACACCATTTGCTGCTAATTGCTGGATTTTATCCATGGCTTGTTGAGGTTGCTTGCTGCTGATTGACTCCAGCAAGTGAATCGCTTGGTCGGTATCAATCGTCCCCAACATGTGGCTGACAATATCAGTTTGCACCGCACCGTTACCTAAAGCAATTGCTTGATCGGTCAAGCTGAGAGCATCACGCATACTGCCATCTGCAGCATGTGAAATCATACCCAGTGCTTTTGGTTCTGCCGATACTTGCTCTTGACCCAAAATGTAGTCAAGTTGCTGATGAATATCATCAACGCTGATCGGTTTGAGATGGAACTGTAGACAACGCGACAATATAGTAACAGGCAGCTTTTGTGGATCGGTTGTCGCGAGTAAGAACTTCACATACTCTGGCGGCTCTTCCAGGGTTTTCAACAACGCATTGAAAGAGTGACGCGATAGCATGTGTACCTCATCGATGAGGTACACTTTAAACCGTCCACGAGCAGGTTTGTATTGAACGTTGTCTAACAGTTCGCGAGTGTCTTCAACTTTAGTACGTGATGCCGCGTCAATTTCAAGAAGATCGACAAAGCGACCTTCATCAATTTCACGACAAGTATCGCACTTACCACAAGGTGTCGCGGTAATACCGGTTTCGCAGTTCAAGCCTTTGGCAAACAACCTACCGATACTCGTTTTACCCACACCACGAGTCCCGCTGAACAGATAAGCATGGTGTAAACGGTTTTGCGCCAGTGCGTTTTCCAACGCCGTCAAGACATGTTTTTGTCCGACAACTTGGTCAAACTGATTAGGACGCCATTTTCGCGCTAAAGCTAAATAACTCATTGAATGTATTAATGTCCTTCAAAATCGCAAATGCTGTATACGTTTAGACCTAGTGCTTCTAAACGTTTATCACCACCGATTTCTGGTAGGTTGATAACGAACGCAGCGTGCTCAACTTCACCGCCCAGTTGGCGAATCAGCTTAGTCGTCGCTTCAATAGTACCGCCCGTTGCCAATAAATCGTCGACAACCAGTACTTTGTCGCCTTCAACGATGGCATCTGTATGGATTTCTAGTGTATCAACGCCGTATTCAAGCTCGTAAGATTGAGCAACAGTAGGACGTGGTAGCTTGCCTGGTTTACGCACTGGTACAAAACCAACACCTAGCTCAAGCGCTAAAGGCGCACCAAATAAAAAGCCACGAGCTTCCGTACCCACAACCTTGGTAAAGCCCATATCTTTGTAACGTTCAACAAGAAGGTTGATCGTCGCTTGGTATGCTTTTGCGTCTTCAAGAAGGCTCGTCACATCACGAAATAGAATGCCTGGCTTTGGGTAGTCTTGGATGCTTTTGATGCTAGATTTGATCAGTGAAATTGTTTCTGTAGTCATAATACCGATTTACTTAGATTGGCTCATCGCCCTCTCTAATCGCAGTATCACGAGGGCAACGAACAATAGGTTTTCACCACTATGTGCTTATTTTCGTAAGAGTCACAGGCGCTGAAAATACAAACGCCCACTCGAAGAGCGGGCACACTATTCTCTACAATCTTAGTGATTTTCTTCTCTGTCAGCAACCAACTCAATCACAGGCAGACGCATAAACCAGCCGAGTAAAACGATTAGCATCACTAAAAGACCAATTTTCACCCAAACAAGGGGAACAACAACGATTGAAACCATGAAACTAAGTGCAATAAAAATGGCGCCACGCTGTTTTACTTTTGAAGTAACAGCCCGGTGCTTATGCCAATTATCGAGAATCGGTCCAAACGTTTTGTGGTTATGTAGCCAATGATGAAATGCGGGGCTACCACGCATAAAACATGCACTAGCAAGTAGAATGAAAGGAGTGGTGGGTAAAAGCGGAAGGGCTATGCCAGCAATGCCGAGCACAATACAGAGTCCACCAACGGTATTGAAAAAGTAACGCTTAATACGAATGGTGAACTCCGGTACAAAATAGCTAGATTAAAAGCCTGCGTAACCATTCATTACACGAAGCCAGGTTAGCGTTGCAGGTAATGTTGGAATTAAAAGTACTGCAATGAAACCTAAAAAGTAAAAAATATTATAAGGCTCTTTAAAATCTTTGTCTGCCATGATGTATCTTCTCACTAGTTGACTTTGCTTCTCCCAAGGCACAGCGTTAAATTATCGTTGCACAAATGGGTCATTATTGTTTTAGGCGTTGACTATACCTTAAACAGCCAAATCTAAACACCATCAAAAAGTAAGGTTATTGTTCGAGCATTTGTTGTTTTTTGTGGTTCTAAAAAGACAATAAGCAGCGCCAAGACGCTGCTTGTTGTGTTATGAAGTCAGAATTATACCAGTCGTGATTTCCGGGCAATATTTAAGCTAAAACTTGAAGAGCCTAAACAACCGATGGATAACTGACCAGCAACACCTAGCGGTAAATCTCGGGTTATGAAGTTTTTCATACTTCCTGCCCCTAAACAGTTACCTGCCGCGATATGTTGATTAGTATTTCCGTCAGACCAATGGCTATCTAAACCCGCAGGCAGGATAGAAACGGAGGACGAAGCCAGATCGGCGACACCAAATACAGCATTAACCGCACCAGCGCACTCTGAACACTCGATTCCTTTTTCAATGATCCCTACCATATCCTTCAGATCAGCACTGAAACTCTTCAAATTACGCAGGTAATCGTCAAACAAAGCCCTAACAAGCAATGTCGTCGCGACACCATCATTACTCTGGGAAGCAGAGTCAACGAGATAGAACGCAAATTGCCCGTTCATTAACCAACGATAATCGAACACCAGTGGCATAACGTCCGTCGATTGCAATAAACGGTATGAGCAGCGCCAATCACCTTGAGAAGCATCTTTCTCTGGCAATAGAGCATGCAGTAAATCTCTTGCAGCACTCGGGTTCTGCTGCAAATACTCTAGATGCCAGTGAAGCTCTTGCTCATCTGGGATTTCGCCACCGTCATCGACTCGGAACCACTGACTTGAAAAGTCTCGCTGTTCGGAGAAATGGCTATCGGTATCTTCGAGCGTATTGTCTATCGCCTGAGATAGGTGCTCATAATTACCTATCGGTTTAGGAAGAAAATCTTTAATACCAAATCGCAACGCTTTCGCGACATCGGACATTTCATCCGTGCCGGATACCACGATAAGCGGCAAGTATGGATATTCAAGACTGACTTCTTCGACGAATTCAATGCCATCTAATACCGGCATCGATAAATCACACAAGATAAGATCAGGTTGGCATTCCCTGAGTTGTTGAAGCGCCTCTAGGCCGTTTTCAGCTTCTACTACTTTAAAACCCTGACTTTCTAAATAAGCATTGGTTACTTTACGAAATATTGGATCATCATCCACCAACATAATTAGTTTTTGATTAACCACTTCCTGTGCCGAGACCATTGCCGTTTGACTGTGAGTCTTAAACATACCTTTACACCTCACAAAGCTAAGTCAAAAAACAGATTTATTATTAAGTCATTATTTTTGTTGTGTTTACATCCGGCGAAACGTTGCGCAGCAAGACTTGAGGCCGTTCCGCCTTGTTATAAAACGTAGCTTGAAAACGGCGTTTATACAAATATTACGGGGTATAACAGTATTTACTCAAACAGGGTTGCTGTGTTCAAATGATGCAACATGTTGACTTAAAGCAAGCTTTGATCACAAAGTTAATTATAAATTAGCCGTAATCGGTAATTTAATGTGTCTGGAAATATGAAATTAGATGACTTAAACCTGTTTCGACTGGTTGTCGAAAATGGGAGCTACACCGCAACTTCGCGAAAAACCATGATCCCGGTTGCGACCATCACCCGACGCATTCAAGCGCTAGAAGACTCTGTCAATCTTCGACTGTTGAACCGTCACGCTCGCAAACTATCGCTTACAGAAGCCGGGGAACGTTTTTACCATGAGTGCTCTCCTTTGCTACAAAGGCTAACCACGGCAGCAGAGGAAATCACTGACGACTGCCGAGGAGCATCAGGCAAGATTAAGATATCGGCGCCTTATAACTTAACTAAGCGCATGATGATGCCGATGTTCAACAGCTTTATGAAGCAGTATCCGGACATCAATATCGAACTAACGACAGAAAATAATGCAGACAAGCTTGACCCGACTGAATGGGATGTCATTTTTCGAGTGGGGCCCCAACGTGATTCTAGCCTGATCGCACGCAAGATTGGCGAAGTGAAGGATATTCTTGTCGCAAGTCCTGACTACCTTACCTCGAATCCGGCACCAAACCACGCAGAAGAGCTCTCTAACCATTCATTGCTAAAAGGCTACCCTCTTATCAAGTGGACCTTAATTAATAGCAAAGGCGAGTCTGTCGTAAACGTTGATCGTGGTCGCTTTCAGGCGAATGCACTAAATGTAGTACGCAGTGCTTGTTCCGAAGGTTTAGGCATCACGCTAATGCCAGATGTCATGATCAAAGAATACATCGAAAGCGGCGATTTGGTACGCATACTGCCAGATTGGAGTGCAAACCCGCGCGACATTTATATGCTTTACAACCACAAAGATCACCTGCCAGAGAAAGTTCGTCTCTTTATCGACTTTGTGATCGCTTATAACATTCACTAATTCGATAGCAAATACAAAAAACCAGAGCCGAAGCTCTGGTTTTTTTACACCTCAAGAAAACACCTATTATGCGCCTTCGTTATGCAGCTCTAGGTTTGCTAAATCCTGTTGGATTTCAAGTTGTGTTTTCGCATCATCGTTACGAAGACCATCTAAGAAGTCTAGGTATTGTTGGTCAATATCACCCGTTACGTATTCGCCGTTAAACACGGATGTATCGAACTGAGTAATATCTTGGTTTCCAAGGCCGACAGCCTCAACCAAGTCTTCTAGACGTTGATAAATCAATGCATCAGCACCAATCTGCTTACAAATTGTATCGTTGTCGCGGCCATGAGCAATAAGCTCGGTAGCACTTGGCATATCAATGCCGTACACGTTCGGGAATCGAACTTCTGGTGCTGCTGATACCATGTACACTTTCTTCGCACCAGAATCACGTGCCATTTCGATGATTTGTTCTGACGTAGTACCGCGAACGATAGAGTCGTCCACCAGCAACACATTCTTATCTTTGAACTCCGAACGAATTGCATTCAACTTGCGACGTACAGATTTCTTACGTTGTTGCTGACCAGGCATGATAAACGTACGTCCCACGTAACGGTTTTTCACGAAGCCTTGGCGGTAAGGGATATCGATCGCTTGAGCGATTTGAAGTGCGATATCGCACGATGTTTCAGGGATAGGAATAACGACATCAATATCAAGATTTGCGTAGTCTTCACGAATACGTTCGCCTAGCTTTTTACCCATTTCAACGCGAGCACTGTATACCGAAATTTTATCGATGAACGAGTCTGGGCGAGCAAAGTACACGAACTCGAAAATACAAGGGTTCAGCTTAGGATTATCTGCACACTGCTTCGTGTAAAGCTCACCGTCGAACGTTGCGTAAATCGCTTCACCAGGTGCAACATCACGGACGAAATCAAAACCGACGGCATCCAATGCCACCGATTCAGACGCAACCATGTACTCTGCTCTGCCGTTAACTTCACGCTTACCTAAACACAGCGGGCGAATACCGTGTGGGTCACGAAACGCAATCATACCATGACCGATAATCATGGCTGTCACAGCATAAGCACCGCGAATTGTGCGATGAACATTGGTGACTGCGCGGAATACGTCTTCGGTCGTGACATTTCCTTTTACTGAGTCAATTTCGTGTGCCAGTACATTTAGTAATACTTCGGAGTCTGAAGTGGTATTGATATGACGGCGATCTTTTTCAAACAGCTTTTGACGAACTTCGTTAGCGTTGGTCAAGTTGCCATTGTGGGCAAGTGTAATACCGAAAGGAGAGTTTACGTAGAAAGGTTGAGCTTCTGAAGCGCTTGAACTGCCTGCTGTTGGGTAACGAACATGACCAATTCCGACCTCGCCTTGCAGGCGCTGCATATGTCTTGCTTCAAATACATCCTTGACTAAACCGTTCGCCTTGCGCAGACGAAAACGATTGCTTTCTATGGTACAAATACCAGCGGCATCTTGGCCACGATGCTGTAACACCGTTAACGCGTCATAAATAGACTGGTTTACAGGCGTTGTGCCCACGATTCCAACAATACCACACATGTCCTAATCCTCGATTTGCGACAGTAGCTGGCACTACTAGATAGTGCCAGACAGAAAACTTGATGTTGCTTGTAAATGCTCGAAGAATGGGGCGATGATACGGCTGAACTCAGGGATCAACTGTGAATCTTTCCACCAATCCGAGCTTGGGAATGCAGTAAACGCATCCATAAAAAACAGCACCGCAGAAACAATTAAGACTCCGCGTAGACCACCAAATACAATCCCAAGAATTCGGTCCGTACCTGATAGCCCTGTTTTTTGTACCAGTTGACCAATGACGTAATTCACCACTGCACCAACTACCAAGGTCGCGACAAATAAAGCCGCAATCGCCGCTCCGTTACGAAACATGTCATCTTCGATGTTGGTGAAGTACACCGCCAATTTGGCGTAGTAGTTGCTGGAGATAAAAAACGCTCCAAACCAAATCACCAAAGACAAAGCTTCTTTAGCAAAACCGCGAACTAAACTGATCAGAGCTGAAAATCCGATCACACCTAAAATGATAAAATCTATCCAATTCATGTTTTCTTCATCTTAAGTTGGCGCGCATTTTAACAGAAAAAATGCTGACGCAAACGTTTTCTTATGGATTTAATGGCTTAAATTTAAGCAATTGACCTTTTGAGCCTGTAATTTTTTGTAATTCCTTGACTTGCCGTTCAAGTTTACTTTTTGACACATCAGGACCAACAATCACTCTCGTAAACTCGTTTTCTTTCTTTGTATGAGCTTGATAGCCACGCTTTTGCAAATCAGCGACAAGCGCGACCGCATTTTCGTGATTCTTAAGCGCCATCAACTGAATGATCCAAGCAGAATCTTCATATTGATTTTTTTCTTGCACAGGACGAGTGGCCACCTCAACTTGCTCTGGCTGTTTGATGACCTCTGGTTTAGGCGTCGGCGTTGGGTCAGGCTCAGAAGCAGCCACTTGGGCGCCCTCTTGCTCCTGCACCACCGCTTCAACTGGAGAGTCCGGTAACGCTATGTCGTCTTCCACTGGCTCTAATATTTCGAAGTTTTCCACATCACTATCAAGTTCAGGTTTGATAGGAATACTGGCAAATTCTTCTTTGTAGTGCAGTTTCTTACCATCTAGCACATCGGGAAGAACAATCACTCCGACTGCGACTAGAATGATGGTGCCGACTAAACGACTTTGGAATTTACTTGCCATCAAAATACCTTTGCTTATTTATTCTTTGATTGCCAATGTTCCAATACCTCTCCGACAGTATGGAATGAACCAACCACCAGAATGACGTCTTCTTGCTTTGCGTGGCTTCTTGCATTCTCAAAGGCGTCAACAGGGTTTTCAAAATGAACTTGCCCATCGGGTAAGTATTGGCACAACTCTCCAGCAGTCGCCGCTCTCGGTCCGGTTAGCGACGCTGGATACCATTGTGTTGCAATTGGAGTTAGCGCTTCAATGGTTGCTTTAATGTCTTTGTCATGCAGCATCGCGACTACAATATGGATATTCTTACCCAAATATTGGTGCTTCACTTTCTCTACCAAATACTCAGCAGAGTGCGGGTTGTGCGCGACATCAAGGATTATCTCCGGCTCGTGATGCAATATCTGCATGCGCCCTGCCAGGCGAGCATTATTCAAGCCATTGACAATGTTTATGTCAGTGATTTGCAATTCCGATGCTCCCAACGCCATCAATGCTGTTGCCGCATTTTGTAGCGGTAACGATGGGACAGGTAAATCCTCTAACGCAAATGCACCACTGCTCCACTTCCAACCATTATTAGTTAGTTGGTAATCATACTGAATACCAACTTGGAAGAACTCAGAGCCAATATCGTCAGCATGAGCCGCCACGGTCGCCGGTGGCATTGGTTGACCACAAATTGCTGGCTTTCCTGAACGGTAAATGCCTGCCTTTTCAAAACCAATGACATTGATGTCATCACCAAGCCAATCCACATGATCGATCGCTAAGCTCGTAATAACAGAAACATCATGGTCAACAACGTTGGTGGCGTCTAGACGGCCGCCAAGTCCTACTTCAAGTAAGACAACGTCAACTTTCTCTACTTGGAAAATACGTAGCGCAGCAAGCGTACCGAATTCAAAGAGGCTAAGGCTGATATCACCACGCTGCTTTTCTACATAGTCGAATGCTTCACAGTGCTTTGCATCTACAACGTCGACGCCATTAATGCGTACACGCTCGTTGTAACGAATCAGGTGCGGAGAGCTGTAAACACCGACTGAATAGCCAGCATCGAGTAAAATAGCTTCCATTAACGCACACGTTGAACCTTTGCCATTGGTTCCGGCAACGGTGATTACGGTTGGAGCTGGTTTGGTAAGATTGGCTTTGTTTGCTACCGCTTGGACACGGTCTAAGCCTAGATCAATTGCTGAGGAATGAATATTTGCTAAATAATCAAGCCACATCTCTAATGAAGATGTGGCTTGAGGAATTGGGTTTTGGGTCATCTAACTTTAACCATTAAATTCTTTGGTTTTTATGTTAGTTGATACTTTACCCTTTTTCGTCCGCTTCTGGTACAGAATATGGTTCTTCATTTGGAGATTCGTTAACCGAAACCACCAAAGGAGACTTGTGGTTAGTCATCTTAGCAATTAGACCACCCACACGCTGACGCATTTCACGACGGTCAACGATCATATCAATCGCACCGTGATCAAGCAGGAACTCACTACGCTGGAAACCTTCAGGAAGATCTTCACGCACTGTTTGCTCGATAACACGACGACCAGCAAAGCCAATCAGCGCCTTAGGTTCACCGATGTTGATATCACCCAACATAGCCAAACTTGCTGATACACCACCCATTGTAGGGTCAGTTAGAACTGAAATAAACGGCAGACCTTTTTCTGATAGACGCTCAAGCGCAGCACTGGTTTTTGCCATTTGCATAAGAGACATCAATGCCTCTTGCATACGAGCGCCACCACTTGCTGAGAAACAAACAAGTGCACAGTTGTTTTCAATTGCTGCATCCACCGCTTTTACAAAGCGAGCACCAACAACTGAACCCATTGAACCGCCCATAAAGGAGAATTCAAACGCACACGCCACAAGCGGTAGACCAAGCAGTTCACCCTGCATCACAACTAGCGCATCTTTCTCTCCGCTATTTTTTTGTGCTGCAGAGATACGCTCTTTGTATCGCTTAGAATCTTTAAATTTCAGTTTATCCTGTGGCTCAAGTTCGGTACCTAATTCAACTCGATTGCCTTCATCTAAAAACGTTTCCAAACGACGACGCGCTTTCATGCGCATGTGATGGTTACACTTTGGACAAACTTCTAGGTTACGCTCTAGTTCAGCATGGTATAAAACCTGTTCACAAGAGGTACATTTAGTCCACACACCTTCTGGGATAGAAGCTTTGCGTGAACTTACTAGGTTGCTTTTCTCTAAAATCTTTTCAAGCCAACTCATGGAAGACCTTTTCTCTCAACTCTTCCGCTTCATTGCGAAAGATATAAATTCGACATAATACCGACGGATTAAACCATATCTTGCAGCTACTGTAGATAAAAAACTGGTTGTACCTATTTTTGATATCATAAATAGCGTATGTTTTCCGCTCACGTTCAATGTAAACACTACCGATATTTTGAAATAAGTTTGTAAAATTAGTTCAAATTATCTGGCAAAAACAGTGGACCGATCGGCACTTCAGGTAACCCAAATTCTTCTGGATAGTCTACATCTACCAGGTACAGACCTTCCGCTTTCGCTGTCGCACCCGCTAGTTTGCGATCTTTAGCCTCTAGCAACCATTTGATCCATTCAGGGCTCTCTTCACCACGTCCAACCTTTATCAAGCTACCCGTGATGTTACGAACCATATGATGCACGAACGCATTAGCTTTAATATCAATAACCACATAGTTCCCATGGCGCGTAACGTTCAGATGCATCAAGTTTCGAAATGGGCTACGAGACTGACAATGCGCCGCACGAAACGACGTAAAATCATTTTCACCAAGCAGATACTGCCCTGCCTCATGCATTTTTTTCTCGTCGAGCTCACCATGATAGTGGCTCACACCAGAGTTTAAGATACCAGGTCGTAAAGCATGATTGAAAATAATGTAGCGATAACGGCGCGCTGTCGCTGAGAATCGTGCATGGAAATCATCTGGGACTTCCTTAGCCCAACGAACCGCTATATCACTCGGCATGTTCGCGTTTGCGCCCATAGTCCAAGCTACCATTTTTCGAGTAACGTTGGTATCAAAGTGCACAACTTGTCCTGTGCCATGCACGCCAGCGTCTGTCCGACCAGCACACTGCACTTCAACTGGGTGATTAGCAACAACGGACAATGCTTTCTCTAGCTCTTCTTGGACACTTTTCACTTCTCTTTGGCGCTGCCAACCAAAGTAGTTTGTACCGTTGTACTCGATACCTAATGCGATTCTCATCTTAACCTTCGAACTCTAAAATGGGGCGGGAAGTATATACTCAAGTCACCTCAAGTTGCCAGTTTCAACAAGGATGACGTAGAGGTAGCATCATACTAGCGAGACACAAAAAGGGTAGCCAACGCTACCCTTTTCGATTTATCGGCCATTAATGGCATCAATCAGGCTCTTTGCTTCGCGGCGAATATCATCTTCACCGTAAACAATCGCCTCTTCTAGTAATTTTATCGCCCCTTGAGAATCGTTCATCTCGAGATAGATTTTAGCAAGGTCCAGTTTTCCAGCAGCTTCAGCGTTGCTATCTACGTCAACATCGCCGATCTCACCGATAACATCTGGAAACTCGTTCAATCCGACATCAAGCTTCAGATCTTCCTCTTCGAACTCACCACCTTCTTTATCGACCTGAGCCATCAATTCATCAATCGTCATAAATTGATTTTTCTTCGGGTCGAAGTCATCCAAGTTGCTTTGCTCTGCCCAGTTTTCTTGCGCGATCTCTGGCTGACTTAGTGCATCACTTGAATTCCAGACATCACGCTGGTCCTCGGGCACTTCGTCCGCAGAACTTACGCTATCGGCAGCTGGTTTAAAGCCATCCCAATCATCTCCAACATCAAGCATGGTTTCAAAATCCATACCTGCGCTTGCGATGGTGTCACTGTCTAACTGACCTTCAAACACCTCTGAACTTGCGTCTTCAGCAAGAAGGTTAGCCATTGAAGATTCATCATCTAAGTCACTTAGCGGCTCACCCTCTGTCGCTGTTGGCTGCACTTCTGGTTCAGTATCAAAACCGTTTTGCTGCGCAAAGACTTCAAACAAAGCATCATGATCGTTATCGGCTTGAAGAGTTGGTCTCGATGTCTCAGTTTCAACATTAGGAGTCTCTGGCGCACTCTCATTCATTGATGCGAGAACATCTTCCTCATTGAACTCAGGAAGATCTTGGTCGTCAAAACTTAGCTCTTCATCCTCACCGGAGATTGGTTCTATATCTGCAGTCTCAGAGCTCGGTAATTCTGGCTCTTCTTCCATAGATGCCAAGGCGTCTTCTTCACTGAATTCTGGCAGTTCGAGTTCATCGAAATCGAACTCTTCTTCTGCTTCAGTCGCCGACTCAGCTTCAGAGCGCTCAGGCTCGATAGATTCTGGTTCATCTAACGTAGGTTCGCCTGCCATGGACGCCAATGCGTCCTCTTCGCTGAACTCTGGCAGTTCGAGTTCGTCGAAATCGAACTCTTCTTCTGCTTCAGTCGCCGACTCAGCTTCAGAGCGCTCAGTCTCGATAGATTCTGGTTCATCTAACGTAGGTTCGCCTGCCATGGACGCCAATGCATCCTCTTCACTAAACTCTGGCAGTTCGAGTTCATCGAAATCGAACTCTTCTTCTGCTTCAGTCGCCGACTCAGCTTCAGAGCGCTCAGGCTCGATAGATTCTGGGTCATCTAACGCAGGTTCGTCCGCCATAGACGCCAATGCGTCCTCTTCGCTAAACTCTGGTAGATCGAGTTCATCAAAATTGAATTCGTCTTCTGCTTCAGTGGCCGAATCAGCTTCAGAGCGCTCAGGCTCGACAGGCTCTGGTTCATCAAACGCAGGTTCGTCCGCCATGGACGCCAGTGCGTCTTCTTCACTGAACTCTGGTAGATCGAGTTCATCAAAATCGAACTCTTCTTCTGCATTGGTGGCCGAATCAGTTTCTGATGCTAGTTCTGAACTTTCTGGCTCACTTTTGTTACCCAAGTTTTGTTCTTGTTCTGGTTGAGTTTCACTTTCTAGTTCAGGCTCATCCAGTAGCCAATCTTCTTCTTGTGGAACACCAAATTCATTTTCTACTGTATTTGGTGTCGGAGTGAACGCTGGGGCGTCTTCTTCTGTATCAACTTGAGGCGGCACTTTAGCATCAGGCTCTACTGATGCATCTTGCGTTGACTTAGAATTGGCATCCTCTTCTTGTTGTGGCGAAGATTCCTCTATCTCAGCTTGCGGCTCTTCAACTTGTTGTTGCGTTAAATCATCTTCAGTATCAAATAGTGCATCCAGTTCAGCAGAAAAGTCCGCTTTTTCTTGCTCTGTAGGCTGAAGCTCTTCACTGTCTGACTCAAACAAGTCGTCTAGCTCGCTCATTAAAGGATCGTTCTCTGGTGAGAGGTCCTCTAAATCACCCAGAAACTCATCGCTGCTAAATGGCTCTGAAGCAGTTTCTGGCTCGGTTAATGGTTGCTCTGGCGCTGTTTGTTGCGGATCTGGTTGACTGTCACTTAATAAAGCGTCGATGTCCAAACCAGACTCAATTTCCGGCTCTTCATGAGCGGGCTCTGACTCGGCTATTGAAGATGGTTTTTCGTCGCCGTCTGGTTCGCCAAAACCAAGTGAAGCGAGTAACTCTTCCTCTTGCGATTTATTCTGTGCAGGGCTTTCGTCCTCTCGAATCAGATCATCAAACGGGTCTAACTCAGTCTCAGTTCCTGTCTCTTCATCCAGTTCGGATGTAACGTCATCAATGAGTTCATCCAGTAAATCTGTGCTATCTGCATCTAACTCTTCAATCGAGTCATCGCCTTCAAAACCAGAGAGTGCTTCTAGCTCATTCAGTGGGTCAAACTCGTCGTCTGTTTCATCTTCGTCAAAATCGATCAGTTCATCGAGTAAGTCCGTACTGTTTTCATCTAGAACGACGTCTTCGCTGGCGTCACCTTCAACTTCTGTCGACTCAGTAACAGGCTGCTCGTATTGAGCTAATAGCTTATCGATATCGTCATCAGATGCCTCTCCTGCGCTGAAATCATCATCCGATACGGGCTGTTTTAGTTCAGGTTCATCGGTATCTAGGTCGAAGTCGTCATTGCCAAGTTCCGCAAACAAGTCATCAAGCATATCCTGATCGACAGTGTCACTTGGTAACTCTTCTGACGGCTCATCTGCTGCAAGTAGTTCCGCAAACGCGTCGTCTGAAAGCGAGTCTGCTTTCTCGTTCGTATCATCTGAAAGATCGAAGCCAGCCTCATCGTCATCGAGCACTTCTAGTTCTGGAGCAACCTCATCTAAGGCTCGCTCCATCTCTTCTAAACCAAGCGCTTTTTCTTCGCCGTTAACTTGGATACCATTGTTCGATGACTCAAACTCATCCAGACCAACATCCAGGTCGCCGTCATCACCGATACCCGCAAATGGGTCATCGTCCCCTTCTAGGTTGAAATCCAGTTCTTCATCGTCAAGGTTGGCAAAGACGTCTTCTTCTAAATCTGGCTTCTCTTCTTGTGTAGCCTGAGTATTTATATCTTCATCTGCGAACAACTCATCATCAAGTGTGAGTTCTTCATCCAGCTCGTCCGTCGCCGCTAAACCAATTGGCGCAGCTAATGGATCGGTTTCCTGCGGCGATTGCGCAGCAGGCTCTTCCTCTTTGTTTTTAGAACGGCGACCAAGCAACATCACAACCAACAGTGCCAGCAATGCACCTGGAATAAGCGCCGCTAAGCCGACAAGCCAACCATTAGACAGAATCTTGTCAATCGTACTTGGCTGCATGCGTTGTTGCTCAGCAAGGCGTTGGCGCTCTTCAGCAAGCAGTTTCTCGACTTCCGAGCGAATGCGTTCTTCGTCATTCAGCTCATTTTTCAAGGTTTCAACTTCGCTTTGCACTTCTGACAACATTAAGCGAAGACGATGGTTCTTCTCTTCCAATGACTCTAATTCACTTTGTGAGCCTTGAAGTTTGTCTTTTAACGCACTGACCTGCTTTTCACCCTGCGGAGAGGTGTTCACAGGTGGCGCAGGAATAACTGGTATTGTTTTTTGAACCGATTTTGGTTCCGCAGCTACAGTGGTTTCTGGTTTAGGAGCAACAGTCTTGGGTTCTACTTTTATTTGTGGCTTTGGTTGCTCGGTGACGCGTTGTGCTGGCGTGGCTCTATTTGTCGGCTTCGGCTGTTTTAACTTAGCCTCGTGCGCCTTCATGATCGCAACAGCTTGCTCTGTAGTCGCGCTTTGCACTTGCTCTAGAGACGGTACTCGTAGTCGACTCCCTGGAATCAACTCATGAATGTTTTGGTTCTCAAACGCTTGAGGGTTAATTCGATAAATGGCAAGAAGCGTTTGTTGAACGGTAACACCGCGTGAAGGTCTTAATTCTGAAGCGATCGACCATAGTGTTTGATTTTCACCAGTCGGACCAAAGAAACGTGACGGCTGAGTATTTGCAGGAGGAGCAGGTAATGCTCGCTCAATATCTTCAGCATAGCTCGGAGATGATTGCACTTCACCAGACGGTCCAACAAGACGAATTCCTTCGGCTTGAACCACTGATGATGTCTGAGTCGCGCTCATCAACACAAGGGCTGCTAACAAACGCTTATAATTTTGACGCATAGAAGGCTCAGTTTTGTGCTAAATACAATTTGAAATGGTGATCGGTTAAATATATCGGATATCACATGCAAAACTATAGCGTTGAGAATAAAAAATGTGTGGCTCTCGCCATATTCGTACTAATCTCACACTATTTTGTTCCGTTCGTACAAAAAAGCCTCGCACAGTGCGAGGCTTTGAAATGAACTGTAAGTGACTTAGTAGTAATCGCGGATCAGGACTTCAGCGATTTGTACCGCGTTAGTTGCTGCGCCTTTACGCACGTTATCCGCCACAACCCACAAGTTTACACCACTGTGGTGGCTGATATCGTTGCGGATACGACCAACCATAACATGATCTTTACCACCCGCATCACGCACTTGTGTCGGGAAGTCATCACCGTGGAAGACTTCGATACCGTCAGTTTGCTCAAGCAAGTTAACGACTTCTTGTGCATCGATTGGAGAGCGAGTCTCAATGTGAAGCGCTTCAGCATGACCATAGAATACCGGCACACGCACACACGTTGGGTTTACTGTGATTGATGGATCGTTAAAGATCTTCTGTGTTTCCCACACCATTTTCATTTCTTCTTTGGTGTAGCCATTTTCCATCATCTGATCGATTTGCGGAATACAGTTAAACGCAATCTGTTGAGAGAATTGCTTCTTATCCGCTGGCAGACCGTTTAGAAGCTTAGCCGTTTGACCTGCTAGTTCGTCAATGCCCGCTTTACCCGCACCAGATACGGATTGGTATGTAGATACGTTAATACGCTCAATACCCACTGCATCGTGAATTGGTTTTAGTGCCACCAGCATTTGAATGGTCGAACAGTTTGGGTTCGCGATGATGTTACGGTTACGAAACTCTGCAATCGCTTCTGGGTTTACTTCTGGCACAACAAGAGGAATGTCGTACTCATAACGGAAGTGTGAAGTGTTGTCGATAACGATAACACCTTCATCTGCCGCGATTGGCGCCCATTTTTCAGATAGTTCACCACCAGCAGAGAACAACGCAATATGAGCTTGAGACCAATCAAACTCTTCAACGTTCTGTACACGAACCGTTTTGCCATTAAAGCGATAAGTCTTGCCTTCGCTACGCTCACTTGCCAACAAGTGAATGTCACCCACTGGGAATTTACGTTCTTGAAGCACTTCTAAAATTGTTTCACCGACCGCACCGGTCGCACCTAAAATGGCAACATTATATTGCTGGCTCATTGACTTACCTCAATCTGAAAACCTAGTTCTGCTAATGGAGCAAGGTTACATGTTTTGTTACCCACTAGCGTGACAGCGCTGTATTCACGGCGATCCCAGTAGTTTTTACGCATCAGGTCAAAAGCACCTGGCTTACTGATCTCACGACGGAAAAGAGCGTCATCTCTACGCACATCATAGATTAACTGCGTGATGTTATGCAGTGTTGCTTCATCCCAAGCTCTGTCCAATACCATAGTAGGAACAGGCGCGGTTGGCAGTAAATCGCTGGCATGCGCACGTAATTCGTTATTTAAGAACTCACAGTAGCTGTTGAAAATCATCGTCGTACCGCGAGCTTTCCCTTCCAAGCCGTAGCCTGCAACGTGAGGGGTTGCGAATGCTAGCAGAGGCAGAAGCTCCATATCAACCTCTGGTTCAAATTCAAATACGTCAAGCGCTGCGGTAAAACCGTCGTTTTTCAAAAGACGTTGCTTCAATGCCTCATTATCAACGATTGGACCTCGCGCGGCGTTAATCAAAATCTGATCACCACGAAGCGAGTTTAAAACCGTTTCATCAATTAAATGATGAGTTGGATATGGGCCATCTTTGGTGATTGGCGTATGTAGTGTAATGATGTCTGAGCTTTCAATCAGTTCTGTCAACGGAGTAAAGCTACGAGGATCACCAGCCTCTTGTTTGAATGGGTCATTGATGAGAACTTTAATCCCCATGCCTTTCAAACATTTCTCTAGGTAGCTACCTACTTGGCCTGCACCAATAATACCTACCGTCTTGTCAAATACCGAGAAGCCTTGTTGCTGAGCGAGCACCATCATTACGCTGAACGCATACTCCGCCACACCCACTTTGTTACAACCTGGCGCCGCAGTGAAGAAAATGCCTTTCTCTTTTAAAAGCGCTTGGTCGACATGATCCATACCTGCTGTTGCGGTACCAACAAACTTTAGCTTGTTTGCTTTGCTGATTAGATCGGCATTCACTTTGGTTACCGAGCGAATCATTAGGGCATCAACATCCACTAAATCATCAGCCGTCAGTGTACGACCTGGTTTTAGAATCACTTCACCGAGTTGGCTGAATAGCTCTTCAGCGTACGGCATATTTTCATCAACAATAATTTTCATAGCGCCAGCGTTTTAACATCCATTTGTATGAGTTCGTTTATTCGCAAGATGCGAAACTAAAACGATTGTGCCCTTTTCCCGAAAAATCTCAAGAAATAACCCTAATAAACCTCAAGGAGATTGGCTCCAAAGAAATCGTTTAACGGGAAGCAACGTAAAAAGCAGAAATTGAGAAAAGAAAAAGCCCGGCTAAATAGCCGGGCAAAGTTCCAGAACAAAAGGATCCTATCCCGCTCTCCATGGGATAGAGTCTGCGTCTGTTCGATCAGTGTGACTGATCAAGCTCTGGAAACTGGATTGTTGACGCTGTTCTCACTCACGTGGCGCGCCAACAAATTCAGTTAACCTTGGTACTTTTTAATAACCAAAGTTGCGTTTGTGCCGCCAAAGCCAAAGCTGTTTGACATTACGGTTGTTAACTCTGCATCACGTGCTTCTGTCACGATGTCCAGACCTTGAGCTGCTTCGTCCAAGTTTTCAATATTGATGCTTGGAGCAATGAAGTTTTTGTCTAGCATAAGTGTTGAGTAAATCGCTTCGTGCACACCAGCGGCGCCTAGTGCGTGACCAGTCATTGCTTTTGTTGCAGAGATTGCTGGGCTGTTCTCACCAAACAATTGTTGGATCGCACCAAGCTCTTTCACGTCACCAACTGGTGTCGACGTGCCGTGCGTGTTGATGTAATCCACACCGTCAACGTCTTGCATCGCCATCTTCATACAACGGATCGCGCCTTCACCTGATGGTGCTACCATGTCATAGCCATCTGAAGTCGCACCGTAACCTACGATCTCACCGTAGATTTTCGCGCCACGTGCTAGAGCGTGCTCAAGTTCTTCGATAACCAGCATGCCGCCACCGCCAGAGATAACGAAACCATCACGGTCCGCATCATACGTACGAGATGCTTTGTCTGGAGTGTCGTTGTATTTCGTTGACAGCGCACCCATGGCGTCAAACATCATGGTTTGAGACCAATCAAGCTCTTCACCGCCACCCGCAAAAACAATGTCTTGTTTACCAAGTTGAATAAGCTCCATCGCGTGACCGATACAGTGTGCAGAGGTAGCACATGCAGAGCTCATTGAGTAGTTCACACCACGAATCTTAAATGGCGTAGCAAGACAAGCGGAAACCGTAGAAGACATAGTACGAGGAACCATGTAAGGGCCAACTCGTTTTACGCCTTTTGCGCGCATCGTGTCTGTCGCTACCGTTTGGTTGTATGCAGAAGCACCGCCAGAACCCGCAACGATACCGGTACGATCGTTTGAAACCTGATCCTCTGTAAGACCAGCGTCTGCGATTGCCTGCTCCATTGATAGGTATGCATAAGCAGCCGCATCACCCATAAAGCGCATCTGCTTACGGTCGATGTGTTCCGCCGGGTTGATTTTTAGGTCACCCCATACTTGCGAACGAAGACCGTGTTCTTTGAACTGCTCAGATGCAGTGATGCCAGATTTGCCCGCTTTAAGAGACGCTAGAACTTCTTCGACGTTGTTACCGATACTTGAAACAATACCCATACCGGTGATTACGACTCGTTTCATTATGACATTCCTATAATTCAAAAATCCGCTAGATGATAACTAAGATAGTCAACAAAAGTGGTCAGCTTTCCCATAAATTCGTACAATCGCCCCATTCTTACCGCGCCAAATCACAAATTTGCACCATTATGACTTCAATAAAAAACGCAGAACTTGGTTGGAACGAAGCTGGTACTCCGGTTTCAGACCAATTTGATGATGTTTACTTCTCTAACGTAAACGGTCTTGAAGAGACACGCTACGTTTTCTTAAAACAAAATCATCTCCCAGAAAGATGGCAGGAATTTGACCAAAGACGTTTTGTCATTGGTGAAACAGGATTTGGCACGGGATTAAACTTCTTAGCAGTATGCCAGTGGTTTAGTGAGTTTCGTCGTCAGCATCCAGACGCAGCATTGAAAGAGCTGCATTTTATTAGCTTTGAAAAATACCCGCTAAGCCAAGCGGATTTAAAGAAGGCGCATGAAGCTTGGCCTGAGCTAGCTGAGTACGCGAAAAAGTTACAAAAGCACTACCCTGCCGCCGTACCTGAGTGTCACCGCATTGTGCTTGAAGATGGCGCAATTACACTCGACCTTTGGTTTGGTGACATCAAAGACTGCATGCCGCAAGTGCCTTATGGCGAACAAGGACTGATTGACGCTTGGTTCTTAGATGGATTCGCGCCAAGCAAAAACCCAGAGATGTGGAACCAAAATCTGTTCAACAACATGGCTAAGTTAGCCAAGCAAGACTGTACAGTTGCCACTTTTACCGCAGCGGGCTTTGTGCGTCGAGGATTGAACGAAGCAGGCTTTGCAATGAAAAAGGTCAAAGGCTTTGGCACCAAGCGTGAAATGATCGCAGGTTCGATGGAACAACGTGAAAAGCAGTCGAACCATCTCCCTTGGTTCAATCGCACAGCATCTAGCAATCTTGATTCGATTGCTATAATCGGAGGTGGTATTGCCAGTGCAGCGTTAGCGAAAACGTTGGTTCGTCGTGGCCAAAACGTCACGCTTTACTGCAAAGACACTCAACCAGCCGAAGGAGCGTCGGGTAATCGTCAAGGGGCCGTGTATCCCTTGTTGAACGGTCCTCATACTGGTGTTTCGCGTGTGTTTGCGCCTGCATTTTTGTTTGCAAGACAATTTATTGAACAAGCTGCGGAGTCGGTTACATTCGATCACGATTGGTGTGGTGTAACTCAGCTAATGTGGGATGAAAAATCTGCTGATAAGCTGGAAAAGATGCTTGCGGGTAATTTTCCTTCTGAATTGATTCAAAAACTGTCCGCCGAGGAAACTGCGAATACTATCGGATTACCTATCGATATGTCGTCTGTGCACTACCCAATGGGAGGGTGGTTGTGCCCTGCCGAGCTAACTCGTGGGTTAATCAAACAGTTAGAACAGACATCGTTACTCTCAACGAAGTTTGAACATCACGTTGAAGCATTAAATTGGGATGAAGAGCATCAGCTTTGGACACTAACGGTCAATGGTCAAACATTTGAGCACTCAACCGTTGTGATTGCGAATGGTCATGAGTTCCAAACATTGAGCCAAACCGCTTCCCTGCCGATGGGACAGGTGAAAGGGCAAGTCAGTCATGCTCCGGCAACCGAAACGCTGAGTCAATTGAAAACGGTATTGTGTTACGACGGCTACATGACGCCTGTTAACCCAAACAATCAGCACCTGTGCATAGGCGCAAGCTACGATCGCTGTCACCTAGACTACGAATTTGATGAAAACGCTCAGAAGGATAACGCAGAAAAATTAGTGAAATGCGTACCGAACCAAGAATGGCCAAAAGAGGTAGATATCAGTGGCAATCGATCTCGCCAAGGTATTCGCTGCGTGAGCCGAGATCACTTACCATTTGTCGGAAATGTGGGTGACTTTGAGACGATAAAAACGCAATACGCCAACTTACAAAATCAAAAAGCAGAAGAGGTAGAAACCGTTCATCAGTTCACTAACCTATTCTGCTTCTTAGGTTTAGGATCTCGTGGGCTGAGCTCTGCACCATTGTTAGCTGAAGTGTTGGCCTCGCAAATCTGTGGGGACCCGCTGCCATTACCTGTTGATGTATTGACCGAACTTCATCCAAGTCGAATGTGGGTTCGTAAACTAAGAAAAGGCAAAGCCATTACTGAGCTGTAAGAGTATCCTCTCGTTTACATTCCCGACGCAAATATGTGTCGGGAATCACTAACTCATTAAGTCACTCGTGTTGAAATTACTTCAGCCGTGCAATTGCCTGTTTCACTTGTTCTGCCACTTCCGGATTTACCGCCTCACCAGACTCCACGTCAAAGTTCTCGTAGAAGCTCGGCACAGATAGCGATGCTTTCACATCTGCTCCGAAAAATTGCGCGGAACCTGTTGCCGCTGCAAGAACGCTCTGTGCGCCACCCGGACCAGGAGAAGTTGCTAAGTAAACGACTGGCTTGTTTTGGAATACGTTGCGCTCAATGCGCGTCGCCCAATCAAATAGGTTTTTATACGCTGCTGGGTATGAACCGTTATGCTCTGCGAAGGAAACAACAATAGCGTCAGCCTCAGCCAAATCACGTAAAAATGCGACTGCACCTTCAGCTTGACCAATTTCTTTCTCTTTGTCTTCGCTAAACATCGGTACTTGATAATTGTTTAAGTCTAAAACGTTCACTTGAGCGTCTTCGACTTGGTTTGCTGCGTAAGTAGCAAGTAGTTTATTGATTGAGGTAGAGCTGGTAGAAGCACCAAATGCGACAATTTTCATGGTTGTAATCCTTTGTTCACGTTTTATGCTAACCAGAATAAAAGTTGAACAGTTTCGCTACAACCACAAAAATTTTATGGAGAGGTTCGAATTTTTCGAAGTAGTAAATGACTTGGACTAATAAACGGAGAACGACGTTCGGAGATTAAGCCTGAGCCTGCAGTTCTTGCCACAAGTCACTGACGATCGCGCGATCAGCTGGGCTTAATTCGGTACGAGCGTCTTCCAAACTGCTCTCAATGCGTGACTTCAGTTCAGTAATATCGCTAATGCCTTCTTCTTCACAAGATGCCGCAGACAAAGAGATGTGACCACGTAGATAACCACCAGCAAACAATTCATCGTCAGATGCTGTTTCAATTCGAGCATCAATCATTTCCAGTAGTTTTTCTTCAAATTCAATAATCATGGTGTATCTCTGAGGTTATTTGAGGTTATTTAACGCAAAAGTCTGACGCTTCCAGCGGCTTGGTTTGGTAAAACGCACGCAGAGCATCCGAAAGCATATTCACTCGCAAAGGCAAGCCAGCTTCCAAAATACCTAACACTTCTTTATGCACTTTCTGCATAAATCCGAGCCTATCTGGTTCAAAATCGCCGTGTAGATTGTCACAACTCACCGTAAAAGGGAAGCCAGCACTTTGTGCCAGAATCCATTCATAAGCTTGCGGACGCACTTCAACTTTCTCAAACTCCGCTTGAACTTCTGCCGTGCGCCCATCAGGTTCATACCAATAGCCAAAATCTTCCAGCAAACGACGCTCAGGCCCTGCCACACACCAATGCGAGATTTCGTGTAATGCGGAGGCATAAAAACCCCGAGCAAAAATAATCCGATGATGAGGATGCTCATCATCAGCAGGAAGATAAATAGGCTCATCACCACCTAACTCCAATTTCGTATTAAATTGGTCTAAAAAGGTGTCATTGAAAATGGTGATAAGGTCTTGGTATTCGTGGGTCATCGTCGAGTTTGTACTTCAGTTTGACATGCGCTGCGTATTGTCGCTGTTTTTATCTATAAGGTAAAGGTGCTCCCACAGTTTTGGTTATTAGTTGAATTTATCTGAACATCGCTTTCTCCATATAATTTCTCATTCGTCAGCGTACTCATTTGCTACTACACTCTCGCCTTATTTTGATGCTGCTCAAACTGCTGTTTTTTAAGCGGTTTGATTACAGGCATGTTGCTGGTTTTAATCACTTTTTAAGAATGATAAAACCTTTTGTAAGTGTTGTTGCTGCGCCTACGATGATTCACGTAGAACGTAGTGACTTTTTACGTTGAGTGTCTCCCTATGTTGCTAAGTGTGTTGTATATCATTGGTATCACGGCTGAAGCCATGACAGGTGCGTTGAGTGCTGGTAGAAGAAAAATGGACTGGTTTGGTGTTATGTTGGTGGCCAGTGCAACGGCCATTGGTGGTGGCACCGTACGTGACATTTTACTGGGACACTACCCTCTTGGTTGGGTAAAAAACCCAGAGTTCCTAGCAATCACGTGTGTTGCGGGTGTACTTACCACAGGCTTAGCGAAATGGGTGATTAAGCTAAAAGGTCTATTCATCCGCCTTGATGCATTAGGTCTAATCGTGTTCAGCATCATCGGAACTAAGATTGCGATGGGCATGGGCTTACACCCTGGGATCTGCATGGTTTCAGCGCTAGTAACGGGTGTATTTGGTGGGCTACTCCGCGACTTAATCTGTCGCCAAACACCGTTGGTGCTGCATGAAGAACTTTACGCTTCTGTCGCTCTTATCGCATCAGGAATGTACTTAGCGCTATTAGAATTTAATGTTCCCGATGTAACAGCCACTATCATTACACTGATCACCGGTTATATGCTGCGTATGGCCGCGGTACGTTTTAAGTGGCGTCTCCCTTCTTTCAATTTGGAAACGGAAGGCTCACTCCATTAATTTAAATCTAAACGCGTAATGAAAACACATTAAAAAGGCTGCTCATTGAGCAGCCTTTTGTCTCTTTATCAAGCTTATTTTTAAGCTTAAATCTTCGGTGTTTCAGTTGTTACGCCATGGTTTTGACCACGATGACGCAGCAAATGATCCATCACCACAATCGCTAGCATCGCTTCAGCAATGGGTACGGCACGAATACCCACACAAGGATCATGACGGCCTTTGGTGATCAATTGAGTTGGCTCACCTTCTTTTGTGATGGTCTCACCCGGAACTGTGATGCTTGATGTTGGCTTAAGCGCAATGTTAGCCACAATGTCTTGACCAGTTGAGATACCGCCAAGAATACCGCCCGCGTGATTGCTGCCAAAACCTTCAGGAGCAAGCGTATCACGATGTTGACTGCCTTTTTGGTTTACCACATCAAAGCCATCACCGATCTCAACGCCTTTCACCGCATTAATGCTCATTAGCGCGTGTGCGATGTCTGCATCCAGACGGTCAAATACAGGTTCACCAAGACCAACAGGCACGTTAGTTGCCACAACCTGAATTTTCGCGCCAATTGAGTCGCCTTCTTTTTTCAGGTCACGGATAAGTTGGTCAAACGCTTCTACTTTATCAGCATCAGGGCAAAAAAACGCATTGTTTTCGATTTCGTTCCAATCTACCTTGTCGATAGAAACATCACCCATTTGTGACAAGTACGCGCGAATCTCAACACCAAACTCATCTTTCAAGTATTTCTTCGCGATTGCACCCGCCGCCACACGCATTGCGGTTTCACGAGCAGACGAACGGCCGCCACCTCGATAGTCACGGATGCCATACTTTTGGTGGTAAGTATAATCAGCATGACCCGGACGGAATTTATCTTTGATGTCCGAGTAATCTTTTGAGCGCTGATCGGTATTTTCAATTAGCAAACCGATCGATGTGCCTGTGGTTTGGCCTTCAAAAACACCAGAAAGAATTTTAACTTCATCCGGTTCACGACGTTGTGTGGTGTAACGTGATGTGCCTGGACGACGGCGGTCGAGATCGATTTGCAGATCTGCTTCTGTAATTTCTAACCCCGGAGGACATCCGTCTACGATACATCCCAGTGCGATACCGTGACTTTCCCCGAATGTCGTCACTCGGAAATGTTGTCCGATACTGTTTCCTGCCATTACTTCCTCAAGTTTTTATCGCTACGCCCTCTCAAACCAGAGCGCAACTGCTTTCCAATTCTTCGTGGATTCATAGTGGCTTTATTACGTTTTGATGTAAAGAGTTAATATCGGCGAGTTATGTATAAAAAAACACCGAGCATAAAGCTCGGTGTTTTGACGTTTAGTGCAAGACCCTATTAGTCTTTGTACAGTTTAAACTCTTCTGCACACTCAACCAGCTGGTCACGCGTTAGCATGAATACGCCGTGACCGCCGTTCTCGAACTCAATCCAAGTGAAAGGAATCTCTGGGTACTGTTCCATCATATGAATCATTGAGTTGCCGACTTCACAGATAAGAATGCCGTTATCTGTTAGGTAGTCTGGTGCATTTGCAAGAATACGACGCACAAGTTTTAGGCCATCCGTACCTGCTGCTAAACCAAGCTCAGGTTCGTGTGTGAACTCGTCTGGCAGGCTGTTCATGTCTTCTTCATCCACATATGGTGGGTTAGACACGATCAGGTTGTACTTCTCTTTTGGTAGGTCGCGGAACAAGTCAGAGCGAATTGGGAACACTTGCTGCTCCATGCCGTGATCTTGTACGTTTTGCTCCGCGACTTGTAGAGCGTCTGTAGAGATATCAATCGCATCCACTTCAGCTTCAGGGAACGCGTGAGCACATGCAATTGCGATACAACCAGAACCCGTACATAGGTCCATGATGCGCGTAGGCTCTTCCACCAACCAAGGTTGGAATTCAGCTTGAATCAACTCACCAATTGGAGAACGTGGCACGAGTACACGCTCGTCAACGAAGAACTCAAGACCGCAGAACCAAGCTTTGTTGGTTAGGTATGCAGTTGGTGTACGTTCATTGATACGTTTTACTACACGCTCAACAATACGCAGACGCTCGCTGGTCGTTAGGCGAGAGTTTAATACGTGCGGAGGCACATCAATCGGCAAGTATAAGGTTGGCAGGATAAGCTGAACCGCTTCATCCCACGCATTATCAGTACCATGACCGTAAAACAGGTTCGCTGCGTTAAAGCGGCTTACCGTCCAACGAATCATATCTTGAAGGGTATGCAGCTCCGATACCGCTTCTTCTACAAAAATCTTATCCAAAATTGCCTCCGAAAAGCGCTACAATACTGCCAATAAAAGTTTATTAATGAAATTGTTTACCTAATGAGCAAAAAAGACACCGAACACGATGACGATTTCGCCTTGTTTCAGGAAGCAGTACAGGGCGTAAAAAAGTTGCGACAGGATACCATAATCCAGCAACCAAAAAAAAATACTAAGCAAAAAGAAATCAAGCGCTCCAACCGTGAAGCGAGTGATTCTGAATTTTACTTCTCCGACGAGTTTGTCCCTCTCTTAAATGAAGAAGGCCCAACTCGTTATGCACGTGACGACGTCTCCACTTATGAAGTTAAACGTCTACGTCGCGGCGTGTATGTACCGGACGTATTCCTCGATATGCACGGCATGACACAACAAGAAGCTAAGCGTGAACTTGGTGCGATGATCGCCTACTGCGTCAAAAACGAGATTCATTGTGCGTGTGTGCAACATGGCATTGGTAAACACATCCTGAAACAGAAAGCGCCACTTTGGTTAGCACAACACCCAGACGTAATGGCTTTCCACCAAGCGCCACTAGAATTCGGCGGTGATGGTGCGTTGTTAGTTTTGCTCTCGATTCCAGAAAAGTAACTAGCTCACTGTAGAAGCAATTAAACAAAAAGGCAGGAAATTTCCTGCCTTTCTTCATTCTATATCTAATGTTTAAATGCTTATTTGGTTTCGACGCTTATGGCGTAATATGCCACAGCACTTCACCGTTTTGCGTTTGTAGATCGTATTCAATACACACTAGACCTGATGTAGGGAACATCGGTGGTGCCATGTCTTTTACAAACTCTGAAGTGAGATAGCCAACCAAAGGCAAGTGAGAGACAAGCAGAAGCGAGTCTAGTTTTTCCACTTCAATCAATGCACTTGCAAAATCAAATACATGCTCAGATTGACCGTAAGGTGTAATATCTTCACAAGTTTCGATGCTTTTTGCAGCAAAATACTCGCTGATCTCTTGCCAAGTTTGTTGAGCTCTAATGTACGGACTCACCAACACTTTATCGAATTGCGCAAAACCTTGTTCTTTACAGGCTCTCGCAACCGCTTCTGATTCGACTCTGCCTCTTGGGGTCAATTGTCGTGCTGCGTCTGAATCTGCAAAATGCTCGGCTTCGCCGTGACGCATGATGAATATTTTCATGTTATTTCCTAGGGATAGCTAACGCTACCAAAAGGTTGACTGCTATCTTTATTAGATAGACGGGGCTAACTTTAATAATGACGAAACAAAAATACTGATATAATTATCTGTTCATTATACCAATTCGCTTGCTAAAGATAGCGACTTTCTTAACAATCTATTAAAAAGAATGTACTCAGTTCATCACAGTATTTAACTGTGCTATGAGTTCAGAGCATTCATTCAAACAGTTCTTCCCCATACGCAAACGCGATGGGCCTGTGCAGAAGTCTACGAATAACAAAAATACGGCAAGCAGTATTTGTCGAAACGCAAACTTTGCGCCCCCTAGCTAGGGGTTCATAATTACTGTAATGCGAAATCTGGAGACGCATCGTGCATCTAAGTCCTAACGATTCAAATCAATACCGCTACATTACCTTGAGCAATGATCTGCGTGTACTGCTGATTCATTCCGAGACAGCTCAACAGTCAGCAGCTGCTCTAGCAGTGAACGTTGGACACTTCGACGACCCAAACGATCGCCAAGGTCTGGCACACTATTTAGAACATATGCTTTTTTTGGGTACGGAAAAATACCCTAAAGTGGGCGAGTTTCAAAGCTATATTAGCCAGCATGGAGGAACAAATAACGCTTGGACGGGTACTGAGCACACTTGTTTCTTTTTTGATGTTACTCCGAATGCCTTTGAAAATGCCTTAGATCGATTTAGCCAATTTTTTACCGCACCATTGTTTAACGAAGAAGCTTTAGACAAAGAACGCCAGGCTGTCGACTCCGAATACAAACTCAAACTTAATGACGATTCTCGCCGCCTGTATCAAGTCAACAAAGAAGTCATCAATCCAGATCACCCTTTCTCTAAGTTCTCAGTCGGCAACCTAGATACATTAGGTGACCGAGATGGTAAATCCATCCGCGACGAAATTGTCGAGTTTCACCACTCTCAATACTCTGCCGATCTCATGACGTTGACGCTCTTTGGGCCGCAGTCGCTCGATGCTCAGCAAGCGTGGGTAGAAGCCATGTTTGCCAATATCCCAAACCACCACCTTCGTGGAAAATCGATTGATGTCCCCATTAGCACCAAAGAAAGTACCGGAATTTTAGTTCAAGTTGAACCAATCAAAGAATTTCGAAAACTCATTCTCACCTTCCCAATGCCGGGAATGGATAAGCACTACGGCGTTAAACCACTCTCTTACTTCGCGCATTTACTCGGCTATGAAGGCGAAGGCAGCTTAATGCTCCAGCTAAAAAATGAAGGCTGGATTACTTCACTTTCTGCAGGAGGCGGCGCTAGTGGTAGCAACTATCGAGATTTTACGGTTAGCTGCACACTCACCCCGCTGGGTCTCAACCACGTTGACGACATCATCCAAGCGGTTTTTCAATACCTCTCGATGATCAAACAAGACGGGCTAGATGAATGGCGCTATCTCGAAAAACAAGCGGTGCTTGAGTCGGCGTTTCGTTTCCAGGAACCATCTCGACCAATGGATTTGGTTAGCCATCTTGTTATCAATATGCAGCATTATCAGCCAGACGATACCATTTATGGCGACTACAAAATGGCGGGCTATGATGAACAACTGCAGCGTTCGTTGCTGCAATACTTAACCATCGATAATGTCCGCGTAACCCTGATTGCAAAAGGACTGGAATACAATCGTACTGCCGAATGGTACTTTACTCCGTATTCCGTCACGCCTTTTAGTGATGAGCAACGCCGCTTCTATCAACAAATCGATCCAAGCTGGCAGTTCGTCTTACCAGAAAAGAACCCTTATATTTGCTACGATCTCGATCCCATGCCGTTCGAAAATGGTGGTTCACTACCAGAGTTAATTGAAGATCTCGAAGGCTTCCGACTTTGGCATTTACAAGATGATGAATTTCGCGTGCCAAAAGGCGTTGTATATGTCGCTATCGACAGCTCTCATGCTGTTGCATCACCGAAGAACATTGTCAAAACTCGCCTATGTGTCGAGATGTTCCTCGACTCGCTAGCAAAAGAAACCTATCAAGCTGAAATCGCAGGGATGGGTTACAACATGTACGCTCACCAAGGCGGGGTTACCTTAACCCTCTCAGGGTTCAGCCAAAAACTGCCTCAATTGTTGGAAATGATCCTGCACCGTTTTGCTTCTCGAGATTTCAGCCCTGCACGCTTTGAAACCATCAAGCAGCAACTGTTACGTAACTGGAGAAATGCTTCACAAGATCGTCCTATTTCGCAGCTGTTTAACGCACTTACAGGGCTACTTCAACCCAATAACCCACCTTTCGCAACCTTAGTCGAAGCGCTAGAAGAAATCGAAGTCGATGAACTCTCGGTATTCGTAGAATCAATTCTTGCAGAGCTGCACGTTGAAATGTTTGTTTACGGAGATTGGCAGCGTCAACAAGCGCATGACATGGCGACGACCTTAAAGGATGCCCTAAGAGTAAAAGAGCAGCGTTATGAAGAGGCGCTCCGCCCACTCATCATGCTGGGAAAAAACGGCAGTTTTCAACGTGAAGTACATTGTAACCAGCAAGATTCGGCGGTCGTTATTTATCACCAGTGTGAGGATATTGAGCCTCGTAGCATTGCTCTATACTCATTGGCGAACCATCTCATGTCGGCAACTTTTTTCCACGAGATCCGCACAAAACAGCAATTAGGTTACATGGTGGGCACTGGCAATATGCCACTTAATCGTCATCCGGGTATTGTGCTTTATGTGCAATCACCCAATGCAGCACCTGCCGAGCTGGTTACCTCAATCGATGAGTTCTTAAATGCCTTTTATATGGTGCTGTTAGAACTGAACGATTACCAGTGGCATAGCAGTAAGCGCGGCTTGTGGAATCAAATAGCGACGCCGGACACCACACTGCGAGGTCGTGCTCAGCGTCTTTGGGTTGCAATAGGAAACAAAGACACCGAGTTTAACCAACGTGACAAGGTACTTGCTGAACTGAAGAAATTGACCCGAGCAGACATGATTCGCTTTGTCGTTAATGAGTTGAAACCTCGCACGGCAAACCGATTGGTCATGCACTCTCAAGGGCAATCGCATTCGGACGCTCCGCGCATCCACTTAGGGCAAGAAATTGGATCGATTGAAGAGTTCCAACTTAGGCCAAAAGATTGCGGCTTAGGATGATCTAATTGCGCAGTAATAAAATTATCGATTAGTAAGTATATACCTACAAACCAATGAGGTTGTGGGTCTCATAAATAGAATCGACACCATAATTGGCAGAAAATTGAAATTACGCCATTGCGGCTTATGCTCTAATTACCACACTAAAAATAAATTAATGAGGTAATCATGAAAAAAGCACTACTACTTGCGGCTATTATACTGCCACTGGCATCTGCACACGCTGAAATCTCGGTGAAAGGTGATGGCTTTGAGCTAAGTAACGACTGTGTCCGCCTAAGCGGAGACAATGTTTCCATCAAATCAGATGATTGCTCTTCAAAACAGTGGAAAGATAAAGACAACAAAGGCAACAGCAGCGTTCACGGGGACGACAACCCAGGTAAAGGCCACAATAAAGATAAAAAAGACAAGAAGAAGTAACTATTTCTTATTTATGAAAAAGGCTTGCCACTGGCAAGCCTTTTTCTTTACCGAAGCAACGCTTAATAGAATGTGGTTCCTTCTCCAGCTCGAGTAAGCAAACCATCACACGGTGCGTAACGATCGCCGTACTTCGATGCAAACTCATTCATTTTCTCAACCAGTTCTTTAATGCCAAACTGATCCATATAACGGAATGGACCGCCCAAGAATGGAGGGAAACCAATGCCAAATATTGCACCAATATCACCATCACGTGGCGAGCGAATGATGCCGTCATCCAAACAACGTACCGCTTCATTCAGCATTGGTAGTACACAGCGCAACGCAATATCGTTATCGCTCAGCTTAGATTCAGGATCGAGCTTAAGCAGCTTGTAGATAGATTTATCGACTTCTTTCTTCTTACCTTTGTAAGTGTAGAAACCTTTCCCGCTCTTACGTCCTTTGCGACCGTCATTCAATAAGATATCGAACACGTCCGGGCCTTTGAATCGCTCACCTAACTCATTGACTAGAATCGGCATGATCTTCGCGCCAATGTCGACACCGACTTCATCCAGTAAGGTAATCGGGCCGACAGGGAAACCAAAATCAAGCAACGCCGTATCAATCTTTTCGATCGGTTCGTTAGCCAAAAGAATATGCGCCGCTTCGTTCATGTATGGCGCAAGAATGCGGTTCACGTAAAAGCCCGCTTTGTCTTTCACTACGATCGGGGTTTTACCTTGCTTTTTAGCAAGTGCAACGACTGTTGAAATGGTTTCATCTGAGGTCGTTTCATGCGGAATCACTTCCACCAACGGCATTTTTTCTACCGGGCTGAAGTAATGCAAACCCACTACGTTTTCTGGACGCTCCGCTTTTTCTGCAATTTTGTGGATTGGTAACGAAGAAGTATTGGTCGCAAAGATGGTTTCCGGCTTGGCATTCGCTTCAATATCCGCCACCATTTTTTGTTTAAGATCTAAGTCTTCAAAAACGGCTTCAATTACGACATCAATATGATTAAAGCTGGTAAAGTCGACACCGCCAGACAGTTGCAACATTTTCGCTTGCAGATCGGCTTTTGATAGAATGCGACGTTTACGCTGTTTCTCGAATAACTTGTAGTTATAGTTGAGTGCGTTTAGAACGCCATCGTTGCTGACGTCTTTGATGCGGACAGGCACCTTCGCTTTTGCAACAGACACATGGCTGATTCCTGCGCCCATCAAGCCACCGCCAAGCACGCCAACTTTATGAACTGGCGCGGGTTTCGCATCCGTACCATTTTCTTTCTTCATTTCCGTTGTCGCAAAGAAGATAGAACGGAGCGCTTTTGATTCAGAGCTCATCACAAGCTCACCGAAGCGTTTCGCTTCAAGCTCTTGTCCTTGGGCGAAACCTTTCTCTAAACCATGCTGAATAACGTCTAAAATCGCGACCGTTGCAGGATAGTTACCACGGGTTTTCTGATTGGTTTTCTTCGCTGCCTGTTCAAACACAAACTTGCGCCCTAACCCGCTACCCGACATCACTTTTTCTTTCGTGGATAGCTTTTTCGTACCCTTGTTTTTACCTTTGTCGATAAACTGTTTTGCTACGTCGAGCAAAATGGTATCTGGGACACAGGCGTCCACAACGCCCAGCTTTTTAGCTTTCTTCGCACGAAGTTGTTTACCCGTTAAGATCAAGTCCAGTGAAGGTAACAGGCCAATCAAACGCGGCAGACGCTGCGTACCGCCGGAACCTGGCAGCAATCCAAGCTGTACTTCTGGTAGGCCTAAACGCGTTTTATCTGAATCCGTACAAACACGATAATCACATGCAAGAGCAAGCTCTAAGCCACCGCCTAAACATGGACCGTGAATAGCGGCAATCACAGGATATGGTAAGTCCGATAGCTGCTGGAATAGCTCTTGACCTTGCCTCGCTAATGCTTCTGCTTCACTTGCGGTCGTGCACGCTTCTAGCATGCGAACATCGGCCCCCGCGACAAAGTTGTCCGGTTTTAGGGAATGAATGATCATCCCTTTGATGCCACTGGCGTCTTTTAGCTGAGCAAAGATTTCTTTCATTTCATCAGCAAAAGCCGCCTGTAGCGTATTCATTTTTTCATTAGGTACGTCAATCGCTAACCAAGCAATATTCTGCTCATCAACTTTTAGACTAAATGCTTTTTGCTCGCTCATTACTCAACCTCCAGAATCATTGCTGCACCAAGACCGCCAGCTGCACATGCGGTATTCAATGCAATACCGCCACCACGGCGTTTCAGTTCACGTAGGGTTTGCGTCATCATTCGTGCACCTGTCGCCGCGAATGGGTGACCGTAAGCGATTGAGCCACCAAGCACGTTAAACTTATCCATGTCGATTTCACCGATCGCTTTCGAACGACCTAGATTTTCTTGAGCAAACTTATCTGAAGCAAACATCTTCACATTCGCCAATGCTTGCGCAGCAAACGCTTCGTGCATGTCGATCAACGTCAGATCAGACAATTCCAAGCCTGTATTTTCTAGCACTTTTGCTGTGGCATAAGTCGGTCCCATCAGCATGTCCTTTTCCACACCGATCGCTGAAAATGCGTAGCCACGTATGTAGCCAAGAATCTCCATGCCAAGCTCTTTCGCTTTACCTTCGCGCATCAACATCACTGCCGCACCACCATCAGTCAGTGGCGTACTGTTAGCTGCCGTAACACTGCCATACTGGCGATCAAAGGCAGGTCGAAGTTTCGCGTACCCTTCTACGGTTGAGTCGTGACGGACATTGTTGTCTTCCGAAATCCATTTTTTGTATGGTTCTGGAAAAGCCGTCATCACTTCACCTTGGATCTTACCTTCTTTCCAAGCTTGGGAAGCCAGCGTATGAGAGCGATGTGCAAGCGCATCCTGCTCTGCACGAGAAATACCATGCGTCTTTGCCATTTGCTCCGCAGTTTGTCCCATCGACAAGCCCGTCGAGTATTCGGCTACTGCAGGAGGCACTGGCATAAGGTCTTTAAAGCTCAAGTTTTTGAGGATGCTAAGCTTCTGACCCATTGTTTTTGTCTTACTTAGAGCAAGCAGATTAGCGGCCAGTTTCTTAGATACGCCAATAGGCAGGACGGAAGAAGAGTCTGCACCACCAGCAATACCGATATCGATGGTTCCCGCCATGATGCTTTCTGCGACATTGACCGCCGCTTGAAAACTCGTTGCACACGCACGAGTCACACTGTAAGCATCAGTATGGATGTTCATACCGGTGCCTAACACAATTTCTCGTGCGATGTTTGGCGCTTCAGGCATTTGTACTACTTGTCCAAATACCACTTGTTCGATTAACTTCGGATCAATATCTGTTCGAGCAAGCATTTCGCTTACTACCATTTTCCCTAAATCGACCGCTGGCACTTGGCTAAATTCCGTGCTTTGACGAGCAAAGGGAGTTCGAAGCCCCGCGACAATAGCGACACGCTCACCATTGCGTGTTTTTACTTCCTGCTTGCCCATTGTTTCTCCTTAAATACAAGAGGTCTGACCTGATGCATTGTAATGAATTTGTTAAATTTATCAAACGTGCGTTTAAATAAACGTGAAGCAAGTAGATCAATTACTCTACTTCTTTGATTCTTATGCGATTAATAATGATTAACTATAGAGAGTTAAAACGGTAAGAGGTATATGGAAGGTAAAATCGAAGCAAAAAAAAAACCACACATAACTGTGTGGTCGGAATATCTATAAAACAATTAACTTACGCCAATTGAAAATTAATCAGTTTCCTGATTAGGAGAAAGTAAAGTCAGCCTTCAAAAGGAAGTGTCATCTTGCTCAACATGTTAGTCGCAATGACTAACGAGATGACAAGATGTACTATAACCCCTTCACTGCTTGATATTTTGAAATAGATCAATTTTATAGTGATTTTACGAGCTTTAAGCACATCTAAAAGGCTCAGCGATGCAAACCGATTCAAAAATTCACCGCTAGCAGTCTCTTTTTATGTCCCATCGAATGAACTTATCCAAACCATTGATTACTAATGATGATATTGTTAACAATCTTTACCAATTCATGTTCGATGATATTTGGCATTTGCGTATACACTTTTAAGTAACCACATAGCTTATTGTGTCAGAAGTTATCTACGACACACGCTCAACCGAAACCGCGAGGCTATTGAAAAGTAAAGTCATGCTCAGAACAAATAAGAAACTCACAGAGCGAGGATGGAGGCTCCTGTGGCCATATTAAAAATGTTTGGAAAGAAAAATTCCAACAGTCCGGTCAACTCTGATATGGACAAGCAAAGAAAATACGAAGCGCTCGTCCGAGGGTACCATCGTGACTTATATCGCTACGCATACTGGTTGTGCAAAGATAAAGCGATAGCGGAAGATCTAGTTCAGGAAACCTGCCTTAGAGCTTGGAAGTCACTCGATAGTCTCCAGGATGAAAAAGCAGCCAAGTCTTGGCTCATCACCATATTGAGACGAGAAAATGCGCGCCGCTTCGAACGTAAACAATTTGATTTAGTTGATATCGATGATTACGGCAATGATGCTAAAGTCAGCGATGACCCACATCATCAGCAAGAATGGCTGCAAGCGCAGATCATGAAACTCGATGTTGAATACCGCGAACCTTTATTTCTCCAAGTTGTCGGTGGTTTCAGCGGAGAAGAGATTGGCGACATTCTTGATTTAAATAAAAATACAGTGATGACTCGATTATTTCGCGCTCGTAATCAACTCAAAGAGATGTTGGATTCTCAAGATACTAAGAGAGGACAAAAGAATGGATGATTTAGAATTTCGTCGTCGTATTTTGTCGGATCCAAAACAAAAGGATGAAGAGATTCTGCAAGCTTTAGCTGGTAGCGACGCCAACAATAAGTTTGTTGATGACGTTTTGGATCTCGACGTAAAAATTAAACAAGCCATGAATGTGGATGTACCTGAAGATCTCGCTGATAAGATTTTATTTAGTCAGACGTCGAGTGCACTTGATGAAGAGAAGGTCGTCAGACCACACTTTGTGCGCAAAGCAATGGCACTTGCCGCTTCTATTGCGTTCACCGCAGGATTATTAGTTGGTCAAGTAAACTGGGGAAATGTTTTGGTTTCTCCAGCACAAGCCAGTTTAGCGGATACCGCGATGAAACACGTTATTCATGAAGAACCTTTTGTTCGTCATCTTGATGAGGATGTACCGAGCTCGCAAATTAATGCGAAAATGTCGCCATTTCATTACCAGTTTAGTGAAAGCTTTCCATATCACGTTTACTACCTAAACCACTGCGGTTTTGGCGAATCCAATGCGGTGCATATGGTATTCCAAGGTCCAAAAGGTAAAGTAACGTTATTTATTACTGGTATTCCTAGCGAACAAAGTACCGACTTTAATAAGGATGGCATGACCGGAATCGTTCAGCCCGTCGGGAGTTCAAGCCTGATTTTAGTCGGAGAAGAAGGTGAAAATATTGATGCTATCGCTACGACTCTTGCATCAATGATTAAACCGATGTAATAACTTCGACGATTTCCAGCCTTAAAAAGGTTAAATGCCGCTAAATGATCTTATTTAGCGGCATTTTTGTATAAATAGAACACAAAACATTCACCATCGCTATAGCATTTAGAGCTTAAACTCTAAATTATGCATTTTAAGTGCAATTTCCCGTCTTTTAGACATCATTTCTGCAATTTTTATTCAATTTTATCCAATGGTCGGATTTGTCCAAGCAACTATTGATACTACTATCTGCGCCACTGAGCAAAAGCTCAATTTATCGTCCAAAGAGACGAATCTAATAAGGAAAAACAAATGACTCAGAACACGCGTCTGTTTAAAAAGACTCTCCTAGCAGTAACGGTAGCTTTTGCCTCAGGTCAATCGATGGCAGCGGGTTTCCAAATCAACGCTCAATCAGCAACTGGCATCGGCCGTGCATTTGCTGGTGATGCAGTAATCGCAGATAACGCCGCGGTAATGGCTCGTAACCCAGCAGCAATGGCTCTATTTGACAAAATGGAGCTTTCGCTAGGTTTCGAAAGCATTACTTCAATGATTGAAGTGAAAGATGCGAAATATTGTGGTTCAACGTGCCAAGTAGCACCAACACTATTCAAGCCTGTCGACTCAAACTATGACGACGCTGGCGATACTTCTATTGCACCGAACATTCATCTAATCGTTCCTGTAAATGACAAGTTTGCATGGGGCGTAAACGCATACTCTAATTTCGGTACTAAGACAGAATTCGACAATAGCTTTGCGGCAAAAGAATATGGCGGCTTAACTGATGTTAAGAGCGTAAACTTTGGCCTTGCAGGTTCTTACCGTCTCAATGAACAATGGAGCTTTGGTGCTGGTTTAGATTTAATCTACGGCCAAGGTACAATGAAGCGTGAACATGCTGCAATAGGCACACTTGTCGATGTAGACGAAGCTGATGGTTGGGCTGTAGGTTTCAATGTTGGTACTGTGTACGAGCTAGATGAAAACAATCGATTTGGTCTTGCATACCGCCATAGCCCAGAAATGGAAGCAAAAGACGATAAAGGTCAAAAAATCACACTACCTTTACCAGATATGGCCGAGTTCTCTGGCTTCCACAAAATCCAAGACACTAAGTTTGCTGTACACTACAGCATCCAATACATTGGCTGGGAAACTTTCGATCAAATTGAATTCTCTAACTTAAAAGGCTCTCCTCTTGGCTCATCGTATGATAAACAGTACCAGTGGCAAGATGGTTGGCACTACTCGATTGGTGGTACATATTACCTAAGTAATAACTGGACACTTCGTGCTGGTTACATGTACGACACGAGCGCCCAAGCTGACTTAACGTCTGTTTCCGTTCCTGACTCAGATCGCCAATGGTTCTCAACCGGCTTTACTTATCACATTGATAGTAAATCAAATGTCGACTTTGGCTTTACGTACCTAATGGGTAAAGATGTTGAGGTAAATGAATCAACACCAAACCCAATGTACAACCCAGGTGACGCTCAAAGCCCTCAAAATATCTCGAGCTTGTCAGCAACAACACGCGCTGATGCGATTCTATTCGGCTTACAATACAGCCGTAGCTTCTAAGCACTTCGCTGTTAGTTAGTAGAAAAATACTTTATATAAAAGGCTGGATTTCCAGCCTTTTTTCATATCTACAATTTATTGCTCACTCAATTTGAGTGAACACGTGTATCTAAATCTCACAATTAGGACGCACAGCTGTTCGCTGAATTCCATTTACAAGCCCTTCACAGTTAGATTATTAAACCACCCAAACAACACTTGAAAGCATAATATTCCAAATGACTGCTTGTGCTGGATTTTCATTTCTAAAGTAAAAACTCTACCTTTAAACTTTCGTCCCACGTTATAAACAAATCAGCGAACATTCGAATGAAAACCAACAAGACTCTTCTATCAACAGCAGTGGCATTAAGCCTACTTGGCACAACGGGCATGGCTAACGCAGCAGGTTTCCAACTTGCTGAATATTCTGCAACAGGCCTAGGTCGAGCATATGCTGGTGAAGCAGCAATGGCTGACAACGCAAGTGCACAATGGCGTAACCCAGCAATGCTAACTTATTTGGAAGGCACTCAAGTGTCCGTTGGTGCAATCTATGTGAACCCAAATATTGATATTGAAGGTGATGTAAACTTCCACGGTAGTACTTCTTCTGCATCTTCAGATGATTTCGCACATGATGCAATCATTCCAAACTTCTACCTATCACACCAATACAATGAGAAATTCGCGATTGGTTTGGCATTTGGCACCAACTACGGCATGGAAACCGATTTAGGTAAAGGCTTTGGTGCATCACACTTCGGTAACGAAGCAAGCGTAACGACAATGGAAGCGAACTTAAACGCAGCTTACAAAGTCAATGAATCAATCAGCATTGGTGGTGGTATCCGTTACATCATCGGCGAAGGCAGCTTTGGCGCAGCAGCACCTAAGAATAATGTTGTAGGACAGCACCCTGTCACTGGCGATCCTATCAGTGTTCCTCAAGGTACCGCTCTAAAATACATGGAAGGTGACGATACCGCTTGGGGCTGGCAAGTTGGTACTACATGGCAGATCAATGAAAATAACCGTATCGGCTTCGCGTACAAATCTGAAGTTGAACTGAAGCTTGAAGGCCATGCTGAAGGTCTAGGTTTTGGCTTCGGTACTAAGCTTTCACAACTACGTGACAACGGCTACATGTACCTAAACCTGCCTGCAACGGCTGAGTTGGCAAGCTTCCACCAAGTAACAGACCAACTTGCGTTACACGCAAGCTTTAACTGGACGGATTGGAGCTCTTTCGAGAAATTGGAAGCACGTCTAGATACCGCTGGCACGCATATGGTTAAAGTAGAAAACTGGGAAGATAACTACCGCTTTGCTGTTGGTGCCACTTACCAGCTTGATCCTAAGCTAGCGCTACGTACTGGTATTGCGTACGATACTTCAGCGGTTAGCGACAAAAACCGTACGATCACTATTCCAGAAACTGACCGTACTTGGCTAAGTATTGGTGCAACGTACGATTGGACAAAAGACTTCAGCCTAGACGCTGGCTTCACCTATATTTTCGCGAAAGACGCACCAATCGTTGAGTCTCGTGGTTACAAGTCAGACGACGCTGCAGAACAAGTCGGCGGCCAATTCGTAGGCGAAACTACGGGTAATGTTTGGCTAATCGGTGTTCAAGCAAACTACCGTTTCTAACCAAACAGCAAAAATACAAAAAAGGCTTAGCATCAGCTAAGCCTTTTTTATTTGTATATTGTAAAGAACAGCGCTTAAAAGTCTTCTAGGTATTCGTCTAAATACTCTTCTTCTTCGATGTTAACTTCTTCCACCGTTTCAACTTCTGCTTTAAAGTTTTGACGCTGAATATAAACATCGCGAGTAAGAATATATGGATCCGGCGACGATTCTAGCTGTGCTTCTTGCGGTACTAATAAAGCACGCTTCTCCATGCCTTCAAACGCCCACTTACCCAAACTCGCCCAGAAGTTGAGGTAAGAGAGGGGTAAATACGTACTATCTACGGTATCTGTCACTTCACGTAAGGTATACGGGCCATAACCTGGAATCATGAAGTAAGGGCCATTTCCAACACCATAGTGGCCTACTGCATCACTGAACGCTTTCTCGTCGTACTTCGTAATACCCGCGGCACTTGCAATATCGAATAAACCGAAAATACCAAACGTCGAGTTAATCCAAAAACGGTTAAAGTGGTCCACGGCTTTCGTGCCGTTACCCATGACTAAGTTATTAACCATGCTGGCTGGCTCATCTAAGTTCGACAAGAAGTTAGCGATACCGGAACGAATAGGAACTGGCGTGTATTCCACATACGCAAGTGAAACAGGACGAACCAAATACGGATCTAAATATTCGTAGTTGATTTCCCACATGGTTCGGTTAAAGCCTTCCAACGGGTCATACACATCAGAAGTCGTTTGATTTGTTTCTTGTCCTGTTACTGCTTCATCAGGCGCACTTGAACAGCCAACCAGTCCAACTGCAAGCAGTAACAAGAAGGTAGATTTACCCTTGTTATACATTTTATTTTCCATAACGACTATTAATGTACCTAAGTCACCCATGAACCGTTGTACGTATGTTGAGCAGTATACGTAGTAAAGATGACTCAGATATGGGAATAAATAAAGGCCAGCAGTCGCTGGCCTTCTGTATTCTACTCGATCGTTTAAAGTCATACCACTAAAGGCAACAGACTCTACCCCGTTGTCATATTTCAGAGACAGACGCTAACGATTAATATTGCTGATCAATGGTCACGTCTACTGGTGCGCCAAATTCAACGACGTCACTTTCTCCGTGCCAATCTTGATCACGCGTTGCTACGTTACCGTCAGAATCTATACGCACACGGACGATTAGCTTATCGAGTGAAGATAACTTTTGTCCTTGCATCATGGCATTGCCATCATCTAATACGACTGTGCGAGGGAAAGTACCTAGCGGATAACGAGCAGCAGCCACAGGCATTGGGGAGCCATCTGAACGATGTACTGACACAATCAGAACTGCGTTTGGATCCAACTGAGCATTTGGTGCCACATTAATTGTCACAGCAACACTCTTATCCGGTGAAACCGCTTCGCCCATTTGCTTACGAGCACTCTCAATACTGCGTGACAACATCTCGTAGCGGCTATCTTCTGGACCAATCATTTGCTGCATGATTCCCCAGTACTTGATGGCTGCCGGGAAGTCTTGACGCTCAAACGCATCGAACGCTAACAAAGAAAACACACGCAGATCGACATAGTCTTGCTGCATCAGCTTGCCGAGTAATGAGCGAGCCGTCGCTTGATCCATTTCCTCTTGAGACAGCATCAGAGCTTGTGCATAACCCAACATCACATCAGGATCTTGGGGCTCTAGGCGATATGACTTTTCCATCGCATCGATAGCAGTCGTGACATCACGATTTGCTAACGCAATACGACCTAGCAGTAACCAACCTGTCGAGTCTTCCGGCTGGTAATGTAAGCGAGTTCGAAGGGCAAGGGTCAAATCCGCCATTTCATCGTCACTCAACGGCTCAGAAGAAGCCGACATCAGCTTTTTCGATAACTCAGGTAGATTTGCAGACACTTCTTGCCACTGAACAATATCTTCTGACGCGCCAAATTTGTAATACAAGCCATAGCTCAACGCCACCGTCAGAATTACCGATGGGACTAAAACCGCGATTGGTGAAACCTTGGTTTCTTTTTGCGCTTTATCACCAGGAATATCGTCAAGGAGAGACTGCTTTAGATCAGAAATCAGTTCGTCTTCGCTTTCAACCAGCCCTTCGTCGGTTTCTTCTGCAAGCTCTGATAGACGGTCTTTATAAAATGCCTTGTTGAGCTCATCGCGTAACACATCATCATTGTTCGCTTTCTGTTTAAGCAGCGGCAAAGCCACCAGCGCACAAGCAATAAGCGTAAGAGCAACGGTGGAAATCCAAAATAGTGTCATTACTTCTTATCTCCGTTGTTCTCTTCTTCAAGCAATGCTTTTAAACGAGCCTCTTTTTGCTCATCCCATTGCTCGTCACTGCTTGCTTTTGCCTTAACTCTAGATTTACGGCTACGCAGCACAATCAAACCAAAACCACCCAGTACTACAGCGAGTGGCCCTAGCCACAAAATCGCAGTCGCAACCGTAAATGGTGGGTTGTAAGTCACGAAGTTACCGTAACGGGCGATCATGTAATCAACAATCTCATCTTTGGACTTACCTTCTTTGGTCATTTCGTACACCTTATGGCGTAAGTCTTGAGCAAGTTCAGCGTTAGAATCCGAGATCGTGTTGTTCTGACATTTAGGGCAACGGAGCGTATGGCTTAACTCTTTGAACTGCTGTTCTTGTTCCAAGTTATCGAACTCGTACACTTCAATGGCAGCGTGAGCAACAAGAGATAATGTCATGGCAGCAAAAACTGCAAGGATCAGCTTTCTCATTGCTTCGCCTCCTCAACCAATTTGTTGTAAAGCGGCTCCAGTGTTTCCGACCAATTACGTGGGTTTACATCCCCCACATGGCGATAACGAATCACACCATTTGCATCAATAATGAATGTTTCTGGTGCTCCATAAACGCCAAGGTCAAGACCAAGCATACCACTACCATCAAATAGGCTAATTAAGTACGGGTTGCCGAGATCATTCAACCAGCCTACCGCTTTGTTACGATCATCTTTGTAATTCATACCGATGATCTTAACGCCCTTACCCGCCAATTCGTTTAGGTATTTGTGCTCTGCATAACATGTTGGACACCACGTTGCCCAAACGTTCAAGAGCAACGGCTCACCTTTAAAAATTGACTGGTCGTATTGTTTTCCAGGTTCAGCTAAGTCTTCTAAGTGAAACTCAGGAACTGGCTTACCAACCAAAACCGACTCCAATTTCGTTGGATCATCGCCCTCTTGGTTGCGCATTAACTGGGTTGCGAAAATGCCCGCCAAAATCATGAAAGCGACGAGCGGAATAAATAAGATTTTCTTATTCATGTTATGCCTCCTGCTCTTTTGACTTCGCGTTTTTCTTTGAAGATTTACGGAAGCGATAACGCTTATCTGAAATCGCTAGTGCACCGCCTAACGCCATAATCAAAGAGCCAGCCCAAATCCAACGAACGAACGGTTTATAGTAAATACGAACAGCCCAAGATCGGTTGTCGTCTAAACGTTCACCCATTGCAATGTATAAATCACGACTAATTCCACGGTCAATGGCAGCTTCGGTCATCATAGACTTAGCCGTACGGTAGAAGCGCTTCTCAGCGTGAAGCGTATTCACGTATTTACCATCATGTGTGATCTCAAAATCCGCGATGTAGCCATCGTAGTTTGGACCATCTTTATCACGCAGGCCTGAGAAGTAGAAATCATAACCTTGAATTTGGAAGTGTTCGCCAGGTGCTAAACGTACATCACGCTCAATACTGTAGTTCTGTACCATCGCAATACCGATAACAGATACCGCCAGACCAACATGACCCAACATCATCGCCCAATGGCTACGCTGCAGCTTGCGAACGCCTTCACTAAAGCTATGACGGTGCGTTGCACGCTCATATAGTTCAAAGCCATGCATTGCAATAATCCAAATCGCCATTACCCAGCCAATGTAAGCCATGGTTGAGAAGAAGTCGGCAAACAGGTATACGCATACCGCGGCCAAAGCAAAAGCAAGCACACCTGAAACGAGCATTGGTTTCACAAGTTTAGATAAATTGTCTCGCTTCCAACGGATAAGTGGACCAATACCAAGTAGGAAAGCAAATGGCATCATCAACCACGCAAACAGCATATCGAAGAATGGCGCACCGATAGAAACCGACCCCAAACCAAGCTGCTTATGTACGAGCGGCAACAGTGTCCCCACTAACACCACAACAAGTGCTGCGATAAGTAATACGTTATTGGCTAAGAGCGCGTTTTCACGAGAGACTAAGTCGAAGTTACCACGTACACGTACTGCTGCCCCTTTTACGGCAAACAGCAATAAAGAGCCGCCGATAACGAAAACGAGGAAGCCTAGAATAAACATACCGCGCGACGGGTCAGACGCGAACGCGTGCACCGATACTAAAATACCGGAACGGACTAAGAATGTGCCCAACAAACTCAACGAAAATGCAGAGATTGCCAATAGTACCGTCCACGCTTTAAATGTGCCGCGTTTTTCTGTCACGGCAAGAGAGTGCATTAATGCGGTACCCGCTAACCAAGGCATGAATGATGCGTTTTCTACTGGATCCCAGAACCACCAGCCACCCCAGCCAAGTTCGTAGTAAGCCCACCAAGAGCCTAGTGCGATACCGAGTGTTAAAAATACCCATGCAGCGGTTGTCCAAGGACGAGACCAACGGGCCCAAGCCGTATCAAGGCGTCCGGTCATTAGGGATGCGATCGCAAAGGAGAAGGCAACCGAGAAACCAACGTAGCCCATGTAAAGCATTGGCGGATGAACAATCAAACCAGGGTCTTGAAGCAGAGGGTTCAAATCACGTCCGTCAACCGGGAAGAACGGTAACGTACGTAGGAATGGGTTTGACGTTAGGATGATAAACAGTAGGAAACCCACTGAGATCATGCCCATTACGGCAAGTACACGTGCAACCGACTCTTGCGGCATACCACGACTGAATGTCGCTACAGCGACAGTCCAAGCAGCTTGGATTAACACCCATAGCAACAGTGAACCTTCGTGTGCACCCCATACTGCGGTTAAACGGTAGTACCAAGGAAGCTGACTATTCGAGTTGCTCGCTACATACTGTAACGTGAAGTCGTTGGTATAAAATCCCCAACATAAAATGGCGAAAGAGAACAACAGCATCAGGAACATAGACCAAGATAGCGGTCGCGCTGTGTTCATGAGCATGGTGTTATTATTCGATGCTCCCCACAATGGCAATACGCTCAGCAGCACAGCCATTGCAAGCGAAAGAATGAGAGCAAAGTGACCGATTTCAGCAATCATTGGCCGCTTCCTTGTTTCTGTTCGGTGCTGTATTGAAGCGGTTCATGCGTTTTCTTCATCGCTTCTGCAATTTCTGGTGGCATGTATTCTTCATCGTGCTTCGCTAGGACCTCAAATGCCTCAACTGTCGTGGCATCTTTCAGTACACCTTGAGCCACAATACCCTGCCCTTCACGGAACAAGTCAGGAAGAATACCGTCATAAGTAATCGTCACTTTAGGGCCGACATCGTGCAGGTCAAAACTCACTTTCAAAGAATTAGGATCTCGACGAACCGAGCCCACAACCACCATACCACCAATACGCAGACGCTGGCCTACTTCTGGCTTGGTGCCATCTGGCTTACCATTAACCAATTCCGTTGGAGTATAGAAAAGGTCCATATTTTGGTTAAGCGCATAAAGTATCAAACCAATGGTGGCACTAATACCGATAAAGATCGCTAGTACGATACCTAGCCTCTTTTTACGTCTCGGGTTCATAAGGTGTTCTCCATGTTCTTCGCTGCGTCGATACGAGCTTGACGGTCAATTTTTGCTTTCACTTCTTTCAATAATGCATCACCGCGGCGAAGGCTAGTGATCAGAAGAATCAGCATGGATAAGAAAGTAATACCAAACGCACTCCATACGTATGATGCGTAGCCACCCATGGCAAAAAAGTCGCTCAGAGATTCAAAATGCATAATCAATTACCTCACTGAGTTTGTTCTGTTGCGAGTTTGCGCACCCAAGGGCGGTGACTTTCTTTACTGATGATTTCGTTACGAAAACGTACCATCGTCACTGCACCAAAGAAGAACGCAAAGCCAAAGATGTTTAGCAATAACGGCCAAAGCATGTCGGATGAAATAGAAGGTTGTTCAAATTTCGTGATCGTCGCGCCTTGGTGAAGCGTGTTCCACCATTCTACGGAAAAGTGAATGATAGGTAGGTTCACGACGCCTACGATCGCTAAAATACCCGCCGCTTTTGCGGCTGTTTTCTGATCGTCAAACGCGTGATAAAGCGCAATAACACCAAGGTAGAGAAATAGAAGAATCAATTCTGAAGTAAGACGGGCGTCCCATACCCACCAAGTGCCCCACATTGGCTTACCCCAAACGGCACCAGTAAGTAGAGCAATGAAGGTAAATACCGCACCAATCGGCGCCATCGCAAGCGCCGCCATATCAGATAGACGTACTTGCCATACTAAGCCAATAAATGCCGCAATCGCCATCGACATATAAACGCCCATAGACCAAATAGCTGATGGGACATGAATGTAGATGATTCGGAAACTGTCACCTTGTTGGTAATCTGAAGGCGCAAATGCAAGCCCCCAAACCGTACCAACCGATAAGCATACGAGGGCCAATACAGAAAACCAAGGCAGAAACTTACCACTCAAACGGTAAGCGGTTTCTGGCTTGGCATAAGGATGTAGCCATTTCCACATGTTTTGTTCTCACTCTTACTTCAGGGACACTGTCTAAAGGGTTGAGACCGTAGCAGTGCTTTAATAATAATTCTTTGATCAAGCGCCGCTTCATTGGCACTTTATTGAGTTAGTTAACACTAACTCTCAATGCGGCACTAATGGCAAAAGGCGTTAACGTCATCGCTCCCATTAGCATCGCACCTAAAATTGCTAGTTGACCGTTATACGCCATACCAAGCGCGGCGGCATCAATTGCTGATGTTGCGAAAATCAAAATTGGGATGTAGAGCGGAAGAATAAGCAAACTCAAAAGAACGCCCCCCTTTTGCAACCCAACCGTCAAAGCCACACCAATAGCTCCAATAAAACTTAGTGTCGGTGTACCGATCATCAAGGTTAGTACAACAGATAGCCAAGTATTGAAATCGAGCGAAAGTAAAACCGCCAATAATGGGCTAATTAGGATCAGAGGTAACCCTGTTAACAACCAATGTGCTATGACCTTTGAAACCACTACAAGTTGCAATGGAATCGGCATTAGCATCATTTGTTCCAATGCACCGTCTTGAAAATCATCACGAAATAGACGCTCTAATGATAATAAGGCGGATAGCAATGCGGCAACCCAAACAATGCCCGCTGCAATACGTGCTAACAAATTTGGTTCAGGCCCGATACTAAGAGGAAACAGAGTAATAACAATAATAAAGAACCAAAGCGGGTTCAGAATGTCTGCCTGACGGCGAAATGCTATCAATAGCTCGCGGCGAATGATGGTGGTCATAGATGGAATCATATCAATCACCCAACTTTATTTTTCTAAGTTTCGGGCTGTCCGAAAACATATCTTGATGCGTCGTCAACACGACAATACCGCCATTATCAGCGTGACTTGCGAACAAAGATTCAAGCACTTTGACGCCTTGCTTATCGATGGCGGTCAACGGTTCATCTAAAATCCATAAAATTTGCCTACTGAGCCATAACCTTGCTAGTGCCACTCGTCGTTGCTGACCTGCGGAAAGCTGTGCTACAGGCACATCTTCTCGACCAGCTAAACCTACTTGAGTTAAAGCAGTGAAGATTTCTTCGTCAGAAGAGCGGTTATTTTGAATAGATTGGTAAAAACGTAAGTTTTCCAGTGCGGTAAGCTCTCGTTTCACTCCAGTTTGATGCCCTAAGAACAGCAGATCTTGATGGAAAACATCACGAGATTTTTCAACCTCTTCTCCTTTCCACTTAATGATGCCTTCTTCTCTATCACCTAAACCTGTCACAATACGTAGTAACGTAGTTTTGCCAGTACCATTGCGCCCTTCTATCTGGACCAATTCACCAGGCTTAATTTCAAACTGCAGGTTTTCAAACAGGACCCTCTCATCACGGATCGCTGTCAGGTTAGATACTTCTAACATAGAGCTTCAACTAAAAAATGAACGAAGCGCTATATTAGCACAGCTTAGTTATGACAAAACAGGATAAGAGGGCTGGGATGTATGTAAGTTCATGTATTTTTGTTAATTAATCGTCACACTTTAATAAAATTAACTATAAGTAGTTATAAGCTCTCATTTTAACTTGGGGAGCGAGTGCTAAGAATGAAGAGAGCTCAAGGTAACCTAGGGCTGTATTGCAAAAAGATAATTAGTAACCGAACACAAAAAAAGAGGCTTATCGCCTCTTTTTATCGCTTTAAAACCTTTAGCGTCGACGACGTCCACGCGTCGGGTATTCTGCATCATCTGATGGCTGACCGCTTAGTGGTGGAATTTTCTCTTTTCCCGCCAGTTTTTTCTGTAGTGAAAGCATCAATTCCGCTTCAGCTTTTGGCAGTTCACACTCTTCAATGAGCTCATTGATATCTGCACCAAGCTGTACCATTTTAGAAGCTCGACTGTACAAGCGACCATCAGTATCAGCGTGCTCGAGTTCACGAATTCTCTCGTTTAGGTGCTGAATAATGTCTTGTTGTTCCGTTACTTTTTGTCCAAGACCAACGACAACCGAACGCACTTCGAGTAACTGCTTACTCAACTTTTGTACTTCTTTATCTACATGTCGAGACTGTGCTCGTTGCTGGTCTACTTGCTTTTGCAACCCCGAGCGAATGCGCAGTTGCAAAACAACCAACACCAACACGATAAAAGCGACGCCACCCGCAAGGAATGGAACAGATAAAAGAGTCTCTTCAGCCATCATTATTCAGCCCATTATAGGTGAGCCATCTCGTCCCATTCGTCATCCGTTAGGAGCTTGTTCAAATCCACAAGGATAAGAAGTTTGCCGTCACGGTTGCTCACACCTTGGATGAACTTCGCGCTTTCATCAGTACCAACAGAAGGCGTCGTGTCAATTTCAGAAGAACGTAGGTAAACCACTTCTGCCACACTATCTACCAAAATACCAATCACTTGACGCTCTGACTCGATCACAATAATACGAGTATTATCTGTAACTTCGCCTTCCATCAGGCCGAAACGCGAACGCGTGTCGATAACAGTAACCACGTTACCACGCAGGTTGATGATACCCAGAACATAATCTGGCGCACCTGGAACGGGTGCAATTTCAGTATAACGAAGTACTTCACGAACTTGCATTACGTTGATGCCGTACGTTTCTTCTTCTAGCTGGAACGTCACCCACTGAAGAACTTCGTCATTCGATGCATCTTTCTTCACTTCTACTTCAAAAGCTTGAGACATAGTTAATCCTCGTTAATGTCGTTCCCGACTTAAATCTAATTCAGTGATTTGACATCTAAACCGGCGTTTAGCATGTCAATGAGCGCCTGGACATGAATTAAGGCGCACATTTTTTCTTTTACCATGCCCGCTAGCCAAGGGCGCTTACCCGCCTGTTCACGCCAGCGAACCTTGTCGATATTGAGCGTTTCCGTCCCCATTAGTTGGTTACTGGCCAGCCCCCACATGCTCTCTCCAAGCATGACAACGTATTGGTAATTATCTTTGTAACTGTCATCGCGAAGCTTATCTGCCATCACCCATTTCGCGGTATCGACGACATCAAACTGTTGCTCACGATTTGTTTGTAGCCCCAAATACCAGGCGGGCTTTCCTATCAAATGGTTAAGCTCGCTGATGCGATGAATACCACCTAACTCATCAAGCGGTACGGCAAACGTGACATCATTCACATCAAAGTAAAGCACTTGAAAATCTTCACTTCGCTTCGTGCTTTCCCAGTCAGTTGGTATTTCGGAACCTGTTTGTGTCTCGAGCTCGGTATCAACGTTCGATTCTATATTGACATCATGCTCAATCACCGATTGAGGTTCAACCAGTTCTGGCTGAGTTTCCTCAAAAACTGGCGCATCAATCACCCAGTCTTGTATCTCTTCAACTGTTTGTAACTCGGGCGCCTCACTAACGGTTTGTACGTCTGGCTCAGCCGCTTTTATTTCTGCTGCAATATCAATCGTATTTTGTTCAAGAATACTATCAATATCTAACTCGGCTACAGGGTTGCTTGCTTCAAGCTGACTTAATAACCTTTGCACATCTTCCAGATTTGGGGCTTCCAATTCTGGCGGGTACGCTTCTTGAAACTGGTAAGTTTCCGGCTCCGAGTATTGAAACTGCAATTCTGGCTCTGGCTCTGGCTCTGGCTCTGGCTCTGGCTCTGCAGATGATATTTCTTGAGCCAGCAAGTCAAGCTCTTCCTCAAGAGTCGTTGCTTCAGCCTCATCACCCAATAGCGCATTAAAGTAGTCATCAAGCGCTTGTTCACTGGAAAGCACGTCGTTACTGCTCATCGAACGCTAACCTCTCCAGGTAAATCAGTAACTGTTTATACGCAAACACACCACGACTACCAGATGCAAAATGCGATGCTGGCAAATGCTTTAAACTAGCATCACGGAACTTGGTATCAATCGGCACCGCAGAGGTCCATACTTGATTTGGGTAATCTTTCTTCAGTTGCATCAATGTCTGCAAAGACGCTTTGGTGCGCTTGTCATACATCGTTGGAACGATAGTCACTTTGAAACCACCCGGACGAGACTTTTGCATAATGGTTAACGTGCGCATCATGCGTTCCAAGCCTTTCATCGCCAAAAACTCGGTTTGAACGGGAATCAAAATTCGGTCACTGGCGGCCAGTGCGTTGACCATCATCACACCAAGAATTGGCGGGCAGTCAATCAACACATAATCATAGTCTTGTGAGACCGCTTGTAGAGCTCGTTTTAAGATCAGCCCCATCCCACTGCGATTCCCCATGACACGATCAAGCGTCGCAAGGGACATATGCGCGGGAATGATATCCATCCCTTCCAGTTTTGTCTCTAGGATTAACGGCCTCACCGTTTCACGAGAGAATGTCTTCAACTGGAATAAATCAAATAGGCTCGAAGTTACTGCGTCAGGATCATAACCAAGATAGGTAGTCAGTGATGCGTGAGGGTCAGTATCGACCATCAGTATGCGATGACCTTTTTGACTCAGCAAACCCGCTAATGTCACTGTTGAGGTGGTTTTACCCACGCCACCTTTCTGGTTAGCTACACTCCAAACAATCATGATGAATCCTACGCTAGGCCAACTTCCACCAACATGCGTTCAGCAATGCGGTCAAGCGGTAAATCTTCTGAAGAAATGCCTGCTTTAGCAACAGCTTGGGGCATACCATAAACAACACAACTTTCTTCATCTTGAGCCCAAATAGTTGAGCCTGCAGACTTCAACATACGAGCGCCTTCACGACCGTCTGCACCCATGCCAGTCAGCACTAAAGAGAGTACTTTGTCACCGTATACTTTGGCTGCAGAACCAAAAGTCACATCCACACATGGTTTGTAGTTCATGCGGTCGCCGCCATCAATGATACGAAGACGAGCAGCCCCCGCTCGACCATCCACCATCATTTGCTTACCACCTGGAGCAAGGTATGCCACACCAGGCTGTAAGACATCGCCGTCTTGAGCTTCTTTCACTTGAATCTTACACAAGGTATTCAAACGGCTGGCAAATGCAGCAGTAAAGGTTGCCGGCATATGTTGGATCAATACGATCGGATGCGGGTAGTTCATCGGTAAACGCGTCAGAATTTTTTGCAAAGCAACCGGACCACCAGTAGACGTGCCAATTGCGGTCAGTTGATACTTCTTACCGGAGGCTCGGAACTTTGCCGCAGCCGCTCGAGCAGGAGCTGGAGTCGCTGGCGAAGCCGTTCTTGAACCTAGTGGACGAGCTGCCGCATTGGTACTCGCAGCAGCGCGAGTGATTGGTCGACGCATAAAAGCGCGCTTCGAAGCAATCTGAATAACTCGTTGCTGAAGCAGTGACACCGCTTCTTCGCGGTTACGTGCAATGTCTTCAAACTTTTTCGGTAAGAAATCCAATGCGCCCGCATCTAGCGCATCAAGCGTGGCTTTCGCCCCGTCATGAGTCAGGGACGAAAACATTAGGATTGGCGTTGGAGCCGCTGCCATGATTTCACGCACAGCGGTAATGCCATCCATCACTGGCATTTCAATATCCATCGTGATGACGTCCGGTTTAAGAGATTTGGCTTTCTCAACCGCCTCTCTGCCATTTACCGCAACGTCAATCACTTCTAGGCGCGATTCTGAGTTGATGATTTCGCTCACGCGACGTCGAAAAAAACTCGAATCATCAACGACTAGTACTTTAATCGCCATCTTATTCCTTTTAATAACGTCAGCTTTGCTTAAAGGCGTGAAGCCGCAGCATATCGCTTAAGTAAATCAGGCACATCTAAAATTAATGCAATATGGCCATCGCTAGTGATTGTTGCACCAGCCATGCCCGGAGTGCCTTGCAATAGATTATCGAGTGGCTTAATAACCACTTCTTCTTGACCAATAAGCGTATCCACAACAAAACCAACGCGCTGGTTACCGATCTGTACAATAACCACATGACCGTGACCAGTACGCTCTTCGACGTTTTGTGATTTGGATGCTAACCAGTTCTGTAAGTAAAATAGCGGGATAGATTTTTCACGCACAATGATCGTCAACTGACCATCTACCACGTTTGTGCGACTCAGATCCAAGTGGAAGATTTCGCTCACCGAAGCCAGTGGTAGTGCAAACGGATGACCGCCAACACCAACCATCAGTGTTGGTAGGATCGCAAGCGTCAGTGGTACTTTGATGGTGATCTTAGTGCCTTTACCTAGCTCAGAATCAATATCGATTGAACCATTTAAGGTGTTGATCGCCGTCTTAACCACATCCATGCCAACGCCACGGCCAGAGATGTCAGAAATTTTATCTTTACTTGAGAAACCTGGCGCAAAGATAAGGTTGAAGCACTCTTTGTCTGTTAAACGGGCCGCTGCATCTTCGTCCATCATGCCGCGCTTAACCGCGATACCACGCAGTTTGTTCGGGTCCATACCGCCGCCATCATCTACGATGGATAGCTCAATGTGATCCCCTTCTTGTGATGCAGACAAAATCACTTTACCTGTGCGTGATTTACCTGCTTTCGCGCGGTCGTCTGGCATTTCAATACCGTGGTCAACCGAGTTACGAACCAAGTGAATCAATGGATCAGCCAATGCTTCTACAAGGTTTTTATCGAGATCGGTTTCTTCACCGCGCATTTCCAACACGATGTCTTTATTTAAGTTGCGCGCCAAGTCACGGACAACGCGTGGGAAACGGCCAAATACTTTCTTGATTGGCTGCATACGCGTTTTCATTACCGCGCCTTGCAGATCCGCCGTTACGACATCAAGGTTGGCGACCGCTTTGGACATTTCTTCATTGTCGCTGTTCAAACCAAGGCTTAATAGACGGTTTCGGACCAATACAAGCTCACCAACCATGTTCATGATGGTATCAAGCGTCGAGGTATCGACACGAACGGTTGCCTCGGCCTGAGGCTTTTTAACCGCTGGCGATTTCGCCTCTTCTTTCACCGCGACAGGTTTAGATTCTGGTTTTGGTGCTGGAGCCGGAGCCGGAGTTGGAGCTGCTGGTGCTGGCTTAACCGCAGGCTCAGGTTTCGCAGGGCTTTCCTCTACGTTTGCTGATGCCGGCTTCGTTGCCATATCCAGTTCTTCCAGAGTGGGACCTTTGCCCGCACCATGTAGCTCGTCGAGTAACTTTTCGAACTCTTCGTCCGTCATTAAGTCACTATCTTGATTTGCTGACGATGCAACTGGCGCAACTGGTTCTGCCGCTTTAGGAGGTTCTGCTGGTGCAGATGCTGCAGCCTCTGCCGCTGATGGACTTTTGCCAACGCCGTGAAGTTCGTCAAGTAGACGTTCAAATTCATCGTCAGTGATATCGCCACTTTCAACTGATGGCGCACTTGATTGAGGGGGCTCTGATGGCGCTGTTGGTGTCGCAGGTTCTGAAGCGCCTGGAGCTGAGCCTTTACCATGAAGTTCATCCAGCAGCTTTTCGAATTCGTCTTGGGTAATTTCATCGACAGAGCCGACACTTGACGCTGGCGCGGCAGGTTCTTCAATAACAGGCTCAGGAATGACAGGTTCAGGAGTAACCACTGGTTCTTCAACCACGGTTGCAGCGACTTCATCTTCTGATTCAGGTTTACATAGACGATGAAGTTCTTCAAGAAGGGCAGGATCCGCAGCTTCCAATGGTTCACGATCTTGAACGGCTTGGAACTGGGTATTGACCGTATCCAACGCTTTTAGCATCGTATCCATTAAGTTTTGCGTGACCGTGCGTTGGCCGTTTCGTAAAACGTCGAACACGTTCTCCGCACCATGACAAGTATCGACTAGCTCTGCCAAAGACAGGAAGCCAGCACCGCCTTTTACGGTGTGAAACCCGCGGAAAATTGCATTAAGTAAGTCTTTGTCTTCTGGGTTATTTTCCAATTCAACCAACTGCTCAGAAAGCAGTTCGAGAATTTCCCCAGCCTCAATGAGAAAGTCCTGAAGAATATCTTCGTCTAAATCGTAGCTCATACGTTACCTTTAAAATCCAAGACTGGACAACAAGTCATCGACTTCGTCCTGCGATGAAACCGCATCTTCTCTCAGTTCTGGATGAAGAATCGGGCCTTCGGCTTCGCTTGTTTGTGTATTCTTTTTATCTGCCGGTTCTGACAAAACTTGAATGTGTTCTTCAGGTTTATTTCCAGAGAATACGGTTAGGATTTCCACTAAGCGGCCTTCTACTTCATTTACCAACGTAATTACGCGGCGAATAATTTGGCCAGTTAGGTCTTGGAAGTCTTGCGCCATGAGAATTTCGGTCAATTGACCACGCAACTCAGTGCTATCACCTTCGACTTGAACTAATAGCTCGTCGATTCGGTGACAAAGTGCTTTGAATTCGCTTAATTCGATGCGCCCGTGCATGAGTTCATTCCATTGAGGACGAACTTTCTGAAGGCAATCATGCAGGTTGTCAGCGATAGGAAGGCAGCAGTCGACTGCATCCATCGTTTTGTTGGCTGCTAGCTCTGTCTTCTCGATCACATAATTAAGACGATCCCTTGCGTTAGGGATTTCGTCTTTCGCAATTTCGGTCATGCGCTGATCGAGACTGAACTGCTTGAGTGATTCGTGAAGGTCTCGAGTTAAGGCTCCAATTTCTTGCAGCATTGGATTCTCGGCACCTTCGTAGATCGAGGCAACAAGCATATTGGCTTGGTCTTGTTCCCCGTTTTCTAGCATTTGAACGAGTGACTTCGCCTGCTCTAGTGAGATCATTCTGAATAGACCCTTTTACGTTTAGTTCTTCTTATCACTTTAAAAACGCTAAACGAGTCATTTAATAGGTATTTAATAATTGGTATGAATGACTCGAATAACAAAGAGAAAAAGAGAGAGTTATAAACGCTCGAAAATTTTATCTAATTTTTCTTTTAATGTTGCAGCAGTAAATGGCTTAACAATGTAGCCGTTTACGCCTGCTTGAGCAGCTTCAATGATCTGCTCACGCTTCGCTTCAGCCGTGATCATTAGAACTGGCAAATGCTTAAGTTCTGCATCCGCGCGGATGTGTTTAAGCAAATCGATGCCTTGCATACCTGGCATGTTCCAGTCAGTTACAACAAAATCGAAGTCACCTTTTTTCAGCATTGGTAATGCGGTTAAACCATCGTCCGCTTCTTGAGTGTTATTGAAACCCAAGTCACGAAGCAGGTTTTTAACAATACGGCGCATTGTTGAGAAATCATCAACAATAAGGATCTTCATGTTTTTATTCAAAATTGCCTCCACTGAATCGTAAAATCAGTGTTTTTAGTCATTTTGTGTCCACGCACTGAGCTTGGTGCGCAAACGTTGCATCGCTTGACTCAGTATTTGACTTACGCGAGATTCGCTTACGCCTAACACATCGCCAATTTCTTTCAAATTGAGTTCTTCATCATAATAAAGCGAAAGAACCAAAGCTTCACGCTCTGGAATCTGTTTTATTGATTCAACCAGTGCTTTTCGAAATGATTCATCGGCAACCCCTTTGAATGGGTTACTGTCATCAGTTTCATCTGCAGGTGAAATCACATCATCAGAAACGCCTAAATCTTCAATACCGACTAATTTTGAGCAGTTGATATCGGTCAGAGCACTATGATATTGATCCAGTGTCATACCGAGATGCGTGGCTACTTCAGAATCAGTAGGATCTCTATTTAATTCGCCTTCCAGTTCCGCAATCGCTTGGTTAATCTCTCGATTATTTTTATGAACAGAACGCGGTACCCAATCGCCTTTGCGCATGTCATCTAACATTGCGCCACGAATACGGATACCTGCATAAGTTTCAAAGCTCGCACCTTTAGAACCATCATAATTCTGCTGAGCTTCGATAAGACCGATCATGCCGGCCTGAATTAAATCCTCTACCTGAACACTCGGCGGTAAACGGCCTAATAGGTGGTGAGCAATGCGCTTAACCAACACTGAGTAGCGCTCTATAAACGCTTGCTGGCTATTAAACTTGCCATGTTGGTCATAGGTTATCGCTTTATTCACCAAAAGGGTCCTCTGCGAATTCGGTACGATTTAGCAACCTTTCCACAAAAAATTCCAAGTGTCCACTTGGTGTTTTAGGTAGTGGCCACGTTAACGCTTTGTTTGCTAGTGAGCTAATAGCTAAAGCGGCAGGTGAGCGAGGGAACGCATCAACGACAATTTTTTGTCTTTTTACAGCCTGTCGTACTTTATCATCTAATGGAATACATGCTACGAGTTCAAGGCTGACATTCAAGAATCGCTCTGTGACTAGCGTCAACTTTGCAAACAATTCTCGCCCTTCACGGTAGCTTCTGACCATATTTGCTACAACTTTAAAGCGTTGGACCTGGTGTTCTTTACTTAACAGCTTAATTAACGCATATGCATCGGTGATTGAAGTTGGTTCATCACACACAACCACAACGACATCTTGAGCTGCTCGCGAAAAACTGATTACCATGTCAGAAATGCCTGCGGCGGTATCTATCAGCAGGACGTCCATTTCGTCTTCAAGACTACCAAATGCTCGAATGAGTCCAGCATGTTGAGCGTGAGAAAGCTCTGTCATGCTCTGTGTGCCAGAAGTTGCAGGGATTATCTTTATACCATAAGGCCCTTCGACAATCGCATCTTTTAGCTCACATTCACCCGCTAAGACATGTCCTAGATTGCGTTTTGCACGAATTCCGAGCATCACGTCCACATTGGCCAGACCTAAATCAGCGTCGAGAACCATCACCTTCTTGCCTTGGCGAGCCATACAAATCGCCAGACCCAGTGTTACGTTTGATTTCCCCACACCACCTTTGCCGCCAGTAACAGCAATCACTTTGGTCAACGATGGTTGTGTTAAGCGACGGAGGCCGCTTGCTTGATCGTGTATCATATTCTCAGTCATAGTAGTCCGCCGCCTTAGAGTCCTTCACTGTCACTATTCCAAAAGTGAGGTTCGTTCTCTGTCGACTTCTCTAACAGTTCATTTGCTTTCGCAAGCATATATTTTGGTTGCGCTATCACAATGTCCTCTGGCACGCGCTGACCATTAGCTATGTAAGCCACTGGCATTGCGTTTTGAATCACTACACTGATGAATTCGCCTAGACTTAATGACTCATCAAGCTTCGTCATAATACAACCCGAAAGTGGTATGCGTCGGAAGTGATCCAGCGTTTCTTGTAGAACGCGACGTTGTGCGGTAGCTGGCAAAACAAGGTAGCTGTGAATCACTTCTCCGCTCTCTTGCATTAGAGTATCGAGCTGCTCAGAAAGCCTGACATCTCGTTGCCCCATCCCTGCCGTATCGACCAAAATCAGTCTTCTGTTTCTTAGCTGATATATAACATCGGCTAACTCGTTAGAATCTTTAGCAACTCTTACGGGACAACCCATGATTCTTCCGTAAATTGAGAGCTGCTCATGTGCACCTATGCGATATGTATCTGTTGTCACAAGGGCCACATTGTCGGCACCGTATTCCATGGCGGCACGTGCTGCGAGCTTCGCAACGGTGGTTGTTTTTCCAACCCCCGTCGGACCTAACAGTGCGACCACACCACCACGTTTTAAAATGTCCTGTTTAGGAATATTGATTTGATCCGCCACCAGCGACAACAACGCTTTCCACGCTCGCGCTGGTTTTGTATCTTCCGGGATATAGCAAGCCATTTGGTCTGCTAACTCCGGAGAAACGCCCATACGCTCTAAGCGCTTAATCAGCATTGCTCTGAGCGGCTCACGACGTTCCACTTCCTGCCACATTAGGCCAGAGACTTGATGCTCTAGAAGACGACGAATTGACGTCATCTCTTCGCGCATACTCTCCAGCTCATCAGCAGACTCTTCTCGCTCATCACTTGGACGGCGGCGATCATAGCGTGTCGGATCCAACTTCGGCGTTGGACGCTCAAATCGATTATCTTGTGCGATTAACTTCGCCAAAGGTGAATCTGGTTGATATGGCGCTGGCTTTTCTTGGTTGTAGCCGTCGCGATGCTTATTCTGGCGTTGCAATAAAGCAGAGAGCGAATCTTCATTTTCCGCTACATGATCGTCAGCATCTGCTGCACCACCACTATATTGCTTAAGCATGTTAGCGAATCGCTGCGTCATCGAGCCTGTTTTTTCGTTGTTACTGTTATTACTGTTCAGGCTAATTTTATCTTCATCTAAATGACGATCTTGATAACGATCTGCAGAAGACGATGACATTTGACGATGTTCGTTATAGCGATTCGATTGAGAAGCACCGCGATTTTGTTGTGACGCTGCGCTTGCTTGAGACGGGTTAGATTCACTATCTATCGCCGCAACAATCGCCACCCCACCAGCCACTTTCTTGTTTGACATGATCACCGCTTCCGCGCCTAACTCCTCTTTCACTTGGAGCAGCGCCGTTCTCATGTCTTTGGCAAAAAATCGCTTTATTTTCAAACTATGAATCCATTAATGATGCGTGAGATCAGTTACCCACGGCTTGCACAATTCTGATCTGTTTTTCATCCGGGATTTCTTGGTAAGACAGTACCCGGAGATTAGGTATTGTGTTCTTCACAAATTTCGCCAACGTCGAGCGTAATACACCGGAAGTAAGCAGAACGGCAGGTTCGCCTTTCAATTCTTGTTCCTGTGTCGCTTGGCTTAGTGAAGACTGCAATCGTTCAGCGAGCCCCGGTTCAATCCCCGCGGATTCGCCTCCTGATGCTTGCATAGTTTGATGCAATATTTGTTCCAGTTCAGGTATCAAAGTAATCACTGGCAGCTCAGGCTCTATACCATTGATTTCTTGAACAATTAGACGTTTTAGACTAATTCGAACTGCTGCCGTCAATATGTCAGCTTCTTGACTCTTACTTGAGTACTCAGCCAAAGTTTGAACAATCGTGCGAATATCGCGGATTGGGATGGCCTCGTTTAACAAGTTTTGTAGGACTTTCACCACCACACCTAATGGTAATTGGTCAGGAACAAAGTTCTCAACCAACTTAGGCGCGCTGCGTCCTAACATTTCTAATAAATTCTCTACTTCTTCATGACCAATCAACTGCGATGCGTTATTAGTCAATAACTGGCTCAGGTGCGTCGCTAATACTGTCGATGAGTCAACAACCGTATACCCTAACGCCTGAGCATGCTCACGCTGATCTTCGCGAATCCATACGGCTTCCAGTCCAAATGCAGGGTCAATGGTTGGCTCGCCATCAATCATGCCATACACCTGACCTGGGTTAATCGCTAGCTCTTGATCCGGACGAATCTCAGCTTCGCCCACCGCAACCCCCATTAATGTGATTCGATAGCTGTTTGGCGTCAGTTCAAGGTTGTCACGTATGTGAACCGCAGGGATTAAGAACCCAAAATCTTGCGATAGCTTTTTACGCACACCTTTTACGCGCTCTAACAGTTCTCCACCTTGGTCTCGGTCCACTAGCGGAATCAAGCGGTAACCCACTTCTAGGCCAATAATATCGACTGGCTGGACGTCGTCCCAAGATAGTTCGCGTTGTGATGAAGGCTCTGCACCTTCGTCGGCTTTCGCTGGTAAAGCCGGTTCTTTCGCTTTCTGCTTTTGGCGTTTATCGATGAAATACGCCGCCGCGCCAGCCGCGACCGCCAGACTCAAAAACGCAAAGTGTGGCATGCCCGGTACGATGCCCATCACACCGAGAATAGCTGCGGTAATCATCAGTGCTTTTGGGTTGTCGAACATCTGGAAGACCAGCTGTTCACCCATGTCTTCATCGGTGTTTTGACGTGTCACCATCATCGCCGCTGCAATCGACAGCAATAGCGATGGAATCTGTGCAACTAGGCCGTCACCAATCGTCAGCAAAGTATAGATTTCAATTGCCTCACCGAAACCCAATCCATACTGCGCCATACCGATCGACAGACCGCCGATGATGTTGATAAACAGAATCAAAATACCGGCAATCGCGTCACCTTTTACGAACTTCGAGGCACCATCCATCGAGCCGTAGAAATCCGCTTCTTTGGTCACTTCAAAACGACGAACTCTTGCCTGTTCTTGGTCTATCAATCCGGCATTTAAGTCCGCATCAATCGCCATCTGCTTACCTGGCAACGCATCAAGGGTGAAGCGAGCACTTACCTCAGAGATACGACCTGCACCTTTGGTCACCACCATAAAGTTGATGATCATTAAGATAAGGAAAACCACTAAGCCGACCGCGTAGTTACCACCAATAACGACATTACCAAACGCTTCAATTACGTTACCTGCTGCGTTGCCGCCTTCATGACCATGCAGTAAGACGACACGTGTCGAGGCAACGTTCAGCGCTAAACGCAACAAAGTCGCGATCAGCAGTACCGTCGGAAAAGCGGCGAAGTCCAACGGACGACGTGTGTAAACGGTCACTAACAACACCACCATCGACAACGCGATGTTAAAGGTGAAGAACATATCCAGCAAAAAGGCTGGAATAGGCAGCACCACCATCGCTAAGGTGGCCAAAACCATCACCGGTGCGCCAATAGCTGGCATTTCACGCTGAGGGATTCGTGGCAATTTATCTGCAAATGGCAGGCTTAACTTCATACTACGAGAGATCTCAATCGATTGAAGCGTCACGTTAGCTCTTACTATTAATACGCGACCGCTTTGGCCTAAAAGTTTAGGTATGGTTGATAATTAAGGCGTTTTAAGCAAGCTATGTACCATAATTAACGCCAAAATAATGACTAAACACTCAAGTAGAGTTTAATATCTGATTCAATTAATCTTTTTAGAATTAGGCTTCTTTTAGCATTAGTGCCGGTGTTCTGGCGGGATTGGCAAATCGTAATCCTGAATTTTGGGGCGCTGTCCGCCTCGCTTTCGGTATTGCTTCAACTGGAATACAAATGCCAAAACCTGAGCCACCGCAGTAAACAATCCATCGGGGATCTCTTGTTCTAGCTCGGTAGTATGGTACAGCGCACGAGCAAGTGGCGGAGCAGGTACAATTGTGATGTCATGCTCTCGGGCGACTTCTCGAATCTTCATTGCCATGTGATCGGTGCCTTTAGCGATCACTACCGGCGCACGGTCTGTCTTCTGTTTATAACGAAGCGCAACCGAAAAGTGCTCTGGGTTGGTAACAATAACATCAGCCTGAGGAACATCTGCCATCATACGACGTTGAGCCGCTTCTCTTTGCAGCATACGAATGCGTCCTTTGACCTCTGGCTTACCCTCGGTTTCTTTATATTCGTCTTTGACTTCTTGCTTGGTCATTTTTAACTGATCAGCGTGCTGCCAGATTTGAAATGGAATATCGATGGCAACCACGATCAACAGTGAACAGCTGATCAACAAGATAAAGTTCAGCAGAATATCTAAAGCATGGAAGATGTTTTGCGGATACACATCCATACTTAATTGAATTAGATCCGCCTGCGATGCTTGGATCAAATAGATCGCGACACCAGTAACCAAAACCACTTTAAGAATTGATTTGATCAACTCTACCCAGCTTTGCATTCCCACCATCCGCTTTAAACCGCTAAGCGGATTCATTTTCGACAGCTTTGGCATGGCCGCTTGAGCAGAAAAACTGATTCCTCCCACACCCGCAGCACCAATCATGGCGGCAGTAAACAACGTAGCTAGCACCAAAAATAGAGGGAACAACAAATCGGTCATCGCCCCTAAAGCAATGTCAAATAGCTTTGCCGTATCAAAAATCTCTTCTCGTTGAAGATCAAATAAACGGCTCATGATGGAAAACAGTGAGCGTGCTAACGCCTCGCCAAACCACATCAGTGAAATGGCGCCAACGATCAGTACAGATGCTGATGCAAGTTCTTTAGACCGAGCAACCTGCCCCTTTTCTCTGGCTTGTTGTAACCGTCGGGGCGTGGCTTCTTCGGTGCGTTCCTGACCGTCTGATTCTGCCAATTCTTAGCACTCCAAGCGAATGAGTCGACAAATCTGCGCCTCACCCACTGTCCAGAACATTTCATAATGACTATAAAGGCCAGCCAATATGTACCAACAAAGTAATAGGCCCACCATCAAAGCAAAAGCAAAACCAAGCGAGAAGATATTCAGCTGTGGTGCGGCACGGGTCATTACACCAAACGACAAGTTAATGGTAAGTAGTGCAATAATGCCAGATAGAGACATACTCAGTGCCGTTTGGAACATAATACCAAGCCAGCCTGCCATTTCACGGAAATCAACCGCGTTGAGCGAGCCGGAGCCAATCGGCAGTGTTTTAAAGCTGAACACGACCAGTTGCAGCATTTTCAAGTGCCCATCGGTGGCAAGGAAAAACATTGTCGTCAAAAACATGAATAGCTGACCAAGCAATGGCGTGTTCTGACCATTTGCGGGATCAACCATAGAAGCGAAACCCAAACTTGATTGCATACCCAATATTTGTCCCAACAAGACAAAGGTTTGAATCATAAATTGAGTGACCATGCCCATCGCAATACCGATGATCATTTGCTCGGCAATGGTCATAAAACCCCGAAACGAGAGCAACTCAATGTCTTGAGGCACTGCAGGGATCGCTGGCATGACGGCAAAAGTAATGGCTAACCCGAGGTAAAGGCGGATTCGTGGTGAGACAAATCGAGCCCCAGTTACCGTCATCACCATCAGCATGGAAGAGATACGAACGTAAGGCCAGAAATAGTTTGCGATCCAATCTAAGACAACGCTAGTGGGGTACTCCATAGGCGCCTCTAATAAAGCACCTGAGGTAAGCGCTCAATCAAGCCATAGAAATATTCCATCAACATTTGCGTCATCCAGTGACCAAATAGCATTAGAGCCAAAAGAGTGACAATCAAACGCGGCAAGAAGCTCAATGTTTGTTCGTTGATGGAAGTCGCAGCTTGGAAAATCGCAACAATAAGGCCGATAAGCAAACTTGGGATGATAATGGCGCAGACCATGATAAGCACCATCCAAAGTGCTTCACGGAAAAGCTCGACAAACATTTCTGGTGTCATGTCTTATCCTCTATCTGCGCTTATCTAAAGGGCGAAACTGCCCGCGAGTGTCGAAAGTATCAAGTTCCAACCATCGACCAATACGAACAGCATCAACTTGAACGGCAACGAAACAATCATTGGTGACAACATCATCATACCCATTGCCATCAGTACCGACGCTACCACGAGGTCAATAATCAAAAACGGCAAGAAGAGCATAAAACCAATTTGGAATGCAGTTTTTAACTCCGAGGTGATGAAAGCCGGAATCAACACCGCCATCGACACATCTTCTGGGTTCTCAACTTGCTCTCCTGACATGGTTACAAATGTCTCCAAATCTTTGATTCGGGTCTGTTTAAGCATAAATGCTTTCATTGGTGCTTGTGCAGCATCAAACGCTTCTCTCGCAGTGACTTGCTCATTCAAATAAGGCTGAACGGCTTTATCGTTGATTTCGTTCAGGACAGGAGACATAACAAAAAAGGTCAAAAAAAGCGCTATACCAATGATGACCTGATTAGACGGCGTTTGTTGCAAACCCATTGCCTGACGCAATATCGACATCACCACCACAATTCGAGTAAACGACGTCATTAGAATCACCATAGCAGGCAAGAAGCCAAGCATGGTCATTAACGCTAGGATTTGTAGCGTAACCGAGTAATCTTCACTGCCATCTGGGTTTGTGGTCATGGTAAACGCAGGGATGCCACCACCACTAGAAACGGACATAGCACGACTGGCGCCAGTATCACTTTGCATCGCCTGAACAGTGACGCTACTTCCATCGGCCAAGTTGTCAGGCAGAGCAGACTCCTCTGCCTCAGCAAACGAAAATGAAGAAAACAGCACGCCGACGAAAAGCAACAACGTGCTCAGGAGCAAACGAATCGGGTTACCCTTTGTCATGTTTTTTGATCAGTTGGCTAAATTGAGTCGCAAAAGCATTGGTCGCCAACTCTTCCTCTTTCAGTGGCTTATCTAACTTGGCTAACGTTTGGATTGATTGGCTGGTAATTCCAACCAAAAACTGCTCTTCACCCACTTGAACTACGGCGATTCTTTCTTTGGTGCCCACTGGCAACTGACTCACAATACGCAAGCCTTTTTGTTGTCCCATCGCCGGCACTTGCATACGTTTAAGTAGCCAAGCCAACAAAAGAATCACGCCGATCACAAGCACAAGCGAGCCCAGTGTCGTCGCAAGATCCAGATTATTTGGTGCGGCAGCAAATGCATAAGGAGCACTCAGCATTAAGCTCAGTGCTCCAGTGATTTGCTTCAATCGCGTTTTGATTGAGCGGCTCATCTTAACGTAGCTTCTTAATTCGTTCAGTTTGGCTGATCACATCCGTCAAACGGATACCAAACTTATCGTTCACGACCACGACTTCGCCATGCGCAATCAGTGTACCGTTGACTAATACGTCCAATGACTCGCCCGCTAGACGATCCAACTCAACAACCGAACCTTGGTTCAACTGCAATAAGTTCCGAATGCTGATTTGTGAACGACCGACTTCCATCGAAATCGTCACCGGAATATCCATGATGGTGTCGAGTTTACGACGCTCATCTTCGGTAATTGGGCTTGAAGTGTCTTTTAGCTCTTCCAGTGGCGCGGCCAATACTTCATCTACGTCAACAGAAGGTGCAGACGGGTCTTCGCCAAGAGCGGCTGCCCATTCATCTGCTAGCTTTTGATCGTCACTTGGTTCCATTTTTCTATCCTGTGTTAAGCCTTATTTAATGCCAAAGCATGTCTGTTCAATAAGGTATCTTAATCGTCTATATCGTCTTCATTCTCAAGCTCAGACATGATGTCTTTGCCCAAGAAAGCTAAATCTGTTTTGACTACATGTGGGCGCTCAATTTCCTCAGAAATTTGCACCGCTAATTTGTCTTCCGAACGGCCCATTTTTACGCGATAGGTCGGCAGGTCTTCCACAAACATTGTCGCATGTTCTGGCATTTCAATCGGGATGATGTCACCCGGTTGCAATTCCATGAGGTCACGCAAAGAGATGTCTTTTTCAAGCAAGTTAACGCGGAAGTTAACCGGACAATCCATAATCTCTTCACGTAATGCTGAGCTCCAACGGACGTCTGTCTCCATCTTGTCGGACTGAACACCTGCATCCAACAGTTCACGAATCGGCTCAACCATGGAGTAAGGCATAACGACATGAAAATCGCCGCCGCCACCATCGACCTCAATGTGGAAAGAACTCACGACAATCACTTCTGTCGGGCTGACAATGTTAGCCATACTTGGGTTTACTTCAGAGTCGAGATATTCGAACTCCACCCCCATCACTGGCGACCACGCTTCTTTGTAGTCTTCAAATACAATCTTCAGCAGCAGCTGAATGATGCGGCGTTCCGTTGGGGTAAATTCGCGCCCTTCGATTTTTGCATGGAATCGACCATCCCCACCAAAGAAGTTTTCTACCAGAATAAAGACTAAGCGAGCCTCCATGGTGATCAACGCTGTACCTTTTAACGGACGAAAACGCACCATGTTCAAACTGGTTGGCACGTACAATGTGTTTTGGTATTCGCCAAACTTCATCATCTGCACGCCATTGATCGACACTTCTGCCGTTTTACGCAGCATATTAAACAGACTAATACGCATGTGTCGTGCAAAGCGCTCGTTGATAAGTTCGAGCGTCGGCATTCGACCACGTACAATCCTGTCTTGCGACGAGAAATCAAAATTGACGGCACCTTCGTTGTCGTTTTCTATCGGTTCATCGACGTCATCAACATCGTCAACCCCGTGCAATAGCGCATCAATTTCGTCTTGGCTTAATAGATCGGTCACGTTTTACCTATTGAATAACAAAATCTGTAAACAGTACTTTTTCAATCACTGGCTTACCGACCGCAGCGTTTAGCGCTGCTTTGATATCTTCGGAAGCACGATCGCGCAATTCCACTCGTCCCGTTGGAGAACGCAATTGATCAACCGTCGCCGAAGCAAACGTTGATAACAAAGAGCTCTCAATTAGTGGCGAATGGTACCGCGCCAACTCTTCATTCTCTGCGCCGCGAACCATTAACTGCGCTTTAATTTGTACCAGTCTGTCGCGACGGTCCCCAGTAACGTTAAATACAAATGCCTGAGGAAGATTCACGTAGGCAATGGGCGAGGCATCTGATGCCTTCGCTTGAACCTGTTGAGACGCTTCAGCCTGAGCTGGTTCATCAGAGCCCATGAGAAAGAATGCTGCTGCACCACCGCCAAGTAGCAATACCACAACAGCGATTATGATGATAAGTAACTTACCTTTTCCTTTCGGCGCATCGGCCCCTTGTAACTGTTCTTCTGCCATTGTTGTCTCTTATTGTTCTTTTAGGTTACCGAGATGCTTAAGGAAGTCGTTTGGTAACCTTGTATTATTGCCTTTAAACGGCCTGTTATGCGTAAAAACTAATTCCATCACGCTTTGAAGCCACATTCAAATCCAGATTGACGTCAGCATCAAAGCTCTCTTCTGATTGTCCAGAAAAACCGCTGCCTTGAGCACTTTGACCATGTTGCTCAGCAGTATACCTACCTTGCTGCTGCCCGCTGTTTTGTTGCTGAACAGAAGAATCAGCCAGTTGCATGCCCTGCTGCGCCAACATCTCTCTCAAGCGAGGAAGCGTCTGTTCAATGATGTCACGCGCTTGCGGGTTGTTCACCGTAAAATGCACATTAGCCACATCGTTGTTCATCGTCATACGAATTTGCATACGACCTAATTCTGGTGGATCAAGACGAATATCGAGGTTTTTTAGGTTCTTCGACATCATCATTTGCACTTTTTCCGCCACTTGCTCATTGGCCAACTCTTTGGTCAGTTGCAACGGAAGCTGAGCTTGCTGCGCGGCATCAATACGCGCTTGTTGCTGCACGTTTGTTCCTTGTTGACCCGCCATCGCCTGAAGCTGCCCCGCTAAACCATGTTGAAGTTCTGGTTTATCTTGCTTATCCGCTGTCGCTTTAAGTGCACCAGCAGTCAATGCGGCATTCACAACTTTCTGGTTAACCTCTCCGTCCTTTACGCCTTGAAGCGCCGTCGGAAAATGAGCTGCGGCCAACGCATCTGGCATCGGAGACAATGCGACTTTATCTGTACTCTGAACAGCTTGTGGCTGAGCTGATTGAGGCGCAAAATTAAGGGCTTGCTGAGACATCCCCATAGGCGCAGCCTGGCGAGCCAAATGATGTTGTACTTGCTGCTCGGCGAGAACCTGTTTAACGTCAGTAGGAAGCGCAACAAACTGGGCAAGATCTTGCTCAGGAATATCGGCAATGACCGTCCCTTTTTTAAACCCTTCTATGATCTCAGCTTCTTGCTGAGTCAGTGGTTTTCCCTGCGCCAGTTTGGTATCTATGAGTTCGAGTTCATCCAAGGAAACATGCTGAAGCGCATCAATTTTAGAGCCATCCAAACCCACCTCCAGTGGCGATAGTTCATTGGCAACGTCACCACTGACCATGCCCTTCTCGGTTGGGTGACTGACTTGTTTAGCCAGACCTTGCCAAGTAGCAAACTCAGACGAGAGCTTATCGACATCGATAGGTTGACCATGCTTATCTAAAATTGGCTCTAAGCCTTGCCCGGCCATTGCCTGCACTTGTTCAAGCGATTGAGCTGATGGCATGTCATTCAAAGCAAGTTCATCAATGTCTGTTGTTTGCTCGTTAAACGAGTGCTCTAAACCCGCTCGTTGAGGCAAAACTTTGCCACTATCGATGGATGCATTATTCGCTTTCAAGGTTTGATTCGCTTGTTCAATACGACCAAGCAGCTGTTGTCCTTCACCCATCGCGCTTTTTGCGCCATTAGCAGCTGAAGGGGCGTTCGAGAGTGAACCGACTTTCTCAGTGACATCAGCATCATTTTGCGAGTGCTCGCCTAGTTTGGCTTCCAGTAGGCTTGCTTCATCACTTTGAATGGTGTTCGCATGCTCTGTCAGCATGTCGCCAGAGCGGTTTTGCTCTTGATGGCTTTCTTGCGCCAGAAACTCTTCGGCGTCGTTACTGCTCTCTTGAGCCACGTCTGTGACCGTATCTTGGCTATCAGCGTCGCCAGACGAAAGCTTGTTAACCTCGGCACTGTTTTGGTCTTCACCGTTTTGTGATTTCGTTGCTACTTTTTCTGACTTTTGTGAACCTGAAAATGCATCCGTCAAGGTTTCCAAAAATCCCTTGTTCTCCGCGTTTTCTGTAGGTGCTTGTGCGGCAGAGTCAGAAACTGACGTCTTGCTCGTCGCAGAAACATTGGACAAATTCACATTCATATAGAAATTCTCATTATCAGCAGCTTCGAGCGCTAGGCCGCTGCTAAATTGCACACGGTGGCAAATTTAGGTTATTGGGATGATCATCTACAAAGTTATCTGCAAAAATTACGCCAATAACAAGCTCATTGCCGCAGTGACAAATCGAGCGCTATAAGTGGAAGCAACATCAACTTTTAAACATTAAAAAGGCTTCGCTCGACGGCTGTAAAGCAACGTTGAAAACTCATCCATTTGCTTTTGTTCCCGTTTGGCTTCCGCAAGCTGCTTCTCTTTCTCTCGCTTTTCGATCATCCACTCATAGGATTTGCGTTCTTTGCGTACTGTTAACCAGTATTCTTGACAGTTTTCTACCTGTTCTTTGAAATGACTTTCCGCTTGTTTCTGCTTAGATAACGTTTCGTCTAGCTGGGTGAGAAAGCGATTTAAATGCCCATATTCGCTTGCCGTTAAGCCCGCCTGGCCACGGTCGATAAGCTGTTGGCAATAATCAAGGCGATACTTTTCGATTTGCTCAACCTGACGGTAATAATCTTCAAGTTCAGAGCGCGCTTTGTTCAGCGCAAGTACGGCTTGATCTTCACGCTCTTTAGTCTGCTCAAGTAGGAACTCCATCGCATTGTTCATGCGCTATCACCCGCCCAAAATGTTTCTAAGCATGTTGACGCACATATCGTATGGCACCGATTCTTTCATGCTCTGCTGTAAGTATTCGTCTAACTTTGGCTTCAATGTAAACGCGCCATCGATAGCAGGATCGGTGCCCGGCTTGTACGCCCCAATCGAGACCAAATCTTGGTTCTTGCGGCAAATCGACAAGACCTGACGTACCGCTTTCGACATCAGAACATGTTCTTCAGTGGTGATTTGCGGCATAACACGGCTAACCGACTTTTCGACGTCAATCGCAGGATAATGGCCTGCATCCGCCATTTCACGGGACAGCACAATGTGACCATCAAGAATTGCCCGCGATGCATCCGCAATCGGGTCTTGTAAATCATCGCCCTCGGTCAACACGGTAAAGAACGCCGTAATTGAGCCTTGTTCGGCGCTTCCGTTACCCGCACGCTCAACCAAAGCAGGTAGCTTGGCGAACACAGATGGCGGATAGCCTTTTGTCGCTGGCGGCTCACCAACAGAAAGGGCGATTTCACGCTGTGCTTGCGCAAAACGCGTCAAGGAATCCATCAATAACAGAACGTCCAAACCTTGATCGCGAAAGTACTCTGCAATGGTTAAGGCGGTTTGACAGCCTTTCAAACGCATCAATGGTGAAGCATCGGCAGGCGCAGCCACCACGACAGAGCGACGTCGTCCATCCTCACCTAAAATCTCTTCGATAAACTCTTTAACTTCGCGTCCACGCTCACCTATCAGACCGACCACAACAACTTGTGCGGTTGTACCTCGCGTCATCATGCCAAGCGTGACCGATTTACCCACACCAGAGCCAGCAAACAGACCGATACGCTGACCTTTACCTACCGTCAATAATCCGTTAATCGCTTTCAAACCCACATCAAGTGGCTCTGAAATTGGCTTTCGAGCCAGCGGGTTGATTGGCTCAGCATTAAAAGAGGCGCGATGATCGGTATACAACGGGCCAAGTCCATCAAGCGGATTACCAACCCCGTCAATCACGCGACCAAGTAACTCCATGCCAACAGGCAAGCCAGCGTCACTGGTTAATGGCGCCACTCTAGCGCCAGGCAAAATGCCCGTAATTTGCTCGCTTGGCATCAAAAATAGGTTATCACCTGAAAAACCGACGACCTCGGCTTCCATCTGACCGGACATGGTTTCCACTAAGCATAAACTGCCAATTGGTGCGCGACAGCCTGTCGCTTCCAACGTTAACCCAACCACTCGAACCAGTTTGCCAGAGGCAACTGGGCGCGTCGTTAAGCCTTCAACTTTGTAGTTTTTTAAACGGTCAGCCAATGCTTGCATGGATTACTCACCCTCTTGATGACGGTTTGCACCACAAAAACTGTGCAACACGCTTTTGACGCGCTCTTCCATACGGTAGTTAATGCTTGATTCACCCGCTTCAATTTGGACGTCGCCTCGATTGAGTGATGGCTCAGCAACCAACGTCCAGTTGCGGCAATCAAGGTCTTCTTCGCCGTAAGCTGAGCGAATAATCGCAACGTCTTCTGGATTCAGGTGCAAGGTAATGGGATGACCTGATATTGGCAGCGCTTCAACCGACTGCTTAACCGTGTCTAAAATAATTTGAGGGTTGGTTTGTACTTCGACATGCACGACTTCTTTGACTAAACAGAGCACCATATCCACCAGCTGCTTTTCAACCTGAGCATTCATCAACTCCAAAGGTTGAGTAAACTGATTGGCCAAGTTCATAAAGGTTTCGACTTGCTGCTGAATATATTCTTGACCTGCGGTCACGCCTTCGGCTTTTCCAAGCTCCAGCCCTTCAGCATGGCCCGCTTGCAGGCCTTCTTCTTTGCCTTTTTCATAACCTTGCTTAAAGCCGGCTTCTTGACCTTGATACAAACCTTCCTGATAAGCGCCTTGCTTGATCAGCTCTATCTGCTCTTCGGTTAGCTCAAGTGCTTGCTCTTCTTCTGGCTCTTCAAGATTCGGTACCCAACCCGGGTCATAGTTAAACGCGGTTTGTTTTGCTTGCTTGGCTTTGGGCTCGCCGTAATCAGGCAACCCCCAACGTTGTGGTTCGATCATCGAATCATCTTCATCAGGACGGATAAATCCACGTTTTCTTTCGCCAGCCATGGGTTACCTATTATGTATTCGATTAAGAAGTGAGGGCGCTCCGCAATAGGATAATCGCGGAGCAATAGAGATTATAAGAATTCGTCCGCACCGCCAGACAACATGAGTTCGCCTGCATCGGCCATGCGACGAGCGATCGCCAGGATTTCTTTCTGTGCCGCTTCGACATCCGCCACGCGAACTGGCGGCATCGCTTCGATGTCATCACGCATCATCTCAGCCGCTCGTTTCGACATGTTCTTAAATACCTTCTCACGCAGAGAATCGTCGGCACCTTTAAGTGCTTTTTGCAACACGTCTTGTGGTACATCACGCAGCAATTTCTGAATACCTTGATCGTCCACTTCGACTAAGTTTTCGAAGACAAACATCAAGTCTTGAATTTGCGTCGCCATGTCTTCGTCTTGATCGCGAATCTGTTCCATCAACAAACCTTCAACGTTGTTGTCTAGATAGTTCATGATCTCCGCTGCCGCTTTCAGGCCACCAATCTTGGCTGCTTGAGCGCCAGCTTGACCCGCGAACTGTTTCTCCATGATTTCGTTCAGCTCTGCCAGTGCCGATGGCTGAACTTCTTCAAGGTTGGCAATACGCATCATCAGGTCCAAACGCACGCGCTCAGGGAACTGAGACAAAATCTCCGCGGATTGGTCTGCTTCTAAATAAGACAATACGATGGTTTGGATCTGCGGGTGTTCGTTGACAATGATGCTCGCCACTTGTCGTGGGTCCATCCATTTCAGCGAATCCAAGCCTTTTGAACCCGTACCAAGCAGGATCTGGTCAACCAAGTTGTTGGCTTTGTCTTCACCAAGAGCCGCCACCAGCGCATTACGCATGAAGTCTTCGCTGCCCATGCCGATGTTGGTGTATTTCTGGATGTCCTCCAAAAATGCACGGTGAACGGCTGACACCTTGTCTTGGCTGAGATCTTTCGCCTTAGCCATCGCACTACCCACACGCTGGACCTGTTTTGGCTCTAGGTGACGAATAATGCCAGCGGCATCTTGTTCATTGAGGCTCAGTAGCAAAATTGCTGCTTTTTCTTCGCCAGTAATGGTTGAGACATCCAGCTCAACTGGCATTCCCGCGGCGTTGTCATCTTGAGGTACGATATCGTTAGCCATTGTCATTCATCCAGTTTTTCACTACTTGAGCAGCAAGTTCAGGTTCATTCGCAACCAGAGCGCGAACCGCTTTCAATACATCTTCATCTTTATGAAGGTTTGGCAAATCAATACTTGAACCAAACTCAAACAGTTCGCTGCTTTCAATGTCGCTGCCAATCAGGCTAGTTTCACCATCCGCGCCAATCGGCAAGCCGTCTGGTCCGTACATTTCGTCTTCGTCATCACTGGTAGGGTTAAGCAATTTCTTCATTGCTGGGCGAACCAGAACCAACACAACAACGATGATCACTAATGCACTTGCGAACCAACGAACCCAGTCACTGAAGTTAGGGTGCTCCCAAATTGGTGGTTCTTCCAGCTGTTCAGCCTCAGGCTCTGCAAACTTCACACTCAGTACATTCAACAAATCACCACGGCCTTGGTCAAAACCAACCGTACCAATTAAGACTTGGCGAATGGCATTGATTTCCGATTCGGACATCGGGGTATAAGTCACTTCTCCCGTATCTGGGTTGACCTGACGACGGTCCTTAATCGCAACAGAAACTGTCTGGCGAGCAACCGTCCCCGTCTGCTTACGCTCATGGCTGATAGTGGTATCAAGCTCAAAGTTACGCGTGGATTCTTTACGCACCGAACCCTGCCCCATGACAGAACCGTCTTTCATCTGAGCCACATCTTGCGGAATAGAGGCATCCGCTGGAGGCTGATTACTTAACGCCCCCGGAATACCCGCTACCATATTGCCGTTATTGTAATCTTCTAATGCGTACTCACTGCGGGTTGCAGGGGTATTGGGATCAAAGCGTTTGCGAGTTTGTTCAACCGCGCTGAAATCCATTTGGATATCGACCTGCGCCGTGTAGTTGCCAAAACCTAAAATAGGTAATAGCACTGAATCAATTTTTTCACGCAGCGCTTGTTCCTGGCTACGCTCTAATTCTTGTTCTTTGCGTCGCGCAGCAGAAGCAGGGTCTTGAGAGCCTGAACTGAGCAAACGACCATGCTGATCTGTGACGGTAATTCGGGAGGTTTTCATTCCCGGAACGGCACTCGCCACCATGTCAACGATAGAATCCACTTCTTGCTGTTTGAGGTTCGTGCCAGTCGACAGTGTCAAAAATACAGACGCTGATGCTTCTTGGTTATGACGAACAAACACACTGTGCTTTGGTAGCGCCAATAAGACTCGTGCTTTACGAACCTGCTTCATTTCCTCAATCGCTTGAGCCAGTTGACGCTCTCGACTGAGTTTTAGACGCTCTTGCTCTAAACGTTGTGATACGCCAAAGCCCATATCTTGCAGCAAAATATCATCGCCCGCCTCTGTGGCTTGGTTTACGCCAGAGCGAACCATGCCAAGTTTGATCGAGTTGTATTCGCTCGATTCAACAGAAATGGTATTACCATCAAGCTTGTAATTGATTTTTTGCTGGTCCAGATAATCCAAAACGGGGATCAACTCTTCGGTCTCATACGCTCCAAGCGGGCGCATCTCCGGCTCTTTGACCCAAAAGAACAGCATCACGATCAATGCAACACAGATGGAGATTGACAGCACAAGTACAACTTGACGAAGTAAATCAAGGTCACCCACTGCCATATCAAATTTTGACGCACTGCGCTCCTCTAGATCTGGATTTTGACTCTCCACATCTACGTCGGAACTTGCTACCAGTGCACCATCTGAGCCGCCTTCAGTGACGGTTAAATCTGTAGACTTGTCTGCCACACTTATTACCTAAATTACACTGGCATGTTCATGAGGTCTTTATACGCCTCAACGAGTTTATTGCGAATTTGAACCGTCGCATCAAAAGCGACACTAGACTTGTTACGAGCAATCATAACGTCAGAAAGGGAAACATCGGCATCACCACGATCAAAACGGGTTTGTAAATCACCGGATGCTTTTTGAAGTGTGTTCACGTTATTGATGGCTTTAGTTAGGAGATCATTAAAATCTGCTCCAACTTTCGCCCCACTTGCAGTAGGAGCAGTATTGGTTGCTTCTACCATCATGGCGCGCATTTCTGCCTGAATACCATCAACTTTCATTAGCACCTCTAAGCCAAAAGATTGACTATTAACAAAACTGATTATTAACACAGCAATTAACGTGCCATAAGACATTTGTTAGCGGTTTGCTTACACTTTTTGTCTTATGGCGATTGCACATGTTAATTTGGGATATCTATACCAGCATCACGCATTTTGGCAAGTTTGTAGCGCAAGGTTCGTGGGCTTATGCCCAGTTTCTCCGCCATTTCTTTGCGTCGGCCGTTACACTCCACCAAGGTTTCCAAAATAATGGCGTATTCTTGGTCACGCAGCTCGCTGCCCAAGCCTTCCCCGCCAGATACCGGACGGTTCACACTCTCAGGTTGAGCGACTGGCTTAACATTAGGTACCACCATCTCTGCATTTTGCACCACATGTTGCAAGCTGTTGGCATCTTGCCAGTCCACCCCTTCTAGTAAGATGTGTTCAGCGTCGATATCACCATTCTCACTTAAAATAAGAGCTCGTTGCACCACGTTATCCAGCTCACGAACGTTACCTGGCCAAGGGTATTGCAGCAGCTTTTCTACCGCAACGGCTGAAAATTGAGGCACTGGCATCCCCATCTTGCTGCAATGACGCTCAGCAAGATGCTTGGCAAGTGGCGCAATATCGCCTTTGCGTTCGTTCAGTGCTGGCCAGGCAATTGGGAACACATTCAAGCGGTAGTATAAATCTTCACGGAAGTTGCCTTCTGAGACATACTGCTTGAGATCACGGTTACTGGTCGCGAGCACGCGTACATCCAGCTTGATACTCTTACGACTGCCAAGGCGCTCCACTTCACGCTCTTGCAAAACACGTAATAGTTTCGCTTGCAGGTTTAAGTCCATTTCGCTGATTTCATCCAGCAAGATTGTGCCGCCTTGTGCTTGTTCAAACTTACCCGGACACGCTTGAACCGCACCAGTGAACGCGCCTTTCTCGTAACCAAATAGTGTCGCTTCCAGCATGTTGTCTGGAATCGCCGCACAGTTGATAGCAACGAATGGACCATCTTTACGGTTTGATGCGTTGTGAATATAACGCGACATCACTTCTTTACCTGAGCCACTCGGACCTAGCACCATAACATTCGCATCTGTACGTGCCACTTTATCGGCCAAAGCAAGTAGTCGCAGACTTTTTTCATCAGCCACGACCGCGTCACCATTGTCATCGCTTTTGATCGGTGCGTATCGACTGACCATGTTCAGCAATACTTCTGGTGCAAATGGTTTCGCCATGTAGTCAATCGCGCCGTCTTTCATTGCCGACACGGCATCCTCAATGTTGGCGTACGCCGTCATTAACAGTACTGGTAAGTTAGGCCAATTCTGCTTGATGTTTTTGAGCAGAGCCAACCCGCCCATACCTGCCATTTGCACGTCAGAAACGACGATATCGACAGTATTCGATTTGAGTTTTAGTAGTGCGTCTTCCGCACAGTCAGCTTCTAACCACTCATACCCTGCCAGAGCCAGAGTATCCACTAGGGCTTCACGAAGACCTTCATCGTCTTCTACGATCAGCACTTTGCTTTGCGCCATTCTGATTCTCCAGTAATTGTTATTACCAGAAGCTGCTTACTGCGCTTCTGGTTGCACTCGCTCTAGCGGAATGCACATGGTAAAGCAGGCTCCATCACCCTGCTCTGAAATAAGTTCCAATCGACCGTCATGGGCACGGCAAACCATTTGAACAACAGCCAGCCCTAACCCGGTTCCTTGAGAACGCGTGGTAAAAAATGGCTCCATAATTTTGGCTTGTAGTTCTTCAGGTACACCCGGTCCGCTGTCTTGCACTGAAATGCGCAACTCGCCATTTACCGGGCGGAAAAAAATATCAACTTGCGACTCTTTACCAGACATCTGAATCGCATTCATGACAAGGTTGCTCAACGCGGATGCAATCGCATTCGCATTGCCTAGCAACTCAGTTTGTTCTTCTTCCACTTCTAGGCAGTAATCAATACCGTTATTTTTTAGCGCGGTTTCGACCATCGGCTGATATTCCGCCACCAACTGAGCAATCGTAAATGGCTTAATGACTTTATTATCACCACCTTTAGCAAAAAGCAGCATATCATTAACCTGCTTTTCCAAATCGTGCAGTCGATCCATTAATTTGGTTTGAAAGCGATCCCTTGTCGCTAGTGGAAGGTTTGGCGCTCCCAAATTGGATGCATATAGCATGGCGCTCGATAGCGGCGTTCTTACCTGATGAGCAAGCGACGCTACCATACGCCCTAACGACGACAAGCGTTGTAAATCACTCACACGAGCTTGAAGTAAGCGAGTTTCGGTTAAATCGGTAATCAGGATCAATTGACCTGTCGTAGAAGCCGAAATGGCTAATCGAACTTTACGACCATTCCGCAGGGAAACTTCGTGACCATCATCCTCACGAGGATCAAACACCGCCTGAATAATGTTGAACCATTTTTCATTAACCAGTGGAATCTCAAGAATTCGGTGCGCCTCTGGGTTTGCTTCACGCACTATGCCGTACGTGTCGAGCAGAATCACTCCGGCAGGCATCACATCAAGCACCTGCTTATAGCGCTCAACCTGATTTTCTACGGAATCTAAATGGGATTGGTTGGTGTTGTTATCCATTACTGCCTGTCGAAATATCGCCGCTAAAACTAAAATAGCTTGGTAAGCAATTAGCGTACCAAGCTATTTTTTTATATTTATCATGACGTTAAGTCATCGACAATAAGTTGACACCCTCAGATAACGGTTTTTGGTGTCAGAAAAACGATGCTAAATAGCCCAAATGATTTAGATATCGTCTTAAATCTCAACGTTACCTAGCGTTGTAAGTTGTACTTACGCATTTTTTCCACCAACGTTGTGCGTCGCATACCCAGCATATCAGCGGCTCGTGCCACGACCCCACCTTGTGCTTCTAACGCTTGGCTGATCATATTAACTTCTAAATCAGCCAACAGCTCTTTCAGATTTACACCTTCAGGCGGCAGCGCTTGCGGAGCGTTCATGCTGTGGTCAAGATCGTCTTGATCATCAAAACTAAAGTCTTCTGAGAAGATGTCTTGGAACACATCACGCTCTTGTTCTTCAACCGAAATAAACGGATTACTTTCTGGTTGGAACTCCGGGATATCACTGTAGCGATATTTGGTTGGTAAGTGGTTTACATCGACCAAGCTATTTGGGTACAGAATGATCATTCGCTCAACAAGGTTGGCTAACTCACGCACGTTACCCGGCCAGTTGTGCTCCATCAGTGAATTGATCGCACGAGGGGTAAAACAGATAGGCTGGCCACCCTCCGCCTCCAGACGCGTCATCAACTCTTGCAGCAGCAATGGAATATCTTGTTTGCGCTCTTTCAGCGCAGGCATCTCGATTGGAAACACGTTCAAACGATAGAACAAGTCTTCTCGGAACGTGCCTTCTTCAATCATACTTTCTAGATTACGGTGTGTTGCCGCGACAACTCGAACATTGACCTTGATGGTGCTATTGCCACCCACACGTTCGAAACAGCGCTCTTGTAATACGCGAAGTAACTTTACTTGCATCGACATCGGCATATCGCCAATCTCATCAAGAAAGATCGTGCCACCGTCTGCGAGCTCAAATCGACCTTTACGTGCCGTTAACGCACCAGTAAACGCGCCTTTTTCGTGGCCAAACAATTCACTTTCTAGAAGCTCCGGTGGAATGGCACCACAGTTAATGGGCACAAAGGCACCACTGCTGTACGACGAATGATAGTGAATGTTACGCGCAACGACTTCTTTACCGGTACCAGATTCACCCAAGATCAACACGTTTGCCTCAGTGTCTGAGACTTGCTCGATCAGGTGACGAACTTCTTGAATACCTCTGCTTTGACCAACTAAGCTGCGAAAAAGCGTGTTTTTTCGTGCACTGGCAACGACATTGACCCCTTTTCGACCCAGAAAATCTTTGCAGTGGCGTAACGCCTCACTAAGCTGTGGGTAATTAAGAGGTAGTTCTAGCTCACCTACAAAATTTGGAAGATCATCCACGGGCAACGGAAATCGGCCCATGACTAAAAGTGGGATGTGGTAGGCGCTGTTTAAATGAGAGATAACCGTATTCGCCGCTTGACCTGCTGGAATGTTACCAACAATACAGCACGACCATACGCTAGACCAATCAACATCGCTGAGCTGATCAGAACTGACCGCTTCGCAATTTTCTCCAACAAATTCCAATATATTGCTTAAATTTAAACGACTTGATGCGTCATCATCAATTACAAGCAGCTTTGCCAAACCTTGCATAAGTAAGAATGATTGCCTTTATTTTAGGTGCGTTGCGGCCAAACCTTGATTTGCGCAATTGGGTGCTAAAAGAAGGCAGAACCACCACACTCAATTTACGATAGACAAAATAGGAAAATCAGCAACAAAAAAAGCCATTAGGGCTACTAATGGCTTCTATTTTATTTGAATATAAAAATAAGGCAACCAAGCAATAAAGAGGTGTGAGCTTGATAGAAACTTTGCTACACAACTCGTTGCGCAATTGACAAATATATTCCTCTAATATCTTAACGCGTTGTTTTGGTTATTAAATACCGACTTCAGCTGCTGTAAGGTTATGAAACTCTGTAGGGATTTGGTCCCAAGCGGATTTGATCTCACGGATAATGTCGATAACGTCGTCGATCAGTTGAGGATCATTTTGATGGTTAGCAGCTGAAATTTGCGTGATCATAAACTCATAGAGTGAATCTAAGTTTGAAGCAATATCACCACCGTCATCCATCGATAGACAGCTACGTAGCGCAATAATGATGTCTAGCGCTTTACCTAAACGCTCGCCTTTCGCTGGAATGTTGCCTGCTTGCATGGCCGCTTTACCTTGAATAAGGCGCTCAATCGCACCAGCCATAAGCATTTGAATGACTTTGTGCGGAGAAGCCGCGCTTAGCTGGCTGTCGACTGATACCTTTTTGTATGCTTGCAAAGAACCGCGCATAGTAATCCTCTTTTAAATAAATTTTTTGTACTGCTGAAGCGAACGCTGGCCATAACGAAACTTATGAAGTTCTTTTCCGACCTTTGACGTTTCCGATTGCATCAGCTCGACAATTCTTTTGGTACGAGTAAGCAACGCTTGCCACTCTGCATCCTGCTTAACCAAAGGATTTTGATGAATAATTGGTAACAGGTTTTGCAATAACCGTTCCCTGATATCGACCAAGCGAAGAATTTCTTCAGTACTAAAGTCGACTTTTTCCAATTCTTGCGTAATTAGTTGATCTATATCACTAATATCTATGAGTTCTTTTTGCATTTATTAACCCAACGCACTCATTAAGGCACCTAACTGACCTTGCATTTTGCCAGTCGCATCTTGCATGGCGGTAAACTTCGCGTGAGTGCGCTTTTCTAGGCTTTCCATGCGGCGATCTAATGCCGCTTGATCATCACTCAAACGATAATTTTGTTCTGTGAGACTTTTTTCTCGAGTACGAATGCTGCCTGTAATGCCTGTAATACCATGAATCGCGTCTTCGACTCGTTTAGCAAAACCTGTGTTGCCACCGAAGAACTTTTCTAGCTCGTTGAAGTTGTTGTTCAACTGACGATCCAACATGTCATAGTTGATTTCTAAGGTACCTTGACGCGTGGTAGTAATGCCAAATTCAGTTAATGACTTTAGGTTTTCAGGCGCTTTATCAATTTGAGTGGAAAATACCGATTTTAATCGTGAGTCTGCGCTGCGTACGGTACTGTCACCCGACAACGGTCCTTTTTGACCAGTGACCGGATCCACACTCGCCAACGCTTGAGACGTTTGATAAAACGAGTTATACGCAGCCACAAAGTTTTCGATGTCGTTACGCACACTCTGACGATCGTATTCGACGCCAATTTCAGCAGGTGGCTTGTTCGGTTCTGATTTGCCTTTAAGTGTTATATCAACACCTTCTATGGCATCTTCAATCACATTGTTGTGACTAGATAGCTTTGCTACTCCATCAAGCAGAACTTCTGAATCTTGCCCTGCTTGTACCTCTGTCATACCAAGGTATTCTTCAAAAGCAGATTGCGCTTTTGCAATTTTCGCTTCTGCTTCATCAATTTTTTCTAAACGTTCACGCTCTTGAGGATCCAGCTTAGCGCGATGAATTTGTTTCGCTTGCTCTTCGGTCAATTCACCACGTTCAACTTTTGCGTCTAGCGCTTGTTTTTCACTCGCAATTTTTTGCTCAATTTCAGCTTTTTCTTGCTCAAGAAGCTGCTTGGCCTCTTTCGTCGTAACGTAAGAGTCGGTTAATGTGCCTGATGCCGCATTACTCCAACCCGGTACATCTGGTGCCTTCTCTATTGCTTTCTCGTCGAGTTCGAGCTCTGGCTCTTCATAAGAATCCAGCAAAGTGCCTGACGCAGTTTCTGTCCACCCTGGAATTCGGTCTTCAGGGCGCAAACTCGCACGTCGGTTGGCTTCATCAATCGCTTCCTGCCCAGCTTTAGCAGCTTCTGCACCCGCAGCATAGATTGGCTCTTGGGAGCCATCATCTTGTCCATTTTCTGCCGCTTTTTGCTCTTCTGGAGGTAGAGGATTGCCGTTTGCATCCAGTTCTACTGGTTGCTCGGGGAATTGAAGAGGACCTAACACTTCTTCCGCCGCTGAACGAGCTTCTTCAAGCGCGTTAACACGGTCTTCAAGTGTTTGATATTCGAAATACTTTAGAGGGTTGCCTTTGTCGGCCTCCACACTGACTCTGATTTGATGATCCTTACCAGAGAGATTTGAGGCAAGGATAAGGCGTGGTCCTTCAACGTCGTTAATGAGAGATGCTCGAACACCGGGATTGTCTTTTGAGCCGTTGATGCCGCGTACGACATCTGCGAGCTTGGAGCTCGAACGAACGTTCACGTTGAAGGTGTCATCACCAAGCGAAATCTGCAGCTTACCAGGGCCAAACTTTGTGTCTTCTGGCAGTACGTCAGAAGCGACTTTGTGGCTCTGGGCAAGCTGCAACACATCGATAGCATATTTGCCAGCGATAGCATCTGTAGTTGCAGTAGCAGATACGATATTGTCGTCTGTCGTTTCAACAGTACGAACGGCAAACGCTTTCTCTTGACGAAAGTTCGCCATGAGATTTTTCATCGTATCCAGTGATTCTCTGAGTCGCCCATAGGCACTGATACTGGCATTAATTGTCGTGCGCTCGTTGTCAATGCGTTGCTGCTTTGGTACGCGTTCGGCATCCACAATTTTGCTGACCATGGAATTGATATCCATGCCGCCAGACATCCCCAAAGGGCCTAAACTCATCAAATCACCTCTAAAAACGACTTACACTTTTTCAGTCAACAACCCGCTGTTGGCTGTGTGCTCAGCTAGGCGACGCAATACCACTAGCATCTCTTCATCAGGAATTTGACGAATCACGTCGCCCGTTTTGGCTTCGTAAATCGTCACCACATCTCTCCCGGATTCCTCATCCACTCGAAACGCGACTCCTTTGTTTATGGACGTCACAAACTCATTCATTTGCGCGACCAATTTTTCACGTTCTTCTTTGTTCAGCTCTTGACGGCTTTCCGCCATCTCGATCGCAGCTTGAACAGAGAAGTCGTATTCGGTGTCTTTCGCTTTTTGCGGCGAAACCTCACCATTTGAATTTGCTGGGCTAGACGTGCCTATATCATTGCCATTTTCATTTGCAAACTTTGTGCCACTTGGCGTGCCGTAAGGCTGGATGTTCGATGCGTAGGAGGATATATCCATTACAATCTCCCTTCCACCTTATGGGCTAACGATAGAACCTATCGCTTTGGTGCCCCAGCACTAAGGTATTTACCTCAGGCTGGGTCAACCACTTAGCCCAACAAGCTTAGCGCTGCAGATGGAGACTGCTTCGCTTGAGCCAGGATTGAAGTACTTGCTTGCTGAAGAATTTGCGACTTAGTCATCGCAGTGGTTTCTTTCGCGTAATCAGTATCTTTAATACGGCTGTTAGACGCATTAACGTTCTCGTTAATGTTGTCTAAGTTGCTGATTGCGTGGTTGAAGCGGTTTTGGAAAGCACCAAGTGACGCACGTTGGCTGTCTACTGACTTCAGGGCACCGTCGATAACAGCCACAGCTTCTTGAGAGCCTGCTACTGTTGTTACGTCGATGTCTTTCACTGTTACGTCTTTCGGGCCGCCAAAGCCGATCTCGTCCGCTAGGTTGCCAGAGAACTCAACATCACCTTGAACTTTTTGAGAAGAAGCAAATACTTGTAGCTTGCCATCTTCACCAACAGACGCTTTTACATCATCGTTTTGACCGTTGATGTACGTTGCTAGCTGCTCAATGTCGTCGCCTTGTTTTGCGCTGATCGATAGCTCTTTCTCTTCACCTTGTTTGTTGGTGTAGCTCATTTTGAACTCAGTTTTCTCACCAACAGTCCAAGATGCATCTTTACCCTCTTCTGCTGCGTAGCTCTTGCCACCCATTGCAGAAGTGTCTGAGCGCAAGCTACCCATAGAAAGCATCACTGCTTCACCTGAGTCTGCACCGATTTGGAAAGATTGCGTACCGTATGTACCGTTCAGCAACTTGTTACCACCGAAAGAGGTAGTTTCAGCAATACGGTTTAGCTCGTCATTTAGCGCTGTTACTTCTTCTTGGATCGCAACACGTTCTGCTTTTGAGTTAGAACCATTCGCAGATTGAAGCGATAGGTCACGCATACGTTGTAGGATGTTGGTAGATTCATTCATTGCACCTTCAGCAACCTGTGCAATAGAAATACCGTCGTTTGCGTTTTTCACCGCCATGTCTAGGCCACGGCTTTGTGCATTCAAGCGGTTTGAAATCTGTAGACCTGCAGCATCGTCTTTCGCGCTATTGATTTTATAACCCGAAGACAAACGCTCCATTGATTTTTGTTGACCGTCAGCTGCCTGGTTTAGGTAACGCTGTGCAGTCATCGCAGAAACGTTAGTATTAACGTTAATCGCCATAATTGATCTCCTTAAGGCTTTAGTGAATGTACCGTCGTGTCTCTCACCTCACTTAGGTACATCTCATTTCTCTCAGCCCCTTTAACGGCGACCGATGAATATCCTTTAGAAGAAATTTTCAATTTTTTGCGATTATTTTCTTTGGCTTACTGAAATGTGATGAAGCTCTAATGTCGTGATTCGCAGAAATCTTGAGTCCCCAAAAGACAGAAAAAAACCCAGCCGAAGCTGGGTTTACTCGCTCATCTCTCACCACGAGCCAATGAGGTTCTCGTCTTAGGTTTGAAATTAACCTAGCAGACTTAGCGCTGAGTTTGGCGCTTGTTTCGCTTGCGCAAGGATTGAGCTTGACGCTTGCGATAGAATTTGTGACTTGGTCATTTGAGTCGTTTCTTTCGCGAAGTCAGTATCTTTGATACGGCTCTTCGACGCATTCACGTTCTCGTTGATGTTGTCCAAGTTGCTGATTGCATGGTTGAAACGGTTCTGGAATGCACCCAGCTCTGCGCGGTGGCTGTCTACGTATTTCAGTGCCGCATCGATGATAGCAACAGATTCTTGTGCGCCACCAACTGAGGTTACGTCGATAGTATCTACCGTTACTTTTTTACCTTCGCCCAAACCCAGCTCGCCAGATAGGCCGCCTGAAAACTCGACTTCGCCTTCGACTTTGTTGTTGCCAGCAAAGATTTGCAGTTTACCGTCTTGGTCTACTGAGGCTTTCACTAGGTCAGTTTGACCGTTAATGTAAGTCGCAAGCTCTTCGATATCGTCACCTGCTTTTGCGCTGATGTTGATTTCTTGCTCTTGGCCATAGCTGTCCGTTAAGTTGATTTTTAGGTCGTTCTTACCTTCAGCAACGTTCCAGTCTTTACCTTTACCACTTTCAGCTTGGTAGCTCACACCGCCCATCATTTTGTTGTCTGAACGCATGTCTTTTAGCTCAAGCATCACGGCTTCACCGTTATCCGCACCGATTTGGAACGATTTCGCACCGTGTGTGCCGTTTAGTAGCTTGTTACCACCGAAAGAAGTGGTTTCTGCGATACGGTTTAGTTCGTCGTTTAGCGCGGTCACTTCTTCTTGAATCGCCACACGCTCTGATTTCGAGTTTGAGCCGTTTGCTGATTGTAGAGACAAATCACGCATACGTTGAAGAATGTTAGTGGTCTCGTTCATTGCACCTTCAGCGGTTTGTGCAATTGAGATACCGTCGTTCGCGTTGCGAACCGCCACATCCAGGCCACGGCTTTGTACGTTCAAACGGTTCGAGATTTGTAGACCCGCAGCGTCATCTTTTGCGCTGTTGATTTTGAAACCCGAAGACAAACGCTCCATAGAAGTTTGTTGAGCTGAGTTTGCGTTGTTTAGGTAACGCTGAGCGGTCATCGCTGATACGTTAGTGTTTACATTCACTGCCATGGTGATTTCTCCAATTGATTTTCCGGTATAGCGGTTTCCGACGTCTCGGAAAACCAAGTAGTTCTCTCAAAGTTACTTTTATTAACGGCGCTCAAACTGATTTCTTTAGGGAATTTTTTGGATTTTTTTGGAAAAAGTTCATTTGGAGAAGGAATCGTGATGAAGCAGATAAAAAAGCAAAAAAACGTCAAATTTTCGCTAAAGCTTCTTTTCGAGTTGTCGATACAGGCAGGTTTTACGTTAAATTCGAGCGAGATCGATCATTAGCCAAGTAAGGTTAATGCTAGGTTGGGCGCTTGTTTTGCTTGTGCAAGAATAGAAGTACTGACCTGCTGCAAAATCTGCTGCTTCACCATTTGCGTGGTTTCTTTCGCGTAGTCAGTGTCTTGGATACGACTGTTGGAAGCGGCTAAGTTTTCGTGGATGTTATCGAGATTATTGATCGCGTGATTAAAGCGGTTTTGATACGCGCCTAACTCAGCACGATGGCTATCAACGTACTTCATCGCAGTATCTAGGACGGCCACGGCTTGTTGCGCACCACCGACAGACGTAATGTCGATGTTATCAACCGCATCGTAACCTTTTAGCTGTAACCCCAGTTCACTCGCTAAGTCACCTGAAAACGATAAAGTGCCTGAAGTTTCTTCTCCAGCCATAAATAGCTGTAACTGACCTTCTTCATTCACCGATGCCGTGACTTTGTCAGTTTGACCATTGATATAAGTCGCAAGCTCTTCGATATCATCGCCAGCTTTGGCATTAATTTGAATGGTTTCCGTCTCACCAAAACGATTCGTAAATGACATACTAAGATCATTCGCACCGTCTTTTACTTTCCAATCAGAGCTTGCACGTCCGTTTGCAATGTAACTAAAGCCGCCCATATCAATGCCATCACTGCGCATCGACTTTAATTCAACTTGCACAGCTTCACCTGACGCTGCACCGATTTGAAATGCCGACTTACCAAAGCTGCCATTGAGCAGTTTACGCCCACCAAAGGAGGTCGTTTCGGCAATGCGGTTTAGCTCATCGTTAAGTGCCGTCACTTCTTCTTGCAGTGCAGTGCGTTCCGCTTTGCTGTTTGAGCCATTGGCTGACTGAAGCGACAAATCACGCATACGCTGCATGATATTAGTCACCTCATTCATCGCGCCTTCCGCAGTTTGCATGATGGAAATACCGTCATTCGCGTTACGTACCGCGACATCCAAACCGCGCATTTGCGATTGCAGACGGTTGGAGATTTGCAGACCCGCAGCGTCATCCTTTGCGCTGTTAATACGCTTCCCTGAAGACAAACGCTCCATGGATTGGTTCAGCATGTCGGTTGCACTGGTCAAATGACGTTGTGCGACAAGTGCTGCAACATTGGTATTAACGGTGATAGCCAAGAGACACAGACTCCAAATAAATTAAGGCTTTGGATACTTATCGACCAAATAATCGAAAGGTTTAGTCTTTTTTGAAAAAGTCTGTGGAATAGAAAAGAAGAAAATAAAAGCCCTCCAATTGGAGGGCTTAAGCAATAAAGTCTGAGAACTTACTTGATGGCTAGCTCTGCTAGCATTTCTTGTGATGGAGCGAAGAAGTACGCACCAGTTACCGCTTTTGTGAAACGAAGCATTTGGTCTGTTTTACCATCTGTCACGCCGTACATACTTTCTAGCATCACTTTAATGTTATGAAGTGTATTGCAGTAAGAAATAAACAGCAGGCCATGAGGCCCTGTTACCGTCCCGTATGGCAAGCTATGACGAACAATCTTGAGACCTTTTCCTTCTTCTTTAATATCAACGCGACCAACGTGTGATGCAGCAGGAACGTCTTCTAGCTCGATAGAGTCTGGTTTGGTACGACCAATCACTTTTTCTTGCGCTTTGACATTCAAGCGATTCCAAGCGGCAAGGTTATGTTCGAAGCGTTGAGCCATGACATAACTACCTCCAGCAAATGGGCCCTCTTTTACTAGAGCCACATCAGCGCGAGCCTCCCCTTTCGGGTTTTCTGTCCCATCAATAAAGTCTGTCATATCACGAGCATCAAGGTAACGGTACCCATACGTTTCGTCCACAATGGTGACATCTTCTGCCGTCTCTTCTAGAAACTTACGCAGAACATAAAAGTGCAAGTCGTGACGAGTAGAGTGACAGTGAATCAGCACATCAACATCCGTTGCAGGCGCTACGATGTCTCCTTCGCCAAGTTGAGTAAAATCAATAAGCTCTTCTGGCGCGTCTACATTGAGGTGTTGCCAAAACGATTTTGTGAATGCGATAGAAAGGGTCAGCGCCGCGCCTGGCTGGGTAATATTTAACTCTTCCACTAACTTTGGTAGTGCTTTCAGCTTATCCAATACGTTTTCACGGTTTTGGTTCACTTTAAGTTGAGTGTACAGTGCAAATGGCCCTGCTTCTGGCACGATCGCCGTTTGAGCTTGTGACATTGAGGTTTCCTCTATACTTTGCCCCGGTGTGGGAAGTTATTGTTTTTAATTCTTCGAAGGCTGCTCTTCATTGCGCTCCAATTGTGGCACATGAAAACAGTCTTTTACCCATCTTCCATTTAGAAGATAGATCATAAACCAAGCTAATAAGGTAATGGTAAGGGCGTTTGCCCAGTTGAATACACCATGTTCCAGATACACATGATACATGGTCTGAGCCAGTTGGATACCGCACAAGATCAAAGTGATCTCTCGACCATAGCGAGTAATTCTGTTTACCCATCCTCTATCGGGGTGACGGAGCCCCATCAACCACATGAGAAGCAGGCTTGGAATGCCCATAGCCAAACCCAAATACAGCGTACTTGAGTCTGGATAAACAATAGCGAGTAGCTTACTGCCACTATCACGACTTACGCCTGCCATCGCAAACACAACCCATGAACGTACAAGAAACATCCATCCAAACCATAAAATAATCGGCGCTTTTAAAAATCCATGGGCGTCATATTGGTCAAACGAGTAGCGCACAACATCTTCTTCTTAATGTGATAAAACGCCACTTTAACCTATCATTTCAGAGTTGCAAGCCAGCAAAGATGAGAACTAAAGTTCATTTCATCATCTTACACAGGTAAACTAAACAAAGATTTACAATGACGTTGATGAGAAACATGAAAAAAAGAACTCCAGCTACCCCAGCGCCTTCTCAAGAAACTCAAGCCGAAGCGATGAGAATTGCCAAATCCACACAGAAACCGGGGCAAACCAAAGAGCAAACCAAGCTGATCGCTCAAGGTATCGAAAAAGGCATCGCTCAATATAAGAAGCAGCAAAAAGAGCGCAATCGTCAAGCCGATAAAGCAAAGAAAAAACAGCAACGTGAAAAGCAACGTCAGCATGAAGAAGCTATCGAACAAGACAACATCACCAACGATGCGCCAAACTATGCATCAAGCAAACTGCCTTGGATAATGCTCGCTCTGAGCTGGATTGGCTTTGCTGCTTACATAGTATTGGGGAAATAGCTGATGAGACGCCTGTTACTTGGACTTTTTGTCGTACTTCTCTCTGGTTGCACGATGCCTTCTCACCTTACTCATGCTCAAAGCCAAGATGTTCATATTCGCATTGACGCTCAGTTCAACCCTGATCGATGCGAATACAAAGGCGAAGTCACCGGAAGCGAGGGTCATTGGTATAACTACATTTTCATGACCAATGACGCGATGATGCAAGGTGCAATGAATGATTTAAAAAACAATGCAGCGGCTATCGATGCGGATACCGTTTTTATGGTCTCCCCGCAAGATTTTATCACCTCATTTAGCGTGCTGGGCTCCGCTTACCGCTGCAATAGATGACGCCTGAATATGAAAAAAGCCAGCAATTGCTGGCTTATGCACGAAATCCAAGACTGCTAGCGATATCTCTCTCCCGCTCTAGAACCCATTGGCTATCAAAAGGCCCCCAATCTGAAAGTTGATAATAGCCGTCATTATGACGTCGGCCATCTTGAACGAATATGAGTTCAATGCCGATCCCAGGTAACGCCTTGAGTACATCTTGAATTGTACGACGAGGCCACCCCGTTTTTTCGATCAACTTTGGCACATTCGGCCTTTCTAGGTTTTCCACCAACAAGGCCAAATATAGCCGCCTTGCAAAAACAGGACTCAATTCCATTGACACCTCCTAAAATTGTGCTGATTCATTATTTCGTTTTTGCTCAGCGAGATGTTGCGTTTGATCAATAACTCGACTTTTCCATTTGATTTAGACGATTTTTTATTCGATTTATAGTGCATTCATCGTAAATAAGTTACGTAACATCAGTTATCTCAATCTATCTGAAAATATTTTCCACCGCATTTTGTCAGTTTGATTGCTTCTTGATAGGATGCTATAGCAGCCAAATCACTTAAGTGCGTCTTAACCGCGCCAGTGAAAAATAGAACAAAGAAAAAAGGAAACACTATGTCGATTACCATGTTTGGTATTCCCAACTGCGATACGATCAAAAAAGCCAAAAAATGGTTAGAAGCTGAGGATATTGCTTACGACTTCCATGACTACCGTAAGCAAGGCGTTGATGTAGCTATGGTAAGCGAATTTTGTCGCGCTTTAGGTTGGGAACAGGTGCTCAACAAACGTGGCACGACCTACCGCCAACTGACACAAGAACAGAAAGACACGCTTAACGAAGAAAACGCGATCGCTCTTTTGGTAGAAAATCCGGCGATGATCAAGCGCCCAATTTTAAAAGTGAATGATCAACTTCATATCGGTTTTAAAGCTGATCAATACGCTAGCATTTTCAACTCTTAAATAAAGGAATACTCAAGGATGACAGACAGTCCAGTATTGGCACTTGCTAAAGATCTGATCAGTAGACAATCGGTAACGCCGGAAGACGCAGGTTGTCAGGATTTGATGATCGAGCGCTTAAAAGCACTCGGGTTTGAAATTGAAGTAATGGTGTTTGAAGATACCACGAACTTCTGGGCTCGACGTGGTTCAGAAGCGCCACTATTTGCATTCGCTGGCCACACCGATGTGGTACCTGCTGGCAAACTGGAGCACTGGGATACACATCCGTTTGAACCAACTATTATTGATGGTTACCTACACGGTCGCGGTGCAGCGGACATGAAAGGGTCGCTAGCTGCTATGGTCGTTGCTGTCGAACGCTTCATTGCAGAAAACCCAGACCACAAAGGCTCAATCGGCTTTCTAATTACGTCGGATGAAGAAGGACCATTTATCAATGGTACCGTTCGTGTTGTAGAAACGTTGATGGCTCGTGGCGAAAATATCGACATGTGTATCGTCGGTGAACCATCCAGCACCGAAGTGGTTGGCGATGTGGTGAAAAATGGACGTCGCGGTTCTATCACGGGCGATTTAACGGTAAAAGGAACACAAGGCCACGTGGCCTATCCTCACCTAGCTAATAACCCTGTGCACGAGTCTCTACTCGCGATTCATGAACTCGCAACAACAGAGTGGGACAAAGGAAATGATTATTTCCCACCAACCAGCTTCCAGATCCCGAACGTATCGGCTGGCACTGGTGCGTCTAACGTCATTCCTGGCGAGTTCCATGTTCAGTTCAACCTACGTTTTAGTACTGAGCTTAACAATGACGCAATTGTTCAGCGTGTTACCGAAACATTGGACAAGCATGAGCTGGACTACGATCTAAAATGGACATTCAACGGCGACCCATTCCTGACCGATACAGGCGCGCTGCTAGATGCGGTTGTTGCTGCTGTTGCCGACGTGAATGATACGAAGCCAGCCCTACTTACAACTGGCGGTACGTCTGATGGTCGCTTTATCGCTCGAATGGGTGGTCAAGTCGTAGAGTTAGGCCCTGTTAATGCTACGATTCATAAAGTGAACGAATGCGTGAAAGTGGACGATCTAGAAAAGTTGACTGACATGTACGAGAACACGTTGAAACACCTGTTAGCGAAGTAATCAGCGAGAACACCATGACACCAGAGCAACTCACCGGCACCACAGATTCTCATCTGCAATCCACTTTAGTGGGTCAAAAAGCGTTTCTACTCCACCCTGAAGTAGCTGACGATCTGCTAAAGATGATTGAAGCGGCAACAGAAGCAGGTTTTAAAATGGAAATCGCCAGTGGTTTTCGTGACTTCAACCGCCAAAAAGCGATCTGGAACGGGAAGTTTTCTGGTGAGTTGCCAATTCTCGACGTCAACTCCCGCCCTTTAAACAAAGCAGAGTTAAATGACGAAGAGAAGTTGATGGCCATTTTGCGCTGGTCGGCACTGCCTGGAGGAAGTCGTCATCATTGGGGTTGTGATTTTGATGTCTATGCGCGCAATTTATTGCCTACTGACACCAAACTCAAGCTGGAACCTTGGGAGTACCTTGATGGCCACCAGCAAGCATTCTACCAATGGTTAAAAGCCAACCTTGGTCGATTCGGCTTCTTCTTCCCTTATCAGCACGATTTAGGTGGCGTTTCGATTGAGCCTTGGCACATTAGCCACCGCACCGTCGGGCAACAGTGCCTCGCGCAATTGACGCCTGATGTGCTCAGAAACCAGCTGATTCAGCAAAATCAGACCGACAACATTGCAGGGATTGACGTCATACTGAATAATTTGGATAACGTCGTTGCCAAATTTATTCACAATATCACGCCGCCGGAGGCTCTATGATAGAAATACTCACCAATCCTTGGGTCATTATCATTGTAGTGTTGAGCGTGGTCATTGGTAACATTGCCGCACTCAAATACACCGCAAAAATGAAGTTTGGTCAGATGGATAAAAGCCGTAAGAACGATTTAGATAAGCTGAACACGTTGGATAAACAGCGCTCCGCTGACGAGGAGAGCAACAAAGACGAGCCTCGTTAGTTAAACACCTACTTTATCCCGACACGCCGAATATAAGCATCAAAAAAGGGACCACTGGGTCCCTTTTCAATTATTGTGTAAACGTATCGCGTTAAGTTCGCTTTGGTTACTGCTTCACCGTCGCAGCCAATACAGGCGCTAGTGATTTCAAAAACTCTTCTTCTACTGGCTTACCAGAGGAATCCGTAATATTGATAGACGTACGGTTGCCTAAATCGCCAAGTAAGAATGTGTACTTACCAGCGTCTAACTCCACTGGTTTAACGCCGATATCGTTCCAGAATTCATCATCCGGAGACGCATATTTCGCAGTGATTGTGCCCTGAGACTGGCTACGCTCTTCAATCTTAAAGCCCATCTTAGGTAGAATATTAGGCAGACGTTGCCAAAGCATATTGTATTGCGCGCGCGCGACAATCACAGGAAGCCCACTACGGTCTTTACCCATTGTAATTGGGATCTGTTTAACCAACTCTTGCGCTTTACGTTGTGCTTCTTCACGTACTTCTTGATCGTAGCGAGCGGTTACCAAGTTCGTCATGAACACATTGTAGCGCTCACGGTTGGTCGCCGTTACTTCTTTCACTTGATTGCCTTCACGCCAGTCAATAAGACTAACTTTAAAGCCGTGTCGACCATTTGCTTCAGCACGTACGATCTCATATCGGCTACCAATTTCCAGCTCTTCGTCTGGCGAATCCCACGTCACCCAACCCGTCTCGATGCGAGAATCTGTTTGGCTTTCAACTGGAATCTCGTTGGCCGCGACCATGTTTTGTACCGTTTGCCAAACTTTATCTAGTTCATCTTTACGAAGTAGCCAAAGTGTCACTTCACCATCACTACTGCGGTCCAGACGTGCACCAGGAATAAGCTCTAGGACTTGTTGAGGTGGACGAATGTCGACATCTTTACCTACACCACCAGCATAGTTACCCTGAGGGATCTCATAGTTCGGATAAAACTGTGGCTGTGCGCCTTGTGGGACATTCCACTCACCCAAATTGGGGGAGTTCAAATACTCGAAGTCATCTTTTGCTTGACGACGTTGATTGGCACCACCTGAACAGGCAGTCAATACGAATACAGCTAATGAACTTAACACTAACTGGCTTGAAAGCTTCATCTATACTCCTAAAACACCGAGGGCGCTTTGGCCCCCAGTATGAACTTCAATCCTAGTAACTCAATCTTAATAGCTCAATTTTAATAAATACCGGCGTCGGTTAACGCCTGTTCAACGATCGGCTGCGATTTTTCAGAAAGTGTGGTTAAAGGAAGACGCAAACCACCTTCTTCAATCAAACCAAGCTTTTGCGCTGCCCATTTTACTGGGATAGGGCTTGCTTCAATGAAAAGGTTTTTGTGTAGAGTCATCAAGCGTTGGTTAATCGCTTCTGCTTCTTCATACTTACCTTCACTTGCCAAATGGAACATGTCTGCCATGTCTTTAGCTGCAATATTGTTCGTTACCGAGATAACACCATTGCCACCAAGTTTCACAAAATCGAGACCCGTCGCATCATCGCCACTTAGTAAGATAAAATCTTCGCCACAAAGTTCACGGTGAATTGCAATTCGGTCCAAATCGCCCGTTGCATCTTTTAAAGCCACGATATTATCAAGCTTTGACAAGCGTGCCACTGTTTCTGGCTGCATATCAACAGCAGTACGGCCTGGTACGTTGTATAAAATTAGAGGCACATCACTCGCTTCAACAATTGCCTTGTAGTGCAAGAACAAACCTTCTTGAGTTGGTTTGTTGTAATACGGTGTCACACTCAGGAAGCCAGCAATACCAGAATCAGCCAGTAATTTGCTAAATGTTACTGCCTCGTGGGTTGCATTTGCACCCGTGCCAGCAATCACAGGGATGCGACCGTCGGCAAACTCAACAGTTTTATTAACGACCTTTACATGCTCTTCAATGGTCAGTGTCGCTGACTCACCTGTTGTGCCTACCGCCACAATACCGTCTGTACCCGCTTCAACGTGGTACTCTACTAGCTTTTGCAGACTGTCAAAGTCTACTTCGCCATCTGCTTTGAATGGCGTAATCAGCGCTACGATACTTCCTGAAAACATGTTTATCTCCCTCATTTAACTCTTTCTGCATGGTACTGTAATGCGATTGAAAAACACAAGAGCGTAAACTCGCTTACAAAGTACAAATGAATGAATAATTATCAGTTGTTAGAGGTCTAGCAACTTAATTGCTCTATTTGGTTTGATTAGCGGCAATATTGATAATCGTGTTGGGCTTTCGAGTGACTTTAGAATCTATCAGTGATTTGGAAAATACTGAAGTGCACAAGCCAGGAAAATATACTCTTTGGTCGTGCTCACCAAGTCAGACCTGAGTGAATAAAAAGACCAAACAACACGCAAGCACATCATGCAAACGTTTTATTCCCCCGACTCCCTCGTTGACTGCTTGCCCCCAATCGTTCACCTCAAGAGCCAACCTGCTTTTTTGTAAACTAAAAAAAGAACTGACTCGATATTTCTCCGCAATATCTGTGCTAACATCTCTCTATTGAAGAAAGGACAAGAAGCTCATTTATGAAGCAACATCTGGTACTTACAGCAGTTGGAACGGACCGTCCAGGCATTTGTAACCAAGTCGTACACCTCGTTACTCAAGCCGGTTGTAACATAGTCGATAGCCGTATCGCTATCTTTGGAAGTGAATTTACGCTGATCATGCTCCTAACTGGGAACGCCAGTAGCGTGACTCGGGTAGAAACGCAATTGCCTCTACTTGGCCAAGAGCATGACCTGATTACGATTATGAAGCGTACGTCGGCGCACGAATTGCTCGACAACAGCTACACAATGGAAGTGTTTATTGAGTCTGAAGACCGCCCAGGTCTGACTGAAAAGTTTACTAAGTTCTTCGCGGATCAACAGATTGGTTTGGACTCTCTTAGCGCCCAAACTATCAGTAAGTCGAAAATTCAACTTGATGCCGACCAATTCCACATTGCGATTACCGCATCAGTAAGTGCGGATTGTAACTTAATGCAATTACAAGAAGATTTCGATGAACTTTGTCAGTCGCTCAACGTACAAGGTTCTCTGAATTTCATTAAAAACACACTATAAAGTAAAGGAAATCACCATGAATACGCTGACAGCAGGCTCGCCAGCGCCAGCCTTCTCTTTGCTCGACCAAGACGGAAATACCGTTTCTCTTGAAGACTTTAAAGGCAAGAAAGTACTTTTCTACTTTTACCCTAAGGCGATGACGCCGGGTTGTACTACACAAGCAAAAGGTCTTCGTGACATCAAAGCTGAACTCGATGCACACAACGTGGTGGTACTTGGCGTAAGCATCGACCCTGTAAAACGCCTAGGCAAATTCATCGAGCGTGATGATTTAAACTTCACCCTGCTTTCTGACGAAGATCATGCCGTTGCAGACCAATTTGGCGTTTGGGGCGAAAAGAAATTCATGGGTAAAGTATACGATGGTCTTCACCGCATTAGCTTCCTGATCAATGAAGAAGGCGTGATTGAACACGTGTTCAACAAGTTCAAAACCAAAGATCACCACGAAGTCGTATTAAATTACCTGAACGAAAACGCATAAGCGCGATCCGTTCTCAAATAACAAAAAGCCCAGCCAACTGCTGGGCTTTCTTTTGAGCATTGTACTTTGGTAACGCCTACTCTTGTTCGACTGGTTCGTTTTCTTCCGTACTTGGTAAGGCATGCCATACGGCTTTAACTAGTGTCGCCAACGGAATGGCGAAGAATACGCCCCAAAAACCCCACAAGCCACCGAAGACTAACACTGCCACAATGATGGCAACTGGGTGTAGATTTACCGCCTCAGAAAACAGAACAGGAACCAACACATTACCATCCAGCGCTTGGATAATACCGTAAGCAAGCAGCAACCAATAAAACGGAGGCGCAAGACCCCATTGGAACAGACCAACGATGGCGACAGGCACAGTTACAGCTGCCGCGCCGATATAAGGAATTAACACAGATAGACCGACAGCTACGGCAAGCAGCGCCGAATAGCGAAGATCTAAAATGGCAAAAGTCACGTAACTCACGCCACCCACGATTAAAATCTCTAACACTTTACCGCGAATGTAATTTGATATCTGCTCGTTCATTTCATGCCAAACTTTATTCGCCAATTTACGGTTTTTCGGCAGAATACCGCTTGCGATTCTCAGCATTTCTTCTTTGTCTTTAAGCAAAAAGAAGATAAGTAGTGGCACTAAAATCAGGTATACCGCTAGCGTCGCAATACTGACTAATGACGCAAGTGAGCCTTTTACTACACTCTCACCAAGTCCCAACGCTTGGTTTTTGGCATTTGTCACCACGGTTTCTACAATTTCTAAGTTTGCTAACTCAGGATGACGTTCTGGTAACGTGACAATAAACTTTTGTAACCCGTTGTACATGTTTGGAATATCGTTAATTAGATTACCGACCTGAGTCCAAATCGTCGGAACCAAACCAAACAAAGCGATCAACATCAATCCGACGAACATTAAGATCACGATGATGACCGACAAAGTGCGCGGCACGCCCATGCGACACATTTTTACGACTGGCCATTCAAGTAAATAAGCCAAAACGATCGCGACAAGCAATGGCGCAATCAAATGCCCAAAGAAGTAAATGGTGATAAAACCAAACAGCAAGATCGCGACGAGACTTACTGCATGAGGGTCTGAGAAACGTCGTTTATACCAACGACTAACCATTTCAAACATCTTATGCGGATTCCTTATTGAATACAGTCAATGTGTAGTGCTCTGATGTAGATTGGCAATCAACTGAGTACCCTTGGGCACTGAGATAGTACACAATGTCTCGTTTAGAGCTCTTATCCACCACTTGAATAACAAGTTGATGATACTGCTGCGTTTCTCCTTGAAAGACTTCAGCAGCGTGACGCTTTGCAAGTAACAGTGCCATAGGGCAACGTTGTTCACGCAAATCAAGTAACATGGATTCCATTGTATTGCTCTGCACTTATGATAGGGTTGTATTGTAACGGCTTTTTGAGCTGGTGCTAGCACTTCTGACATGATTTAACCACATGCTGAAATGACTCGGATATAAAATAATTTACGAAACCAATTCATTTATTTCCGGTCTTATTGCTAGCTTATATCCTCGCGGATAACCAAAACGCATGTGGCGCTGTTAAGAGGTTCTCAGCCTCTAACCACATGCTTATGTATTTTGGAGAACCTTTTAAACGTATGTTAAAACGCACTCGCTCGCTAGTTTGCTTATGTCTTGCAGCTGCAATCAGTTCGCCGACAACTTATGCCAATAGCATTGACTTGCCAGACATTGGCACGGCTGCTGGTGGCACGCTCTCAATAGACCAAGAGTTGATTTACGGCGACGCCTATATGCGTATGCTCAGAGCCAGTAAACCTATCGTTAATGATCCTGTTATCAATGAGTATATTGACGCTCTCGGGCACAGATTAGTAGCCAATGCGAACGATGTAAAAACGCCGTTTCACTTCTTTATGATTCGCGACCGCAATATTAACGCGTTCGCGTTTTTTGGTGGTTACGTAGCGTTGCACTCTGGGTTGTTTCTTCATGCGCGTTCAGAAAGTGAGTTGGCCTCTGTTGTTGCTCACGAGATTGCGCACGTCACACAACGCCACCTTGCGCGCAGCATGGAAGAGCAAGCACGTCGCTCTCCGGCCACATTAGCTGCACTCGCTGGCGCATTACTGCTTTCGATTGCCTCACCAGAAGCGGGGATGGCTGCAATTACGGCGGCAACCGCAGGTAACATGCAAAGCCAAATCAACTACACTCGCGCAAATGAGAAAGAAGCGGACCGCTTTGGTATTTCGACACTGGCAAAAGCTGGTTTTGATGTTCAAGCAATGCCACGTTTTTTTGGCCGTCTTGCAGATGAATATCGTTATGCGAGTAAACCGCCGCCAATGCTACTGACTCACCCACTACCTGAAGATCGAATTACCGATAGCCGTGCACGAGCAAGGACCTATCCACCAATGCGTGTTGTGCCTTCAATAGACTATCACCTAGCGCGTGCGCGCATTGTGGCTCGTTACGCTGGCATTGATGGACAAGCTGCTTTGGGCTGGTTTGAACGAACTCAAAAGAAAGCCTCTGCGGACATCACACCTGCTTTTGACTATGGGCGAGCACTCGTACATTTAGACAGCAAACGCTTGTCTCAAGCGGAACCTATTTTGAAAAAGTTGCTGGAGCAGGACCCAAGTAACCCGTTCTACCTGGATGCTATGACGGATTTATATATCGAGAAGAAGCAGCCAGAAAAAGCAACCGAGATGCTCCGTAAAGCGTTATCTCGGAACCCTCAAAATAAAGTATTGACCATTAACTATGCCAATGCACTACTTGAGGACAATAAAAACGATCAAGCCACGCGAGTTCTTCAAAGATACACTCATGATTATCCTGAAGATACAAATGGCTGGCACCTAATATCGAAGAGCTACCACGCGCTAGGACGTAGTGATGAAGAGTTGGCTGCGCGAGCGGAAATTTTGGCGTTGCGAGCAAACTGGAATAAAGCGATTCAATATTATAGTGAAGCAAGTAAAATGGCCAAGTTGGGCAGCTTAGAGCAAGCTCGATACGATGCCCGTATTGACCAACTCATGATCCAAAGAGATCGATTCATGGCATTACAATAACGAAATGGAGAAAACCATGTCAGTCGTGATTTATCACAACCCTCGTTGCTCAAAGAGCCGTCAAACACTTGAACTGCTTGAGCAAAATGGTGTTACACCGGAAGTCGTCAAATACCTAGACACACCACTTAACGTAGATGAGCTAAAAGCGCTGTACGCACAACTTGGCTTTTCATCTGTACGTGAAATGATGCGCACCAAAGAAAGCGAATACAAAGAACTTGGCCTAGGCGAAGACTCTGTTAGCGATGAGCAATTGTTCGAAGCAATGGCGAAAAATCCAAAATTATTTGAGCGTCCGGTGGTAGTTGCCAACGGCAAAGCGAAAATTGGTCGACCACCAGAGCAAGTGTTGGATATTCTATAAATGGATTGCCAGATCCTTATTTTGTATTTCAGCCGTCACGGCTCGACAAAACAACTGGCAAGACAGATAGCAAGAGGAGTCGAATCGACTCCTCAATGCCAAGCAATTTTGCGTACAGTTGAAGAATTGTCACCTCACTCACACTCCCCTTCTGATCCAATTGTTACTCTAGAGGAACTGAAAACGTGCGACGGTCTAGCGTTTGGCAGTCCCGTCTGGTTTGGCAACATGGCTGCGCCTTTAAAGCACTTCTGGGATCAGACTACATCTTTATGGGTCAGTGGTGACTTAATCGATAAGCCAGCTTGTGTCTTTACCTCTTCCTCTTCGATGCATGGTGGTCAAGAAACAACGTTACAAAGCATGATGACCCCTTTATTGCATCACGGGATGATGGTTTTGGGCATTCCTTATGCCGAACCAGAGCTACACACTACGCAGTCCGGAGGCACTCCGTATGGCGCCAGCAGTGTAGGCCATGAGGCAACCCTCAGCAGTGAAGAGATTCGTCTGGCACAACAATTAGGCAAAAGGCTGGCAACTGCAGCGTTAAAACTAAAAGTCTGTTAGTAAAATCAAGGATAGTTAATCGATGTCTGACTCTTTAGACCAAACACCACTCGGTACACAGGCTAAAACCTATCGTTACCTAGCTTTATTTGGCAACTTAGCCTTATTAGCCTGGGTCGCAATTTGGCAGCTTGCGTTGTCCCCTCACCCTCACCTTAGCAGCACAACACTTGCTATTGCTTGGTGTATTCCGCTATTACTTCCGTTGCCTGGTATTTTGGCTGGTAAGCCTTACACTCATGCTTGGGCTAACTTTGTTCTTATGCTGTATTTCTTGCATGCGCTGACCATCCTTTATGTGGATGGTGGAGAACGTTGGCTTGCGGCAGTAGAGTTGCTCCTGACTTCACTCGGTTTCGCTGGCAATATTTTGTTTGCTAGAGCGAGAGGCAAAGAGCTAGGTCTTAAGTTGAAGCGCCTCTCTCAAGTAGAAAAAGAAGAAAAAGCGAAATTCAATAAATAACGCCAATCGCAATCAATCACTGAGCATTGGTTCGAATACGAATTTAGAAAACAAAAAGAGTCGCTATTGCGACTCTTTTTTACGCTTACCACATTGGTGTTTGATCCTTGCGCTTTACGCCTGGAAAGCTATCAATGCGATTACGATGCCGAGCGCCACTCGTAGATCAAGTCATACTGTTCTCGGACAGGCTCCACAATCATCGGCTGAGTTGGGTGCGTTTCGTCCTTTGCTTCCGCCGCGATATCCGCAGGCACTTCAGACTGCACTTTTTCTACCATAGCTGTATCTTTAGCTTCATTCATCGGAGCAATTGGCTCTGCTTCTTGAGTTAAAGCTGGGGCATCAACTTCACCCAAAGGATCTTCAAAAACCATTAATTGAGAAATAGAAGAAGCTTCTTTCTCAAAAGCTTGTTGAGATGCCAAAAGATGGATGTTGAGCGTCAGCTCATCACCTTGGACACGCTTAATTTCCGTACCCGCAACCGAATTAAGTTGTTTTAACGCATTCTCTAAACGGAAGAAGTCCGTGGCAGACGTTACATTAAGGACTTTCACCGCCAACGCTTTTGAAGATTTTCCAGATACTACCACTGCGCTCTTACTCGCGTAGTAGTCAGCGATGCCATCAACCATCTCAGCAATGGCATTGGCGCCTGATGCGGAACCGTTACGCGGAGAGCGCTGTGCTTCAACAATTCTCATTGGTGATTGATCGTATAACGTCCAGCGAATTTGTTCACCTTGAGCGCGCACAACTAAAACGGCATCCGCTGGGTAGCGCTGGCTCGCTTGGCCAATTGGCTCAATAAAGCCGCCCCAAAGATCAGAAACATTAACACCAGTTACATCATCAAAATCACCAACCGGGATCGTGATCGGCAAGCCTCTCGATTTCGCAGCACTGCGAAGTGCTACAACGTTTGAAGAGTCGGAATGCTCCCAAGCAATATTACGATCGTAGCTCTGCTCTTCCACCATCCAAACCAAAATATTGGCGCGATTTGGCGACCAAGATGGCAATTGTGCTTGTGTTAAAAGCGAGCTGATTTGGTCACTGTTAAACAACATTTTTAAGCTCGCTTTTCCATCAACCTGCCCATAGCTCAGTTGGGAAATGTAACGCGCACTTGAACCAAGTGCCTTTTTAATCACTGGATTGCTTAAAGAGGATTGAGAACCGGTCGCTCGAACAATCACATCCTGCATACCTTGTTGACGAGCCAGAGACTCACCGTCGTTCTGCTCACTGTCGATAACCACTTCGGCACGATAGATATCCACCTGAGTTAATGCATATACTGGTAGGGACAACCAACCTATCAGTAAGAGAGCTAAATAGCGCATAGTTTTTATAATCCTCTGAACAAGAACCCGAATAATAAGCAACTATCAAATCTTGAGCAAGGTAAGTACTGAGTAAATTGTCTGTATTATGACCAGCTTTGTTAACTCGGGTCTCAACGAGCACTCTAGCGTTGTTTTTCATCGTCACGCAAGACTCGTAAAAGAGGCCAATTTGCAAGCAACTAACTCGCAAAAACGCTATTTATGGGAAAGATTCAATCGAAAGTTTGATCCATGCAACGTTGCAAACGATTGCTGGATGATAGTATTCGCCGGATTTGTCTGCGTATCTTGAAAATAGGGAATTATTATGAAAAACGCGTTACAAGGCGCTCAAATGCTCTTTGTCGCTTTTGGTGCTTTGGTGCTTGTGCCGCTGCTAACTGGCCTTGATCCAAATGTCGCCCTCTTTGGTGCCGGTGTCGGTACTCTCCTCTTCCAATTAATGACTAAACGTTCTGTTCCCATCTTCCTTGCCTCTTCTTTTGCGTTTATTGCTCCTATTATGTTCGGTATCCAAACTTGGGGTATCGGCGCAACGATGGGCGGCTTAATGGCAGCGGGCCTGGTTTATGTGGCTCTAGGGGCGATGATCAAAGTGCGTGGTGTTGGATTTATCCATAAAATTCTCCCGCCTGTTGTCGTTGGTCCTGTGATCATGGTGATTGGTCTTGGCCTTGCTCCAACAGCAGTGAACATGGCGGTAGGGAAAACCGGTGATGGTGCTGCACAGCTTGTTAATGGTGATGCTGCGATCATCATCTCGGCGGTCTCACTGCTCACAACCATTGTACTAAGCGTGTTTGCAAAAGGCTTTTTGAAGCTCGTTCCAATTGTCGGTGGTATTCTTGCAGGTTACTCTGTTTCTCTATTCTACGGGGTGGTTGATTTCACTCCAGTAGCACAAGCGGCTTGGCTAGCTATGCCAAACTTCACCGCGCCAGAGTTCAACATAAACGCAATCTTGTTCATGATTCCTGTCGCTATCGCACCTGCGGTAGAGCACGTAGGTGACATGCTTGCTATCTCAAACGTCACAGGTAAAAACTACCTGAAAAAACCTGGCCTTCATCGCACAATCGCAGGTGACGGGGTGGCAACTATCGTAGCCTCGATGGTGGGTGCTCCACCAAACACCACTTACAGTGAAGTTACAGGAGCGGTAATGCTAACCAAAGCATTTAACCCTGTGATCATGACTTGGGCTGCGATCACTGCAATCGTACTTGCATTGGTAGGTAAGCTAGGCGCGGTTCTTCAAACGATTCCAGTACCTGTCATGGGCGGTATCATGATTCTGTTGTTCGGCTCTATCGCCACAGTAGGCCTCAACACACTGATCAAGAATAACGTTGATTTACATAAGTCTCGCAACCTAGTGATCGTTGCCGTAACACTTGTATTTGGTATTGGCGGTATGGCTTTCGGTATTGGTGAGTTCAGCCTACAAGGTGTGAGCCTATGCGGTATCGTGGCAATTATTCTTAACCTTGTGTTACCAAACGATTTAGGTGAAAACCACGTTGTAGATAACGCACAAATGGAAGAAGAGAACGCGAAATAGTGCGTCTGCGCTGCTTTACTGAGTGGCGCATTTTATTCTTCTCGTATTATAGATATAAAAAAAGGCTTGGTTTTCACCAAGCCTTTGTTTTTTCTGTTCAGTCGTAGTAATACATTAAAGAATTACTTAGTACCGAAGATCTTATCACCTGCATCACCTAGACCCGGTACGATGTAGCCTTTGTCATTTAGCTTCTCATCGATTGCCGCAGTGTATAGCTCCACATCTGGGTGTGCTTTTTCTAGCGCTTCAATACCTTCTGGTGCAGCAACAAGTACCAACACTTTGATTTGGTTACAACCTTTCTCTTTTAGAAGATCAATCGTAGCAATCATAGAACCACCCGTTGCAAGCATTGGGTCAACAACAAGCGCAATACGCTCATCGATGTTAGAAGCAAGCTTGTTGAAGTAAGGAACTGGCTCAAGTGTTTCTTCATCACGGTAAATACCAACAACACTGATACGTGCGCTTGGCATGTGCTCAAGAACACCGTCCATCATGCCTAGACCTGCACGTAGGATTGGTACTACGGTTACTTTTTTACCTTTAATTTGGTCTACTTCTACCGGACCGTTCCAACCATCAATGGTCACTTTTTCTGTTTCAAAGTCTGACGTTGCTTCGTAAGTAAGTAGGCTACCGACCTCAGTCGCTAACTCACGAAAACGTTTTGTGCTGATGTCACCTTCTCTCATTAGACCAATTTTATGTTTTACTAGAGGGTGCTTTACTTCAACAACTTTCATGTCCATCTCCGGCTATAGTTGGCAATATTTAAACAAACCTTCAGATTATACATGATTTTTACAGGGATATCAGGATAAATCACTAAAGAAAAAAACAGACGCAAACGTTTGCTATCTATGTTTAAGCACTGTTAGAATAGCGCCGTTTTCATATCCAACTTAATACCGAGGACTTCCCTGTGAGTGGTAACAACTCTTCTCTTAGCTATAAAGACGCTGGTGTAGATATTGATGCAGGCAACGCGCTTGTGGATCGTATTAAGGGTGCGGTAAAACGTACTCGTCGCCCTGAAGTTATGGGTGGTATCGGTGGTTTTGGCGCGCTATGCGAATTGCCAACCAAATACAAACAACCTGTACTGGTTTCTGGTACTGATGGCGTAGGTACTAAGCTTCGCCTAGCACTGGATATGAACAAGCACGACACTATCGGCATCGACCTTGTTGCGATGTGTGTAAATGATCTTATCGTGCAAGGCGCAGAGCCACTGTTCTTCCTAGATTATTACGCAACAGGCAAACTAGACGTTGATACCGCAGCGGATGTTGTTTCAGGTATCGCTGAAGGGTGTGTTCAAGCAGGTTGCGCCCTAATTGGTGGCGAAACTGCGGAGATGCCTGGCATGTATGAAGGCGAAGACTACGACGTTGCTGGTTTCTGTGTTGGCGTAGTCGAAAAAGAAGACGTGATCGACGGCACGAAAGTCGCTGCTGGTGATGCACTTATCGCTGTTGGCTCAAGCGGCCCACACTCAAACGGTTACTCCCTTATCCGTAAAATCCTAGAAGTATCTGGTGCAGATAAGAACGAAGAACTAGCAGGTCGCACTATCGGTGAGCACCTACTAGAACCAACTAAGATTTACATCAAATCAGCACTTAAGATGATTGAGAAACACGACATCCATGCGATTTCTCATATCACTGGTGGTGGTTTCTGGGAAAACATCCCACGTGTGCTGCCTGAAGGCACAAAAGCAGTTATCGATGGTAACAGCTGGGAATGGCCAGTGATCTTCAAGTGGCTACAAGAGAAAGGCAACGTCGACACACACGAAATGTACCGTACGTTCAACTGTGGTGTGGGTCTAATCGTTGCACTACCTAAAGACCAAGCGGAAGCCGCGGTTGCTCTTCTTCAAGAAGAAGGTGAAAACGCATGGGTGATTGGTCAAATCGCGCAAGCAGACGCGAATGAAGAGCAAGTTGAAATCCAATAATTTGCAAATCGAGCCCACAAGATAAAAAGAATGAGGACACTAGATGACTAGGTCCTCATTTTGCTATCTAGAACAATAAAAACCATTCTATTAGTAGGTAGTTTAGAAGCTACATAACTCTAACCTACAATACCAAGGCACTCTCGACATCATGAAAAACCATACCCTAAAAAACATTGTGGTCCTCATCTCGGGTAACGGAAGTAACCTGCAAGCTATCTTGGAAGCTTGCGAAAACAGCATGCCAAACGCACGAGTAGCAGCCGTGTTCTCTAACAAAGCCGATGCTTTTGGTTTAGAACGTGCAAAAAACTTTGATGTAGACGGTCACTTTGTCGACCCTAAAGCATTCGACTCGCGTGAAAGCTTTGATGCAGAGCTAATGAGTCAAATCGATGAATACCAACCAGACGTGATTATTCTGGCGGGCTACATGCGTATTCTGAGCAGCGAGTTTGTTTCTCATTACATGGGTAAGATGATCAATATCCACCCTTCTCTTCTACCAAAATATCCTGGGCTACACACACACCAGAGAGCAATTGATGCTGGCGACAAAGAACATGGTACGAGTGTGCACTTTGTAACGGAAGAGCTTGATGGTGGCCCTGTCATACTGCAAGCAAAAGTTCCGGTGTTCGAAGACGATAATGCTAGTGTACTTGCAGCACGTGTTCAGGCTCAGGAGCACCGAATCTACCCTATGGTGGCTAAGTGGCTGGTAGACGAGCGGTTGATCATGAAGGATGGTAAAGCCTATTTAGATGGCGCAGAACTTGGCGCACACGGTTACGCCTCCGATGAGTAGTCCTGAAACCAAACTCCAAACACAAAAGAGCAGCCTGAGAGCTGCCTTTTGTTGTTTTGAAACTTATAAACTTGATTCAAGAAAGCCGCAGTGCGACTAGAAACCTAAAACCCAACATTCTAAAAAATCCCATAACCACTTGAGTAACACAACACTCGGAAAGTAAATTCTGAATCTGGTTCGTTCCTCACCGTTCAGAATGACGTGGTGTTTTATGAGAAATTTCTATCCATTTACGTCTTTCCGGCAAGCCTTAGCAAGACTAGGAAGCTAGAAAGTATGAGAGTTCACCAGTATCCGCATTCGGTTGAAAACGTATAAAAATAAAGCTCGCGATTAAGCGAGCTTTACGAGTTGTTCCGAATTAACCGCTATTCTAACGGCTCAGTTGGCGCCTGATTGCCCGGTTTCGCCGCTGCAAACGGCACATTCACCAGTTCAGAGGCATTGTTTTTCACTAGTTCACCTAGGTGAAACAAGCCGTACTCGCCAGGTTTCATCCGCTGCCAAGCTTCGTTACCCGTTAAAGGTTGAGTCGCGATCACAGAAACAATGTCATGTGGCGTTGTTTCTTCTTGGAAGTTAATTTCCACATCTTCATCAAGCAAAGCGGCTTTACCAAACGGTGCGCGTCTCGTGATCCAATACAAGTGATTGGTGCAATACGTCATTACATACTCACCATCACTCAGAAGCATGTTAAATACACCCTTCTCTCTTAGCTCATCACAACATTTAGCAACATATAAGAATACCGATTCCATGTCCTTTGGCGGCTCAGGATATCGATCTTCCATTTGCTTCAGTAACCAACAAAAGGCCAGTTCGCTATCTGTCTCGCCGACAGGTCGGTGTCGACCCGTATGTAAGTCTTGATAACCTGAGAGCTGACCGTTGTGCGCAAACGTCCAATACCTCCCCCACAGCTCACGTGTAAAAGGGTGAGTATTTTCTAAATTAACGCCGCCACGATTCGCCTGTCGGATATGGCTAACGACAGCGCGACTTTTGATAGGATAATTTTGCACTAACTCTGCAATTTGCGACTCACAACTTGGCTTGGGATCTTTGAAAGTTCGAAAACCTTTCCCTTCGTAGAAGGTAATTCCCCATCCGTCACGATGTGGGCCAGTTCGACCTCCACGCTGCATGAGCCCGGTAAAACTGAAACAAATATCCGTCGGAACATTAGCGCTCATACCGAGCAATTCACACATGATTTAAAAAACTCCCTAACAACACAGCTCGAAAAGGTGGCCGTGAAACGACTATTCCATCTCTTTTTCAATCAACTGAATGATGATATGAATAATCTTAATATGAATTTCCTGAATGCGGTCCGCATAACCAAAGTGTGGCACGCGGATTTCAATATCGGCAAGCCCTGCCATTTTGCCGCCATCTTTGCCTGTTAGTGCAATCGTCTTCATGCCTTTCGCTTGCGCCGCTTCAATCGCTTTCAGGATGTTACCTGAGTTACCTGAAGTCGACAGACCAAACAGTACGTCACCTTTTCGACCAACGGCTTCTACATAACGGGAAAACACGAAGTCATAACCAAAGTCATTACTCACGCAAGAAAGGTGACTTGGATCTGAAATAGCAATACCAGCATAGCCAGGACGGTTTTCTCGGTAACGGCCTGTTAANTNTTCGGCAAAGTGCATCGAATCACAGTGANAACCACCGTTACCACATTGACAGTACTTTACCATCTTGCTTGAATGAGTCAGCAATCATTTTCGCCGCTGCTTCGATTTGCGCAATGTTATGGTCATCGCTTAAAAATTTGTTGAGCACTTCAGCAGCTTCGTTTAATTCACTTCTAATCAGATCATGGTACATAAGACGTTCTCTTTATTATTTCGGCTTCAGTCAGTCCTAGATTCACTGAGCAAATTGTTCTGATACCAATTTGGTATCGGACATTTCATAAACCTGAACTCGGGTTTGATTACTCTGAGTTTACCCACAAACGAGAATTAGTGTCGATAGTGAACCAACAGATTTAGATTGGTGATGGTAATAAACTTGTCAACTTGCTCATGAAACCATCACTCAAATCGCAACTTTAGAACTTTAACTCTACTTAGATCACTTTTTATCCAATCTTATGTTTTACATTTCCTTAATATTTTGATTACACTTAAACCAACTGGTTAGACCTCTTACCTAACATACAGACGTACAACACTTATAAAGTCTGAAAAGGAAAATACATATGGACATCTTGCTCACAATCATCACGATGACGGTCGTGCTAGGCATTACGCTCTACCACCGCATGTCTCTCGTGAAATCTATTAGTTTACTCACAGCAGCTATGTTAGCGCTCACAGTAATAGGCGCGGTTGGCGTTACTGGTTGGACGATTTACATTCTTACTGCCGCTGTATTCGCGGTTCCTGGCGTACGTCAGTCTTTGATAAGCCGCAAAGCATTAACGCTTTTCAAGAAAGTGCTGCCAGCTATGTCTCAAACCGAAAAAGAAGCGTTAGACGCAGGTACCGTCTGGTGGGAAGCCGAGCTATTTAAAGGCAAACCAGAGTGGCAAAAGCTTCACGCAATTCAAGCACCTAAATTAAGTGCAGAAGAACAAGCCTTTTTAGACGGTCCAGTGAATGAAGTGTGTGCCATGGTGAGCGATTTCCAAGTGACTCACGAACTCGCAGACTTACCGCCAGAAGTATGGCAATACCTGAAAGATCACAAATTCTTCGCCATGATCATTAAGAAAAAGTACGGTGGTCTTGAGTTCTCAGCATACGCTCAATCACTAGTACTACAAAAACTAACGGGTGTTTCTGGCGTTCTATCGTCTACCGTTGGTGTTCCTAACTCTTTGGGCCCTGGTGAGCTACTGCAACACTACGGTACTGAAGATCAGAAAAATCATTACTTACCGCGCCTAGCTGAAGGTAAGGAAATCCCTTGTTTCGCCCTAACGAGTCCAGAAGCAGGCTCTGACGCTGGCTCTATTCCAGATTACGGTGTGGTTTGTAAAGGCGAATGGGAAGGAAAAGAAGTACTGGGTATGCGCCTGACTTGGAACAAGCGCTACATCACCCTAGCGCCAGTCGCAACGGTACTAGGCTTAGCATTTAAACTTCGAGATCCTGAAGGTTTGCTAGGCGACAAAGAAGATCTTGGCATCACTTGTGCGCTTATCCCAACTGATGTCAAAGGTGTTGAGATTGGTAACCGACACTTCCCGCTCAATGTGCCTTTCCAAAATGGCCCAACGCGCGGTAAAGACATCTTTGTTCCTATCGATTTCATTATCGGTGGTGAAAAAATGGCGGGCCAAGGTTGGCGTATGCTGGTTGAGTGTCTATCGGTTGGTCGTGGTATCACGCTACCTTCAAACTCAACAGGTGGCATCAAAACTGCGGCAATGGCAACGGGCGCTTACTCACGCATTCGTCGCCAGTTCAAACAACCTATCGGTCACATGGAAGGCGTAGAAGAGCCATTGGCACGTCTTGGTGGTAATGCTTACGTGATGGATGCAGCAAGCAACTTAACCGTGGCAGGTATCGACTTAGGTGAAAAGCCATCAGTAATCTCAGCTATCGTGAAGTACCACTGTACTCATCGCGGTCAGCAAAGCATCATCGACGCAATGGACATCGTAGGCGGTAAAGGTATCTGTATGGGACCTTCTAACTTCCTAGCGCGTGGTTACCAAGGTGCGCCAATCGCGGTAACGGTTGAGGGTGCAAACATTTTAACACGCTCAATGATCATCTTTGGTCAAGGTGCGATTCGCTGTCATCCATACGTTCTTGAAGAAATGAACGCCGCGTACTCTGATGCCAGTGATGCTGTAGAGAAGTTCGATAAAGCGCTTGCTGGTCACGTGAGCTTTACCATGAGTAACCTCGTGCGCAGTATCTGGTTTGGTTTGAGCGACGGTTTAGGTTCTTCATCACCAACCAAAGATGCAACCAAGCGTTACTACCAACAATTGAACCGTTACAGCGCAAACCTTGCTCTGCTATCGGATATCTCAATGGCAGTGCTAGGTGGCTCTTTGAAGCGTAAAGAGCGTCTATCAGCGCGTCTTGGTGACATTCTAAGCCAGCTATATTTGAGCTCTGCGACGTTGAAACGTTTTGAGCAAGATGGCCGCCCAGTCGAAGATTTACCATTAGTACACTGGGGTCTACAAGACAGTTTGAAACAAGCGGAAGTGGCGGTAGACGAATTCTTAGCAAACTTCCCGAACAAAGTGATTGGTCGTGCACTGCGCGTGTTAATCATGCCATTCGGTCGTGTACGCAAAGCGCCAAGCGATAAACTAGACAGCAAAGTGGCGCGCATTCTACAAACGCCTAGTGCAACGCGCTCACGCATTGGTCGCGGTCAGTACCTTGAACCAACCGAGCACAACGCAGCAGGTAAGATTGAGCTTGCCCTGTCAGTCATTCTTCAAGCTGAGCCAGTGTTCGACAAAGTATGTAAAGCGCAAGGCAAACGTCGTCCATTCCTACGTTTGGATATGATTGCTCAGGAAGGGCTAGAGCAAGGCTTGATCACGCAAGAAGAAGCCGACCTACTAAGAGAAGCTGAACAGCATCGTCTGGATACAATCAACGTTGACGACTTCGAGCCGGAATTGCTCGCCGCAAAGCCGCTATACCCTCAGATGGATAGCGTTGCTTAACTCTCTAATCTGAAACCATACAACGGGAGTGACAACTCCCGTTTTTTATTGCTACCAGAATAGCCTTCATAACACCTCACACCACGAAGAACCTCTGCGCAAGCGCAATAAAATCCACGCACTCCGACCCTTCCCCCGATTTCCAGTGATAACTAACTCACAGACGTTCCAAGCAAGCGGTGTATACTTTTAAGTAACTCACTCACATATATGGTAAATCCGTTGGCTAAAATATTATTCGCACAGTGGTTCCCAGGGCTTGTTCAGCTTAAGCATTATCAAAAAGAATGGTTTGTTAACGACTTTAGAGCCGCCTTTTCTGTTGTCGCGGTTGCCCTGCCAGTTGCCATAGCTTATGCACAGCTAACCGGTGTATCCGCAATTGTCGGTCTGTACTCGTGTGTACTGCCAATGTTGGTATACGCCATGATGGGCACATCTCGACAACTCATTGTCGGACCTGATGCAGCAACCTGTGCAGTGATTGCCGCCGTTGTTACGCCGCTTGCCGCGGGTGATCCTACAAAACATTGGCAGTTAGTTATGACCATGACAGCGATGACTGGTATTTGGTGTGTACTGGCCAGTCGTTTCAAGTTAGGGGTGTTTGCAGACTTCCTTTCTCGCCCGATTCTTTTGGGTCTACTCAACGGTGTCGCTCTCACAATTATCGTTGGTCAGTTTGCCAAAGTGGTCGGTTTGAAATACGAACAACGTTATTTGCTGGAACGCTTATGGGAGGCTCCACAACGATTAACCGAGCTTCATTGGCCTACCGTAACTCTGAGTATCGTGACGGTTGTCGTTTATTTACTCACCAAACGCTACCGACCAACTTGGCCTGCTGCCATGCTGGCGATACTCGTGACTACCGCGTCAGTTTGGTTTTTCCATTTACAAGAGATGGGCGTATCCGTAGTTGGGCTCACTCAAGGTGGTTTCCCTCAGTTTCAAACGCCGGAGTTTGAGCTAGGTGAAGTTCGTGAGCTAGTGGTCCCGGCGCTCAACCTTGCGATTGTCAGCTTTGTTAGCATGATGCTCACCGCGCGCAGTTTCGCCGCTAAAAACGGTTATGATATTGATGCAAATAAAGAGTTTCAGGCGTTGGGCTTTGCCAACATTGCCTCAGCGTTTTCGCAAGGTTTCGCGATAAGCGGAGCTGACTCACGCACAGCGGTAAATGATGCAAATGGCGGTAAATCTCAATTAGTTTCGATTGTTGCCGCAATCACCATTGCCATTATTGCGGTATTTATTTATGAGCCTTTACAGTTTATTCCCATCGCATCACTTGGTGTCGTGTTGATCATCGCATCCTTGTCTCTGCTCGATCTCAAAGCCATTTGGAAATTAAAATCTCGTGACAAAGATGCGTTCTATCTAGCAATCATCACTTTTATTTCTGTTTTGATCGTAGGCGTAATACCGGGGATCACTTTAGCGGTACTGCTAGGGCTATTTCAATTTTTACGTATTGTCATGCGACCGAGTGATCAGCTACTTGGCTTGGATGAAAAAGGCACCATTCGGACCATCGACGACTCAGGAAAAGCTTCGCCTATTCCTGGAATGGTGATTTACCGCTTTAACTCGCCGCTGACTTACTTCAACGCACCTTACTTTAAACGCCGAGTGTTAGAGCAAGTAGAACATCACAAAGACGCAAGTTGCGTTGTCATCGACGCCGTATCGAGCTTTACTCACTTAGATCTCAGTGTGATGGCAACACTGTCAGATATTCACAATACTTTAAAAAAGAGAGGCGTACGCTTAATCCTCGCAGGAAGGAAACGACGCTTACGTCAATGGTGTGAGCTTACTGGTATCAGCACCAGTGAAGGAGGCATCTTACTGCGAGCCGATATGTACCTTGCCATTAAACTTAGTGGCTGTTACATCAGTGCTGTGGGTGAGGGACAAATTCCTACTGTTCAAAAAGAGCCTGATTTAGAGCAGCCACCCAAACCAATTCCAGAAGTGGCTTAAGTAGAAGTTTAATATAGAAAACAGGAAATTAAACTCCTGTTTTCTATTGCTTATTTGCACAGCTGAATACGTGTTACGCCTTCGGCTTAAACTTTTTTGTCATCCCTTGGCTTTTAGGAGCCACCAGCCTATAACCAAGCTTTTCGTAAAAGACCGGTTCATCAGCAATCATAGAAACGTAAGAGCCTTCAAGTGCAACAGAAGAAAGATAACCGTCAATGTATTCCATGACTTTTCTACCTAAACCGTTACCTTGATAATCAGAATCAACGGCAACGTCGACAATTTCGAAGTTACACGCCCCGTCACCAACAACCCGACCCATTGCAATGAGCTTTCCCTCATCCCGAACAGATACACCATATAACGAATTGGGTAGACCAATTTCAGCAGCTTTCAACGATTTGGGTGATAGCCCGGCTTTGACACGCATATCACAGTATTCTTTCGGGCTTGGCACATGCTCTTCATATCTTATTATCATTATGTACGACTCCTTTGTATCACCTTGGAGCTTACATAACCAAACTGTATAAATAAACAGTTAAAATTGGAAAGATGTTCCCATTAAGCACACAAAGTGTCGGGTCTGGAAAAGAAGCCACCGACAACTCTGACGCCATAATAGATATAAGTCGCTCTGAAGCTAGACATTCCTTTTTCTAAACATGTTTCTCTCAGCAACATATCCGCATGCTTTCGAGCACTTTGTGGCAACACCTCTTCCCTCATGAGTTGGTAAAGAGCATCATGCACTAAAGAAGCTTTCATAATGTTTTTTGTGTCTAATGCTGGCCCACTCGCTCCATCCCAAGCATAGCCCTTTTTAATCGTTAACATACCTTGTTTGGACAAACTAAGAAAAGGGCTGTCATACGCCTGACTCACTGAAATGCGAGTCTCAATCTTTTCTTCAGAATGGAGAGTGTATTTGTACTTCTGACGCTTTTTGTATTTCATAACCTAACCGCCTAACTAACTTGAGTGGGAGGAACGGGGATAACTCTCAAATTAGAGTTTCTCAGAGAGTTTTTTCAAGTAGGACTTAGCAAGATCATGGTTATCTCTGCTCAACCACTTAATGCAATCAAAGAGTTCCCAAATCAGGCCTTGATCACCACTGGTATAAACTGGGAAATCTTCATGCTTTGGCGCAGGTTCATCAGTAACCATGCCAGCAATCACATCAGCTTTATCAAATAAAACCTGAAATGGCTTAGAAAGTTTGAAAGGCTCACAGAGATCTAAACAATGAATCTCTGTACTGGTTAGGTCATTAAAAATGTATTTTTTGAAGCACGTATTTTCGTTGTGCTCTCCCTCAAGGCGATAAAAAATGTCTTTATTAGCTTCAAACTGGGTAAAGCAAGGCTCTGAGGCTTTATGGAAGTTGTTTTGAGTAAAGACAACAACATCAGCGTCCGAAATACGGTCACCTTTTCCTGATGACAATGAACCAAGCAATACCGCAGCAACAACGTCTTTTTCATGTACAAAGGCATTATATGCTGATTCCACTAGCGCACCTTGTAAAGGTAAACGATCTAGGTTTAATAATTCCATTGCCACCGGTAAAGTCCTTAATTTTAATATTTCAAAAGATTGGAAACAATCCAAAAGTAAAGAAGTGAAATTATGAAAAAATAAAACATAACCTAAACTCAATATTTATTTAAACCCTAAACTTTTTATTCTATTTGATAGGGAAAGGAATGAGCTTTCGACAATCTTCAGCTCATTCTCCGAGAAAGAGAGAAAATCATAAATAATAGCCAAATCTTGATACATGCATGAAGCAAGGCGTCTAGGTTTTTCATCGTAACTAAGCTTATCCATATCAAGCGTTTGACACTCGGGACAATCATAACCAATTGAGTGGCAAAGCTTTAATAGAGTATCCAAATCGTTTATTGCTAAATCCGATACTGAAAATGACTTCTGTTGAACTATTTTCTGCAAAGACCCACAACACTCAATAAAGTCATGGATAATGTTATTATTTAGAGTTAAATCTCCACCTAAAGATTTAGGAAACAAGTGCCTGTATATTATAATTAATCGTCCTGTCTTTGTATTAAACCTTTCAGGATAGAGCTCCTTTGCATATTCAATGAAGTATTCTCTATGCTTGAAGTGATTAGAGAATATATTTTGTCCACGAGTTTCAGCAATTTGAACTCTCGTTTGTTCTGAACGATGATTGAGCGCTATCAACCCTATAACAGAAATATAAACCGCAGATATTGATACGGGCACTTTTAGGACAACAAGTACAAACTCATTCAGGCCATTGATTGAAGGCGAAAATGTGTAGTTCGTTATAAGATCTGCTGTAACTAAAGTGATTACAACTAACATTACAAAAGCATATAATTTTGTAATGTCCCTAAAAACTCCTAAAGACGAAGTATTTGCAGTAGGGTCACATAGATACTTAGAAGACAAGCTCTTATTCATTCTGTTTTTACTACTTTAAAAGAATAACACATGTAGTTGCATATGGAGTCAATCGACCCAAAAAACAAGTTGTTGCGTAGCAATATGGCTAACAAAAAACGGAGCCGATTGGCTCCGTTTCTAGGTTTACGTGTTACTGCTATTTCTTTGGCACTTCTAACTGCATCTCTGGCATGGCATCGCGCTTCGCTTTAATTTTGCGCCAGACTATCCATGCAATGATCACAATCAGCAGCATTATCACGTTACCCACCGCGATAATAATCATGCTGCGCTTACGCTCAGCCTCCCGCTCAGCAATAATTTGCTTTTCCATTTCAATACGGCGCTGCTCGGCTAATTCAGCTTCTTTTGCAATTCGAGCGGCTTCTAGATCAACGTCATCAACAACACTGAAGGTTTGCTCTGGAATAGGAAACACCAGTGGACGTTGCGTCGCAAAATCAGTGGCAAAGATCTCGCCGCGCCATGCGTATTTACCAAGCTCAGCGTCGTTATTGAGGTTCAGCGTGGTTCTCATTCCATCTTTAGAAACCTGGCCTTGGCTGTAGCTAACAAAGCCATCGGGTGCATCTTGTTCCACCGTGACTGCGATTGAGCCTGGCGCGATCATACCTTGCTCACCACTCACCACCAATTGGTGTGGTTTGTCAGGATTGCGCGCCTGAATAAAAGTACGAGAAATGGGGTTCGGATAAACCAAGATGACTTGCTCTTGCGCTCGTAAGAATACGCCATTACCAGAGGTGATTCGCGCACGGTACTTACCGGGCTCAACATCTATTGGTAGTTGGACAGTGAACACACCATCCCCTGCTTTTTCATCCAAGCCGCGGCCATCATCAGCAAACTCACCCACAACCATCGGCACTGGACGTGCTTCTTTGATCAACTCATCTTCATTTTCGACAAACTTGGTAAATGTCACGCGCAAATTCACGCGGTCAAGGAAGTCGCGCAGTACAAGAGGTTTGTCGTCGGAGGTTAGGCGAGCTGTAAACTTAAGCGCTTCCCCATTATATAATCGGTTTGGGAACACATCCGTGCTGAGCTTTAAGTGAGAAATTAAGCGGATGTTATTTTTAGGAGTGACTTTCCCCACAGCCTGCCATGGGCCTGGCATAGGGTTGTCAACGGAGATAATATCGAGTGAGGCATCTTGGTACCAACGTACATTGTCGTAGGCGTCCCAAGCATAGTACTTTTTACCGTCAGGGCGGACTAAAACAACTGGCTGAGAACTTTGCTCACGATAAACTAAAAAAGTGATCTGCTCGATGGTTGGATCCACTCGAAAGCGATTGTCTAACAAAGACATAGCAGATTCACTCGATGCACTCGAGAGACTACTCCATATCGCTAAAAACGCGACCAACAAAGCCCTCAGCATAGCTTCTCCTATTGATGCCAAATACAGTCGTTCACCAACTCTAATCTTTTTTGGTGAGCTTCTAGTTCATCGGCACTTGCGCGCAAAACCTTTAGCGCTTTTCTTCCTTCAATACGGCGAATGGTTTCTACCCCACCCTCTTGTTTATTCGCGTTAAACTCTAGACTCGTTTGACCACCCGTCATAAAGAGGTAAACGTCGGCTAGAATCTCCGCATCGAGCAAAGCTCCGTGGAGTGTACGGTGCGAGTTATCAATACCGTAACGTTCACATAAGATATCAAGGTTGTTTCGCTTACCTGGGAAGATTTTCTTCGCCATAGCAAGGGTGTCGGTCACCTTGCAGTAGTCGTCCGTTTTGCCGATGTTAGGATCGAGCATGCCAAACTCGTAATCCATAAAGCCCGTATCGAAGGGCGCATTGTGGGCAACAAGTTCGGCGCCTTTAATAAACTCAAGAAACTCTTGGTGCACGCTCGCGTATTCCGGTTTATCAACCAAGAATTCATCCGTAATACCGTGAACTTCAACCGCTTCTGGTTGGATTTCACGATCGGGTTTTAAATAAACGTGGAAGTGACGACCAGTCAGCTTACGGTTGATGATCTCCACGGCACCGATTTCAATAATGCGGTGTCCCATGTAGTGAGGACCACCCTCGCGGTTCATACCTGTGGTTTCGGTATCGAGAACGACAATGCGGTTATATTCAGAATTGCTGCTGGTATTCATAAGGTTATGTATGTCAGACTATGCTTTATTAAATGTTTCGGCTAATAGTACCAAAAAATATGACCAAACACGTTGAGATTTTCACTGACGGTTCTTGTTTAGGTAACCCAGGACCAGGTGGTTACGGCATTGTATTGCGTTACAAAGACGTAGAAAAGACGCTTTCCAAAGGCTACACGTTAACCACCAACAACCGTATGGAAATGTTGGCGGCTGTCGTCGCGCTGCAGACGTTAAAACAACCTTGCAAAGTCACTTTAACGACTGACAGCCAATATGTGCGCCAAGGTATTACTCAGTGGATCCATAACTGGAAGAAGCGTGGCTGGAAAACAGCGGATAAAAAACCCGTGAAGAATGCCGATCTATGGCAAGCTCTAGACAAAGAAACTGCACGCCATCAAGTTGAATGGCACTGGGTAAAAGGCCACGCTGGTCATCGTGAGAATGAAATTTGTGATGAGCTAGCCCGTACCGCCGCAGAAAACCCAACCGAGGAAGATACTGGTTACCAACCCTCTTAACGAGATTCTTTCCTCATAGTATTGCCCTCTCGATTCATCACCCCTAGTGGTGTGAGCTTTTTCTTCAAACGCCAATGCGGTTTGATAGGCTTGAGAGGGTATGTTCGTTTCCTTGCCACAATGTAATACAAACTCCCTGCAGGTGACGCCCAATCACCGAGACTGTTTTCCAACCATGTCCACATCGTGCGGTAACGCTTCATCGGAAACAGCGCGTAACGATCGCAATGAATCACTTGATAATTAAGTAACCCTAACCAGTCGTTGATGCGGTTCGACGTAAACATTCGTCCACTCCAAGGCAAATTATGTTTACGCCATGGAAGCAAACTCGCTAATCCAGTCAAACTTAGTGGGTTAAATCCAGTGATTATCAAATAACCATCATCCATCATCACTCTATCGACTTCCCGTAGCAAACGGTGTGGATCGCTTGCATAGTCGAGCTGATGAGCGAGTATCACAACATCAAAGCTTTTTTCCAAAAAGGGCAATTCGTAACCATCTGCAATCACATTATGCAACGGGTTCTGGATATCTACGTTGACTTGGTGTTGAATGTTACAATTACAGCTGGTTAGCTCACAGCTCAACCCGCCCAGTTTGAGCATATGGTAACCGAAGAGTTTCGGACACCATTCATCAAGTCGGGTCTGGATTGACTCAAGCACCCACGGACCGTTGTTCATTGCTGACCAAGTCGACGGGTGTGGTATAGTTTTGTTGCTGAGTGCTGGTTTCATTAACCACCTGACTAAAATGGGTGACGGAGAACGAATCGTGTTAGAGATCAAAAGCATACCCGCATTTAATGATAATTACATCTGGCTGATACAAAATAGCGATAAGCGTTGCGCAGTCGTTGATCCGGGCGATGCGAAGCCAGTGTTAGAATACTTGCAGGCTAACGAATTAACTTTAGAAGCGATTTTAATTACGCACCACCACAACGATCACATTGGTGGCGTTCCAGACTTAGTGCGTGCCTTTCCTGAAGTCGCCGTTGTGGGCCCGAAATCTGAGCCAATTCCAACCCTAACCACCCCCATGGAAGAAGGCGACAAACTGGAGTTATTTGGCGAAATCTTTTTGGTGCTAGGTTTACCAGGCCATACCTTAGGTCATATCGGTTACGTTGGAGACGGAAAACTGTTTTGCGGTGACGTGTTGTTTTCCGCAGGCTGCGGTCGTATTTTTGAAGGTACGCCAGAGCAAATGTTTGAGTCACTAAACAAGCTAACGTCTCTACCAGAAGAAACTCAAGTCTTCTGCGCGCATGAATACACCGCGAGTAACGTGGCGTTTGCTTTAGCGGTTGAGCCTGATAATGAGCAGCTCCGTCAATATCGCGATGATGTAAACCGACTGCGAGCTCTAAACATTCCGACACTTCCAACAACAATACGCAAAGAAAAGTGGATTAATCCGTTCTTGCGAACCACCAATCCTGACGTGGTTCAATCTGTTGCTAGTCGCATTAAAAATAGCGATCCATGCTCGGTTTTTACGGCTTTGCGTGAGTGGAAGAACGAATTTTAACCATTTTCTGCTTGTAAGTTTGCAAGACCCCAGTATTATCAGGGGCTGATTTTTCGAGAAGCGCCACTGGCGCTTCTCTTACGTTTGGGGTTGATATAAATCTATTTGAATTTCTCCCCATTGCATAATTTAGAAGCTCTTTGCCTCTATTAATTAGTTAGTGTTTAAAAGATGTCTATTATCTTGCGACTGCCACGCACATTGTGTTGCGCGACAGGCAGGTGAAGATAAAAAGGCCCTAAATAGGCTGAATCCATGCGTTTGAAGTATACCTGGGCGTTGGCGTTGTTATTATCTGGCTGTCAATTGACTCAGTCAGACTCAACGTCTTCTACACCAGAAACCAATAAATCTGAGCAGACTGCAAAACAAAATGCAGCGAAGGCTCAACCGGGCAACACATCGTCTTTAGCAAAAAAATCCGCTAACGACGCGCCTAAAGTTCTTTCCCCTCAGGAACAAGAAGATGTATGGCAACGTATCGCCATGCAACTTGAAATGGATATCCCAAACCATAAGAAAGTGGACTACTACCGTACGTGGTATCTAAAGCACCCGAATCACCTTTACACGGTGTCTAAGCGTGCGACTCCTTTTCTATACATGATCACAAAACGTATCGAAGAGCGTGGACTTCCAATGGAGCTTGCTTTGCTTCCTGTGGTGGAAAGCTCATTCGATGCCTTTGCCTACTCACACGGTAGTGCAGCTGGATTGTGGCAATTTGTCCCTGGCACCGGAAAGATGATGGGACTAGAGCAAAACTACTGGTATGACGGTCGCCGAGATGTGGCAGCAGCAACGGATGCCGCGCTGGACTACCTTGTACAACTAAACGAGCGTTTTGATGGTAGCTGGGAGCATGCAATTGCCGCTTACAATAGTGGTGGTGGCCGTGTTTCTAGCGCAATTCGTAAGAATAAAAAGCTCGGTAAACCTATCGATTTCTTCTCATTGGACTTACCAAAAGAGACCAGCAGTTACGTTCCTAAGCTGCTAGCTTTGGCTGACGTCATCGCAAACCAAGACAAGTACGGACTTAATATTCCTGCGATTCCAAACAAACCTGTTCTAACGCTTGTCGATCCGAAAGAACAGCTTGATCTGGCCATTGCAGCAGATTATGCCGGCATTGGTGTGAAAGAGTTACAAAGTTACAACCCTGCATACAACCAATGGTCAACGGCGCCTGAAGGTCCGCACCAACTTTTGATTCCGGTAGAGAAAAAAGAGGCTTTTCTCACTAAGGTGGAGAAAAACCGTGGTAAAGGTATGAAGGTCGCTCGCTACAAGGTGAAGTCTGGTGACTCTTTAAGTGTGCTAGCTAATAAATACGGCACAACCACAAAAGTGATTCGACGTGCAAACGGTCTGTCGAATAACAATATTCGTATTGGCCAATACCTACTGATTCCGACGTCAACAAAAGACGATGCGAAATACGCACTAACGGCACAAAATCGATTAAGCAAGACTCAATCACGTGCTCGTGGACAACTCAAGCTCACTCACGTCGTTCAGTCTGGAGAAAGTTTGTGGTCAATCGCACGTGAAAATAAAGTGTCGTATAAATCGTTAGCAAAATGGAATGGCATGGGCCCTAAAGATCCATTGCGTGTGGGTCAAAAGCTCGTGATTTGGAAGGACTCAGACAAAGGTGCTGTGATCCGTACCGTTTTCTACAACGTTCGCTCCGGTGACACCATTAGCGGCATTGCAAGCAAGTTCAAAGTAAAAACAAACGACATCGTAAAATGGAACTCGCTACACAACAAAAAATACTTACAACCAGGTCAAAAACTTAAGTTGTACGTTGACGTAACGAAGGTAAGTGTATGAACCCATCAAGCAACCCACTTGTGATGCTGTTGGACATTTTTCGTTCTCCAACATCTTGCTTTCTAGCGCTTTACCAACGCGGCGGATGGGGATGGCAACCGTTCATCTTCTTGATGCTTAGTCCGTTTTTATTCTGGGGCGCTTACTTTTCGAATGTCGATTTCACGTGGCTTAGTGACCAACTAGCCGCGCAGTTTCAGCAAATCGACCCAAAGCAGATTGAGCTATTAGAGCCAAACACGCTAATGGCAAGTGCGATCATCAATGATGTATTCAACCGCTTTGCCACCTTACTGTTGCTTGCGCTTTGGTTCTTTCTTGCAACGAAGGCAAGCAAGCAACAATATGGTTACTGGAAGTGGTTTGCCGCGTCGTGTGCAATCTTATTCCCAGCAGTATTGGGCGATATCGCAAGCTACGCGAGCCTATTGCTCAAGCATGGCCAGGTGATGACTTACGCAGCAGATTTAAACAGCCTCAATGGTCTATTAAAACTGCCGCTTACCAGTGAGTGGTCTCAGTTCGCTAGCTCACTACCACTACTGCTGCCTTGGTATATTGTATTGGGCTACGGTGTTGTGCTTACTTGGACTGAGTTTGAACGTGGGCAAGCCTTGGTGATTGCAAGCCTGCCATGGGTATTCTTCTACGTTATTTGGGCGCTTTATATTGTGGTGACCTAAGCTAATCATCTAACGTAAATGACAGTAACAATGGGTTATGATCGGAAGCGTCGCTCTGCGGCGCTTTCGCGTATTTGAGGGTCAGTCCTCGGTAAAATACGTGATCCAACGGTAATCCCGTTATAAATTGGACTCGATGATCAGGCGAGAACGTCACTTCTTGCAAGTCCGCGGCTTTTAAGGCCTGTCGCATCGCATTAACGCGAGATTCACTCCAACTATTGAAGTCTCCAGCGAATAGGATCGGCCCTGTATGATGCTTTAAAAGCATTTCAAGAGCCGTTAACTGAGAGACATACTCTTGCGTGCCAACCGTGAAGTTAATTGCATGTACATTCACCACAGCGAGTCTCTCGCCATTGCTTAATTGATATTGGCTGTATAGTGCAGACTTGGGTAAACGCAGCCAAGGCTCTTTAGACGTATAAGCACAGGCTTTTTCTGGTTGCCCTTGAGCGATACTAATCACACCCGCACCGCTGCCCAGCGCCTTAAAGGCACTCACTTGGTTGCTGACCCAGTTGCCATCCACCAACCATTGCTTAAAAGATGGTGTCATGCTGGCTTCTTGCAATAACAGCAGCTGCTTATCAGCAGAGAATTCATTGAGTGCGCTTTGCCAATTATTCCGGTTCTGTTTGTAGATATTCCAGACAAGTACATTGATTTCACCGCCCTGATCCAGAGCTTTTGAGCCGCTAAATTCGATACACCTAATATCCTGCGTCAGCTCTGAACCTGTTTGAGTAATGATTTGCGGCTGATCTGGTACGGTGAAAATAACCTGGAAGCCGACCAATACCGCCATAATAAGAAAAGCTAACGCCAGAAAAAAACGCTTAAACATACGACAAACCTGAATATACGCACCCTAAAACTGGAACAACCAACCTCGGGTTATTTGATTTCACTGAAAGTAAAAAACAAAAAAGGAGCCACTTGGCTCCCTTTTAGCATAATAAATACGAGACAGGTAACAAGAAACCTTAGATCGCGTCTTCGTCTTCTTCACCAGTACGGATACGAACCACACGCTCAACATCAGTAACAAAGATTTTACCATCACCAATTTTGCCGGTTTGCGCGGTTTCAATGATCGTCTCTACGCATTTATCAGCCACATCTTCCGTTACAACGATTTCGAGCTTCACTTTAGGCAGAAAGTCCACCATGTACTCTGCACCACGGTAAAGCTCGGTGTGACCTTTTTGGCGACCAAAGCCTTTCACTTCAGAGACGGTCATCCCTGTAATGCCAACTTCAGCTAGCGCTTCTCGAACATCATCCAATTTAAATGGCTTGATAATCGCTTCAATTTTTTTCATGTTCATCCCTTAAGCTTCAATCGATTGCGCTTATTATCGTTTAGCGTTTCGCAACATTCAATGTTTGTCTCTGATCCACCAGCGAAAATCCAGATTGAGCAAATTAACATAGCGAATATCGTGAGTTGATAAAACCCCAGTGAGGACTGCTCAATGCCCAATCGTCCAAGCTTTTTCAGACTCGCGTTTACTTCAAACTTGCGTAGTAAGCCGCTAGATTAGCGATGTCTTCATCAGACAACAGTGAAGCTTGAGCTTGCATAACAGCAGCAAGACCACCTGTTCGCTCTTTGTTTTTATAGGCTTTAATTGAACTGATAATGTATTGCTCGTTTTGCCCTTTCAGGTTTGGGTAACCCGGAATGACAGCAATGCCGTCGGCGCCATGACATGCTGCGCATACTCCTGCCTTTGCTTGACCAGCTGTGGCATCTCCCGCTGCTAGAGCATGACCACAGAATATGGTTAGCGCCACCATTGCGCCCATGATTGTTTTTTTCATTGCTTCACCTAATCAATTATTATTTAAGGATTTTTATATTTTATAATCGACATTGTGGCATGAATTTTCATTACCTGCGCCAAATAAGTTCACAATCTTGACCATTAAACGCCTGATCAACGAACAGATCTGCCACTGCAACGACTCGGTCTTGATACATCAAAATCGGAATTTGACGACGCAGCCAGCTTGGCACATTGTATTCTTGGAACAACTTCTTCAGCTTTCGACTGTGATTACGCGTGGTTGGATGCGCTGATAAGCCTTCCGGATTGAAGGTCACGCGAAGCAATTCTGGCTGACTCGGAAGCGCAATCGTTGCGTTGCTAGAACTCGTCGTTAAGGTCAGCTCCCCTAGCCGCTCTGGAAGCGATAAAACGGTATCGACTTGAATCCTACTTTGCCACTCAGTGACGTCAGCTATTTCCGTTACCCAATAGAGACGATTTCGAAAACGGCGCACTTCACCTTGTTTAAGTTGTAGTTTGGGGTTGGCATCTTGCTGAGCTAATGCGACTTCATTCCAGATAAGATTGAGTTGTACCTGAGTCGGCATACTAGTATTAAGCTTAGCCAGCCACATACGAATCAAGCGCGCACGCGCTAATTCACTGTGCTTAGCCAGTTCTTTAATACTTAAACTTAGATCCGTTTGTAAAGCGTGTTCAAACACCGCGCTCAATAGTTCATCCAATAGCGCTTCTTGTTGAGCACATAAGCTTGCACTGCGCTGAACCGCTTGATGGATACTCGGCCAGCGACCAGACAATTCAGGAATAACACAATGACGAAGAAAGTTACGATCATAACGGGTATCTTGGTTGCTTTCGTCTTCCACCCACTCCAAGCCTAATTTAGTAGCCGCGTCTTCGATGGTCTTCCGCTTGATAGTAAGCAATGGTCGAACTAGGGAGCCGCCAGAAAACGGCATACTCTCCGCCATCGAAGATAACCCTTTTGGCCCGCTGCCTCGCTTAAGAGCAAGGAGAAAAGTCTCTAGTTGATCATCAGCATGTTGGCCGGTCAACAGTATATCGCCTTCTTGAATGTACTTAGTTAAGGCTTGATAGCGAGCTTCACGAGCAAGAAGTTCAATACTTTCACCATTGCTGATGTCTAAGCTCACTCGCTCAATCGAGCATGATATGCCCACTTGTTTTGCCCAAAGTAAGCATTTATCGGCCCAATCATCGGCATTCGAGCTCAAACCATGGTGCACATATACGGCGTGGCACTCTATCGAATGCGCTTGTTGATAGCGACTGAGTAATTCGAGTAAAAGACGTGAATCCACTCCTCCGCTAAACGCCAAGACAACCTTAGTGCCTGATTGATAGTAGCGGCCGAGAACTTGAGCAAAATGCGGGTAAAGCGATTCCATAAGCGATCCGATAGGTACAAAAAAGGGCTGGACTCTCATCCAACCCTTTCTATTTTAACTGTTATCACTTGAGATATCAGCTAACGCTTAATTGCAATCACCGAAATTAACAGTAACCGTAGCTCATTAGGCGCTGGTAACGACGTTCACGTAGCGTCTCTTCATCCAATTGTTCTAGATCTTCTAGCTGACGAAGTAGTGTCGCTTTCATATTCGCTGCCATTTGAACATGATCGCGATGAGCGCCGCCTAGTGGCTCTTCAATGATTTCGTCGATCAGTTCAAGCTCTTTAAGACGAGGAGCAGTTAGACCCATCGCTTCTGCCGCTTGCGGCGCTTTGTCAGAATCACGCCATAGGATTGAAGCACAACCTTCAGGAGAGATTACTGAGTACGTAGAATACTGAAGCATGTTCACGTAGTCACCTACACCAATTGCTAGTGCGCCGCCTGAACCACCTTCACCAACAACGTTACAGATTACTGGCACTTTAAGACCAGACATCACTTTTAGGTTTTTCGCGATAGCTTCAGATTGACCACGCTCTTCTGCGCCCACACCTGGATACGCACCAGCCGTATCGATAAATGTGATGATCGGCATGTTGAAACGCTCAGCCATTTCCATCAAACGTAGCGCTTTACGGTAACCTTCTGGTTTTGGCATACCAAAGTTACGTTTCACTTTCTCTTTGGTTTCACGACCTTTTTGATGACCGATGATCATCACAGGACGGCCTTCAAGGCGAGCCATGCCACCCACAATCGCTTTGTCGTCTGCAAACGCGCGGTCACCCGCTAATTCATCAAACTCCTCAAAAGCGTGTTGGATGTAATCCAGCGTGTAAGGACGTAGTGGGTGACGAGCCAGTTGAGCTGTTTCCCATGCGCCTAGGTCGCTGAAGGTTTTTTTCTTCAGCTCTAAGCTTTTCTTCTCAAGCTGTTCGATTTCTTTATCCAGGTCAATCGCAGAATCACCACCGTGACGAGAGACATCACGTAATGCTTCAATTTTCGCTTCTAGTTCTGCAATTGGCTTTTCAAATTCAAGAAAGTTTAGGCTCATCTATGAATCCTTGTTTACTCAGCGTCTAACACATTGCGCTGAATTTTTAGTTAAATTCGAGTTCTACCTGGCTTTTGCCAAGTAACTGTTTTAAATCGTCGAGTAATGTATCACTTGGCGTTACTCGCCACTCGGTGCCCAATGTTAACCGCGCTCTGGCGTCGGCACGCTGGTAGTATACATTGACGGGTACGGTTCCAGCTTTGTGCGGTTCTAAAATACGGCTGAACTGCTCAAAAAACTGATCGTTGATCTGATTTGCATCTATCGATACCGACAAACCACGAGCGTATTTCTCGCGCGCACTGCCGAGATCCATAACTTCACGCGCCGACATTTTAAGGCCACCGTTGAAGTCATCAAAGCTGACCTGTCCAGAAACGACCAAAATTCTGTCTTTTTCGAGAAGTTCAGCGTATCGATCCAGCGCATCGGAGAACAACATCACTTCCATACGACCACTTCGGTCATCCAGTGTCATAATACCAATTCGTGTACCACGCTTGGTCGTCATTACACGAGCGGCAATAACCAGGCCGGCTACCGTGACAGATTGATCGCGGCGAGTGGGCGTTGCGTCTTTTAGTCGACAACTGGTGTATTTGTTTAGTTCCTTTACGTAGGCGTTAATTGGGTGCCCTGTCAAATATAGACCTAGGGTATCACGCTCGCCCTCTAACCACACTTTTTCTGGCCAAGGCGGAACCTGCGTATACTTATGCTCTACTTCTTCAGGCGCATCCGTTAGCACACCAAACATATCCGTTTGACCAAACGCCTCAGCTTGGTGATGTTGACTTGCTGCTTTTACCGCATCATTGAGTGACGCCATCATCGCCGCGCGGTGTGGGCCTAGTCGATCCAACGCGCCCGCGTAAATCAGCTTCTCTATCACTCGTTTATTGACGCGTTTTAGATCAACTCGAGCACAGAAATCAAATAGGTCTTTAAAGTGACCACCTTTATTTCTTGCCTCAAGAATCGCATCGATAGGGCCCTCACCTACCCCTTTTATCGCACCAATACCGTAAACAATTGCGCCATTTTCATCAACATTAAAGCGATATAGGCCAGAGTTGATGTCTGGTGGCAGCACGGTGAGCTTCATACGGAAACACTCATCGACCAAGCCAACGACTTTTTCCGTGTTATCCATATCAGCTGTCATTACCGCGGCCATAAATTCGGCAGGATAATGGGTTTTCAGCCAAAGAGTCTGATAAGAAACCAATGCATAAGCAGCAGAGTGCGATTTGTTAAAACCATAACCAGCGAACTTCTCTACCAAGTCGAAGATTTTCATCGCCAACTCGCCATCGATACCGTTCTTTATCGCACCTTCTTCAAAGATAGCACGTTGTTTTGCCATCTCTTCTGGCTTTTTCTTACCCATTGCACGACGGAGCATGTCCGCACCACCTAGCGTGTAACCCGCTAAGATCTGCGCAATCTGCATTACCTGCTCTTGGTACAGGATGATGCCGTAGGTTGGATCAAGCGTCTCTTTTAGCGACTCGTGTTGCCACTTTTCATCTGGATAAGAGATCGCTTCTCGACCATGTTTACGGTCGATAAAGTTATCTACCATGCCCGATTGCAAAGGACCCGGACGGAAGAGTGCTACCAATGCGATAATGTCTTCGAAACAGTCAGGCTGAAGTCGTTTGATCAGCTCTTTCATGCCCCGAGATTCAAGCTGGAATACTGCTGTCGTTTCAGAGTTTTGCAACAAACGGAAAGAGGCAGGGTCTTCTAACGGTATGGATTCAATTTGAACTGGTTCTTTACCTTCTCGCTCTAGACGTGGGTTAATCAGCCCTAACGCCCAGTCAATAATGGTTAAGGTACGTAAACCCAAGAAGTCAAACTTAACTAGGCCAGCGGTCTCAACATCGTTTTTATCAAATTGAGTAACCGGGAAGTGACCTTCAGCGTCTGCATAAATTGGCGCAAAATCGGTAATTGTTGTAGGTGAAATTACAACACCACCAGCGTGTTTACCGGCGTTTCGCGTACAGCCTTCCAAAATATGACACATGTCGATGAGTTCTTTAACTTCCTCATCGGCCTCATACAATTCAGGTAGCGCAGGTTCAGCTTTAAACGCCTTATCTAGCGTCATGCCTGGATCAGGCGGGATCAGCTTTGAAATACGATCAACAAAACCAAATGGATGACCCAATACGCGGCCAACGTCACGGATTACCGCTTTTGCCGCCATCGTACCAAACGTGATGATCTGAGATACCGCGTCGCGACCGTACATTTCCGCAACGTGGTCAATAACCTGGTCACGTTTATCCATACAGAAATCGACGTCGAAATCGGGCATCGAAACACGTTCTGGGTTCAAGAAACGTTCGAATAGCAAATCGTATTCTAATGGATCCAGATCGGTGATTTTTAGTGCGTAAGCCACCAAAGAACCAGCACCGGAACCACGTCCAGGACCTACAGGAATTCCATTATCTTTTGACCACTGGATGAACTCCATTACGATCAAGAAGTAACCAGGAAATCCCATTTGGTTGATAACATCTAGCTCTATCTGAAGACGTTCATCATATTCAGGGCGGCGACGTTTCCTCTCTTCCTCATCTGGAAATAGGAACTCTAAACGCTCTTCCAAGCCCTCTCGGGATTTCATGACTAAGAACTCAGTCTCTTTCATCCCTTCAGTTGGGAAGGCTGGTAGGAAGTACTCCCCTAAGCGCACAGTCACGTTACAACGCTTCGCTATCTCGACACTGTTTTCTAACGCTTCAGGAATATCAGCAAACAGCTCGCACATTTCTTCTTCTGTACGAAGATATTGCTGCGGACTGTAGTTTTTTGGCCTGCGCGGATCTTCTAATGTGTAACCATCGTGAATCGCTACGCGTATTTCATGAGCATCAAATAGGTCTGGACTCAGGAATACAACTTCATTGGTCGCCACTACTGGCAAGTCTTGCTGCTCTGCCAATTCAACTGCAAAGTGAAGATAAGTTTCTTCATCTGGACGACCGGTACGAAGTAACTCAAGATAAAAGCGATCTGGAAAATGCTGTTTATAAAAATCAACACACCCTTGCACTATTTGACGGTTGCCTTTCAAAAGGCCGCGACCAATTTCCCCGCTTTTACCGCCGGATAATACAATCAGGCCTTCAGACATTTCAGCCAACCAGGCTTTATCAATCACAGGGTGGTGTTGAACATGTCCACGTAAGTACGCTTTTGATATCAATAACGTCAGGTTCTTATAACCCACATTATCCGCCGCAAGCAAAGTCACTTGAGTCAGCTCTTCACCAAACTCGTCCGACTGCATTTTAAAGTCAGCACCAATGATCGGTTTAACACCACTGCCATGTGCTGTACCGTAAAACTTCACCAAACCACATAGGTTGGTAAAGTCGGTCAACGCCATTGCGGGCATACCGAGTTCAGCAACTTTCTTTACGATTGGCGGAACTTTGTTGAGGCCATCCACCATCGAGAAGTCACTATGAACACGCAGGTGGATGAATTTGGGATCTGACATTAACAGGTACCGTGTAACTCTATTTTATTGGGGATTCTAACCTAAAGAGGTTGGGTTTATAACACCAATTAGATCGTTTGATTATTCTATGCCTAACGCTTTTTTTACTGGCTTGAAACTCTTGCGGTGTTCACTAATCACTCCGTGTTGCTCAATCGCTTCAAAGTGCGCTTTAGTTGGGTAACCTTTGTGCTTCGCGAAGCCAAATTGTGGATGAAGTTTATCCAACTCTTCCATCTCTTGGTCACGCACGACTTTGGCAATAATGGAAGCCGCACTGATTTCGGCAACACGTAGATCGCCTTTTACTACAGCTTGAGCATCCATTGGCAGCTCCGGACAACGGTTACCGTCAATCAACACCAAATCAGGTTGAACCTGTAACCCCGCCACTGCGCGCTGCATCGCAACCATAGTCGCCTGCAAAATATTCAGTTGATCGATTTCTTCAGGAGAACAACGTCCGACCGCCCACGCCAAAGCTTTTTCTTTGATTTCAGGAAGCAGCGCCATGCGTTTCTTTTCGGTCAATTTTTTCGAATCGTTCAAACCTTCAATAGGATTGTTAGGATCAAGGATAACCGCAGCGGTGACGACGTCTCCCACCAAAGGGCCACGTCCTACCTCGTCGACTCCGGCCACAAACTGATAACCTTGTGGATATTCAAACGGAGGGAGTTCAACTTTGGTTTTGGTCGCTTTTGGTTTAACAGCCATGATAAATCTCTATTTTTCAATCAGTTTTAGAACCGCGTTTGCGGCTTGTTGATCCGCATCTTTACGGATCCAATGATGCATTTCCGTAAACTTATCTAACATCGGTTTATTGTCGCTTTCCAATAAGCGAGAAACCTCAGTAAACAAATTGTCTGGTGTGCACTCATCTTGTAGATATTCTTTGACGAGCTCATCATCCGCCAAGATATTCGGCAATGACACATACTTCGTTTTCAATAGACGTTTAGCTAAGAAAGCGGTAAATGCATTCACACGATAACCCACCACCATTGGACGCTTGAGAAGCATACACTCCAACGCTACGGTACCAGAGGCCAGCATCACTGCATCGGATGCGGTGATGACGTTACGTGCGGTGTCATCAACTAACTTGAAGTCCAACTCTGGTGCGAGCTCTTTCCATGCTTGTTCAAACTGCTCACGGCGTTTTTGATTAACAAGTGCGACAACAAACCCCAGTTCTGGAAATTTTTTATGAAGTAACTTGCAGGTTTCAATAAATGGCTCAGAGAGCATTTTTAACTCGCTACCACGACTGCCTGGCAGGACAGCAAGCCACTTTTTATCTTGTTCTAAACCAAGCAACTCACGTGCAGGCACTTGTTCTGATTCAAGTGGGATGGAATCAGCCAAGGTATGACCAATGAACTCGCAAGGCACATTAAATTTGTCGTAGAACGCTTTTTCAAAAGGAAGAAATGCTAACACCAAGTTCGTTGCCGCTTCTATTTTAAAGATGCGCTTCTGACGCCAAGCCCAAACAGACGGACTCACGTAATGAACGGTTTTAATGCCCGCTTGCTTGAGGTCAAGTTCTAGACGTAAGTTGAAGTCAGGAGCATCGATCCCGATGAAAACATCAGGCGGATTCTGAGTAAAATACTGAACGAGCTCAGCTTTCACTTTAAGAAGTCTCGGTAAGCGGCCTAAAACCTCGACTAACCCCATCACCGCAAGCTCTTCCATATCAAACAGAGACTCGCAACCTTGGGCTATCATTTTCGGACCGCCAATGCCTACAAACTCTGCGTCTGGATATTGTTGCTTTACTGCTTTGATAAAGCCTTCACCTAGCGTATCGCCAGACAATTCTCCGGCAATGATGCCAATACGTAATGGTCTTTCCATATCTACTTCGCTATTTTTCCTGTGCGCTATGGATAACGGTTTGCCTTATCCATAAAACACAAAAAGATCGTAACCTCAAATTCGGTCACGATCTTTTTATTTATTGGTTCATTCGCCAATTAACGAATAATACCACGTTCCGTCGTTTCCAGAATATCTGAGAAACGCTTCACAGCCGGCCAATCTTGAGCCATTTCAGCCAGAATAGGCTTCACTTCTTCTAGCGTCTTACCTGAACGGTAGATTTCTTTATACGCTTTTTGCAGCGCACGAATCTCTGGTTTCTCAAAACCATTACGCTTCAAGCCAACAAGGTTCAAGCCGAAAGGAGTCGCGTGGTTACCTTGCGCGAGTACGTAAGCTGGGACATCTTGCACCACTGCTGAGCAGCCGCCAATGTACGCGTAAGCGCCCACTGTACAAAACGGGTGAATCGCAGACAGTGCCATCACACCAGCATAATCATCAACAGTAACGTGACCACCAAGAATCGAGTTATTACCGATATGAGTGTGGTTACCAATAACAACATCATGCGCAACGTGTGCATTCACACACAATAAGTTGTCATCACCAATGATCGTGGTTGCTTTGTCCTGCACTGTGCCGCGGTGAACTTGGACCGCTTCACGAATGACGTTACGATCACCGATAACCACAGTTGTGTCTTCACCACCGTATTTTTTGTCTTGGTTTTCTTCGCCAATGACAGCATGCGGGAAAATACGGTTATCTTTGCCAATAGTCGTGTGACCTTTGATCACAACGTGAGACATCACTTCTGTGCCTTCACCAATTTCAACCGTAGAGGTGATGTACGTAAAAGGACCTACTGTTACGTTAGCACCAATTTTGGCGCCCTCTTCTACCACCGCAGCCGGGTGGATTTTAGCGGTTTCATGAATCATATTAAAACTCTCGACGAGCACACTTCAGTTCTGCAGAACATACCACTTCGCCGTCAACTTTTGCTACACCGCTAAATGCAGCAATGCCGCGACGTTCTTTCAGAAATTCTACCTCAATAACCAATTGGTCGCCCGGAACCACTGGTTTACGGAATTTCGCGCCGTCTACGCTTGCAAAGTAGTACAGTTCATTTTCTGTTGGTGCACCAAATGATTTAAATGCAAGTAAGCCTGTTGCCTGAGCCATTGCTTCTAAAATCAAAACACCTGGGAATACTGGTAGTTGAGGAAAGTGACCTGTGAACTGAGGTTCGTTAACCGACACGTTTTTAATCGCGTGAAGGTACTTCTCTTCTTGGAAGTCTATCACTCGGTCGATCAATAAGAATGGGTAGCGATGAGGTAGTAGCTCTTGAATTTCAGAGATGTTCATCGTTTTCTTTTCAGTAGTCAAAGTCGTCTTCCTATATCAATTTTTTGCCGCCAAGATGGCAAACGTGGCAATAGGTCGTAAAGCCGAATCGCTTTGCAATATACTAGCAAAATACGCACCATCTTGGAGTTAAATCTACTTAGAGCGCGTCATTATAGAAGAAAAAGACCCGCATTTCGCGAGTCTTCGTACAGAATATGGAACTAGAGCCTGTTAGCTTTCACGTTAAATACAGAGCGAAAGATAACTTGTTCTAAATTTCTTCTTTCTGTTCCAGCTGTTTTTCAACCGCTTTCAGGCGCTTATTCATCTCATCAATACGGTGAACTCGAGTTGCAGTTTTACGCCACTCTCTGTTCGTTTGTAGTGGAATACCTGATGAGTAAAGGCCTTTTTCTTCGATACTGCGCATTACCATGCCCATACCTGTAATCGCCACACCATCTGCGATAGTGATATGGCCATTCAGAACAGACGCGCCGCCAATCTGGCAGTACTTACCAATTTTTGTACTGCCCGCGACAATAGTACCACCAGGCATCACGGTACCATATCCGATCTGCACGTTGTGCGCGATTTGAAGTTGGTTATCCAGAATGACATTGTCTTCAATGATAGTATCTTCGAGTGCACCGCGGTCAATCGTAGTACAAGCACCAATCTCAACGCGGTTACCGATACGCACTGAACCAAGCTGAGGGATTTTGATCCACTCGCCTTTGTCATTCGCATAACCGAAGCCATCAGAGCCAATGACGGTGCCCGATTGAACAAGACAGTCATCACCCAATGACACTTCATGATAGATAGTGACATTAGCCCAAAGCTTGGTGTTATTCCCTAGCTTGGCGTTCTTACCGATAAAACAACCAGCGCCAACGCTTACGTTGTCGCCGAGTTCCACGCCCGTTTCAATCACGGCGTTAGCGCCGATTGTAACGTTCTCACCCATCTTAACGTCAGCGGCAATCACAGCACTTGGTGCAATATCGTCTGCCGGTTTTGGTGTGGTATCCATCGCTTGGACCACACGAGCAAATGCGACATAAGGGTCCGAAACCACTAGCGCGTTTCCAACGCATTGCTCTTTATGCTCAGCCTTTACCATAACAACGGTAGCTTGGCACTCAGAAAGGTGTTTTGCGTATTTTGGGTTAGACAAGAAGGTTACATCACCTTCTTGTGCTTTATCCATTGGGGCAACACGGCTTACAACGAGAGACTCGTCACCAAACAGCTCACCCCCGGTAATTGTCGCCAATTCGGCTAATGTTAATGTCTTCATAACTTCTTATTTTAGAGCTTTAATTACGTCTTCAGAGATATTGTATTCTGGCTTGCCGTACTGCAAAGCAGAGATATCAATCACAAGATCGTAACCATTTTTGTCTGCGACTTTCTTAACTGCATCTTGAATCGTTTTGAAAAGCTTCGCTTTTTCTTCAGCTTCACGACGCGCACTTGCTTTTTCAAGTGCTTGTGCTTTCACTTTGTACTCGCTGTCTAGCTTCGCGATATCGATACGTAGCTTTTCAACTTCGTCTTGACCCAAAAGCTCGCCGTCACGTTGTAGCTTTTCGATCTTTGTTTTAGCTTGTGCTTGAATTGACTTCAGTTCATCAGCTTTGCTTTTGAAGTCTTTCTGCATTTTTTGTAGTACAACTTCACGTTGAGGAAGAGCTTGGAAAACTTGAGCTGTATTTACGTAAGCAATTTTCTGTGCAGCTTCTGCCGCATTTGCAAACATTGAAGAGCTCAGTACAAGAAGGCCAATCCCAGCCGCTTTGATCATTTTATTCAAAATATTTTCCTCTTTAGAAAGTTCTACCGATAGTGAATGTGAAGAACTCTTCATCATCGCCATCAAATTTCTTAATTGGTTTCGCTAGTGAGAAGACTAGTGGCCCCATTGGAGACATCCACTGCAACGCCGCACCGTAAGAAGAGCGGTAGTTGGTTGGATCTGAGTAATCGTAGTAGTAACGGTCACCATATTCCGCACCTGAATCGCGGTAGTCAAACTCCGTATCCCAAACACTTGCCATATCAAAGAAGATACTGGTACGAATTTGGTTTTGTACTTCTTCTGATGCAAATGGTGTTGGGACAATCAACTCAACACTTGCTAGCGCTACGGCGTTACCACCAACAGAGTCATCTGTTGCTGTATCTGCGCCATTGTTTGAACCAGATGTATCACGGTAAACCGCTTTAGGACCAACAGAGTTTGAGCCAAAGCCACGAAGCGATGTAAAGCCACCTGCGTAGTAGTTTTCGTAGAATGGGAACAAGTTATCGTTACCATCCGTTTGACCGTAACCATTACCGTAACCTAAGCGGCCACGGAACAAGAGGGTAAACTCGTGCTTTTTAGTCAATGGCACATACTGACGAACATCGTACTGCATTTTGAAATATTGAACGTCAGAGCCAGGTACGGTCATTTTATAGAATGCACGTTGATGGTTACCTGCTGTTGGGAAATAGCCACGGTTTAAGTTATTACGTGTCCAAGAGATATTGAAGTCGAAGTCGTTTGTGTTCAACGCTCCACTAGAATCAATGTTGTCTGCTTGTGCTCGTAAGAACTGCTCTACCTGCAAGTAAGGCGATAAGTTACCGATCTTGTTGTGCGTATAACCGACACCGAATTCAAAACGGTTCAACTCATCGAATGGGAAGCCCCATGTTAAGCTCGCGCCATAGCTTTCGTTGGTATAGTCAACGATATTGGCTTCTTTCGCTTCAAATTCGTTATAGAAAACCTTACCACCCAAGCTTACACCGTCTAAGTTCCAGTACGGATCACGGTAATCAAGACTGATGTTTTTCTGGTAGTCATTCATCATCGCGTTGATACCAACACGGTTACCACTACCAATGAAGTTATCTTGTTGCAGGCCAACCTGGAAGCTCACACCCGATTCTGTGCCGTAGCCAACACCGAAGTTAACGCTACCAGAGTTTGCTTCTTTGACAGAGTAAACTAGGTCAACTTGATCATCACTACCAGGAACTCGAACCGTCTGTACTTCAACATTTTCAAAGTAGCCCAAACGATTTAGACGAGTTTTACCCGTTTCAATCGATTTCGAGTTTAACCAACTGCCTTCCATCTGACGCATTTCACGGCGAAGTACTTCATCTTTGGTTGAGTTGTTACCCGTGAAGCGGATATCACGAACGTAAATTCGGTTACCTGGATCGACGTTAACGACCAAAGAAACTTCTTGATTCTCGTCGTCAAACTCAGGAATGGTATTCACTTGAGGATAAGCGTAGCCGGACTCACCAAGCACACGTTTAATACCCTCTTCCATTGAAGTGACCAACGAGCCGTTGTACGTCTCATTGTCTTCAAATGGTACAAGTCGTTCGAACGTCGCTTCCTCACCAATCAAATCACCACGGAACTTTACGTCCTTGACGGTGTAAACCTCGCCCTCTTCTAAGCCAAGAGTAATGTATACCCCTTTCTTGTCAGGAGAGATTGCAACTTGTGTCGAATCAACGTTAAATTTTAGGTAACCGCGGTCCAGATAGAATGATTTGAGCGCTTCAATATCACCTGCAAGCACTTGTTTTTGGTACTTTTCGTCAGACAGAAAATTCCACCACGGCACATCAACATTCAAGTTAAAACGAGAAAGAAGGTCCTCATCGCTGAAAACTTCATTGCCGATAAAATTGATTTGCTGAATTTTTGCCGACACGCCTTCAGTAAAGACAAACTTTAGGTCAGAACGGTTACGTGGCAGTGGAGTCACCACCGCTTTTACTGTTGCGTTGTATTTACCTACGCTGTAGTAAAAGTCTTCTAAGCCTTTTTCAATGTTGCTTAGCGTGGTGCGGTCAAGCGCTTCGCCTTCACGAACACCAGATGCGTTCAGGTTTTCTTGTAGCTGCTCGTCCTTGATTGCTTTGTTACCAGAAAATGAGATGCTGGCAATGGTAGGACGCTCTTTGACTTGAACCATCAGAACGCCGCCGTCACGTAACACTTTCACATCTTCAAAGTTACCAGATGCATACAGTGCACGGATAATCTCTGCAACATCGCCTTGGCCAATGGTATCACCGACACGTACAGGCATTTTCAACAACGCAGCACCCAGTGCTACACGCTGCAATCCATCGATTTCAATATCTTGAACTACGAAGTTCTCTGCTCCATTTGCAGATACACTGGTCGCCAGTAAACTTGCAAATAGAATTCGCTTAATCGCCATACTTGTTCTAATTATTCCTTGCTACTGCTTTTGTCTCTGAACTATCACAGACGAGTAAAATCATTAAATAGCGCTAACGCCATGAGCGAGAAGATGATCGCACCACCAATTCTAAAACCCATTTCCTGCACTCTCTCAGGAACGGGACGTCGAATGACTGCTTCAATTGCAAAAAACAACAAATGACCGCCATCCAACATTGGTAAAGGAACGAGATTAATAATACCTAGGTTAACACTAATTAGAGCGAGAAAACCTAAAAAGTAGACCAAGCCATAATCAGCCGTCGCACCTGCGCCTTTGGCTATTGATATTGGACCACTCAGATTATTCAGACCAACGTCACCAACAATCAGTTTCTTAAGCATGCTGATTGTCAAGCCAATGACTTGGCCGGTTTTGTCTACCGCCTTACCTACTGACTCGAATACACCAAACTGAAGGTCGAAGCGATAACTTTCTGGCCATTCTGCGACTTTAGGTGCAATACCTGCAAAACCAACGACTTCTTTGTTAGCTAGCTCACGGCTACCAGGCGTCAGCGTTAATGTTTGCTCATAGCCCTGACGCAATACCGTTAATTCAATCGGTGTATCAGGATTAGAGCGAACCGCTTCAACAACCTGCTTCCACTCCGTGACGCGTTGTTCATCAATAGCGACAATCTCATCACCTGGAAGCACACCTGCTTTTTCCGCCGCTCCACCTTGCGAAACCTGTTCGATAACGCGATACACCTCCGGTGTATACGGCGCAAAACCCAAGGACTGCATCGCAGACTGAGTTTCAGGGTCGAACTCCCATTCGCGCAGATCGAGCGTTTTCGTTACTTCTGAACCAACTTCATTCGCTGACGTCAGTGTTACTGTCATCAAATCATCGCCAATATGAGAAATCAATCCCATATTTACCGATTCCCAATCCGGAGTTTTGATACCAGATATCGATTTAAGTTCCATTCCAGATTCAATTCCGGCTTCTGCGACGATCGAATTGGGCGTAACTTCACCAATTACTGGCTTAACTGCTGGGATACCAATAAGAAATACGAGCCAATAGGCGAAAATTGCGAAAAGGAAATTAAAGATAGGGCCTGCCGCAACAATAGACGTTCGCTTCCATAGCGGCTTCTTATCAAACGCTAAATGCTTCTCATGTTCTGGCACCTCATCAACACGGCTATCAACCATTTTTACATAGCCGCCGAGAGGTATCATTGAGATGCTGTACTCCGTTCCGTCTTTGCCTACCTTACTCCAGATAGACTTGCCGAAACCGATTGAAAACTTTTCAACTTTCACGCCGCAACGGCGAGCAACCCAAAAGTGCCCAAACTCGTGCACAGCGACAAGAATGCCCAGTGCGACGATAAAAGAAATGAGATTCCACAATATACCTGTCATCAGCTACGCTCGCGTATGGTTTCTAGGGCAATAGTTCGTGCCATTCTATCTAGCTCTAACAAGCTTTCCAAGCTATTCACATTCTCAGCTTTGCAGCTTGCATTGATTTTGTTCAACACAGACTCATTGATGCGAGCGATATCCGTAAAACCTAGGCTGTTATTTAAAAATGCATCAACAGCAACTTCATTCGCTGCATTCAGTGCCGTTGTTGCATGTTGACCTTCATAACAAGCGTCAATTGCTAGTTTTAAACATGGGTAACGAGCAAAATCAGGTTGCAAAAACGTCAATTCGCCAATTTGCGTGAAGTCTAGTGGCTTAACCCCAGCTTCAACTCTTGATGGGTATGACATAGTCAGTGCAATAGGGGTCGCCATATCCGGCTCACCCATTTGTGCCAAAACCGAACCATCGCGGTATTGAACCATTGAATGAATAACAGACTGCGGATGAATAATAACCTTTAGTTGCTCGCGAGCCGCATTAAACAACCATTTAGCTTCGATATACTCTAAGCCTTTGTTCATCATCGTGGCTGAGTCAACGGAAATCTTTGGTCCCATCGACCAGTTCGGATGGGCGATCGCCTGCTCAGGAGTCACCTTTTCCAGTTCTGCGGTATCAGTGTAACGGAAAGGACCACCAGAACCAGTCAGCAAAATATGAGAAATGCCATGTTCTTGTAAATTACAACGACCTAAATTGGTTTGTACTTGCTGTGGTAAGCACTGGAAAATAGCATTGTGTTCACTATCGACGGGAAGTAGCTCCGCACCAAACTCTTCTACGGCATCAATAAATAACTGGCCTGACATGACCAGTGCTTCTTTATTTGCCAACAATACTCGCTTACCAGCTTTCACGGCAGCCATGGTAGGCAGTAGACCAGCCGCTCCGACAATAGCGGCCATCACACTGTCAACTTCGTCCAATGAAGCAATATGGCATAGAGCATCCACACCACCTAATACTTCGGTGTTTGGAGAAACCAAATGTAACTCAGATTGGAGTTGAACCGCTGCGGCTTTGTCCGCCATGACCGCGTATTTAGGTTGCCACTGACGACATAGCCCGATCATCTTTTCAACGTTGGTGCTTGCCGCTAAGGCAACGACAGAAAACAGCTCTGGGTTTTGTTCGACCACTTTAAGCGTGCTTGCACCAATGGATCCAGTAGCACCAAGAATCGTTAACTTTTGCATGTTGTAAGACCGTTAGAAAGCTCAGGAGCGACAATGCCGCTCCTGATAAATTAGAATACGTAGTAAAGAAGAGCAAAAACTGGGAATGCTGCGGTTAGGCTGTCAATACGATCGAGCACACCGCCATGTCCTGGGATAATGTTGCTGCTGTCTTTAATGCCTGAGACACGCTTGAACATACTTTCCACCAGATCGCCGAGCACTGATATAACGACAGTAACCAACGTAATCAACACCATATGGACGGGACTGGTGAACTGAATATCGAACCAATCAGCAAATGCCCACGCCACGATCAATGCCGTGATAATGCCGCCAATAAGCCCTTCAATGGTTTTATTCGGACTGACATGTGGCGCCATCTTACGTTTGCCTAAGCTTTTGCCTGCAAAGTAAGCACCGCTATCTGCAGCCCATACCAAGAAACAAACGTATAGCACGAGCTTTGCTCCGTGGTATGGATCTACCGTAATGTCATGAGCTCTAAGAATAACTACACTCCAAAGGAATGGAATTAATGTCAGAAAACCAAACACATGGCGTAAAACAAAATTATTTTGCCAAGATTTCGTCGTTTTGGGATAAGTAATCGCCATTAAGCTAGCAATAATCCACCAAACAAAACCAAGGCCCAGCACAACATAATGAGGCGTTGCTAAATGGTTGAGGCTATGTGCGTCAGGCGAAATATATAGAAAACTAAGTCCGGTAACAATGACTGCCGGAACGAGGGCAGCAAAGCGAGAGTTGCTTCCTGTAAATTGAGTCCACTCCCAAAAACCTAATAGGGTAATTGCAGTTAAAGCGGCAATAAAGCCCATTAGGGGTAATTTAAAAATGCCTAAAATAACCAGGGGAGCTAAAATTAGTGCTGTTATTATTCTCTGTTTCAAACTAACTAGTCCTTATTGAGCTGCCATCAATGCCTTTATTTGTTCACCTGTACAGCCAAAACGACGTTCTCGATTGATAAACCAAGTTACAGCTTCAACTAAGCTGTCTTCGTCGAATTCCGGCCAATACTCGGGTGTAAAGTACATTTCTGCATAAGCCATTTGCCACAACATAAAGTTGCTGATGCGACACTCTCCACTGGTACGAATCAAAAGATCCACTTCAGGTAAGTCTGCCATGGTCAAATGCTCAGTGATTAGCTGCTCATTGATATCCTCTACACGAATCTCACCGTTACGTGCTTTTAACGCTAACGTTTTGGCCGCTTCTGTGATGTCCCACTTACCGCCATAATTGGCTGCAATATTGATCACCATCCCCGTGTTACCTGCCGTTAGATTTTCAGCTTCTACAATCTTCTTTTGTAGACGCTCACTAAATCGACTGGTGTCACCGATCACGCGCAACCGTAAATTATTTTTGTGTAGTTTTTTTACTTCACTAGACAGGACCGTGATAAACAGTTCCATCAAAAGACCCACTTCTTCCTCCGGACGACGCCAGTTTTCACTACTAAAAGCAAATAGCGTCATGGCTTTAATGCCAAGCTTTGAAGCAGCAGCCACGGTCTTACGAACGGCATTAACGCCTTTTTTGTGACCAAATACGCGAGGTTTTCCTTTGGACTTAGCCCAACGGCCATTACCGTCCATAATGATGGCAATATGCTTAGGAAGGGAATCAGAGAAGGCTTGAGAATTTTGCATAGGGAGTTAATTGAGTTCCATCAGTTGGATAGACTAACATAAAAAAACGCTGAGCTGTGAGCACAGCGTTTTCCAACAGTGATGTGTGTGGGAGTATTAAACTTCCATCAACTCTTTTTCTTTTGCAGCAAGAACTTCATCGATCTTCTTAACTGCAACGTCAGTTAGTTTTTGAATTTCGTCTTGTGCTTTACGATCTTCATCTTCAGAGATTTCTTTATCTTTTAGAAGCGCTTTTAGATCGTTGTTTGCGTCACGACGGATGTTACGAACAGCAACACGACCACCTTCAGCTTCACCACGAACAATCTTAACTAGGTCTTTACGACGCTCTTCCGTTAGTGGTGGAAGTGGAACACGGATGATAGTACCAGCAGACATAGGATTTAGACCAAGATCAGACGTCATGATCGCTTTTTCTACTTTCGGAGTCAGCTCTTTATCGAAAACCGTGATTGCAAGTGTACGCGCATCTTCAGCAATAACGTTTGCTACTTGGTTTAGAGGTGTTGCTGCACCGTAGTATTCTACAGAAATACCAGATAGTAGGCTTGGGTGTGCACGACCTGTACGAATTTTAGAAAGGTTGTTCTTAAGCGCTTCAACGCTTTTATCCATGCGCTCTTGCGCGTCTTTTTTGATTTCGTTAATCACAGTTTCACCTTAAAAATGTCATCTTTCCTGAAGAAAGCCTAAAACGGTTGAGCAAAGCAAACGCCACCCTAACGCTTTGGGTGGCACCTTGGGACAAGCTTATTCGTTGATTAGCGTGCCTTCTGCTTCGCCCATAACCACGCGACGTAGTGCGCCTGGCTTGTTCATGTTAAATACGCGGATTGGCATTTTGTGGTCACGAGCTAGCGTAAACGCCGCCAAGTCCATCACTTTCAGCTCTTTATCCAGAACTTCTGCGTAAGATAGCTTATCATACAGCTCTGCGTCTGGGTTTGCTACAGGGTCAGCAGTAAATACACCATCAACTTTCGTCGCTTTTAGTACAACATCCGCTTCGATTTCAATACCACGTAGGCAAGCAGCAGAATCCGTTGTAAAGAACGGGTTACCCGTACCAGCAGAGAAGATGACAACACGGCCTTGGCGAAGCTCACGGATCGCATCAGCCCAATTATAATCGTCACATACGCCTTTTAGAGGAATGGCAGACATAACGCGCGCATTCACGTATGCACGGTGAAGAGCATCGCGCATCGCTAGGCCATTCATTACTGTAGCAAGCATACCCATGTGGTCACCAACTACGCGGTTCATACCAGCTTCAGCAAGGCCTGCACCACGGAACAAGTTACCGCCACCGATAACTACACCAACCTGAACACCCAGTTCAACCAGTTCTTTAACTTCTTGTGCCATGCGATCAAGGACCGCAGGATCAATACCAAAACCGTCTTCACCTTGAAGAGCTTCACCACTCAGTTTTAATAGAATACGTTGATACGCTGGTTTAGGGTTCGTAGTCATGGAGTTTACCTTCCAAAGAGAGTTGTTGATTAACAGTCATGAATAGACACAAATTCAGTTATGGCTATTCATCACGGCTAATCGTTCACTGCTCATAAAAAGACCGCAGCCAAGGCTACGGTCTAATCTTTATACAGTCTCTAAGGATTAACCTTTTTGAGCTGCAGCAACTTCTTCAGCGAAGCTCATTTCTTCTTTCTTCTCGATACCTTCACCTACTTCTAGGCGAACGAATGTAGAAACTGAAGCGCCTTTTTCTTTCAGCATTTCACCTACAGTTTTCTTAGGTTCCATGATGAAAGCTTGACCTGTTAGAGAGATCTCGCCAGTGAATTTCTTCATGCGGCCAACAACCATCTTCTCAGCGATTTCAGCAGGCTTGCCTTCGTTCATTGCGATTTCAACTTGAACCGCTTTCTCTTTTTCTACTACGTCAGCTGGTACGTCTTCTGGGTTAACGAACTCAGGCTTAGAAGCAGCAACGTGCATTGCAACGTGCTTAAGAGTTTCTGCGTCGCCTTCACCAGCAACAACAACACCGATTTTCTCACCGTGACGGTAAGAAGCAATTGCAGTGCCTTGAACGTATTCTACGCGACGGATAGTGATGTTTTCACCGATTTTAGCTACAAGAGCTACACGTGCGTCTTCGAATTGTGCTTGTAGCTCTTCAACAGTCGCTTTTGAAGCTAGAGCTGCAGCTGCAACTTCTTCTGCGAATGCAGTGAAGTTACCGTCTTTAGCAACGAAGTCAGTTTGGCAGTTAACTTCAAGAAGAACAGCAACGCCGTTTTCTTCTTTGATGATGATTGCGCCTTCAGCTGCAACGTTACCAGCTTTCTTAGCTGCTTTCGCTGCGCCAGATTTACGCATGTTTTCAATTGCTAGTTCGATGTCAGCGTTTGCTTCTACAAGCGCTTTCTTACATTCCATCATGCCAGCGCCAGTACGCTCGCGAAGTTCTTTAACTAGAGCAGCAGTTACAGTTGCCATTCTGTATTCCTCGTTTGATTCGAAATAAGGTAAAAAACAGGGGCCTAACATTGTCGGCCCCCATTGCTAACTATAACTTAGTTTATGCTACACAAAGGTTTCACATAGACCAAGTGTGACACAGAGCCGCTATTATTCAGCTTCTACGAAACCGTCTTTTTCAGCAACTGCAGCTACGTCTTTGTTACGACCTTCAGATACTGCTGAAGCAGCAGCGTTCAGGTATAGCTGTACAGCGCGGATCGCGTCGTCGTTACCTGGGATTACGTAGTCAACGCCGTCTGGGTTAGAGTTAGTATCTACCACAGCGTATACTGGAATACCTAGGTTGTTAGCTTCTTTAATTGCAATGTGTTCGTGATCAGCGTCGATTACGAATAGAGCGTCTGGTAGGCCGCCCATGTCTTTGATACCACCAAGAGATTTCTCTAGCTTCTCCATTTCGCGAGTACGCATTAGAGCTTCTTTCTTAGTTAGTTTGTCAAAAGTACCGTCTTGAGATTGAGTCTCTAGATCTTTTAGACGCTTGATAGACTGACGAACTGTTTTGTAGTTTGTAAGCATACCGCCTAACCAGCGGTTGTTTACGTAAAACTGGTTGCTTGCGATTGCAGCTTCTTTAACAGCTTCAGATGCAGCGCGCTTAGTACCTACGAATAGAACTTTACCTTTCTTCTCGCCAACTTTAGCTAGTTCAGCTAGAGCGTCGTTGAACATTGGTACAGTTTTTTCTAGGTTGATGATATGAACTTTGTTACGAGCGCCAAAGATGAATGGCTTCATTTTTGGGTTCCAGTAACGAGTCTGGTGACCGAAGTGAACACCAGCTTTTAGCATATCGCGCATTGATACAGTTGCCATTTTAAATTCCTCTATGGGGTTAGGCCTCCACATTCCCCATAACTCCGACCAAGCTTCTGCTCAGCACCCCGGAATATGTGACGGAATGTGTGTGATTTAAAGATAAAAGGTTATTCGGATGAAGCTTGCTTCGCCGCTTAGCTTTGCTAAACGAAGAGAACAGTCCTCTATTCCGGCGCGCTTTATACCATATTTTAGCTCACTGTGGCTAGTAAAAATTATTTCTTCACCGTGCCACTTTCTCCTATTTATAAGCAAAACTTTAAACATACGATCGAATTAAGAATGATGCATATTCCTATCTAACTTGGGTTAACGCCCCGATGTCTGATAGAATGCGGCCATTCGCACGTTTACGTGCTTAGGAATAAGTAGAGAAAGCCAATGTCAATCAAGATTAAAACTGCTGAAGAAATAGAACGCATGCGCATTGCGGGCAAGCTGGCCGCAGAGATTCTAGAAATGATCGAACCCCACATCAAAGTTGGTGTGACGACAGAAGAGTTGAACAAAATCTGTCATGAGTACGCTCTAGAAAAAGGCGCATACTCTGCTCCGCTTGATTACCATGGTTTCCCTAAGTCGATCTGTACTTCAATCAACCATATCGTATGCCACGGTATTCCAGCAGAAAAAGACGAAATCGGTAGCAACGGTCAAATGAAGCCAGCGGTACTAAAAGATGGCGACATCTTAAACGTTGATATTACCGTAATCGTTCCAAATGACGAAAATGCGGATCTGAGCGTGCGTCCTCAGGGTTACCATGGTGACACTTCTAAGATGTTCCTAGTCGGTGATGTTTCACCTGCAAACAAACGTCTGTGCATGGTAGCTCAAGAAGCACTGTATGTTGGTATGCGTACCGTTAAGCCAGGTTCAACGGTTGGTGACATCGGTACAGCTATCGAGAAATACATCAAAGAGAACAACAAAAACAACCCTCGCAACAAGTTTTCTATTGTGAAAGACTTCTGTGGCCACGGTATCGGCGATGAGTTCCATGAAGAACCACAAGTGGTTCATTACAAGAACAAAGACCGCCGCGTACTAAAAGAAGGCATGTGCTTTACTATTGAGCCGATGATTAACGCAGGTAAATTTGGTTGCTCTGTTGACGCTCAAGACGATTGGACCGTTTACACAGGCGACGGCAAGAACTCTGCGCAATGGGAACATACCATTGTTGTAACAAAAGAAGGTTGTGAAGTCCTGACGCTTCGTAGCGACGATACGATTCCTCGCCTAATGAAAAACGCGTAAAGCTAACGACCACTCGTTGTTTACTATATCCCTGCTTCGGCGGGGATATTTTTTATCTGCCACAAATTTGTTAGATTGTAACTAGATTAGCTTGCACGGATGGCAAATATGACACTTCAGTCCCCTCTTACCTTTTCCGATGAACAAATCAATATCGGAGAACTCAAACAAGAGTTAGAGAAATTTAGCTCCGATCAAAACCAAGAGTTTCTCAATCATCATCCGGTAACAAGCTTGGTTTTAGCCAGAGCAGAATACATGGATCTGCTTCTGAATCGTTTGTGGCAACATTTTGGCTTCAAAGATATTTACAACATTTCCCTAGTTGCTGTGGGTGGCTATGGACGTGGCGAGCTGCATCCGCTCTCCGATATCGATATTTTGATTCTGTCGAACAATAAGCTGCCGACCGCGCTAGAAGCAAAAATCAGCGAATTCATTACGCTGTTGTGGGATTTAAAACTCGAGGTCGGACACGCAGTTCGCACCGTTAACGAATGTGCGGAAATTGGTAAAGCCGATCTGACCGTCGCGACAAATCTTCAAGAAGCGCGTCTGCTGTGTGGCAGCGAGGATACCTTTCAGGCACTGAAGAAAGTCGTATTGTCAGACTCCTTTTGGCCAAGTGAAACGTTTTACCGCGCGAAAATTCAAGAGCAGCGCGAACGCCATGCCCGTTACCACGATACGACCTACAACTTAGAACCAGACATTAAGTCGACCCCTGGCGGGCTGCGCGATATTCATACATTAAGCTGGGTCGCCCGACGTCACTTTGGTGCCACGTCATTGCTGGAAATGAGCCGATACGGATTTTTAACTGACGCAGAATACCGAGAATTGGTTGAATGTCAGGACTTCCTTTGGCGAGTGCGTTTCGCTCTGCACATGGAGCTTCGCCGCTATGACAACCGCTTAACCTTTGCCCATCAAGCACAAGTTGCGGAAAATCTAGGCTACGTCGGTGAAGGCAACCGAGGCGTAGAAATGATGATGAAAGAGTTCTATCGCACACTTCGTCGTGTGGCAGAGCTCAATAAAATGCTACTCAAACTTTTTGATCAAGCGATCATTAATGGTGGTGCGACAGAAAGTGCCGAGATTCTCGATGCCGACTTCCAACGTCGTGGCTCTTTGATTGAAGCGCGGAAACCCGCATTGTTTCAAGCTCGCCCAGAAACTATTCTGGATATGTTCTTACATATCGCGAACGACTCAACCATTGAAGGGGTGAGCCCACCAACACTACGTCAGCTGCGCACCGCGCGCCGTCGACTCAACAGATTTTTGCACACCATTCCTGCTGCGCGTGAAAAGTTCATGGCGTTATGTCGTCACCCTAATGCTCTGCATAAAGCATTCAGCCTAATGCACCGATTAGGGGTTATGGCGGCCTATTTACCGCAATGGAGCCAAATTGTTGGTCAAATGCAGTTTGACTTATTCCACGCCTACACGGTTGATGAGCACAGTATTCGCTTACTGAAACACATTAATACCTTTAGTGACCCAGACAATCATGCGAAGCACCCTATTTGTTGTGACGTCTACCCACGGATGCAAAAGAAAGAACTGCTGATTATTGCCGCTATTTTCCACGATATCGGTAAAGGACGTGGCGGCGATCACTCTGTTATAGGCGAAGGTGAGGCTTACGACTTCTGTATTGAGCATGGCTTATCAAAGCCCGAGGCCAAACTTGTCGCTTGGTTGGTAAGGCATCATCTATTAATGTCCGTCACCGCACAGCGCCGAGACATTTATGATCCCGATGTAATTACCGAATTTGCCAAAAAAGTCAGAGACGAAGAATCTCTCGATTATCTTGTGTGCCTGACAGTTGCAGATATTTGTGCAACCAACCCAGAACTTTGGAATGCTTGGAAACGAACCTTACTCGCAGAGCTGTATTACTCTACACAACGTGCTTTACGTAGAGGGCTAGAGAACCCTGTCGATGTGCGTGAGCGAATTCGCCACAACCAACAAATGGCCTCTGCAATGCTGCGCAAAGAGGGGTTTGCCGCGCGCGAAATTGAAGTATTGTGGCAACGCTTCAAAGCTGACTATTTCCTTCGTCATACCCATACGCAAATCGCGTGGCACTGCGAACACTTACTTCGCATGGAAGATCCAACTAAGCCTTTGGTGTTGATCAGTAAAAAAGCCACTCGTGGCGGCACTGAGGTGTTTGTATATACGAAAGACCAGCCAGCTTTATTTGCGACGGTCGTGGCGGAGTTAGATAGGCGTAATTTTAATGTACACGACGCGCAAATCATGACCAGCAAAGATGGGCACGTGATTGATACCTTTATGGTTCTCGATCAACATGGCGAAGCGATTGATGAGTCTCGTCACGCCGCGGTGATTAAACACCTCACCCATGTACTGGAGGCGGGCCGACCAACCAAGATTAAAACGCGCCGTACTCCGAACAAACTTCAGCACTTTAATGTGAAAACCAAAGTCGACTTCTTACCAACCAAAGGTAAAAAACACACTTTAATGGAGTTTGTCGCGCTAGACACACCAGGGCTGTTGGCCAAAGTAGGCCGTACGTTTGCTGATTTAAATATCAACCTTCATGGTGCAAAAATCACCACCATTGGTGAGCGAGCAGAAGACTTGTTTATTTTAACCAGTGATGCAGGGGGAAGATTAAGTGAAGAACAGCAAGATGAGCTAAGAGAGAGATTGATCGAAAAGTTATCTGATGAGGTCGCAGCTTAGATCAAACCTGCCAATCTTTTTGGTTCAGGGCAAGAGCGATCTTGCCCACAAGTTAAGCATTTTGGCTAAATATCAGCTATCTAGCTCATACATAGGCTGCTACAGTTATATCAATATCAATTCGATGTAATAGAGGTAGCCTATGTATCCCCACCTCACTGGTTTGGGTATTCACGACCCTAAGCAGATTGAACGTTATTCCCTACGCCAAGAAGCACACAAAGACGTGCTCAAGATCTATTTCCACAAGCAAAAAGGCGAGCTGTTCGCCAAAAGCGTTAAATTCAAATACCCGCGCCAAATCAAAAATGTTCTTGTGGACAGTGGCAGTCACAAATATAAAGAAGTAACGGAAATCAACCGTAACCTCACATTGGTCATTGATGAACTGAATAAAATCACTAAGCCAACGAAACAACCTGAGGTTGATGTCAAAGAGAAAATTCTCTCAGACCTTCGTCATTTAGAAAAAGTTGTTTCGAGCAAGATCGCAGAGATCGAAGCAGATCTCGAAAAACTAAAGTAAAACGTTAAGTCTTAAATATTAAAACGGAACCCCCAGCCTAGCTGGGGGTTTTCTCTATACAAAAAAGGGTTAGCATTGATGCTAACCCTTTTTATTTGTACTCAATCATTATCTAGATCTAACTGCGCCGATTATCGGTTGATCATCGATTCATCCCACTCAAATCGAGTAAACAATTGCTGCCAAGTCTCATCAATATTGGCCGTCATGACAATCTCTTGATCGGTAAATGGATGGACGAACCGTAACTCTGAAGCATGCAGTAGCAAACGATGAGAATCAAACTCTGTGCGATACAGCTTGTTGTGCTTTCCATCTCCGTGCGTTGTATCACCCACGATCGGATGGCGTAGATGTGCCATATGACGACGAAGTTGGTGCTTACGCCCCGTTTTAGGTTTCATCTCAACTAAGCAATAACGCGTTGTAGGAAATTTACCCGTCGAATAGGGAACTTCCACTTTAGCCAACGGTTTATATTCCGTCACCGCTTCTTGCGCTTCTTTTTCTTGTGAAGCGAACTTATCCGCAATCTTGTCTAACTCGACTTTGAGCGCGTAATCTAAGACGCCCTCTTCCTCAATCCAACCGCGTACTATCGCGTGGTATGTCTTTTCCATTTTATGTTCAGCAAACATCGGCATGACTTGTGATGCGACTTCACTCGACAACGCAAACACGAGCACACCAGATGTTGGACGATCCAGACGATGCAATGGGAAAACATGCTGACCAATTTGATCGCGCAAAGTTTGCATGACAAATTGAGTTTCATGCTTATCTAACCAACTGCGGTGCACCAGCATGCCGGCAGGCTTGTTAACCGCAACAAAATATTCATCCTGATAAACGATCTCCAGTTCCACTGGTTCTGAAGATCGCGCTATTTCTTGTTCTAACATTTGGTTACTTACATAGTTCATCAATGGTTCGGATTGTAACAAGCAGCTCTGCGAACTGCGGTTCCTGCTTCCACGCTTCTGAAAAATAGGGCTCGAGAGAAAACCCTCTTGGCAATGGTTGGTTTTTTTCCACTAGCACGTGCATTCTGTCTATAAAGATCCACTGTAACCACTCATGAGGATGCAGTGTATCAATCGCAAATGGCTCCACGCTTTGTAAGGCTTGCTCTGAAGGCCTAGTGTGTTGCCACAACTTATGTTCTTTAAGCTGCGTTTCAAGTTGGTGAAGTAAGTCGACCAATTGAGTATTTGTTACCATTAATTCTATCTCGAACCTTGAATTAGCCGAGAATGATACCATTTCTTGTGAAAAGAACGTTAGGACGTCGTATTTAATGGAAAACATTCAAACCCTCACTCAACTGTTGAACAACAGCCGCTGTGATTATCAAATCTTCGATCTTGGTCGTCGTATCAAAACCATCGCTAAGAAAGAGTTTGCCGATGTAGAAAAAGGTCAAGCACCGTACCCATTTCCAATGCAGCGTAAAGCACACCTTGCCATCGCTTATTGGAATGAACAAAAGCAACCTTGGATTTGGTTTCTAAAGTTTGAATTGGACGAGCGCGGTTTGTTAAAGCAAGCGGATATCGGCAATTTCATTAAATACGTAGTGGAAGCCATGGGAACACGCCTCAATGATGATATCTCTGAAGAGCAACAGCAAAAGCTGTCTAATAACCCATACACTTTCAAACCTTCCGAAGATAAAATGGCCGTGTTTCATAGCCAGGTCCGCGCGAACCTCGATCTTCCTACCAGCCAATATTACGAGCACACTCAACATTACTTTTCAGGCGGTTTAGGCTGGGACAATTGGCAAACCGTAGGTCTGCAAGGGATCACCGACATGGCCGCTCGTTTGGACAAAGAGCAAAACGGGGTAATGATACGCAAAGCGTTGAACCACCTACCGAATGAACCACTTTATGCTCTGTTGGGTGCGCTTGAGCATGTAAAGTTACAAGAGCGTTTAGCTGAGCGTATCGCCGACAAAGCACAACAAGAAATCGCAAGTAGCGAACCGGATCTCTTCCTACTTTCAGCACTTATTCGAGCTTTGGCTGGCGCACCAACAGCCATTGCCTCTCCAGTGTTAGAAGAGATATTACAAAGCCCTCGTTTAAGCCATCAGGAAGTACTGATTGGCGTGGCTGGCCGAGCTTGGCACTTACTAGCCAATGAAAAGGTAGCAGAACAGTTTTTGCTGCGTTTAGCTCAAACCGGTAATCAAGCCCTATTTAATCAGTTATTTGCCGATTTAGTGATGCTACCAGAGTTAAGAATGGTGCTATTGCCCTTGCTACATTCAAATCCATCTGAAGAACTAGCAAACGCGCTAGTAAGCTTACAACAAGCAACAAAGGGATAATAAAGGTTCAGGGATGATTGGTGATCTTTTAGCAATTTTAGGGCTATGCTTTTTCTGTTATCTGTTTTGGCAACAACGTCGTCAAGCCGAACTCGCAAAAGTGGCAATCACGCGTAAATGTGAGCAATTGGATCTCCAATTAATCAGCATCGCCTTTGGTGCCCATAAACTAAAAACGCCAGACGGAGTCTGGCGTTGGCATACGGTGTATCAATTTGAGTTTTCATCGCTTGGTGACGATTGCTACCAAGGAGAGCTAACTATGGTCGGTTTCAGGCCGCAGAACTTTCACCTACCACCGCATCGCTTGTAAATTCCATTTCAAAGTAAGGACCATATAGATCCTTACTTTCTTTTGTTTCAACAAATCCCAGTTTTTTCAGCACCGCCATAGAAGCTTGATGGTTGCTATTCACGTTAGCTTTCACCTTATGTAGCCCCAGCTCACGGCACGCCTTGGGGCAAAACGCTTTTAGAGCTTCTGTCGCTAACCCTTTACCCCAATAAGATTTATCAAAAATAAACCCTAACTCAGGCTCGGAATCGAGATGGGAAATGAACACGTGCCCCATATAGTCACGACTGGTGCTCTCTAGCACCGCCATACTATAAATATTTTCATCATCCAGTATTTTCTCAAACATCTGTTTGGCAGACGCGACAGTATACGGACCGTTCATTTCAGCACGGTTTTTCGCACAGCAATTCAGCATGACGAACTCTAGTTGCAACGACTCATTGTAGGGTAGAAGAAGCATTCTTCTGGTTACTATGGCCACATCTGTTCCTTGATTACAACAAACTTTATTTATCCGCAGATCGCAAACTCGATGAGCTTGAATATGCTCAATAACTGCGGGGCATAACACCTTGTAGAGAAGCCGAAAGTTAAACCAACTGATTGGAAAGGATATTGATCTGGATTGTTTTTTATTAAGTGTTATTAGGAATTTATAAATTTTGTGACACTGATATACCCAAGTCACCTCGAGGTGCTTAATTCAACGAGAACGACTAGGTATCTTTTTTATATAAGAAAGACCCCGACACATAAGTATCGGGGTCATGGTCTTACTCGCAGCAGTCCGGCTACTAAAAGTGCTCCATGCATCATCCATAATAGTGGCTGATTCCGTTAGCTTATTCCTTACGTCGCCGTCCTAGCGGTGTCCTTATCATCCTGATAGCTAACATTCCCCGTTAGCACACATCACTTGTTCCTTGAGCGGTGTCCCTTGCATCTTCCTGACGCTGTCCATAACCTCTATCCTAGAGGGGTCCATTGTCTATCCTTAGTCATCAACATCCTATTGATGATAGTGTCCTTACAATGTCCTACGCTCCATGCTTGATTAATCATCCTGACCAACCAAATCGTCTTCCTGACGATAACCAAATCCTTGGTGCTTTCCTGTTCCATGTCTGCTTCCTGCTGACAACTCTCAATTTACGCCTTTCCTAAAAATTGACAATCTATCCTAGATAAATATTTATACGCCACATTGGTTAAATAGTTGTTAAATCATTATTTATCAATAACTTGATGATTGTAACTTCTATTTTTCCGCTCACGAAATCGTTTTCTCTCACAACCCATGTAAGAGATCTCTCACACCACACATTCCAAATTGCTATTCGCCAAATTAGGGGACTCAACGTATGATGATAGATATATCGTTGTTAAGGATTAAAAATGTTAACTCAAGACGTTACTAAAGAATTAGAAGCGGTAATGGAACAACTGCAACAACAAGGAAAAGAACCAACCGTAGCGTTAGTAAAAGCACGCTTGAAAACGCCCGTCCCAATGCCTGCATTAATCACCGCAATAAAAAGTTGGAAAAGTGCTCAGCGTGTTCCCAAGGTTGAAGTCGCAGCGCAAGCGCATACCGATAATGATCGTCTTGCAGCGCTAGAAAGCACGGTGAAAAAACTAGTCGCTCGTATTGAAGAGCTAGAAGCCAAGCTAAGTGAGAAGTCATCATGAAGTTATGGGTAGATGCAGACGCGTGTCCGAAAGTCATCCGCGAAACCATTGTGCGTGCCGCCGAACGCACGGGGATTGAATGTACGTTTGTCGCCAACCACGTTGTCCCGGTGCCCAAAAGAGACAACATCCACTCGCTGCAAGTTCCAGCTGGATTTGACATCGCTGACAACGAAATCGTTAAGCGTGTGGAGGCCAACGATTTGGTGATCACATCAGATATTCCGCTTGCAGATGAGGTCATCTCTAAAGGCGCTCAAGCCCTCAGTTCACGTGGCGAGCTTTATACGAAAGACACCATCAAAGCACGTCTAAATATCCGCGACTTCATGGAAACCATGCGTTCAAGCGGAATTCAGACTGGTGGTCCCGCTGCGCTTTCCCAAACCGATCGCCGCGAATTTGCGAACCATTTAGATCGTATTTTGGCTAAATTTAGGAAGTAATCCTCACTCTATTCATATTGAGCCAGCAAATCAAAGCCTGGCTCATTCCTGAAAATTCATTTTCAGCATTGCACCCAAAGCGTGCTCTTACTCCCATTTGTTTTGTTCTGTTTATTTTTCATCTCGCTCGCCATAGCTTCAATATGCAACGTGGTTTATTTTGAACGACGTTTTTAATAAATGTATAGAGAATAATGGGCTTTAACATCGTTTCCAGTGGAAGCTACCTGCCAACGAATCAATGGTCAGATCGAGAGATGGATCGCTTCCTAAAATTGGCGCCTGGGACCTGCCGAAATAAATTCGACGTTGAATATCGTCATGTAGCCAATACAAAAGAGACCGCTATTTACATGGCGGTGCAGGCGATAGAGCAGTGTTTAGGAAACATATATACCTTGGGCTCCATTGATCTCCTTATCTACGCCAGCGGCACTCACCACCAGTCTCTGCCCTACGACGCCTCAGCGGTTCTCGCCGCGTTAGACGCTCCAACATGGCTAGAAAGTTTTGATTTGAACAGCACCTGTTTATCATTTCTTTCTGCGCTTGATCTTGCTCAGAGTCTATTCTTCGCAAAACGATACCGTCGGATTCTCATTGTCACCAGCGAACTCGCTACTGGCATCACACTGAATCGAAATTTTACACTCAAACCAGAAGTTGCAACCCTATTCGCAGACGGTGCCGCCGCATTTTTGCTCGAAGAACACAACGGTGATGGATTGCTCACCAGTCACTTTGAAACGCATCATACCGGGTATTCATTTTGTCAAATTAAGGGCGGAGGTAGTCATGTCAACCCTCACACCTCGGAGCATCAAGCCTATTTAAAAAGCTGCCAGTTTGAGATGGAGGGCAAAGCACTCTTTAAACATGTGCGTAAAACCTTACCGGCGTTTCTAAAAAAAGGCTTTGACGCCTCTCCGGTAACACTCAGCGATATTGATTATTTTCTTCCGCATCAAGCCAGTGCGCACGGATTAAAAAAACTGCCATCACTCACCGGGTTACCAACCGAGAAAACAGTTAATCACTTTTCGACTTTGGGAAACCAAGTCGCCGCCTCACTCCCAATTAACTTACACTGGCTGCGTAATCAGCCAGAAACAGCAGGAAAACATGTGTTATTAGCTGGCACCGCCGCAGGGTTGTCACTAGGTATGGGAGTGCTAAAACTATGAAGATATTAGTCACTGGCGGCAGTGGGATGTTGGGTAGCGCAATTCTAAGAATGTTTCACCAGCAGCATGAACTGCATTTTACAGCACGAAACACAGTCATCGCTAAACAACTCGCCGAGCAATTCGATGTTATCCCACATATAGTCGATTTAAGAGACCACTCAGCAGTTCATGCGGTATGCCAAGGTACGGATGCAATCATCCATTGTGCCGCTCTCTCAAGCCCATGGGGAAAGTGGCAGGCGTTTTATCAAGCCAATGTAGATGCCACCAAAAACCTCGTCAATGCGGCTAATACGCATCAAATCTCGCGTTTTATCCATATTTCCTCCACCAGCGTCTATTTTGACCATCAAGACCGTTGGAATATTCGAGAAACCGACGCCATTGCTTCACACTGGTGTAATGATTACGCACACAGCAAATACCTATCTGAACTTGAAGCCGTAAAAGGCCAAAGCAAAGCGATCATTTTAAGACCGCGTGGCATTTTTGGCCCCAACGATCGCGCGATTATCCCAAGAGTGCTTAAGGCGATAAAAAACAACACTCTGCTTCTGCCATCGGGTAGAAACCCAGTGGTTGATCTGACCTATGTCGACAATGTTGCCCATGCGGCGATGCTCGCTTGCACTCAGGCAGACCGGCTTCAGCATGGTGATGTCTTCAATATTTCCAACAACGAACCAATGCCAATTGAGACTGTTCTACAAGCTTTATGTGTGGGGTTGAACCTAAAAGTAACGTTACAATCATTACCATACGGTGTGGTATCACCATTATTAAAGCTCAGTGAGCAAATACGAAGGCGCTTACCACATCAGCCAGAGCCAAGGCTCACCTCATACAGCGCAGGATTGTTTAACTATCATCAAACTCTGGATATCAGCAAGGCGAAACAAACACTGAATTACCAACCGCTTTTTTCAATTCAAGAAGGAATACAGCAGTATGCAAACTGGTCTAAAAATAAAAATCTTTGAGGCTGGACACTGCGTACACCCAGGCTTTGTTGTCAAACCAGGCTCTGGTATAAAGCCTAGAGCATTTCCTGCAGCCGTTGCGTTAATTCAGCACCCGACACAAGGCAACATCCTGTTTGATACGGGATATCACGAGCACTTTTTTAGCGCGACTCGTCCCTTCCCTGAACGTTTTTATGCTTGGACAACACCTTGCCGCTATCAACAAGAACATGGGATTGTTGCGCAGTTAGCAAAAGAAAATCTCAAACCTCATGATATTGAGCATTTAGTGCTCTCCCATTTTCACGCTGATCACATTGCCGCCGTGTCTGAGTTTTCTCACTCTCAATTGCATTGCCAACAAAAAGGGGTAGATGCGATTACTAAAAGTGGTCGAATTGGAGGCGTAAGAAAAGGCTACCTAAAAGCTCTGCTTCCTCCACAAATAGAATCTAACTTCATCATTCATGGTGATTTTTCTGTGCCAATCAGCCAACTTCTTCCTCAGTGCCAAGGGGTTAACTTGCTCTGTAAAGACATGTTCGACGATGGACTTATTTATATGGTTAGCTTGCCAGGCCATGCAGCTGGCCAAGTGGGCTTGCTGGTTAAAAGAGACCAAAGTTGGCTGTTCTTACTCGCCGATGCATGCTGGTTAATCGAGAGCTTGAGTGAAAATATCGATCAGCATTGGCTGGCGAACATGCTTTGCGATGATACAAAAGCCTATAAAAACACCCTCTCCGAGTTGAGAAGTTGCTACCAACAAGCCCACCACGTTGTTCGCTTCGTACCTTCACATTGTCAGGAAACTATCCAGCAGCTAATCAAAGAAGGATGGATGAAGTGAGAACGCTTATCTCAGAATTCTGGCGAACCCGCTACCGCCCTTTCGGCTCAAGGGAACAAGTCGAAACATGGCAGCAACAACACTTAACGCAACACTTGGATTGGGTATGCCGTCATTCACCGTATTACCGCTCTTTTCAAGGTGCACCACTCAATGATTTCCCTATCATGAATAAGCAAACCATGATGGAGAACCTTTCAGAGTTAAATACGAAGGGCTTAGATGCTGAACAGTTAATGCAGCAGGCACTCAAAGCAGAGCAGTCACGCAACTTTGCCGCTTCGAAAGTTGGCGATGTTACGGTTGGGCTTTCTTCGGGCACATCAGGCATGCGCGGGCTGTTTCTTGCTGACAAGCAGGAAACACAACTGTGGGCCGGCAATATATTGGCTCGCCTTTTGCCCAACCTATGGCAAAAGCACCGAATTGCACTAGCCTTGCGAGCCAACAGCCCACTGTATAAATCCGTCGCGAAAGGACCTGTCACATTCTTTTATGCCGATTTAACCAAACCTTACCAAGAATGGATAAAAGAGTTGGATGAGTTCCAACCCACGCTTTTGGTTGGTAGTGCGCAAGCTCTTCAGCTCTGCGCCCAGTTCAGCGGTCAATTTGGTCAACCCGCAATTCAACCACAGCGGATCATTTCTGGGGCAGAGGTTCTAACCGAGAGTGACCGTCACTATATTTCTCAACGGTTCGACAGCGAACTCCATGAAGTCTATCAATGTACTGAAGGTTTTCTTGCATGTACTGATCAGCATGGACAAATGCGCTGGAATCAAGATGTTGTTTACATCCAAAAACATTGGCTGAATACCGAACGTACTCATTACAGCCCAATCATTACCGATTTTCGTCGTAAAACTCAGCCAATTATTCGTTATCAGCTCGACGATATTATTGAGAATAAACAGGATAATGGCGTATTTGAACCTCTTGGCGCAATTGCCGGACGATGTGGTGATCGCCTCACACTAAACGCAAACCACGTCCCAGTGACGGTGTTACCAGATCTCATCTACCGCGCTATAACACTATCAGCCCAAGGTCGCGTGGATTACCGAATCACCCAAACAGGGTCACAAACCATTCAAATTGAAGCGGATGTTCACCACCATAGGGTTATACATCAAGCCTTGATAAGGTTGTTTGACCAATTACGGCTTGATCCTGTCAGATTTAGTTACCGCCCTGCGCCTATTTGGACGCCAATGAATAAACAACGACGTGTGGTGAACATATGCGGGTCTTAATCACCGGAGCCCGAGCACCAGTTGCACTAGAGTGGGCAACCATGTGTATGCATCATGGGCATGAAGTAATTCTCACCGATTCGCTAAAAAAGCCTCTGGGATCATTTTTGCGAGGCATCGAGTCTTATATCCCCACCGCTTCACCTCGATTTGCGTTTCCCACCTACCAACAGCAGATCCTAAAAATCATTACTCAGATGCGTATTGATATGGTGATACCCACTTGTGAAGAAGTTTATTACTTGGCCCATGTTGCCAAGCAATGCCCAGAAGTAGATTTTTTTCTGCCCAATGTGGGACTACTCAATGCCCTGCACAACAAGTTGACCGTTTTTGAACAGCTTCAAGGCTTGCCAGAGATTACACTTCCAAAAACTCGTTTGGTCGCAGATAAAAGTGAGATTGAAATTAATAAGAGAACCGTTCTAAAGCCAGTTTACTCTCGGTTTGGCGGGCAAGTCATACGAGATGTGACTACTCAGTCTATTTCAGCCGCCACGATATCGACCCTTTATCCTTGGGTGCAGCAACAAAAAATCCACGGAACGCCAATGTGTAACTATGCGATTTTTGAACATGGTGACCTTAAAGCACACCAAGCTTATGTGCCGAAATACTGTGTAAACGGATCGGCCGCCAGTGCTTTTCAGCCGATCTCATGCGAACGACTAGATACTTTTATCGCAGCTTTTGGTGAGCGTCATACTTATCATGGGCAGGTGTCGTTTGACTTCATCCAATCACAAAATGATCTCTACGTGATTGAATGCAACCCAAGAGCCACAAGTGGTTTGCACCTACTCTCATCTCGATGCAATCAACTGCTTCCTAATATGGAGTTTACCAGTCCTTCCAAGCAGCGATTGCATCATTTAGGTCCAATAACACTCATCGCTGAAGGTGGATTATCCCTATTTAAGGCTCGAACTTGGCAAGATTGGTGGTCTGGAGTGAATGTAATGCAACAGCATAACTTGCCGGTAGGGAGCCAAATCCGGAGTGTGTTTGAATTACTCCGGTTAGCTAGGCAGAACAAGGCAAAATGGAGCGTCGCTTCTACCGTTGATATTGAGTGGAATGGAGAAGCGTTGCCATCATGACACTTTCCTCTCAAGAATGGCATAAAACCTTTATCACTCTTATGCAATCGAATCCTATTAATGAATGCACAGCAAGCTTTGGTTGCTACTATATCAATGATGTTGCCATTCCCTACTCCGTAACACCAAAAATACCAAACAACTGTTATGCCGTGTCCCCTATGACACTGCTTAGTGGCTACGCCGAAGAAGAGCTTCACAAAGTCAAAAATGTGGCTGTTCGATGGGTATGTAAGCTACTTATTAATATGACTAAACCAATCTTATCATTGGCTGGATTGGATCAAGTCCAAACGCTCAACAATCAGTGCTTGTCCACCAATATGTATAGCGAACAATGGGAATCCTTAAACCTTGATGAGCTGCGCCGCGTGGCACTCGATCAATACCCCACCTTTCCCTTGGTGCTTCGCTCCCTCAACCAACTTCAGCACTCACACTTAATTCAGCGATTAGAACAGCAACAATGGCAAAGCTTGGTAACACGACAAGTGTATTTACTTGAGGATTGGCAAGCATTCAGCTTCAACCGAGATTTAACAAAAGATTTCAAGCTGTTTAATGATAAAGATTGGCAGTTTAAGCCACTGGCTACTGATGAAGAGTTTCAGCGCGCCAAAGTGTTATATGACATGCTTTACCTTGATAAATACAGCCGGAATAACATCCAGTTTTCAACCCAATATTTAAAGCAGGCTAGCCAGAATAACTTAGTGCATTTAGTGGGACTGTTTTATCAAGACGAGATGCTGGCTACGTTAGGCATAGTAGAAATTGATAACGACATGACTTGCCCAATTTTTGGCTACGATACCAATAAGCCGCAGAGTTTTACGCTGTATAGAAGAATATCTGCTTATACCATCCGCCACGCAATGATATGCCAGCGTCGCTTTAATATGAGCTCAGGGGCACCAGCTTTTAAACGCAACCGAAAAGCCCAGCCAGAAATTGAATTTAGCTATGTTTATATTGCGCACTTACCTTGGTACAAACGCGTAATTTGGCAAAGCTTGTGCTGGCTCACTCAGCACTTTTATCGCCCTTTGTTGATGCGTTTTCAGCTATAAAACGACATCGATAGCCAAGCAAGCCTGCGTGCACACAATCTGGATCGATAAAAAAGCCTGCGACGTTCGCAGGCTTTTTATAATGGAGCTGTGTGAGGTAACCGTTTTTTACGGTGTGTAGTATGTTGCTGCGCCAGGGCCTACTGGTAAACCAAATACGAATACCCACAGATAGAACAACACACTCCAACCTACAATGAAGCAGATTGAGTAAGGTAGCATGGTCGCGATCAGCGTACCGATACCTAAGTTCTTCATGTAACGAGTTGCTACCGCTAGGATCAAACCAAAGTAGCTCATCATTGGAGTAATGATGTTTGTCGTCGAGTCACCAATTCGGTAAGCAGCCTGAATCGTTTCCGGTGCATAACCAACAAGCATCAACATAGGAACAAAAATCGGTGCCGTTACTGCCCACTGTGCCGATGCCGAACCAATCATTAGGTTGATAAAGCCACACATCAGAATGAAGGCAAAGAACAACATCGGGCCAGTTAAACCAATTTCTTGCAGGAAGCTTGCACCAGCAACCGCAAATACCTGACCGAAGTTAGTCCATTTAAAGAAAGCAACGAACTGAGCAGCAAAGAAAACCAATACAATGTACATGCCCATAGAAGACATAGATTTCGCCATTGCATCAATCACATCGCGATCCGTCTTCATCGTGCCAACAACTTTACCAAACACAAAGCCTGGGATAGCAAAGAACACAAAGATGAATGCCACGATACTTTTCAGGAATGGAGAGCCTGCAATTGTACCCGCATCAGAACGTAAGATGCCGTCTGCTGGAACAACCGTCCAAGCAAGCAACGCAGAAACAACCAGTACAGCAACACCTGCTAGTTTTAGGCCTTTCTTCTCAATGTCTGTCAAGCCGCCCATTTTGTCGTTAGACAAATCTTCTGAGGCTTCTTCTTCACTATATTTGCCAAGCTTTGGCTCAACAATTTTTTCAGTAACAAACGCACCAGTGATTGCAATGAAGAACGTCGACACAAACATGAAGTACCAGTTAACTTCTGGACCAACAGTGTAAGTTGGGTCAATCATTTGCGCTGCAGTTTCAGTAATACCTGACAGTAGCGGGTCAACCGTACCGATAAGTAGGTTTGCTGAATAACCACCAGATACACCAGCGAATGCTGCAGCAAGGCCTGCAAGTGGGTGACGACCTAGAGAATGGAACAGCATTGCTGCCAGTGGAATAAGTACCACATACCCCAGCTCTGATGCCGTATTTGAAATGATACCAGCGAAAACAACAGTCACTGTTACCATGCGTTGAGATGCGCCCATGACCAAGCCACGCATAGCTGCAGATAGCAAACCAGAGTACTCAGCAATAGCAACACCCAACATCGCAACCAAAACCGTGCCTAAAGGCGCAAAGCCAACAAAGTTTTTCACTAAATTGGTAACGATAAGTTCGAGTCCATCAGCGTTAAGTAAGCTGACGACATGAATCATGCCATCTGCGGCACGACCTTTTGCGCCCTCAGGACGAGGGTCTACAACGGAAACTTCGAAGTATCCTGCAATGCCCGACATCACCAGAATGGCTAAACAGAAAATGGCAAATAGTGTGATCGGGTGAGGTAATAAGTTCCCCAAATATTCGACAGTATCCAAAAAGCGCGTAAACAGCGGCTTCTTAGGCGAGTTTTGTTTAATTGAATCAGATGAACTCATCTGTTCCCTCCTTGTTTTTATTCCTGTGCAAATGTGACAAAAATGTCAAAAAAGCGAGCGAAGGGTACTTGAGTAGAAGGTTAAAGAAAAGCCCTAAATGTTACAAACTGTGACCATTAGAGAGTTTTATAACCAATAATAAACAAAAACGTAGATATTTCATCCATGTAAAACAGTTAAGTCAAAATTATCAATTAAACAAAACCATAAGCCAGAAATATGCAGAACGATTACTTCTGCACTGCTTTAAACCTCGGATTCGCCTTACAAATGACATATAGACGCCCTCTTCGTTTTACGATCTGGCAATCCGGATGACGACTTTTTGCACTTTTTAATGATTTCAATACCTTCATGATTTATTCCTTTTCGCTCTTAAATTGACCAAAACGACGGTTGAAGTTCGCAATACGACCTTCTGTTTGAACCACTCGCTGTTTACCGGTGTAGTACGGATGGGATGCTGACGACACATCTAACGTAAAGTAAGGGTAGGTTTTGCCATCTTTCCATTCGATGGTTCTCTCTGTTTTCAACGTAGAACCAACAACGAAGTATTCATCTACGCTGGTGTCGTGGAACACCACTGGACGATATTCAGGGTGGATTCCTGGTTTCATAATACTTTTCCTCTTAATTAAAATGTTATGTTATAACGTTTAATTAATAATCATTATCAACAAGAAAAGCAAGAGAAATTTGTGATACTTTTCATCTCAATGAATTCTTAAAGACGTCCACCATGTATTCCATTGAACCCATCGGTGTCATTGAGACACCGTACAAAGAAAAGTTTGCAGTACCGCGCCAGCCTCGCTTAGTTCCAACTGCGAAAGCACGCGTAAAACTGTTAGGTGCAGCGAATAGCCCCGAAGCAGTACGCGGGCTAGAACAGTTCTCTCACGTTTGGCTGTTATTTTTGTTTGATCAGAATTTGGGAGCAGGTTGGAAGCCAACCGTCCGTCCGCCACGACTAGGCGGCAATGAACGAATAGGTGTCTTTGCCTCACGCTCGACTTTCCGCCCAAACGGAATCGGAATGTCAGCCGTTGAAGTAAAAGGAGTCACTAAGCAAGGCGATCAAATCTATCTTGATTTAGGCAGTGTAGATCTCGTGGATGGCACACCGATTGTGGACATTAAGCCCTATATACCCTATTCAGATTCTATTCCAGAAGCACAAGGCGGATACGCAGACCAAGAACCAGAAAAGTCACAAGTCAACTTTTCTGCTCAAGCATTAGCAACGATAGAAAATCGATCCGATACTGACTATGTAAGATCAGTCATTGAACAAGTTCTGGCTCAAGATCCTCGTCCTGCATACAAGAAAAACAAGCCGGACGACAAAGAATATGCGGTAAATTTGTTCGACTTGAACGTAAAGTTCACAGCAACAAGCAACTTAATAACGGTTACCGCTATTGAAAGCTTTTGACAAACGCAATTGGCTGATATTATAGACGGCTAACAAATTTCCCTTTAGGGAACTCCCATACTCCAGCTTATTCAAGCTTGAGTATCTAACTTAAATAAACGGATAAATTTAATGCGTACCAGTAATTATCTTCTTTCTACTCTGAAGGAGACTCCAAACGACGCAGAAGTAGTGAGCCACCAGCTCATGCTACGTGCAGGTATGATCCGTAAGCTGGCTTCAGGTTTATACACCTGGCTACCTACTGGTCTACGTGTACTGCGTAAAGTCGAAAACATCGTTCGTCAAGAAATCGACAATGCAGGCGCAGTCGAAACTTTGATGCCCGTTGTTCAGCCGTTTGAACTATGGGAAGAGACAGGCCGCAGCGAAAAGATGGGCCCTGAGCTACTTCGCTTTACTGACCGTCATGTTCGTCCGTTTGTACTTAGCCCAACCGCTGAAGAAGTGATCACTAGCCTTGTTCGCAATGAAGTGAGCTCTTACAAACAGCTTCCGCTAAACCTGTACCAAATCCAAACCAAATTCCGTGACGAACGTCGTCCACGCTTCGGTGTAATGCGTTCACGTGAATTCTCAATGATGGATGCGTACAGCTTTGACATTGATAAAGACGGCCTACAAAAGTCATACGACGCAATGCACGATGCTTACTGCAAAGCATTCGATCGCATGGGTCTGGATTACCGTCCTGTACTAGCAGATAGCGGTGCTATCGGTGGTAGCGGCTCTCAAGAGTTCCACGTACTGGCTGAAAGTGGCGAAGACATCATCGCATTCTCTACCGAGTCAGATTACGCAGCAAACATCGAAAAAGCAGAAGCACTAGCTCCAGCCTCTGAAGCAGCGGCACCAACGCAAGAAATGACGTTGGTAGATACGCCAAACGCAAAAACAATCGCTGAATTGGTTGAACAGTTCGAGCTGCCAATTGAAAAAACAGTGAAAACTTTGTTTGTGAAAGCGTCTGACGAAGTTGATGCACCAATCATCGCGCTTATCATTCGTGGCGATCATGAGCTGAACGAAGTGAAAGCAGAGAACCTTCCTCAGGTTGCAGCTCCACTGGAAATGGCATCTGAAGAAGAAATTCGTGAGCTTATCGGTGCTGGTCCTGGTTCTCTAGGCCCTGTTGGCCTTAAACTGCCGTTCATCGTTGACCGCAGCGTAGCGGTAATGAGTGATTTCGGTGCGGGTGCGAACATCGATGGCAAACACTACTTCGGCATTAACTGGGGTCGTGACGCAGAGCTTGGTCAAGTTGAAGACCTACGCAACGTGGTTGAAGGCGATCCAAGCCCATGTGGTAAAGGCACTATCCAGCTTAAGCGTGGTATCGAAGTTGGCCATATCTTCCAACTTGGCAACGCTTACTCCGCAGCGATGAACTGTGGTGTACTTGGTCCTGATGGTAAGAACGTCATCCTAGAAATGGGCTGTTACGGTATCGGTATCACTCGCGTCGTAGCGGCTGCTATTGAGCAAAACCATGACAAATACGGCATCATCTGGCCAGATGCAATCGCACCATTCCAGGTTGCGATCGTTCCAATGAACATGCACAAGTCAGAAGAAGTAAAAGAAGCCGCTGAGAAGTTGTACGCTGAGCTAACGGCAATGGGCATCGAAGTACTATTTGATGATCGTAAAGAACGCCCAGGTGTAATGTTCTCTGATATGGAGCTTATTGGTGTACCGCATACCATTATTATCGGTGACCGCTCGATGAAAGAAGGCAACTTCGAATACAAGAACCGTGCTACTGGTGAGAAAACGCCAGTCGCAATGACTGATATTATCGAGCACGTAAAAGCTCAACTAAAGTAAGCGCTCGACGAGTTCGCATTTGAAGTAATTTCAAATAATTAGAAAGGGTTGGCTTCGGTCAGCCCTTTTTTATTACTGGGCAACCTTACTACTCCCCTTTAGATCTATTCACTTTGTTAATCTTTGGTTCAGCTTCTTGCTATTAAACTGATTTCATCATCTAAAGGAGGTCAGTTATGGATTTAAAAAGTCTTCTAAACCAAGCACTCAAATCAGACTTACTCAAGCAAGGGGCTGATGCGTTAGGTAAACAAACTAACAACATCAAATCCTCATCAAACTCAAGTAGCCTGAAAACGCTAGGAGCAGGTGCCGTTGGCGGAGGCCTTATCGGTATGCTGATGGGCTCGAAGAAAAGTAAAAAAATTACCAAGAAAATAGGCTCGGGCGCATTAAAAGTCGGTGGCGCTGCTGCGCTTGGAGCATTAGCCTACAAAGTTTATAACGACTGGCAAGCCAAACAGTCCGGTCAAGGTGTTCATGAGACCTTTGACCCCGATGACAGCAAACACAGTGTACTAATTTTAAAAGCAATGATTGGAGCCGCAAAAGCCGATGGCCATGTCGATGAAGAGGAAATGGCCCGCATCGAGCAAGCCCTCGCGGATATGGGCGCAGATGAGCACGTACGTCAACTCGTTCAGCAAGAACTAAACAAACCGCTCGATCCTGCTGAAATTGCTAATCAGGCGACCTCTCCCCAGCAAGCGTCAGAAATTTATCTCGCGTCTTTGATTGTTGCTGATGAGCAAAACTTCATGGAAAAAGCGTATTTGCAAGAACTGGCAAAACAGCTTCAGCTTTCACCAGAAGTCACTCAGCAGTTAGAAGTACAAATGCAGTGATTAAATCTCGCTCAAGCAACTCCTCAACTTGAGCCAAAACAACTCTGCACTTTGAGTTTCAAATCTGCTGTGTGTATATTGAGATAAGTTATCATTTAGTGGAAAGAAAACATGCAAGTATACGGCTGTTGTGAACTGGTGCGTGAGCTTTATGCTCAAATTGGTAGTGGCGATCAAGCTTACATTCCCCAAGCAATTTCATGTGCTGTTAAAGCGCTGAACGATGTTGCGGCGGATGAGTCTCTGCCTAAAGAAGTGCGTGAAAAAGCGGCATTTGCTGCGGCAAACCTACTGATTTCAGATTTTGAGGACAAGTAATGAATCTAGCGAACTTTGAATCCATGGATCCTGTCATGCTCATGAGCATTGTAAATATGAAGCTACGCGACGACTTCGGTGGTGACTTAAATAAACTGGTAGCTTTCTTCGATATCGATCGCGCGGCACTAGAAGCAAAACTGGCTTCTGCTGGTTTTGACTTTCTTCCAGAAGCAGGACAATTCCGTTAACCCGCAGCAATCACCGCGGGTAACTGAAACGGGGAATAATCAACATGAAAAAGGGCTTGATGATCACTCATCAAGCCCTTTTCTTTTGTCCAATAGACGTTTCGGTTAGCCGAATGAAGCCCAGATGACCGTAGCCACAAGAATTGGACATACAAACTTCACATACGCAGGCCATAACTTACCAAACCAACCTTGCGTAAACTCCGGGCAACCTTGCTCAAGCTCTTTGATTTTTGAGTTGCGATTCCATACCCAACCACCAAATAAGCAGAATAAGAGCGCAGCGGTTGGTTGTAGATACTGAGTAGCAACCGTCGCGACCATACCAAATAGAGCACCAAAGTTATAAACAATCACCACACTGAACAAGGCAATGATACCACCTAAAACCCAGCTCGTTGCGCTACGCTTGGTGTTGAAACGCTCACTCACTAACGCCACTGGACACTCTAACATTGAAATGGAAGACGTTAGCGCCGCAATCGTCAGCAATAAAAAGAACACAATAGAGAACAATTGACCAAGCAAACCTAAGCTATCAAACATCAACGGCAATACGGTAAATACCAACGTATCAGAGCTTAATAGAGAGCCATCTTCAGCATAGATTTGAACGCCTTTTTGCATCGCAACAAACATCGCTGGCATCACCACTAACCCTGCAATGAAAGCAACGGCAGTATCTACCATGGTCACGTTCATCGCCATCTTTGGTAGGTTCTCTTTCTTACTCAAGTAAGAGCCATAAATCAGCATTGAACAGCCACCGATCGTAAGCGAGAAGAAGCCCTGCCCCATTGCAGCAAGAATCAACTTGCGGTCCCATACCTTTTCGAAATCCGGTACCAAGTAATGCTTTAGCCCTTCCATCGCACCGTTTTGCGTCATGATGTAAGCAAACAGTAGAGCAAACAAAACAAACAATGCTGGCATCAAACGTGTGGACCACTTCTCAATACCTTGTTTTACGCCACCTTGTACGATGAGAATCGTTAGCACATAAAAAGTAATGGTTCCGAACAAGTTACGTTCAACGCTAAAGCCCTTTAGCCATTGAGTTGCAGCTTCTAACCCCATTAGATCTGTGATTGCACCCAGTAAAAAGCAGATCAACCAACCACCGACAATAGAGTAAAACGCTAAAACAGCGCTTGGTACGCTTAAACCAATCCAGCCCACAATACCGCCGAGCTTTTTACCTACCGGATGATTGGTAAGCGAACGCATACTATCCACCGGGTTGGCTTGACCATGACGACCAATCGCCATTTCAACCACCAGCATAGGAAATGCGACGATAAGAATCATCACCAAATAAACCAACAGGAAAGCACCGCCGCCATTACTGGCAGCTTGGGTTGGAAAGCCCCAAATATTGCCAAGGCCAACTGCGGCACCTGCGGCTGCTAAGATGAATCCGAGACGAGAGCCAAAATGCTCACGAGGCTGAGAAGAGGTTTGCTGTGTCATACTACTCACACAAAATATCATTGAACTAGCTAACTAGTACACTATAGCAATATTCACTATTCAACAAGAGCACTCCGGTTAAATACTCGACAGTTGAAACAATTCACAGTCATTCAGCTTGTAAATTTTAACGTACATCTCACATTCATCATTCTAAGACCTGGCGACTTTTGTCTTTTTCACACGCCTAGAATTTGTGATTCTCCCATCGTGAAGTGAGCCGAAAAATAATGAGCTTTGGTGTAAGGAACGAATAGTTCCTCGTGATACTGTGTCGAAAAGCAGAATATTGTGCTTCGCTTTTTCCCCCTTATGTCTATTTATCAGCTAGTTATTACTCTGTTCTCATTTATATCCATGACTCAAGGAGAGGAAAATGAAGGTCACTCTACTTCACGGAGCGATGGTTGCAGCACTCAGCGTCAGCTACCAAGCTCAAGCCTATAACTGCCAAAGCTTACCCGACTGGGACAGCACTGCGACTTATACATCGGGCACTTTAGTAAAAACGCAAGGAGCCGCTTACGAGGCCGCGTATTGGACGCAAGGCAATGACCCTGTTACCAATTCAGGGGCTTGGGAGGCATGGAAAGCGTTAGGGCAATGTGATGGTGGAAGCAACAATCTAGAGCCAACAGTGTCATTCTCCTCTCCAACAAACAACGCACAAATTCCCGAAGGCAGTGCGATCACCTTGCTAGCCAACGCAGCCGACGAAGATGGCCAAATCGCACAAGTTGAGTTTATTGCAGGCAACCAAACGGTTGCTGTGGTAACTCAAGCACCATTCGAAGCATCTTGGACCGCTATTGAAGGTGTCTCGCAATTGACCGCGATTGCAACCGATAATGAGGGAGCCGTTACCACCACGACGATTTCTATCCAAGTTCAACCACAAGTCGAATTACCGCCACCGAGCATTTCATTGACAAGCCCAGTAGGCACAGAAGTGCTTAATGTAGGCGATAACCTAACCGTAGCCGCTCAAGCTGATGATATTGATGGTGTGGTCACACAAGTTGAGTTCTTCGTGAACAATCAATCCGTTGCGATTGATACCAGCGTACCTTACGAATATCAATGGACCGCGAATGCTGGTACACATTCGTTTAAAGCACAAGCGACTGATGACACAAACCTCGCAACCATGAGTCAAGAAGTAACGCTTGTTGTTAGTAATTCAGAAACAGGGACGGGCGGATGTTCAGATGCAGTGCCTTACGCGGCGGGAACGAGTTATCAAGTTGGCGACCTGGTTTCTCACTTCAACCAAAAATATCGTTGTGATGTTGCTGGTTGGTGTTCCTCGGATGCGACATGGGCTTACGAGCCTGGTGAAGGGCTATATTGGCAAGATGCTTGGAGTGGCCTAGGTGCTTGTTCGACGCCACCGCAAGTTACCATTACGGCACCAACGGATGGACAAGTCGTGCTCGCTGGCAGCAATAACGAAATCACGGCTAACGCAAGCGATGCTGATGGCACAGTCACGCAAGTTGAGTTTTTTGCGAACAACACCAGCTTAGGGGTCACCACTCAAGCACCATATTCCGTTACTTGGAACGCCACACTTATTGGCGCTAACCAGCTTAAAGCCGTCGCAACCGATAATGATAACAACACGTCAGAGTCCTTGGTTGGTGTGGAAGTCAGCGATAAAGATTTGGTCGTCTCACTGACTTCACCAAGTAGCGGTCAAACCGTCGGCTTAGGCAAAAACCTCGCATTAAGTGCCGATGCAACGTCTTTAACCTCAGGCATTAAACACGTTGATTTCATGATCAACGGCTCTATTGTTGCAACCGATACCACGGCACCTTACACAGCCAACTGGACACCAACTGCACTTGGTAACTTTACAGTTAGCGCCCAAGCTGTGGATTTGTCAGGAAGCAATGCATTGTCTGACGCAGCAGCAATAACGGTGGTTGAGCAAGCAGAGAAACGTCATAAACTCATCGGTTACTGGCACAATTTTGTAAATGGGGCTGGCTGTCCAATTCGTCTAGCAGATATGGCTGATGCGTGGGATGTGATTGATATTGCCTTTGCCGAAAATGACCGCAACAGTGATGGTACCGTGCACTTTAATCTATATTCAGGCGATATTTACAGCGATTGTCCAGCACTCGATCCAACACAATTCAAGCAGGACATGGCAGCGCTTCAAGCTAAAGGTAAGAAGTTTGTTCTCTCTCTTGGCGGCGCAGAAGGCACGATTACGCTGAATACCGATCAAGACGAAGCCAACTTTGTCTCTAGCCTAACAGGTCTTATCGCTGAGTGGGGCTTTGATGGTCTTGATGTGGATTTAGAGAGTGGATCTAACTTGGTTCATGGCTCGCAAATTCAAGCTCGCCTTGGTCGTGCTTTGCTTCAAATAGAGCAAAATATGGGTGGCGACATGTACCTAACCATGGCACCTGAGCATCCTTATGTTCAAGGCGGCTATGTGGCTTACAGCGGTATTTGGGGTGCTTACATTCCTGTGATAAACGAGACACGCAGCACGCTCGACCTACTTCACGTCCAGCTATATAACAACGGTGGCTTGCCAAACCCATATCTGCCAGGCAGTGCACCAGAAGGCTCTGTGGATATGATGGTAGCGCAATCTAAAATGCTGATCGAAGGCTTTGAATTGGCCGACGGCACTCAGTTTGCACCACTACGTGATGATCAAGTCGCAATCGGCTTACCTTCAGGTCCTAGCTCGGCAAATTCAGGTCAGGCTCCGACACAGAATATTATCAGCGCACTAGATTGTTTAACCAAAGGCACTTCATGTGGCACCGTTAAGCCAGCGTTCAATTACCCGAATTATGCAGGGGTAATGACGTGGTCTATCAACTGGGATAAGCACGATGGTTTTAACTTCTCAAAACCTGTCGGCGATAAGCTCACCGAGATGAACGCGCAATAAGCTATCAAAGAACAAGCGGGTAAAACGGAAATATCGTCTTGCTTTCATTACTTGTTCAAGTATGTAAAAACGAAAAGAGAGCACAATAGTGCTCTCTTTCTTTATACCATTGAGTTCTACTTTTTGAAGGGTAATTAAATCGTAAATACTCGGTAATCTTTTAGCTCAGGGATTTTCTTCAACAAATCGTCTTCTTGCCCTGCCATGTCATCCAACGAGTCGCACAAGTCTTCTGCTTGTTGCTCTACCTCTTTCGAATGCTCAGCTAAACGCTCTTCTACTTTCGCGCTGAGTTCAGCCATACTCTCCGATAATGCAGTGAGGTTTATTCCCCCCTCTTCCTTCATTTTTTTCGATAAAGCATCCAACGAACTCGCTAAAAACTCTTTATTGAAGATCTCTTGTGCTTTTGCAAAGTCTTCAGTCCACCCTTGTGTCATGGACTCAAAACTCTCCGCCGGCAGGATGAAATCACCATCTTTGTAGTAACGTGATTCAACATCAGCGAAAAAGTCCTTTACTGCGACTTTTACATTATCAAACGCACCAGGTGCATCGAGGCTTTCCGCAACATCATCAATAATATCATTCGCAAGCGCTAAACCATCACTCGCCAATTGCTTTGCTTGTGGAATATACGCGTTCATTTTTTCGCGATAGTCTTCAATTGCCGCTTTCTGGTCAGAATTGAGTTCAATTAGCTCACCTTTGATGAAGAGGTTGTTATCCTCATCCACGACAGCTTTATCACCTGTCGTTTGGCGAATTTCCAAGCTTTGCCCATCCATACGGACTTCATTATTGATGTCCACACGACACTGCGCTGCATAACCAGTAGCACTGACCATCAGCAATGAGAGTGTAAAAAGCTTTTTCATGTCATTCTCTTTTATTTAACATTACTCGTGTTAAACATAACACTGAGTGATACATGAGATGTCAGCAAACCGTCACGACTTCGTAACAAGTTGTTTTTTTCTCCTATTTTTACATCAATCTCATCGCCTTCTTCTTTCCCGAATAACGCTCGACCAAGAGGAGATTTTGCTGTTAAGACAAAGACTTCCTGAGCCTGATGTTTAACAGTCAGACCACCAGAACAAGGGCCTACAAAGAAGTGCTTTTCAAGCAAATTCTCATCTGCGAGAACGACGTAAGCACCTACACCAACAGGTGCGCCTTTAAAGTCGCGAGTCACTAGAGCGCGATATTGACGCAGCTCGTCTTCACTCTCTTGGATTCGCATGGCTTGTCCATGAGCAAGATATGCGGCTTCAAGTGCTAACGTATCGTACTTATGCTCGGGAACAGTTTCTTCATCTGTCGCGGCATCAATGGCTCGCTGAGCCGATGCATGGGCCACTTGAAGTTTTTCTTCCAGATGTTGGATGATAATTTGGACTAAGTCAGCTTTGTTCATACTTTTAGGACGCGCGTTTGGCACTCAGGGTGTGTTAATGTACCTAAGTTTACCATCAAAGAAAGGTTTCCCTATTATGCAAAGTGACTCGCTGCATCAAACACTTCAATCCGTATTTGGTTTTGACTCATTACGCCAAGGTCAACAACCTGTTATTGAAGCGGTTATGAATGGTTACTCTGCTGCGGCCATCTTTCCTACAGGTTCGGGTAAGTCTCTCTGTTACCAATTGCCAGCAACCGTATTGCCCAATCTTACGTTGGTGATCTCGCCGTTGTTGGCGCTAATGAAAGATCAGCTGAACTTTTTGCAAAGTAAAGGGATCCCGGCCGCTTCTATCGATAGCAGTCAAAGCAGAGAAGAGTCACAACGCGTCATGGCAGGGGTAAAAAATGGACAGATCAAAATATTGATGATTTCTGTTGAACGCCTAAAAAACGAGCGTTTTCGTGAGTTCATTCGCCAAGTACCGATCTCTTTGATGGTGGTTGATGAAGCGCACTGTATTTCCGAATGGGGACATAACTTCCGCCCTGATTATCTCAAGCTACCGCAATATCAACGTGAACTGAACATTCCACAATCTTTGCTTCTCACTGCAACAGCAACGCCCGCAGTTATTGAAGACATGCAACAAAAGTTCGATATTGCCAGTGAACATATTACCGTTACAGGCTTCTACCGCCCCAATCTGGATATCTCGGTGATCCCATGCGAGGAAGCAACGAAACAAGAAAGGCTAAGTGAGATCATCGCCTCTTCTCCTAAGCTTCCGACTATCGTATACGTGACACAACAGCAGACAGCAGAGCAAGTAGCACAGTCACTAATCCATATTGGCATTAATGTTCACGCGTACCACGCCGGCATGAAAAGCGACATCCGTGAACAAATCCAACAGCAGTTCATGGATAGCCAAATTGACTGTATTGTTGCAACGATTGCATTTGGTATGGGAGTCGATAAATCTGATATCCGCCGCGTCATTCACTTCGACTTACCCAAATCGATCGAGAACTACGCACAAGAGATTGGACGTGCAGGCAGGGACGGGCAACGTTCTGAGTGCATTCTGCTGGGCAATACGTCCGGCTTAACGGTGTTGGAAAACTTTGTCTATGGTGACACACCTGAACTAACCTCGATTAACTATGTAGTCGAGCAAGCGAAAGAACATGCTCCACAATGGGAGGTAGTGCCACTGCGTTTATCGCGTGAAAGTAATATCCGCCAATTGCCACTCAAAACCTTGTTGGTTTATTTGGAGCTACATAAACTCATTGAAGCAAAATACAGTTACTTTGCGGAATATCGCTTTAAGTTTTTGCACGATCAGCAATTTATTGTGAATCAGTTTCAAGGCGAGCGACGTCAATTCGTGGAGGCTATTTTCTCCTGCTCGCAAAAAGCCAAAGTGTGGTGCCAAGTTGACCTAGAAGCGTTATGGATGAACTATCAATCGGAACGCAGCCGAGTTGTCGCAGCCCTCGACTATTTTCACCAGAATGGTTGGATAGAGCTAGAGAGCAAACAACTGACCGACGTGTACTCTGTTTTGCCAACCACACAGAGTTCTGATGTTTTAATCCAACAACTGTATGAACTGTTCCAATCCAAAGAAAGCAAAGATATCGAAAGAATTCACACCATGCTGCGCTTGTTCCAGTCAGAGCACTGTTTGAGCTCACAATTGGCGAACTACTTTGCTGATCACAATGCACCAAAGCAATGTGGTCACTGCTCCGTGTGTCGTGGTCAAGTCGCTTCGTTCCCAACACCACAAAGTGAGGATATTGAGCCACCTCAAGTAGCAATGTGGGTGCAGGAATTTATTCAGCTCTCCCCTTCAGCTATCAGCAATGATGCTGTCGCCCGCTTCTTGTGTGGCATTAGTACCCCTTTAATTAGCCAGCTAAAAGCTTCAAAACTGTCAGGTTATGGTGCGATGGCCAACACAAGCTTTGAGCAAGTATTAGATCAGGTAGAAGCAGTAAGAGCCTAGAAAAAGCTCAATTGACGCGCTTGGTTCTCGGGCTTGAGCATCACGTTCAAGCCTAAAAGGCGTATTTCCCGTCCGTTTTGGCGCTTAAGAATATCTCTTAACAAGATCTTGAAGTCCTCAAGCTCTAATTGCGGATGGATATGCTCAATTGTTGTCAGTTGAAAGTCGGCAAATTTAACTTTAATACCTTGTTTAATAATCGATTTATCTGGGCTTGCACGCTCTAAGCGTTTCTCGAGTTCAGGATAAAGTTTATCCTCGATCACTTGCCAACATTCATCATAGCTCGAGATATTCTGGCTGAATGTTCGTTCCACACCGACGGATTTTCTCTCTCGCTCAACGACGACCTCTCGATTATCAATTCCATGGCTACGCTGCCATAAAGATGCTCCCTGACGACCAAACTGTCTCAGCAATTCACGATAGTCGCTGTTTTTAATATCCTCACATCGATAAAAGCCCGCTTGATGTAGCTTCTCAAGACTCACCTTCCCAACGCCAGGAATGTTTTCCAGCGGAAGTGTATCGATAACTTCCTGAACCTTATCTGGCGGGATAACAAACTGACCGTTGGGTTTATTCATATCAGAGGCGACTTTGGCAAGAAACTTAATCGGTGCAATGCCCGCCGATGCCGTCAGTCCAAGCTCATTCCAAATGTCGCGTCGAATAGACTCTGCGATCAACGTTGCGGAGCCACGACAAGCTGTCGAGTCCGTGACATCGAGGTATGCTTCATCTAATGATAGAGGTTCAATGATAGGCGTATAACGCTCAAAAATAGCACGAATCTGCCGAGAGACTTGTTTGTACACGTGCATTCGACCGGGAACGACTAGTAAATGGGGGCAGAGTTGTAATGCACGCGCCGTTGACATTGCACTACGAACGCCATATTTGCGCGCCTCATAATTACAGGTGCTAATCACGCCACGCTGTTTTTCATGACCGCCAACGGCGAGTGCAATGCCACGGTAACTAGGATTATCTCTCATCTCAACGGCAGCATAAAAACAATCCATATCGACGTGAATGATTTTTCTGATTCGGTCTGACATAGCCATTAAACACTGTTCAAAAACACAGTATAAATTAAATCTGCCTTGATAGAAATGAGAGTTTGTAAACGTGCTTTAATCTCGTAACATCACATCAAGCTGATCGACCAACTCTGCCCAGTCTGCGTCTTCTTCAATGGCTTGTTTGAGAAATGTGGCCTGCGAACTTGTCCAAAAGCTGGCTTCATGCAGAGGGGCTGAAGCTCTTTTGTGCCGATGTTCGTTAATAAAGTCCTTTATCTCTTGAGGAGAGCTGCCGAGGCCTAGTTGTTGAAACAATTCAGCCATACCGTGTTGATGCATTTCCATATTTCCTCCTAAGTTAACGCGCTTTAGTTTGAGTATATAACCAAATAACAGTTAAGTACGGTGATTAAAGGGAAATGACTTGGCTGTGAAGTCTGCACCGACTTAAGCTTCCGGTCATCCTAGATTAAACGTAGCAAGCAAAGTATAAACTCTCAGAGAAGTAGAGCGAGAGATATAAAAAAACCCAGCTTTAGCTGGGTTATTTTGTATTACTCTTTGGATGACCGATACTTAAGCAATTCGATCTTTTTCCCATGCAGCCAATTTCTCAGCTCGCGCCGCTTCACGTGCTTCACGTTTCTTACGCGCGTCACATGGTTCTGGACAGTTACATACTTTCTCAATACCTACTGCACCAAGACCGCCACAGCTACCCTTCACTACTTTCTTCTGGAAGATGTAGCCAACAGCCATCGCTGCGATTACCGCAACAAAAACTGCAAACGTAATTAGAAATGTACTCATAAGAACATGCTCACTTCTGTTGTTATTTCTTCATGAACGGCTTGTATGCTTCCGAAGCCAGCTCTTTAAAACCATTTTCCGTCTTCACAATCATGAAAACAGGAATATTATTTTCGTTCGCAATTGCCATGCCTTTGTCTTCACCTAGCACCATAAGACCAGTTGCAAGACCATCAGCAGTCATCGACGATTTATCTAATACCGTTACAGACACCACTTTATGATGAATAGGTTTGCCTGTTCTTGGATTAATAATATGAGAGTATCTCACACCATTACTCTCAAAGTAATTACGATAGTCACCACTTGTTGCAATTGCCATGTCCCCTGGCTCAATAATTTCTTGAATTGAGCGCTCATCAATAGTCGGCTTTTCAATCGCTATGCGCCACGGCACGCCTTCACGATTCACGCCTTTGAGGCGCATTTCGCCGCCCACTTCTACCATGAAGTTATGAACCCCTTCAGATTGAAGGTAGTCAGCAACCACGTCAACCCCCCAACCTTTAGCAATAGTTGATAAATCGACATACAAGTTAGGAATATCTTTGGACAATTTATTGCCATCAACAGATAGGTGGTGAATGCCAGTATTGGCTTTGCGTGCCGCTAGCTCTTCATCTGTAGGAACGACATCAGGGCGAGCTTCTGGGCCAAAGCCCCACAGGTTAACTAAAGGGCCGACTGTCACATCCAATGCGCCTAAAGTAAGACCGTTGAGACGAATCGCTTCTTTGACTACGGTTGCTGTTTGTATCGATACAGTAAATGGCTCACTCGTTTGATGCTGGTTAAAGCGACTTAATTCTGAGTCATCACGGTAAGTCGACATTTGATCATTAACCTCTTCCAGTAAGCGATCAATTTCCGTCTGCATCGCTTTTGGCGTAGGAATACCATCTTGCTCGATATACTTGATGTTATAAGAAGTCCCCATGGTAGGGCCACTTAGATGAATTTGATCTGCTGGCTGCTCACAGCCAGCCAAAATCAATAGAGAAGCGAATGCAACAAGCCACGTTTTCACTTGTTAACTCCCAATGTTGTTGAATTGATATGGGGAATGGGACCGATTACTTAAATCCAATTACCTATATCAACTGTTGAATATTATTTTTACTTCTACAAAAAATAATGGCTAGCTCTTAGAGAGCTAGCCATAGATTCAATCACTTGGAGGGATTAACCACCGAAGTCATCTAGTAGGATGTTTTCATCCTCTACACCTAGATCTTTTAGCATGCCGATAACAGCCGCATTCATCATAGGTGGACCACACATGTAGTATTCACAGTCTTCTGGCGCTTCGTGATCACGTAGGTAGTTCTCGTAAAGAACGTTGTGAATAAAGCCAGTGTAACCATCCCAGTTATCTTCTGGAAGTGGATCAGACAGTGCACAGTGCCATACGAAGTTGTCATTCTCAGCTTGTAGCATATCGAAGTCTTCTACGTAGAACATTTCACGCTTAGAACGTGCGCCGTACCAGAAAGACATCTTACGCTTAGAGTGTAGACGCTTAAGTTGGTCGAAGATGTGTGAGCGCATCGGAGCCATACCAGCACCACCACCAACGAATACCATTTCTGCATCTGTATCTTTCGCAAAGAACTCACCAAATGGACCAGAAATAGTACACTTGTCGCCTTCTTTTAGAGACCAGATGTACGAAGACATGATGCCTGGTGGTACGTCTGGGTTGTTCGGCGGCGGAGTCGCGATACGAACGTTAAGCATGATGATACCGTGCTCTTCTGGGTAGTTAGCCATTGAGTATGCACGGATAGTCTCTTCGTTAACTTTAGACTCGTAACGGAAAAGGTTGAACTTCTCCCAGTCTTCACGGTATTCCTCAGGAATATCGTAGTCTGCGTATTTCACGTGGTGAGCAGGTGCTTCAATCTGGATGTAACCACCAGCACGGAAAGGTACTGATTCGCCATCTGGAATTTGTAGCTTAAGCTCTTTGATGAATGTCGCTTTGTTATCGTTAGAGATAACGGTACATTCCCACTTCTTAACGCCGAAGATTTCTTCAGGAAGCTCGATGTCCATGTCAGTTTTCATAGCAACCTGACACGCTAGACGCTCACCTTCACGTGCTTCACCTTTAGTAATATGGTCAAGCTCGGTTGGTAGGATGTCGCCACCACCTGATTTAACTTTTACGCGACACTGACCACATGAGCCACCGCCACCACAAGCAGAAGATACGAATACGCCAGCACCGGCTAGAGCACTCAGTAGCTTACCACCTGGTTGTGTAACGATCGCCAGAGAAGGGTCATCGTTCACAGAAATTGTAATGTCACCTGTTGGTACAAGCTTAGACTTAGCGAAAAGAATCACTAGTACTAGTGCAAGTACGATCAGAGTAAACATCACTACACCAAGAATAATGTCCATTGACTATTCCTTAATTGTTGCGGTTTACCCGACTTACAGTTGAACACCAGAGAAAGACATAAAGCCTAACGCCATAAGACCTACAGTGATAAATGTGATACCAAGACCACGTAGACCTGGAGGTACGTCAGAGTACTTCATCTTCTCACGGATACCTGCAAGAGCAACGATTGCCAGCATCCAGCCCACACCAGAGCCGAAACCGTAAACGATAGATTCAGCAAAGTTGTAGTCACGTTGTACCATGAAAGATACACCACCGAAGATTGCACAGTTTACTGTGATCAGCGGTAGGAAGATGCCTAGCGCGTTGTACAAAGGTGGGAAGAAACGGTCTAGAACCATCTCTAGAATCTGTACAAGTGCTGCAATTACACCGATAAAGGTGATGAAGTTTAGGAAGCTAAGGTCCACGCCCTCAACTAACGCGTTCTCTCTCAGAACTAGGTTGTATACTAGGTTGTTCACAGGAACAGCGATAGTCAGTACTACCACAACTGCAACACCTAGGCCGAAAGAGGTCTTAACCTTCTTAGATACGGCAAGGAAAGTACACATACCTAGGAAGAAAGACAGAGCCATGTTTTCGATGAAAATCGATTTAACTAACAGACTAATGTAATGTTCCATGACGTCCTTACTCCTTCGCTTCTACTTGTTCTGGTTTCAGAATACGGATTACCCAGATAAGGAAGCCGATTAGGAAGAATGCTGATGGTGCTAGTAGCATTAGGCCGTTAGGCTGGTACCAACCACCGTTGCTCACTAGAGGTAGAACTTCTAGGCCAAATAGTTTGCCTGAGCCAAATAGCTCACGGAAGAAACCTACAGTGATAAGAACGAAACCGTAACCTAGACCGTTACCAATACCGTCAATAAGAGATGGTACTGGCGCAGACTTCATTGCGAATGCTTCAGCACGACCCATTACGATACAGTTAGTGATAATCAGACCAACGAATACAGATAGCTGTTTAGAGATATCGTATAGGTAAGCTTTTAGCACCTGGTCTACCACGATTACTAGCGATGCGATAATTGCCATCTGAACGATGATACGCACACTGTTAGGAATGTGGTTACGGATCAATGAAACAGAGAAGTTAGACAGCGCAGTTACAAATGTTACCGCTAGCGTCATTACAAAAGCTGTTTCTAGTTTAGTTGTTACTGCAAGAGCAGAACATACACCAAGAACTTGTAGCGCGATTGGGTTGTTATCCAATACTGGCGCTAGAATGCTCTTTTTAACGTTTTGTGCACTAGACATTAGTTAAGTTCTCCGTCACGAACTTTTGCTAGGAAAGGACCAAAGCCCTTGTCACCTAACCAGAAGTCAAATGTGTGTTGAACACCATTACTAGTGAGCGTTGCTCCTGATAGACCATCAACACCGTGCTCAGAACCTTGCGGTGCGCCGCCTTTCACGACCTTAATCGCTGGCTGATGATCTTCATTGTACAATTTCTTGCCAATGAATTGATCGCGCCATGAAGGGTTCTCTACTTCACCACCAAGTCCAGGAGTTTCACCTTGCTCGTAGTAAGTAATAGCAGACACAGTGTTACCATCAGTTTCAACGGCTACAAAGGCATACATCATCGACCATAGTCCTTTACCGTGCATAGGCAAGATAACTTTTTGGACTTCATCTTGGTCTTTTACTAAGTACACCACTGCTGTATTCGCACGACGACGGATATCAGCGACATCTTCTTCTGGTGTCAATGCGATTGAACGTTCTGCATCTTTTGATGCTTCACGCTGATCGTACGTAGATGCATTACCCTCAGTAAAGTTACCTGTTTCAAGGTCTACCAGACGAGGTTCGATGTACTCAGCAAATAGCTCTGGTACTTTCTTACCGTTCGCGTCAATGCCTGCAACTTCAACGATCTTTGATTGCTTATCTAGGACAGCGTTAGCTTTTTGCTTATCACGCAGACCTACTGCTGCTGTTGATACGATGATTGAACAAACAAGGCTCAACCCGATAACAACACCCAGCGTCTTTTTAATGCTGTCGTTATTACTTGCCATAGCGTGCTAGTCTCCGCTTGATGTTCTTCTCAATCACTACATGGTCGAACAGAGGTGCGAATAGGTTCGCGAATAGAATCGCCAGCATCATACCTTCTGGGTACGCCGGGTTAACTACACGGATCATCACACACATTGCACCAATCAGGATGCCGTACCACCATTTACCTTTGTTAGTAAATGACGCTGATACTGGGTCCGTTGCCATGAAGAACATACCGAATGCAAAACCACCTAGAACTAGGTGCCAGTGCCATGGCATGTTGAACATTGGGTTAGTGTCAGAACCGATCACGTTAAACAGAGTCGATACTGCAATCATACCGATCATTACGCCCGCAATGATGCGCCATGAAGCAATTCGCATGTAAACGATCATCGCTGCACCGATCATTAGAGCTAGAGTCGATACTTCACCAATAGAGCCTGGGATGTTACCGATGAAAGCGTCCATCCAAGTGATAGGAGAACCAGTTACTGTGTTAACTAGAGCACCGTTACCACCTTGAGCCCATTGGCTAAGAGCAGTTGCACCAGAGAAGCCGTCAGCCGCAGTCCATACTACGTCACCCGAGATTTGCGCTGGGTAAGCGAAGAATAGGAATGCACGACCTGCAAGTGCAGGGTTAAGGAAGTTACGACCTGTACCACCGAAGATCTCCTTCGCAACAACAACACCAAATGTGATACCTAGTGCCGCTTGCCATAGAGGTAGCGTTGGTGGAACGATAAGTGCGAACAAGATAGAAGTAACAAAGAAGCCTTCGTTTACTTCGTGCTTACGCACCATACAGAAAAGCACTTCCCAGAAACCACCAACAAGGAATACTGTTGCGTAGATAGGTAGGAAGTAGGTCGCACCTAGTAACATCTTACTGCCAACCCCTGCATCAGCGGCAATCGTTCCGCCCAGCATTTCAGTTAGCCAGTAGTGCCAGTTACCAGAGATAACTGTCGCTAGTTGATCACCAGCGTACATGTGGTTAAGCGCTGCAATAGCTTGGCCACCTGCGTTGTACATACCCCAGAACATTGCTGGGAATACCGCAAACCAAACCATGATCATGATACGTTTTAGGTCAACGCTATCACGAACGTGCGAGCTTTTATTTGTTACGATACCTGGAGTGTAAAAAACTGTTGCTACAGCTTCGTACAGGGCAAACCATTTTTCGTGTTTACCACCAGGCTCAAAATGATGCTCGATGTCTTCAAGAAACTTTTTAAGAGCCATGAAAATTACCCTTCCTTCTCGATAGTATCTAGGCATTCACGAAGTAACGTACCGTACTCGTACTTACCTGGACATACAAAGGTACACAATGCTAGATCTTCTTCATCCAGTTCAAGCGCACCCAGTGCTTGAGCACTGTCTGTATCACCTGCACATAGATCACGAAGCAGCAGAGTAGGCTCCATATCTAGAGGCATTACGCGTTCGTAGTTGCCAATTGGAACCATTGAACGATCACTACCATTGGTCGTCGTTGTCATATTGAACAACTGACCTTTGAATACGTGACCAAGGAAAGAGCGAGTTACCGAGAACTTATTCTTACCAGGCATTGCCCAGCCAAATAGTTCTTTCTCACGGCCTTCACGTAATACAGAAACCTGTTGATGGTAACGGCCAAGGTATGCGTGTGGACCAGTTGCATGTGTACCTGTCAGTACAGAACCAGAAATCACACGAACTTCGCCAGGCATCAGCTCGTTATCTGTTAGGTCATCCAAGCTTGCACCGATTACGGTACGAACTAGACGAGGGTTATTCACAACTGGACCAGCTAGAGACACAACACGATCTGTGTATAGCTCACCAGTTAGGAACAGCTTACCGAACGCGATAACGTCTTGGTAGTTGATGCTCCATGCCACATTTTCTGCATTCACTGGGTATAGGAAATGCATGTGGGTGCCAGCAAGACCTGCTGGGTGAGGGCCATCGAAGACGTGTTCTTCTACGTTAGACTGTGAAGAGCGTGGCAAACTAGTGCCAGATTTACATACGTAAACCTTGCCTTCTGTCAGGGCTGAAAGAATGTCTAGACCAGCAATGAATGCTTCTTGTTGCTCATTAATGATCAACTCAGGCTTAGCTGCTAATGGATTAGTATCCATTGCAGTTACGAAAATAGCCTTAGTAGAAGACTCGATTGCAGGAACCTTGCTAAACGGACGAGTACGTAAAGCGGTCCATAGGCCAGAGTCAACCAACTGAGTCTTGATCACTTCACGATCTAGACCTGAAAGTTGAGCGGCTTCGAACTTATCAAATGTCACCTGCTCTTCACCTGCCACTTCAATCACTACAGATTGAAGGACACGTTTAGCGCCACGGTTAACTTCGATCACTTTACCGGCTGCTGGTGCAGTAAATTTCACGCCAGGGTTCTTTTTATCTTCAAAAAGAACTTGCGCTTTTTTCACTTCATCACCAACGCGGACATGCATGGTAGGACGCATGCCAACGTACTCTTCGCCAAGCAAGGCGACTTTTTTGATGGTCTTACCATCATTAATCACCTGGGATGGAGTTCCTGCGATAGGAAGATCCAAGCCCTTCTTTATTGTAATCATACGCACTTGCACTACTTTTATCGGGAAAAAGATTCTTTTGATTGCGTAACTTTTAGACACGACATCAGTGTCCGGTTTTGATGTTGTTTTAAACATCAAAATCGCAACATCCTATTAAAAATCTCGTCACAAGGAATACGCGAGATTTATCAGGTGCCGTAGTCTAGCATTTTTTAGGAACTTGATGCCATGACCAATCATTAGAATAGAGGGGTTATTTCGGTAGAATCAGGTCTAAAAGGTCAAAGAATAGTCATAACTTTGACCGATCGCACAAATGCCATATTCCATACATATCTTATGGAAAAGTCATATTCATCGCCTGAAATATCCTGCAATTTCTATTCATTTGTTGAAACACTGTTAACACATTTTTTAACCAGAATTTGTGCCACATCAATGCCCCTAAAGAATGTAAAACGAAAAAAGATGGCCTTAGCCACCTTTTCTCTGCACCTTTATATTTTGCGTCTTTAGTGACCGCCACCCATACACATAGGGCTATCAGGAGCGCCATCTTGTTCTCGCTTCCACTCTTCATCAGTGTATGTATGAATAGCTAGTGCATGAATGTGGTTATCTAGCTCATCTGCCAAAATTTGATGAACTTGGCGATGGCGTCCAATCAAACGCTGTCCCGCGAACGAATCACTCACAACAATCACTTTGAAGTGACTCTCCGAGCCTGGTGGCACATTATGCATGTAGCTCTCATTAATCACTTTGAGATAGCTTGGTTGCAGCTCACTGTGTAGTTTCTTCTCTATGATTTCTTGGATCATATTCGTTCCTCATTGATGCGAATTCCATAAGTATATACCTAAGTAAAGCAGACGTGTATCACTCAAACATCACTCTCATTATTGATGCATTTTACGTTCAACTGATTTCAAAGCGCTTGACGCTATGAACATGCCTAGAGAGCGAGCACCACTGAACACGTAAAATTTGACAGCTTTTTGTATCTCGACACGTCATCATTTGCGACAATAACACTTAATTTCTAAATCAACTTACATTTAGCTATGAAAACCGAACTGAATCTTCACGAGCGAAGCCTAACACTTTATCGTTTCCCAAAACGCAGCAATGAAACTCTACAAGCGTGGGATGCCGGTGATGAGTATCTTATTAATCATGTTGAAGAACTTGCTTTGCCAAACAATCAAAACATCCTCGTGATTAATGACAGCTTTGGTGCCCTCTCCTGCTGGTTTTCAGAAAAGCACCATGTGACGCTAATGAGTGATTCTTTCATTTCTCATAAAGGTGTGCAGCAGAACCTTGAGCAAAACCAGTGCAATAAGGTAGCGTTTGCAACCACGATGGATCCCGTACCTTCCAATACTGATCTCGTATTGCTGCAACTGCCAAAAAGTAACCGTCACCTCGTTTGGATACTCAGTCAGTTAAGAAAAGCACTGCCTGCATCCTGCCCCGTCATTGCAGTTAATAAAGCGAAAGACATTCATACTTCAACGCTAAAACTGTTTGAAAAATATTTGGGTGAGACAAAAACCTCTCTGGCCTGGAAAAAGCACCGATTGGTATTTGCTCAAGCAACGGTTGACCCAACAATTGAAGTAAGCCCTTTCACGACTTGGCGCGTTGATGGCGAAGATATCGAACTCAAGAACATGCCAAATGTCTATTCAGGAGAAAGCTTAGATTTAGGTGCGCGTTTTATGCTTCAGCACCTACCTCAAGATCCATTGGTAGATAATGTTATCGATCTCGGTTGCGGTAATGGTGTTCTGTCTGTGAAGTTTGGTCAGCTGAATCCGAATGCTCGATTAACATGTGTTGATGAAAGCTTTATGGCGCTTGAGTCCGCGAAGCAGAACCTGCTAGATAACCTTGGTGAAGATAGAGACATACAGTGTGTTGCAAACAATTGTTTGGACGGTTTTAAACACAACAGCTGCTCTATGATTATGTGTAACCCACCCTTTCACCAACAGCAGGCAATCACCGATCATATTGCTTGGCAAATGTTCTGTGATGCAAAGCAAGTATTAAGTGAAGGTGGTAAGTTACTGGTGATTGGAAATCGTCATCTTGGTTACGACGCAAAACTAAAACGGCTGTTTGGCGATAAGAATGTGAAACTTATCGCTTCCAACAATAAGTTTGTGATTTTACAGGCCACAAAAAATCCTGCTAAATTAAGCGCAAAATAAGCTTTAGCAAAATAGTTAAAAGGAATAATAAAATGAGAAAATTGGTACTTGCGGCTTCGGTTGCGTTGCTTGCTGCATGTTCAGCGCCTCAACAGCCTCAGCTGAATTTGATGCCAGAAAGCACACTGAGCACCAATCCAATTGTTCAAGGCAAGACTTACAGTTTGACCAGCAAAGATGTACGTGCAGCGCAGTACGTGGCGTTGGTGGATAACGGCCGTTCGAACATTCTTCCTCTTCATGCTAAACAGAATTTACGTATTGCGTTAGAAGAAGCATTAGAGAAGCAGTTTTCATCTCAAGGCTTCCATGCCGATCTAAACAGCAACAATGCAATTGAATTAAACGTTCAAGAAGCATTAGTTAACGTAAAACATTCGGTGATGGAAAATGAGATGGATGCGAAAGTCGTGCTTGAAATCACCGCAGAAACACCAGAAGGAAAACTGGTCAAAACTTACACAGGCACTGCGAAGCGTTCTGGCACATTGAGTGCGTCTGATGCCGACATTGAGCAAACACTGAATGATGTAGTGACATTAACACTTAAAGAAATTGCCAATGACCCAGAGCTTCGTCAATACATGCAGGAGCGTTTCTAATGTTACGCAAGGCAATTATTTCTCTCGCGCTACTCAGCTGCAGCGTTTGGGCTGGACCAAAAGTGGCGTTTGAAACAACGTTAGGTTCATTTACTGTCGAACTGAATGAAGATAAAGCGCCGATTACGGTAGCGAACTTCCTGAAATATGTAGAAGACGGTAGCTATGAAGGCACTATTTTTCACCGCGTTATTCCAGGCTTTATGGCGCAAGGTGGTGGCTTTAACCAAGATATGCAAATGGTGAAGACTTACGCTCCAATCAAAAACGAGGGTAATAACGGTTTAAATAACGACCGTGCGACGATTGCAATGGCGCGCACCAACGCGCCTGACTCTGCTACTCGTCAGTTTTTTATCAATTTAGTCGACAATGATTTTCTAAACTACGGCGCTCGTCCACCGGGTTATGCTGTATTTGGCGAGGTCACGGAAGGATTCGACATTATCCAAAAAATGGCAAAACAGCCAACTACGACGACTCGTGGTATGCGTGATGTTCCCGAGACTCAAATCGTCATCACTAAAGCAACACTACTTAAATAGCCAAAACGATAAGCCCTTTGAATAATCGAAGGGCTTTCTCTTTCAACGGCTTCATTTTATTGGATTGATTTATGTCTTCATTACCTTCCATCACTTGGTTGGAAACGGTAAAAAGTTACCTCGATAAACGACTCATGTGGGTTTTCATGTTGGGCTGCTCTAGCGGCTTTCCGTGGGTACTTATCGGTTCAAATATGTCTGGCTGGCTAAAAGACGCTGGTTTGACCCTATCCGCAATAGGCTACTTTGGTAGTGTCTTTGCGGTTTATGCAATTAACTTTCTCTGGGCGCCACTCGTAGACCGGGTGAAGCTACCAGTGCTCTATCGACTACTTGGACAAAGGCGTAGCTGGATTTTCTTCTGTCAAAGTATTGTACTCGTCGCGACGGTATTTATTGCGGGCGTGAATCCAGCAGAGAACTTGGTGTTTGCGTCTCTACTCGCCTTGTGTATTGCAACCGCATCAGCCACACAAGACATCGCGATTGATGCTTTTCGTATTGATACTTTCCCAAAATCAGAAGAATCTAAGCTGCCACAAGCTTCTGCAATGGCGGTCATTGGCTGGTGGACAGGTTATTCACTACCGGGTTATTTAGCGTTTGTTAATGCTGATAGCGTCGGTTGGAATGGCGTGTATTACGGGATGGCGGTGATAGTCGGCATTCTAATGGTTTTTACGATTTTAGTCGGAGAGCCTAAAACTCAACGCGAACAACTTCAGTCTGCCGCTGAACAACGCCACAAAGAAGTGGTTGGTTCAAAAGTCGTGGCTTGGTTTACTGTGACTGTTGTAGAACCTTTCCTTGACTTCTTTAATCGCAATGGCGTCCGTGTCGCGATTACTCTTTTGCTGTTCGTTTTCCTATTCAAAATTGGCGAAGCGTTTTTGGGCAGGATGTCGATCGCGTTCTATAAAGATATTGGTTTTAGTAACGAACAAATTGGTTATTACTCCAAACTGATCGGATGGGGAGCCACTATCTTCTTTACCTTTGTCGGAAGCATGTTCAACGTCAGGTTTGGTATTGTACGTGGATTAATGATCGGCGGTATTGCTATGTCTGCCAGCAACTTGATGTTTGCTTGGATTGCATCGGTAGGCCCAAATGAGCACCTGTATTTAGCAACCATTATTGTCGATAATTTTACGACTGCTTTCTCAACTGTCGCTTTTGTTTCATTTTTGACGATTCTAACCGGACAAGCATTCTCGGCAACTCAGTATGCGTTGCTTGCCTCTTTGGGCAACTTCGGACGAACGACTCTTGCTTCTTTCAGTGGAGAACTGGTGGACTACCTCAATGACTGGAGCACGTTCTTTGTGCTTACCGCTGTTATGGTCGTGCCAAGCTTGATTATGTTGTACTCGCTACGACATTACTTTGATGCTCTATTGGAAAAAGCACGTCACAAGCACTAAGAAGCGCATCAAAAAACCACCGAATTCGGTGGTTTTTGTTTTGCGAGATATAAGATAAGAGGTCTATGGGTATAGCCCTTTGCCAAACATATTAAATATACGTGCCACACCTTGAGTAAAGATCATCGGCTCGGTCAATACGGTTAAACACAAGCAATCTTCACCGGCCTTAGTGTAAGGGCTGTGCTTCACTGACGCGTCTCTAATCATCAAATCGCCCTCTTCATATTGGCCATCCTCATCACTAAACCCACCATGTAGGATCAATGTAGATTCTAAGCCTTTGTGCGTATGTTGAGGGATTTGCACATCTTCTCCGATGTACATTAAGCTAACACGAGCATCTTCCCCTAGATCAATCTGAGCACTGAAAACCTTGCCACCGTAACTTCTCCATGACCCTACAAGGTCAGAGAAACGCGCTAAGGTTTTGGGAAGCTCAAAGCTCTTTCCTGCAACATTCACTGCGGCAGGATCTCGGATAACGATGTTATCTGTCGCTGGCTCCGCATTGATAATATCATTGAACATATCGTCGAATTCAGGGACATATTCAGAGGGGATGTCGCTCACGATATTCGCTTGGCTGGCTTCGACTTGGTTCACATAAGCTCGGCACTTGGTGCATGTTTCTAAATGGGTTGCGACCACAAGACCAGAAACTGCATCAATGCTTCCCGAAGCGTATGCTTCTAACAAGCTGTTATCTGGGTGTTTGTTCATAGTTGCTCCGTATGCATTGAATGCCTTAGCTTTTCTACTGCAAGCCTCAGCCTGGATTTTACGGTACCGAGGGGTATATCAAATAATTCAGCGACCTGCTGATGAGGTAGCTCTTCAAGATACACCGCTTGTAAAACGTCTCTCTGATTTTTCGGTAAAATATCTAAAAATTTAACCACCTGTTCTTTCAACATGTCTTGCTCTGGTGAATAGTGATCAACAAGATCTGGTGGATAATATTCTGACGGCCAAATGTCATCAGAATGAATGTGTAACTCCTTACCTTTCTGCTTTCTCAACAGATCAAAGCATAGGTTTCGGATTATGGTGTATATCCAAGTCGATAACGCGCTCTTTTCCCCATCATAGAGGTGCGCTTTCTGCCAAACTGTCGCCATGGTCTCTTGCACCATCTCCATAGCAACTTGCTCATTACCAACATGTTTGTAAGCGAATTGCTTCAGCTTGGGTGCGTAGAAACGGAATACAAAAGCGAATGCGTCTTTATCTCGAGCCTTCACTTTGTCCATGTAATCGTTCCAATCACTGCGCCCCAGTTTTTTTGGGCTATCACTCATCATAATCGGCCTTAATTTTAGGGAGGAGTCATCTCCTCCCATTCGTCCTAATCGGTCACGTCATCAACCAACAAGTTGAAGCCACCGTTGTTCCCATCATCAATGGCAACCACCTGATACACAACACCATTCATCACATTGACTGGTGCTGAATCAACAGCAACCGTACTTGGATCGCCTGCCACTGTCACGGTTACATAATAGGTACCTTCAGCGACATATAATCCCTGAACGCTATCTTTGTACGCAAAATTAGCAATAGTTGGATCACTTCCATCTATTCCAGCGCTTGTAGTGAGATAAATATCCACCATTTCCGCTACGGGATTCGCCGCCGCATGTGTCACATTCAGCGTCGCGCTAGTTGCCACTGCACGTCTCATGTCTTCAACAACCAGAGGTTCGATATCAATCGCTGGGCTAACAACACCGACTGCGTAAACACTGTAATCCATTCCGCCCGCAACCATTAATCCGTCAACATCGATAATAGGATTGGTTGTTGTGCCATCCACGTAAACGTCAATATCGTAAGCGCCAGCATCGAGATCCAAATAACCACGAATCTCTTTGAACGCTAAGTCGGCAAGAGGACCGAAGGCCGCCCCGTTAACGTTGACATCGACGATTGGCGCTCCATCGACAAGATGTCCAACTCTGACTTCAGCTTGGCTGCCCATATCCTCGATTATAGAAGATCCTGAACCATCCAATACCAACAACTTAACTGGTGACGTGCTATTTGAATCTCCGGTACTGATAGCGGCAATCGTCAAGTTTGAATTAGCAGCAAGAGATATTGTGCCCGAGTCAAAAGCAACGCTATCCCCAACAGCAAGTCGAACTTGGTACTCACCAGCGGGGATGTTCAATACGTCTGTAGATGCTTTATATGCAAGATTCATAAGCGGTGTCGCGCTAGCAAGATCAGCCCCTGGCTCAGTGACGTAGAGATCAACGGCAGGAACGCCAGACGCGGCATGAACAACTTGAACATCTAAACTATTGGCATCAGCCATTGAATCGGCGCTGCGAGTCACAACTAAAGGTTCTACTGGGTTTGGCGAACCATCGGCATCACCAACAACGAACACGTTGTAATTGAGGTCTGAATCAAGGTCTAGTTCTGTTTTAGGTATTACGGTCGCGGTTTCATCGCCTGGAAGTTGAACATCAACTTGAATTGAGTTCATGCCCTCACGTAACTTCATGTAACCAGAACCCATACCATAATCAACACCTGTCAATGATGATTTATCGTTAATCCACACATTTGCAAGCGGCGCATCAGAAGACGCATGTACTGCTTGCAAATTGGAATACTCGATGGTGTCGCTGTCGGAGCCACACGCCGCCAGTCCTAATGCCGCCACCATAGTTAGCGCAGCTCTGCTAAATCCTTTCATATCCTTGCCTCTTTGTTAGTCGGGGCTTCTATGGCTTCTGTCAGAAATTGCAACGCAGGAATGCAGTTCTCTGCGCCAACGAGCTGTTCGAACAGATTGCAGTCTAAAGGAAGTAATTCAAGCCAGCGCTGGGTCACCCAAGCTGAGTCATCGTAAAAACGATGCTGATAGAGGTTTCCAAGTTGAGGAAACTCTTCATAAACATGGGATAACTGCTGGCTTAAATAGAAGAAATCTGGTGAGTTGTCTGGATGTTGCCAATTCTCTAACCATTCGACCTCTGCATGGCGTAAGCCGTCCGCATCTGCACGAACTCGTTTGACAACAAAGCGTTTCTCACCAGCGACTGTAATACCAAGAAGACCATCACTGAGTGTTTCAAAATCAACGATCCTGACCAAAGTTCCGATAGATGAAACATTTCCCACGTCTTTAGGATCACCTTCACTACCTACTAGGCAAACTCCAAAACCCACATTTTGTAGGCTGCATTCCTTTACCATTCGTTTATATCGTGGCTCAAAAATGCGCAGATTCATTTTACCTTCAGGGAGTACAACTGAAGTGAGTGGGAATAACATGACTTCTTTCATTCAAACGTCCTCTTTGATTCACCGATACATACGAATCCCTTATCACTCCGATCACTAACGATTTATGTTGGTTAATCGACTGGCTTAAAAAGTCATAAAATCGCTTACGCAAACGATCCAAATCACATATTTATTGCAATTAAATGCAACAAACAAAAAGTTCCGTAAATAAAGATAATTTCGTGACACAACTCACCAAAAACGTTCAATTTTGCACCCTTTATCACTTTCATTTGGGATTTTTATCGCTATTATTCCCGCCAATTGGAAAGCGCAGCACAGATTGCGTGTTCTGAATCATTACAAACATAGAGAGTCCCCTTATGCGTAAATCACTTTTAGCTCTTAGCCTTCTAGCGGCTACTTCAGCTCCAGTTATGGCGGCAGATTACTCTGACGGCGATATCCACAAAAACGATTACAAGTGGATGCAATTTAACCTAATGGGTGCATTTGACGAACTTCCAGGTGAGTCTTCACACGACTACCTAGAAATGGAATTCGGCGGCCGCTCTGGTATCTTCGACCTTTACGGTTACGTTGATGTATTCAACCTAACTTCTGATCCAGGTAGCGACAAAGCTGGCGCAGAGAAGATCTTTATGAAATTCGCTCCACGTATGTCTCTAGATGCGGTAACTGGTAAAGACCTATCTTTCGGTCCTGTTCAAGAACTATACGTTGCAACTCTAATCGAGTGGGGTGGTAACTCTGGTGTTAACTCTCAAAAAATCGGTCTAGGTTCTGACGTAATGGTTCCTTGGTTTGGTAAAGTTGGTGTTAACCTATACGGCACTTACGACGGCAACAAAAAGGATTGGAACGGTTTCCAAATCTCGACTAACTGGTTCAAACCATTCTACTTCTTCGAGAACGGTTCATTCATTTCTTACCAAGGCTACATCGATTACCAATTCGGTATGGATGATGATGCAGGTAACAAATTTGGTTCAACCGCGTCAAACGGTGGTGCAATGTTCAACGGTATCTACTGGCACTCAGACCGCTTCGCAGTGGGTTACGGTCTAAAAGGCTACAAAGACGTGTACGGTATCAAAGATACTGATGGGTTTAAGTCAACTGGCTTTGGCCACTACCTAGCTGTAACTTACAAGTTCTAATTGAACCACTAAGTTTGATCAAAAATGGCGCCTTTTGGCGCCATTTTTATTTGCTTTCCTTTTTTCCCTCATTATCCTTGCAGCAAACCTTTTTAATGAGAGCGTTTGGTGAATATCCTTATCCTCGGTCCAGGTGCGGTTGGCTCACTCTGGGCAACAAAATTTAAGCTTGCCGGGCACAATGTTTCATTGTGGGGAAGAAGCTCTGAAAGCCAACAATCACTTCAGTTGGATGACACACCCGCAATCGTATTCAGTAATCAAGATATTTCCTCAGTAAATCAAGCGGATCTCATTTTGATCACGGTAAAAGCTTGGCAATTGGAAGACGCCATTCAACCTTTACTGCCTCATATCAACGCAGACACGATTATCATGCTGATGCACAATGGTATGGGTACCGCCGCTGGCGTGGAGAAGGCTCTGCCAAACAATCCGATAGTGCTCGCCACAACGACGCACGGCGCATACAAACCAGATAACCAACACGTACTGCATACCGGTCACGGAACAACGCAAGTGGGTGGTTATAATGACAAAGGAATGCAGTGCGCTTTTCTGCAAGATGTTATGCATCATGCCCTTCCAGAGGCCATTTGGAATCCACACATCCAATCTGCGTTATGGACTAAGTTAGCGATCAACTGCGCGATTAACCCACTGACTGCGATTCACCAGTGTAAGAATGGTGAGCTTGCGCAGCCCGAGTTTAAGATACAACTCGAAAGCATCACTCAAGAACTGGTTGAAGTAATGAGTAAAGAAGGTATTGCTATCGAGTTTCGCTCTCTTTTCGATACGGTAATGCAAGTGGTGAACGCCACAACTGAGAACTATTCTTCAATGAGACAAGACGTATTCCATCAGCGTCGAACGGAAATTGATTTTATAACCGGATACTTGTTAAAGGCTGCCGAGAAACATCGCATCAATACGCCTGAGAATTTAAAACTTTACCAACGCATCAAACAAATAGAACAAAGCTGGACAGAACAATGAGTAAGAAAATCTTAGTGCCAATCGCTCCGGGCACCGAAGAAATGGAAGCCGTCACCGTTATCGACATGATGGTTCGCGCGGGTTATGACGTTACGGTAGCGAGTGCTGCTTTTGATGGCTCATTGACGATGAAAGCTTCTCGCGGAGTCACACTAACAGCCGATTGTAAGCTGGTCGATATCGCTGATGATGAGTTTGACGCCATAGCGCTTTCTGGTGGTGTTGGTGGTGCAGAAATTTTTCGTGATAGCACGGTGATGATAGAAATCCTTAAGCAGCACATCTACGAGGGAAAGTTGGTCGCTGCTATCTGCGCAGCACCGGCGTTGGTATTGCAACACCATGATCTTTTCCCACAATCACTGATGACCTGTCACCCGAGCTTTCAGTCACATATCCCGGAAGAGAAGTGGCGCAGCAAACGCGTGACCTTTGATATCAACCACAACCTTATCACCAGTCAAGGTCCGGGCACTGCTTTAGAGTTCGCAATGGAAGTAATCATTCAACTCTCAGGTAAAAAACACGCATGGTCAGTTGCTGAACCAATGATCCCTCTGCCTACTCTGCATTACCATAAGCTTGGTGAAGAATAATGTTTGACGTAAATGCTGTACGTGAGCAATTTCCCGCTCTAAATCAATCCGTCAACGATACGCCCTTAGTGTATCTAGATAGCGCAGCGACAACGCAAAAACCGCAATGTGTGATTGATGTCATCAGTCATTACTACAGTGCGCAAAATGCCAATGTTCACCGTGGCAGTCATAGTTTAACGGCTAATGCCACCAGCCAATTTGAAGCGGCACGAGAACGAGTGGCAAACTTTATTGGTGCAAACAGCTCTAAAGAGATCATTTGGACACGGGGCGCAACCGAAGCACTGAACTTAATTGCTCAGACTTACGCCCGCAGCACGTTACAACCGGGTGATGAGATCTTGATTAGCGAGATGGAGCACCACGCTAACATCGTGCCTTGGCAAATCGTGGCAGAGCAAACGGGCGCCAAAGTCATAAAAGTTCCATTGACATCAGATTGCCAGTTTGACATCAGCGCATTTAAGGCGCTTCTGTCTGACCGCTGTAAAATTGTTGCTTGTGCGCAAATCACCAACGTCACGGGCACACGACAACCTATCGAAAAAATCACTGAACTAGCGCACAGCGTTGGCGCGGTTGTTGTGATTGATGGCGCTCAAGGCATCGTCCATGAGCAGCTTGATTTATCGGTATCAGATATCGATTTTTACGTTTTCTCAGGTCACAAACTTTATGCGCCAGCAGGTGTTGGCGTTTTATACGGCAAGCTTGAACTTTTGGAAGCCATGCCACCATGGCACGGCGGTGGTAAAATGGTTGAACGCGTTTCGTTCGAGAAAACGACGTTTTCTGCACTTCCTGGTAAATTTGAAGCGGGCACACCAAACGTTGCGGGCGCGATTGCTCTAGCGAAAGCCATTGAGTGGTACCAAGGTTTTGACCATCACGAAGTAGAGGATCATCTCCATGTGCTTCAGGATAAGGCCTACCAAGCACTAAGCGCGTTGGATGACATCCATATTCTAGGCTACCAACCGAACGCCTCTGTACTGACGTTCGTCATGGACGGCGTTCATCACCAAGACATGGCAACGCTGCTCGATCAACAAGGCATTGCGGTACGAGCAGGACACCACTGCGCTCACCCATTGATGGATGCGCTAAATGTGAAAGGCACGGTACGCGTCTCTTTTGGTATTTATAACACGACGAACGATGTGGAAAGACTCATCGCCGCCGTAGAAAAAGCCGTCGACATGCTATAACGCCAACGGTTTGATTTGGAGTAACCAACAAGGTTACTCCATCTGCCTATCCAGAGTCGCCACGCAATTTCTGCCATTTCTTTTCGCAGCATAAAGCGCTTTATCTGCATGCGCATACAAACGTTTGGTGGTTTCATTTCTGCCTATTTCCACCACGCCTACACTCACCGTGACCGGAATTTCAATCTTTTCAAATTCGAACTGACAATTTTGAATGTGGGAACGTACTTCCTCTCCTACCTCTTTCGCCGCCGACAGAGAAGTTTCTGGCAAAATAATCGCAAACTCCTCCCCTCCGACTCTTGCGAAAATTTCGTCTTTGACGAGTAAGTGAGAAACCAAATCAGCTAACGTCTCTAAGACATAATCCCCCGCATCATGACCACGTTTATCATTGATGACTTTAAAAAAATCCAAATCAAATAATAACAACGCGGAGTGATAATCCGGAGCTTGGGATTTAATAACTTCTTCTGTGAGCTTTTCGAAAAAGACACGTCGATTGTAGATGTTGGTAAGAGCATCAATTTGGCTTTGATGGCGAAGAAGAGTTTCAACTCGGTGGCGATTGGAGATGTTACGTGTAAGAATAAGGACAACGCGACGACCTCGGTATTTTATAGCGAGTGGGCAGATCTTGCCTTCGTAGTATAGGTCGCCTCTTGGCCCACTGTTAGCATCTATTCCCTGAATGCTGTCGGCGCACATCTTGTACTCGATCGTCACAATACTGTCTTGTTTCAGTGACCGATTTATCTGTTCGATAAACCAGTCAGCTTTATCTTTCTCAAGTACGCTGTGCAGCGTCTCACCTATCAAATTACTTCCATCGTGATAGGCTTTTTTGTCTGTTCCTCCAAAAACATCAATATAGATACCATCTTCACTCAGAATAAAAGTGGGGTCTGGCATTCCGGATAACACGTCTTGCGCATGTTCCAAGGTGAATTGCATATAGGGAGGTTCCTAGCATTTGTATCTAAGTAACCCAATCGCTTCCAAGTGTGTTTCCACATTGGGGAATAGGAGCGAATGGGGCATATGTCTATTATCTAATATAGACAAATTTTAAATACAATTGAGTTTATAAAAACCAAGTGGGCAATATAATGAACCAGGATCAATAGAATGGTTCATTAACGCTAAAATAGTCGACCATTTGCATATTTTTTATCCATATGCAAAAAATATCTCAACTCAGATACAAAAAACGCCAAACAGCTAGGCTATTCGGCGTTTTTTAAGAATTGGGAAAATGACTCGTTACACGGCGGTTTGCTTAATCTGCTCTACAATAGCTTTCAAGCCATTACCACGTGACGGGCTTAAATGGGAGACAAGCCCCAGTTGATCAAAATAAGCATCAATATCAAATGCTTGAATTTGATCGGTCGTTTTACCGTCATAAGCTGCCATTACCAAGGCAATCAATCCACGGACGATACGCGCATCGGAGTCCGCACAAAAATGCCAAACGCCATCTTGCTCTTGGCTCACTAACCACACCAAGCTTTCACAGCCCGAAACGGTAACTTGTTCTGATTTCAGCTCTTCTGGCATTTGTGGCAGCTTTTTACCCCACTGAATAACCTGACGGTAACGATCTTCCCAGCCTTTAAATTGCTGCATAGTCGCTACAATGTCTTCGCTGGTGATATCTGTACCAAATGGAGAAACGGGAAAATCTGTCATGATGCGCTCTTCTTCTAGTTTACTTCTTATATTTTGAAATCAACTTCTCAACGATTCGCGATACCGCGACAAAGCCAAACGTTGCAGTTACAACAGTCGCCGCACCAAAACCGCTAGCACAATCCATACGTTTTGGGCCTTCCGCTGTCGACTTCACACCACACACTGAACCGTCTGCTTGAGGGTACTTCAGCTGCTCGGTTGAAAACACGCAATCAATACCAAACTTACGCGCCGGATTCTTAGGGAAGTTATGATGACGACGCAAGGTGTCTTTGATTTTCTTCGCTAGAGGATCTTGGATCGTTTTCGTTAAGTCAGCGACCATGATCTGCGTTGGGTCAACCTGACCACCAGCGCCCCCCGTAGTGATCACTTTGATCTTGTTGCTGCGGCAATACGCCAACAAAGACGCCTTCGCTTTTACGCTGTCAATCGCATCTAGCACGTAATCAAACTCTTTGCTTAAGTACTCATGTTGATTGTCTGGCGTGATGAAATCATCAATCAGGTTGACTTTACACTCTGGGTTGATCAATTTGACACGCTCGGCCATCACTTCAATTTTGCTTTGGCCAACGGTGCCCGTCATCGCATGAATTTGGCGGTTAATGTTCGTGACACAAACATCGTCCATATCAATCAGAGTTAGCTCACCGATCCCTGTACGAGCCAGCGCTTCCACCGCCCATGATCCCACGCCACCAATACCAATCACACAAACGTGTGCAGCGCGAAGAATGTCCACTTCGCTGTTGCCATAAAGACGACGAGTGCCGCCAAAGCGTTGATTGTAGCTGTCAGATGCTGGGGTATCGAGTTCACGCATATTGAAGTCCAGATGATCGATAGAAAAACAAAGAGTGCGATTTATACGCACTCTTTGATGAAATGTCTAGATAAGAGAGTGTTCCTCTCTCTTGGACGACTATTGTAGCTTTTCTGGCGGTAAAGCCCAAGGCGCTTGAGTTGGTGAGTTTTCTAACCCAAGTTTCCACACTCGACCAAAATGCTTGTAGTGCCCTGCTTCCGTTCCTGCTCTCGCACCAATGCCATGATACAGATCCAAATGGTTTTGTTTTACCGCACCACCAGTGTCTAAAACGATCAGCATTCGCAGTTGATGCGCACCGCTCCACGTACCATCGGCATTCAACAGCGGCACTTCCGCCAAGATTGGCGTACCCATTGGTAAGATAGAACGGTCACCCGCGACGGCGGCCATTGGCAACAACGGAATACCAGCCGAGCCTGTTACTGGCGCTTCTGCTTTTGGCGCAAAGAAAACGTAAGAAGGGTTTTGCTCCAACAACTCGCGCACTGTCGCATCGTCGTTGTCCATCACCCACTCTTTGATTGCTTTGAGGGACATTTTTTCACGCGGGACTTCACCACGTTCAATCAGAATGCGGCCAATGCTGACGTAAGCTTTATTGTTTTTACCCGCGTACGCAAAGTACTCCAACGTATCATCATCTTCAAAATGCACGTAGCCACTGCCTTGCACTTCCATCATAAATGGGTCGATACGATTAGGCGCGTAACCTAGCACCAAACCTTGTCCATCTAGTGCTCCATTGTAGATCTCCGCGCGAGTCGGACAATCTGATGAGCAGTTTGGCTTGCCATAAACTGGGTACTTAAAAATGTCGTTTGGTGTATGACGCAGTTCCATCACGGGAGAAAAGTACCCGGTAAACAACACATTACCTTTTTTATCACCACCACCCAATTGCGCGGCTTGAATGCCAAACGCACTCAACGCACTGGTATCTCCGCTCTGTTGCGTCCACTCACTTAATCGTTGATATAGCGGTTGGTACATCTTCGCCATGGATGGTGACTTTATCACCACTTGCTCAGCTTGCTTGTTAAATTCAGTAAAATCGCGTGGTTTGTTAGACTCAACCACATCCACTTGATTGAGGATCTGAGGAAACTCACCATCAAGATATTGCTGAGCACGATCATTTTGTTGAGCACAGCCAAAGAGTAGGCTCAAAGAGATAATAGGAAGGAGTTTTTTTAACACGTGTCTTTTCCGTAAAAGAGAATAGCAAAAGGATGGCAAACAAATGCATACGACGCAATTGAAAAGCAACGACAAAATGTTTCAACGCTAAGCCAATCCGTTTACTCGTTGTGAATTCATTCAGTTAATGCAACATGATAACAGCGGAAGAATTACGGAATTGTCCGGATTATGTTTGAAAGTAAGATTTACCTATTGAGAGATGAAATTGTGATCATCCATGTGACTCACAGACGCAAGGACTCTCAGCTTAAGAGACAATAATAAAAACGACTATCTTACCGCAATCCTTGCTCGACCCTCTAAACGGAATACAGGTAGATAATGAGCATTGGCATCCAGCTTCATTTCTGCATGCTGCTTACCCACAAAATTGAAGTGCCGCTCATTTGAACCCACTCGATATGAAAACGAATCCCCATCGAATTCAAAACTGGTCGCCACTGTCGAACCATTTACGGTAACACCGCGCTCACTCAACACAAATTCTTCACGAGCATAAGGCGCAACATCTTGCTCAACCCAGCGACCATAAATTGTCGATTTAGGAATGGGCGGATTAATGGTTCGAGTAATCAAATCACTATACAGCATGCACACGACAACGGTTCCAACTATCGCTATAAGCATGAGAGAACGCTCTAGCCACTTACGAAGCATTGATTTAGATGACGTTTTTGACAGATTTGAAGCAGTGATCGCAGCATTCTTATTAACAGCAGAAGACATGAGGTTCACGTATTGAGAAAAGACGCGCTCATTGTAACTCTCCCCCTCAACGGTACCAAGAACCTACCTCAATATGTTTGTGCTTTATTCCAAAATTTCACCTTGCCACCAAGTGAATAAAAAGGCATTATTTTGACATAATTAAACAAAGGAATGGCTGTAGTGAAAATTCGTAGTACTGCTCTCGTAAAAGGATTCCGTCAATCAACACCTTATGTCAATGCTCACCGCGGAAAAACCATGGTGATCATGCTGGGCGGAGAAGCCGTCGCACACAAAAATTTTGGCAATATTATTAATGATATCGCACTCATGCACAGCCTCGGAATTAAAGTCGTGGTGGTGTATGGTGCACGTCCTCAAATTAATCAGCTGCTAGAAAAACAAGACCTCACTACGCCTTACCACAAAAATATCCGCATTACGGATGAATCGGCTTTATCTGTTGTTATGCAAGCTGCCGGACAACTTCAACTTGCGATTACTGCGCGCCTATCAATGAGCCTCAACAACACTCCGATGGCAGGCACCCAGCTCAATGTCGTTAGCGGAAACTACATCATTGCTCAGCCACTCGGCGTTGATGACGGGGTGGATTATTGCCATAGTGGACGTATTCGCCGCATTGACACCGATGCTATCAACCGCACTCTTGATCAAGGCTCTATTGTGCTACTTGGCCCCATTGCGAGCTCTGTGACTGGCGAGTGTTTTAACTTACTTTCTGAAGAAGTTGCGACACAACTGGCGATCAAATTAGGCGCAGACAAACTGATTGGTTTCTGTTCAGAACAAGGTGTCATTGATGACAACGGTAATGCTGTCGCCGAGTTGCTGCCAATTGAGGCGGAGCATGTCATCAAAACGCTCTCTGAAAATACGTCTCCTGACCTAGATTACAACACTGGGACACTGCGCTTTCTTAAAGGGTCTATTGCCGCTTGCCGTGCCGGAGTACCTCGCAGCCACTTGATCAGTTATAAAGTAGATGGAGCCCTAATTCAGGAGTTGTTCTCTTTCGACGGTATCGGAACCCAAGTCGTTATGGCGAGCGCTGAACAAGTGAGGCAAGCCAATATTGACGATATTGGCGGTATCTTAGACCTCATTCGTCCTTTAGAAGAACAAGGTGTACTCGTTAGGCGCTCTCGAGAGCAGCTAGAGCAAGAGATTGGAAAGTTTACCATTATCGAAAAGGACGGTCTGATTATTGGCTGTGCAGCCCTTTATCCATACCCAGAAGAGCGCAAAGCAGAGATGGCTTGCGTAGCGATTCACCCTGACTATCGTGATGGGAACCGAGGTTTGTTACTGCTCAACTACATGAAACATCGTTCTAAATCCGAAACCATTGATCAGATTTTTGTCCTCACGACACACAGTCTGCATTGGTTCAGAGAGCAAGGTTTTTACGAAGTCAGTGTCGACTATTTGCCCGGAGCCAAACAAGGGCTATATAACTTCCAGCGTAAGTCAAAAATCTTAGCGCTAGATTTGTAGCTTAACCTTAAATCAGGAAGAGAAATTTAAGGTTCCGCTATACCAACACCTCAAGGTGCGGGATTCAGCTCATTGACGCTCAATCCCACACATCAAGTTTGTTTTGGAGTAAAGCCTCACATAAATCCTGCTTCGAGCTAGTGAGTCATCATGTAAACACCAACTTAGAAATGCGCAAACCATTGCTTAATTTTCGTTCCAATTTTATCTTTTAAATATACATTTGGTTGGCTATACTCTGCTCGCTAGTGATTGGTTTTTAACCAATACGAATGGATCTAGGTGATGTAATGTAGCCTTCACCCTAAAATACTGGGCAATTGAAAAACTAGTTAGCTCCGTATTGCACACCAAGGACAGTTGTTAATCTGACTTTAAATAAGCCGAGACGAGCACTGTTATGAGAACAATCATTTGTAATTCGCTTCAAAGCTTCTGGGATATGGCTGACAATCAGTTTTTAGAAGGCCTAGACGTCCACTGTGTTTTCCCCGTAAATGACGCTGTCCGAGATTTTATTCTTGCTTATCAACAGCAATACAAAATACGCAGCGTGTCTTTTACCAACGCGTTCGCAAAACATGCATAAAAGAAGACCGAGCCATAAGCTCGGTCTTCTTGTTTTAGTTAGTAAGCCGCTGTACTAATCCACTCGCACGAGTGGTTTTCACCTTAATGCCTCGCTTCAGAACATTGAGTTCGGCGTAAAGAGCTAAACGCTTTTTCGCGCGGGTAATACCTGTGTAAATCAACTCACGGGTTAATATCGGGCTAAAGTCTGGTGGTAATATCATCAGAGTGTAGTCAAATTCACTGCCTTGCGATTTATGGATGGTCATGGCGTAAGCCGTTTCATGCTCTGGAACTCGGCTCGGTAAGACTGCTTTCACACTACCGTCAGGTAACTCGAAAAAGACTTTCAAACGTGGTTCTTCTTCACTGTCATCTCGCATGCAAATACCGATATCACCATTATACAAACCTAGACCGTGATCATTACGCGTAACCATGACGGGTCTGCCGTGATACCAAATTTCATCGTGAACCTGAATTAACTTGCGCGCCGCGAGCGCTTTCTCGATGCGTTGGTTTAGCCCAGCCACACCGAAGTCACCTTCACGGATCGCGCACAGCAGTCGGCATTGGTTGAAGGTATCTAACACCGCTTTGGCTTTTTGCGTTAGCGACTCTGGCTCTCCGGTTTTAGGATCAGTTTCCTGTTGTCCAATGCGTTTGAGGTAACGACCGTATTCCTGCACCAACGTCTGCGTCATTTGGTTGTAATGTTGACTACTTAGTGCGAAATGTTCGATATCGGAAAAGTCACGCGCCCAGACGTTATCTACGCTCGCAGCAGAACCTGAGTTAACCGCTTTTGCCAACTGACCAATGCCTGAGCGAGCGTCAAATCGGTAGCTCTTTTGCAGCATACATAAGCTATCGGCAATGCTGGAGGCACTGTTCCCCGTATGGGTTAAAGTATCGAAACCCGTCAGTTTTGCGATGGCTGACGCCTGCTCTTTGCCATAACCCAATGCATGGAACGAACAGATATCACCCAACACAGCCCCTGCTTCAACTGAGGCAAGTTGATCTTTATCACCTAACAAAATCAGCCGCGCATGTTTCGGTAAGGCATCGACCACTTTATACATCATTGGTAAATCGACCATCGACGCTTCGTCGATAACTAAAATATCCAAATGCAGTGGATTTTGCTTGTTGTGACGAAATTCTGCGCTATTAGGAATCGCGCCCAGCAACCGATGTAAGGTGCTCGATTCAGTCGGAATTTTGGCTTTTAGCTCCGGAGAAACTGGCAGCTCTTGCACTGCTTTACCAATGGACTCGGTTAATCGCGCCGCCGCTTTCCCCGTCGGGGCCACCAGCTTGATGGTTAGATTTTTCTCTTGCGTCGCCTGTTCAATCAAAGCAGCAAGCAATTTGGTTACTGTCGTCGTTTTACCCGTACCAGGGCCACCAGAAATCACAGCAAATCGACGAGTTAACGCAACCGCCGCCGCGACTTTTTGCCAGTTCACACAAGCTGAGAGTGGTACGAGTTCATCCAGTGTTTGCAAATCTTGAACCTTGCGCGCATTGCTAAGCACGGAATCAATCGCAGGCCAATCCAACGATTCGCTTGCGACCACATCAAGGTGGTCACACACCAATTGTTGACGCAACACTTGGTTGCTGTTTCCCGCTTCTACTGCTTTGCCTAACGCGTTAAACAGAAAATAGTATTGGCGTGCAAACAAATGGTTGAGCAACTCGGATAATCGCGCTAACTCTTGCGACTGCAAGTTCACTACAGCGCCCAACTGATTGAGCTTTTCCGCCAGTGTCACTTCATAATGCCAATAGCGGTGCAGATACAGACGCTCACCATCGAACATCAGCGGCAAGGCTTCTCCTTGCGCGCCAACCACGCTGGAATTTTGTAATACTTCAATCCAGTCTATGCCTTGCAACTGTGTGTTGAGCGCCAATGCCGACTCACCAAACAGCCCTAGCTTACTGGCTAAATCCGTAGATTGCCCTTGTGCATCGAACAGAGACAGACAGATATGTCCTTTGCCAAGCTCACTACTGACAACACCAGCGATAAACGCCAGTGCTTGGCTATCCGACTGTTCATCATGCGTTTGAGAATCAATAAAACAGGCAAATTGATAGTCGAGCTGACGAATAGCACCTTTGTGCGCCAAGCGTTCTAGCACTACCAATAGGCTATCTTGGTCAGAATGAAGATTGAGATTTGTCGTCATTAAAGTAGCTCCATCTGCCCGGCTTGAGTTGAGCGCGTTTCAAGTGCTTGACCATCAATCAAACGATCCATCTCTTGTAAGAACTCGAAAGTTGGTTTCGCGGCAAAAATGCCGTGGTCACTCTGCCCATCCATGCCGCGCAAGAACAAGTAATACACGCCACCGAAGTGCTGCTCATATTGATAATTCGCCAATCGGCTGCGTAGGAAACGATGCAGTGCTAACGCATAAATCTGATACTGCAAATCGTAGCGGTGATCCGCCATGGCCGATTTCAGAGCCTCACCATGGTAGCTCGTTACATCGTCGCCAAGATGATTCGATTTCCAGTCAAGCACGTAGTATTTACCTTGATGTTCAAACACCAAGTCGATAAAACCTTTGAGCATGCCTTGCACGGTTTGGAAACCTAAATCCCCCGCTTTCGCCGACAACGGATCGTGACGTTGAATGACTCGGTTTAACGCCGGTGCAGACAACACTTCAATCGGCAACAAAAATTCCATCTCCACCAAACGTTGCGACGGTGCTTTTTGATTCAGCAGCAAAGACTTACCATCCAACGGCGTTGCGAGTACGGTATCAATCAATTGTTGTAAAATGGGCAACCACTCTTCATCGAGCTGTTCGCTTTCCATCAAACCAAGGATGATTTGTGTATTCTCTTCAGTAGTGGCTGGCTGAGTAAATTCAATTTCCTCAAACAAGCTGTGCAGGAACGTACCCGGACGCGCACCACGAGGGAAGGTAAAAATAGAGCGCTCTGGCTCCACCAAATCCGCTTCGTCTTGCTCTTCAGATGAGTCGATATCAAAACCCGTAATCTCAATCGTGGCATCATGCTCGGCGTGATGAGAGCCTTGCTTGACCAAGCCAGAATAACTGGTGATGCGCCAGTTTCTGTCGATAGGGTTTTGCAGTTCTTTCGCGCTAAGATCGTGTATTTCTTCTTGTGGCGCTACGTACTTCTCTTCGAGTTGCTGCGGCAGATCGGCCACAACGACACAATCAAGCTCGTCTTGTTGCTTTGTTAAACCTTGGTGCAAATCGTTAATGCCACCTTCTTGACCATTTTGAATCAAATAGCCAATCGCACTGCGGTGTACGCCGGTTGGCTCTTTGGTCGAACGGCCATTACGTAAAGGTGAGGCACCGATAAAACACGCATACACAGCACGCGTTAACGCCACGTATATCAAGCGTAAGTCTTCCGCCAAACGCTCTTTATCCGCTTGCTTCATGGACGCATCGTTGCCAGTGATATCCAGTACCGTGCGGTCATTGGCTGCATCGTAATATTTGGCTTCACTGGCTTCTCGATAGCTGAACACAAACGGCAGAAATACGAGGTCATACTCCAAGCCTTTTGATTTGTGAATAGTCACGATCTGCACTAAGTTACGTTCCGATTCTAAACGTTGGATTTGGTCATCACAGCCACCCAAACCATTTTCCGCATCACTGATAGACTGAGCGAGCCAACGCAGCAGACCGTGATCGCTGTCCAGTTCATTACTGGCTTGTTGAAGCAGTTCACCGATGTGCATTAAATCGGTAAGCACTCGCTCACCATTCTCACCCTGTGAACTCGCGCCTTCTTCTAGTAATCGCTCGGCAATATGGCGTTTGCTGATCACCGCGCGCAGCATCGGCAGCACACCACGCTGAACCCAAAGTTTGCGATATTCTTTGAATTCGTTAACGGCGTTTTCCCACACAATTTCATCGTTATTAAGTGCATCCAAACTTGCTGCGTCGAGGGCAAACAGCTCAGAAGCAAGACTTGCACGCAGTGCACGGTCATTTTCTGGCGTCAGCACCGCTTGCAGCAGGCGCTGTAAATCCTGCGCCACCGAACTGGTAAACACACTGTCTCGGTTAGACAGATACACACTAGCAATGCCTTGGTCTGCCAACGCTTGTTTGATCATTCGACCTTCACTACCTGTTCGAACCAGCACTGCGATATCGCCAGCTTGAACTGCTTTCTGTTTTTCGCCATTCACCAGACACGCTTGCCCCTGTTGAGCCTGCGTCAAAATGGTTTGGATTTGGCTTGCGGTCGCCTCCGCCATTCGAGTCAAATACTCGCCTTTTGGTAGCGGTTTATCGTCCGCTTCTTGCAACCAATAAGTCAGCGCTGGTTGCTTTTGGCCACCCATAATCCAAATGCGTTTTTCGGCATTGGGACTGTACTTTACAGGTAAAAACGGAATATCCGAATCATAGATAAATGGACTGTCTGGCAAAGCAAATACTTGGTTTACCGCCTGCACCATATCTGCGCTAGAACGCCAGTTGGTTCCTAACGTGTAGTGGGCACTTACTTGGTTACGCGCTTTGATGTAAGTGAAAATGTCTGCGCCACGAAAGCCATAAATCGCCTGCTTGGGGTCACCGATCATAAACAAACCACATTCCGGGTTGTTCAGATAAATACGGCTGAAAATACTGTATTGAAGCGGGTCGGTATCTTGGAACTCGTCAATCATTGCGACAGGATACAAAGTACGAATACGCGCCGCTAAAAGCTCGCTTTCGTCAGTATCGATAGAAGCAGAAAGTTGCGTTAGCAAATCATCGAAAGAGAGCCACTGTTTTTGCTTTTTCGCGTTAGCCAGCATCACACGACAATGTTCAATTGCATGAGCAAGCAGTGGCGCTTTTAAGCTGATTGGGTTGGTAAGAAATGTTTCAATGGCTTCAAATACCGCATGCTGCGGCGCACTGCCTTTCGGTGTTTTTTCCAACAAGACGTTTTGCGCGAATTTCTCCAGCTTGTCTGGATAATCGTAACCTGTAGTTTCCGTTGCCGCCCAAGCGTTTACCGCCTCCAACCACGTCGGCAGAGACTTTTTGGTGTAGCTACGTTTGTTAATATCTGAATCTGAAATCAGCGTTAAGAAGTCATCTTGGCTTTCTCGCCACTGTGCTTTTAATTCATCAATTTTTTTCAGATTTTCAGTATGAAGATCAGCCAAACTGCCTTTCATTACCGGAACAGAAAGGCTTAACGGCGCACCAGTTAAGTAATTGCTGATGTCAGACAATAACGCAGATGGAGAGCTCCATAGCTGGCGAATTTCCCCAGCCAAGGTAAACGGCAACGGGTAGAAATTGCGACGCCAGTAATCGGCTACAACTTGCGCTTTTAGGTGACTTTCATCGGTCACAAACTCGTTATTAAATCGGCTGCCAGATTCAAACGCATTTTGCGTTAGCATACGTTGGCAAAAACCGTGAATGGTGTAGACCGCCGCCTCGTCCATCTGACGCTCTGCCTGCAATAAAATTTCTGCGGCTTGCTTGTGATCGTCAAACTCATTAAGCAAAGGTTGGATCACCGGATCGGAACTCTGTCCACGCGCAAACGCGATTCGCGCGTCATGGATCCTTGCCCTGATACGATCTCGTAATTCCGCAGTTGCCGCTTCGGTAAAGGTTACGACCAGAATTTGGTCGACTGTAAGCGGTACGCGATGTCGAGTTTCCTCGCAGCCGTGACCAAGCAAAAGGCGCAGATATAAACCTGCAATAGTGAAGGTTTTACCTGTACCTGCTGATGCCTCGATTAACCTCGCGCCATGCAGAGGAAACGTCATCGGTTCTAGTGGCGTTGGTTGAGGTTGCTCTGTGCGGTCTAACGTATGTAGAGGACACTCTGCACCTGACATTTGATCCATAACGCTGAATCTCTCCGGATTATTTACTAGGACGTATCACCTAATAAATGTGATCTATAGTTAAAAATTCTATTAATATGTTTAACAAGTTGGATAATTTAGAGCTTTGTGAGATCTTTCTCACGGTTATCCATAAGACGTACCGTTAGTATGCGCCCCACGAGATAAGCCAAACCTTTTTGGCGGCACAACTCAAATGAATTAAACAAAAGTATCATGGTCCCTCTGACCTTGTGGCCGTACAGCGAACGCCCTACAAAAAATAATGATTTTCTGGCGGCCACCCTACTCTTCCTTCTCTTTATCCAACTGTCTTTATTACGCTTTTACGTCATCAGCGTCTTGAATCGCTAAGCGCGCACCTTGCAAAACTAATGCTGTCAGCAAACGAACTTCTGAGGCCAACTCATCATTCCAAGCTGGCCAAATTCGAGAGATGTACGCATTATTGCCTTCGCCTGGGCTCATGAAGCCATCATTGAATGCGTCAGCCATTTTCTTCAAAGATTTCTCTTCGTCATCGACCCACTGACCGCGGCTAAAGCCCGCTTCAACACAAGCCAACGCCGTTTTCGGGAAATAAGGCAAAGGCTTAGTCATGCCTTCGAAGAATAAGCGAACTAATTCAGTCAGTAGCTGTTTGGCATACTGCGCATCGGCAATTTCTGGGTAGATTAAATGCAGCGCACCTTCTTTACGATCGTAACCAATGATGTGGGTTTTCTTAGCATGACCCGACGCCGAAATGGCAAGGTGATCGATCCACACTGCAAGGTAATCCTGCGCTCGAATCTTACCGCTTCGGTAGCGAATCAAACCGGATTGGTAGTATTGAGTTAGCCAACCTGTTAGGCGAACGTTTTTCTCTTCGCCTTCATTTCGCTCAAACAAGGCATCAAACGTCAGGTCGATTTCCAGATCGTCTTGAGGCGCACCAGATAAAAACGCCAGTTTATCCACTAGCTCTTCCGCCTGAACTCGGTTGGTTTCAAATTCGATATCACCAAACGCTCCCACCGGCAGTTTGCCTTGAGCGCGCTGTTGACTCATAAAGTGTTTAAGCACTTCTGCTTTTTTCTCTGGCTGTATCAATGTCGTTTCAAGCAAGGTTTCTAACAGCTCATCACGCATTTGATAACTTTCCAAACCACCTAAAACAAAGGGTTCGTCGTCTTCCATCACCGGCAGTGGCGGTTCAAAGATTACTTTTAAGCGACGATTGAAAAAATACTGCACCGGTAAGCGCCAGAAACGTTGCAATTCGACTAAGTCGAGCTCAAGTGGGAACGTCGCTCCTAACAGATAGTCGTCTAATGCACGGTTAAAATCACGACGAACATAGCCTTGCGATTGACTACTTTGAGTCAATGCCGCTGGAATCCACTCTTTCGCGTAGCTGGCGTGCATGCCTTGGAACGCACTTGGGCTAAACGGCACCATGGCGTGGGTATTCACCAACGCGTTTAACAAGTTGTCGCCAGACTCATCAACGGGCAACGCTTCATCACCACTTAAACAATAGTTTTGGTGGCAGTATTCCATCAGCTCAGAAACCAATACCGAGGGCACTCGCTCGGTGTTGTCTTGGATTGAACGGCCAACATAACTGATGTACAGCGTTTGCTGTGCAGACAACATCGCTTCGAGGAATAGGTAACGGTCATCATCTCGGCGTGAACGGTCGCCCGGCTTGGTTCTTCCCGTCATCAAGTCAAAGCCTTCTGGCGGCATGGAGCGTGGATACACGCCGTCATTCATCCCCAGTAGACAAACGGTTCTAAACGGAATAGAGCGCATCGGCATCAGGGTACAAAAGTTCACTTGACCAGCCAGGAAGCGCTGGCTGACTCGTGTGCCAGATAATTTGTTTTGAAGGTATTGGCTGATGATCGACGGCGACAACGCATCATCAAATGCGGCATCAGCTAATTGCTCTTTGAGTTGGCTGAGCGTATCGCGAATGGATTTGAGCGCCATTTCGCCCTCTAACTCAACTGAGAAGAAGTCATCCAGCAGTGAAACCAAAGTCTCTCGCCAACCATCAATAGTCTGAACATGAGAAAGTTTGCTTCGATAAGTGCTAATTTGTTGGATAAAGTGTGCCAACTTGCCCGCCAGCTCTGCGCCCATGCCTTGCACTTCGTTGTACGGAGATAAACTGCCTTGCTCGGTTTCAAACAAACCTGCGGATTCTGGCATCGCGTAGCCAAGCAACATGCGTTGAATACCAAATTGCCACGTGTTTTGACGGGTTTCCGGCAGTTCAAATTCGCGTCCGGTATTGGCATCCAACCCCCAGCGAATTCCCGATTCCTCAACCCATTGTTTGGCTTGTAAGAAATCATCTTCGCTGAGTTCAAAACGCTTTAATATCGCTGGAGTTTCCAGAAGTTCGAGTAGTTCTGATGCCAAACAGCGCGTATTGGGTAAGTTCACCAACTGCATAAATGCGGCCAGAATTGGGCTCTCTTGATCGGCGGTTCGGTCAGAAATCGAATATGGAATAAAACGCTCACCCGGTGCGTTACCAAAGACCGCCTGAATCGCAGGGCTGTAAGCGTTGATGTCCGCGACCATCACGATAATATCGCGCGGTTTTAACGTTGGGTCAGCATCGAACATCGCCAATAGTTGATCATGCAGCACTTCCACTTCACGCATCGGGCTGTGACAAGCGTGTAGGCTCAGTGATTTATCACCCAAGCTAACCACTTGTTTGTGATGACTGTTTTCAATCTGTTGGTCATCTTGATGTTCTTCAAGATTGAGAATATCCGCTTGCAATTGATGGAGCAGACTGTCGCGCTCAACATCAACAAAGGCTTCAATTTCATGAGATTCCAGCTGAGACAACAGATACATATTGTCACGCCCGAGTTTACCCATGGACGCCAACAGACTGTTTCCAACCACATCGGTGTGCAGCTCATCGATCACATTATCTTCCAATGAGCCTTTCAGTTGCTCAGTTTCACCTTGCACTTCCGAGTGATCGTCCTGCCACACAACGTGCTGACGATGTTTCGCCGCCAAACGAGCCAGATATTTGCGATCTCGAACTTCACCCCAGTAATAACGACACGGGTTGGTGAACATCAGATGCACGTCGATGTGTTCACCAATTGCTTTTAGCGCATCCATATAGCGAGGCGGCAACGAAGAAATACCAAAAACAAACAAACGCTTGGGTAAATGGTCAAAATTGCCGTTAAAACTCGCTAATGTGTCGATAAAGTGCTCATAAAGGTTGGCACGGTGATAAGGAGACTGTCCTAATGACACAGTGTGATCGTACAACGCTTGCCACAGGATCGGCTGCCACGGATGCTCATCTTCCAGCTCTGGCACACTCTGCCCAGCTTCCCAACTTGCGATCCATTCCGGACGATACACCAAGTAACCATCGAAAATATCGGCAATTTTCTCAGCCAGCTGATACAGCTTAGAGTGGTCACTGTCATCTTTGAGGTACTGCGCTAACGGCGAAAACACCTCTTGGTTGAGAAGCCCCGGAAGCAGATGCATCAACTTCCACGTCATCGCTTCTTTGTTAAACGCACTGCGTTTTGGCACGTCTGGCAACACCTGCGTAAACATATCCCAAATGAAGGTAGCAGGAAGCGGAAAATCAATGTTCGCGGCAACACCAAACTCTTTGGCCAATTCCATTTTTAGCCACTGGGACATGCCCGGACTTTGAACCAGAATTTGTTCTTTTTCGAACGGGTTTTCCAGCGGACTGATTCGAATCAGTTCGACAAGGAGTGATTTAAGAACGTCAACTTGGTTGGAGTGATAAACAGTAAACAAATTGGGAATACCGAGCGCCGATTGAAACTGTTAGCTAGCTTAGCACAGCCCCATTTAAACCCGCAGTGATCTCGTGTTCGGAAAAAACAAAAGGTTATATATCACTCAAATAGAGTATGAATCTTCTTAATTTTCACATGTCAATCAAGTCTGACACTTCCATACAAAATGTGACATTCATCGCAACTATTCCATAATAAAAAACACTGTTTTATACTCCCACTACCCATAATTTATAAACAAACAAAAAGTATGTTTCGCAAACTGTCTTCCAACAGCGCTTGGCTGATTGCTTTTTTTGCTTGCTTTGCAGTGTATCTGTCGATCGCTTGTTATCCTTTTGTGTTGTCTAACAATCAGAATGAACCGCTAACCTTGTTGCAAGGTTACTATTTGGTTTCGACTCAATATGGCTGGCTGGGCTTGATCGCACTTCCATTTATGTTGTTGAGTTTATTGCTCTCTTTTCTACCGACTCGAGCATTCAAAGGCATCGTGATCGCTATCGCGATCTGTCTATTGATCATGTTTAAAGTCGATATCCTCGTTTTTCAGCAATACAAACTTCACATCAACGCCCTATTAATTCGTATGTTTTTCGAAGGTGGCGGTGATGTCTTCGATATTTCGTGGATGAGTTGGCTAATCTTCATCAGTGAAGTTGCCGTTCTGGTGATCGGGCTCGCCTGTACCGTTTGGGTAAGTAATAAACTGGCACAAAGCCGAGCTAAGTTCGTTTTGATCAGCGTCTGGTTTGCTGTATTGCTCAGCACGCAGATGATTCATGCGTACAAAAACGCGCTTTACGACGATGAAGTCAGTCAGTTTTCGAATAACTGGCCACTTTACTACCCGCTGACGGCTCGTAAATTTATTTACAAACACGACCTAGTGGATGAGAACATTGCATCGAAGAATCGCGTAGAGTTAACCAACATTGAACGTAGCTCACTCAACTACCCACTTGCGCCCATTCAAGTACAAAGCAAAGAGGAGCAACCCAATGTTTTGTTTATCTTAGTTGACGCGTGGCGCTACAGTGATGCGACGCCGGAAGTCATGCCAAATGTCAGCAAGTTCGCCGAAAAGACAGTGAATTTCACACAACATATGAGCGGCGGCAACTCAACTCAAGCCGGTATTTTCAGCCTGTTTTACAGCTTGCCCGCGACCTACTGGGAAAGCTTTTACGCAAGCCAACGCTCTCCTGTTTTTATGGATACGCTGCAAGCAGAAGGCTACCGCATGGGCATTTTTGGCTCGGCACCGCTCACCAGCCCGCCACTTTCTCGCACAGTATTCAAAAAAGTGTCGGACTTGACTCTGAGACAAACTGGAGAAACGGCCGTCGAGCGCGATCAGCAGATCACAGACAAGTTCATCGAGTTTCAAAAACAGGACAGCGACAAACCGTACTTTGGTTTTCTGTTCTACGATGCCGCCCACGGTACAGTATTTCCCGAACCTGAATTTGCGAAATTCAAACCATACTGGGAACGCGTTGACCACATTTTGCTCAACAACGATTTTGACGCTTCGCTTTACCACAATCGATACAAGAACTCGTTGTACTACATCGATAGCTTGATTGGTGATGTGCTGAAAAACGTCGACTTAGACAATACCATTGTGGTGATTTCATCTGATCATGGTGAAGAGTTTAATGACCATAAGATGAACTATTGGGGCCACACGGGTAACTACAGTGACGTACAAGTGCATGTGCCTCTTTACGTGTACATGCCAAATCGTCAACCAGAGCAAATTAATTACCGCACGACCCATTTCGACGTCGTGCCAACCATGATGAATACGCTGTTTGACGTTCAAGGCACAACGAGTTCATACAGCGTTGGTCATAACTTGTTTGATAGCTCTGCCCCTCGCGATTGGTATATTGCTGGCAGCTACTACAACTATGCATTGGTCGGCAAAGAACTGATGCTTGTGGTCAATCCTGGCGGGCACTCTCAGCAACTGAATCGCCAGTTAAAAGTCGAGAAAGAACAGAAAGTTCCTGTCGATATCATTCGTCATTCTCTGGATGAGATGTCGCGATTTTACAAAAAAGGCTAGTGTCCAACATCGACGCCGATTGAAATAAAAAAAGCCTCTTGGCTGTAAGACCAAGAGGCTTTTTCCTATCTGCTATTTAAGCGTGATGAGCGTGCATCAAGCGTGGCTGAATCAATAAGTTGTTGATGTATTGTAAAGCCACATAAGAGACAACAAATGTTGCCACAATCAACTCAAGACCAGCTAAGCCTCGCACTTGTTGAACATAGTGCGCAGCCAATCCTTGCAACTCCATCCAATTCGCCATTTTAAACAGCGCCGTCGCACCGATCACCATCGGGAAAGTGAACGCCGCATAGCCTGGGCTAAATGGCAGTCTAAGCAATTTAAAGAATGCGAGGTAAATGATGGCCGTCATCAATACCGCGATACCAAATAGCATAGCGATGATCACTGGTGATGGTGTCGCAGTGACCGTTAAGTACCCTGCCAATGATAGACTTGCTGGCGCTGCCATGATTGCCATTGTTGGTTTCGCTGCATCCGGAATTTCATGGGTAAACATGAAACGGTAAATCATCATCGGCAACATGATCGCGTACGCCACCATCCCAAACATCAATGCACCTTGTGCCACTGGTGCTAACATCGGGTTGCCAGAGAAAGACACATCCGCAACGATGATACCCACTGGCGGTACAAACCAACTAGGAACCATGTGGTGCAATTCAAAATCTTTGGCGCGATGGTAAACAAAGCTCACCAAGAACACGATGTGCAGAACCACTGCAATCAGCCAAAGTACATCACCAGCCAATGGGTAAAAATGGCCGAGAGAGTTCGATACCACCATAGTGCCCATCGCAAATGTCGGAACCACGCTGCCCACAACCGGATGAGCAAGATCTTCTCTCAATAAATGGTTATGTAGCAAAAACTTGGTTGCCAATATAACCAACAATACGCTCGCAATACCCGCACTAATCCACTGTCCGTAGCCATGTAATTCGGCGAAGTTTTCCCAACTCCAGCCTAAGCTTGCAATACCAAGAGCCAAACCCGCCATCGGAGTTGGTGCTCCCATTACTTTTGCTTTTGTTCTTTGAATCATGATGACCTCAACCAGACTCACTCTTGATGGAGCGTATAATACGCTTGCACTTCGTTCCGATATATCTAATTATTTAAAACAAACGTTCAAAATTACTTAACGGTGGGGTATGGCAAGTCACATTTCTCTTAAACAACTGAAAGTGTTTACGACGATCACGCAGCACAAAACGCTCACAGCAGCTTCTGATAGCCTCTTTTTATCAAAAGCCGCTGTGAGCATGGCACTCTCAGAATTAGAAAAGCAGATCGGCCATCACTTGTTTGATCGTGTTAATAACCGACTGATTTTGAACCAAGAAGGTCAAAAACTGCTGCCACTGGCGGATGAGTTACTCAACCGAGCCAAAGACATCGAGAGCATTTTCGATGGTGACCAAGCGCTATCGGGCCAACTTCGCATTGGTGCCAGCGACACCATTGGCAACCAAGTCGCGCCCTATTTGCTTAGCGAATTTCGTCAGCAAACGAACCATCGTTCTCAAAGTCTGTTCATTTCTAACTCTGCACAAATCTGCGACATGCTGACCGATTACGAGTTAGACATAGCCCTCATTGAAGGCAAAACACTTCACCCTGAATTGCAGTCTACCCAGTTTAGCGAAGATGAAATGTGCGTGATTTGCGCGCCAGATTCTCCAGCCGCGCACGAAGGGCCCGTAAATTTAACCGAGCTAGAAAACAGCGAGTGGATATTGCGAGAGGCAGGATCTGGTTCACGCGAATTTTTTATGCGCGTTGTCGCGCCGCGCTTGGAACATTGGCATGAAGCTTTTCAGCTCAATACCACCGAAGCGTTGATCAACTCAGTATCGGCGGGGTTAGGCTTGGGCTGCTTGTCACGTTTGTCTGCAGAACCTGCTATTCGTGACGGTCGCGTGCAACTGCTCGACATGCCTTTAGATATGAAACGTCGCTTCTGGCTACTGGTTCACAAAGAGAAATACCAAAGCCCACTACTCAGAACGTTTATCGAATTTTGCCAAGATTGGGAACGACCAAATAACCTTTATCTAGAGAATACGCCCTCCAAGTGAAACGGAGATAGTTTAAATGCTGGTCAGTTAGTTGTACGTGTCTCTCATTCTTAGGCTTGTCGCTAGACTTAACTGGTCAAAAACTGTATAAAAAGCCAGTATCAATACACCAAGTTAGGGGACCAACCATGGCTGTAATCGTCAAGTACGTGGTAGAACGCAATGGAGAAGAGAAAATGACTTTTACCTCTAAAGCGGAAGCTGACGCATACGATAAAATGCTAGACATGGCAGACGAACTATTCACGCTGCTAGGTAAAAGTGAACTTCTAGAAGACGAAGGTAAGCAAGAAGATCTTGCGATGTACCTCGCTCAAAACAAAGAAGAAGTGCTTTACGCACTGGGTGCAAAACGCAAACCGGCACCAAAGAAAGCAAAAAAGCTTGAATCTGTAGAAGAAGACAAGCAAGAAGACGCTGCATAAGCCTCTCATTTGTTAAAGAAACGCCGCATCATGTGGCGTTTTTTGTATCTGAAGGCACACATCATCATGGAAAGATCGCCCTTTCTTTCGAGCACAGATACGACAAATCGCCTTCTTTCATTTCAACAAACACCCGCTAATTGACCACCTCACAACCACATTTCTCATCAGACAGACATATCTCCCAAAAGACAAAAGGTATCCATCTACAGACTTTATCTATTTCCCCTCTTTAAACTCCCTAGCACTCTCATTATGATGGCTGACAACTTAATTATTTCTTGTCAGTGAACAGACGAGACACAAGACTCAACACATGGAGATCAACTATGGCTTTCTTTTCTCTAGCCTTTGGTACAGCGACTAAAAACCGCGATGGCAAAATCATTGAAGCGTTTTTTCCAAACCCAGTTCTTAACCCAAATGAAGAGCTTGTTAACGCACTAGCAGCAGTAACAGGTTACGAACAAGGCAACCAAGCTATCGAGATCTCTGCAGCACAAAGCGCAGAACTTGCGGCGGCTTTCGAAGCAAACGGCGATGCAGCAAACGCATCTTTCGCAACCAAAGCAGCAGAATCAGCACAGCCGCTTGTACTGGTTATTCTAGCTACGGATGAACAGCCACAATCTGTTGCTGAAGGCTTCCTAAAACTTCAACTTATCTCTAACCGTCTAGTTAAGCCACACGGCACAGTACTGGATGGTATCTTCGGTCTGTTGCACAACATCGCATGGACAAACGAAGGCCCAATCGACCTACCTGAGCTGGCTGAGCGTCAAATCGAAGCTCGCCTAGCTGGCCGTACGCTAAGCGTAGATTGCGTAGACAAGTTCCCTAAAATGGTGGACTACGTGGTTCCAACTGGCGTTCGTATCGCAGACACTTCTCGCGTACGTCTTGGTGCACACGTTGGCGAAGGCACAACGGTAATGCACGAAGGCTTCATCAACTTCAATGCGGGTACAACAGGCGTGAGCATGGTTGAAGGTCGTATCTCTGCTGGCGTAGTGGTTGGTAACGGCTCTGACATCGGCGGCGGCGCATCTATCATGGGTACGCTATCTGGCGGCGGCAAAGTTGTGGTTTCTATCGGTGAAAACTCTCTACTAGGCGCGAACGCAGGTCTTGGCTTCCCAATGGGTGACCGTTGTACTATCGAATCAGGTCTATACGTAACTGCTGGTTCAAAAGTGCGCATGCTAGATTCTGCTGGCCAAGAAGTAGAAGTAGTGAAAGCACGCGATCTTGCCGGTGTTTCTGACCTACTGTTCCGTCGTAACTCTGTGACAGGTCAAATCGAGTGTCTTGCAAACAAGAGCGCGGTTGAACTGAACAGCGAATTGCATAAAAACAACTAATAAATAGTTAAGAAAAATCCCCCAGCAGGAAACTGTTGGGGGATTTTTTAGCTTACAGCAAAATGCGTGATTACTGATTTAAAAAGCTGACCGCTTTATCTGGGAAGTCAGTAAACAAACCATCCACCTTCACTTGGTTGTAGTACACATCCATCATGCCTTCAAAACTGTCCGTGTACGCTGGAATGCGTCCTGGATCGGCACGGAACGTGTATGGATGAACTTGTAAACCAGCGTCTTTTGCAGACTTCATCAACGGCTTAATGATGATGTTGTCTTTGGTTGACTTATCATCCACCAGCATCGGCTTCCAAGGTCCAATACCTTCGGCGTAACTCGCCACTTTCTTCATTCCGTCGGCTTCGAACATCCAATCATAGCTGTATGGCGTTGCTGTATCGCCTTTGTACACCATAGTTTCGTTCCAATCGGTGTAAGCCATGAGCTGAACGAGCTTTAAATCCATGTCCATTGCGGGCATCAACTCACTGTTAATGCGTTGCAGTTCGTTCGCATCAAAACACTGCAGGTAAACTTTGTCATCTTGCGAGTCGTAACCGTACTGCTTCAAGACTTTAAGCACCGCTTTAGAAATGTCCTTACCTTCATGACGATGGAACCAAGGCGCTTTAATTTCTGGGTAAATACCGATGTCGTAACCCAACGTCTTGTTAAGTCCTTGGATCAGCTCAATCTCTTCAGCAAACGTCGGCACGGTAAAATCCGATTTCCACATTGGGAATCGTGTCGGATAACCAACGACCTTATTACCTTTGTCATCGATATTAAAGCCTTCAGTTACTCGCAAGGATTTGATTTCCGCCAGTGTGAAATCAATCGCGTAATAACGGCCGTCTTTGCGCGCACGATCAGGAAAACGCTCCGCAACATCCGTTACACGATCGAGATAATGGTCATGCAACACGACCAACTGGTCGTCTTTCGTCATTACCACATCTTGCTCTATGTAGTCAGGTTTCATTGCGTAAGCAAGCGCTTTGGCTTCTAGCGTGTGTTCAGGCAAGTAACCCGATGCGCCACGGTGTGCAATTACAAGTGGTTTTGCAATCGCACCAGCTGAGAGGCTAAGTGCTAAAAAAGTAAGACATACTGACTTTGTTTTCATTGTTATTTCCTTGATAAAGCGAAGAGGCAGTATTCCACTGCCTCTTTAAATAAATATTACGCTAGCGCTTCCTTTTCGCGCTCTTTTTGCTCGTGGTGCGCACGCTCACCTAAGAAGGCGTACATCAAACACACAATAGAAGTAATACAAGAACCCACTAAGATGATAAAGCCACCATCCCAGCCAAAGTGGTCTACCGTGTAGCCCAGAATCGCGTTTGCGGCAACTGCCCCACCTAAGTATCCAAATAAACCAGTAAGACCAGCAGCAGTACCCGCTGCTTTTTTCGGTGCCAATTCAAGTGCATACAAACCAATCAGCATGACAGGGCCGTAAATCAAGAAGCCAATCGCGATAAGAGCCATCATATCGATTGTTGGGTTGCCCGCAGGGTTGAACCAGTAAACCAATACCGCCAACGTTACCAATACCATGAACAAGATGCCTGCAGGTGCACGACGGCCTTTGAACAATTTGTCTGAAATCCAACCACACAATAACGTGCCAGGAATACCTGCCCACTCGTATAGGAAGTAAGCCCAAGACGATTTATCTACCGAGAAGTCCTTCGCTTCTTTTAGATAAACGGGTGCCCAGTCCAACACACCGTAACGGATCAAGTAAACAAACGCGTTTGCAATCGCAATCGACCACAACAGTTTATTGTTGAATACGTACTTGAAGAAAATTTCCTTCGCCGTCATTTCTTGTTCATGCGACTTGTCGTAGTCATCTGGGTAGTCATCTTTGTACTCTTCAATCGGCGGTAGACCACAAGACTGAGGCGTATCTCGAACCGTCATCCAAACAAACACAGCAACCAACGTGGCGAAAAATGCAGGAACATAAAATGCAGTGCGCCAATCATCGTTAAATGCCCACAGGCCAAGAATAAATAGTGGACCAATCAAACCGCCACCCACGTTGTGTGCCACGTTCCAAACCGAAACGATCTCACCACGCTCTTTACGTGACCACCAGTGCACCATGGTTCGTCCACATGCGGGCCACCCCATGCCTTGGAACCAACCGTTCAAGAAAAGCAAAATGAACATCGCAGTGACGCTGCCAGTCGCCCATGGCATAAAGCCAAAGCAAAACATCACTAATGCAGACATCAACAGGCCGCCACTTAGGAAGTAGCGAGGGTTGGAACGGTCAGATACGCTGCCCATTAGAAATTTAGAGAGACCATATGCAATGGAAACAGCTGCCAGCGCGACACCTAAGTCACCGCGGCTAAAGCCTTGCTCGATAAGATAAGGCATCGCCAAACTGAAGTTTTTACGAACCAAATAGTAACCGGCGTAGCCAACAAATATACCGATAAAGAGTTGCCAACGGAGGCGAGAGTAGGTGCTATCGATACTGCCTGGGGACAGACGATCAATGTGCGCCTTAGGTTTGAATATTCCAAACATAGGAACCTCATTATTTTGTATGCGATGGTAAAAAACACAAAAGGAGCGAACGAAACAAAAAAATCTTCGTTCGAAAGTTCATGAATTGTATTGAGTTAGGATTTTATTTCTGTGACAAATGTTGCACATGAATTAAATATAAGTAAATACAGTAAATTAGAGCGCATTAATTAGACCATCGTTCAACTTTACTCATAATTAGTTAATATGAAACTGATGTTTCAACCTCTCATTTGAGCATTCTAATTCGAAACCAATGAAACAAAGGCTCGAATAAGAACACAAATTAACCGTAAAAAGGGTGTTTCACATCCATCCTTGTTACGCGAAACCACTAAATAACTAAAAAGATGAAAAATGTTCGCGCTTAGTATCAAACGAAATAACAAAACTAATGTTATCTGAACTCAAACCTAGACAGTGATTCACGAACACAAGACATAAACCGCGCTTATTTTCCTCTCCATTTTCATAATTAACACTAATTTGGATAACAAGTTCCTCTCGAGATATAAACATAGCAACGCATTTTCTTATATCACCGCTAGTCCTTGATGTACTTGACCTCGCCTTACCTCTTTAGGGTTAATTACTACGCAAAATCTGAGTAATAAATCCCCAAGCACGTAGCAGCTTCACAAAACTCCTCTTACCAGTTGTGCATTCTTTTTCACATCGGTAATTTGAGCGCTTCCAAAACACACTTCGTAGCAAAGAAGTTCTTTTCGTTGTTTTCTTTTTCGATTAAAAGATGCGCCATTTAACAAAAACGAAGACTTTGATTAACAATTTTATGCTCAAACGCTCATTTTTAACGCGCGTTTGTTTTCGCAAACGTTTATATGTGCACAATAGTATCGTGCTAGACAGGCAAAAATGATCAAAGGACTTTTAACATGACAACGAACAAACACCCCTCTCTGCTCGGAGAATGTTTGGCCGAGTTTATCGGTACAGGACTACTTATCTTCTTCGGGGTAGGCTGTGTCGCAGCCTTAGTTCTAACAGGCGCATCATTTGGACAATGGGAAATCAGTATTGTATGGGGCCTAGGTGTCGCCATCGCTATTTACTGTACTGCCGGCGTTTCAGGCGCGCACATCAACCCAGCGGTAACCATCGCACTCGCTATGTTCCATGGTTTTGATAAGGCGAAAGTGGTGCCATACATCATCGCCCAAATGCTTGGCGCATTCTGCTCTGCTGCGTTGGTTTACAGCTTATACAGCAACCTTTTCACCGACTACGAAATCGCACATAACTTCGTCCGCAGTAGCCAAGATGCACTAGCAACCGCTGGTATCTTCTCAACCTATCCACATGCTTCCCTCTCTTTCTTTGGCGCTTTTGCTGTGGAATTCGTTATCACTGCCGTGCTGATGTTTGCGATTTTGGCTTTGGGCGATGAAAATAACGGCGCTGCACGAGGTGCAATGAACCCACTGTTAATCGGTATTTTGATTGCCGTGATCGGTGGTTCTCTTGGTCCACTAACTGGCTTCGCGATGAACCCTGCGCGCGACTTTGGACCGAAACTGTTCGCTTACTTCGCAGGCTGGGATTACGCTCTGACAGGTGCTAAAGACATTCCTTACTTTATCGTGCCTTTACTTGCTCCGATTGCAGGTGCGTGTTTTGGTGGTTGGTTGTATCCAAAAGCGATTGCGGCTTACCTTCCACAACAAGGCCACGGCTGTACAATTCCAAACCAATGTGAGACGGAAGAAGAAACAGAAGAAGCTAGAGCTTAAAACTGACGCAACTCGAACATTTACTAAAATATAAATAACGAAACAAAAGGATTCTTACCATGACTGAGCAAAAATACATTGTTGCCCTAGACCAAGGTACGACAAGCTCTCGCGCAGTAATTCTTGATCATGACGCGAACATCGTAAGCGTCGCACAGCGCGAATTTACTCAGATTTATCCAGAGGCAGGTTGGGTAGAACATGACCCAATGGAAATCTGGGCAACACAAAGCTCTACGTTGGTAGAAGCTCTAGCTAAGTCTGGCATCCGTAGCGACCAATTGGCGGCTATCGGTATTACTAACCAGCGTGAAACTACCATCGTCTGGAATAAAGAAACAGGCAAACCCGTTTACAATGCGATCGTATGGCAATGTCGCCGTACTGCTGACATCTGTGAAGATTTAAAAGCGCGTGGTCTAGAAAACTACGTACGTGACAACACAGGTTTGGTGCTTGACCCTTACTTCTCAGGTACCAAAGTGAAATGGATTCTGGACAATGTTGAAGGCGCGCGCGAAGACGCAGAAGCAGGCAAGCTGTTGTTCGGTACCGTCGATACTTGGTTAGTTTGGAAGATGACTCAAGGCCGCGTTCACGTGACCGACTACACCAACGCATCGCGTACAATGCTATTTAACATCAACGATCTATGTTGGGATCAGAAAATGTTAGATGAGCTTGGTATCCCAGCATCTATGATGCCAGAAGTAAAACGTTCATCGGAAGTTTACGGTAAGACCAACATTGGTGGTAAAGGCGGTACTCGTATTCCTATTTCTGGTATTGCTGGTGACCAACAAGCTGCGCTTTACGGCCAAATGTGTGTTGAAGCGGGTCAGGCGAAAAACACTTACGGCACGGGTTGTTTCTTGCTAATGAATACGGGCCAAGAAAAAGTCACTTCGACGCACGGCCTACTGACAACTTTGGCTTGTGGTCCTAAAGGTGAGCCTGCTTATGCACTTGAAGGTGCCGTATTCATGGGTGGTGCTTCTATCCAATGGCTACGTGATGAATTAAAAATCCTAAACGGTGCAGAAGACTCTGAATACTTCGCAACCAAAGTGGATACCTCAAACGGCGTTTATGTCGTGCCTGCCTTTACTGGTTTAGGCGCACCATACTGGGATGCCTACGCACGTGGCACGATTGTCGGCCTTACTCGCGGCGTGAACTCAAACCACATTATCCGTGCGACTTTGGAAGGCATCGCTTACCAAACTCGTGACGTACTGGATGCGATGCAAGCCGACTCAGGAATTAAACTTGCGAATCTTCGCGTCGATGGCGGTGCGGTAGCGAACAACTTCCTAATGCAGTTCCAATCCGATGTATTGAATACAGAAGTACACCGCCCTCAAGTAACAGAGGTTACCGCTCTTGGTGCAGCCTACCTTGCAGGCCTTGCCGTGGGTTACTGGGACAGCATTGACGAGTTGCAGAATAAAGCGGTGCTTGATCGCACCTTTGAGCCGCACGATGATGAAGAAAAACGCAATCGTCGTTACAAGGGTTGGAAACGCGCAGTGAAATGTGCGCAAACCTGGTCTGAGCTTCACGACGAAGAAGATTAATCTCACCTCCATACGAAAAAAGAGCGCCATTTGTGCGCTCTTTTTTGCGCTTTGCCCCTGATTCCTGAACTCGCTTACTTCTCACAACGCGCAAATTCGAGCACAATAGAGCTTCGAATTTGAAGCATTGGCCGTTACCAATGCACAAGGGAGTGGTAAGTGAAGCAAATACCTCGACACCAACAGATTGTTGAGTTGGTGAAAAAACAAGGCTATGTCAGCACGGATGAGTTGGTAGAAAGATTCAATGTCAGCCCACAAACCATCCGACGCGATCTTAATGAACTCGCCGACGACAACAAAATTCGTCGTTATCACGGTGGTGCAACCATCCCTCTCAGTTCTGAAAACACATCTTACAACACGCGTAAAGCGCTCAACTTCAATGAAAAAGATGTCATTGCAGACGAGGTGGTCAAGCACATTCCTGATGGCGCGACTCTATTTATTGATATCGGCACCACACCAGAAGCGGTTGCGCGAGCGCTCAATAAAAACCATAAACAGCTACGCGTGGTTACCAACAATATCAACGTGGCAACCATTCTCTTCCCCAACCCAGAGATCAAAGTCATCTTAGCAGGCGGTGAAGTTCGAAGTCGCGATGGCGGCATTGTTGGCGAGGCTACTCTCGACTTCGTTAAACAGTTCCGTCTCGACTTTGGCATTCTTGGCATCAGTGGTATCGACTTTGATGGCTCGCTATTAGACTTTGATTACCACGAAGTCAGGGTCAAACAAGCGATCATCGACAACAGCCGCAGTGTATTTCTCGCCGTCGACCACACCAAATTTGGGCGCAATGCCATGGTGAAGCTAGGCAATATCGCTCAGCTCAACATGATCTTTACCAACAAGCAGCCACCAGAAGAAATCCTGTCGATTTTAAAAGAAGCTTCAATTCCACTTGAAGTCGTTGAAGCGAACGAGACAAACTTCGAAAACGAGTAGTTTCAATCATTAATTTGCCTCTCAAATGACCTCTGTCTTAATTAGGCAGAGGTTTTTTTGTGCCTAAATCACACAAAACGCTCACAAACGAAAATAATAGATGATCACAAACGAAACCTAAGCTAGGATTAGATCATGTTCTAAAATGCTCGTTCGCTCACCAAGAGGTCAAATTTATGAGTATACAAAAAAATGCTTCCACTACTAGCTCATCCACTACCTTAGACTTGATCGTAATTGGTGGCGGCATTAACGGGGCTGGTATTGCGGCAGACGCAGCTGGCCGCGGTTTGAGTGTTGGCTTATACGAAGCAAGTGACTTTGCGTCCGCTACTTCTTCGGCAAGTTCTAAACTGATCCACGGCGGTTTACGCTACCTTGAACACTACGAGTTTCGTTTGGTTTCGGAAGCGCTCGCAGAGCGTGAAGTTATTCTTCGCAAAGCGCCTCACGTTGCCCTACCAATGCGTTTCCGTTTGCCTCATCGCCCATTCCTACGTCCAGCTTGGATGATTCGCTGTGGTCTGTTCCTTTACGATAACTTGGGTAAACGTACGACTCTGCCAGGCAGCAAAACAGTCAACTTAGCGAAATCGGGCTTGCTAAAACCAGAAATGAAAACCGGTTTCGAATACTCTGACTGTTGGGTTGATGACGCGCGTTTAGTATTACTTAACGTTCTGGCTGCTCGTGAAAACCATGCAGAAGTACGTAACTACTGCCGCGTAGAAAAAGCACACCGTGAAGGTGGTATCTGGCATGTCACAATTCATGACGTGATGACAGACCAACGTTTCGAACGCAAAGCAAAAGCACTAGTAAACGCAGCTGGCCCTTGGGTAAAACAGTTCTTTGATGATGGATTAGAGCAAGCCTCTCCTCGTAACATTCGCTTAATCAAAGGCTCGCACATCGTTGTTCCTCGTATCCACAACGAACCGCAAGCCTACATTCTTCAAAACAAAGACAACCGCATCGTATTTATGATTCCTTACTTAGATAAGTTCTCAATCATTGGTACAACAGATGTGGAATACAAAGGTGACCCACGCGAAGTGGCGATCTCAGATGACGAAGTCGATTACCTCATCGATATCGTAAACCAACACTTTGTCCACCAGTTGACTCGCGAAGATGTGGTTTGGACATACAGCGGTGTTCGTCCTTTATGTGACGATGAATCTGACTCTCCGCAAGCGATCACACGAGACTACACGCTAGAACTCGATGCGGAATACGACCATGCACCTCTGCTTTCTGTCTTTGGTGGTAAGCTGACGACCTACCGTAAGCTGGGTGAAGCGGCAATGAAAAAGCTGGCTCCTTTCCTACCAGAGATGGGAAGCGACTGGACGGCAAATCAAACCCTACCTGGTGGTAACTTCAGCTGTAGTCGTGAACAATTAGCTAAACAAATTCATGCTAAATACGCTTGGGCGCCAGAAGCATTGATTCTTCGTTACGTAACACAATTTGGTACCCAAACGTGGAACTTAATGGAAGGCACAGCAAGCGAAGCTGACCTTGGACACGCGTTCTCATCGCAAGCCGGCGGTGTTTACCAACGTGAGATCGACTACTTAATGAACCATGAAATGGCAATGACCGATGAAGACATTTTGTGGCGTCGTACCAAGCTTGGTCTGTACATGAACGATGAAGAAAAGCAGGCTTTATCGGACTATTTAAAAGAAAAGCTACAGCAGAAAGTGGTTAATCTTTCTCAAGTTGGCTAACTGCTCCTCCCCTCCCTACTAGAAAGCCTGCCTCGTTGTAGGCTTTTTTATTTTGCTGTTTTTACACCACACTTTGGCTTGCTTCACTTGATTACAAATAAGAGCAACTATTCATAGACATTTAGCGTTAAATGCAATCATACTCATTTAAATAATTATCCCTGAATAACTTCATGGCGCTAGGTTCAGAACGTTATCACTGATGCATTTCACGGAAAATAATGCAGCGGAAGAGCACAGGCTCTTTCCGAGTTATTTGGGGAAAGGCTCAGACAAGGAAAAGAAAATGGGTTTTATGATTGAACATTGGGATTTTTCAACCCCAGAAGCAACTCAGCAATCCACAACGGCGGAGCAGATTCAAGCCAAACATTGGTACCATTGTGAGCGGCTGCATCCCGATATTCGGGGCTGGCTAGAACAAAACCAAGTGCCACGTGCCACTGTTGATCACCTGTTAGCCGACGAGAGCCGACCGTCTTTCCACCCTTTGGATGACGAGAACTTCATGTTGATTTTACGAGGCGTCAATATGAATGGCGATGCTTCACCAGAAGACATGCTCAGTATTCGAATTCTCTATTTTCAAGGGGCACTGATTTCAACACGTAAGATCCCATCGCGTGCCATCATGGAAATTCGTCAAGCATTGGCGGAACATAAAGGCCCGAAAAGCCTTGCTGGTTTACTTCATCAGATTATTGAAGGATTAAATAGCAAAATAGACGTTTACCTCGATACGATTGAAGAGACGTTAAACCAGTTTGATGTGAATGATGAATCGACGTACAAGCATATGGCGACTCAAAAAGCGCTTATCTCCATCAAACGTTTTATTCGCCCTCAGCAATATGCTATTCGAGATCTCGTTGAATCAGAGTCCGAGTTGGTGGCTTTAAGGCCCCATCAATATCGCTTCGCCCACAATAATATTACGCGCATAAATGAAACACTTGAGTTTTATCTTGGAGAAGTCGCACTCTTTCAAGAAGAAATCAAACATCATCGTGACGAGAAAACTAATAAAAACAGTTATCTATTTACCCTAGTGGCGACTATTTTCTTGCCAACCAGCTTCCTAACAGGTTTGCTTGGCATCAACATTGGCGGTATGCCAGGCGTGGAATCCGCCATGGCGTTCACCTGGTTCTGTATCGCTTTAATTGTCATCTTTGCTCTAGAGTGGTGGCTATTCAAACGTTTGGGGTTTACGAATAAAACGGACGACGAAGACGAATAAGCGCGAATCCTATAAAGAACAACAATCAAAAGAGGAGCGCACGGCTCCTCTTTCTCTACTCACATTAGAGCCCTATCCGGGATGACCATCAACGCGAGGGGTAATAAGCATCACGCCAAAGCGCCAAACAAACAGGCCAAATGCGACAATCCACAATCCGCCACTGATATTAATCCACAGCATCATATTGGCAGGATCAAATATCACGGCAAAACTGCGAACCAAAGCTGCCGCGGTAATCGCCGCAAACGCAAGGCTCATGTTCGGACCTTTGTAGATCATGCGACCAGTATGTCCCATCGTCACGCGTGCGATCATCGCTAAAATCAAGCCGCCTAATGCACCTATCGCAAACAGGTGAATCAGGTTATGGCTGGCAAATGCATCTCCCCAAGTGCCTCGCAAAATTAAGCTTAGTGGCAAACACAAATACGCAGCATGCAGCGACCACACTAAAGGCTCGCTCAGGGTTAACCAAGGTTTCCAGCGAACAAAACGCACCAACTGAGCAACTCCTGCAAACAGCATCAACGGATTGCCTAATTCTGCAAACGTCACAGGGAAAAAGCTCAGCACAAATAGCATTACCAACGGCAAGTTCGCGAACCATTCTAACCAAGCCTGTGGTTGCGCTTTTTCGAAATTAAATCGACGCGCAGTAAAGAATGGAATCACACGTCCGCCCATGACCGACAATAACAGCGTAAACCACCACAACATCGCCTGCCATACAGCAGAAGAGCTAAACGGCGGCATGCCTTTTATTGTTGCGTAGCTTGCAAAGTTCGCAAAAATGGCCAAAAGAAACAGCGGCACAAAAAACAGATTACGCCAACCTTTGGCTCGATAAACACGAATGCCTACCTCATAGGCAACAAACAACAAAAATACCGCTTCAATGCTGCTGGTTAACCATAACGGCGCTGGCGTCCAGAGCAATATTCTAGGTGCTAACCACAAGCCAAATAAGATCAAAAGCGTGTAATGCTTGGTGCCACTAATGCCAGTCCAGTTTTGTACTGCGGTCAGTACAAAACCAACCACAATCGCCATCGAAAAGCCGAACAACATTTCATGAACGTGCCACCATAATGCCGGTACAGTTAATGCGTTTGGCTGTCCGCTCTGGAACATCCACACCCACAACGCGATCGCAACAATGGCGTAAATCGACCCAAACAGAAAAAACGGCCGAAAGCCTAATCGCAGCCATGCGGGGATTTTTTCTTCCACTTTTTTATCGGTGATATTCAGCATTATCTTGCCCTCAAGCGTCTCTCGATGCTGGTTAACTCAACTACAATATTGATGCTACCATAAACATGTATAAAAAATACATGTTAAGAATTAAGATTATACTTAAGAGGTAAAGTTGTGCTTCAGAGGCGGGTTAGGTATAAACGGTGAGAGACACAACCATCAGTTAAGGGATGCAACGAAGATGTACATATTTGGCTATGGCAGTTTGATTAATTCTGCGTCACGTAAGTTAACCGGACAAACGGGAGAAGCCATTCCCGTCATTGCTCATGGACTGGTGCGCTACTGGGGAAAGATTGATGACAGCTACACTCTGTCTCCTCTGGTTGTAAACCAAGGCGATGGGCAGGTCAACGGCGTTTTACTCGAAGTGAATGAAGAAGCTCTCGCAGAATTCGATCGCCGTGAGCGTGGTTATCATCGTATTCAAATTCAGCCAGATCAAATCGAAACGGACGCGAACTTTAACCAAGAACATAGCATCTGGGTTTACGTAAAAGACGAGCCATTACCACCGTGCGTAAAAAGCCCAATCATGCAAAGCTATGTCGATACCGTGCTAGCAGGTTGCTTGGAGGTATCCCATGCGTTTGCGGAGCATTTTGTGCGTCACACCATTGGCTGGCAACACGCAAAAGAAAATGACCGCCACCAACCTAAATATGGCAACCTTGCAGGCGTGCAAGAGCATCATTACGAGTTGATTGATAATCTGATTGCCCAAAATTCGTAGCTCAATCCCATCTGTAAAAACAGCTCTAAACTAAGAGCTGTTTTTACAATAGAGCGACCAGTGAACTGATTAAACAATTCTCACCCCAGTCGGCATCGCTCTTTCTGGCGTAAGCAACACACTTTCGGATTCATCATCCGTTTCTGCGCACAACAACATACATTCAGAGGTTTCACCGCGCATTTTGGCTTTGGCAAGATTACACAACACGACCACTTGTTTGCCCATCAACTCTTCCTCGGTGTAATAAGGTACTAAGCTGGTTACGGTTTGCAGTGTTTTTTCACCAATATCAATTTGCACAATGTACAGCTTGTCTGCATTTTGATGACGAGCCACTTCAATGATTTTTCCGGTACGAATTTCCAGTTTGGCAAAATCAGAGTAAGCAATAGTTTCCATAATTAAAACCTCAGTAAAGTTTTACTAAAAAGATAACGTTTACACTATCAGTAAGCTTAATAAATACAAGTGGTAAAGATCTCATTTCCGAAAGCAAATTCCCTATCAAATTGCACTTATTACACAATGGGTGTTTAATACTTCCAGTCAAAATTTTTAGCCACTAAAGGTTCTATATGGCAACGATCAAGGATGTCGCGAAAGAAGCCGGTGTTTCGGTCGCAACGGTTTCTCGCGTGATCAACAAGTCCCCAAAAGCCAGTCAATCATCGGTAGAGTCAGTCACCAAAGCAATGAGAAAACTGGGTTACAGGCCCAATGCCGCAGCTCGCGCACTGGTGAGTCAAAGCACAAACACCATGGGTGTGTTGGTGAGTGATGTGTCCGATCCTTTCTTCGGCACACTAGTCAGATCCGTCGATAATGTCGCGCGCGAAAATGGCAAACATATCTTGATTGGCAACGGTTACCATAATCCAGAAGATGAGCGTCAAGCCTTAGAATTGCTGATCAACAGCCGTTGCGATGCAATAGTCATCCACTCGAAAGGCTTATCTGATGAGGATCTAATTGGCTACGCCCAAGAAGTAAAAGGTATGGTGCTTATCAATCGTCATATCCCAGAGCTGGCTGAACGCTGTATTTCCCTTGATAACCGCAAGGGGGCATTCCTCGCGACAGAATATTTGATTCGTCACGGGCATCGCAAAATCGCTTGCATTGCCTCATCCCACGATATCGAAGATACCGATGAGCGATTGCAAGGTTACCAAGCCGCATTGAAAGAACATGGTATTGAACTCTCCAAAAGCTACATCGAATACGGTGAGCCCAACAGTGATGGTGGCGAAGTTGCGATGACCAACCTGTTAACCAAATCTTTGGAGATTACTGGAGTGGTGGCCTACAACGACTACATGGCCGCTGGCGCACTCGCAGCGTTAGATCAAAATGGCATTGACGTACCAAGTAAGGTTTCTATGGTCGGGTTCGATGATGGCTTAATCGCCCGCTTTGTTCACCCTAGCTTGACTACTATTCGCTACCCAATCGAGATGATGGCAGAACGCGCCGCCCGTTTGGCTTTGGCGCTATCTCGTGACGAAAAAATTGAAGACGAAACCATTATTTTTAGCCCAACTTTAGTACGAAGAAACTCTGTCGAGCGTTGTTGATGGTGAATAATCTGTAATTTGAAAACGAAAAGCCCGCTCAGGTTATTGAGCGGGCTTTTTCTTTGAGCACTTGTCGAGACGATATGGACTCTAGCTCAAGGCTTCGTTCGGTTTTGCAGACTTCACGTCAACGCCTTGCGCAAACTCACCACGCTGTAATTTTTCTCGTAAAATCGCGTGTTGGTCTTCGGTAAATGTGTAGCGAGACATAATAAAGATGCGCACTAAAGCTCCCAATGCGGGTAGCAACGCAATACAGAAGAACATGCCACTGAGCGCGGTTTCCGTTTGCACCGCATTTGGTACATAGCCAATCATCGTCAAGATAACCCCCGTTAAGCCACCCGCTACCGCAACAGAGAGTTTGCCTGTAAAGGTCTGTCCCGAGAACGTGATCGCCGCGGTACGTTTGCCGCTGTGGTAGTAAGAGTACTCAACTGTATCTGCAATCATGGCCGAGATAAGAGGGTTAGTCATCATAAAGATGCCTGTGATCACCGCTAACCACGCCATCACGACCGTTGGATTATCATAGCCAGTAAAATAGAACCCAATGCGAGCGATGATCTCTAAAACGCACAGCGCAATAAAGATGTCACGTTTTTTGAAACGCTTCGTCAGCACTGGCGTAGCCAAACACGCAATCGCACTTACCAAAGTGATGGTACCAATCAGAGAGACTAACCCTGCGTCCCCCATGTTGTATGTGAAGAAGAAAATGTACAGGCCATTCACTAGATTGAAAAACACATTCATGAAAAACGCTGCCAGAATAAAAAACAACGGCTTGTTTTTACGAACGGCTTGAAAGGTTTGTTTTAGCGTGACTTTTTCACAGCTCTTCGTCGAGATGCGTTCTTTGGTGTTATAAAAACCGTTCAGCATGAAGAACAAACCCGCGATCATCAACACAATCACAGCTGGTAAGTAACCCTGATCTGCTCGGCCATCAGCGAAGTAAGCGCTCAGTTTCGGGAACACAACCAAAGTTGCACCAATACCTGCATTCACCCCTAACATGGCACAAGTTGCCGCTTTTGCTCGCTCTTGCGGTTCATCCGTCATAACAGAAGACATAGACCAAAACGGCACATCAGAAATGGTGTAAAGCGTACCCCAAAGAATGTAAGTGATACCGGCATACATCACTTTTGTCGACGTATCAGCATCAATGTTATAGAACGCGGCAACCGTGACCAGAACAATCAGAATCGGCGTAAACAGCATGTAAGGGCGGAATTTACCAAAGCGAGAGTCTAGCGTGTCCATGTATCCGGCAATGAGCGGATCGTTCACCGCATCCCACACACGAGCAATCAAAAAAATCGTACTCGCCGCAATTGGAGAAATGCCCAAAATATCGGTATAGAAATAAAGAATAAAAGAGCCGACTAGACCAAAGCTAAAGCACTGGCCTACCCCATAGCCGAAGTAAGACATCAGCTCCTTATTGGTGAGTTTGTTTTGTAGAGTAGTCATTGTTCACGTCTCAATTGATTTTATTGTAAATAAGAAACCGACCCATTTCTCAGAGTCGGCTCACAGGCAATTAATCCACTTCTGCGAGTGTTTTGATCAATTGCACTTCGCTTGCGTCATACGGCTGTCCTTGCTCATCAAGCAAATCGTGGAACCATTGACTCGCATAGTTTGCATCGCTACGTTTTATCTCTGGCCAAGGCAGATGCGTTTGTGTTTTTCCTTTCACTAATCCCCACTGGTAGCAGCCAATGTTTTTCTGTTTAAAGACCGGAAGCTGTTCGTGCATGTACGATTGCGCATGACGAGCAAGCCACTCAGTACACATCATTGGTCGGTTGTAGCTTTCTACAATTTCAACGGCTTCATGGAACAGATCGAGTGGTAAGTAAGCGTGGAAAGTAATGATGTCCGATAGCTCCATCGCTTTGCGATCGGTTGGGTGTTCATAAATAGGTAGGCTTCGGTCAAGAATGCTTGGCGCATGCCAAGCGCCAACGGTGAGAGGCTGAGTTGGGTTTTCTTCACGTGCCCACTCAAACGCTTTTTCCATCAGCTCATGACTAAAGGTTTCCATTTCTTCGTCGTAAGCGATCTCACCCGTAGTGGTGAAAATCATGCGGTTGGTTGGCTCGTTATAGAGATCCCAAATAACGATTCGAGGGTCATTTTTGTAGGTAGAGATGATGTCGCGAATATACGCTTCGACCTCACCCCACATAGATTTGTCCATCACCACATTGCGACCAGGACTTGCTGCTGCTTGGCTGTTGTGCAAATCCGGTACGGGCGCTTTTTGTTCACCAAGATAAGGATGGTCGCCCGAGAAACCGCAGTCATCCATCGGCGTGAGCATCACTTTGATTTGATTGCGTTCGCAAATATCCAGAAAGCGCTCAATTCGCGCATGTAAACCATCGCGATCCGCTTGCCAAACTATAAATGGTAAGTTGGTACGTAAAGTGTTGTAACCCACATCATGCGCCCAAGCTAACTCTTGTTCCATCACCTCAGGTGCAAAAGATTCCGCTTGCCACATCTCATTCCAGTTAACCGCTGTGCGCGGTAAATAGTTAAAGCCACGTAGCCAGCCATGCTCTTTTTGCCATTGCCACGCTTTCTCTTCCGACCATCTTTTCATCTTACTCACCTTAAAACTAAATTATTAACTAATAATATTAGCTAATATATTAATTGATAATTTAATGACTAGGTGCTCAAAGAATAAACGTGGTGAAAATCACAGCTTTTAAGTTGCTCTGACTTACTTTTGTGATCTTTATCTTTAAAGGATGATCCGAACTTAATCTTTAGCTAATATCTTTAGCTAACGAAATTACGTAAAAGAGCAGAATGGCTAAAAAAATCACCATGAGTGACATTGCGGCGGCGGCTGGCGTCTCTCAGTCGACCGTATCGCTGGTATTGAATGGCTCAACTTCCGTAAAAATCGCGGAAGCGACCAAACGTAAAGTGCTCGAAACCGCAGAATCACTTGGCTACAAAAACAAAAAGGTTGCCCATGCTTTGGGACGCCCTAAAAAGATCGCATTGGTGATCAACGGCTTAACCAGTTATGACCCATTTATCGATGCCATCAATGCAGCGAGAGAAGAAGCGTGGTCGAACGACTACATATTGGTGACGTTCAATTACAGCCATGATGAAGTGTTGGCAAGCAAGATTGAGTCGGAGATCAACGGCGGTGATTACGCAGGCTTGGTTTACGCATCCAGTATGACGCGAGAGTTGGAGCAGCAACGCGTCACAACTTCCTTACCGACTGTACTGCTGAACTGCACCAACGAAGAACACACCGAAACGCCAAGTATTTTGCCGGCCGATATGATTGGAGCTTACAAAGCAGTTTCACACCTCACGACGCAAGGCTATCGTCGCATTGCCATGCTGTCTGGTGAAAGTTGGATGCTAGCCAGTAAGCAACGTGCCGATGGTTATCGTCAGGCTCTCATTGATGCAGACATCATTCCTAACTCAGAGTATTTAGTCGATGCAAACTGGTCGCTAAAAAAAGCGCACCAGCAAACACTGGCACTACTGAATATGGAGCAACCGCCAGAAGCGATTTTCTGTGGCAGCGACTATATGGCAATGGGGTGCTACCAAGCGATAGCGGAGTTGGGGTTGAAGATTCCTCAGGATGTTGCCGTTGTCGGTTACGATAATCAGCAAATCGCCTCTGAAAGCTTTCCAGCATTAACGTCGGTTGAACTGCCCTACTCAGACATGGGTAAACTCGCAATCGAATCGTTGATGGCACTGATTGAAGCGCAACCGTTGCTTTCTAACAAACGCAAAGTAGAGGGTGAGCTCATCGTTCGAACCTCTTCGACAAAAACAAAAAAGGTGGGCATGTAGCCCACCATAACACCCAAAGTCGTTGGAGTTGCATCGCTGCCGCTGCAAGTTCAAAGGGTAGAAGTGCTATCTAAAATTCAAACTGATAAGTAGTTTGATGCTGATAGCAATCCCCAGAGCTCAACACCCCATTGTTGAGTCCCCATTCTGGTTTGTTTGGCCCGTCTGGAAAGTACTGCGTTTCCAACGCAAGGCCGTCATAGCGTTCGTAAGTTTTACTTGCACCTGGCGTACCGGCTAAGAAATTACCTGAATAAAACTGGATGGCAGGTTTGGTGGTTTTCACCTTCATCACCACATCTTCTTTGGGTGCAATTAAAACCGCAGCGACAGACACGCCATCGGTCACTTCAGGTATGAATAGAAAGGCGTGATCGTAGCCACCAGCAGTTTTCTGATCTTGCTCGGCAAGAAATTCTTGGCCTATCGATTTTGGCTCGGTGAAGTCGAAACTGGTACCCAAAACTGGCTTTTGTTCACCGGTAGGAATTAACCCCGCATCCGTTGGCAAGTAATATCCAGCGTTAAGCTGTAAAGTATGATCCAAACTTTTCGCGCGGCTCGCCTCACCAGCCAAGTTAAAGTAGGCGTGATTGGTTAAATTCACTGGTGATGTTTTGTCAGTCTTAGCATCATAGGCGATAGCTAATTCATTCTCATCAGTGAGCGTGTACGTCACCTTCACATCGAGATTTCCCGGATAACCTTGGTCACCGTCCGGGGAGCGAAGTGAAAAAGTGACCTGTTGATCATTTTGCTCTTCAACCTTCCAGCGGCGTTTATCAAACCCTTCCAAGCCACCGTGCAGTGAGTTTTCACCGTTATTGATACCAAGTTGATACTTCTCTCCGTCTATCTCAAACTGCCCTTTCGCAATTCGGTTAGCAAAGCGGCCAACAATGGAACCAAAGTAAGCGTCTTGCTTCATGTGTTCAGCCATATTTGGTGAGCGCAACAACACTTCACGGTTTTCACCATTTACCGGTAATGTGCAACTCAACCATGTCGCACCGATATCCATAAACGACGCCGTCATACCATTCGCGTTGGTCAAATGAATCAGATTCGCAGTTTGGCCATCAAACGACGGCGTTGGCGCCATCGCTTGTTCTAGTTGTTGAAAATAGGCTTTCATCATCATTCCTTACAGCACTTCAACCAAACCCGCACCATTTTTGGCTTGGCAAACATAAATCGACTCTTTTAAGCCCGTAGCTGCTTGGTACTTCGCTTCAACTACCGCTTTCACGTCATCAACCAGTGCTGGCGGTACAAGTGCCACGATGCAACCACCAAAGCCACCGCCAGTCATGCGCACGCCGCCTTGATCGCCAATCACCTCTTTGGCTATCTCCACCAGCGTATCGATTTCTTTTACCGTGATTTCGAAATCATCGCGCATCGATGCATGAGACTCGGCCATCAGCTCGCCCATACGCTTCATGTCGTGTGCTCGTAGCGCTTGCGCCGCTTCCACAGTACGATCATTTTCTGTGATGACATGACGGGCACGTTTTGCCACCATTTCATCCAGCTCAGCGACTTTCTCGTTGAACTGCTCAATCGTCACATCACGCAAAGCTTTCACACCGAAAATACGCGCCGCTTCTTCACATTGCTGACGACGAGTGTTGTATTCACTGTCGACCAAACCACGTTTTTTATTCGAGTTGATGATCACGACGGCCATGTCTTCTGGCATAGAGACTGCTTCAGTTTCAAGGCTACGGCAATCTAATAGCATCGCATGATTTTCACGCCCTTCCGCTGAAATCATTTGATCCATGATGCCGCAGTTGCAACCGACGAATTCATTCTCTGCTTGCTGACCGTTTAAGGCGATTTCGGCTTGGCTGATTTCAAGGTTAAACAGCACTTTAAACGTTTGACCGATCACCACTTCCAATGCCGCCGATGAGCTCAAACCCGCGCCTTGAGGCACGTTGCCGCTGACTGAAATATCCGCCCCAGTAAACTGGTAGCCACGCGCCAGAAGACACTTCACCACGCCGCGAATGTAGTTCGCCCACATTTTGTCTTGCTGGAAGGTAATGGCTTGCGTGATATCGAATTCGTCCACTGCGTTACCGTAATCGACCGACACCACACGCACGATATTGTCTTCACGCTTTGCCGCCGCCACGACCGTTTGGTAGTTAATGGCACACGGTAGGACAAAACCATCGTTGTAATCGGTGTGCTCACCAATCAAGTTCACACGACCAGGCGCTTGAATAATATGGCTAGGTGCGTAGCCCAACAGTTGCTCAAATGACGCTTTCACATTTTGGATAAGTTCAGACATAGGGACGTTCTCTTAAAATAGTAATTTGTGTGGGATAGCGCGTTGAGCCTAACTTTCTATCTGTAAAGTCGCGCTATCCCGTTATTCGTAATCAGTCCAATTTAAAGACTTAGCATTCTTTGTAGTGGACATCACTCACATCACGCAGACGCTGCGCCGCTTGCTCTGCGGTCAGGTCACGTTGGCTTTCTGCCAGCATTTCGTAGCCCACCATGAACTTACGAACCGTGGCACTGCGCAGTAGTGGCGGATAAAAAAGTGCATGAAGCTGCCAATGGTCGATGTCTGTGCCTTCGTCAAAAAACGGCGCGTAGTGCCAGCCCATCGAGTAAGGGAAAGAGCATTGGAATAAATTGTCGTAACGGCTGGTCAGCTTCTTGATCGCTCGCGCTAAATCGTCTCGTTGCTCATCGCTGAGTTCGCTCATGCGACGAATGTGCGTTTTCGGCAACAACATGGTTTCGAACGGCCAAGCTGCCCAGTAAGGCACCACCGCCAGCCAGTGTTCGGTTTCCACCACAATGCGTGAACCGTCTTTGAGTTCCGCTTGTACGTAATCCACCAGCAAGTTGCTGCCGTGTTCTTGGTAGTAGGCTTTTAGGTTGTGCTCTTTGCGCTCGATCTCATTTGGTAAGAAGCTGTTCGCCCAGATTTGACCGTGTGGATGAGGCTGAGAACAGCCCATGGTTTCGCCTTTGTTTTCGAACGCCTGAACCCAAACGTACTCTTTGCCTAGCTCTTCAATTTGTTCGTTCCATGTATCAATCACGCCACGAATTTTATCCACTGGCAGCTCCGGTAAGGTTTTGCTGTGATCTGGCGAGAAGCAAATCACTCGGCTCAAACCACGCACGCCTTGCGTTTTGAATAGCGGGTTGTTTGACTCTGGTGCATCTGGTGAATTCACCATCAGCGCTGCAAAATCGTTATTGAACACATAGGTGCCTTGGTAGTCTGGATTAACATCGCCAGAGATACGTTCGTTGGTTGGACAAAGGAAACATTTACCGTCATAGCTTGGTAGCTCATCCAATGCGGGCTTTTCATCTGCGCCGCTCCAAGGGCGTTTAGCACGGTGAGGTGAAACCAAAATCCATTGCCCTGTCAGAGGGTTGTAACGGCGGTGTGGATGATCCACTGGGTTAAATTCGACATTCGACATGTTACTTACTCAACTCTTTAAAATTCTTCAAACTCAGCTTCCCAAAACCGTGAGAAGTGCAGATGGCAACGCGGCGACTACAATTACTCCGGGGAATAGCCATTGGGATTTTTTGACTGCCAGTTCCACGTATCGGCGGTCATTTCAGCCACCGTGCGTGTTGCCTTCCAGCCTAGTTCACGCTCAGCTTTTTCCGTGCTTGCCCAACATTCAGCAATATCCCCAGGACGACGCGGGCATAACTCGTAAGGCACTGATTTACCGCAAGCGGTCGCGAACGCATTCACCATCTCAAGTACGCTCGAGCCTTTACCTGTACCTAAGTTATAAATGTGCAAACCCGATTTCTCACCCACCATTTTCAAAGCCTCAATATGGCCGTCGGCCAGATCCATCACATGGATGTAATCACGCACACCAGTGCCGTCAGGGGTTGGATAGTCGTTACCAAATACCGCGAGTTTTTCTCGGCGACCAACTGCGACTTGAGCGATAAATGGCATCAAGTTATTGGGAATGCCTTGTGGGTCTTCCCCCATGCAGCCCGATGGGTGCGCGCCAACTGGGTTGAAGTAACGCAGTAAGGTGATGCTCCAATCGTTTTCAGCATGGAACACGTCGCTTAAGCACTGCTCCACCATATATTTGCTGCGTCCGTATGGATTGGTGGTTGCACCTGTTGGTGAATCTTCCGTAATCGGCACAATTTCTGGGTCACCGTAAACCGTTGCCGATGAACTGAATACGATGCTTTTCACGCCCGCTTTACGCATGCTGCGCGCCAACACCAATGAGCCATTGACGTTGTTGTCGTAGTACTCAAGTGGTTTTGCCACCGATTCGCCAACTGCTTTGAGGCCAGCAAAGTGGATCACGGCTTGGATGTCGTGCTGCGCGAATACCGTATCCAAAAAGGCTTCGTCACGGATGTCACCTTGGTGGAACGCAGGCTGTTTGCCAGTCAGCGCTTCAATACGGTTTAACACTTCCAGCTTGGCGTTACACAAGTTGTCGACGATGATAGGTTCCATTCCCGCTTCAATCATCTGAACGCAAGTGTGACTACCGATGTATCCCATACCGCCAGTGACAAGAACTTTCACTTTTGCTTCTCCATGTTGGCTGCTTTCGGTTCATACCTCACTCTGATGCGCTAAAAGCCAATCGCTATTGCATCGAATCAGTACGCCCATTTCTTAACTGGCTAAAAGTCTAGCAACCAATCTCGATCCAGATCCGTGATCGAATTCAAATTGTGTAAACGTTTCCACAAAATTACACAAAAGCCTTATTTTAGATGCTGACTTTAGTTAAATTAAACCAGGAAGATGATGAGCAGTGAAGATGAGTCGAGCAGATACCGCTCTCTTGCGTGGATCGCACGATTTTACTAAAAGTTTGTGCATCCCTAAGTAGCTGTTTACAATAGCCAGATTATTGAGTTCTCACTTGGACTGTGAGCAATGCCAACGGGAAATGTACATGGCAACACTAAAAGATATCGCCACTGAAGCGGGCGTCTCACTTGCAACCGTATCGCGAGTTTTGAATGACGATCCGACGTTGAGCGTTAAAGAAGAGACCAAACGCCGCATTTTAGAAATCGCAGAAAAGCTGGAGTACCGCACCAGCAGCTCGAAGAAAGCCACCAAAGAAGCCAAGCAAAAACATCACTTTTTGGCCTTGTACAATTACAAACAAGAAGCAGAAGTGAATGACCCGTACTACCTGTCGATTCGTCATGGGATTGAAACTCAGTGCGACAAACTCGGCATTACGCTAACCAATTGCTACAACAGCGAAGTTGATGTTGAAACGCAAAAGATCACGGGTGTCCTTTTAGTCGGGAAAGTCGACCAAAAGGTGGTCAATAAGTTACCTAAACGCCTAGCCGATAGCATCTGTTACATCGACTTTTCAGATCCAACTAGTCCTTACGATTGCGTTGATATCGACCTTGTGAGAATCAGCAAGCAAGTGGTTGATTTCTTTGTACAACAAGGCTACGAGCGTATCGGATTTATTGGTGGACAAGACGAACCCAACACCGCAGACATTCGTGAAAATGCGTTTGTGGACTACGGCAGTCTAAAAGGTGTGGTTTCTGAAGACGACATTTATCGTGGCGATTTCTCTAGCTTGTCCGGTTATGACTTAGCGAAAGAGATGCTGGCCAAAGGCGATTTCCCAAAAGCGATGTTCATTGCTTCGGACTCCATTGCGATTGGTGTGTTACGAGCAGTGCATGAGTTTGGTTTAAACATTCCTGATGATATTGCGCTGATCAGCGTGAACGACATTCCTACCGCACGCTTTACCTTCCCACCTCTATCTACCGTTCGTATTCATTCTGAAATGATGGGGATTCAAGGCGTGAACTTGTTAGTAGAAAAATACCGTGACGGACGCGCACTGCCCCTTCAAGTGTACGTTCCAAGCAAGCTCAAGCTACGCGGCACAACTCGATAAAAACACCCTCAAAACTGTTCAAATAAAGCACTGAATTTTCAGTGCTTTTTTATTTCTTCTTTTATTTTCTACCGAATTTTTACTGTTTTTACTTTCCAAAACAATCTAGATCTCATTCCTTTACGCTGATCACATCTTGCTCAACATTGGTCATTTAAAACGTGACCAAGTTAAAGTAAAACGTTTTCACTGATTTATTTTAGTAAAACTTTTACTAATATCTTTCTCAGATTATTCATAAGCATTTTTCACAATACATCGGCCGTTGTTTTTGCACTGATGTTGAGCCGGGTGAAACCAATCCGGACTCCAACATAAGCGCACCAAGCCGAGGGGAGATCAAAACGTGAACAATTGGGAAAACTTCCAACACTTACACGAGAATCGTATGGCACCGCGTGCGTACTTTTTCTCCTACGACTCTGTTCAGAGCGCACAAACCTTTCAACGTGAACTGAGTCGCCGCTTTATGTTGCTCAGCGGCCAATGGACATTCCGTTATTTCACCAACCCAATGTTGGTACCTGATGCGTTTTACTCACAAACAATGAACGACTGGGGACATATTACCGTCCCAAACATGTGGCAAATGGAAGGCCACGGCGATCTGCAATACACCGATGAAGGCTTCCCATTCCCGATCGACGTCCCGTTTGTACCAACCGACAACCCAACGGGCGCTTATCAACGCACATTTACACTTGGTCCACAGTGGGATAACCAACAAACCATCATCAAGTTCGACGGCGTGGAAACCTACTTTGAAGTGTACGTAAACGGCGAGTACGTCGGCTTTAGTAAAGGCAGCCGACTCACAGCGGAATTCGACATTTCCAAGTTCGTCCAACAAGGCGAAAACTTACTCTCTGTACGGGTGATGCAGTGGGCCGATTCCACTTACATTGAAGACCAAGACATGTGGTGGACGGCGGGGATCTTCCGCGATGTTTATCTTATGGGCAAAGAGCAGATTCACGTCCAAGATCTCACCATTCGCACCGATTTCGCCGACGATTATCAAAGTGCGATGCTCAGTGCTCAAGTCGAATTAGAAAACCTTTCCACCGCTATCGCGTCAGGCTATACGCTGGAATACGCGCTGCATGACAAAGGCACTGTCGTAGCCAGTGGTCAATGCGATTCACTGACTATCCAAAACCACCACTCAACAAGCTTTGCGATTGATATGGTGAGCCCAACGCATTGGACGGCTGAAAACCCTTACCTTTACCACTTGTTCATCACCTTAAAAGATCACCAAGGCAACGTAGTGGAAGTGATCCCACAACGCGTGGGTTTCCGTGATATCAAGGTGCGTGATGGCCTGTTTTACATCAACAATCAATACGTGATGCTGCATGGTGTAAACCGTCATGACAACGACCACCTAAAAGGTCGCGCAGTGGGCATGGACCGCGTGGAAAAAGATCTGATTTTGATGAAGCAACACAACATCAACTCAGTTCGCACCGCACACTACCCGAACGACCCACGCTTCTACGAGTTGTGTGATATTTACGGCCTGTTTGTGATGGCAGAAACCGATGTGGAAACCCACGGCTTTGCCAACGTTGGCGACCTGAGCCGTATCACCAATGATCCAGCATGGGAAGCGGTGTTTGTTGATCGCGCAGTGCGCCATGTGCACGCACAGAAAAACCACCCTTCTATCATCATGTGGTCACTCGGTAACGAATCGGGTTATGGCTGTAACATCCGTGCGATGTATACCGCGACCAAAGCAATTGATGACACCCGTTTGGTCCACTACGAAGAAGACCGCGATGCTGAAGTCGTCGATGTGATTTCGACGATGTACTCACGCGCTCAACTGATGAATTACTTTGGCGAACACCCACACGAGAAGCCACGCATCATCTGCGAATACGCCCACGCGATGGGGAACGGGCCGGGTGGTTTAACCGAATACCAAAACGTGTTCTATGCGCACGACCACATTCAAGGTCACTACGTTTGGGAATGGTGTGATCACGGCATTCTAGCGCGTGATGAACACGGCCAAGAGTTCTACAAATACGGCGGCGATTATGGCGACTACCCAAACAACTACAACTTCTGCATGGATGGTCTGATTTACCCAGATCAAACCCCGGGCCCTGGCCTGAAAGAATACAAACAAGTCATTGCACCGGTGAAAATCCGCGCCGTTGAAGGTTGCCATGACCGCTTTATCGTTGAGAACAAATTGTGGTTCACTAACCTCGATGATTACACCATTACTGCTGACGTGCGTGCCGAAGGTGAAACCCTGCGTAGCGTGCAATTCAAAGTCGAAGCTTTGGTCGCCAACAGCGAACGTGAAGTGACCATCGACTTGCCAGAATTGGATGAGCGCGAAGCCTTTGTTAACTTCACCGTACGCAAAGACAGTCGCACGCTTTACAGCGAAGCCAACCATGAAATTGCGGTGTATCAGTTCCAACTGAAAGAAAAGACCGCGTCTGCACCTGCGTTCATCAATCGCAACGCACAACCTTTGGTGATTAACGAAAGCCGTTTGGAACACGTAATTGAAGGCCATAACTTCACGCTTACTTTCTCGAAAGTAAACGGCAAGCTGACTTCTTGGCGCGTAAATGGCGAAGAGATCATTCAATCTGAGCCAAGACTGAACTTCTTCAAACCGATGATTGATAACCACAAACAAGAGTATGAAGGTTTGTGGCACCCAGCGCATCTGCAAATCATGCAGGAGCACTTCCGCACGCTGAGCGTGGAAGCGAGCGAAGATGCCATCCTGATCACCACCAGCAGCATTGTTGCGCCACCTGTGTTCGATTTTGGCATGCGTTGTACCTATCGCTATCAAATCAATGCTCAAGGCCATTTGAACGTGGAACTGAGTGGCGAGCGCTACGGCGACTACCCTCACGTGATTCCGGTCATCGGCTTGGATTTGGGCATCAACGGCAGCTTTGATCAAGTGAGTTACTACGGTCGTGGCCCAGAAGAAAACTACCAAGACAGTCGCCAAGCTAACCTCATTGATGTTTACCACACCAATGTGGCGGACATGTTCGAGAACTACCCGTTCCCGCAAAACAACGGCAACCGCCAACACGTGCGCTGGGCATCGCTCACCAACCGTCATGGCACAGGGTTATTGGTGAAACCTCAGCAAGAAATCAACTTCAGCGCGTGGTTCTACACCAACCAAAACCTGCATCAAGCGCAACATACGATCGAGCTAGAAAAGAGTGGCTACATCACCCTTAACCTTGACCATCAAGTGATAGGGTTAGGCTCGAACTCATGGGGCAGCGAAGTGCTCGACTCTTACCGCGTGTACATGGACGAGTTCCGTTACGGTTTGACGCTGATGCCACTGCAAGCAGGCGATTGCAACGCACAAGTGATGGCAAACCATGATTTCGACAACGCATTTTTCACTCAAACCAATACTCAATCAGTCAACGAGGCGTAATCCATGATCGTGTTAGACAGCTTAGAGCAATTCAAACAGGTATATCGCAACGGTCGTAAATGGAACCGCTGTGTGGAAGCCATTGGCAACATCGGCAACATCAAAGATGGCGTGATGCACTCGATTGGCGATTCACTGGTGTACATGGTTGAAGATGGCATCGCGAAACAAACCGAAATGTTCATCGGTAACCGTCGTTACTTCGATGTGCATTACTACCTCGAAGGCCGAGAAACCGTTGAGTTCGCGGATAAAACCGCGTTGACACGAGAACAAACTTATCGTGATGAAACTGACCGCGAATTTTTTTCTGGTCAGGGTGAAACACGTGAGCTTTGCGAAGGCCAAGTGGCGATTTTTGAAAACAGTGAAGCGTACCGCTTCCATGGAGACAACCACGTAAGAAAAGTGGTGCTCAAAGTGACCATCGAAGATGGCTACTTCCTAAATAAATAAAACAAGAGAAGGGCTGTGATCACAGCATTACAAGCCCTTCCTCCCTACAATTCCAACGTGATTCACCGGAGATAGAACATGTCTGAATCCAAACGTAATACGATAGGCAAATTCGGGTTGTTGTCCCTCACCTTTGCTGCAGTATTTAGCTTTAATAACGTAATCAATAACAACATCGAGATCGGTCTAGCGTCTGCACCAATGTTCTTTCTGGCGACCATTTTTTATTTCATCCCTTTCTGTTTGATCATCGCAGAATTCGTATCTCTGAATAAAGATTCTGAAGCGGGGGTCTACGCATGGGTAAAAAGCTCACTCGGCGGTCGCTGGGCGTTTATCTCTGCCTACACTTACTGGTTCGTTAACCTATTCTTCTTCACGTCCTTGCTACCGCGCGTTATCGCTTATGCGTCTTACGCGTTCTTGGGCTATGAATACATTCTGACGCCATTCACCACTACCGTGCTCAGTATGATTTTGTTTGCGTTTGCGACCTACGTATCGACAAACGGCGCGAAAATGTTGGGGCCAATTACGTCGGTGACCTCCTCCCTCATGCTGCTACTGACAATGTCGTATATTTTACTGGCTGGCGCTGCGTTGATCGGCGGCGTAGAACCAGCTGACCCAATTACTGTAGAAGCGATGATCCCTGATTTCAGCTGGGCATTTTTAGGCATTACTACATGGATCTTTATGGCGGCAGGCGGTGCGGAATCGGTCGCGGTTTACGTAAACGATGTGAAAGGCGGCTCGAAATCGTTCGTTAAAGTCATCATCATCGCAGGTATCTTTATCGGTGTACTTTACTCAGTCGCGTCTGTTTTGATTAACGTGTTTGTTCCTAGCGAAACCCTAAAATACACGGGTGGCTCGGTACAAGTATTTGAAGGTTTGGCTGCGTACTTTAGTTTGCCAGAAGTATTGATGAACCGCTTTGTAGGCTTGGTATCCTTCACCGCTATGTTTGGCTCTCTACTGATGTGGACAGCAACGCCAGTGAAAATCTTCTTCTCTGAGATTCCAGAAGGCATTTTTGGTAAGAAAACCGTAGAGCTGAACGAAAACGGCGTACCAGCTCGCGCAGCTTGGTATCAGTTCCTTATCGTTATCCCACTGATGATCATCCCAACATTAGGTTCTAACACCGCTCAAGATCTGATGAACACCGTGATCAACATGACCGCAGCGGCATCCATGCTCCCACCATTGTTCATCATGTTGGCGTACCTGAATCTGCGCTTGAAACTGGACCACGTCGAGCGTGATTTCAAAATGGGCTCACGCAAAATGGGCATCGCTACCGTATCGGTACTGATCGCTATCTTTACAGTTGGTTTCTTAGCATCGACCTTCCCTACTGGGGCCGACATCATGACCATCATTTTCTACAACGTTGGCGGTATCGTGATTTTCCTTGGCTTTGCTTGGTGGAAGTACAGCCAATACGAAAAATCATTGAATCAGGAAGAGCGTATAAAAGAGGCCGCGCCAGCTTCGCAAGCGGTATAACACAGACTCTCAATGACAAACATTCTGGGCACCCTTTAGTGCCCTTTTTTATATGTGAGAGGTGATGGTCGAAGAAACCAACTCGCGTAGCCAAATGCCTTTATCTTCATTGTTTCGGCTGGAATGCCACAGCATGGCAATATCAAAATCCGCAACGGCGATCGGCGGCTTAACAGTAATGAGATCGTCCGAAAAGCCCTCCGCCAACGCCATTTTTTCTGGCACGATGGCAATGAGATCGCGCTTTTTCAATAGATGCCGAATGGTGAGAAAGTTGCGCGACGCCACGGTGACTTTACGGCTCAAGCCATGTTCTGCGAGCTTTTGGTCTACTTGTGTCTTTAAGCTCCCATCGGGACTTACCAGAGCTTGCTCTATGTTCGCGAACGCTTCCAGAGACAGCTGTGTTTCCCCTTGCAATACCTGTTTATCACACATACACACGTGTTTTTCCGTGTACAAGTACAAGCTCTCAAAGTTGTCATCCAACACTGGCATGCTGCCAATAATGACATCGAGCTTTTCGTGCTCAGTTAATGCCACGTAGTTGCTGCGATTGACGTTAATAAAACTGATCTGGGCCTCTGGTGCGCGCTGGCGTATTTCGTCATAAAGCCGAGGAGCAAAAATAAACTCGGCATAATCCGTTAACCCAATGCGACATATACCCGCGTAATTTTCAGGTTGGAAGGCAGACTTAGTGAGCAAGTCTTTGGCGATAGAGTCCAGCAAATGATGCACGGTTGGCGCGATGTGGTGAGCGTGCTCGGTGGGCTCCATCTTGTGTCCTTTTCGCTCAAAAAGCGGGTCGTCAAACAACAACCTTAAACGAGACAAACTATGACTCATCGCCGACTGGCTAACGTAACTTTTCTCTGCCGCGACGCTAACGCTTCGATGGCGATACAAGTAGGAAAACGTCACCAATAGGTTCAAGTCAATGTTGCGCCACTGAATGTCCTCTTTCACCTCAACACCTTCATCCCATCTCATTCATAAATGAAATTAAATTTATCAATTTGAGTCATTTTAGAGCATCCGATAAATTAGCAACAATGCTTTTTAGATAAACAGGCTCGACATGTTCACCATCTTCAAAACTTTTTTCTGGCTGGGTTGGTTCAGCTTCGGCGGCCCGGCGGCTCATATTGGTTATTTTCGCCAAACCTTTGTTGAGAAACTGAAATGGCTTGATGACAGCGAGTACGCGCAAATTGTCGCGCTCAGTCAGTTTTTGCCGGGACCCGGCTCAAGCCAAGTCGGCTTTGCATTGGGTTATAAACGCGGCGGTTTAGGTGGCGCATGCGCAGCATTTGTCGGATTCACGCTTCCTTCGGTGATCATCATGTTGGCGCTGGCGATGGTGAGCAGCCAAATCACCGACACCGCAGTGTTCCAAAACATCGTTCACGGCCTAAAACTGCTCGCAGTCGTGGTCGTGGCGGATGCGACTTGGGGCATGTACAAAAACTTCTGCCAAAGCAAACTGACCGCGGGTTTGTGCGTCGCGACTGCGATTGCGTTGCTGGTGGCACCAAGCATCATGACGCAAATGTTCGTGTTGCTCGCAGCTGGTTTTGTCGGCATGCGATATCTGAAGAAAGACTCCGCGCCATCAGCAGAGCCGTTTAAACCATCTATCGCGCCATTGGCTCTATTTGCGGTGCTTTTACTCGGCTTACCATTAGTGGCTCATACGTTGCCTTTGCTTGGGCTGTTTAGTGATTTTTTCCAAGCTGGTAGTTTAGTGTTTGGTGGCGGTCATGTGGTGCTGCCGCTTCTGCAAAACATTGTTGGTGACCAACTTAGCCAAGATGCATTTTTAACAGGCTACGCCGCTGCACAAGCTGTACCGGGGCCAATGTTCACCTTTGCGACTTTTATCGGCTATGAGCTTTCAGATACGCCAATTTTAGGCGCGCTGATCGCAACGCTTGGCGTATTCCTCCCAGGTTTTCTTTTACTGCTTGGCGTTCTTAAAAACTGGCAAGCACTGGCAGGCAAACCGCTGGTCTCCGGCGCCATCAACGGTGTAAATGCCTCGGTAGTAGGGTTGCTACTCGCGGCACTTTACCAGCCAGTATTTAGCAGTGCAGTTGTTGCTCCCATCGACATGGCGTTAGTGATCGCGGGTTTCTATCTACATAAAAAACTCAACATTTCGGTGCTATGGATGATCGTGTTTTTTGTGGCGGCAGGCCTTGTCACGGGCATGATGTAAAAATCTTAAACGACAAACTCTTAGCGGGCACTTAAATACAAGTGCCCGTTTTCTCAACTAAGCTTAATGACATTGGAAGGATAGAGATGACGGATCGTCGATGGAACAAGACAACAATTACCAGATCAACGTAAGTTGGCAGCAAAAAGCAGCGACTTGGCTCCAGTCTGTGAAGAACGAGTTATTGATCGATAAGATTTTCTACACCTATTGCTTTATCTCGACTGCTGTCATTTATCTTTGTTCTTTATATCTCGATTTCCCTATTGATTACTCTTTTACCACTTACCTTGAAACGCTCATGCAAGCTTTGTATGTCACAGGTTTAAGCTGGTGTATCTATTATTATTTCTATCTCATACTGCGCAAAGAAAAACAGCCAGCAAAGCGCTTCATACGAAAACTGAAACATCTTATTTTTCCACTGCACCGCCCTGTATCAGTGTTTGTTTCGATGATGGCACTTAACCTGATTTTCTCTAACCACACGTTTTTGAAATCGCTTATTCCAATCATCAATCCTTTTAAATGGGATCTAACCTTTGCGAATATTGATACGCTGTTGCACTTCGGCGTTGCACCTTGGGAATTGACTCATGCATTATTCTCCAATGCTTGGGCCTCACTGACGCTAAACGTTGCCTACAACGCATGGTTTTTTTGTATGTGGGGTATACTCATCTTTTTCCTTATCTACAAAAAATACCCGTTGGTAAGGCAACAATTTTTACTCACGTTCGCATTGTCTTGGATGATTCTTGGTGTCTTCTTCGCCACGTTACTCTCTTCAGCAGGTCCTTGCTACGTGGAGCTTATCACCGGAGATGAACAGTTTGTTCCTCTGATGAAAACGCTCGAAGCCCAAAGCCAATATCTTACCAATGTGGACGCTGGGCAATTGTGGGCATTGCCTACACAGCAATATCTTTGGGATGAGTACATCGCGAATGCCAATGGTATTGGCTCTGGCATTTCGGCAATGCCGAGTTTGCACGTTTCCATTGCTGTTTTGATGGCGCTATCAATTTATAGACTCAACAAAACCATCGGCTACTTTGCTTACACTTTCGTCGTCATCATTCAAATCGGTTCGGTACATTTAGCCTGGCATTATGCGATTGATGGTTACCTAGCAACACTCTTAACGGTGATGTTATGGAAGATAGTTGGTTGGGCTTTGCGGCGCTATGCTTCTTACCCTGAAAGAAGAGAATGAACGGCTAGTTGAACAAACACCTTTGCAACGGACTACTCTCCATAAATGAAAAAGTCCCCAAAATGAAAAAGCCACTCCATCTTACAGAGTGGCTTTCTTTTAAAAGAGTCTTCGAATTTATTGGAGAAGCGCGGTAGAGGTATCTCCTCGCTCTCTGACCATTGCTAATGCTCGCTCTAAGTTTTTATTTGCCAGTTCATAGTAGGCAGGGTTCTTATCAATAGCCTGTTGTAGATAAGGAATCGCCTCACCTGGTTTACCTTGAAGGATCAAGAAGTAACCAACATTGTTGAGTGCTTCCGGCTCTGTCATGTGTCGACTAAAAATACTCAGCGCTTGTCGTGGTTGATCTTTTGCCAGTGCAATGAGACCCAGGTTATTGATTCCCTTTTCATCCCCCGGCTTAATGCTCAGCGCAGCTTGAGTAAAGTGCGCCGCTTTTGAATAAGCTTTTTCCATGTAGTAGGAATAGCCTAGGCTGACTAAAGCATTGACGTTTCTTGAATCAATATCCAACGCTTTTCTAATTAATGCCTGCGCAATATCGTGGTCGCCACGAATGTCGTAAAGTACACCTAGACCAGAGTAAGCAGAAACCGGTGATTTATCATCATAGCGATACGTTGCAACGCTCTCAGCTGTAATATTGTCTTTGGTGATAATAGGATCGCCATCCATACGAATTTGGTCAGCATTCAAAGCGCGGATGTAGTAACTCTTCCCGACGTCCTTTTCGCCACGTTTCGTATACAGAGTGCCAAGTTCTGTGAGGGAACCAATGTGATCAGGGTTCTCTGCTAAAGATGCTCGAAATGATTTATCCGCAAGTTCTGAATTCTCTCTTGCCAAATGGATACGCCCCACGGTGTATAACGTTTTGTCTTTATGGACCGCATTCGGGAAAGAGAGCGAGCGAATGTATTCATACAACGCTAAGTCGACATTTTTATTGCTTAATGCAATATCCCCTCGAGAGATTGCCTCCTCCTCTGTTTTTGGAGGTTCATCATTGGTGAGTGACTCAACGGGCTTACCTGAGTACAGCGTTGAATCGAAGTCTGATGACTGTTCAGTTGTTGAACATGCGGTAAGCACCAACAACGAGATGATGACGTATTTCTTAATCCACATAACGATCCCTATTTTGCTTTTTAATTAGAAAATGCCTCAGCCAATGAAATTAACGCAGGTCCAATAGCCACGATGAAAAAACATGGCCAAATAAACAGCACCATTGGAAACATCATTTTGACTGGGATTTTTGCAGCAATTTCTTCTGCTGCTTGTTGACGCTTATCCCTATAGTCTTCGGTATACTCACGCAAGGAGTTGACTAAGCTCCCACCTATTCGAGAGGCGTGGCTAAGCATGCTCACCAGCCCCATCAATTCTTCTAACCCTGTCCTTAATACTAGCTCTCTTAAGGCTTCAGGCATTGGTTTACCCGCTTTAATTTTGTTGCACACCGTGTCGATTTCATCGGCAAGCTCTGGGTGAGATATAACCAGCTCGTCTGCAACGCGACGCAAAGCTGCATTAAAGCCAAGCCCTGACTCGGTACAAACCACCAGCAAATCGAGCATGTCGGGCACACCTGCACGAATCGCTTGCTGACGCTTGTTGACCATTCGGCGCAAAATAAAATCAGGAATCAGAAGCCCAATAAATACGGATAACGCCATGTAGGTGTACAGATATTTAGATTCCGGAATAGAGAAATACACCAGTGCCGCCACCATCACACCTAGTATTGTTGTGACCGATTTAATGGCATAAAACATCGACAATGCATTGCTTTCATGAAACCCAGCATGCATCAGTTTATTGCGTGTCGTTTGGCGCTCTTTTTCACTGGTTGGCGAAGTTAAAGGCGCTAACGACTCCAATGTGTCAGCCATTTTTTTGTTGTGGTGAGAGACTTCCTTTTTATCACCAGACAGTTCGGCTAACTTTCTTTTAATTGGCGAGTTGACCCCGATAATTATCGAGCCCAGCGTCATCACCACTAACACGGTGGTGATGAGGATCAACCCCATGAGTAACGTCTCTTGGCCGACAGCAAAACCGTTTAACCATCCTTGAATGCTTTCCATAGCTACACCTCAATATTGACGATTTTACGAATCCACAGCGTGCCGATAAATAAGGCCACCATCCCACCAATCACCATTTTGATCCCCATTGGGTGCGTATGAAGCAGCTCAATATACTCAGGCCGAACGAGTGAAATGATGACGTACAACCCAAAAGGCGCTAATACTAATACCCATGCCGACATTCGAGATTCCGCAGAAATAGTTTTGATTTTTCGAGCGAGTTTGAAACGAGCACGTAGGATATGAGAGAGCTTTTCAATGTTTTCGACTAAGTTACCACCCGTTTCTTTTTGCAGTAACACCGCACTCGAGAAAGCAAGCATGGATACCGTAGGGGTTCTTTCCGACATTTGCATAATCGCCAAGCGGAGGTCATAACCATAGTTGAGTAAGTTAAAGGTATTCATGAACTCAGGGCCAAGCGGCGCACTGACCTCTCTGCCTACTTCCCCGAACGCTTGTGTAATTGGCTGACCGGCCTGTAGGACTCGTTTAATGATATCGAGCGCCTCTGGCAGTTGCTCTTCGAACTTCATTAAACGATCTGCAATTCTTTTCTGTAAGTAGAAGTAAACCGACACCCAACAAGCGACAGCAACACCGGCACAGAGGTACCAAACTTGCCCGAATAAGAACAGAAATAGCCCAACCGCAACCCCACCGAGGAAGGTGAGAAAAATAAACCGACTGAACCCCATGTGTATCCCAGCCAATTCCAACTTCTTCTTAAAGTTATCGAATAGGCTGAACCTCACAAGCCATCGCTCTAATGGAGAAAGGTTTTTGAGCGAGTTTTCCCTTAGTAGGGAAATACTCTCTTGATCGATGTGTTTATGACTTTCGTGTATCCGCTTAATTAACTGCTTATGCTTAACCTTTTTACCCGCAGAAGGCAGAATTAACGCCTGGCTAATAAAGAATACGGACAAAAAAAGCAGCACAAGAAAAAGGGGGAATTGACTATCCATAGCAATCTCCTAACGGGCTTTTTCATTGAATATTTCAAATGGTACGTCTAAGCCTCGTTTTACTAATTGGTCATGACAGCTTGGTACAATCCCTGTTGCCATGTAATCACCTAACACATTACCTTCTTGATCGACCCCTCTTCTTTGGAAGGTGAAGATCTCCGACATGGTGATAACGTCGCCTTCCATGCCATTGATTTCTTGTACGCTGACCATGCGGCGTTTACCGTCTTCTTGGCGATCCATTTGCACGACAATATTGATGGCGGAGGCAATCTGCGCTCTCAAGTTTTTGGTCGACACATTCCAACCCGCCATCGAGAACATATTCTCAATACGGCTCAACGCATCCCTTGGTGTGTTAGCGTGAATGGTGGCCAGCGACCCATCATGACCCGTGTTCATTGCCGATAACATATCCACCGCTTCTGAGCCACGAACCTCACCAACAACTATCCGGTCAGGACGCATACGTAGCGAGTTTTTCACTAAATCGCGCTGAGATATTTCACCTTTACCCTCGATATTAGAAGGACGTGTTTCTAAGCGGATAATATGTGGTTGTTGGAGTTGTAACTCTGCCGAATCCTCAATGGTCACAATACGTTGATCACTTGGAATGAAGCCCGACAAAATATTCAGCGTGGTTGTTTTACCAGAGCCTGTACCACCAGATATCAGGATATTCATTTCCCCCACAACCGCAGCATTGAGAAACTTCGCCATCTCTGGAGATAACGAACCAAGCTCTAATAGGTTATCCATATTCAAACGTTCAACTGCAAAACGTCGAATAGAAACGGAAGGGCCATCAATGGCAAGAGGAGGAATAATCGCATTGAAACGCGAACCATCTTTGAGTCGAGCATCCACCATTGGTGATGCTTCATCGATTCTTCGTCCAACCTGGCTAACAATGCGATCAATGATGTTGCGCAGATGGCGCTCATCTAAGAAGGTATGTGGCGTTTTCTCGAGCTTACCAAAACGTTCGACAAAGATATTTTTCGGACCATTGACCAAGATATCTGAGATCGTTGGGTCTTCAAGCAACGGTTCCAGCGGCCCTAGACCAAACACTTCATCTTCAATTTGATGTATCACGCGATTGCGAGCTTCAGAGCTCAACGGGTGTGTTTGATCTTCAGCAATGAGCTGAACGACCGCTTCGCGTAACTCCTCTTTCGCACGATCTTCTTGCAAGTGCGATAGAAGCCCGAGATCTAAGGTATCCAGTAGCTTTTTGTGATAGTAGTGTTTGATCGAGAGATCTTGTTCTAGCTGTTTTTTCTGCTCCTCGATCGCTTTCATCTTGGCTTCAACAGGCGATAAAGCCCTTTGCTCATCTGACGTATCTTCGTCAGATTTTGCCAACTCGACATTCACAACTTTGGATTCTTTTGTTTCATCTACGGAATTGAAAGAACTCCCGACGCCTTTCCGTTTGAAAAACATAACTCCCCCTTACTAAGAAAATAGTTTTTTGATCCAACTTTGATTCTCTTTGGTCGGACTTTCTAATAAGTGCGATATTTCAGCCAAAGAAGCTTTCAGCGCACTATTTTTCTTAGATTGAACAATTGGGTTACCCAAATTAGCGCTCTCGATAGCAATAGCAAAATTATTAGGTACTAAATGTATCGCATGTCCACTAACTGCATTTTCAATGTCTTTCAAAGATATTGTTGATTTCTTTTCAAAACGATTAACAATCAGTTCAACCTGATGACTACTTAAACCATAGTCTAATTCTAAAGAACGTATGTAGCTGACAGCATGCTTAACCGAAGTAACATTCTGCTGCATAATTAAAAAGATATGCGTAGCCGGAGAAACAATTTGTTGATAAACATGCTCAACACCATGAGACAAATCCACAATAATATGTGAGTAAAACTGTCTCAGAATAGGTAATAACTTACTGACTTGAACTGCGTGTTTATGATTATCCTTGGTATCATTTTGGTTAAAACATAAATAATTCAAACCTGAAGGATGTTGATATACGAGACCTTCTAGTGATAACTCATCCAAATCATTAACAGAATCAATCACATCATTAATATTGTATTTTGGCTTACAGTTTAAATAATCGGCCGCATCACTAAACTGCATATCTAAGTCAATGAGCAATACTTTACTCTTCGCGTAACTTGACAGTTCTATCGCGGTGTTGATCGCCAGTGTTGTTGCACCCGAACCACCTTTTGTATTGATAAATAAAGTTAAATCGCCCATTTGTTTATTGGCAATCTTTTCATCCGCGGTCGATTTTAATAGCGGATAAAGCTCACCAAGATCAACAGAACGCGACAAATAGTCTGTTGCGCCAAGCCTCAATGCCATTTTGAGAGATGCCGTATCGTTTTCATCACCAAAGACAATCAAAGCGGTGTGATTATGCTGTAAGCTACTGTCACTAGAGTACACATGAGCCACTTTCTGCGCCCAACTTTCACCGGTTTCAATATAAATAAGATCGGGAATTTGCTTATTTTTAACAAAGTCTAAATTAAAAGACTCTAGCTCTATCCAATCAATATTTAGATTGACACATTCGGATAATTCATCAGCAATATGAATTTTAAAGTTTGACGTAGAATAAACTATCCAAACTATCAAGTTAGTTTTTAAACTTTTATATGTTTCTTCATTTATTTTAACTGGTTTCAACATAAAGCTACTCCATTAGCAATCCGTAATGACATTGGTCCCTTCGGGTCTAAGTATTCCTAAACTCTCTGCAGGCAATATAGTTTCAAAAGCTGGAGTACTCCCTACTGCATTAATTAAAGCAGCTAAAACAAAAAACTGAAAAGTATAATTTACCGCTCTTGCTCGAACATATTTAATTTGAGAAAACTGCGCATTTAATACGTCATTAGACGCTGGAGGGGTAGAAAGAAAGCCTGATACATCAACACTTGCACCAGCTTCATCAAGATAATCTATCTGTAAATTACTCGCAGAAAAGCCTGATGGATAGAGATCTGATACAGCTGGTAAGTTAGGAATGTCATCCCTATCAGCGATATAGCACACGGTAGCAAGCCTCGCAGCTCTTCGTGTTACCTCATTGACCATTTGCACCGAAAAGAAATAGATCGCAAACTCGATGATCAAAAACAGGACTAATATAACGGCCAAAGCGATTACCGAGAACTCAAGCTGCGTCACTCCTTTTTGTTTCGTTATCAATCGTTTCATGGGCCTGTCCTCATAGACGTGGTCGCCCCAATGCTAAATTGCAAAGAAGTGCTCGAAAAAGGTAAGGTCGAGAATATCGGCACGTAATTGTAAGTCGCCGATAGAGTGACCACCTTATTGGTACTCGTTGGTTGGGTAATGACAATATCATCCACACTGATATGGTCTATCACAGGTGTAGTAGAGGCTATTGGGCTTCCATACACAACGACATTCTTGATACTGGTTTCGTCAGCAATTGACTCAAAGTTCAACGTGCCGTACGTATCAACGACGGCATACCTTGCCCCATTCTGCAGCGCTTTATTGACCTCGGTATACTGAATAAAAGCTCGGCTCACATCGATCACTAAAACGGTTAGCATCAATAGCACTGGCAAGGCGAGAATAAACTCTATGATTGCCAGCCCTTGTTGACTGCAAATATTTGGCCTTTGATGCTTTCTATTTGAATACAACATATCAAGAGGCCCCGCTAAACGGATCTTTGTACAGCTGGATACGGTAGAAGCCTTTATCTGTCGGATCCGTGCCAGTCGAACCGTTATTAATTAAACAATCATAAAGAAATTGCCCAAACACTGATGATTGACCTGAGTTACTAACTTTTTGTAGTAAAAAGAAGCAACCAAAACCCAAAACATCAAAATCAGACTTACCTGTAGAAGCCGTACAATCTACGATAGGGATACGCAAAATCCGGCGTCCGTTCAGACCACCATCACCGGTATAACTACTGCCATCACAAGCACCACCGCTTTCACAAGAGCTTAGCTCCTGACGATAGTTGGCGTAATACAGGTCGCCTGCGTACTCCGCATCGGTCTCAGCCAAAACATCGGGCTCTCTCACGTATTTGTCTGGTAAAACCGTTCCGTCATTTTTAATCGGTCCCGAAAAGTCGTTGAGCCTCACATTCAGTCCCTGTGCAACTGGACCTGCACTATTACCTGGTTTAGTCGTAACGGTATCGCCAATTGAGGCGCAACCGTTGTAAGCACCAGACAATGCATCACGAACTAAGGCTGCACCACTATTACCCGTTCCTTGCCCAAAATCGAGTAACTGAAAGTTTCCCGGCCCCATATCGGTGTTATTCTGATCCCCGACTTTCAGCTCATGCACTAGAGAAGGATCCATATCTACATTAGGGTCGTAACCCGGCGGACGATACCCCCATGCATCACTCACATCACCAGCAGGATCACCACACATGGCGATTGGCGTTAAATTACACGTATATGCAATCGCCGCACTTCGCCCTGCAACCGCACTCGCAGAGACCTCTTTATCAATCCCAAACAAACCACTCAAATACTGCGTTAGGCTAATATCGGTGACCGCTACGCGGACATAAATATCGTACTCCCCCAATGGCGGTGTAAAACTTGCTGCACTTACAAACGTCTGCATATCATGCGAGAATGTCACTGCTGTATTACTGTCACTAAACGTCAGCTCAGAATTTCCAGGCTCGGTTGATATTCCACTAAGCGTTGTTCTCACTGCGGTTTCAGCCTGATTCACATCCTCTGTCTTATCGGCAACGACAGCACCTGCAAGGGCCGCAGTATCGACCGCATTCTGTAAACGTGTTTTATTAAGAACTTGGTGATTTAAATCAATACCAAACGCCGCAACGCCTAGCAGAATCAACAAAACCAAGCTTATCAACACTAAGGTAATCCCTTTCTGGGTTCGCCTTGGTGCTATATGCATATTCCTTCGCATAGCCCCTCCTAAGTGAACACATCACTTACTCATCTTTGGCTACCCCGTTGTTGTTATATACCTCTAAGCTAACTTGTGTACGCTCACCACTACCTTCCGGTAAATAACCCAAATTCTCATACCACGCTTCTGGATTAAGAGTTTGTTCAGCGCGCAACTGGCTAACCGAGATACCAAGCTCGGGGTCATTCGCACAGCCAAACAAGCCGAATGATGTGAAACAAATGGTCATTATCATTATGCTTTTCATCTTGCTCTCCCACTTATAGACTGTGCCCAAACTTGCCCTCAGAGCCACCTTCTGACGAACCGTATTGAATAAAGTTGTTAGTATCTTCTTCACTGATGTCGTTTAGCTGGTATCTATCGAAATCCAACTCAGCACCTTTACCAAGCAAATAGAACTCCACATCGTTCGGAGCCACAAAGCCATCCGTTGGCAGTGTGATTCGACGTCGATCGATTGGGGTTGCTAATCGAGGGGTGACCAGAATGACAAGTTCTGTTTCCCCTGAGGTAAACTCTTCACTCTTGAACAAGCGTCCCAAAACAGGTAAATCACTCGCTCCAGGTATGCCATCCGCGACATTACGTGCGTTTTCACTCAATAAGCCTGCAATACCAATGGTTTGGCCATCAGCCAGCTCAATCGTGGTGCCAGCACTTCGTTTAGTGATTGGCGGAATAAAGAACGTGGCATTCACTTCGTTTGGATTAAACGTCAGCACACCTGAGTTGGATATTTCACTCACATTGACGTTCAATTTGAGGTTGATTCTCTTATCACTCAAAATAAACGGAACGAAGTCGAGTTGAACACCGTACTCTTTATAATCGATGGTAATACCATCTTCATTTGGTACTGGAATTGGGAACTCACCACCAGCGACAAACTCGGCTTGCGTACCACTTAATGCGGTAAGGCTAGGCTCTGCCAACACTTTTGCCACACCATTTTGTTTCGCCACATCAAGTGCGAAGGTAAACAAGGTATTGCTGTCGATAAACGACCCAAGAAAACCGAAATCTTCGACTGTTGGGACGTTCAAAATCGGTCCAATGCCATCAATACCGCCACCAGCAGTCGTACCACCCCAGGTAAAGTCTCCACTTCTTTGGAAAAAGTGGAAGTTTGAATCAAAGCGTCTTACTAGTGTGCGCTGCACTTCGGCAACGGTCACTTCTAGCGTCACCTGTTGAGCCCCGCCAATAGAAAGTAGATTGATCACCATGCTGTCATCATCTTTAGAGCTGTCATCTTCTTCATCTGCCGCTTCACCCAAAGCGAAGGTTTCAGCAATTTTGACCGCAGTGTCCATGTTTTGCTGACTGCTGACCAAGCCTCTAAGTACCACTTTTTCTTGCGCACTGTGCACTTCGATATTTTCATCCGGCAAGAACTGATAAAGCTTCGACTTAAGCGTGTTTAGATCATGCGTGACTTCCACGTTAAACTGCTCAATTAACCGGCCTCGGCGATCCCACACCGACACATTCGTGGTACCTAACTTCTTACCAATAAGAAACAGCTCGTTCGATCTGAGCACTAAAATATCCAAGACTTCTGGATCCCCTAACGTCACTTTCTTCGCTTGGCCGGATATCATCAATTGGGTTGATTGGTGATGCGCAACGGTCACGACTTTTCCTGACTGCACCGTGGCTGCGTTAACAGACAAGCTGACAAAAAGTAACTGGCTAACGAGTAATATTATTGTTTTCATAATTCACCTAATTGCTGACTCGGACACTGGATGCCTGAGATCCCTTAATAATGGTCACACTAGGTCGTGGCGTGTATTTTCTTGCTACAACAGGTTTATCCACTTCATGAGGGTTGCGTAGAGCAAGTTGAATGTCGCCTTTGCTGTTCGCCGATAGGAGCTTTTCTGCCTCTTTCGGTGTTACTTCTAAAGTCACCGCACGCACAATAACGGGTTTGTTATCATTGGTTTTGGCTGTTTGGTCGACCGCAAGAACGTTGATGTTTTTAAGCACCGTTTTTGTTGTGGCGTTTTTACCTTGTCCATAACTCACGGTATTCAATACATCGACCTTATTGCCCGGTAACAAGAACCCAGCCACACCGATAACGTCATTAACACGAATGGTGATTGCTCGTTTGTTTTCAGGGATTAAAGCAGCAAGTGTCGCGCCCTCACCGGGCAATGCAAGACGATTCGAGTTAACCAGCTCGCCCGCATAAATGGTATTGGCAACAATTCTTCCCAATGCCTGTTCTTGTACTTTTAGCGTTTCATCGTCTATCCAATCCACTTCCATGAGCTTAGTAGACAAATGTTTCTCAGATAGAATGGTCCCTGGCTCTAGTTCCATGGCGGCAACTAAAACTGGGTGTCTTTCGACCTCTTCTAACTCGACAGTTGGTTGGTTTCTGCCATCCATCCATTGTTTAGCGATCAGCACGGCGGCAAGGCCGAAAACAATGGAGAGCAACAGCAACATGATGACTTGAGTCCGACTCATAATTTAGATCTCCCTATTCATCCACTGTGAAGTACAGTCCCCAGGCACGGGTTAAAATGTCTGATGAGACGACCTTCTCTTTCCCTTCGAACACCAAAATATCGCGGCTAATACCGAGTAAGTCTTTTGGTAAACAAGGGTAGTTGGCGACATCATTGTCGCGATGTAACTGACTTAACGTATCGAAAAACTCAGGCACAAGCGTCATTTGGTAATCTTTAGCAAGCGAAACCCAAAGCGCTTGATAATCTGTCAAACCAAGCGGTGTAAACTCGATCTTGTAACCCAAACGACGTAAAAAAGCGGGGTCTGCAATTTTGCTTGGTGCAAAGTTGGAGGAGAATGCCAGAGTGAGCATAAACGGCACCGTGACTTGTTGACCATTTGGCAAAGCTAGGTGGTCAAATAAGTACTCCATAGGAACGATCCATCTGTTTAGCAGGGCATCAACAGGCATTGACTGACGACCAAGGTCATCAATCACCAAGATTCCGTTGTTAGCCATCATTTGCAGTGGCGCAATCCATACACGATTATGCTCGCTGTGGTTTACCTCAAGCATATCCAATGTCAGCTCACCGCCCACTTGAATGTTTGGTCTTTCACAAAGAACCCAGCGTTTGTCGTAATGCGTTTCCAACTTAACGAAAACCTGAGAATGGGAGTTGTCTAAACGACGGTGATGATGCTCTGAGAACACTTTGATGATGTTGCCATCGGCATATACGGCATAAGGAATGAATACCGAAGTGTTCATTGCATTGAGCACTCTTGATGCGACGTAGCTTTTACCGGTACCCGCATGACCATACAGCAACAAAGCGCGCCCCGAGTTAATGGCTGGTCCTAAAACGGGTATCAAATGATCCGAACCAAACACGTCAGACAGCGCTCGCTCAACATCATTGCGATTAATAGGATGCTTGCGAAGATCTTGTCCCTCAACAACCGTCCAATATTCTTCCAAAGAGACGGGAACAGGACCGATATACGGATCTTTTCTATACGCAATGTCTGCTTCTGCAAGCCCAAGCTCAGTTAAACTGTAGCGTACGTTGGAATACGATGTACTCAACTTGTCTGATGCTGGCTGATAAACTTCTACCCAACTTCGCTTTCTTAACTGCGCCAAAGCAAGCTCGACAATATTCGAAACAATACAAAGCCGTTGCGTTAATTCGATTAAGTCACATTTGGGATAGGCAGACAGATGTTTCAACACTAGGTTTTCAACAACTGAAGACGGCACGCCAAGACCCTCGACAGACGAAGGCACCTTTGGTGGATTTATTTGTGGCACGAGTTTTTCCCAATACACAGAGCCCATCACACTTCCCCTCTTGAAGTTGCCTAGTCAACTGATGCTGCATGCCATTTTTTATTATTATTTAATGGGTGTAGGAGAAATAAGCTAATCCAATTACGATTATCGGCGCGAAAGGAATGACTAACGGCTTATTAGACCTAAAGCCTGGTGTTACTTTTTCTAAGCAATACCCTTTTATCTGGTGTGATAGAGCAACACTAGTCGATGACACGTGTAACATTAGATAAAAAATGCCCACGATGCCTCCAGCAAGTATTATTCCAGTAGACGCTTCCCCAAGGTTACTCAGACCCAGCCATGCCCCTATGACGGCGAGCAACTTAACGTCTCCTCCAGCCATTACTCTGAACAGATACAGCGCGAAACACACTGCAAACGCAACCAACCCACCATATAAATGATCCAAGCCACTTGTTGCTGGGTTGTAAATTACGTTTGCAGTAACAGCAACCAAAAGCATAAGCACCGCTTTGTTTGGTATTCTGTGTTTCTGAGCGTCTGATACTCCAATCGCAATAAGCAATGACCAAATAACTAACTCGCTAACCATTACGAGCTGCTGATACGACCAGCTACTGAAGTAAACTTGTTAGACAAAGTCGTCCAGAAGCCTGAAGTCAAGAACGCTGTAACAATTAACGCCGCACCTAGAATGTACTCTAAAAGTGTTAGCCCCTCTTCATCTTCCATGAAGTCCTTGATTAGATTGCGAAAGTTATCCATAAGATTATCCCCTTTAACGTATCTCGCTATTAATGATACAGGTCTCATGTGCACCTGAATCATGCTTAAACATTAGTCACCGAGAATTAGGGGGGTTAGGACTTTTTTGCCAAAGGTTGGTACTTTCTTGCCTACCTGCGCTTCAGAATCAAAATGTATCAATAACGAGACACATCACCACCAACTATGTGACACCTTTCACACTTGCAGTATGACTATATAAGCCTAAGCTTAATAAACGAAAGGGTGAGGTCTGAAGCTCAAGGAATGAGGCTCAACTGACCTCAATACATACTAACGTTGGTGTAGTACGTACTGAGCGGGATTCATATGGATAGACTGACCAAAGCTTATTGGATTGGAGAGACTCTTTGCTCGCTGCCGGAATCACTTCGCTGTGAGTTTGATAAGAACTTTGAGATTATGGACTGTAGCAAAGATATCTCTGTGCTTAGCGATAAAGAACACAGCTATTTCTTCTACTACATGACTTGCGATCATCGAGAACACCTGAAAGGCGTCATCACGCTCTGTGAAAATCTCGACAAAAAACTGATCGTTGTACATCCAACCGGTATCGAGCCTCACTTACCGCCAAAGCATATTTGTGCGGAATATTATACGTTGAATGAAATCACCCTCCCGATTTGGCTATCACAGATAAAATTGAAATACTTTTTGCACAGCAAGGTCGACGAAGAACAAATTTCGGTCGATAAACTCTTTTCTCGAAGCGGAAAGTCGAATTTTTCTGACGTGGTTCATTACATCGCCAATAACGTCCATAAAGACCTAAGAGAAGAGGAAGCTGCTGCGCTTTGTCACTACTCACCGAACTACTTTTCCAAAGTATTCCATCGCAAAGTTGGTATGTGCTTTCGTGATTATGTCACTGCGAAACGCATTTCATTAGCAAAGAAAATGCTCGTTGAAAATGAATCCATGAAAATTGCCTACATCGCTTATCAGTGTGGATACCGAGATGTCTCTTACTTTTCTCGAATTTTTAAGAAAAAAACAGGCCTGTCCCCAGCGAATTATCGGCAACAGTTTTAGGCGCTATTAGTACCGACTTTAGGGGTAACTAACGCTATCCTCCCCACATATTTCATCAAAATGCATTCCCGTGTCGTTATTTAACATGCTAAAGTTAACAATGCGTTAACAATTATAAATACAACGAGAAGACATGGAGTCACTAAAAATGAATCAGCCGAATCTAAACAGCGCTGCTGGTTGCGCTCTCCCACCACCAAATGAAATGATTCTCAAATGGGCTCAAGAGCGTCCAAATGAGGTCTATCTAAAACAAATTATTAATCGACAATTTGTTGAATACACGTTCGCTGATGTTGCCGATCAAGCCTTAAAACTCGTCAGTGCACTACGCAACCTCGGAGTACAGCCTGGTGACAAAGTAGCATTAGTATCTAAAAACTGTGCAGAGTGGTTTATTTGCGATCTTGCGATGATGCTTGGCGATTATGTCAGTGTGCCAATCTTTCCTACCGCCGGCGCGGACACCATCGAATACTGTGTGACTCATAGTGAAAGTAAAGCGCTCATTGGCGGAAAACTCGATGATCCTAAAGCAACCCAGCAAGTCATTGATGCAATGCCGGAGCTCATTAGTATCTCGCTCCCCTACGATACTGCACCAAAATGTCAGTACGAATACCAAGCACTCATTGCCGATGCAATGCCAAGTGAAGAGCGTCCACAGCACTACGACGATAAGCTAATGTCTTTGGTGTATACCTCTGGTACGTCAGGATTACCGAAAGGTGCGATGCTGACCTACGGAGCGTTTAACTGGTCAGTACAACAACTGATAAACCATATCGGTATTCAAGAAAATGATCGCCTATTTTCTTACTTACCTTTGGCTCATATTACAGAGCGCGTCTACATTTTTGGCTCATCCATCATGGGTGGTGTACCAACAGCATTTCCAGAATCATTGGATACCTTTATCGAAGATGTAAAAATGCACCGCCCGACTCTGTTTATCTCAGTCCCGCGATTATGGACGCTATTCCAACAACGTATTCAAGACAAACTTCCACAGAAGAAGCTCAACATTCTATTGAAAATCCCATTCGTCAATTCTCTGATCAAGAAAAAGCTCGCAGAAGGATTGGGGTTGGATCAGGCTCGAGTATTAGGCTGTGGCTCTGCCCCGGTATCACCAGCACTGCTGGAGTGGTACCACTCTGTAGGACTCAATATTACTGAAGCTTGGGGCATGACAGAATCATTTGCCTATAGCACGCTCAACTACCCATTTAGAGCTGACAAAATTGGTAGTGTCGGTAATGCTGGACCAGGTATTGAGTTAAAAATCGCTGACGATGATGAAATCATGGTGCGTGGCAACGGGCTATTTTCTGGCTACTACAAAAATGACATTGCCACCCAAGAGTCTTTTGATTCAGAGGGCTGGCTACACACAGGCGATATAGGCTCTATCGACTCAGATGGTTACCTAACCATTCAAGGCCGTAAAAAAGATAACTTTAAAACCGCCAAAGGTAAGTTTGTCTCTCCAGTTCCTATCGAGAAAAAACTTTTCGAATACAGTCGCGTAGAGATGATGTGCCTCATCGGTTTAGGGCTACCAGCCCCGATTCTTTTGGTTGTGCCACATGATTTTCCTAACTTTGATCGGGAGCGGTACGCACGAACCACCCGCAAAGTCATTGCAAAAATGAATCAAGAACTCGCCTCTCATGAGCAAATCAAAGGCGTATTAATGATTAAAGAGCCTTGGAGCATTGAAAATGGCGTATTGACGCCAACACTCAAAATTAAACGTCATGTGCTTGAGCAAAAGTATCATGAAATTGGTCACAACTGGCCGAAAGGTGAATTGGTTGTGTGGGAAGAAGACTTATAGCCTTGTCTGCACTCCTCAATATCATTGGGGAGTGCAGTTTAATTCTGAGCTTGAATCAAACTCATAAACTACTCTCTCCAAAACGGCTTCCTCACTTCACTATTAATCTCCTTTTCATCTAATCCTATATCGTCCCAAAGATGTTCTGGTAACTCTCTCAAGTGACGACGTGTCTTGTAGTTTCTTCTCCAACTAGCAAGTTTAGAATAAATTAACTGTAATCCGGTCTGATGGTCAGCTGATAAAGTGCGCTCACAAGTGTGTGTCATGTTTTCCATGTAACCAACTCCTATAACAATGTTGACCACTTAATAATCAGCGACTACGCTGATATCCTCAAACGATAGAATCTGCCATTGAGTTAAGGAAAACTAATGTGAAAGATCGAATGCCTCCTTTACAGGGCTTGTATTACTTCTTCGTTGCAGCAAAGGAAGGAAGCTTTAAAACAGCGGCAAAAGAATTGTTTGTTACGCCAGCCGCAATTAGTCAGCAAATTCGTCATCTTGAAGAGTTTTTAGGAACGGACTTATTTGTTCGCCAGCACAGAAAAATCGTGCTCACACCTGAGGGAGAGCTGCTGTTTACTCAGGCTGAAAGAGGGTTTGCTCATTTGCAGCAAGGGGTTAGATTGGTTAATCAAGATCCTAATCCTAACCACCTTTCGATATCAACACTCCCCTCTTTCGCTCACCATTGGTTAGTCCCGAAAATTACGGCTTTTCGTCAGCGTCACCCTGATATCGCCTTACTATTAGAACCAACCAATGATTTGGTGTCTTTTCAAGATAGTCAGATCGATTTGTGTGTCCGTTACGGTTTAGGAAAATACCCTAATTTAGAATCACAATGGTTAATGGATGAAGCTTTTTATCCTGCCTGTCACCCGGTATATCAGAAAGAGCACGGAATCTATCGCATTGAAGATTTAAGCAAAGCAGAGCTCATCGAAGACGTATGGCCAGATCTGGACTGGAACATGTGGTTAGCGAGACTTGGTCATTCAGCGGCAAAGCCTGCTTTAAAATACAGTGGCTCACACTTAGTGTTAGAAGCCGCGTTATCACTACAAGGCGTAGCGCTCGTCAAACACAGTTTAGCTCATCAATATTTCCGTTCAGGCAAACTGGTCCGAATTGGTGATATAGCCATTAAACCCAAATTTGCGTATTACCTGTGCGCTCCAAAAGGCTACTTAAAGCGACCTAAAGCCCAATTGTTTGCACAATGGTTGAGAGAAGAAATAGAAACATTTGAAAAGTCAGTGATACCAGATTTTAAAACCATCGACCTCAATGTTAGTAATACTGGCTCAGCTTCAGAATAGTCGGTAAACAACACCAAAGGCGTATATCAGCGAAACAAAAACGCGCTATGTATAAGCGGTTAGATACAAAAAGCCCCGCACTAGGCGGGGCTTTCAAGTTATAGAGTTAACTTAAGAATTACTTCTTAGCGTTACGCTCTTTAACGTCAGCAATTACTTGCTCAGCAACGTTTGCTGGACATGGTGCGTAGTGTGAGAACTCCATAGAGAACTGACCACGACCAGAAGTCATTGTACGTAGAGTACCGATGTAACCAAACATTTCTGATAGAGGTACATCACCCTTGATACGTACGCCAGTAGACGCAGCTTGTTGGTCTTTGATCATACCACGACGACGGTTAAGGTCACCGATTACGTCACCAACGTGATCTTCTGGAGTGAACACGTCAACTTTCATGATTGGTTCAAGAAGTTGCGCGCCAGCTTTAGGCATAGACTGACGGAATGCGCCTTTAGCAGCGATTTCGTAAGCGATTGCTGAAGAGTCAACTGCGTGGAAACCACCGTCGAATAGTTCAACTTCAACGTCTAGAGTAGGGAAGCCAGCTAGAACACCGTGCTCCATCATTGACGCAAAGCCTTTCTCAACTGCAGGCCAGAATTCTTTAGGTACGTTACCACCAACAACTGTTGACTTGAACGTGAAGCCAGAGTTTGGCTCACCTGGTTTGATACGGTAATCGATCTTACCGAACTGACCAGAACCACCAGACTGTTTCTTGTGCGTGTAGCTGTCTTCGATTGCTTGAGTGATAGTTTCACGGTAAGCAACCTGTGGAGCACCAACTTCTAGCTCAACGCCGTAAGTACGCTTAAGGATATCTACCTTGATGTCTAGGTGAAGTTCACCCATACCTTTCAGGATAGTTTCGCCTGAATCTTCATCAGTCTCAACTTGGAATGATGGATCTTCTGCAACCATTTTACCGATCGCGATACCCATCTTCTCAGAACCGCCTTTATCTTTAGGCTTAACTGCGATAGAGATTACTGGATCTGGGAAGATCATTGGCTCAAGAGTACATTCGTGCTTAGGATCACATAGAGTGTGACCAGTTTGAACGTTCTTCATACCAACTACAGCGATGATGTCACCAGCTTGTGCTGAATCGATCTCGTTACGCTCGTCTGCGTGCATCTCAACCATACGGCCGATACGCTCTGTTTTACCAGTTGCAGAGTTAAGTACTGTGTCACCTTTCTTCATCTTACCAGAGTAGATGCGGATAAAGGTTAGAGCACCAAAACGGTCGTCCATGATCTTAAATGCAAGCGCACGTAGTGGCTCGTCTGCAGATACAGTCGCAACTTCACCAGTTGGCTCACCAGTCTCTGAATCAGTTAGAGGCTGTGGATCAACTTCTGTTGGAGATGGTAGGTAATCAATTACCGCGTCAAGAATAAGTTGGATACCTTTGTTCTTGTACGCTGAACCACAGTAAGTTGGGAAGAATGCTAGATCACGAGTACCTTTACGGATACAACGTTTGATGTCTTCTAGAGATGGCTCTTCGCCTTCTTCTAGGTAAGCCATCATTAGATCTTCGTCTTGCTCTAGAGCAGTTTCGATTAGCATTTCACGGTATTCAGCAGCTTTTTCTACCATGTCTGCTGGAATATCTTGAACTTCGTAGTTCTCTGGCTGGCCAGACTCATCCCATACGTAAGCTTGTTGGCTTAGTACGTCTACAACACCTACGAAATCTTCTTCGATACCGATAGGTAGAGTCATAACTAGAGGTGTAGCACCTAGTACGTTTTGTACTTGATCTACAACTTTGTAGAAATCTGCGCCCATACGGTCTAGTTTGTTAACGAAGATCAGACGTGATACGTGTGATTCGTCAGCGTAACGCCAGTTAGTTTCTGACTGAGGCTCAACACCACCAGAACCACAGAATACACCGATACCACCGTCAAGTACTTTTAGAGAACGGTAAACTTCGATAGTGAAGTCAACGTGTCCAGGAGTATCGATGATGTTTAGACGGTGATCGTTCCAGAAACAAGTTGTTGCTGCAGACTGGATTGTGATACCACGTTCAGCTTCCTGCTCCATGAAGTCAGTTGTAGTTGAACCGTCGTGTGTATCACCGATCTTATGGATCTTACCAGTTAGCTTTAGGATACGCTCTGTAGAGGTAGTTTTACCCGCGTCTACGTGAGCAAAAATACCAATGTTTCTGTATTTTGATAAATCAGTCATTGTCTTACTCTGTTAATAAGGTATAAAGTGCGCGCAGAGTATATCACATTCTGTCAATACTGATACCCTTGCGTGCGGATGGAAGAAAAAAAATTTTAACGTGAAATTTCCGTCCCCAAAGCATAGTCAAACACAGCAATTTATGTACTTTATTCGCATTTTATTGAGGACGGATAGAACAGTTTGTGATTCCACAAATACCATTCTTATGAGCATTACAGCTCGTCAAAAGCCTCTATAGCTTCCGACAATTTCTTAACGCCGTGAATTTGCATGCCAGGAATGCCGCCTTTCGGCATGTTTGCTGCAGGCACAATGGCTTTCTTGAAACCATGTTTGAACGCTTCATTCAAACGTTCTTGCCCACTTGGCACAGGACGGATTTCGCCTGCAAGCCCGACCTCACCAAAAATAACCACATCTTTGGGTAGTGGACGGTCACGAAAACTCGATAAAAGCGCCATAACTAACGCAAGATCGGCACTCGTCTCCGTCACCTTAACACCGCCAACCACATTAACAAAGACATCTTGGTCTGCCATTTGTAAGCCACCATGCTTATGCAACACAGCGAGCAAAAGTGATAAGCGGTTCTGCTCCAAACCGACCGCAACACGGCGAGGGTTTGCCAATTGCGAGTAATCCACCAACGCTTGAATCTCTACTAATAGAGGACGCGTACCTTCCCAAACCACCATAACAGAAGAACCTGATGTTTCTTCTTCACCACGAGAAAGGAAAATCGCGGATGGGTTACTCACTTCTTTCAACCCTTGGCCTGTCATTGCAAAAACACCGAGCTCATTCACAGCGCCAAAGCGGTTTTTATGACTACGCAATGTGCGAAAGCGGCTATCAGTACCACCATCAAGCAGCACTGAACAGTCTATAATGTGCTCAAGAACTTTAGGGCCCGCAAGGGTACCATCTTTTGTTACGTGACCAACAATAAATACCGCGACGTTATTCTGTTTTGCGTATCGTGTCAGAGCTGTCGCAGATTCACGTACTTGAGCAACACTGCCCGGTGACGATTGAACATCTGAAACGTGCATTACCTGAATCGAGTCAATCACCATAATGCGAGGTTGCTCTTTTTCAGCAATTTGGCAAATTTTGTCGACGTTCGTTTCCGATAGCATTTTTAAATGATCTTTCGGCAACCCTAGTCGAGAAGCACGCATTGCTACCTGCTGCAACGATTCTTCACCTGTTACATAGAGCGTTGGCATTTGCGCAGACAAACTACACATGGTTTGCAGCAGCAAGGTGGATTTACCAGCGCCAGGGTTACCACCAATCAAAATAGCGGCGCCGGGTACAACGCCCCCACCTAATACGCGGTCAAGTTCTTTAAACCCACTTGTGAAGCGTGGCACTTCCTGCAGATCAATTTCGGATAACGTTTGAACTGTAGCTTCTGTTGCGGAGCCCGCGTAGCCGGATAAACGTTCATTACGAGCAACCGTTGGCGATGCAGCGATACGGACTTCTGTTATCGTATTCCACGAACCACATGCGTTACACTGCCCCTGCCAACGGGGAAAATCCGCGCCACAATCATTACAAACATACGCTCGTTTTGCTTTCGCCATGATGCCTCGATTTTTTCTACAAATGTGACTAAGCACAGCCAAGTCAGACCTTAACTGAAATGAACTATTGATATACTTAAGTTTTACTTCGCTTAGCCGATACAATTTAAAGTAACGACATACTCTAACAGAAATAATGCAGCAATCTGAAATTCTCTCGATCGCAGAACGACTCATTCCCGTTTACGGTTCGGATGACTTTGACTTTGTCCTTGGCCAATTGACCGAGGAAGAGCCGCCTTCGGCCAAAATCTTAGTGAAAATGGAACTTAACCGCTTGATGGCTCCGTGCAAAAAAAGCATCGATCTGCGCGGTCGCGTCCAAGGTGAATGTCGCGAGTATATTTTGGATGGTATTCCACATTGGTTAGATGACGTTGCTTTCAACGCTTACCATAAAAACATCAAAAAGTTTGGCGGCTACACTGAGGGAATGTGGGAAGCTTTGGTCAACACGCGGAATAACTTTCGCGTAATGAGCAAACGTCTTACTCAACAAAAAACGCAATCGTTAACGGATCCTAAAAGCCCTTTCTTAGCGGAGCCTGTTCACCTCGGCTATGACTTAAAGCGCCAAGAAAAGCGCTTGAAAGTCCAATCTCAAGTCGAGATTTGCCGCTCTAAAGGGCAACTTCTGCATGGGTTAAGCATTGACTTATCCTGCTCTGGCGCAAAGTTCAAAGTCCCAAGTGCGTTTAAATATAACCTTGGGGAGATTATTCAGGTCACGTTTACTGAATTTGCCAGCAAATCTCAGGTTGCCGGAATAGAGAAACCGCTGGCGTACCGCATACTTGCGGTTGATGACTGTTACGAGAATGACTCAGTTCGATACCTCAGAACCATACGTTTAACTGAAACCAATGTCGTTACTCGAGTGATCGATGAAGCGCTCAACAGCGCAGCGAAAAGAGCTCGTCACGATAATCAAGATAAGATCATTCGAGCTCGAACTCGTGGTTATGAGCACATCGCGCTTAAGCACACCAGCAGCTTACCTCTATTCTTTGATGGCAGTGAGCTGAAACTCGCTATGTTGACGCCAAACAATCAAAAGCTTTGGCAGTACTGGCATGATGAAAGGAACCAGCAAATGTTTGGATCCTTATTTAATGAGAAGCGAGTCGCGTCACTCATTAAACCTGGCGTTAAAGGCACCACAAACGTCCTTTATTCATTTACTCACGAGCACGAAAACCGAACCTATTTCTATTCGATGCTTCGTCCTGAGGCCACTCGTGAACAACGCCAGCTATTTTGGCATTTAGGTGCTAAACGTGAAAGTTGGCGCGCGTTTAGAATTTCGATATTTGAACTGTCAGAGCAAGAACAGGAAGACTTAGCCGCTTTCTCTCCGCAGTTAGCTGAAACGTCCCAATCATTGACTCACATTGGCATCTTGCAAGAAATTGCTGACGAAAAATCAGGGCAGGATTATCTGCTCACTGAAAAGCCGCGCTTACCCGCAAATACGTTAAATGCATTTCGCCATCCGAGAAGAATTATAGGCAACCCGAAAGGCATTTATTTTGATGCCAAGTCTCGTCGCAAAGAGCCACGTTACCGATTTAAGACCCCAATAGAACTACGTTCTGGGCCTGTCACAGCGAGCGGCAGCACTGTCGATATTTCAAAGCGAGGGCTCGGCATTAAACTGGACGAACCTACCATGTTGCGCTCTGGGCAAGAGGTTCAGATCAACTTCCGAGAGTTACAGCTCTACGACAAAAAGCTGCCTTTAACGTCGGTGCCATACCGGGTAATTCGTGTTAGCCCAGATGGCTGTAGCGTACAGTTAGTTATTGATGAAAGCAGCCACACCATTAAAGTGATCGCCTTTTTCAACAGCATTATCGAGCACAATCAAGATAAGTTGATCCCGCAAAAAGAGATGCTACCGAGTAATGCGTTACTTGAAAGACTGCACAGCATGTTGCTCTCTCGAACTCTGAGCACACCCATTTTTATCAGTAAAACAGCGTCGTCTTCAATCAAAACCCCCGTTATTGGGGTGAATTTGCCGCTACCTAAGCACATTGAGCTTTTTGCACGCCTTGGGCACGATCAATTGTTGTCACTTGAACCTATCTTTAAAGGTCGAACAAGCACATTAATCGCAGAGCCGATAAAGCGTGTAGAGGGAGCTCAAGCAAGGCATCAGGATATCTACATTAGCGCAGCCAAAGTCGGCAATAAAATTACAGGCATTGAGTCTAAGCTTCATCAAGAGTTCAACAGCGTAAAAGAACGGATTCAATTTATAAAGAAAGCGCGAATGATGGGTGACTTCTACGTAATTCGCTTATCTACAGCCCCAATTTTCGATCCGATGACATCGTTGCTGCAACAAGATTTAAGTGACTTAACCCAATTTGGTGTACATCAAGCGAGCAAATTAGAAAAGGAGCTGACCGCTTTGGTCGGTTACAGTGAGTTTGAAGACATTACGGAAGAGGTTGTAATTAGATTGGAGTTAACCGAGTAAATTTAGAGCCATACTAAGTCAACGAAAAACACCGCCAGAAAGGCGGTGTTTTTGAATGGATAAATTAAGGTTTTGCTTTCCAGCTGACCTTTTGCTGCTTCACCAGTGCACCAGATAAAATACAGAGCACACCGCCTAAGCCTGCAAAGCGAATCGCAGATTGCGCTTGAGCTTCCACTTTAGGTTTTGCGTGGTACGCGATACCTAAGCCCGCCACCGACATCATCACAAGATCGTTAGCGCCATCACCGACAGCAACCGTGTTGTGCTGCTCAATTTCGTATTCATCCGCCAACTCCACCAGGATATCTGACTTCATCTGCGCGGTAACCACATCGCCAAGTACGTTCCCCGTGAGCTTACCATTAATGATTTCCAACTGATTAGAGCGAGCAAAATCTAAATCGACTTTATCTTTGATATAGTCCGAGAAGTAAGTAAAACCACCGGAAGCAATCGCTGTTTTCCAGCCTAGTGCTTTTAACGTTGCGATTAACGCTTCAAAGTCCGGCATAAATGGCAATTGGGAACGAACTTGTTCAAGAATTGATTCATCCGCACCTTTGAGCTTGCCTACGCGTTGACGCAAACTTTGCTCAAAATCCAGTTCTCCTTGCATCGCACGTTCAGTAACTTCTGCCACCTCATCCCCGACTCCGGCCAATTTTGCGATTTCATCAATACACTCTATCTGGATTGCCGTTGAGTCCATGTCAAATACAATCAAACCTTGGGTTGAGAGATCTGGAACTTCATTAAGCGAGGCGTAATCCAAGTTGAGGCTTTGTAAGATCGTTTCGTGTTGAGGGGTCAACTCTCCTGCCATCAAGGCGACTTCATATTGGCCAACTTTCCACGTTTCTAACACGGGGTTGTAGACACCTGTGAAGAAATCAATGTCTTCAAAATGACGTGGCGAAAGGTATTCTGCAAACACTATCCAGTTTGCTTTTGCTTTATCTAGTTGGGAGGCAAATCGAGTCTCGGGTAATCGTTTTAAAAGTGTCGTATGTTTTCTGATAGGCAAGCTTTTTGACGCGTCCATGTATATAATCCCTTATGACTTTGCTAAAACGTTACCTCAACAAACTAAAAAGGCAAGTCTTTGTTTTATTTTAAATGGATGAGTAAAGAGCATGAGTGAATCCTTGTTCTCAGTAAGGAATGCCCTAAGAATTCTGGCACTAATCCTACTGTGTGTGATGTTGTTTATCACGATCAAAAACAGTGTTGTGATCAGTAAGGGCAACGAGAAAATTCAAGCACAGCAGCTTGAGACACTCACCAAAGTTTTGATTTCACAGGCGTCTCTTTCTGCCAGTGAAATGATTTTGACCAAAGATCAAGAACGCTTACTTAAGCTGACAAACCAGCTAGCACAAGACCGTTTGGTGTTTGATGCGACAATATATGATGCACAAGGCGTACGTTTAGCGTCTAGTGAAGATGCGCTATCGGTACGCGAAGTTTTAGGCTTAGACACGCCCTTGGCAACAGCTTCCATTGGCCGCCAGCAGTTGGTTGAGCCAGTATTTGCCGATGAAGCTCTCATCGGTTTTGTTCGCGTTACCTTTGAGACAGGTCGTGTAACCGCGATTTCTGACCACCACTATCGTAAGAGTGATCGCTACATGTACATGATGGTGCTAATGAGTTTTGTGTGCGGCATGTTATTCATTATGATTTTACGTAGACAGCCTATCCGCCGTAAAAAAGCGCAAAACCTACTGCTAACCAAATAGTCAGTCGGTAATCAACATCTAATACAAAAACAGCCCGCATTGTGCGGGCTGTTCTTTTAGTTCTTAATGTCAAGAAACTAAGATGACTCTTTGTCGCTTATTCTTCGTCGCCTAGCAATACTGAATCTAGTGCGATTAGCATCATGTCGTTGAATGTTGTTTGACGCTCATCAGAAGTTGTTTGCTCACCCGTTTTGATGTGATCTGAAACCGTACAGATTGTCAGAGCTTTTGCACCGTATTCTGCCGCTACGCCGTAAATGCCCGCCGCTTCCATTTCAACACCAACAATGCCGTACTTGTCCATTACGTCGAACATTTCTGGATCTGGCGTGTAGAAAAGCTCCGCTGAAAATAGGTTACCGACTTTCACATCAATGCCACGTGCTTTTGCTGCGTCTTCTGCCGCGCGAACCATTTTGTAGTCTGCGATTGCTGCAAAGTCATGACCTTTAAAACGGATACGGTTCACTTTAGAATCCGTACACGCGCCCATGCCGATCACAACATCACGCACTTTGATGTCTTCGTTTACTGCGCCACAGCTACCAACACGGATGATTTTCTTCACGCCGAAGTCTTTAATTAGCTCCGTTGCGTAAATCGAGCATGATGGGATACCCATACCGTGGCCCATAACCGAGATCTTACGGCCTTTGTATGTGCCAGTGTAACCGAACATATTACGCACATCACACACTTGCACAACGTCTTCAAGGAAGGTTTCTGCGATGTATTTTGCACGTAGCGGGTCACCCGGCATCAGTACGACGTCTGCGAATGCACCCATTTCAGCATTGATATGTGGAGTTGCCATTTTCTTTTCCTTAACCTTTCTCTAGCGCTCCGCGCTTAAGGCGATATAAGCCAGAGTATTCTCATTTCCGACAAGCAGTACTTGCATACTGCAAACATAAAACTAGGAGCATTCAGCTCCTAGTTTTCAATATCCTAATTATAGGAAATTCTTACCGTAATCCATTGGAGAAGTACCGAAGTAGCTCGCCAATGTTTGGCCGATGTCTGCGAATGTTTCGCGGCGGCCAAGAGAGCCTGCTGGCACTTTTTGACCGTAAACCAATACTGGGATGTGCTCACGAGTATGGTCAGTACCTGGCCATGTTGGGTCACAGCCGTGGTCTGCTGTTAGGATAAGCACGTCATCTTCACCCATCAGTTCTAGCACTTCATTGATGCGACCATCAAAGTACTCAAGCGCTGCAGCGTAACCCGCCACATCACGACGGTGACCGTAAGCTGAATCGAAGTCGACGAAGTTAGTGAATACGATGGTGTTATCACCCGCTTCTTTGATCGCTTCTTTCGTTGCTTCAAATAGTGCTGGAATGCCTGTTGCTTTGGTTTTCTTAGTGATCCCGCAACCAGCATAAATATCTGAAATCTTACCGATGGAATGAACCTGACCGCCCTTCTCATCAACTAACTTTTGTAAGATAGTCGCTGATGGTGGCTCTACAGATAGGTCACGACGGTTACCCGTACGCTCAAATTGACCTTTACCCGGGCCAATGAATGGGCGCGCGATTACACGGCCGATGTTGTAATCTTCTAGTTCTTCACGCGCAATTTGGCAAAGCTCTAGTAGACGATCCAGGCCGAATGTCTCTTCGTGACAGGCGATTTGGAATACAGAGTCCGCAGAAGTGTAGAAGATTGGCTGCCCAGTCTTCATATGCTCTTCACCCAAGTCATCAAGAACTTGAGTACCAGATGCGTGGCAGTTACCTAGGAAACCGTCAAGACCCGCGCGCTCAAGGATGCGATCCGTCAGCTCTTTAGGGAAGCTGTTTGCTTTGTCTGTGAAGTAACCCCAGTCAAACAGAACAGGAACACCTGCGATTTCCCAGTGACCAGACGGCGTATCTTTACCAGAAGAAAGCTCTGCTGCGTGACCGTACGCACCAATGATTTCGGCATCTGCGTCTAGGCCAGGTGCGAAGCGACCTGTTGACTCTTTATGTGCCATTGCCAAACCTAACTTAGATAGGTTTGGAAGGCGAAGTGCGCCTTGACGTTGGTCGTTATCTGCTAAGCCTTTTTCGCATTGTTCTGCGATGTGGCCTAGTGTGTCTGAACCTACATCACCAAATTTCTCAGCGTCAGCGGTTGCACCAATACCGAATGAGTCTAGTACTAAAATAAATGCTCTTTTCATTGCTCGTTCCTTAGGCCCACTCGGCTTTTTATTATGGTTGAGTAGGCCTTGTGTAATTACTTGTTCTATTAAATATCTTCTGCACGAATTTGGCGGTAAACCTCTGGAGTTGGTGTGTACTCACCACCTACTTTGATTGCACTGCGCAGTGCTTTTGCCGCTTCTTCCCACTGCTCTTCGCTGCGAGCGTGGATAACGGCAAGAGGTTTATCGCTATCTGCAACTTCACCCAAGCGGATGAACTCGTCGAAACCTACGGCATAGTCGATTTCATCAGTAGCAACACGGCGACCACCACCCATAGCAACGACAGCCATGCCAATCGCACGCGTGTCCATTGCTGAAACAATGCCCGTTTCCGTCGCGTAAACAGGCTTGATGATTTCCGCTTTTTCTAGGTAGTTATCGTAGTTTTCTACGAAGTCTGCTGGGCCGCCAAGACCCGCAACCATCTTGCCGAAGCATGCTGCTGCTTTACCGTTGTCTAGCGCTTCCATCAACTTCGCACGTGCGTCTTCTGTGTTCTCAGCCAGTTTGCCAAGTACCAGCATTTCTGCACAAGAAGCCATGGTGACTTCAAGTAGGCGTGGGTTACGGTATTCACCAGTTAGGAAACGAACCGCTTCACGAACTTCCACCGCATTACCTGCCGAAGAGGCCAATACTTGGTTCATGTCTGTCAAGATTGCAGTGGTCTTAGTACCCGCACCGTTTGCTACTGCAACGATTGATTTCGCTAGCTCTTCAGACGCTTCGTAAGTTGGCATGAATGCACCAGAGCCGACTTTAACGTCCATCACTAGCGACTCCAGACCCGCCGCCAATTTCTTAGAAAGAATGGAAGCCGTGATCAGAGAAATGTTGTCTACGGTTGCGGTAATATCACGAGTCGCGTAAACACGCTTATCCGCTGGAGCAAGGTCACCAGTTTGACCGATGATCGCCACACCAGCGTCTTTAGTTACTTGCCCAAACACATCGTTGCTTGGTGTGATGTTGTAGCCTGGAATAGACTCAAGCTTATCTAGCGTACCGCCTGTGTGGCCAAGACCACGGCCAGAGATCATTGGTACGAAACCGCCGCATGCTGCCACCATAGGGCCAAGCATCAAAGACGTTACGTCGCCCACACCGCCGGTAGAGTGTTTGTCGACAATTGGGCCACCAAAGTTCATGTGGCTCCAGTCGATAACCATGCCCGAATCACGCATTGCACACGTTAGGGCAATACGCTCATCCATGGTCATTTCATTGAAGAAAATTGTCATAGCAAACGCCGCGATCTGACCTTCAGATACGGTGTTATTTGCTACGCCTTGAATAAAGAAGTTGATTTCGTCTGCGGTAAGTACTTCACCGTCACGTTTTTTACGAATGATTTCTTGTGGTAAATACATTAGTGCCTCCCATGCTCTCAGTGAGCCATGGTTAAGTAGGATAGAAGAGGTTTGGTAGCACCCGTTTAGGTGCTACCGTTCAGACATATTATTGGGATTAGTACGCTGCTGGATCAGCGGTTTCGTCTGTCACTTCTAATGTATTTAGTAGGTTAGTTAGCAGGCTAGACGCACCAAAACGGTAGTGACGAGCATCAACCCAGTTATCACCTAGGATTTCGTCAGCCATTGCTAGGTATGCAGCTGCATCTTCAGCAGTGCGCACACCACCTGCTGGTTTGAAACCAACAGTTTCTGCAACACCCATGTCACGAATCACTTCAAGCATCATGCGTGCATATTCTGGTGTTGCGTTTACTGGCACTTTACCAGTTGAAGTTTTAATGAAGTCAGCACCTGCTTCAATACAGATTTGAGATGCTTTCTTGATTAGTGCTTCTTCTTTTAGTTCACCCGTTTCGATGATCACTTTAAGAAGAATATCACCACAAGCCTCTTTACATTGCTTAACTAGTTCGAAGCCTACTTTCTCATCACCCGCCATTAGCGCGCGGTATGGGAAAACTACGTCAACTTCGTCTGCACCGTAAGCAACCGCCGCTTTTGTTTCAGCAACTGCGATTTCAATGTCGTCGTTACCGTGTGGGAAGTTCGTTACTGTTGCAATGCGAACCTCTGGCGTACCTTGCTCACGAAGTGTCTTCTTAGCAATAGGAATAAAGCGAGGGTAAATACAAATTGCAGCTGTGTTGCCTACTGCTGTTTTCGCGTCATGACATAATGAGATCACTTTTGCATCAGTGTCATCGTCATTCAACGTAGTTAGGTCCATAAGTTTAAGTGCACGTAGCGCTGCTGCTTTTAAATCGCTCATTTCTATCTCCGATCAATATTCAAAAAATTCACTACTCAGCCTTACATCACGTCTCTAACTATAATCAACAAGTCGAGACAATGTGAGTAAATGGCTAAACAGTCTATTAATGAACGGACTTGGTTCCCTGAAGACTCGGCATATACAGCGAAAATTTCATATGCCAATTGCTATCCTTGTCACCGCACAGTACCAGTTTGGCCTATGGCACAACAATCTATGATTGCGGTGTCTTTAATATCACATCACACAGCAAAACGCCTATTAGATCTGATATTGCTGGGCAAGTCATTTGCCCATCGATTATGTAATATTCATTACGTGATTAAGTATCAACCTTAACCACTATCCTGTGATTAATACATTATAGAGTTTCACCGCAAAACTGTAGCACCAAATAGAGCGCAAACGGTTTGTATCTCAAAATTTCCTAGCCCCTATTCCATCGGCTGCGTAACTCATAGACTGAGTCCGGCACCCGGTGAGATTTTAGAGCCCGAAAAACGAAAAATGCCCCGCAGCAATCTCTTGCTACAGGGCATGATGTAAAACGGCGTCTATATATTAAGAACCGATTCTAATTATAGTGCTGCAAGGCTTAAGCAGAAGCCTGCAATTGTCGCTGCCATAAGGTTAGACAACGTACCTGCAAGAACAGCTTTAACACCCATGCGAGCAATGTCACTACGACGGTTTGGTGCAAGGCTACCTAGACCACCAAGTAGAATCGCGATAGAAGAAAGGTTCGCGAAACCACATAGTGCGAATGAGATGATAGCTGTTGTCTTCTCAGACATTACTTCACCAGTTGCCGCGATTACTTGAGCGTTTTCACCTAGGTATGGTGTGAAGTTCAAGTAAGCAACGAATTCGTTCACTACGATTTTCTGACCGATGAATGAACCAGCAGTTACTGCTTCAGCCCATGGAACACCGATTAGGAATGCTAGTGGAGAGAATGCGTAACCTAGGATTAGCTCTAGCGTTAGTTCTGGCATGCCGAACCAACCACCGATGCCACCTAGCATACCGTTGATCAGCGCGATTAGACCAACGAATGCGATTAGCATTGCACCTACGTTAAGCGCAAGTTGTAGACCAGAAGCCGCACCGCCCGCTGCTGCGTCGATTACGTTTACTGGTTTGTCGTCGCCGCCGTCCATCGCTTCTTCGATACTTTCGTGAGGCTGGTCAGTCTCTGGGTGAAGGATTTTAGCGAATAGTAGACCACCTGGTGCCGCCATGAATGATGCTGCTACTAGGTACTCTAGTGGAACACCCATTGAAGCATAGCCCGCTAGTACACCACCAGCAACAGAAGCTAGACCACCACACATTACCGCGAATAGCTCTGATTGAGTCATTTTTGGAACGAATGGACGAACAACTAGAGGTGCTTCTGTTTGACCTACGAAAATGTTTGCTGCTGCTGACATTGATTCCGCACGTGAAGTGCCCAGCGCTTTTTGTAGTGCGCCACCAAGAATCTTGATAACCCATTGCATAACGCCAATGTAGTAAAGAACTGAAATCAGTGCAGAGAAGAAGATCAGTGTAGGAAGAACACGGAATGCGAAGATGAAACCGCCGCCGCCGAATACTTCGAACATCTTGTCAGAAACAAGACCACCGAACAGGAATGATGAACCATCGTTACCGTAGTTGATAACGTTAGAAACACCTGAAGAGAAACCGTTTAGTAGATCACGGCCCCAAGGTACATACAGAACAAATGCACCTAATGCGAATTGGATAGCGAATGCGCCACCCACAGTTCTTAGATTGATAGCTTTTCGGTTATTAGAAAATGCCACTGCAATCGCAAGAAGCACTACCATACCGATTAGGCTCATAAACAGGCTCATAGTTTATGACTTCCTTATAAGTTATTTATTGGCGTGTTACAAAATGGAGCTATAAAGCGGGAGCAATTATACTCATGCAGAATCAATTAAAGTAATGCCAGCCTCACACTTTCCTATAAGATTCATGATTGATTCAGCCAGCTTTGTGAGTTAATTCACAATAAGCAGGAAAACGTTTTCTATTTCAAACCACATCTTTAGATTTTATTCACATATCGAGAAAGCAAAATTGCTATTTTTCCATAACTGAGAGGCAATCGATTGCTTTGAGCCGTTATGCAACTCTACGAGCTCATTAAAGACATGAATGAGTTTGGCTGGGTGATTCGACTCCCCTTGATATCCAAGTATAGGCATATCCGGTGCATCTGTTTCGATCACGAGATGTTTGAGTGGTAATTTTTGAATTGCGTCGCGCGTTTTCTTCGCTCTTGGGTAGGTGATGGTTCCTCCTACACCGATAAAAAAACCTAATTTGACCCACTCCATTGCTTGCTGATAACTCCCAGAGAAAGCATGTAGCACACCTCCCCGAGGGAGCTTCGCCGCTTTAACCATTTGAATAAGGCGATTGTGCGCTTTTCGGCTGTGTAAAATAACTGGGAGTTCGAAGCGTCTAGCCAGTTCAAATTGAACTTCAAGTGTCTTTTCTTGCAACTGTGGGTCAACATCAATGGCAAAATCTAGCCCACACTCTCCTATTGCCACGCACTGGGGAACATTTTGTTTTAGATAATGTTCCAATTCAGCAAAGTGCTGCTCGACGTTATCTTCAAGAAAATACGGATGAAACCCAAGGGCGTAATACAAATTGGCATGTTGATCTGCCAAGGTTTGAATACGAGCCCAGTTTTGAGGTCCCACTGAAGGAATCAGAATTCTTGTCACACCTTGCGTTTGAGCTAGCTGAAGTTGATGTGCAAAGTCACCTTGGAATACATCAAAGTCAAAGTGACAATGGGTATCAAAGAGCTTCATCTTGAGACTTTTTATCTGTACCGACAAACTGAGAATCAGAAAATAGCAGAGCTTCACTGTTCTCTTCATTTTGATGGGCAGGATCTTTTCGATACGGAACGCAGCTGCGTTTTTGATCGGGGGTTAGCCCCATCTCCTTGCACCAGTCGTCGTAACGCTTCAATCCTCGTTTAAACCAGTTCATATCTCATCCTTATAAAAAACGCCCTTGGCTAAGTTTATAGCCAAGGGCGTTTTAAAATCTAGTTTGCGTTAAAGCTTACCCAAACCGCTTTTTGATTAGTGCTCACGCGTCGCACGGAAATCAATATCAGGGAAACGCTCTTTCGCCAAGTTTAAGTTAACCATTGTTGGCGCAATATACGTTAAGTTATCACCACCATCCAATGCTAAATTTGCTTGGTTCTTACGTTGGAACTCATCCAGTTTCTTCGCATCATCACACTCAACCCAACGCGCAGTTGCAACGTTGATGCCTTCATAAATCGCTTCAACGTTATATTCAGACTTCAAACGAGCCACAACAACATCGAACTGAAGTACACCAACGGCACCAACGATCAGATCGTTGTTTTGTAGTGGACGGAATACCTGTACCGCACCTTCTTCTGATAGTTGCACCAAGCCTTTTAGTAGCTGTTTCTGCTTTAGTGGATCTTTCAAGCGAATACGACGGAACAGTTCCGGGGCGAAGTTCGGAATACCAGAGAACTTCAGTGACTCACCTTGAGTAAAGGTATCACCAATCTGGATAGTACCGTGGTTATGCAGACCAATGATATCACCCGCGTAAGCGTGTTCTGCACGTGAACGGTCACCAGCCATAAAGGTTACTGCATCAGAGATACTCACCTGCTTGCCAAGACGAACGTGGTTCATCTTCATACCCTGCGTGTAAGTACCCGATACAATACGCATGAATGCGATACGGTCACGGTGTTTCGGGTCCATGTTTGCTTGGATCTTGAATACGAAACCAGAGAACTTCTCTTCTGTCGCTTCAACTTCACGCTCAACCGCTTGACGCGTTTTCGGTGCTGGTGCCCACTCTGTTAGACCGTCTAGCATGTGGTCTACACCGAAGTTACCTAATGCGGTACCGAAGTAAACTGGCGTCAGGTCACCTGTTAAGAACATTTCCAAATCAAACTCAGGGCAAGCACCCATAACAAGCTCAAGCTCTTCTCGAACACTTTCCGCAAGGCCTGCACCGACTTTTTCATCAAGCTCTGGGTTATCTAGACCTTTGATGATTCGAACTTCTTGAATCTCATGACCGTGACCAGATTCGTATAAAATCGTTTCATCACGGTGAATGTGGTACACACCTTTAAATTCTTTACCACAGCCGATTGGCCACGTGATAGGCGCACACATCATGCCCAATTCGCTTTCTACTTCGTCCAATACTTCCATTGGATCACGAACGTCACGGTCAAGTTTGTTCATGAAGGTCACGATTGGCGTATCGCGTAGACGGGTTACTTCCATCAGCTTCCGAGTACGATCCTCGACACCTTTCGCAGCATCGATAACCATCAAACACGAGTCGACTGCCGTTAGAGTACGATATGTATCTTCCGAGAAGTCTTCGTGTCCAGGAGTATCAAGTAGGTTTACCAGGCAATCATTGTAAGGGAACTGCATCACAGACGTGGTTACCGAGATACCACGTTCCTTTTCCATTTCCATCCAGTCTGATTTTGCGTGCTGTGCATTACCACGACCTTTAACCGTACCTGCTTTTTGAATCGCGTTTCCGAATAAAAGGACTTTTTCAGTAATGGTGGTTTTACCCGCATCCGGGTGAGAAATAATAGCGAACGTTCTACGTTTAGACACTTCGCTCAGAAAAGGTGTATTTGACATGAAACTGGTCTTCTTTGATGTCTGAATGCTTGCTCGAAGAGCAAACACGCTTTTTAGATTCAATATTGCGCGGTATTCTCGCTTATTATTGCCTCAGGGGCAACTGATCGCTTTAGGGGCGACTTCCCTTATGGGATGCGTTAACGTTAGTGAAAGAAGAGATAACTCATGATGATCGCATCTTCTTTTCCCGTGCCAGTTTTCGCAGGGTAATAGTTATGGCGTCGATCAACTTCATTGAATCCAGCTTGTTCATAAATATAAATAGCAGGCTTATTACTCTCTCGCACCTCAAGCCAAGCACTCTCCGCTTTTGATTGCTCACAATGTTCTAAGAACGCATCCAACAGTTTTTGACCATAGCCTTTACCCTGAAGATGCGGCGCGATAGCAATATTCAGCAACGTAACTTCACCGACAATATTCTGCGCATAGAAGTAGCCAATCACCATCTCGCCATCGAGCATCACATGATGACATGCTCCACGGCTGGATAAATCACGTACCAAAGACTCTGCCCACGGATGCGAGTGTGCTTGCTGCTCAATTTGCCAAACTTGATCTAAGTGCTCAGCGCACATTGGTAAGATTTTAGTTGTCATTATTTACCTAGGGGTTCATGTGCAATACCAATTGCAGTAAAACGGGGATTAATGCTTATTTGCTCGAATTGTTGTAAGAACAAATCTGTTGCCAAAGTGCACGTTTTTGTTGGGTATTCCCATCCACATCTTGCAACAATGGCGATGTCAGCGGTTTAGTGTCAGGCAATACTTCGGCTTCACACCCTGCAAACCAAACCCACTCAAGCTCGTGCTGGCCAAGTAATGGAAATCGCTCTGGCTCAATATGTAACGCTTGGTCAAGCGTTAACTTCATACTCTTTAGGATGTTTTCAAACAAAACTGCCGTCTCATTCTCTGGACATACCGGAGAGATCAACAGGAGTTTGCAAGAACTTTGCAAATCGATTTTTAGCGATTGGTAACCTGCCAATCTATCTGGATGTACCAGCTCCCATGTGCTGATGCCCATTTCGTGTAAATACTGTTTCTCGTTAATTGACATTTTCCGTCACCTATTTGAACGAGGGCAATCCTAACAAATAATCGTGATTATACCTAAAGGACTTCAAGGAACACCTCAATACATTGGAATGATTGAACTGTTCTGCCTATGACAATGGCCACACCGTAGGTATAACATATGAGGTACATTATGAAATTCTTACCTACACTGCTGCTTTGCGCACTGGTAGCCACCACCAGCATAAGTGTTTTTGCTAATAGCAGCGATGAGTGGGAGCTGATTGCAACGAAAACCGTCAAATTCCAAACAGAAACGGATACCGTGACACCAAATAGCCTATTCCGAAATCGCAGCTTCAGTAAAATTAAACTGAAATGTGTGCAGGGCACAGTAGACATTAACGACTTAAAAGTCGTGATGACGGACGGTAGTGAGAAAAAGCTAACCTCTATGGGTGTGCTAACAAGTGGATTATCGACTCGTGCATGGAGCCTTCCTGGCTCAAAAGAAGCGAAGCTAAAACAGATTGAAATGACTTACAGTAGTTGGGGCAGCAGAAAACTCAATGTTTTAGGGCTAAGTAAGAAAGCAAAAATAGAGGTTTGGGGTAAGAAGAAAAGTGACCAGTCGTCTTAACCTCCCTATCTCAGTTTTCAATGAACTAAGAAAGAAGCCCACTGAGTTAGTGGGCTTCTTTCATTTACAGTTCAGAGAACTCTGGCGCGTAATCTATGCGTCCGGAGTGTCCGGCACATTGACCTTCGACCAACTCTGCGATACGAAATGCACCTTTAGGAACATCCCAAGCGCATTCGAATCCCATCTCGTCGCATGATTGAAAGCCCTGGCGCGCGTAATAATCAGGATCGCCCAACACCACACACACTGGATAGCCAAAATCACGAAGTGAATCAAAACCTTCTTTGATCAACTCTGCAGCGATGCCTTGGCGACGGTAATCTTCATGAACAGCCAATGGCGCCAGCCCTTGCCACGACAAATCTTCACCATTTAAGGTCACTGGGCTAAATAAAGCATGGCCTATTACCTCTCCCTCATCTGTACACGCGACTAAGGAAAGTGTGAATTTGCTGTTTTCGCGCAAACGCATCACAAGCTTAGCTTCAGCTTCCGTCGGGAAGGCGTGTTTCAATAAGCGGTCAATGGTAAGAATGTCCGCAGGGGCTTCAGTTCGAATAAGCATTCGCTACTCCGGTTGGTTGTGCAGGCGCTTGAACTCCTTTCTGAACAAAATCAGCCAATTGATTCAAAGCGACTTGCATTGCTTTCGGTAACTGCTCTAAGTCGACACTGTCCATTAAGTTTTTCACTTCTAAGCCAAGCTCAGTATCACCTTCAATTGAAAGGCGACGTTGGAAGAACAGTGTGTCAGGGTCTTCTTTACGACCAGCAATCAGTACTAGGTCGTTTAGATTACCACTAAAACTCACATCTTCCTGAACTGGTTTTTCAGCTACCACTAATTTTTCGTCTTGATAGCTGATGTACCATGCTAAGTTCAAGTCTTTAATCGCAACTTTTAACCACTTGTCTTCAAGGAACTCAAAGTCACCATCTTCCAAGGCTTCTTTAAACACCATTTTTAGCCCTTCCAGCAATGCTTTTTGCTGAATTGGCTGTGGTAATAACTGGACTGGAGAACGCAAAATGTTGGCTGCGTTCTTTACTAGTTGACTGCGAATCTTGTTTAACACGTTCATTATCCGTTACTTTGTCATTAGGTTGCCTATATTAAGCAATCGTGGCAATGAGATTACTGTTATGTATCAATAAAGTGCTTATTTTAGATTGGTGGATTATTGTTCACTAACGCTTCTTTTTTTGAAGTTACGTGTATTATTGATGCGAACAGGTGGATAAACACTTTTACAACCGTATTTTCAAAGTTATAGTTATCTGAGCGTATCCATGTGATTGTCGACTGTAAAGTTAAAACCGCGAGCCCTTTAATGGCAAGCGATACTGTGACTTGATAGTAGACCGCCGCAGGCTTATCAGGGTGTCGCTTTTTATACACGGACGAATAATCTGGCTCATTGGAGATCGGTAATACCCTAATGCCTTCCCAGCAATTAAAACATTGGTTTGCCACGCTAACCTCAAATAGCCCTTTCTTCTTTGCCATTCTTGATAAAAAACACAATTATCGAATGGTAAGTGACCGTTACTGCGATATCGCAGGTTTAAGTCATGAGGAAATCATCGGCTTAAACGATTGCCAGGTACTGGGCGAGCAGTTTTATAAAAAGCTGGCGCCCTACTATCAGCGTGCATTCAAAGGAACGCATGTCGAAGCCGAAATCACCCTCGATGAAACCGACCTTGAAACCAGCCTGCACTTTAGTCTGTCACCGGTTTTTGAAGGTAACGAAATTCGCTTTGTCGTTTTTCACGCTGTGGATACTTCAGAAAAGCAGATCCTCGTACGCTCCTTAGAGGAGTCCGAAAGTAAATTTGCGAAATTGACACAACTACTGCCTGACGGTCTGCTGCTTATCGAAGATGACATTATCATCTCTGCCAACCCTGCATCAGCACGCCTTCTGGGACTGAACTCTCCCCATGAGTTGCTAGGCGAGGAGCTCAGCCGTCTATTCATCGATGAAAACAGCAAGAAAGTGTTTAGTCATCGTTTGAGTGCATTAATTTCTGACAAGCCGTTTGTTTGCTTAACCAGCGCGAGATGTGGCTTTGAACGAAAAGTTCAGTTACACGCAGATTCTACGGCGATATTAGGCAGCGAGTCTCAAATCATCTTGATCCAAGACGCTGACGATACACCCAAGAATTTGTCTTCTGCATCGAATGAAGACATACACATTGATTCGCTCACCAAACTCTACAACCGCTTTGGCTTCACCAAACGTTTGGAACAGCTGATCAAAAAGCAAACACCGCTTCTGGTGTTCTATTTGGATATCGATAACTTCAAAAATATTAATGACTCACTTGGTCACCACATTGGCGATAAAGTGATTCAAGAGGTATCGGCCCGTCTTAAACGATTACTGCCAAATCAAGCGATTATTGGTCATTTGGGTGGCGATGAGTTTGGCGTCATTCTGCCAGAACCAGAAAATACCCGCATGGCTGAAATTTTGTCAGATCGCATTATCTCGTTGATCAACCAGCCTTTCGATTTACACCACTTCAGCAAACGCCTTGCGTGCTCAATTGGTAGCGTTCGTTACCCTGAAGACGGGCAAGATGCGCGAATCCTGCTACAAAATGCCGATACTGCGATGTATGAAGCCAAAGATCGTGGCCGAAATCGCCTGATCAAATTTAACGACCAGATGAACAAAGAAGCGCGCATGCGTTTGTGGCTTGAAATCGAACTGCAAAAAGCATTGCAGCAGAACGGTTTGGAGGTGTGGTATCAACCAAAGGTTAACGCGCGTGACTTCAGCATTAACGGTGCCGAAGCGCTCGTTCGTTGGAAACACCCTGTCGAAGGTTACATTAGCCCAGGTTCATTCATTCCTGTCGCCGAGCGTGCAGGGTTAATCGAACACCTTGGACGCGTCGTGATGCGTGATGTTTTCAATACGGTAAAACGTTGGAAACAACAAGGCATACTGCCAGGTCGTGTCGCTATCAACCTCTCTCCCGAGCAATTTGGTAATCCACAGCTGATCGACTTTATGGAAAAGTTACTTCGCACTACCGAGCTTGACCCAAGCTGCATTACCTTCGAGCTAACCGAAAGTGCCGTGATGAGTGATAGCGAACATACACTGCAAATGCTGAATGCGATTAAGAAGCTGGGCTTCGCCCTCTCTATCGATGACTTTGGTACTGGTTACTCTTCCCTTTCCTACTTAGCGCGCTTCCCTATCGACGAGCTGAAAATCGACCGCGCGTTTATTAACGATATCGACACGCTACCCAAACAGGTCACTGTGATTGAAAACATCATTAATCTGGGTAAGTCACTCGACTTGACGGTCGTTGCCGAGGGGGTGGAAACCCACCAGCAAGCTACTTTGCTCTCTAACCTTCAATGTAATGCGATTCAAGGATTCCATTTTTATCGCCCACAGCCAAAACATGAAATTGAAGAGCTGTTTGTACAGAATCGTCGTCACAAGAACTAACCCCGACTCGATACCCTTACTCTCAAGGGGTAAATATCGACTTTATTGAGCTAAACCTAACTTAGGTCAATTTCGCTATTCATAATTCTTCATAAAATGCGGACACCTTTTTATTCTCAATGATTGTGAGCATATGGAACTCTTGTGTCCCGCGGGTAACCTGCCTGCGTTAAAAACTGCGATTGATTGCGGTGCCGATGCCGTCTACATTGGCTTCAAAGATGATACCAACGCCCGTCACTTTGCTGGCCTCAACTTTAACGGCAAAAAGTTAGAAAAAGCGGTGCAATACGTTCACGACCGCGACAAAAAAATTCATGTCGCGTTGAATACCTTCGCTCATCCCAATGGCTTTGAGCGCTGGACGAACGCGGTAGACAATGCAGCGGCATTGGGTGTGGACGCGCTGATTGTTGCAGACATTGCAGTTCTGGAGTATGCAGCTCGCAAATATCCCGATCTGGAACTACATCTTTCAGTGCAAGCATCAGCGACCAACATCGCAGCCATTGATTTTTATAAACAGAACTTCAACGTAAAACGTGTGGTGCTGCCTCGCGTCTTATCGATTCATCAGGTGAAGCAGCTTTCGCGCAACATCACTAGCGATGTCGAGCTAGAAGTCTTTGCTTTTGGTAGCCTTTGTATTATGTCCGAAGGCCGTTGTTATTTGTCATCATACATGACGGGTGAGTCCCCAAACACTGTGGGTGCCTGTTCTCCTGCCAAATACGTTCGTTGGCAAGAAACTGATCAAGGCCTTGAGTCTCGTCTAAATAATATCCTAATTGACCGCTACTGCGCAGGAGAAAACGCAGGCTACCCTACGCTCTGTAAAGATCGTTTTGAAACAGAAATTGATGGTGAGAAAAAACGCTATCATGCTCTGGAAGAGCCAACCAGTTTGAACACCCTTTCGATGCTGCCAGAACTGTTTGCCGCTAATGTCGCATCTGTAAAAATTGAAGGGCGCCAACGCAGCCCAGCTTACGTAGAGCAAGTCACTCGAACATGGCGAGCCGCGATCGATCGCTACCAAGCCAACCCAGAAGCTTACCAAGTTGAAGCCGCATGGGATGCGACGCTCGCAAATGTGTCGGAAGGAACGCAAACCACCTTAGGTGCTTACCACCGTAAATGGCAGTAGAGGTTAAGATGGATAACTCAATGAAATACGCACTTGGCCCACTACTCTATTTTTGGCCAAAACAAGATGTAGAAGCCTTCTACCAACAAGCAAAACAAAGCTCTGCAGACATTATTTACCTGGGTGAATCGGTTTGCTCTAAACGCAGAGAAATGAAATCAGCCCACTGGTTGGAAATCGCTAAAGACTTATCTGCCTCTGGCAAGCAAGTCGTTATCTCTACGATGGCGCTACTGGAAGCACCGAGTGAAGTAAACATCATGAAGAAGTACATCAATAACGGTGACTTCGCCATTGAGGCTAATGACGTATCGGCGGTTCAATTAGCATCAGAGCATAAAGTGCCTTTCGTCGTTGGTCCTGCAATCAATACTTATAACGCACACACGCTCAACTTATTTTTGAAGCAAGGTATGGTTCGCTGGTGTATGCCTGTCGAGCTCTCTCGCGAATGGTTAAACGATACTTTAGTTCAGTGTGACGAGCTTGGTATTCGTAACAAGTTTGAAGTTGAGGTATTTAGCCACGGTTATTTACCTTTAGCGTATTCCGCTCGCTGTTTCACAGCCCGAGCTGAAAACCGAGCGAAAGACGATTGCGAAACCTGCTGTATCAAATACCCAACAGGAATCCAGGTCAGTAGCCAAGAAGGGCAAGAAGTCTTTAACCTTAACGGTATTCAAACACAATCAGGGTATTGTTATAACCTGATCAATGACTTACCAAGCATGCAAGGGCTAGTTGATGTGGTCCGCTTAAGCCCTCTCGGTGTGAGTACACTTTCTGAGTTAGAGCATTTTCGCTCAAACGAGCATGGCGACAACCCTGAAAAACTCGAAAGCCGCCAATGCAATGGCTATTGGCATCAGCTAGCTGGCTTAGAAGTAAAAAACATTTAGCTCTCCAAAAAAGAAAAGCGAGGCCCAACCTCGCTTTTCTCTATCAGCCATTGTTAACAGGCTTGCACTGTTGGCTCAGCCGAAGTTTCGTTTAGCAGCTTTTTCACATCCCGCCACAACATACTGACCACGACTAAACTCAGCGCAATATTGGACAATGGGAAAGCCAGCCAAATGCCTGTCACGCCAAACAGTTTCGGCATAACGAACAAAAACGGTAGTTGAACCAACATGTTGCCGAGTGTCACAAACATGGCTTTGCTGCCTTTGTTTACCGATTGGTAGTACGCAGCCGCCACGACTAAAAAGCCATCTAGAAACAACGCAAACATGTGTAAACGAATCCCGATCACCGTGCTATCAATCAACTGTTGATCAGCATTGTTAAACACCGAGACCAACTCGTACGGGAAAAGGTTCATCAAACCAACAAACGCCACACCACCAAGCACAGATGTCCCCATTGCGACTTGCAGTAATTTCCTGACGTTCGCCTGGTTGCGCGCCCCGTGATTGAAACTCACTAGAGGTTGCATACCGTTCGCGATTCCCTCTGCAATCAGATAGTAAACCGTCACGATATATCCCAAAATGGCATACGCCCCTATTAACATTGCACTTCCGTACTGAGCAAATAATGCGTTGTGCATTGCCACCATCACAGAGCCGTACGCGTACATAAAGAAGCTAGATGTACCGATCATTATAATCTTTGGTGCAACATCAACTTGAACCTTAAAGTCACTGATTCGAAGGCGTAAGGTCGCTTTTGAAGTAAAGAAGTAACCAATACCAAGCACGGTTACCACCAATTGTGCCAGCGCTGTAGCAATGGCCGCTCCGGTTAACTCCCACCCTAACCAAGCAATAAATACGTAGTCTAATACAATATTAATGACGGCACCGATGACCATCAGCATCGTTGCTAAGTTCGGGCTGTCGTCATTGCGTAAAAGAAATGGAACCGCGATAGAGCCTAGCGTAAATACGCACGCGACAATCAGAATATGCAGATATTGTAGCGCGAGTTCAAACACTCGCCCTTCCGCCCCCTGCCAACGAATAAATTCATCGGAAAAATAGAACAATATGGTAGCAACGACCGGCATCAATATCGCTAACAACCCCAATCCGGTCGTTAAAATACGCTTCGCGCCCTCATGATCGTTTTCTCCTTGCTTAATCGACGTTAGCGCACCAGTCCCCACCCCAATCATCATCCCTATACCGAGGATAGAACCGATGATCGGCCACGCAACATTGATCCCTGCTAATCCGTCAGCACCAACATAACGGCCAATAAAAATGCCATCAACTATTTGATATAAACCGTTCACGAGCATTGCTGCGACGGTTGGAATCGTATATTTCCAAAACTGTCTATAAATTGAGTTTTGCATGACTGCCACCAGTAGTTAGCAAAGCTAACCATTTAATTAGCAAGGCTAACTAAATGGTTAAATTAAATAAAAGAAAAATGAAACACCAAAGGCTAATGCGTACAGCAGAGGCCTTTGGTTTAGTTTAAAATGACTTATTGCTCAATGCTTTATTCAGTAAAGCTTGTAACTGCTCAGCTTCTTGCTGATTTAATTGTTGCATCATTTGTTCAGAGATATCTTTGTAAACCACCTGCTCCAAAGACATTTTTTCTGCGACTTCTTCTGTCAGCAATACACGCTTAGCACGGGCATCCTCATTACATGCGATGCGTTTCACCAAACCCTTTTTTTCCAAACGAACAACCATTGTCGATGCGGAAGGCTTAGTCACTTGCAACTCTTCTGCAAGATCGGTTATTCGTACACCCTCAGGGTAAACCTGAATCACACGTAAATAATCGAACTCATTAAAGCTTAGATGTGATAACGGATCTTCTTTGGCATAAACACGCCAAGCTTTGGCGCAAAAACGCTCTAAATCAATCAAGCTTTCTTCTAGTGCCATAAAATCCACCACCACTTAGTTAGCAAGGCTAACTATTTTAAATGAGTCACTCATCAAGTTCAATCATAAAAAAAGCCGCTCTCATCGAGCGGCTCTAAATCATTCAATTTCCTGCTTCTTAGCAGCCTTTAGCTTGGCTAATCTGTCTTGCTGTAATTGATCGTAGATTTGTGCCAGCTCCAAGAAGGAATACCGATGCTCAACATAATCATAAACGTTGAACGAAATCGCGAGCTTATAAAGTGAGATGGCACTTGCGATGTCACCTTCAAGCTGATTACGCTTTCCAAGGTAGAAATACGTTTCCGTCAATCGTTCAGCTAGGCGATAGTTCTCTCTCGTTCCATCCATAATAGCTTTAAGAGCGTCTTCGTCCGAGACGTCTCGTAGCATGATAGCAACAAGAACCCATCCCCACTCTTCACTACGATCTCGTAAATAACGCTGTTGAAGATTGGCTTTTGCTTGCTCTGGATTTTGCTCAGCTTCGATGATGTACAGCCATAATGAACGAAAAGGATCCGTTGGCATTTCTTGATAGTGCTTGGTCATATCTTCTAAAGCGAGATCGATTCGGCCACCATAATACAGTGCAATCGCACGGTTGCGCTCAGCATAGGTATTATCCGGAGCCAACTCTATGGTCGAGTCAAACGCTTCATAAGCCGCGTCAAACTCCCCCACTTGGGTGAAATACACCCCCAAAAGATTGAAGATATCCGGTTGAGCAGGATTCAACTGCAAAGACTGGTTAAAGTCCAAACGGGCAAGATCACGCAAACCAACGCTATCGTAGTAGCTACCGCGCTCATAATGCATTTTAGCGCGTACTTCATCACTGAGATCAGGACGTTGTAGCAACTGCGATAAACGCGCGATTTGTACTTCTTGTTGAACGCTAGGCTGAAGTGGCACCGCCATCGGTGGATATAGCCACTTTTGTGCTGATTGCTGAGAAGTATTTGCACAACCGGTCAGCGCGATAGCAACACATAAACTTGCGGTTTGAAACCATTTCACTAATTGATACTCCTGTTTGGACCGCTCAAAATTTATTTCTCTTAATGCAATATAGGCGATAACCTCGTTTGAGGTTAATGCGTCGAAATAAACCAAAAAAAGGGGAGCGAAAATGCTCCCCTTTTATAACATGCTTTCAGGCCCTTAATCTAATAAAAGGCTGAAAGTCTCATTTTGTCTTACTCGTCTTTCGCAGCTGGTGCTTCAGCAGCAGCTTCTTCAGCTGGCTTTTCTACCGCTTCTTTCATGCTTAGACGTACACGGCCTTGGCGGTCGATTTCAAGAACTTTAACTTGAACTTCTTGGCCTTCAGCTAGGTAGTCAGACACTTTCTCAACACGTTTTTCTGCGATTTGAGAAATGTGTACAAGACCATCTTTGCCTGGAAGAACCGTTACGAATGCACCGAAGTCAGCTAGACGTGCAACTTTACCCGTGTAGATACGGCCAACTTCAACTTCAGCAGTGATCTCTTCGATACGGCGGATAGCTTCTTTCGCAGCAGTGCCTTCAGTTGCAGCAATCTTGATAGTACCGTCGTCTTCGATTTCGATAGTTGTACCAGTCTCTTCAGTTAGAGCACGGATAACTGCACCACCTTTACCGATAACGTCTTTGATCTTCTCTGCGCTGATCTTCATTGTGTGAATACGAGGAGCAAATTCAGAGATGTCTTCACGAGCACCAGAGATAGCTTCATCCATTACAGATAGGATGTGCTTACGTGCACCTTGAGCTTGGTTAAGCGCAATTTGCATGATCTCTTTAGTGATACCTTCGATCTTGATGTCCATTTGAAGTGCTGTGATACCAGTGTTAGTACCCGCTACTTTAAAGTCCATATCGCCTAGATGGTCTTCGTCACCAAGGATGTCAGAAAGAACAACGAAGTCGTCGCCTTCTTTAACAAGACCCATTGCGATACCCGCAACAGAAGACTTGATTGGCACACCTGCGTCCATAAGCGCAAGAGACGTACCACATACAGAAGCCATTGAAGATGAACCGTTAGATTCAGTGATTTCCGATACAACACGTACTGTGTATGGGAACTCATCTACTGATGGCATTACTGCAGCGATACCACGTTTAGCCAGTTTACCGTGGCCGATTTCACGACGCTTAGGAGAACCTACAAAACCAGTCTCACCTACACAGTATGGAGGGAAGTTGTAGTGCAGTAGGAAGTGATCTTTACGCTCGCCTGTTAGCTCATCAATGATTTGAGCATCACGCTGAGTACCTAGAGTTGCCGTCACGATAGCCTGAGTTTCACCACGAGTGAATAGCGCGCTACCGTGTGTACGAGGAAGAACACCAGTGCGTACATCTAGTGCACGAACCATGTCTTTTTCACGGCCATCAATACGAGGGTTACCCGCGATGATGCTACGACGTACAACTGTTTTCTCTAGATCATGGAAGATAGTGTGGATTTCTTTTGTATCCGCTTCAGGATCTTCAGCTAGAAGAACTTCATTTACTTCCGCAGCGATCTCATTGATACGGTCGTAACGAGCCATCTTCTCAGTGATTTTGTAAGCCTCAACAAGCTTCGCTTCTGCTAGCTCAGCAATCTTATCTTTAAGCGCTGTGTTTTCTTCAGGAGCTACCCAATCCCAAGCAGGAGTTGCTACTTCTGCTTTGAATTCATTGATAGCTTTGATAGCAACTTGTTGTTGATCATGACCGTAAACAACCGCTGCTAGCATTTCTTCTTCAGTTAGGTTGTCCGCTTCTGATTCAACCATCAGTACGGCTGATTCTGTACCAGCAACAACAAGATCAAGCTTAGAAGTTTCTAGTTCAGTTTGGCTAGGGTTAAGTACAAGCTGACCATCGATATGACCAACACGCGCCGCACCGATAGGGCCGTTGAATGGAATGCCAGAGATAGCAAGAGCAGCAGAAGTACCGATCATTGTAACGATATCAGGCTGAACATCTGGGTTTACAGACATTACTGTCGCGATAACCTGAACTTCGTTTTTAAACGCGTCTGGGAATAGCGGACGGATTGGACGGTCGATTAGACGAGCTGTTAGCGTTTCGCCTTCAGAAGGACGACCTTCACGCTTGAAGAAACCGCCTGGGATTTTACCTGCAGCGTAAGTACGCTCTTGGTAGTTAACCGTTAGTGGGAAGAAGTCTTGACCTGCAACGGCTTCTTTTTTACCTACAACAGATACGAATACAGACGTATCATCCATTGTGACCATAACTGCTGCTGTAGCTTGACGTGCAATAACGCCAGTTTCTAAAGTAACTGTGTGGTTACCGTACTGGAACGTTTTAACAACTGGTTTTTCGAACATTGTTATTCCTTGTTTCTAATCTTCCTTTAGTGCTAAAAGAAATCTTAGATGTGTTAATTGACACTCAAGACATTACGAATCGCGACTAGTAAAAAGAAACTCGGAAATTCCTTTTGAATAGTCGCGACCTTTTGGTCGACGTGGTTGACTGTAATGCTATGAGCTTTTGAGAAAACCTCTTACGAGGTTTAGCCGCCAGTATTATAACGGCATAAGTCTAATTTGGCTAAATTTAGGCAACAAAAAAGGGGCATAAAGCCCCTTTTTAGACAAACTGCTATGCAGTCGCTGATTAGCGACGTAGGCCTAGACGTTTGATTAGGTCTTGGTAGCGAGCTAGGTTTTTACCTTTTAGGTAATCTAGAAGCTTACGACGACGAGAAACCATGCGTAGAAGACCACGACGGCTGTGGTGATCGCCTTTGTGCGCTTTGAAGTGACCTTGTAGGTGGTTGATAGAAGCTGTAAGTAGAGCTACTTGAACTTCTGGTGAACCAGTGTCGCCTTCGCCTTGTGCGTATTCTGCAACGATTGCTGCTTTAGTTTCTGCATTCAGAGACATAATTCTCTCCTAATAAGAGTAGGTTTAAAGTTGTAGCAGCCAATCTCTGATTCAGCCGCTACGCGAAGCGCGGATTATAGGGAAATTTCCTATCTCGTGCAATATAAAAATACCGACACTCAGGTCGGTATTTTCAATCATTTACTTGGATGCGATGTCATCTCGGAACACGACCAATCGCTTAGGAGCGATTTTGCCATCTTCGTTCATTTCGCCAACGCCAATAAACAAACGCTCTTCACCCATGGTAAGGCGAAGTGAGCCTTCGGTAGGCGCACCAAATACTTGAACAGGTTGCCCATGCTGAACCATATCCGCCAGTTCAGGCACTAAGTTGACTTCTGGTAAGTCTTCTACCGCTGTATCCATTGGTAACAGCAATGGGTCCAGTAGTTCTCGAGGCGCGCGTTCTTCACGGTGTGCTTGCTCTAGTAACTCATTCAGTTGCTCAAGTGTCACCATCTTCTCGTAAGGGTATTTCGCAACACCAGTGCGTCGAAGCATAGTTACGTGCGCACCACAACCTAACATTTCGCCTAGGTCATCCACGATGGTACGAATGTAGGTGCCTTTTGAGCAATGCACTTCCATCTCGACTTCATCGCCTTCAAAACGATGAAGAACAATCTCGTATACATTGATCTTGCGAGCTTCACGCGGAACTTCGATGCCTTTGCGAGCGTATTCATACAAGGGTTTCCCTTGATATTTCAACGCTGAAAACATGGAAGGTACTTGATCAGATTCGCCACGGAACTTCTCAATGCACGCTTCTAGCTTGTCTAACGTAACATCGATTGGACGTGTCTCTACAACTTCACCATCCGAGTCAGACGTGTTGGTACGTTCACCAAGCTTTGCGATCACACGGTAGCGTTTATCAGAATCTAGAAGAAACTGAGAAAACTTCGTCGCTTCACCCAAGCAAATTGGCAGCATGCCTGTCGCTAATGGGTCCAAGGCACCAGTGTGGCCTGCTTTCTCAGCAAAGTAGATTCGCTTTACTTTTTGCAGTGCATCATTGGAAGAGATGCCTGTTGGTTTGTCCAACAGTATAACGCCATTAATTGGACGACCTTTACGACGACGAGCCATTATTCTTCGTCCTCACGACCAGAGTCTTTTTGCTTTTTCTTGTCTGAGCTTACCACTTCAGACACTAGGTTAGACATACGCATACCTTCAACAAGCGTATTGTCATAATGGAAGCGGATTTCTGGTGTTAGACGCAGGCGAATGCGCTTACCTAACATCATGCGAATGTGCACTTCGTGCTCACGTAGTGCAGCTAGACATGATTCTGGTGTTTGCTCACCCACACATAGGAAGGTTACAAATACTTTTGCGTAAGCAAGGTCACGAGAAACTTCTACGTCTGAGATCGTTACCATGCCAAGGCGTGAGTCACGAACTTCACGTTGAAGGATCATCGCTAGTTCTTTTTGCAGCTGCTGTGCAACGCGCTGCGTGCGGCTAAATTCTTTTGACATATCTTTACTCTTATATAGAAAGAATGGGGGGTTGGTCAAAGCCAGCCCCCCATGGTGTATTCAACAACCAATTACTACTTATCTTTCAAAGACAATATTAGTAATTTTAGTCAATTAGTCTAGAGTACGTTTAATTTCAACGATTTCGAAGACTTCGATTTGGTCACCAACGCGAACATCATTGTAGTTCTTAACGCCGATACCACATTCGTAGCCATTCTTAACTTCTTGAACGTCATCTTTGAAACGACGTAGTGACTCTAGTTCACCTTCGTAAATAACAACGTTATCACGTAGTACACGGATTGGGTTGTTACGCTTGATCACACCTTCTGTAACCATACAACCAGCGATAGCGCCCAGTTTCGGTGACTTAAACACGTCACGAACTTCAGCAAGACCAATGATCTCTTGCTTGAATTCTGGAGCAAGCATACCGCCCATTGCTTGTTTAACTTCGTCAATCAATTGGTAAATGATTGAGTAGTAACGTAAGTCAACAGCTGCGGCTTCTACAGCACGGCGAGCAGAAGCATCTGCACGAACGTTAAAGCCAAGGATGATTGCGTTTGAAGCTTCCGCTAGTACTACGTCAGTTTCCGTAATACCACCAACACCAGAACCAACGATGTTCACTTTAACTTCGTCAGTAGATAGCTTAACTAGTGAGTCTGCGATTGCTTCTACAGAACCTTGAACGTCTGCTTTAAGTACAACGTTAAGTTCAGCAACTTCACCAGCAGTCATGTTAGAGAACATGTTCTCTAGTTTAGATTTCTGCTGACGAGCAAGTTTCACTTCACGGAACTTACCAGCACGGTAGTTAGCTACTTCACGCGCTTTACGCTCGTCACGAACTACTGTTGCTTCATCACCTGAAGATGGTACACCTGAAAGACCTAGGATCTCTACAGGGATAGATGGGCCAGCCGAAGTAATTTCTTTACCTAGCTCATCACGCATTGCACGAACACGGCCGTATTCTTGACCACAAAGAACGATGTCGCCTTTGTTTAGTGTACCTGATTGAACAAGTACTGTTGCAACTGGACCACGACCTTTATCTAGGCGAGATTCAACAACAACACCAGATGCCATGCCTTCAGCTACAGCTGTAAGTTCAAGAACTTCAGACTGAAGAAGGATTGCTTCTAGAAGACCATCGATGTTTGTACCCTGTTTAGCAGAGATGTGAACGAACATGTTCTCACCGCCCCACTCTTCAGGAATAACGTCGTATTGAGCAAGCTCGTTCTTAACGTTATCTGGGTTCGCGTCTTCTTTATCGATCTTGTTCACAGCAACAATTAGAGGAACGCCTGCCGCTTTCGCGTGCTGAATCGCTTCTACTGTTTGTGGCATTACGCCATCGTCTGCTGCAACTACAAGAACAACGATATCTGTCGCTTGAGCACCACGAGCACGCATTGCAGTAAACGCTGCGTGTCCAGGAGTATCAAGGAACGTGATCATGCCGTTGTCTGTTTCAACGTGGTACGCACCAATGTGCTGAGTAATACCACCCGCTTCGCCAGAAGCAACGTGTGTGCGACGGATGTAGTCAAGTGTTGACGTTTTACCGTGATCAACGTGACCCATGATAGTAACAACTGGAGCACGTGGAACTGCTTCCGCGTTAGTGTCACGGTCAGATAGTACCGCTTCTTCCAGTTCGTTCTCTTTACGAAGAACTACTTTATGGCCCATTTCTTCAGCAACAAGTTGTGCTGTTTCTTGGTCGATCACTTGGTTGATAGTCGCCATAGCGCCCATCTTCATCATTACTTTGATAACTTCTGTCGCTTTAACCGACATCTTGTTAGCAAGTTCTGATAGAACGATCGTTTCGCCAATTACAACGTCTTGCTTAGCAACCGTTGCTGACTTATCAAAGCCATGCTGCATTGAAGTCGGTTTAGCAAGTTTGCCTTTACGACCTCTACCGCCACGTTGGTTGTTACGGCCACCGCGAGCTTGGTCGTCTTTACCTGAAGCTTTTTTCTTCTTACGACGACCGCTCTCTACTTTGCGATCTGCTTCATCTTCGGCTTCACGTGCGTATTGTGAAGTCGTTACATGGTAATCTGTATCTTCCATATCACCCTTTTTCTCTTCTGCAGCAGACCAACGCTCTTTATTCTTTTCAGCCAATTCGCGAGCTTCTTCAAGCTTGCGCTGACTTTCCTCTTCAGCCTTACGCTTAGCTTCTTCTTCCTGACGACGTTTAAGCTCGTCGGCCTCTTTTCGCGCTGCTTCTTGCTTAATTTTCTCTTCAGCATCACGCTTTGCTTTTTCTTCAGCATTGCGTTGTGCATTCGTATCTACGTCTCGCTTCGCTTTTTCTTCAGCTTCACGTTTCGCTTTTTCTTCCGCTTCACGTTTTGCAGCTTCTTCAGCTTCACGTTTTGCAGCTTCTTCAGCTTCACGTTTTGCAGCTTCTTCTGCTGCACGTTTTGCTGCTTCTTCTGCTTCACGTTGTGCTGCTTCTTCAGCTTCACGTTTCGCTTCATCTTCAATTGTGCTGCGCTTCACGTATGTACGTTTTTTGCGCACCTCAACCTGAACATTCTTACTCTTACCACCACCCGCGTTCACACTAAGTGTACTACGAGTTTTACGCTGAAGCGTAAGGCGAGTCGGCTCTGAATCACCAGATTTATCACCGTGTTCTTTCTTTAGATGAGAGAGAAGCTTCTGCTTCTCTTCATCAGTAACATTGTCAGAGCTCGCCTTTTTAATGCCAGCGTCAGCAAGTTGTTCAATCAAGCGGTCGACTGGCGTACCAATCTCATCACTCAGTGCTTTAACTGTTAATTGTGTCATGCCGCTTCCTCCTTGCCGAAAATTATGCTTCTTCGCCGAACCAACAGATGTTACGTGCGGCCATAATTAGCTCACCTGCACGTTCTTCGGTCAGGCCTTCGATACCTTCTAAATCGTCAATACCTTGGTCAGCAAGATCTTCCAGTGTCGCTACACCTTTCGCTGCCAATTTAAATGCCATCTCACGCTCAAGACCTTCAAGTGCAAGCAGATCTTCAGCTGGTTCTAGACCTTCAAAAGACTCTTCTTGTGCTAGTGCTATCGTCGTTAGTGCATCTTTTGCACGTCCACGAAGCTCTTCGATTAGTTCTTCATTCAAACCATCGATTTCTAGTAGCTCGTTAACTGGCACGTATGCGATTTCTTCTAGCGTTGAGAAACCTTCTTCAACAAGAAGTTGAGCGAAGTCTTCTTCAATATCTAGGTACTTCATGAAGTTTTCAATAGATGCTTGTGATTCTTCAGCGTGTTTCTTCTGAAGATCAGCAACTGTCATAACATTCAGTTCCCAACCTGTTAGTTGAGATGCTAGACGCACGTTTTGACCGTTACGACCGATAGCTTGCGCTAGGTTGTCAGCTTCAACTGCGATGTCCATTGAGTGTGCATCCTCATCAACGATGATAGAAGCAACATCAGCTGGCGCCATTGCGTTGATAACGAATTGAGCAGGGTTATCATCCCAAAGCACAATATCGATACGCTCACCACCAAGTTCGCCAGAAACAGCTTGTACACGTGCACCACGCATACCAACACACGCACCTACAGGGTCGATACGTTTGTCATTTGTTTTGACAGCGATCTTAGCGCGAGAACCAGGATCGCGTGCCGCGCCTTTCAACTCGATAATATCTTCAGCGATTTCAGGCACTTCAACACGGAATAGTTCTGCCAGCATTTCAGGCTTAGAACGAGTGATGAACAGTTGGAAACCACGTGCTTCTGGCGCGACTTTGTAAAGAAGACCACGAACGCGGTCGCCTGGACGGAAGTTTTCACGAGGAAGTTGGTCATCACGTAGGATTACCGCTTCAGCGTTGTTACCAAGGTCAAGTACGATTGTGTCGCGGTTTACTTTTTTCACAACGCCAGTGATTAGATCACCTTCATTGTCGATGAACTGCTCAACGATTTGTGCACGTTCAGCTTCACGAACTTTTTGTACGATAACTTGCTTAGCCGTTTGAGTCGTAATACGGTCAAACGTTACTGATTCGATTTCGTCTTCTACGTAGTCGCCAAGCTCGATTGAGTCATCTTCGTACTGTGCTGCTTCTAGTGAGATCTCTTTTGTAGGGTTCTCAACGTCATCAACAACTAACCAACGACGGTAAGTCACAAACTCACCAGTTTTACGGTCAATGGCAACACGTACGTCGATTTCGATTTCGTATTTTTTCTTTGTAGAAGTTGCTAGAGCAATCTCAAGAGCCTCAAAGATACGCTCACGAGGTACCGCTTTTTCGTTCGATACCGCTTCTGCTACCGCTAAAATTTCTTTACTCATTGTATTTAGCCTCTAAGCTTAAACTTTTTTAGGGAACTAAAATTTAGGGATCAGGTTAGCTTTGGAAATGTTACTTAGAGCAAACTCTTCTTGCTGACCGTCTACAGTAATTGTCACTGTTTCGCCATCAACGCCATGGATAATACCTTTCCACTTACGACGGTTTGCTACAGCCATTTTCAATACGATGCTGACCTCGTGACCAATAAATTGCTCGTAATGTGCTGCTTTAAAAAGTGGTCTTTCTAAGCCTGGAGAAGACACTTCTAGGCTGTAAGCAACAGAAATTGGATCTTCAACGTCTAAAACCGCACTAACTTGGTGGCTAACTTCTGCACAGTCGTCCACGTTAATACCATTTTCATGGTCAATGTAGATGCGTAACGTTGAGTGCGCGCCTGCACGAATGAATTCTAATCCAACCAACTCATAGCCTGATGCCTCTACTGGTGCTTCAAGCATTTCAGTAAGTTGTCTTTCTAAACCAGTCATTTAACCACTCCAGAAACAAAAAAAGGGCTCAGAGCCCAATCAAAAAACCAAGCAGTCTCTGAGCTATTTCAAAAAGCTCAGATAACAAAAAACCCCGATAGTCGGGGTTTTATGCTGCTGGACCCTGATACGTTAAGAATAGCCAACAAATGCTTCTCTTAACTCGTAGTGTGGTTAGCACTACGCAAACTTGCCAATCTACGATTTCTTCTTAAAGAAAGAGATTGGTTGCGGGGGCCGGATTTGAACCGACGACCTTCGGGTTATGAGCCCGACGAGCTACCAAGCTGCTCCACCCCGCGTCCGACTTGCTGAGCATTATACTCGCAAACAAGTGATTTACAAGTTTGTAAATACATGGTGCCGAGAGAGGGACTCGAACCCTCACACCTAAGGCACTAGCACCTCATGCTAGCGTGTCTACCAATTTCACCATCTCGGCATCAAAACCTTACAGCTTATTGAGGAATTTCATCACCCGCAGGGGCTGGAACTTCACTCGCTGCATCCTTAACTTGTTCAACAACTGGTTGACCTAATGTTGGGTCTACCCATTGTGATTCAATCTTGTGCGTAGACATACGACCAAGCAACAAGCTAACGATAAAGAATACGGTTGCTAAAATAGCAGTTGTTCGGGTTAAGAAATTACCTGAGCCGCCAGCACCAAACACTGTGTTTGAAGCACCAGCACCGAACGAGGCTCCCATATCTGCGCCTTTACCTTGTTGAATCAACACAAGGCCAATCACACCAAGCGCTGCCAACAGGTAAATCACAAGTAGAACTGAAAACATTTTTTCCACCTATGTTCCAAATTGTTGAGCCAGCGCCGTTCAAGAGAATAAATCATAATTGAACAAGGCTAGCGACCTCCTAACGGGAGGCGGAGCAATACTAGCGAAAGCCGGTAACGCTGACAAGGGAAAATTAGTAAAAAATCAATGCCAATGCGCTAAGCGCTCAAAAAAAGGGCAAAAGATGCCCTTTTCATTCACTGCACACTTTAACGCAATGATTAACAACTTGCTTTTACAGCTTCGGCAATTTTCAGTGCAGAGCTTTGAACTAGCTCGCCATCCTCACCTTCCACCATAACGCGAATCAAAGGCTCTGTGCCAGATTTACGCAACAATACACGTCCTTTATCACCCAGCGTAGCTTCTACTTCGGCGACGGCGTTTAGTACTGCTTGAGCTTCAAGAGGATTACTTTCCCCTGCAAAGCGGACATTTTCTAGAACCTGAGGATACAACGTCATGCCTTGCGATAGCTCATGCAAAGACATATCACTGCCAACTACAGAAGCAAGCACTTGCAGTGCTGCAACAATCGCATCGCCCGTGGTGACTTTATCTAATAAGATCACATGGCCTGAGTTTTCAGCACCAATTTTCCAGCCTTTTTCTATCAGTTGTTCCATGACATAACGGTCACCAACAGCGGCACGTACGAATGGAATGCCTAGCTGCTTTAAGCCATTTTCCATGCCCAAGTTAGTCATCAACGTACCAACTACACCACCCTTTAGCTCGCCACGACGAAGAGCATCACGAGCAATAATGTAAGCAATTTGGTCGCCATCGACTTTGTTGCCAAGGTGGTCGACCATAATGATACGGTCACCATCACCATCAAATGCTAAACCAAGGTGTGCTTGCTCTTCAACGACACGCTTTTGAAGCGCACGAACATCTGTTGCGCCCACTTCTTCATTAATGTTGATGCCGTTAGGCTCTACGCCCATTGCAATAACTTCTGCGCCAAGCTCTTTGAAGACATTTGGAGCAATGTGGTACGTTGCACCGTGCGCACAATCTACCACGATTTTAAAGTTTGCAAGACTCAATTCAGATGGGAAAGTACTCTTACAGAATTCGATGTAACGGCCTGCAGCGTCATTTAGACGAGTGGCTTTACCAAGTTCTGCAGACTCAACACATTCAATGTCTTTATCCAGCTCAGCTTCAATAGCCAACTCGATATCGTCAGGTAACTTAGTACCTTCAGAAGAAAAGAATTTAATGCCGTTGTCGTAATATGGGTTATGCGATGCAGAAATCACAATCCCCGCCTCTGCGCGGAAAGTTTGAGTTAAATATGCCACTGCTGGGGTTGGCATTGGACCAGTAAATGTTGCTTTAAGTCCCGCTGCAGCAAGGCCTGCTTCTAATGCAGATTCAAGCATATAACCGGAGATACGCGTATCTTTACCTATAATAACTTTCTTTGTGCCTTGTTTTGCTAGTACACGACCAGCAGCCCAGCCAAGCTTAAGTACGAAGTCCGGAGTGATTGGGTATTGTCCTACTTTACCGCGCACACCGTCAGTACCAAAGTAACGTCTTTTATTCGACATAAACTTTCCTTTATTATTTTTAAATATTGTTTTTCGTCATCTCAACAACTTTCATTGCTTCGATTGTCTCTTCAAAGTCATGCACACGAATGATCTGCGCGCCTTTCATTGCTGCAATCGTAGCGCAAACGACACTCGCATTTGTACATTCAGCCGCTGGCTTATCCAACAACTTAAAAATCATTGACTTACGAGACATGCCAGCCAAAATTGGCAGGCCGAATTCATGAAACTTTTCAAGATGAGCGAGCATATGATAATTGTGTTCTATCGTTTTGCCAAAGCCAAACCCAGGATCGAGAATCAGTTGAGATTTATCAATCCCTGCTGCTTCACATGCCGCGATACGTTCTTCTAGAAAGGCAGATACGTCGCTCATCAAATCATCATAATGAGGTGCAACTTGCATGGTTCTAGGTTGACCTTTCATATGCATCAGACAAATTGGAAGCTTTGCTTCTGCTGCGACTTCGAGAGCACCAGGTTCTTGCAAAGATCGAATGTCATTGATCAAATCTGCACCAGCATCAATAGCTTGACGCATAACTTCCGCTTTACTGGTATCGACCGAAATCCACACATCGTACTTTTCACGAATGGCCTTGATTACTGGGACAACACGTCGAAGTTCTTCTTCTAAAGACACATCTGGCGCGCCAGGCCTTGTCGACTCCCCACCAACATCAACAATGCTTACACCAGCCTTTATCATTTTATCAACTTGAGCAAGGGCGAGTTCAATCGAGTTGTATTTACCACCATCCGAAAAGGAATCCGGAGTCACATTTAGAATGGCCATAACATGTGGACGGGAAAGATCTAAAGATTTGTTATTTGCTGTAATCATCATCATAAACACAAAAACCCCGAGATAACTCGGGGTTTATTATTATCAACACTCTTTATTCAGAGTCTTTCTTTTCAGGCGCTTCGCTAGAAGTCGCTTCTGAAGAGCTAGACTTTTCTGCATCTTTCGCAGCGTCCGTTGCTTCTTCTTTAACTTCTGGCTTTGCTTGAGGCTTCTCGCTGTCTTCAGGTTTGCTAGTTGAGTTATCACTCCAACCCGCAGGCTCACGAATTTCAGCTTTGCGCTCCATTAAATCATCAATTTGACGAGCATCAATGGTTTCATACTTCATCAGCGCATCTTTCATCGCATGCATGATATCCATGTTTTCTTGAAGAATCTTCTTCGCACGGTCATAGTTGCGGTCAATGATTTGACGAACTTCATCATCAATCAGCTTCGCCGTATCATCAGATACATGCTTAGTCTGAGTCACGCTACGACCAAGGAACACCTCACCTTCATCTTCTGCATACAGTAGAGGACCAAGCTTTTCAGAGAAACCCCATTGAGTAACCATCTTACGAGCAATATCAGTTGCACGTTCAATATCGTTTGACGCGCCTGTTGAGACTTTATCAGCACCGTAGATAAGCTCTTCCGCTAGACGACCACCGTACAAGCTAGAGATCATAGACTCTAGATGCTGGCGAGACATGCTGACACGGTCTTGCTCCGGTAGGTACATAGTCACACCCAACGCGCGACCGCGTGGAATGATCGACACTTTGTACACTGGATCGTGCTCAGGTACTAAACGACCAACAATTGCGTGACCTGCTTCGTGATAAGCCGTTGACTCTTTTGTCTCTTCAGACATCACCATTGAACGGCGCTCGGCACCCATCATGATTTTGTCTTTCGCTAATTCGAATTCAACCATAGAAACGTTACGCTTGTTACCACGCGCAGCAAATAGCGCCGCTTCGTTGACTAGGTTTGCTAAATCAGCACCAGAGAAGCCTGGTGTACCACGAGCGATTAGAGAAGGCTCTACGTCACCTGCTAGAGGGACTTTACGCATGTGTACTTTTAGAATCTGCTCACGACCACGTACATCTGGCAATCCAACCACTACTTGGCGGTCAAAACGACCAGGACGTAGCAACGCTGGGTCAAGAACGTCTGGACGGTTAGTTGCAGCGATTACGATGATACCTTCGTTACCTTCGAAACCATCCATCTCTACTAGCATTTGGTTTAGTGTTTGCTCACGTTCATCGTGACCACCACCAACACCAGCACCACGCTGACGACCTACCGCATCGATTTCATCGATGAAGATAATACAAGGCGCTGCTTTCTTAGCTTGTTCGAACATGTCACGTACACGAGATGCACCGACACCCACAAACATTTCTACGAAATCTGAACCCGAGATGGTAAAAAACGGTACTTTTGCTTCACCAGCAATGGCTTTCGCTAGAAGCGTTTTACCAGTACCAGGAGGACCAACCATTAACACACCAGTAGGAATCTTACCGCCCAGTTTTTGGAAGCGGCTTGGATCACGCAAGTAGTCCACCAGCTCTTTCACGTCTTCTTTTGCTTCGTCACAACCAGCGACGTCAGCAAAAGTTGTCTTGATTTGTTCTTCGCTCATCATTCGAGCTTTGCTCTTACCAAAAGACATAGCGCCTTTACCGCCGCCGCCTTGCATTTGACGCATGAAGAAAATCCATACACCAATCAGTAAGATCATTGGGAACCAAGAAATGAAAATAGTACCAAGCAAGCTCTGCTCTTCTGGAGGCGTGCCCTGTACTTTCACGTTTTGGTTAATTAGGTCATCTAGAAGCTTTTGGTCATACACTGGCATGTAAGTGACCATTTTGGCACCGCCGCCACGACGAACAAAGCTAATTTCACCGTCTTTAAAAGTTGCTTCTTGAATCTGGCCTTGGCCAACTTCCTGTACAAACGTGGTGTAATCCACGGTTCTGCCATTGCTTTCTCCAGGGCCAAAGCTCTGGAATACCGACATCAATACGACGGCGATAACAAGCCACAGAATTAAATTTTTTGCCATGTCACTCAAGGTGTAAGCCTCTCGATAACTAATTGTAATTAAAGGTAGGGTACTACAGTTCATTCACTGTAGCTATAGTGTTAACACGCTCTCAAGAGAGCAAAATGGTTAACCTTTGTAACCAGTGGCTACAACAAAGACTTCTCGAGAGCGAGCTCGCGATGAGTCTGGTTTTCTAATTTTTACGGCTTTAAACATGTCTCGGACTTCTTTCACATACTGATCGAAGCCTTCCCCCTGGAAAACCTTTACGACAAAGCTACCATTAGGCGCTAGAACTTGTCGACACATATCTAAAGCCAATTCAACTAAATACATAGCACGAGGTTGGTCAACAGAGTTATTTCCCGCAATATTAGGTGCCATGTCAGACATTACTACGTCTACCATTGAAGGTTGGATTCTTTCTAGCAAAGCTTCCAAGACAGCATCATCGCGAAAGTCGCCTTGTAAAAAGCTGACACCCGCAATCGGGTCCATAGGAAGCAAATCACACGCAATGATCTGACCACTGTCTCCTACTATCTTAGCAGCATATTGAGACCACCCGCCCGGTGCCGCACCCAAATCGACGACTGTCATCCCAGGCTTTAACAATTTATCTTTCGTTTGAATCTCATCGATCTTGAAATAAGCACGTGAGCGATAGCCTTTTTTACGAGCCTCATTCGCGTATTTATCATCAAAGTGTTCTTTCAACCAACGACCAGAACTAGCCGAATGTTTTTGTTTACTCATTTTAATCCCAACAAGGCGCAAATTGGAGCTATTGTTTTAATAGGCGCTACCTATTACTCAATAAATTATAGTCTTCAGCAATAGATGGCGTTAAAATAGCTTTTTTCAACCCTTATTTTAAAGAAAATTGGCCGCGTAATGAACCTAAGCACCAAACAAAAGCAGCACCTTAAAGGCCTAGCTCACAGTTTAAAACCTGTCGTGCTAATGGGCGCAAATGGACTTACAGAAGCCGTGCTAGCAGAAATTGAAATCGCTCTTAACCATCACGAACTAATCAAAGTAAAAGTTGCTTCAGAAGATCGTGAAACAAAACAGCTAATCATCGACGCTATCGTACGTGAGACGGGCGCAGAAAAAGTTCAGACTATTGGTAAAGTGCTTGTGCTGTACCGCCAGTCTGAAGAGCGTAAAATCGAAATCCCTCGTAAGTAATTCTACTTACGTTGCTGAAGAAAAAAGGTCGCCATTGGCGACCTTTTTGCGTTTTATTGGAGTAACAGACTACTCTCAACGACTTAGATGTACTCTACTCGGTCGATTTCGAAGTCTTTCGCGCCACCCGGAGTTTGAATAGCAACCTCATCGCCTTCCATCTTACCGATCAAGCCACGAGCAATTGGTGAGCTTACTGAAATACGGCCAGCTTTAATGTCTGCTTCGTCATCACCAACAATTTGGTATGTTTTTTCTTCTTCGGTGTCGATGTCAATCAAGGTTACGGTTGAACCAAAAATAACTTTACCCGTGTTCTCCATCTTCGTTACATCAATTACTTGAGCAACTGACAGTTTGTATTCAATGTCACGGATTTGTGCTTCACAGATACCCTGCTCTTCTCGAGCGGCGTGATATTCTGCGTTCTCTTTTAAATCACCTAACTCACGAGCTTCAGCGATTGCCTCTGAAATTTGAGGACGTAGTTTAAGTAGACGATCGAGTTCTGCACGTAGCTTTTGCTCGCCACGTAGTGTCATTGGAACTTTTTCCATTTTATAACCTCAAGCCCAAATGGGTCTTTGGACAAAAAAAAGCCCACCCTGCCATAGGGCTGGGTAGTGCGCTTAAAGATGCATTTCATTTAGTGTAAACAAACTCCCGGACGAAATCATCTTAATTCGAAAGGCTGTAAGACTATGCATTTTCGGCATAATGATATAAGTCACTTTTAGAACGATTCTAGAGTGCATCACTGTCGCAATTTGTTGAAAAACAACACTGTTCATTACACCAAAAACATCAAAAAAGATAAAAACTAATCAATGTCAGACGAATGTTATAGCCGAAAAATATCATTTAAAACAAAAAGTTAAATCAAAACCCAGAACAATCGAACAGTGTTCATCGATACGATTTATATCATTTTACTAACTCATACGGAAACTTTAGCAGTAAAACATGTCCAGCGAGTTGTTAGATCAAAGGCTTACAAGGGCGAATTATACCGCTCATTGGCCGATTATAGACCAACAACTTGTGAGAGATTACCTCTCCCCCATACAACAATGATTATGGACAGCTAACTAGGACAAATAAGATGAAAAAGACTCTAATTGCTCTTTCTGTATCTGCAGCAGCTATGGCAACTGGCGTAAACGCAGCTGAACTTTACAACCAAGACGGCACTTCTCTAGAAATGGGCGGCCGTGCTGAAGCACGTCTATCTATGAAAGATGGCGACGCTCAAGACAAATCTCGCATCCGTCTAAACTTCCTTGGTAAACAAGAGATCAATGACAACCTATACGGTGTTGGTTTCTGGGAAGGTGAATTTGAGACTGCTCAAAACGGTACTGTAGACGGCGACGACAAGAGCGATCTAGAAACTCGTCTTGCTTACGCTGGTCTTGGTGGTGCTTACGGTGAGTTCGCATACGGTAAAACTGAAGGTGCACTAGGCGTTATCACTGACTTCACTGATATCATGGCTTACCACGGTAACTCTGCAGCAGACAAACTAGCTGTAGCAGACCGTACAGACAACATGATGGCTTACAAAGGTCAATTTGAAAACCTAAGTGTTAAAGCAAGCTACCGCTTCGCTGACCGTGTAGAACAAAACGGTGAATACTCTGATAACAAACAAGACGGCTACTCTCTATCAGCTATCTACGCTGTAGCAGACACTGGTCTTGAGCTTGGTGCTGGTTACGCAGACCAATACGATGCAAACGAGTACATGCTAGCTGCATCTTACACAATGTCTGATCTTTACTTCGCTGGTATCTTCACAGATGGCGAAAAAATGACTGACACATTCAACAACACTGTTGATTACACTGGTTACGAACTAGCGGGTGCTTACACGCTAGGTCAAACAGTATTCACAACAACGTACAACAATGCAGAAACTGACAACGAAACTTCTGCAAACAACTTCGCTGTTGATGCTTCTTACTACTTCAAACCTAACTTCCGCGGTTACGTTTCTTACAACTTCAACCTAATTGACGCTGGCGATAAGTTCGGCTCAACTAGCGGTAAGACAGTTGCGAACAAGATCGATGCTGAAGACGAGCTAGCTCTAGGTCTACGTTACGACTTCTAATTCCGGTCTTTGACTAGAATATCGAATGCCCGCTTCAAGCGGGCATTTTTTATACTCCATTTTAAGCCGCGCGCCTTTCTCTCATGTCTCATTCCTGATGACATATAAAGCATTTCTTTAGTTACCTAGCATATTGAAAGGACTTGCGTATACTCAATCACATAACTCACCTTAGAAAGTATCATTATGCGTTTACGTTGGCCCTTGCTCATATTCTCTTCATTACTTTCTGCTTTTTCACAAGCGTACCCTCATCAAGAAGTGTTGCCGGAAGGCTCTCGCATCAGTTTAGTCGCGGAAAAACTCAGTGAGAATGCTGAACTTGACGGTGTTCATCCTACCGAACAATTATTCCCACCAGCCAGTACATTAAAAATCGTCACAGCATTAGCGGCAAAGTTAGAGCTGGGTGATAACTTCCGCTTTCGAACCAAACTAGAAGCGTCGAGCTCAGACGCAGTGATTTACTTTGTCGGCGATCCAACGCTCCAAACCAACGATTTAAAATCACTTCTTACCCTAGCCAAGAAAAATGGCTTAAAACGTATTGACGGTGACTTATGGCTCGATAACAGCGCATTCACTGGTTACAACCGTGCAGTGGGCTGGCCGTGGGATATCTTGGGAGTTTGCTACAGCGCTCCGGCATCGACCATCACACTCAATAACAACTGTGTGCAGGCTTCTATCTATACGCAAAAAGACGGTGGGACTCGAGTCTACGTACCTGAGCATCAACCTATTCGTGTAACAAGTACTGTCGAGACCGTTTCTAAAACGATTAAGAAAAGTCGTCATTGCGATTTAGGCTTAGTCGCAAACCCTGATAACAACTACAAGCTAACTGGATGCTTAGTTGAGAGGGAGAAACCATTGCCACTTAAATTTGCCGTTCAAGATCCCGAACTTTATACCAGCCATAGATTGGCAGCTTTGCTTAAGCAGCTCAATATTGAGTTATCAGGAAAGATTCGGTTCGGTTCGGCTCCGGAAAAACAGCGCAAGCTAATCGCCATGCATCAATCAGAGGCATTACCAGACATTCTGGAAGAGATGCTTAAAAACTCTGATAACTTGATTGCAGATACATTAACCAAAACACTTGGCGCTAAGTTTTTTGTTCAGTCAGGTAGCTTTGCCAACGGTACAGAGGCGATCAAGCAGATCATTTTCGCCAACACTGGTATTGATATTCGTAATGCGCGCCTAGAAGACGGCTCAGGACTTTCACGAAACAACCGTATCTCCGCCACCAAAATGGCGGAAATTCTTCGTTATATTTGGAAGCACGAAGACGAGCTTAAACTGATCGCCATCATGCCGAAGTCAGGTGAGTCAGGCACACTAAAGTACCGACAAAGTATGCGAAAGTTGCCAATTAAAGGACAATTGATCGCCAAAAGCGGCTCCCTCTACGGAACTTACAACATGGCCGGATATGGCTTGGATAAAAATGGTCAACCTAATACCGTTTTTGTTCAGTTTGTTTCAGACTACTTCCCAGAAAAAAGGGACGATAACAAACCTGTCATCGCCCCTATTACACATTTTGAGCAGCTTTTTTATAGTGATATTGTGAACTTTAGTCAGGCGATACCCAAGAAATAGTTCACCACATTAAAGTATATCCACATCCCTGAAATATCGACGATAGATGCAAGCACTGGACTCACCAATACCGCTGGGTCCATCTTGCAAGCTCGTGCAATAATTGGTAGCAGCCCACCTAATGTTGTAGAAATCGTTACTTGGATGAATAACGCAACCGCTATTGCCAATGCAATATCGGTAAGTTCAAAGCCCCCTGTTGATTGACCGGCACTAAATAACATAATGCGTCCAATCATCACGATAGCGATCGCTAACGCAATAAATAGAGCAACGCGGCTCTCTTTCCACAAAACTTCTAACCATTGGCGTTTTTTTAGCTCTCCAGTTGCAAGAGCACGAATCACCAAAGTTGCAGCTTGTGTTCCTGTATTGCCACCAGCCGCAGCGATCACAGGCATGTACACCGCAAGCAAAACGAGCTGGCTAAGGGTGTCCTCATACTGAGCAATGATCAAACCCGACACAATCCCTAAAAGGGCCAGTGCAATGATCCACCCAATACGCTGCTTCACGTGCCCCAAAACACTAGTCGATAAATAACCATCAGGTGTATCAACTTCAGACATATGCAAACCCAATTGGTGAGCATAATGACGTGCGCGTTTGTCATGGCCTGCTTGCTCAAGTTGAGCAATAAGACTATTCACATAACCGACAGAGCAATGCTGCAAAATACCTACCGCCTCATCGATCGGCATGATCGTAAGCAAATGGACTTGTTGCTCTTGATCATACTGCAAAAATGCATTGCGAGCTGCACCAATTTCTACTTCAGAAAAGTTTGGTGTTGTTTCAATAAAAGTGTTGTTCATTACCGTCATGGCGAATCTCCCGATTGGCATTGGTAACGACCATCGACAAGGCACGCAAAGTCACTCTTGCATACTTAAAGTCACACAACAATTAAGATGCACAGAGAAAACCAATGCGGACGCACTGTCTATTCAGAATGTATGAAGGAAATAACGAGAAGAAAATTAGAAAAGATGCCTCACCACTTAGGTAAGGCGGAGATCGCCAATACCGAAGCGGGTTATTTCGCTCCCTTGCTCTTACTCACCCAACGACTGGGAGGATGGTCGGTATTGTTCATGTAAATCTCCGATAACGCTGCCATTATTGGCAGCGAGAGTATAGTAGCAAAGTTAAACATGTTTGGAAGTTTTACTTTGTCTTTTTCGCTAAATTTTTATACAAAAAAAGCGCCCATCAGGCGCTTTCATTTGCAGCGATTATTGATTACTGAATAGTAATACGTGCAAATTTACGTTTGCCTACTTGGAACACGTAAGTACCCGCTGCTGGAGCAAATTTGCTGTCCGCAATTTTTTCACCATCTATCTTCACAGCGCCCTGCTTAACCATACGCATCGCATCTGACGATGACGGGCATAAGCCAGCCTCTTTCAACAGATTGCTCACTGGGCGACCTGCATCAAAATCAAATTCTGGCATTTCATCAGGAATTTGGTTCTTCGCAAAACGGTTTACGAATTCTTGCTCTGCCGCATCTGCATCAGCTTCACTGTGGAAACGAGCAATAATTTCTTTTGCTAGCAATACTTTGATGTCACGAGGGTTTTTGCCCGCTTCTACATCAGCTTTGAATTGAGCAATCTCTTCCAGAGGACGGAAAGAGAGCAGCTCGTAGTAGCTCCACATTAGGTCATCAGAAATAGACATGATTTTACCAAACATTTCGCTTGGCGCTTCGCTGATACCGATGTAGTTATTTGCTGACTTAGACATCTTCTTCTCGCCATCAAGGCCCACTAGAAGAGGCATCATCAGAACAACCTGTGGTTTTTGACCGTGAGACTTTTGCAGTTCACGACCCATTAGCAGGTTGAACTTCTGGTCAGTACCACCAAGCTCAACGTCAGTTTCCATTGCTACTGAGTCCCAACCTTGTAGAAGTGGGTACATGAATTCATGAATAGCAATTGGCTGACCACCCGCGTAACGCTTTTTAAAGTCATCACGTTCTAGCATACGAGCAACAGTTTGGTTTGCAGCAAGACGAATCATACCTTCTGCACCAAGCTCAGATAACCACTCAGAGTTGAACTGAATCTTAGTTTTTGCAGGGTCTAGAATTTTGAATACCTGCTCTTTGTAAGTTTCTGCATTACGCAATACGTCTTCGCGGCTTAGCGGTGGACGTGTTGTGTTTTTACCTGTTGGGTCACCAACCATTGCAGTGAAGTCACCAATTAGGAACGTCACCTCATGACCTAGCTCTTGGAACAAGCGAAGCTTATTGAAAATAACCGTATGACCTAGGTGAATATCTGGAGCCGTAGGATCCGCACCCAATTTAATACGTAGAGGACGGTCTTCTTTTAGTTTTGCGATAAGCTCTTCTTCTGGAATCAGCTCTTCAACACCGCGCTTAATCTCGGCTAGTGCAGCTTCAATGCTCGCCATTCTTGTTCACTCCCACAGATTTGGCAAAAATATAATAGCTGAACATATTACTTGAATAGCGATGCATTTTGAAACACGTTAGACTAGGTAGTTGTCAATTTTTCCGTTTAATTTAGCAATCAAGTACCTCATGCATTCGATTTTTGTCCGACTTCCACTCTTGCACAAAGTATTGATCGGTTTTTTTAGTGCGCTTATTATCTTCGCGCTCTTCTTTTTACCTGATCCGCAAGACCTAGACCCACAGCAGAGCCGATTAAAAGTTGGTCAACATTATCCTGTGCCAGTTTCCCTAGAACTCAGTGCACTAAACAGTTCGTCTCCAGCGTCCCCCGCTGTACTGCGTTGGGAAACGTACAAAGTGAAAAATGGTGAGAGTGCCGCCATCTTGTTTAGTCGCGTGGGGCTTTCTGCCCGTCTATTGCATGAGCTTGTCTCATCAGACAAAGAAGTGGAAAAGCAATTAACCCGACTTCGACCTGGCGATCGATTGCAATTCGGTTTTGATGAAAACAACGACTTAGTACAATTAAGAAGAACATTAAGCGCATTCGAAACTTTTCGTATCACGTTAAAAGACGGCAAATACGTCTCAGAAGTCGATAAAAAAGAAGTCGACTTCCAGTACAACTACGCTGAAGCCACCATCAAATCAAACTTTTGGAATGCGGGAATCTCTTCAGGATTAAATGGCAACCAAATCATGGAACTGGCCGGCATATTTGGCTGGGATATCGACTTTGCTTTAGATATTCGTAAAAACGACAGCTTCCGAGTGCTTTACCAAGAGGAAGTGGTAGAAGGTGAAGTAATCGGCCGCGGAAAAATCATTGCTGCGATATTTAAAAACCAAGGCGATACCTTCACCGCAATACTGGATCAGAAAAGTGGCAAGTATTACGACGAAAATGGACGAGCAATGAAAAAAGCGTTCTTGCGCGCGCCGTTGGATTTCCGTCGAGTTTCGTCTAACTTCAACCCACGCCGCTTACACCCTGTAACGGGACGCGTTCGTCCTCATAGAGGCACGGACTATGCTGCACCAGTGGGCACCCCGATTTGGGCGGCTGGCGATGGTGTCGTTCAAAAATCGTCTTACAACAAATTTAATGGTAACTACGTTTTCATTAAACATAGCAATACTTACATTACCAAGTACCTGCACTTAACTAAACGTACAGTACGAGCTGGTCAACGCGTTAAGCAAGGTCAAACCATTGGTACGCTTGGCGGAACAGGTCGTGTAACAGGCCCTCACTTGCACTATGAGTTCCTTGTGAATGGTGTCCACAAAAACCCGCGTACGGTGAATTTGCCACAATCTAAATCCCTAACAGGCAAAGCAAGACAAACTTTCATGGCAAACGCAAAAATTAGCATGGACAAACTTGAGCGCTACAGCAAACTGTTAGCAATGAAGTAAATTGATGTATTGAAAAGGGCAGCTCAGCTGCCCTTTTTGTTTCTTTAATATCATCACGATGAAGCTTACTTTTCGGAGTGATGCTCTCTCCCGAGCATGAGCAAGCATGGTGTCAGAACCAGCGTTAACAAAGTCGCAAACGCCAACCCACCCGCGACAGCCGTCGCAAGTTGAGACCACCATTGAGTGCTTGGCGCGCCAAATTCCACTTTTTGGTTAACTAAGTCGATGTTCATTTCTAGCACCATTGGTAATAAGCCTAGTATGGTGGTCACCGTCGTGAGTAAAACGGGCCTTAAACGCTGCACACCTGTGCGCAAGATCGCCTCAGATTTCTCTAAGCCACGTTTACGCATCTGATTATAAGTATCGATTAATACGATGTTGTTATTAACAACAATACCTGCAAGCGCAATCACCCCTATTCCCGACATGATGATGCCAAATGGCTTTTGGAAAATAAGCAACCCAGCAAAGACCCCAACGGTAGAAAACAACACAGCACTGAGGATTAAGAAAGCTTGATAAAAGCTATTAAACTGCGTAATTAAAATCAGAGCCATCACACCAAGCGCGACAATAAAAGCATTTTGTAAGAATGCTGATGAGTTTTCCTGCTCTTCATTTTGACCCCGAATCTTATATTCAATGCCTTCCGGTAAGTCGAGCTGTTCCATTCCAGCGGCAATCTTCGGTAGCTCAAGCGCCAAATTGTAACCTTCCACCATGTCTGCTTTGATATTGATAACTCGATGGCCGTCTACACGACGAATGGTATCTTGCTTATGATCTGGCTTAATTTGAGCAAAGTTCGTGATTGGCACCAGACCAGCTGCCGTTTTCACTCTCAGTTGGTCAAATCGACCAATATCGCGCTTATCTTGTGGATAGCGCACCAAAATATCGACTTCTTCATCCGCATCATCGGGTAAATAATCGCCTATTTTCAAACCGTTTGTAACAAACTGAACAGTATTCCCGACTAAGGTCGCATCCGCTGCAAAGCGAGAGGCGTCATCTCGCTGGATATCAATTTGCCAATCAATCCCTTCCTTATTAGTGGTATCACTCAAATTGGTCAGTGCAGGATTACCATCAGCCCAGTGTCGGACTTTTTTGGCCGCTTCATCTAACGCACTAACACTCAAGTTTCGCGATGAAACTTCAATCACGAGATCATGCTCAACAGGCGGTCCTGCGTCCGGGAATTTATACTCAAGTTCAACACCATAAAAGCGATCTGTGGTCTCTTTTAGCTCTTCAATAATGGTTTTCACTTTGCGTCGATACTGCCAATCCACAGGTGTTATCTGAATCTGGCCGATTTCATCCCCATTATCACTTGAGCCTGTACGCGTGTAGACACTTTCAAACTCGTCATGACCGAGCATCACCTTCTCGATTTCGCGCATAACCACATCTTTTTCGTGAATAGACAGGTCACCATAAGAACGAACTTTAACGGTAAAAAAGGCTGGGTCCACTTCAGGGAAAAACTCTGCACCCAAGCCAGCCTTGTTGTAAGTGAAGCCGACACCTGCCGCTAGCAGTATCGCGCTGAGTAAGACTTTCCATGGATGACGAATCGCTACCGACAGAGTCTGGTAATAAAGCTTGGTAATGCCTGTCGCTTTTTCAAAGTTGCCGTTATGCAGCTCAACCATTTCTCGCTGAGCTTTCTGATTGACTACTTGAGGCTTGCCAATGATCCCACCTATGACAGGAACGAACAGTAAAGCCATCATCAGCGAAGCGGCCAAGGTAGCAATTAAAGTAAGTGGTAAGTACTTCATGAACTCACCTGTGATGTCTGGCCAGAAAAGTAACGGAGCAAACGCAGCCAATGTGGTTGCTGTGGATGCGGTAATAGGCCATGCCATCCGCTTTGCTGCATCTCGATAGGCTTCTTTACGAGGTGTACCCTCTTGCATGCGCCTATCCGCAAACTCTGTCACCACAATGGCACCATCCACCAACATGCCCACCGCCATAATTAAAGCAAACAGAACGACGATATTGACCGTCAGCCCAAATACCGATAACACCAACAACCCAGTCAAGAACGATCCCGGAATAGAAATCCCTACGAGAAGCGCGGTCCTAACCCCCAATATGGCAATAATGACGATCACTACGAGGATAATTGCGGATAATATATTGTTTTGTAGATCACTGAGCATCAATTTGACATCGTCGGATTGATCCCAAGTATATTTGACTTGCAAATTGTTGGGCCACTCGGCTCGCTGTTGTCCTTGAGCCAGTACTTCTTTTACCAGCTCGACCGTTTCAATGATGTTTTCACCTGCCCGTTTTTTCACATCCAAAACGATGGCAGATTCGCCATCTAAACGAGCAAAACTTTCAGGGTCGCGAAATGCACGTCGTACTGTCGCCACATCGCCAAAGGTGATCACCTTTTTGCCATTCACTTTGATTGGCAGTTCAAGCACATCTTTCAATGAATCAAACACCGATGGGACTTTTACCGAAAAGCGTCCATACCCAGTATCGACAAATCCCGCTGCAACCACTCGGTTATTCAAGGCGATTAAATTATAAATATCCGCTTGATCGAGACCGTAGCTTTCCATCAATAGCGGATCGACAACTATCTCCACGATGTCTTCGCGATCTCCTGCGATTTCAACCTCAAGAACCTGACGGAAACTCTCCAAACGATCACGTAGCGTTCTGGCAATCTGTACAATGGTCCGCTCTGGTACGGTGCCATAGAGCACAACAGTCAAAACGGGCTCTTCAGATGCAAACGTGACTTCATTTACCGTTGGCTCATCACTGTCCTCTGGCAATTTTGGCTTCGCAAGGTCAACGGCGTCTCGGACATCTGCCATCGCTTTATCAAGATCCACTCCAACACTAAATTCCAGCGTCACCGAAGCATGACCTTCTGATGCCACAGAGGTCATCTCTTTTACGCCTTCAATAGAGCGCAACTCTTGCTCTATTGGGCGAACTAATAAACGCTCGGCATCGACGGGAGAAATGCCTTGATGTCCAACGGAAACGTAGATAATAGGAATGGTAATATCAGGGCTCGATTCCTTGGGGATTGTGACGTAAGTAATGACACCGGCAATTAAGATCATCACCAGTAATGTCAGCATGGTGCGAGCGCGGGATAACGCAGCATCAATCAGAGTGTACATAAGTGCTCCTTACTGCTCACTAGCCGCTTCAATAACTACGTCATCAACTTTATTGGCCAGCACCTGATCGCCATCGCGTACAAACCCTTGCCCCAGCACGATAATATCGGCTCGTTCTCCTAACCCAGAGAGCCAAACGCCATCATCTTCGGCCTTAACGAGCTGAATCGGAACAAATTCAACATGCTCATTACGCAGTGTTTTAACACCTAAATTACCTTCTTCATCGAGTGCTAGCATTGCAGCCGTAATCTTTACCGCCAACACTTCACTCAACGGCAGCTGTACTTCAGCGCTCATACCGGCCGGAATTCTTGCGTCTTGGTTATCAATTTCGATTTCAATTGGAAAGGTGTTAGTAGAAGCAGAAGAAACACGCCCAATGTAGCGTACCCGACCTTGATAATGCTGTTGGTTAATGGTTCTTACATCGGCTTGTAGGCCTTCCTTAAGGTATTGTATATGCCGCTCACTGACATCGGCTTCAATCACCAAAGTGTCCAAATCAATGACCGTCGCAATAGGATCGCCAATCCCTACAAAGTCGCCTAACTCAACAAAGTGGTGATCAACAATGCCATCGAATGGTGCTTTCACCTCGGTATTTCTTAATGCCGTTTGCACGTTGCTCAAATTCGCTCGAGCATCCACCAATGCCGCTTGTGCTGTCGCAAACGCAACTTCGCCCTGTAGTCCGCGACTTTTTAGCGATTTAGCTGCATTAAACTCTTTCTCTTTAACCAACAGCATCGCCTGAGCCCGCTTGAGCTGAATACCAAGATCGCGCTTGTCGATGCTTGCGATCACTTGCCCCTGCTTGACTGTTTGACCTTTTTCTATATTGAGGCTGACTATTTTACCGGCGACTTCAGCGCCAAGGCGCGCTTGACGATTGGGTGCAGTCCTCCCATACAGTTCGATGGTTTTACTTGTGGGTTCAGCAATAAAGGTGTCGAACATCACCTTTGCAAGTGGCGTGGTGTTCGTTGAAGAGGATGAAGAATTGAGATTATCATCTTGTGCTTTCAGTTGACCGATTGCCAACCATGCAACAAGAAGCAATATGAGGATAAGAGATACTAGCCACGGGCGCTCGACAATGCGACGTCCGAAAGACGATCCAGACATATAAAGTCCTTTTTATTATTTCTCTGCATATTCTGCGAGAGCGACTTTACGTGACATCCTTCTACGTAAAGTTCAGGCAGCCACTGGCTGCCTGATTGGTGTTAATTACACACTGAACGATGCACCACAACCACATGTTGTCGTTGCATTTGGGTTGTTTACAAAGAAGCGCGCTCCTTCTAACCCTTCTGTGTAGTCAACAATGCCGCCAACGAGATATTGCAGACTCATAGGGTCTACAACCAGTGTTACACCACTGTTTACGATTGTCGTATCGCCTTCGTTTACATTTTCATCAAAAGTAAAGCCGTATTGGAAGCCGCTACAGCCGCCACCAGTAATGTATACGCGCAGTTTCAATGCTGGGTTTTCTTCTTCAGCAATCAATGCTTTAACGCGAGATGCTGCTGCGTCAGAAAAAGATAATGGTACGTTTACTTCGCTCACGAAGACCTCTCTCACTCGTGTAATGCGTCAAGCCTGAAGCAAGACGTCAAATTTGTGCTAATTGAGACGATTATCCAATACCTGACAAACTCGTTCAAGTATTCACCGCCGATTCTTTATAACAGATGCGGATATATAAGATTACACTGCGAAACAACACATAAATTAAGCAAAACGTTTCTAACTTGATTATAGCTAGGTACAATGCGCTCCACTTGGTCCGAGCAATCAAAAGAGGATAACCCCATGACCAAATCATCAGAGCTGTATCAAAAAGCTCAGCAAACCATCCCTGGCGGTGTCAATTCACCAGTTCGTGCATTCAACGGCGTTGGCGGCTCTCCGCTATTTATCGAACGAGCAGACGGTCCACTGATTTTTGATGCCGATGGTAAAGCGTACATTGATTACGTTGGCTCTTGGGGTCCAATGATTCTTGGCCACAACCACGCGGTTATCCGCGAAGCCGTCATTGACGCAGCGCAACGTGGCCTCAGCTTCGGTGCGCCAACAGAACTTGAAATCGCGATGGCAGAGTTAGTTTCTGAACTTGTTCCATCAATGGAGCAAATCCGCATGGTAAGTTCTGGTACAGAAGCGACTATGAGCGCGATTCGCCTTGCACGTGGCTTCACTGGTCGCGACAAGATCATGAAATTTGAAGGTTGTTACCACGGCCACGCTGACAGCTTGCTAGTCAAAGCGGGCTCTGGCGCATTGACCCTTGGTCAACCAAGCTCTCCTGGCGTTCCTGCAGACTTTGCTAAGCACACACTAACAGCAACATTCAACGACCTAGATTCTGTACGCGAGCTATTCGCTGCTAACAAAGGCGAAATCGCTTGTATCATCGTTGAGCCAGTTGCAGGCAACATGAACTGTATTCCACCAGTGGAAGGCTTCCACGAAGGTCTACGTGAAATCTGTGATCAAGAAGGCGCGCTACTAATTTTTGATGAAGTTATGACAGGCTTCCGTGTGGCACTTGGTGGCGCACAAGCGCACTACAACATCAAGCCAGACCTAACGACACTGGGTAAAGTGATCGGTGGTGGTATGCCAGTGGGTGCTTTCGGTGGTCGTAAAGAAGTAATGCAATACGTTGCGCCAACGGGTCCGGTTTACCAAGCGGGTACGCTTTCTGGCAACCCTGTCGCAATGGCTGCAGGCTATGCATGTTTGAACCTTCTTAAAGAAGAAGGCAACGAAAAGCGCCTAGCTTCAAAAACCAAACAACTAGCAGATGGCTTTAAGTCTCTAGCAGAGAAACACGGTATTCCTCTGGTTGTGAACCAAGTGGGCGGCATGTTCGGCTTCTTCTTCACTGACCAAGAAAAAGTGACTTGCTACGAAGACGTAACGAAGTGCGATGTGGAACGCTTCAAACGCTTCTTCCACTTAATGCTCAAACACGGTGTCTATCTAGCGCCTTCAGCGTTCGAGGCGAGCTTTACTTCCCTTGCTCACGGTTCAAAAGAAATCGATGCCACGCTAGAAGCGGCTGACCGCTGTTTTGCAACTCTTGCAGAAGAAGCAAAATAATCGCTTAAAAGCTGCGATAACTAATTTAAAAAAGGACCATCACGGTCCTTTTTTATTGCCAATTCAATATAACCAATACTGCTAAAACACCAATAACAATGCCAAACCACGGTATTCGTTTGGCTTTTTTCTCGGTTTGACACTTTTTATCACCGTTGCAACAACCCATAGTTCATCTCTTGATTGATAACCGACTGATTTGTGGTCATTATAACAAGGTATATTGCTCTGCTCTAATTCGGCATTGTCATAAGCTTGAAAGAGTTAAGAGTGCAAAGTAATAAAGGTTCAACGCCATCTTTGAAGGCGCAAACCGTAAACGTCACCTGTAAGTTGGACTAATCTCATGCCAAATAATGTAAAAATAACGTCGAGTCACCGAGTACTAATGGTCGCTTTACTCGCCGCTGCTTTTGCTTGCTACTTATTGGTTGAGCCATACATCAATTCCATTGTGATGGCTTTTATCATTTCTTTGCTCATGTTTCCGGTACACGAATGGTTTGAGCGAAAAATTCCCAAGCACCCCAATATGGCCGCACTGCTGTCATGTGTCGTCTTGACGTTTATTATCGTTATCCCACTGCTATTTGTGTTTGCAGCCATTGTTCAACAAGGCTCTGTTTTTTCACAAAATACGTACAACTGGGTCACTAATGGCGGAATCCAAGATATATTCCAACATCCTTTTGTTATCAAAGGCTTATCCATAGTTAATGAGTACTTACCTTTCGATAAAATCGAGCCAAAAGCCATTGCTGAGAAAATTGGTCAATTTGCTACATCGTTTGGCTCTAACTTAGTTGCTATCAGCGCCAAGATTTTAGGAGACGCCACCAACTTCCTAATGAACTTCTTCCTGATGCTGTTTGTGCTGTTTTTTCTGCTTCGTGACCACGACAAAATTATCTCTGCGATTCGTCATATTCTGCCACTCTCACGTAGCCAAGAAGACCGCATATTGACAGAGATAGAGCAAGTTTCTAAATCAGCCGTGATGGGCTCATTCATGACAGCGATTGCTCAAGGTCTGGCTGGCGGTATCGGTATGTGGCTTGCTGGCTTCCCGGGGTTATTCTGGGGAACGATGATGGGCTTTGCATCATTCATCCCTGTGGTCGGAACCGCACTAATCTGGATTCCTGCAGCGGCGTACTTGTTCTTAACAGGCGATATGACTTGGGCTATCTTCTTGACGGTGTGGAGTGTGGTCGTCGTTGGTTCTATTGATAACCTATTGCGTCCGCTGCTAATGCAAGGCAGCGCAGGCATGAATACCCTAATGATTTTCTTCTCGTTACTGGGTGGTCTGCATCTATTCGGATTGATCGGCCTGATTTACGGTCCACTTATTTTTGCCGTGACAATGGTACTGTTTAATATCTACGAAGAAGAATTCAAAGACTTCCTCAACCAGCAAGACAACAGCTAGTCACAGCTTAATCACTTCAAGCTTGGGGCAGATTGTGCGAAAATCTGCCCCAAATTATTTCTGATGAACCCAATTTATGTCTGCTTATATCGCTCCTAGCCAAATAGCTCAGCGTCAGCTCGAGTACTTCAACGGAAAACATGTTTTAGTTGCAGGTGAAGTCGAAGATCTCTTTACACTTGAACTGACCAAACACTGTGAATCTGTAGAAGTCTTCACATCAAACTACAGCTTCTACCGTCAAATTCGCACTCATAACAAGGTTAAAAGCCATTTTGGTTCTGAGTTTAATACTGAGACACAAGCAGACATGGTGCTTTTGTACTGGCCTAAAGCCAAAGCCGAAGCCGAATACCTTCTGGCGATGTTGATGGCGAAACTAGGTGTGAACACTGAAATTGTAGTGGTTGGCGAAAACCGCTCAGGTGTTAAAAGCATCGAGAAGATGTTCAAAGAGTATGGCCCGGTCAATAAATACGATTCCGCTCGTCGCTGTTCATTTTACTGGGGCACTTGCCTCAATGAACCAAAGCCGTTCAATCAAGCAGACTGGTTTAAAACCTATACGGTCACACTTGGTGAGCAATCACTGACTGTTAAGAGTTTGCCTGGAGTATTCAGTCATGGCGAATTCGATTTAGGTAGCCGCCTATTACTCGAAACCCTACCTACTCTATCAGGTAAAGTCCTCGACTTTGGATGTGGTGCTGGGGTATTAGGTGCTTTCATGGCAAAAGCCAATCCAGAAATTGCGATTGAGATGTGTGACATTAACGCGTATGCCATCACATCGAGTCAAGCCACACTCAAAGCCAATGGATTAACCGGCCATGTATTCGCCTCTGATATTTACTCAGACACTGCCGACGATTATCGTTTTATCATCAGTAACCCACCTTTCCACAGTGGTTTGGATACGAACTACAACGCAGCAGAAACACTATTGGGTCAGGCTCCAAAGTATCTAGATAGCCATGGTGAAATGATCATTGTCGCGAATAGCTTCTTAAAATATCCACCAATTATTGAGCGAGCGTTTAATAATTGCGAGACGCTAAATAAGACCAATAAGTTTTCTATCTACTACGCGAAAAAGTCATAATCTTCCCTCGCGCAGGTACAAACCTGCGCGATTTTTTCTCAAAAACTCAACACTCATAAGAAAAACTGCGTCACCCTGCACGCTTTACAACTAACTTTCTTGTCAAAGAAAAAAAACTCGTTAATTTTGTTAATTCTATCTAGTTGAACATCTTATCCGTTTTTAACGAGAACCTCGGCAGCGAAGTACATTTTAGAACTGCCCTTTATGAGTTGTAATCTTATCCATGTTTAAATTCTACAAAAAACAGAAATTTAAGCGCCTTCAGAGTACACTGATGACCGCATTTCTGGTGCTCAGTATCACACCTCTTACTATTACTGCGATCTTTTTCCTACAGTCCCACAGTAAAGATCTGCAAGAACAAAGCACCTCACACTTGTTGTCTGTTCGAGATACAAAACAACAGCAAATTATCGACTACTTTGAGGCGCGGGAAACCGAAGTCATGGGCTTTGTGCGCTCTGAACTGGCTTACGCCAGTGGTGGTCGATTTTACGGTCTCGTCAATGCTTTTAGTCGTTTAGGTAATGACATTGAAGAATCTCGTAAAAATGCCCAACAGCGCTACATTGAAGGCAGCGGAGATCAAATCAAAACGTCAACGTTACCCGAGTCTTCCAACTATGTCGGAAGTGAACGTTACCGACTCTTACATAAACGTTACCACTGGGCCTACTTGGAGCTCCTCAAGCGCTCTGATTTTAATGATATTTTGCTGGTCGATATCAACGGTAATGTCACCTACTCGATCAACAAAGACGATAACTACGGAACAAACTTATTATCAGGCCCCTACAAAGACTCAGCACTTGGCAAAACCTTCAAGCGTCTAGCTGATGACGTCACTGAACGCCGTAAGGTGAATGAAGACTACACCCCTGTGATTGTGTCTGATTTCGAACTGGAAGGTGGTAAACAAGTCGCTTGGTTAGGTGCTCCAATTGTTCAGCAAGGCTACCTACACAGCTATGCTATGTTCCGCTTACCAAATAATGGCATCACGAAGTTAGCCGCAGACGCCAACCGAGAGTCATCCATTAACACCTTACTGGTTGGAAATGATCACCAACCTCGCACAATTAACACCAAGCAAGATGACATTAAGAACAGCTTAGAAGTGATCGATAAAGCACTCTCTGGTGCATTTGGCGTCGGCACTTACACGAACGGTTTAGGTGAAGAGATCATCGCTGCTTATGCACCGATTGAAACGCGTGGTGTTATTTGGGCACTCGTCGTGCAATTACCTGAAAACGAAGCTTTCGCTCGTATTCATCAACTCGAAAAACTGTTTGTTATCGCCATGCTGATCGCCATCATTCTAGTGGTAATCGCTTCCCATTATTTATCAAACTTTATTACTTCTCCGTTGCTGAAGTTAACTTGGGCTGCCGAAAAAGTGTCTGCCGGAGATCTTGATGACACCACCTTTAATACGGTTCGCAAAGATGAAATTGGCCGTCTTGCGCTGAGTTTTGAACGAATGCAACGCTCTATTCGAGAGAAAATTCAAACCATTAAGAAGCAAAATGAAGAGCTCGAGAGCAACATCCAGATCATTCAAAAACAAAATGATGAACTACAATTGGCCGACAAACTTAAAGATGAGTTCTTAGCCACCACTTCTCATGAACTCCGCACACCATTGCACGGCATGGTCGGAATCGCTGAGACTTTAGCGTCCGGCGCTAACGGTGCTATTCCTGCTAGCCAAAAATATCAGCTTGATATCATCATTAAAAGTGGGCAACGTCTCGCAAACCTTGTTGATGACTTATTGGATTATCATAAAATGCGTTACGGAAGCATGGATATCCAGAAGTCAGCGGTGAGTTTAGCCAGTGCAACGCGACTGGTACTAGAGCTTTCCAGCCATTTACTCGGAAATAAAACCATCCGTATCATCAACCAAGTACCAGCGGATTTGAAAGCGGTGTCTGCCGATCCTCAACGCCTTGAACAAGTGTTATATAACCTGATCGGTAATGCGATTAAGTACACCTCAGAAGGTAAAATCGTTATCTCCGCCAATGTGGTTGATGATCATGTTCGTGTGCAAGTTGTGGATACTGGGCAAGGTATTCCCGCAGAACATCTTGAACATATTTTCGAACCACTTATCCAAGCGGGACAAGACGCAAGTCGCTATCGTCAAGGTGCGGGGCTCGGGCTTTCGATTAGCCGTCAATTGATTGAGTTGATGGGTGGCTCGTTATACGTCAGCAGCCAGCCTATGGTCGGCACCACCTTCAGTTTCACGTTACCACTTGCCAGTGAAGAAGAGATCCAAACAACTCAAACCCTTGCAGCGCACGGACACTTCCAGATTCCTGAAATCGATGTAGAGAACAATGAAGACTTATCACTGCCAGAGAATCCAGACGGCCCGTTACTGTATGTCGCTGACGATGAGCCAGTAAACCTGCGTGTGCTTGAGAGTTTCTTACGTTTAGAGGGCTATCGCGTACGTACCGTCTCTGATGGACCAGAAACATTAGCACTCGTTGAGCAGGAAAAACCGGAACTCCTGTTATTGGATATCATGATGCCAGGCATGAGCGGCTATCAAGTCTGCAGTGAATTACGTGAAACTTATGACCATGCCGAGCTACCTATCATTATGCTCACCGCGCTTAGTCAAACAGAAGATCGTGTACGAGGCTTTGAAGCAGGAGCCAACGACTATTTGTCTAAGCCATTCAATAAACAAGAGCTAGCTGCACGCATCCAAGCGCACTTAACGGCAAGCCAAGCTGAAATGCGCCACATGGAGAATAAGATACTTGAATCTGAACTTCGCCAACGAGCGGCTATAGAGGCAAGCTTATTAGAAACTCAAGGGCGATTGTTGGAACAACTGGAATCGGCTCCTGAAGCGATTATCTGTTTGCGTGAAGATAAACGTATCCGGTTTGCTAATGAAGCTGCTTGCAAGCTATTCAAGCGTAACTTAGAACAATTAAAACGTTCATCTGCCGATGAGTTGATTGCACCTAAGTATCTGACCGTCAAACAACCTCATTACTGTGGCAAGATTGATATCTATATTGAAGATATTCGTCAAAACATCGAAGCAGACATTCTTAAACTACCTGAAGGCTCAGGCTTAGATGTCATGTATATCTTTAATGTTGGCGGAGGAGCCAATGCCGCTCGCATACACAACCTAGAAACCGCCGTAGAGGTGCTTTCAAGTTATGCTTTTGATGGCGATAAAGACCAGCTGCAGAAGCTGAAAGAACTCGGTGGAGAGTTTACACGGCTTGCAGACAAAGCGCTTGGTAACAAAAAAGACAAACAAGAGCTAATGCGAGAAATTCTGGTCGACGCAATGACACACGCCTTAGAGTATTGGGAGTCAGTCACTGGTGAAAGTAAATTCGCATTTGCCGAACAAAGTGGCTTATGGCGCGTTTATCTTGACCGTAGCACTCTGCAAACACGCACTTTGGATAAATACATGCGTATAGAAACTCTGCCGAAAACGCCACGTTGGAGAACTGTGTTGAGCTCAATAGAATTCATCCTTGAACACTGTAAAGAACAGAGTCCTGAGCGTGCGTACATCGAAGCTCAACGAGATAAACTACAGCGACTGTTGACCAGCTAATACCTATCAAAAAAACTAGCCCAGCGCATACGCTGGGCTTTTTATTATCCAAGCCTTCCCTTTCTCTAAAAACGAACAATACAGCGACTCTCTACCGTTACCACATTAAAATGCCGAATAAGCCTCTGGACAAAGTTGTCCATGGTAGGCACTCCAAACATACGCTTCTATCGATATAACCGACCCAAACCAGGTTGAGTCGAGCGAATAAAACACTTCATTTTTACAATAAAAAAAGAGCAATAAATGAGAGAAAACTGTCGATAAAAGAGACTATTTTTCAGATAACAAACGGTTTTTAACCAACAATTGACAGAGATTGCGAACTCAATCACAACAGAACGGCAGATTAATTTTTAGCTAATTAATTAACACATTTTCTGCATGTGAGCGAGATCTCCGAACCAGGAAGAGAACCAGAAGGCTTTTATTTTAAATAGATTATAGGTTAGCAATCACTAACACTCACTATTAATAAGGATATAAACTGCGACGCATATCAACGTTTACTTTTTGGTCTATCTCTAGTCAAAATTAGCCAAAATAACGTTTATAACGGAGAGTGACGATATTTTAACGTTTTTAACGAGAATCGAGTTTGATTATTTTATGGATAAGGTGTTTTCTTACTCCTGCCTAAGGCCTACAGGCCACTCTTGGCGAAACTCAATGTTGTAATGAGTAATGCATAAACAAGAGGTAGGTCTTGGAGAGTGTTTATCAATTGATGACATTCAATTCCATTTAGTGAAATGAAAGCAAATAGTAAGGAACAGCTATGCTTGCCAATATTAAAAAAACAGCACTAGCAACAGCAATTATTGCAACGGCTACTACAGGTTTTGCATCGGTAGCTACTGCGGCTGAACGCAGTGAACTGACTATCCACCCTAAAGAGTTTACAACTTTCGTTCGTAACTTTAACCCTTTCTTGGGTGCAACTAACCTGCACACAACAACCGACTTTATTTACGAGCCGCTCGTTGTTTTTAACGAAATGCACGGTAACACGCCAGTATTTCGTCTAGCAGAAAACTTTACCATGGCTGATGACCTAATGAGCGTGACCTTCGATATTCGTAAGGGCGTAAAATGGTCTGACGGCAAAGCGTTTACCGCTGATGACGTAGTTTATTCTTTCAACCTAGTTAAAGAGAAACCAGAGCTAGACCAATCTGGTATCAACTCTTGGGTTACTGGCGTAGAGAAAGTTAACGACTACAAAGTTAAATTCCGTCTAAGCGAAGCAAACTCTAACGTTCCTTACGAAATTGCGAAAGTACCAGTTGTACCTAAGCACGTATGGAGCAAAGTGAAAGATCCAGCAACATTCACAAACGAAAATCCAGTAGGTAGTGGTCCATTTACCGAAATCGACACTTTTACACCGCAACTATACATTCAGTGTGAAAACCCGAATTACTGGGATGCTGATAACCTAGATGTAGACTGTCTACGAGTGCCACAAATCGCGAACAACGACCAATTCTTGGGCAAAATCGTTAACGGCGAAATGGACTGGACGTCTTCATTCGTACCAGACATCGACCGCACTTACGCTGCAGCAAGTCCGAATCACCACTACTGGTACCCACCAGCGGGTACTCAAGCGTTTGTAGTGAACTTCAAAAACCCAGACGCGGCGAAAAACGAAGCACTTACTAACGTTGACTTCCGTCGTGCGTTCTCTATGGCGCTAGACCGTCAAACGATTATCGACATTGCATTCTACGGTGGCGGTACAGTAAATGACTTCGCTTCGGGTCTAGGCTACGCATTCGAAGCTTGGTCTGACGAAGAGACGCACAACAAGTACAAAGGTTACAACACATACAACGCCGAAGGTGCGAAAAAGCTTCTTGCTAAAGCAGGCTTCAAAGATGTAAACAAAGATGGCTTTGTAGATACACCATCTGGCAAGTCTTTCGAGCTTCTCATTCAATCGCCAAACGGTTGGACTGACTTTAACAACACTGTACAACTAGCTGTTGAGCAACTAGCAGAAGTAGGCATTAAAGCACGTGCTCGTACTCCAGATTTCTCGGTATACAACCAAGCAATGCTAGAAGGTACATACGACGTTGCTTACACCAACTACTTCCACGGTGCGGATCCACACTTGTACTGGGACAGCGGCTACAACTCGAAGCTACAGTCTGGTGACGGTATGCCTCGCTTTGCAATGCACTTCTACAAGAACGATAAGTTAGACGGTCTTCTTAACAGCTTCTACAAAACCGCTGATAAGCAAGAACAGCTAGAAATCGCTCATGGTATCCAGAAGATCATTGCTCAGGACCAAGTAACCATTCCTGTGCTATCTGGCGCGTACATGTATCAATACAACACAACTCGCTTCACTGGTTGGTGGAACGAAGAAAATCCTAAGGGCCGTCCAAACATTTGGGCTGGTATCCCAGAGCGTCTACTTCACGTGCTGGACCTAAAACCAGTTAAATAAGTAGAAGTTCATTTCAAGCGGCATACATCCCGTGTGCCGCCTATAAAAATCCCTTGTTAACGAAACCAATATGTGGCGCTCGTCGTCAGGGGATTTTTCGCTCTAAATTTCGCTAGGAGCGACCTGAAACCAGAAACAGGGAAAAAATCTGGGTGAGTAAGGTGTGAGTTATGGGTTATTTTTTAAGACGTTTGTCGTTCTATCTTGTCGCGCTCTTAGTTGCAGCGACGTTAAACTTTATTATTCCGCGAGCAATGCCTGGTGACCCAGTTACCATGATGTTTGCTAATGCTTCTGTACAGGTGACGCCAGAACGAATCGCAGCAATGAAAGAACTGCTCGGTTTCGTTGATGGGCCGATTTACATTCAGTACTTTTCGTACATTAAAAACATTCTAAGTTGGGAGCTAGGTACATCAATCCAGTTCTACCCTCTTTCAGTTAACTCTTTACTAGGTAGTGCATTTGGCTGGTCTCTCTTCCTAGCTGGTACTGCGGTTGTACTTTCTTTCTCAATCGCTTCTGTACTCGGCATTTTTGCCGCATGGAAGCGTGGCAGTAAGTACGATGCATTCGTAACGCCTGGTACATTGATCATTCAAGCTATCCCACAGATGGTTATCGCAATGTTAGCGCTGTTTACCTTTGCGATTGGCCTAAAATGGTTCCCATCTGGCTATGCTTACACGCCAGGTACTATCCCTGATTGGTCAAGCTGGGAGTTCATCAAAAACGTGGGTTACCACGCAGTACTCCCTCTATTCTGTGCAACCATCGTTCAGATCGGCGGCTTCCTCGTCAATATGCGTAACAACATGATCAACCTTCTCGCCGAAGACTACATCACGATGGCGAAAGGCAAAGGGCTGAGCGAGAACCGTGTCGTCTTCAATTACGCCGCACGTAACGCGCTACTTCCAAGTGTAACCGCGCTATCTATGTCTTTGGGTATGGCCATTGGTGGCCAATTGATCATCGAGATGATTTTCAACTACCCAGGTTTAGGCACCGTGCTACTTAACGCAATTCACGCTCGTGACTACCAAGTACTTCAAGGTCAGTTAATTATCATGACGATGTTCATGCTGTGCTTCAACTTAATGGCTGACATGCTGTACATGATTCTAGACCCTCGCCTACGTACGGGAGGCAAATAATCATGAAAGAACTATTCAAACTTATTTTAGGTAACTCATTCGCTCGAATCGGTCTTGGTATTGTTACCGTATTCGTATTCGTTGCGATCGCAGCTCCTTTACTTACGAAACATGCGCCAGACAAACGAACCGGTAATCCACACGAATACCCTAGCTTTGTCGTAAAACAAGCACAAAATAATCCTGATGGCTGGGTAGCTAAAAATCTAGCAGATGATCGTCGTACGCTGATTATGTCGAAAAAGGCTGATCACGTTCTGGGAACTTCACGTATGGGTCGTGATATTTGGTCACAAGTGGCTTACGGTGCACGCGTATCGCTAGGTGTCGGCTTTGGTGCTGGCATCATCGTATGTTTCCTAGCGACGGTCATTGGTATCTCGGCAGGTTACTTCGGCGGCAAAGTGGATGACATATTGAGTGCAGCGATGAACATCATGCTGGTAATCCCTCAATACCCATTACTCTTTGTACTGGCAGCCTTTATTGGCGAAGCAGGTCCACTCACCATTGCCTTGATTATCGCTGGTACCTCTTGGGCGTGGGGCGCACGTGTTGTCCGTTCTCAAACCATGGCTCTACGCGAGAAAGAGTTTGTGAAAGCCGCTGAAGTATTGGGCGAATCTTCATTCCGCATCATCTTCGTTGAAATTTTACCAAACCTAATCCCGATTGTCGGTGCAAGCTTCATCGGCTCAGTAATGCTCGCTATCAATACTGAGGCTGTAATCTCGTTCTTGGGCCTGGGCGATGCCAACACCATCAGTTGGGGCATCATGCTTTACAACGTGCAAACCTCATCAGCAATGTTGATTGGCGCATGGTGGGAAGTATTAGCACCTTGTATCGCCTTAACTCTTTTGGTGACTGGTCTTGCTCTACTTAACTTTGCCGTTGATGAAATTGCTAACCCACAGCTTCGTTCTCACAAAGGGATGAAACGCTGGAAGAAACTGGCAGAGAAAGACAAGAAAGAGCGCGCGCCTGAAATGGCACCACAAAATGCACTATGGAGCGGAGATAAATAATCATGACTGCACCACTAATTTCTATCCGTAACCTATGCGTAGATTACATCACAGATGCGGGCGATGTCCGCGCCTGTAACAACGTTAGCTTTGACATTGCGCCAGGTGAAGTCTTTGGCCTGGCAGGTGAATCTGGCTGTGGTAAATCCACAGTTGCTTTCTCGCTCATGCGTCTTCATAAGCCGCCAGCATTCATCACTGGTGGTGAGGTCATCTTCAACGGTGAAGACATCATTAAGTACAGCGATGAACGTATGCAATCATTCCGCTGGAGCGAGATGTCGATGGTGTTCCAAAGTGCAATGAACGCATTAAATCCGGTGCTTACGATGGAAGAGCAGTTTTGCGATGTCATCATGCGCCACACCAACATGACACGTGAACAAGCGAAAAAGCGCGCCGAAGGATTGTTGGAAATCGTTGATATTCATCCAAGCCGCTTGAATGACTACCCACACCAATTTTCTGGTGGTATGCGCCAGCGCTTAGTCATTGCGATTGCTCTGGCTCTCAATCCAAAGATGATCATCATGGATGAGCCAACGACGGCACTCGATGTTGTGGTTCAGCGTGAAATCTTACAAAAAATCTATGCACTGAAAGAAGAGTTCGGCTTCTCGATCCTTTTCATTACCCACGACTTGTCACTCATGGTCGAGTTCTCGGATCGAATCGGCATTATGTACTCCGGTGAGTTGATTGAAGTTGCCCCTTCTAAGCAAATTCTGGAAAGTCCTTACCACCCTTACACCAAAGGTTTGGGTAGCTCTTTCCCTCCACTAACTGGTCCTAAAACCAAATTAACTGGTATTCCAGGCAACCCTTTGAACCTATTAGAGATTCCTCAAGGCTGCCGATTCCAAGCTCGCTGCGACCGCGTCCACGAAGCTTGTACACGAGTACCAACTCAGCTGCGTCAAATTGAACCTGGTCGTTTTTCAAATTGCCACTTATACGGCGACACGATTGCTCAAGCTAAGGTTTAACAACAAAAAATAACGCTAGCTAAGAACAAAATTACACTGGAGAGAATTATGAGCAAACAACTCGGCGAACTGCTGATTGAGGGTAAACATGTCGTTAAGGACTTCCCTTTAAATAGTAACTCAATCAAGCAGTCAAAAATGCGCGCGATCAACGACGTGTCATTCAAGATGTACAAGAGCCGCGGTTTGTCAGTAGTAGGTGAATCAGGCTCTGGTAAATCTACTACCGCTAAAATGATAGCTAAAATGTACGCCCCTACAGAGGGGGTGATCGAATACAGAGGTCGTGATATCCAAGATATTACCTCTCGGCATGACTTGATGACATACCGTGAAGGCGTACAAATGGTATGGCAGGACCCATTTGGCTCACTAAACCCTACACACAATATCTTTCACCACATTGCTCGCCCGTTGCTGATCCATAAAAAGATTGCACCAGGCAACAAAAAGGAACTGGAAGAGCGTGTGTATGACCTACTAGAACAAGTTGGTCTGATTCCGCCAAAAGAAACCGCGCAAAAGTTCCCGCACCAGCTATCTGGCGGTCAGCGTCAACGTGTAAACCTAGCCCGTAACATCGCTGTAGGTGCAGAAGTGGTATTGGCAGATGAGCCAACATCAATGCTGGACGTATCAATTCGTGCAGGTGTTTTGAACTTGATGGAAGAGATGAAGTTTGAAAAACAAATGTCTCTGCTTTACATCACTCACGACATCGCAACGGCGCGTTACATTGCTGAAGATCTCGCGGTTATGTACGTAGGTCACATGGTTGAATGGGGGGATACTGAGGAAATCATTCACGATCCTCAACACCCATATACGCAACTGTTGGTATCTGCTGTGCCTGATCCATCGAAGTCTATTCACGAGAAGCTGAAAGGCAACAAAGGGGAAATCCCACTTTGGACACCGGATTCAGTCGGCTGCCCATTTGCAGGACGCTGCGTACACGCAACCGATAAATGTCGCGAACGACTACCAGGCGTCACTCAGCTTTCTGAGAACCACTTTGTTCGCTGTTACTTATTTGAAGATTAATTATAACGAGGGTCAGGTTCAGCCTGACCCATTCCTGTTTTATCGTTTCCCGGAGACATTGAATGCTGCTACTGACTAACCACATTGGTTATGAACATCTGGGCCCAAAGAAAGCCATTGTCCAGACCGAACAACCACACTTGTCTTCTTACACTGCCCAATTGATTTGTGCCACTAGCGAGCAAACCGTGGCAACTTTTGCGGTTGAAGAACAAGGTAAAGTGGCGAACTGGCATCAGGGCTATTTCTACCTCATCGACTTTTCATCTTTCACAGATTCAGGCGACTATTTCCTGCAAGTGGAAGATACGCGCTCTTCCTCTTTCACCATTGGCGAACATATTCTGTTGGATCAAACTTTGTCGGATGTGATCCACTACTTCAAATCACAACGTTGTGGTGGAATTTTCGATCAACAAGATCGACAAGTTCCAGTGCTCAACGCCAACCAAACGGTTGATGTACACGGAGGCTGGTACGACGCATCTGGAGACGTTAGCAAATATTTAAGTCATCTTTCATACGCTAATTATTTGAACCCTCAACAAACCCCAATGGTGGTTTGGAACATCCTAAAAGGGCTTTCATTGCTTGAAGGAAGCGAAGACATTGCAGCCTTCACACGTACACGTCTTATTGAAGAAGCCCTGTTCGGTGCAGACTTCCTTGTTCGTATGCAAAACGAGAAAGGCTTCTTCTACATGACGGTCTTTGATAAGTGGAGCAAAGATACTGCGCAACGAGAAATCTGTGCCTACGAAACGCAACTTGGTCACAAATTTGATGACTACCAAGCAGGCTTTCGACAAGGTGGCGGTGTCGCCATCGCAGCGCTGGCCGCGGCGTCGCGTTTAGGTGTTCACGGAGAATACGATCAACAGAAATACCGCAACGCTGCTGAAAATGGTTACTGGCACTTAAAAGAGCACAATACGCAATACCTCAATGATAGTGAAGAAAACATTATCGACGAATACAGTGCGCTACTAGCCAGTGTAGAACTGTTTAAAGCCACCAAAGAAACTCGCTACTTGGAAGAGAGCCGTTTGTGGGCACAACGCTTAGTTGCCCGCCAAATGAGCGACGAGCAGATTCAACACTTTTGGTCAGCAAACCAAGACGGCAGTCGTCCATACTTTCACGCAGCTGAAGCTGGCCTACCCGTTATTGCCTTGTGCGAATATCTATCAATTGAAGACGACTCCGTACAGACAGAATCTGTAAAACGCATCGTTAACCGAGCGTGTGAGTTTGAGATCAAAATATCGAATAAAGTGACCAACCCATTCGGTTACCCTCGCCAGTATGTTAAAGGCGTAAATGAGTCAAAACGCGATGCATTTTTTGTCGCACACAACAATGAATCCGGCTATTGGTGGCAAGGCGAGAATGCTCGATTGGGCTCACTCGCGACCATGGCGTATCTTGCTCAACCGCATATAGCGTCGCAAGAAATACAGCAACAACTTTCAGTGTTTGCTCAAGATGCATTGAACTGGATTGTAGGCTTAAACCCATATGACATGTGCATGCTTGACGGCCACGGTCGTAACAACCCTGATTACCTTCCTCAATATGGTTTCTTCAATGCTAAAGGCGGTGTGTGTAACGGAATCACTGGCGGCTTTGAAGACGAGGAAGACATCGCATTTAACCCACCAGCACAAAAAGACGACATGTTACAAAACTGGCGTTGGGGCGAACAATGGATCCCGCATGGCGCTTGGTACTTACTCGCGATAATGAGTCAAGCTCAGCATATTTCTCAGTTGGCAACCTCTAAAAATATTAAGGAACAATAATCATGGGGATGTATTTTGTAGGTATCGATGGTGGCGGCACGTCATGTCGAGCAAGGATCAAAGATTCACAAGGTAATTTTCTTGGCGAGGCCAAAAGCGGCAGCGCCAACATCATGCTAGGCGCTGAAATTGCAATGGCTTCGATTCTTGAATCCATCACTTCGGCTGCCGAGCAAGGTGGCCTGACACAACAAGATTTTGCATCGATGCATGTCGGCTTAGCCCTTGCAGGTGCTGAGCACAAAGCATCTTGGCAAGCCTTTATGTCTCTTCCTCATCCATTTGCCAGTATGACTCTTAATACTGATGCTTACGGCGCGTGCGTTGGTGCACACAATGGCGAAGATGGCGCAATCATGATCGCAGGAACGGGTTCTTGTGGCATCTATCTTAAAGGATTGGAGCAGCACGTTGTCGGTGGTCGTGAATTCCCTATTTCGGATCAAGGTGGTGGCGCAGTGATGGGGCTTCGCCTAGTTCAACAAGTGTTGTTAGCTGAAGATGATATCAGAGAGAAAACGCCTCTAGCACAACACGTCATGGCACATTTCGAAAATGACGTTGATAACGTGGTGGCTTGGTCTAAACAAGCGCTTCCTCGTGATTATGGCCAGTTTTCTCCTGCAATTTTCCAACATGCAGAACAAGGTGATGCACTAGCAATTGAGATGCTGAAGCAAACTGCAGCTGATATAGAAATGTTTCTCGTGGCATTAAACAAGCGCGGCGCAACGCGTATTTGTTTAATGGGCAGCATTGCTGAACGTATTTTACGTTGGCTTTCGCCACCAGTTCAGCAATGGGTTGTTGAGCCACAGTTTGACGCGATTGAAGGCGCAATTATGTTTGCAGGTAAACCTGAACATAACCTTTACTCGCTCAATGCGGCGTAGGAGTAGATATGGAATATCGTGTTGATCTCGTCGTCCTATCAGAACAAAAGCAAAACTGCCGTTTCGGACTGACTTTCCATAATTTGAGCGATCAAGATCTCCACAATTGGAGCCTAATTTTTGCTTTTGATCGCTACATTCTGCCGGATAGTATTTCGAATGGTCAACTCAAGCAAATTGGCAGCTACTGCACCCTCAAACCAGAAGGGTTGGTGCTGGCAGCTAACCATCATTTTTACTGCGAGTTCAGTATTGGTTCGAACCCATTCCGTTACTATTCTGATGGATTCAATGAAGCCTTGGTCAACTTTGAAGTCAACGGCAACCTTCAGCGAGCTCAAGTCGATGTTACGCCGATCGTATTGGCTTCACCGTACCGTGAACGTAGTGAGATCCCTTCCAGCTTGACGCATGCGCAACCTTTATTGCCAAAACCAAACCATATAGAAGTCAGCGATCACTGCTTTAGCTTTAATCATCAAGCTGGCGTTGCGGTTTATTCAAACCTAGCCAATGCAGCTAAAGAGTGGTTACTTGAAGAGCTTAAGCGCATTCATCAATTTGAGCTCGCATCAGACAATGGCAGTCAGATCATCTTCAAAGGCAACCCAACCTTGGATGAAGGCGCTTACAAGCTGAAGGTAGCAGAAGAGTCGATCAAAATTGAAGCAGGATCTTCGTCTGGTTTTACCCATGCTTGTGCAACGTTATTGCAACTGATCAAAGTTGGCGATCAACCAGCCTCAATGGAAGTGGTTTGCTGTTCAATCAAAGACCGACCACGTTTTCGTTACCGCGGTATGATGCTAGATTGTGCTCGCCATTTTCACTCCGTTGAGCAAGTCAAACGTTTGATCAACCAGTTGGCTCACTACAAGTTCAATACATTCCATTGGCACCTTACCGATGATGAAGGTTGGCGAATTGAGATCAAATCATTGCCTCAACTAACCGATATTGGCGCATGGCGTGGGTTGGATGAAACCAATGAGCCACAGTACACGCACCTTGCTGAGTGTTACGGCGGTTTTTACACTCAAGAAGACATCAAAGACGTGGTTTCCTTTGCTTCGAAACGAGGCATCACTGTTATCCCTGAAATCGATGTACCAGGCCACTGCCGAGCTGCCATCAAGTCGTTACCACACCTATTGGTAGAAGCAGAAGACACCACCGAATACCGCAGCATTCAGCATTACAACGACAACGTCATTAACCCAGCTCTGCCGGGGAGCTATGAGTTTATCGATAAAGTGTTGGAAGAAGTCTCCGCGTTGTTCCCTGCGCCTTATGTTCATATCGGTGCGGATGAAGTACCTAACGGGGTTTGGTCAAAAAGCCCTGCGTGCCAAGCACTAATGGAGCAACAAGGTTACAGCGACTACAAAGAGTTGCAAGGGCACTTCTTGCGTCATGCCGAAGACAAACTTCGTAAATTGGGCAAGCGCATGCTGGGTTGGGAAGAAGCACAGCATGGCGACAAAGTTAGCAAAGACACAGTGATCTATTCGTGGTTAAGCGAAGAAGCGGCGTTGAACTGCGCGCGCCAAGGTTTCGATGTGGTGCTACAACCTGCACAAACCACCTACCTAGATATGACCCAAGATTACGCACCAGAAGAACCGGGCGTGGATTGGGCCAACCCGTTGCCGCTAGAAAAAGCTTACAACTATGAACCACTCGCTGAAGTGCCAGCTGACGATCCAATACGCAAACGCATTTGGGGCATTCAAACAGCATTGTGGTGCGAAATCATTAACAACCAGTCTCGTATGGACTACATGGTCTTCCCGCGCTTAACCGCAATGGCAGAAGCATGTTGGACAGACAAACAACACCGAGACTGGACCGACTATTTATCACGTTTGAAAGGACACCTACCGCTGCTTGATTTGCAGGGAGTGAATTACCGTAAACCGTGGAAGTAATACAGAGCTGATGTAGAAGCATCACGCTTGAAGAGTTTTTAAATTTTGGCTGCAGACGCAGCTTTGTAAAAAGGAAAGACACAAATGAAATACGGCTATTTCGATAACGAGAATCGTGAATACGTCATTACTCGCCCTGATGTACCTGCTCCTTGGACCAACTACCTAGGTACAGAAAAATTCTGTACCGTTATCTCGCATAACGCGGGGGGCTACTCGTTCTACAACTCTCCAGAATACAACCGTGTTACTAAATTCCGTCCAAACGCGACATTCGATCGCCCAGGACACTACGTTTACCTACGTGATGATGAGACGGGTGATTACTGGTCAATCTCTTGGCAACCAGTCGCCAAAAGCCTAGACGAAGCGAACTACGAAGTTCGTCATGGTTTGTCATACTCTAAGTTCAAGTGTGAATACAGCGGTATTAGCGCAACCAAAACGCTCTTTGTACCAAAAGGCGAAGACGCTGAAATCTGGGATGTAGTGATTAAAAACACCTCAGATAAACCACGCACGATCAGCGCATTCTCATTTGTTGAGTTCTCATTCAGCCATATTCAATCTGATAACCAAAACCATCAGATGTCTCTGTACTCAGCAGGTACGGCTTACAATGAAGGCGTGATTGAGTACGACCTGTACTACAACACCAACGATTTCGAAGGTTTCTACTACCTAGCTTCAACATTTGACCCAGATTCATACGACGGCCAACGTGACAGCTTCCTAGGCCTATACCGTGATGAAGCAAACCCGTTAGCAGTAGAACAAGGTAAGTGTTTCAACACAGCGCAAACGTGTTACAACCACTGTGGCTCTCTACATAAGCAATTTACTATCCAACCGGGTGAAGAAGTTCGCTTTGCTTACATTCTAGGTATCGGTAAAGGCAACGGTGAGCGTCTACGTGCTAAATACCAAGACCTTGCAGAAGTCGACAACGCATTTGCTGGCATCAAAGCACACTGGGATGAGCGCTGTGGCAAGTTCCAAGTGAAATCTCCAAACGAAGGTCTAGATACCATGATCAACGCTTGGACGTTATACCAAGCGGAAACGTGTGTGGTGTGGTCTCGTTTTGCTTCATTCATCGAAGTAGGTGGTCGTACTGGTCTTGGTTACCGTGATACAGCGCAAGATGCAATCTCAGTCCCTCACGCTAACCCAGCAATGACGCGTAAACGTATCGTTGACCTACTGCGCGGCCAAGTGAAAGCGGGTTACGGTCTACACCTATTCGATCCAGATTGGTTCGATCCAGAGAAAGCAGATGTTAAACCATCGAAATCTCCAACCGTAGTTCCAACACCTTCTGACGAAGATAAGATTCACGGCATCGAAGACACATGTTCTGATGATCACCTATGGCTAGTTCCAACCATCTGTAAGTACGTGATGGAAACCGGTGAGCACAGCTTCTTCGACGAAGTGATTCCTTACGCGGATGGCGGTGATGCAACCGTGTATGACCACATGAAAGCTGCGCTAGACTTCTCAGCTGAATACGTGGGTCAAACGGGCATCTGTAAAGGTCTACGTGCAGACTGGAACGACTGTCTAAACCTAGGAGGTGGTGAATCTTCAATGGTGTCGTTCCTACACTTCTGGGCACTGCAAGAGTTCATCGACCTAGCGAAATACCTAGGTAAAGAAGCCGACGTTGAAAAATACACGGAAATGGCAGCAAACGTGCGTGAAGCGTGTGAAACACACCTTTGGGACGACGAAGGCGGTTGGTACATCCGTGGTCTGACGAAAAATGGCGACAAGATCGGTACTGCACAACAAGTAGAAGGTCGAGTACACCTAGAGTCAAACACGCTTGCGGTACTTTCTGGTGCGGTATCTCAAGAGCGCGGCGAAAAAGCGATGGACGCAGTCGACGAGAACCTCTTCTCTGAATACGGCCTTCACCTAAACTCACCATCTTTTGCAACACCGAATGATGATATCGGCTTCGTAACTCGCGTTTACCAAGGCGTAAAAGAGAACGGTGCAATCTTCTCGCATCCAAACCCATGGGCTTGGGTAGCTGAAGCGAAACTGGGTCGTGGTGACCGTGCAATGAAATTCTACGATGCACTAAACCCATACAACCAGAACGACATCATCGAAAAACGTATTGCAGAACCGTACTCCTACGTGCAGTTCATTATGGGTCGAGACCACCAAGATCACGGTCGTGCAAACCACCCATGGCTAACTGGCACATCTGGTTGGGCTTACTTCGCAGTGACCAACTTTATCCTTGGTGTGCGCACAGGTTTTGATGGTCTAACTATCGATCCATGTATTCCAACTAACTGGCCTGGATTTGAAGTGACTCGTCAGTGGCTAGGCGCGACTTACAACATCAAAGTTGTTAACCCTGATTCAGTCAGCAAAGGCGTGAAGTCGATTACTGTGAACGGTGAAGCAGTAAATGGTGCCTCTGTACCAGTTCAAGCGGAAGGCTCCGTGAACGAAGTGATCGTAACACTAGGTTAATCGCTTCAAAACGTCCCAATGCACTTTTGCTCTTTAGCTTGTGCATTGGGCTCGCTAGCAAAATTTTAAGGCGCGGTGTATTACCGCCCTTATTGAGGTTCGAATCATGATCAAATTTGGTACAGGCGGTTGGCGCGCATTCATCGGTGAAGAATTCACCAAAGATAATGTACGCTTGGTGGCTCAAGCAGTCGCAAACATTACGAATAACGAATCTGTTGCTGATCGCGGCTTTGTCATTGGCTATGACCGACGTTTTCTGTCTGACAAAGCTGGCCGTTGGTTTGCCGAAGTTTTAGCAGCAAACGGCATCGTCGTTAGCTTTATCGATAAGTTTGTTCCAACGCCTATCGTAATGTTTAAAGCGAAGGAAATGGGCTGTGCTTACTCTGCATGTATTACGGCATCGCACAACCCGGCCGATTACAACGGCATTAAAGTCTTCATTGAAGGCGGTCGTGATGCAGATGAAATCATCACCCAAAAAATCGAATCACAAATCGATACGCTCACTGCACAAGATGTAAAAAGTGTCGATTTTGAACAAGCGGTTGAAGATAAGCTGATTCAAATTATCAACCCGATGAACGAATTCGTAGATTCGATCATTAACTTTATTGATATCGAGTCGATCAAAAAAGCCAACCTACGCGTTTTGATTGACCCGATGTTCGGTGTCGCAAAAAATGCGCTGCAAACCGTATTAATCAATGGCCGCTGTGACGTTGATGTAATTAACGATGGAAAAAACCCAGACTTCGGTGGGTTAATGCCTTCGCCAAGTGCTGCAACACTCTACCGTTTGATGCACCTAGTAAAAGAGCAAGGTTACGATATTGGCATCGGTACCGATGGCGATGCGGACCGTCTTGGTATTATTGACGAAAAAGGTAACTTCATTCATCCAAATGAAGTACTACTACTGCTTTACTACTATCTACTTGAATACAAAGGTTGGACAGGCTCCGTGGTACGTAACATCGCAACCACCCACCTTCTCGACAAAATTGCCGAAGATCATGGCGAGAAATGCTTTGAGGTTCCTGTAGGCTTTAAGCACATCAGTTCCCAAATGGAAGCGGATGACTCACTGATTGGTGGGGAAAGCTCTGGCGGCCTAACCATTCGCGGCCACATCAAAGGTAAAGATGGCGTCTTCGCGTCTAGCTTGTTAGTTGAAATGATTTCAGTAACAGGCAAGAAATTGTCTGAGTTGCTGGATGAAATCTACGGTAAGTACGGTTATGCCTACATGGCAGAAGGCGATTGCAAATTCAAACCAGCGCAAAAAGAGGTACTGTTCAACAAAATTTATGTTGAAAAGCTGTTGCCTGAGTTTGAATTTGAGATCGAAAAAGTCAGCTATGAAGATGGTGCGAAAGTGTATTTCAAGAATGGTGGTTGGATCATCGCCCGCTTTTCTGGTACTGAGCCGTTACTACGTATTTTTGCAGAAATGCAAGATAAGGACACTGCGGAACGTGTTCTTCAACAGTTTAAAGACTTCTTATCTTTATAACTGACCTTGTGCCCGCTTCGAGCACAATGATGAGAGTCGACGCTGTCTGAAAAGGCGCTCATCAACAGGAGAAGAGCACTTGCCCGGCATCACTGCCGGGCTTTTTTGTATCAACAAATCGAGAATGGATTCGCAATCCCGTATGCAGAGACATTAAGCGAATGCCAGCACGCCCTGCGTTTCAATTTTCACAGCAACAGACTCACCAATATTTAATGCCTGCGATGCTGTAGCCAACAAACGGTCGCCATTCGCATCAATCACGTAACGGCAATGGTCGCCCATAAAGTGCTGCTCCAGCACCGTTACTGAGCTCTCTTCATCAGATTGAATTTGCACATGTTGCGGCCTTAGCAACAAAGAGCATTCAGACTGCACTGGGATCTCTTGTTGGGCTGTGGCTTCAACCACACCCAAGTGGGTTTCATATTCTGAATCCGAAACTCGTTTAGCGGCAAGATAGCTACCACCACCCAAGAAATCCGCAACAAACTTACTTGAAGGCTGGTAGTAAAGCTCAGATGCCGTGCCATATTGCTCGATAACACCATTGTTCATCACTGCCATTTTATCAGCGAAGGCAAAAGCCTCTTCACGGCTATGCGTAACAAAAATGGCAGTCACGCCTTGCGCCTTAAAAATCTTACGGATCTCACTTATCAACTCATGGCGAACTTGCGTATCAATATTAGAGAACGGCTCATCTAGCAACAATAAGTCTGGGCTGTAAGCTAATGAGCGAGCAATCGCAACACGCTGCTGCTGTCCACCAGACAACTGATGTGGATAACGATCGCCATAGCCTTGCAAATGCACGAGATCGAGCATCTCTTGAACTTTGCCATTTTTCTCTTTTGTCGAGTAATGCTTTAAGCCAAAGGCAATATTTTGCTCCACCGTCAGGTGAGGAAAAAGCGCATAATCTTGGAAAATCATCCCTATATTACGCTGTTCTGGTGGCAACCAGTTCTCCCCATCATCAATCGTGACGCAATTTAAGCTCATTTCGCCTGACGTTAATGGCAATAGCCCTGCAACGGCTTTTAATAGTGTTGTTTTTCCGCAACCACTTGCACCTAGTAAACAGACAATTTGCCCTTGTTCCACCTCAAGAGACAATGACTCCAGTACGGTTTGATCATCATATTGGCAAGTTAGGTTTTTAATTGATAATGCGCAGCTCATCAGTGATTTTGCTCCAGTGAACGGTTAACAACAACAAGCGGGATCAACCCAACAAGAACCAACAGAACCGCAGGCAAAGCGGCCAATTCTAAATGCTCATCCGAGGCGAAGTTATAAACGTATGTGGCTAGCGTTTCAAAGTTAAATGGACGAAGTAATAGAGCCGCATTGAGCTCTTTCATCGACTCGATAAACACTAACAGAGCCGCAATCAGTGCACCACGTTTAACCAACGGAAAGTGCACACGCCACAGCATGGCATTAGGCTTACAACCCATGGTGCGAGACGCCATATCTAACGAAGGCGAAATTTTATTTAAGTTACTTTCGATACTACCAATCGCCACCGCTGAAAAGCGCACAACCATGGCAAAAACCAGGGCGAACATGGAGCCAGAAAAAATAAGTCCCGGTCTTCCCCATTCCATGGCTTTAGCAAGGTCGTTGACGCGGTGATCCATAAATAGTACTGCGACCATCACACCAATCGCTAATACGGTTCCTGGCACTGCATACCCCATTGAAGAAAGACGCATAAATGCCAAGCTTTCGCGCTTGCCATTGACGCGATGGGTAAAGTTAACGATCAGTGCGACAGCAACACCAATAATGGCGGCAATAACCGACACGACCAAACTATTCCATGCGTATTCACGAAACTCGGGGGTCCAACTCTGCGCAAAGTAAGTTATCGCATAATCAATCAGCTGTAGTAATGGCAAAATAAACGCGACCGAAACCAAGCCCCAACACCAAACCAGCGCGGTCCACTTTTTCCAGCCCGTCAACTCATAACGAAAATCTTCGTGACTGTTAAATTGGCTTTGAAAAAGCTTTTGTTTACGACGACTGTAGCGTTCGGCACTGAGGAGCAGTACTACAATGACAAGCATCATGGCTGAAATCTTGGCTGCTGCATTAAGATTAGAGTACCCCAACCAAGTATCGTAGACCGCTGTGGTTAACGTATTCACAGCGAAGTAACTTACAGTACCAAAGTCACCGATGGTCTCCATTGCGACCAGCGACAAACCCACAGCGATAGAAGGTCGCACTAGTGGCATCGAGATGCGCCAAAAACTTTCCCATGGAGAGCACTTGAGCAAACGCGCGCTTTGCAACAAAGAGACATTTTGCTCCATAAATGCAGCTCGACACAGCAAATACACGTAAGGGTACAGCACTAAAGCCAACACAAAGGTTGCGCCAGGCAAGGTGCGAATATCAGGGAACCAATACTCGCCAGGTCCCCATCCGGTTACATCACGCAAAAAGATCTGAATTGGACCAGCAAAATCAAACCAATCAGTAAAAATATAACCAATGATATAACCTGGCATCGCAAGAGGTAACACCAATGCCCACTGCAACCATTTTTCGGTCGGCAGTTTACACATGGCCATTATCCAAGCGCTTGGTATACCAAGAATTAAGGACAACACCATTACGCCAATAGTGAGCGCAACCGTGTTAAAAATATAAGTCGGCATGACTGTCGCCATTAAATGGGCAAACAAATCATCCGTTTCACCAATTGCGGTGTAGAAGATCGCTAAGATCGGCAAAACCAGTAACAGAGTTATTACCCCACTACTGGTTTTCCATAAAGAGTGTTTATCTTTCATCGCCTAATTACTGCAAGGCTGTATGAAATACAAATGCTGTTGCAAATACATCTCATATCCTTTAATCAAATGGGGGTACTGTTATACCCCCACAAGGAATTAAAGGTCAAATTTCACTTCGTCTAATAGCTTAATTGCCGCTTCGTGATTGGCTGCAATATCGTCTAGAGAAAGCTTGTCTGCTTTAAAGTCACCCCAAGATTCCACAAGTTCAGAACGCTTCACGCCTTCTTTAACAGGGTACTCGTAGTTAACTTCTGCGTACATCTGCTGCGCTTTGTCACCCGTTAGGAATTCCATTAGCTTCACAGCATTGTCTTTGTTTGGAGAGTACTTCGCCATCGCCATACCAGAGATGTTTACGTGAGTACCTGTAGTCTCTTGGTTAGGGAAGTTGATGTAAACTGCATCTGCCCAAGCTTTTTGCTCTTTGTCGTTAACCATTTTACCTAGGTAGTAGCTGTTACCTAGAGAAACATCACATAGACCTTCTTTGATCGCTTTAACTTGTGCACGATCGTTGCCTTGTGGTTTGCGAGCAAGGTTTGCTTTCACGCCTTCCAACCACTCTTTGGTTTCTGCTTCGCCATTGTGAGCAATCATTGCTGAAACTAGAGAAACGTTGTACGGGTGCTTACCGCTACGAGTACAAATTTTACCTTTGAACTCTGGCTTAGCTAGATCTGCATAGTTGAAATCTGCGCCTAGTTTACCTACGCGATCACGTGAAGAGTAAACACTACGTGAGCGTAGAGTTAGGGCAAACCACTCATTCTCTTTATCTTGGTATTGAGCTGGTACGTTTTCTTCAATGATTTTGCTATCTACTTTCTGAACTAAACCTTTGTTTGTCAGTTCAGCTAGACGACTGATGTCTGTCGTAAGGATAACATCAGCTGGGCTGTACTCGCCTTCTTGAGCTAGCTTTTCTGCTAAGCCTTTTTTAGCAAATTTTACGTTTACTTTGATGCCAGTTTCTTTAGTGAACTCGTTGAACATAGGTTCAACTAGGAAAGGTTGACGGTAAGAGTAGACGTTCACTTCTTCAGCAGCCATTGCTGTTGGAGCTAAGGTAGCGCAAGTTAATGCTGAAAGAGTTAGCAGTTTTTTCATTGTTTAATCCTTTACCATGCTAATGATAACGTTTATCAGTTGCGTTATTATATGTATGTTCAATAAGAAGACAATGACAAATATTAAAAAACCTGCTCATCGGAGCAGGTTTTTATATGTTGAGAGTGTAACTATTTATTACAGGCTATTGATTACTTCACAGTGACAAATTCTGGGTACGCACCGACGCCACAATCATGCATGTCCATACCTTCCATTTCTTCATCTTCCGTGACGCGAATTCCAACGGTTGCTTTCAAGATAGCCCACACCACTAGACTGGCACCAAATACCCAAGCAAAGATAACGACTGCACCTAAAAGCTGCGCACCGAATGTAGCATCGCCGTTACTTAGTGGTACAACCATCAAACCAAAGAAGCCACAAACACCGTGCACTGAAATCGCACCGACTGGGTCATCAATTTTTAGTTTATCTAGGCCAATGATGCTGAATACAACTAGCGCGCCAGATACTGCACCGATAGCAACTGCATATAATGGCGATGGTGATAGAGGATCTGCGGTGATAGCAACCAAGCCCGCTAGCGCACCATTGAGAATCATCGTTAAATCCGCTTTGCCCCAAGTCGTTTTACATACAAATAGCGCCGCAATAGCACCTGCAGCAGCTGCTGCGTTGGTGTTTAGGAAGATCTGACCTACCGCTGTTGCATTCTCAAAGTCTGAAACCATCAACTGAGAACCACCGTTAAACCCAAACCAACCAAACCAAAGGATGAAAGTACCTAGCGTTGCCAAAGGCATGTTTGAACCTGGAATCGGGTAGATTTCACCGTTTTTGCCATATTTACCTTTACGAGCACCAAGCAATAACACACCAGCGAGAGCTGCAGAAGCACCAGCCATATGTACGATACCTGAACCTGCAAAGTCGCTAAATCCAGCTTCTGCTAGGAAACCACCGCCCCATGTCCAATAACCTTCCATTGGGTAGATAAATGCGGTCAAAATCGCAGAGAAAACCAAGAAAGACCAAAGCTTCATACGTTCAGCCACCGCACCAGAAACGACGGACATTGCAGTTGCAACGAAGACGACTTGGAAGAAGAAATCAGACTCTAGAGAGTGATCAGCCCCTTCTCCTTGGGTACCAATCAGCGCACCAAATGAAGGTAACCAGCCTCCTTCTCCGTTGTCGACATACATGATGTTGTAACCAACGATCAGAAACATCGTACATGCAATTGCGTACAAACAGATGTTCTTCGTAAGAATTTCTGTTGTGTTCTTAGAGCGCACAAGACCAGCCTCTAGCATCGCAAAACCAGCTGCCATCCACATTACCAACGCACCGGAAATGAGGAAGAAAAAGGTGTCAAGTGCGTAACGTAACTCGGTTACTGTTGTTGTTAATTCCATAATAAGTTTCTCCAATCCCTTGAATTCTTAAAGTGCTTCTGCGTCCATTTCGCCTGTTCGGATACGCACCGCTTGGTTCAGGTCGTAGACAAAAATTTTACCGTCACCAATCTTTCCTGTTTGCGCAGCTTTTGTAATCGCTTCAACCACTCGTTCAACATTATCCGCGTGAGTAGCGATTTCAATTTTCACTTTTGGTAGGAAATCGACCTGATACTCAGCGCCGCGATACAGTTCCGTGTGGCCTTTTTGACGACCAAACCCTTTAACTTCTGATACCGTCATCCCTTCGATACCGACGTTAGCCAATGCTTCTCGCACATCGTCTAATTTAAACGGCTTAATAATGGCATTGATTATTTTCATTCAATTCTCTCCGAAGCTTTCATCCTGAAACACTTCTAATAATCCAATCTACGTGCCAAGTTTTTAAGTCATTGAATAATAAAAACTAACGTCAATTTACATATCTATAAACAAAAAGGGCGCACCATATCGGTGCGCCCTTTTCACAAATTTAAAGCAACAGAAGGAAAGTTACCCAAAACTGTGCACTAAATGTTCAAAAAGTCTTTCCATCGCTCGATAAGAATCATGAAGTCCTCTATTCCACAGCTTGCTGTACTTTCTGCATTGTAGAAATCGAATTCACTTTCCATCTCAACATCATGGTCATGGGCCAATGCGTTTTCTTGCACTAGGACTTCATCGCCCTGAATCATCAAGCTAATTTCTGTACCTGTTAGGTTATGCTCTTGAGAAGGCGCTGAAAATGACTGCTCAATTAGCTTTTCAACCTGAGCAATCTTCATAGGATCTTTGCCAATTTCTTCTTGTAGCCAGCGCCCAACAATCTCATGCCCCATGCTGCATTTTACGTAGTACTCGCCCATCAACGTGTTACGGATGAATTCAAATTCCATCGAGATTGCCTTTTCGTATCAATTTGGTGCGGAGTATAGCGAATTGCGCCCATAAAAAAAGCACCTCGTTTGAGGTGCTTTTTAATTGTGCAGTTAAACTTATGCAGGCTCTTGGAAGATCACTTCATCCGCTTTCTTGGTGTACTGATCCATTTTATGGAAGTTCAAGTAGCGGTAAGTATCTGTAGCGGTTGCATCAATTTGCTTCGCATACTCCAAGTACTCTTCTTTAGTTGGAATCTTACCAAGGATTGCACCTACGGCAGCTAGTTCCGCAGACGACAGGTAAACATTCGCACCAGTACCTAGACGGTTCGGGAAGTTACGCGTTGAGGTAGACATCACTGTTGATTTGTCTGCAACACGCGCTTGGTTACCCATACACAGTGAACATCCTGGTGTTTCGATTCGAACCCCAGCACGGCCAAAGATACCGTAATAACCCTCTTCCGTTAGCTGATCCTTGTCCATCTTCGTTGGCGGAGCGATCCATAGACGAGTTGCAAGCTGTCCGTTGAACTTATCTAGCAGCTTACCCGCAGCGCGGAAGTGACCGATGTTAGTCATACAAGAACCGATGAACACTTCATCAATCGCTGTGCCTTGTACTTCAGACAACAAGCGAGCGTCATCCGGATCATTCGGTGCACATAGTACTGGCTCATTGATTTCAGCCATATCGATTTCAATTACATGTGCATATTCAGCGTCTTTATCCGCTTGCATCAGCTCAGGATTTGCTAGCCACTCTTCCATCGCTGTAATACGACGTTCGATAGTACGGCGGTCACCGTAACCTTCAGAGATCATCCACTTCAGCATTACAATGTTAGAGTTTAGGTACTCTTCGATCGACTCTTGCGACAGTTTCACAGTACAACCTGCCGCAGAACGCTCAGCAGAAGCATCAGAAAGCTCAAATGCTTGCTCAACTGTTAGCGTTTCTAGGCCTTCAATCTCAAGGATACGGCCAGAGAATTCGTTGATCTTGCCCGCTTTTTCTACCGTTAGTAGACCTTGCTGAATCGCGTAGTAAGGGATGGCATGAACAAGGTCACGTAGTGTGATACCCGGTTGCATTTCACCTTTAAAGCGAACCAAGATTGACTCAGGCATATCTAGTGGCATAACGCCTGTCGCAGCAGCAAAGGCAACCAAACCCGAACCTGCTGGGAATGAAATACCTAGCGGGAAACGAGTATGTGAGTCACCACCAGTACCAACTGTATCCGGTAGTAGCATACGGTTTAGCCATGAGTGGATAATACCGTCACCCGGGCGAAGAGATACGCCACCGCGGTTCATGATAAAGTCCGGAAGTGTGTGGTGCGTGTTTACGTCTACTGGTTTTGGGTACGCAGAGGTGTGACAGAAAGACTGCATGACAAGGTCAGCAGAGAAGCCCAAACACGCCAAGTCTTTAAGTTCATCACGAGTCATAGGGCCGGTAGTATCTTGCGAGCCTACTGTCGTCATCTTCGGCTCACAGTAGGTACCAGGGCGAATGCCTTCTACGCCACACGCTTTACCAACCATTTTCTGTGCAAGCGTGTAACCCTTGCCAGAATCTGCAATTTCACCAGGTTTACGGAATACATCCGAAGGCTCAAGACCTAGCGATTGACGCGCTTTGTCTGTCAAACCACGACCGATGATCAATGGGATACGACCGCCAGCACGAACTTCATCAATCAGTACTTCCGTTTTCAGCGAGAACTCAGCTAAAACTTCACCTGTTTCGTGATTACAAACTTTACCTTCATATGGGTAAACATCGATAACATCGCCCATGTTGAGCTTAGTCACGTCGACTTCGATTGGTAGTGCGCCCGCATCTTCCATTGTGTTGAAGAAGATAGGTGCAATTTTACCACCAAGCACATAACCACCAGCACGTTTGTTTGGAACGTAAGGGATATCATCTCCCATGAACCAAAGTACTGAGTTGGTTGCAGATTTACGTGAAGAACCAGTACCCACAACATCACCAACGTAAACCAATTGGTGACCTTTTTCTTTCAATTCTTCAATTTGCTTGATCGGACCAATATTGCCCGGTTGATCAGGATTGATGCCTTCACGCTCGTTCTTCAGCATCGCAAGTGCGTGCACTGGGATATCAGGACGAGACCAAGCATCAGGTGCAGGTGAAAGGTCATCCGTGTTCGTTTCACCTGTTACTTTAAATACAGTTAGAGTGACTTTTTCTTCAAGCTTAGGCTTAGAAAGGAACCACTCAGCATCAGCCCATGACTGAAGTACTTTCTGTGCATGCGCATTGCCTGCTTTTGCTTTCTCTTCTACATCATAGAAAGCATCAAACATCAGAAGTGTATGAGACAATGCTTCTACAGCAATCTCTGCCAGTGCTTCGTCATCAAGTAGCTCAACTAGCGGCTCGATGTTGTAACCACCTTGCATAGTGCCTAGCAGTTCAGCCGCTTTTTCACGACTCACTAATGGTGATTTAACTTCACCTTTTGCTACTGCTGTTAGGAAACCCGCTTTTACATAAGCAGCTTCATCAACACCTGGAGGGATACGGTTTTCAAGTAGGTCAAGAATGAACTCTTCTTCACCTTGCGGGGGATTTTTCAGAAGTTCTACAAGTCCAGCAACTTGTTCTGCGTCTAGCGGTTTAGGAACAACTCCTTCAGCAGCACGCTCTTCGACGTGTTTACGGTAGGCTTCAAGCACGACTTTTTCCTCTCATTGCGGTTCCTCCTCTATTATTACTATTGTTAAAGTAAAGGAGTGAACATCCTTGGAAACTTGGCTCTCCATTGCCCTTGTTTTCATTCAATTATGATTGAGAAACAGCGCCGTAGAGGCCAAACTGTGGGCAAAATAATAGCAAATTTAACCTTAAATTAAAATCTTATCATTTTGACCAACATAGCAACTTACGACTAAAGTTCTGCTAATTTTGACCAAATATGCCAAGTTTTTGCTTTCTTATACCCGGTTAATTAAACGACGTTCCTACGATCAAATACACAGCATCCATATCCTGCTCAGTACGACCATAAGCCAACATAATTGGCCCGATTGGTGAGTCAACACCAAAGAAAATAGAGCCAGCATTGTAAAGTGGCGCTTCATTCAGCTTCAGATCATTATCTGACCAAACTCCACCGTATTCCACTGATGCACCGAGGTAGACTGGCGCTTCAAATAGTCCAAAGTCATTGTCGAACCATTTGTATCGGTACACCAAGCTACTAAAAAACAGGTTCTGTCCAATCAAGCTATTTCTTGGGATGCCAGATAGGTTTAAAAAGCCGCCTAACTCTCTCGGATCAAGTGGAACCGATGAATTTTTACTTTCTACAAAGCTATATTCTGCATGTCCGACTAAAGTATGACGCTGATGACTGACCGCACCTTTGAATCGCGCGGAGATTTCATACACAGTATCTTCAATCATCTTTTCCGTGTCGAGCAGAGTGATGCCTTCCGGACTCTTGTCATGAGATACGAAATATTCAAGATCGACCAGCAGTCCGCGAGTAGGAAATGCAAAATCATCAAGCGTATCGAGTCGATAGCTCGCAAATATACCTTTGCGCTCGAAGTCTAGCTGCCCTGCCGAGGCCAAGGTAGACAGCTCAATATCTCCTGTAGAGTAACGAGCACCAAGGCGCAACTCTTGCCATAACGTAGGTTGAATGCCAATAGCCAGTTCTGAAGCAAAGTCATTATAGGAAACGGGTAAGAAGTCGTTAACTGAGCTGAGGTCCGGGTTTTCAAACTCGCTAAAAGGTAAGTTTCTATCTTCACTGCTGTATCCAACACGGCCAGCAACAAAAAGCGCTTGGCTAGATAAAACAGGCGAATACAACTCAGCTTCTATCAGCTTATCCGTGCCCATTTCTACGTTGAACGCCAACTCCGCACCATGCGAATTTAAATTAGTAAAATTGGTCGACATACCGATGCCGTATTGGCTATCCGTATCGAAGTCATCTTCAAGGAAAAATCGAAAGTTAACGTAATTTGGCCCCCACGACTTTTCGTTAACATCAAAAACCAACAATGTTTTACCATCAACATCTTCAAAGTGGTAAGTGATTAACTCAAAACGATCCAACGCATAGAGATTTTCAACGGCTTTTTCTATTTCAGCCGTTGGAATACGACGACCTGTTTTCAATTGAATACGGTTAGTAAGTAATACATCGCTGTAGTGGGTGTTATTCACTATCACAATGTCATCAACAATGCGTTTATCACCGTAAACCAGCGTCTTACGTACCTCTTGCTTGTGATCGATGTACTTTTGGTATTCTGCGTTCGATAAACTTAGACCAAGCAGCTTATCTTCAAGCTGCTTGGTAATATCGTAACCCGCTTGAAAAGCCCAAGGCATTTTGTCGAACTCGACCGTTTCCATGGTCCCCACATTGGGACGAATATAAATATCTTGAGGTTCAAGCTCGTCCACTTGCTGTTGCGTACTGCGACGGACTAGGTAATTAGAAAGTTGATCCGCTACAGTAAACAGCCCGGTAAACTCATCTTCGGTTTTGTAGTCGGTGCTAATATCAACAGCAATAACAACATCTGCCCCCATAGCGCGAGCCACATCGACAGGCATATTATTAACGACACCACCATCGACAAGCATATGGCCATTGAGCTTATAGGGAGGGAGCGCTCCTGGTACAGACATACTGGCCATCATGGCGTCCACGAGGTAGCCATTGCCAAGAACCACTTCCTCTAGCGCAAGAATATCTGTCGCCACAGAGCGATAAGGAATGGCAAGATCATCAAAAGAATCGAATCGCCCTAAGTTCCCTGTAGTCTCTCGCAATACGCGCAACATGTTCTGGCCTTGCACGACACCCGTTGGGGCACGAACCTCACCAAATCTTAAGCCGAGGTCAGTGTTAATTTGATAGCGGTCTTCATACTCTTTATCACGAACTCGGCGTTGACTGCGGTCGACACGATCTCGATAACCACTGCTCCAATCGACGGTGTAGATAAAACTCTCGATTTCATCAGCACTCATCCCCGTGGCATAGAGCCCACCCACATAGGCGCCCATACTGGTGCCCGTTACGATATCGACCGGGATCTGCATCTCTTCTAATGCTTTGAGAACGCCGATATGCGCAGCGCCTTTTGCTCCGCCACCAGCGAGCACAACCGCCACCTTTGGGCGAGGCTCCAAGTCATCCGTTTTTGCTAGAGAGTTTGCGAGGGAAACTGAAGGAGTGGTGATCAAAAAGGCACTAACCCAAAGCGCGAAATGGCGAGTCGACGGGCTTGATAACAGCTTTTTGAACATTCACTTCTTCCTTTGTTGAATTTCTTATCAAGTAGGGCGTGCTAGCAGCACCGCACTAACACGCCCTAATATGTACTAAGAATTGACCAGAGAGACAAGCTAATGTTGTTGATTTGGCGATGCTACCAATCAAATAAGCTGTTAAGCCAGTTTGATTTCTTCTCACACTGCTGCTTTATTTGACCCGTTTTATCCCAAACTGGCAGTTTATAATCACTACGACAGTTCATTTCTAAACCACCATCTGATGTCGGCTTAAATCCTAACGTGGTGATCTCTCTTGGCCATGGAAGCTCTAAACGCTCAGGAATGCGTTGCTTCAAATACTCTGCGTACACTCGTAATGCACCGCTCGATCCCGTTAGATGAACCGGTTTGTTATCGTCGCGGCCTAGCCAAATTGTCGTCACTTCACGGCCATCAACACCGACAAACCAGCTATCGCGGTTATCGTTACTGGTACCCGTTTTTCCTGCCAGTGCAGCCCAACCAAACTGGCTTTGTAAGAAGCGGCCTGTACCTTGAGCAACCCCCTGTTTCATCGCGTAGGTCGTTAGCCATGCTGCTTGCTCATCCACGGCTCTTGATGAACGAGGCAAGGATTGATAAAGCACATTACCTTCCATATCCATCACTGAACGCAGAGCGGTCAGTTTCGCACGTTTGCCTGAGTTCGTCAGTGTCTGATACATCTGCGCGACTTCAAACGGCGTCAAAGAAAACGAGCCCAAAAACATCGAAGGCACTGGGCGGATTTCGTCTTTGTTGACGCCCAAACGCTCTAAAGTATCGGATACTTCTGGGATACCAAGCGCCATGCCTAAGCGCACCGTTGGCACGTTGAGTGACTTCGCTAAAGCAATGTAGAGTGGCACATCACCACGGTATTTTCGGTCGTAGTTACGCGGTGTCCATACATTACCTTTACTGCTTTTCAGGCTTAGCGGCGTGTCGTGCAGCGTCGTGCCTAGGTTATATTTTTCCGGTTGTTCTAAAGCCGTCAAGTAAATCGCTGGTTTAACTAGAGAACCAATTGGACGACTGGCATTGAGCGCGCGGTTAAAACCTTCATAACCAACACGTTTACCGCCAACCATGGCACGGATTTCACCACTATGACGATCAACCGCGACTGCAGCGGCTTCTAATTCTTTACCGCCTCGTTTAGCTAGCTCCGGGATCTTTTTCGCGATGGCTTGCTCCATTTTGCTTTGCGATACCGGATCCAGAGACGTAAACACGCGTAGTCCGGTTTCCGCTTTAAATCGCTCCCCCACTTTTTCTTTCAATTCAATGCTCAATTGTTGGAAATAAGCGGGCTGACGGCTCGCAATACGTGGTTTACTCTGCGTATCAAGCGAACGACTGACGGCTTGCTCATACTGCTCAGATGTCAGCATGTTTTGCTGCATCAACAAACGTAATACAAGATCGCGGCGCTCTTTCGTGCGCTCAGGGTAACGAATTGGATTGTAGTAAGATGGTCCTTTTACCATCCCAACTAACATCGCCAGCTGATCGATTCGCAGCTCTTGGATCGGTTGTCCAAAGTAATAACGCGATGCCAAGCCAAACCCGTGGATCGCTTCACCACCGCTTTGCCCTAGATACACTTCGTTAAGGTAGGCTTCCAAAATACGATCTTTGCTGTAACGGTAATCCAAAATTAACGCAATATACGCTTCTCTAACTTTGCGCCACAGCGTCTTATCACGGGTCAAAAACAGGTTTTTCGCCAACTGCTGAGTTAGCGTACTACCACCTTGAACAGTACGACCCGCTTTAATGTTTGCAACCATTGCTCGTGCAATCGCGAGTGGAGACACCCCATCGTGTTGATAAAAATCCCGGTCTTCGGTCGCAAGCAGTGCATCAACTAAAATTTCCGGGAACTGATCACGACGCAAGAACAGACGCTGCTCATCTTGATCTTTCTCCAGCATCCCCAACATCTTAGGCTCTAAGCGTAAGTAACCAAGATCACCTCGGGACTCTAAAGACTGAATACGCTGTAAGCCAGAATCTGAAAAATGGAGCATCACGTGACGATCCGGTTCAGGACCATCGGCAAATTCAAATGGACGACGGATCAGCTCAATACGAGTGGAAGAAGAAGAGTACTCACCAGGATAGCGAGGCTGACTTACCTTACGGTAATTCAGTACATCCAGCTCGTTGCGCAGTTCTTGAATGGTGATATTTTCACCCGGATTTAAGTTCAAGATGCGAGCATAAACCACCGTTGGCAGTTCAAACAGCTGGCCTTCAAAGCGCTCTTTCACGACACTATCTAAATAAATACCCACAAACAGCAAAACAGCGGCAAGCGCAACACCGGCTTTCCAGCTAAATGACCACAAAACTTTCAGCCACGAACGTTTCTCGTTAGCCGGCTTTTTACTCGGTGTGCGTCGAGTCGGTTTTGTCGTTCCTTTATTGGTTGTACTTTTCTTCGCTGGCGCTTTTTTCGCGCTAGGCTTCTTGCTGTTAGTCATTATTCAATTGTCTTTTTGTTTTCGTAGTTGCTACATGATTGGCAGGATCATCTGGCCAAACGTGTTTTGGGTAGCGCCCTTTCATCTCTTTTTGAACGTCTTTATAGCTTCCGTTCCAGAAAGCCGCCAAGTCAGACGTCACTTGCAGCGGACGTTGTGCCGGCGAAAGCAGTTCAAGCACCAAACGCTTACGACCAAGCGCTACCGTAGGGGAGCCACTCTCACCAAATACCTCTTGCATACGCACCGATAATTTCGGCTCATGGCCATACTGGTAACGGATACGCTTCTTTGAACCTGTAGGCAGTTGGTAATGCTCTGGTAACCATTCATCCAGTTGTTGATTGAGTGGCCAACCTAATCGAGCGTTCAGCGCTTCGACCAAGTTTATCTTGCTCAAATCGTTAACCGAACTGACGGACGTCATGTACGGCTCTAACCACTCTTCTAATGAATCCAGCAAACTGGCTTCATCAAACATTGGCCATGATTGCTCGGGTAACCATTCCACCGCACAACGAACCCGAGCCAACAAGCTCTCCGCTGCCGGTGTCCAGTTTAGACTCTGTAAGCCCTGGCGGCGGACATACGTGAGTAAAGCTTGTGTCATTTTTTCTTTGCCAGGGCTTGGCAAAGGCTCGCGTTCAACCACCAGCTGACCGAGTTTTGTTTGTCGCTCAGCCATTAGACGCCCTCTTTTTTCATCCCAGTCTACAACTTCTTCAGACGAAAATAGCGCTTCAAAGGTCGCTCGCAATATATTGACATCCAATTCACATGCCGAATGAATTTGACTGGAGTTAGAATGAGAACGCATTAAGTCAACGGCAACCAAATACTCACAGCCACCTAGCATGTCTTCCTGACGACATTCTGCACCATGACCATTAGCCAAAGTAAATCGCCCAAATTGATTTGTGCGCTGCTGCGCAATGCGATCTGGAAATGCCAAACTTAACACCAGCGGTAATGCATCTTCATCCACGCCTTTCAGGTCAAATACCGTATCCAATTTGTACGCTAGAGATTGAGCACGCTTGAACAACAGCGACTTTTTTGGATGAGTACCAACAAGCCAACGATGCAAGCTATGAGCGATATTGGTAACGTTTCTCTCTGGCTCTTCAATCAGTGCGACCGCCGCCAAAGCAGCATTTAACATCTTATCACTGTAAGATTGCGCTTTAATTAGCATCGCAGCCGCACGAGGCTCAACGCCTAGTTCATGCGCCTGTTTTCCTTCGGACGTTAATTGCCCTTTTTCCGTCAGTAGTCCCAATGACACCAATAGCTGCTTAGCTTGTTCCAATGACGGATTAGCGGGAACATCAAGCCACTTGAGATCGTGGATATCACTCGCTCCCCAAAATGCGAGCTCCATAACTAAACTCGCCAAATCGGAATGCAAAATTTCAGGTTGGGGAACCAGCGGTTGCTGCTTGAACTGACTTTCAGAATAAAGACGAACACAAATGCCCTCTTCGATCCGCCCTGCTCGTCCTGCACGCTGAATCGCTGAAGACTGTGCAATGCGTGTTTGCTCTAAGCGTGTTAAACCGTTTTTCAAATCAAACCGGGCAATACGCTCTAACCCAGAATCAACCACAAGGCGAATGCCTTCAATCGTCAGTGAAGTTTCTGCGATGTTGGTCGCGAGTACGACTTTACGCTTGCCGTGTTCTGCCGGCGTGATGGCTTTTTGTTGCTCAGTAAAGCTCAGTTGCCCATAAAGCGGACACACTTCAATATCATCCGCCAAATGAGATAAACGTTCTTCGACTTGTTTAATGGCCCCAACGCCCGGTAGGAAAGCCAACAAAGAGCCGGATTCTTTATTCATAAGGCTTTCTATTGTTTTTGCCATACTCGTAGGTAAATGATCATTCACACCTAACGGTTGGTAACGCATTTCTACGTCGAAACTGCGTCCTTCTGATTCAATATAACTGGCTTCCGGCAACAACGACTGTAAGGCTTGTTGATCAAGCGTTGCCGACATCACCACCAACTTGAGATCATCTCGCAATGCCTCTTGCACTTCTAAACTGAATGCCAAGGCAGTATCAGCATGAATACTGCGTTCATGAAACTCATCAAAGATCAGCAGATCAACACCATCCAGTTCAGGGGCAGTTTGAATCATCCGAGTCATGATCCCTTCGGTCACGATCTCCAACTGCGTTGCAGAACTTACCTTTGCCTCGCCACGAACTCGATAACCCACGCGTTGACCTACTTGCTCTCCTAATTGCTCAGCAAGATAACGGGCAATGTTACGCGCCGCGAGTCGTCTTGGTTCGAGCATGATGATTTTGCCAGCAACCGAATGATTTAAGAGTAACTGCAAAGGGAAGTAAGTCGACTTACCGGCACCAGGCGCCGCTTTTAAGATCACTTGATGTTGATTTTTGACCGCCGTCAGCAACTCAGGCATCACGGCTTCAATCGGCAATTGTGACAAAGGAAATACCTTGTGGTGTAATGGTGGCAACATTGTACATAAAAAAATTTTTGTCTAAATAAGCAAATGCATTTCACACCCGCTTTAGAGTCCGCCACTCTACTCAAACGCTATAAACGCTTTCTTGCCGATATCGAACTCGATACCGGTGAAGTTCGTACTATCCACTGCGCAAACACTGGCGCTATGACAGGTTGTGCGACACCCGGAAACAAAGTTTGGTTTTCCACTTCCGACAACCCGAAACGAAAATATCCCAATAGTTGGGAGTTGAGTGAAACCGAACAAGGCCACCGCATTTGTATCAATACCGCGCGCGCCAACCAATTAGCCGTTGAGGCTATTGAAAATAATGTCATTTCAGAGCTTTGTGGTTATGACACACTTCAAACTGAGGTGAAATACGGTAATGAAAATAGCCGAATTGATATCTTGCTCAGCGCAGACAACAAGCCAAAGTGCTATATAGAAGTGAAAAGCGTCACTCTTCTTGATGAGACCGACTCTACTGGACAAGGATACTTCCCAGATGCGGTCACGACTCGGGGACAAAAGCACCTGAGAGAGCTCACAGAAATGGCACAAAATGGAAGTAGAGCCATACTTTTATTCACTGTTTTACATTCAGGTATTGAAAAAGTATCCGCGGCGCACCATATAGACGCGAAATATTCACTATTACTCAAACAAGCACAAGACGCTGGAGTGGAAGTTCTCTGCTACAAAGCTGAACTGAGCGATACTGGAATGAAGCTGATTTCCGCTATTGATTTTATCAATTAAGAGAAAAAATGATGTCGTCTTCACATTGACGATAACTTTGCGATTCAGTATTTGCTTGCACCGCCTCTTTTTGCTATAGATACCCGCCTTAAATTGACTGCGTAGCAGTTGACTAGGTGTAAGTAGGAGATGCTGTATGCCAGAATCAAAGAAGAAAACGATAGGCATCCTAGCCATTGCCGGCGTGGAGCCATATCAGGAAAAACCTGGTGAAGAGTACATGTCACCAGAGCAGGTTGAACACTTTACGAAAATCTTAACAGCTTGGCGCGACCAGCTGAGAGCTGAAGTGGATCGTACCGTTCACCACATGCAGGACGAAGCAGCAAACTTCCCAGATCCAGTTGACCGCGCCTCTCAAGAGGAAGAGTTCAGCCTAGAACTGCGTAACCGCGACCGCGAACGCCGTTTGATCAAGAAGATTGAAAAGACTTTGGATAAAATCAAAGAAGACGATTTTGGCTTCTGTGAGTCTTGTGGCGTAGAGATTGGCGTTCGCCGTCTTGAAGCACGTCCAACCGCTGACCTATGTATTGACTGTAAAACACTTGCAGAAATCAAAGAGAAGCAAATGCAAGGTTAATCAACCAAGCATTATGATTATTGAAGGGAGCTCAGGCTCCCTTTTTGTTTTGACTACCTTTGCATCCCATTTGTTTACTAAATTCGAGATACACGCATGACACGCTATGTAGGTCGATTCGCCCCATCTCCTTCTGGTCCTTTACATTTTGGTTCACTGATTGCCGCTCTTGGCAGCTATTTTCAAGCGAAAGCACACAACGGAACCTGGTTAGTACGTATTGAGGACTTGGACCCACCAAGAGAAATGCCAGGTGCGGCGCAACTTATCCTAGATGCGCTCAAAGCCTATCAGCTGCATTGGGATGGAGAGGTGGTATACCAGAGTGAACGTCATGACCTTTACCAAGCCCAAATAAACACATGGCTCGAAAATGGTGAGGCCTATTATTGCCAATGTACTCGAAAGCAAATTAAAGAGCATGGCGGGTTTTATCCTGGCACTTGCCGCGATAAAAACTTGAAAGACGGCGCGATTCGCCTAAAAATGACCAAGCCTGTCGCTCATTTCTTCGATCAGAAGCGTGGAACAATTAAGATTCCAGAGCAACTCGTTAATGAAGATTTCATTATTAAACGTCGAGATGGATTATTTGCTTATAATCTTGCGGTAGTATTGGACGACATCGACCAAGGCGTCACAGAAGTCGTGCGTGGTGCAGACTTAATCGAGCCAACAGGGCGTCAAATAAGTCTGTACCAGATACTTAGGCAGCCTGAAGTCAGCTACTTGCATTTACCATTGGCGATGGACAACAACGGCAATAAACTGTCGAAACAAAATCACGCGACGGCTATTGATATAGAGACACCAAAGCCTACTCTATTACGCGCCATGACATTTTTGGGCTTCGAGATACCGGAAGCCATAAAAGCGGCCAACATAGAAGAGATTCTTCGTTGGGGCTGCGAAAACTGGCGCTTGGAACAGCTTCCAACAGAGATCGAGATCACACCGTGATTCTCAAATGGCATTGTGTAGGCTATCATTAGCCGCAAATTAGGCCCTAGAGGCGCAAAAACTAACCAAAGCAAGATTGGACTAAACCCAGTTATTGCCAGATGCACATGAATACAAACGACTATACACCAAGCGAACCTGCCACTATTCCAGAGCTCGCTCTCAATGTAATAACTCGTGAAGAGCACAACATTTCGCGTAAGCAGATCAGTGATAATGCACTGAAGGTACTGTACCGCCTAAATGGTGCTGGTTTCGATGCTTTTCTTGTGGGTGGCGGGGTTCGAGACTTACTGCTTGGACAGAAACCAAAAGATTTTGACATTGCGACCAACGCAACGCCGGAACAGATCAAACAGCTATTTCGTAACTGCCGTTTGATTGGTCGCCGCTTCCGCTTGGCTCACATTATGTTTGGCCGAGACATCATTGAGGTTGCGACATTCCGTGGTCACCACCAAGAGCAAAAGAATAAGAGCATCTCTCAGCAATCGAAAGAAGGAATGCTGCTGCGGGACAATGTCTACGGCACCATCGATGAAGATGCTGAGCGCCGTGATTTCACGATTAACTCGATGTACTACAACATCGCGGATTACTCGATTCACGACTACGCACGTGGTATTGAGGATTTAGAAGATCGCCTCATTCGGCTGATTGGCGATCCAGAAACACGCTACCGTGAAGACCCAGTACGTATGTTGCGTGCAGTTCGCTTCGCAGTAAAACTGGACTTTGATATCGAAGAAGACACCGCGGCACCAATCGAACACATGGCACCGTTGCTCGGTGACATTCCGTCAGCGCGTCTTTTTGAAGAGTCACTCAAGTTATTGCAATCCGGTCATGGCCTAGAAACCTACCACCTACTGCGTGAGTACAACTTATTCCAACAGCTATTCCCGACGATTGCAGCGCACTTTACAGAAGATTACTCCTCTCACACTGAGCAAATGTTGGATCTTGTCCTAGATTCTACCGACATGCGCATCGAAGATGGGAAACGCATCAATCCAGCATTTATGTTTGCTGCAATGCTGTGGTACCCACTGTGTGCGAAAGCCGATGAACTGATGGAAGAGCGCAACCTAGGCCATTACGACGCTATTATGGAAGCGAGTAACATCATTCTTGATGAACAAGTTCGTACAATTGCCATTCCAAGACGCCACACAGCAACCATTCGCGAGATTTGGCAGCTGCAGCTGCGCCTTCCTCGACGTAACGGTAAACGTGCATTCCGCCTGATGGAGCTCAATAAATTTAGAGCTGGCTTTGATTTTCTTGAAATGCGCGGTGAAATTGAAGGTGGTGACACTCAGAAGCTTGCCAAGTGGTGGGAAACTTTCCAAAATGCAGGCCGAGAAATGCGTCAAGCAATGGCTGCCGACCTAGACGGTCAATCACCGAAGAGTGGTCAGCGCCGCCGTAAAACCTATCGCAAGAAAAAGAGTAAGCCTAAGTCATGATCACAGCGTACATTGCGGTAGGCAGTAACTTGGCTGATCCTGTCAGCCAAGCGAAGCAAGCGATTGAAGCGTTAAAAACGCTGCCTAAATCAGAATTTGTTCAGGCTTCTTCGCTATACAGCAGCACGCCAATGGGACCACAAAACCAACCGGATTACATTAATGCGGTTGTGTCGATTAACACCAGTTTGACGCCTCTTGAATTGCTCGATTGCACACAAGCCATTGAGCAAGAACAAGGGCGTGTCCGTAAAGACGAACGTTGGGGACCAAGAACCTTGGACCTCGACATTGTTCTTTATGGCAATGAGGTGATTAATTCCGAGAGGCTGATCGTTCCTCATTATGGAATGAAAGAGCGTGAATTCGTACTCTACCCTCTTGCGGAAATTGCACCAAGTTTACAACTCCCCGATGGGACCGAGGTCTCTGAACTACTGGAACAAGTAGATAGAAACGGCCTCAGTATCTGGCAGTCATAGCCAACTCCTAGTAAGGATAAAACCATGAAAAAAATGACCATCAACGACCTAATCAAGTGGAAGCAAGAAGGTCGTAAATTTGCTACTTCAACCGCTTATGATGCGAGCTTTGCCCAACTGTTTGAAAGCCAAGAAATGCCAGTACTTCTTGTTGGTGATTCTCTAGGTATGGTTTTGCAAGGTCACAACGATACTCTGCCAGTAACGGTCGATGATATCGCTTACCATACTCGTTGCGTACGCGCAGGTAGCCCAAATTGTTTGTTGATGGCTGACATGCCATTCATGAGCTACACCACGCCAGAGCAAGCTTGCGAAAATGCGGCTACACTGATGCGTGCGGGTGCCAATATGGTGAAAATTGAAGGTGGTGACTGGCTAGTCGACACTGTAAAAATGCTCACTGAACGCTCGGTTCCAGTTTGTGCTCACCTTGGTTTAACTCCTCAAGCCGTGAATATTTTTGGTGGTTACAAAGTTCAAGGTCGCGATCAAGAAAAAGCGGACCGCATGGTGAAAGATGCGTTAGCACTGCAAGAAGCAGGCGCTCAAATCGTCTTACTAGAGTGCGTGCCTGCTGAGCTTGCTGAGCGTATTACGCAAGTGCTCGACGTGCCTGTTATCGGTATTGGAGCTGGTAACGTGACAGATGGTCAAATTCTCGTGATGCATGATATGTTCGGTATCTCTGCCAACTACATGCCGAAATTCTCCAAAAACTTTCTTGCTGAAACAGGTGATATGCGCAAAGCCGTTGCTAAATATATTGAAGATGTAGCCAACGGTGTATTCCCAGACGACGCTCATACCATTGCCTAGAGGATAAATGCATGCAAACTTTTGCGGAAATCTCAGCAGTTCGTGAACACCTTAAAACCTTTAAACGTGAAGGTCGTAAAATTGCGTTTGTCCCAACCATGGGCAACCTTCACGAAGGTCACTTAACTTTAGTGCGTAAAGCACGCGAATACGCTGATATCGTTGTCGTAAGCATCTTTGTTAACCCGATGCAGTTTGATCGTGCAGACGATTTAAATAATTACCCACGTACGCTAGAGGAAGACTTAAGCAAGTTGACCTCTGAAGGGGTCGATGTGGTATTTACGCCAACACCAGAAGTTATCTATCCTGAAGGGCTTGATAAACAAACGTTTGTTGATGTTCCGGGTCTATCGACAATTCTCGAAGGGGCTTCACGCCCAGGTCATTTCCGTGGCGTCACAACCATCGTAAACAAGCTATTTAACATCGTTCAGCCAGATGTGGCCTGTTTTGGTGAGAAAGATTTTCAACAACTTGCGGTTATCCGCAAGATGGTTGTCGATCTTGCGATGGACATTGAAATCATTGGTGTACCAACCGTACGTGAAATGGACGGGTTAGCTATGAGCTCTCGCAATGGCTTACTCACGCTGGATGAGCGCCAGCGTGCGCCAGTGCTTGCTCGTACAATGCGTTGGATCAGTAGTGCCATTCGTGGCGGCCGTGATGACTACGCATCGATCATCGAAGATGCGAGCGACCAACTGCGAGCTGCTGGTTTGCATCCTGATGAGATCTTCATTCGTGATGCTCGTACTTTACAAGTGATCACGTCAGAAACGACACAAGCCGTCATTCTGATGTCTGCGTTCTTAGGCAAAGCTCGTCTTATCGATAACCAAACGGTAGATATGGTTGTCGAAGCGAAGGAAGAAGCAGACTCTAGTAATACAAACTCAGAGAGCGCAGAGTAAGCTCTGAGCCATCAAGACGTAAAAAGGTCGACTCTTAGTCGACCTTTTTTATTTTCTACGTATAGACGCAATCTAATCCTTCAGGACGTGTTTTAAACCGCTTGTGCAGCCACATCCACGCTGGAATATCACGTTTTATCATTTTCTCAAGCTCTTGGTTCAAGATACTTGCCGCTTTAATCGCATTACGCCTCTCGAAACGCTCACTGATATCTTTTCCAATATATAACGTGTAATGGTGATTCTTGCTCACTGTGACGCCAGATATGACCGCACACTTTGTTGCGTCTATAAGCACACTAGAGCCCACGGTACTCGCGGTTTGTTCAACAGCAAAGAACGGCGCAAAAACAGAATGGCTGACGCCATAATCATGGTCGGGCAAATACCACAGTCGATGACCATTTTTCAGAACTTTGAGCATTGATTTAACGTCTTTTCGATCAATCATTTGATGCCCAAAACGAGTTCGACCTCGATGTTGAATAAACTCATAAGCAGGGTTCGAATTTGGGCGATAAACGCCATAACCTTTGGCAAACTGGCTAAAAATACGAGCGGTTATCTCCAAGTTTAAATGGTGACTGCACACCACCAACACACCACGGCCATTCTTTTCCTCAGCGAGTAAACGATCTTTTCCAACAATAGAGGTTATCCGACGTATCCGCCAATCTGGCCAAAACCAGGCGATCCCCGTTTCGATGATCGCCATTCCCGTATATTGAAAGTTTTTTCGTACTACGTCCTTACATTGCCAGTCCGTAAAATCAGGGAAACACAGCTGGAGATTACGCAGAGCGATCTTGTGTCGGCGCTTCATTACATACATCGCAACACAACCGATGCTTCTACCTAAGATTCGCAATACTATGTATGGCAGTACATTAACAAGAATCGCTAAAGATCCAAATGCCAGCCATACAGACCAATATTTGGGCTTAAGTAACTGATAGGAGAAAGGCGGCGGCGGGACAATATTCATAGGATCACTCATTTATTACAAATGATTGAAACCTATCATGATAAAAACTTAAAAATTGTATGGGTATGTATTGTTATGCATGCCAAAGAGCAGCATGATTCGCTGCTCTTTGTTGTGTGGGAGAGTCTTAGCTTCTTAGCCCAATACCTTTCGTTACTAAGTAATGAGCAACGGCATACAGCGCTATCACAAACACCGCAAGCACACTGAATGAGGTGACAATACCCACATCCGATACGCCTAAAAAACCATAACGGAACGCATTCACCATGTAGACGATTGGGTTAATCTTAGAGACACCTTGCCAAAATTCAGGCAGTAAGCTGATGGAATAAAAAACACCACCCAAGTAGGTTAACGGGGTCAACACAAATGTAGGAATGATCGAAATATCATCAAACGTTTTTGCATAGACCGCATTGATCAACCCGCCTAGAGCAAATACAACGGATGTCATGAAGACGGTCGCAACAATAATGCCCCAGTGTTCAACTTGCAGATCCACAAACAATAGAGACACACAGGTAACAATAGCGCCTACTAACAAACCTCGAGTCACACCGCCCATTACGTATCCAGCAATGATCACGTAATTTGGCACTGGTGCCACCAGCAGCTCTTCAATGTTCTTCTGTAGTTTTGCACTAAAGAACGAAGACGCCACATTCGAGTATGAATTGGTGATCACCGACATCATGATCAAACCTGGAACTATGTACTCCATGTAGCTAAAGCCGCTCATCTCACCGATTCGAGAGCCAATAAGATTACCGAAAATGATGAAATACAGTGTCATTGTGATTGCAGGCGGAACTAAAGTTTGCACCCAAATACGCGTAAAACGGGTGATCTCTTTGCTCAGCAAGCTACGAAATGCCGTCCAATATAAACCGTACATTTACTTACTCCCTTCTCTTACAATGCTGACAAACAACTCTTCCAGTCGGTTGGCTTTGTTACGCATTGAAAGAACTTTAATACCATGCTCTGTTAACTGACTGAACACTGAATTCAATCCTTGGCTTTTATCTAGCTCTATCTCTAAAGAGCCATCAACAATACTTTGTCGATTGACGCCTTCAAGCTCAGGCACCTCGCCTTCAGATTCAATGTCTAGGATAAATGTCTCGACGCTTAACTTACCTAGCAACGCCTTCATGGTGGTGTTTTCGATCAACTCACCTCGGTTAATAATGCCGATATTTCGACACAGCATCTCCGCTTCTTCTAGGTAGTGCGTCGTCAAAATAATCGTAATCCCTTGCTCTTGGTTGATCTCTTTCAGAAATTCCCACATTGAGCGGCGTAGTTCAATGTCCACCCCAGCCGTTGGCTCATCCAAAATGAGCAACTGCGGCTCGTGCATCAAAGCTCGGGCGATCATCAAACGGCGCTTCATCCCGCCAGATAAATTACGGGCACGCTCTTTACGTTTTTCCCATAAATCGAGTTTTTTCAGGTACTTTTCAGCTCGTTCTTTGGCTAATACTTTAGACACACCGTAATAGCCCGCTTGCTGCATCACGATTTGTTCAACAGTTTCAAACTGATTGAAGTTGAACTCTTGTGGCACCAAGCCTAAATTCTGTTTGGCCAACTCAAGGTCGGTATCAATGTCATAACCGAAAACTTTCGTCGTCCCAGAAGTTTTGTTCACTAAGGAAGAGATGATGCCGATCGTGGTCGATTTTCCTGCACCATTGGGACCTAGAAGCGCGTAGAAGTCACCCTTTTTCACTTGGAGACTAATACCTTTTAACGCCTCAAAGCCACCTGCATACGTCTTGCGCAACTGTTCAATTTCTAATGCGTACATAAGGTCGTGATTGCCGTTTGTTTGTGATTACTAATACCGACTCGATGTTTATCAGCGGTTTACTACGAAATCGCCTTGGGTATTGTACTGGAGGTCCATCAGTTTATCGTTGAATAACGATGATTACAATTAAACCTTTCGATAATATTGGAAATATAGTCCCTATCAACGTAAAGGTTATCTACAAGTAAGGAAAAGTTAGGGAATAAAAAACGCAACAGAGCGCTGTTGCGTTTTTAACGATCAGAGTGATTACGCCGTTATACGCTGATACTGGTCCGCCTCGACATGAGCTACCGCCGCATTTAATGCTTCATAACGGAATTGGTACATATTGTCATTCGGGACAAGATCAATAACGTGGAACTTTTCTAGCTGTTCTCGCGTGCGCTCATTTGGACACAACAAATACACGGCACAATTAGCATCGAGCGCATCTTTAATCGCGTTTTCTAACGCTAAACCGACAGTAACATCAATCATAGGTACATCGGTAAGATCGAGAATCATCACATCATAATCCGAAATACTGGAGTGCTGGCGTGAAATTGCCTTAGAAACACTGAAGATCATTGGACCCGAAAGATAAAAGAACAGTACTTTGCCATTGGCGCGATCAAGCAAGCCACGCTCGCTGTCAGTTAGCGGCACATCGTCTTCATCCGCGTCACTGATCGCTTTCACTTGTCTCGCCTGTTCTCGGCTCAGACGCTCAATGATAATAATGTTGGAAATAAAGACGCCCAAGCCCACGGCAACGATAAGATCAACGAACACTGTGAGCAACATAACGCCATACATTACCGCCATTCCGGAAAAGCTAACCTTGTGTGCTCGTTGAATAAAACTCCAATCCAAAATGTTAAAGCCGACATATACTGCAATGCCAGCCAACACAGCCATTGGGATCGGCTCCGTTAATCCACCCGCAACCAATACGACCAATGCAAGCATAAGTGCACGAATCACACCGGACAATGGCGAACGAGCCCCAACTTGAATGTTAGTCACCGTGCCCATCGTTGCGCCCGCGCCAGGTAGTGCACCGAACAAGCCTGAGATCATGTTGGCAAGGCCTTGGCCTCGCAGTTCTTTGTCTGAGTCGTGCTCTTTACGAGTCAAGGAGTCACCGATAACCGCCGTTAACAAAGTATCGATACAACCTAAGGTGCCGAGCACCAATGCATCAATAACCATCTCAACAAACATATCTGGATCAATATGAGGTGCAACGAGAGAAGGCAATCCTGCCGGGATTTCACCGATACGACGAATGTCTTCCGTATCGAAGAACATCACAGACAATAAAGTCACCACAACCAACGCCACGAGTTGCGCTGGTACATATTTTCGATATTGCTTAGGGAAGAAAAAGAGAATCCCCAAAGTCAGTAGACCTAAAAACAGTTCACTGAACTTGAGGTTAGAAATGGTCTCCGGCAAAGCAGATAATGTTCCGAGCACTCCTCCAGAAGGAGCAGCATGCCCCATCAAAGGTGATAGCTGCAAAATGATAAGAATCACGCCAATCCCTGACATAAAGCCCGAAATCACGCTATAAGGCATCAAGGTAACGTATTTACCCAGTTTTAACGTCCCTAATAGGATTTGGAACGCACCAGCCATCATAACAACCGTGAAGGTCATGGCCATGCCCGTTTCTGGATACTTCGCCATCATACTGGTTAACACAGCGGTCATGATTACCGTCATTGGCCCTGTTGGTTCTGATATTAACGTATTAGAACCACCAAACAACGAAGCAAACAAACCGACCATTATTGCGCCCCAGAGGCCTGCTTCTGCCCCTGCACCGGATGCAACACCGAACGCTAACGCCAAAGGAAGAGAGATAATCGCTGTGGTTACCCCGCCAAATACATCCCCTTTGAAATTAATATCTTCAAAACGACTACCGAACACTGCTGATTTCCCTGCATTCAATTTTAAAAAGTAAAATGTCATTACTTTAACGAGCCAGGCGAAAATTTAAACCATAAATAGATTAAGGCTAAATTCACACCACAAATAATTAGGCCTAATTTTACGTTTTTATTGATGAAAACTAGTCAGATGAGTCCTGTCTGACGAATATTTAACGAGATCGAAATTGTAACATTGTGTATAGTTACAACACTGATCGCTTGCATGTTCATATAAGCGGCAGCGCTTTTGTCTTTTAAGGGAAGTAGTTTGCAAGATGCCGGAAATTAAACAGTTATTTGAAAACAATTCAAAATGGTCTCAAGAGATCAAATCTGATCGACCTGAATACTTCGCAAAACTCGCAGAGGGTCAAAAGCCCGATTTTCTTTGGATTGGCTGTTCTGATAGCCGTGTCCCTGCCGAGCGACTAACCGGACTATACTCGGGTGAACTATTCGTTCATCGGAATGTTGCAAACCAAGTCATCCATACTGATCTCAACTGTCTGTCCGTCGTTCAATACGCCGTAGACGTTCTTAAGGTTAAGCACATCATTGTCTGTGGACACTATGGCTGTGGTGGCGTAAACGCTGCCATTGATAACCCTAAGCTAGGTCTTATTAATAATTGGCTGTTACATATCAGAGATATCTATTTCAAACACCGCACTTACCTAGATCAAATGCCGCAGCAAGATCGAGCAGATAAACTAGGCGAGCTTAATGTCGCAGAGCAAGTGTACAACTTGGGTAACTCAACCATCCTGCAAAACGCTTGGGAGCGTGGGCAAGATGTTGAAATTCATGGCGTGGTATACGGAATTGAAGATGGTCGTTTAGAGTACTTAGGCATTCGTTCTAACTCTAAGGAAACCGTAGAAGCGTCTTATCAGAAAGCCCTTTCGACGATTCTAAATACAGACAATAAGCTGCTTTGTCGCTAAGCTACATCTAAGAGTTGAACAAAAAACGCCCATCTGAGATGGGCGTTTTTTTATATTTTTAATGCTGCTCTCAATGATTATTCTTGAGGTACAACTTTACCGATGTATGGTAAGTGGCGGTATTTCTGCGCGTAATCAATACCCACACCAACGACAAACTCATCTGGGATTTCGAAACCAATCCAATCCACAGGAACATTCACTTCGCGACGAGATGGCTTATCTAGGAGCGTACAAATCGCGATAGACTTCGGCTCACGCAGCGATAAGATCTCACGGATTTTATTTAGTGTGTTACCTGTATCAATGATGTCTTCAACAAGCAAAATGTCTTTGCCTTTGATGTCATCATCCAAATCTTTCAAGATACGAACGTCACGTGAACTTTCCATTGTGTTGCCGTAGCTTGACGCAGTCATAAAATCAACTTGGTGAGTCAGTTCGATAGCACGTGCCAAGTCTGCCATAAATACAAATGAGCCACGCAATAAGCCTACCAACACAAGATCTTCACTACCTTGATAACGCTCTGTAATTTGTTTGCCTAATTCACGAACTCGTTCCTGAACTTCTTGCTCAGAAATCATGACTTCTATTGTATGTTTCATACTGTGCTCAATCTAATTTGTGGGTTGAGGTAAGTCGCACGCAAACGATCACCTAATCTTACGGCGTGTAGTGTATCACCACGTTCATTGGGTTGAAAGTCACATCCTGTTGCCAAAAAATCTTGGAAGAAGGTCTTAGTTTTATAAAGTTCATAGCTAATTTTATCAATAATAATGACATTACTGTATATAAATTGTTCTACAGATGTTGACCTTGTTGATATGCACCATTACACTCATCACTGCTTTAAGCAACTATTAAAATAATCAATTAGGGGGTTACCCCCAATATCAACTCAAATGGCAAGGAAAATGGATATGGACTCAATTGCAAAGAGACCTAGAACTAGGCTTTCCCCGATTAAGCGTAAGCAACAGTTAATGGAAATCGCATTGGAAGTGTTTGCGCGCCGCGGCATCGGTCGTGGTGGTCACGCAGATATCGCAGAAATTGCTCAAGTTTCTGTGGCGACCGTTTTTAACTACTTCCCGACTCGTGAAGACTTAGTGGATGAAGTACTCAACCACGTCGTACGTCAGTTCTCGAACTTCCTATCGGATAACATTGACTTAGACTTACACGCACGTGAAAACATCGCCAATATTACTAATGCAATGATCGAGCTTGTCAGTCAAGACTGTCACTGGCTAAAAGTTTGGTTCGAGTGGAGTGCTTCAACACGTGACGAAGTATGGCCATTGTTTGTTTCAACTAACCGTACTAACCAGTTGCTGGTACAAAACATGTTCATTAAAGCGATTGAACGTGGCGAAGTGTGTGACCAGCACGATTCAGAACACTTGGCAAACTTGTTCCACGGTATTTGTTACTCACTGTTTGTCCAAGCGAACCGTGCAAAAAGTGAAGCGGAACTTAAGCACCTTGTTAGTTCATACTTAGACATGCTTTGCATTTACAACCGTGAACACTAAAGCTTAACTCGCAATATATGTCAGCCCACCGTTTGGTGGGCTTTTTATTGTCTGCTGTCAGCCGAGCACACGTTTATATTCCTACCTAACAAACATAAAAAAACCGCTGCAATGCAGCGGTTTCTATCATTAAGTCAGAAAAAGCTTACTTCTTCTTAACTGCTTTTTTGTTTGGCAGGTCAGTGATTGAACCTTCAAATACTTCAGCAGCTAGACCTACAGACTCGTGTAGAGTTGGGTGAGCGTGGATAGTCAGAGCGATATCTTCTGCATCACAGCCCATCTCAATTGCAAGGCCGATTTCACCAAGTAGTTCACCACCGTTAGTACCAACGATAGCACCACCGATTACGCGATGAGTTTCTTTGTCGAAGATTAGCTTAGTCATACCGTCTGCACAGTCAGATGCGATTGCACGACCTGATGCTGCCCAAGGGAATGTTGCCACTTCGTACTTGATGCCTTCTTCTTTCGCTTCTTTCTCAGTCTTACCAACCCAAGCCACTTCTGGCTCAGTGTACGCGATTGAAGGAATAACTTTAGGGTCAAAGTAGTGCTTCTTACCAGAGATAACTTCAGCAGCTACGTGACCTTCATGCACACCTTTGTGAGCAAGCATTGGTTGACCAACGATATCACCGATCGCGAAGATGTGAGGAACGTTAGTACGCATTTGCTTATCAACGTTGATGAAGCCACGCTCGTCAATTTCTAGACCCGCTTTTTCACCGTCGATTAGCTTACCATTTGGTACACGACCGATAGCAACTAGAACCGCATCGTAACGCTCAGCTTCAGCTGGCGCTTTCTTGCCTTCCATTGAAACGTAGATACCGTCTTCTTTTGCTTCAACTGCTGTTACTTTCGTTTCTAGCATTAGCTTGAACTTGTCTTTGATACGCTTAGTAAATACTTTCACGATATCTTTGTCTGCTGCAGGAATTACCTGGTCAAACATTTCAACAACTTCAACTTTAGAACCTAGAGAGTGGTAAACCGTACCCATTTCTAGACCGATGATACCACCACCCATGATAAGCAGTTTTTCTGGCACTTCTTTTAGTTCAAGAGCGTCAGTAGAGTCCCAAATACGTGGGTCTTCATGCGGGATAAATGGCAGTTTGATTGGACGAGAACCAGCCGCAACGATTGCGTTGTCAAAGTTAACAACTGTTGGCTCACCTTCGCCTTCTACAAGGATAGAGTTAGGGCCAGTGAACTTACCGTAACCGTTAACTACTGTTACGTTACGCATCTTAGCCATGCCGCTTAGGCCGCCAGTTAGTTGGTTAACAACTTTTTCTTTCCAGATGCGGATTTTGCTGATGTCTGTTTGAGGCTCACCGAACACAACGCCGTGGTCAGCCATCGCTTTCGCTTCCTCAATTACTTTAGAAACGTGAAGCAGTGCTTTTGATGGGATACAACCCACGTTCAGACATACACCGCCAAGCGTGCTGTAACGTTCAACTAGTACAGTTTCAAGACCTAAGTCCGCACAACGGAATGCAGCGGAGTAACCAGCAGGACCAGAACCAAGTACAACAACTTGGGCTTTAATTTCTTTGCTCATTTTGACCTCTTGTAGTCATTATCCCTAACAGGCTGAGTGGGTATCGATTTTTTATGTTTAAGAGAGATTTGTTTTAAACAGTTATTTTCAGACCGCTAACAGTTTACAGAGATGTTAATGGTGTGAAAAGTAAATCAATTTAGCCTGTGAGCTAGACAACAATTCGATTGTGAAAACCCTGAACGAAGCAAGGCTGATAACCAAATTGTCGGTAATTATGATTAGCAGAGGCGGCTAAGTTGCCGCCTCTCATTCATCTAATTTCTATTACAGAACTAGACGACGAATGTCAGATAGACATGAGTTTAGGTAAGTGATGAAGCGCGCACCTTCAGCACCATCGATCACACGGTGGTCGTATGATAGAGATAGTGGAAGTTGTAGACGCGGTTCGAACTCTTTACCGTTCCATACCGGTTTCATTTCTGACTTAGACACACCTAGGATACCAACTTCTGGCGCGTTTACGATTGGAGTAAACGCCGTACCGCCGATACCGCCTAGGCTAGAGATAGTGAAACAGCCACCTTGCATGTCAGCAGCAGTTAGCTTGCCTGCACGTGCTTTCTTAGAAACAGCCATTAGCTCTTCAGATAGCTCGTAGATGCCTTTCTTGTTCACGTCTTTAAATACAGGAACAACTAGACCGTTTGGTGTATCTACCGCGATACCAACATTCACGTATTTCTTCAGAATTAGGCTCTCACCGTCTTCTGATAGAGAAGAGTTGAACGCTGGGAACGCTTCAAGCGCTTTAGCTACCGCTTTCATGATGAACACAAGTGGCGTGATCTTCATGCCAGTGTCTTTCTTCGCTTCAATCGCGTTTTGCTCTTTACGGAATGCTTCAAGAGCCGTGATGTCTGCGTTATCCCACTGTGTAACGTGCGGGATCATTACCCAGTTACGGTGTAGGTTTGCACCAGAGATCTTCTTAATACGAGATAGCGGTTGAACTTCTGTCTCACCAAACTTGCTGAAGTCCACTTTTGGCCATGGTAGCAGACCAAGAGCCGCGCCGTCGCCTTTGCCTGATGCTGCTGCACCTGCGCCAGACTCAAGACGCTTAAGTGCATCTTTCACGTAAGCTTGAACGTCTTCTTTTAGGATACGGCTCTTACGACCAGAACCTTTAACCTTAGAAAGATTAACGCCAAATTCACGCGCTAGACGACGAACAACTGGAGACGCGTGAGCGTACTCATCGTTTTCTTTGAAATCGCCAGTCGCTGCTGGAGCTGCTGCCGCTGGAGCTTCTGCTTTAGGAGCTGGAGCTGCAGGTGCTGCTGCTTGAGCTGGAGCCGCTGCAGGAGCTGGAGCTGCGCCCGCCACTTCGAATACCATGATTAGTGAGCCAGTAGACACTTTGTCGCCAGCTGCAATCTTGATTTCTTTCACTGTACCAGCAAATGGTGCAGGAACTTCCATAGAAGCTTTGTCACCTTCAACAGTGATTAGAGATTGCTCTTCTTCCACTGTGTCGCCAACGGCAACCATGATCTCAGTAACTTCAACTTCGTCGCCGCCGATATCTGGAACGTTCACTTCTTTTGCCGCAGACGCTGCTGGAGCTGCTGCCGCAGGAGCTTCAGTTGCCGCTGGTGCTGGTGCTGCTGGAGCGCCTGAACCTGCTGTTTCGAACACCATGATAAGTGAGCCAGTCGATACTTTATCGCCTGCTGCAACTTTGATCTCTTTTAGAGTACCTGCGAATGGCGCTGGAACTTCCATAGAAGCTTTGTCGCCTTCAACAGTTAGAAGAGATTGCTCTTCTTCGATGCTGTCGCCAACGGCAACCATGATTTCAGTAACTTCTACTTCATCACCACCGATGTCTGGTACGTGAACTTCTTTTAGTTCTGCCGCTGCTGCTGGAGCTGGAGCTGCTGCTGGAGCTGCTTCTGCCGCAGGAGCAGGTGCAGCGTCAGCTGCACCCTCGGCTTCGAAAATCATGATTAGAGAACCAGTAGAAACCTTGTCGCCTTCTGCAACTTTGATTTCTTTAACGATACCCGCTTGAGAAGCAGGAACTTCCATAGAAGCTTTATCGCCTTCAACTGTGATCAGAGACTGCTCTTCTTCAACCTTGTCGCCAACGCTTACAAGAATCTCAGTAACTTCAACCTCATCCGCACCGATGTCTGGTACATTAATTTCGATTGCCATTTCTTATCTACCTTCTTAATTAAGCGTATAGCGGGTTTGTTTTCTCTGTGTCGATGTCGAATTTCTTAATTGCTTCTGCAACTACAGATTTCTCAACTTCGCCACGTTTCGCTAGTTCAGTTAGCGCTGCTACTACTACGTAACCTGCGTTCACTTCGAAGTGACGACGTAGGTTTTCACGGCTGTCTGAACGACCGAAGCCATCAGTACCAAGCACTTTGAAAGACTCAGCAGGAATGTATGCACGAACCTGCTCTGCGTAGTTCTTCATGTAGTCAGTTGCTGCGATAGCAGGCTCAGTACCCATTACTGTTTGGATGTAAGGTACTTTCGCTTCCGCTTCTGGGTGAAGCATGTTGAAACGCTCTGCATCTTGGCCATCGCGAGTTAGTTCGTTGAATGACGTTACCGAGTAAACATCAGAAGCAACACTGTAATCTTCGCTTAGGATTTGAGCTGCTTTACGTACTTCATTCATGATAGTACCAGAGCTCATTAGCTGAACTTTCGCTTTGTCGCCCGTGTAAGTTTCTAGCTTGTAGATACCTTTACGGATGCCTTCTTCAGCGCCTTCTGGCATTGCTGGCATTGCGTAGTTTTCGTTCATTAGCGTTAGGTAGTAGAACACGTTTTCTTGTTCTGGGCCGTACATGCGACGGATACCGTCTTGCATGATTACTGCTACTTCGTACGCGAATGTTGGGTCGTAAGAAATACAGTTAGGAACCGTACCCGCCAAAATGTGCGAGTGGCCGTCTTCGTGCTGTAGACCTTCACCGTTCAACGTTGTACGACCCGCAGTTGCACCTAGTAGGAAACCACGTGCTTGTTGGTCACCAGCCATCCACGCCATGTCGCCAACACGTTGGAAGCCGAACATTGAGTAGTAGATGTAGAACGGGATCATTGGTAGGTCGTTTGTCGAGTATGAAGTCGCAGCAGCAACCCATGAAGACATAGCACCTAGCTCGTTGATACCTTCTTGTAGAACCTGACCTGAAGTCGCTTCTTTGTAGTAAGAAACAACGCCACGATCTTCTGGTGTGTAAGTTTGGCCGTGCGGGTTGTAGATACCGATTTGACGGAACAGACCTTCCATACCGAATGTACGCGCTTCGTCAGCAATGATAGGAACGATGTTCTTACCAATGTTCTTGTTCTTAAGTAGAACGTTCAGTGCACGTACGAATGCCATAGTAGAAGAGATATCACGCTTCTGTTCTTCTAGTAGTGGCTTGAATTCTTCTAGCTCAGGAACGATGAATTCTTGAGTGAATTTTGGTAGACGCTGTGGTGTGTAGCCGTGTAGCGCTTTACGACGAGCGTGTAGGTATTCGTACTCTTTTGAACCTTCTTCAAGTTTCAGGTACGGAAGTTCTTTCACAGCTTCGTCAGTTAGGATGTCTTGAAGACCTAGACGATCACGTAGGTGTAGTACGTGAGTCATGTCCATCTTCTTAACTTGGTGCGCGATGTTCTTACCTTCAGCCGCTTCACCCATGCCGTAACCTTTAACAGTCTTAGCTAGGATTACTGTTGGACGACCTTTAGTTTCTGCCGCGTTTTTGTATGCCGCGTATAGCTTAGAAGACTCGTGACCACCACGCTTAAGTGCGAAGATTTCGTCATCAGTCATGTCAGCAACAAGTGCAGCTGTCTCTGGGTACTTACCAAAGAAGTGCTCACGTACGTACGCGCCGTCTTTTGATTTGAATGTTTGGTAGTCGCCATCGATCGTTTCGTTCATAAGCTGTAGAAGCTTACCAGTCGTATCTTTAGCTAGTAGTGAATCCCAGTTGTTACCCCAGATTACCTTCACTACGTTCCAACCAGCACCTTTGAACAGACCTTCAAGTTCTTGAATGATCTTACCGTTACCCATTACAGGGCCATCTAGACGCTGTAGGTTACAGTTGATTAGGAAACATAGGTTGTCTAGTTTCTCACGCGCAGCGAAAGAGATAGCACCACGTGATTCTGGCTCATCCATCTCACCGTCACCTAGGAACGCGTAAACACGCTGCTCTGAAGTATCTTTAAGACCACGGCCTTCTAGGTACTTAAGGAAACGAGCTTGGTAGATAGAAGCGATTGGACCTAGGCCCATCGATACTGTCGGGAATTGCCAGAATTCAGGCATCAGTTTAGGGTGCGGGTATGAAGGAATACCTTTGCCGTCTACTTCTTGACGGAAGTTGTCTAGCTGCTCTTCAGTTAGACGACCTTCAACGAATGCACGTGAGTAGATACCTGGTGAAATGTGACCTTGGTAGTAAACTAGGTCGCCACCGTCCTTCTCGTTTGGCGCACGGAAGAAGTGGTTGAAACATGTCTCGTAGAACGCAGCAGAAGACTGGAAAGACGCCATGTGGCCGCCTAGCTCTAGGTCTTTCTTAGATGCACGTAGAACGATCATGATAGCGTTCCAACGAATAATTGAGCGAATACGACGCTCAAGTGTTGTGTCACCTGGGTATGCTGGTTCTTGGTCTGCAGGAATCGTGTTGATGTAGTTAGTTGTGATACCTGTTGGCATATCAACACCGTCTAGACGTGCTTTATCTAGAACTTGCTCTAATAGGAATTGAGCACGCTCTAGACCTTCTTCACGTACAACTGACTCAAGCGCTTGTAGCCATTCTTGAGTTTCCAGTGCATCTACGTCATGCTTCATATCAGACATGGCGATCTATCCTTCTGTTGGTTGGATCTACTTATTTAAGTAACGCTCTTACGAGTCATTACCCTGCTGAATTCGACGTAGAGAACGCTCTCGTCGAGACTCTTCTCGAGTCAAATCCAACAATGTTTCTTCGATGTAAGCCAAGTGCGAGTGGGACATTTCTCGCGCCTTTTCAGGCTGACCAGAAACAATCGCATCCACGATATTGGCTCGGTGTTTACTGACTTTCTCGACCGCTTCTGGGCGGCGACGTAGTAATTTAAAATTTTGTAGAATATTTTGCTCAAGCAAAGGTGCTAAGCTTCGAACAATGTGCAACAAAACCACGTTGTGCGCGGCTTCTGTCAAAGCGATCAAAAATTGCATCACTTCCGCAGATTCAGCTTCGATATCGTTGTTTGCTTGCTCTTGGCTAATGCGTTCAAGGCAACCTTGAATACGCGCAAAATCTTCTTCGGTACCACGTAAAGCTGCAAAGTAAGCTGAAATTCCTTCCATTGCATGACGAGACTCAAGCACATCAAGCTGGGTTTCAGAATGGCTAGACAACAAATTCAACAAGGGATCTGAAAAGCTCTTCCAGATATTCTCACTTACGAATGTTCCGCCACCTTGGCGACGAGTTAACAAACGCTTCGCTTCTAAGCGTTGAATGGCTTCTCGGACTGAAGGACGAGACACATCGAACTGTCTTGCCAGTTCACGCTCTGGAGGCAGTTGTTGCCCCGGAGACAATGTTCCTTCCACTATCAACCTTTCTAACTCTTGTTCTATAACATCAGAGAGTTTTGGCTGACGAATCCTTTGATAAGCCATAATTTATTGTTCTTCTACTCTTGCAGGTAATTGGTAATACCAATTTTAAGTTGGTGCAGAAATTAACATAATTAAAACGCCACTGTCCAGCCGAAAATTGACCTAAATCATAGAACGAGCTTACTTCCAACACTCTGATAACAATCGACTGTTAAAACAGCAATAGAATTGGTATGACCAATTACATAAAGCATACAAATGGGAAGTCGACGTGCTAGCAATTTTGGAAAAGAAATACAGAAAATGACAAAATTATCAGTCTATTTCTTCACCAAAATGGCGTATACGAGCGTAAAAATGTAGTTAACTTTTAACAATCATTAATATTTCTGGTATCAAAAAAAGGCATACCTGATCGTATGCCTTATTTATTTCGCTTTTTTGAATTTACACTTTCGCTACAAATCAACGCTGTATAAGCTGTCTATATTTCACCCAATCAAAGCTTAGACCAGGATCGCTTTTTCTCAAGGGCGCAATATATTGATGACCGGTAATTCGTGGCAAGGTGATGTGGGGATAAGACTGCATAATCACCTCAGTGATCTCTGCAAGTGATTGATATTGCGCTTCTGTGTAGGCAGTAAATTCTGTCCCTTCAAGCTCGATACCAATGGAATAGTCATTACAACGCTCCCTGCCCGCGAAACTGGATTGACCGGCATGCCATGCTCTATCGAGAAAAGAAACAAATTGAACAACCTCGCCGTTTCTCTTAATCAAGCAATGTGCAGAAACGCCCATTTTGTGAATAACTTCAAAAAATGGATGTGCGTTTGGGTCTAGCTTGCCAGTGAAGAAGTCCTCTATATATGGTCCACCAAACTGCCCAGGAGGCAAACTGATGTTGTGTACCACCAGCAGAGAGATGTCGTTTATATCAGAGCGGGCATCAAAAAATGGTGACGGAACATGCTTTGCCTGTGTCAGCCAGCCATTCTCGATAATTGGGCGCATATCAACCTCTCTACTTTGCAAATTAACTGCTGAAATTATTGACACCGGAGAGTATCATTCGTTGCCATCTCCCTTTCAAGACAAGATTTGCGATGAAGAACACACACAACATTCAAGAACGCCTAGAATACCTTAAACAACAACTCCCTTTAGAGATCACTCGCTCTGTCGCTGATACCTTAAAAGAAGATCTAGGTGGCAGTGTCGACGCAGATAACGACATTACTGCATCTTTGATCCCTGCCGATGCGGTTAATACCGCAACGATTATTACTCGTGAGCATGGTGTGTTCTGTGGTCAAGCATGGGCTGATGAAGTTTTTAAACAGCTCGGTGGCAAGGTCAGTATTGAATGGCACGTAAAGGACGGCGATAAAGTCGAACCAAACCAAAACCTTTGTACTCTGACAGGCCCTGCTCGTGACTTGTTGACTGGTGAGCGTAACGCAATGAACTTCATCCAAACGCTGTCTGGCTGCGCAACAGTTACCGCAGAGTACGCTGAAAAAATCGCGCATACTGAGTGTCGTCTACTAGACACACGCAAAACCATTCCTGGTCTGCGTAGCGCCCTAAAATACGCCGTGACGTGTGGTGGTGGCTTTAACCATCGCATCGGCGTGTTCGACGCTTACCTCATTAAAGAAAACCACATTATTGCTTGTGGTGGCATCACTCAAGCCATCCAAAAAGCGAAAGAGCTTAACCCAGGCAAACCGGTAGAAGTAGAAACGGAAAGCTTAGAAGAGTTGAAACAAGCGATAGAGGCTGGTGCCGACATCATCATGCTCGATAACTTCACAAAAGAAATGATGCGTGAAGCCGTAGCGATTAACGCAGGTCGTGCCGCTTTAGAGAACTCCGGCAACATTACGCTAGAGACCATCGCAGAATACGCAGAAACCGGTGTCGATTACATCTCGGTGGGTGCTTTGACTAAGCACCTAAAAGCGATGGATCTTTCGATGCGCTTCAAGTAATTCCAGAGAACCAAGCGATACTAACTCTCTTAATCTCATAGAGTTACGCTTTTCAAACCGCAATAAAGAGCCGCAAGGCTCTTTATTTTTATCCGCTTAAAAAATAACACCACTCGCAAAACCTTGCATGCAATATGCAACTACAGTGCAAAGATTTTTATCTCACTCGAGAGCCCCTTCGTTTCCAGTTTCCACTTGTTTCTACTCTTTTTACTCTTCTGCCCCATGCATAAGCATTAACTAAATTAATCTTAAGGAAAGAAGATGAAAACGAATAAACAGAAGAAGCAGCAAGGTTTTACGCTGATTGAATTAATGATTGTGGTAGCGATTATCGGTGTTTTAGCAGCATATGCAATCCCTGCTTACCAAGACTATACAAAACGTGCGACTCTCGGAGAGTTCCCCAAAGCTGCATCTTCCGTAAAGGTAGCAGTTGAATTATGTGGCCATGAAAATGCAGCAGATTCTGACTCATTTAAAGATTCCTGTGTAGGTGGTACTGATGGAAACAATGGAGTTCCTGGCACATTTGAACTAAACCTTATGGAAATTACGACGGCTGAAGGTAGCGCATCAGGAGCGGTAGATATCCGAGTTAAAGCTACTGATGCCAAAGGGCCAATTAAACAAAATGAAACTTATGTATTAACTGGAACCTACTCCCAAAATGGTATTACATGGTCAGGCAAGTGTTATACCGATGCCGCTATGCAAAACGAACAAACAGATTACTGCCCATAATGCTAACCAACCTCTCAACAGTTCTTCGCCAAAAAGGGTTACTGACCTTTTCCCAAGAAGAATCGTTAATAGAGCAAGTCAAAGCTTCTGGCATTTCGATGCCAGAGGCTTTACTCAGTTCTGGATTATTGACATCAAGCGAACTCGCTGAGCACTTAAGTTCTCTCTTTAGTTTGAGTCAGCCCGAGTTATCTCAGTATGAGTACGCTTCGCTTTGTCAACAACTCGGTCTACGTGAATTAATCACTCGACATAACGCACTCCCACTCCAGCGTACGCCTTCAACTTTGTTATTAGCCGTTGCCGACCCGACGAACCAACAAACAGAAGATGACTTTCGTTTTGCGACAGGGTTACAGGTTGAACTAGTCTTGGCGGATTTTCGTCAACTCAGCGCGGCAATTCGACGCTTGTATGGTCGTTCATTGAGTCATGAGAAGTCTGGATTAAAAGAGATCAACCAAGAAGAGTTAGCCAATCTGGTTGACGTGGGCGCAGATGAAATCGACAACATTGAAGACTTGAGCCAAGATGAGTCTCCTGTTAGCCGTTACATAAACCAAATTCTGTTGGACGCTGTGCGCAAAGGCGCATCCGATATCCACTTTGAACCTTATGAAAAGATGTACCGCGTTCGCCTACGCTGTGATGGCATCTTAATTGAAACACAGCAGCCACCAAGCCACTTAAGTCGCCGCTTATCCGCTCGTATCAAAATCCTCTCTAAGCTTGATATTGCAGAGCGACGTTTACCACAAGATGGGCGTATTAAGCTCAAGTTGAATCAAGACACCGCGATTGATATGCGTGTATCCACGCTACCGACTCTATTCGGAGAGAAAATTGTATTACGACTGCTCGACAGCAGCTCTGCGTCACTGGATATCGACAAGCTTGGTTATAGCGAACAACAAAAACAATTGTACTTGGATGCGCTGCGTCGCCCACAAGGCATGATTCTGATGACAGGCCCTACCGGGAGCGGAAAAACCGTTTCTCTGTACACTGGGCTGAGTATTCTCAATAAGCCAGAAATCAACATTTCCACAGCAGAAGATCCGGTAGAAATTAACTTATCGGGCATTAACCAAGTACAAGTACAACCCAAGATCGGCTTTGGCTTCGCAGAGGCATTGCGCTCTTTTCTTCGTCAAGACCCCGATGTGGTAATGGTCGGTGAGATTCGTGACTTAGACACTGCGGAAATCGCCATAAAAGCATCGCAAACCGGTCACTTAGTACTTTCAACCTTACATACCAATTCTGCGGCTGAAACGGTGATTCGTTTATCAAACATGGGCGTAGAAAGCTTTAACTTGGCCTCCTCTCTTAGTTTGATTATTGCCCAGCGCTTGGCCCGTAAACTGTGCTCGCACTGCAAACAATCACAAGAGCTTACCGTTCAGCTACAACATCTCGGAATTCAAGCAAGCGACAACATTTTTAAAGCCGATCCCGATGGATGCAATGAGTGTACCCATGGTTATTCCGGCCGAACGGGGATTTATGAAGTGATGCGCTTTGATGAATTTCTTTCGGAAGCGCTTATTAAAGGCGCCTCGGTACATGAACTAGAAAAACTCGCCATCGCAAATGGTATGAGCACGTTACAAATGTCGGGCATAGAAAAACTCAAACAAGGGATCACAAGTTTTAGTGAACTACAGCGCGTACTTTATTTTTAATCCTTTAATCAGCAGTCTCCTCTATGAAAAGCACTACACCACAACTTAAAAACTTCCGCTGGAAAGGCATCAACAGTTCAGGCAAAAAGACGTCTGGACAAACCCTCGCGATGACAGAAATTGAAGTACGCGAGCGTCTAGACGCACAGCACATCAAGATCAAGAAGTTAAAGAAAAGCAGTATCTCGTTTCTCACTAAACTCAGCCATCGCGTAAAAGGCAGAGACATCACGGTGTTTACCCGTCAAATTTCGACGATGTTGATAACCGGTGTACCCTTAGTTCAGGCTTTAAAATTGGTCTCAGAAAACCATAAAAAAGCAGAGATGAAATCCATTTTGATGAGCGTGACACGCGCCGTTGAGGCAGGTACACCCATGTCAAAAGCCATGCGCACTGCAAGTGAACACTTTGACCCACTCTATACCGACCTTATCGCAACAGGTGAGCAATCCGGTAACTTAGCGGAAGTGTTCGAGCGCTTAGCCACCTACCGAGAAAAAAATGAGCAGCTTCGTGCGAAAGTGATAAAAGCACTGATTTACCCAGCCATGGTAGTGCTAGTAGCGTTAGGCGTGTCGTTTATCATGCTCACCAAAGTCATTCCCGAGTTTGAAAAAATGTTTGTTGGTTTTGGTGCTGACTTACCGTGGTTTACCAGGCAAGTGTTAGATCTTTCCGCCTGGACACAAAACTGGAGCCCATTTATAGCACTAGGCTCTATCAGTCTATTCATCTCGGCGAGAATCCTCTCTAAGCGTTCAGATTCTTTTCGCTTAATGCTCAATCGCTCTGTGCTTAAATTTCCTGTTCTTGGCCCTGTATTATCAAAAGCCGCTATCGCCAAATTTAGTCGAACACTCGCCACAAGCTTTACAGCGGGCATTCCAATTCTAACCAGTTTAAAAACCACATCAAAAACATCAGGAAACTTGCACTATCAACTCGCCATAGAAGAAGTCTACCGTGATACCGCCGCAGGTATGCCAATGTATGTTGCCATGCGTAACTGTAATGTGTTCCCTGAATTAGTGTTACAAATGGTCATGATCGGTGAAGAGTCTGGTCGACTTGACGATATGCTCAATAAAGTTGCAACGATCTACGAGTTTGAAGTCGATAACACCGTCGACAACCTTAGTAAAATTCTAGAGCCGCTAATTATCGTTTTTTTAGGCATCGTTGTTGGCGGATTAGTGACAGCAATGTACTTGCCAATCTTTAACTTAATGAGTGTATTGGGCTAGAATGAGCTGTTAACTCCTTTAAAACAGCATCTTGCTGATTTCACTCATCGCTCAAGAGACAAATATGGAAGTATTCCAGTACTACCCTTGGCTATTCGTTGTGTTTGCCACCATCTTCGGTCTTATCGTGGGTAGCTTCCTCAATGTGGTTATTTATCGACTACCTAAAATCATGGAACTAGAATGGCGACGCGAATGTGCCGAGTCATTTCCTGAATACAAAATAGAACCTCCTAAAGAAGTGCTGACCTTGAGCGTCCCACGCTCCTCCTGTCAGAAGTGCGCAACGCCGATACGTATTCGAGACAACATCCCTGTGATTAGCTGGCTGCTTTTAAAAGGCAAATGCCACAACTGTCAGACAGCCATTAGCGCACGCTATCCACTGATTGAACTGCTCACTGCGTTCTGCTCAGGCTTTGTCGCTTACCACTTTGGTTTTAGTTACTTTACTGTTGCCCTACTCTTTTTCACTTTTATCTTAATCGCCGCAACATTTATCGATCTCGATACTATGTTGTTACCTGACCAATTAACATTACCATTAACTTGGGCTGGCATTGCCTTAGCATTAGTCGAAATAAGTCCTGTTACTCTACAAGATTCTGTCATTGGTGCTATTGCTGGTTACCTATGTCTCTGGTCCGTTTACTGGGGCTTTAAGTTACTTACCGGTAAAGAAGGAATGGGATATGGTGATTTTAAACTACTCGCAGCACTAGGGGCTTGGCTGGGCTGGCAGTCACTGCCGATGATCATTCTACTTTCTTCTGTGGTTGGCATCGTATTTGGCATCATTCAACTACGCTTGCAAAAACAGGGAATTGAAAAAGCTTTTCCTTTCGGTCCTTACTTAGCAATTGCTGGTTGGATAAGCTTAATTTGGGGCGACCAGATTTTAAACTGGTACTTTACTTCAGTTCTAGGAGTGTAAATGGCTTTGGTTATTGGTTTAACAGGTGGTATCGCTAGCGGTAAAACAACCGTCGCGAATCTGTTCAAACAACAATTTAAAATCGATATCGTCGATGCAGACATTGTAGCAAGAGAAGTTGTCGAGCCAGGCACTCCCGGCCTAAACGCGATTATTGAACATTTTGGTCACGATATAGTTCGTGAAGACCAAACTTTAGATCGCGCAAAGCTGAGAGAGAAAATCTTTTCAAACTCAGATGAAAAAGCATGGCTCAACGCACTGTTGCACCCGATAATTCGTGAAAAGATGATCGAAGATTTGCAGCAAGTCACCTCAGAGTATGCGTTACTTGTGGTGCCGTTGCTCGTAGAAAACAAGCTAGACAGTTTGTGTGATCGAGTTCTTGTCGTCGATGTAGAACCGAATACACAGATATCTCGCACGATGAAACGAGACAATGTGAGTGAAGAACAAGCTCGCGCTATCCTTGCCTCTCAAGCATCAAGAGAGCAAAGACTCGCGCTTGCAGACGATGTGGTTAAGAATAATCCAAGTGACCCAGATCTTTTGCTTCAAATCACAGATTTGCACGAAAAGTACCTAGCCATGTGTAAGAAAAATCTGCGAAAATAGGAACGAAACTCACAAAGGCTTATGTCGATGACCACGCACAAATTTGAACATCCGTTAAATGAGAAAACTCGTATTTATCTAAGAGTAGAGTCTCTGCTGCGTCAGGCTCACTTGGCCTCTGGGTTTAGCGAAAATCACCAGTACCAACTGTTTTTCCGTGCGTTATTCGATATGGTTGAAATCTTCGAACAGATCCAGCTAAAAAGTGAACTGGCCAAAGATTTAGAGAAACAACGATTGTCGTACCGCCATTGGCTAAATGTTGATGGCGTCGATCAAGACGCATTAAATACCCTACTACAAGAGATAGATGTCGTTCATAGCCAACTGATGGGTGCAGAGCGTTTTGGTCAAGCACTAAAAGAAGATCGCTTCTTAAGCTCTATCCGCCAACGCTTTAATCTACCGGGTGGTTCATGCTGTTTTGATTTGCCAGCGTTACATTACTGGCTTCACCTACCCATTGAACGTAAAAAGCATGATGCACAGCAGTGGCAAGTAAGCTTAAAGCCCTTATCTGATGCGCTTTCGCTATGGTTGAAACTCACCAGAGAGACCGGACATTTCAAAGCTCAAATCGGTCGTGCGGGTTTCTTCCAAAGTGACGCTGATGAAGCCAATATTCTAAGGCTCCACATCCCAATGGAATATGGCGTTTATCCTATGATTTCTGGCCATAAAAACCGCTTTGCGATAAAGTTTATGTCGTTTGAAAACGGTCAAGCGTGCACACAAGATATTGAGTTTGAACTTGCTGTGTGCAGCTAAGACGACACTAAGCCTCACCCCCACAATCTAAAATTCAACGCTTTATTGTGCGTATATTGGATAAAATTTCGTAGCAGCAATAGCGCGTTGAATAAGCCATCTTGAACTCATTTAGGTATACTACCCTTTAACACCAATTAGTAATGGGACGCTCAACTATGTCTAAAATTACCATCGTTCAATGCCCACAATGTGGCGCCGACGTAGAATGGGGAGAACAAAGTCCTCATCGCCCTTTCTGCAGTAAACAATGCCAAATGATTGATTTTGGTGAATGGGCAGATGAAGAAAACACCATCCCAGGCGCCCCTGATATGTCCGACAGTGATGGCTGGTCTGAAGACCAGTATTAATTGAGGCACTAGGGTAAAGGAATATCCTAGGCTCCTTCTTGGGGAGTCTAAATCACGCTCTGTCGTCGCTGTCCAGAGTGACGAATTTTAACCGCGGAGTCCTGTAATCTTTGATCATCATTTGCCGTCATTCCGAGGAGCCATAGCGACATCAGGAATCTACTCACAGCAAGGATGAAGCTAACAACTTAAACAATTGCATTTTCGACTAGTAGATTCTGAATTACGCTCCTTCGTCGCTGTCCAGAGTGATGAATTTTAACCATTGCGGTCTGCAATCGGTATTCATTCACCCCTTTTCAACTCTGACTATTTTGATGATCTAGCAAAGCTATTTTTATTCGAGCAAGGCGGAAGCGTGGAGAGTACGTCAGTGCATGAGCATCGACAGTGCAGGTCGGGTGAAAAGAAACGAGCAAGCTAATTACACAAATAAAAAAACGGAGCCCTAAAAGGACTCCGTTTAAGATGAGAACGCTAGTTATAGCATTACTTCTTAGCAAGTTTCTCTTTGATACGAGCAGACTTACCAGAACGCTCACGTAGGTAGTACAACTTGGCACGACGTACTGCACCACGGCGTTTAACTTCGATGCTATCAACGATTGGAGAGTGTGTTTGGAACGTACGCTCAACACCTTCACCGTTAGAGATCTTACGTACAGTGAAAGCAGAGTGTAGACCACGGTTACGGATTGCGATTACAACGCCTTCGAAAGCCTGTAGACGCTCACGGTCACCTTCTTTTACCTTAACTTGAACTACAACAGTGTCACCTGGTGCAAATTTAGGTAGGTCTGATTTCATTTGCTCTTCTTCAAGAGCTTTGATGATGTTACTCATTTTTTAAATTCCTAGAATAAACTGATACTAAATAAATTAGGTTACTTTGCGTTATGTTCACTAATGAACTCAGCAAGTAATTGTTCCTGTTCGTCAGTCAGAGCTAGGTTTTCCAGGAGCTCTGGTCTTCTAAGCCAAGTTCGGCCCAGCGACTGTTTTAGTCGCCATTGACGAATGTCCTTGTGATTGCCTGACATCAGTACCGCTGGTACCTCTTTGTCATCCAATACTTCTGGACGCGTATAGTGAGGGCAATCTAACAAGCCATTTGCAAAAGAGTCTTCTTCTGCTGACGCGAAATCCCCTAGTACACCCGGAACAAACCGAGAGACAGAGTCGATTAACGTCATGGCTGGTATCTCACCACCCGTCATCACAAAATCACCAATCGACCATTCTTCGTCGACTTCAGATTGAATGATGCGCTCATCTACCCCTTCGTAACGACCACAAATCAGAAGCAAGTTCTCATTTGTTGCCAGTTCTTCCACTCCTTTCTGGTCGAGCTTACGACCTTGAGGAGAAAGGTAGATGACTTTCGTCTTGCCCGGTGAGGCTGCTTTCGCGGTATGAATGGCATCGCGCAAAGGCTGTACCATCATTAACATACCAGGGCCACCACCGTAAGGTCGGTCATCGACAGTGCGATGTTTGTCGTGAGTAAAATCTCTAGGATTCCAAGTCTCAATCGACAAAAGACCTTTTTTAACCGCTTGACCTGTTACTCCAAAATCAGTAACAGAACGGAACATTTCTGGAAAAAGGCTAATAACGCCAACCCACATGTTTATCTCGCTCTGTAATTTTGGAGATTAGAATCCAGGATCCCAGTCAACTTCGATCCGTTGAGCTTCGCGATCAACATTAATGATCACTTGCTCTTCAAGGAACGGAATTAATCGTTCCTTCTGCCCGAAAGCATCTTTAAGATTTGCTTTAACAACCAGAACATCGTTTGAGCCAGTTTCTAGCATGTCAGTAACGACACCTAGATCGTAACCTTTAGTGGTTACAACTTGCATCCCAAACAATTCGCGCCAGTAGAACTCATCTTCTGACAATTCAGGAAGTACCGCAGGGTCAATAGCAATTTCAAAGTTCGTCATTAGATGCGCGTCTTCACGAACATCCATGCCTTCCAGCTTAGCCACCATACCTTTGTTATGGCGCTTCCAGCTTTCTACTTTGTACTCAACCCACTTGCCCTTTTGGTTAATATACCAAGGGCTGTAATCGAAAATGCTTTCAGCATTGTCTGTGTAGGAAAAAACCTTAAGCCAACCTCGAATGCCGTAAGTAGCACCAAACTTGCCTACAACAATCTTTTCGTTGCTCATTGTTTCTTTACCTTTCATCGACATAAACTAGTTTCTACTTTTCAAGTAAAAAATTAAGCCGCTTTTTGAGCGTCTTTAACTAGCTTAGCAACGCGGTCAGATACAGACGCGCCTTGACCAACCCAGTGGTTAACGCGGTCTAGGTCTAGACGTAGACCTTCTTCTTGACCTTTAGCAGTTGGGTTGAAGAAACCAACTTTCTCGATGAAACGGCCAGTTGCAGCGTTGCGGCTGTCCGCTACTACGATTTGATAAAATGGACGCTTTTTAGCGCCGTGACGTGCCAAACGAATGGTTACCATGTCGTCCTCTTTGCTTTCTCAAAAATAAAATTAACCCCAAAAACCATTCAAGAAATTAAATAGTTTGGGGTCTCGTGCCAAAATAAAGCTCCGGAATTTTACTCTTCTCCCGGAGCAATGCAAGGAGTTTAGTTACTTTTTCACCAACATAAATTGAATTTAAAGTTTGTGACGTACCTAACACCCTGAATCTATGCGTGATCGATTAATTAACGACCAAATGGGTTGAAACCACCGCCTCCACCCATGCCGCCCATCATGCCTTGCATGTTGCGCATCATGCCTTTCATGCCACCTTTTTGCATCTTTTTCATCATCTTCTGCATTTGGGTGAACTGTTTTAGTAAGCGGTTTACGTCTTGAACCTGCACACCAGAACCAGCCGCAATACGCTTCTTGCGCGAGCCTTTGATAATCTCTGGGCGTTGACGTTCTTTCATTGTCATGGAGCTGATGATCGCTTCCATCTGTTTGAACATCTTGTCATCGACTTTGTCTTTCACATTGTCTGGTAGCTGAGACATGCCAGGAAGCTTATCCATCATGCCCATCATGCCGCCCATGTTTTGCATCTGGCCTAGCTGTTCACGGAAATCTTCAAGGTCGAAACCTTTCTTCTCTTTGAACTTCTTCGCCAGCTTTTCTGCTTTTTCTTGGTCAACGTTGCGTTGTAGGTCTTCAATTAAAGACAGAACGTCACCCATACCAAGAATACGTGAAGCAACACGATCTGGATGGAACGGTTCTAGCGCGTCAGTTTTTTCACCGACACCCAAGAATTTGATTGGTTTGCCCGTTACATGGCGTACTGACAGTGCCGCACCACCACGAGCATCACCATCAACCTTAGTTAGAACCACACCGGTAAGAGGTAGCGCATCGCCAAAGGCTTTTGCTGTATTTGCTGCGTCTTGACCCGTCATAGCGTCAACAACAAATAGCGTTTCTACTGGGTTGATAGCTGCGTGAAGATCTTTGATCTCCCCCATCATCTCTTCATCAATCGCCAAGCGACCTGCGGTATCGACAATCAATACGTCGTAGAATTTTTTCTTCGCATGGTCAATCGCTGCATTGGCGATATCAATAGGCTTCTGGTCTGGTGATGATGGGAAGAAGTCAACACCGATGTCTGATGCCAGCGTTTCAAGCTGCTTGATTGCCGCAGGGCGGTAAACGTCGGCAGACACAACCAAGACTTTCTTCTTGTCACGTTCTTTTAAAAGCTTAGATAGCTTACCTACCGATGTGGTTTTACCCGCACCTTGTAGACCCGCCATAAGAAGCACTGCAGGTGGTTGAGCGGCAAGGTTTAGCGCCTCATTCGACTCACCCATTACGGCTTCAAGTTCTGTTTGAACGATCTTGATAAATTCCTGACCTGGAGTCAGAGATTTAGAAACTTCTACACCTACCGCTTTTTCTTTAACGCGGTTAACAAATTCACGAACAACCGGAAGCGCAACGTCAGCTTCAAGTAAGGCCATTCGTACTTCACGTAGGGTCTCTTTAATGTTGTCTTCGGTCAGACGACCTTTGCCACTGATATTTTTCAGCGTTTTGGATAATCGATCCGTTAAATTCTCAAACATCTTTGTCTCTTCGCTAAAATGGCGATTAATTAGTGTGAGTATACATTAGCCAAGGTCTGAGTCATACCCGTACCGCTGCTCTATTCTTGTCTCTATTTCTATATGGTGCGGTAACTTATTAATTTCAATATCTCATCTCTCACGATTGATGTCGGATATAACGTAGCCCCAAAGTGTAATGCAAGGTATAATTTCCTCATTGTGCACAATAATATTTAGGATTCATGGATAGCTTAATAGCCATCGCGGCCGCCATACTTTATGTTTTGGCGATTGCGACCATCATACCCGGACTCTCACAGCAGTCAGGAATCAAAGCAAAAACAGTGTTTGCTAGTGCTGCCTGTGCGCTTGTTTTTCATGCGTGGATTTTGAGTGATCTGATTTTTGATGGTGCAGGTCAAAACCTTAGTATTCTCAACGTAGCCTCTTTGATCAGTTTTATAATTTCTCTGGTCATGAGCCTTGCTATGTTGAAAAATCGGTTGTGGTTTTTATTGCCTGTCGTTTATAGCTTTGCTGCCATCAATTTATCTGCTGCCACATTTTTGCCAAGCACGTTTATCAAGCACCTAGAGAATGACCCTAAGCTACTCATTCACATTTCTTTTGCGCTGTTCTCATACGCAACTTTAACTATCGGTGCACTCTACGCACTTCAGCTGGCTTGGTTGGATCACAAACTGAAAACAAAAAAATCTTTGGCGATTAACCCAAACCTGCCGCCTTTATTAATGGTAGAGCGTCAGCTATTCAAAATTATTTTGATCGGTAATTTATTGTTAACTGGCACGCTCATTACTGGCTTTGTCTTTGTGCAGGATATGTTTGCTCAAGGTAAAGCGCATAAAGGAATTCTTTCTTTCATCGCTTGGGTTGTGTACTCAATACTGCTTTGGGGTCATTATCAAAAAGGTTGGCGTGGTAGAAAAGTTACTTGGTTCGCTGTCGCAGGGGCAACGCTGTTAACTCTGGCGTATTTTGGCAGTCGCTTTGTGAAAGAAATCATCTTGAATTAAGGAGCTCTAGGGCTCCTATCCTTTATATTTTAGGCTAGATAAAATACAGTACGCCTTAACCCTTTGACTTAACGGACTTACTCAACCGTTATATAACCCAATACTTACAAGGAACAGCAACGTTTTGGACGACATCTCTACGGGTATCTTGTTTGCGCTACTCGCGTGTCTTATCGTCATATCAGGTTACTTTTCCGGCTCAGAAACAGGGATGATGTCTCTGAACCGTTATCGCTTAAAGCACTTAGCCAAAAATGGGCATAAAGGCGCTAAGCGAGTCGAAAGGCTATTAGACCGTCCAGATCGTTTGATTGGTCTTATTCTTATCGGCAACAACCTCGTTAATATTCTCGCGTCCGCCATCGCGACCATTATTGGTATGCGTTTGTATGGTGATTTAGGTGTCGCTATCGCAACCGGTGCACTGACTATGGTTGTATTGGTTTTTGCTGAAGTTACCCCAAAAACAATTGCAGCGCTGTACCCTGAACGCGTGTCTTACGCGAGCAGTATCCTACTGACCATATTGATGAAGTTACTATCGCCTTTGGTGATGCTCGTTAACTTTATTACGAATGGCTTTATTCGTTTACTTGGCGTAAAAGCCGATCACTCAGTAGAAGACCATCTTAGTTCCGATGAGCTGCGTACCGTAGTAAACGAAGCTGGCGGATTGATCCCTCGCCGACACCAAGACATGTTGGTATCTATTTTGGATCTTGAGCACGTCACTGTGAACGACATCATGGTGCCACGCAATGAGATTACCGGTATCGATATTAATGATGACTGGAAATCCATCGTTCGTCAGCTTACCCACTCACCACATGGACGCATTGTTTTTTATCGTGACCAAATTGATGAAGTGGTTGGCATGCTGCGCCTGCGTGAAGCTTACCGCCTGATGCTGGAAAAAAACGAGTTCAATAAAGAGACGCTATTACGTGCTGCGGATGAAGTCTATTACATCCCGGAAGGTACGCCACTGAACGTGCAAATGTTAAAGTTCCAACGCAACAAACAGCGTATTGGTCTGATTGTTGATGAATATGGCGACATTATTGGCTTGGTGACATTGGAAGATATTCTGGAAGAGATCATTGGCGAATTCACGACCTCGATTTCTCCAAGCCTTTCTGATGAAATCAGTCCTCAAGGTGACGGAAGCTTCCTCATTGAAGGCAGCACCAATATCCGAGATATCAACAAAGGCCTGAAATGGGATTTACCAACGGATGGCCCAAGAACGTTAAACGGTCTTATTTTGGAGCACCTGGAAGATATTCCAGAGAGCCATTTAAGCGTGAGAGTGGCTGGTCATCCAATGGAGCTTGTTGAGATTGAAGAAAACCGCATCAAGCTCGTTCGTGTTTATCCTAAAAAGAAAAAATAGCCTCTATCTACAACTCACGATGAGAAAAACTCAACGATAAAAAATAAAAGAGCCTGATCATGTCAGGCTCTTTTTAGTTCTGGATAAATATGCTTCTTGATAAGTTTTTAGCAACTAGTCGATGCGCAGCTCTTTTAGCATCGATTCAGGCAAAGCAAGTTCATCATTTTTGTTCACCGATACACCAGCATCCAAAATGCTCTTTGCGATCTGTTGTGCTTCTTCTAAAGAGTGCATCGCTGCCGTGCCACATTGGTATTCGTTGAGTTCAGGGATCTTGTTCTGGCTTTCTACCTTTAGTACGTCTTCCATGGCCGCAATCCAAGCATCCGCTACTTGCTGCTCTGATGGAGTGCCAATCAGGCTCATGTAAAAGCCCGTGCGGCAACCCATAGGCGAAATATCGATGATCTCAACAGAATCGCTGTTTAGATGATTGCGCATAAAGCCTGCATAAAGGTGCTCTAGTGTATGAATACCTTTTTCAGAAAGGATGTCTTTGTTTGGCGCGGTAAAGCGTAAATCGAAGACAGTAATCGTGTCCCCTTTTGGGGTCTGCATGGTCTTCGCCACTCGCACTGCCGGTGCATTCATGCGAGTGTGGTCCACGGTAAAACTATCGAGTAAAGGCATTACATCTCTCCTGATTGTAACTCCAATACCTCTCGGTACTGGATAAATGTCATTCATCCCTACAGCACATAAACAGGCTGTAGGTTAAAAGAACCAGCTGCTGTTGTCTTCCAATTCCTGACGACATTGCTTCAGCTGCCAGCCATAAGTTTTTGCAGTTTGTTCAACACGTCGAGCGACTTTGAGCAAGCTGGGCTTTCGCTTATAAGTACCTCGCTTGTACCCACCTCGACCTTCATGATAAGCCAGATATTGACTGTATGGGTCCCATAACGAAATCCCTAGTTGGCGCCTCGTTTCGTGAGTATACCAACCGACAAACATCATTGAATCATCAAAGTTGGTACGAGAACCGCCCTGACCCGTCGCATCTTGGAAATCTTCCCAAGCAGGATCTTGAGCTTGAGCGTAACCATACGCACTGCTGACTCGTCCCCAAGGGATAAATCCCAATAAATAGTCTTTGGGTGGTTTCGCATCGTGCCGAAAGCTGCTTTCTTGTTTAATGATAGCCATAGCGACATGAATGGGGGTTCCCCACTTTTCTTCCATATCTTTGGCATCATCATACCAGCCGGATTTCTCTCGAAATATCTCACATAAATTATTCTGCTGCTTTGGCGGTGCCGTGGCACAACCTGCAAGTAACATGCTTCCGAGTACCGATACTACTAACGGTTTAATGTTCAATCCCACCCAACCTTTACCTATTCACTACTGCTTCAGATAAGCAAAGTAATCTTCCAAAAAATCATCAAAAGATAGCGTGTCACTTTGTTCCGCTTGCTTTTGCTTTTCTACTGACGACGCCACTTCCGTTTCCATCGTATCTTGCGAGTAGTACTGATAACCGTGAGCTAGATTTTCCTCGCGGTACTTCATGCCAAGCGCACAGCCGACTTTACCTAACCCACCAAGCTCTTTCGTCAGCTCTAATAGTTGACCTGAAATCGTTAGTTCTGGGTTATCAATCCATGTCTCGAGTTTATTACACACATCTTGGTATGCACTGCCACCAGCAGCCATATCCATTTGCTGTGCTATCTGACGCAGCTCGACAAACACTCGATGCGCCCAATCTTGCAGAGATAGACGTTCACCTTGACAACCAATTTGAAGCATTAGCCCTTTTTCACGACCAGAAACAATGACTTTGTTCCAGTTGTCGCGCCAACACTCTAATTCACAGTTGTCCATTGGATCCGAGTCTGACAAGGCCGCCCAAGTCAGGAAGAGATCAAGGAATCGTACTTGCTCTTCATCCACCCCCACTGCGCTGAATGGGTTAACGTCTAGAGAGCGAACTTCAATGTACTCAACCCCACCGCGTCGTAACGCATCTGAAGGCTTCTCACCACTTTTCGACACGCGTTTCGGGCGAATTGGAGCGTATAGCTCGTTCTCAATTTGTAAAATATTGGAATTAAGCTGGCGGTATTCACCGTCCACTTTGACGCCTATTTTCGCAAACTCTTCTGATGGGTGACGAATCGCATCGCTCAAACCATCCAGATACTGATCAATGCTGTTAAAGCCAATTTTCAGTACACTTTGCGCACTATTGGTGTAGCCCAGATCGCTCAAACGCAAAGACGTCGATTTCGGCAAATACAAAGTGCCGCCAATTTTCTCGAATGGCAGATCGGTTTCACGACCTTGAATAAAAGAGCCGCATAACGCTGGCGATGCACCGAAGAAATACGGAATCATCCAACCAAAACGGTAATAGTTACGGATCAGCGCAAAGTAGGCATCAGACTTAGCATCTTGGCGGGCTTGTTCATCTTGCTCGCCGTATAGCGCATCCCAAAATGTCTCAGGGAACGAGAAGTTAAAATGCACACCTGAAATGATTTGCATCAGGCTGCCATAGCGGCGTTTTAGGCCTTCTCGGTACAGGGTTTTCATTTTTGCTGCATTCGAAGAGCCGTACTGAGCAAGCTGAATATCCTCTTCCGAGCCAACATAACATGGCATAGAAAGAGGCCACATCTTTTCTTCACCCATTTTTGTCTGCGTGAAGTGATGGATATCTTTCAGTTGTGCCATCAGTTCTGGAATTTCATGTGACACAGGAGTAATGAACTCTAACAATGATTCAGAAAAATCAGTCGTGATCCATTGGTTTGTGAACGCTGAGCCTAACCCCTCTGGATGAGGTGTTGTTGCTAGATGTCCATCCTGACGATAGCGCAAAGTTTCTCGCTCAACACCGCGTCCAAACTGCTTAAATACTTCGGGGTTTGATGCAACTTTTTTTAGTCGCGCAGCAAAATCAGTCAAAATGAGGTTCGCTTATATTGGGAGCAGGACACTTATCACAAAGGACAAGCGTAAGCTAAGTTATTGATATTTAATGCATCTAGATAAATAACCCACGAAAAGTCGCTTATCTAGATGAATAGCGGAGAAACGTTTCTCCGCTATTAAATGTGTACTCTATCGAATGATTTCAAGCTCTTCTACGTCTTTCCCCAACTTTTCTAATTGAGGACGCAGTGATTTAGCATCACCAACGACGATAATTTGATAGTCATTTGGATCAAACCACTTTTGAGCCAATGCATTCAAAGTCTGCTTATCGACTTTTTCTACGATAGCGTTTCTTTGCTGCAAGTAATCTTGATCGAGGTTGTACTTAAGAATATCACTGATGAGTTCCGCTTTTTGTGTTGGCGTTTCATACTTCAGTGCATCTTTTTGACCGACCGCTTGACGCATAAATTTCATCTCTTCATCAGTAATTCCTGACTGCGAGTATTCATTTAGCTCATTTTCCATCTCAATGATAGAAGCAACCGTTGCATCCGCTCGTACTTGCGCGGTGAAAACAACCGAGCCAGTTTCTGGATTTCCAGAGAAGTAGCCGTAAGCGCCGTATGTGTAACCCTTGTCTTCACGTAGGTTTTGGTTAATGCGGCTATTGAAGTTTCCAGCTAAGTTGAAGTTTGCCAGTTGGCTTAGGTAAAAATCGCCCGTTGCATCGTAAGGCATACCCTGACGAACCATCATGACCACACTTTGTGGTGCACCTGGTTTATCAACAAGATGGATCTTTTGCTCACCTAATGCAGCGATGCTTTGCGGTGCATACAATGGCGCAGCTTCATCCTGCCAGTTTTTCCAGAACGTCAGTTGCTGTTCAATTTCCTGTTGGTCAATGTCACCAACAACGACGATTTGCGCACTTTGTGGCGTGTAATGCTTCGAGTAGAATTCACGGACATCATCCAACGTTAGTGCACTAACACCTGCTTGCGTGCCGTCTTTTGGTCGAGCAAAAACAGAGTCTCCATAGAGCACTTGGCGACTCGCTTGTGATGCCATCCAGCTTGGGTTTTGGTGCTCATACACAAGACCTTCTAGCGCTTGCATCTTCACACGCTCAAAGTCTGCTTGCTTGAATGCAGGAGACAGCAACATCTCTTCGACAATTTTCAACGTCGGCTCTAAGTTCTTTTCTAAAGCAGAAACGCTGATGTTTGTTGTGTAGCCCGTTGCATTCACTGAGATGACACTACCTAGTTTATCGAGCTCAGCTTGAATCTCTTCGACACTACGTTTCGTTGTGCCTTCTTGCAACATCGCGGCAGTCAATTGGGCAAGACCTTCTTTGCCCTTTTCAACAAAACGTGTTCCCGCAGGTAAACTAAACTGCATCATGACCGTTGGTGTTTCATCGCTAACCGCACCAAGCAATTCCGAGCCATTATTGAAATGAAGCTCGTACAACTCAGGCATCGTCGCTTTCACTGGCTCCCCTACAGGCGGTTGCACAGAGCGATCGAAGTTATCGGTCGCACGACGATACGCCAATTGATCATCAGTGATCTTCTCGTATTCTGGTAGCGTACGCTTTGGCGTCACAAAGGTCGCTGGTTTTACGACAAGGTCAGTTTTTCCTTTTGGTACCACGCTTAGGGTCACTTTGTTCTTACCTTGGATAAAATCCGTATACGCTTTTTCTACCGATGCAGGCGTGACTGCGCGGATCTGCTCAAGCTGTTGCTCAAGACGATCAGGATCGCCGAAAAATGTCTCGTTGGAAGCCAACTGCGTTACTTTGCCTTTAACGCTTTCTAATGCAAAGATAGCATCCGCTTCCGCCTTACCCTTTAACTGCTCAAGGCGATCTTCTGTCACGCCTTTTTCAGCAAACTGATTGAGTGACTGTAAAAGCTCGTCGTACAGTTTTGATAGGTCGCCTTTGTCCCCAGAATCACCCATTGCATAAACGTAAAAGTTACACGCCAGTTCTGCACAGTCATGGAATGAGCCCGCATCGACGGCTTTTTGAGTCTTGACTAAGTCTTGGTAGAGCACGCTGTTTGTACCGCCACCTAGCACTTCAGATAGCGTATCGAGAGACGCTTGGCTTTCTTCGCCGTTGTAAGTTGTTGGCCACGCGATCATCACCATCGGTTGTTGAATCCGATCTTCTAGCGTGATGTATTTGTCTTCTTGCAGCTTTGCAGGTTGTTTCGGCGCATTTTCAACCTCTGGCCCACGAGGAATCGAACCGAAGTACTTATTTACCCACTCAAGAGTTTGTTCAACGTCTAAGTCACCACCGATCGTGATAGTCGCATTGTTTGGGCCATACCAACGCAAGAAAAACGCTTTGAGATCGTTCACATCAACACGGTCAAGATCTTCAACATAACCAATGGTTTGCCACGAATACGGATGACCTTCAGGATATAGCGCTTCAGACATGCGCTCCCAAATTAAGCCATAAGGACGATTATCGTAACGCTGAGCTCGCTCATTTTTTACAGTAGAACGCTGAATTTCAAATTTGCGTTGAGAAACCGCATCCAGCAAAAAGCCCATACGGTCAGACTCTAACCACAGCATTTTCTCTAGCTGGTTAGCAGGGACAGTTTCAAAGTAGTTAGTACGATCACGGTTTGTCGTACCATTTAACGTACCGCCAGCCTCTGTGATGATTCTGAAGTGCTCTTGGTCACCAACGTTCTCTGAACCTTGGAACATCATGTGCTCAAAGAAATGCGCAAAACCAGACTTACCCACCTCTTCACGAGCCGAACCAACATGGTAAGTCACATCCACATGGACCAATGGGTCGGAATCTTCAGGAGCTAAGACCACCGTTAAGCCATTATCGAGTTTATACTTTTGGTATGGAATCTTAACTTTGCCTTCTTCCGCTTTCGATGACTCGACGAAAGTTACCCCTTCCGGCAGTGATGAAACTGGCGTATTTGATACACAGCCCGTGATCACTAACAGTGAGCACGCGCCAACCCAAAACATCTTCATGTACTTTCCTTAAAATAATCCGAGATAGATGGCCGCAAGCAAGCTATACCTAGCAGCCTTTCCTAAAAATATTAAAATCACGCAAGGCAGAAACTTCATTCTCAGCCACCCTGCGGCTAAACACAGCGGGTCTCCAATCACGGGTAACCAGCTAAAAAATAATCCCCAATAGCCATACTTTGACAGCCACTTTAATGCGGTATGACCGTGCTTTTCTTCTTGCGCTTTGTTGGGAATCCACAAGCCAAGCCAATAATTTGTTAAGCCACCAAGCGTATTGCCGATAGTGGCGACCATAATAATTGACGAAACGGAATATTGATTTAATGAGAGAGTGGCAACTAAGCCCGCTTCAGAGCCACCAGGTAACAAAGTGGCACTGAGAAAACCGGTCATGAAAAGCACCCATAATGCTGAATCTGAAAACCAAAGCGCTAGACTTTCAAAGCTCGTATTAAATGCTTCTAGCATGTCATATCAAGCAACACCTTGCCTCTGGTTCTTCCTGATTCAACTTGCTGGTGAGCAGCAATCACATCACTCATCGGATAAACCTGTTGAATTTCAGTCTTCAGTAAACCAACGCCAACCATGTACAACAAGGTATCTAATTGCGCTGGATCTGGCTCAACCAACATGCCGTTAGCCTCAAAGCCTAGGAGTTTGGCTTTTTCACAAATCAGCTCAGCTGTGATGGTTGGAACGGTGATGACCCTCGCATCGTCTTTCAGGCATTTAAGCGCATCTAACGCGGCATCTCCACCTACTAAATCAATCAAAACATCAACGTCTTCAACACGTTCTGACACTGGTGCAAATTGATAGTTCACTGCGTGAGCGCCAAGGGTAGCCAGGTAGTCTAAATTTCGTTCACTGCAGGTTGTAAAGACTTCCGCTTTAGTCGCGACCGCGATTTGTACCGCGAGGTGTCCAACTCCACCGGCTCCTGCGAGGATAAGTACGCGATCGTTTTCTGTCACATTGGCTTTGCTGAGTGCTTGTGCCGCAGTTTGGCCTGCCAACGGCAATGCTGCTGCAGCCTCTAAAGTGACTGAACTGGGAACATGACTTAACTCAGCTTCTGGAACACATACGTACTGACTGTACCCACCGCCTCGGACTGGGAAACCGATAAATCCAGCCACCTCATCACCATCATTAAAACGCGACGCCCCCTCTCCACTGGACACGACTTTTCCTGATATGTCGTAACCTGGTACCCAAGGTAAATTATCCTTGTTCTGCGCAGCTGCCCAACCGAGTCCGGCTCGAGTTTTAACATCAATAGGATTTACGCCTGAAAAAGCGACTTTTACTAAGACTTCACCAGGCTGTGGTGATGGTGTAGAAGCATGTTGAATCGCGAGTACGTTGGCATCACCAAATTCAGTGATAACGATCTGTTTGTGTTCCATAAACCATTCCCTGCAAGAAAACAAAAAGGGATGCGAAAGCATCCCTTTGACTATAAACCATTTTGTTAACCGAAGTTAATCGTGATTTTGTAAATTGGTTGATCATTCCATTTTCGGTAATGACTAGCCGACAAGTGCTAGCAAGATACCAGCGGCCACTGCTGAGCCCAATACACCTGCAACGTTTGGTCCCATCGCATGCATCAACAAGAAGTTTTGCGGGTTAGCTTGTAAGCCGACCTTGTTCACCACACGCGCGGCCATTGGTACCGCAGAAACGCCAGCCGCACCGATAAGTGGGTTGATGTCTTCTTTTGAGAACTTGTTCAGCAACTTAGCCATTAGTACACCAGCACCCGTACCAATACTAAACGCAACCGCACCAAGACCTAGAATGCCTAATGTTTCTAAGTTTAGGAATTGATCCGCTTGCAGCTTCGAGCCAACCCCTAAGCCCAAGAAGATCGTCACGATGTTGATCAGCTCATTTTGTGCGGTTTTCGATAGACGATCGACCACACCCGCTTCACGCATTAAGTTACCAAGACAGAACATACCGACAAGAGGCGTTGCTGAAGGTAGGAAAAGAATCGTCATGAGTAATACTGCCATCGGGAACAATACCTTTTCCCATTTACCCACGTGACGCAGTTGCGCCATTTGAATCTCACGTTCTTCCTTAGTGGTTAGCGCCTTCATGATTGGCGGCTGAATGATTGGCACTAAAGCCATGTAGCTGTACGCGGCTACAGCAATCGCACCAAGCAAATCTGGTGATAACTTACTTGCTAAGAAAATCGCCGTTGGGCCATCCGCACCACCGATGATAGCGATAGACGATGCATCCGCCATGGAGAACTCCATGCCAGGTACATAGTTGAGCAAAATAGCGCCAAACAGTGTCGCAAAAATACCAAACTGAGCTGCCGCACCTAGCCACAACGTTTTTGGGTTTGCGATCAAAGCACCAAAGTCGGTCATCGCACCCACACCCATGAAGATCAACAACGGGAACACACCCGATTCAATCCCAATGTAGTAAACGTAGTAGAGCAAGCCGCCAGGCTCAGTAAAGCCAGCATTTGGAATATTCGCCAAGATAGCACCAAAGCCAATCGGCAATAACAGTAAAGGCTCAAAGCCTTTTTTGATTGCCAAAAACAGCAAGGTACAACCAACCAGCATCATACAGATTTGGCCGAACTCGAAGTTAGCGATCCCTGTTTCTGCCCAAAGGGTTAACAATCCGTCCATGATACTCCCTTACGCCAGGCTCAGCAGAGGCGCACCTACTGTGACAGCATCGCCTTCTTTAACGTTCAACTCTTGAACCACACCACCACGCGCCGCACGCACTTCTGTTTCCATCTTCATAGCTTCAAGGATGAGTAGTACATCGCCTTCAGCCACTTCAGCGCCAGGCTGAACATTCACTTTAAAGATGTTACCGGCAAGAGGAGCAGGCACCGCTTCAGCAGAAGCACTAGAAGGTGCGCTAGGTGCCGTCGATTTTGCAGGCGCTGCAGAAGGAGCGACAGAGGTTAGCTCGCCTTGAGGACCGACTTCCACCTCATACACCTGTCCGTCAACACGTACGCTATAAGTTTCTACGCTGCCAGTTGCTGTTTGCGCCGCAGGTACAGCAGGCTTCGCGGCTTCTAGCGTTGGTGCAGATTCAAATGCTTCTGGGTTGTCACGATTCTTAAGGAACTTGAGACCAACTTGAGGGAAAAGCGCATAAGTAAGTACATCATCAACACGCTCACTTGCTAGCTTAATACCCTCTGATTTCGCTTTCTCCATTAGATCAACAGTAAGCGTCTCCATTTCAGGCTCAAGCAAATCGGCAGGACGACAAGTAATAGGCTCTTTGCCATCAAGTACTTTAGCTTGCAGCTCTGCATTTAACTCGGCTGGCGCTTGACCGTATTCGCCTTTCAATAGACCAGCGGTTTCCTTAGTAATGCTCTTATAGCGTTCGCCAGTAAGAACGTTAATCACCGCTTGCGTTCCGACGATCTGCGAAGTTGGAGTCACCAATGGAATGAAACCAAGATCTTCGCGTACACGAGGGATCTCTTCTAAGACTTCATCAATGCGATCCGCCGCGCCCTGTTCTTTCAGCTGGCCTTCCATGTTGGTCAGCATGCCGCCAGGCACTTGAGCAATCAGGATGCGAGAGTCTACACCTTTCAACTGACCTTCCCACTTCGCGTACTTCTTACGTACTTCACGGAAATACGCGGCGATAGGTTCTAGTTGCTCGAGCTTCAAATTCGTATCTCGCTCGGTTCCTTCTAGCATCGCGACTACCGTTTCCGTCGGCGTGTGGCCATAGGTACAACTCATTGAAGAAATCGCTGTATCGAGAATATCAATACCAGCTTCAACTGCTTTTACCGCTGTCGCAGTAGACAAGCCTGTCGTCGCGTGACAATGAAGTGCTAATGGCACATCACAAGACGCTTTGATACGCGTGATAAGCTCTTCCGCTTCATAAGGCTTGAGTAAGCCAGACATATCTTTAATACACAGTGAATGACAACCTAAATCCTCTAGGCGTTTTGCCAAGTCAACCCAAGTGTCTGCGTTATGCACAGGGCTTGTTGTGTAAGACAGCGTACCTTGAGCATGTGCGCCAACATCGACCGTTGCTTTAACAGCCTTCTGGAAGTTTCGCACGTCATTCATTGCATCAAAGATACGGAATACGTCCATACCGTTAGCATGTGCGCGTTCAACGAACTTCTCTACTACGTCGTCGGCATAATGGCGGTATCCTAAAAGGTTTTGACCACGCAGTAGCATTTGCATTGGCGTATTAGGCATCGCTTTTTTCAGCTCACGTAAACGCTCCCAAGGGTCTTCCCCTAAGAATCGAATACAAGAATCAAACGTTGCGCCACCCCAAGTCTCTAGAGACCAGTAACCAACCTTATCCAACTCAGCTGCGATAGGCAGCATATCCTCAATACGCATACGCGTAGCAAATAGTGATTGATGGGCATCACGAAGGACCACATCTGTAATAGCTAGTGGTTTAGACATGCTCTTAAACTCCTTTTTAATCCTGGTTCGGCTACTTCGCGAATGAGGCGCGATGTTTATGAATCGCAGCCGAGATCGCCGCCACTACTTGTGGACTAACAGCTGAAGAGGTTGATTGAATATTAGTATTTGTTTTTGGTGCTGCGATCGGCTCTGGTACTTCTTCTGGTACCAATTTCGACATTAGCCGAACGAGATAAACAAGAATAGTGAGGAAAATAAATACGACCGCCATCCCCGTTAGCATCAGGGTGGCCGCATCTACTAGCAGGCTTCCTATATTAGTCATGTTGCTTCCTTTCTTTGTCATCCTGACAACGTGCAGGACTTTAATAGCGTCAAATCCCGACCAATGGATTATCTCGATTGGTTAAATTTTGTCAATTTTGTTTAAGGAAGGTTTGTAATAATCCTGATAAATGATTATTTATTCACTACCCAGATCACAGTTCATGACAAAATAATTACTGCGAATCTGCTATCTCCTTACGAACAGAGTAAAGGAGGACATAAATAAAAACTGCGATTTGGATTTCAAAACCAAATCGAGATTTACACATAAAAACTAATAAAAACAAAAGGATGTCATTAAATAACAATTAATAAACAAATAAAAAACAAAGAAGTTACATTTGAACAATTGAAGTGAAAGAAACGGAAATCAATATACAGGAGAGATAGTAAGGATGGATTCACAAACTACAGCTGAAACTTTATTCCAAATTGCTTAGATAAGCACATATTCGCTTTTGGAAAAGAAGGACCTCGCCTCTAACAACTCTAGGCTATATTTCCTGATGTCCAGATACAAAAAAGCCTCGCAATTGCGAGGCTTTTTCAGTAAATGGCGCGTCCTGGAGGATTCGAACCTCCGACCGCCTGGTTCGTAGCCAGGTACTCTATCCAGCTGAGCTAAGGACGCGCAAGTTTTCGATATCGACTTTCATCAATATCAGGGCATTACCCTTTAATAAGTGGCGCGTCCTGGAGGATTCGAACCTCCGACCGCCTGGTTCGTAGCCAGGTACTCTATCCAGCTGAGCTAAGGACGCGCAGTTTTCGATATCAACTTTCGTCAACATCAGGGCATTACCCTTCAATAAGTGGCGCGTCCTGGAGGATTCGAACCTCCGACCGCCTGGTTCGTAGCCAGGTACTCTATCCAGCTGAGCTAAGGACGCGCAAGTTTTCGATATCGACTTTCATCAATATCAGGGCATTACCCTTTAATAAGTGGCGCGTCCTGGAGGATTCGAACCTCCGACCGCCTGGTTCGTAGCCAGGTACTCTATCCAGCTGAGCTAAGGACGCGCAGTTTTCGACATCAACTTTCGTCAATATCAGGGCAATACCCTTTAATAAGTGGCGCGTCCTGGAGGATTCGAACCTCCGACCGCCTGGTTCGTAGCCAGGTACTCTATCCAGCTGAGCTAAGGACGCGCAATTTTCGATATCAACTTTCGTCAATATCAGGGCAATACCCTTTAATAAGTGGCGCGTCCTGGAGGATTCGAACCTCCGACCGCCTGGTTCGTAGCCAGGTACTCTATCCAGCTGAGCTAAGGACGCGCAATAATCTTATTTTACTTTGTATAACCCGTTTATCAAACGAATTATTAAATAGTGGCGCGTCCTGGAGGATTCGAACCTCCGACCGCCTGGTTCGTAGCCAGGTACTCTATCCAGCTGAGCTAAGGACGCGCAGATCTTCTTGCTAGGAAGTTGTGAAGCAAATCACATTCATTTCTTACGAAACAAAAAAAAGGCCATCGGGCCAGTCAATGAATGGCGGTGAAGGAGGGATTCGAACCCTCGATACGGGATAAACCGTATACTCCCTTAGCAGGGGAGCGCCTTCAGCCTCTCGGCCACCTCACCGTTTTCATTGTTATATCTCAGAAGAGATATGGCGCGTCCTGGAGGATTCGAACCTCCGACCGCCTGGTTCGTAGCCAGGTACTCTATCCAGCTGAGCTAAGGACGCACTTTCTTGTTGATGTCTCAACGTTGCAAGAATGGCGGTGAGGGAGGGATTCGAACCCTCGATACGGGATAAACCGTATACTCCCTTAGCAGGGGAGCGCCTTCAGCCTCTCGGCCACCTCACCGTCTTGCGGAGGCACATATTACGTTTTACCGAAAATATGTCAAACACTTTCTTTGAAAAAATCCACGAAACTGACTTAACCGTTGCTGATTTAATCAAAGTGACTATTAAACGAACTTTACCACTCTATTATGATGAAAAAAAGAGAGTCTTCTCTGAAAAAAAGACATTTATTTTCAAACGACTTCCTGGTGTTCGATTCAACAATATTGACGGATTCACCGCCACACTCAACACAATGGTTTCCGCAAATCTTCAAAAACATTAAAGACTAAAAAGGCCAACCCTTCGGTTAGCCTTTTTCATTCAAACTAAGCTCTGTAAACAGGAGCGACTTAGTAGTTACCTGAAGCAACGTTGCCATTGCCTTTTTCAGCTTGAATGCGCATGTAGATTTCTTCACGGTGAACTGAAACCTCTTTCGGAGCGTTAACGCCGATACGTACTTGGTTACCTTTCACACCTAGTACAGTTACAGTCACTTCATCACCAATCATCAGTGTTTCGCCTACGCGGCGAGTCAAAATTAGCATTCTTTGCTCCTTGAGTAATCTCTAAATTTTCTTGCTACAAAGCTATTATCCAACAAAAGTTATATTTTCGTAAACTACCTTGTTAGCGAAAATCAGCCTAAAAAGGCATGTTTTTGTTGAATGTTTAATGCTTCACTAGACGTAATGTAAGCATCATGCAGAATGTTTGCTGCTGTATCCACACATTCGGGTGCTAAAACTAGCATCATAGTGAGTGCATTCGTTGCGCTGAAATTGATCTCAATATCTCGCTTTGCCAACAAATCGCATGCGTGCTCTACCATTCCATTGGCCTCAAGCCCCACTGCGGTCAACAGGCTTACCACTTCACTATTACGGATTTTGTCGCTGAACACCAGATCGAACTTGGCACATGCATCTTGTTTTATCATGATACCTGCCCGTTCTGCTTCCTCGATCACATTCCAAATGTCTATACCCAACATCTGACATTGTTTTGTAGCACTAGATAAATGTTCTTTATCGACTTCGATAATGGCAAGGTCACGTTGAATGGCTATACCAGAGACGGCTTGACTGCCTGACTCCCCCTTTACCAAACTGCCTTCATTAACATCAAATGTCGAAAGCACGCGTAGTGGCACATTATTCTTCCATGCAAATTGCACTGAAGGTAAATGTAATACTTTTGCGCCTCGGCTTGCCATCGCTTCCATTGAAGGAAAATCGATAACCGCCAATTTGCGCGCATTTTTCACTACACGTGGGTCACAAGTATAAATACCATCAACGTCGGTAAAGATTTGACACTCGTTAGCGCGCAATGCGCCCGCCAGTGCCACAGCGCTCGTATCTGAGCCACCTCGACCTAATGTGGTGATATCCCCGTTCTCATTCACACCTTGAAATCCCGCAACAATCACGATTTGGTCTTGCTCAAGCAATCCCATAATTGTCGTGGTATCAATGTGTTTAATCGTTGCGTCATTGTGTTGATTATCCGTCACAATATTCGCCTGTGCTCCGGTAAGCGAGCGCGCAGCATGACCCATTTTATTCAAAGTCATGGCTAACAGTGCCATTGACACTTGCTCACCAGCAGAGAGCAAAACATCAAGTTCTCGAGCTGTAGGTACGCTATCTATCTGTTTAGCGAGATCCATCAGTCTGTTTGTTTCGCCTGACATTGCAGACACGACAACAACAACTTGATTGCCATCATTTTTCGCCTTAATGATGTGTTCAGCGACTTGGTGGATTCTTTCAATTGAACCCACAGAGGTTCCGCCAAACTTTTGCACGATAAGGGGCTTTTTCACCAGTCTTCACCTTCCCAAGACCGAAGTCTCTTTAGAACTGCTTACATCTTAAATATTTCCTTTGAGAAAAATTATATAAGCAGTAGTTACAACAAAAACCAAGCAGCTTAAATGACTCGGTTAACTTTTGGTCAATTAAACCACTTGGTTGCTAAAAAAAATTACGCTCAATCAAAGAAACTTGATTGAGCGTAATTTTATTAGTTAAGAGCTTATAAACGCTCTTCTAGCCAAGGCTGAACTGTTTTGATTGCCTCTGGTAGTGCTGAAACATCAGTACCACCGGCTTGAGCCATGTCTGGACGACCACCGCCCTTACCACCGACTTGCTCTGCAACCATTTTAACTAGATCACCTGCTTTTACTTTACCAGTGAGATCTTTAGTCACACCAGCAATCAAGCCAACCTTGTCACCCGTTACGTTTGCAAGCAGTACAACACCAGAACCCATTTGATTCTTGATGTCATCAACCATGGTACGTAGGTTCTTGCTATCAGCACCTTCAAGGGCCGCAACTAGAACTTTTGTGCCATTTACTTCAACCGCTTTGCCCATGATGTTAGCGCTTTCTGCGGCTGCCATCTTATCTTTTAGCTTCTGCACTTCTTTCTCTAGTGCTTTTGCTTTCTGTGCAGATTCTGCCAGTTTCTCTTCGTACTTCGCATTTTGAGCTTCAATGGCGTCTAATGCCGCCTCGCCTGTTACCGCTTCAATACGACGAATACCGGCTGCAATACCGCTTTCTGATGTGATTTTGAATAGACCAATATCACCCGTGCTTGATGCGTGAATACCACCACAAAGCTCAGTAGAGAAATCGCCCATAGATAGCACGCGAACTTCGTCATCGTACTTCTCACCAAACAGTGCCATTGCGCCTTTCTTCTTAGCAGACTCAATATCCATCACGTTGGTTTCAATCGTGTGGTTACGACGGATTTGCGCGTTAACTAGGCGCTCAACTTCTTTCAACTCTGCTGCGGTTACGGCTTCTAGATGCGAGAAGTCGAAACGTAGGTTGTCTGCCTTCACCAATGAGCCTTTCTGCGTTACGTGCTCACCTAAAACTTGGCGTAGTGCTGCGTGTAGCAAGTGCGTTGCTGAGTGGTTTAGAGAGATAGCTGCTCGACGCTCTGCGTCAACGATAGTTGCTACTTCGTCGCCTTTCGCTAGAACGCCTTCTGCCATTACACCGTGGTGTGCAATTGCGTTACCGAGTTTTTGAGTGTCCTCAACGCGGAATACACCAGACTCAGTACGGATTTCACCAGCGTCACCACACTGACCGCCTGACTCTGCGTAGAATGGCGTTTCACCAAGTACGATGATGGCTTTGTCGCCCGCAGATAGCGAATCTACTTCGTTACCTTCAACAAACATCGCGGCTACAGAGCTAGAGCCTTTAGTACCTGTGTAACCACAGAATTCTGTTTGCGTATCAACTTTGATTGCTGCGTTATAATCTGTACCGAATTGACCAGCTTCACGCGCACGTTGACGCTGCTCTTCCATCGCTTTTTCGAAACCCTCTTCGTCGATCGCGAACTCACGCTCACGTGCAACGTCGTTAGTGAGGTCTGCTGGGAAGCCGTAAGTATCGTAAAGCTTGAATACCGTTTCTCCGTCTAGCACTTTGCCATCTAGGTTATCTAATGCTTCGTTAAGAATTACCATACCTCGCTCAAGTGTACGACCGAAGTTTTCTTCTTCGATACGCAGTACTTTTTCAACCACTGCTTGTTGACGCTTCAGCTCTTCGCCTGCTGTACCCATTACTTCTGCTAATACGCCAACAAGCTTATAGAAGAATGCACCTTGTGCACCTAGCTTGTTACCATGACGTACGGCACGACGAATGATACGACGTAGTACGTAACCACGACCTTCGTTTGAAGGCATCACACCATCAACAATCAAGAATGAACATGAACGGATGTGGTCAGCAATAACGCGTAGCGATTGGTTCGATAGATCTTCATAACCAATGACTTCAGCCGCTGCTTTGATAAGAGTTTGGAATACATCGATTTCGTAGTTTGAGTGAACGCCTTGCATGATTGCAGAGATACGCTCGATACCCATACCAGTATCTACCGATGGTTTTGGTAGCGGTTCCATAGTGCCGTCTGCGTGACGGTTGAACTGCATGAATACGTTGTTCCAGATCTCGATGAAACGGTCACCATCTTCTTCAGGCGTGCCAGGACGACCACCCCAGATGTGTTCACCGTGATCGTAGAAGATTTCAGTACATGGACCACAAGGACCAGTGTCGCCCATTTGCCAGAAGTTATCAGACTCGTAAGGCTTGCCACCTTCTTTGTCACCAATACGCACGATACGATCAGCAGGCACGCCAACTTTTTTGTTCCAAATGTCGAATGCTTCGTCATCGGTTTCGTAAACGGTTACCAATAGACGATCCGCAGGCAGTTTAAGAACTTCGGTTAGGAATTCCCAAGCAAATGAAATCGCATCTTCTTTGAAGTAGTCACCAAAGCTGAAGTTACCTAGCATTTCAAAGAATGTGTGGTGACGAGCGGTAAAGCCAACATTTTCCAGGTCGTTGTGTTTACCACCAGCACGTACACAACGTTGAGCCGTAGTCGCTCGAGTATAGGCTCGTTTTTCTAAGCCTAAGAAACAATCTTTAAATTGGTTCATACCTGCGTTTGTGAACAGCAGGGTTGGGTCGTTATGTGGAACTAACGATGAACTTTCTACGATTTGGTGTCCTTTGCTTTCAAAGAACTTGAGGAACGCGTTACGAACCTCGTCAGTGCTCATGTACATGCAGCTCTTCCTGAAAATAGTCGAGTTAGAATTTTGCCGTATTGTAGATCATGCAAACAGCTGAGACTAGTTTTCTTGAGGAAAAGAGAGAGTAGAAGAAAAAATTTGAAGCAAAACAAAAATCAGCGCAATTGGATCAACGCTAATCTTGGTCTTCAAAGGCAAGCGCATAGCTAATTTGGTCGAAACTGTAGCCTCGGTATTGTAGAAAACGGACTTGTTTCGCGTATTCTTTTTGGTCCTTGGCTTTGACACCTTTGAATTTCTTTTCTGCCGCCTGCTTAGCAAGTTCAAACCAGTCTTGCGGTTCTTCAGCCATGGCTTGCTCAATCACCGATTCCGCAACACGTTTCTGGTTTAACTCTTGGCGAATTCGACGCTCTCCATGTCCTTTGTATACATGCTGCCGAATTTGGCTCTTCGCATAACGTAAATCATCTAAATAGTTATGGTCTAAGCAAAAATTAATCGCGATTTCGATGTCTGATGCTTCATAGCCTTTCATCGACAGTTTTTGGTACAGCTCATACTGACCATGATCGCGACGGCTAAGCAGTTGGATAGCCGCCTCTTTGCTCGATAATGTTGGTGTCTGGCGCTTTTGGTACATGGTGATCCTAAAGGTATTTTTGCTGTACAGACTCTCAATGGCCTTTGTGATGATTCGATTTTTGATGTCAATAGATACAACAAAGCCCCGCATTGCAGGGCTTTATCACTTTTTAATCTGTGAAGGGATTAAAACTCTTCAGCTTGCTCAGGCGCCTCGCCTGCTTCAGGAGCTTCCGCAAGGGCTGGCGCTAACAACATTTCACGCAATTTAGTGTCGATGGTTTTAGCCACTTCAGGATGCTCACGTAGGTAGTTGCACGCGTTCGCTTTACCTTGACCAATCTTATCGCCTTGGTAGCTGTACCAAGCACCAGCTTTTTCAACCAGTTTGTGCTTCACGCCTAGATCTACTAGTTCACCTTCGCGGTTAAAGCCTTGGCCGTACATGATTTGCGTATTGGCTTCTTTAAACGGTGCAGCAATCTTGTTCTTAACTACTTTGATGCGCGTTTCGTTACCAACGACTTCGTCACCTTCTTTGATTGCGCCAGTACGACGAATATCAAGACGAACAGAAGCGTAGAATTTAAGTGCGTTACCACCCGTGGTCGTTTCTGGGTTACCGAACATCACACCAATCTTCATACGGATTTGGTTGATGAAGATACACATACAGTTAGACTGTTTTAGGTTACCTGTTAGCTTACGCATCGCTTGAGAAAGCATACGTGCTTGCAGACCCATGTGGCTGTCGCCCATTTCGCCTTCAATTTCTGCTTTTGGTGTTAGCGCCGCAACTGAGTCAACAACCATTACGTCGATAGCGCCAGAGCGAGCTAGTGCATCACAAATCTCTAGTGCTTGCTCACCAGTGTCTGGCTGAGAAACCAAGAGCGCATCGATATCAACACCAAGTTTCTTCGCGTAGACAGGATCCAGAGCGTGCTCTGCATCGATAAACGCACAAGTTTTACCTTCACGTTGCGCAGCAGCGATAAGCTCAAGCGTTAGTGTTGTTTTACCTGAAGATTCTGGACCGTAGACTTCTACGATACGACCCATTGGCAGACCACCTGCACCCAAAGCGATATCAAGAGAAAGAGAGCCTGTTGAGATGGTTTCTACGTCCATTGCTCGGTTATCACCAAGGCGCATGATAGAGCCTTTACCGAATTGCTTTTCAATTTGACCTAGCGCAGCGGCGAGCGCTTTCTGTTTGTTCTCGTCCATTACTTTCTCCGATTTATTCATCTTCTTTGGGCGACGAATAGTAATTCATTTTTCTTAAGCAGCTAACCTGCTCAGCAATGAAAGTTATTATACTGTTGATTCATACAGTGTCTATACCTGTATAGAAAAAATTTAGTTCACTGCTTCTAAGGATTTGCTCTAGCCCTTATCAATTCTGGGCTAAGACAGTGTAAGAAATTCTAAATTAAATGTTGATGCAATCGAGTCAATGCATGCATCACCGCTTGTTGACGAACTTCCGCCCTGTCACCAGAAAAATGCATGGTCTCAACAAAGAGCCAGTCGTGCTTATCCGCAAAAGCAAAGCAGACGGTTCCAACCGGCTTTTCATCAGTGCCTCCCCCCGGTCCAGCAACACCACTGATGGAAACCCCAATAGTGGCATTCGAGTGTTGAAGCGCACCTTGCACCATTTCAAGCACAACAGGCTCACTCACGGCACCATGTTCCTCTAAGGTTTCCACTCTCACACCCAGCATTTCCATTTTGGCTTCGTTGCTGTAAGTGACAAAAGCTCTATCTAACCAACCTGAGCTGCCTGCAATATCAGTAATAGCGGTCGCAACACCGCCACCCGTGCACGATTCTGCCGTTGTTAAAACATGACCATACTTTGCCAATAATGCGCCTAAATCTGCGCTCAATTTTGTTGTTTTTTCCATAGCCAAAATGCCCTTTGTCTCTTTTTACTTGATAGGGATTCACGTATCCTAAGCCGCTACGGAAATAAACAAAAGAATTTACCTGTGAAAGCTGAACAAAAACACACTCCGATGATGCAGCAATACCTCAAGCTAAAAGCTGAGAACCCTGAGATTTTGCTGTTCTACCGCATGGGCGATTTCTACGAACTCTTTTACGATGATGCAAAGCGAGCGTCCCAACTGCTTGATATTTCGCTAACTAAGCGCGGTTCGTCAGCTGGAGAGCCTATTCCTATGGCGGGAGTGCCATTTCACGCAGTAGAAGGCTATCTAGCAAAACTTGTTCAGCTTGGTGAATCAGTCGCAATCTGCGAACAAATTGGCGATCCAGCCACCAGCAAGGGTCCGGTAGAACGTAAAGTTGTGCGTATCGTGACACCAGGCACTGTGACGGATGAAGCGCTGCTTTCTGAGCGTGTCGATAACTTAATCGCAGCAATTTACCATCACAACGGTAAGTTCGGTTATGCGACGCTGGATGTCACCTCTGGTCGCTTCCAACTGACAGAACCAGAAACTGAAGAAGCAATGACAGCCGAGCTTCAACGTACCGCACCACGTGAGTTGCTATTCCCAGAAGATTTTGAACCTGTACATTTAATGGCGAGCCGAAACGGTAACCGTCGTCGCCCAGTATGGGAGTTTGAGCTTGATACGGCTAAGCAACAACTCAATCAACAGTTTGGCACCAAAGATCTGGTTGGTTTTGGCGTAGAACATGCGTCCTTAGGGTTATGTGCTGCTGGTTGTTTGATCCAGTATGTGAAAGATACACAACGTACGGCTTTACCTCATATTCGCTCTTTAACGTTTGATCATCAGGACCAATCCGTCATCCTTGATGCCGCTACCCGACGCAACCTGGAAATTACTCAAAATCTAGCAGGCGGAACCGATAACACGCTCGCTGCGGTACTCGACCATTGTGCGACGCCGATGGGCAGCCGAATGCTGAAGCGTTGGTTGCATCAACCTATGCGTTGCATTGAAACGTTAAACAATCGTCTTGATGCGATTGGTGAGATTAAAGAACAAGCGCTGTTTGCCGATCTTCAACCAACGTTAAAACAAATTGGTGATATTGAACGTATCTTAGCACGCCTTGCACTACGCTCTGCTCGCCCTCGCGATATGGCTAGACTTCGCAATGCCATGCAGCAGCTACCAGAGCTAGAATCTGTCACCGCTTCTTTGACCCATCCATATCTAGCAAAACTGGCGCAATACGCAGCTCCGATTGACGAAGTATGTGATCTGTTAGAGCGTGCAATTAAAGAAAATCCGCCAGTTGTTATTCGTGATGGTGGTGTGATCGCTGAGGGCTATAATGCCGAGCTCGATGAATGGCGCAAATTAGCAGACGGTGCAACAGAATACCTTGAGCAGCTTGAGCGAGATGAGCGTGAACGACACGGCATCGATACGCTTAAAGTCGGCTACAACAACGTACATGGCTTCTTTATTCAAGTGAGCCGTGGCCAGAGCCATTTGGTTCCACCGCACTATGTACGTCGCCAAACACTAAAAAATGCCGAACGCTATATCATCCCAGAGCTTAAAGAGCACGAAGACAAAGTACTTAACTCGAAATCGAAAGCGCTGGCACTTGAAAAGCAGCTGTGGGAAGAACTGTTTGATCTATTGATGCCAAATCTGGAGAAGCTGCAGAATTTAGCTTCTGCTCTGTCTCAACTCGATGTACTACAAAACCTAGCAGAGCGTGCAGATTCGTTGGATTACTGCCGACCAACGCTTGTGAAAGACGCTGGCATTCACATTCAAGCGGGTCGTCACCCAGTCGTAGAGCAAGTAACAACAGAACCGTTCATCGCGAACCCAATAGAGCTTAACCCAGCACGTAAAATGTTAATCATCACCGGTCCAAACATGGGTGGTAAATCCACTTACATGCGTCAAACTGCGCTGATTGCATTGATGGCACATATCGGCTCTTATGTACCTGCAGAATCTGCACAAATTGGTTCTTTAGATCGTATATTTACTCGTATTGGAGCGTCAGATGATCTTGCATCTGGTCGTTCGACCTTCATGGTAGAAATGACGGAAACCGCTAATATTCTGCACAATGCAACTAAAAACAGTTTAGTGCTAATGGATGAAATCGGTCGCGGTACCAGTACTTACGATGGCCTATCTTTAGCTTGGGCAAGTGCGGAATGGCTCGCAACACAAATTGGTGCGATGACACTATTTGCAACTCACTACTTCGAATTGACAGAGTTGCCAAACCAACTGCCAAACTTAGCGAACGTTCACTTGGATGCCGTAGAACATGGTGACAGCATTGCCTTTATGCACGCAGTTCAAGAAGGTGCGGCAAGTAAGTCTTACGGCCTAGCTGTTGCGGGCTTAGCTGGTGTACCAAAAACGGTTATCAAAAATGCGCGTAACAAGCTATCTCAGCTAGAGCAACTAGGGCAAAACAGTGACGCACCACGTCCAAGTGCAGTAGATGTGGCTAACCAATTGAGTCTAATTCCAGAACCTAGCGAGATCGAACAAGCCTTATCTAGTATTGATCCTGATGATTTGACTCCACGTCAAGCACTTGAAGAGTTGTATCGTTTGAAGAAGATGCTTTAAATCGATTCACTTTAGCGAGCGCAAAAAAAAAGGCTATGGATAACCATAGCCTTTTGCATATCTACTGAAGTACGGATTATTTAATCATCTTCGACGTTAAATAAGTTTTCCATATTCAAACCTTGCTTGATTAAAACTTCACGAAGACGACGTAAACCTTCTACTTGGATTTGACGTACGCGCTCACGTGTCAAACCAATCTCTCGACCAACTTCTTCAAGCGTCGAAGGCTCATAGCCTAGAAGACCAAAACGTCGTGCAAGTACTTCTTTCTGTTTTGGATTCAACTCTTCTAACCAATGAATCAGCGATGATTTGATATCGTCATCTTGAGTCGAGACTTCAGGATCGGAGTTGTTTGCGTCGGGAATAATATCCAACAGCGCTTTTTCACCGTCACCACCGATTGGTGTGTCGACAGAACTGATACGCTCATTGAGACGTAGCATTTTGCTTACATCTTCGACTGGAATATCTAACTGAGCAGCAATTTCTTCTGCGGTAGGTTCGTGATCGAGCTTCTGAGAAAGTTCACGCGCAGTACGCAGATAAATGTTCAGCTCTTTCACGACATGAATAGGTAGACGGATCGTACGAGTTTGGTTCATCAACGCACGTTCGATCGTTTGTCGGATCCACCAGGTCGCATAAGTAGAGAAGCGGAAACCACGCTCTGGATCGAACTTCTCGACCGCACGGATCAAACCAAGGTTACCTTCTTCAATCAGATCGAGTAGTGCTAGACCTCGATTACTGTATCGACGAGAGATCTTGACCACCAAACGTAGGTTACTTTCGATCATACGTTTACGTGCCGCTTCGTCGCCACGCAGGGCTCGTCGAGCATAAAGCACTTCTTCTTCGGCAGTAAGTAGAGGTGAGAAGCCAATTTCACCTAAATACAACTGAGTTGCGTCTAAGCTTTTACTGCTCGCGTCAAATTCTTCACGCGCAGCCGTTTTGCTTTCTGTGGATGATGATTTTTCGAGTTCGTTATCAATGGTCTTCACTGACGCATTGTCAAATGCAAACTCTTCAACTTTGGTTACTGTGTTGCTGATACTCATAACGCCTCCCCCTGGCGAGTTAGCAAGACATGACAACTCAATATGTCGCTAAATGATGTCGCAAGTTGTTTTTCAAAGTTTTAAGGCAAATAGCGCTTTGGATTCACTGATTTACCTTGATAGCGAATTTCAAAGTGTAGTTTGACCGACTTTGCACCTGAACTACCCATGGTGGCGATTTTTTGTCCGCTTTTTACGCTTTGTCCTTCTGTGACCAGCAGTTTGTCATTGTGTGCGTATGCGCTTAAATAATTGTCGTTATGCTTTACTATAATTAAGTTGCCATAACCTCGTAGCGCATTGCCTGAATAAACGACTGTGCCGGCTGCGGTTGAAACGATAGGTTGACCACGCTGTCCTGCGATGTCGATACCTTTATTTCCCTGTTCTCCCGCCGAAAAGTTCTTGATTACTCTCCCTTTTGTTGGCCACAACCACTTAGAAACTTTATCACTCTTCGCCGTGGTAACTGGCGATTTTTGCTTCACTTTTTGGTTATCTTTTGAACCAACATACTCCTTTGTTTTCGATTGTTCAACCTTCTTTGGAGGCTGTTTTTGTACGACTTTAGGCTTAGTCTCTGTAGGTTTTTGACTAGAGTTTTTACTTGAAGTTTTCGGTTTAGAGGCTGTTGATGTTTTCGTCACTGGGGCTGGTGGCGTCGTAACAACAGGAACCACAACGGGTTCAACTTTTTGGCCATATTTAGGGGCGACATATTTCGGAGCCCAAAGTTTTAGCCTCTGTCCAGGGTAGATGGTGTAAGGCTGAGTTAACTCATTGTAACGGACAAGATCATTTACATCTTTATCTGTGACATAAGCTATGAAGTAAAGTGTATCGCCTTTTTTTACCTCATAATAACTCCCTCTGTAACTCCCTCTTTCAAGGCTTGAATAGTCTTTTTTTAGGCTAGAGACAGGTGCAGGGGAATGCGCTGCACAACCAACTAGTCCTGCAGCAAACACAAAGCTAATACCAATATGACGTAGTAACTTATTCACCTATCCCTAACCCTTAAGCTAAATCACCCGCAACCAGAGGTACGAACCGAACCATTTCTACAACGGTAGAGAGATATTCGTCTCCCTTACGCTCTATTTTTAATAACTGTTGTTCCGTATCTCCAACAGGAATGACCATTTTGCCGCCATCTCTTAATTGTGAGAGAAGAGCTTGGGGGATCACTTCTGCAGCTGCAGTAACAATGATGGCATCGAAAGGACCACGAGCTTCCCAGCCTTGCCATCCATCAGCATGCTTGGTTGAAACATTGTAGATATCCAATTGTTTCAGACGGCGTTTTGCTTCCCATTGCAACGATTTAATTCGCTCAACGGAGTATACATGGTCAACAATTTGCGCCAGTACTGCGGTTTGATAACCGGAACCCGTTCCGATTTCCAGTACGTGACTCGTTGGCTCTAGTTCGAGTAACTCGGTCATACGAGCAACAATATAAGGTTGAGAAATAGTTTGTCCCTGACCAATCGGTAACGCATTGTTATCGTAGGCTTGGTGCATCATCGCTTGAGAGACAAAGCTTTCTCGTGGTAAGCGTTGGATAGCATCCAGAACTCTTTGGTCTTTGATGCCACTGGAGATAAGAAACGCTATCAACCTGTCAGCATGTGGGTTACTCATTACTTCTCTTCCTTTAACCAACTATCCATTGCACGCAGCGACTCATGAGCAGTGAGATCAACTTGCAGAGGCGTCATTGAAACTCGACCATGTTCAATCGCATAAAAGTCGGTGCCCTCCCCCGCATCTTGCTCTTTTCCTGGAGGCCCTAGCCAATAAATATCATGACCTCTCGGATCTTTCTGCTTAATCATATTCTCTGCGTGATGACGCGCACCTAAACGCGTGACTTCGATTTCGCCCAGGTTTTCTGCTGGTAAGTCAGGCACGTTTACGTTCAATAACCGATTCGTTGGAATCGGAGACGCTAAATGCTGTTGCACAATTTGACGTGCAATTTTTGCGGCAGATTCGAAATGACGCTTACCCACCAGCGAAAAAGCAACCGACTGAACACCAAGGAAATGCCCTTCCATTGCTGCAGCTACCGTTCCTGAGTAAAGAACGTCATCACCCAAATTTGCACCATGATTGATGCCTGATAAAACAAGATCGGGCAAATCATCTTTCATCAGCTCATTCAGCGCGAAATGTACACAATCTGTAGGCGTTCCTTGCACTGAATAGATATTTGGGGCAATTTCAGTTACGCGCAATGGTTGCTCTAGTGTCAGTGAGTTCGAAGCACCTGAACGATTTCGGTCGGGTGCGACAATGGTCACTTCAGCGATATCTCGCAACTCATCAGCAAGTGCATGAATCCCTTGCGCATGTACGCCATCGTCGTTGCTGATTAAGACTCTTAGGGGCTTCGCGTTTAGTGAATCCTGTTCCATTAGTATTCTCTTTCTACTTCAACCTCATTAACTAACTCACGAACGATAGAGGTTGCAAAAGATCCCGCATCCAGTGAGAAAGTCAGCGTAATGTTGTTACCTTCAACCGTCCAAGCTAAATCTTTTGGCTTCAGCGCAATATCGCGACGGTCGTGGCGCATGCGATTACCACGAATCAGCGCCATGAGATCAGGCTCTTCATCTAAGAACGGTTGTTCTAAAGTAAGCGCATCCGCTTGAGTTGGAAGCGCATTATCACCTGCTAGAGCCGCGGTAATTGCCACTTCGCCTGCAGCAAATTGTGCTTGTAGATCTGCGATATTGCTTGCATCAACCAACTGAGTGCCAGAACTTGTCTGTGCAATATCACCATCGATGAATTTATCAAACACACCATTTTCTAGACGAGCAGAAACGATACGGTTGAAGATCCACGAACGCGCCGCTGATAAATACATGCTGCGCTTATTTTGATTACGGGTACGAACGTTTTCGCGTCCCCATCGACGTGCTTCTTCAAGGTTGTTGCCATCATTGCCAAAACGCTGACTACCAAAGTAGTTTGGCACACCAACTTGTTTCACTTTTTCAAGGCGTTGCTCTACATCTTCAACGTCAGTCACTTCAGACAAAGTGACAACAAACTCGTTCCCTATTAAGTCTCCAGGACGCAGTTTTTTGTTGTGTCGATCAGTCGCTAAGATCTCAATACTCGGATATTGAGCTAGGAATGCCGAGAAGTCCGGCGTTTCCCCTTTCGGTAAATGGACACTCAGCCACTGTTCCGTCACCGCATGGCGGTCTTTAAGGCCTGCCCAGCTAACGTCTTTCGACTTTACGCCACAAGCTTTCGCCAACTCATTCGCAACAAAACTGGTATTTTCTCCAGTTTTTCGAATACGCACCATTAGGTGCTCGCCTTCGCCAGTAAAGGCAAAACCTAAATCCTCACGAACCTGAAAATGTTCTGGTTGCGCTTTGATTTTTGCCGATGCAACAGGCTTACCCGTTAGATAAGCCAATGAAGATAAAATATCTGACATAATGTTTTTCCGCTGTTTACACAGCATTAAGGAGCAAGTTGGTTAATTATTGCTTGAACAGAAGCACCACGGCTTCCGTTGCAATGCCTTCTTTGCGTCCAGTAAAACCGAGACGCTCTGTCGTCGTCGCTTTTACGTTAATGTTACTAATATCGGTTTCTAGGTCTTCCGCAATCGCCGCACACATCGCGTCAATATGAGGTGCCATCTTAGGTGCTTGTGCCATGATGGTGACATCGGCATTACCAAGGCGGTAGCCTTGCTCTTTGACACGACGATAAACGTCCTTCAACAATTCGCGGCTATTTGCCCCTTTCCATTTATCGTCGGTATCCGGGAAGTGACGACCAATATCACCCGCAGCAATCGCCCCGAGTAGCGCATCAGTCAAAGCATGAAGAGCAACATCACCATCTGAGTGGGCTACTAAGCCCTGCTCGTAAGGGATAGCAACACCACCGATAATGACCGGGCCTTCACCACCAAATTTATGCACGTCAAAACCGTGACCAATTCGAATCATTTTTTATCCTTTCTTTTTTAGCCGCGCTCACGGCTCAGATAAAACTCGGCTAACGCGAGATCTTCTGGCTGAGTAATTTTTATGTTATTCGCATTACCCTGGACTAAAGCAGGCGTTTCGCCCAACCACTCTAAAGCCGATGCTTCATCCGTGATGGCTACGCCTTGTTCTAATGCGTCAGCCAGTGCTCGAGTCAGTTGTTGAGTTTTAAACATTTGTGGAGTTAATGCATGCCACAATGCTTCTCTCTCTACCGTATGACCGATATCTTGTGCTGCATTTGCTCGCTTCATTGTGTCTCTCACTGGAGATGCGAGGATGCCACCCGTTGGGTGAGCGCAGCAAACATCAATCAAACGGTCAATGTCGGATGTTAATACACATGGCCTTGCAGCGTCGTGGACCAATACCCACTCGCTTTCCAGATGTTCATTGACATAGTTTAGCCCTGAAAGTACGGAATCAGCGCGCTCTTTGCCACCCGCGACTTGAATTACATCGGGATGGTTCGCGATGGTTAACTCAGGGAAATAAGGGTCACCTTCGGTAATGGCGACAACCACTTTCGAAATTCGTGGGTGCGACAGCAACTTTTCTACAGTGTGTTCCAGCACCGCTTTTCCGTCGATCAATAAATATTGCTTAGGGCGGTCAGCCTTCATTCGACTACCGACACCGGCAGCAGGAACAATTGCGACATGCGATGAGTTCACATCCAACATTTTAATGATTTTCCTCACCTATAATGCGGTAGAAAGTCTCGCCATCTTTAACTAAACCAAGCTCATGACGCGCACGTTCTTCAATCGCATCAAGACCTTGCCTTAAGTCATCAATCTCAGCAAACATTTCATTATTGCGAGCTTGTAGCTTGCTGTTCACTTGTTGCTGAACTTCAATTTCATCTTTTACTGTGTAGTAGTCAGACACTCCGTTTTTACCAAACCATAGAGTGTATTGAAGCAAGCCAAACAGTAGCGTAAGGGCTATAACAAAGATTCGCATATCGCTGCTAACATTCTGTACCGGAAGGAATTAGATAAGGTGACATATATAGCATAAATGCGAGGTTGCCTCTAGGGGAGAAAGGGAGACTCACACGCTCCTTACAAGAAATAAGCAGCAAAATGAAACAAAGACATATGAAGCTATTCTTAGCACTCACCAAAGTAAGACCAAGAAATACAAGCCTATAGATACAAAAACACCCCGCAAAATCAGGGTATTTTCAAAGCTTCAATCTAAGCGGTTAATCCAATGAAGAACTAAGCTTGAACTTCTTTAAGACCGCTTCTTTGAAACATGGAGGAGCGTGCTCATCGCTCTTAAATAAAAAACGCCCCACCGAAGTGGAGCGTTTCTAGAAAGCTATTTAGCTAAACTTATTCAATTAAGAATTAAGCTTGACCTTTAACTTCTTTAAGACCGTTGAAAGGAGCGCGCTCACCTAGAGCTTCCTCGATACGGATTAGTTGGTTGTACTTAGCAACACGGTCAGAACGGCTCATAGAACCAGTTTTGATTTGACCTGCAGCAGTACCTACCGCTAGATCAGCGATAGTTGCATCTTCAGTTTCGCCAGAACGGTGAGAGATTACTGCTGTGTAACCTGCGTCTTTAGCCATCTTGATTGCAGCTAGAGTCTCAGTTAGAGAACCGATTTGGTTGAACTTGATAAGGATAGAGTTAGCTACGCCTTTCTCGATACCTTCAGCAAGGATCTTAGTGTTAGTAACGAATAGGTCGTCACCTACTAGTTGAAGTTTGTCACCTAGTAGTTCAGTTTGGTGCTTGAAGCCATCCCAGTCAGACTCGTCTAGACCGTCTTCGATAGAAACGATTGGGAATTGGTTAGCTAGCTCAGCTAGGTAGTGGTTGAACTCTTCAGAAGTGAAAGTTTTACCTTCGCCTTTCATGTTGTAGATGCCAGCTTCTTTGTCGAAGAACTCAGATGCTGCACAGTCCATAGCTAGAGTAACGTCTTTACCTAGTTCGTAACCAGCAGCTGCAACAGCTTCTGCGATAACTTCTAGAGCTTCAGCGTTAGATTTAAGGTTAGGAGCGAAACCACCTTCGTCACCAACTGCAGTGCTGTAGCCTTTAGACTTAAGAACTTTAGCTAGGTTGTGGAATACTTCAGCACCGATACGTAGACCTTCTTTAAGAGTCTTAGCGCCAACTGGTTGGATCATGAACTCTTGGATGTCAACGTTGTTGTCTGCGTGCTCACCACCGTTGATGATGTTCATCATTGGTAGAGGCATAGAGAACTGACCAGCTGTACCGTTTAGTTCAGCGATGTGCTCGTATAGAGGCATGCCTTTAGCTGCAGCAGCAGCTTTAGCGTTTGCTAGAGAAACAGCTAGGATAGCGTTAGCACCGAATTTAGATTTGTTTTCAGTGCCGTCTAGTTCGATCATTACTGCGTCGATTGCAGCTTGGTCTTTAGCGTCTTTGCCAACTAGAGCTTCAGCGATTGGGCCGTTTACAGCTTCAACTGCTTTAAGAACACCTTTACCTAGGAAACGTGCTTTGTCACCGTCACGTAGCTCAAGAGCTTCGCGAGAACCAGTAGATGCGCCAGATGGAGCTGCCGCCATACCTACGAAACCGCCTTCTAGGTGTACTTCAGCTTCTACAGTTGGGTTACCACGTGAGTCGATGATTTCACGACCTAGAACTTTAACGATCTTAGACATTAATGTTTCCTCTCGTTTCAAATATAAATGTCAATTTTAAAGGGCAGCAGCACAACCTTCGCCGCCGCCCGTATCCTTTTACTTCTCGAATTCGCCGCGTGCGTTTTGGCCCGCAGCCTTAACGAAACCTGCAAACAATGGGTGGCCATCGCGAGGAGTCGATGTGAATTCTGGGTGGAACTGAGCCGCTACAAACCATGGGTGAGCTGGGTTCTCAATCATTTCCACTAACTTCTTGTCCGCTGATAGGCCAGAAACTTTCAGACCTGCTTTTTCGATTTGCGGACGAAGCACATTATTCACTTCGTAACGGTGACGGTGACGTTCATGGATCGTCGCGCTACCGTACAGTTCACGAGCTTTCGTCCCTTTCTCTAGGTGACATAGCTGTGAACCAAGACGCATCGTACCACCTAGGTCAGACTTTTCAGTACGCTCTTCTACGTTACCTGACTCGTCTACCCACTCTGTGATCAAACCTACCACAGGGTACTTAGTCTCTTTGTTAAATTCTGTTGAATGTGCACCTTCCATACCCGCAACGTTACGCGCGTATTCAATTAGTGCAACTTGCATACCCAAACAAATACCTAGGTAAGGCACATTGTTTTCACGTGCGTATTGAGCTGCACGGATCTTGCCTTCAATACCACGATCGCCGAAGCCACCTGGTACTAGGATCGCATCTAAGCCTTCTAGCAGCTCAACACCTTTTGTTTCGATATCTTGTGAGTCTACATATTTAATTGTGACACTTAGACGGTTTTTCAAGCCAGCGTGTTTAAGCGCTTCGTTCACAGACTTGTATGCATCTGGCAATTCAGTGTATTTACCAACCATACCGATGGTTACTTCACCAGTAGGATTTGCTTCTTCGTAAATAACCTGTTCCCACTCAGAAAGGTCAGCTTCAGGAGCTGTGATGCCAAAGCGAGCACACACAAGATCATCTAGACCTTGAGACTTGATCAATTGAGGAATCTTGTAGATAGAATCTACGTCCTTCATTGAAATTACTGCTTTTTCTGGAACATTACAGAATAGTGCGATTTTCTTACGTTCATTCGCTGGAATAACGCGGTCGCTACGGCAAACTAGGATATCTGGCTGAATACCGATAGATAGAAGTTCTTTTACAGAGTGTTGAGTTGGCTTAGTTTTCACTTCGCCCGCTGCCGCTAGGTAAGGAACAAGTGTTAGGTGCATGAACATTGCGCGCTCACGGCCTAGTTCAACGGCTAGCTGACGAATCGCTTCCATAAATGGTAGTGATTCGATATCACCAACGGTACCGCCAACTTCAACGATAGCCACATCATGGCCTTCAGAGCCAGCAATTACACGGTCTTTGATCGCGTTAGTGATGTGAGGGATAACTTGAATAGTTGCGCCTAGGTAGTCACCACGACGTTCTTTACGAAGTACGTCGGCATAAACACGACCTGCAGTGAAGTTGTTACGCTTGGTCATCTTGGTACGGATGAAACGCTCGTAGTGACCAAGGTCAAGGTCAGTCTCTGCGCCATCTTCTGTAACGAACACTTCACCGTGCTGAGTAGGGCTCATTGTGCCCGGGTCAACGTTGATGTAAGGGTCAAGCTTCATCATAGTCACTTTAAGACCACGAGCTTCTAGAATAGCCGCAAGAGATGCTGCTGCAATACCTTTACCTAGAGAGGATACAACCCCGCCAGTAACAAAAATGTAATTTGTCGTCATGTTTAACCTGAAATTGGTTGAATGAGGGAAATGGAGTGCTTCTGGACGGGAGATAAATATACCAGAAGCTCCTTACCGCCACAACGTGAAATCTATCACACCGTAATTTTTTATTTTTTGCTTCAAATCAAAGTGAGCAAAGACAAACCAAAGTCCGTTTTCGTGTTAAGAGGCAAACTGGCCTCATATTGTATATTCCGCTTATTTTCCCCTATCTAGACTCTTCTCGCTTTACTTCATCCCAGAAATCGTCGAGCTCTGATAAAGAACAATCTGTAAGCGCTTTGCCTGACTGCTGGACCTTTCCTTCAACTTGCTTAAAACGTCTCGCAAACTTTAAGTTTGCTTTCCCTAGTGCGACTTCTGGATTTTTATCAAGATGGCGTGCCAAATTGACGGTCGCAAATAGCAAATCGCCGAGTTCCAACTCCACTTTTTCTTCATCAGGCTGAACTTGTAATGCTTCTTCCATGACTTCATCAATTTCTTCTCGCACCTTATCGACGACCGGGCCAAGAGAGTCCCAGTCAAATCCATATTTCGCACATTTTTTCTGTATCTTTGTAGCACGAGAAAGTGCTGGCAAAGAGTTTGGTATTGAGTCTAGGATACTTTCTTCCGCTTTGCCTACCTGCGCTTTTTCTTTTGCTTTTTCGGCTTCCCAGTTGGCGTTGATTTCCTCGTCCGATTCAAACTCAACATCTGAAAAAACATGCGGATGACGGCGAGTCAGTTTTTCATTCACAGTTTCGACAACATCCGAAAAGTCGAACAGCTCTTGCTCTTTCGCTAATTGACTGTAAAAAATCACCTGGAACAACAAATCACCCAACTCTTCTTGTAAGTTCGGCCAATCACGGTTTTGAATCGCGTCCACCACTTCGTAAGTTTCTTCGATGGTGTGCGGAACGATGGTGTCAAAGGTTTGTTTTAAGTCCCAAGGGCAACCGTTTTCTGGGTCACGCAACTTCGCCATGATTTGTTCTAATTGTTCAATTGGATGACTCATTTTTTGTTCCTTTAAACCTTTCTACTAAAGAAAAAGGTGAGCGGCCAAAACCACTCACCTTTGTTATACGTTGATCAATTCTCTAAATAATTGAAGCTGTAGCTAGGCGGCAAGCGAGCGAGACTCCTGAGCATAGCTCGTCTATGTGATGGAGCGAGTGAGCGCAGTCAACAACGCTATCAGCTTCAAGTATGACGAGAATTTTAGCCAAGGCGTTTCACCGTCATCACATCCTTAATCTGCTCAACACGTTTAGAAACACGAGAAAGCACCTCAATATTGGTGACTTCTAGATCAAAGTCCATGATGGCGAGTTGACGTCTGTAATCGACTCGGTTCTTCATACTGGTCACTTTGATCTTTTCGTTGGCGAACAGTGTCGTAATGTCTTTGAGTAGACCACCTCGCTCCATCGCTTCAACACGGACGGTGAGGATGTATGACCCGACGAAGCCGCTGCCCCAGACAGTATCGATGATACGCTCTGGCGCGTGATGGCGCAGTTCTTCTAGCTGTTCACAGTCACTACGGTGTACTGAAATCCCACGACCTTGCGTTATGTAACCACAGATATCGTCACCTGGAATTGGCTGACAGCAACGTGCTAGGTGTGTCATTAGGTTATCGACGCCTTCTACTACAACTGCGTCTTTTTTCGGTCGGCTTTGCGCGGGTGATTTGTGCTCAGCTTCTTGCAGTTTTTCCAGTGCTTGCTGGTCTTCTTCCTCTGCCGTTGGCTTGTTAACTAACGCGTTAATATGGTTAATGATTTGGTTGATACGCAAATCACCGCTACCTACCCCAACATACAATTCATCTGGTGTTTTGACATTAAACCGCTTGAGGGCGTAATGCTCTGCATCTTTTAACGTTGCGCCAATTTTGGCTAACTCATGCTCAAGGATTTCACGACCCGCTTCAAGGTTCTTCTCACGGCTTTGTTTTCGGAACCAGGCGTTAATTTTGGCACGCGCACGACCAGAATGAACGAAGCCTAATGATGGGTTTAACCAGTCACGTGATGGGTTAGGTTCTTTCTGAGTGATAATCTCGACTTGGTCACCCATATGTAATTTATGCGTGAACGGCACAATACGACCTCCGACTTTGGCACCGATACAACGGTGTCCCACTTCGGAGTGAATGTGATAGGCAAAATCTAGCGGCGTTGCCCCCATTGGCAAATCGACAACATCACCACGTGGTGTAAAGGCATAAACACGGTCATCAAAGACTTGGCTACGTAGCTCATCAAGCATTTCGCCAGAATCTGACATTTCTTCTTGCCAATCCAGTAGCTTACGCAGCCACGTGATCTTCTCATCATAACCGCTTCGGCTGCTTGCCCCTTCTTTATATTTCCAGTGCGCGGCAACACCCAGCTCCGACTCTTCATGCATTTGCTTGGTACGAATCTGGATCTCGATGGTTTTGCCTTCTGGCCCTAGAATTACGGTGTGGATCGATTGATAACCGTTTGGTTTAGGGTTAGCAACGTAGTCATCAAACTCGCTCGGTAGGTGCTTGTATTTGGTGTGAACTACACCCAAAGCCGCGTAACAGTCTTGCAGTTTGTCTGCGATGATACGTACTGCTCGAACATCAAACAGCTCATCGAATGCCAAACTCTTCTTCTGCATTTTTCGCCAAATGCTGTAGATGTGCTTAGGTCGACCACTCACTTCGGCGTTAATACCTGACACTTCCATTTCGTGCGTGAGGTCTTCAACAAAGTCTTTGATGTACTGTTCACGAACGATGCGTCGCTCAGAAAGCTGCTTGGCAATTTGTTTGTAAGTTTCCGGCTGTTGGTAGCGGAAAGCGTAATCTTCAATTTCCCATTTCAGCTGACCGATGCCTAATCGGTTTGCTAGCGGCGCATAGATGTTGGCACACTCTTTTGCCGCCGCACGTCGAACTTCATCAGGCGCTTTTTTAACTTCAATAAGGTTACAAATTCGCTCCGCAAGCTTGATAACCACGCAGCGGAAGTCATCCACCATGGCAAGCAGCATGCGGCGTACGTTATCTACCTGAGATGACGCCGCACTCCCTTCCATGTTGACATTGAGTTGGCCAATAGCCGCCATTTCTTCAACGCCATCGATTAATTTTATGATTTCTTTGCTGTATTTCTCTTCCAGAATTTCTCTGTTAAAAGCACCACTTGAAACCAAAGGAAACAGTTGTGCAGCCACTAAGGTGGCCTGATCCATAGACAAGGTGATCAAAATTTCGATCATTTCTCGTCCACGCCACAACAACAGTTCCGCTTGCTCGTTATCGGCTAATACCGTCTGGCAATCTCGATATACTTCGATTAAGCGTGAGGCTGTGTTTTTCTCTTGTCCTAGGCTAGCCACCCAGTTTTCGAGTTCAAACTGTTCATCTTGGTTTAAATGCGCGCTTCTTACCGCAACCATCTCATCATCCTAATTATTATATTCGTGTGGTTTGACTAACACCGTCCAGGTTAGTTCTTTTACCTGCGCGTAAACGCTGGCTTTATGACCACCCACCACAAATAAGGGGCCAAAGTCCTAAAGTTAGGACTTTTCAAACAATGCCATCGATTCTAGATGACTGGTATGAGGGAACATGTCCAGCATACCTAATTTAGTTAATTTATAGCCTTGCTCCATCAAGCTTTGGCTGTCCCTAGCAAGGGTAGCAGGATTACAAGAAACATAAACTACACGCTGTGCGCCAAGCTCAGAAACTTGATCGATGATCCCACTTGCCCCCGCGCGTGCTGGGTCTAACAGCACTTTATCAAACCGTTCTGCCGCCCAGACCTGCCCTTCAAAATCTTGCTCAAGGTTAGCGTGATAAAATTGCGCATTATTGATTTGGTTCAAGGATGCATTATTTGTAGCTTTTTCGACCATCTCTGCAACACCCTCGACCCCAACTACGTGCTTAGCTAACTTCGCAATCGGTAAACTGAAGTTGCCTACGCCGCAGAACAAATCTAACACTCGGTCACTCTTTTGCGGGTCTAACCACTCAACCGCTTGCTTGACCATTTTTTTGTTTACGGCTTGGTTCACTTGAATAAAATTATTTGGCGCAAAAGGAATTTTCACGCCAACTTCTTGATAGAAAGGCATATCGCCTTCAACAAGGTTTAGCTGATCTGTTGCTGGCATTAGGTACAGCGATGCATTACGACGTTTTGCTAGCTCCGTTAGAGATTGAGTTTCACTCGCTGTCAGAGCACTCAAGTGACGCAACGTAATACACGGCCCATTATCACCAAGTACCAGCTCTACATGGCCCAATTGCTCCGGCTTTTTAAACGCTTTTAGTGCTGAATAAATCTCTGGAAGCAGAACGTTCAATTCCGGCGCCAGCACTGGGCAGTCGGTCACTTGCGCGATTTGCTTACTCTGCTTTTTACGGAAACCAAAATGTAGCTGACGTGTTTTTTTATCGACAAATAAGCTCACTCGCGCACGACGACGATAGGCCAGTGAATCCCCTAATAATGGCGCATCAAGCTCGATATCATTGCCTGAAAATTTTCGCATCAGCTGACGCAGTGTTTGCTGTTTGTACGTCAATTGTTGGTCATAATCTAGATGCTGCAAATCACAGCCACCGCACTCATTATAATGTGGGCAAAATGGCTCCACGCGAGTGTCACTCGGCTTAAGAATCTTAATCAGTTTACCGCGAGCAAATTTACTTTTTTCTTCCACTAACTGCGTGACGACTTCTTCTCCCGGCAATGCGCCATCAATAAACAGCGGTTTTTTCTTTAGGTAAGCAATACCTGCGCCGTGGTGATCTAAACGCTCCACTTGCACCGCTTGATGACGAGTATTGAGTTGGGTTTTCTTTTTCGGTTGAAAGATGCGTGCCATTCTCTATGCCTGATTTATGTCTAATTGCTCTTCGGCTTCACTATTCTTGATTGCAGCCGTTGTGTGATTCGAGTGACTTGATTATGCTTACCGTTTATTAGGTGACGTCACTTCTTTGCTCAACGCCTTATCATGCGCTTGAGAAATAATGCGTTATTTTCCCATATCCAGACTCCGATGTAATTAGATAACATGACCAGATATGGCTTACGAGCACGTGTAATTACACTGACTCTCGCTCCCACTCTCATCATTGGTTTATTACTGAGCGGTTTTTTCTCATTTAATCGCTACCAAGACCTTGAGAAACAAGTTATCACCACTGGTAACAGCATCATTGAACCGTTAGCAATTGCCAGTGAAACTCATCTACTATCAGAAAGCCGAGAGGCGGTACGTCGCTTGATAAGCTACGCCCATCGCAAAAACTCTAAACTGGTTCGTAGTATCGCGGTGTTTGATGAACATCATGAGCTCTTCGTGACATCTAACTTTCACCCTAATTTCGAAGCCTTGATGTTTCCTAAAGATAAACCGATCCCGCAACTGGGCAATTCGGAAATCTACGAAAACTCACTGATATTGCGCGTACCTATTTTGTCAGAGGGTCACTATTTAGCGGAGTTGTCGAACGAAAGCCAAGGAACCAAAGCAATTGGTTATATTGCCGTTGAGTTAGATCTCTCCTCTTTGAGGCTGCAACAGTATCAAGAAGTTTTCTCTGCTTTTTTAGTTCTTATACTCGGTCTTGGCTTGGCAAGTGTGTTTGCTTCACGTCTGATGCACGATGTTACCCAGCCTATCACCCACATGAAGAATGTCGTTGACCGCATTCGCCGTGGTCACCTAGACGTGCGTATCGAAGGTAAAATGCACGGTGAGTTAGACCAACTGAAAAACGGTATTAACGCCATGGCGGTATCGCTATCGGAATATCACGTGGAGATGCAGCACAGTATAGACCAAGCCACATCAGACTTGCGTGAAACGCTTGAGCAGCTAGAGATTCAGAACGTTGAGTTAGATATCGCGAAGAAACGCGCGCAAGAAGCGGCCAGGGTTAAATCTGAGTTCTTGGCGAACATGTCGCACGAACTGCGTACTCCGCTCAATGGGGTTATTGGCTTTACTCGTCAAATGCTTAAAACACAGCTTTCTAACAGCCAAACTGATTACCTACAGACGATTGAGAAGTCGGCGAACAATCTACTGAACATCATCAATGACATTCTCGACTTCTCGAAACTAGAGGCGGGTAAGCTGGCGCTGGAAAACATTCCGTTTGATTTCCGAGAAAGTTTAGAAGAAGTGATTAACCTACAAGCCACAAGTGCACATGAGAAAGGGTTAGAAATCACCCTAAAAGTGGACCCTAAAATTCCACCGGGTTTAGTTGGGGACCCACTACGTATCCAGCAAATTTTGACGAACTTAGTCGGTAACTCAATCAAGTTTACCGAGCGAGGCAACATTGATGTTAGCGTTGAAATGCGCTCTCAATCTGGGGACTCCGTCGAACTGCAATTCATGGTGCGTGATACCGGCATTGGTATTTCTGAACGTCAGCAAGCGCAATTATTCCAAGCGTTCAGCCAAGCGGATGCCAGCATTTCACGTCGCTACGGCGGCACTGGGTTAGGTTTGGTTATCACGCAGAAATTGGTAAGCCAGATGGGTGGCGAGATCAGCTTAACTAGTCGCCTACACCAAGGTTCGACGTTCTGGTTTACGGTGCGCTTGCACTCAACCGAAATGCCGATGAGCGAACTGATTGAAGTGGAACTTCTGACTGGCAAACAGTTGCTGTTGATTGAACCAAACATGCAAGCCGCATCCGTAACCCAACAGATTCTAAGTCAAGAAGGTATCTTAGTAACCTATCGCTCTTCGCTACCGAAAAACGAAGAACAATATGACTATGTATTACTGAATTTAGCGGCAAATCAAACGCATGATGCAGACGTCATTACACCTTGGATAGAACAAGCGAAACGCATGGCTCCGAGTGTGATCCTAGGGACGCCGAGTACCGAACTGGCACTTGCCGACCAAATTATGACAGAGCATCACGTCCAATGCCTGACGAAGCCGTTGTCTCGCCGTAAACTGCTACAAAGCCTAATTAGCGAACATGTCGAATCACCACCAACATTGAGTGCTCCAATTACGCCAAGCGAAGGGGAGCGTTTACCTCTGACGGTGTTAGCGGTGGATGATAACCCAGCGAACTTGAAGCTGATTTCCGCTCTGCTTCGCGAACGAGTAGAAACCGTCACCGCCTGTAGCAATGGCCAGCAAGCGGTGAACCTTGCGACGGAGAAAAAGTACGACTTAATCTTCATGGATATCCAAATGCCACAAATGGATGGTGTGACCGCTTGTCAGCACATTAAAGAGTTGGAGTTAAATAAAGACACGCCAGTGATTGCGGTAACTGCGCATGCCATGGCGGGTGAAAGAGATCGCTTGCTCTCGGCAGGAATGGATGACTACTTGACCAAACCTATTGAAGAGCATGTGCTACAACAGGTTTTGGTTCACTGGAACCCAAATGCTTGTACAGAGAGCATTGGCAAAGTCGCCCCTTCATACGTTGATGAGCCTGAAGGGAGCGCGCCACAATCCGTTTCTTCGCCTCAGCAGGATGTGATTATTGATTGGCAAGCTGCCTTAAAACAGAGCGCGAATAAAGAAGATCTAGCCAAAGACATGCTGCGCATGTTGGTTGAGTTTATCCCTGAAGTAGAAGCAGTCGTTGACCAAGCTCTGGAGCAAGAAGATATCTCCCGTGATGACCTAATTCATGTCATCCATAAGCTGCACGGCAGTAGCTCATATTGCGGAGTGCCTAGGCTGAAATCACTCTGTGCGACGCTTGAGCAAGCACTGCGCTCAGGGATCAGTCTTGAGGAGGTTGAGCCTGAAATGTTCGAGCTGCAAGATGAAATGATTAAAGTCACAACGACTGCAAAATTATACCTTGAACAGTAATCTGCTCGAGAGACAAGAAAGCCAGAGCATCTGCTCTGGCTTTTTAGTATTTTGTTTAAGACTTACAAGCTAGGATTCAAAAATGACCGTCGCCACAGCGTAATGACGCTCATCGGAAATGGACAGGTGAATGTGGTTAACGCCCATCGCATCCGCTATTTGCTTTGCTGTGCCCGTCAATGCGAGCACCGGTTTTCCAAGCGCATCGTTCGAGATGGAAAAATCGTGAAACGTGACCCCTTTCGCGATCCCTGTCCCCAATGCTTTTGAGGCCGCTTCTTTGACCGCAAAGCGCTTAGCAAGATAACGGCCTTGCAGCTTAAGCTGTGAAAATTTAGCCATTTCTTCTTCTGAAAGAATACGCTGAGCAAAAGGCTCACCACTACGAGCTAACGCTTTTTCAATACGCTCAATTTCTGCAATGTCGGTCCCTAACCCTATAATCGCCATCTAGATAGCCCTATTACTGGCGTGCCTCAATCATCAGTGCTTTCATGTCCGCAACCGCTTTATTCAAACCATCAAATACCGCGCGACCAATGATTGAGTGACCAATGTTGAGTTCGTAAATTTCTGGTAATGCAGCAATTGGCGCGACATTGTGATAAGTCAGGCCATGCCCGGCATTAACAATAATACCTAGGTCATGAGCATAACTCGCACCAGCGGCAATCTTCTTCAGTTCTGCTTGCTGTTCGTCTTCTGTCGTCGCATCAGCATAATGACCCGTGTGCAGCTCAATAAACGGAGCACCACACTTTTTCGCAGCTTCAATCTGTTGACGATCAGCATCAATAAAGAGTGAAACTTTAATGCCTGCATCTGTCAGCTTTTTCGTCGCAGCTTTAATTTTTTCAAGCTGCCCCACAACGTCCAAGCCACCTTCCGTCGTCAGTTCTTCACGTTTTTCAGGCACTAAGCACACAAACTCTGGTTTAGTTTGCAGCGCAATCTCAACCATTTCGTCCGTCACTGCCATCTCTAGATTCATGCGCGTTTGAATGGTTTCACGCAGAATACGTACATCACGGTCCAAAATATGGCGACGGTCTTCACGTAAGTGAATTGTGATACCATCCGCGCCTGCACGCTCAGCAATTTCTGCAGCGTGAACAGGATCAGGGTATTTTGTACCACGTGCATTACGTAGAGTGGCAATATGGTCGATATTGACGCCTAAATAAATTGAGCTCATTTTCCGTTACTCCGTGCTCTGGGGGTCTGAATGAAAAATTCACGACTTTTTAAAGGTTTGCCGCCAAGATACGGCTTTAAGGCTATACGTGTAAAGCGTTTTGCCGCTTTTAGCTGCTCTTTAGTGACGAACCGCCGCTCACTGATAGCAATCAGCTCATTCCCTAAAAACGTAAGGTTATCGCGCCTAACCGAAGCTATGAAGCCTTTTTGTTCCCGGTAACGATACGTCATCTCTGGGTCGACGGGCTCGCCAGTACCTGCACAGTGCAAGAAATCCACGCCATACCCCATAGAAGAGAGCAATGCTAACTCAAAACGACGCAGTGCTGGCTCAGGGTTCTCGTTGTGTGCCAACTCTGTTAACGCATGCAAATAATCATGAAATAGCGCTGGCATCGGCACTTCAGCCATCAATATCCGACCAATCAGTTCATTAACGTACATGGCAGAGTAGAGATTAATGCCCGTTAACGGTAAACCTAGGCTTATCGGCTCAGCTTGACGCAAAGTCTTCATTGAACCTTTTCCCGACCATTTAAGTAACAGCGGAGTAAAAGGTTGCAATGCGCCTTTTAAGTTCGAACGCTTACTGCGCGCGCCTTTGGCCATTAAAGTCATTCGACCATATTCCTCACTGAATACATCAAGGATTAAGCTCGATTCACTGTAAGGGCGGCGATGTAATACAAAACAGCGCTGTAAACCTTCGGAAGAGAGATTACTCATCTAAGTCATTGTGCCTAAAAAGTGTGAAATAAAAAATAAGGAGCCGAGCGGCTCCTTATTTTAATCGATACTAATTTTTCATCGATGTTGGAGCGAAGCATCTTCGCAGCCAAGATTATAAGTCGTCGATATAACCCAACGAGCGCAGTGCTCGTTCGTCGTCTGCCCAGCCAGATTTCACTTTTACCCAGGTTTCTAGGTAAACCTTACGACCGAACAACTCTTCCATATCTAAACGCGCTTCACGACCAATGGTCTTGATCTTCTCGCCACCTTTACCAATCACCATTTTCTTCTGGCCATTACGCTCAACAAGAATCAAGGCATTGATGTGGAAACCGTCGGTTTCTGGGTTGTAATCAAAACGTTCAATCTCGACCGTTACCGAGTATGGCAATTCTTCACCCGTGAAACGCATTAACTTTTCACGCACAATTTCAGATGCCATAAAACGCTGGGAGCGATCAGTCACGTATTCTTCTGGGAAGTGGTGCGTTGCTTTAGGTAAGTGATTACGCACGTGCTTACGCAGTACATCAATGTTCTTCCCTTGCTTCGCAGAGATTGGCACAACGTCCACGAAGTCCATCTTCTTAGACATCTCAGCCATGTGTAGCATCACTTCGTTACGATCTTGCACGTTGTCGACTTTATTGACACAAAGCACAACTGGGAAGTTCGATTTTTGAAGCTTAGTTAGCACCATCTCATCGTCTTTGGTCCAATGCGTACCATCGACTAAGAAGAACACTAGGTTTACATCACTTAGAGATGAGTTAGCCGCACGGTTCATCAGGCGGTTAATCGCACGCTTTTCTTCAATGTGAAGTCCTGGCGTGTCGACGTAAATCGCTTGGTAATCGCCATCCGTGTCCACACCCATAATGCGGTGGCGTGTTGTTTGCGGCTTACGTGAGGTGATCGAAATCTTCTGACCCAAGATTTTGTTCAGAAGTGTCGACTTACCTACGTTTGGGCGACCAACAATAGCAATGAAGCCACAGTGCTGGTTTTCTGGCGAGCTTAGCTCACCTTGTGATGCGAAAAACGCATCGATATCGAATTCGTTATCAGCCATTTGTTAATTGCTCAAGTGCTGTTTCAGCAGCCGCTTGTTCTGCCTTGCGGCGGCTGGTGCCTTTCCCGATTACAGGCTTGTCCACACCTGCTACTTCACACTCAACCGTAAACTCTTGGTTGTGCGCTTCACCTTTAATATTAGTCACTGTGTACACAGGCAGCGGTTTTCTTCTGCCTTGTAGGAACTCTTGTAGGCGAGTTTTCGGATCTTTTTGTGAGACGCCAGGTTTAATGGCTTCAAGGCGTGAGTTGTACCAACTCAGTACAATGCCCCGCACGACTTCAAGATCGCTGTCTAGGTAAATTGCGCCAATAATGGCTTCAACCGCATCGGCTAAAATAGAGTCTCGGCGGAAACCGCCACTCTTCAATTCACCTGGACCTAATTTTAAATAATCTCCTAGATCGAATTCACGACCCAGTTCCGCCAATGTATGTCCACGAACCAAAGTAGCACGCATACGGCTCATGTCACCCTCGTTCACTTTCGGGAAACGATGGTACAGATCATCAGCGATGACAAAACTTAAAATTGAATCGCCCAGAAACTCAAGACGTTCATTATGCTTACTGTTGGCGCTGCGGTGAGTCAGCGCCAAGTTGATAAGCCCGGCATCTTGAAACTGGTAGCCGAGCTTTCTCTCTAGTTTATCAATTGGAGAATTCATACTCTCTCGATATAAAATGGTTAGTGAATACCACCGATGCGGTTAAAACGCACACCAGTTGGAATCCATGAAGGTAGAACGCTATCTGCGCCACGATCAAACTCGAAGCTGATCCAAATGGCGACAGCTTTGCCGACTAAGTTTGCTTCAGGAACGAAGCCCCAGTAACGGCTGTCAGCACTATTGTCACGGTTATCACCCATCACAAAGTACTGACCTTGTGGTACAACCCACTCTGTCGTGCCGCTACGTGGGAAGTATTGCTCCACACGGTTACGAACAAGAGGGTTAACCAAAATATTGTGCTCCACGTTACCCAATTTTTCATCCAGTTGGATCATTGGAATACCGTTCGAGCTAAACTGACTTTCTTCAACATTGCTCAGTTTAACTGGTTTACACGCCGATTCACCTTGGCTTTGCACGCAAAGCTGCTTATCACTTGAATAACGCACTATATCACCAGGCAAACCAACAACACGCTTAATGTAATCCACACTTGGTTGTGGCGGGTATTTGAATACCACGATATCACCACGCTCAGGTTTACCTGTTTCAACTAACTGCGTGCGCCATACCGGATCTTTCAAGCCATAGGCGTATTTTTCTACCAAGATAAAGTCACCCACCAACAAAGTCGGCATCATTGAGCCTGATGGGATTTGAAATGGTTCGTAGATAAAAGAACGTAATACTAAAACGAACGCAATCACAGGAAAAATTGAGACGCTATTTTCAACCCACCAAGGCTGACGCTCAACTTTTTGCAAGGTCACTGCATCCAAACCATTAGACGTCTGAGCTTGAATCTCCGCCAGTTTTTCCTGACGCTTTTTCGCGAAAACCAGCTTTTCCAATAGCCAAACCACGCCAGTTACCAAAGTCGCAATAACCAGCATCAGTGAGAATGTATTCGCCATTAAATTCCCTTATCTAAAAATACGAAAGTGAAAGAGCCGAAACCCTTTCACTTATTTTAATATCTAACGTCTTAAGACCGACAAGTGTGAGACAAAGTTCAACTTTAGTCTTTACCTACGTGAAGGATGGCTAGGAACGCTTCTTGAGGCAGCTCAACGTTACCGATCTGCTTCATGCGCTTCTTACCTTCTTTCTGTTTCTTCAGAAGTTTCTTCTTACGACTTACGTCACCGCCGTAACATTTCGCGATTACGTTCTTACGCAGCTGTTTTACAGTTGAACGTGCGATAATGTGGTTACCAATCGCTGCTTGGATTGCGATATCAAACATTTGGCGAGGGATAAATTCTTTCATCTTCTCTACCAGCTGACGACCGCGAGTCTGAGACTGGTCTTTGTGTGTGATCATCGCCAATGCATCAACGGTGTCACCGTTCAGAAGAACGTCTACACGTACCATGTTCGACGCTTCAAAACGCTGGAAGTTGTAATCCAAAGACGCATAACCACGAGATGTCGATTTCAGACGGTCGAAGAAATCCAGTACCACTTCTGCCATTGGAATATCGTAAGTCACGGCAACCTGGTTACCGTGGTAAACCATATCGACCTGAGTACCACGCTTTTCAACACACAGCGTGATCACGTTACCTAGGTACTCTGAAGGTACCAGGATATTACAACGAGCGATCGGTTCACGAATTTCTTCAATATCATTGATCGCTGGTAGTTTGGCAGGGCTATCAACGTACAGCAGTTCACCATCGGTCTTTTCAACTTCGTAAACTACCGTTGGTGCCGTGGTGATAAGATCTAAGTCGTATTCACGCTCTAGACGCTCTTGGATAATTTCCATGTGCAGCATGCCAAGGAAACCACAACGGAAACCAAAGCCAAGTGCCGCTGAGTTTTCTGGCTCGTAGAATAGCGATGCGTCGTTTAGACTTAATTTGCCCAGCGCATCACGGAAGTTCTCGTAATCGTCAGAAGATACCGGGAACAGACCTGCGTAAACCTGAGGTTTTACTTTCTTAAAACCTGGTAGCGGTTTTTCACAGCCGTTCTTAGCCATAGTCAGCGTATCACCAACTGGTGCACCAAGGATGTCTTTAATACCACAAACCACCCAACCTACTTCACCAGTACGAAGGATATCGGTATCTACTTGTTTTGGCGTAAAAATACCAAGACGGTCTACCCCCCAAACTTGGCCCGTACTCATCACTTTGATCTTATCGTTCTTCTTCAGTTCGCCGTTTTTAATACGTACTAGAGAAACAACGCCAAGATAGTTATCAAACCATGAGTCAATGATCAGCGCTTGTAATGGCGCATCTGGGTCACCTTCCGGTGCTGGAATCGCTGATACGATGTTCTCTAGAACGTCATCAACACCGATGCCTGTCTTCGCAGAACAGCGGGTTGCTTCCATTGCATCGATACCAACGATTTCTTCAATTTCTTCCGCTACACGCTCAGGATCGGCTGCTGGTAGGTCAATCTTGTTCAAGATTGGCACAACCTCTAGATCCATCTCAATCGCGGTGTAACAGTTAGCCAGTGTTTGAGCTTCAACACCTTGACCCGCATCTACAACCAATAGCGCACCTTCACAAGCCACTAGAGAACGTGATACTTCATATGCAAAGTCAACGTGCCCCGGAGTATCGATGAAGTTCAGCTGATACGTTTCACCGTCTTTAGCGGTGTAGTTTAGCGTCACACTCTGAGATTTAATGGTGATACCACGCTCACGTTCAAGATCCATAGAATCCAGAACCTGTGCGGCCATTTCACGATCGGTTAACCCGCCACAAACTTGGATTAGACGGTCTGATAGGGTCGACTTACCATGGTCGATGTGGGCGATAATCGAAAAGTTACGAATGTGCTTCATAGATTTAGGGTGACTAACTCTTTACAAATAGGGACAGTAAGAAACGCCATCTACTGACGGCATTTCAATCAAGTTGGCAGATTCTACCGAATTTCGTTAACGGGCGCACGTAATTTAAAGTACATACCCAAATAACCTTAAGTGGAGGGGGACAGCGCTTACTGGATTGGCTCTCCAAGTACCCTAACAAGGGTAACTTGGCGCTTGGATTCATCCTCTAACGGACGAGAAACACGTTTTGCGATCCACATTCCACCAGCTGCAAATAGTACTGATGCCAATATGATGATACCTTCTCCGCCCGCGGTCAGCGGCGCTAATAGGAAGTGACCAAACATCGCACCGATAATCAAACCAAACAACGGCAGTAAATAAACCGCCATTGCTGATTTTATCAGGCTCGACTCAGGAAAGCCTATCTCGACGACTTGACCTATCTTCACTGATTTATCCGTGCGCAGGTGCCAAGATAAACTCTTGTTACCAATGGCTTTAGTCACAACGCCCGTTCCACAGCTTTTCTGTGAAGAGCAACTACTGCAACTGGTCTGCTGTTCGCAGCTTAAATCAATTTCGTATTGTTTACCGCGACGATGTACGTCTGTCACAGTAGCCAACGCGGTCATCATTGTTGTTTACTCTTTGTTACATTAAATGTGACAGATTGAGCGATACGCTGTGCTGTGGTCGGCGGAATGTCTCCAACTACGGAGATTTCATGTTGACCGCTCACAAAACTATGCAGCGTTCTTCGGCCTTGGCGAACCAACTGACCTTTTAACGAATGCTCATCTTTGTTTGCTACGTAAACAGAGAAGCTAAATAGACCGTCAGAGTACAGCTGACTCTCCACCATTTGATTGGTAACAGCCATGCGGTAGCGGTTCAGCTCGTTCGGTTCGAAACCTTCAGGGATCCAACCTACCTGCCAATTGCTGGTTCCAATATCGCCTTTTGGCATGGTGAGAACAGCTGGTAATTGAACATCTTGTAGGCCACTCATTAACTCTGCGATTTTTGGATTCACCGTGTAAGAAATAGTGCGATATTGTTCAAGCATCTCACCATCACGGTCCACAAGGTCGGCACGTAAAGGCAATTTACTCTTTTCATCGATCCATAGTACGTATGAATAGCGCAGACCGTCTTTAGGGACGACACGCAGCACTTGTGTTGCTACACCTGCTTCACGAGCTCTACCCACTTTTACATAGTCGTAATACAAGTTTAGCTCATCGATATTGGTATTGAGCATAGGCATGGTCGGAGCGACCATTTTACCTGACTCGATGGTGAATGGTTCTAAACCCGTTTCGATATAGCTTACTTCTGTGCCGCGACGAATCACTTCGCGTACAGGGCCACTTAAATAGACAAGATGAGCATATTGATCGTCACCATGCGTCGCATGACGATACAGCAACGGCTCAATGCTGTTCTTTTTGATAAGGATATAAGAGAGTTCGTAACTTAAATTCTTACTCGCCTCGCTCATTTGATGCAATAAAGCCTCCGCTGGCTTATCACCAGCAAAGGCTTGAGAAGACATCATACTGAACAGAGCGCAAGCGCTGATCAGAAATTTTTTCATTCAATATCCGGATTCAGATTTGCATCTTGTTGAGATGCATCACTGTTAATTCGTAACTGCAATTCATAGTCTCGCAGCATAGCATGAACACGCTTACGTTGCTCTTGCATATTTGCTTCACCTACAGAACGCTCAACAGACTCACGAGTTAAACTCACAGGCTCTGCGCTGCCAGCAAACGGAACTGTCTGCAACACAGGCAATTGGTCTGTTTGCGGCGACATTGAATCGCTACCACCGTACTGCTGTACACCTAAAATAACGACAAGCGATACACATGCAGCAACAGCAACTTGACCAAACTGTGTCAACCAACCTGGCAACTGACGTTTTGCTTTTTGCGGTTCTGGTTGTGACTCTTTTGGCGTATCAGCAATTGAGATAACATTTGCACTGTGCGCATCAAACGCACGGTGTGCAGGTTCATCTTCTAACGCTAACGCCACGCTTTCAGCAATATTCCACTCAGGTTTTGCTGGCGCTTCGCCTCGCATCACATCACCAATCAGGTGATAGTTCTGCCAAGCATCACGGCTCTCTTGGTCTTGCTCTAACTCTTGAATTAAAGCCTTATCGACCAATTCTCCATCCATGAGAGCTGAAAGTTTTTCTTTGTCAGCCATTATTTTCACCATAGTTATTACTTGTACTAGCGTTGCAAAAGAGGTCTGATTTTCTTTTCCACCGCCTCACGAGCACGGAAGATACGCGATCGTACCGTTCCTACCGGGCAATCCATCACTTCTGCAATTTCTTCATAACTCAAGCCATCGAGCTCTCGTAATGTCATTGCGGTTTTTAAATCTTCAGGTAAAGCTTCGATTGCACTGAACACCACCCGTTGCAATTCTTTGGACAACGTTAAGTTCTCAGGGTTCGATATTTCTTTAAGTGCACTACCTGTTTCGTAAAATTCAGCATCTTCAGCATCGACATCTGTCGCTGGAGGTCTACGCCCTTGAGCAACAATGTGATTTTTCGCAGTATTCACTGCAATGCGATACAGCCACGTATAAAACGCACTTTCCCCACGAAAGCTGGGAATAGCTCGGTAAGCTTTAATAAACGCTTCTTGTGCTACATCTGGTACATCGCCAGGATTACTAACGTATCTGGAAATAAGATTACATACCTTGTTCTGATACTTCGTTACCAGCAGGTTGAATGCTTGCTTATCGCCATTCTGAACTCGCTCAATCAATACTTGATCGGTCAGCTGCTCGTTCATTCGAGCGGATACTCCTATTTGTTATGCCCCTACTCTTCTCAGATATGGGTACTAATTATGCAAAACGTAGTATTGACACCACTGCTTACTTGAGCACTATTGTGACCCTAACGTGAATGAGAAAGTTCCATGGTTTCTCAAGTTTTTTGTCATTGTTTTTTCACAGTGTGATGTCTATACCCAAATGACCACCGTTGCCTGACTTTAGTCTAAGTTTGACAAGCGAGCATCTTGAGGGGAAATGGGTATAATGAATGATCTCTGTCCCAGATTGTGCTGGGTCGAGCATGGAAAAGCAATGGCATTGACAAACTATTACTTTTCATTTGCATGGCTAATGGCTATCTGAACACCGCGTTACAAATATAACTTAGGAAGCATGCTCATGCTCTGCATGAAAAAGAAGAGTGGCTCAGTCACCGCAGTAACACGGATGTCGATAGGTCTCCCAACTTAGCCCTTAGCGACGGGTGTCGCGATAATGGAATGCACATGGTGTGCAAATAATACACAAGGTGACTTTGTTACCTTAGCTTGGGATTATAAAAGTTATATGAACACAAATCGTGAACATGAGTGTGATGTGTTAGTGGTAGGGAGTGGCGCGGCTGGTTTGTCGTTGGCTTTGCGCGTAGCTAACCACTGTAAAGTGATGGTGCTGAGTAAAGGGCCACGCAGCGAAGGGGCGACCTATTATGCCCAGGGTGGTATTGCTGCTGTATTTGATGAGTCAGACACCATTGATTCACACGTTGAAGATACACAAATCGCCGGCGATGGTATTTGTGATGAAGATACCGTGAGGTTCATTGCTGAACATTCAAAAGAGTGCGTACAGTGGTTGATCGACGGTGGTGTCCCATTTGATCGTGAAGAGGATGACTCTGACGATGAGCCTCGTTACCACTTAACTCGTGAAGGTGGCCATAGTCGTCGTCGTATTCTTCACGCGGCAGATGCAACAGGTATGGCGATGCAAACCTCTCTGCAAGATAACGCTCACAACCATCCAAATATTCATGTTCTCGAACGTCACAATGCGCTGGACTTAATCACCGAAGACAAAATTGGCGGTGATAAAAACAAAGTTATCGGTGCTTATATTTGGAACCGCAACGAAGAGCATGTCGAAACCGTGCGGGCCAAATTTGTGGTTCTCGCTACAGGTGGCGCTTCAAAAGTTTATCAATACACCTCTAACCCAGATGTTTCGTCTGGTGATGGTATTGCCATTGCTTGGCGTGCAGGGTGTCGTGTGGCAAATATGGAGTTTAACCAGTTCCACCCGACGTGTTTATATCACCCAGAAGCACGTAACTTCTTGTTGACCGAAGCGTTACGTGGCGAAGGTGCTTACCTGCGTCGTCCCGATGGTTCTCGCTTTATGCCAGATTTCGATGAGCGTAAAGAGCTTGCTCCGCGTGACGTCGTGGCTCGCGCTATCGACTTCGAAATGAAGCGTTTGGGTGCCGACTGTATGTACCTCGACATCAGTCACAAACCTGCGGACTTTATTACGAAACACTTCCCAACCATTTACTCACGCTTGATGGACTTGGGCATTGATATGACCAAAGAGCCAATCCCAATCGTACCTGCTGCGCACTACACTTGTGGCGGTGTCATGGTGGATAGAAATGGCTGCACCGATCTTAAAAACTTGTATGCGATTGGCGAAGTCAGCTATACAGGGCTGCATGGTGCTAACCGCATGGCATCAAATTCACTTCTCGAATGCGTGGTTTATGCTTGGTCTGCGGCGAAAGATATTCTAAAACATCACACTAACGTGGAGCTTCCTTCACAGGTGCCATGTTGGGATGAAAGTAAAGTGACCAACAGTGATGAAGAAGTGATCATTCAGCACAACTGGCACGAGCTTCGTCTGTTTATGTGGGACTACATGGGCATTGTACGAACTGACAAGCGTTTAGAACGCGCCTTGCGCCGTATCCAACTGTTGCAACAAGAAACGCATGAGTACTACAGCAATTTCCGTGTCTCGAACAACTTATTAGAACTGCGTAACCTTTTACAAGTAGCAGAGCTGATGGTTCGTTGTGCGATGCAGCGTAAAGAGAGTCGAGGTTTGCACTACACGCTTGATTATCCGAACCAACTGGAAAACAGCGGACCAACGATTTTGGTTCCAGCTAAACAGCTTTAATTCGACAAAATAAACTATTACATCAACAGGGAGCATTGGCTCCCTGTTTCATTTCCCACTGGCGTAATACCAAAGATAATTGACGGTAATGCTGATCGTCACAGCTATCACGCCAAATCGTGACGCTACGGCCAGACTGCAATCGACATGTTATCTTGAATGGCAATGTCGATGTATCGACTCGTTGTAACTGATCCTTTTCAGACTCAAGAGCCGCCGAACATTCACTATACTCAAGGGCCTCAAACCTAACCGAGCCATCGCAATGCACATACCAATAACCCTGACTTGTCGGTTTAACAAAGCCTTGGGTCAGTAGTGCCTTAACAATCATTAATAACAAATAAATCGATAATACGAGAGGGATGCTAGAGAGGGTAACGGCCCAAGTCATCAGTAAGAAAAGTATTACATTGAGAACTCGGGCAGTCAGAGAGGGAGAAGCGGTAAAATTAACGAACTTTGCTGAGGTTATGGGCGACAATTTTATCAACCATTGCAGCATGACCTAAGTTTTCGCTGCGGCCATGCCCCATTATCCAAGTAAACAGATCAGGATCATCGCATTCAAGTAAAGAAACAAAGTCACGCTGCTCTTGTTCACTCAGAGTATCAAAGCACTCTTCAAAAAACGGCATAATTACTACGTCAAGCTCAAGCATGCCTCGACGACAAGCCCATTTAATACGCGCTTTTTCTTCCGGAGTGTACATTCACTATTCCTTCATAGATGTCTTGTTGTTAGTGCGGAGTGTAACAAGGGATGTGCTACGTCACTAGTGTGCGGGTCACAATACGATAGTGAAAGCAGACAAATGTTGATTCGTAAATCGCTCCCCTAGTATCTCAAGGTTATTTGGGTATAACATAGCGGAAAAATATCTTCAAAAGGCATTGTAATTATGGAATGGCAAACTCGTTTTTCAGCACTACCTCTCTCAACTCAAGACGCACTTCCAGAGTTATCTATCTCGCTGCTGGACAATTTCGGCATGATCACCATGGTCGGTGACGATAAAAAATCATACTTACAAGGTCAGGTTACCTGCGATGTCGTTTCTTTAGAACAAGACCAATCAACATTAGGCGCACATTGTGATGCGAAAGGTAAAGTGTGGAGTGTGTTCCGCCTTTTCCATCACCACGATGGCTACGGCATGATCCAACCAAAATCGGCGATTGACGTAGAACTTAGCGAAATAAAAAAATACGCCATTTTCTCTAAAGTAACGATTGAAGCTTCTGATGAAGTTATCTTAGGTGTTGCAGGCGTCAAAGCCGACGAGCTTATTTCTTCAATGAGCAAAACGACTGGCAGCGTTCGCCCTGTTGAAGGCGGCACCGCGGTACAAGTTTCACAAAGCCGCTGGCTACTGATATTAAGTGCGTCAGCTGCGCAACAAGTCGTTGAAAATACAGATGCTGCCCTTACGACAAATGAGCTTTGGAATCGTTTCGACATTGAAGCTGGTTTACCATTTGTCTCTGCATCCGCGCAGAATGCTCACATTCCACAAGCACTCAACGTGCAAGCTTTAGGAGGCATTAGCTTCACAAAGGGCTGCTACACAGGACAAGAAACGGTAGCACGAGCTAAGTATCGCGGTACAAATAAACGTGCGATGTACATCGTAAAAGGGGCAACTTCTGCTCCATTTAGTGACGAGCCAATTGAGCTCGAGCGCAGCGTGGGTGAAAACTGGCGTTCAGTGGGTGCTTTATTAAACCACTACCAGTTCAGCGACAATCAAGCGATTGGCCTGATTGTACTGCCCAATAATCTCGATGAAGACACTCGTCTTCGTTTGGTTGCTCAACCAGAATGTGAATGGACAATCGAATCACTGCCTTACAGCCTTGATGATGAGTAATACAATCAATACTCCTTTGATGCAATTTCTCACAGACCAACACATTCCGTTTCGTCTGTTACCGCATCAAAGACCAGCAACCACTATTGAGGATGCCGCGCAACAACGCGGCATTAGCCCTTCTCAAATGGTAAAAGCGATCTTGCTACGAGACATGGGTAATCAATATGCTCTCGCCTGTGCGCCTGGTGATCGTAGTGTCGATCCCAAAAAAGTGCGCTCGTTACTGCAATGCCGCCGGATGACTTGCGTTGATCAAGCCGACGTTGAGGCCATCACGGGTTACAAAATTGGTACTGTCACTCCACTATTACTCAAACGACACATGCCGATCGTGTTCGATCCTAGCTTACTAGAAGAACAGGAAGTCACGATCAGCAGTGGCGATCGTATGGCTGGACTGGCGCTTTCTATCCAAGATCTTATCCAATTGTGTCAGCCGACCGTAGCTGAGATCTGTCGTTAGTCGTCTAAAAATAATGTAATAGCACGTAGTTTTTCTATCACCACGTGATCTCGCTCATATCTATAAAAATAGACGAGAGAATTTTTAATCACATATAAAACATAAATAGTCACAAAGATAAAACTCGTATATGCTGAATTTGTTGGTTAAGTTTCAAACAAGCACTTAACCAACATAAAGTGAATCAGCTGACTGAATGACAGTATTCATGCCGTCAGCTGTCCCACTTTTGTGTAATGCATCTGTGACTATTCGCCCGCTGAAGCGGGCTTTTTTTTGTGCGGAACTTTTTTCTCTTCCTCTTTCTCTAACCGTTAGGACGTAAAGTTTGTTCTGTTGGATACCACCTCAATAGAAACAATTAGCAAACAATCATTTTCGTTCTATTCTTAATTCTGTAACAAAACTATTGCTTAATGCGTCACGTAAAAAGGAGTGTATTGTTGTAAGGGTTCCTTGAACGGTGATTTTTTGGGGTAATCCTCACGCTATTTAAGAGATGACACTGTCAAATTGTCTAAGACAACACAAATCTCTGACGCAACACCCTACATCTGTATTTAATACTATGGCTGTCACAATAATTTTCGCGTCCAAAACGTAGAATACCTAGGCTAGGTTAGATAAAAGGAAAGTAAATATGAGACTGTTTAAGCGCTATACACCAAGTATGATTGCTAAACATATAAGTCGTCTTTTTAAAGGAAGAATTTATATTTACGGGGTCGGTAGATTCGAGTTTGATAACGGCAAGTTAATACTGCCGGAGAAAGCAGAGCAACGCCATTTCCGAGCGGTCAAAGAGATCAACCAAGAAATAATGAAACTCCGATGCGCATATGCTTAGCAAAACGTTGATAAAACAAAGGCTGGATTAACCAGCCTTTTGTGTATTTGAAGTTCGCTTTACACCTACTGACGTGCCAGATCAGGCAGATGACCTTTTAGACCAAGCGCACGCTTCATGATCTCATCTTTCGCTCCCGGCAATTGACCCGCTAAACTCAAACCAATGCCACGAACCAGCTTCTTAGCAGGATTCTCTCCAGAGAACAGGTCTCGGAACCCTTGCATTGCAGCGATCATCTTTGCTGCTTCCGCTTTGCGCCAACGCTCATAACCTCTTAGGTTGCGTTTGCTGCCAATATCTTGGCCTTGCTTCCATAGCGCTAACACCTCTTGAGCGAGGCTGGCTGCATCTAATAGACCTAAATTTACCCCCTGGCCCGCTAGAGGATGAATGGTATGGGCCGCATCACCAACCAATGCGACTCGCTCCACAACAAAATCTCGCGCATAACGCATTTTCAGAGGAAACGCGGCACGCTCTCCCACGACTTCACATAGACCAAGTCGTGTATCAAATTCGCTCGTCAATGCTTTGTTGAAATCATGCTCACTCATTGCCAATAGCTGCTCTGCACGATTTGGCTCAGTGGACCAAACAATAGAGCACATATCTGGTTGCGACATTGGCAAAAACGCCAATGGCCCTTGAGGAGTAAAAATCTGTCGTGCAATGCTATTATGCGGAGCAGCGGTTTTAACATTCGCGACCAGAGCATGATGCCCATAATCCCAATGCGTTAACGGAATATCCATTTGATGACGAAGCCACGAGTTTGCCCCATCGGCTCCGACCACTAACTTAGCCGTCATGGCTTGACCATTGTCGAGCGTCAACCAACTTTCTTGTTCGCCCACCGCTAAGGTCGCGCAACGTGCAGGCATAAACATAGTGACGTTATCGAGCTTTTGGACTTGTTCGAGCAGTGCGAGTTGAATCACTCGATTCTCAACAATATGCCCTAAATCAGGTTGTGCCATGCTTTGTGCATTGAACTCAATACTAGCAAAGCTATCTTGCTCCCACACTTCCATACCGTAGTATGGTGAAGCTCGGCGTTGCTCTATCCCCTGCCAAGCGCCAAGCTTACGCAAGATCGTCTCACTAGAACGGCTCAACGCAGACACACGCACATCAGGTAACTCTTTCAACGACTCATCTGGCACCTTGCCTTCTATTACGGCGACACGCAGATCGCTGTCCTTGAACGCGGCAGCAAGTGCCAACCCAACCATCCCTCCGCCGATGATGGCGATATCTACACTTTGCATCATTGCTTTTTATTACCTAATTCAGTGCGGCCGTTCATCGTTTTACCAAACCAAGCGTATGGCGCAGTAGCGGCTGCTTAAAAATAGAAAGGTTATCCATCGCTGCTAAGGCCGTATTTCGCCCAATTCGCATCGCGGGTAAATCATTTGAAAAAATATGCACTAAGGCACTGGTTAGCCAGATCGTTTCGCTTCGATCTGCCTCTCTACGCTGACTAAAGCGCATCAAGCCTTGATAAAGACCAACATCATCGCTTTGCTGCACGATTTCTTCTGCTAGCGAGACAACGTCGCGAATACCAAGATTAAAACCTTGTCCAGCTATCGGATGCAGCGTTTGCGCCGCATTCCCAACAATCGCAAAACGATGAGAGATATTTTGCTTTCGATGGCGAAGAAGCAATGGGTAACTCGCACGTCGTCCCACTTTTTTCATCGCGCCCAAACGCCAGCCAAAATCTTGTTGTAAACGTTGGAGAAATGCTTGGTCAGATAACTCAAGAACTGCTTGGGCTTCCTCAGGGTGCAGACACCAAACTAAAGACATTCTATTGTCACTCATTGGCAATAAAGCAACAGGGCCATTTTCAGTAAAACGTTCAAAGGCTCGACCTTGATGAGGTTCTTGAGTAACAATATTGGCAATGACAGCCACTTGTTCAAAATCTTGCTCAGAAAGCTCTAAACCAATTTTCTGACAACAAGTCGAAACAGCACCATCGGCTGCCACCAGCAGTTTTGCTTCAAGCTTCCCACCGCTTTTCAACGTAATATGGGTACAGTCTTGCTCGCGCTCGATATCGGTAACAGAGTCAGGGCAAAACAGCGTAATGGATGCGCTGCTATCTAATAATTCTTGATATACGCGACCAACATCGGCTAATTCGACAACATACCCTAGTGCTTCAACGCCAATCTCTTGCTTGGTAATTTCCGTCATCCCAACATGAGAGCGATCAGAAACGTGAATATGTTCAATGGGTGTGACAAACGGTTCTACTGAAGTCCAGAGCTGTAGTTGACGCAACAGATTGACAGTACCGTAAGACAATGCGATTGAGCGAGAGTCAAAACCAGGGTGCATATCTGACTGCGCTTTAAAAGGCTCAACGACGGCAATGCGGAGCTTTCCCTGGGACAAATGGTCAATCGCCAATGCTAACGTTGCCCCTGCCATGGCACCACCAGCAATGACTACATCATATTGCTTCATGCTAACCTCTGGACCATCTACGATTAATGAATAGTAGGCTTTTTATCGCTACTTTCAGGGCGAACACCAAACTCAGCATGAATCGTTAGTACGCAAGCTTTGATGTGTTCAATCACTTGTTCTAGCAATTGCGCTTGTTCACCGAGGTCATCATCTTCATCAATGCCTAATTTGGCAATCTCTTCTAGGTCAGCCAATGCTTCTTTAGCGTCATCTGACGCTTTATTTAGCGCAACACCTGCTAGACCTAACCCAGAAATAAAATGGTTTACGAAATCGGACACGCTGTCAGCCAACGCGAATAAGCCTTCTTCTCCCGGCTCATCTGGTAATAATAAAGACAGCTCCATCGACGTGCCCGTGAGTTCATTGACAGTAACGGTGAATACGCTTTGAGCAAACGCTAGCGCGGTAGAAGGCCACCCCATCCCATCATTGGTGTAGTCAAACAGAATAGGCTGCCAAGTTTGATCATTAATCGCCAATCCACCACTTAACATGCCGACAAATAAGCCATGTAATTCCGCAGGTGTTACTGCTAGGCTTGCAGATTGCAGTTCAGCAGCAATAGATTGGTATTCAGGAAGGGTGATTTCACTCATAACTTGGCTCATTCTTGCATAATAATGTATTGGTATATCCTACCATCAAGGTTAGTGGTCTGAAACGGCTATCAAATTCAATTTTGAACAGCATTTGCTCAATTTGCCCAATTCCTGTGTGATCTCGTCATCATTTCTCTTTCTGTGATGGGAAATGCTTGAATCTTAATAGCGGTTTTCCTATAGTTTGCTCCTCGGTAGTTGTATGAAGCAACACCTTAGATAGCGCGAATATAGAGTTTATTCATCATGAGCAATCAAGCGATCGACGTTGAAATATTAGGCAAAGTTACACGAGTGAATTGTCCGACAGGACAAGAAGAGTCTCTTGTTGCAGCGGCAAAAGATCTGGATCGCCGATTGAAAGAAATGAGCGAACGTACTAAGGTAACCAATGAAATCCAACTGCTGACCTTCGCTGCATTGAATATTTGTTATGAGTTGCACACCAAGTCATACGAATCAAACGGTCAACAGCAAGAAATTACTGAGCGAATGGAAAAGCTCACTGCGTCTCTTGAGAACGCACTAAGCAAAGTTACGCAAGGACAGCAGTAAATACAAAATTTACCCTGGGGTGTGCGTCAGCAGGATTTAAGTCCCTGAGCCGATAAGCAATACCTAAGGGTTAGTATTTGGTAACTATTGAGCAAGCTCGGCATGCACCGAGAAGCCTACGGTTGTCATTGCTGATCCGCCTTGAACCAGCTGGTTCAAGGGCCACAATCCTCAACGGCACCCTGGGGTATTCTCTCTATGTCAGACCTCTCTCGACAAGACTTCCGCAAACTGATTCGTGAAAAGCGCAACGCATTGTGTAGCGACACGCAATTCCAAGCGGGGATCGACCTTGTCACTCAGTTCTCTCAACTTCCTGAAATCCAGCAAGCACAGCATATTGCTATTTATCTTTCTGCTGACGGTGAACTTGATACCAAGCCGCTCATTGAGTGGTTGTGGCAACAGGGAAAATCGGTTTATCTACCTGTCATCCATCCGTTTGCCAAAGGTCAGTTACTGTTTCTTCTGTACGTAAGTGATGATCAATTGGTCTACAACAAATACGGCATCTTAGAGCCCAAACTGGACATCCGCCATCTCAAACCCGTTCGTCAACTTGATATCATTTGTACACCTTTGGTTGGATTCGACAGCATCGGCCACCGCTTAGGCATGGGCGGAGGGTATTATGACCGTACCCTGTCTCATTGGTTTATAACCGGAGAAGGTGCCAAGCCTGTTGGTATCGCTCACGACTGCCAACATGTAGAACGCTTACCAATTGAAAGCTGGGACATTCCATTACCTAAGATCGTGACCCCAAGCCGAATATGGCAATGGGAAAGTGGCAAGTAAGCCGCTATAATCACGCCCGCAAACGTTAACGAACATCTATTCAGGAGATTGGCATGACTCAAGATGAAATGAAAAAAGCGGCTGGTTGGGCAGCACTAAAATATGTTGAGAAAGGCAGCATTGTCGGTGTTGGTACTGGCTCTACCGTGAATCACTTCATCGATGCACTAGGCACTATCAAAGACGATATTAAAGGTGCAGTGTCTAGCTCTGTCGCTTCAACTGAGCGCCTTAAAGAGCTTGGTATTGAAGTATACGAGTGTAACGACGTAATGAAGCTGGATGTGTATGTTGATGGCGCAGACGAAATTAACCCAGCACGTGAAATGATCAAAGGCGGCGGCGCGGCTCTGACTCGTGAGAAAATTGTCGCAGCAATCTCTGATAAGTTTGTATGTATTGTTGACGGCACCAAAGCAGTTGACGTACTAGGTCAGTTCCCACTACCTGTAGAAGTGATCCCAATGGCACGCTCTTACGTTGCGCGCGAATTAGTAAAACTGGGTGGTGACCCGGCTTACCGTGAAGGCGTTGTGACTGACAACGGCAACGTAATTTTGGATGTACACAACATGCAGATTACTAACCCGAAAGAAATGGAAGACAAGATCAACGGTATCGCGGGTGTGGTGACTGTGGGTCTTTTTGCTCACCGTGGTGCTGACGTCGTAATCACAGGTACACCAGAAGGTGCAAAAATTGAAGAATAAATAACAGCTCAAATCGACCTATCTGGTTCACTTTTCTGTTATTTCATTACATACGGTGCTGCAAGGCACCGTTTTTTATTCCTTTCTCTAAGAAAATTATCTCTTATTCCGTAATTTTCTTACCCAAAGCAATTTTTTTTTGTTACTTTATTGAACAGAAGACGCACAAGGAAACGTTTGTCCTCCTACAAAACTATCAATTATCCCCTTTTTAATAGTTTTGCCCAATGTGCGCCACATTAGCCCACCTTTCCATTTTAAGGACGAGAAAAATGGCCAAAGTTTCACTGGAAAAAGAAAAGATTAAGATCCTCTTGTTAGAGGGACTCCACCCTTCTTCAGTTGAAGTTCTTCAAGCAGCTGGTTATACCAACATTGAGTACCATAAAGGTTCCCTTCCGGAAGAAGAATTGATTGAAGCGGTTAAAGACGTGCACTTCATCGGTATTCGCTCCCGTACGAACCTATCCGAAGAGGTAATCAATGCGGCGAATAAACTGGTTGCAATTGGCTGTTTTTGTATCGGTACTAACCAAGTAAACCTAGACGCAGCAGCAAAACGCGGCATTCCTGTGTTTAATGCACCGTTCTCTAACACACGCAGTGTGGCTGAGCTAGTGCTTGGTCAAATCCTACTACTTTTGCGTGGCATTCCTGAAAAGAATGCGCTTGCACATCGCGGTATTTGGAAGAAAAGTGCTGACAACTCTTACGAAGCACGTGGCAAACGTCTTGGCATTATCGGATACGGCCACATTGGTACGCAGCTAGGTATTATTGCCGAAAACTTAGGTATGCGCGTTTACTACTACGACATCGAGAACAAATTGTCCCTTGGTAATGCGACGCAAGTACATACCATGAGTGAACTACTAAACAAGTGTGACGTAATTTCTCTGCACGTTCCTGAAACGCCAGAAACAAAAAATATGATGGGTGAAGCTGAGTTTGCTCGCATGAAGCCAGGCTCAATCTTTATTAATGCAGCACGCGGCACTGTCGTGGATATTCCAGCACTTTGCCATAGTTTAGAAGCGGGTCACATTGCGGGCGCTGCGATTGATGTATTCCCGACAGAACCGAAAACGAATGCCGACCCGTTCGAATCTCCTTTGCAGAAGTTCGATAATGTCATTCTCACTCCACACGTTGGTGGTTCAACGCAAGAAGCACAAGAGAACATCGGTGTTGAAGTCGCAGGAAAACTGGCGAAGTACTCTGACAACGGCTCTACGCTTTCAAGCGTAAACTTCCCAGAGGTGTCACTGCCAGAGCACGGTGGTGAGTGCTCTCGCTTGCTTCACATCCATAAAAACCGTCCTGGTATTCTTACTCAGATCAACACCATCTTCGCGGAAGACGGCATTAACATTGCCGCACAGTACCTACAAACAGCCGCTGAAATCGGCTACGTAGTGATCGATGTTGAAACCGAGCGCTCAGAAGAAGCGCTAGCGAAACTGAAAAGTATTGAAGGCACTATCCGTGCTCGTATCCTTCACTAATTTGTGAAGCAGAAATAACAAAGGCAGGGAGTACCCTGCCTTTTCTTTTTGCACCCAGTATTACTTCAGCTTGTAAATCACGTCAACTTGATCGCGAATAATCATGGTAGAATCCTGGTAGCTGTTTGCCCCTTCTTTACTGTCCATCGCCATCGAGCGCATTAGAACTGGCTGAACGTGCATCTGTCTGTAATTGATCTGCCAGACATCACCCAACTTTTTCTCAAAGCCAGTAGCCAGTGACGCTGCTTTTTCTCGCGCATCTTGGATAGCCGCCATGCGTGCCTTTTGCTGATACTCAGCCTGGTTGCTTACCTTAAGTTGAATATTATCAACCTGATTAATCCCTGCTTCTAACGCCATATCTAGGTACTGGTTTAGGTTTTTTAGATCCGTAACCGTCACATCAATGCTACGAGAAGCGCGATAACCAACGAGCTCTGCTTTACCAGATTTAGGGTAGTGGTATTGAGGCGCAAGGTATAAATTCGAGCTGGTAACATTGTCTTTTGATAAGCCAGCATCGGACAGATTTTTCAGAAATTGCTCAACGGTTTTGTCTACTGACTGCTTGGCCTGTTCAGCAGTCATTGTCGTGTCTACCACTTTTACAGAAAACGTCGCCATATCTGGTGTAGCAATAACTTCACCATAACCTGTCGTCGTTACGTGAGCAAATTCAGGCGAGTTCGCCAACACTGAAGCACTGGTAAGGCTGAGTGCAGAAGCCAGCAAAAATGAATACAGTCTCATTCAATAAATCCATCCATACAAAAATAAAGTACTTACTCTCAGCAGAAAGGCTCAAGATTCAGACAAAACTATCACTACTGAGAAAGTGTATGGTTTCATAATAGAAACTTCTGTCGATTATCCAAGCACTCAGAATGACTTCTAACACAACTTTGACTATGTAACATTGGCGTAATTTTTCAACGAAACACTCTGTCGGCAATGAACCCATCGATGCGACAATGAACTTATTGAGGTAAGTGCCGCTGAGCATACCCGACTATCGCGTGTGAGATTTCTTGTAGAACCCCCGTTTCCAGTTGCCAATGATGCCAATAAATCCGATGGGACATTAAAAAACCGGGAGTAACATCAACCAACGCGCCACGCTCTAGCTCGTCGGTAATTTGCAAACGAGGGATTAAGCAATAGGCTACACCAGCTAACGCCACTTTTAGAAACGCTTCAGAGCTGCTGATGTTATGGTGAATGACGCTATCAGGGCTGACATTGAAATGCTCGGTAAGAAAGGTTTTATGTAGGTCATCATATTGATCATACGAAACGGCCGGCGCCTTGGCCAAAGTCTGGTTATTGACGCCTTGAGCAAAGTAACGCTGATAAAACTCCGGACTCGCGACACAAACGTAATCAACACGTCCCAAGTAATCCGCTCTACAGCCAGGTATCGGCTGGGATTCTAAGCTGATCGCCCCCGTCACTTCGCCACTTTTTAGCTTTTCGATGGAACGAGATTCACCATAGATAGTGAGTTTGAGTTCAACCTGACGCTGCTTCATGACATCTTGCAGTGCAGGCAGTAGCCAAGTAGCAAGGCTATCAGCATTGGTCGCCAAAGAGAGTTGTACAGGTCGAGTACTGGTATCATTCTTGAGTTCGGGCAGAATTTCATGCTCGAGTAAGCGCACTCGACGATAAAGGCCTAATAACTTTTTACCAATCGGCGTTGGCTTGGGTGGTTGACTACGAACCAAAACGGGTTGTGCGAGAAACTTCTCTAATTGTTTAATACGTTGAGAAATCGCTGATTGCGAGACAAATAAATGTTCGGCTGCACGCTCAAAGCTCCCCTGATAAACCACGGCATCTAATGCCTCAATCCATTTATAGTCCAACCCTCTCATCCTGATCTTCCTCTCCTGATAAAACATCAACCCTTAAATTAGCTTGGCTAATATAATATTAAAATCATTAATTATACTTATTTAGATAAACTCTTTATCTTTCACTCTTCTGAGCATTTATTGGTTATTTTGAAGTGAGGTGAAGTGTGAGCTTGTGGGTTCTATTGCAAGGATTTGGTTTAGGGGCATCAATGATCATTCCGATCGGCGCACAAAATGCGTATGTCTTAAATCAAGGCATAAAGCGCAATCATCACCTGACGACTGCCACTATTTGTAGCATCCTAGATATGATCTTCATTTCTCTAGGTATCTTTGGTGGTGGTGCGATTTTGTCTCAAAACGAAATCTTACTAACATCGGTGACGCTTGGTGGTATTGCCTTCCTGAGCTTTTATGGATTACTGTCACTTAAGAGTGCGTTTAAGTCAGACAGTGAGTCAGAATCAAAAGGTGAAGTCGTCGCTCGTGGTCGCCGAACGGTCATATTAGGTGCTTTAGCCGTCACAGTACTTAACCCACACTTGTACTTAGATACAGTCGTTATTCTGGGCTCTATTGGTGGGCAGTTTGAAGGCCATGACCGAATTGCTTTTGCACTAGGTACGATGATGGCTTCCTTTGTTTGGTTCTATACCTTGTCGATAGGAGCCGCAAAACTAGGCCCTACCCTGTCAAAGCCAAGAGTGAAAAAAGGCATCGACATCGCGGTCGCAGTAATGATGTTCACGATAGCGTATATTTTAGCTAGTGAACTTATTGAAAAGTACTGGTAATCAACAGGACAACAAAGACATGGAGTCACTAAAGCGTATCTATGATATCAATAGAGAGCGACTCAACGCGCTCTCTATTCCTTTTAGGGAATGGCAGCATGAAGCCATCTTAGACTTTGACACGGATATAAGAATTGCGTCCGAGCTTGGATGGACAGGCACGCACACCAAAAGCCTCTTCTTAAAACTTAAAGAACAAGGCTACGCAATTTATCTAACAGAAAAAGACTCTCGCCTCGATGCCAAACAAATAAAAGCCGTCACAGGCAAACGCCCCTCAATTTGTGACGACGATGAAATGGTCGAAGTGTTAGGTTGTTTGCCTGGAGCGGTATGTCCGATTGGCTTACCTGAATATGTCACACTCATTGTTGATACAACCCTCTATCAACACGAAGAGTTGCTCTACACGCCAGGATTGCCTGAATTCACCTTTGGCTTTGCAGGTAAACATCTAAAACGTCTATTGCTTGCCGGTAATCACATTCTTTATGAGATATAAAAAAGCGAGGCCAATTGGCCTCGCTTTCGAATATCTACCGCTTGTATTAAGCGTCGATTTTGTTCAGATGAACATCCATTTGCGGGAATGGAATTTCGATACCATTTTCATCCAATGCTTCTTTAATACCTTGCATTGCATCAAAGTATACGCCCCAGTAATCTGCAGTTTTCACCCATGGGCGAACCACAAAGTTTACTGAAGAGTCTGCCAGCGTAAGTACGCCGATTGTGATATCAGGATCTTTCAAGATACGCGGATCTTTTTCTAGCGTCTCGCGAATTACTTTCTTCGTTAGTTTAAGATCCGCTTTGTATGACACACCAATCACTAAGTCGACACGTCGCGTTGCATGACGAGAGTAGTTAGTAATTGCACCACCGATTACTGACGAGTTAGGCACAACAACCATCTTGTTGTCTGGTGTTTTTAGGACAGTTTGGAAGATTTGAATTGCTTCAACACTACCCGCTACACCGCCAATTTCTACGTAGTCGCCAGATTTGAATGGACGGAACGCAACAATGAGTACACCAGCTGCAAAGTTTGATAGTGAACCTTGTAGCGCAAGACCAACAGCAAGACCTGCCGCACCGATTACAGCCACGACTGAAGCGGTTTGAACGCCTAATCGACCAAGAGCTGCGATAAGTACGATTACAAATAGCAAGTAACGAACAAGACCGTGAATAAATTCAACGACAGCCTTATCCATGTTTTTCTTTTCTAGTACTTTAGAAACACTACCAGCGACTGCTTTAACGATAATATTACCGATAAACAGAATAAGCAGCGCAGAGATAATGTTCACACCGTACTGAACCAGTAGATCTGAGTTGTTTGTCAGCCAAGTTTCAGCCTGAGTTAGACCATCCGTTAAAGTGGTATCGATACCCACCGATTCACCTGCCATAATTCTTATCCTCAAAAATAAAGATATATAAATCCAATTGCCGTTAATTTATGAACCTTGTTTTTTAAAGGCTCTTTTCTAAAACAACATCCCTATTGCCCCACTGAACAGTGTCAGATTTTTGGCACAATATCCCAACTTTGACTTTTTTCAAAGTCAGAGTTTCGCAAAGATATGCAAAACAAGACTTTATCAGAGTTTTCTGATATTGGCTTGTTACAGGTTACGCAATGCACTCTTATTTCGCCACTCCTATGACTGATATTCCTATGTTTTTATTTAAAAACGTTAAAGGGGGAACATCCCACCAGAAAATACAACCTGACGCATAAAGATATCAATAGGAAAACAGGGAAAGAAACATAGGGGCAAAATGATAGACATAAAAAAACCCGCTCAAAAAGCGGGTTTTTAAGTAACTTAATCAGTAACGATTATAGTACGTCAACTGCGTTTAGGTCAGCAAATGCTTGCTCTAGACGAGCTACCATTGAAGCTTGACCAGCACGTAGCCATACGCGTGGATCGTAGTACTTCTTGTTTGGTGCATCTTCACCAGTTGGGTTACCGATTTGACCTTGTAGGTAATCGTGGTTTTCAGCTTCGAACTTACGGATACCATCCCAAGTTGCCCACTGTGTATCAGTATCGATGTTCATTTTGATAACACCGTAACCGATAGACTCACGGATTTCTTCTAGAGAAGAACCTGAACCACCGTGGAATACGAAGTTTAGAGAGTTCGCTGGAAGACCGAATTTCTCAGAAACGTGCGCTTGAGAATCACGTAGGATAGTTGGAGTTAGTACAACGTTACCTGGCTTGTATACGCCGTGTACGTTACCGAAAGATGCAGCGATAGTGAAACGGTGGCTGATTGCGCTTAGTTTCTCGTATGCGTATGCAACGTCTTCTGGAGAAGTGTATAGCTCAGACGCATCCATATCAGAGTTGTCAACGCCGTCTTCTTCACCACCAGTACAACCTAGTTCGATTTCTAGAGTCATGTTCATTTTAGCCATGCGCTCTAGGTACTTAGCAGAAATCTCGATGTTCTCTTCTAGAGACTCTTCAGAAAGGTCGATCATGTGAGAAGAGAATAGTGGCTTACCAGTTTGAGCGAAGTACTCTTCACCAGCGTCTAGTAGACCGTCGATCCAAGGAAGTAGTTTCTTAGCAGCGTGGTCAGTGTGTAGGATTACTGGAACACCGTAAGCTTCAGCTACAGCGTGAACGTATTTCGCACCAGCAACAGCACCTAGGATTTGAGCTTCTTGACCTTCAAGTTTTAGACCTTTACCAGCAAAGAAAGCAGCGCCACCGTTAGAGAATTGAACGATAACTGGAGCTTTAACTTTTGCAGCTGCTTCAAGTACTGCGTTTACAGAGTCAGTACCCACACAGTTTACTGCTGGAAGTGCAAAGCTGTTTTCTTTTGCAACTTCAAATACTTTCTGAACGTCATCGCCAGAGATAACACCTGGTTTTACGAAGTCGAAGATCTTAGACATGGATGTAATCCTATTTATCTGTCGTTTTTAAACAAAACTTGTTAAGTTGAAAATCTTGCAAACGTTTGCTCACAACTGAGGCTATTCTAGCAGAGTTCCTCACACGTTGCAGCAAACAAGAAAGCGGGAGAATCACTCCCCCGCTTTGCTTTAATTACTTAGCGCGTGCTTCTAGCATTTCTACTGCTGGAAGAACTTTACCTTCTACGAACTCAAGGAAAGCGCCGCCACCTGTAGAGATGTAAGAAACGTCAGCTTTGATACCGAACTTGTCGATAGCTGCTAGCGTGTCACCACCACCTGCAACAGAGAAGCCTTCAGATGCTGCGATAGCTTCTGAGATACCTTTAGTACCTGCTTCGAAGTTCTTGAATTCGAATACGCCTACTGGACCGTTCCATAGGATAGTCTTCGCGTTCTTAAGGATTTCTGCTAGTTCAGCTGTTGAATCTGGGCCAAGGTCGAAGATCATGTCGTCGTCTTGTACTTCAGAAACGTGTTTAATTTCTGCTTCTGCGTTTTCGTCGAATGCTTTCGCACATGCAACGTCAGTTGCTACTGGAATTGCACACTCATCCATTAGCTTCTTAGCAGTGTCTACTAGATCCGCTTCGTATAGAGACTTACCAACGTTGTAGCCAGCAGCTGCGATAAATGTGTTAGCAATACCACCACCAACAACTAGTTGGTCAGCGATTTTAGATAGAGACTCAAGTACAGTTAGCTTAGTAGAAACTTTTGAACCGCCTACGATTGCAACCATTGGACGAGCTGGGTTGTCCATTGCTTTACCTAGCGCTTCAAGCTCGTTTGCTAGAAGAGGGCCAGCACAAGCGATAGGTGCGTGCATACCAACACCATGAGTTGACGCTTGAGCGCGGTGAGCCGTACCGAATGCGTCCATTACGAATACGTCACATAGTGCTGCGTATTTCTTAGATAGCTCTTCGTCGTTTTTCTTTTCGCCTTTGTTAAAGCGAACGTTTTCTAGAACAACAAGTTCACCAGCGTTTAGCTCTAGGCCATCTAGGTAGTCTTTTGCTAGCTTCACTTCACAATCTAGTGCGTCGTTTAGGTAGTTAACAACTGGTTGTAGAGAGAACTCTTCAGCGTATTCACCTTCAGTTGGGCGACCTAGGTGAGACGTAACCATTACTTTAGCGCCTGCTTCTAGGCAGTGCTTAATAGTTGGAAGAGATGCGATGATACGTGCATCTGAAGTTACTTTACCGTCTTTTACTGGCACGTTTAGGTCAGCACGGATAAATACACGTTTACCTGCAAGATCCAGGTCAGTCATCTTGATTACAGACATGATGTGTCCTCTCAAATATTGATAATTAAAGTTTTTGAAAACTCGGCAACCCTGCCAAGCCTGTTAATTCTTCAAACTGGTTATAGATGATATGGAGATATCATGGATTTATTTCAAGGCTTGAAATAAAAATTCTCCATCACTTCTTCGTCATTACTGCTCCACTTGAGAAGAAGCTTGCATTGCTAAGGCAGTATCCAGCATCCGGTTAGCAAAGCCCCATTCGTTGTCGCACCAAACGAGCATTTTTACGAGTTGCCCGTTACTCACTCTAGTCTGGCTTCCATCTACAATCGCACTATGGGGGTCGTGGTTAAAGTCGATGGAAACGAGTGGCGATTCAGTATAGTCAACAATGTTACGTAATGTACACTGAGATGCGTTAACAATGGTTTGATTTACGTCATTAACTTTCACATTTGTATTAATTGTGACACTTAAATCCATTGCGGTGACGTTAACGGTTGGGACACGAACAGAAATTGCTTCGAATTTGTTGGAAAATTTCGGGAAGATTCTTTCAATCCCCTTATGCAACTTGGTGTCAACCGGAATAATAGATTGGCTCGCTGCGCGGGTACGGCGTAGATCGTTATGGTACGCATCGATTACTTGCTGATCGTTCATGGAAGAGTGAATCGTGGTTATGGTACCGGACTCAATACCGAAGGCTTCATCTAACACTTTAATGATGGGAACGATACAGTTGGTGGTGCAAGAGCCATTAGAGACAACACGGTGTTCATCTTTCAGAGTTTCGTGGTTCACACCATAGATAATCGTATTATCTATGTCGCTTGCGCCCGGGTGTGAAAACAGCACTTTCTTCGCGCCAGCTTCTATATGCGCTTGCCCATCGGCTTGTGAACCAAACACGCCAGTGCAATCCAAAACAATATCGACTTCTAAATCGCGCCAAGGAAGTAATTCGAGTTCAGAGAGGTGAAGAATGCGAATAGAATCATATTCGCCGCTGTCATGATGAACATGCAAGTGTTCTTGGTCGTGGGAGATTTTTTTGCCGAAGCGACCATGACTAGTGTCATATTGCAGTAGGTGCGCCATCGCTTCTGGCTGCGCTAATTCGTTAACCGCCACAACCTTGATCTGCTGATGTTTTCCGCTTTCATACACGGCTCGCAGAACATTACGACCTATACGTCCAAATCCATTGATCGCAACCTTTAGCATTTATCCTTCGCCCTACCAAAAATTTCGTGTCACAGATACTACCTGATCAGGCTGAAAAACGCACCTGTTGAATCATAGTAAAGCAGGATTAAAAAAGGCCGAGACAATGCTCGGCCTTATTACAACAATAATTAAAATGCGACGTCTAAACCTAACCAGTAGCGACGACCATCTTCGACATATCCGTATTCTTCGTAACTGATTTCCTCATCCAGCAAGTTATAGATCGCGCCTTTAATACGAGTATTATCGGTTAACTGGTATGTCACACCAGCGTCCACAAAGGTATAAGCAGGCTCTACGATACTGTTTCTTGATGGGCCAGTAACCGGATCCATTTCTTTACCTCGGTAAGTTACTTTAGCCCAACTTTCTAGATCTGTTGTTGTTTGCCAAGTTACATCCACATTAAACAGATGCTTTGGTAGCTGCTGCAGCGGCATGCCTTTGTATTCACCTGTTTTTTGCTCTGAGTCAGTAAATGTGTAGCTCGAGCTGAGGTAAATGGTTTCCGTTAATGGCGATGCTAAGGTCGCTTCAATACCTTGTGTGACCGCTTCGTCCACGTTAATGCGGTACGTTGGATCTGCACCCCATTGGTTTGGTCCATCTGTACAGATGGTATCTGGGCAAACAACACGTGTGATCTTGTCTTTGAACTCATTATGGAACGCAGTCAAAGAGACATCTAAACCAGAGTCACCTTGATACAAGACACTGATTTCTTTGTTTAGCGACGTTTCAGGGTCAAGGTCTGGGTTACCGTAGATATTACCGCCGCCACTGACTTGCGCCCAACCAGGAGTAATTTCACGTAATTGCGGAGAACGGAAACCTGTTGCCACACCGCCTTTCACAGTCCAAGACGGGTCAACTCGCCATACACCATAGACACGCGGACTAAAGTGCGCGCCATAGTTTTCGTCATGATCTAGACGACCACCAAGCGTAACGCTAAACGGATCGGCGATTCTCCATTCATCTTCAATGAAAACAGCCCACTGCGTATTCGATGTTTCGGTCTTCGATGACGCTTTGTTGGAGGTGAAATCCTCAAGCTCTGCATGAGTGGCGTCCACACCAGTCGTCAGCGTATGGTTTCCAATTCCAGTCACTAAGCTCGACTTGAATGTGGTGTTGGTGATCGTCATCTCACGAGATTTGTTTTCGCTCTCTTCACGTTGTAAGTAAGTATCTGAGATGCCAACCGAGTCCCAGTCGCCATTGTGACTTAGCGTTACATAATTACGACGATATTCGTTGAGTGAATCCTCACAACCTCTTCGGCAACCCGTCGTTGGTACGGAAAGGCCAACGTTACCGCGACGACTTTGTGCCGATGTGCCACCCTCTAGTTGCACAGAATGGCGGTCATTAATCTGGTAGGTCAGTTTTGAAGAGATACTTTGCATATCTTTATCTTCATAACCGTATTCAATATCGTCTTCTTCTCTTGCGGTATACTGACCGTATACTTGGAGAGATAGATTTTCGGCTAGCGGCCCATTGACGAAGAAATTCGCGCTCTGCTCTCCGCCCGAGCGACTGTTTTCTTGCAGAACCGTGCCTAGCTGAACATTACCTGTCCACTCCATCGCGTCTTTTCGCGTGATCACGTTAATTACACCACCAATCGCATCAGAGCCATAAAGCGTCGACATTGGACCACGGATAACTTCAATTCGCTCAATCGCTTGAAGAGGAGGCAACCAACCTTGTTCGATACCAGGGCCGTCACTATTTGGACGAGTTTCACGTGTGCTTTGACGTTTACCATCGACCAGTATCAAAGTGTATTTGGAGCCCATACCACGGATACTGATGTCGGTAGTGTCACCACCGCCTGTCACGACAACACCAGGCACACTTTTTAGTGCATCAGTCACATCGCGGTAATAACGAGAGTCCAACTCCTCACGTGAAATCACACTAATACTTGCAGGCGCGTCCGCTTGAGATTGCTCATAACTTGATGCAGTTACAACCACTGTTTCCATTTTAGAAACTGCATCATTGGCAAACACATGAGGGACACTGACGAAGGCTAAAATACCAGTTGCAGTAATAACTGGCAGTCTAAGAGTAGACATCTACATCTCCATAATTGATAATGATTATTATTTTCGAAAGTAAATTATTCACAAATAGAATGAGATGCATAGTGAGAGTTATGGAACGGTTCTTCCCATTTATGGAACCCGTGCATAACGCAGTAAGGAGTAAATGAAATATGCACGACTTAGCATCAATTCGAGCCTTTGATGCGCTCAATCAGCATAAGAGTTTGACCGCCGCTGCCAAGGCCCTTAACCAGCCTAAATCAACGCTGAGTCGTCGCTTGGCACAATTAGAAGAAGATTTCGGTCAGGCTCTAACCGCAAGACAAGGTAACCGATTAGTTCTGACAAGAGCGGGAGAAATTTTTGCCCACTACAGTCGCCAGATTCTTGAGCTAAGTGAAGAGAGTTATGACGCGCTTCAAGGTTTAACAAACCAAGTTTCAGGGCCGCTACATATTGTTTGTCACACAGCATTAGTTAGAAGTTGGCTAGGTGGTGTGCTCAACGGTTTTCTTGCCGATAATCCTGACGTTAGGGTCCAACTTACCAGTGACTTTTCTGAAGCGCACCATGACCCAGATTTGTTCATCTGGCTCGGTGAGCGTAAAGATCTCGATTGGCGCAAAGAGGTATTAGGCTCATTTCGTTACACGCCCTTTGCCTCTCCAGCTTATCTTGATAAGCACGGTTCGATCCTGCACCCCAAAGAGCTTGAAGCGCATCCGTGGATCGATTTTGGCTCGGTACAAGAAAATGGATTGATGCTCACACACCCCCAACACGGTGAGTTCTTTTTAGAACCATTTGTGAGTCGCTTATACAGCGACAACATCGCAATGCAGATCGACAGCATCGCGAATGGTCATGGTATAGGACTGCTGCCAACTTGGACAGCAAGCGGCTACGAGAAACATCATCCGGGTCGAATCACACCTTGCTTAGAAGGTTGGCTTTCAGAGCCCATCTCCATTAACTGCTATACGCCTGCAGGAAGACCGCCATTACGCTTATCCGTACTTTTAGACTGTATTCACCAAAGCATTCCACAAGGTTGGAAAACCTGACAAAAAACAAAAAAGGCCATCGCAATGATGGCCTTTCCAACTTTATTATCTAACAGTCGTCCTTTACGTTCGACTATTGAGACAATCTAGCAATTACGCTAGCAATTCTTTTGCTGTGTTCACTACGTTTTCAGTCGTGAAGCCAAACATCTCGAATAGCTGACCAGCAGGTGCAGATTCACCAAATGTCGTCATGCCGATGATGCGACCATCGAAACCAACGTACTTGTACCAGAAGTCTGCGATGCCCGCTTCGATAGCGATGCGTGCTGTTACGTCTGATGGCAATACTGCTTCACGGTAAGCGGCGTCTTGTTTGTCGAATGCATCCGTTGATGGCATTGAAACAACGCGTACTTTCTTACCTTCTGCCGTTAGTTGAGTCGCAGCTTCTACTGCTAGCTCAACTTCAGAACCTGTTGCGATAAGGATTAGCTCTGGCTTGCCTTCGCAATCTTTCAGGATGTATGCACCTTTCGCGATGTTCGCTACTTGCTCAGCTGTACGATCTTGTTGCGCTAAGTTTTGACGAGAGAAGATAAGTGCTGTTGGTGCATCTTTACGTTCAATCGCTAGTTTCCATGCTACGGCAGACTCAACCTGGTCACATGGACGCCATGTGCTCATGTTTGGCGTTACGCGTAGAGATGCCATTTGCTCAACAGGTTGGTGAGTTGGGCCATCTTCGCCAAGACCGATCGAATCGTGCGTGTACACTTGGATATTCTGAATTTTCATCAGCGCAGCCATACGCATTGCGTTACGCGCGTATTCCATGAACATTAGGAATGTCGCACCGTAAGGAACGAAACCACCGTGCAATGCGATACCGTTGATGATAGCAGTCATACCGAATTCACGTACACCGTAGTGAATGTAGTTGCCAGAGAAGTCATCCGTTTCTAGAGACTTAGAACCAGACCACATGGTCAGGTTAGAAGGCGCTAGGTCAGCAGAGCCGCCCATGAATTCAGGAAGCATTTGACCAAACGCTTCTAGTGCATTTTGCGATGCTTTACGTGATGCAATGTTCGCTGGATTTGCTTGAAGATCAGCAATGATTTGGTTCGCTTGTTCTTCCCATTCCGCTGGAAGTTCGCCGTTTAGACGACGTTTAAGCTCTGCTGCTTCTGCAGGGTAAGCTGCTGCGTATGCTTCGAACTTTTCATTCCAAGCCGCTTCTTTCGCTGCACCTGCTTCTTTTGCATCCCACTCAGCGTAAACATCTGCAGGGATTTCAAATGGACCGTACTCCCAACCTAGGTATTCGCGAGCCGCTTGAATCTCATCGTGACCTAATGGCGCACCGTGACAGTCGTGCGAACCAGACTTGTTAGGAGAACCGAAACCGATAATTGTTTTAGTACAGATTAGAGTCGGACGAGGATCCGCTTTAGCCGCTTCAATCGCTGCGTTGATTGCTTCAGGATCGTGACCGTCTACCGCTGGGATTACGTGCCAGCCGTAAGCTTCGAAACGCTTAGGTGTATCGTCAGAGAACCAACCTTCAACGTGACCGTCGATAGAGATACCGTTGTCATCCCAAAACGCGATCAGTTTGCCTAGACCTAATGTCCCAGCAAGAGAACATGCTTCATGCGAGATGCCTTCCATTAGACAGCCGTCACCCATGAACACATACGTAAAGTGGTCAACGATGTCGTGACCTTCTTTGTTGAACTGTGCCGCTAGTGCTTTCTCTGCGATAGCCATACCAACAGCATTAGTGATGCCTTGGCCAAGAGGACCCGTTGTTGTCTCGATACCAGGCGCGTAGCCGTACTCTGGGTGACCTGGGGTTTTTGAGTGCAATTGACGGAAGTTTTTCAGATCATCAATAGATAGCTCATAACCGCTTAAGTGCAGTAGAGAGTAAATAAGCATTGAGCCGTGACCGTTTGATAGCACGAAGCGGTCGCGGTCGGCCCACTCTGGGTTTGATGGGTTGTGGTTTAGGTGAGAGCGCCAAAGAACTTCAGCGATATCAGCCATACCCATTGGTGCGCCTGGGTGGCCTGAGTTAGCTTGTTGAACACCATCCATGCTTAGAGCACGAATTGCATTGGCAAGATGTTTACGAGACGACATGTCTGCTCCTGAGTACATTAAGCGAAACGAAAAGTAGGTCATAATTCTCTCAAAGCCCTGTTAGGTGTGCAAACGTTTTCCAGCCCAAAACCTCACAAATATTGCACCTTTCGCGCCAAATCGTTCGAAGTTCTTAAAATTATCAATAAATCAGGCAAACGTTTGGTTATAACAAAAACCAAAAAAGAGCTTGTAATTCGAGCAATCAAATTTAGAATAGACGTCTAGATGTAGATACACCTACAAAAATTAGTATTAATTTGCGCTGGAGAGTTTATCATTCCCCAGTTTTAAACCAGATATAGTGGAGCTAACATGGCTAAGCACCTGTTTACTTCTGAGTCAGTATCAGAAGGTCATCCAGATAAAATTGCAGACCAGATTTCTGATGCGGTTCTTGACGCGATTCTAGAGCAAGATCCAAAGGCTCGTGTTGCATGTGAGACTTACGTTAAAACCGGTATGGTAATGGTGGGTGGTGAAATCACGACTTCAGCATGGGTAGACATCGAAGAGTTAACTCGTGAAACCGTTCGTGAAATCGGCTACGTACATTCAGATATGGGCTTTGATGCAGATTCTTGTGCGGTACTAAACACAATAGGTAAACAGTCGCCAGATATCAACCAAGGTGTTGATAAAGCTGACCCTAAAGAACAAGGTGCAGGCGACCAAGGCATTATGTTTGGTTACGCTTGTAACGAAACTGAAGTACTAATGCCAGCGCCAATTACTTACTCTCACCGTCTTGTTCAAAAGCAAGCAGAAGTTCGTAAAAACGGCACACTACCTTGGTTGCGTCCTGATGCAAAATCTCAGGTAACGTTCCAATACGATCAAGGTAACATCGTTGGTATCGACGCGGTTGTTCTTTCAACTCAACACTGTGATTCAATCTCAACTTCAGACCTGCGTGAAGCGGTAATGGAAGAGATCATTAAGCCAGTGCTACCTTCTGAGTGGATCAACAAAGAAACAAACTTCTTCATCAACCCAACTGGTCGCTTTGTAATCGGTGGTCCTATGGGTGACTGTGGTCTAACTGGTCGTAAGATCATCGTAGATACCTACGGCGGCGCAGCTCGTCACGGTGGCGGTGCGTTTTCTGGTAAAGATCCATCAAAAGTTGACCGTAGTGCAGCATACGCAGCACGCTACGTAGCGAAAAACATCGTAGCGGCAGGCATGGCTGACCGTTGTGAGATCCAACTTTCTTACGCAATCGGTGTTGCTGATCCAACGTCTATCATGGTGGAAACGTTCGGTACTGAGAAAGTATCTCACGACATCATCATTGAAGCGGTTCGTCAATTCTTCGACCTACGTCCATACGGTCTACAAGAAATGCTTAACCTTCTTCAACCTATCTACAAGAAGACAGCGGCTTACGGTCACTTCGGTCGTGAAGAATTCCCGTGGGAAGCGACAGACAAAGCTGCACTTCTACGCGATTTCGCTGGCATCAAATAATCAAGCCAAGCAAGAATCAATCAAGCCCTCGCCTATGGCGGGGGCTTTTTATTTTCAGCAACTTTTATCCAGCCATTTCGGTTCATACCGCTCTGCCCCACAAAGCAGTCCTGTTTCTCCCTCATTTTTATACCGAATAAATTTTAAGCAATTATTTGTAAATTATCCCATCTCCGCCAATAGTTAAAATATTGTTAATTACAATTTAAATAGAGACGTCGGATGCTGGCGACTGTGGAAGCAACACTTAAGTAAAGACATGAGTCAGGCATCTTTATGGCCGATACCAAACTAAGCCAATGCTCAGATGTAAACTTGAAAAAGTCGCTTCAAGTTTGACTGAACAAAAACCGCTGTCAGTTGGTATAAGCGGATAATGTGGGAATAAATCAAGGAGGAGTTATGCCTCGAACTGTTAATCCATCGGACTTCCACAACAAGCGAAAGGAAGTGCCAGACAACGAATACGCCAGAACCATACCGTGCAATACGGTCAATCTTTCTGCACCTTTTCATTGGCTCGCATTAGGTCTGCATGATTTCGTGCGAATGCCACTTATTAGTGCTTTCTATGGCATCTGTTTTATGGCAGCTGCCATAGGCATTGTTTTGCTCGTACAGTGGCAAGGCACACACTTGGTCGTCATGCCCAGTTTGATTGTTTACATGTTAATCGGTCCGTTTCTCGCGCTTGGCTTGTATGATGCCAGTTGGGAGAGAGAGCGCGGACACAAAGCTAGCTTGTTCCATTCCATGAAAGCGATCGGTCGTAACTCAACATCTCAATGGGCATTCGCCGTGTTACTCGCAGTGTGTATGATATTTTGGATGCGCATTGCCGCTCTACTTCACGCACTCTACCCTTCTGTTCAAGGGGCACCTTTAAGTGAGTTCCTACCCTTCCTTGTCATCGGCTCTTTGGTTGGTTTTGTGTTGGCTTGTGTGGTGTTTAGCATTTCAGCCTTTTCTATTCCGCTCATGATGGAGCGTCGCGTAGATATGATGACCGCTGTATTTACTAGCTTTAATGCGGTGAAATCCAACATTCCAGCGATGATTGTTTGGGCGGCGATCATCTGCGGCGGTATTCTTATCGGCTTTGCGACCTACGGGATCGGAATGTTGTTTACCATGCCAATTCTAGGCTACGGTACATGGCACGCTTACCATGCCACCATCAAGAAAAAACACACTCCGTAATTAACTGATGCTATGATCTGGCCCTCGCAAATGCGGGGGCTTTTTTATTTGATTTATCGAGGTGAGTTGTGGATATAGAACTAAGCTATAAAGCCAAACAAGTGATGGCGGACTGCATCGCGATGGCAGAGCAAGCTTTCAAACGTTCTTTCCCTATTCCAACGATCACCTTCAACGTCCGCGGGAAAACGGCAGGAAAAGCCTACCTTCAATTGAATCAAGTGCGCCTGAATCCCATTTTATTTCGCGAAAACACCCAAGCATTCTTAGATGAAGTCATTCCTCACGAGGTCGCTCACCTAATTACCTATCAGGTTTACGGACGAGTTAGGCCTCACGGCAAAGAATGGCAAGGTGTCATGGAAGCCGTATTTAAAGTGCCAGCCAAAACCACTCACAGCTTTGAAGTAAAATCCGTTCAAGGTAAAACCTTTGAGTATCGTTGTGGCTGTATGACCTACCCTCTATCGATTCGCCGTCATAATAAAGTGCTGCGCAAAGAGGCGACGTACTCTTGTCAAAAATGCCGCCAACCACTTAACTTCACGGGCGTTCAGTTATCGTAATCTATATCTCATAGTGTTACTTGCGTTCCCAAAATAAAGATCGAGTTTATCAAAACCTTCCCTTCGCCACTTATTGTTAACTTACTCATCACTAAAGCCATTTTATGCGTGTTATCATGAGTAAAGTCATACTTTATAAAGACTTTAATCATGAAATACCTATTCTCTCTGTTACTTATCGCGCTTTCTAGCACTGCGGTTGCCGCGCCACCAAGTTCATTCTCTGCCGCCAAACGTGAGGCGGTAAAAATTTATCAAGACCATCCAACGAGCTTTTACTGTGGCTGCAACATTCAATGGCAAGGCAAAAAAGGCTCCCCAGATTTAGCCTCTTGCGGTTACCAAGTCCGTAAACAGGAAAAGCGGGCCGCACGAATCGAATGGGAGCACGTTGTACCTGCGTGGCAATTTGGCCACCAGCGTCAATGCTGGCAAGATGGCGGACGTAAAAACTGCAAGAAAAAAGACAAAACCTTTCGCTTGATGGAAGCAGACCTGCACAACCTAACCCCTGCTATTGGTGAAGTAAACGGTGACCGTTCGAACTACAACTTTAGCCAATGGAACGGCGTCGATGGCGTGAGTTATGGTCGCTGTGAGATGCAAGTGAACTTTAAGCAGCGTAAAGTCATGCCACCAGACCGTGCTCGAGGTTCGATTGCTCGTACCTACCTATACATGAGCAAAGAGTACGGCTTTAAATTATCAAAACAGCAAACACAGTTGATGAGTGCTTGGAACAAAACCTACCCAGTCGATAAATGGGAATGTGAGCGTGACGAGCGCATTGCCAAAGTACAAGGCAATCATAACCCATTTGTTCAAAAAGCCTGTCGCGCACTCTAGTGCTCCTCTACCTTGAAGCGTTTCAATAACTGATATTGAAACGCTTCTTGCCCCTTGTTTTTTCGGTTTAAAGCATCCATGTTATGGTTTAAGTTTATTCTCTTGCTGGAAATCTCATGCGTATCCCTCGAATTTATCATCCAGAAACCATTCATCAACTTGGCTCACTTGCTTTAAGTGACGACGCAGCAGGCCATATCGGCCGTGTTCTGCGCATGAAAGAAGGCCAAGACGTTCTCCTATTTGACGGCAGCGGCGCAGAATTCCCAGCGGTTATCAGTGAAGTCAGCAAAAAGACGGTTTTGGTTAACATTACCGAGCGTGTAGAAAACAGTATTGAATCCCCTTTAGACCTGCACCTTGGTCAAGTTATTTCACGTGGCGATAAGATGGAGTTCACTATCCAAAAGTCAGTGGAACTTGGCGTCAATACCATCACACCTCTGATTTCCGAACGTTGTGGCGTCAAGCTTGACCAAAAGCGCTTTGAGAAAAAACTCGCGCAATGGCAAAAAATCGCCATCAGTGCCTGTGAGCAGTGTGGACGCAATGTCGTTCCAGAAATTCGTCCAATTATGAGCTTGGAAGAGTGGTGTAAAGAAGAGTACGATGGCTTAAAGCTCAATCTTCATCCTCGTGCTAACTACTCAATCAACACACTGCCAACACCTGTTGAGAAAGTGCGCCTACTGATCGGCCCTGAAGGCGGTTTATCGTCTGAAGAGATAGGGATGACTCGAGAATATCAATTTGAAGAAACGCTACTCGGCCCTCGCGTTCTGCGCACCGAAACAGCGGCTCTGACAGCAATTACAGCCTTACAAGTTCGTTTCGGCGATCTTGGTTAAACGGAGAAAAATAATGATCAAACTCGGCATTGTGATGGACCCAATTTCGTCCATTAACATCAAAAAAGACTCTAGCTTTGCCATGATGCTTGAAGCGCAACGACGCGGCTATGAAATCCACTACATGGAAATGAATGATCTGCATCTCGATCAAGGCGTTGCTATTGCAGATACTAAAGTGGTGGAACTAAAAGAAGATCCAAACGGTTGGTACGAGTTCAAATCAGAGCAAACGATCAAACTGTCTGAGCTAGACGCTGTACTAATGCGTAAAGATCCTCCGTTTGACACAGAATACATCTACGCGACTTACATCCTTGAGCGTGCAGAAGAACAAGGTGCACTGATCGTTAACAAACCTCAAAGTCTACGTGATTGTAATGAAAAACTGTTTACAGCGTGGTTCCCTGAGCTGACACCAACGACAATCGTGACGCGAAAAGCAGAGAAAATTAAAGAGTTTCGTGAAAAACATGGTGATGTCATCCTAAAACCGCTTGATGGTATGGGCGGCGCATCTATCTTCCGCGTAAAAGAAAACGACCCTAACGTCTCTGTAATCATCGAGACACTGACCAACCACGGTCAAAACTACGCAATGGCGCAAACCTTCGTGCCAGATATCAGCAACGGTGACAAACGTATCTTAGTCGTAGATGGTGAACCAATGCCTTACTGTCTAGCTCGTATTCCTGCAAAAGGTGAAACGCGCGGCAACCTAGCCGCTGGTGGCACAGGTGAGGCTCGACCACTAAGCGAGACCGATATTAAGATTGCTCAAACTGTCGCTCCGACACTGAAAGAAAAAGGTCTTATTTTTGTTGGCCTTGACGTAATTGGCGACAAGCTAACAGAAATCAACGTCACCAGCCCAACCTGTATTCGCGAAATTGAAGCGGCTTTTGACATCTCAATCACTGGCAAACTGATGGATGCGATTGAGCGTCGAGTAAAAGGCGAATAACTCAAACTGTATTACAGTTAATAGAGAGCGTAGTACATTAACTTAAGCAAACTCATGCACATACCTAGATGGTAAACTGTATGATGTTTGCTTAGGGGCATTTAAGAGAGTTAAGGGTCAATATGAGTATGAATCTCACAAATCACTTTTTGGTTGCCATGCCTGGGATGAAAGATCCGTACTTTCAAAACAGCGTGATCTACGTTTGTGAGCACAACGAAGACGGCGCTATGGGGTTAATGATCAATGCTCCTGTTGATATCACCGTCGGCAACATGCTCAAGCAGGTGGAAGTTCAGCCAGTACACCCGCGCCTATTTGAAGCCAGCCTAGATAGACCAGTCTACAATGGCGGCCCAATCTCGGAAGATCGTGGTTTTATTCTGCATAAACCTAAAGATTACTACGAGTCCAGCGTCCAAATGACCGATGACCTCGCTGTAACCACTTCACGTGATATTCTTTCGGTGTTAGGAACAGAAGCAGAACCAAGTGATTACTTAGTGGCACTTGGCTACTCAGGTTGGAGTGCAGGCCAATTAGAAAATGAGCTGGTCGAAAACTCTTGGCTCACCATTGAAGCGACGCCTGAAATTATCTTTAATACACCAATCAACGAGCGTTGGAAGAAAGCGGTCGAAAAGCTGGGCATCGACCCCAGTCATCTTTCAGCAGACTCTGGGCATGCTTAGTCCGAAATACAGTTACATTAGATAGAGACACCTTATGTCACGCACAATTATGGCTTTTGACTTTGGAACCAAAAGCATTGGTAGCGCTATTGGCCAAGAAATTACTGGTACGGCTTCCCCATTAAAAGCCTTTAAAGCCAATGACGGTATTCCAAATTGGGACGATATCGAAAAGCAAATCAAAGAGTGGCAACCAGATTTGCTAGTGGTCGGTTTACCAACTGATCTTCATGGCAAAGACCTTGAGACCATAACCCCTCGTGCACGAAAATTTGCTAAGCGTCTGCAAGGCCGATACGGCTTACCTGTTGAACTGCATGATGAGCGTTTATCTACAGCAGAAGCTCGTGCGGAGTTGTTCAGCATGGGCGGCTACAAAGCCCTATCGAAAGGGAATGTGGACTGCCAGTCAGCGGTGGTGATTCTAGAAAGCTGGTTTGAAGCCCTCTGGGGTGAATAAAACACAATACTCAAAACAAGAAAAGGTTGGCAAGTGCCAACCTTTTTTCGTCTAAACACGCTTAATCCATATCGATCTTAACGTTAGCAAGACTGCCCGTAGAGAATGCTTCGCCACGCTGTGTTTTCAACATCAAGCGCAAATCATTCGCCGAATCGGCACTGTGCAGCGCATCTTCTTCGCTGATCTTACCTTGCATCACCAACTTATAAAGAGATTGATCGAACGTCAGCATACCAAACTCATTTGAGCGAGCCATGGTTGACTTCAACTCATGCAAATCTCCGCGACGGATCAAATCAGATACTCGTGGGCTATTTAGCAAGATCTCAAACACACCATGACGCCCCTGCCCATTCTTATCTCGGATCAGCTGCTGACCAACCACGCCTTTTAGGTTCATCGACAAGTCGAACAAGAATTGTTCTTTTTGATCTTTCGGTACCAAGTGAAGAATGCGCTCTAAAGCTTGGTTGGCATTATTGGCGTGCAACGTTGCCATACACAAATGGCCCGTTTCGGCGAACGTCATCGCGTATTCCATTGTTTCACGGCTACGGATCTCACCAATCAAAATCATATCTGGTGCTTGGCGCAGCGAGTTTTTAAGCGCAACTTCATAGCTTTCCGTATCTAACCCAACTTCGCGTTGAGTCACGATACAGCGCTTGTGCTCATGCACGAATTCGATCGGATCTTCGACCGTCAAAATGTGCCCCGTCTTGTTGCTGTTTCGATAGCCCGTCATTGCCGCCATTGTGGTGGACTTACCTGACCCAGTAGCACCAACCACCAACACCAAACCACGCTTGGCTATCGCTAAATCTTGCAACACTAACGGTAACTTTAATTGCTCAAAGGTGGGAATATTGGTTTCAATACGACGAATCACCGCACCCGGTAATTCTCGTTGAAAAAAGGCACTCACACGGAAGCGACCACAATCTCTCACAATGGCAAAATTCGACTCGCGACTTTTACGAAATTCCTGACGCCGATCTGGTTCCATAGCGCTGTCGAGTAATGCAGCCACATCACTCTCGGTGAGTTTTTCACCTTGTGGTCGCAATTCGCCATCCACGCGAAACAAAATTGGCGCACCAACCGTGATGTACAGATCCGACGCTTTCAGCGCCAGCATACCTTCGAGAAATTTATTTAGATCCATCTTCCGTGTTCACCTACGTATTACGAGAATTGCTGCACTTCTAACCCGATCTTACTATCGACCTCTTCACGAGCGACCATACCTTGTGCCATTAACTGACGAGCATTTTGCTCCATGGTTTGCATGCCGTGAGCCGCACCAGTTTGAATGATCGAATACATCTGCGCGACTTTGTCTTCGCGGATCAAGTTACGAATCGCAGGCGTTGCCATCATGATTTCATGGCATGCAATACGGCCACCACCATTACGTTTCAATAACTTTTGCGCGATAACCGAACGAAGGGATTCAGAAAGCATCGAGCGCACCATGTCTTTATCACTGCCAGGGAACACATCGATAATACGGTCAATGGTTTTTGCCGCCGAGCTGGTGTGTAACGTGCCGAACACTAAGTGCCCCGTTTCCGCCGCCGTTAATGCAAGGCTGATGGTTTCTTTGTCACGCATCTCACCAACCAGAATGACATCCGGGTCTTCACGTAATGCGCTGCGCAGTGCGTTTTGGAAACTGTGCGTATCACGGTGTACTTCACGCTGGTTGATCAAACATTTATTGTTGTTGTGAACAAATTCAATCGGATCTTCAATTGTGAGTACGTGCTTGTTGTGATTACGATTAATGTAGTCAACAATGGCTGCTAAGGTCGTCGATTTACCAGAACCTGTTGGGCCAGTAACCAGAACTAAGCCTTTTTCAGCGTTCGCAATTTTTTTGAAGATCTCGGGAGCTTCCAGCTCTTCCAAAGTTGGAATGCTACTTGGAATGGTACGGAATACTGCCGCACAGCCACGAGATTGGTTGAAAGCGTTGACACGGAAACGACCAACGTTATGCAACTCAAAAGAGAAGTCGACTTCGAGTTTTTCTTCGAACTCACTGCGTTGGGCATCGTTCATGATTTCGAAAACCAAACGATGCACTTCTTGGTGTGTAAACGCTGGAATGCCTAGTTTTCTCACATCCCCATCAATACGAACCATTGGTGGGACACCTGCAGAAAGATGTAGATCTGAGGCATTATGTTTTACACTAAAATCCAGTAACTCAGTGATATCCATTTAAAATCCTTAAGTCTAAAGTACAGCTATGAGTAGTATTCAACAAAATATTGAACATATCACCTCTCAAATTCGATATGACGAGCAAAAATGTGGTCGAACTCCAGAGTCAGTGCAACTTCTAGCGGTAAGCAAAACTAAACCTGTCGAGGCAATTCTCGAAGCCTACCAAGCGGGACAAACCGCCTTTGGTGAAAACTACGTCCAAGAGGGCGTCAGTAAAGTTCAGCACTTTGCCGAGCATTATCCAGATAATCGAATCGAATGGCACTTCATTGGCCCGATTCAGTCGAATAAATCGCGACTTGTTGCCGAACATTTCGATTGGGTTCACACCATAGATCGAACCAAGATTGCTCAACGCCTGAATGATCAGCGTCCAAGCGAACTTAAACCGCTACAAGTTCTGATTCAGGTTAACACCAGTGGTGAAGCATCTAAGTCTGGTGTCACCGAAGCGGAAGTATTCGAGCTGGCGGAGTTGATTTCTCGCCTACCCAACCTCACTTTAAGAGGGTTGATGTCGATTCCTGCCAACGTGTCTGATTACGAATCACAACTTCATGAATTTCAGAAGTTGGCTACATTGAAGCAAACACTCGAAGCTCAGTTCCCAGAAATCGATACATTATCAATGGGAATGAGTGGTGATATGACCGCTGCAATCGAAGCTGGTAGTACAATGGTTCGTATTGGAACCGCTATTTTCGGCGCGCGAGACTACAGCTAAATCAACAAAACGCTCACTGGCGACATAAATTCGTCGTTAAATTAAAGAGTAAATCGCGCAATCATCTTACTCGCCAATAGGAGCAGTAAGTAACAGCGGCGCCATTATACACCTGAGCGCACAACAAACTCTAAATATCATGATGGAAATCAGACAAATGGAACATAAAAATATCGCCTTCATTGGTGCTGGCAACATGGTGAGAGCCATTGTTTCTGGCTTGGTTGCTAACGGATACCCAGCGCAAAACATTACCGCGACAGCTCCTTCAGAGGCACGCCGTCTTCCGCTAGAACAAGATTTTGGCATCCGTACCACCAGCGATAACATCCAAGCGGCGACCGAGGCGGATGTGGTGGTATTGTCTGTGAAACCGCAAATGATGGCTGATGTTTGTAAACCACTGCAAGCGATCGATTTCACTAATAAACTGGTGATTTCTATTGCCGCTGGCATCAACTGTTCACGATTGGATGATATGCTAGCGACAAAATTGAACTTGGTTCGTGTTATGCCAAATACGCCATCACAACTTGGGTTGGGCATGAGTGGTTTATTCGCACCAGCTCATGTAACTGAGCAAGACAAGGCTTTTGCCGCAGAGTTAATGGAAGCGGTCGGTAAGGTATGCTGGGTTGAGCAAGAGTCTGGTATCAATAATGTGATTGCCGCAGCGGGCAGTGCTCCGGCATACTTCTTTCTGTTTATGGAAGCAATGCAAGCAGAAGCGATTGCTCAAGGTTTTGATAAAGACACCGCTCGACTATTGGTTCAGCAAGCTGCATTGGGCGCGGCCAGTATGGTGGTTAGCAACCCAGAAACTGAGCTATCGACCCTGCGTGAGAACGTGACATCGAAAGGTGGGACAACGGCAGAAGCACTGCGTACATTCAACGAACATCAACTTTCAGATATTGTTGCTAAAGCCATGCAAGCTGCTGTGGCTCGCGCGGAAGAAATGGAAAAACTGTTTTAATTATTTGGATGAACTCCGTTTAGTATCATCCATCACTTGTTAAGGGTACCTTATGAATTCAATGAGTTTTCTCATCTCAACCCTATTTGACCTGTACATCATGGTCGTAATTTTGCGAATTTGGTTGCAAGCTGCACGCGCAGACTTCTACAACCCATTCTCGCAATTCATAGTAAAAGCGACTCAGCCGGTCATTGGTCCACTGCGCCGCATTATTCCTTCCGTGGGGAATATTGACCTAGCAACCGTGTTGTTTGCCTACGTGTTGTGTGTGCTTAAATTTGTCGTTCTGATCCTGATAGCTTCGAACGGTTCCGTCTCTTTCAGCGCTGATTTCTTGTTCTTAGGCTTGTTATCATTAATCAAAGCCGCTGGAGGTCTGCTGTTCTGGGTACTATTGATCCGTGCAATTTTGAGCTGGGTAAGCCAAGGTCGCAGCCCTATCGAGTACGTATTCCATCAATTAACCGAGCCAATGTGCGCACCAATCCGTCGTATTATTCCGGCTATTGGTGGTCTTGATTTGAGCGTACTGGTGCTGTTTATCGGCTTGCAGTTCGCGAACTTCTTGATGGGTGATATCATTGGTCCAATTTGGTTCCAGTTATAATGTCAGCCGCAGTTTGGCAAGATGGCGAGGACATCATCCTAAAGCTCTATATTCAACCTAAAGCAAGCCGCGATAAAATTGTTGGCTTGCATGGTGAAGAGCTCAAAATCGCCATTACTGCTCCACCTGTCGATGGCAAAGCTAATGCGCACCTAACTAAGTTCTTAGCCAAGCAGTTTAAAATCGCTAAGGGTTTGGTTCACATAGAAAAAGGTGAATTAGGACGGCACAAACAAATTCGGATAGAATCACCTACCCAGATACCGACAGAAATTAAAGCCATCTTATGATGGCTTTTTATTTACAATTTTGTACCACACTTACTAGTACCAATGACTGAGTTCGCATTTTTACCCCGTGACCAAGGTAAAATAGCGAATATGGTTGTTTTATAACAAGTGCTTTGAGGAAGTAACAATGAGCAAATGGATTACCGCATTACTGATCAGCCTATTGTCGTTACCAAGCTTCGCCGATCAGTTTAAAAATATGAAAGATATCGAAGTACACTATGTCGCGTTTAACTCGACATTCTTAACACCGAAAGTCGCACGTAGCTACGATATCAAGCGTAATGGATACCTCGCTGTGGTTAATATTAGCGTGCTAGATAGAGCTTCATTGGGTAAGCCTGCATTAGAAGCAAAAATTGCTGGACGCGCGAAAAACCTCATCGGCCAAACTCAGACCTTGTCCTTTCGTGAAGTCAAAGAAGGCAATGCGATATACTATTTAGCCGAACTGCCAATTACCCACGAAGAAACTTTTACTTTCGATATTGACGTAAAAGCTGGAAACAAAGGCTCAGGTAAGCTTAAATTCACCCAGAAGTTTTATGTTGAAGAGTAATTCGGTTGTGATGATCCAAAAGCTTTTGGATCTAAGCAGGCTAAAAACCACTTATTAGTTAAAGAATATCTAGAGGAGAACGATTTGTTCTCCTCTATCACTATTAAAAGAGATTCCCATGAAAAAAATTGTGCTAGCAACTGGTAACCAAGGCAAAGTTCGTGAAATGGCAGATTTATTGTCTGACTTCGGTTTTGAAGTATTAGCGCAAAGTGAATTCAATGTATCGGAAGTAGCAGAAACGGGTACAACCTTCATTGAAAACGCGATCATCAAAGCTCGCCATGCCGCACAAGAAACAGGGCTTCCTGCGATTGCAGATGACTCTGGCTTAGAAGTCGATTTCTTAAAAGGCGCTCCGGGCATTTACTCTGCACGTTACGCAGGCGAGAACGCATCTGATCAAGAGAATCTAGAAAAATTGCTAGCGGCAATGGAAGGCGTACCAGAAGCAGAACGTACAGCACGTTTCCACTGCGTATTAGTCCTCATGCGCCACGAGAACGACCCAACGCCTATCGTCTGCCACGGAAAATGGGAAGGCCGCATTCTAACTGAAGCACACGGTGAAAATGGCTTTGGCTACGACCCAATCTTCTTTGTTCCTGAAAACAACTGTGCGTCAGCCGAACTTGAACCTGCACGTAAAAAACAACTGTCTCACCGCGGTAAAGCGCTCAAGTCGTTGTTTGCTCAACTGTCTGAGCAAGTGTCTCAGTAATCACGAGCGAATTAGACCATGTTAACGCCCCCAGCACTCAGCTTGTATGTACACATCCCTTGGTGTGTACAAAAGTGCCCGTATTGCGACTTTAACTCTCACGCGCTCAAAACCGAGATTCCAGAAGAAGAGTACATCAGTGCCCTTTTAGAAGATTTGGATACCGACATTGAGAAATACCGACTTAACGAAGCGCCACGTCCACTGCATTCAATCTTCATTGGTGGTGGTACGCCGAGTTTGATTTCGGCAGAAGGCATCGAGCATCTACTTAAGGGCATTGAAGCGCGTATTCCGTTTAAGCCAGAAATTGAGATCACCATGGAAGCTAACCCAGGCACCATCGAAGCAGAGCGTTTTGTTGGCTACCGCAAAGCTGGTGTAACGCGTATCTCTATCGGCGTGCAAAGCTTTGAGCAACAGAAGCTTGAGCGCTTGGGGCGCATTCACGGCCAAGACGAAGCCGTCAATGCTGCTAAATTAGCGCACCAAATCGGTTTGAACAGCTTTAACCTCGATCTCATGCACGGCTTACCTGATCAAAGCATCGAACAAGCCTTGGCAGATTTGGACAAAGCGATTGAGTTGGCACCGCCGCATCTTTCTTGGTATCAGCTGACCATCGAGCCAAACACCATGTTTTACTACAAGCCACCAACGCTACCTGATGATGATGATTTGTGGGATATTTTCGAGCTCGGACACCAAAAACTTGCAGCCGCGGGTTATGTGCAATATGAAATTTCGGGTTACAGCAAGCCGGGCTATCAGTGTCAGCACAACCTCAACTACTGGCGCTTTGGTGATTACCTTGGTATCGGTTGTGGCTCTCATGGCAAACTCAGTTTTACCGACGGACGTATTATTCGAACGACAAAGGTAAAACACCCGCGAGGCTATTTAGCGGCTTATCAAAATATGGTCAAACCTTATCTGCATACGGAACATGTCGTCGCGGATGAAGATCGTCCATTCGAGTTCTTTATGAACCGATTCCGCTTAATGGAAGCATGCCCGAAGCAAGATTACGTGGACACCACAGGCTTGCCGCTCAGTACGATTCAAGAAACTATTGATTGGGCGTTAGAAATGGGCTACTTGAGTGAAACCGCCACTCATTGGCAAATTACTGAAAAAGGGAAGCTCTTCCTTAATGACTTGCTCGAAGCCTTTATGGCCGAAGAAAGCGAAGAGTAACGCAGCCCAAAAACAAAAAAGCCTCTCAATTGAGAGGCTTTTTATATAGAACATTCAACATTAGAAAATCGAACGGCCAATTCGCTCCGATAGCAATTCAAGCGCCTTAGTACCAGCAAGGGAGTTACCTGAAGGGTCAAGCTCTGGAGACCATACTGCAATGGTCATTTCGCCAGGTACTACCGCGATAATGCCACCACCGACACCAGACTTACCAGGCATGCCAACACGATAAGCAAATTCGCCCGCGCCATCATACAGGCCACACGTTGCTAACAGTGCATTAAGTTGTTTGGTTTGCACGGGAGAAACAACGGGCTTACCCGTTTGTACCGATGTGCCCTTATTTGCCAAATAGCTAAACGTTTTAGCCAAGTCGACACAGCTCATCTTCAGTGCACAAGCGTGGAAGTAGTTTTGCAGCACTGGAATTACTTCATTTTCGAAGTTACCAAACGAGCGCATGAGATAAGCAATCGCCGCATTACGATCACCATGCATCATTTCGGATGCCGCGACGACTTTGTCATACACAATATGAGTATCACCAGAAAGCTGACGTACAAATTCCAATAGGCGCTGACGAGGTGCAGATAAGCGAGTTTGCAACAGATCCGCCACAACTATCGCTCCAGCATTAATAAAAGGATTGCGAGGAATACCTTGCTCCATTTCTAGCTGGATTAGCGAATTAAATGCCTGCCCCGAAGGCTCTTTTCCCACTCGAGACCAAATTTCTTCTTGCTTGTACAAGCACATCGCTAACGTCAAGCTCAATGCTTTTGAAATAGATTGGATAGAGAAAGGTTCATCGGCATCGCCCGCCTTAATAACCTCACCTTCGTTGGTGTATACCGCAATACCTAACTTGTTGCTGGGTACTTTTGCCAGAGCAGGAATGTAATCAGCCACTTTGCCTTGGCCGATTAAAGGGCGCACTTCCGCCAAAATATCTGTCAAAATTTCCACTGTCGGTTTCATTCTCTACCTTCTATTTACAAGAGAACTCGTTGAGCTCAGAGGTAAAAAAAGCCAACGTGTCGTTGGCTTTTCCATAGGGTTCGTTCGACTCAAGTCGATTATGGTTTTACTGCCACAATAATATTGCGGTTGATAGATTGATCAACACGGTGAAGATAACCGATGTAAGGCTCTTCTGAAAGTACCTTCCAACCTTGCTCTTCAAATAATGCCGCGACGTCTTTCCATTTCAACGTAAATTCATTAAAAGACAACACCACTGAACCTTGTTTTTTCAATACCACTTTCCATGCAGGCAGAGCCTCGTTTAAAAGCTCTAGTGGGCTGCGGTTCAGTTTGCTGTCCTTGGCATTTTTGCTGCCGTGCTGCACGCCGTAAGGCAAGTCAGACACCATCACATCAACTGAGTTCTTTTTCACGACTTGATCAGCGATACGTGTATCAGCCGAATACAGCTTCATAAACTGAAGGTTGCCTTGGTTGTAATCTTCTTTATTTGCTGCAGCTTCAACCACGAAACCATCCGCCACTTTCTTGCCACCCGCTGTGCGCTTTTCTTTGCTCACTTTGTGCTTAAAGCGGCCATTCTTCATGAACTTAACGATAAAGGTCTGGATCTCTTGCACCCACTTGGCATTGATCTCTACCCCTACCACGTTCAAACCGTGGATCAAGCCTTCAAATAAGGTTGTACCTTTACCACACATTGGATCCATTAAGGTCAGCTGCTCACTTCCCGTATTGGACGCACTAATGCCGATATTCACCATCAAGCGAGTAAACTGCTCGTTTGTTTTCCCGGTATAACGCAGAATCTGACTCATGCTTTCCGGGAAAGTATTGAACGCTGGCGCTTGAATTGGTCGAAGTAAACCATCTTCGCGCACTTCAAATAGTGCATAGTAAATCGAAGAGGCTGCGATTCTTCGCGTCTGCTCATCGCTTAGAGCTTCCTGACAAGAAAACACCAACGCTGCAGGTAAGCCAACCTCTTTACTACCAATTTCTGTCACATCCACGCCTTGTGAAGCTAAAATTGCTTTTAGCTCTGAACAGGCAATGGTCATTGCGCTATCAAAGTAAATTCGGTTATGACCCGGATTCGCTAATATCGCGTAATGGTACATCCCATGAACTCCTCTAGTTACGCGATACGCTTATATTTGATATCCCACACACCGTGACCAAGACGGTGACCACGAGCTTCAAACTTCGTTAAAGGACGGTCGTCTGGACGAGGAACGAAATCACCATCTTTAGCAATGTTTTCGAAGCCTGGCGCTTGGTTCATCACTTCAATCATGTGCTCTGCGTAGTTTTCCCAGTCTGTCGCCATGTGGAAAATACCTTCATTAGGGATCAGCTTCTCACGAACCATTTCAGCAAAACCTAATTGAACGATGCGACGCTTGTGGTGACGTTTCTTGTGCCAAGGGTCTGGGAAGAACAACTGCAGTGTCGATAGGCTGCCGTTTGGAATCATATGCTCAAACACTTCCACTGCGTCATGGCACATCACACGCAGGTTAGTAACTCCCGCCTCACGCGCATCCGCAAGACAAGCACCAACACCCGGGCTGTGTACTTCGATACCAATGAAGTTCTTCTCTGGTGCATTCTTTGCCATTTCAACCAATGAAGCACCCATACCAAAACCGATCTCTAGTACAACGGGGTTGTCGTTACCAAACACTTCTTTCCAATCGAGAAGTTCAGCTTTGAAGTCAATACCCATCGTTGGCCAGCATTCATTCATCGCGCTCTCTTGACCTTTAGTCAAACGCCCTTCACGGCGCACAAAGCTGCGGATTTTGCGGATCAGCTTTCCGTCTTCGTTGTATTCGTTAGTGGTTACTTCACTCATTGATTTTGCCTGCACATTGATTAATCAAAGCGGGGATTATCCAAAGAATTTACTGAGGTGCAAGTATTTGTTGAGCTCTTGGCCTATGGCAGCCCAAAAGCAATAGCACACCTCTTTATATCCCTACTGTTTATCCGTTGTACTTCTTGCCCATTATGTGGTGCAATTTTGCACCTAACCAATAATAGAATACAGAGCAAGTCGTGACACCTTTCGCCAATGCCATCCTAGAATGGTATGACGCATATGGAAGAAAAGATCTTCCGTGGCAACAAAATAAGACCGCATACAGTGTCTGGTTGTCTGAAATCATGCTTCAGCAAACTCAGGTCACTACGGTTATTCCGTATTACCAACGTTTCTTAGAGCGTTTTCCAACCGTGCTCGATCTTGCCAATGCTGAGCAAGATGAAGTCCTGCACCTTTGGACTGGCTTAGGGTATTACGCCCGAGCCCGTAACCTTCACAAAGCAGCACAAGAGGTCGCCTCTACATACAATGGTGAGTTTCCTCTTGATATAGAGAAAATGAACGCCTTACCGGGGATTGGCCGCTCTACCGCAGCCGCCGTTTTATCGTCTGTGTATAAACAACCACATGCGATTCTTGATGGCAACGTGAAGCGCACCCTATCCCGCTGTTTCGCAGTCGAAGGATGGCCAGGACAAAAAAAGGTTGAAAACCAGCTGTGGGAAATTGCCGAAACGCATACCCCACAAACGGACGTAGATAAGTATAACCAGGCAATGATGGACATGGGCGCAATGGTCTGCACACGCAGCAAACCCAAATGTAGCCTCTGCCCTGTTGCGGATCTGTGTGTGGCAAAACAACAAGGCAATGTGCTCGATTACCCGGGTAAAAAACCGAAAAAAGACAAGCCAATCAAGCAAACTCGTTTTGTAATGCTTCACCACAACACCGAAAATGGTCATGAAGTGTGGTTAGAACAAAGACCACAAACAGGCATTTGGGGTGGCTTATTTTGCTTCCCACAAACCGAACATGTGGATGTAGAAAGCGACATTGAATTGCTACTGGATCAACGTGGCATTCAAGCCAGCAATATCAAGCAGCAGCAAACACTGATTACCTTTCGCCATACCTTTAGCCATTACCACCTCGATATCACGCCAATTTTGATTGATTTATCAAAGCAACCGGACGTGATAATGGAAGGCAACAAAGGTCTTTGGTATAACTTATCTAAACCTGAAGAAGTCGGTTTAGCCGCGCCAGTAAAACTATTGCTGGAAGCGCTACCCCACGAACTTCGTTAATTGAATACAAGGAGTCATTATGAGCCGCACTGTATTTTGTGCTCGACTAAAAAAAGAAGGCGAAGGTCTAGACTTTCAACTTTACCCTGGTGAACTAGGTAAACGCATTTTCGACAACATCTCGAAAGAAGCGTGGGCTCAGTGGCAACACAAACAAACCATGTTGATCAACGAAAAGAAACTCAACATGATGGATCCAGAGCACCGAAAACTGATCGAAACAGAAATGGTAAACTTCCTCTTTGAAGGAAAAGACGTTCATATCGAAGGTTACACACCGCCGAGCGAATAAAGTCGCTTGAGTTAAAACAATGACATCACAACCACTTGTGGTGTCATTTTTCTATTACCTTCAATAGCCCTGATACTTATGAAAAAAATTGTCTTTATTGCTGCCGCACTTTTAATGGCTGGCTGTAGCCGTGAATTCGTCGAAAAGATTTATGACGTCAACTACGAGCCCACAAACCGTTTTGCCAATAACTTAGCTGAGCTACCTGGACAATTTGAAAAAGATACCGCCGCGTTGGATGCCCTGATCAATAGTTTCTCTGGTAATATTCAAAAGCGCTGGGGTAAAAAAGAAATTAAGTACGCAGGCAAAAGTAATTACGTCAAATATATCGATAACTACCTTAGCCGTGCCGAAGTCGACTTTCGCAAAGGCGTGATCACGATTGAAACCGTATCACCGACCGAGCCCCAAAAGCACCTCAAAGAGGCGATTGTCACTACCTTACTCACGCCAGACGATCCAGCTCACGTCGACTTGTTCTCCTCAAAAGGAATCACGTTAGAAGGGCAACCATTTCTGTACAAACAAGTTGTTGACCAAGACAATAAGCCAATTCAGTGGTCTTGGCGGGCAAACCGATTTGCGGAGTATCTCATCGCAAACAAAATCAAAACCAAAGACGTTGATTTCAAGAAAGCGTATTACGTCGAAATCCCCATGGTTGAAGACCATTTTTCAACACGCAGCTACCAATACGCCGACATCGTGCGCCGAGCTTCCAAGAAATACGATATTCCAGAAGATTTGATATACGCCATAATTAAAACCGAGAGCAGCTTCAACCCGTACGCGGTAAGTTGGGCAAATGCGTATGGCTTAATGCAAGTTGTACCTAAAACCGCCGGTCGAGACGTATTCAAGCTCGTGAAAAAGCGCTCAGGCCAACCAAGCCCGGAATATTTGTTTAATCCAGAAAACAACATCGATACCGGTACTGCGTATTTCTACATCTTAAAAAATCGTTATTTAAGAGAAGTCCATCACCCAACCTCTCTCGAGTACAGTATGATTTCCGCTTACAATGGTGGTACTGGAGGTGTTTTAAACACATTCCATCGCAGCGATCGCAAACGCGCAATGCAAGATCTTAATTCGTTGCAACCCAACCAAGTTTATTGGGCACTAACTAAGAAACATCCGAACGCAGAAGCACGTCGTTACCTAGAAAAAGTTACAAATTTCAAAAAGGAATTTAACTCAAAGCAAACTTTGTAGTGACAGTTGAATAAAAAGCGTTCGAACAAGCACTTTTTTGAAATTATTTAAAAAAAGTGGTTGACGCAAAGCGGGAAAATCCGTTTAATAGCGCTCCGTCGCCCGGATAGCTCAGTCGGTAGAGCAGAGGATTGAAAATCCTCGTGTCGGTGGTTCGATTCCGCCTCCGGGCACCACAATTTGATTTGTTGGTGTCTTAACGAAATGTTATAACACGGACAAAAGCACAAAGAATAAAGCGTGCCGACTTAGCTCAGTAGGTAGAGCAACTGACTTGTAATCAGTAGGTCACCAGTTCGATTCCGGTAGTCGGCACCATTCTTTTGCCTCGATAGCTCAGTCGGTAGAGCAGAGGATTGAAAATCCTCGTGTCGGTGGTTCGATTCCGCCTCGAGGCACCATATTTGGTGCGCTTGCTTAATTTAAACCATTGGCAAGACACAAAACAGAATAGTTCCTCCTTAGCTCAGTTGGTAGAGCGACGGACTGTTAATCCGCAGGTCACTGGTTCGAGTCCAGTAGGAGGAGCCAAATTCAAGAATTTCATAAAAATGAGATTCTTAAAACGAAGAGTTCATCTCTTCTAAAAAGAATAAAGTGTGCCGACTTAGCTCAGTAGGTAGAGCAACTGACTTGTAATCAGTAGGTCACCAGTTCGATTCCGGTAGTCGGCACCATTCTTTTGCCTCGATAGCTCAGTCGGTAGAGCAGAGGATTGAAAATCCTCGTGTCGGTGGTTCGATTCCGCCTCGAGGCACCATTATTTGGTGTCATTGCTAAACACGATACACGAATAATTCCTCCTTAGCTCAGTTGGTAGAGCGACGGACTGTTAATCCGCAGGTCACTGGTTCGAGTCCAGTAGGAGGAGCCATTTTTAAAAAGCCGCATCTTTTGATGCGGCTTTTTGGCATCTGCCCTACGCTCATTTCATTTTCTCTGTTTCTCTGTTTCTAGCATCGCAAAATATTAAGCCCAATCTCTAAAAAATACTTATTTTACGCTAAAAATTTAATCCTCATCATAATTTCAATACGCATTAGTATGCGCGAATATTCATCTTCACTAAGATGCCCGAGTTATTACATTTCTTCTTTTAGCTATGCCTTGCATAGTGATGACACTTTATTTGTGAGCCAAATATGAAACTAAAAACTCAAGCCTATTTATTATCTGCGATCATATTGCTAGCACTCCTAGCACTGACCGCAACGGGCTTATGGACACTTCGCGTCGCAAGTAACCTTGATAACAAAGCTCGGGTTACTGAGCTATTCAAAAGTGCGTACAGCATTCTTACCGAAGTAGAAAAAATGGCTATCGAAGGCAAAATGCCAGAGGACGAAGCGAAATCATTAGCCACTCGCCTACTCCGTAATAATATCTACAAAGACAACGAATACGTTTATGTCGCAGATGAGAACATGATTTTTGTTGCAGCTCCGCTTGACCCTCAATTACATGGCACAAGCTTTCACGACTTTCGTGATGGAGATGGCAACAGCGTCGGCCAACTTATCTTAGATGTTTTGGGGCGCAAAACCGGTCAAATCATCGAATATACTTGGAGTCAAAAGCAGGCCGACGGAAGCATTGAAGAAAAACACTCTATTGCCGAGAAAACACCACATTGGGGCTGGGTTGTAGGTACAGGGATCGGCTTTAATGAGGTGAATGCTCGCTTCTGGGCTACCGCTCAATGGCAGCTTGTACTGTGTTTAGTTATCGCGGGGAGTATTCTCGGTGGCCTGATAATCTCGATTCGCAAGATGCTCAATCTACTTGGTGGAGAGCCAAACGATGTGCGCAAAGCCGTTCAAGCTGTCGCACAAGGCGACATTCAGACCAGTTTTGATGCAGTGGCGCCGAGAGGAAGTATCTATCGTGCGGTGCAAGATATGAGTCAATCGCTAGCCAGCATGGTGACAAACCTTGAGAAATCCATGCACGCACTGCGCGCTGAGTTATCTGCCGTAGAATCTCGCTCAAATACGATTGCCGATCTCACCGTATCTCAGCAGCAGTCAACAGCAATGATTGCCACTGCGATGACTGAAATGGCATCTTCAGCCAACCATGTTGCCAACTCGGCAAGTGATACAGCAAACAACACAGACGAAGCCGATAAACAAAGTCAGCATACTCAGAAGCTGATTCACAGTACTGTTGAAAACATTCAAGGTTTGGCTTCTCAATTAAATACTGCAAGTAAAGCGGTCGCCGATCTAGATCAGGATGTAAATAGTATAGTGAAAGTGCTCGATGTAATTGGCGATATTGCAGAGCAAACAAACTTACTCGCACTCAATGCTGCCATTGAAGCAGCACGTGCCGGAGAGCAAGGTCGAGGCTTTGCCGTTGTTGCCGACGAGGTGCGTAACCTGGCAGGCCGAACACAAGATAGCACTAAAGAGATTCAGCATATGATCTCCAACCTGCAAGAAGGTTCCCGTAACGCTATTCACACAATGGAAGTGTGTGCAGAAACCAGTGAGGGCACAGTAACAGAGTCTAAGAATGCCTCTGAAGCTCTGCAGCAAATTGTAACGGCGTTAGAATCTATCACCGCAATGAGTCAGCAGATCGCGACTGCAGCAGCCGAACAAACTCAGGTTAGCGATGATATTGCGCTTCGCGTCAATCTTATCGAGGAAAGCGGAAGCCAGCTCAACTCCGTGGTAACGGAGAGCCAATCAAGCACTCAAAGTTTAGCTTCGCTGGCAGATGAGCTAGAAGGTTGGGTAAACAAGTTCTCTGTAAAGCACTAGGTTAAAGTCAATTGTTTAGTATAAAGCACGTTTTCAAGCGTGCTTTTTTTGTTTTTATCCATTTACTCTACTTTCAAACTCCTATCTCTCCATTAAAGAAAGCTTAGTTAATGGTGTATTTGTATCAAAAATGCATAAAAACAGCCCACTCCGAGCACATTTTCATCAAACGATATTTTATTTTAATTTTATGGTTGACCTAAGAGCCGAAAAACCGTTTAATACACCTCGTCGCCCGGATAGCTCAGTCGGTAGAGCAGAGGATTGAAAATCCTCGTGTCGGTGGTTCGATTCCGCCTCCGGGCACCACAATTTATTAATTGTTGGTGCTTAGCACGAACAATAGTTAAAGAATATAGTGTGCCGACTTAGCTCAGTAGGTAGAGCAACTGACTTGTAATCAGTAGGTCACCAGTTCGATTCCGGTAGTCGGCACCATTTATTCTTTTAAAAAGACAATTCCTCCTTAGCTCAGTTGGTAGAGCGACGGACTGTTAATCCGCAGGTCACTGGTTCGAGTCCAGTAGGAGGAGCCATTTTTCAGTTAGTAAGTCGATTACTTATTAACGAAAATGTGCCGACTTAGCTCAGTAGGTAGAGCAACTGACTTGTAATCAGTAGGTCACCAGTTCGATTCCGGTAGTCGGCACCACTTATTAAAATTTGTTCCTCCTTAGCTCAGTTGGTAGAGCGACGGACTGTTAATCCGCAGGTCACTGGTTCGAGTCCAGTAGGAGGAGCCATATTAGAAAAAGCCGTATCTCTTGATACGGCTTTTTTGCATTGGTTTAAAGTCAAACTCTTTTCTACTCATGTCACTCAGGAAAGAAAATCAGAGTTTAGATCATTACCTTGAAGGCATCTCTTAACTTAGAGTGGAATATCTGCTCACCAACAACTCTGCTTTCTATCGATAGTCCCTCCATAAGCAATGTTCACCAATAAATAATAATCATAGTGGGTGGCACACATCTCCCAGATCAAAAAAGCCAGGTAAAACCCAGCTTTTTGCTTAAATCAACCAACTCAGCTTAAACCACCGAGACAAATATACTTTGTCTCCAAATATTCATCGAGCCCTTGTTTCGCACCTTCTCGGCCAACTCCTGACTCTTTCACTCCACCAAACGGGGCCACCTCAGTAGAAATAATCCCCTCATTGACACCAACCATGCCGTATTCCAGACCTTCGCTGAAAGCAACAATACGCTTGAAGTTATTCGTGTAGAAGTAACAAGCCAAACCATACTCTGTGTCATTCGCCATTCCTAGAACTTGCTCATCATTCTCAAAAGTAATAATAGGTAATACAGGCCCGAATAGCTCTTGCTGAACAATCGACATATGTTGCTTGACGCTATCCAAAAGAACGGGCTCCATAAAGCGCCCAGGGCGTCTCTGCGGAGAGTTGGCAATAGAAGCCCCTTCTTGTACAGCTTGATCGATCACCGCCTCTAGGCGATGTTTAGAAGCCATCGTAATAACAGGGCCTAATGTGACACCTTTCTCTAAACCATTACCAAGCTGTAATTTGTTTAACTTCGACAATACTTTTTCAATAAAAACTTGTTTTACACCTTCATGAACATACAGCCGATTGGTACAAACACATGTTTGCCCTGCATTACGGAACTTCGAAGCGACAAGCCCTTCCGCAGCCGCATCTAAATCTGCATCTTCAAAAACAATAAAAGGTGCATTACCACCTAACTCCATCGAAACCGCTTTGACAGAGTCACTGGCTTGTTTCATCAAAATCTTCCCGACTCGCGTAGAGCCCGTAAAAGAAACTTTCTTAATCCTAGGATCAGTACTTAGTACTTGGCCAAACTCAGCTGCCTGCTCTGATACCACCACAGGAAGCAGTTCTTTTGGGATTCCTGCCTGATAAGCTAATTCAACAACAGCAATTGCAGTAAGAGGAGTAAGCTCAGAGGGTTTAATCAGCATACCACAACCTGCCGCCAGGGCTGGTGCTGCTTTTCTTGTAATCATCGCAATAGGGAAGTTCCACGGCGTAATTGCAGCGCATACCCCTACAGGCTGGCGAATAGCAGACAGACGTCGATCTGTCGTGGGGGCTGGTATAACTTCGCCATAAGCACGTTTGGCTTCTTCTGAAAACCACTCGACAAAAGAGGCGCCATACATCACCTCCCCTTTACTCTCGGTTAATGGTTTTCCCTGCTCTAAGGTAATAATTGTGGAAATGTCTTCTGCATTATCAAGGAGTAATTGATACCACTTTTTCAAGCGACGAGAGCGCTCTTTAGCACTTAACTTTGCCCAGCGAATTTGCTCGGTTTTACACTTACCAATAATGTCATCTAATTCCTCAAGAGCACTGGGCTTTAGTCGAACTAACTCTTGCTCAGTTGCAGGGTTGATGACCACAATTCCCTCTTCGGAAGACCATTGTTTAAATACGGATTTCAAGGTTTCATTTTTTATTTGTTGCATCATCAAACTTACTCCTACGAGAACTCCTCTTAGGTTAATCTTTACTAGCAAGATCAGCAAAGAAAACAAAGTTTTCTAAAAGACATGAATGTTCGAATGACTTTATTCTCTTAACAGTCTAGACGCTCATTCTCTTCCAATGACTAAATCAGACTAGCGGTAACAAACTCCAGCAATCCATTCTCCTAGGGACTATCCAGAACACTAGAACGATGAATATTTGCGAAGTAGCAGTAGAAAACTCTTATTAGAGAGGAGCGTTAACGAAATACGCAGTGACAAGAATGCAGAATACGAGCTAGCTTATGCGAATTCTCTGGTCTAATGACCGGCATAACCCATCAGTCCCCAGCATTTACTATAGGCTCGAATCTGTAGAGAAATGGGCAAGATTACATTCAACTAGAATTGTGCAACTTGGTTACAGAGAAAGCTGGTCCTACAGATACCAAAAATCTTAGTCTTTCAAGTGAAGCTTAATATAAGTGGCAGCGGTTCCGGACTACTAATAGGCCTTTCCGCAGGACTCATTCGATTGAAGGGAAAAATATACTCGCATTAACGAAAAAGCCCCAGTCTTTCGACTGAGGCTTAATATAAGTGGCGGAGTGGACGGGACTCGAACCCGCGACCCCCGGCGTGACAGGCCGGTATTCTAACCAACTGAACTACCACTCCGCAGTGGTATCACTCGCTTGTAATCAGCAAGTGTCCAAAATTTAAAGCCTGGCGATGTCCTACTCTCACATGGGGAAGCCCCACACTACCATCGGCGCTATTTCGTTTCACTTCTGAGTTCGGCATGGAAATCAGGTGGGTCCAAAACGCTATGGTCACCAAGCAAATTCTTTACGTTTTGTTTTAGGCTTTAATTTAAAGTCTAAAACAAACAATAAATGGTGCTGATACCCAGAATCGAACTGGGGACCTCATCCTTACCAAGGATGCGCTCTACCGACTGAGCCATATCAGCACATTATTTGTGTCCGTAAGGACTAAAAAAGCCCGCTTTTACAAACGGGCTCTCTTAACTTTTGTCTTCACCTTTTAAAAAAGGAGAACACTAAATTTAAAGCCTGGCGATGTCCTACTCTCACATGGGGAAACCCCACACTACCATCGGCGCTATTTCGTTTCACTTCTGAGTTCGGCATGGAAATCAGGTGGGTCCAAAACGCTATGGTCGCCAAGCAAATTCTTTAATCTGGAAAGCTGTTTCTTAATTCTCGTTACTACACATTCAATGTTCTTTCATTGAGTCCATCAAAACCCCTTGGGTGTTGTATGGTTAAGCCTCACGGGCAATTAGTACAGGTTAGCTCAACGCCTCACAACGCTTACACACCCTGCCTATCAACGTCGTAGTCTACGACAACCCTTTAGGATACTTAAAGTATCAGGGAGAACTCATCTCAAGGCTCGCTTCCCGCTTAGATGCTTTCAGCGGTTATCGATCCCGAACTTAGCTACCGGGCAATGCGTCTGGCGACACAACCCGAACACCAGAGGTTCGTCCACTCCGGTCCTCTCGTACTAGGAGCAGCCCCTTTCAATTCTCCAACGCCCACGGCAGATAGGGACCGAACTGTCTCACGACGTTCTAAACCCAGCTCGCGTACCACTTTAAATGGCGAACAGCCATACCCTTGGGACCGACTTCAGCCCCAGGATGTGATGAGCCGACATCGAGGTGCCAAACACCGCCGTCGATATGAACTCTTGGGCGGTATCAGCCTGTTATCCCCGGAGTACCTTTTATCCGTTGAGCGATGGCCCTTCCATTCAGAACCACCGGATCACTATGACCTGCTTTCGCACCTGCTCGAATTGTCATTCTCGCAGTCAAGCGGGCTTATGCCATTGCACTAACCTCACGATGTCCAACCGTGATTAGCCCACCTTCGTGCTCCTCCGTTACGCTTTGGGAGGAGACCGCCCCAGTCAAACTACCCACCAGGCACTGTCCGCAACCCCGATAAGGGGTCGACGTTAGAACATCAACACTACAAGGGTGGTATTTCAAGGACGGCTCCACGCAATCTAGCGACTGCGCTTCAAAGCCTCCCACCTATCCTACACATGTAGGGTCAATGTTCAGTGCCAAGCTGTAGTAAAGGTTCACGGGGTCTTTCCGTCTAGCCGCGGGTACACTGCATCTTCACAGCGATTTCAATTTCACTGAGTCTCGGGTGGAGACAGCGTGGCCATCATTACGCCATTCGTGCAGGTCGGAACTTACCCGACAAGGAATTTCGCTACCTTAGGACCGTTATAGTTACGGCCGCCGTTTACCGGGGCTTCGATCAAGAGCTTCGACCGAAGTCTAACCCCATCAATTAACCTTCCGGCACCGGGCAGGCGTCACACCGTATACGTCATCTTGCGATTTTGCACAGTGCTGTGTTTTTAATAAACAGTTGCAGCCACCTGGTATCTGCGACTCTCAATAGCTCCATCCGCGAGGGACTTCACCGTCGAGAGCGTACCTTCTCCCGAAGTTACGGTACCATTTTGCCTAGTTCCTTCACCCGAGTTCTCTCAAGCGCCTTGGTATTCTCTACCCGACCACCTGTGTCGGTTTGGGGTACGATTCCTTACAATCTGAAGCTTAGAGGCTTTTCCTGGAAGCATGGCATCAATGACTTCACATCCGTAGATGCTCGACGTCGTGTCTCAGCCTTAAAGAGAGCCGGATTTACCTAACTCTCAAGCCTACGCACTTGAACCTGGACAACCGTCGCCAGGCCCACCTAGCCTTCTCCGTCCCCCCATCGCAATTGTAAGAAGTACGGGAATATTAACCCGTTTCCCATCGACTACGCCTTTCGGCCTCGCCTTAGGGGTCGACTTACCCTGCCCCGATTAACGTTGGACAGGAACCCTTGGTCTTCCGGCGAGGAGGTTTTTCACCCCCTTTATCGTTACTCATGTCAGCATTCGCACTTCTGATACGTCCAGCATGCGTTACCACACACCTTCAACCGCTTACAGAACGCTCCCCTACCCAATGCACTAAAGTGCATTGCCGCAGCTTCGGTTTACTACTTAGCCCCGTTACATCTTCCGCGCAGGCCGACTCGACCAGTGAGCTATTACGCTTTCTTTAAATGATGGCTGCTTCTAAGCCAACATCCTGGCTGTCTGAGCCTTCCCACATCGTTTCCCACTTAGTAGTAATTTGGGACCTTAGCTGGCGGTCTGGGTTGTTTCCCTCTCCACGACGGACGTTAGCACCCGCCGTGTGTCTCCCGGATAGTACTTACTGGTATTCGGAGTTTGCAAAGGGTTGGTAAGTCGGGATGACCCCCTAGCCTTAACAGTGCTCTACCCCCAGTAGTATTCGTCCGAGGCGCTACCTAAATAGCTTTCGGGGAGAACCAGCTATCTCCAGGTTTGATTGGCCTTTCACCCCTAGCCACAAGTCATCCGCTAATTTTTCAACATTAGTCGGTTCGGTCCTCCAGTTGATGTTACTCAACCTTCAACCTGCCCATGGCTAGATCACCTGGTTTCGGGTCTATATCCAGAGACTGAACGCCCAGTTAAGACTCGGTTTCCCTACGGCTCCCCTAGATGGTTAACCTTGCCACTGAATATAAGTCGCTGACCCATTATACAAAAGGTACGCAGTCACAGGACAAAGCCTGCTCCTACTGCTTGTACGTACACGGTTTCAGGTTCTATTTCACTCCCCTCACAGGGGTTCTTTTCGCCTTTCCCTCACGGTACTGGTTCACTATCGGTCAGTCAGTAGTATTTAGCCTTGGAGGATGGTCCCCCCATATTCAGACAGGATATCACGTGTCCCGCCCTACTCGATTTCACTGAATATGCGTCGTCAGTTACGGGGCTATCACCCTGTATCGCCAAGCTTTCCAGCTTGTTCACCTAACGCCTATAAAGCTTAAGGGCTAGTCCAATTTCGCTCGCCGCTACTTTCGGAATCTCGGTTGATTTCTTTTCCTCGGGGTACTTAGATGTTTCAGTTCCCCCGGTTCGCCTCGCTGCGCTATGTATTCACGCAGCGATACTTACTTATGTAAGTGGGTTTCCCCATTCGGAAATCCCAGACTCAAGTGGTTTTTACTACCTAATCTGGGCTTATCGCAAGTTAATACGTCCTTCATCGCCTCTGACTGCCAAGGCATCCACCGTGTACGCTTAGTCACTTAACCATACAACCCGAAGGAGTTTCGAATTGATGTTAAACAACCAAAGTTGTCTCTCATTATTTGAATGAGCGAGAGACATTCGATTTTGCCGGACTCAAATTCCAAGAACACTTGAATGTGTTTTTAGTTGTATTCCATAAAGAATACTTTGAGAACTTTACAAACAACAATAAATTGTTGTTTTGTCAGCTTTCCAAATTGTTAAAGAGCTAGATTTTCTGATGAAAACCATTTTTAAAGATTCTTTTTCAAGAACACTTAAAGATGGTGGAGCTATGCGGGATCGAACCGCAGACCTCCTGCGTGCAAGGCAGGCGCTCTCCCAGCTGAGCTATAGCCCCATCAAGGTGTGTCGATACTGTATGCCAATTCCTTGGGAAGGAAATTGGTGGGTCTGAGTGGACTCGAACCACCGACCTCTCGCTTATCAGGCGAACGCTCTAACCACCTGAGCTACAGACCCAGTATCGTCTCTTTACTTTATAAACCGTATCAATCTGTGTGAACACTCATCGCAATAATCATCGTATAAGGAGGTGATCCAGCGCCAGGTTCCCCTAGCGCTACCTTGTTACGACTTCACCCCAGTCATGAACCACAAAGTGGTAAGCGTCCCCCCGAAGGTTAAACTACCTACTTCTTTTGCAGCCCACTCCCATGGTGTGACGGGCGGTGTGTACAAGGCCCGGGAACGTATTCACCGTGGCATTCTGATCCACGATTACTAGCGATTCCGACTTCATGGAGTCGAGTTGCAGACTCCAATCCGGACTACGACGCACTTTTTGGGATTCGCTCACTTTCGCAAGTTGGCCGCCCTCTGTATGCGCCATTGTAGCACGTGTGTAGCCCTACTCGTAAGGGCCATGATGACTTGACGTCGTCCCCACCTTCCTCCGGTTTATCACCGGCAGTCTCCCTGGAGTTCCCGACATTACTCGCTGGCAAACAAGGATAAGGGTTGCGCTCGTTGCGGGACTTAACCCAACATTTCACAACACGAGCTGACGACAGCCATGCAGCACCTGTCTCAGAGTTCCCGAAGGCACCAATCCATCTCTGGAAAGTTCTCTGGATGTCAAGAGTAGGTAAGGTTCTTCGCGTTGCATCGAATTAAACCACATGCTCCACCGCTTGTGCGGGCCCCCGTCAATTCATTTGAGTTTTAATCTTGCGACCGTACTCCCCAGGCGGTCTACTTAACGCGTTAGCTCCGAAAGCCACGGCTCAAGGCCACAACCTCCAAGTAGACATCGTTTACGGCGTGGACTACCAGGGTATCTAATCCTGTTTGCTCCCCACGCTTTCGCATCTGAGTGTCAGTATCTGTCCAGGGGGCCGCCTTCGCCACCGGTATTCCTTCAGATCTCTACGCATTTCACCGCTACACCTGAAATTCTACCCCCCTCTACAGTACTCTAGTCTGCCAGTTTCAAATGCTATTCCGAGGTTGAGCCCCGGGCTTTCACATCTGACTTAACAAACCACCTGCATGCGCTTTACGCCCAGTAATTCCGATTAACGCTCGCACCCTCCGTATTACCGCGGCTGCTGGCACGGAGTTAGCCGGTGCTTCTTCTGCAGCTAACGTCAAATGAATACGCTATTAACGCATCCACCTTCCTCACTGCTGAAAGTACTTTACAACCCGAAGGCCTTCTTCATACACGCGGCATGGCTGCATCAGGCTTGCGCCCATTGTGCAATATTCCCCACTGCTGCCTCCCGTAGGAGTCTGGACCGTGTCTCAGTTCCAGTGTGGCTGATCATCCTCTCAGACCAGCTAGGGATCGTCGCCTTGGTGAGCCCTTACCTCACCAACTAGCTAATCCCACCTAGGCATATCCTGACGCGAGAGGCCCGAAGGTCCCCCTCTTTGGCCCGTAGGCATCATGCGGTATTAGCCATCGTTTCCAATGGTTATCCCCCACATCAGGGCAATTTCCTAGGCATTACTCACCCGTCCGCCGCTCGACGCCGTTATCGTTCCCCGAAGGTTCAGATAACTCGTTTCCGCTCGACTTGCATGTGTTAGGCCTGCCGCCAGCGTTCAATCTGAGCCATGATCAAACTCTTCAATTTAAGATTTTGTTCGGCTCAATGAATACTGAACATTACATAAAGTAATGTTTGAATTGACTGTGCTGAATCCGAAGATTCAATGGTCACTTCGTTTCATTGAAACCTAATTTGAAACCCCTCTTTATTAAGAGAAATTTCTAATTGGATTATCATCAACGAGTGCCCACACAGATTGATAGGTCTATATTGTTAAAGAACTTGCTTTGCGAGAAGTTTTCTCTCAAAGCGGAGGTGCATTCTAGCGATTTGGTTGTTAGTGTCAAACACTTTTTTCAACTAATTTTTCGTAGAAGCTTTTTACCTCTCCGACCCTGCTGAAGCCTTGTGGCGTCTGCCGTGTCGATGGATGCGCATTATAGGGAGAAGATTTTCTTTGGCAAGACTAAAAATACATTTTTTCTAAAAAAGCATGCCAAGTGGATACTTTCCATCCAACCTCAAAATTACCCCGAAATAACACTCAAGATTTCTACAGCTTACCCACAAAAATCTGTGGATAACTACTCATCACTATCGAAGAAGTAAGAAATGCGTGAACGCGGATTAAGATACTCTTTGATTTTCTCCGGCAATTTAGACGGATGAATCGCGTTAACTATCTTTATATCCTTTGATGCAAGATCAATGATTGGCGCCTGCGTCCTTGGCACTGATGGGTCGTAAACCAATACATTTGGGAATAATAGATGCGATGCATTCACTGAGATAACCAAGCCCACCATATTATTGGAAAGCTGAACCACAGTTCCTGGAGGAAACACGCCCATAAACTTAATCAGGATATTCAGGTTTTCTTCTTTATATAGGTGTTTACAGTTCTTATATAAATGAGAGAGTGCGGTATAAGGAATTTTTTGCTCTGAGACTATAGGTGTATGACACAAGTTATCAAATGCGTTAGCTACAGCAATAATTTGAGCAAACTCGTTGATCTCATCTCCTTTCAGACCTTTGGGATAGCCAGACCCATCTCTTAGTTCATGGTGCTGTGCAATCACAACTCTTGCAACTTCGGGAAAACCTTCTATTTGGCTCGCAAGGTCTACTCCATATTTGGTGTGCAACTTTAAGTAGTTAGTTTCTGGTTCCGTCAGCGGTGCTTGCTTTCTTAATATTGCGGTAGGAATTTTTATTTTCCCGATATCGTGGAATAGCGCTGAGAATGAAAGCTCTTTCAACTGCGCAGCTGAGTACCCCTTAGCACGGCCAATCATCATGGCGATAACAGCAACGTTCAACGAATGGAAATAAATATCTTCAAACTCATTTTTACCGTTCATCAGGTGTAGAGTGACATTATCATCACACATTAACTTCTCGACGATATCTTCAATAAGAAGCTTCGCTTCATCAACGGCAGCTGTTGGACGATTACGAATTTTCGTCATGACCGAGCGCATACGCGCAAGAGAGCGCTCAAACTCTTTTTCGCACTGGATAACGCGTCGACGATACGCACTTAACTTTTCTATGCGGTTTTGTTTTTCTTGCCAAAGTTTTTGAGTTTCATGATCTAGCGACGCTTCATTCGTTACTCTATCAGCTTGTATCTGGTCGACTGGAAGTGGTGCGGCATCACTTTGCTCTGGATTAAAGTAAACGAACTTTACACCGAGGTGACGGATCATCTCGACTTGTTCTTGATCTTTAATCTTAAAACTATTGAGTAGAAAAGGGTGATCGTTCCACTTTAGCGGAAGACGGATATGTAATCCGGGTTGAATACGATCGACCGTAAGTTTAATGGCTGCCACTTATTCACTACTGATTTACGTTGCCTAAGAGAGTTAGAATACTAGTAAATTTTGTGAATAAATTCATCAGTAAGTATCAAAACATCAGATGGTCATTTCTAATGACTCATTTAATGAGCAAAAGCAAGCTACTTTAAGGTTCGATCTGCTTTGCGTATTTTAAGCTGAGCCTCGAACGTTGGCTTATCTATTATTTCTTGATCTTTGACTAATCCCATTAATGTTTGTACCGCTACACGGGCCATATCACTGATAGGAAAGTGCACTGCCGACACTGTAGGATAAAGGCTTTCACAAAGGTCGACACTGTCAAAGCTAGTTAAAGAGATTTGCTCCGGTACTGAAATATTGTGCTCGTGTAAGTACTGCATTGCACCGACCGTCATTTCCTCACTGCAAGAAAAGACTGCAGTAACTTCAGGGTGTCGTTGTAAAATTGCAGCCATTGCATCATAACCACTTTGCCGACCATAATTCCCTTCTTCACACCAGCTTTCGTCAATATCGATACCTGCGTCCTTCATCGCATCAACGTACCCAAGCTTTCTTAATAAACTATTATGACGTTGGGATGGACCGGTAATACAGGCGATTTTTCTATGACCACCAGCTAAAAGATGCTCGACGGCAATACGGCTTGCATGATGATGATTAAAAGTAACGCAACGCTCTTCTATTCCTTCAACATAGCGATCCAGAAGAACGAAAGGCGTTGGCTGTTTTGCTAATTCACGTAAATCATCATCTGACAAATAACGACTATGGAGGACATAGCCATCACAACGCAGATCATTAAAACGCTGAATGGCTTCCTTTTCACCTTCTGCAGAATGATGTCCTTGAGCGGTAATCAGAAACTTTTTATGAATATCCAGCTCAGTCTGAACCTGCTCCATCATCTCGCCAAAGAAGCCCCCCGTATAGTAAGTCACCAATAAGCCAACCATATTACTGGATGAGGTTGCGAGTGAACGAGCAATCGCACTCGGGCGATAATTCAGTTGCGCCATAGCTTGCTCTACTTTTTTTCGAGTTTCTTCGCGAAACTTCCCCTCCCCATTAATGATTCGAGAAACGGTAGAGCGATTTACACCGGCGAGTTCGGCGACATCTTTAATCCTTGCCATAATGCTATTGAGTCCAACTGCAATTGTTATTAAATATCCGTTTGTGTAGAACGGCTGCCAGCAATTCGTAAGGTGCTCATAGGGGGCGAAGCTGGCAGCCTTTAATCATACACCGACCATTTGATTGGTAGAAACGAGCTCAGAGTAATCCGTGACAGCTATACCATGTTGAGCTAACTGTTCTTTTAAAATGGGAGAGGTAAGAACTTGTAACTCTAGCTCTCGCTGAAGCGCATAACCACTCTTTAAAATCAGCGCTTGATCGGCCTCTGCCGGGTGGCACATCACCTCAACCAAATCATAGTCTGTCTTTAGACTCAATAAATGCGCCATCAAACCATCTAAACTTACTTTTTGATCGTAAAATTCGTCACTAAAGACATACCTTGTTGTCATCGATTCTTGACACAAGCCAGTGCCCCGCAGTGGCACTCGGTATTCACTCGCTACCTCTTTAATAACGGGCAAAATTTGAGGGTGAGTATGCGCGTGATGATGGCTATCTAAGTGGCTTAGCTCTAACCCAAGCGATAAAAAATGTTCCACCTGAGCTTTTGCTTCGTCATAAATGACCTGAGTTTCGAAGTCCTGCTTACCCCACAGTTCGTCGTATTTGATAAAATGCGCTCGACCGTTGGTCAAATTAGGGTGCCCAGTTAGAGGCACTCCCGCTGTAAACCTAAGATGAACGCCAATTCTCAAGTCTGGATTATGGCGAGCCAACTCTAAAGCATGTTTCTCAGCATCCATACCGACCATCATGGTGGTTGAATGAACAACACCTTGCTGATGAGCTTTTACGATGCCGTTATTTACACCTCTCGTTAAACCAAAATCATCAGCATTAAAAATGACTTTCATTGGCGCCCTTCCTTAGTACTACAACGTCGTTAGTTTAAATTGAGGTAAATACGGAGCGTTCACCGCTAGGATATCATCCAGAATTGACTTGGCACGACCAATGTCTGGCACCAATGGGTTGTTGGTTAATGCCATGAGCGCTTTGTCATAATTACCTTCAACAGCAGCGTCTATTGTCAACTGTTCATATGCTTTGACTTGATAGAGTAATCCTTTGATATTGTTTGACAGCTCACCAACCGCAAGAGGTTTCGCGCCCCAACTACCAATCACCGCGCTACACTCAATCACAGCATCGTCGGGGAGGCCGTTAATCGCTCCGTTATTTAAGACGTTAACAACATGAATACTATTACGATTGTTATAAATTGAATCAACCAAGTTTAGTGATGCATCTGAATAATAAGCCCCACCCCGCTCTTCTAACTCTTTCGGCTTATGATCGAGATTAGGATCTTGATAGAGCTTGAATAGCGCATTTTCTGTTTCCATTACCTGCTCAGCACGAGTGCCCTTTTCACCCGCGCTTTGTTTCTCTTCAGCGAGCATAGCATCGGTTTGATAGAAATAACGATGGTAAGGACATGGTATCGCCCCCAGCGCTTTTAGAAATGCTGGATCCCACGGTTCTTCCCAGATGTTCTTCATGCTGAAGTTAGCACCATCACCGACTTTCTCTAATACTGTTTGAGTAATATCTTCTCCATTGAGCCATGCTTTGTGCACCCAAACGAGATGGTTTAATCCGGCAAACTCAAGTTGTAGCTCTTTTGGCTCGCACTCCATCATTTCTGCGATCATCATTTCCATCGAAACCGGCACATTACATAAACCAATGCTCTTTACTTTGGTGTACTTACTGACGGCTTCAGAGACCAAACCCGCAGGGTTGGTGAAATTGAGCATCCATGCATTGGGTGCCAACTCTTCAATATCTTTACATATATCAAGAATAACCGGGATGGTTCGCAGTGCTTTAGCAAACCCACCAGGGCCTGTTGTTTCTTGGCCGATGACGTCGTATTTAATTGGAATTCGCTCGTCATTAGCACGAGCAGCAAGGCCACCCACACGGAACTGCGTCATCACAAAGTCCGCATCTTTTATCGCAGCACGACGATCAAAGTCTGCTTTTATCTCAATCTTTGCACCTGCTTTATCAACCATTCGCTGCGCTAGACCTTTGATAATCTCAAGCTTCTCAGCTCCTGACTCAATGTCCACAAAATGAATCTTCTTAACGGGTAAATATTCTAAGCGCTTAATAACCCCTTCAACCAGTTCAGGGGTATAGCTACTACCACCGCCAATAATGGCAAGTTTGATCGCCTCTCTAGACATTTTTCTCCCCTTATTTGTTCGAGATTTTTTTGTTCAGTGCAACGATTTCTACAGCCATTTCTTGAGCCAAAATCGTGGTCATTAAGTGATCTTGAGCATGTACCATCACTAACGTCATCGGGACTTTCCCTTCCCCCTGATCTTCCTCAATCAACTGAGTCTGAATTAAGTGGGCTTTGTTAATGCACTCTCTTGCTTGAGAGAGCTTCTCCTCAGCCGCATCAAAATCTTGTTCTCTAGATAAACGCAATGCCTCGTAGCTCAAACTTCTAGCTTCGCCAGCATTGCAGATGATCTCCATTACAACCAATTCTTGTTCCATCATTTTCTCTCCGAGAATCGGGCCGCGGCAATTACGGCCCATTAAGCACCGTTAAGCAGTAACACCTTCGCCTGAAGGTTGCGCCTCATCTTTAGTTTCTTTCGTCGTTGGTAGTTCTTGCTCCAACATTTGCTTCTCAAACATTTTGAAGAATGGAAAGTAGATAATTAGATCAAGAATCAATAAACCAATGACGAGCAATACTGGAGCAAAGGTCCAACCGCTACCCCACGAAGCACCTATCAGTGCTGGTGTTGTCCAAGGCGTTGTAGCGACACCCATACCCACAAAGCCAACATGCACAGCAAAGTACGCAATCGTAGCGTTGATGACTGGAGCGAAGACGAACGGGATAAACAAAGTCGGGTTCATCACAACTGGGCTACCGAAGATCACAGGTTCATTGATTTGGAAGAAGCCAGGCACCGCACTCATTCGACCAATACTCTTAAGGTGAACAGAACGGCTAAATGACATCAGCATAACAAGAGCAAGTGTTGCACCAGAGCCACCGATAAAGATGTAAAAATCCCAGAAAGGCTGAGTAAATACGTTTGGAATCGGTTCACCTGCAACAAAGGCTTCGATGTTGGCACCAATGTTGGTCAAGAAAATTGGAGAAAGCAGCCCCACAACAATTGCAGCACCATGGATACCCGCAAACCAAAGTAGTTGGCAAAGCAATAGAGCGCCAATAATGGCAGGCAATGAGTTAGACGCACTAATTAAAGGCTTAAAGACTGCCATGACCGCATCTGGAATCAGCATGTCGTACTGGGTTTGCACGAAAAGGCTAAGTGGGTATAAGGTAATGAATATCGCTAAGACTGGTAACAGCACTTCAAATGATCGTGCAATCGCCGGTGGAACTTGCTCTGGCATGCGAATCGTAATGTTGTGCTTTTTCATAAAACGGTAGAGCTCTACCGAGAAGAATGCACACATCACTGCGGTGAAGATCCCGGTTCCTCCCATGTGTGACATAGACAACGCGCCATCTTTAGCAGGGGCCGCGATGAGTAAAAAAGACATCAGCGACAATACAGCACTCGTGATCCCATCCATCTTGTAAGCCTTAGCTAAGCTATAAGCAACGCCGAGCGAAACAAAAATGGTCATGATCCCCATCGACATGTTGTAGGGCATCATTATGGTATCAAAATGTGTGGTGGCGAAATCGAGCCAAATTCGACCAAAAGTAAAGGTCGTGTCTTCGGCAAATGGTGGGAATGCAAAAATCAAAATGAAACTACCGACAATAATAAACGGCATTGCAACTATAAAACCGTCTCTCATTGCTCGAACATGGGGCTGATTCCCCACTTTTGCTGCTATAGGGGCTATATGCTTTTCGACTGCGCCTATAATTGCGTCATAAAGCTTCATAGAATCCATCCTTATTTTAGGCAAAAGAATCCCGCATCAAATATTTATATTTGATGTACAGTTATCTTTTTTAAATTTAAAACTATGGTTTAGTTAATTAATTCTAATGCTTGCTCTAGTACTTCTTCTCCCTTCATCATTCCATAATGCTGAGGAGAAATCGCATCAATGTTTTTACCATGCTCTTGCGCCGTTTTTCTTAGCTCTTCTAGCTGAAAACGTACTTGAGGCCCGAGAAGACAAACATCGTACTCTTTAATTGCATCTTCAAATTCATTCACTGACATCGCATCAATTTTGCACTCAATTCCTTTATTTTCAGCAGCTTGCTCCATTTTTTTAACAAGCATACTGGTTGACATCCCTGCGCTACAGCATAAAAGGATCTTTTTCATAGCCTTACTCCCGTTGTGTAAATTTCAACCTGCAAAAACTGTAGCAAAAATAACCAAGACAAAAAAGCGCAACCGGTTGCATTATTCGTGAACACAATCCCAATTTAGAAAATACGACCTGTTTTTTAGTAATTATTTAGGTCTAGGATAAAAGTCAGGAAATAAATTAAGACACCACATTAGGTTTCAAATTATCAATATATTACTACTGACAACGTCGTTATTAATTTCTAAAAAGGAATAGAGAATGAAATTTAATAAATTGGCTATTGCAACGCTTGTAAGTGCTGCACTATCACAATACTCATTTGCTCAAACCGACTCTAAAGGCACCATTTATCTAACGTTTGATGATGGACCAATCAATGCTTCTATTGACGTTATTCAAGTACTTAACCAAGAAGATATCAAAGCGACGTTTTACTTTAATGCTTGGCACTTAGACGGAATTGGTGATGAGAATGAAGACCGTTCGCTAGAAGCCTTAAAGCTCGCATTAGACACTGGTCATATTGTCGCGAACCATAGTTACGATCATATGGTTCATAACTGCGTTGATGAGTTTGGACCTAATAGCTCAGCAGAATGTAATGCTACCGGCGACCACCAGCTTAACTCGTACCAAGATCCTGTTTACGATGCCTCAATGTTTACAGAAAACTTATCTGTTTTAGAAAAGTATCTGCCTAACATTACAAGCTACCCAAATTATAAGGCGACAGAGTTTGCAAGACTGCCCTACACCAACGGCTGGCGCGTGACTAAAGACTTCAAAGCCGATGGGTTGTGTGCAACGTCTGATGACTTTAAACCTTGGGAACCAGGCTACGTTTGTAATATCAACGACCCATCAAACAGTGTGAAAGCCTCAATTGCGGTACAAAACATTCTGGCTAATAAAGGCTATCAAACACATGGTTGGGATGTGGATTGGGCACCTGAAAACTGGGGGATAGCAATGCCAGCCAACAGTCTAACAGAGGCAGAACCTTTCCTAGGTTACGTAGATGCAGCATTGAACAACTGTGCTCCTACCACCATCAACCCTATCAATTCAAAAGCACAAGAGTTTCCATGTGGTACACCACTCCACGCAGACAAGGTCATTATTCTAACGCATGAGTTTTTGTTTGAAGACGGTAAGCGAGGAATGGGCGCAACCAAGAATTTACCTAAATTAGCGGAATTTATCCGACTAGCAAAACAAGCTGGCTATGTATTCGATACGATGGATAACTACACACCAAACTGGCAAGTTGGTCATAGCTACAACGCTGGCGACTACGTCCTACATTTAGGCACCGTTTACCAAGCAGTGACCAGCCATAACGCACAGCAGGACTGGGCACCTTCCCCAACCTCTAGCCTTTGGACCAATGCTGATCCGGCAACAAATTGGGAAGTGAATGTTTCATATAAAGAGGGAGATGTTGTGACGTACTCTGGCAAACGTTATCTCGTCAACGTCCCACACGTCTCTCAAGCCGATTGGACACCTGACTCACAGAACACCTTGTTCACAGCTCTATAAGCTGTTCCCTACTATTATCATGTAGTAGCTTGCGCGAGGTAATACCTCGCGCTTTTTTATTTTTAGAAAAGTAAAAATGGAAAGCAGTAAAGAGTGGACTGACTGGGCCTGGCATTCCTGACGCCACGCTGGATTTGAATTCACAAACCCTAGATACAACAAAGCCCCGACTTACGTCGAGGCTTTATCATATGAATTATGGTACCGGTGGGCGGACTTGAACCGCCACGCCCGAAGGCAACGGATTTTGAATCCGTCGTGTATACCAATTTCACCACACCGGCATCTTTGGGCTATTGCCCTTTGATGGTTGGCATTATACGGAAGCTTTTGACCTGCGCAAGCAGAAATACCTTAAATAACTATCGTTTGCTGATAATTTCGCCACAAAGTGTGACAAAGCCGTACTGATAAGAAACGTACACTCCATTTCCTACTACTGTTCCAGGTGGAAATGAGTATACGTAACTCTTTTTAAATTCTATTCACTGTAATATCAGAAACATAACCATTCCCGATGCTCGACAAAGCTGTATGGAGCATCTCGGCAGCATCTTCCGCTTGCATGAAGTGACTCGTGTCCATCGTGTTGCCGCTTGTTTTCCAGAATTCCGTATCCATTCCACCAGGATAAACCGCGATAATTTTCATTGGCTTTCCTTTTAACTCCAAACGAACCGACTCGATTAATCCTTTGACAGCCCACTTCACAGCACAATACGTAGACTCTTGCGCTTTAGGCTGTTGCGCAGCAGTAGACATAACCATGACCACTTTTATCGGTTGATCTTTGTAACGCTTTACTAACTCTCTTAATACATGAATGGCGGAATTCAGGTTATTATCAATCAGTTTTTGAATCTCTTCCGGCTCCTGCTCTTCCAGTTCGCCAAAATAACCACTTCCTGCACTATGAATGACCATTTCAGGCGGCTGTTTCATCCCATCAAATAGGTGTTTCACATCTTGATGCAGTGAGAGGTTGCAAGCTTGATATCCGACGTTATGAGAGAGTTGTTTAGCTAATGCGGATAGTTTTTCTGTGTTTCTTCCTATGATATACGTCTCTTTGTCTTCCGCATCATAACGCTTTGCCAGCTCTGCCCCTAAACCGCTACTTGCACCTGTAATTACAATCATGGCTACCTCTTTTCTATCACATACTTTTAATGTATCTATCAATTAAGGTAACAGAATCTTGGTAATTCACACCTCAAGAACACCGTTCTTTGAAGCAAGCGGCTTTCTTACTCTCATGATGCATGAAATTCCAAGTAGAACGAGGAAGATTTAACCTATGCTTAAGCAAGAATAACTTTCTGAATTTTCTATCGACTTTCGAGTAAGAACTGAATAGGAGCATGCGAATGACTGGGTCAAAATGGCAATGGTTACTGAAGCAAATGACGCGCAAATTGTGGGTTCGCACATCACTTTATGCCTTACTTGCTGTCGCCACCGCCCTAATATCCATTGTTTTAAACCAGTTCATTACTCTGCCTCCTGCAATCAACGTCAGTAAGGATTTGCTTAACAACATATTAAATATCCTCGCGACTTCCATGCTTGCGGTGACCACATTCTCGCTCAATATAATGGTCTCAGCGTACAGTGCCGCTAGTGCAGGGGTAACGCCGCGAGCGACAAAACTGTTGATGGAAGACAGCACAACACAAAATGCTTTGGCGACCTTTCTTGGCTCTTTTCTATTTAGTTTGGTAGGCATTATCGCGCTAGGCATTGGCGCCTATCATCAACAAGCACAAATTTACCTATTCATCGTTACCATCGCCGTGATCGTGATGATCATACTCACCTTGCTACGTTGGATTCAGCACCTTTCCGTACTAGGGAGAGTCAGTGAAACTACCTCCTACGTGGAACAAGCTTTGTTAGATGCGATAAGAAAACGTGGTCGGGAACGCTGGCTAGGCGCTCACCCATGGAGCCATCCAGAACATAAACCCAGAGGAAGCAAGCCTATTTTCAGCCAAGAAATTGGCTACTTACAGCATGTTGATATGCATCATCTCGATAGTATTGCTGAAGCAAACCAATGCACCATCTATCTTGAACGACAACCAGGAAGTTTTGTGTATGTGAGCCAACCATTGGCTTGGGTTTGTGGAGCGTTGCCAGACGAAAACGAAATAACTGCGGCCTTCACGATTCGAACGGAGCGTTCCTATGATCAAGATCCTCGTTTTGGATTAGTCGTCATGGCGGAGATCGCCTCACGAGCTCTCTCCCCCGCCGTGAATGATAACGGTACCGCGATTGATGTTCTTGGGCGTTCTGTACGAGCGCTTTCATTATGGGGAGAGTTACTCAGCGAGCCGCCTACCAAAACTCGATACCCTAGGCTATTTGTGCCCGCATTGAGCTGCCAGGATTTGTTTGATGATGTCTTTTTGCCAATCGCGCACGATGGTGCAGCGCAACTCCAAATACAGATTCGCCTACAAAAAGCCTTGCTGGCTCTTTCTAGTATGCACCCCAAGTTGTTTTTATCACCTGCAACCAAGCTATCAGAAAAAGCTTTAGAGCTCTCCTTGAGCCAGCATTATACCGAAGATGAGAAACACCAACTCTCTCATCTGTCTAATCTAGTTACAGACCAAAAAGCTAATGGTTAGGCAAGTAAAATTCAGTTGAAATAGGTTACCGAAAGGCCTTGTACATCATGGTATATATTCATAACACACAGCAGAAAAGTCACTTCGTTTATGCATAATTAAAGACTCTGTGCGTTAGGTCTCTTTTCTCTTGGTGAGGGAATCTATATTCTGACGCACAATTTTTAAGGTAAGTGATGGAATAATGACAACGTCTACAACTCTTCCACCTGCTGGTCTCTTTCGTCGACTTGCAGCGTTGATTTACGACACATTGATTATTATCGCAATTGAAATGATGGCCGCAGGTATTGTTATGGCCGTTGTATTTGCACTAAATGCAGCAGGGCTGTTGAGCTATGGCGAGTACGCAGATGCCGCTGATATGCTCGGAAAGCACCCTGTATTAAGCCCTCTATTTACACTGTATCTTGCGGTTGTGTGGATATACTTCTTTGTCTTCTTCTGGACGCGAGCAGGGCAAACACTTGGGATGCGCGCTTGGAAACTTCGAGTTCGCAATGCCAAAGACGGTGCGCCGATTACAGTCACTCAAGCCCTGATTCGCATTGCAACATCTGGCTTTGGTTTGGCAAACCTGACTGTGCCGATTGATCCCAAGAAACGTGGTTTCCACGACATTTGGGCAAAAACAGAGGTTGTTGTGTTGCCTAAAGCAAACTAACTTATCCGGGAATACAAAAAAGGAAGGCATAATGCCTTCCTTTTACATTTAGTCCGATGAAACATGGTTTATTCGGTGATACTTCAGCTACAGCTTTCTTCTCAGCAGCGCAATCGCAATGGCTAAGAACACCAGACTCGGAGCCAATGCACCAAACACTGGGGATATGCCATATACCAAGCTTAATGGGCCAAAGAACTCACTGGATATATAAAAAGTAAACCCGGCAACCACGCCCGACAATACCCTTGCCCCCATGGTCACACTTCTGAGTGGACCGAAAACAAAAGATAGCGCCATCAACATCATCACGGCAATTGAAAGCGGCTGTGTCAACTTACGCCAAAACGCCAATTCATAGCGAGACGCATCTTGCTCTGATGCTTTCAGATAGGTCACGTAATCATACAAACCGCTCAGTGATAACTCTTCAGGCTTTACCGTCACCACAGCTAGCTTATCTGGAGCCAATGACGTATGCCATTCCATCTGTTCGATGTCTTGCTTCGAAATCACGTTTTCATTTTTCATATCCGTGATTTGTACGTCTCGCATCAACCAATTGTTATCTTGTTGATAGTCGACCTCTTCAGCAAAGATAACCTTTTGTAGATTCTTATCATCATCAAAACGCCACATATTTAAAGCATAAAGCTTGTCGTCTTCGACTTTACCTATAAAGATAAAGTCGTTTGCGTCACGAGCCCAAACTCCAGAACGAACTGAGACAATACTACCTCCAGATATCGCAAAGGATCGTAGGTCACGAGCCATCTTTTGTGCTTCTGGAGCGCCCCATTGCCCTAACGTCATAACGATAAGCATAAGTGGCACCGCCGTTTTGAGCACGGATAACCCGATATCCAACTTTGAGAAACCAGCAGCTTGCATCACCACCAGCTCAGAGCTTGACGCCAACATACCCAAACCAATAAGGGCACCGAGTAATGCTGCCATTGGGAAGAACATTTCGATATCACGCGGCACACTGAGCAACACAAAGTACAACGCATGAGTGAGGTCATACACGCCTCGCCCTACTTTACGTAGCTGTTCTACATATTTAATGATGCCCGATAAGCCAACAAACGTCGCTAAAACCAAGGCAGTGGTAGAGATGATGGTTCTACCGATGTAAAGGTCTAAGATTTTGAACACAGCTTACGCGAGCCTCTTCTTACGGAATTTGTCTTTTATTCGTCGAGCAGCAACGCTGTCCATCATATTGGCCATGATTGCGACAATCAGTAACATCGCATTAATTGGCCACATGCCGATTGCCGCCGGAATGTCACCATCTTCTAATGCAGATTTTGTTGCACTAATCGCCAGGAAATACGCTAGATAAATAAGAATCGCGGGCCCCATTTTGGCAAATCGTCCCTGACGCGGATTCACCGCCGACAAAGGAATAACCAGCATCGTTAAGAGTGGAATACACACAAATAACGAAATTCGCCATTGCAGCTCTGCTTGCGCTTCTGGGTCTGGGTGTCCGATCAAATCAACCGTTGGGTACGCTTCCCAATCTCGCCCTTTCTTTTTGACCTCACGCTGGCCGATAACGCCTTCGTATTCATCGAATTTTGTGATCATATATTCAACGCGAGTAGGCACACCTTCATAACGCGTGCCTTCTTTCATGGTGATGACCTGACGGCCGTCCGACAGTTCTTTTACTTCACCAGAGGACGAGAACATCACACTCGGCAATACTGAATCTCTCGGGCGCATCTGCGCGACAAAAACGTTGCTCAATGTATTGTCTTTAATGTCATCAATGAAGACAACCGATGAACCATCTGGCGTGCCTTGGAATTGCCCTTTCTTTAGCAAGTCAACGCTGTTTTCTGCCGCCACTTGTTCATAAAGTTGCTCAACACGGTCTTGAGACCACGGCGATAACCACAATGCATTAAAAGCCGCCACAGCAGAAGTAATCAGTGCTAAGTACAAGGCCGCTTGTACCAGGAATTTGTTACCAATACCTGTCGCGTTCATCACGACAATTTCGCTCTCTGCATACAGGCGACCAAACGTGATCAATATGCCGATATACAGACTCAAAGGCAGCATTAACAACCCCATTGCTGGCATATTCAAACCAACAATCGAGAAAATCAATCCAGCAGGAATATCCCCATCAGAAGCATCAGCAAGAACACTTATGAATTTCTGGCTTACAAACACCAAAAAAAGTACGAAAAAAATCGCAAATTGGCTCTTGAGTGTTTCGCGGATCAAATATCTAACAATAATCACGCTGAAATTACCTATACAAAACTTGTTTTTTTGGTCGAATCACTATAGTTTCCCGTTGAACCATTTATTTTTTTAAAAATTATAAACTAGATGTTAGTCGCTTAATCAGCTCTGCATGTAAGCCTGGAGCTAAAATTCAACAAGTAAGCGATCATTATCTAACATTTAGAGCAATTTGTCTTCAGGATGTAGGAGTACGCATGGAGTTCAGTGTAAAAAGTGGCAGTCCAGAGAAACAACGTAGCGCATGTATCGTTGTTGGTGTGTTTGAACCACGTCGCCTTTCTCCAGTAGCCGAACAACTTGATAAAATCAGTGACGGTTACATCAGTTCACTACTTCGCCGTGGTGATCTAGAGGGTAAACCTGGTCAGATGCTGCTACTGCATCAAGTACCAGGTGTTTTGTCAGAGCGCGTTTTACTTGTCGGTTGCGGCAAAGAGCGTGAACTTGGCGAGCGCCAGTACAAGGAAATCATTCAAAAGACGATCAGCACACTTAACGAGACAGGCTCAATGGAAGCGGTATGTTTCCTAACTGAACTGCATGTTAAGGGTCGCGATACATACTGGAAAGTACGCCAGGCTGTAGAAGCGACTAAAGATGGTCTATACACATTTAATCAATTCAAGAGCGTTAAACCTGAAACTCGCCGCCCACTGCGCAAGCTTGTTTTCAACGTACCAACGCGTCGTGAATTAAACTTGGGTGAAAAAGCAATCACTCATGGTCTAGCTATCGCATCAGGTGTCAAAGCTTCAAAAGACCTTGGCAACATGCCGCCAAACGTAGCTAATCCAGCTTACCTTGCTTCTCAAGCTCGTCGTCTAGCGGACGATTACGAAACCGTAACCACCAAAATCATTGGTGAGCAAGAGATGGAAAAACTGGGTATGACCTCTTACCTAGCAGTAGGTCGTGGTTCTAAAAACGAATCTATGATGTCTATCATCGAGTACAAAGGTAACCCTGACTCAGATGCAAAACCTATTGTGCTAGTAGGTAAAGGTCTAACCTTCGATTCAGGCGGTATCTCTCTAAAACCGGGCGAAGGTATGGATGAGATGAAGTACGACATGTGTGGTGCGGCATCGGTATTCGGTACAATGAAAGCGCTAGCGAAGCTAAACCTACCAATTAACGTTATTGGTGTTCTAGCAGGCTGTGAAAACATGCCAGGCAGCAACGCTTACCGTCCAGGTGATATCCTAACGACCATGTCTGGTCAAACTGTAGAAGTTCTGAACACGGATGCGGAAGGTCGTCTTGTTCTTTGTGACGCACTGACTTACGTAGAGCGTTTCGAACCAGACTGCGTGGTTGACGTTGCAACCCTAACTGGTGCTTGTGTTATCGCACTAGGCCACCACATCAGTGGCGTTATCTCTAACCACAATCCTCTTTCTCATGAGCTAGTTAACGCTTCAGAGCAAGCGAGTGACCGTGCATGGCGTCTACCAATGGCAGATGAGTACCACGAGCAGTTAAAGAGCCCGTTTGCGGATATGGCAAACATTGGTGGCCGTCCTGCTGGTACTATCACTGCGGGTTGCTTCTTGTCTAAGTTTGCTAAAAAGTACAATTGGGCACACGTCGATATCGCAGGTACTGCGTGGAAATCAGGCGCAGCGAAAGGCTCAACGGGCCGTCCTGTCTCAATGCTTGTCCAATTCCTTTTGAACCGCAGCGGCCAAGAGACAGAAGAGTAATTTCTGAACAAAATCTAAAAGGGCCGCAAGGCCCTTTTTTATTATCCTAATTTTCTAAAATGAAAGTGGGACTTAAGATGGTCTTAGGAAGAGACCCAAGGCAAGTGAGAGAATGATGCAAACTGCAACCTTCTACATCATTAACGAAGAGAGCCCGCAAGCAACGGTGGCTGGCTTTGAAGAGTACATTGTGTTTTTGGCGCAGCACTTTGCCCGCCAAGGCGCTAAAGTGTATTTAAACTGCCAAGACAAACCACACGCCGAGCAGCTCGCTGAAGCCTTTTGGCAAGTTGATGCAGACAAGTTCATGGCACATAACCTCGTAGGCGAGGGACCGAAATACGCCACCAATATTGAGATCGGCCATAACGGTGTAAAGCCGTCTTGGAATCGTCAATTGGTAATTAATTTGGCGGAAAATGAGACAACCTTTGCGAACAAGTTTGCTCAAGTGGTAGACTTCGTGCCCTGCGAAGAAAAAGCTAAACAACTCGCAAGAGAAAGATATAAAATTTACCGTCAAGCAGGTTACCAGCTGCAAACGATCGAAATTCAATATCCTTAACGGTCAATCCTTATAGTTAAGGCGATCTTGTTAAGATCCCTCACTTATAAAGATTGACTAAGATTCAACCATCAACGTATCCATTAAAAGAGCGCTATGGAAAAGACATACAACCCAACTTCAATCGAACAAGCTCTGTATCAGACTTGGGAAGAGAAAGGCTACTTTAAGCCACACGGTGACACTACTAAAGAATCATACAGCATCATGATCCCGCCACCGAACGTCACTGGTAGCCTACACATGGGCCACGCGTTCCAAGATACGATCATGGATACGCTTATCCGTTGTGAACGTATGAAGGGTAAAAACACCCTTTGGCAAGTAGGTACTGACCACGCTGGTATCGCAACTCAGATGGTTGTTGAGCGTAAGATCGCTGCAGAAGAAGGCAAAACAAAACACGATTACGGTCGTGAAGCTTTCATCGACAAAATCTGGGAATGGAAAGGCGAATCTGGTGGCACTATCACTAAACAGCTTCGTCGTCTTGGCGCATCAGTAGACTGGGACCGTGAGCGCTTTACGATGGACGATGGTCTATCTAACGCCGTTCAAGAAGTGTTCGTACGTCTATACGAAGACGATCTAATCTACCGCGGTAAGCGTCTAGTTAACTGGGATCCAAAGCTACACACAGCGATTTCAGATCTAGAAGTAGAGAACAAAGATACTAAAGGCAACATGTGGCACTTCCGCTACCCATTAGCAGATGGCGCTAAAACAGCGGACGGCAAAGACTACATCGTTGTTGCAACGACTCGTCCAGAGACCATGCTAGGCGATACGGGTGTTGCAGTTAACCCAGAAGATCCACGTTACAAAGATCTTATCGGTAAAGAAATCATCCTTCCTATCGTTGATCGTCGCATCCCAATCGTGGGCGATGAGCACGCAGATATGGAAAAAGGTACTGGCTGTGTGAAAATCACACCTGCGCACGACTTCAACGACTACGAAGTTGGTAAGCGCCACCAGCTACCAATGATCAACATTCTGACTTTCGACGCGAACATCCGCGACGCAGCAGAAGTATTCAACACTAACGGCGAAGCAAGCGACGCTTACAGCACTGAGCTACCAGCTAAATACCACGGTATGGAGCGTTTTGCCGCTCGTAAAGCTATCGTTGCTGAATTCGACGAGCTAGGTCTACTTGAAGAAGTGAAAGATCACGATCTACAAGTTCCTTACGGCGACCGTGGTGGCGTGGTTATCGAACCAATGCTAACTGACCAATGGTACGTACGTACTGCGCCTCTAGCGAAAACCGCAGTTGAAGCAGTAGAAAACGGCGACATCCAATTCGTTCCTAAGCAATACGAAAACATGTACTTCTCTTGGATGCGTGACGTTCAAGACTGGTGTATCTCTCGTCAGCTATGGTGGGGTCACCGCATCCCAGCTTGGTACGACAACCAAGGTAATGTTTACGTAGGTCGCACTGAAGAAGAAGTTCGCAAGAACAACAACCTAGAGTCAGTAATTGAGCTGCACCAAGACGAAGACGTACTGGATACATGGTTCTCTTCTGCGCTATGGACGTTCGGTACTCAAGGTTGGCCAGAGCAAACTGACGATCTGAAAGTATTCCACCCTTCAGACGTTCTAGTAACTGGTTTCGACATCATCTTCTTCTGGGTTGCGCGCATGATCATGATGACCATGCACTTCGTGAAAGACGAAAATGGCAAACCACAAGTACCATTTAAGACAGTTTACGTTACCGGCCTAATCCGTGACGAAAACGGCGACAAGATGTCGAAGTCGAAAGGTAACGTACTTGACCCAATCGACATGATCGATGGTATCGATCTAGAGTCTCTAGTAGAGAAGCGTTGTGGCAACATGATGCAGCCTCAGCTAGCGAAGAAGATCGAGAAGAACACGCGTAAGACGTTTGAAAACGGTATCGAAGCATACGGTACAGACGCACTACGTTTCACTCTTGCAGCGATGGCATCAACAGGTCGCGATATCAACTGGGATATGAAGCGTCTTGAGGGTTACCGTAACTTCTGTAACAAACTATGGAACGCAAGCCGTTACGTAATGATGAACACAGAAGAGCAAGATTGTGGTTTTGGTGAAGGTGAGATCGAGTACTCTCTAGCAGACAAGTGGATCGAGTCTCAGTTTGAACTCGCAGCGAAAGCGTTCAACAACCATATCGACAACTTCCGTCTAGATATGGCTGCGAACACGCTATACGAATTCATCTGGAACCAATTCTGTGACTGGTACCTAGAGCTAACTAAACCCGTTCTATGGAAAGGAACTGAAGCACAACAGCGTGGTACTCGCCGTACACTAATCACGGTACTTGAGAAGACGCTACGTCTGGCTCACCCAGTGATTCCTTACATCACAGAAACTATCTGGCAAAGCATCAAGCCACTAGTTGACGGTGTTGAGGGCGAGACAATCATGCTACAAACTCTGCCTCAGTTTGACGAAGCGAACTTCCACCAAGAAGCGCTAGACGACATCGAGTGGGTGAAAGCGTTCATCACTAGCATCCGCAACCTACGTGCTGAGTACGACATCAACCCAGGCAAGCCTCTAGACGTTATGCTGAAAGCAGCGAATGAGAAAGACGCCTCTCGTCTAGAAGCAAGCAAACAAGTATTGATGTCTCTAGCGAAGCTAGAAGCAGTACGCGTGCTTGAAGCTGGCGAAGAAACCCCAGCGTGTGCAACGGCACTGGTTGGCAAGTCTGAGCTGATGATCCCAATGGCGGGTTTGATCGACAAAGATGCAGAGCTTGCTCGTCTAGATGGCGAAATCAAGAAGACGCACGGCGAAATCAAGCGTATCGAAGGCAAACTGGGCAACGAAGGCTTTGTAGCGAAAGCACCTGAAGCGGTTGTTGCTAAAGAGCGTGAGAAGCTTGAAGGCTACAAAGAGACACTAGCTAAGCTAGAAGAGCAGAAGACAACGATCGCTGCACTTTAAGCCTCAGTGAAAGAGAAGAACTAACACTTCTCACTTTGAATCCAAAGGTTGGCCATCATGGTCAACCTTTTTTGTATATCTTTCACCAAAAACTATCATCAATAGCTTTCCCCTATCGCAACAATACTCATCATCCATTAGCATTAATGAGAATTATTATCGACAATAAACTCATCGAAACAAACACGATTGAGTAATTATCATGAAAAAGACACTAACTTTCGCAGCACTGCATTTTACTATCGCATTTAGTGTCGCTTACGTACTCACAGGCGACATTTTAATTGGTAGTTTAATTGCCATGATTGAGCCTTCAGTGAACACCGTAGCCTTCTACTTTCATGAAAAGGCATGGGCAAAAGTCCCAGCACTTAAAGCTCGTCAGTGGATGACCAAATTAAAAACCGCAAGCTTTGCGACCGTGCACTTCAGCGTCGCTTTTACCGTGGTTTACTTACTAACAGGTGATGCATTTGTCGGCGGCGTAATGGCGATGCTAGAGCCGAGTTTGAATACGGTGGCTTACTACTTCCACGAGAAAGTATGGATGCGTAAATCATCAGCAAAAACTCCAGCACCGCAGTTTTGTTTACATCACCACGCTTAAACATGGAGGCTCACTACATCTCCTAACGAGCCAAATGACATTTATCATTGACAAAGTTGCGCACCGCAATTAATTTAATTGCGGTGCGCAACTTTATTTTTAGAGGTAAGTGATAATGAACGCTCGTCAACTCCGACACTACTCCCGTCAAGCCGTCCGATTGCTTGGTATGCTCGATAAACAATGCGGCGATGTCGCTCTTACCCCAGTACAAGCGCACGCGTTAGGTGAAATCCAATTGCAGCCATTGACCATCAACCAACTGGCGCAGCAGCTTAGTGTCGACAAGTCCAATGCAAGCCGCACCATTACTGGTTTGATTAAATTAGGTTTGGTTGAGAGCATCGAAAACCCGAAAGATAAACGAAGCCAACTCGTAGCACTCACAATTCAAGGACAGCAGGCGTTAGCGCAACTAGACCAACAACAAAACAGCTTTTTTGAGCAGTTACTTACACAACTTGATGACTGTGAGCAAGAACAACTCAAACTTGGTTTAGAGACTTACCTAAAAGGGCTAACAAAAGTGTGTCAGGCTGAGGAATACGTTCTTCGACCTCTGACTAAAGCAGACAACCCGCAAGTCGCAGATGTGATTCGTAAAGTCTCTGCTGAATACGGCTTAACCGCAGACAAAGGTTATGGTGTGGCCGATCCAACGCTTGATGATATGTATTCGGTTTACAATCAATGCGGCGCCGCCTATTGGGTCATTGAACATCGCGGAGAGATCGTTGGTGGCGGTGGCTTTGCCCCTTTAGCTGGTGAGCCAAATGTGTGTGAGCTGCAAAAGATGTACTTCTTACCTCAAACACGAGGACACGGTTTAGCCAAACGCATCGTCGCATTGAGCTTACAACTGGCGAAACAGTTTGGGTATCAGCAGTGCTATTTAGAAACAACCGAATGTCTAAGAGAGGCGGTAGGCTTGTATGAAAAGCTAGGCTTTGAGCACCTCAATGCCCCGCTTGGACAAACAGGGCATGATGCATGTGAAGTCGTAATGCTTAAGGTACTGTAATAAAAAATATTATCAGACGTTAAAGCACAACGTGGGTAACGCAAAGCTCCTGGCTCAATGCAACAGTGAAGTTTTGGCGTTGCCCATCCAATTCAACAGACAACTGATAGAGATCATTTGGATCAGGGTCATTAAGATCAGCATACTTTGGCGCTTCAATCTGGAATAAAGCGCTCGCATGCTCCGCTCGGACATCAATAGGAATATGGTAAGTCATGCCATTAAACTTTACCGCTGCTGACACTAGTCCTGGCGCAAATGTCTGGTAATACAAATCGACCTTAAATTCACACCCGCCACCATGGTGCCAAATCTGCTCGGTTGCCACGCGATCTAAACGCACGTTGCGAATAAACTGCAAGTACGGTTCTTGCCACACGCCCAGTCGCTCATCACTTTTCTTATATTGATGTTCAGAAAGCGGGCACAGCTCTGGCTTATCCTCATCGAATAAAAGATCTTCTTCTTCCTCTAGGAACAATATCTCAAAACGATTACGCCCCATTTGCATGTATGGGCGAATGTCTTTCTTATACACACTTTGCGAGCCATCACAATCAAACACAGCCACGCCGTTCAAACGTACCTCCGCATGGTAATCAACACCACCCATTACCATTTCCACTGCAGGAAATGCCATCATCGCCTCATCCACTTCAATGTCATGCATCAGGTGCCACTCTTGCTGACGAATTGCTTCTTCCGTCAATTCATCAGGCAGGACCAGACTTAAAGGGGCGGGAAAAGTGATGTCATCCTGTGGAATCGAGAGGTCCGTCAGTGGAGAGACTTGCCATAAACCGGCGAGTGAGAGTTGCATATACACCTTGCGCTAGATCAATTTTCACGCATTATAGGGAGAAATCCCCTATAAACTCAATGTGAATTATTTATCACCTCCACATACATCTGTTGTTGGATGCCATTTTCAAGGTATAAAAAACCAGCGTTAAACGCTGGTTTTTCTAAAAGAGGTGAGCTTTGATTACTCGTCGTCTTCATCTTCTTCAGGGTAAAGCGCATCTTCCCCTTCGTAGTACGTACCCCAACCGTCATAGATGATGTCGTATTTTTCTGCCAAGTGAATCAGTTTTTCAACTTGCGCATCAATGGCTTCTGCGTCTAATGCTGATTCCATGGTTGCGTCACAGCAAAGCAACTTGTTGCCATCTTCATCTTCAGTTTCTTCCGCTTCAAGCACTTCAAAGCCCATCTTGAATGCTTCAACTACCGCTTTTTCTAGCGTGTCAAAATCTTCTGCAAACAGGTGGTGCTCGATTTCGTATAGCGAATCTGGATCGCTGCCATCTTCTAGCAATGCTGCAATGATATCGCGAGTCTCTTCCTTTTGAATCTCAATTAATTCTTCTACTGATAGATATTCATCTTCGTGAGACATGTTTTGGCTCCAGATTAGTTACTTGATAGAAACACTATACCCGATACTGAGTATGCTGATCCGGTGAAATATGGCATGGATTGCGATGAAAAGCCACAAACAAACATCATACTACCGCGATTCTTATCGGTTATTTGAATATAAATATTAAACCGACCATGCAAAGAAACAAAAAATTAACAAAAAATGGCATTTTTTAATATTCAGAACATCCTAACTGACACTTAATGCGGTTATTTTCTCTTTCTGTGCGTGTTTATGGCGCTTTCTTGAATACACTCACGTGTAAAACGAAGAAGCATAACGAATAAATTTACTTCAATAATGCATAATTGAGAATAAAAATGCACGTTTTATGCACTGTGCATGTATTCTTTCTCAATGGGAAAATTAGAATAAAAACGCACGCTCTCCACATTTCACAAAATAGAATTTAAACCCAAACCAAAACTTCATTAGCAAAACAAACAAAACTAAAATCTAAAAAACAATAAAAAATCAGAATATAGGCAAAGCGTAGTAATTTGCATCTTTCTAGGAAGCTTGTCATAACTAACGGCTGGAAAATTTGTAAGGATACAAAATGAGCAAGCTGTACGTTGGATCAGAAGTTGGTCAACTTCGACGAGTTCTATTAAATCGCCCAGAGCGCGCCCTAACCCACTTAACTCCATCAAACTGTCATGAATTACTGTTTGATGATGTTCTTGCTGTAGAAGCGGCAGGTGAAGAGCACGATGCGTTCGCACGCACGCTACGCGATCAAGATGTAGAAGTGCTTCTCCTCCACGATTTACTGGTCGAAACCCTCGCCGTTCCAGAAGCAAAACAGTGGCTGCTAGATACTCAGATTTCTGACTTTCGTTACGGGCCAACCTTTGCGCGAGACCTACGCCAATATTTTTCAGAAATGGATGATGAACACCTTGCCAGCATATTTTTAGGTGGCTTAGCTTACTCAGAGCTGCCGATCACCTCATCTTCTATGCTGCCAAAAATGAAGCGTCCGCTGGATTTTGTTATTGAGCCACTACCTAACCACCTATTTACGCGTGATACCTCATGCTGGGTTTATGGTGGTGTATCGCTCAACCCAATGATGATGCCTGCACGCCAACGTGAGACAAACCACTTACGTGCGATTTATCGTTGGCACCCAATTTTTGCTGGCCAAGACTTTATCAAATACTTCGGTGATGATGATCTGCATTATGATAATGCGAATGTCGAAGGCGGTGATGTGTTGGTTATTGGTAAAGGTGCAGTTCTGATCGGTATGTCTGAGCGCACGACCGCGCAAGGTGTAGAAAACCTTGCAGCGAGCCTGTTTAAGGCAGGACAAGCAACCGAAGTGATTGCGATTGATCTGCCTAAACACCGTTCATGCATGCATTTAGACACCGTTATGACCCATATGGATGTGGACACGTTCTCTGTTTACCCAGAGATCATGCGCAAAGATCTCGACACATGGCGCTTAACACCAAAAGGCAATGGTGAAATGCATGTTGAAGCATCTCATAACTACCTGCATGCGATTGAATCTGCTCTTGGCTTAGATCAGCTGAAAATCATCACCACTGGTGGTGACAGTTATGAAGCTGAGCGCGAACAATGGAATGACGCCAATAACGTTCTTACCGTAAAACCGGGCGTTGTGATTGGTTACGAACGCAATGTATACACCAACGAAAAATACGACAAAGCTGGTATCAAAGTACTGACAGTCCCAGGTAACGAGCTTGGCCGTGGCCGTGGTGGCGCCCGCTGCATGAGCTGTCCGATAGAGCGAGACGATATATAACCAATTCGTCCTTTTACATTAAATGAATAAAAACTAAGGTTGATGTGAGTGCATCAACCTTTTTTAGTTTCACGCAAAAATAATTATTCACAAATAAAGCATTTATATGTTTTAATGCATTCTATTAATTCAATCACACGTACTAAGGGACGAGCTATGGCTTTCAATTTACGTAACCGCAACTTTTTGAAGCTATTGGATTTCTCAACCAAAGAAATCCTGTTCTTGCTCGAACTGTCTGCAGAGCTAAAAAAAGCAAAATATGCAGGAACAGAGCAGAAGACACTTCAAGGTAAAAACATTGCACTCATCTTTGAGAAATCTTCGACTCGTACCCGATGTGCGTTTGAAGTCGCAGCTTTTGATCAAGGCGCTCAAGTCTCTTACATCGGCCCTTCTGGTTCTCAGATTGGCCATAAAGAATCAATGAAAGACACCGCACGCGTCTTAGGTCGCATGTATGACGGCATCGAATATCGCGGCTTTGGCCAATCCATTGTTGAAGAGCTTGGCACTTATGCTGGTGTTCCAGTGTGGAATGGTTTGACTGATGAGTTCCACCCAACCCAAATCCTTGCCGATTTCCTTACCATGCAAGAGCACGGACGCGGTAAGCAGCTGCATGAAATGACCTTCGCTTACCTAGGCGATGCACGCAACAATATGGGCAACTCGCTCATGGTGGGTGCCGCTAAAATGGGCATGGATATTCGCCTTGTCGCGCCAAAAGCGTTCTGGCCTGAAGAAGATTTGGTGGCAACTTGCCAAACTATCGCGCAGCAAACTGGTGCAAAAATCACATTAACTGAAAGCGTGGAGGAAGGCGTGAAGGGTTGTGACTTCCTTTACACCGATGTTTGGGTATCTATGGGTGAATCCGCTGAGGCATGGGATGAACGTGTGGCTTTAATGACACCATATCAAATCAATATGGACGTGATTAAACAAACGGGTAATCCACATGTGAAGTTCATGCACTGTCTTCCGGCTTTCCACAATGATGAGACCACCGTCGGCAAAGAAGTCGCTGAAAAATACGGCATGAAAGGCCTTGAAGTAACAGAAGAGGTATTTGAGTCAGAATACTCCATCGTATTCGACGAAGCTGAAAACCGTATGCACACTATCAAAGCCGTGATGGTAGCAACATTAGGAAGCTAAACTAGCAAGCCAAAACAGCCGCTAAAAACCATGATGTAATCGCTTGCGCTCACGAAAGTTAAGCGTATAATGCTCGGCAATTTGTCTGAGGATTAAGAAATGACCAAGCTAATTGCCGACATGAAAACGCGATTTGCTCTAGCTAAGCGACTACGCTTACGTGGTGTTATTTTCGTTAATTCTATTGAATTTTAAAACCTCCCCATTTGGGGAGGTTTTTTTATGTCCAAAATTCCTTTCGGCAATTTGGATGTAGTCATCAATGTTATAGGGAAGAAGATCATGGCGAACTCGCTTTACCAGAAGCACATCATCTCTATTCCAGAGCTTTCACGTGAAGAACTGGAACTTATCGTAGAAACAGCAGGCAGCCTTAAAAAAGCACCTCGACCAGAACTGATTAAAAACAAAGTCGTTGCCAGTTGTTTCTTTGAACCATCAACACGTACACGTTTATCGTTTGAAACAGCGATTCAACGCATTGGTGGTGACGTGATTGGCTTTGATAATGATGGTAATACCTCTCTGGCGAAAAAAGGCGAAACACTCGCAGATTCAGTACAGGTCATCTCTTCTTACGTCGATGCCTTTGTGATGCGCCATCCACAAGAAGGCGCCGCTCGCTTGGCCTCTGAATTCTCAAATGGCGTGCCAGTGATCAACGCTGGTGACGGTGCAAACCAACACCCAACTCAAACGCTACTCGACCTATACACCATCGCGGAAACACAAGGTCGTCTAGACAACTTGAACGTCGCGTTCGTCGGTGACCTAAAATATGGCCGCACGGTGCACTCTCTGACTCAAGCCTTAGCGAAGTTTAATAACATCCGCTTCTTCTTTGTTGCACCAGAAGCATTGGCAATGCCAGATTACATCTGCGAAGAGCTAGATGAAGCTGGCATTCAATATAGTCTGCACACGGACATGGAGAGCGTGACTCCTGAACTAGATATTCTGTACATGACACGAGTACAGAAAGAACGTTTTGACGAATCGGAGTACGCGCACATTAAATCGGCGTATATTTTGACAGCTGCCTTACTCGAAGGGGCGCGCGAGAATCTAAAAGTACTCCACCCACTACCACGTGTGGATGAAATCACAACCGATGTTGATAAAACGCCTCATGCTTACTTCTTCCAGCAAGCTCAAAATGGCGTATACGCTCGCCAAGCACTGTTGGCGCTTGTTCTAAACGAAACACTGTAATCGAGGAGAAAACCCATGGCTAAAGAAACTCAATTGCAGGTAGAAGCAATCAAAAATGGCACGGTCATCGACCACATCCCTGCGCAAATCGGCATCAAAGTACTAAGACTGTTCGATATGCACAATTCATCACAGCGCGTTACGATTGGTCTGAACTTGCCATCATCAGCACTCGGTCATAAAGATCTACTCAAAATCGAAAATGTGTTTATTAATGAAGAGCAAGCGAGCAAGTTGGCGCTGTATGCTCCTCACGCGACCGTGAACCAAATCGAAAATTATGAAGTGGTGAAAAAGCTCGCATTAGAGCTTCCAGAGCGCATTAACGATGTCTTCGAATGCCCAAATTCAAACTGTATTTCTCACAATGAACCAGTAGAAAGCAGCTTTAGCGTATTCGAAAAGAAACAAGAAATCCGCCTAAAGTGTAAGTACTGCGAGAAAGTGTTCTCACGTGAGATCGTAACCGAACGATAAACACACCGTACGACTAGTTTAAAATACCCCGCAATGCCGGGGTATTTTACTCTTTACCTACCACGGGTTTAGAGGCAAACTGAGAATCTTTATTCCCTACAACTGATGGAAAAATCAAATGACGAAAGTACTTCACACTGAATCTGCACCAGCAGCAATCGGTCCTTACGTTCAAGGCGTAGATCTAGGTAACATGGTTCTTACTTCAGGCCAAATCCCAGTAAACCCAGCGACAGGTGAAGTGTCTGCTGATATCGCAGAACAAGCTCGTCAGTCTCTAGAAAACGTAAAGGCTGTAGTTGAATCTTCAGGTCTTAAAGTATCTGATATTGTAAAGCTAACGGTTTTTGTTAAAGACCTAAATGACTTTGGCACAGTGAACGAAGTTTACGGCAAGTTCTTTGATGAGCACGGCGTAGCAAACTACCCTGCACGCTCTTGTGTAGAAGTGGCTCGCCTACCAAAAGATGTTGGCATCGAGATTGAAGCAATCGCTGTTCGCAAATAATTGCACTTGCTGACAAACATAAAAAAACGGGTAGCTCAGGCTACCCGTTTTTTATTGTCTTTTCGTGATGATATCGCAGTAAAACTTAAGCAGCGTTGCGCTGTTTGACTTCTTCATCTAACGATTCAAGCTTCTCTTTCATCTGTTCACGACAGATATTCGCTAACTCGCGAATGCCCTCTTTACCATAGCCTTCAGTGCTGATTGGAGGTAGCATTTCAACAATCACATGACCATTGTTCCAACGGTTCAGCTTAATTTTATTCGTCGAGCTACATACGATAGGAATGATTGGCACACCTGCACCAATTGCCGCATGAAAAGCACCTGTTTTGAATGGCAGCAAACCACGCCCACGAGAACGCGTGCCTTCTGGGAACATCCACACCGAAACATCACTTTCTTTCATGCTGCTCACGACCTGATCGATAGTACCTTTTGCTTTAGAGCGATTCGCTCGGTCAATCAGGATGTTACCCGTAAGCCAGTAAAGCTGACCAAACAGTGGCATCCAAGCCAAGCTCTTTTTACCTACTGTCACAACTTTCGGGGTCACAGCAGCAGAAACAGTAAACATGTCCCAGTTGTTCTGGTGGTTAGCAATGTAAACATGTTGTCCGCGTGAATACGCATCTTCAGGGATACGCAGCTCTAACTTAATCCCAAATACACGAGACATCTTGGCAAACAAGCGGCCAAAAGTGAAAACGTGCTTAGGGTTTCGGGGGCTTAACAGGCAGTAACCACAACCACCAATAAACATAACAATCGCAAAGATAGCGACAGCAAATACACGTAACAGTGCAATCATTCTTGTTCTCCAGGAACCGGCTTTTGCCAGATACAGCTATTAATTTCTCTCTTTCCATAAAGGATAACTATGGTCATGAGAGTGATATAAAAAAGCCGAAACTCAGGTTTCGGCTCTCTTGATATCCAAGTTACCTGCGGTGCAGTTTAACTTGCCTCGCTCACTCGCTCAATATTTGCGCCAAGTGCAGCCAGTTTATTTTCGATTTTGTCGTAACCGCGGTCGATATGGTAAATACGATCAACGATGGTTTCGCCTTTAGCAATACAGCCCGCAATTACCAAACTAGCCGAAGCTCGTAGGTCGGTTGCCATCACTTGCGCACCACTTAATGACTCAACATCACCACAGATAACGGTGTTGCCTTCAATCTCGGCTTTCGCGCCCATACGCATCAATTCTGGTACGTGCATAAAGCGGTTTTCAAAGATAGTCTCAGTGATCACGCCGCCGCCTTTAGCCATCATGTTTAGTAGCGTAAATTGCGCTTGCATATCGGTCGGGAAGCCTGGATGCGGCGCTGTACGTACACTCACTGCTTTCAGCTCGCGATCAGTCATATCAACTGAAATCCAATCTTCACCCGTTTCGACAAGCGCGCCAGCTTCTTCTAGCTTGGCTAAAACCGCTTCAAGCAAATGAGCGTTAGTGTTACGACATACTACTTTACCGCCAGATACCGCGGCAGCGACAAGGAATGTTCCCGTCTCAATACGGTCGGCAACCACGTTGTGTTTACAACCACCTAGGCGCTCAACACCCTCAATCGTGATCGTATCTGTGCCTGCACCAGAAATTTTTGCACCAAGCTTATTTAGGAAATCCGCGGTGTCTACAATTTCAGGTTCACGCGCCGCGTTGTCTAGCGTTGTAGTGCCTTCAGCAAGTGCTGCAGCACACATGATGGTGATCGTCGCGCCTACGCTGACTTTATCCATCACGATGTGCGCACCTTTTAGACGACCATCAACCTCAGCTTTAACGTAACCATCTTCAAGCGTAATCGTTGCGCCAAGCTGCTCTAGGCCAGAAATATGCAGATCAACAGGACGAGCACCGATAGCACAACCGCCAGGTAGAGAAACCTGACCTTGACCAAATCGCGCTACGAGCGGACCCAAAGCCCAAATAGAAGCACGCATGGTTTTCACCAAATCATACGGTGCGCAGTATTCAGTAATGCTACTAGGATCGACGTGAACAGAACCATTACGGCTTACTTTCGCGCCTAAACGCTTAAGCAGTTCCATGGTTGTATCGATATCACGAAGGTGTGGCACGTTTGCCACTTCTACAGGCTCTTCCGCCAAGATAGACGCAAATAAAATCGGCAGTGCTGCGTTTTTTGCACCGGAAATGGTCACTTCACCAACGAGTGGTTTATCTGACCCAATAACTCGAAACTTTTCCATCAATAAACCTTAAAGCGACATCAGTTTCTTATCACGAGCCCACTCTTCTGGTGTGAACGCTTTAATTGATAATGCGTGAATGTCGTTACGCTGGATGTATTCCATCAGAGGACCATAAATTAACTGCTGCTTCTTAACGCGGCTCATTCCATCGAAACAAGCATCAACAGCAACCACCTCATAGTGGCTACCTTCACCTTTTACATGCACTTCTTGAAGGTTTAGTGCTTCTTCTAATAACTGTTGTACTTTTGCGCTATCCACAATTTACCCCTGATAATTCTGTATGTGTTTGGCCACTAAAGATTCAACATTGCTAAGTTGAAACAAAGTGCGCAGTTGCGCCGGCACGAAACTGAGCATTATATGACAGTTTTGCTTTTTTGCATGCTCTAATAAGTGGATTAACATCACCATTCCTGCAGAGTCGACGCGCTCTATCTCTTTTAACGAGCATTCCAGCTCAGCTTGAGCTGGTTGCCATTGCTGAGCATACGCCCACAATGAGGGTACTGTATCTCTATCAAGTGCCCCTGTTAGCTTAAGAATGTTTTGATCTAATTGCCACTGAGCGGGAGTCTGGGCCATTATTTCTTCGCCTCAAAGCGAATCGGTTCCGCAGCTAATTTCTCTAGATCTTTCGCGACAGATAGAATGCCTTCTTGACGAATTTTGCTATTCCATTCTGACTGTTTGCTAGAGAGTAAACTAATGCCTTCCGCAATCATATCGAACGCTTCCCACTCACCAGATTTGTTGTCTTTACGCAATTTGAACTCTAACTTGATGTTTGGACGCGGCGTATCGATGATATCAACTTTAATGCTGGTGATACGCTTAGAGTCATCAATGCTAGGCTCAGGACCAAATTCAATTTGTTGATCACTGTATTGCGTTAGCACTTGGGCATATGAAGCAATTAAATACGCGCGAAATGCATCGATAAACTCAAGTACATCCTCACGTTTCGCTCCTTTTAGGTTTGGACCTAGGAGCTTTAACCCAGCATAGCGGTAGTTGACGTAAGGCATTAGCTCTTCTTCGACAATCACCTTGAGTAAATCTGGGTCTTGTTTGATTTTCGGCTGCTCGGCTTTTAATCTTTCGAAAGTGACTTCAGCCACTTGCTTCATCATCTTATAAGGTTCAGTTTTATCCACTTCTGCTGCACTTGTACCAAACGCGCTAAACACAGCACAAACTGAAAGTAATAATCTCGCTAACATAGTTATTCCTTACTTGAATCGTCTGAACCACCTACGCTGTAAAGCACTTGACCAATTAAGTCTTCAAGCACGAGCGCTGATTTGGTGTCTTCGATGGTATCGCCATCGACCAGCATGACTTCATCGTCAAAAACAAAGCCTGGTACTAAACCAATGTATTGCTCACCAATCAAGCCAGACGTCAAAATTTGTACGCTTGACGTTTCTGGGAATTGATTGTATTTGCTATTGATCGATAGACTCACAACAGGTAATAAGTTATCTGGGTTAAGCGAAATATTGCTTACCCGGCCAATTACAACCCCACCCACTTTTACTGGCGAGCGAACTTTTAAACTACCAATATTATCGAACTCAGCTTTGAGGGTGTAAGTATCACCAGAGCCAATGCTTTTTACGTCAGCAACTTGAAAAATCATCACAAGAATCGCGCAAATTCCCGCTAATACAAAGCTGCCAACCCATAATTCAGTTTTACGTGTTTGTTGCATGATTAATTCCCAAACATCAATGCGGTCAGTACAAAGTCTAGTCCTAGTACTGCTAAAGAAGAATGCACAACAGTGCGCGTAGTTGCTCGGCTGATCCCTTCCGAAGTTGGAATAGCATCATAACCATTAAATAGAGCGACCCAAGTAACCGTAATTGCAAACGCAAAGCACTTGATCATACTGTTACCAATATCCTGTCCTAGTTCAACTGAGGACTGCATCGCTGACCAAAAACTGCCATGGTCAACACCTTTCCAGTCAACACCAACAAGCTGGGCGCCCCAAATACCCACCGCCATGAAAATCATAGCCAGTAATGGCATTGAAATAGCACCAGCCCAAAAACGTGGCGCGATCACTCTTTTCAAAGGATCTACCGCCATCATTTCAAGGCTAGAAAGTTGCTCCGTCGCTTTCATCAAGCCTATTTCTGCAGTTAACGCAGAGCCTGCACGACCAGCAAACAGAAGTGCAGTGACAACGGGCCCTAATTCACGTAGCAATGAGAGCGCCACCATTTGACCCAAACTGCCCTCTGCGCCGTAATCCACCAGCACAACATAGCCTTGTAGGCTCAAGACCATACCAATGAACAACCCAGATACGACGATAATCGCCAGAGACTGGACGCCTACGGAATAAAGTTGTTTAACGAGCAGAGGAAAGCTTTTGAGCGGTTGTGGCTTAGTAAACAGTGCCCCGATCAGCATGAAAGTCGCACGACCAAATGCTCCGCAGATGGAGAGCGTTCGTCTACCTAGTGAGGCGACAAAATGCATAAAGTTATCGACCATCAAATAAGTCCTTTTCGATACTTTGAGAAGGAAAGCGAAACGGTACCGGACCATCTGCATCACCTTGTAAGAACTGCTGAACGCGAGGGTCAGGATTCTGATTAAGCTCTTCTGGTGTGCCAAAAGCGATAATTTTGCCATCGGCCATCAGATAAACCCAATCGGCAATACTCATCACTTCAGGCACGTCGTGAGAAACGACTATAGAAGTTAAACCTAACGCATGATTTAGATTACTAATGAGCTCAACCAAGACACCCATGGTGATTGGGTCTTGTCCGACAAATGGTTCATCATACATGATTAAATCAGGATCCAGGGCGATCGCACGCGCCAACGCAGCGCGTCTAGCCATGCCACCCGATAGCTCGCTCGGCATCAATTGTGCCGCGCCGCGTAGACCGACGGCTTCAAGCTTAAGCAACACCATGGTACGAATCAGCTCTTCAGATAAATTCGTATGCTCTCGCAATGGGAAGGCGACGTTATCAAAGACATTCAAATCAGTGAATAAAGCTCCTGATTGAAACAACATGCTCATTTTCTTTCGAGCATGGTAGAGTTTTTTACGCGAGAGAGAGGGAATATTGTCGCCATCAAACCAGATCTCTCCTTGCTCGGGATACAACTGACCACCAATTAAACGCAGCAGTGTAGTTTTACCTATTCCCGATGGTCCCATAATGGCCGTCACTTTGCCCTCAGGAACATGCAGATCAATACCATCAAAGATCTTGCGCTCTCCCCGTGAAAAAGTGAGGTTGTTCACGGTGACTAAATCGTTGTTCGACATATCATCTCTTCTACTGTCGGAGCGTTGCAACTCACGGCATCATCAACCAGACACACAACGGAGTTGAATTTCACGTTTAATAAAGTAACGTCGGTACATTTATTAGGCTGCAATCATAAGCACATTGGCTTTGAATTTAAAGCACTGTTCAATTAAATAAAGTCGAGTATATACCTGCAATTTTTTGTGGATTACGATCAAATCAGCGCAAAGTGTTTAAATCCTAGACAAGAATTGCTGATTTAAATGAACGACATTTGCATACATTTTCGTTACTAACCTTTAATTTATTCGTCGTTTATCTTCCATTTTAGGCCGCAAAAGGTCAAAATTAGCGGTTATTCATTTTACTTATTTAATACTTAGGAATTCTCATGCTCGAAGCCGTAGCGTTGCTTATAGTCGGTCTTGTTTTGCTCGTATGGAGTGCAGATAAACTTGTTTTTGGTTCTGCAGCGATAGCCCGCAACGTCGGTATTTCACCTCTTGTCATCGGCATGACAATCCTTGCGATGGGCTCTTCTGCGCCAGAGATGATGGTTTCTGCAACCGCAGCCTGGGACGGAAAAACCGATACTGCAGTGGGTAACGTTTTAGGCTCAAACATCGCGAACATCGCGTTAATCCTAGGTATTACAGCACTCATAAAGCCTCTGTCGATTAGCTCCGCGGTCATCCGCCGGGAACTGCCATTAATGATTGCAGTAACAGTACTCGCCGGTATTCTGCTTTGGAATAGCCATCTCGGTTTTTATGAAGGTGTCTTATTGTTTGTACTCTTTGGGGCATTTTTATTTGCTATGTTGCAGATCAGCCGCAAAGAACAAAAATCAGGTGATGTTTTTCTTGATGACCAAGAGTCAGAGATCCCAGAAGGCGTCAGCAACCCTAAAGCGATCATGTGGGTGGTTATTGGCCTGATACTGCTTCCTTTGGCAGCAAGCATGCTAGTGGATAACGCGGTGATTATTGCAAAGTATTTTGGCATGAGCGATCTTGTCATCGGTCTGACTATCATTGCCATCGGCACTAGTCTACCTGAGCTCGCAGCATCGCTTGCTGGTGTTTTAAAAGGTGAAGACGACATGGCCGTCGGTAACATTATTGGCTCGAATGTGTTTAATATTCTGGCCGTAATGGGCATTCCCGGCATCATTAATCCATCGGTACTGAGTGAGTACGCGATGGGACGTGACTTCTGGGTCATGTTAGGCGTTTCACTGTTACTTGTCGCGATGTGTTTGGGTAAATCACGCAGTATTAACCGTATTGAAGGTGCAATCTTGTTTGCATGCTTCCTAGGTTATCAAGTGTACTTATTCGCAAACATGGCCGCTTAATTACCACGATAAATAAGTAGAGAACTGATATGTCCAATCAATTTGATTTTCGCGCTGCTGCTAAACAAGTTCTTGATATCGAAGTTGCTGCTCTGCAAGAGCTGGATACCTACTTTGATGATCAATTTGAGAAAGCGTGCGAACTGATCCTTTCCAACAGCGGCAAAGTAGTCGTTATGGGTATTGGCAAGTCAGGCCACATTGGTAACAAGATTGCTGCGACTCTGGCAAGCACGGGGACTTCTGCGTTTTTCGTTCACCCTGGCGAAGCAGCACATGGCGACTTGGGCATGATCAGCCCTGGAGATATTGTGCTCGCAATTTCTAACTCTGGTGAGTCAAACGAAATTCTGTCTCTATTTCCGGTATTAAAACGCCTGAACATCAAGATAATTAGCATGACAGGCAAGCCAGAATCCAATATGGCAAAACTGTCTGACTTGCACCTGCAAATCACGGTACCTCAAGAAGCTTGCCCACTAGGGTTGGCACCGACCAGCAGTACCACGGCCACATTAGTAATGGGAGACGCATTAGCCGTAGCCCTACTTCAAGCGCGTGGTTTTTCTGCCGAAGATTTTGCCCTATCTCATCCAGGTGGCGCGTTAGGGAGAAAACTGCTGCTTAAGTTGTCTGATATTATGCACTTTGGAGAAGCGTTACCTAAAGTTTCTCCAAACGCATTGATTCGCGATGCCCTGCTTGAAATTTCAGAAAAAGGGCTAGGCATGACCGCTATCGTCGATGAACACGATGCTATGCTTGGTATATTCACCGATGGTGATTTACGTCGCACCTTAGACAAACGCATTGATATTCATACGACCGCGATTGGCGAAGTCATGACGACAAATCCAACCACAGCGCACCCTGATATGCTAGTGGTTGAAGGTTTGAACTTGATGCAGAATAAAAATATTAACGCTCTGATTTTATGTAAAGACGAAAAAATTGTGGGCGCACTGAACATGCACGATTTACTAAAAGCTGGCGTGATGTAATATCAGCACAAACATTTAAATCATTTATTACACAAATAAAGGCAATGGTCAGGGAAGTACTGAGCTAAACGATAGGCCTTCATTATATGAGTTTTACTCGCCTTATTTATTTGCTCTTGATCTTCGTTGTCGCATGGTGCGGTTATTACCTACTGACCCCAAAAGGCAACGACGCAATTCAAGTAGCACCAGATTCTGAACTGCCCATGTTCAGTGGTACTGGACTGGAAAACATCACCTATGGTGAAGATGGTGTCCGCAGTTACATCATCCGCTCCACGAACTTAGACCATTATGCTAAGAGTGGAGATACCATTTTTAATAACCCGACTTTGATGGTTTACCGTGAAGGTAGCGTCATTGAATGGAAGGTGACGGCCACAAGAGCCGTGTTAGATGAAGACCAAGTTTTGACTTTATATGACAAGGTCTTAATGCAAAATCTTCTGCCGGGTGCGAGTTTTGATACCATGGCAACAGACAAGTTAGTCATTAATCTAACCAATCGTGATTTTAAAGCTGATCAACAGGTCATGTTGGTTGGGCCACAATTTGAAACTACTGGAGGCGCAATGCAAGGCAACTTAAAGCAGCATACCGCAACTCTGACAGACGAAGTTCAAGGTCGATATGAAACCGTTACACCTTAGCCTACTGGCACTGGTATTGGCGGCGCCTCAAGCGCTGGCACTTAAGTCGGATACTCAACAACCGGTTTACATTAACTCTGACACCCAACAAGTGGATATGAAGAGTAACCAGGTTATTTTTAAAGGCGATGTATCTCTTAAGCAAGGTAGCATCAATATCGATGCTGATAGAATCGTGGTAACGCGCGATCCTAAAACCGAAGCAATCAAACAGATTCAAGCATTTGGTAAACCTGCCAAGTTTTCTCAGCTGATGGACGATGGTAAAACACTGAGTGGTCAAGCTGTGGAGCTGGATTACCGTATTTCTACAGACGAACTGACCATGAAAGGTCAAGCGCAACTGGCACAAGACAACAACACCATTAAAGGTTCTTCGATTCGTTACCAAATTGGTAAACAAAAGCTAGTCGCCGATAGCTCTAAGGAAGAGCGCGTTACGACCATTTTGCAACCCAATCAGATAGAGAACTAATATGGCAGTACTGAGTGCGAAAAACTTGGCGAAAAGCTACAAAAAGCGCAAAGTCGTAACCGATGTTAGCTTGGAAGTTGAATCTGGTCAGATTGTTGGGCTGCTAGGCCCAAACGGCGCAGGTAAAACCACCTCGTTTTATATGATTGTCGGCTTGGTGCCACGAGATGAAGGCACCATTACCATTGATGATAAAGACATCAGTATTCTGCCGATGCACAGTCGTTCGCGTCTCGGGATTGGCTACCTTCCGCAAGAAGCGTCGATTTTCCGTAAGCTGTCGGTGGAAGATAACATCATGGCCGTACTCGAAACTCGTCAAGAAATGACACGTGAAGAGCGCCAAGATAAGCTGGAAGATTTGTTGGAAGAATTCCACATTCAGCACATCAGAACCAGTGCAGGTATGGCACTATCAGGGGGTGAGCGACGCAGAGTGGAAATCGCTCGCGCTTTAGCAGCCAACCCTCAATTCATTTTGTTGGATGAACCTTTCGCAGGTGTTGACCCAATCTCGGTTAATGACATCAAGAAAATCATCGAGCATCTACGCGATCGCGGCCTCGGAGTGTTAATCACTGACCATAACGTGCGTGAAACACTGGACGTATGCGAAAAAGCCTATATCGTAAGCCAAGGGCACCTAATTGCATCGGGAACTCCGGCAGAAGTTCTCAATAATGAACAGGTGAAACAAGTTTATCTCGGCGAACAATTCCGTCTATGATTATATTAGGAACGGTAAGATTCTGAGCATTACAAGGTAAGTAACACTGAATGAAACCTTCATTACAACTCAAGCTAGGTCAACAGTTAGCCATGACGCCACAGTTGCAACAAGCGATTCGCTTACTGCAACTGTCGACACTCGATCTTCAACAGGAAATCCAAGAAGCATTGGATTCAAACCCATTATTGGAAGTTGAAGAAGGCCAAGATGAGCCTCTAGCAAACGGTGAAGATAAATCAGCGGTCGAGGCTGCTGATAGCAACAGTGCTAACGAACCAGCAGACATTGACGTTCCAGACAGTTCAGACGTAATTGAGAAGTCAGAGATCAGCTCTGAACTTGAAATCGATACCACTTGGGATGACGTCTACAGCGCGAATACCGGTAGCACTGGCTTAGCTCTTGACGATGATATGCCCGTCTACCAAGGCGAAACCACGGAATCATTGCATGACTACCTAATGTGGCAGCTTGACCTGACACCATTCAGTGAAACCGATCGTACGATTGCATTAGCGATTATTGACGCTGTTGACGACTACGGTTACCTAACCCTATCTCCTGAAGAAATTCATGAGAGCTTCGATAACGAAGAGATTGAGTTAGACGAAGTAGAAGCCGTTCGTAAACGTATTCAGCAGTTCGATCCACTCGGTGTGGCATCACGCAACTTACAAGAGTGCCTACTGCTACAGCTAGCGACTTTCCCAGAAGACACACCGTGGCTTGCTGAAGCCAAAATGATTCTTGCGGATCATATTGATCACCTGGGGAACCGTGATTACAAGCTCGTCATCAAAGAGACTAAGCTGAAAGAAGCCGATCTCCGTGAAGTACTCAAACTTATCCAGCAGTTAGATCCTCGTCCCGGTAGCCGTATCACACCGGATGATACCGAGTACGTAATTCCAGATGTGTCCGTTTTTAAAGACAACGGCAAATGGACCGTTTCTATCAACCCAGATAGCGTTCCAAAATTAAAAGTAAATCAACAATATGCTCAATTAGGCAAAGGCAATAGCGCGGATAGCCAGTACATCCGCAGCAATTTGCAAGAGGCAAAATGGTTAATTAAGAGCTTAGAGAGTAGAAACGAGACGCTACTCAAAGTTGCAAGATGTATTGTTGAACATCAACAAGATTTCTTCGAGTATGGTGAGGAAGCCATGAAGCCAATGGTACTAAATGATGTAGCCTTGGCAGTGGACATGCATGAATCCACGATTTCTCGTGTAACAACACAAAAATTTATGCATACACCACGTGGCATTTTTGAATTGAAGTACTTCTTCTCTAGCCATGTTAGTACTGACAACGGCGGAGAATGTTCGTCAACAGCAATTCGCGCACTCATTAAAAAACTGGTCGCAGCAGAGAATACTGCTAAGCCATTGAGTGATAGCAAGATTGCTGCTCTTCTGGCTGACCAAGGGATTCAGGTCGCGAGACGTACGATAGCCAAATATCGAGAATCCTTGGGAATTGCCCCTTCAAGTCAGCGTAAACGCCTATTATAAGGCACTAACTGAAAAGGAAAGTCTATGCAAATCAATATTCAAGGCCATCACGTTGATCTTACCGATTCAATGCAAGACTATGTAAATTCTAAGTTTCAGAAGCTCGAAAGGTTCTTCGACCATATCAATCAAGTACATGTTGTACTAAAAGTTGAAAAAATCACTCAAATCGCGGAAGCTACGCTTCATATAAATCAAGGCGAAATCCACGCATCAGCTGATGACGAAAATATGTATGCCGCGATCGATTCGCTGGTAGATAAATTGGTTCGCCAACTCAATAAGCACAAAGAAAAACTAAACAGTCATTAATCATGCAACTGAGCGAAATACTGTCATTGGACTGCACCAAGAGTGCGGTCCACTGCACGAGTAAAAAACGCGCCCTTGAAATGATCAGCCGCATCGTGGCTGATCAAACGGGCCAAGATTCTACCGAACTGTTCGAGTGCATGCTCAACAGAGAGAAAATGGGCAGTACTGGTATCGGAAACGGTATTGCGATCCCACACGCTAGAATGCAATCGAGCGACAAGGCTATTGCTGTCTTGCTGCAATGTGATGAAGCAATTGAATTCGATGCGATTGATAATCGACCTGTCGACCTTCTTTTTGCGCTCCTTGTACCAGAAGAACAGTGCAAAGAGCACCTCAAGACTCTATCCTCTATGGCAGAACGTCTGAGCGATAAGCAAGTATTGAAACTACTGCGCAATGCTCAGAGTGATGAAGAACTTTACGACATCATGATTCACCAATAAGCAGGACGGACATCATGCGACTAATCGTGGTTAGCGGGCACTCAGGTGCCGGTAAGAGTATTGCGCTGCGCGTACTGGAAGACTTAGGTTATTACTGTGTTGATAACCTCCCAGTGAATTTGCTGGACGCATTTGTTCACTCTGTTGCTGACAGCAAGCAGAATGTTGCGGTAAGCATTGATATTCGCAATATCCCTAAAAAGCTAAAAGAACTGACTGGTACACTGGAGCAGTTGAAAACAGAGCTTGATGTGACCGTGCTTTTCTTGGACGCCAATAAGGAAACGCTACTCAAACGCTACAGCGAAACACGCCGAATCCACCCTTTATCTTTAGGTGGCACCTCTCTCTCCCTTGACCAAGCCATCGAGCGTGAGAAAGAAATTTTAACACCACTTAAAGCGCATGCCGATCTTGTACTGAACAGCAGCGGACAATCTTTGCATGAGTTGAGTGAAACCGTGCGTATGCGTGTTGAAGGCAGAGATCGCAAAGGGCTTGTTATGGTATTTGAGTCTTTTGGCTTCAAATATGGCCTGCCTTCCGATGCCGATTACGTATTCGACGTTCGCTTCTTGCCCAACCCACATTGGGAACCAGCGTTGCGCCCACTTACGGGTTTGGATGCTCCTATCGCCGCATTTTTGGAGCAGCACCAATCGGTGTTAAGTTTGAAATACCAAATTGAAAACTTTATAGAGAATTGGTTACCTCTTCTCGAGAAAAACAACCGCAGCTATTTGACCGTTGCAATAGGTTGTACCGGTGGTAAACACCGTTCGGTGTACTTAACTCAGCAAATCGGAGAGTACTTCGCCAATAAAGGACACCAAGTGCAAATTCGCCATACCTCACTAGAGAAAAACACTAAGGAGTAGCTGTGGAGTTAAGTCGTAAAGTATTGATTCAAAATCGCCTTGGCTTACATGCTCGCGCAGCCGTCAAACTGGTCGAACTGGCCCAGAGCTTTGAAGCGGTCATCACTATCGACAATGAAGAAGACAAAACCGCCACAGCAGACAGCGTAATGGGTTTATTAATGCTTGAGTCTGCTCAAGGACAGTACGTCACAATCCACGCTGCGGGTGAGCAAGCAGAAGAAGCACTGGATGCCGTTTGCCACTTAATCGAAGATAAATTTGATGAAGGCGAGTAATTTACTCGCTTTTTTATTACCTCTCACTCCCCTTCCCCTGACTGCGCCAATAAATAAATTTGCTTAGTATCATAAGTTGTTATTAAAAGGCGCCTAGAATTAAGTTATTATTCAACGCATTGTAAATATCAGGAATTGGGAGGAATGAATGGCAGAGCAAATTGAATTCGACCAAGCTCACCAAGCCCTCCAAGAAGTCACAGAAGCGCTAGAAAATGGCCGCTTCGTCCATGTTCGTCGTCAGTTACAGGACATGGAACCTGAGGATATCGCTCACCTTTTAGAAGCCTCTCCACGAAAAAGCCGTGAAGTTCTCTGGCAACTCACCGACCCTGAAGACTACGGTGAAATCCTCGACGAACTGAACGAAGACGTCAAAGATAGTCTCGTATCCAAAATGGCACCAGAAGCGCTTGCAGAAGCGACAGAAGGCATGGATACCGATGACGTGGCTTATGTACTGCGTAGCTTGCCAGACAACCTGTCACGTGAAGTCCTGTCGCAAATGGACTCCTCTGACCGTCTGCGTGTCGAAACCGCCCTGTCCTACCCAGAAGACACTGCAGGTGGACTGATGAACACCGACGTTATCACGATTCGTGGTGACGTAGATGTGGACGTGGTTTTACGTTATCTGCGTATGAAAGGTGAACTACCAGAAGCAACGGATGCACTTTATGTCATTGATGAAGAAAGCAAACTGATTGGTGAACTACCCATTACTCTGCTGATCACGACCCAGCCTGATGTCAAAATTGTCGACATCATGGAAGATGCTGACGAAGCGATTACTGTCGATACCAGTGATTCAGATGTTGCTAGTCTGTTCGAACGTCGTAACTGGGTCTCTGCTCCTGTCGTAGACGAGAATCAGCATCTCGTTGGCCGTATCACTATCGATGACGTAGTTGACGTTATCCGTGAAGATGCCGAGCACTCGATGATGAGTATGGCAGGTATGGACGATGACGAAGATACCTTCGCACCCGTTGTAAAATCAGCTCGCAAACGTAGTATCTGGCTTGGGGCTAACGTGTTGGCCGCACTCGCTGCCGCTTCTGTTTCTAACATGTTTGAAGCCACGCTAGACCAGATGGCTGCCATTGCCGTATTGATGACGATTGTTCCTTCCATGGGTGGTGTCGCTGGTAACCAAACCGTCGCACTAGTGATTCGTGGTCTTGCTCTTGGTCATATCGGTGACTCGAACAAACGAGAACTGTTGATGAAAGAAGCCTCGATCGGTTTACTCAACGGCATCATGTGGGCGCTGATTATTGGCGGCATTGTTGTCGCTTGGAAAGGTAACTGGATGCTAGGGGGAATCATTTCCGCAGCGATGCTGACCAACTTATTGGTCGCTGGGGTTGCCGGAGTAACGATTCCAATCCTCTTAAAGAAAATGAACATCGACCCAGCTTTAGCTGGTGGTATGGCGTTAACGACCGTAACGGATGTAATTGGTTTATCAGTATTCTTAGGGCTTGCCACAATACTGATTACCTAACTGCAAAAACAAAAAAGCCTGATGAACACATCAGGCTTTTTTTAATTCTGAATTGGGAGAACTTACTCACCCGCCACTTTCATCGCATCCAGTAAGATTGAACCCGTTTGAATTTGCGAGCGCGTTTCAACGTCGCTACCTACGGCAACAATCTTATTGAACATGTCCTTCAGATTACCAGCGATGGTAATTTCCGATACTGGGTATTGGATTTCACCGTTCTCAACCCAGAAGCCTGCAGCACCGCGAGAGTAATCACCTGTTACCACGTTCACGCCTTGTCCCATCACTTCTGTCACTAGAAGACCAGTACCGAGCTCTTTAAGCATTTGTTCGAAGTTTTGGCCTGTCGACTTCACGTACCAGTTATGAATCCCACCAGCGTGACCTGTCGGCGCCATCTTCATTTTACGTGCGGCATAACTGGTTAACAGATAAGTTGCTAGCACACCGTCAGTAATGATCTCACGGTCTTGAGTATATACGCCTTCGCTATCGAATGGGCTTGACGCCAAACCACGTAATACATGTGGACGTTCCGAGATATTGAACCACTCAGGAAGCACTTGCTTACCAAGGTGATCAAGTAGAAAAGAAGATTTACGGTACAGGTTACCACCGCTGATCGCCATAACAAGGTGACCAATCAAGCCAGTTGCAACATCAGCGGCAAACATGATTGGGTATTTACCTGTCTTTAAGCGCTGCGCATCTAAGCGGTTAATCGTATTCTCTGCCGCCTTACGACCCACTGTTTCTGGTGTCCATAAGTCATCGCGATGACGTGCCACTGTGTAGCTGTAATCACGCTCCATTTCGCCATTTTGACCAACGCCAATCACACAACAGCTGGTACTGTGGCGGCTAGACGCATAGCTTGCTAATAAGCCATGGCTGTTACCATACACTTTTACACCGTAGTGACTATCATAACTCGCGCCATCACTTTGCTTGATTGCACTGTCATAACTTAACGCTTCTTTCTCAGCGGCGATCGCCACATCGGCAGCATAATCGGGATCAGGGGCGTCTGGATGGAAAAGATCAAGCTCAGGGATCTCTTGCACCATGTATTCTTTGGCTGCGGGCCCTGCAAATGGATCTTCAGATGTGTAATGCGCAATATCCAGCGCCGCAATAACGGTTTGCTCGATAGCAGCTTCACTTAAATCAGACGTGGAAGCACTGCCTTTACGTTGACCTCGGTAAACGGTAATGCCCAGCGCACCATCGCTGTTGAACTCGACATTTTCTACCTCGCCCATGCGAGTAGATACACTTAAACCAGTGCTTTTGGTAATTGCGACTTCGGCGGCGTCAGATTTTGCCGATGCAAGCTTTAAGGCTCTTGCGACGGCTTGCTCTAGCTCGGTACGTTGCTCAGCAACCTGCTGTTTAATATCCATTGTCTTTCACATCTTGTCTTTGATGAACAATAGGATAACAAGAATTTCGCTTTCTCCCCACGATTCTTGTTAAAATAGTCATAATATTAATCAAAACACAGGCAACTGAAATGGCACGTAAGAATCAAAAAGCGCCATGGGAACCAGAAGAAGAGATCATCTGGGTAAGCAAATCCGAGATGAAGCGAGACATGGAAGAACTGCAAAAGCTAGGAGAGGAGCTTGTCGGCCTCAAACCTGCAGTTCTCGAAAAGTTTCCATTGAGCGAAGACCTGCGAGAAGCAATTGCAGACGCACAACGCTTTAAAAACGAAGCGCGTCGTCGCCAATTACAACGTATTGGTAAGTTGATGCGTTATGAAGATCCAGAGCCAATCCAAGCGGCGTTGGATAAGATTCGTAACAAGCACTCTCAATTAACGGCGGTATTCCACAAGCTTGAAGCTCTGCGTGATCGCGTAGTGGAAGAAGGCGACAAAGCCATTGATGACGTAATGGAAATGTATCCAGAAGCGGATCGTCAGCGTCTACGCCAATTGGCTCGCCAAGCAGCGAAAGAGAAAAAGGCTGGGAAACCAGCAAAAGCGTACCGCGAAATCTTCCAGATCCTAAAAGGTCTGAACGAAGAAGAGTTTTAATTAGACGGTTCGATGCCAACGAGCATTCAATTAACGAAAAAAGCAGACATGATGTCTGCTTTTTTATCTTTTACTTAAATGTCAGCGTTACACCAAGCGATTAATACGCTCTCCGCGCTCGAAAGCGTTAATGTTCTCAATCAAGATTTCCACTAAACGTTGAATCGATGAGTCGCTGCCCCATGCAACATGCGGTGTAAGTAGCAAATTGGGTAAATTCATATTGGCAATCAGCGGATTGCTTTCATCAGCTGGTTCTTGTGTAAAAACATCAAAACCAGCCGCAGCGATTTCTCCCTGTTTTAGGGCATCCACCAACGCTTCCTCATCCACCAAGCCTCCACGCCCCGTATTAATTAGAATGGCGTTGGGCTTCATTTGCTGCAATTCTGCTTTGCCAATCAAATTCTGAGTATGCTTGTTGAGCGGACAATGCAAAGTTAACGCATCAGAGCGTTTCAATACTTCCTCAAACGGCACATAACCAGGTCGGCATTCTGATGCACCTTTACGCTCAGCAAAGATCACCTGCATGCCTAGCGCATCAGCTAACTGTGCTGTCGCTTGCCCTAAAGCGCCGCTGCCAATAACACCTAGCGTGCTACCACCTATATCCCCGATTGGGTGCGTAAAAAAGCAAAACTGCTTATTACGCTGCCATTCGCCAGCGGCAATATCTTGATGGTAACCAAATAAATTTCGGCGTAAAGCAAACAGCATCGCAATCACGTGCTCAGGTACCGAACGCGTCGCGTAACCACGTACATTGGCAGCCGCAATATCATGCTTAGCACAGTAGTCCACATCGACGTTGTTAAAACCAGTCGCGGCAACCGCGATCATCCGCAATTGTGGTAGTTGCTCTAATATATTTTGGTCAAGCAGGACTTTATTGCTAATCACGATATCTGCACCTGCTAACCTTTCTATTACCTGCTCTGGCGCGGTTAAGTCGTACTCACACCAGTAGTGCTGAAAGCTAGGTCGTGGGATCTCAATATGTTCTGGGATGGTCGCACGGTCCAAAAATACGATGGTCGGCAAAGACATAACAACTCCTTGTTCACGGCTGAAAGACAGGATACATCAACCACAGTAACGAAATAGCGAACTAGAAAGAACCGTTGTTGACTGCGGTTGGCATTAAGGGTGTGGCAACGTTTTATAATCAGGCAATGTACGTTCTGGCGAAAAATAGTTAAAGATCGCCGCCTCGGCTTCAGGATAAAAGTCACAGGGTACAAAAATACTGCTCAGCTGATCCGTAGCTGGATGATAAAAACTTAGCTCCGCAGCGTGCAACTCTAAACGTTCTGAAAACTGATACGCCTCTTCGCTTGCATAAAACTCATCACCCACAATCGCATGACCAATCGCCATCAAATGCACGCGTAACTGATGCGATCGACCAGTAATGGGCAGTAGTCGCACAACGGTCGTATGGGTGCCATCAGGGTGCACTTCACGCTTCACCACTTGGAATAAAGTTTGAGATGGTTTGCCGTCGTCGAAGCATACTTTTTGTCGCGGACGATTTGGCCAATCACAAATTAATGGATGGTCAATATTCCCTTCTTGCGGCTCGACATGTCCCCAGACACGTGCGTAATACACCTTGTGGGTGAGACGATATTGGAACTGCTTTTTTAATGCTCGCTCCGCAGGTTTGTTTTTCGCCAGTAGCATCAACCCTGATGTCGACATATCCAAGCGGTGCACAACTTGGATTTCTGGATGCTCCTCCTTGAGGCGGCTCCACATGCTGTCGTAATGCTCTTCAAGGCGACCAGGGACAGACAGTAACCCAGATGGCTTATTCACTGCCAGAATGTCGTCATCCTCAAAAACGATATCGACCCAAGGGTCGGTGGGAGGGGTATATTCAAGCATTGCCATGGGAGATCTCTACAAAATAAAAACGCCGCGATTATATAACCAAATAGCACCCAAATGCAGGGTTATGACGAAAAGTTCAAACCAATAAAACAAAGTCAATCCTTTAGCATAAAAACTAAAAATAGCACGTTGTAAATTTAGTTTGACAACAAGACGCGTAACTGAATAGAGTGCTAGATGCACACAGCATGATATTCGCAAAGAATACTTAAAATAAATACATCAAAACACAGCATTTAAAAGACATTACCGTTGCGCAGTATAGGGCAAGCGCTCAGCTTGTCATGTACTGCGGTATGTATCTCTTTAGAAAGGTACATAAGATAAAAAGGACAATAAGCAATGGACTCCGCCGTTATAGATAAACCCCAATCCAAACTTTCCTTATTTTTTCGTTCGCTAGGCCCCGGCATATTAATGGCATCTGCTGCGGTGGGTGGCTCTCACCTCGTCGCATCAACCAAAGCGGGGGCGATTTATGGCTGGCAACTGGCGGCGCTGATTCTGCTCGTAAACCTGTTTAAATACCCTTTTTTCCGAGCGGGCGTACAGTACACCATGGGGACAGGGCTCACCTTGGTTGAGGGCTACGCGAAATTAGGTCGGCCTTATCTATGGCTATTTCTATTTCTGAGCGTGGTCTCAGCCGTAATCAATACCGCCGCTTTGTTGATGTTTAGTGCTAGCTTGCTGGGCTACTTCATTCCGTTTTCACTATCAATGGCATCACTCAGTATCATTGTGATTGTCACCTGCCTGATCATATTATTTGCTGGACATTACAAAGCGCTCGATACGTTATCTAAGGTGATCATGTCGGTGTTAACCATCGCGACTTTACTTGCCGTTTCTATCGCCTTTGGTAACCCTGTTGAGCAAGTGGCCAACTTCGAGCCACCGTCACCTTGGTCTATTGCGGCAATTGGCTTTATCGTCGTAACAATGGGGTGGATGCCTGCACCGATAGAGATCTCCTGTTTAACCTCTGCGTGGTTAAAACGCCAATCAAGCCAGCAAGAAGTAACGTATCGCTCTGCTCTATTTGACTTTAATGTCGGTTACATTGGCACGGCTTTTCTTGCCATTATCTTTGTATCGTTAGGTTCTTTGATGCTCTATGGCTCTGGCGTTGCACTTGAAAGCTCAGGCGTTGGCTTCTCCCACCAATTGGTTGGCTTATATGCGGCAACAATTGGCGAATGGTCTCGTTATTTGATCGCGGTAATTGCGTTTTTCTGTATCTTTGGCAGCACGATTACCGTTATTGATGGCTACTCACGCGTTATTTCTGACTCTCAACGTCTACTGCGCTCACAACCAGACACTAACCCTAAAACCACATCAGCGATCATGCTGGTGGTCGCCTTACTTGCATTAGGTATTGTGGTTTTCTGGGCTTCTGCGTTATTGCCTATGCTGAACTTTGCGATGATCCTCGCCTTTATGACCACGCCATTCTTTGCTCTGCTAAATTACACATTAGTGAGCAAAACCGAGTTACCTGAGCCTTTGGCTGTTGGACCTAAACTGAAGTGGTTGTCGATTGCAGGCCTGATTTACTTGTTTGGCTTCTTGGCTGTGTTTATCTGGTGGAAGTGGTTGATGTAAATGAGGTAGCTATCAGTGATTAATGCATTCCGCATAAAGAAACTAAACCGCAAATAAAGAAAAAGGTCTTCAACTGAAGACCTTTTTTAATGAACAATAAATGCTTACTTAGTTGTGGCTCACCACAATCAAACGTAGCGAGTCGAGCTGCACTTGAGCTTGGTTGATGTAACCAGTGAGCTCCTTAATTTGTGCATCAATGGCTTCAATTTCTTCGTCACGAATATTTGGGTTTACCGCTTTCAGTGCTTGCAAACGCTCAAGTTCTGCATTCAAGCTATGCTGCATATCTTGATGAGCTTGCTTGCGTACTTCCTCAACCTTCGCTTCGATAAGATTGTCCCCCGCTTCGATCAAGCGGTGTACGTCTTTCTGTACCGACGTGACCAACTTGCTGCCTAAGTGACGGTTTACAGGGCTGAGCTGGCGGTTAAAGCTTTCAAATTCCACTTGAGCAGACAAATCATTACCACGCGAGTCCATCATCAAACGGATTGGCGTTTTCGGTAAGAAGCGCGCGATGCCACTACGTTTTGGTGCTTGCGCATCTACCGCATAAATCAACTCAAGAAGAATGGTACCTACTGGTAGCGCTTTGTTTTTCAAAAGAGATACCGCAGACGTACCCACTCCTTCACTCATCAGAAGATCGATACCACCCTGGATCATTGGGTGCTCCCAACTGATAAAGTGCATATCTTCACGAGATAAAGCCGTATCACGATCAAACGTGATCGTCGCCCCTTCGTATGGCAGGCCTGGGTAGCTTGGTACCATCATGTGCTCAGATGGGGTCACAATCAGTGCGTTTTCACCTTTGTCGTCTTGGTTCAAGCCAATCGTATCAAAAAGAGAAAGTGCGAAGGTGACCAAATTGGTATCACCGTCGGTTGATTCAATTTTCTCAACGATTTGTTGTGCTTTTTCTCCGCCATTTGAATGCATTTCTAACAGGCGATCACGGCCTTGCTCCAATTGGGATTTCAGCTCTTTATTCATTTTTGCTGACGCTTCAATGATCTCATCTAGCGTGCTGGTGTCACCAGAAGCAAGGATTTCAATCAGATCATCAGAGTACTTATCGTAAACGGCACGGCCTGTTGGGCAAGTTTCTGCAAAAGCGTTTAAACCTTCATCAAACCAGCGAGCAAGAATGGCTTGCGAGGTACCTTTCAGGTAAGGAATATGAATGTCGATGTCGCGGTTCTGGCCGATACGGTCCAAACGACCGATACGTTGCTCAAGCAAGTCAGGGTTGAACGGCAAGTCAAACATGACTAATTGGTTGGCAAACTGGAAGTTACGGCCTTCAGAGCCGATTTCACTACAGATCAGAACCTGTGCACCACCTTCTTCTTGCGCAAAGTAAGCGGCTGCTTTGTCACGCTCAAGGATCGACATACCTTCATGGAAGACGGTCGCACGAATGCCTTCACGCTCACGCAGCGCTTGCTCCAGTTGCAGAGCCGTACTTGCACGAGAGGCAATCACCAGAATTTTCTCGCTGCGCTTCTCCTTTACCTTTTCAAGTAACCAATTCACGCGCGAGTCAAACTGCCACCAGCTTGCATCATCGCCTTCAAATTCTTGGAAAATTTCTTCCGGGTAAAGGTTCTTCATCGCACGTGCTTCAGAACTCATCTTACCGCCGATCATCCCAGCAACACGCATTGACGTGGTGTATTGCGGTGGAATATCCATTGGCATCAGGTGCACGTTACGCGCAGGGAAGCCTTTGATAGCCGCACGTGTGTTACGGAACAGAACTCGTCCCGTACCGTGACGATCCATCAAGTTGTCGATCAACTCTTGGCGCGCTGACGCTTTCGCTTCTTCGTCCGCTTCACTTTCGATAATGCGGAAAAGTGGTTCTACGTCTTGTTCAGACAACAACTCAGTAATCTGGTTTTTCGCTTCATCAGGCAGTTTTTCACCAGAGAAAAGTGAAGTAATCGCATCCGCTACAGGTGCGTATTGCTCTTCTTCCTCGACAAACGCTTCATAATCGTAGAAACGGTCAGGATCCAGCAAACGCAGACGAGCAAAGTGGCTCTCACGACCAAGCTGTTCTGGCGTTGCCGTCAGTAGCAGTACGCCCGGAGTACGTTCAGCTAAACCTTCTACCACTTGGTATTCACGGCTCGGTTTATCTTGGCTCCACTCAAGGTGATGCGCTTCATCGACAACTAATAGGTCCCATTCGCCTTCCAGTGCTTGTTCAAAACGCTTGCGGCTCTTGCGTAGGAAGTCTAAAGAACACAGCACGTATTGCTGGGTATCAAATGGGTTTTCTGCATCCGCAAAAGCTTCGATACAGCGCTCTTCGTCAAAGATAGAGAAATGCAGATTGAAACGACGCATCATCTCAACCAGCCATTGATGCTGCAGTGTTTCAGGCACCACAATCAAAATACGTTCTGCACGGCCAGACAGCACTTGCTGGTGAATGATCATGCCCGCTTCGATGGTTTTACCCAAACCAACTTCATCCGCCAGTAATACGCGTGGCGCGTGGCGACGGCCAACTTCGTGCGCGATGTAAAGCTGATGAGGGATCAAACCAGCACGCATACCACACAAGCCACGCATTGGGCTCTTATGCTGCTCAAACTGGTTGGTTAGCGCACGGTAACGCAGAACAAAGTTGTCCATTCGGTCGATTTGACCGGCGTACAACTTATCTTGAGGTTTATTAAAACGAATTTGGTTGCTCAGAAAAATCTCACGCAGAACAACGGCGGTTTCTTGCGTGTCTTCACGAGTACCGAAATAGGTGTATAGACCTTCGTCTTCCAGTACTTCTTCAACTTTTAGAGACCAACCTTCTTGGCAGTCGATGACATCACCAACATTAAAGGTGACTCGGGTAACAGGTGCATCGTTACGTGCGTAAACTCGGTTTTCCTCTGACGCTGCAAACATCAATGTCACAGTACGAGCATCCATTGCTACAACGGTACCTAAACCTAAATCGCTTTCCGTATCGCTAATCCAGCGCTGCCCCAAAGCAAATGTCATGAATTGACTACCTCGTTATTAGTTCTTGATTCGTGTTTCTTGTTGGTCTACTCATGCCCGTAGGCATGGATAATAGTTTAGATCTGATTCTGGCTTCTGCTATGCCGATAGCATTCGTCATTCCAGTATGAACTGAGTATTTTTAAGCCAGTTCAACATGATAAATCGGACGTAGCCTATAAGCAGAAAAAGGTCGCTAATCTTACTTGAAGCTGTGATTTAGGTCACGCCGAAACCGCATCAAGCGGAAACTTTTTTTCCCAAACTATAAATGCAATCAAATTGTAAAATACTCATGCCAATTATTAAGTTGTAGAACGTAAATATTACGTATACTTCTAGTGAGGGGCGTTTAAAACCATTGCATATGATTTAAGCGCGTTAGTACACGATTAGGATCAACACGGGTTTGCAGTAAGTTGTCTTGCTACTCGGTTGCACACTAACCGACATCAGCCCGACAACCTCTATTGCAAGCAATCAGAGTTAGGCCGCTTCACACCTATTTGAGAACGACCTAACCACTCGCATGCAGAGCCGTATTACGGCAAGGAGACGCTATGGGCGATACCGATCGGAAACTGTTTGTACTTGATACCAACATTCTTCTTCATGAACCCTTTGCCATCTTCTCTTTCCAAGAACACGATGTCGTTATCCCCATGACCGTGTTGGAAGAACTCGACCGAATCAAAGACAGCAAACGCGATGTCGCAAGAGATGCTCGCGTGGCTATTCGCGCTTTGGAAGATTTGTTTAAAGAAGCAACGCCCGATGAAATTTCTGAAGGTATTCCTGTTTCGAAAGACAGCCCCGACCAAGGCACCATTTCCATTTTGGCGGATTTTGAACTGCAGGAAACCGTCAAAGCCTTCGCCGACAAAGCCGGTGACAACCGTATACTCAATGCGGTGCTTTATCTGCAAAACAAACGAGCACCACGTGAAGTGGTACTGATCACGAAAGACATTAACATGCGTCTGCGCGCCAAAGGCGCTGGCGTACGTTTTGTTGAAGACTACCGAACCGATCAACTGATTGACGACATTCAATACCTCACCAAAGGCTTTCAACTGCGTGAGGGGGACTTCTGGAGTGATATTGAGGAAGTAGAAAGTTATGCGCTGGGCGGAAAAACCTATCACAAGCTCAGTCGTGAACCTTTTGAACCAACCTTTATTAACCAATATGTGATTGATGAAGACAGCGACTTTGCTGGCCGCGTGGAAACCATCAATGAAGACAAATTAACGCTACTCGACCTGAGCCGAGAACGCATGATGCACCGTAAGGCTTGGGACATCACACCAAAAAACATCTACCAAGGAATGGCGTTGGATGCCTTACTTGACCCGGATATTGACCTGGTGATTTTAACTGGTGCAGCAGGTAGTGGTAAAACGCTATTAGCCATGGCAGCAGCACTGGAGCAAACCATTGAAAAAGGCATGTTCGATAAAATTATCGTGACGCGTAACACGCCAGACATCGGAGAATCCATCGGCTTCCTACCCGGCTCAGAAGAGGAGAAAATGATGCCGTGGTTAGCGGCGGTGACCGATACCTTGGAAGCGCTACATAAACACGATCACTGCACTGAAGGCTCATTGAAGTACATCTGCGATAAAGCCAATATTCAGTTTAAATCGATCAACTTTATGCGTGGCCGTTCTATTCAAAATGCGTTTGTGCTGCTTGATGAGTGTCAAAACCTCACCGCTTCACAAATCAAAACCATCATCACCCGCTGCGGCGAAGGAACCAAAATCGTCTGCTCCGGTAACTTGGCGCAGATTGACTCCCATTACCTCACCCCTGTGACCTCTGGTTTGACCTACATGGTTGAACGCTTCAAGAACTTTGAAGGCAGCGCGAATATTCACCTTAACGGCGTGGTTCGTAGCCGCTTGGCAGAGTTTGCCGAAGAGAACCTGTAGTCGACATCGACTCACAAAAACAACAGAGCGCTCTAATAAGCGCTCTTGTTATAACGATTCGAATGAGTTACTCAGTGCCACCCACCGTCAGTGAGTCTAATTTCAAGGTCGGCTGACCAACACCAACTGGCACACTTTGACCTGCTTTACCACATACGCCAACGCCCTTGTCGATACTTAGGTCGTTACCAACCATCGACACTTGTTGCATGGCTTCAATACCAGAGCCAATCAACGTCGCACCTTTAACAGGGCGCGTAATTTTGCCATTTTCAATCAAGTACGCTTCCGATGCGGAGAACACAAACTTACCCGAAGTAATGTCCACCTGACCGCCACCAAAGTTTGGCGCATACAACCCTTTCTCTACCGTCGAGATGATTTCTTCTGGCGTATGTTCACCTGGAAGCATGTAGGTGTTGGTCATACGCGGCATCGGCAAATGTGCATAAGACTCACGACGACCGTTACCTGTTGGGTTCACACCCATTAACCGCGCGTTTAGCTTGTCTTGCATGTAACCTTTCAGCACGCCATTTTCGATGAGCGTGTTGTACTGGCCATTCACCCCTTCATCATCCACATTGAGTGAACCACGAAGGTCTTTTAATGTACCGTCATCAACAATGGTACACAGTGAAGACGTCACTTGTTGACCCATTTTGCCAGAGAAAACCGAAGATTCCTTACGGTTAAAGTCACCTTCTAGGCCATGACCTACCGCCTCATGTAGCAATACGCCTGGCCAACCTGAGCCCAATACCACTGGCATCATGCCTGCTGGTGCGGCTTCTGCTTCAAGGTTAACCAACGCCATGCGAATCGCTTCGTCTGCATAATGGAAAGCTTGTTTCACACCATTGCTTTCCGTTAAAAAGAAATCGTAACCAAAACGGCCACCGCCACCAGCGCTACCTCGTTCACGTCGTTCACCTTTTTGAGCGAGCACGCTAATAGACAAACGTACCAAAGGACGAATATCGCCTGCATAAGTACCGTCTGTTGCCGCAACAAGCATCTGCTCATGCACACCGCTGATGCTGATCGAGACTTCTTTAATCAATGGTTCTTTAGTGCGGATGTAAGCATCTAGAGACTTAAGTAATTCTGTTTTTTGCTGCTTTTCCCATTCAGCTAGTGGATTCACAGCCGCGTAGTACGCTTGGTTCTCCGTACGTTTAAACGCATGAACTTTGCCATTTTGCCCTTGCTGAGCAATACCGCGCGCCGCCATTGCACTCTGCTTCAGGCCTTCAGGCTGGATTTGATCAGAGTAGGCAAAGCCTGTTTTTTCGCCAGTTACGGCGCGGACACCAACACCACAATCAATGTTAAAAGAGCCATCTTTGATGATGCTGTCTTCTAGAACCAGAGACTCATGCCAGCTGGACTGAAAGTAAATGTCCGCATAATCGATCTGGCGTGTCGCAATGCTGGCAAGCGTATCAGCAATGTCTTGTTCTGTCAGACCATTTGGGGCAAGGAGTGCCTGTTCTATTTGGTTTGTGCTCATAGTTAGCTCTTTTATTTCCGTCTCAATTCATTTTGAAAGCGACTGTGTTGAGTCAGCGGCATATTCTGCCTTACTTGTTGGCTTTGTGACAAATCTATCTCTGTCACCAATAAGCCTACTTCATCCTGAAGCTGTTTATGAATACGTCCCCAAGGGTCAACGACCATTGAGTGTCCCCATGTTTTTCGTCCACATGGATGCGTTCCAGTTTGTCCGCTTGCCAAAATCCAACATTGTGTCTCAATCGCTCTAGCTCGCAATAATACTTCCCAGTGAGCTTGCCCCGTCACAGCGGTAAACGCAGCAGGCACCACAATGATATCCGCGCCTTCTTGGCGTAACACTTTATAAAGCTCAGGGAAACGAAGATCGTAACAGATGCTCAATCCAACGCTGCCGATATCGGTTTCCGCCACGACTATTTGATTACCCGCCATAAACGTGTCCGACTCACGATAACTACCATAACCATCGGCTACGTCGACATCAAACATATGCAGTTTGTCATAGTGAGCAATGCATTTACCGTGCGGCGGCAATACAAGCGTTGTGGTCGTGACACCTTTTGCGGTTTGAATGGGCATGCTTCCGGCAATCAGTGTTAACTGGTTCTTTCTTGCGATTTCAGAGAGCCGCTGTTGAATCACGCCACTCCCAAGTGGCTCTGCATGTTGATGGTACGCTTCGCGGTTGGCAAACAGCACCGTATTTTCAGGGGTAAGGACAAGCTTGGCACCTTGCTTACTCGCCAAAGCACACTGTTTTTCAATAAAGTCCAGATTCGCAGTGATATCTGGACCCGATGTCATTTGAATAATGCCAACACGTTCCATGTGTTTCCTCCCTATTCCATTTTAGTCGGTGAGTTATTTGGCCTGTTCACGCAGCTTTTCTGGCAGTTTGTATTCACCTTTACTTCGAGAAATTTCTTTTACCGTTGGTGAGTCTAGTGGGCCTTTCACTTCATAATTGACTTGAGTGAAGACCTCAACCACCGGAGAAATCACTGTTGAGATGGCTAAAACATACAACGCGGTTTGTGGCGCTACTGCAAACGCGGTCAGCATTGGTAGGCCTGATGTGATGTCTGGGGTGAACTTCACTTCCGCATCGACCATTCTGCTGTTCATATTGGCGATGCCGCGGATCTGCATTTCTCCTGCTAAGGCATCCATCACGATATCGTTGGTGATAAACACGCCATCTTGGATTTTGCCCGTGCCCGTGATCGAGTTAAACGCCATGCCTTTATCGAATACGTCGGTAAAATCGAGCTGCATCTTACGGATGATAGAATCCAAGCTGAACAAACCTAACAAGCGTGCCGCACCACTGACTTCACTGATCACGCCTTTACCAAATTCCGTTGAGACATTCCCTTGCAAGGTTTGTGTCTTCATCGACCAAGGCGCGCCGTCCCACTCCATATTGGCATTGATCTCAAATGGTGCCTGCTGAATACCCGATGTGATACCAAAGCGCTCCATAAGATCAGTGTTGTTATCACCTTTCATTTTCATGGTTAAGTTGGAATGGCTACTCTCTTTTGTCAGATCCCACCAACCGCTCATATCAATGCGGTTTTTGCCGCTGCTAAAGGTGATATTTTTCCACTCCAAACGGTTCTCGCGACGCTGCAAATCAACATTCACCTTCCCCACTTTGTAACCTTGCAACCAAAAATCATCGATGTTCAAAGTTAAGTTTGGCATCTCAGCGTGAAACTGGCGGTCAAAATTGGTAATCAAAGGCGCGTTTTGATCCTCACTGGCAAAGAGCGAACTGCGCTCTTTGGTCATCTCTTCAAACCCTGGAATATACAGGTGCAAGTGCTCCAAAGAGACCGATAAGTCATACGGCTTCAGATAGTTAGCCTTACCTTTAACCTCTTGACTGTCCACATCGAGTTGCCAGCTCAAATTCTTTTTGCTTGCGGAGAAGTCCACATCATGAAACTCAATCCCACCAAGCTGCAAGTTTGGCGTTTCAACATCAATCCGTGTAGGCAATGGAATACTCGGCGTCTTCATGCTTGCCAGAACAGATGAGGATTGCTTACCTTCCGAGCCCTGAAGCAGCTCTGCCCACTGGTCTAAATTAAGCTCAGCGACACGCACTGATGCATCGTGTCCGACAATAGGGCTGATCCTGAAACCACCTTTGCCGACCATTAAATGAGTCGCCGTCAGAACAGGTACCTCGCCAGTTATATCTATCTCGGTTTGATACTTAGCATTTGGTATCTGTAGTCTTGCTGAAATACTTTCTTGGTTGCCGGATGCCTGTAGTTTTGCTTGCCCGGACTCGCCAACTTGTTTCGCTAGCGGATAGGGATATTGACTCGCTAAACGATTTAGCTGCGCCAACACATCAAGTTGATAGGTGAAGCCTACATCATTAAGTTGTAAGTCAATGTCCATTTGCCACGGCGCATGCCCAGAAACAAGCTTTAACCAACGCTCACCAACATAAGGTTTGAGAGGCTCAACGTCCCAATCCCCTAATGTATTAATCGTCACATTGTAGCCCTGTTCCGCACTCTCACCACGAAAATCGAGGGAGATAGGCTGGGTAAGCAACTCTGCAGACAAACCCGATGTGGTGACCACATCATTATCGAAGTGGATACGCCCTGTGGCTTTCTCCAGCGTCATTGGCGGCGCTTCAATATCGACACGGTTTTCTGTTAAATCGGCATAACCCCAAGCACGGGACTCTTTTTCAAAATCAAACGGAATGTTGAGCTGGAACTCAGAGTAAACCGGACCACTCACTTGCAGCGCCGTCAACGCTGCCCCGACCGAGTCCACCAATGGCGTCGCCATCATGTAGTCACGAACTTCATTACCCGGCGCGCTCGCTTTGGCTTCAATCTCAATGTGTCCACCCTCCGCCAACTCAGGGATTCGCCCAGTAATACGCTTGGCATGAACACCATTTAGCGTGGCGGACTTTGAATCCAAATACATGGCATCATTTTCAAACAGCAAGTCCAGCTGCAGATCAGTGATGGTTGGCCACGCCGTATCAAAGCTAAATTTCGCGTCTTTTAAACCGACCCACGCCTGAAACATGCCATTATGATCTTTGTAAGGAAAATCCCCTAACTCGCCATACCACAGCAGCTTAGCCGTATTCACTTTACCGCCTTGAATCGCAGTCGATAGGTAATCCGTTAAGTCTTGTCCAAGTGCCAGAGTCGGCAGGTAACGCCATGTTTCACCTGCGTTATAGAGATCTGCTTCAGCATAAAACGATAAAAATGGGCTTTGTTCTTTTGGAAAATCAAGACGGAATGCTCCTAGTACTTGAAGATCCGGTGTCGCTGCCGTCACTTTATCAGACCACAAGCGCCAGCCACTCTCATCTTGTTGCCAGATAATATCGACTTCACCTTGTTTGATATTCAGCGGAGCTTGAAATACATCACCGTACGGAAATACATCATCAATGACGGTTACTTTCGCTTTGGCTTGATCTAAATCACCAGATACACTGCCCTGTACATGATGGAATCCTGGTAGCAGTTCCCATTGCGTCATCGCAAGTTCATCCAGTTCCGCGGAGTAGCGTAACGTGTCTAAACCACCGTTCATGGACAAGCGAACATCTTCAACTCGGCCTTTCGGTGCCAATTTGTTGATAAGGTCACTGGTCGATTCTGACTCTGGAGCCAATTTGATGAGCGGAATAAGTGCTTCGATATCGAGTTGAGAAAGGTTGAGCGTCCAACCATTCGGTTGCCAATCAAACGCTGCGTCTAATTCCGGCCAAGGGGTGTTGTCGGTTCGGATCCGAAGTGAGTGACCATTTACTTTCCAACCTTGTTTATCTGGTCGAAGATTGAAAATACCTGACTCGATAAACAGCTCATGACGACCGTTTTCATTCCACACGAGCTCAGAAGGCAACAGTTCAACATACGCATCATTCGGTTGGCTGTGTTTCAGCGTCAGCCAAGTGTTTAAGCTGACCTTACCCGACTCAGCACCCGATTCTTCTTGCATGTAAGTGGTTAACCAAGGCGTCACCGAGACATCTTGGGCACTTACGTAAAACTCACCAGACACATCACGTAGCGAACCATGATCTTTAAAGTTAGCGCTCACTAACAATGAATTCAGACGAACATCGGCAATGTTCACGGTGCCTTCGGCTAAGTGGTGCTTGCCTTGGTTGCTCCAACGGAGCTGCTCGATATCCAAACGGCGAGTCTCACCAGATACCGATTTATACCAAATCCGTGAGTCGGTAATGGTGAAGTCTTCAAACTGACGTAAAAGAAGTGAGTCGAGTTGGTCGATGAGCTTCACTTCGCTCTTATCCACACTCGACTCCTGCTCTTGACGACTAGAGGTCGGCAGAATGTCTACGGTGTGAATATCCAGAGCGAGGTTATGGATGGTGAGGTCTGCGACCACCGGTTTGAGTTGCAAAAGAGATTGAATGAGATCGAATTCAATTTGGATTTCTTCAACGGCAAAGCGTGCATCCTGAATATTCGGCAGGTTCGCTTCTAAACCGAGTAGCGCGATCGAGGGGTGATTATTGCGCCACGTCCCTGCGACGTTGGCGATAGAAAAGTCAAAACCTGTGTCCTGCTTGACCCAGGTTTTGATCTCATCTTGGAAGTGGTTAAGTTGTGGCAATGTGACGCGCAGTGTGGTTACTAATATGGCCAATAACACCAGTACAGTAACTAAACTCCACGCACAAAAACGCCCAAAACGGTTAACACCAGAATTCACAAATGTTCCAAATTACATCATTACGACGTCAAACTGTTCCTGAATGTACAGGGGCTCAGCCTGAACTCGCACTTGCTTGCCAATAAATACTTCGAGCTCAGCCAATGCATGAGACTCATCACCCAACAGCGCTTCAGCAACAAACGGCGATGCGTACACAACAAAATTATCGGCGTCGTAAGCACGGTTTACACGAGTAATCTCGCGTAATATCTCAAAGCACACAGTTTCAACCGTTTTCACGCTACCACGGCCCTCACAAGTAGGACAGCCAGAACACAAGATATGTTCAATACTTTCTCGTGTGCGCTTACGCGTCATCTCGACTAAGCCGAGCTGAGTAAAGCCGTTGATGTTGGTTTTTACTCGATCTTTAGCCAGTGCGGTTTCCAATGAGGTAAGCACTCGCTGACGGTGCTCTTCAGACGCCATATCGATAAAGTCAATGATGATAATACCGCCGAGGTTACGTAAACGCAGCTGACGAGCAATAGCTTGCGTTGCCTCAATGTTGGTATTAAAGATGGTCTCTTCAAGATTACGACGACCAACAAATGCACCAGTGTTGATATCGATAGTTGTCATGGCTTCAGTTTGATCGATGATCAAGTAGCCACCCGACTTTAGTTCAACCTTGCGCTCTAAAGAACGCTGAATTTCATTCTCGGTGTCGTACATGTCAAAGATTGGCTTGTCACCTTCGTAAAGCTCAAGCTTGTCTGTTAACTCAGGTACATACTCAGAAGTGAATTCTTTCAGGTTTTCATATTCGAGGCGGGAGTCGACCATGATTTTATCGAGCTCTGTGCCGACAAAATCACGCAGAATGCGCTGGGCTAAACCAAGTTCACCGTAAAGCGTTGAACGCGTTTTGTATTTTGAACGACGCTCCATGACTTTTAGCCACAAGCGCTTAAGAAATGCCGCGTCTTGAGAAAGCTCTTTTTCATCTGCGCCTTCCGCTGCGGTACGAATGATAAAACCACCGTGCTCATCACAGTAATGATTCACCACTTTTTTCAGACGCTCGCGCTCTTTCTCACTCTCAATACGCTGCGAAACACCGACATGACTGGCCCCCGGCATAAAAACAAGATAACGCGAAGGTAAGGTGATATCCGTCGTTAAACGCGCGCCTTTCGTACCGAGCGGATCTTTGACCACTTGTACAACAATGTCTTGCCCCTGACGTACCAGCTCAGAGATATCACGGACTTGAAACTGCTGTTTTTCGTTCTCTGCCACACATTCGGTATGCGGGACAATATCTGACGCATGTAAAAACGCCGCTTTATCTAAACCGATATCGACGAAAGCCGCTTGCATACCTGGCAGTACTCGGCTGACTTTGCCTTTGTATATATTGCCCACAATGCCGCGACGCGATTCGCGCTCGATATGTATTTCTTGTAGTACTCCACCTTCAATCATGGCCACACGAGTTTCACTCGGGGTCACGTTAAGCAGCAATTCTGCACTCATGTGCACACCTCAAAACAATTATAAAAATTCTTGAATTAGCTGATCGGTTTCGAACAAAGGTAAGCCTACTACAGCGTGATAACTGCCTTCGATTCGGGTGACAAATCGCCCTCCGAGTCCCTGAATACCATAACTTCCAGCTTTATCGCATGGCTCTCCTGACTGCCAATATTGTTCGATTTCTTCGTGAGTCAGTTGTTTGAACCACACGTCAGTGGTAACGACCACTGAATGTTGTTGTTCCGATGATACAACGCTCACCGCAGTCATCACTTGATGACGACGACCCGATAAGTCAGTAAGCATACGCTTTGAATCTTCAAAACTTTTTGGTTTTTCTAACACACGGTCATCGCATACTACGACCGTATCAGAGCCCAATACAACGGAATCAGGCTTAGCCAACGCTAAGCCTGCCTGAGCTTTTTCCAAAGAAAGACGCAACACGTAATCTCGTGCTTGCTCATGAGCCTGTTTGGCTTCCTCAATATCAGGCAATACGATCTCAAAATCATAACCCAGTTGAGCAAGCAGCTCTTTTCTTCTCGGAGAACCCGATGCGAGAACGAGAGATAAGCTTTTCTTCACCGCTTTACCTTACGTGCCATGCACGACGAACTCGTCGCATTAATAAAAACATCCATGGCCAAAGTATACAGTTTATTGCCGCCGTCCACAGAGATAATGGATTAAATACTACGTCCTGGTTCAAATATTCCCCACAGAATATCAAAACTTCCAATAACGCAGTAAAAAAGGCAATTAAAATCGACTGTTGCCACAATGCCATGTTACGAATCAACAGGAAATTCAACGCCACCAGATAGATGACAATCGACATCATCATGCCGCGAATTCCAAGCGTTGAGCCGATCAAGATATCCCATAATAAGCCCAGCACTAGCGCGGTTCCAACGTTCACTCGGTGCGGCAGTGCCAACACCCAATAACAAGTGACAAGAAACAACCATGATGGACGTAAAACATCCAACACACCTGGCCACGGAATGGTTTGCAATACCAGCGCAACGAAGAAACTGACACCAATCACCATTCGGCTGCTCACTACATTATTGGCCATCAGTTACCTCTTGTTCTTCTTGCTCTAGCCCTTCATCCACATTGGATCGCAGCACTTTGTGTTGACGATCTTCATTCGGCCAAATCAGCAGTAGGTAACGTAAACGATCAAACTCTACAACTGGCTCAGCCTTGATTGACGCAAACTCTTGGCGCGTATCGTGATCCACATTGGTAACCGTCGCGACTGGGTACCCTTCTGGGTAAATCCCACCTAGGCCGGATGTCACCAATAGATCGCCAACCTGAATATCAGTACTGGTTGGAATGTGCTCCAGTTGGATTTCATCCATTTCACCATTGCCCGACGCGATAACTCGAATATCGTTACGGATCACCTGGACAGGAATCGCATTTTTCGCATCCGTTAGCAACAGAACACGTGCGTTGTGCGCTGCGACAAACGTGACCTGACCAACAATGCCTTTTTCGTTGATCACTGGCTGTCCGACGTATACACCGTCTATTTGTCCTTTATCAATCACCACTTGATGACGATAAGGTGAGGTATCAACCGCCATCACTTCAGTTACGACTTTCTTTTCATCCCGGACAAATGAAGAGCCTAACAATTTGCGTAGACGTTGGTTTTCTTCTTTATATTGATCGAGCAAGATCAGCTCGCTTTTCAGGCGTAGCACTTCTCGCTTTAAGTTGCGATTGCCTTCAACTAATGCCTGACGAGTATTAAAACGTTCAAATACGCCATCGAACATGCTGCGAGGCAAATTGGCTGCGTATTGAATGGGCGCAACCATACTGTTCAATAAGTATCGGACGTTGGAAAACGTATCTAGACGACTATCAGCCAGCATTAAGCTCGCCGACACGATGACAGCAAAAAACAGACGTAATTGCAGAGACGGACCTCTGCCAAAAATCGGTTTCATCTTGTTTTTGACCTGATTGCTTCCATGATTATTGAGCCTTACTTGGCAACCTAAAAATACTTAAATAAATACTTTTAGGTATGGAGCATGTTTGAATTACAGAGAGAGCAGAAATGAAGGTGAAGCCCGACATGAGCTTCACCTAAACCTTTATTCTTCAGAGAACAGATCGCCACCGTGCATGTCGATCATTTCTAGTGCTTTACCGCCACCACGCGCAACACACGTTAGTGGGTCTTCCGCGATAACCACAGGGATACCGGTTTCTTCCATTAATAGACGATCGAGATCTTTCAGTAGCGCGCCACCACCTGTCAGAACCATGCCGTTTTCAGAAATGTCTGAAGCAAGCTCTGGTGGACACTGCTCTAGTGCAACCATGACTGCTGAGACGATGCCAGATAGCGGCTCTTGAAGCGCTTCTAGGATCTCGTTTGAGTTCAGGCTAAAGCTGCGTGGCACACCCTCTGCAAGGTTGCGACCGCGAACTTCAATCTCTTGAACTTCATCGCCAGGGTAAGCAGAACCGATTTCGTGTTTGATCTTTTCAGCCGTTGCTTCACCAATCAAGCTGCCGTAGTTACGACGTACGTAGTTGATCACGGCTTCATCAAAGCGGTCACCACCGATACGTACAGATGATGAGTAAACCACACCGTTTAGAGAGATAACGGCAACTTCAGTTGTACCACCACCGATATCGACCACCATTGAGCCTGTCGGCTCAGACACGCGCAGACCAGCACCAATTGCTGCTGCCATTGGCTCGTCGATTAGGTAAACTTCACGCGCACCAGCACCGAGGGCTGATTCACGAATTGCGCGACGCTCAACTTGGGTAGAACCACAAGGAACACAAACAAGAACACGTGGGCTTGGCTTTAGGATGCTGTTATCGTGCACTTGCTTGATAAAGTGCTGAAGCATTTTTTCGGTTACATAGAAATCAGCAATTACGCCGTCTTTCATTGGGCGGATAGCGGAAATGTTGCCAGGTGTACGACCAAGCATCTGTTTTGCTGCGTGACCGACTGCAGCAACGCTTTTTGCAGAACCTACACGATCTTGACGAATAGCAACTACAGAAGGTTCATCAAGGACAATTCCTTGCCCTTTTACGTAAATTAGAGTGTTGGCTGTACCTAAATCGATAGATAGATCGTTAGAAAACATGCCACGAAGTTTCTTAAACATACTCTTCGCTCATCCTGCAAAAATATAGAAGACAAAAATTGCTCTAAATGTACCAATGCCTCGCTGTCACAGCAAGGTATTGGTACACAAACATGAGCAGAAAGCCTCAATTTCTTGCAGTTTCCTAACTTAAGGCCAAAAACCTAAGTTGTTACTGTCCGGTTAACCCTGGCTCACCACGGTAAATCACGCGATCGTTACCACGATGAATACCAAAGGTTACTACGGATGATGGGTTTTCTTCGGAGCCATCTTTATCCCAGTCGTATTTGAGCCAAGGTAAGCCATTTTTTGAATCATCAAGATCTAACCAAACGCGCGTTTGCTGACGGTATGGTTCAGCTTGAGTTGCAGTAACAGAACGAGAAGAACCTGAGGAAACGGTACCACCAGCTCCTAGTGTAACCGCTTTAGGATCAGCATCAGTACCTGTTGGCCAGATATGCGTTTCAGCGGCAGTGACACCTTTCACATCGGTTTGATTGTCATCAGGGTTGGCGATAAAGCGGCTACCATTCCAGTACTCCACTCGGAGTGGTACGCGCAATTCTTTGCCTTGGTTCCCCCCAACATCGTCTAGGTCAACACGACCGAAACGAATGTCTGGTTGTTTCCGTAGCTGCTTCACACCAATACTCACACCAGCTTTGTCTAATGATGATGAAGATAGCTCAATAGAAATAGATGTATCTGATGAATTCTCTAAGTAGTTTAAGGGGCCGTCAGGTTTAGTTACTACTTTATTCCACACCAGTCCACTAGCGCTATATTTCCCTACGCTTTGCCCTGAAACATAAGGCCCTTTACTTTCGTTCAACCAGTTACCAGTGTATGTGGACAACGCACTAAACCTACTAACATTGGCAGAGTTATTCTCGTACAAGTTGAATTTCGCGTGGTGAACTTCATCAAAATACGCATAGTTACGCAATGCACCGCCTCCTTTCGACAATGCTTCTACGTAAAACTGTTTTAACCCAAAAGGCTGCCCCATATACGTAAATGTTTGGCTATTTGGATAATCCCATATATTGTTGTACGAAGTTGTTTGATCGCTACTGTAAACATTGAATTTACCAGGGTAGAAACGCCCAACATTGAGCGTTGCATCTGTAATTTTGAATGCAGCACTGCCTAGATACGACGAATACGAATCACCATTACCCGCAGAAGGAGCAGATACGACAAACTTAAACACTCCAACATCACTCACTGATTGCTTGAATGACACACTCCCTTCGCTCCATTCGGCATCATCAGGCAACATATCAACTAGTAGAGTTGCATCAACGACACTTCCTTCATCTAGTTTATCTGGCTTTGGATAAACTAGCGTATTGGTAATTTTGATGTCAGGTTCTCGATAATTCTTAGCCTCAGCACCGCCATCCTGATAAGCCTTAACGAACATGGTGAACTCTTCCCCTGCGGGGATATAACCATCACAACCAGAAGAGCAATCACCTCGACCACTGACACTCAAGCCCAACTTCGCAGGAAAACTAACAAATGTTCGATAACTCTCAGCTTGCTTTTTGTTGGTTTCAGCTAGGACTCGAGCAGAAACTTTTAGCCGTCCTACTTCAGGGTATTCAACATTAAATACAGCTTTGCCATTTGTGCTAAAAAACACGTTAGGAATTGTTACCCAGTCATTAGGTTTAGTCATAGAGATAGCCTGTTCAAACTGACTATTTTTCCCTTTAAAGCTCACCTTAAGAGCTGGTGTGTAACTCGGTTTACTTGGCTCATCATAATCGAACTTCATTTGAATATTTCTAAATAAACCTTGGGATGGAACCTGCGATGAACTTGACTCACAAAGCATTAAATTTGGATGATAATTTGCACTTGGACTCTTTAATTTGTACTGAGTTTGCAAATCGCCAGAGTTATTAAAGAAAGGTAGTCCAGATATTTTATCTGGGATCGACAACGTGATTGAGCTTGCAAAACTGATCAAACAGCTAGGATCAAAGTCGTCTTCACCAAATAATTTACATTTAACTGGTTCTATATTAGGGGAGATAATTGATGTACGAGCAATGCCAAGCTTGGCTTGTTCCGCTCCCTCTGAGCGCACTTGTAAATTAGCACTATGTGTAAATATCAACGTATTATCTACAAGTGGCTCACCTTGCGAGTTTAACCACTGAGCGTCATGCATATCAGATAAGGTAACCTCTAACTCCTTAGGATTCGTCATCCCCTTCGGAGGATACGTCTCATCACATTCAGGGGTCATGCAAGCTGTAAGAGTTACACTTTGAGCATCGCAAACATTTCCGCTTCCATCGTAAGTGAAGCGAAAATGATCGATCTGAGGCTCTTTATTGAATCGATCTGCACATATATTAACATTGTCAACTTCATGAATGTTGGTGCTAGCCCCAGTCCCCGAAGTAATTGAAACCAAGAAGTCTTTCGGTAATTGTGGCTGACCAAACCCATCCGCTATATTAAATGGCTCTATCAAGCTTTCCCAAGCAGAACCATTAATACTGCGCTCGATGGAAACCCACACTCCACTGTTTCTCCCCACAATACCGTTCCGAGTATCTACAGTGACTCTAAATTTATGCTTATCATACGGAGATCTTCCGCCTCTTTCATCCAGCGGACCGACGTCTGTATTATTATTAATGAACTTATAGCCACCAAACCACTCTTTGGTATCTGATCCGTTCATTATTTTTTGATAACCAGCCCCACGAATGGTGACAGAATGCGGCTTTCTGCCTGGACGCGTTGCTGAGTCATCAAAACTACCTTCGTTAGAAAAATTACCGTACTCATCAATACCAAACGCAACCCACCCACCAGCAAAGCCCTCCATTCCTGGTTTGACACCGTAGCCCAGAGGCCCACCTAAAGCACCTGGAGATGGGGGAACATTTGCATCAGAAAGAACAATAGCAATACCATCACCACCAGTTCGCGTGCTGCTATGTCGTGCATAGTGGTCGAATGTTACTTGAACAACATTATCCTCAGATGGGATAGTTACTTTGAATGCTGAAGCCGTAGATTGATCGTTTTGGTTTGTGGATACGATAAATCGACCAGAATCGACATAGGGAACCGTGCTCTTTCCCCGCCCCATAACAGTCCAATTGCTCAGTGGTTTTTCAGCATCGAAGTTCTCAACCAAACACTCGACTGGTTCTGGAATAATAATTTCTGGAACCATATCAGGACACACATTTTCTAGGAAGTCTAGCGGGCAATTACCTATGTCTTGCGAGTTATCACAGTTAGGTTCATCTGCACCACAATAGATTTTTGCATTATGAAAATCATATGAATGACCAACAACAGAACCACACACACTTGAGTTCTTTACAGTTGCGTTATGACTTGCATGTATAGCATTTGTGTAAGCGTAAATGCCCCTATTTTTATTTTCTTTGGAATTGTCGAGTTTAACTTCTGAACCTCTGGAGGTAACTTGACCACATACTAGGGACTTTTTAATTTCAACTTCGTGTAAAGCTATCAAATTTCCGTAAACGGAGTTACCGCCTCCCGCCTCTTCAAGCTTTATTTCTTCGCCGAGGCTTTGGATGTCTCCAACAACCTTAGTGCCCTTTAAAACCACTTCGTGCAATGCTTCAATGTCACCGTAAACTTGATTATTCAAATTTTCTGTTTTTACAGCCCCGCCTTTACTTGTTACATCACCACGAACTACAGTCTGCTTCAATACAATGTCCCCATGAGCAACCACATCGCCTTCGATATTATTACTGTTTACCTCTGTCTTTATCTGCCCAGCGATACTGGTAACTCCACCTTTTACAGTAACTTTTGAGAGAACAATATCCTTCGCTCCCCAAATGTTACCTTCAATAACATTCCCTGTACCTTTAATCTCTATGCCATCCGTAAGACTTGTAACATTTCCTGCCACTTCTGCACTTTCAAGATACACGTAACCGTGAGACGAATAGATGAAACCATTTATGTCGATATTATTTTTTAGTTCAACACTTCCATGGGCTTCAATATTGCCGAAGAGTCGAACTTGATTTCGGCCTTTCACATTACTGGTTTTAGCAAGAATATTAATAGGGCGAATAGAGCTGCCAATTACATTTTTTCCTTTAAATTCGACATCACCATAAACTAGAATATTCATTGGCCAGTCGGAAGAAATTGACTGCCATTTATGTAGGTATAACCCGTTCGGGCAAACATAATCATTGTAACTATAATAACCATCACACAGGTTCCCTCTCGATTTCATCGTTCCCTTACTAATTGACCAATATGGTGTCATATCAAAAGTTTCAGCAGAAAAGCTCTTAAGAGAAAACAAACCAAAAAATAAAGCAGCAATTATTTTTCTTTTCATTATTCTAATCCTTAATCCAAACCTCTTGTCTGCGTTCAACCAAGCTCAATCCAGAACCACACTGGACTGCGGCTTCGATACGATAAAATGTTTGGCTATCTAACTTTTTATCGCCCCCGTCACACACAAGCGAAACTAATCGGCAGCTTCCGTAATCAATGCTCTCTGAGCTTGGCGCTTTACCATTGACTTTATTACTGCAATTGCTTCCCACATCTGGTTTTTCATCGTTAAGTGGGTATATTTCAGTGAGTGCCCACTCTATTGAAGATTGAGCGTAAAACCATGCTTGTGTCCCTAAAAACTCACGAGTCATTGAGTTTTGATTAGACCAATTGGTCTTTGTGAGCGTCGCTCCTAGATATCCCATAACAACAATCACGAACAAGCATACAATGAGTACATTTCCACTGTTTTTCTGTTTATGGGACATTTAACACCTGCACATCTTGTTGGTAGGTACTAACTTCACCATTTTGTTCAAAAGCAAATTTGAGATAGACAATCCCACCAGTCTGTAAACTCACATTCGTGTAATCAAATTGACTGTCACCTGCCACAATATTTTCAACAACAGTGCCATTGCGAGTTAAGCGATTAGTATGAGCCCCGGCTTTGACAATGCAGTATTCAACTTTGGTTGCTAACTGATATAGATAAATACGATGAGCGATCGAGTCACTAGGTAAAGATCCCGTTAAGCTAAAGCGATAAAAATTGGCATTACCATTGCTATCATCACCATTTAAAGGAAGGTCACTATTAATTAAGTGATTACTCACAGCGCCTGATATCAAATCGTCATAGCGTGTAGGATTTATGACAAAGCGTATCTCCTCGGAGGCTTTTAATGTATCTCCTAGAACGTTTTCCCCAGTGATAAAAAGCAGATCGTTGCTGGTTGGTTCTTGAAAGTAATAACCGGAATTTAAAGTTGGAACAAACGACAGGCAGGATTCGTTCGCCGTGTTTGTCATTGCAAAACTATTGGGAACGGCGTGTCTAATTTCACGCGCCATTTTTTCTAGCACAAATTGAGCTTGGGTCTGAATTCTTTGTCTTGAACTCGCATCAACATACCCTTTCATCCCAACTTGAACATAACCCGCAATCCCCAGCATGATGATGCTACCAATAACAATGGTCAGCACGAGTTCTATGAGAGTGAAACCTCTTTGACTCATTAATAATTACCTCTGTAACCAACCAATGAAATCGCTAACGAGGAACCAGCAAATATATCCAGCTTCACTTGCTTCATTTTAGGAACACTTCCTTCGAGCTCTGTCGTTTCTACCGCAACCTCTACACGAAAATTGACATAACTACTGTCTGCACTATTACCGACAACATCTGAGAGTTGGTATTTTTCGATCCCTGACGGACAACTATTCTGAGTATTTTCGGTGTACCAACAACCAATATAGTCATCAACGTCATTAAAAGCAGAGGGCGAAGTCTCTCCATCTCTTCCAAGAGGTGAGCAAGCGTCTGCCCCGCTTTCGCCGCAGCGGAGCATGCCACCATTGTCATCATAATAATGGTCAAAATTGCGGGCCAAAATTTGCGACATCATACTATGCCCTAAAGCAATGGCTCGACTTTGATAATGGGAGGTGGAAGCATCTTTAATTTGTGGTATCAATGCTGTCGAAAACATCACCATTGCGATTCCCATCAAGACGATCGCAATAATCATCTCAATAAGCGTCATTCCTCGAAGCGTTTTTTTGCATTTCATCGTCATGAACAGCCACCTTTACTTACGTAGCCTTGCTCATTAATTGTGACCGTACAGGTTTGAGAGCTATTGTTTTCGCTAATAGAGATAGTGACCGAAGAAGGGGTCGGATTTCCTAGAAGATCAAATTTAACCTCTTGAACAGGAGAAAAAGTAACACTGCTGTCTTCGACCCAATCACTACGACTACTGGACTGAGATGAGCAAGAGGCTTTTGAACCAATACAATTGGTTGCTATGGATAGAATAAAATCGTTATTTCCTACCGCACTACTGACATTTGATTGCATGCGATTCACCTGGACTTGGCGAACAACAGAAATGACTTGATCTTGAATTGCGACGGCAGAAATACCAGTGCGTATAAATCGACTGGATGCATAAAGCGATAATATAGAGAGGATGACGATTACCATGATCAGCTCAATGAGAGTAAAACCTGATATCGTTGAGCGCGACTTCATACTGAGGAACCTTCGGCTTACAACAAGCGATTAAATTATAAGCAAAAAAGCATGGTGATTTTGGACTAAAATCACACTTCTTTTACGTAGCAAACAAGATTGCTCTAGGTTAGTTTTTCGATCTATCGATTTCTTCTTCAATCCGATCGTAAGTTTCTTTATTGCTCAGCGTTTCAGAAACGTGCTCGGCGGTTTGCTTAGTTTGCTCCCACTTTGCTTCGTAAGTTTCTGGCTCGAAGCTGATAAATCTTGGTAATACCACATAACCGATCACACCTAAGATAATCAGCACAACGACAAACTCTATCGCACTAAGACCCGATGTTTTACGCATATGAACTATTCCGAGATTAATCAAAATAAAGAGAAAAAGGCCAGACTAGCTGGCCTTTTCAATTAGATTAAGCGCCACAGCCAGAGCCTAACACAAGCTCAGTTGAAGCAGCAGCAGAACTTTGTGCTTGATTATATTTCACCACACATGTCGCTGTATTATCAGCTGCTCCTTTGAAACTAAATGTAATACTCTCACTACCCTCATCTGTCACGCTTGACACCTTTTTCCAGTCACCAGTGGTTGCATCTAGACCATTAACCGCTTTCATAATACCTGTCTCATCTGCCGTAGGAAAACCATACGCAACCGTAATATCATCAACTTTAACATCATCACCTGCTGCTTTAGCTTCAATACCATCAATTGCAGCCTTACCATAAACAATGCCTGCCGCACCATCAATAGCGCCTTTTAGGCCTTGAAGCGAAGATTTACGAGCATCATCTTGCAGGTTAAGGAAACGTGGCGCTGCAGTTACCGCTAGAATACCTAGGATTACAATTACCACTACCAATTCGATAAGGGTGAAACCACCTTGTCTTTTCATTGTTTACTCTCTCTATGTAAGCATGCAGTACAACTGCAAAGTTTCGTTTAGGTCACGCGACCATTTTGGATATTGTCAAAACGGTTTGGGGCAGCAACGTTCACTAAAACTGACCGTGAAGTGGATACTGTATCTACCGCTTGAGCAGAATGACGATTCGCCATTATTCAGTTCATGCTGCAATGAGAAAAACACATTATTGTTTACCCTCTATTACAGCGTCTTACTTATGGTAATGATTGCATTATACCGACTTTCATTACCAATTATAGTGATTAGGTGTCAAAAAATTCACTCCGCCGACATTTCGACGTCTATTTTCAGTTGATTAGCTGTTGAAATAACTACAATCGACTGACCATTTTCATAAGTATAGTGACAGACATAACGATCAGTTTTGATGGCTCCACTGATATCTATTAACTTATTGGTCATTATTTTACGTTGTGGATAATGCACTGCTAGCCAATAACCACAATCTAAAACACCTTGTTGAGTAAAGGGAGACACTAGCCCGCCCTCAGTCATGGTGAGATTAAAACCATCCATCAGCATATGTTCTGGCTCGCCTTTTACGAGCCAAGCTTGACGATAACGCTGAACACTATCTTGCATCCAAACTCTCGCCAACTTCGCTCCGGTCACTTGCGCCTGCTCGGTAACAGGACGTAATTTGACCGCCAAGCCAACAGCAATGATGGTAGCAATTACCCCAAAAACGATTAGCGTCGCTCGACTTTGATTTTCAACCACCTATTAGCCGCCTTTGATGATGTCTAGCATTCCCCACATTGGCAGGAAGATACCCAGTGCTAGCACCATGACCATGCCGGCGACAATCACCAAAAGTAGCGGTTCTATTCTTGCGGTTAGTGTTTTTAGATCGTAATCAACTTCTCTATCGTAAAAATCCGACACTTCTAGCAGCAGCTCATCAATACGACCGGTTTCTTCCCCTACTGCAATCATCTGAATCACCAAAGGGGTAAAGATTTTACTGTTGATGGCAGTCACTGAGATGGTGCTACCCGCTTCAATCGCGGATTTCATCTCAAGAATTCGATTTTCTAAAAAGCGGTTCCCCAGAGCTTCCCCGGCTAAAGCTAAAGACTGGTTAAGTGGAACGCCTGACTTAAGCATCAACGAGAAGGTTCTGGCAAAACGGGAAAGCTGCGCGCGATTAACGATATCGCCCACAATTGGAAGCCGAAGCCGAAACTTATCGAACTTTTCCCGACCATCAGCCGTCGCCACCCAGGCTCTGAAAACCGCAAACGCGCCAATCATTGCCACAATCAACAACACCCAATAATTAACAAAGAAATTAGAAGTAGCGATCAAAATACGCGTCGGCAGTGGTAACTCAACACCAAAGCGCGTAAACATCGATGCAAACTCAGGGATCACCAAGATATTCAATATAAACATGGCGATAGTGATAAAGATAATGACAAACGTCGGATAACGCATCGCCGCTTTGATGCGTTTACGAGTCTCGAGTTCCTGCTCGTAGTAATTCGCCAGTTGCAATAGTGCTTGATCGAGTCGACCCGTATTCTCACCTACGTTGATCATAGAAACGAACAGTGGGCTGAATACTTTGCTGTGTTGCTGCATCGCAGAAGACAAACCTCGGCCATTACTCAGTTCAGAAACGACATCTTCCAGTGCCTCTTTGAGCTGTTTGTTTTCACAATTTTGCAGCAGGCCACGCATAGAACGCAGCAACGGTACGCCCGCTTTAGTTAAGCTAAACAACTGGCGAGAGAAAAGAATGATCACTTCCAATGGAATGGCTGGCACAAATAGCTTAGACAAGCTCATTTGGCTTTTTGCCGACTCTTTCTCTAACCGCACATTTAGCGGGATGATCCCTTTGTTCATCAACGCTTCCGCTGCAGCTTCTGAGTTCACTGCCTCGATTTTGCCGTTAGTGGATGAGCCGTCTAGAGTACGACCTTGATAACGAAAAGTTGGCATTCACTTACCTATATGAAAATGGGATCAGTCTTACCAGAAGCGTCACCTTCACCTAGGGTCATCACTTCATCCAAGCTGACGGTGCCTTGCAGCGCCAGTTCCATCGCCGAGGCAAGCAGCGGCTTATAGTTTTCTGAGCGACGCGCGGCTTGGGCAAAGCCAACCGCATCATTGGCGCGCAGTTTATCCATCATTTCTTGCTCCAGTTCGAGCATTTCAAACACACCGATTCGGCCTCGATAGCCAGTCAAGTTACAGTTTTGACAGCCTGCACCTTTATAAAAAGTGGTGCCCACTTGATTTGAGAAACGCCCAGCTAACCACTGTTGGCGTGACTCGTCTAGATGGTCTTCTGTTTTGCAATCTGGACAAACACGGCGAACAAGACGCTGCGCCACCACGGCTCTGACCGCACTGGCAACCAAGTAACCCGGTGCGCCCATATCGATCATGCGTAACGCACTGTCGACAGCATCATTGGTGTGAAGAGTGCTCAATACTAAGTGACCCGTTAGTGCAGCTCGCAGACCAATTTCTACCGTTTCTTGGTCACGCATCTCACCGACAAGAATGATATCTGGGTCTTGACGCAAGAAGGTTCGAAGCACACGCGAGAAAGTCAGATCGATCTTACTGTTTACCTGTACCTGAGTGGTGCGAGGCAGACGGTATTCGACCGGATCTTCTGCTGTAATGATCTTTTTCCCTGGCTCGTTGAGCTCACTTAATGCGCCGTAAAGCGTGGTGGTTTTACCTGAACCTGTCGGCCCCGTCACCAAGATCATGCCGTGCGGACGAGCCAACTGTCGACGTAAACGAGCAAGCAAATCTGGCGGCAAACCTGACTCTTCTAATGGACGCAAACCAGCAGACTGGTTAAGCAGACGCATTACTACGGACTCCCCGTATTGCGTTGGTAGCGTCGACATACGAATATCGATTGATTGACCACGCACTTTGATATTGAATCGGCCATCTTGTGGCAAGCGCTTCTCAGAGATGTCTAGGTGCGCCATCAACTTCAATCGAAGAACCAAAGCCGATGCGATATTCACTTCATTCAGGATGGTTTCATGCAGTACACCATCAATACGCTGACGTAAGCGCAAAATCTGATCGTCTGGCTCAATATGAATATCCGATGCCCCGACTTGTACCGCATCTTCAAACATGGAATTAACCAGCTTTACAACGGTAACTTCCTCACTGTCGGTTCCATCAATACCGTAATCGAAGCTTTGCTCGTCTTTATGCTCTTCATGCAACTGTTCCGCGAAAGAAGCGATCTCTTTAGTGCGGCGATAATAGCGGTCAAAGCTTGAAATGAGTTGGCGCTCTGAAGCCACAATGAACTCAAGGTTGTATTCACCTAGCAAATTCATCAGTGACTCTTGGATGAACAAATCCGCAGGGTCACTCATGGCAACGCGCAACGTGTCCCCATTTCGAGCAACGACCATCGCACGTAAGCGACGTGCGTGTACCTCAGGTAGAATCTGTACCGCTTCCGCATCCACAGGGGCGCGACCAAGATCGATCAATGGCAAACCAAGTTGTTGGGACAAGAAGTCCAACATTTGCTTCTCAGTAATAAAGCCGAGATCAATTAACGCATCGCCTAGCTTCTGCCCGGTACTACGTTGTGCGTTTAGTGCTTGCTGGATTTGTTCTTCAGAGACGATGCCTTCTTCAACCAGAAGATCGCCTAAGCGTTTTCTCAACTGAATTTTCATTGTGCATTCTCCAGCTGTTTCAAGATGCTCAAACGGTCACGAATAAACGCTTGCGATTGATTCGAAATGCCAACTTTACCCAGAGCTTGGTTGTAAGAGTTGATCGCGGCGGTAAACGTCAGCGCGCGCTCTTGTTGAATCGCTAAACCTAGCCACCAGCGCGCATTTTCCGGCTCACGTTGAGTAAGGAGTTGATAACTCTCAAGCGCAATATCATTCTGCTTGTGTTTTTGTGCCAATGCCGCACGCATCGCCAAGTAATCTCGACTTGGTCTTGGAGGCAAATGCACAAGCGGACTCAGCGCCGCTTCAGGTTGATTAGCTTTCACTAACAACTTAGACAAGGCCAAACGAAGTACTTGGTTGTTCGTGTCAAGGTTGATCCCTTCTTGGATAATCTCATACGCTTTACGCGTGTCGCCTTTGCCAAAGTACAACGCCGATAATTTTTGACGCGTGTCTGCATTCATTGGCTCATAACGTAACGCCTCAGCATAAGCCGACAACGCCGTTTGCATATCGTTAGCATCCAGTGCTTTTTCCGCTCGGCTAACCGCTTTAAGAGATAACTGGCGGTGCGTCAGCTCAACCTGCTCAATACGCATTGAACTGTTTTCTGCTGTCGTGCGGGTTACGTGATTAGATTGCTCATCGCTTGGCATCGTTGCCACTTGCGCGAGTAGCACTGCATCTTCAGAGACCGCATTTACCTCCGCTCTTGGCGTGAACCTATCAGTCTCAGGCATATGAAGCTGTTGCGCTGCCGGTTGTGTCACTGGCTTCGTGTAAACCACATGGGCTGTCTCGGGCGTCATTTTACTCGTTGGCGAATGAGTACGCTCTGATGATGTGATTGACGAAGCATTCACTGACGACAATGGCATGGTTTCTGTTTGAACAGATGAAAGCTCGCCTGAAGGGATAGGACCGCGAGAGACCGCCCAGCCGCCCACCGCAAGGCTTAACGAGAAACCAGCAACGAGCCAAAGCCAAGGTTTACTGCGTGAAACGTTGGGAATGTCCGCACGAGTAAGCTCTGACGGTGATGTTTTTTCAGCGAGTTCTGATAATGCTTTATTGATGGCACTCAAGGTTGACTCCATCCCCAAAATACGGGTGTTTTAAACTTAGGTTTACGGGCATCAAACGTATCGTGCATAGCTGCGTAAACGTGATGATTTTTTAATAGTGTGCAACGATCATTAAATGCCGCAAGCAACGACTTGTGGCTAATTTGGTTGATCAAACGTGGAATCCCCATGGATGAACGCCAAATCGCTTTTTTCTGCTCAATAGAAAAAATGTGCGCTCCATTGCCTGCCTTGTCTAAACGATTATTGATGTAAGCCACGCCTTCATCGATAGAAAGAGGACGCAGCTGACAACTAAACGTAATACGTTGACGAAACTGCCTTAGCTCGTGGCTGGCTAACCGCTCATCCAACTCAGGTTGTCCGAATAACACCAGTTGAATGAGTTTATCTTGTTCCGTTTCTAGGTTACCGAACAGACGCAATGTTTCTAAAGCTTGTGGAGAAAGAGCTTGCGCTTCATCGACGATCAAGACGGTTTTCTTTCCCGCAGAATGCACTTGAATCAGGTGTTCTTGAATGAGAGAAACAATACGTAGCGGGTCATCGTTCTCGATGCCTAACTCTCTGGCGACAGCAAACTGCAACTGCTCTCCATTCAAAACTGGATTAGGTAAGTAAATCAGCTCGACTTCAGATTCAATCTGCTCAATTAACTTACGACACACCATGGTTTTTCCGGTGCCGACTTCTCCCGTCACCTTAATCACCCCTTCTCCCATTTGCACAGCGGCTAAAATGGTTTGGATCGCCTCATAGTGAGGGACTAACCCCAAGAACATTTCTGTGTTTGGGGTTAACGAAAAAGGCTGAACTCGAAATCCAAAATGTGACAAGTACATACTCGAATCACAAACTCATTGAAAAACGGAACCTTTCCCCGCGCTTATTGCGCATCTGGGAACCACTCTTGCAGCAGATCACGAGAGCGCTCTAGCTCTTTCTGCCAAGAGTTCACACCAACTACGGTCGGTTTTAGCAAGATGACCAATTCTGTTTTCTCAGTCACGTTATTTACGTTGCGGAACAAATGCCCCAATGCGGGCACATCGCCTAAGAATGGGACTTTAGAAACAAGCTCACGATTTTGCTGTTTCATCAAACCGCCGATAACCACAACATCGCCATCTTTAGCACGAATAACCGAGTCAGATTCACGAATAGAGCTTTTTGCCAATGGCAATTGGATGTTTTGGAACTCACCGCCCAAGTTCAATTTCTTCACTTCTTCCGAGACTTCAATAACCGCAGGGTGAACATGGAGGAACACATTGCCTTTGTTATCAATTTGCGGAGTCACATCGAGAGAGATACCTGAGAAGAACGGTGTTAATTCCACTTCTGGAACGGCATTTGAATTTTCACCGTTGCCTGCATTGCTCGATAACTCGGTAACAAAATACTCATCGGTACCCACTTTGATGACCGACTTTTGGTTGTTGGCTGCGGTAATACGAGGGCTCGAAAGAACGTTCAAGTCACCTTGCGTAGACATAAAACTCAACACAGCATTGAAGTTGCCATCAGAGATAGTCACGTTGGTTTGGCCGCCCAATAGCGTGCCAATCGCATCCAACGGTGGTAATGCCGACGCTGGACGGTTCACTACGACACTACCCGAGTTACCAATTGACGCCGATAAGTTCGACCAGTTGATGCCTTGTTGGTAGCCATCATTCAACGTCACTTCTAGAATTTTAGCTTCAAGAATGACCTGACGCTGCATGCGCTCCTGCGATACACCTAAGAACTCACGGACTTCTCGAATATCATCTGGAAACGCTCGAACCGTAATCACTCCTGCTTGTGGTGTTACGACAACACTTTGTCCTTTGCCTGAACCAATTAGATTCGCAACGGCTTGCTGCAGCATCGGCCAGAAGTCACTTTCAGTGATGGTTTCGATGCGCGTACCGCCCGTAGAAGTCGTCGAGCTATCGCCGCTGTTACTTCCATTGTCAGAGTCTGAGGAGTTAGAACTGTCTGAGCTACCGCCAGAATTAGACGTACCAGCCGAGGTCACTGAGCCCGTGACAATGCTCGTCAATGATCGACCAGAGCGTTTGAACTGGAGGTAATCAACAGGAATGGTTACCGTACGCATACCAGCAGGGTAGATTTGAATAACTTTGCCAGACTTCACCACATCATAGCCATACATGTTCTGTACAACGCTCAGGACTTCATCCAACGTAACATCTGACAAGTTGACGGTGATATTACCTTGTACCGCTGGATGAATCGCCACGCTGTACTCAGTGCCTTTGACTAGAGAGGCAAAAAAGCTTCGTGCATCGACCGCATTCGCTTGAATACGGAAACGCTTCGAGGTGCCTTGCTCTGAAGCAACATTCGAGTCTAAGTTAGGCATCAGGTCCGCTTCGACAGAAGAAGGAATTTCTTCTAACGTGCGGCTGTTCGCTTGATTGATAGATTCATTGAGTGCTTCTTTGACTTCCACGGGGTCACGGTGACCCATTGAACATCCCATTAAAGAAGCAATCGTTATTCCTACAACTAATTTGCGCATATCTGATCAGGCTCTGGTTATTATTTTTTTACGTTTAAACCAAAAAGCTCTAGGTCCCACTGACGGTTACCACGCTTTAAAGTTACAAATTCACTATTAATGCTCGCGACGCGATAACCCTTAAATAGCTCGCCTTTTTCAACAAGCTTGTTATCCATAATCGCGACACAAGCAGTACTTGGCTTACACACAATACTGTTGAGCGTAGGCAGTCGGTACTGTTTTGCTTTTGGTTTCGCTGACGTTTCAACCGCAGGCTTTTCCCAGCCAAGTGGTGCCGTTGGATCTTGGTTCGCCCAAGCGGTTCCTGTCGCAGCCATGACAAGCAATGAGATGATGAGTTTTTTAACCACCAATAAACTCCTCTCGAGATCCTAGTGTGTAGACTTCCAACACAAGCTTCGCTTTCGGGTACTCTTCGACTTTGTAACTAAAGCTGCGCCAATAATAACTGGCAGGAAGGCTCTCCAACTTATTTAGATAATTGGCAATAGAAAAGTAGTCGCCAGTCAGCTCCATGCGTACAGGGTGCACGTAGTAACCAGAGTATTGCGATGCTTCTTTATCTTCCGTAATTGGCTCAGATGGCAAAGTTTGCAAAGACAAAAGGTGAATGCCACTTTGCTGCTCTAATACATTTTCCAGCAGCTCAGCCATTTGCGAAGGTGTAATAAGGTGTTCGATGATCTCCGCTAGCTGCATCGAAAGGTGCTGACTTTCTGTTAGCAGGTTAGATATCGCGCGATCAATCTCAGCGTTTGGATCTTTCTTCAGCTGCGCTTGAATACGTAGCGTGTCGATTTCAATCTTTTGATTGGCTTGCTTTAAATTGCTTAGTTGCCTCTCATTACTGATGATCTCGTTAAGCTTTGGTTCCAGTACCAGCGTAAAAAGCAACATGATCACGACAACTAAACCACACAGCGCGATAAGCACTTTTTCACGCGCGCTCATTTCGCCAAAGCGCTCTTCTAATGAGATCCAGAATTCGTTCATTTCTCTTTATCCTCGCGCGTTTTTAGTTCAAACGTCACAATATCCTTATCATTTCGGCCAATTTTGACGTCGTCAAATGTCCGGCCAACCAAGCTAATTTCATTTTTAAATTGGTTAACCCAACTTGGTACTGAGCTCGGCTTTTTCGCCAGTCCCTTCAGATCTAAGGTATGGTTATTGATTCGAATTTCGGACAAAGAAATTTCTTGGTTTCCTAGCTTAGCTAATGATTGCATAACGCCAGAGTAACCCGTGCGCTGCGAGTCATCGTATTTCCCGACGGCTTTAAGCGAGTCTCGCTTCGCCTTGACTTCACGCTCTAAGCGGGCTTTAGCTGCCAGCTTATTATTGTCGGGTTGATGCTTACGTAGCTTGACTTGATAGCGTTCAAGCTCTGACTTCATGATATCGCCTTTGCTTTTTACAATAGCAATTTCATCTTCTAAACCACTGCTCTGCCAAGTCACATAGCCGTAAGAGAGTAGAATGGCCGCAGCCGCGACACCCCAAGATAACGCGATATTTCTTAGTGTCAGGAGCTCTTTTTTCGGCTTTAAGTAATCAGGGTATAAGTTAACGCGTCGAGTATTAGAAGCCGCAGCAGCATCTGCTAAAACGTGTCCTGATAGCTCATGTTCTGGTGGTAATAACAGAGAGACTTTAGTGCTTAAACGGTAGTTTAGAGACTGAACAAGCTCACTCTCATCCTCCTCATCACAACACACTTTCAATTGATGCAGCTGCACATGGCGCAACTGAGAAGAAAGATAATCAATCGAACGTTGCAGTTCTAACGAGAGGCTATCCATCTGTAACTCGCTAGACGGAACACCCGTTAACGGTGGCGTCACACTGCGAATCGAACGATGGAACGCGATAGTATTTTCGACAAAAGCGCTAATACGGAAGTGACCACGCACACTGCGTTGTAATAATAGGAAGTTACCTAGCTCACCTGCGGTCTCTCCCCAAATGTCGTCTTCAGGAAGAACAGCTTCTAATGGCAACTGGGCGCGACTGGCCAGTAACACGATCTTATCCAACATTTTTCGTGATAAGACGTAAGCTTGCACTTTGGTTGAATTGGGTAGCTCTACCGCATCGGCAATAATGTCAACGGCACGCTCAGAGATCAATTCTTTCAACAAAAACGGTAATGCTGCAGGCCATTCTTGGCGCGGCATGACAGGTTTGTCGATTTGATACATCTGATAATAGTTATGAGAAAGGACAACCGTTAGAGAATCATACGCACTCGCAGCAACGCTCAATGCTTGCTCTACGGCTTTCTCCCAATTGGATTCAGAAATATCAAATTGGTATGGGCGACCACTTTTTATTGAAGATGATAAATAAACGGCGTCTGGCTGAATAACCAAAAAGCAGGAACGACCACCACCAGATGATCGTTTGAGCTTGTCGAGTAGTGCTTTGAAATCCATGATTATTATCTTTATTTTTTACGCCAGCGATTTCGTCTTCCCAATTTCACTTGGGATTCTGATTGAGAACTTGGTAATGCTTGTGGACGAGGAAGAAACTGCTGCTCTGCAGAAAAGTAGCGCCCTTGCCCACCATAAACCCCGAGCTCAATTAACGTGTTGAGCTCGTTTTGATTCTCAATTCCCACTGCTATGATTTTAGTTTTACTGTTTGCCGCGGCACCTAGCATGCTGCGGACAAATAGCTGGTTCTCATGTCGCTGGTCGATTTTTGCTACTAAACTGCGATGAAGTTTAAGGTAACGAATATCCACTTCTTTTAAATAGTGAGTGCTGACGATAGTTCGTCCAGCCTGCCCAACCATTAAGTGGCACCCTAAACCGGCCAGCATTTTAGCGACTGGTCGCATAAAGTCTAAGTGTCTTACAAATTGTGCTTCAACAAACTCAAAACTGAGACACTTTCTCTGTTCACGTGACAACTGTAAGAGTTCATCACGAAACCATTTAAAGTACTCTCGGTTAGAAAAAGGCGTTACATTCAAATTGAGCGCATACTCCCTCGAGTTATCAAAATTATCCTTAAAGTCTCTTAAGAACTTATTAATAACTGACTTATCCATTTGCGCTTCATAACCAACCTGTCTGATCGCAGAAATAAACCGAGACGCTTTAACAATGCCATTCTCAGGATCGCGAATCCGACATGTTAACTCTTCATATAATGATTTTTTATGCGTCGCGTCACTTATTGGGTGCACAGATTGTGCGTAGAGTATCACACTTTCTGGTGTAAGTGCTGTGTCAAATAACGTTCTCCACCTCACACTTCCGCGAGCTTCTTCATCGTGGTTCCATTTTTTGAAGCGACTCCAATTATTGTTATTTTGTAGTTGCGCACTACGCAAAGCTGTCTCTGCCTCATCGATGATTTGGCTGTGTCGCTCACCCTCTTTATAAGTAGTGATGCCTATATGGCACCAGTTGTCTGGGTCGAGTGGCTCTGGCGGAATTAATTTTTCTAACTGGCGAATGCATTGTGATGCCAAATTAGCCACATCTTTGGCACTTTGATGTGGCAGAAATAACGCAAAATCAGCATCGTAATAACGAGAAAATACAACATCAGGGTATCGCTGAACTAAGTTGGATAATAAACTACCAACTTCAACAATAAACTCATCCGTAATTTGCTTATCTTGCTCTTCTTCAACCAGTTTCCAGTCTTGAATGCGTACTAGCAATACTGCGCCGCGAGCCCCACTTTCTAGTAACGCCGATTCCAGTTTGCTATCAAACAGCACTCGATTGGCGGTACCTGTTAACTTATCAAGGAAGGTTTGAGTTCGAATAAAGGTATCAAATCGGCTTCGCTCTTGACGCGCATCTTGTAACTCTTCAATTAATACATCGAGCGCTTCACTGGCAGTATAAGGCCATTCTTTTTTGTCACCTTTTGCATACTGCTCTACCCGACCAGCAAGGATCATCCTGCCTCGCTCTTCGAGCATTTCAGAGCCTTCTAATTGCTCCTTAAGCCACGCAACACCGCGCATTAAACAGAAGATGATCAGGATAACGGCAAGCGTGATCGACCAAAGCGCCTGCATTGAGTAGCTGTAACCTAAGTAAGGCGGGATCGCTTTAAAATGAATCGTGTAATCTTGATTGTGAGTCAGTTGGTATTCTGTCTCAAACAAGACTGACGCTTCCATTTGATGAGAAGTATCTTTGAAACGATAAACAACCGCATTGTTGGTCGACAATGTCATTTCGACAATATTGGAAGCCTGCAGCATTTTCGGCATCCAGCGCTGCATAGAATAAGCAGCGTCAGGATCTTCCATCTCCTTGTCGACCACCTCTACGATCCCTTCTAAATAATGGGTGAGATATTCCTGCCCAAGACGTTTAAAAGAGAGGGTGCCACCGACAAACAAGATAAACATGGCGCAGATGACGATCATGGTGACAAAAGCCACCAGCCGTGTGCTTAACTTAAGAGTTGGGGTATACCTCATGAATACCAAATTCCTTTTTTATTCATCATATACCTTATTGAAATATTTATACTTGATAAGAGTTCATCAAACAATCGGATTCGTCTGATAGTGAGAGGCTGGAGCATAAAGAACATCACACTCATTGATAAGTTTTATTGTTACGCCTAACCTTGCTGAGATAAGCCTTTGAGATCATTAGATAGCGACAATAAAAAAGACCGCGATATTCGCGGCCTTTTCGATTCAAGCATAAGCAGAATTTAGAATGGAAGACTTACGACTTTAAAGACGTCAAGCTCGTTCGTTCGTCCAGAACCCCACGTAATTACTAGACTTTCTCTAACATAGATGCTGTATGAATCAATTACATCATCAACTTTCTTTATTTTATGTAAACTCCAGCACAGTATGAGAGGTTGTCTTTACACTTTTTAAAGCACATCTACAGAAAATAAGAGCTTGCTAAACACTAACTCTAAAAGATGTAGCTTAAATTAGTATGCTCATCAGATCCTAGCAAAACAAACCCATTCACTCAAAAAGTTATCATTAGAAATACACTTTAAAAGCAGAAGATTATAGTGCAGTAGATTTATACCTCAAACGATAGCATTACCAATCAAATTGATATGAAACATCACATTATTCAACGATCACCATACTGGCATGTTATATTTTTTGGTACTCTGCACAAAAAGGAAGTGGAGCTGATATGCATTTTCAGGAAGAAACCATCGATGATTTGATGATGTCTGTTTATAGTGCTCTGTTAGCGAGTGGGAAAGCCAACAAAGCCACCAAAGGTAAAACTATCGAACTGTTAGGATGCAATTTGGTACTTAGTAACCCTAGAGCTAGGATCAGTTCTTCAGAGTCGAGAGGCAAGATATTTAGCTGTTTAGGTGAACTCCTCTGGTACCTTTCAGGCACTGGAGATACAGAGTTTATTAAGCATTACATAAAAAAATATGATTGCTGTATAGAGGAAAATGGTGAAATCAATGGCGCATATGGCCCCAGAATATTCCATATGCATGATAAATATGACCAATTCTCAAATATCATAAAAATTCTAGAAGAAAAAAGTACAACCCGCAGGGCTGTAATTCAACTATTTGATGCAAGAGACATTCAAGAAAACTATAACGATGTTCCTTGTACATTATCTTTACAGTTTGTTGTTAGAAATAATAAGCTAGATCTATATACCATGATGCGCTCAAATGATGCATTTCTTGGACTACCCCATGATATTTTTTGTTTCACAATGCTACAAGAAATAATTTCTTCAAGTTTAGGGTATGAATTAGGTAAATATCATCATTTTGTTGTTAGCTTACATATTTACACTGAGCATAAATTAAAAATACAAGAAATGCAAAATGAAGGGTACATGTCTACTCATGACATTATGCCCGAAATGCCAAAAGAAAACTTTTTAAATTTTAGAGATATCATTTTAAACTCTGAGAAAAAAATAAGAGAAAACCAATCCATTGACATACAAGAATTAAATATTAATAGCTACTGGAAAGATATATTAAAATTATTAGAGATTTATTCATTGATATCTAATGACAAAAATATCGACATAGGGCATCTTGTAAATAAATTATCCAATAAGAAATATAAAATATTTATAGATTCAAAAATTAATGGAATTAACAATGAAAAAACTTGAAGTATTAAATAAGATAGAAAATAATTTATATGACTATAATAAAGAAAACAATCTAAAAGGATTACTTACCTCTAGTCATTATTCGACTTTATCAAAGCAGATACTAGATAGTATAAGACGAATAGAATATGTCAGAGTTGTAGGAAAAAACACCATATCAGTATTAAGAACAAATCCTCACAGTGATATCTTTGATCCTATTAGAGCAGCTTGGTGGCATAAGAATAATGGTAATTACGACGAAGCTTGTTGGCTAGTGTTTTTATCAACTCATTTTGGTAAAAACAAAAAGACTGGGTGGCGTCTATGCAAAGATATTTATGGTGGGTTAGGAGAAAAAAAATGGGACTGGGAATCTATTTCTGAAAACATTGTAGACTTCAAGAAATGGTATGAAAAAGCTTATATTGAAATTTGCAATGATAATATCCAAAGGAGCTTTGGTAACCATAGAAAATATGAGACGCTCAAGCCTTACGGTAAGAGAGCGCTCCCAAAAGTAATCGAAAGTTACGTAAAGTGGATTGGAGGCTCTAAAAGTCACCTTGCTAGATTTTCAGAAGCAGAGGCTATTACAGGTCAAACCATTTCCCCAGAAGGGTTGTTTGATATCTTATATAAAGACATGAAAAGTGTAGTTTCATTTGGTAGAACAGCTAAGTTTGACTACTTAACAATGCTTACTAAAATTGAACTAATTGAATTAGATCCCAAAGACTTGTACCTATCAGGAGCTACAGGTCCATTATCAGGTTCAAAGCTATTACTTTTTAATGATAAGAAACACCCTATATCAATAAAAAATCTAAATGATGAACTTTATAAACTTAGTCAAATTATTCCAGTAAAAAATTTAAAAATGCAAATAATGGAAGATGCATTATGTAATTGGCAAAAGTCACCTGATATATATAAATATTTTGGCGGGTAACTACCCGCCAAGATGTTCTCTATTATATTTAACTTTTAGGCGATTAAGATGTGAGAATGGTATTAGCTTCATATGTTGAAGCTGCCCAAGAACAATACCTTTAGAAATTCCAATTCTTTTTGAAAATCTAACGATTTCCCTCCAGTTTCTCAAACTAAAATACTTCATTTGAGATTGATATTCTTTAGGTATTAAGACATTACGAGCAAACTCATTAGCTTCATCTTCCTCTATTCTTGAGGAGTCATCTGATTCACTTCCTTCTAGTCTCACTATTTCTTTTTCATGTAATATAAGATGCCCAATTTCATGAAACAATGTAAACCAAAAGTGATCATCTTGTAAGTATCTAAAGCTCATAATTAAAGTTGCTTTATCTTTCTCAAAGAAACAAGTTGCCCCACTAGCTCTACAACCTTTAGGTGTTTGTAAAATAACCAAACTAACACCACAAGCTGCTAATATACTTCTTAACTTGGGGATAAATACACGAGGATCAGGTAAAACGGTTAAACATCTAATGTCATTTAGACTATCAATCAATAGATCTCGATCCCAATCATAACAGCGGTTCTTGCTAGATATTATTTCCGCACGTCTCAACCAAGCTAACTCTGCTAAAGGTGCTGTAGGAAAGGATGCAGTTTTTCTAAATGCTACTGGCAATGACCTATTTTCATAGACACTTAGCCACTCGGAGACAGAATCTACACCAAAAAAATTAAGGCATCCCATTAGCTTTTTCTTACCTGTAAGGCCTTTGGGTATCCAGCCATATTTACTCATGTCTCTGACAGGTAATGAATCAAGCCAAGTTCTATTGATTTCCTCTTGCTTAACTATATGTTTCCTGTAAGCATTCTCTCTTGATAACCAAAACTTTTTAGATACATCGAAAGTAGCCTCAAGTCGAGACGCAAGCTGATCTCCAATATCAAGCTCACCTTCGATCAAAGATTGTCCTTTAGACTTAGGCAAGCCAATTTGTTTACTAAGCTCTTCAATCGATAGTCCTACTTCATCCATGAGATCTATGATGGTGTCACCTGGTGGGGATACCCAATCTGGATTGAAATCATTACTGACTAACATTATATTCGCCTATAAACATTAACTTAACTCTAATTACTTTAGCCCAATCGATCATTCCATTGTTATGATATGGAGGTTTTGAGTGACCGCAAACAAACCCTATAGTAACATCTTTGTCTAAATTGATTATAAGATATTCTGTAGAACTTTTGCACTCTACTCTTGGATTTCCGAGAGGCAAATCTGTAAAATCTTCAGCAGCGACAACATCAGATAAACGAGATTGAAGCTTGTGGGCCAAACTAGTTCCTAAGATAGTTTGCGCAACTTTAGAGCATTCACATATCTCTCTGAGTTCTCTGGTTTGAAATGAAATATACAAGATTGACCATCAACGCCTTTACGAAAAATTACGAGAATAAATTACACCATATGCATTGCGTATTCTACTCTCCTTCCATTTTTTAGATTACAACACTTTATTTTATAACTTTAACTATGCGTTGCGTCATAAAATCATATTTCTAAGCTGGGAGGCTTTAGAATACTGAAAGTATCTTCACACTGTATTATTGCAACTTTAGCAAAAGTGGCACAAAACTATTTTGTCATCATAAGTGATTCATCTCAGTCGTAATTTTAGAGCCAATAGGTTAAACCTAAGGCTAAACCATCAAGGTAATAACTCCTTAGCATCACAGCCCAAAGTCTCCGCAATCTCATATAACTTCTCAACAGTGAGATTGACTTCACCGCGCTCAATGCGTCCAACATAACTTCTATCTATCTCTGCGAACAACGCGAGTTTATCTTGAGTTAACCCTTTAGATTTCCTCATTTTTGCAATGCGTTTGCCCACAAGTGCCGCAAGCTTTTTGTTCATGTTTTTATTTATGAAATTAATTTGCTGAACAATTGCACAGTTGCGGCGTACAACTCCACGGATTATAATCCTCAAAATTAACAATAAAGGCCAATTTTTGAACACATGAAGGTAAAAATCAGAAAAGAGTTATTTCTCGCCATTTATAACCACGAACACTTCACTGTTAACGACTTAAAGTCGGTTCCATTGAATGGTTCTGAAGACGAGTGTTTGTCAGACGAATACATTGAAAGAATCATGAAAACTATGACGTTTATTGGGGCTGTCATTTCATGCGGCTTCCATGAAAATGGCGATGAACAGTTTTTCAAAGGGTTTATGTTCAACCACACGGACTGGGAGGTCTTTGATTATGACAATTACAATGAAGACTCAAATAATTGTCATAATCATGAAGAAAACCTTTTGACAAGCTTGAGAGATAAACTCTCTGATTTATCAGAGTCTTATTCTCTTCACGAGAGAGCTTGGAAGCATTTTAATCGGTTGTGTGCGCAATACTCCGAGCTTAGGCCATGCATAGGACAATATATCTCAGAGCATGACAATCGTAGATTGGATCTCAAAGCCGAAATGCTGGCAGTAGAAAATGCAATCTCCTTCTACAAAAACACAACCCAACCATTGGAAAATGGGAGCTAATTTGTATAACCGTATACTTTACGCACATGCCACAAACAACATGCTCGTGGGGCAGTTTGTCCAACAGTCGAAGGTCAACTGGTCATTTTCTTATTCTGATGAGTGGTTAGCATATGATTCAGCTTTCCCGATCTCGTTAAGCCTTCCGCTCGTAAAGGGAAAATTCTCATCATTTAATGTTCTGAATTTTATGCACAACCTGCTTCCTGACTTGAAAGAAGAACGATTAAGTCTTGCTCACTCGGTGGGTGTGGAATCCAACGATGCGTTCACTTTACTCTCCAAGATTGGTCATGATTGCACGGGCAGCATTTCATTTACTGAGAGTAGGGAGCCGCCAAATATAGGATGGAAATATCAAGAGATCTCGGCAAGTGAATTAAATGAACTCGTTACTCAGCGTACGTCATTTCTTCCTTTTTTTGGGGATTATCGACCTTGTATTTCGGGGACACAGCGAAAAACAACCCTAACTAGGTTGAACGGTAAATGGTACGTACCTCAAGAGAAATCACTAAGTAGCCACATTATCAAGTATCCAATGGATGCGATTGCCCAAAATAGCTCGGTACTAGATATGAGCAGCAGCATAGAGAATGAATTCATCTGTACTCAAGTTGCTAAGGAACTTGGTTTTAAAGTACCCAATATCGAGATAATCACGACTGAATCAGGAGCTAAAGCACTTACTGTCGAGCGGTTCGACCGACGTTTTGTTTTTGGTGACGGAGTCGTGTCTCGTATACACCAAGAAGATTTCTGCCAAATATTCGGAGTGCCTGAGCATCAAAAGTATCAAGCGGAGAATAACCTAGGAGTCTCCAAAATTGTTGATGTTTTGAGCCTCTCTGTGAAAAGCGAGGCGAACAATCATGACTTTTTTAAGTTCATGGTTTTGCAGTGCCTTCTTGGTGCCACTGACGGTCATCTCAAGAACTTTTCCGTGCATATTGCTCCTAGCGGACGCTATCAGCTTACACCGTTCTACGATTTGCTATCAGCTTATCCCGCTGTCGGTGCTAATGGATTAAATAAGCGGAAGCTAAAGCTAGCAATGGGATTGAGAGCGTCACGAGGATACAAATATCATATCAACAAAATTTTCTTTCGGCACATAGAGCAGACAGCTAGTCAGTTTGGTATCAGCAAGGCGGGCTGCCATGAAATTGTCTCAGACTTTCTCTCTCAATTTAGCAACGCACTTAGCCGTATTGACAAACGATTTCCAGAGGAAGAGTTCACCTTAGTAAAGGATGCTATATTTCTACATGCAATTGAAACCGTCGATAAGCTTAACAGATCAATCAAATAAGCATTTTAGGTAACGATTGTTACCCTTGTTGTAAACATAACAGTTGGTAATGGGGAGAGGTATGTCTGTAACTACAACTAATGAAAGTAACACTACTCTTGATTTGAAGCAGTCTTTCGCTCTGTTAAGTGTCGATAAAGACGGTATCGTAACTATGAAATTCGGAGATGAAGTCACGGTCTTCATGAACGATAAGTGCCCAGCTATCACGACTGATTTATTGAAGGTAATTGCGTCAATAAAAAATGGGAGTAGCAATGAAACTGAAGGAAGAGAAGAGTAGTGAGTTGACAAAGCCATCTTGTGAGAGCCAAGATATTGATCGCTTTCTAGACTTACTCGAAAAAGACATAGAGCAGCATACAAATAAATTAGTCGTTCCTTCTCATGAAATGAAAGATGAATTGGACGAGGTCGTTGGAGACTATTCAGTCGATTTAGATGGCGACTATTAAGTGGGAGGATGGTATAAAGGCAAAAATCGGTATTCTATTAGAAGAGCTTGCCCATCAGCACAGGATTTGCATTGCAGCAGGAAAAGGGGCACATGAAAAGCCTTGCCCTCTTTTCGTTTGAGTCACTCGCTGCGCTTTCACAACTGTTGTATAACGAAAATGTTGAACCACTGAATGTGATGGCTTGCGAAAAGCTAAACAGTTTTGATGAACTTGCTGAAACGAGCGGGCGCAGTATCAAAGATGTTAGTCATGCTTTTTTGAAGCTTTTTCTCGTCGGCCATTTTGAGAGCCACAACATTATTTGTTTATTGCTCTACATGGACGCCTAAACCCTCGGCGATTCTTTCAACTATAGGTAGAAGATATTCTGAATCTAGCAATCCAACACTATCACCAAAGTCCTCTTCAATCTCATCATTTGTAAACAGAACATAACAGTCATATTCAAGGTTTCTACCTTTGTACTTAATGCCATCATATCCCATTAGACGGAAAAGGTGCGCCCATACAAAACAAGTGTCATAATCTGGAGTGCTAAAAATTTGAGTATCAATTCCTAATTGCGTCCTAGTTTTAGCAGAAGTAACATCGACAAGCTTTAGGCAGACACCATCAGGAATAAAGATTTCTGTCATACGACGGCTGCTCAATAAAGAGCGTTCAATAAACTTATCTTCGTTTTGATGAATATTGCGAAAGATTGATTCGCTAATCGCTCCTTCTGAGCTATTTGATACATAACATCCACCAAATGCTTTTAGGATATATCCACGTATTGCAGCAGGAACGTTGCCTGGAATGAAGCCGTTGAATCTCCCCCTATCTGAATCATCAAAAAATAACCATGGGTATTGGTAGTTATGACTCCGAAACAACGACTGCTGTGGGCCTAGTTCAACCACGTCTATTTTGTTATGCGGAAAATCTTCGAACAAAGTCACGGGCGGAAAGTCAATTTGAAAATTTTGCACTAATACCGCCTCAGCTACAGGTTTGCTCAAAGTACTGACGAGCTAATCTAGGCACTTCAACCTCATCATTAGGATTGAGATGAAGATACTTAATGGGGGTGACATTCCCCAATTGGTCGAAAACAGTATGGAAGAACTGTACAATAGTCCATTGATTATCGAAGCCTAATGCATCGATAACATGTGGGATACAAGGGTACAGAGAGTTTTCACTATCTAACTGCCATTTGGGGTAGTAATTTCCATTTTTACCGCTTACAGCCAACAACTTGTGTTCCCTTCTCAATCGATTAATATTTTGGCGAGTACAATTCAGTAGCGTTCCAAACTCTGAACTTTGAACCATCTCACTCAAATACTGCTCTTTTATCTCATTAATACTCTTAATAGACTCATTCTTTCTCTCGTATACAGAGAGCAGATCCTTTAGTTCCTCTACCTCTTGAGTAAGTTTTGCAATAATTTTCCTTTGCTCTTGATAACGAGATTTCCATTTAGCTACATCTCTCTCAGCAGAACTAGCCCTACGAGTAGTGAAACCCATCGGAACAAACTCTCCTTTAGGTTCATGAAGAACTACGTAGCCTTTGACATGCCCTTCACTAGTAGTTGAAGAAGCCGCAACCTGTGCACGAACGCCAATTCCACGGCGTTGTTTGGCTCGGGAAGCTTTTTTCATTAACTCAGACATATAGACATACCTATCTAGTCATCTAACACATGTTCACTTTACACCCTTTCCACCACAAAATCCAAATCTCGACCGATGTTATTCAATTATCCTAAATATAGGCTCTGACATACTAAGAGCAAACACCCACTGTATGAAATTGAATAACCACATATATTGGCAACTTGGGATGAAATTAAACTATCCAATAACTTCGTCCAAAAACTCTCCAAGCCCAACAAGCCTATGTGCCGCACTGGGTGGCCTCATAATAGCTTTTCTAACTGCGTCAATATCGCCCATAACTACAACGTGCTGACTCGCTCGGGTGATAGCGGTATACACCAGAGTTCGATCAAGGCTTCGACCATCAACAGCAGCAAAAATCACACGTTTGAACTGTGAACCCTGCGCTTTATGTACAGTAATGGCATGCGCGAGGCGGAGCTTCTCAATAACTTCCTGCGGCAATTCGGTCTCAAAACCAACATCTGAATCATTATCCCACCGAGCACGTCCATAAGATGTCATCAGTCTCGACTGTTTAGAACAATTTGAGAGTTTAACCTCAAAAGTTCTCGGCTCGTCGTACACCTCGACAATACGCCCCATAGAACCATTACGTAAGTCGTATTCCTGATGATAGAGATTAGCCATGCAAATTACAGGGTCATTAAGGCAAATTTCTGAGTCATATTTCTGACCTTCAACGATACAGGGCAAAACCACTCCATTGGGATTCAATTGCTTTTGCGCTCTGGTATTCACTCTACCAACCATTGTGTTGGTGGAGCAGAGGATTTGGGATGACTCGGTGTCTCTCATATACTCGTTAATAACCCTATCTAGAATCTGATCCGAGTCCACCTTGTGAAACTCAACATTGTTTCCCAGATAACTAGGCACCTGCCCCTTTCGCACGCCTCTTGCAACTAATGGAATTGAGCTATCAACTGCTGTTCGTTTTACCTCTGTCAAATGAGATACTGGCAAATAAGGACGATCAACCAGTTCGTGTAAAACCAACCCACCACCTATAGGTGGAAGTTGGTATGGATCACCAATCAATACTAGATGAACTTGCGATGGGAGTGTATCCACCAAGCGATACATAGTATGAATATCAATCATTGATGCCTCATCAACCACAACAACCATTTTTTGCAAAGCGTCTTTATCAACCGTCCCCCAGTTAAAATGATATAAGTGCCCTGCAATGGTCGTTGCATGCTCTCCTGTTGCTTCACTCATACGCTGTGCTGCACGTCCAGACAATGCTAGCTGTACACGCTTAAAGCCAGCAGCATCGTAAAGTGCATATAGAGCTTTTAACACGGTGGTTTTTCCGACGCCAGCGCCCCCAGTGATGATGGAAAAAGGAGTAGAAACTGTTCTCGAAACCGCTTCTTTTTGCTCTTTGGTAAGCTTGAAGCCTTGTTTGTGTTCGAAATCTCGAATCACTGATAAGATAGCTCCAATCGATAGTGGCGATTGATAGTCGATACATGCTAGGTCAGCGATTCGATTGGCGACCATCATCTCCATCACGGCAGGCTCAAAGGCATGGATATAATTACCGCGAACTATCCCCCTAGATTGCTCAGTCATTCCAATATATGCAGCCACCCACTTATCTAAGTCGTTGCCGATATAATGCTTCATATTGTGTAGAAAATAAGGGAATTCTACTTTTGTGTGTCCGTGATCGTTAAATGCCCCCCATAAGACCTCCGTAACAGCAGCCTGTAAGCGACGCTCGTCATCACGAGTAATCCCGAACTTTAACTGTGCTAGTTTGTCTACCTCGCGCCATGGCATATTGAACGATGTCAGACAATAAGGATCCGCTTCTATGGCATCAATTGTGTTTTTTCCATGGAAAGCAAAAATCTTACATGCCAGACTAGGCTCGATTTGTTTAGCTTCGAACCACTTTAAAACCTCCATACTACCTTGCCGTTCCCACCCCTTGATTAAGACCTCTGCATCCCATTGTGTAATCAACGGAGCACTTACTAATCTTTCGACCAAGCGATTATCCAACGCCTCATAGAGAGGTCTATGTCCTGAAGCGTCACTTAGAGTACTAATTAGTGATTCAGCCTTTTTCTCACCAATGCCTGGATACCATTGGCAGTTAGTAAAGTGCCACATCAAACTCTTGCCGCTGGGACGGCACATCCTCACAACTCTAGGTTCAATTGTATAGGAGGTTCTGGCATATCCACCCTGAGTTGTAAGGAGCCTCGACCACACAATTCCCTGCTCAATCATCCATATCTGCCCTACCTCCACGAAATGTTCCATCAGTTGGTGCGATGCATCAAGATAATAAAGCCCATCACGATCCAAGACTTCTCCTGTATCGTCAATCAGTGTACAAGTTGCCTGAAACCAGCCTGCGTCCTTGTTCTCGACTCGGACAATACGCAATAGTCCTTCAAATTCTTTCCACTCCTGATGATGCTTAGGTTCAGTGTTACTCATACGTTTCCTGTTAACGTCGTGGCCTGGTCAGTTGCTCAAGTGCTCGATTTAATTCAGATAACTCCGTGTACTTCTTCAACTCAGCTTCGAGTTTTCGGATACGCAGGTTAGCCTGTTGCAACTTACCCTCTGTTAGCAGTAGTTTCGCCTTGAGTTTGGCTTCCTCCAGTTGCTTCATCGGATTTTCTGTACTAGTAACAGCTTCTGGTTTTAGGGGAATCTCACTATCGCTACGAACGGAAGGATCTATCGTCTTATTGAGCAAACCTTTCTCGATGACATCATCGTTCATTTCATCAAGAAGAATACGAAACCGCTCCCTCTTCCAAATATTATCCGTAGCACAAAGTTCAGCCGCTATTTCCCGTTGATTGAGCTTTTTGCTCTTAACATTAATTAACCGTAACCAATCTTCATCCGTTTGCAATGGGATCCAGACTCGTAATGCTTCATACACCATATCCCCACGCTTTGGACTTGCAGGTAACTTCCGAATTTTTTCCTTTAGAACTTCCAGTTCGACACTTGTCGCCATATCTCAGCTTCACTCTTAAACTTCTTCGGAACGTCTACGATTCTCTTCCTTCATACTGGGATCAATGGGCTTATTCAGCATGGCAACACTAATTCCTCGTTGTTGAGCATTAATTTGCCATCTCAAGTATTTTTGCTGATACGCATAATTCTCTTTGTTTAATCTATCAAGTTCATTTTTAAGGCGCTGATTTTCCTTTTCTAACTCTTTAAAGTTATCTACTTGGGTGTTTGCTTCACGTAATGCTGTTTTAGCCTTGTCGAAAGCATCTTTAATGTTGGCGTTGCCACTCAACGCCTGGCGAGAATAACCAAAAGCCTTCGCAACTATTGCCCAACTTAGTTTCTTTCCGAATTTACCTGTTTCCCATGTCGCCAGATAAGCTTTAATGTCTTCCTCTGCTTCAGCCGTAATATATCTATTCATCTTCAACCTCTTCGCAGTTATCTACACCGAATGGAAAAACCTGAACAATCTCACCAACCACAAATCTTGGATCTTTCTCAATTGCAAGAGCAGCTTTGCACCCCTCAACCAACTCTTTGTGGTTCAAATACCAGTTATTGGCACCAGTAAATTCATCATCCGCATCTTCTTTGGCTAATGTCATTTGATGTTCTGCTCGCTCAAGTCGTGCGGTGATTTTTTCAACTTCAATCGCGTTACCCTTTTCACGCTTATAGTTGATACAGTTCCGCAAACATGAGTAGTGCATACCACAAGGCCATTGTGTGTAGTCGTGCCGACAACGACCAATGTCCGTAAAGTGGTATGAACCAGATTCGTCTAAATCTTGCTGCACTTCCTCATTGGACAATAATGGATAACGCTGAATTGCCATCTTCGCCTGATCAGCATCAATATTTAGTTTCTTTAGGACGTTTTCCTGGATATGCCGATTTCTCTCAGCGTATTTTTCTGGTTCAACCTGATGGTTGTAGGCGCTATTATCTTGGGAATTAGAACGCAAAAAGTTCTTAGCTATATCTTCTTGAGAAAACATATCTGATTCTTGCATCATCGTATTGAGTAAATGCCGAAACTGGTGTGTTCGTACGGTATCATTCATAGCCTCAATTTCAGGAAAGCTATAGCGTTCAAAAACACTTTGGATGCGCCTTTGCTCACCGCCTACTCCCGATTTCTGAGTTCGCGTTGTATAATCGCGCCCCCTAAAAAAGTCTTGTATATGAGTTCCACTGAGAGGTTCTGCAAATACATTCAGACGCTCTTTCGGGGTGTATTGGTTGTGATAACGTAGTGTCAAAATATCCCAAATAGGGACACTTAGCGTCTCATGCCCAAATCCATCTTTGACAACAGCGATCCGCTCTCGATATGCATCTGAAGCAGCCTCATGAATTTCACCAACTCGAAACAGAGTATTACGATTTGACGACTCAGGAGCTTTCTCAACACCCAAACGTGTAATCGCGGTTATTGTGTTTGACGTGGAACGACCTGATATTCCTAATAGAGTTTGTATTTGCTTGGCCGAGAGCAAATCATCATCATCGAACTCAATAAACTTGTCCCATTTGCCTTCTTCAAGCATCATCTTCGCGGTATATCGATGAGGAGCGCTCAAGGCTTTTAACCGTTCAACCGCTTCATATACTGTTTCGACCGCTGAAGGCGGCACAATTTTTTCGTCCCACTCCGCTTTTTTCTTTGCCCAAACACGTATTCGCAGTGGTCTAACATACACCCCTGTTTGAGGGTCGAGTTCAAACTCTGCCTGCTCATATTCTTCTCGTGTGGGAATGCAATTAATATCCAACCCCACAAACTCATCCATGCGAAAACCTACCAACAATAAGATAATCGCCATACACAGCAATGATTTATCTTTTTCTTCAATATGTTCGTAGTTAGCCCAGAGCGCAGCTAGATATATTAGCACCTCCGTTTTAGGTAGTTTTTTTGCACGTTCTTTCTCTGCTTTCTTACCACCACGGACAGATTGCTCAGCTCCACCTCGGGAGCTATGTCGCTCAATTGGATTTTGCCAATCGAGTAAAACAGGAGTTAAGCGATTCTTGTCCAATATGCCAGCAATCATAGCTAGCTTCTCACCCCAAACAGAAAGCGTTGTACGAGCAAGTTTCTTTACGGTCATTGCGTAGCGCATAGCTAAATCAAAATGCTCAGGGCGAAGCTGAGTCAGTGAGGGCGATACCTGATCTGCCAATCCAATGTACAGCAGCCTAAATACCCCGATAAGAACCATATGAGTCTCATGTTTAACTCTCTTTTGATGGTGCTTGTGGGTAATAAAGGCTTTAACCTCAGAAGCGAATGGCTCTTTAAAGGGGGTCTCATCCTCTTTGGATATTTTTACCTTTTTCGCTTTTCCACAGTCTTCTGTAAAGAGAATGTTCGCTGCATGTGTAACGGATCGCGTGGTCACAGTCGATTCGAAACCAGCGATATTCCATGTGTATGCATTCCAGTTAACAGTATGGTCGAACAATGGTGCGTGAATCTTTTTAGCACTTTCGATAAAGCCAGCCATATTTTCATGGCAATTATCGGCAGGGGTGAACAGCGAAATAGTATTCTGCTGTAGGCTTTTTTTCCGCGTAATTTGTTTTGAAGATAGAGAATGTTCCATTTCATTTATGGCTGGGGTTAACGCCTTTTTCTCATCCATAGTATTCACTAGCGATTCTCCGCCTCTAAGCGTTCAATTAATGAACGACAAGCATTAATATGCTCCATTTCATACTTGCCTGGCGCAACCTCATATTTAAATAGTTCTCCTACATCCTCAAGCATGCCTTCTAACACTTCGACATGAACTTGTTTGTTATTACATGCTTCAAATTTAAGGCACGTATAACAGGAGTAAGGGGGAATTTTTCGACAGCGTCCGCTTTTTCCACAGAAGCCAATACCTACCAAACGACGTAAATTATCAGGACCAAAAACTTGTTTATGTTTATTTGCAGCAGAGAACTCCTCCAAAGTAATCTCACCTCGGAAATAATCAAACATTGTACCAAACTGTTCTCGGTAGACTTTATCAATCTTAATTGCGAAGTTGGCTCCCAATTTGTAGTAAATCATTACATGCTGCAAATCATCATGATCAAGTAACTCCATCAGCATTATTGCAGGCGTACCACAAGCTGCTGCATGAGTAGCAAAAGTTTTACGCAAACGTCGTGGCGTAATCGGCTCATCAAATGTGGGAAGGTTTACAGCAGATTGATAAGAATTAAGTAGGTCGATTGTACTTTGAGTTGCTTTACAAAAAGTAACAGCAGAGAAAGTGAAACGAAATTGTTTACTTCTGGAACCAACCTTTCTCTTGATATGAGGGGCTAAAGTAGGCTCAGAATAAAACAGTGGTAGCTCTGTCACAGGGAGTTGAATATTTTTATCTGCTAACCATTGTTTATTGAAGCTTATCAAAGCTTCTAGCATTTCTCCGAGAAAGGTAGGGATAGGTCGAGATTTAAATCGACTGCGTGGCACCTCAAATCGCTTTTTGACAGAGGGTACATTCAACAAATAGGACTTACGCTGAGTGATACTGTCAATATTAACCGCTAAATCACAAACCATCAGCAAGCGAAGTTGTTTAGGACGAAGACCTAAAGTAATAAACAGCCAGGTAGCAATCAATCGCCAATAAGCCGCAGTTCCAACTTCAAAACGGTCAGCGTAACACTGCAACAATTTCCGTAAGTCTGCCAATTTATTAGAGGTTAAAGGACTTTTACCAGGAATATTAACTAAAATATCTAACCCTTTGGTACGCCCTTTCAGTTTTAATTGTTCTAAAGCATAACCTACATTTTTTTGAAACATAGGGAGTTTCAATGCGACACCACGTTGATACCATAGTCGAACTAAGGCCAGCCTATCCTCACTAGAAGACTTACGATTATTGGCAAAATAGTAACAAACCTCATCAGCCAATACCTCCGCAAGTTCCTCACCTGAATCATCTAAAAATTCGCAGCTATTTAAAAAGTTTTTTACTGCACTAAAAATAGCCTTGGCATGATTTGGACTTTTACTTTTGACAAACCACGCAATAGTGTATTTAAATTGATCGAGAAGCTCCACATTATGAACATTTAGAAGATTGAAGTTAATTAATATAGCTTCTGACTCACCTATATCCCATGTGTCTGTTGACGTATCGATAACTCGCAAGCGTCCTTTTATCTGAGAGTCGGTAAATAAAGGTGAGTACGGTTCCTGACTATCACTGTCGTAGAATGTTGGAATATTTTGATTATTCATCATCACCTCAGAGTGTTACATATCGAAATCTTCATCGTACTTCGGTTCAGGATATGAGCTATCCAACGCATGGTAATTTCCTTGCAAAATATTTTCTTGGAGCATTCTTAAACAACGCTGTCCACGTATTTCAGTCGAATTATAGGTATAATCTATACCTTGCTTGCTGTCATCCCCCCAGCCATTTGCCCAACGTTGTAATTTTAAAAACTCCTCACTCTCCAATGAATCACCAAACGCTATTGCCAAATTGTCGTTAAATGTGTGCCTTAAACGATGAGGATGAAGATTATTGAGCTGTTTCGGAAACTTCTCACATAGAAGCTTGCACATATGGTAGAAGGCTCCGTCTGTCATAGGGGTAGGAGCAGTGAGAGTATTAAGGAACACATAAGGAGGCGCTTTTCGGGCGATTTTTCCACGCGCCTTACGCTCATTCATTATGTAGCTGTCTAAATCAGCCGCTAGTTCCGTGGTCAAATAAATATTGCGAGGTAAGGTTTTTGCCTCTGGCGGTACAGAACGAGGATCTGACTCTTTTGTCAGGTTTTGACCAAAACGGATATACGGTGTGTCCCCCAACAGGTGGCAGTTATTGATCCTCAATGCCATTAACTCCCCTAACCTGACCCCACATAGTAGTAGCATTTTGAATATCAAATGATTACGAACTCTGGTACGATATTCAAATGGGTTTTCTGGATGTTCAGGATGGGTAATCGACAGCAAAAACTGCTGCTCTTTGTCTGTCAATCCGATACGTTTTTTCGTGATTCCCGATACTTTTCTGGCATCTAATGCATCGTTGAGATCTTTAATTGCTGGAGCAATAGCTGTGTAATAGGGATCAGTAATCAATCTCTTTTCAACCGCAAGTTGACCTAACCATGTGAAATACTCTCTTACTGCGTCAATTTTCTGCGTCAATACACCTGCGGAGACATAGCCTGCAAATGCTAAGACACTGTCATCACTTTCCTTATCCTCTTTTTGCTTCTTAAGCTGACGCTGGTTCTTGGACAAATAAGAGACTAAAGAGTCAATTTCAGTAATTCCAAAAATCAGACCCGTTTTAATACGCTCTTCAATATCTACGCCTATATAATCCGACCAGCGATAAAGCTGACAAATATTTTTACCGAGATTCAAAACTGTTTTGGTTGCACGGTCATTTCGTTTGCCAAGTAAATAGCGAGAGATTTGATCATGAGGTATTCCTTGCTCATCAACGACAACAACCGCCCGTTCCCCATTGTCCTCGATGCGCCAAACTTTAGCCTTGTAGCCCATAATCACTCCCCCGTCTTTACATTCCTAACCCACACAAAACTAAAGTAGTACGCTTATATACATATGACAACCTTAATTTTAGAAAAAACATAAAAAAAGCCCCGCATTGCGGGGCTTTCAGAGATTTAACTCGTAATCGTCTTGACAAAAATAAAAAATTCCAGCCTAGAACGGGATATCGTCGTCAAAATCCATTGGTGGCTCATTGTACTGCTGCTGTGGTTGCTGCGGAGCCTGCTGTTGTTGCTGTTGCTGAGGCGCATTGTACTGCTGCTGAGCTGGTTGTTGAGGCTGACCCCATCCACCTTGCTGCTGCTGTTGACCGCCCATTGGTGCGCCGCCACCTTGACCACGACCGCCAAGCATTTGCATCACGCCGTTGAAGCCTTGAACAACGACTTCAGTTGAGTAGCGATCTTGACCGCTTTGGTCTTGCCATTTACGAGTTTGCAGTTGGCCTTCAATGTATACTTGAGAACCTTTACGCAAGTACTCACCTGCTACTTCCGCAAGTTTGCCGAACAACACAACACGGTGCCATTCCGTTTTTTCGCGCTGTTCGCCAGTCGCTTTATCACGCCATGAATCAGAAGTCGCAATAGTAATGTTTGCTACTGCACCGCCGTTCGGCATGTAACGAATTTCAGGGTCGTTACCTAGATTCCCCACCAAAATAACTTTGTTAATTCCACGGCTGGCCATGATGTGCTCCGTTTCACTCTGGATATATAAAATTTTAGCGCATTAGAATAGCACGCTTTAATGTTTTGATTAAAGTCTAATACCATTGTGATCTAATGAGTCACCTACTAGAACCCAAATCGCATTTCAACTTACGCATGTAGCACTTTTGATTCGCGTTGCAGACATCGTTTCGTGAAGCTTTGAATTCGAACGCATTTATTCAGTAAAGCTATGGTTATAACCTCTCTTTAATGCCAACTTATGGCCTTTATTGAACACTGGGAGATTTGAACTCGTGAGAAAGTCGGCTTACGCAAGAAAGCTATTTCTGATCAGTATGGAAGATAATGCGCAAAAAAAGGTGGCAGCACTCGAAAAGTACATTGATATGAGCATCCCGGTGATTTCAACCGAAGCACTCATGGAAGCTAAGCCACAGCATCGTAATAAAATCCTACTGATCGACTTCAGTGAACATAAATCACTCGTTCAATCGATCAAAAACTTACCGCTGGTATGGAAGAACTTTGAAACCGTTGTGTTCAATGTCCCTAAAAGGCTGACCACGGATGAGCTTCTTTCATTTGGTCAATTAAAGGGGCTGTTCTATTCCGAAGATACGCTAGAGCAAATTGGAGAAGGATTAAAAGGCATTGTTAACGGTCAAAACTGGCTGCCGCGTAATGTAACCAGTCAACTTTTACACTATTACCGTAACGTCATTAATACTCATACTGCCCCAGCCACGGTAGACCTAACCATTCGCGAGCTGCAAGTACTGCGTTGCTTGCAAGCTGGCGCATCGAACAGCCAAATGGCCGAGGAATTATTTGTCAGTGAATTCACCATCAAATCGCACTTGTATCAGATATTCAAAAAGCTATCAGTGAAGAATCGCGTTCAGGCTATCGCGTGGGCAGATCAAAACTTAATGTCATGATGCGATGCCGCGACTCTAATGACTGAAATGACGAGTCGCTCATCTTTTTTCCGCACTGAGTCTCACACTTTTTCCTACTTTATTCATGATTCATTGACGACTCTCGTGTTAAAGTTATGCGCAGATTCTTGATAATAACGAGATAGGATATTCCCCCAATGATTAAAAAATGTCTGTTCCCTGCTGCAGGCTATGGCACACGCTTCTTACCAGCAACGAAATCTATGCCAAAAGAGATGATGCCAGTCGTGAATAAACCGCTTATTGAATACGGCGTTGAAGAAGCAATTCAAGCTGGTATGAACGGCATGTGTATTGTGACGGGTCGTGGCAAACACTCTATCATGGACCACTTTGATAAGAACTACGAACTGGAACACCAGATTAGCGGTACCAATAAAGAAGAGCTATTGGTAGATATCCGTGAAATCATTGAATCTGCAAACTTCACTTACATCCGTCAACGCGAGATGAAAGGCTTAGGCCACGCGATTCTGACCGGGCGTGAACTGGTGGGTGACGAACCATTTGCCGTCGTTCTTGCTGATGACCTTTGTGTCAACGAAGAAGAAGGCGTGCTAGCTCAAATGGTGGCGCTATTTAAACAGTTCCGTTGTTCTATCGTTGCCGTACAAGAAGTCCCAGAAGATGAGACTCACAAATACGGCGTTATCTCTGGTGAAATGATCAAAGATGACATCTACCGCGTAGACGACATGGTAGAAAAACCTGAGAAAGGCACGGCACCAAGCAACCTTGCGATCATTGGTCGCTACATTCTGACCCCTGATATTTTCGAACTGATTGAAAATACAGAGCCAGGTAAAGGTGGTGAAATTCAAATCACTGACGCGCTACTTAAACAAGCAAAAGCGGGCTGTGTCTTGGCTTACAAATTCAAAGGCAAACGCTTTGACTGTGGTAGTGTTGAAGGTTACATCGAAGCAACCAACTACTGTTTTGAAAACCTTTATCTAAAAGATGAAAAAGCTTCAGAGTTAGGTAAACACGCAACACAAAAAGCGGTATAAAGCATCGTCGTAGTACGAAATTATTGTTTCTAAAGCCCAGCATTATGTTGGGCTTTTATTTTTACTGTTTTTTTATCCAGTAATTTTCTTTGCACATTTCTCACACTATGTAATACTTGCCCCACTTGGTTATACATAGAGCAAAAACGATGGATAAAATAGAAGTTCGCGGTGCCCGAACCCATAACCTCAAAGACATTAATCTTACAATCCCTCGCGATAAACTGATTGTCATTACTGGACTAAGTGGCTCCGGTAAATCCTCTCTCGCTTTCGATACATTGTATGCAGAAGGCCAACGACGCTACGTAGAGTCTCTCTCTGCCTACGCTCGTCAGTTTTTGTCTCTGATGGAAAAACCCGATGTCGACCATATTGAAGGGTTATCACCCGCGATTTCTATTGAACAGAAGTCTACTTCTCATAATCCGCGTTCAACCGTCGGTACAATTACCGAAGTCTACGACTACTTACGTCTGTTGTATGCTCGTGTAGGCGAACCACGCTGTCCAACGCACCATGCCCCTCTTGCCGCACAAACCATCAGTCAAATGGTGGACAAAGTTCTAGAGATGCCAGAAGGCAGCAAAATGATGCTGTTGGCCCCTATTGTCAAAGAGCGTAAAGGTGAGCATGTTAAAACGCTTGAGAACCTGGCAGCTCAGGGCTTTATTCGTGCGCGTATTGATGGAGAGACATGCGATCTATCTGATCCTCCAACGCTAGAGCTACATAAAAAGCACACCATTGAAGTCGTGGTCGACCGCTTTAAAGTTCGTCCCGATCTGCAACAGCGCTTAGTGGAATCTTTCGAGACCACGCTCGAGTTATCAGGCGGAATTGCGGTTGTCGCGCCAATGGATGGAGACGGTGAAGAGATTATTTTCTCCGCCAACTTCGCTTGTCCACAATGTGGTTACAGCATGCAAGAGTTAGAGCCGCGACTTTTCTCATTCAACAACCCTGCTGGTGCATGTGGCACTTGTGATGGTTTGGGTGTGCAGCAATACTTCGATCCAAACCGAGTAATTCAAGATGATTCATTAAGCTTGGCACAAGGTGCGATTCGCGGTTGGGATCAAAAGAACTACTACTACTTCCAAATGCTCACCTCATTGGCCGATCATTATGGTTTCGATCTCCATGCCCCTTTTAATTCTCTGCCAAAGAAAACGCAAGATGTCATTCTAAAGGGCTCTGGCCGCACTGAGATTGAGTTTAAATACATCAACGATCGTGGCGATATTCGTGTTAAACGCCATCCATTCGAAGGTATTCTGAATACCCTCGAACGTCGTTATCGTGATACAGAATCCAACTCTGTCCGTGAAGAGCTTGCGAAATACATCTCCACTAAATCTTGTTCAAGCTGTGGTGGTACTCGTCTGCGCCTTGAAGCACGTAACGTGTTTATTGCTGATACGACACTGCCTGAGATTGTTGAACTTAGCATTGCTGATGCATTGGAATTCTTCCATTCCTTGAAACTGGAGGGTCAACGAGCCCAAATCGCTGAAAAAGTGATGAAGGAAATCAACGATCGCCTGCAGTTCTTGGTTAACGTTGGTTTGAACTATCTAAACTTGTCTCGCAGCGCCGAAACGCTCTCTGGTGGTGAAGCACAACGTATTCGTTTAGCAAGCCAAATTGGGGCGGGTCTTGTTGGTGTGATGTATGTTCTGGACGAACCGTCGATTGGTCTCCACCAGCGTGATAATGAACGCTTATTAAAAACGCTCACTCATTTGCGCGATTTAGGTAATACCGTACTTGTGGTAGAACACGATGAAGATGCGATTCGCTGTGCAGATCATGTCATAGATATTGGTCCTGGTGCTGGCGTACATGGTGGTAATGTTGTTGCGGAAGGCACCATGGAAGAGATAGTCGCGAATCCGAATTCTCTGACAGGTCAGTACTTAAGTGGTGTTAAAGAAATCGCAGTACCGAAAGATCGCACGCCGCGAGATCCGAAAAAAACGGTTGAGCTATTAGGCGCAACAGGTAATAACCTTAAAAACGTTAACCTTTCAATTCCTGTTGGGTTATTCAGCTGTATTACAGGGGTATCTGGCTCAGGTAAATCAACGCTGATTAATGATACTTTCTTTAAAATTGCGCATACCCAACTTAACGGAGCGACAACGGCTCAGCCTTCACCTTATAAATCGATTAAAGGTCTAGAGCACTTCGATAAAGTCATCGATATCGATCAAAGCCCAATAGGCCGTACACCTCGCTCTAACCCTGCAACCTATACGGGGATCTTTACACCAATCCGTGAACTGTTTGCAGGCACACAAGAGTCGCGTTCTCGCGGTTACAAGCCGGGCCGTTTTAGTTTTAACGTACGCGGTGGTCGTTGTGAGGCCTGTCAGGGTGACGGTGTTATCAAAGTAGAAATGCATTTCCTACCAGATGTTTATGTGCCATGTGATGTGTGTAAAGGTAAACGCTACAACCGTGAAACGCTCGAAGTACGTTACAAAGGTAAAACTATTGATGAAGTGCTAGAAATGACGGTCGAAGATGCACGCACCTTCTTCGATCCAGTTCCTGCCATCGCTCGCAAACTACAAACACTGATGGATGTGGGTTTGTCGTACATACGATTGGGTCAAGCGGCAACAACACTCTCCGGTGGTGAAGCACAGCGTGTGAAACTGGCGCGAGAGCTATCCAAACGTGATACAGGAAAAACCTTGTACATTTTGGATGAACCAACAACCGGCTTGCACTTCCATGATATCCAGCAGTTGCTCACTGTATTGCACAGACTTCGCGACCACGGAAATACTGTCGTGGTGATCGAGCATAACCTAGATGTCATTAAGACTGCGGACTGGATTATCGATCTAGGACCTGAAGGGGGACAGGGTGGAGGCGAGATAATCGCTCAAGGCACACCGGAAGATGTGTCGCAAATCGAGGGTTCGCACACAGCTCACTTCCTTAAGCCTATGTTGAAGTAGAAAAAACAGGTAAAGTACCGAGACCAGCAAGTGCTGGTCTTTTTTCATTCAAAACAACGCAATAACTATGGCTACTATACATGTAAGTGGAACAAAGCTTTCTCCCGAAAAAGTACAGGTTCCCCTCAATCGCAAGTTTCTCATTGCCTTGGCAACACTATTTGTGTTGGCAATGCACTTTTTCATGCCCAACCCCGGCGGTTCAGGGCTTTCACTTTCCTTCAATGCGACAACTTGGATTGCTTTTAGCTTTGCATTAGGCATTGGGTGCTACCAACTCGCGAATAATCGAGCGCTACGTTACTCAAAATTAACCATCGGCTTGTTCATTAGTGCTCTTATCATGACGGTGCCCATTCTGTACCCAAATGCGAATAGCAGTTTGGCAGCCAACAAGCTCATTGGTCTGTGGTGTGGCGTCCTGTTTTTTATTGTCTTACAACAATTTCATTTCAGTAATAAACATCGCCAACGCCTGTTATGGTTCATTGTCCTTGCGGTTGTTATCGAAGCCATTTTGGGTCTGACACAATATCTGTATCTCAAACCAGGCAATCCGTTTGGTTACGACACGATGGCCAATCGTCCTTATGGTATTTTCCAACAGCCCAATGTAATGGCCAGCTTTCTTGCGACAGGATTGGTGATTGCCAGCTATTTACTTGCACGTCAGCCCTACAAATACGACCGTAAGTTAAGCGATGTTTATCTTCTCTATGCCGTGCCAGTTTTAACCTTACCACTAATTGTGGCGTTGGCTTCACGCACTGGTTGGTTAGCATCGATCATCGCCGTTTTGTTGGTCATCCCATACATGTATCGCTTTGCGACCAAAGGGCGCTTTATCCGCTGGGTTACGTCGCTTGTCACTGGGCTCTTACTCTCAGTGGTTGTCATGCATCTTGCCTTTCCTGATGGAGGTGGGTTGGCCGCAGAAAAAGTAAACATGGAGTCTCCTCGAGCGTATACTTTTCCGCAAACATTAGACATGGTGATTGAAAAGCCTTTTACTGGCTATGGATATGGCAAGTTTGAATCTGAGTACATGCTGTATACGGCTCGTCAACATGCACTAAATGAGAATTACCCAGCTGGTTTGCCAGCCATGGATCATCCGCATAATGAGCTACTTTACTGGGGAGTAGAAGGTGGCTTGCTGCCAATACTCGGCATCTTCTTAGCGATGGCACTGGTACTGTATCGAATCTATCAAGCCAAACGCGGAACTCGTCTTGCGTTGCTGGCCTTGTTTATACCTATCGTATTGCACTCGCAACTGGAATACCCTTTCTACCACTCTCTCGTGCATTGGTTGATCTTCGTTATCCTGCTGTACTGGGTAGATCAGCGCGTCTCTCGTTATCGACAAGTCGGCTTTAGTAATGTGACCAAAAGCTTGCTGCGAGTCTTTAGTTTGGTACTTCCCGTTACGTTTACGTTTTACATGGTAAGCGCATTGCATACGAACTATGTATTGACGAAGTTTGAGACCACTAGGCCAACTAACCCTGATATTCTGAATCAAGTCAGTAACCCTGTAGTTTGGAAAGACAGGTTTGATTGGGATGTCTATAGCACGTTTTTAAACATTGGGCTGTACCAACAAGACGCAACCTTGATTCAGCCTTATATCGATTGGTCGCTAAAAATCATCAAAGATAAGCCTCGCCCTGCATTTTATAATAATTTGATTTTGGCCTACCAAGGCTTAGATGACTCAAGTAAAGCGGAGCAAATCAGAGCTGAAGCGCAGTTTTTGTTCCCGAAGATTGATTTCAGTGACGTCAATTACCGACCACCTTCTCAAGCAATCTCTGCCTCACCAGCACCCACTTCAGGTGCAGAGTAATAAGTACAAAAAAGCGAAGGGATGACCTTCGCTTTTCTTTATCTCATTGCGGTATAGCTTTATTCAGTGAGTGACTCTTCTAACGCTTTTAAGCACAGTGCAACGTTTTCAGGTCGAGCGCCGTAACCCATTAAGCCAATACGCCACGCTTTACCAGCTAATGCCCCGAGGCCTGCACCAATTTCTAGGTTATAGGTTTCTAGCAAGTGAGCACGAACTTTTGCTTCATCAATTCCTTCAGGCACGTAAATCGCATTTAATTGCGGCAAACGATGGGCTTCGTCCACAACAAATTCAAAGCCTAACTTTTGTAGGCCATTTTTGAGTTTTTCATGCATCAGTTGGTGACGAGCCCAAGCGTTTTCTAAACCTTCATTTTTCAGTATCAATAAAGCTTCATGCAACGCATACAAGCTATTAACTGGCGCCGTATGATGGTAACTACGCTTACCTTCTCCACTCCAATAGCCCAACACTAAACTCTGATCGAGGAACCAACTCTGTACTGGTGTTGTTCTTGCTTGAATCTTTTCAATTGCGGCAGGAGAAAACGTCACGGGTGAGAGTCCTGGTACACATGACAAACATTTTTGACTGCCAGAGTAAACCGCATCCAGTTGCCATTCATCCACTTTTAACGGCACACCACCAAGTGACGTCACCGCATCAACAATAGATAATGCATTATGCTGTTTCGCCAGCTTACCCAATGCTTGAGCATCACTGACTGCACCAGTTGAGGTTTCGGCATGCACAAAAGCAAGAATTTTTGTATCTGGGTGCTGTTCGAGTGCTTGCTCGACTTTATCAATGGAAACAGGCGTCCCCCATTCATCATCGACGATAACAACTTCACCACCAGCACGGACGACATTTTCGCGCATGCGTTCACCAAAAACACCGTTACGGCAGACGATCACTTTGTCGCCTTTCTCGATCAAGTTTACAAAGCAGGTTTCCATCCCTGCACTACCTGGCGCTGAAACCGCAATAGTGAACTCATTGTCAGTTTGAAAGGCATACTTCAATAGCTGCTTGAGCTCATCCATCATACCGATAAACAGAGGATCAAGGTGACCTACGGTAGGACGGCTTAGCGCTTGTAACACTTGAGGATAAATATCAGAAGGACCAGGTCCCATTAAAATACGGTGAGGCGGAATAAAGCTTTGGATCGACATGTCAGCTCCTTGATTATCTTTTATCCTGAGCATTCTAAAAGTTCTATTCAATAACATGGCTCAGGTGTAGGGTTCTTCACCCTAATAGATTTTTCCTCTATCAGCAATTAGCCGTAAGTATGGAGGTCAAACCAGTGTCACAAAATCGTTAATAAAAAACACCATAAAGGTTGAAATATTGATTGACATTAAGGCCTCAAAACCGTTCAATGTTTGAGCTTTATGTAGAAGAGGAGCGCTACCCAGGTAGATGATTTGTGGAACCGCAATTCCAACACCAATCATTGAGGGGGAGTAGTGCCGAGGTAAGTCAAAGTTGCAGGATTTGACTTGTCGGTTGAATTGGGCTGAATCCCATCAACTGTCATCAGCGCAGTCTGATGAAGGGCTTCTGAGGGTAAATTTTTCAAACAGCATTCTAAATACCTCTCTTTTTGCTCTGTTCCTTTTCTCACTAAACATTGGATGTACAATTTTTTAGGAAGTCGTGGGAGAACGCAGTGAGCGCATTTAACGTAGCTAAATTCGGTGGAACCAGTGTTGCCAACTTTGAGGCAATGAGTCGTTGTGCCACCATTATCGAAAACAATCCAACTACTCGCCTGGTCGTGAGCAGCGCTTGTTCTGGCGTCACCAACCTATTGGTGGAACTCGCCAATGGTGTACAGGATCAAACGCACCGTACTGAGCTGCTGCAAAATCTGGCCAACATTCATGACGCCATTTTAACTCAGCTCGAAGACAGCACAAAAACTGCTGCCGAGGTGTATGCCATATTAGATACCGTAACCAGCCTTGCCGAGGCTGCATCTATCCAAGCTAGTGCGAAGTTAACCGATCATTTAGTCGCATGTGGTGAGCTCATGTCGACGCACATTCTAGCTCAGTTAATGTGTGAGCGAGGCATTCAAGCAGTGCGCTTTGATATCCGCGATGTGCTGCGTACTGATGACAACTTTGGTCGCGCGGAGCCAAACATTGAAGCAATTTCGACGCTTGCGCAAGATAAACTCGTACCACTTTGCCAACAATCCGTTGTTGTTACTCAAGGCTTCATAGGATCTGACGAAGCAGGTAATACAACAACACTAGGTCGAGGAGGCAGCGATTACAGCGCCGCCTTAATTGCTGAGAGCGTCAAAGCGGCAGGGTTAGAAATCTGGACTGATGTACCGGGCATCTACACAACAGACCCGCGAATTGCGCCAAAAGCCTCACCAATTCCCGAGATCAGCTTTAGTGAAGCTTCAGAAATGGCTAACTTTGGCGCTAAAATCCTTCACCCTTCTACGCTAGTACCCGCATTGCGCCACGACATTCCGGTATTTGTAGGGTCATCGAAAGAGCCAGAAAAAGGAGGAACTTGGATTCGCCACCAAGTCGAAAGCTCACCGTTGTTCCGTGCGCTAGCTTTGCGTTGTAACCAAACCATGGTAACGCTACGCAGCGCCAATATGTTCCACGCATACGGCTTCTTAGCAAAGGTCTTTGAGATCCTTGCAAAACATAAGATCTCTGTCGATTTGATCACGACATCTGAAATCAGTGTATCGTTAACACTTGATCAAACCGATACATCCGGCGGAGCACCACAGCTGCCGCAAGCTGTACGAGAAGAGTTAGAAGAGCTATGTAAGGTAGAAGTTGAACATGACCTATGCCTCGTTGCTCTCATTGGTAACAACATGAGTGAGAGTAAAGGCTACGCGAAACAGGTTTTTGGCACGCTAGAAGACTTTAACCTACGCATGATTTGTTATGGTGCTAGCCCTCACAACTTATGCTTCTTGCTCCATGAATCGGTATCGAAAAAAGCCATACAAAAACTCCACACCGAGTTGTTTGAGAAGTAAGTTCAACTCAATAAAACAAAGGGCTGCGTATCTGCAGCCCTTTGTTGTTTCAATAGTTGTTACATTTGAACGAGGTAAACATCAATTTAACCGTTAATGTTTGGCCCTAACCATTTTTCAGCCTCGATCCTATCCCACCCCTTACGATCGGCGTAGCTCTCTAGCTGATCTTCTTGGATCTGTGCGATCGCAAAGTAACGTGAGTCAGGATGAGAGAAATACCAACCAGAGACTGACGCGCCCGGATACATTGCATAGCTGGAGGTTAGAGTCATGCCAATATTCTCTTCCACATTAAGTAGCTCCCAAAGCGGTCCTTTTTCAGTATGCTCAGGGCACGCTGGATAACCCGGCGCAGGGCGAATACCTTGGTATTTTTCACGAATGAGATCATTGTTAGATAAATCTTCATCCGCAGCATAACCCCAAATTTCTTTACGGACACGCTCATGCAAATACTCAGCAAACGCTTCGGCTAGGCGATCCGCCACCGCTTGAATCATAATTGCGTTGTAATCATCTCCCTGTGCTTTGTATTCATCAGCAAGCTCTCGTTCACCAATACCACCAGTGACAGCAAATGCCCCTATCCAATCATGTTTACCCGACTCTTTAGGTGCGATGTAGTCGGATAAACAATAGTTAAATCCTTTTGGTTTCTCGGTCTGTTGACGCAAGTTACGCAGTACTTTCACAACGTTGGTACGAGTTTCATCAGCATAAACTTCAATGTCGTCCCCCACGCTCGCAGCAGGGAATAAGCCACACATTCCACGCGCTTTTAACAGGCCTTCTCGCTCAACTCGATCAAGTAACTCGTTGGCATCTTCGAATAAACGTTTTGCTTCTTCACCAACTTCTTCATGTTGGAAAATTGTTGGATACTTACCCACAAGTGACCAAGTCATAAAGAATGGTGTCCAATCGATGTATTGACGTAATATAGCCACATCAAAATCATCGAAGATATGAATGCCAGGCTTAACAGGCACTGGAGGAGTGTAAGCTTCCCAATCGATCGCAACTTTATTCGCTCGAGCAGCTTCTAATGTCACTGGTTTGGTTCTCGGTTTCTTTCGATTATGTTGATCACGTACTCGTTCGTAATCAGCTTCAAGTTTTTCAACAAATTCAGGGCGACGTTCATCTGACAATAGAGAAGTACATACGCCCACCGCACGTGAGGCGTTATTCACGTAAACAACTGGATGCTTGTAATTTTGCTCAATCTTAACTGCTGTATGGGCTTTTGACGTTGTTGCGCCACCGATGAGAAGAGGTAAGTTAAAGTCGAGACGCTCCATCTCTTTTGCAACATGCACCATTTCGTCTAATGAAGGCGTGATCAACCCTGACAAACCAATAATATCGACGTTCTCTTCTTGCGCTACTTTTAAGATCTTTTCGCAAGGAACCATGACACCAAGATCGATAATTTCATAGTTATTGCACTGCAATACAACGCCTACGATATTTTTCCCGATATCGTGTACATCACCTTTTACCGTCGCTAACAAGATCTTACCGTTTGTTTGTCCCACCTGCTTTTCTGCATTGATGTAGGGCTCCAGATGCGCTACTGCTTGCTTCATCACTCGGGCAGATTTTACGACCTGAGGAAGGAACATTTTACCTTCACCAAACAAGTCTCCGACGACGTTCATCCCATCCATTAGTGGGCCTTCAATCACCTCTAATGGCTTTGAAGCATTGACACGAGCCTCTTCGGTATCATCAACGATAAACTCGGTTATTCCTTTCACTAACGCGTGTTCTAAACGCTTTTCAACAGGCCAAGTTCTCCACTCAAGTGCAGAGGCATCCTCCTCTTTACCTACCCCTTTGCCTGCGTATTCCGCCGCGATATCTAACAACCTCTCAGTGGCATCATCGCGACGGTTAAGAACGACATCTTCCACAGCCTCACGCAGCGTTTCAGGCACGTTATCGTAGATTTCTAACTGACCCGCATTCACGATCCCCATATCCATACCATTTTTAAAACAGTGATAGAGGAACACCGCGTGAATCGCTTCACGCACATAGTTATTCCCTCGAAAAGAGAACGAGACGTTAGAAACCCCACCCGAGATCATCGCGTGTGGTAAATCACGTTTGATATCGCCAACGGCTTCAATGAAATCCACCGCGTAGTTATTATGCTCCTCGATACCCGTAGCAATGGCAAAAATGTTCGGGTCAAAGATGATGTCTTCTGGTGGAAAGCCCACTTCATCAACGAGAATTCGGTAAGCGTTGGTACAAATTTCCACTTTGCGCTCACGTGTATCTGCTTGCCCTATCTCATCAAACGCCATCACAATCACAGCCGCACCATAACGGCGAATCAACTTAGCTTGTTCAACGAATTTCTCTTTGCCTTCTTTGAGAGAGATCGAGTTAACAATGCCTTTGCCTTGGATGCACTTAAGACCGGCTTCAATAACCTCCCACTTGGAAGAGTCGACCATGATTGGTACTTTTGAGATTTCAGGTTCTGACGCACAAAGGTTTAAAAATCGAACCATACAAGCTTGTGCATCCAACATGCCTTCATCCATGTTGATATCGATAATTTGAGCGCCATTTTCAACTTGTTGACGAGCCACATCGAGCGCTTCATCGTACAGTTCTTCTTTAATCAAGCGCTTAAAACGCGCAGAGCCAGTTACATTCGTACGCTCACCGACATTGATGAATAAAGAGTCTTTATCAATGGCGAGCGGCTCTAAGCCAGACAAGCGACAAGCAACGGGAAGGTCAGGCAATTGACGAGGGGCGACATTTTCAACCGCGAGTGCCATTTGGCGAATGTGCTCTGGAGTTGTGCCACAACACCCACCAATCAAGTTTAAAAAGCCACTTTGAGCCCACTCTTGAACATGCTTAGCCATATCTTCTGGCGATAAATCGTATTCGCCGAATGCATTCGGAAGCCCGGCATTTGGGTGAGCGGAAACAAAAGATTCTGATATACGCGAAAGCTCTTCAACATAAGGACGAAGCTCATCTGGGCCCAGCGCACAGTTCAAACCAAACGAAATCGGTTTAACATGACGTAATGAGTTGTAAAACGCTTCTGTAGTTTGACCTGATAATGTTCTACCGGAAGCATCAGTAATAGTCCCCGAGATCATCACAGGTAACTCAATACCCATCTCTTCAAACACACTTTCAACAGCAAATGAACAAGCCTTAGCGTTAAGAGTATCGAAGATGGTCTCGATAAGAATAAGGTCAGAACCACCTTTAATCAGCGCTCGAGTCGATTCAGAGTAAGCCTCAACTAACTCGTCGAAAGAAACATTTCGATATCCAGGGTCGTTTACATCAGGAGAGATAGAACAAGTGCGGTTCGTCGGCCCTAAAACCCCTGCGACATAACGCGGTTTATCGGGTGTTTTTGCGGTCCATTCGTCTGCAACTTCACGTGCAAGCTTGGCAGCAGCAAAGTTAATTTCTTCACTTAGGCTTTCCATCTCGTAGTCAGCCATCGCAATGGTTGTTGCGTTAAACGTGTTGGTTTCGAGAATATCTGCACCCGCTTCTAAATATGCAGCGTGAATTTCCTTGATAAGTTGAGGCTGACTTAGAACCAACAGGTCGTTGTTACCTTTTAGATCACAATGCCAATCCGCAAAGCGCGTTCCTCGATAGTCTTGCTCTTCAAGTTTGTATCCCTGAATCATGGTTCCCATACCACCATCAATCAAAAGAATACGTTGCTTCAATTGAGCTTCAATCTGTTGTCTTACGTTACTTCCCACAGTACAGCCTCATTCCTTTAGTTATCTTTCCATCCTATCACACAAACTTCAGGAGTCTAGACGTCTAAACGTGGAATTAATGATTGTTTTATCTCCTTCTTAACTTACAAAATAATCGCGAAAAAATGTTTGCTATTTAAGCAGCATCAGTCGAGAATCCCATTCATAAAATGTTACAAATAGAGAGCTCTATGTCGGTCTATCATACTTTATGTTTTCTATCCGCAGCTGCGATGCTAATTGCTTTTGTAAACAGCAAGATAGGAAAGATGCAAACCACCATTGCGATTACCGCAGGTTCAATGGTGCTTTCACTTCTAATCTTAATTGCGGGCCAAAACAACTGGTTCCACCTCACCGAAATTGCGACAGAAACGGTCACAAGGATCAACTTTGAAGATTTCTTGCTCAAGGGCATTCTTGGCTTCTTACTATTTGCAGGTGGATTAGGCATCAAACTCCCGAACCTTAAAGATCAAAAATGGGAAATTACCGTTTTGGCTCTCGGAGCCACCCTATTTTCCACTTTCTTTATCGGGTTTGCGCTCTACGGATTCTGTCAGTTAATTGGCATCCAATTTGATTTGGTCTACTGCTTACTATTTGGTGCTCTAATATCGCCAACTGACCCAATCGCTGTATTGGCTATAGTTAAAAAGCTCGATGCTCCCAAACGTATCTCCACCCAGATTGAAGGAGAGTCGCTCTTCAATGACGGCTTCGGTTTGGTTATCTTTGTCACTCTATTTACGATTGCATTTGGTACTGAGGCACCAACTGTAGGTAGTGTCACCTTACTCTTCATCCAAGAAGCTATCGGTGGTATCACTTATGGTTTCGTACTCGGTTTGCTATTCCACTACTTAATCAGTGCCACCGATGATCACTCAATGGAGTTATTACTTACCATTGGTGTCCCAACGGCAGGTTACGCATTTGCTGAATACATCCATGTATCAGGACCATTAGCGATGGTTGTATCTGGTATTATGATTGGCAACTGGACACGTTTTATTGGCTTTTCGAAAGAGAGTGAAGACCACCTTGACCACTTTTGGGAGCTCGTCGATGAGTTCTTGAATGGCGTGTTATTCCTACTGATTGGTATGTCGATGCTGCTATTTGAATTCCACAAAGAAGACTGGATCATGATGGCTATATCAGTCCCTCTTGTACTAGCAGCTCGCTATCTAAGCGTATTTCTCTCGTACATTGGCTTTAAACGTTACAGAAAATATAATCCATGGTCAGTGCGTATTTTGACGTGGGGCGGTTTACGCGGAGGCCTGGCACTAGCGATGGCACTTTCTATTCCATCAGGTATTTGGGTGATTCAAGATAAGTTAATCGATGTAAAAGAGATTATTCTTGTAATGACCTACTCCGTCGTTGTTTTCTCTATCCTCATTCAAGGCTCAACAATCACCCCAATGATTGAAAAAGCAAAAGATGAAGAGAAGAAAATGGAAGAGAACAACCAAGCAATACCACTCCGGAGCATACGGAGCCAGTGGACTCTTAAAGACACGTAACTTAATAGATGAAAAAGCAGCTATCTAGCTGCTTTTTTCATATCTAATCTTCGGACTCCCCTTCAAGAACAAAACGCTTGTTACTCTTTGATATACAGTTAAATATCCGAATAATCGTCACGCTACGGTTTCATACATACTAACTATTGCCGATAGATAGTATCCATAGAGGGAGTCTTTTAGTTTAAGCATTTTCATCATCACTTCCTTTGGCAATACAGGCTCCCTGTAAACACCACAGCTAAACTTCCACAACACTTAACAATGGGCGACTTTTTATTTATATAGAGAAAGAAGCATTGAGGATGATTGCGAATCACTATCCAAACGGACTAGACCCCCACCAAACTAAGGTCTGAGCTGGCACTCAGATTGCTCAAAAAAGCCTTAACAGAAGTTTAGAGTCCTCATACTTGATCTCAGCGACACTGAACTTATATTCAAAGTTGTTCTGTTTTCGAGATAGAAACAAAGCGACACCTCGAACAACTAGGTTCATAGCTAGATATTTCTAATATGTTATAGAGGAATCTTTGGTAAGCATGTGCTGGTACTCAAAGCTAGAGCTCGAGACTGGCACCACCTCACTCATGACAGGGCTTAGAAAGCATAGCGAGAGAAGAGCCTGCCTCTCGATGCAAGGTTTCAATATGGAAATGCGGTTAAGGGAAGTCGGGTAACCAAAACGAAAAAAGCCCCAGTCTTTCGACTGGGGCTTAATATAAGTGGCGGAGTGGACGGGACTCGAACCCGCGACCCCCGGCGTGACAGGCCGGTATTCTAACCAACTGAACTACCACTCCGCAGTGGTATCACTCGCTTGTAATCAGCAAGTGTCCATAATTTAAAGCCTGGCGATGTCCTACTCTCACATGGGGAAGCCCCACACTACCATCGGCGCTATTTCGTTTCACTTCTGAGTTCGGCATGGAAATCAGGTGGGTCCAAAACGCTATGGTCGCCAAGCAAATTCTTTAATCTGGAAAGCTGTTTCTTAATTCTCGTTACTACACATTCAATGTTCTTTCATTGAGTCCATCAAAACCCCTTGGGTGTTGTATGGTTAAGCCTCACGGGCAATTAGTACAGGTTAGCTCAACGCCTCACAACGCTTACACACCCTGCCTATCAACGTCGTAGTCTACGACAACCCTTTAGGATACTTAAAGTATCAGGGAGAACTCATCTCAAGGCTCGCTTCCCGCTTAGATGCTTTCAGCGGTTATCGATCCCGAACTTAGCTACCGGGCAATGCGTCTGGCGACACAACCCGAACACCAGAGGTTCGTCCACTCCGGTCCTCTCGTACTAGGAGCAGCCCCTTTCAATTCTCCAACGCCCACGGCAGATAGGGACCGAACTGTCTCACGACGTTCTAAACCCAGCTCGCGTACCACTTTAAATGGCGAACAGCCATACCCTTGGGACCGACTTCAGCCCCAGGATGTGATGAGCCGACATCGAGGTGCCAAACACCGCCGTCGATATGAACTCTTGGGCGGTATCAGCCTGTTATCCCCGGAGTACCTTTTATCCGTTGAGCGATGGCCCTTCCATTCAGAACCACCGGATCACTATGACCTGCTTTCGCACCTGCTCGAATTGTCATTCTCGCAGTCAAGCGGGCTTATGCCATTGCACTAACCTCACGATGTCCAACCGTGATTAGCCCACCTTCGTGCTCCTCCGTTACGCTTTGGGAGGAGACCGCCCCAGTCAAACTACCCACCAGGCACTGTCCGCAACCCCGATAAGGGGTCGACGTTAGAACATCAACACTACAAGGGTGGTATTTCAAGGACGGCTCCACGCAATCTAGCGACTGCGCTTCAAAGCCTCCCACCTATCCTACACATGTAGGGTCAATGTTCAGTGCCAAGCTGTAGTAAAGGTTCACGGGGTCTTTCCGTCTAGCCGCGGGTACACTGCATCTTCACAGCGATTTCAATTTCACTGAGTCTCGGGTGGAGACAGCGTGGCCATCATTACGCCATTCGTGCAGGTCGGAACTTACCCGACAAGGAATTTCGCTACCTTAGGACCGTTATAGTTACGGCCGCCGTTTACCGGGGCTTCGATCAAGAGCTTCGACCGAAGTCTAACCCCATCAATTAACCTTCCGGCACCGGGCAGGCGTCACACCGTATACGTCATCTTGCGATTTTGCACAGTGCTGTGTTTTTAATAAACAGTTGCAGCCACCTGGTATCTGCGACTCTCAATAGCTCCATCCGCGAGGGACTTCACCGTCGAGAGCGTACCTTCTCCCGAAGTTACGGTACCATTTTGCCTAGTTCCTTCACCCGAGTTCTCTCAAGCGCCTTGGTATTCTCTACCCGACCACCTGTGTCGGTTTGGGGTACGATTCCTTACAATCTGAAGCTTAGAGGCTTTTCCTGGAAGCATGGCATCAATGACTTCACATCCGTAGATGCTCGACGTCGTGTCTCAGCCTTAAAGAGAGCCGGATTTACCTAACTCTCAAGCCTACGCACTTGAACCTGGACAACCGTCGCCAGGCCCACCTAGCCTTCTCCGTCCCCCCATCGCAATTGTAAGAAGTACGGGAATATTAACCCGTTTCCCATCGACTACGCCTTTCGGCCTCGCCTTAGGGGTCGACTTACCCTGCCCCGATTAACGTTGGACAGGAACCCTTGGTCTTCCGGCGAGGAGGTTTTTCACCCCCTTTATCGTTACTCATGTCAGCATTCGCACTTCTGATACGTCCAGCATGCGTTACCACACACCTTCAACCGCTTACAGAACGCTCCCCTACCCAATGCACTAAAGTGCATTGCCGCAGCTTCGGTTTACTACTTAGCCCCGTTACATCTTCCGCGCAGGCCGACTCGACCAGTGAGCTATTACGCTTTCTTTAAATGATGGCTGCTTCTAAGCCAACATCCTGGCTGTCTGAGCCTTCCCACATCGTTTCCCACTTAGTAGTAATTTGGGACCTTAGCTGGCGGTCTGGGTTGTTTCCCTCTCCACGACGGACGTTAGCACCCGCCGTGTGTCTCCCGGATAGTACTTACTGGTATTCGGAGTTTGCAAAGGGTTGGTAAGTCGGGATGACCCCCTAGCCTTAACAGTGCTCTACCCCCAGTAGTATTCGTCCGAGGCGCTACCTAAATAGCTTTCGGGGAGAACCAGCTATCTCCAGGTTTGATTGGCCTTTCACCCCTAGCCACAAGTCATCCGCTAATTTTTCAACATTAGTCGGTTCGGTCCTCCAGTTGATGTTACTCAACCTTCAACCTGCCCATGGCTAGATCACCTGGTTTCGGGTCTATATCCAGAGACTGAACGCCCAGTTAAGACTCGGTTTCCCTACGGCTCCCCTAGATGGTTAACCTTGCCACTGAATATAAGTCGCTGACCCATTATACAAAAGGTACGCAGTCACAGGACAAGCCTGCTCCTACTGCTTGTACGTACACGGTTTCAGGTTCTATTTCACTCCCCTCACAGGGGTTCTTTTCGCCTTTCCCTCACGGTACTGGTTCACTATCGGTCAGTCAGTAGTATTTAGCCTTGGAGGATGGTCCCCCCATATTCAGACAGGATATCACGTGTCCCGCCCTACTCGATTTCACTGAATATGCGTCGTCAGTTACGGGGCTATCACCCTGTATCGCCAAGCTTTCCAGCTTGTTCACCTAACGCCTATAAAGCTTAAGGGCTAGTCCAATTTCGCTCGCCGCTACTTTCGGAATCTCGGTTGATTTCTTTTCCTCGGGGTACTTAGATGTTTCAGTTCCCCCGGTTCGCCTCGTTATGCTATGTATTCACATAACGATACTTACTTATGTAAGTGGGTTTCCCCATTCGGAAATCCCAGACTCAAGTGGCTTTTACTGCCTAATCTGGGCTTATCGCAAGTTAATACGTCCTTCATCGCCTCTGACTGCCAAGGCATCCACCGTGTACGCTTAGTCACTTAACCATACAACCCGAAGGAGTTTCGAGTTGATGTTCAAATCACCAAAGTTGTCTCTCATTATTTGAATGAGCGAGAGACATATCGATTTTGCCGGACTCAAATTCCAAGAACACTTGAATGTGTTATTAGTTGTATTCATAAATGAATACTTTGAGAACTTTACAAACAACAATAAATTGTTGTTTTGTCAGCTTTCCAAATTGTTAAAGAGCTAATTACTTCAAAGAAGTAACCATTTTTAAAAGCACTCATTGAATGCCCTTAAAGATGGTATCCCGTAGGGGAGTCGAACCCCTGTTACCGCCGTGAAAGGGCGGTGTCCTAGGCCTCTAGACGAACGGGACACAGAAGTATGTGGTGGAGCTAATCGGGATCGAACCGATGACCTCTTCGCTGCCAGCGAAGCGCTCTCCCAGCTGAGCTATAGCCCCACATAAATTGCTTCAGCATTTTACGCAGAACCAATTTTGCTCTGAAATCTAAACCGTATCAATCTGTGTGAACACTCATCGCAATAATCATCGTATAAGGAGGTGATCCAGCGCCAGGTTCCCCTAGCGCTACCTTGTTACGACTTCACCCCAGTCATGAACCACAAAGTGGTAAGCGTCCCCCCGAAGGTTAAACTACCTACTTCTTTTGCAGCCCACTCCCATGGTGTGACGGGCGGTGTGTACAAGGCCCGGGAACGTATTCACCGTGGCATTCTGATCCACGATTACTAGCGATTCCGACTTCATGGAGTCGAGTTGCAGACTCCAATCCGGACTACGACGCACTTTTTGGGATTCGCTCACTCTCGCAAGTTGGCCGCCCTCTGTATGCGCCATTGTAGCACGTGTGTAGCCCTACTCGTAAGGGCCATGATGACTTGACGTCGTCCCCACCTTCCTCCGGTTTATCACCGGCAGTCTCCCTGGAGTTCCCGACATTACTCGCTGGCAAACAAGGATAAGGGTTGCGCTCGTTGCGGGACTTAACCCAACATTTCACAACACGAGCTGACGACAGCCATGCAGCACCTGTCTCAGAGTTCCCGAAGGCACCAATCCATCTCTGGAAAGTTCTCTGGATGTCAAGAGTAGGTAAGGTTCTTCGCGTTGCATCGAATTAAACCACATGCTCCACCGCTTGTGCGGGCCCCCGTCAATTCATTTGAGTTTTAATCTTGCGACCGTACTCCCCAGGCGGTCTACTTAACGCGTTAGCTCCGAAAGCCACGGCTCAAGGCCACAACCTCCAAGTAGACATCGTTTACGGCGTGGACTACCAGGGTATCTAATCCTGTTTGCTCCCCACGCTTTCGCATCTGAGTGTCAGTATCTGTCCAGGGGGCCGCCTTCGCCACCGGTATTCCTTCAGATCTCTACGCATTTCACCGCTACACCTGAAATTCTACCCCCCTCTACAGTACTCTAGTCTGCCAGTTTCAAATGCTATTCCGAGGTTGAGCCCCGGGCTTTCACATCTGACTTAACAAACCACCTGCATGCGCTTTACGCCCAGTAATTCCGATTAACGCTCGCACCCTCCGTATTACCGCGGCTGCTGGCACGGAGTTAGCCGGTGCTTCTTCTGCAGCTAACGTCAAATGAATACGCTATTAACGCATCCACCTTCCTCACTGCTGAAAGTACTTTACAACCCGAAGGCCTTCTTCATACACGCGGCATGGCTGCATCAGGCTTGCGCCCATTGTGCAATATTCCCCACTGCTGCCTCCCGTAGGAGTCTGGACCGTGTCTCAGTTCCAGTGTGGCTGATCATCCTCTCAGACCAGCTAGGGATCGTCGCCTTGGTGAGCCCTTACCTCACCAACTAGCTAATCCCACCTAGGCATATCCTGACGCGAGAGGCCCGAAGGTCCCCCTCTTTGGCCCGTAGGCATCATGCGGTATTAGCCATCGTTTCCAATGGTTATCCCCCACATCAGGGCAATTTCCTAGGCATTACTCACCCGTCCGCCGCTCGACGCCGTTATCGTTCCCCGAAGGTTCAGATAACTCGTTTCCGCTCGACTTGCATGTGTTAGGCCTGCCGCCAGCGTTCAATCTGAGCCATGATCAAACTCTTCAATTTAAGATTTTGTTCGGCTCAATGAATACTGAACATTCCTTTGCTAATAAATAGCTAAAGTAATGTTTGAATTGACTGTGCTGAGTCCGAAGACTCAATGGTCACTTCGTATCATTGAAACCTAAATTGTTTCCGAGGAAACTATTTGGATTATCATCAACGAGTGCCCACACAGATTGATAGGTCTATATTGTTAAAGAGCTTGGCTTTCAGTGCCTTAGCACGTAAGCGAGGTGCGTATAATACGCTTTCCACTTTGAAAGTCAACATAAAACTCTAAAAAGATTAGAACCTTATGGTGACTTGCTTAAATCTTAAGCAAGTGCAAAATAAAGCCTGGCGATGTCCTACTCTCACATGGGGAAGCCCCACACTACCATCGGCGCTATTTCGTTTCACTTCTGAGTTCGGCATGGAAATCAGGTGGGTCCAAAACGCTATGGTCGCCAAGCAAATTCTTTAATCTGGAAAGCTGTTTCTTAATTCTCGTTACTACACATTCAATGTTCTTTCATTGAGTCCATCAAAACCCCTTGGGTGTTGTATGGTTAAGCCTCACGGGCAATTAGTACAGGTTAGCTCAACGCCTCACAACGCTTACACACCCTGCCTATCAACGTCGTAGTCTACGACAACCCTTTAGGATACTTAAAGTATCAGGGAGAACTCATCTCAAGGCTCGCTTCCCGCTTAGATGCTTTCAGCGGTTATCGATCCCGAACTTAGCTACCGGGCAATGCGTCTGGCGACACAACCCGAACACCAGAGGTTCGTCCACTCCGGTCCTCTCGTACTAGGAGCAGCCCCTTTCAATTCTCCAACGCCCACGGCAGATAGGGACCGAACTGTCTCACGACGTTCTAAACCCAGCTCGCGTACCACTTTAAATGGCGAACAGCCATACCCTTGGGACCGACTTCAGCCCCAGGATGTGATGAGCCGACATCGAGGTGCCAAACACCGCCGTCGATATGAACTCTTGGGCGGTATCAGCCTGTTATCCCCGGAGTACCTTTTATCCGTTGAGCGATGGCCCTTCCATTCAGAACCACCGGATCACTATGACCTGCTTTCGCACCTGCTCGAATTGTCATTCTCGCAGTCAAGCGGGCTTATGCCATTGCACTAACCTCACGATGTCCAACCGTGATTAGCCCACCTTCGTGCTCCTCCGTTACGCTTTGGGAGGAGACCGCCCCAGTCAAACTACCCACCAGGCACTGTCCGCAACCCCGATAAGGGGTCGACGTTAGAACATCAACACTACAAGGGTGGTATTTCAAGGACGGCTCCACGCAATCTAGCGACTGCGCTTCAAAGCCTCCCACCTATCCTACACATGTAGGGTCAATGTTCAGTGCCAAGCTGTAGTAAAGGTTCACGGGGTCTTTCCGTCTAGCCGCGGGTACACTGCATCTTCACAGCGATTTCAATTTCACTGAGTCTCGGGTGGAGACAGCGTGGCCATCATTACGCCATTCGTGCAGGTCGGAACTTACCCGACAAGGAATTTCGCTACCTTAGGACCGTTATAGTTACGGCCGCCGTTTACCGGGGCTTCGATCAAGAGCTTCGACCGAAGTCTAACCCCATCAATTAACCTTCCGGCACCGGGCAGGCGTCACACCGTATACGTCATCTTGCGATTTTGCACAGTGCTGTGTTTTTAATAAACAGTTGCAGCCACCTGGTATCTGCGACTCTCAATAGCTCCATCCGCGAGGGACTTCACCGTCGAGAGCGTACCTTCTCCCGAAGTTACGGTACCATTTTGCCTAGTTCCTTCACCCGAGTTCTCTCAAGCGCCTTGGTATTCTCTACCCGACCACCTGTGTCGGTTTGGGGTACGATTCCTTACAATCTGAAGCTTAGAGGCTTTTCCTGGAAGCATGGCATCAATGACTTCACATCCGTAGATGCTCGACGTCGTGTCTCAGCCTTAAAGAGAGCCGGATTTACCTAACTCTCAAGCCTACGCACTTGAACCTGGACAACCGTCGCCAGGCCCACCTAGCCTTCTCCGTCCCCCCATCGCAATTGTAAGAAGTACGGGAATATTAACCCGTTTCCCATCGACTACGCCTTTCGGCCTCGCCTTAGGGGTCGACTTACCCTGCCCCGATTAACGTTGGACAGGAACCCTTGGTCTTCCGGCGAGGAGGTTTTTCACCCCCTTTATCGTTACTCATGTCAGCATTCGCACTTCTGATACGTCCAGCATGCGTTACCACACACCTTCAACCGCTTACAGAACGCTCCCCTACCCAATGCACTAAAGTGCATTGCCGCAGCTTCGGTTTACTACTTAGCCCCGTTACATCTTCCGCGCAGGCCGACTCGACCAGTGAGCTATTACGCTTTCTTTAAATGATGGCTGCTTCTAAGCCAACATCCTGGCTGTCTGAGCCTTCCCACATCGTTTCCCACTTAGTAGTAATTTGGGACCTTAGCTGGCGGTCTGGGTTGTTTCCCTCTCCACGACGGACGTTAGCACCCGCCGTGTGTCTCCCGGATAGTACTTACTGGTATTCGGAGTTTGCAAAGGGTTGGTAAGTCGGGATGACCCCCTAGCCTTAACAGTGCTCTACCCCCAGTAGTATTCGTCCGAGGCGCTACCTAAATAGCTTTCGGGGAGAACCAGCTATCTCCAGGTTTGATTGGCCTTTCACCCCTAGCCACAAGTCATCCGCTAATTTTTCAACATTAGTCGGTTCGGTCCTCCAGTTGATGTTACTCAACCTTCAACCTGCCCATGGCTAGATCACCTGGTTTCGGGTCTATATCCAGAGACTGAACGCCCAGTTAAGACTCGGTTTCCCTACGGCTCCCCTAGATGGTTAACCTTGCCACTGAATATAAGTCGCTGACCCATTATACAAAAGGTACGCAGTCACAGGACAAAGCCTGCTCCTACTGCTTGTACGTACACGGTTTCAGGTTCTATTTCACTCCCCTCACAGGGGTTCTTTTCGCCTTTCCCTCACGGTACTGGTTCACTATCGGTCAGTCAGTAGTATTTAGCCTTGGAGGATGGTCCCCCCATATTCAGACAGGATATCACGTGTCCCGCCCTACTCGATTTCACTGAATATGCGTCGTCAGTTACGGGGCTATCACCCTGTATCGCCAAGCTTTCCAGCTTGTTCACCTAACGCCTATAAAGCTTAAGGGCTAGTCCAATTTCGCTCGCCGCTACTTTCGGAATCTCGGTTGATTTCTTTTCCTCGGGGTACTTAGATGTTTCAGTTCCCCCGGTTCGCCTCGTTATGCTATGTATTCACATAACGATACTTACTTATGTAAGTGGGTTTCCCCATTCGGAAATCCCAGACTCAAGTGGTTTTTACTACCTAATCTGGGCTTATCGCAAGTTAATACGTCCTTCATCGCCTCTGACTGCCAAGGCATCCACCGTGTACGCTTAGTCACTTAACCATACAACCCGAAGGAGTTTCGAGTTGATGTTAAACAACCAAAGTTGTCTCTCATTATTTGAATGAGTGAGAGACATTCGATTTTGCCGGACTCAAATTCCAAGAACACTTGAATGTGTTTTTAGTTGTATTCCATAAGGAATACTTTGAGAACTTTACAAACAACAATAAATTGTTGTTTTGTCAGCTTTCCAAATTGTTAAAGAGCTAATCACTTCTAATGAAGTAACCATTTTTAAAAGCACTCATTGAATGCCCTTAAAGATGGTATCCCGTAGGGGAGTCGAACCCCTGTTACCGCCGTGAAAGGGCGGTGTCCTAGGCCTCTAGACGAACGGGACACTAAGTGAACATCTTGGGGGATGTTCTATCTCTTAAACTTCATAAACCGTATCAATCTGTGTGAACACTCATCGCAATAATCATCGTATAAGGAGGTGATCCAGCGCCAGGTTCCCCTAGCGCTACCTTGTTACGACTTCACCCCAGTCATGAACCACAAAGTGGTAAGCGTCCCCCCGAAGGTTAAACTACCTACTTCTTTTGCAGCCCACTCCCATGGTGTGACGGGCGGTGTGTACAAGGCCCGGGAACGTATTCACCGTGGCATTCTGATCCACGATTACTAGCGATTCCGACTTCATGGAGTCGAGTTGCAGACTCCAATCCGGACTACGACGCACTTTTTGGGATTCGCTCACTCTCGCAAGTTGGCCGCCCTCTGTATGCGCCATTGTAGCACGTGTGTAGCCCTACTCGTAAGGGCCATGATGACTTGACGTCGTCCCCACCTTCCTCCGGTTTATCACCGGCAGTCTCCCTGGAGTTCCCGACATTACTCGCTGGCAAACAAGGATAAGGGTTGCGCTCGTTGCGGGACTTAACCCAACATTTCACAACACGAGCTGACGACAGCCATGCAGCACCTGTCTCAGAGTTCCCGAAGGCACCAATCCATCTCTGGAAAGTTCTCTGGATGTCAAGAGTAGGTAAGGTTCTTCGCGTTGCATCGAATTAAACCACATGCTCCACCGCTTGTGCGGGCCCCCGTCAATTCATTTGAGTTTTAATCTTGCGACCGTACTCCCCAGGCGGTCTACTTAACGCGTTAGCTCCGAAAGCCACGGCTCAAGGCCACAACCTCCAAGTAGACATCGTTTACGGCGTGGACTACCAGGGTATCTAATCCTGTTTGCTCCCCACGCTTTCGCATCTGAGTGTCAGTATCTGTCCAGGGGGCCGCCTTCGCCACCGGTATTCCTTCAGATCTCTACGCATTTCACCGCTACACCTGAAATTCTACCCCCCTCTACAGTACTCTAGTCTGCCAGTTTCAAATGCTATTCCGAGGTTGAGCCCCGGGCTTTCACATCTGACTTAACAAACCACCTGCATGCGCTTTACGCCCAGTAATTCCGATTAACGCTCGCACCCTCCGTATTACCGCGGCTGCTGGCACGGAGTTAGCCGGTGCTTCTTCTGCAGCTAACGTCAAATGAATACGCTATTAACGCATCCACCTTCCTCACTGCTGAAAGTACTTTACAACCCGAAGGCCTTCTTCATACACGCGGCATGGCTGCATCAGGCTTGCGCCCATTGTGCAATATTCCCCACTGCTGCCTCCCGTAGGAGTCTGGACCGTGTCTCAGTTCCAGTGTGGCTGATCATCCTCTCAGACCAGCTAGGGATCGTCGCCTTGGTGAGCCCTTACCTCACCAACTAGCTAATCCCACCTAGGCATATCCTGACGCGAGAGGCCCGAAGGTCCCCCTCTTTGGCCCGTAGGCATCATGCGGTATTAGCCATCGTTTCCAATGGTTATCCCCCACATCAGGGCAATTTCCTAGGCATTACTCACCCGTCCGCCGCTCGACGCCGTTATCGTTCCCCGAAGGTTCAGATAACTCGTTTCCGCTCGACTTGCATGTGTTAGGCCTGCCGCCAGCGTTCAATCTGAGCCATGATCAAACTCTTCAATTTAAGATTTTGTTCGGCTCAATGAATACTGAACATTACATAACGTAATGTTTGAATTGACTGTGCTCTTATTGGTTTTCACTTTAGAAAAGTAAAACAAAACAGCTCAAGGCTGCTTCCCAATTCGAATGGCCACTTCGTTTCATTGAAACCTAATTTGAAACCGAAGTTTCTAATTGGATTATCATCAACGAGTGCCCACACAGATTGATAGGTCTATATTGTTAAAGAGCAACTCTTCTTTGTGATTGACATCACTTCGGAAGAGGCGGCCATTCTAGCGAGATAATTTATTGTGTCAAACACTTTTTCAAATTATTTCGTTTTTCTTTTCAGCCTTGCCGACTTTGCTTAAACCCTTGTGAGCCCTTGCCCTGTCGACGAGGAGGCATTATAGAGATCGCGCTCACATTGGCAAGCGTTATTTTTCAAAAATTGCAAAAATAATGGTTAAGCGATGAGTTTTCGATCAAAGCTTTATTTATTCAACTTTACCCCAAGAACTCGCACAACTTATCCACAGAGTTATTCTATAAAGCGTGTTTTTCAGGTGCTATAAATAAAGAAAGCTGCTTTATTGCAGCTTTCTTTATTTACTCTAAACTCGATTTAAAGGTCATTATGGTTATATGCCGGACCCATCTTGTTCTGAACCATCATCTTCATGTAAACCACACTCTCGTTTTAAACCAAAGAATCGAGTTTCTTCCTCTGACATTCCCGGCTCCCATTTACGAGTGGTATGAGTATCACCAACTGAAAGGTAACCTTCATCCCACAATGGGTGGTATTTAAGGCCGTGTTGTTCTAAGTAGTAATGAACGTCTTTGTTAGTCCAGTCAATTACTGGCAAAAACTTAAACACACCGTTCTGAATTGATAGTATCGGTAAACCTGCTCGTGATTTACTTTGCTCTCGACGTAGTCCAGAGAACCACGTTCCAACATTAAGCTCTTTTAGCGCTCGACGCATTGGCTCCACTTTATTGAGCTTGTTGTATTTTTCAATTCCCTCTACACCCTGCTCCCATAACTTTCCATATCGAGCCTCTTGCCAATTCGCACTTTCTTTCGCTCGATAAACTTTTAAGTTTAGGTTGAGAGCATCTGTCAGCTCATCAATGAATTGATAGGTTTCAGCAAACAGGTATCCTGTATCGGTTAGAATGACGGGGATATCCGCTTTGACTTGAGTCACTAAATGAAGCATAACCGCGGCTTGAATACCAAAACTAGAAGAAACCGCAAACTCGCCCTCTAGATTTTCTAAAGCCCACTTTACTCTATCTTGTGCCGAAAGCTTTTCGAGCTCGACATTAATTTGAGCAAGACGGAGGATTTGCTCCGTCTTTGTTAATGTCAATAACTCTGTAAGCTCAAGCCTGGATGCTACAGAATCAAGCATGAAAGTCCCTCTTTGATACGAGCACTTCTTGGATAATACCAGCACGAATTGTGAAATCGCCGAAGGCTTCGCCTTCTTCACGCTCTTTCGACCATCGAGCCACCAGCAGATCAATCTCTTCTAAGATTTGCTTATCCGTGATGTTCTCTTTGTACATTTTTGGTACTCGAGTACCAGCACGGTTACCACCTAAATGTAGGTTGTAACGACCTGGCGCTTTACCAACTAAACCAATTTCAGCCAACATGGCGCGACCACAACCGTTTGGACATCCAGTTACACGCAAAATGATGTTGTCATTTTCTGGTAGGTTGTGCTTTTCCAAAATCCCCTCCACATCAGTAACAAACTGAGGAAGAAAACGCTCTGCCTCTGCCATTGCTAACGGACACGTTGGAAAGGCAACACACGCCATTGAATTTTTGCGCTGCTCACTGATATTGTCATCCATCAAGCCATGTTCACGAGCGATCTTTTCGATCTTCGCTTTTTCGCTTTTAGGTACCCCCGCAACAATTAAGTTCTGGTTGGCAGTCATACGGAAATCGCCTTTATGGATTTTGGCAATTTCAGCAACACCCGTCTTAAGTGGTTTACCTGGAAAGTCTAATAAGCGACCGTTTTCGATGAAAAGCGCTAAATGATATTTACCATCAATTCCTTCTACCCAACCAATACGGTCACCACGCTCAGTAAACTCGTACGGGCGGCTTGCTTCAAACTGAATGCCTGCTCGCTTTTCGACTTCGGCTTTAAAGACATCAGTACCTACACGGTCAAGTGTGTATTTGGTTTTGGCATTCTTACGGTTTGAGCGATTCCCCCAATCACGCTGAGTGGTAACCACCGCCGCTGCAACATCAAGCGTTTTCTCTAATGGGATGAAACCTAAGTCGTCAGCGCGGCGCGGATAAGTTGACGTATCACCATGTGTCATCGCTAGGCCGCCGCCAACTAAAACGTTAAAGCCTACCAACTTGCCGTTATCCGCAATTGCTACGAAGTTAAGATCATTGGCGTGCACGTCTACGTCATTTTGCGGTGGGATAACCACTGTGGTTTTAAACTTACGTGGTAAGTAGTTCTTGCCTAGAATCGGTTCGTCTTCTTCAGTGCTTTCTACTTTCTCACCGTCCAGCCAAATCTCTGCATAAGCGCGCGTCTTTGGTAATAGATGCTCACTGATCTTCTTCGCCCATTCGTAAGCTTCTTGGTGTAACTCTGACTCCACTGGGTTAGTGGTACACAACACGTTACGGTTTACATCACCCGCGGTTGCAATCGAATCAATGCCAATACTGTTGAGCGTTTGATGCATCAACTTAATATTCGGTTTTAATACCCCATGAAACTGGAACGTTTGGCGAGTCGTCAGACGAATACTTCCATATAAAGAGTGCTCCGTTGCGAACTTGTCGATCGCTAACCATTGCGTTGGCGTGATGATGCCTCCAGGCATACGAGCACGAAGCATCACATTATGTAATGGTTCCAGTTTTTGCTTTGTGCGTTCATTACGGATATCACGATCGTCTTGTTGATACATACCGTGGAAACGAATTAACTGGAAGTTGTCGGCAGTAAAGCCACCAGTAATACGGTCCTGTAAATCTTGCTCAATGGTGCCACGTAATAGGTTGCTTTCTTGCTTCAGGCGCTCGTTATCAGATAGCGGCCCTAGCTCTTCGCCTAATACAATCTGCTTGTTATTTTCAGTAGAAAAAGTCATTAGTACACATCCCTCTGATAACGTTTCGCTTTACGTAGGTCATTAATAAATTGTTCTGCATCGTCACGCGGCATCTTGCCTTCTTGTTCAGCAACGATAACCAGTGCGTCGTGCACATCTTTTGCCATACGCGTTGCATCACCGCAGACATAGATATAAGCGCCTTCTTGGATCCACTGCCACACTTGAGCTGCGTTTTCTAAGATGCGATGTTGTACGTAAACTTTTTCTACTTGGTCACGACTAAAAGCAACATCCAATCGGCTTAGTACTCCTGACTTGAGGTACTTTTGCCATTCAACTTGGTATAAGAAGTCTTGAGTGAAAGTACGATCACCAAAGAACAACCAGTTTTTGCCTTCAGCATCGCGGTTTTCACGTTCCTGAATAAAGCTACGGAATGGTGCGATCCCTGTGCCTGGACCAACCATGATAATTGGAGTGCTATCATCTTCCGGCAGTTTAAAGTTGTTGTTATGCTCAACAAATACTTTAACTTCATCTCCCTCTTCGAGACGCTGTGCTAAGAAGCTCGACGCACCACCATATCGTTTTTCGTCGTTTTGTTCGTACTCAACCAAAGCAACCGTTAGGTGTACTTCTTCATCGACCTCTTCTTGGCTTGATGCAATAGAGTAAAGGCGAGGAGTAAGACGACGAAGCAAACTAATCAACTCATCTGCGGTTAACTTGGTTTTCTTCTCTGCCAATAGATCAACAATTTGAGTATTTGCAGAGTACTCGCGAAGTTTATCTTTATCGTCAACCAGCTTTTGTAGCTTCTTGCTACCGGATAACTCGGCAAACTTTGTAATGAGCTGAGGGTTAGATGTTGTGATTTCATATTTACTCACGAGAGCACTATGGATTGACAAGCTTTCGCCATCAACATCAACGGTTTCAACCCCAGACAAACCGACCTTACCAAGAATGGCATTAGCAAGTTCTGAACTATTTTCAAACCACACACCTAGCGCATCACCAGGCTGATACGTTAACCCCGAACCTTCCAAGTCAATTTCTATATGACGAACATCCTTTCCAGAATCACGACCCGTGATTTTTTGACTGGTCAGTAACGTCGCTGTGTATGGGTTTTGTTTATTGTAAGAAGAGTGCGCAGTCGCCGCCTGACCCACAGGAAGTTGAACCACATCCGCTTCAGTGCCAGAAGAAAGCGTATCTTTTACCTTACCTAACGCATTCTTACGCCATTCAGCTGCTGGTGCTTCATAATCCACATCGCAATCAAGACGATCGATAAATGGGGTCGCACCTAACTTTGATAGGTAAGCGTCGAAGTCTTTACCGGTTTGGCAGAAGAATTCGTAGCTCGAGTCACCCAGAGCAATAACGCCATATTGAAGGTTTGACAGCTTAGGAGCTTTCTTAGATTGCAAAAACTCGTGTAGCTCTATAGCGTTATCTGGTGCTTCGCCTTCGCCGTTCGTCGATGCCACAATAATGACATGCGTTTCTTTGGCTAAGTTTTTACCTTTGTAATCACTTGCATCAAAAAGTTCGACAGCAATTCCTTCTGCTTTTGCTTCCTGTTCTAGAGCTTCAGCAACGCCTTTAGCGTTGCCAGTTTGGGAAGCAAAAATAATACTCAACTTACCTGCAGGCTTCGCTGATACGGCTGCCGTCGCTTGTGCAATTGGCGTTACCGCTGTATTTGGTTGATTTTGAGCTAATCCCCAAAAATACCCACTGACCCAAGCAAGTTGCTGTGAAGACAACTCAGAGACAGTTTGTTGGAGTGAGCTAATTTGTTGGTCATTCAGAGGGCTTGCGATTGGAGGATTTCCTCCTTGCCCATTATTATCTTCAGACACATTCTTGTGAGAATACTCATTCTTTTGAAAAGACATTATCACGACATCCCTATTCATTGCGTGATGATAGAGTACCCACTCTCCTTAATAACAAGAAAGAATAGAAGTGAATGTTTTATAACTTTTTGGAAGTAAGAACGGCTTACTTTTTGCTCATCGATCTTCAATGCGGACTTGTTGAAAGCCTACTGCCATTGCCGATTTTGACGCTGCATCCAAATCTTCATAAAGACATTCTTCACCATGACTGTCCGTCAGAAAAACAAAACCACCGCGCGCATGTCTGAACTCCACAACCCAGCCACCCTCTTGGATTGCAGGTTCAATAATCGCTTCGACAAGCTGGTTTTCACGGAATAGATGTCTTAGTTCGTTTATTGTCATCGCTATCCCTGCTTTAACTTTCACATTGCTCCTAGGTAAGCATGGTCTAAGTCAGCAAAATAGGCAGAAAATTCGATTGAATATAATGAAGTGATATAAAAAAACGCCGCTTATAAAGCGACGTTTTAAAAAATCGAGTATCTAATCTGGCTGCATTTAGAATGCGTATTCTGCACTCACAAAAAAGCCGTTAGCAAAAATAAACTCTTTCCCTAGATCCGACATGAATTTCTCGGACTCCAAATCAATCACGCGGTAACCACCACGAAAAGCCAGTTGAGCTTTTTCGAGCGGTACATGGTATTGAACACCTGCCATGAAATCAGTACTTTTGATACCTTTGTTGTCACCAAAGTTTATCTCACCAATCACATCAAAATTTGTGTCCGGAACTTGAATCTCTGCGTAACCGTACCAAGCCCAAATCAGCTCATCAAACTCTTCTATACGCTTGTTTGAGCCAGCATCAATGTATTTAGTGTCACTTAAATTACTGAATGTAACACCCGCATCAAAATGCAATAAATCATGCTCCAGAATTTGGTAGTACATGGTGAAATCAAGCTTATTGAACCCCATATAATCAGCATCAATGCTCGAGTAACGAAGACGCGCATTAGGAACGTATTTCACATCATGCTCAATCGCCGCGTAAAATGCGCCTGTTGTGCTGCTATCTCGTCTTACTTCATTTACTTTAGTGTCAGCAGCCCAGATCTCTGCGCCGACTTTCGTCGATACAGAATATTCTGCAAAAACAGGAAAAGATACTGCCAACGATAATGCTGTTAAAGCGATGGTCGCTTTATTTGTCATGTAGTGTGTACTCCGAGATAGCTGATGTTCACGTTGAAGACGTGAGAGGAAATATACCATACTCTCACGTCTCTCTATCAACTAAATCATGTCACTCGTTATTTATAGCGGGGCTGGGCAACGTAATTCTTGAAGAACCAAACACCCAATGCAATCACGATTAACCATGGCAATAGTTTGAGTACCGCTCCGACCATTCCCAGTAAAAACATCACAACTAACGCGATACCGGTTGCTGCGAATACGGTCATCATTGTGATACCGGTAACCAATAGGGTCGCCGCAAAGACTAAAATAAAGATTAGCTCCAACATAATCACTTCTCCATTTGTTTTTAATAAACAGAGCAGTTTCCATACCAACTTACCAAGATGACGATAACACAATGATTTTTATTCAAAAATAAAGCCAGAGACATTTCTGCACTCTGGCTTACTTGTTCTTTAGTTGGTAATTTTAGCCAACCACTGGTTAATTTTACACATTCAATTCTTTTGGAATCTTCGCTAACGCGTCTTGCAGCACTTCTAAACCAGAACCCGGCTTGTGCGCATTTTCACTGATATGACGACGCCATTGACGAGCACCTGGCATGCTTTGGAATAAACCTAACATATGACGGGTAATATGACCAAGGTACGCACCTTTCGCTAATTGCGCTTCAATGTATGGGTACATTTCTTCAACAATTTCGCTGCGTTTCTTCACTGGAGCATTAGAGCCAAATAACTCTTGATCTACCGATGCCAGTAGATATGGGCTTTGGTAAGCCTCACGACCAATCATCACACCATCAAGATGCTGAAGATGTGCTTTGGCTTCTTCTAGTGACTTTACACCACCGTTAATAGCAATGGTTAAGTGAGAAAAATCTTGCTTCAATTGGTAAGCTCGTGGGTAATCCAATGGTGGGATCTCACGGTTTTCTTTCGGACTAAGACCACTTAACCAAGCTTTACGCGCGTGGATAGTGAACTGCTCACAGCCCCCCTTTTCTGAGACAATAGAAACAAAATCCGTTAGGAACTCGTAAGAATCTTGATCATCAATACCAATACGAGTCTTGACTGTCACAGGAATATCAACCACGTCCTTCATTGCAGCGACACAATCCGCAACCAACTGTGGTTCTGCCATTAGGCAAGCACCAAAGCGACCGTTTTGTACACGGTCAGACGGGCAACCCACATTGAGGTTAACCTCATCGTAGCCACGCTCTTGAGCCAGTTTAGCGCACTTTGCCAAGTCTCCTGGATTTGAACCACCCAACTGAAGGGCCAACGGATGCTCTTCTTCGTTGTAAGCCAGGAAATCTCCTTTTCCATGAATGATCGCACCTGTCGTCACCATTTCAGTGTACAGCAGGGTTTCTTTGGTCATTAAGCGATGGAAGTAGCGACAATGACGATCGGTCCAGTCGAGCATTGGTGCTACGGAGAGCCTGCAAGAATGAGTCATGATATAAACACCCGTTTTTATGTTGCCAAGGTCGAGCGCAGCAGTACGCTCAAAAAATAAGTCGGGTATTGTATACCCAAGCACCTCTAGGTGCTAGTTTCAGCGAGAATGATTTGGTTGGCTGGCTAGCCAAATGCTTAAGAATATGCAGCAGTAATACGAATTCGTCACTCGTTGATTCATTCTGTGATGACTATTCCGACTTCACACCACCACTGACTTGCTTTAATTCATGATTTTCGTTCTGATAGTGGGTAAAATGAAGCATTTCTAAACGAACTTCGTATAGAAATGATTTATCATAGAGCACGTCCGATAGTTATGGTGAAAGGTTTGAACCCAACAATCATTGAACAAATTGAAAGTATCTGCGCAGAGCGTGGAGTACGATTGACTCCGCAACGCCGACGCGTATTTGAACTCATTTGTTCTAATCGCCGCGCCTCAAGTGCGTATGAGCTATTGGAGCAACTAAAAGAGAGTGAGCCTCAGGCTAAGCCTCCCACTGTTTATCGAGCATTAGATTTTCTCCTAGAGCAAGGCTTCATCCACCGAGTGGAATCGACAAATAGCTTTATTACTTGTTGTTCTTTCAATACTCAGCAGCACTTTTTCCAATTACTAATTTGCGATAAATGTGGTGATGTCGTTGAACTCGAAGATGAGACGCTGATATCCTTGTTAGCCGAAAACGCCGAGAAGCATGGATTCAAACTGACCAACCAAGTTATTGAAACTCATGGTGAATGCCAGGCCTGTTCCTCCGAGACGAAAGAAAAAGTATAGAAGAACGTTATGCGCGCTGAATTTGTAAACCCGTTTTTAGCTTCTTTAATGAACGTGCTAAAAACCATGGCTTCTCTTGAGCTGAAGCCACAAAAACCGCGAATCAAAAAAGATGAGATCGCACGAGGTGACGTTTCTGGTCTGATTGGCATGGTAGGTCCACAAACTCGTGGTTCAATGTCGATTACCTTTGATGAAGCGCTAGCTCTAGAAATCATGCAGAACATGCTTGGTGAGCGTCCAAATGGACTCAATGAAGAGGTCACCGATATGGTGGGTGAGATCACCAACATGGTTACTGGTGGTGCGAAACGCATTCTGGCGGAAAGTGGTTTTGATTTTGATATGGCAACACCGGTAGTGGTTTCTGGCCGAGGCCATACGATTCGCCACAAGTGTGAGGGCTCAATCATCATCATGCCTTTCTCTTCCCAATGGGGAAATGCCTTTATCGAAATTTGCTTCGAATAAAAGAGAAAAAATAGGTTGGCACTGGCCAACCTATTTTGTTTTTGCCTCAGGCAATAAAAAAGGTCAGCATTTGCTGACCTTTTCTTTATCTATTCAAACCAAACATTAAGCTTTGAACGCTTTAAATGCGTTGATTAGACCATTTGTTGAGCTGTCATGCGAGCTGATTTGAGACTCGTCTGCAAGCTCAGGTAGGATTTGGTTAGCCAGTTGTTTACCTAGTTCCACGCCCCATTGGTCAAAGCTGAAGATATTCCAGATAACACCTTGTACGAAAATTTTGTGTTCGTACATTGCGATCAAGTTACCTAGCGTACGAGGCGTGATTTGCTTCACTAGGATAGAGTTTGTTGGACGGTTACCTTCAAACACTTTGAATGGCGCGATCGCGGCCACTTCTTCAGCGTTCTTACCTGCTTTCACCAACTCTTCTTTCACGCTTTCTTCACTCTTACCAAACGCTAGTGCTTCAGTTTGCGCAAAGAAGTTGGACATCAGTTTTTGGTGATGATCGCTAGCTGGGTTGTGGCTGATTGCAGGTGCAATGAAGTCACATGGGATCAGCTTAGTGCCTTGGTGAATCAGTTGGTAGAACGCGTGCTGACCGTTGGTACCTGGTTCACCCCAAATAATAGGGCCCGTTTGGTAAGTCACAGCATTGCCTTCACGGTCAACGTATTTACCGTTTGATTCCATGTTACCTTGTTGGAAGTACGCCGCGAAACGGTGCATGTACTGATCGTAAGGTAAGATAGCTTCTGATTCCGCACCGTGGAAGTTGTTGTACCAAATACCGATCAGAGCAAGGATCACAGGGATGTTGCTTTCTAGGTCCGTTGATACGAAGTGCTTGTCCATCTCGTGAGCACCTTCAAGCAGCTCAACGAAGTTGTCGTAACCTACCGCTAATGCGATTGATAGACCGATTGCAGACCATAGTGAGTAACGGCCACCAACCCAGTCCCAGAATTCGAACATGTTCGCGGTATCAATACCGAACTCAGACACGGCTGTCGCGTTCGTTGAAAGCGCAGCAAAATGCTTAGCCACGTGCGCTTGATCACCCGCAGACTCTAGGAACCAATCACGAGCAGTGTGCGCGTTAGTCATGGTTTCTTGCGTTGTGAACGTCTTAGACGCGATCAAGAATAGCGTCGTTTCTGGGTTAACTTTCTTCAACGTTTCAACGATGTGAGTACCATCAACGTTAGATACGAAGTGAAGGTTTAGATGATTTTTGTATGGTGCTAGAGCTTCCGTCACCATGTAAGGACCAAGGTCAGAACCACCGATACCGATGTTCACGATATCTGTAATTGCTTTACCTGTGTAACCTTTCCACTCACCGCCGATAACGCGTTCAGTGAATGATTTCATTTTTTCTAGAACCGCGTTCACTGCTGGCATTACGTCTTCGCCGTCTACCATTACTGGTGTATTCGCGCGGTTACGTAGTGCAGTGTGAAGAACAGCGCGACCTTCTGTTTGGTTGATCGCTTCGCCACTGAACATCGCTTCAACTGCAGATTTCAGCTCAGTCTCGTTCGCAAGAGCGAACAGGTGCTTCAGAGTTTCCTCATTGATGAGGTTCTTTGAGTAATCGACTAGGATGTCTGAGCCGAAACGTGCAGAGTATTTGTCGAAACGCGCTGCGTCTTGAGCAAATAACTCTTTAAGATCCATATCTTGTGCAGATTCGAAATGCGCAGTTAGCGCTTTCCAAGCTTGTGTTTGCGTTGGATTGATATTTTTCAACATGGTCTTTATCCCGATGTTACAGTAGGTTCCATTCCTTACAGTCTAGCGAAAACTGTGGAATCCCCGATTTAGCAAATAGAATATTAATTAGATGTTTGGGCGAATTGCCACAAAACAAGTCTTTGTAATTTTTTTTCAGGTGCCAATTATGACTGAGAGTATTTACACTCACATTGAGTTAGGTCACGTTCCCTGCCCTGAAAATGAACAATTCATTTACGATGACAAGAATCATATCACTTACTAATGACAGGCTCTAATTGGAATAGGATAGACGCCAATTTATAAATTTCCAAAGGAACACGTATGTGGGCACAAAAAACACTGCAATTAAAAGCGAGAAGCCGCGGTTTTCACCTAATAACTGATGAAATTGAACAACAATTACCACAAATAAACGAGCTTTCAGTAGGTTTATTACACCTATTTATTCAACATACCTCCGCCAGTTTGACCTTAAACGAGAATGCTGATCCAACCGTGCGTATGGATATGGAAGCGCACTTCAATAAGTTTGTGCCAGAGCGTGCTCCTTATTATCAGCATACCTATGAAGGTGATGACGACATGCCAGCACACATTAAAGCATCCCTACTTGGCAGTAGTGTGACGATACCAATCCAAAATGGTCGATTAGCTTTAGGAACATGGCAGGGCATTTACTTGGGTGAGCACCGAGACTTTGGCGGCGGCCGCCGCGTTATTGCTACGATTAACGGTGAGTAGATAAAACAAAGGCTAACCTTAGGTTAGCCTTTCGCTGTTTATTTTGAGTACTCCATCTCGACGCGAGGCGTTAGCTTAGTCACGAGTTCATACGCAATGGTACCAATGTGACCCGCCACTTCTTCTACTGGGAGCTCTTTCCCCCAAAGAATCGCTTCGTCGCTGACTTTATCCGTTGCATCTGGTCCCAAATCGACCGTCAGCATATCCATAGAAACTCGACCTGCGATAGGTACTTTACGACCATTTACCCAAACCGGAGTGCCGTTCGGAGCACTTCTTGGGTAACCGTCGCCATACCCTACTGCGATGACACCGACTTTTGTATCTCGCTTACTGGTCCACATACCGCCGTAGCCAACACTTTCGCCCTTCTTAACTTTACGTACCGCAATAAGATGGGATTTAAGTGTCATCACGGGTTGATACCCCAGATCTTGTGCGGTCTTGTCATCAAATGGCGATACACCATACATGATGATGCCCGGACGAACCCAATCCAAATGGCTTTGAGGCCATGCCAACAACCCCGCAGAGGCCGCAAGTGAACGCTCCCCCTGACAACCAGAGGTCAACGACTTAAACAACTCAATCTGTTGGGGAGTAATATGGCTATCCAGCTCATCTGCACAACCAAAGTGACTCATGTAACGTAACGGCTTGGCTACGTTTGGACACTCTTTCAACCGCGTGACAAACTCATCATATTGCTCAGGGCGAACGCCAAGACGGTGCATCCCACTGTCAATCTTAAGCCACACGACAACCGGAGTTTCAAGGTCGGCTTGCTCCAAAGCGATAAGCTGCTCTTCACAATGCACCACGGTTTGGATGTTGTTCGTCACAAGAACAGGTAAGTCACCTGGAGAGTAAAAACCTTCTAGCAATAGAATCGGCTTTACCACGCCACAAGCGCGCAGTTGCAACGCTTCTTCAATGCGCGCAACACCAAAGGCATCCGCATGGTTGGCATGTTTTGCAACGTGACGTAATCCGTGACCATAACCATTGGCCTTCACTACAGCCATCACTTTACTTTGGGGCGCTTGCGCTTTCACGCGCTGTAAGTTGTGCTGCAACGCAGACAAATCAATGCACGCCTTGGCCGCTTTCATATAGCTCATGGGGTTACTCATCATCAATATCGAATGCAGGACCCGCGTAGTTGTCAAAGCGCGAGTGTTGACCTTGGAAGGTGAGACGTACAGAGCCGATAGGGCCGTTACGTTGCTTACCAATGATGATTTCTGCCGTGCCTTTGTACGGGCTATCTGGGTGATACACCTCGTCACGGTAGATGAACATGATCAAGTCGGCATCCTGCTCGATAGAGCCCGACTCACGCAAGTCCGAGTTTACTGGGCGTTTATCTGAACGTTGCTCTAGGGAACGGTTAAGCTGAGACAGCGCCACGACGGGCACATTCAGCTCTTTTGCCAGCGCTTTCAGAGAGCGCGATATCTCCGCAATTTCCAGCGTACGGTTATCAGAGAGTGCAGGCACGCGCATAAGCTGAAGGTAGTCGACCATGATCATCGACAGACCGCCATGTTCACGTGCGATACGGCGAGCGCGTGAACGCACTTCGGTCGGAGTTAGACCGGAGCTGTCATCAATGTACATGTTTTTCTTCTGCATCAAGATACCCATAGTAGAAGAAATACGCGCCCAGTCTTCGTCATCCAACTGACCCGTACGGATCTTGGTTTGGTCAACGCGAGACAAAGAGGCCAACATACGCATCATCAACTGCTCGGCCGGCATCTCTAGCGAGAAAATAAGCACAGGTTTATCTTGTTGCATGGCCGCATTTTCACACAAGTTCATCGCAAAGGTCGTTTTACCCATCGATGGACGCGCCGCGACAATCACCAAATCAGAACCTTGCAAACCTGCGGTTTTCTTATTGAGGTCAGTGAAACCTGTGTCGACACCCGTTACACCATCTTGCGGTGTTTTATATAACAACTCGATACGTTCTAACGTCTTTTCGAGGATGTTATCAACATTTTGTGGCCCTTCGTTTTCACTGGTTCGTGACTCAGCGATGGCGAAAACTTTACTCTCCGCCATATCAATCAGATCTTCCGAACTTCGACCTTGAGGATCGTAACCCGCATCCGCAATCTCATTCGCGACACCGATCAAACCACGGACGATCGCACGTTCGGCAACAATATCAGCGTACGCATTAATGTTAGCGGCGCTTGGCGTGTTTTTCGCCAAATCTGCAAGGTAAGCAAAACCGCCCACATCTTCTAATTGCTCGTGACGCTCCAGGTATTCCGATAAAGTAATAAGATCGAGAGGCTTGCCCGCTTCAAGAATGGTTTTTACACCTTCAAAAATTAGGCGATGCGGACGACTATAGAAATCACTGCTTACAACACGTTCGGCAACGGTGTCCCAACGTTCATTGTCCAGTAAAAGACCACCAATTACTGATTGCTCGGCTTCTAGTGAGTGAGGTGGCACTTTGATTGCGTCGACCTGACTGTCTGAAGGTTTGCGATTTCTGTTTTCCGCCATGACTTTGCTCGATAACTACTATTGACCCACGATTATAACCTTAACCTAACTGAGATGCTTCCCCGAAGCGACAATTACTTGTTAAGAAATCCACATGCGAACCGCACAAGTAATAGCCTGGTTCTTCCGCCCAGCTCTAATAAAAATTAACCTACCATTGACCCAACAAAATATCTGTATCAGTATCATGCCCCTCCTTTTTAATTACGTTCGAGGTTGATGTGTCCCGATACTGGTTACTTAGCTTTAGCCTACTATGCGCTAGTGCATCGTATGCTGACGAATCAGTACAGCCAGAGCAAAATATTGATGTGCCCGACCCATTAAAAACCGAGGTGGAGTTCGGCTATCAAGCTCACACAGGTAACACGGACTCTCGTTCCCTGAATGCTCGTTTGAGTGCTGAATATACGTCAGGTCGACACCGTTCTAATGGTGAATGGAAGTACTACAACTTGTACAAAGACGGTGAAGAAGACAAACGCTCATCCACCTACGCCCTACAGAGTGACTACAAGTTAGGTCCTAAAACGTATTTGTATGGCAGCTTTAAAGGGGTGGATTCTCGTTACAGTGCCTATTTTAAAGACTACACCTTATCAGGTGGTTTGGGTTACCAGTTTTCCTACACTGAAAACTTCATTTTAGAGGTAGAAGTCGGTCCTGGTTTTCGTTATCAAGAACCAAATTTAGATGAGATAGATGATGACGACATTGTCTTTCCCGATATCGTTCGAGAAGGCATTTTTCGAGGGAATATCAATACGACTTGGCACGCACTAGATAACCTGAGTTTCGCGGCTGATATTACGTTGGTAACAGGTAAAAGTAATACACGGGCCGATAGTGAGCTCAGCGTGACCAATGATATTACTGAAGATATTGCACTGAAACTGGCACACTCTCGTCAGTATCACGATAAAGTGCCTGAAGGCTTAAGCAAAGCGGATAGCGTATTTTCCGTTAATTTACTCTTCGCTTTTTAACCTGTTTTTTCTCCCAGTTTTAGAAATAAAAAAAGCACCTCCGAAGAGGTGCTTTTTAGTATTTCGTCTTGATACTGAATTACTCAGCAGCAACAACTTGTAGGTTCACAGTTGCGAAAACTTCAGAGTGAAGTTGAACGCTGATCTCGAACTCACCAGTTGTACGTAGAGCACCTTCAGGAAGGCGAACTTCGCTCTTAGCAACTTCAACGCCTGCAGCTGTGATAGCGTCAGCGATGTCACGAGTACCGATAGAACCGAATAGTTTGCCTTCGTCACCAGCTTTAGAAGCGATAACTACAGCTTCTAGAGCGTTAACTTTCTCTGCGCGAGCTTCTGCAGCAGCTAGTTGCTCAGCAACTTTAGCTTCTAGTTCAGCACGACGAGCTTCAAACATTTCAACGTTAGCTTTAGTTGCCATAACTGCTTTACCTTGTGGGATAAGGAAGTTACGAGCGTAGCCAGATTTAACGTTTGCAGTATCGCCAAGACCACCTAGGTTACCAATTTTATCAAGTAGAATAACTTGCATTGCTTAATCCTCTTTCTTAATAAAATGAACCGATTACTGATGCTTGTCAGTGTACGGTAGTAGAGCTAGGTAGCGTGAACGCTTGATAGCACGTGCTAGTTGACGCTGGTACTTAGCGCTTGTACCAGTGATACGGCTAGGTACGATTTTACCAGCTTCAGTGATGTAGTTTTTAAGAGTTGCTACGTCTTTGTAATCAATCTCTTGTACGCCTTCTGCAGTGAAACGGCAGAATTTACGACGACGGAAGAAACGAGCCATGGGCTATCTCCTGATCTTAAATTTGAGTAATGTTGTCGGCGTGTAACACTAATTTTCCCACGCCATTTCGGCCGGTTTGATAAGTGACAAAACCACTTACCTTAATGTTACTGCCTTGAACTAAATTCTGAGTTAGTGCTTGTGACCCAAGCCCGCTGACGACTACCGGCATACGACAATAAACTTGTCGAGGTAAGTCAGCTTCGATAATAGTAGAGCGATGCTCCAGCCAAAACCGACAGTGTTCAATGCCACCAGGGCTTTTACTACGAATGGGCGGTTTGGCTATGGTGCCGCTCAGCTCCATTCGATTGGCCATAAGAAAACTTACTCAGCAGCTTCTGACTTAGCTTCAGGCTTAGCTTCAGAACGCTCTTCACGACGTGGAGCACGCTCTTCTTTTTGCTTAAGCATGATAGATTGCTCAGTGATCGCTGCTTTAGTACGCATGATCATGTTACGCAGAACTGCATCGTTGAAACGGAAAGCAGTTTCTAGCTCATCAATTACAGCTTGGTCAGCTTCAACGTTCATAAGAACGTAGTGAGCTTTGTGAAGCTTGTTGATTGGGTAAGCCAGTTGACGACGGCCCCAGTCTTCTAGACGGTGGATTTTACCGCCAGCTTCAGTGATTGAACCAGTGTAACGCTCGATCATGCCAGCAACTTGCTCGCTTTGATCTGGGTGCACCATGAATACGATTTCGTAATGACGCATTGGTTGCTCCTTACGGATTATTCAGCTTCCACAAATGGCTCAGTCGTCCAGAGGAAGCAAGGAACTAAAGATAATTGACTGAGTTTAAGGAGCACGAATAGTACAGAAAGGGCGCAAAATAGGCAAGTGATTATTTGCTCAACGCAGGGGATATTTTATTTCATCCAACGCTAGAAATAACAAAGGCTGCCAATAAAGTGACAGCCTTTAAAATCAGGGCATTATCGCGCGTATATCAGGACTTATTTTACTTCAGCCAGTTCCGTGCGCATTTGGTCGATCACTTGTTTGTAATCTGGCTGACCGAAAATCGCCGAGCCTGCAACAAACATGTCTGCGCCCGCTTCTGCGATTTCACGAATGTTGTCAACCTTCACACCGCCATCAATTTCTAAACGGATATCGCGACCAGACTCATCGATCATCTTACGAACGGCACGCAGTTTATCTAGTGTGTGAGGAATGAATGATTGACCACCAAAGCCAGGATTAACCGACATCAGTAGAATCATGTCGACTTTGTCCATGATGAACTCAAGGCTCGCAAGTGGCGTTGCTGGGTTTAGTACCACACCAGCCTGACAGCCGTGCTCTTTAATTAACTGCAGTGTACGGTCTACATGATCGGAAGCTTCCACATGGAATGTAATCATCGACGCACCCGCTTTTGCGAAATCAGGAATAATGCGGTCAACCGGTTTCACCATTAGGTGAACATCGATTGGCGCTGTGATGCCGTAATCGCGTAGTGCTTTACATACAGGTGCACCAAAAGTCAGGTTTGGTACATAGTGGTTATCCATAACGTCGAAATGCACCACATCCGCACCCGCTGCGAGTACTTTCTCGACATCTTCACCGAGACGAGCAAAATCTGCCGATAAAATGGATGGAGCAATAAGAAAATCTTTCATACCTGACCTCAGTAGTAATGAGCAAACAATCTGCGCGCAATTCTACCGAAGCCAGTGGGGAGATCCACTATTTAGATTTAATAGTGTGAGAACTAAGAGCTTGGTTTGTCCATCTCAGGGGCATGAAAAAGCGCAAGCAGCTCATCGACTTTATTACGACCACTGCCATTGCGGCTAATGGTGCGCTTCACTTTTACTACATTGAGATCTGCACCGTGATACAACCGACGCGTCAGCGTAGTGTCGTGGTTGGAAATCAGAACCGGAATACCACGCTCAGTCGCGGTTCTTTCAGCAATGTCGGCTAATGCAGCCTGATCATCCAACGTGAAACCATTACCTGCGTATGAGGTGAAATTTGCCGTGTTTGAAAGCGGTGCATAAGGAGGGTCGCAATACACCACACTCCCCTTACGTGCTCGACGAAAAGTTTCTGGATAACCTTCACAAACGAACGTGGCTTTCTTGGCTTTTTCGGCAAAAAACTCCAATTCCGCCTCTGGGAAGTAAGGCTTTTTATATGAACCGAACGGAACGTTAAAACCGCCTTTTTTGTTGTAACGGCATAGACCATTAAAACCAAAGCGGTTCATGTACAAAAACGCTAAAGAGCGGTACATCACGTCATCGGTTTTATTAAACTCAGCGCGAATGTGTAAGTAGGCTTCTTTACGGTTATTCTCGGCAACAAACCAACGCTTCGCTTCAGAGATGTACTCTTCAGGGCGTTCTTTCAGTAGGTTGTACAGATTGATCAGATCTGGATTGATATCTGCCAGTAGGTAATGGTCATAGTCGGTATTCAGAAAAACTGAGCCCGCGCCAACAAAAGGTTCAACTAGCTTTCGAGCCGGCGGTAAATGACGTTGGATGTCTTCAACCAGTCCGTATTTTCCTCCTGCCCATTTAAGAAAGGCTCGTTGCTTTTTCATCTACTGCTCTATCTATCGACCAAAAATTAAGGCTGCGGAATGTAACATATTTTTCAGCGAAGCTCAGGTTTATTTCACGCGATCAATTTCGCGATGAACCTGACGGAGTGATTTTGCCCAAGGACTCACCGACTTAACCGAATCAGGCAAGCTTGCAACGGCATCGCGAGCCATTTGAATTGTCGGATAATCTTGGTATGTGATGATATACCACTCGGTGTCATTGCGAACGGTAGGATAAATTCGTACTTGATTATTCAGCTGATGCTCATCGAGGAAGGCTTGTACATCCTCCATTGACGTCATAGCAGCAAGCTGCAGTGTATAGGCTCTTGGTGATAGTGCTTTTAATTCTTCGCGAGCAAATGAAAACTTAACCACAGGCTGCTTCGCACCGTCTTCTCCTGACTGAGCAGAAGTTTGCGTCATACCTTGATTTGGTTTTACGACTTTAATCAAAGGAGAGTCAGTTTCATCAGCAGTTTCTGCTTTATCAGTACCTACGATATCATCAATCGCTTTTGTGTCTGCTGAATCAGCTTTACCTTCAAGCAATGCATCGACCACATTCGACTCAATCACCACTCTCTGTTGATTGTCATCACTGCCAACGCTCGCCACTTCTTCCGTTACTGCTGGCGGTAATGAATCAGAATCATCAATCGCGCCAGAGCCATCAAGACCACTGCTAGTGTCATCAGTCACAGATTGTAGTGAAGACTGCGCAGCACTGATTCCTGAACCTTCAAAAGTTGGAATAGCCGTTTGCTCTAAACTACCAGCAATTTGCTGCGCTTTATCATCAGGGCTTGGTTGATTATACATCCACCAATAGCCACCAGCAGCAAGCAACAGTAATGCTAATACCACTAACGCAATATTCAGCGGTGAACCGACAATCGAGCGGATAATGATCCTTTTTTCCACTTTCATCTCTCCTAACGCCATGATGTCACCCGGTACTGGGTCAACTTTTTTAAATGCATCTCGAACCCGCTTCTCCGCCTCATCATCAACATAGCGCGCAACAAGTGATTCAAAGAAACGACGGGCTTCCACTTCGGACAACATATCAATATCAAGCTCAACAGGCTTTATCTCTTGTCCGTAACTGAGACGTGACAGCAATCCTTCTAAGCGCCCAGACTGCGTAAATAATAAGACATTGATGGTCCAATTCGGCTTATGATGCGCCTCTAAAACCAGCATCCAAAGCTCAGAAACGAGCGTCTCACTTAATAAATGCGCATCATCAACCACAATCGCGATATCACAAGGCTCATCACCCAATAGTCTTTCGAGGCTATCAAGTAAAGGCTCTTGCTGATTAAACAATGCGTCCGAAACCAGTTGACTCAAAATAAGGATGCGGCGCTGCACATCATCTTGATTAGAATGACAAAGTAACAAACATTGATTCTTGTTACTGGCACCCACTTCAAGGTATCGCTGCGCTAACCAAGATTTTCCATAACCATCATGACCATTAATCGCAATGAAGTTGGAACCAAAATTAGTCAGCAATCCTAACCTATCAAGCAACTCGATTTGAGAATCTAATTCCAGAACGTGAGCAACACTCATCTAATAACCTTAATACACTACAAGAATGACGCCCAAAGGCGCCATTACAAGGTTAAATATCGCGACCGAAGTCTATCGCCTGTTTGAGTACGTCTTGTGTCGTATCAGCAATGACCTCGGCACTACCAATGCCTGTAGGTAGAACTAATCTTAATTGACCAGAGAGGACTTTTTTATCTCGCATCATATGTTTGAGGAAGTCATCGAAGCTCATACTTTCTGGAGTATGAACAGGCAGTTTGGCACGACGTAAAATCGCAACAATACGCTCAAATTGCTCTGCTGAGATAAGACCGCGCAGATGCGAAGTTTTGGCCGCCATAACCGTGCCAGCAGAAACCGCTTCACCATGCAGCCAATTGCCGTAGCCAAGCTCAGCTTCAATCGCATGACCAAAGGTGTGACCTAAGTTGAGCAGAGCGCGGATGCCCGATTCTTTCTCATCCTGAGCCACCACTTCCGCTTTTATTTCACAGCAACGTGCAATGGCATAAGTTAGCGCTTCTTCATCCAACGCGTACAAGCGTTCAAGGTTTTCTTCCAACCATACAAAAAAGTCTGCATCGTAAATGATGCCGTACTTAATGACTTCTGCAATACCTGCTGCGAATTCACGCTCAGGCAACGTCGATAAACAGTTGGTATCGATGATCACGGCTTTAGGTTGGTAAAACGCACCTATCATGTTCTTACCCAACGGATGGTTAACCGCGGTTTTTCCACCCACCGAAGAGTCCACTTGAGATAGTAATGTCGTTGGTATTTGAATAAAGTCGACCCCACGCTGGTAACAGGCAGAAGCAAAACCCACAAGGTCGCCAATAACGCCACCACCTAACGCGATGATCACAACATCACGAGCGTAATTCCCCTCGAGGAGGAAGTTCATCACTTGGTTAAACACATCCAAGTTTTTGTACTGTTCGCCGTCAGGCAATTCTAACAAGGATGTACTACAACCGAGCTGCTCGAGTTGCTTTAAAATTTTGTCTGCATACAAAGGCGCCACTGTGACATTACTGATCACAACAACTTTTTGTTTTGCATTTTTGTTTGAGAGAACTTGAGAGAGGTACGCCGGGTCCTCAAATAACCCGGCGCCAATAGAGATTGGGTAGCTACGCTCAGCTAGGTTGACCGTAATCCGTTCCATCGGTTTGCTCCAATTAAAAAAAAGATAAAAACTTATCTCTCTTCTAGCATTTTTACGATCTGGTTGGCTACCACTTTTGCACTCTGATCGTCAGTGCGAACAGTGTAATCCGCTACTTCTTCATACAGAGGATTACGTTCTTCAGCTAATTGCTCCAATACTTCGCGAGGGTTGTCCGTTTGAAGTAGAGGACGCTTCTTGTCACGGTTTGTGCGCGCAAGTTGCTTTTCAATCGTCGTTTCTAAGTAAACAACAACACCACGTGCCGAAAGACGATTACGGTTTTCTTTGCTCTTAACAGAGCCACCGCCAGTCGCAAGCACGATGCCTTGCTCTTGTGTTAGGTCTTCAAGTACCGCTTCTTCACGCTTGCGGAAGCCTTCTTCACCTTCTACATCAAAAACCCAAGAGATGTCTGCACCAGTGCGTTCTTCGATCACTGTATCGGAGTCAACAAACTCCATATGCAGTTGCTGTGCTAGATGTCTACCAATTGTACTTTTGCCGGCGCCCATTGGGCCAACAAGGAAAATATTACGTTTCTCAGCCATGTTTAGCAGTAATTTACAACATTGATTCAATAAGATCGCCACAAGAAAACACAGCTAAATCGCTGTTCTACAAGGCTTGTGGCACCAGTTCCTCACAGATAATTCGTGATAAGACCCGAAATTATCCAAGCATGGTGCCACTATTGCAACTTTATTTTTGATTTAATCAGTTTTTCACGAGGTAGAACTACTGAATCACCACCTTAGGGGTGACGAAAATTAACAGCTCACTTTTGCCAACATTTTCATAACTTCGACGGAAAAGCGCACCTAATAGTGGCAGATCGCCTAACAAAGGCACTTTGTCCACCGAGTTAGTAATGCTGTGCTGGAAAATACCACCAAGAACGACGGTTTCACCGTTATTTACTAACACTTGCGTCCCGATACGTTGAGTATCAATCGCAACGGCTTCACCAGTACCTGTTTTCACGACTTGTCCAGGTCTATCTTGCGTAACGCTTAAGTCCAACACAAGGCGGTTATCCGGTGTAATTTGTGGCGTCACCTTCAAACTCAATACTGCTTTTTTGAACGTTACCGTCGTAGCACCACTTGATGAGGACTCTAGATAAGGTATCTCGGTACCTTGCTCAATATAGGCAGGCTTCTTATTGGTAGTGATCAAACGTGGGCTTGAGATAATCTCAGCTTTGGACTCTTGTTGCAGCGCAGAAAGCTCGAGGTCTAACAAGGTGTCTGAGCCTAATTTTGCAACCTGAAAAGCAATGCTGGTCGCGTTTGGACTGGTTGCAGCTAAGTTTACGTTTAGAAAGTCATCGATACCTACTCCATCACCGTCACCACCGTCTTCTCCTTCACCACCACCGTTATATAAACCGATCGTGGCAAGATTGTTTTCGATAGAGCCACCAACCGTGTTATTGCCATTAATAGAGGTAAAGCCCCAGCGAATTCCCAACTCGTCCATGTTGCCTTCATTGATGGTCACAATACGCGCTTCAATTTGAACCTGCTTCACCGGGATATCCAAAGATTCAATAATTTCTCGAATCACTTCAATGTTTTCAGGTAGCTCACGAATCAATAACGAGTTAGTCCGCTCATCAATGGTCATACTGCCTCGCTCAGACAACATACTGATGTTCCCTTCTCCGTTGATCATCTCTGCAATATCTGATGCTTTAGCGAAGTTTACCTTGATGATTTCAGACGAAAGCTCTCCCATCGTTTGTTCTAGCTGCTGCTTTTCGAGTTGCTGTTTTTCGCGCAGATCAAGCTCATCTGTTGGAGCAACCAGAATCACGTTGCCATCAACACGCTTATCTAACCCCTTAACTTGCAAAATAATATCCAACACTTGCTGCCACGGAACACCATCAAGACGAAGTGTGAGGTTACCTTCTACGGAGTCTGAGACAACCAAGTTGAACTGGTTGTAGTCAGCAATCAGCTGTAACACGTTACGTACAGGAATATCTTGGAAGTTAATTGAAATGAGCTTGCCTTCTTTTTCTAGAATGCTTTTATCCGGGGCTTTCTCATTGGGTTTGATCTTAGCCACTTTGATTTCCAAGAATCGCCCCGTTAAACGGTAATCATGCGTATATTCTTCATTAATGTGCGCAACCAAGCGCGTAGTTGAGGTATCGCGAAACACCTCTACGCTTTCAACCACAGTCGAGAAATCTTTTACGTCTAGGAGATACAGTTGCTCGTCTTTTACCGAAGTATTAAGCAAATCGATACTTAACCCTTCCTGTACGCGTTTGACATCAACAATCGCGGCAGGTGACGCCAGTTCAACGACAATAACGGCGTCTTTATCTTTATTAGTGCGAAAATCGATACTCTTTAAGGCATTAGACGATACTTCTTCTGCTGCCACTAAAGGGGCTAAAAATACAAACAACCATAAGGAGAAGAGCCCAGTTAGTATCCTTGGTGTACGTGTTAATCCTTGTCTCATTTTCATTACTCAATATCAAAAATAAATGGGGCTATCTCAAAGCCAACTTAACTTTACGCTTCTGCCAACACCCTAAGCCGTCGGGCAACGTTTCATTAATTAACAAATAGGAATGGCTGACGTGGGTCACTTTGCCATTGTTGCGTCCGAGGTATTGCCCCGGCTTCACTTTATAAACGGTGCCGTTGGGTGCCTGAACGAGACCAGAAACCGTATTACCCATGCCCATAACTCCTTTCAAACGTAATTGGCTTAATGGGAATTTTTCTAATTTGCCAGTGCGCCTTCTTGAAGGCGGTTGCCAGCAATCTTTTCTTGCAACGGGCTGAGTGGCGATCGTGGCTTCTTTTGGTAACTCAAAGGGCGCACGCTGTACTTCAGGTGCGTACGTGACGGCAACATACTTATCTGCAGGCTTAAGTTTCTCGACATCTCGACGCGCCTGACTCTCAACCCCTCGAATAAAATCCGTTAATGACTCATCATTCGCCTGACATCCAAGTAGCAGAGACCCCATCAGCACCAACAACAAATGCTTACTTGTCATTGTTCGTCTCCTCTGGCTTAAACTGATAGGTATTGGCTCGTACCCTAAAGTGCAGAGTTTCACTTTCTTGGCTGACACGCTGCCAAGTCACATCTTTGAACGTGATGATTCGAGGTAGCGTTGCTATCGCCTGAGAAAAATGTCCAATGTCATGAAAATCACCCGTTAACTCAATGTTTAAAGGAAGACGATAGAGGAAATGCTCTGATTGCTTCTCACCCCAGTCGATACGGGTAAAGGTCAACTTATTGTCGATACCGAGTTCATTCACCGAAGCGAGCATCGTAGCCAACTCTTTTTGCGCGGGCAGTTGTTGTAGTAATAACTCGTAACGCGTGGTGAGTTCATCCAATTGAGATTGAAGCTGAGGCAATGCAGCTACTTTGTTCGCTTTGATCTTCAGTGCTACCTTGAGCGTCTGCTCCTGCTGGACCAAGTTATTCAATTGCTCTTCTTTTGGCTTAAGGTAAAACCAATAGCCAAAACCTTGAATTAGGAAAATCAGCAGCGCGATAACCACAAGCTGAGGCAACAATGGCCACTCTGCCATTTCATCTATTTCGAGATCCTGCCAATCAACCATGCTGGGCCTCCGCTTTCTTCTCCGGCACTTTGAACATGAAAGACACTTTGAACGTTTGGAACTCTTTTCCAAAACGCGCTTTTCCGTGAACGATGGAGTGCATTTCTACATCATTCAACTTGGCCGAACGCTCCATGTTGTCCAGCATCGTGGCAAGTTTTGGAGTGCTATCAGAGATCCCCGAGATCTCAATTTCCAGATCATTCATTTTGATCTTGTCGACATATACACCTTCAGGAATGACGGCTGGCATCAAGTTCATAAACTCGGTCGTTTTGTTTCTACCGTTTTGTAACCCTTCAACCACTTTTAAACGTTCGAGGATTTTGCTGTGCTCTTGCTCGGCGATTTTCATTGCTTCAATACGCTGGTCGAGCTCAGCAATGTAGTGAGTAAGGTAATCAAGCCGCTCCTGCTGCTGATCTTGTTGGTACTCAAAAAACTTTCCAATACCCCATTGAATACCAATGGCGACCAACATGCCTAACGCGACCAAGCTAATGAAACGACGTCGGTGCTCTTCTCTTTGGTTCTCTCGCCAAGGAAGTAAATTAATGCGATAAAGCACGCGCACCTCCTAGCCAATGAATGCCACGAATCGCGAGTCCTGCGGCTGTAGAGAAATGCTGCCAATCCGCGGCACGACGTTTACGTTTGGACACCTTCATCTCAAATAGCCCTAGCGGGTTTAGCAATTCACACTCTAGTGACAGTTGCTGAGATAACTCTTCCGCGAGCATTGGTGTCGAAGCTCCTTCCCCTGATAACCAGATACCTTTGATATTTTGCGAGCCATTAATTGAGGTGTAGAGCTGCATCTGACGTTTCACCCGTTCCACGATTTGGCGATTAAACAGCTCTGTTTTCTCCTGAGCATCATCGGACATCAAATCATTTTGAACAGGGCTGTTTGCTCCGCGTGTGCCGCAAGCAAACTCTTTGTGAAACAGCTCACCTTGTTCGGTAAACATGGTAAAGGAGCTCGATGAGGTGCCAATATCGAGTAAGCAGTACTTATTTTTGTCAGGAAAGCGATCGGCGGTGAGCTTCCAGATATGACCAAGACTTTGTGAATGCACGTCCACTAAAACGGGTTTTAGTCCGGATTTTTGTAATGCATCCACGCGACTATCGACCACATCTTTTCTTGTCGCAAACACTTGATAGTTATCAGTCCCACGCAACCCATCTTCGGCACGAAGACGGACGAAGTCTAAACTCAGCTCTTCGACAGGGAATGGCGATTGATGAGAAAATGCCTGAATCACAGCAAACTCAACTTCGCTATCTTCAAGGTTTTGTTCTATTTGCAATTTTTTACTGATCACCGAATTATCAGGCACTGAAATTGCGACCTTTTTAGCACCAAAAGGCAGTTCTTTTTTAATCAGCTTTAGGGTCTTTACAATTTCTTGATGATTTATAGTGTTATTTTCAGCGACAATACCTTCCTTTAGTAATATTTCTTTGTAACCCAACAGAGCGTAATTGTTGCCTGTGGGTTTAAGTACTACGGCTTTGAGGCTGTTATGGCCTATATCGATGCCGGTAACGATTAGCTTATCCATCTCTTACTCTCGCTCCGAAATTTCTTCGTGCAAAGGTTGTTATTAGCACCCAAATAAGAGTTAATATCTCTATGTGCTAAATTTTTGACCTAAGAGTACAAGGGTTTGCCGTTACACAGCCTCAACCAATCAGGGATTCTCCGGTGAAGTTCATAAAGCGTTTATTATTTTTAACATTGATTTGCATAATTCTTGGAGTCACCACAATATTTGGCTTCTATCAGTACGTGAAGCCTGAATTGCCAGATGTTGCAACTCTAAAAGACGTTGAATTACAAACACCTATGCAGGTGTTTAGTCAAGACGGGAAGCTGATCGCACAGTTCGGTGAAAAGCGTCGTATTCCTGTTACTTATGATGAAATTCCTCAAGACTTAATTCATGCGCTAATCGCCACCGAAGATAGCCGTTTTTACGAACACCCAGGTATCGATCCTATCGGCATCACTCGTGCAGCCGTTGTAGTTGCGATCTCAGGTTCAGCCAAGCAGGGCGCAAGTACCATTACGCAACAGCTAGCGCGTAACTTCTTCTTATCTAATGAGAAGAAGATCATGCGTAAGATTAAAGAGATTTTCATTGCTATCCACATTGAGCAGCTTCTGAGTAAGCAAGAAATCATGGAACTTTATGTCAATAAAATCTTCCTTGGTTACCGCTCATATGGTTTTGGTGCGGCCGCTCAAGTTTACTTTGGTAAGAGCCTTGATGAATTGACGTTAAGCGAACTTGCGACACTCGCAGGGATGCCAAAAGCGCCATCAACGATGAACCCAATTTACTCTCTTGAGCGTGCGACAAAACGCCGTAACGTCGTGTTAATGCGAATGCTTGATGAAAAATACATCACGCAAGAACAGTATGACGAAGCACGCAACGAACCTATCGTGGCGCGTTACCACAGTGCTGAAATTGAACTTTCCGCTCCTTATGTGGCGGAACTAGCTCGTGCATGGGCCGTGAAAGAGTACGGTGAAGAAGAAGCCTATACCTCTGGCTTGAATATCTACATGACGGTGGACTCTAAACTGCAAGATGCCGCGAATACATCCGTGGTAAATAATCTGCTGTCATACGATGAACGTCACGGCTACCGCGGTGCGGAGAAAGTGCTTTGGAAAGAAGGTGAAACCGCTTGGAACAGCGAGCAAATAGAAAAGCACCTTAAGAAGCAGCCAACTTATGGTGACCTTTACCCTGCCGTCGTGACAAAAGTCGATGATAAAACTGCGCAAGTTTGGGTTAAAAACCATGAAGAGCAGACCATTCCTTGGACTGGAATGCATTGGGCACGTAAATACATCACCGAAAACCGCCAAGGTTCAACACCAAAATCAGCGCATGATGTGCTAGCGACGGGTCAACAAGTTTGGGTTCGCGAAGTGAGCGAAACCAATGAAGATGACAACACGACACAAAGCTGGAAACTGAGCCAAGTGCCAACAGCGAACACCGCGTTTGTCGCGATGAACCCGGAAAATGGTGCGATATTGTCGTTAGTAGGTGGCTTTAACTTTGTTCATAGTAAGTTTAACCGTGCCACTATGTCAGTGCGTCAGGTTGGCTCAAGTATCAAACCATTTATCTACTCAGCCGCAATTGACAAGGGACTTACCTTGGCCACTCTGATCAACGATGCGCCGATTAACAAATGGGACGCAGGTTCTGGTTCGGCTTGGCGACCTAAAAACTCACCACCAACCTATGGCGGTCCAACTCGCCTTCGCCTCGGCTTAGCTCAGTCAAAGAACGTGATGGCAGTGCGTACGCTGCGTGAAGTAGGCCTTGATGAAACTCGTCAGTACCTTACTCGTTTTGGTTTTGATATTAACCAAGTACCACGTTCAGAGACCATCGCGCTCGGTGCTGGTAGCTTAACACCAATGAAAGTGGCACAAGGCTACTCTGTATTTGCGAACGGAGGTTATTACGTCGAACCGTTCTACGTAGAACGCGTGGAAGATGCATTCGGTGAAGTGCTGTTTAAAGCGAATCCAAAGAGCGTTTGTCATAAGGATTGCCCACAAATGAGCGCTCAGCCAGACAATCGCTATGCCGATGAGTTTGGCGAACAAGACGTCGCGATTGATGGTTTGGCAACAGACAACGCACTGGAAAATGATGAACCTCAATATGCTCCACAAGTTATCTCTGAGCAAAACGCATTCTTGATGCGTGAGATGATGTACAGCAACATTTGGGGTGGTGGTAACTGGCGTGAAGGTACGGGGTGGAACGGTACTGGCTGGCGTGCACAAAAACTAGGGCGTCGTGATATCGGTGGTAAAACGGGTACAACGAATGACTCCAAAGATGCTTGGTACAACGGCTATGGTCCTGGTGTTGTTGCCATTGCTTGGGTTGGTTTTGATGATCACTCACGCGCCCTTGGTCGCACAACGGTTAATAGCAACCTAGGCAAAGGCCAAATTTCTGGTGCAGAATCGGGTGCGAAAACCGCAGAACCCGCTTGGATTGACTTTATGCGCGTTGCACTAGAAGAAACACCTGAGCAAGGTAAAAATATTCCAGATAACATCATTCGTGTTCGTATTGATCGCAACACTGGCATGCTAACGCACAAAGTAGACAGCACATCAATGTTCGAATACTTTGAAAAAGGCACTGAGCCTACCGAATACGCTGGAGACCGTTTGGAAGACAGTATTTATTCTTCCGGCTCTGGCGCAGAAGAGCTGTTCTAAATCACTAAAGCAAAAGGGAGAGCATTCGCTCTCCCTTTTTTATGTCGGCTTTTACGCCGCGGCGTTCAATGAAGGATAGGAAGCCAATACTTCTTTAATCTTCGCCGCCAAAGCTTCAAACCTTGCACGCAGTGGTGAGCCTGGGCGATATACAAGCACTATATTGCGCGAAGGCGTAGGGTTAACGGCTGGTACATAGCACACGCCATCTTTTTGCTTCTCATTAGGGATAGAAAGCTGAGGCAATAACGTAATCCCTGCACCAGCAGCGACCATATTCCGCAGTGTCTCCAAACTGGTTGCCTTAAAGCGTTCGTCGTCTTTCGCTCCGGCAGCAAAACAGAAACCTAACGCTTGATCACGCAGACAGTGACCGTCTCCTAGCGCTAAAACGGTTTTACCATTCAACTCCAACATATCAACATGGTCGAGAGAGGCCCACTCATGATCACATGGCACCGCAACGCTTAACGGCTCGTTATACACTTCGATTTCTTTAAAAGGTGCCGTTTCATCAACCGAAGCCAAGACCAAGCAGTCCAATTTACCTTCTTCTAATTGACGCACCAACTGATGTGTTTGAGCTTCGTGCAGGAACAGCTCCAGTTCAGGAAATGCTTCTTTTATCTGCGGCAGAATTTTGGGTAGTAGATACGGACCTACCGTCGGGATGAAACCGATATGCATAGGCCCAGTCATTGCTCCGCTCTGACCACTCGCCATATCTTTAAAAGTTTTCACTTCACTTAAGATACGCTTAGCTTGCTCCACCAACTGCAACCCTGAATCGGTAAACAAAACACGACGGCTGCTTCGCTCTAAAAGCGTGGTACCGAGTTCATCCTCTAGCTTACGAATTTGTCCACTCAATGTTGGTTGGCTAACAAAACATGCTTCTGCCGCTTTGCGAAAGTGCTTATGTTCCGCAAGTGCAACTAAGTACTCAAAATCTCGAATATTCATAACTCACAATTCGCTTCTTTTAACAATAGCTAATACCTATCAAAACCATAACACCAAACGATTAGAGCTATCAAAGGATTTTTACAATAATGGGCTCAACAGAACGAAACAGAGCAAAGAAAAACGCTAAGCTCTATACGCATAATTTAAAATAGTTAAAGGAAATCATTATGTTTGTATCTAAAGAAGGTCAACAAGTCCCTCAAGTTACTTTTCCAGTTCGTCAAGGTGACTCTTGGATGAATGTAACGACTGATGAGCTATTTAAAGGTAAGACCGTTATCGTATTTAGCTTACCGGGTGCATTTACTCCAACCTGTTCATCAAGCCATCTACCTCGTTACAACGAATTGTTCCCTGTATTTAAAGAGCACGGAGTGGATGAGATTATTTGTGTCTCAGTCAATGATACGTTCGTGATGAATGCATGGAAACAAGACCAAGAAGCAGAAAACATCACCTTCATTCCTGACGGTAATGGTGAGTTCACCGATGGCATGGGCATGTTAGTGGATAAAAACGACATCGGCTTTGGTAAACGCTCATGGCGTTACAGCATGCTAGTAAAAGATGGCGTAGTGGAAAAAATGTTCATTGAGCCAAACGAACCAGGCGACCCATTCAAGGTGTCAGACGCAGATACGATGCTGAACTACATAGCGCCTGACTACAAAACGCAAGAATCCATCACAGTGTTCACTAAACCAGGCTGCCCTTTCTGTATGAAAGCGAAACAAAACCTGATTGACCACGGTCTTCAATATGAAGAAGTGATTCTGGGTAAAGACGCAACGACAGTTAGTCTACGAGCTATATCTGGTCGCACGACTGTTCCACAAGTCTTTATCGGTGGCAAGCACATCGGCGGTAGCGAAGAGCTAGAAGCGTATCTAGGCTAAGCTGTCCATAGCCTACACCCTCGGTCTCCGGTGCCTTTGGCTCGGAGGCCAACCCTAACTCACTTCTTCTACTAGTCTAGATAAGTAGTCGTCTACCGATAAGGTGACTCCTTATACAGATTCAACGACCCAATTCACTCTCCAAGCTCAATGTAGCTAGCTTGGCTTAAAAACAAAAAGCGAGAGTTCACGATGAAACAAGTTAATGTCGACGTAGCGATTATTGGTGGTGGTACTGCTGGTCTTGGCGCTTATCGAGCAGCAAAAGCTCATACTAATAGCGTAGTAATGATTGAAGACGGCCCTTACGGAACAACCTGTGCTCGCGTCGGTTGCATGCCCTCTAAGCTGTTGATTGCGGCCGCAGAAAGTGCCCACCAAATCGAAAAAGCGCCTGGATTTGGGATCCATCCGCAAGGTGAAATACGCATTAACGGACAAGAAGTCATGGATCGTGTAAAACGCGAACGTGATCGTTTTGTTGGCTTTGTGCTTGAAAGCGTCGATGATATTCCCGCAGAAGACAAGTTATCAGGTTACGCGAAGTTTGCCGATGATCATACACTTATCATAGATGACCATACTCAGGTCACCGCAAAACGGATTGTGATCGCGACGGGCTCTCGTCCTGCCTATCCAGCAGCTTGGAATGAGTTGGGTGACCGTCTCGTAATTAATGATGATGTCTTTGATTGGGATGATTTGCCTGAGTCCGTTGCGGTATTTGGCCCCGGAGTGATCGGACTTGAACTCGGTCAAGCATTGCACCGCCTAGGGGTGAAAGTGAAGCTCTTTGGTCTTGGTGGTCAAGTTGGTCCACTGACAGATCCAGAGGTGATGTCTTACGCAGATAAAACTTTTAAAGAAGAGTTCTATCTTGATGCCGATGTAAAAGTAGAAAGCATGAAGCGCATACCATCATCGAATGCAGCAGGCGCTGACAAAGTTGAGATCCAATTCATTAACCACGACGGTGAATTAGAAACCTTTATTGTTGATTACGTTTTAGCAGCCACTGGACGACGTCCAAACGTAGATAAGCTGGCGATCGAGAACACCAATATTGCCCTCGATGAACGCGGTGTACCAACCGCAGATCACTACACATTGCAAACCTCCGTTGAGAGTATTTTTATTGCGGGTGATGCAAGTAACCAAGTTCCATTGCTGCACGAGGCCGCTGACCAAGGTCGCATTGCTGGTGATAATGCTGGTCGTTTCCCGAATATTCGTGCAGGTCTGCGTCGTTCGCCAATTTCAGCTGTATTCTCCGAGCCGCAAATAGCTATGGTCGGTGAAACTTTCAAACAACTGGAAACTCGCTTAGGAAGCTGTGGTTGTTTTGTTACTGGTGAAGTCTCGTTTGAGAATCAAGGACGTTCGCGTGTCATGCTACGAAACAAAGGGATGTTACATGTCTATGGCGAGCAAGGAACTGGACGCTTTTTAGGTGCAGAGATGATGGGGCCGAACGCAGAACACCTCGCGCATCTTTTGGCTTGGGCACACCAAAATAGAATGACGGTTTCTGAGATGCTAGATATGCCCTTCTATCATCCAGTGATCGAAGAGGGTGTCCGCACCGCTCTACGTGATTTGAATGCAAAACTACACTTAGGGCCAGAAATGGTGAAACATTGCCTTGACTGTGGGCCTGGTTGCTAACGCTTTCATGCTCAATCGAGCCAGTCTTTACATACCAAACAAAACAGAAAGCCTCGTGATTAACGAGGCTTTCTGTTGACTACTTTGAGGCGATTACATAAGTACTACACTGCCATCATTGCGTAACGACTTACCATGATGATCGCGACTACACCGATCGTAAAAAAGCCACCAGCGATACTCAGCGCAAATTTCAATTCTGTCGACATGATTATTTTTCCTATTAAAGACTGACAGCGCACCATACATCAATCACGTGCCACATAAGCTCTACAAAGCTAACTTTCCATTTTTGGTTGTGTTCCTGCGCTCTAAGCTGCGACAAAAAACGCTTTCTCTCTTTGTGTTGGGTATATAATCTGAAGCAACACTGATGCCTTGGAAAACACTATGACTTGTCGCCGTTGCGAGGAACATTGGTTTTGGAAAAAGCTTGGGCGTTGCCAACGATGCTTGGATCAGTTAACGGTGCTTTCGGTACTGTGCTGGATTGTGTGGTGGTTTGCGTTCAAAGATGATCCACAAAGCATCGAGTCGATCGCTTTGATCTTTGCTGGTTTCGCTTTCAATATTTTATTGTTTTTGCACTTATGGATGCGTTTTGTCATCTTGCCGTGGCAACGTCGGCGAGGACGAAAAGAGACGGATAAAAAAGAGTAAAGTGGCAGATAGAAAAAAGCCCCAAAACCAATATCAGTTCTGGGGCCCTCTTAGATTCTTCTAAGAAAAAGCAGTGGTACTTTAATAGACCGAGCTTCCTCTCAAAGGTTCCAAATTTTTTCGATTTTTTTAGCAAATACTGATGTAAGTGAATCAGAAAATAACTATGTCATTGAATGCTAATAAAATCACTCCGAAATTTCAGCTCATGCCACATGCGATTTTTGGATCACTTGCTCCATTAAATTGATCTCTAGCGCCACTTCATCACACGCGTGCTGACGTGGACACTGATCGCAATCTTTCAAGACTTTTTCTGGCAACAGCGACTTCGATGTTGGTAAGAAGCTCTGCTTCATAAAGAACTCTGGCGTTCGAGTGAGGACAAAGACCTTCTTGATCGCCATTTGACGTGCTTTCTCAACCAAGTGATTTACGATTGCACTACCCTGCCCTTGACCTTGCCAGCCTGCTTCGATACCAAGAGAGCGGATTTCAGCCAACCCTGAGTCATACACATATAGAGAAGCGCAACCTGTCACTTCACCATGATGCTCAGCCACCGCGAAGGAGCCAATATCTCTCACGAGCTCATTACGAGAGCGGGGTAGATTCTCACCGAGGTTCGCCCAATAAGCCACCATGCCCTCTAGTGTTTCAATGTCCGTCAAACGTGCAGGACGCACTTTCACTGCCGAGCTGTCACGCTGGCTCAGACGTTTATCCGCTTGCTCTACCGCATAAGCGACTTGGTGAGGCGAAACGCCACCCAGCGCACAACGTTTTTCCAAACAAGACTCTATCGTCAGAATGTCATACACATCATCTTCAATCACCTCAGAGAAGGCTTTTAGCTCTTGCAGAGACAATTCTTCCAGCGCACAGCCTTTGTCAATTGCCCCTACCACCGCTACGCCCACAATATGGTGCGCCTCACGGAATGGGATGCCTTTCGCCACTAAGTAATCAGCTAACTCAGTCGCATTCGCATACCCTTGCTTCGCAGCTTCAAGCGTACGCTCACCATTCACTTTAATGCCATCAAAACACAGCGCTGCCATTTCCATGCAATCATTCCATGTGTCTAACGCATCAAACAACCCTTCTTTATCTTCTTGCATGTCTTTGTTGTACGCCAATGGTAAGGCTTTCACTGTCATCATCATGCTCGATAATGCGCCATAGACACGCCCTGTCTTACCACGGATCAACTCAAGTGCATCCGGATTTTTCTTCTGTGGCATCAATGACGAACCAGACGTCACCGTATCCGCTAACTCAATAAAGTTAGACTCCCCTGAGTTGTAGAAGATCATATCTTCTGCAAGACGAGAAAGGTGTAACATAGAAATCGAGGCCACCGACATCAGTTCCATCACATGATCACGATCCGAAACCGAATCGAGTGAATTACGCGTAGCGCGGTGGAAACCAAGGTTATGAGCTAATTGTTCACGATCAATCGGATAAGCCGTGCCAGCTAAAGCACCCGAGCCAAGTGGACAAGTGTCGAGGCGCTGTAAGGCATCATTCAGACGAGAGTAGTCACGCTCGAACATTTCAACATAAGCCAAACACCAGTGAGCAAAGGTGACAGGTTGAGCGCGCTGAAGATGAGTATAGCCAGGCAATACAGTGCCTTGGTGCTGCTTAGCAACATGAACCATTTGTGCTTGCAGACGATCTAAAGCAATCAACAGTTGCTGGCCTTGCTGACGACACCAAAGTTTTAGGTCTGTCGCTACTTGGTCATTACGAGAACGCCCAGTGTGGAGTTTTTTACCTAAATCTCCCACTTTACTAATCAGCTGCTGTTCAACCCACGAGTGGATATCTTCTGCATCTGAGCGAAGAATTTGATGAGGATCTTCCATCACTTCTAACTTCAGCTCGTTTAAAGCAAGTTCCAGCTTTTGCTGTTCTTCTGCCGATAGAACATCTACAGAAAGCAGAGCTTTAGACCATGCGATTGAACCTACGATGTCTTGCTCAGCCAATCGGTAGTCAAAACGCAACGAATCGTTAAACTCTTTAAATCTAGTGTCTGCCGCTTGGGTAAATCTTCCGCCCCATAATGCCATTGCGTTTCTCCTGATGACTATTGCTTACTCTAACGTTCTCGAATGAGTAGTAACCAATTTGATGGTCATTTGCTCACTTTTTCTTATGGGTCAACGTTACGGCAATTTCGACAAAAAATAAAGTATAAATTCAATATTTTTACATATATATTCAAGCAGAGTGCATTTGCATCTTTGTACTCATAGACGTAAGCCAACAAAAAAGACCTGCTATCCAATAGCAGGTCTTTACTCAATCCGAGATGTGGAGAGATTATTTCTTCTGGCTGTTCAACGCACGGATACGGCTTGATAGCGAGTAAAGACGGATGAAACCACCCGCATGACTTTGGTCGTAAACCTCATCTTCACCAAAAGTCGCGAACTCTTCTGAGTACAAGCTGTTGTCAGAACGTTTTTGCGTTACCGTGGCTTGGCCTTTGTAGAGCTTAACAACCACTTCGCCATTCACGTCTTGCGCTAACTCTTCAGAAGCGGCAAGGATCGACTTACATAGCGGCGTAAACCAACGGCCATCGTATACAAGGTGAGACGCTTTTAGACCTAGCTCCTCACGGAATTCGAATGATGATTTGTCTAGCACGAGCTGTTCAACGGCACGCAGAGCTTCCATCATGATGGTGCCTCCCGGTGTTTCGTAGCAGCCACGAGATTTCATTCCTACTAGACGGTTTTCAACGATATCGATACGACCAACACCGTGCTTCGCACCTTTTTCGTTTAGGTAAACCAGTGCGTTGTATGGTGTCATCGCTTCGCCATCAACTTCGACCACCTCACCTTTTTCTACTTTCAGCGTGACGTATTCCGCTTCGTTTGGTGCTTGCTCTGGGTCTACAGTCCATACCCAGCAATCTTCGTTTGGTGCGTTCCACGTATCTTCTAGGACGCCACCTTCAGTGGAAATGTGCCATGCATTTGCATCACGTGAGTAGATCTTAGTAAGAGACGCTGAACAAGGAATGTTACGCTCAGCTAGGTAATCTAAACATTCTTCACGGCTCACTAGGTCCCATTCACGCCAAGGTGCAATCACTTGTAGATCTGGTGCTAGTGCTGCGAATGCGCCTTCGAAACGAACTTGGTCATTACCTTTACCTGTACAGCCGTGACACAATGCGTCCGCGCCCACTTTACGTGCGACTTCAACCTGTGCTTTAGCAATAATTGGACGCGCCATTGATGTACCCAGCAGGTACTTACCTTCGTAGTACGCGCCGGTTTTTAGCGTTGGGTAAATGTAATCCGCCACCATCTCTTCTTTCAGATCAGCGATGTAACACTCAGAAGCACCTGAGGCTTTTGCTTTCTCTTCAATACCTTCTAGCTCTTCTGCGCCTTGACCAACATCGGCAACGAAAGCAACGACTTCACAATCGTAGTTCTCTTTTAGCCACGGGATAATTACTGAGGTATCTAGACCGCCTGAGTATGCGACTACCACTTTATTTACGTTCACTTTGCTCATCTTTCTTCTCCAAACTTAACTGGCGCTGCGCTCGGCGGTCAGTGCCAACTACTACTTCCTAATATTGAATTCTTTTGCTGATGCTTATTGAGGCAAAAATTGCGTTCCAATACTTTCACCAGCGAATAGCTGTACTAATTTTTCTGGGTAACGCCAGGTCGCGACTTCGATAGGGCGACCAAGATCATTGGCCGCCTCCAAAGCAGCTTTAACTTTGACGATCATGCCGTCTGTGATCACATGTCCATCGATCAACATGTTCGCTTGTTGTTCCGACAGGGTTTTGATCAAATGGCCTTTACCATCTAATACACCACTCACGTCTGATAGCAGGACCAACTCCGCATCTAATGCGCCCGCAACCGCGACTGCGGCTTGGTCAGCATTCACATTCATCATCTGGCCATCTGTGGTTAAGCCAATTGAACTGATGATCGGCAGTGCGCCTGTGTTTAATACCGCTTGTAATAGCGTTGAATCACCCGGTGATGCTTTACCTACCGCGCCCAACTCAGGGTCAAGTTCTTCAACAAGACACAAACCACCATCCGCAAGGCTAAGACCTACTGCATTGAGTCCATCTGCGATGGCTTGACCTTGAAGTAGCTTATTCGCTGTGCCTGCAAGCGCGCCTGCAATCACCGGAATTTGATCGTAAGGCGTTACGCGTAAACCATTTTTCTTTACGGTTTCAAGCTGAAGCTTTGCCATCAACTCATCAACTAGGTAGCCACCGCCATGAACGATGGCGATTTGTCGCTGTGCCGATTTTTGGTAAGCCGCAATGGCACCAAACAGTTGGCTTAAGGTTTGAGTGCAAGATAGAGCAGCACCGCCTAGCTTAATGACTAAAGGAGCTTGATTGGTTTGCGTCATCGCATTTCCCTCTTTCAACGACTACAGCAACGCTGTCAGTTCTGGGTAACCATAATGAATATTGAGACATTGCATCGCTTGACTTGATGCACCTTTGAGTAGGTTGTCGATGGCTGAAATCACAATGATATGTTCGCCTTGTACCTTCCAGCCGATATCGCAGAAAGGGGTATTTTCGACATCCTGAATACGTGGAATACCATCGCCTTTTAAACGCACGGCTGGCTTTCCTAGATAAGCTTGTTCAAATGCTTGAGCGACTTGTTGCTCTGTAACGCCTGATGCTAGCTTCATGGTGATCGTGGCAAGAATGCCGCGTTTAAAGTTGCCTAGGTGCGGAGTAAAAATCACATCGCAACCTAAGTGCTGAGCAATTTCTGGTTGGTGACGATGAGTAAATACACCATAAGGTTGCAAGCTCACTTCACAGAAACTGTTCACCATAGAAGCTTTACGCCCAGCTCCGGACACACCGCTGGTCGCGTTAATGACAGGCCATTGATTGGTATCCACTAATGCATTTTCGAGTAGAGGTTTGATGGCTAACTGCGAAGCAGTCGGGTAGCAACCTGCTACAGCAACTAAGGGAGCAGTTTTAATTGATTCCTGGTTCCACTCTGCTAAGCCGTATGCAGCTTTATCTAGCCAGTTATTATGTTGATGCTCGAAGCCATAAAAAGTGTTGTAAAAACCTTCACTTTGGACGCGGAATGCCCCCGATAAATCGAATACCTGACAGCCTGCCTCCAAGAAAGTTGGGGCTAGATCGTGGCTCACCTCATGAGCCGTTGCTAAAAACACCACATCCGATTCTTGAGCGATTTGCAGTGGATCCGTTAGTGGCGAGACCGGCATATCAATGATGCCTGCTAACTTACCGTGCAGCTGCGCAATATTCTTTCCTGCATCAACACTGTTGGCGGAAACATATAAACCTGATAGCGTGAGTTGTGGGTGTTTATTAACCATTAACGCTAACTCTGCGCCGGTGTAACCGCTGGCTCCAATAATCGTGGTTTTTAGCATTGTGTGACATCCATATACTTAAAGGCTCAAATGACTATTCATATTTAATTTTTGCTTTATTTTGATTTTTTATTCATTAAATATGATTTAATATGTGTTTTACATTTTTGTGGTCTGTCTGTCAACAGGAGATTTGAAGAATCCATGCAATTACCAACTTTTCTAGAGGTCTATGAAGGACTCATCAGCACCTCTTCTATCAGCTCCACGGATCCGAGCTGGGATCAGGGCAATGCAAAAGTCATCGAAAAACTCGCATCTTGGTTTAAAGATCTGGGTTTTAGCGTTGAAGTGATCGAAGTCGAGCCAGGCAAGCACAATATGATCGCACGTATGGGAGAGGGTGAAGGCGGCCTTTTACTTGCTGGCCATAGTGATACCGTGCCATTCGATCAAGGGCGATGGAATTTTGATCCACATAAGCTGACTGAAAAAGACAACCGCTTTTACGGTTTAGGCACGGCAGACATGAAGGGCTTTTTTGCCTTTATTTACGAAGCCGTCAAAAAAGTCGACTGGAGTAAGCAAACCAAGCCGCTATACGTATTAGCCACTTGTGACGAAGAAACCACCATGTTGGGTGCACGACATTTCACCGTAAACGCCCCTTTTAAGCCGGATTACTGCATTATTGGTGAGCCCACCAGCCTCGTTCCTATTCGCGGCCACAAAGGTCATGTGGCGAATGCAATTCGGGTCACGGGTAAGTCAGGCCATTCATCCGATCCTGCCTTAGGCGTTAACGCGATTGAGATCATGCATGAAGTGATGTTTGCCATGATGCAACTGCGCGATAAATTGGTGAAAGAATACCACCATCCGGGTTTTGCCATTCCAAGCCCTACCCTAAACCTTGGACACATTCACGGTGGTGACAGCGCTAACCGTATTTGTGGTTGCTGTGAGCTGCACTATGATGTTCGCCCACTACCAGGGATCAGCCTGGATGGCCTAGAAAATATGCTGCGCGGAGCATTAAAAGAAGTCGAAGCAAAGTGGCCTGGACGCTTGGAGATAATTCCCTTACATGAACCAATTCCGGGTTACGAATGCCAACATGACCACCCATTTATCGGTGGTGTTGAAGAGATCTGCCAAACCAGTTCAGAAACCGTGAACTACTGTACTGAGGCGCCCTTCTTACAACAGCTCTGTCCAACCTTAGTTCTCGGCCCCGGTTCAATTGACCAAGCGCACCAACCGGATGAGTTTCTCTCATTTGATTTTATCGATCCCACAATTGATGTGCTTTCAAAGGCAATGGTCAAGTATTGCTGTTAATACACGAATAAACTCAAAAGTCAGTGCAGCTCGATTGAGCTGCATCTTTTTATCTTCACAATTTAGCGCTAGCCTTAACACTTCTTTAACTTGTTATTTTGTAATTAATTTTCACTTCTTATTCTACAGCTGCCGTAAATTTGCTCTAAATCAGGAGACAGCGGAATAATTGCAAACTTAGTCTGCTTTATTTGACTATAACTGGTGCTTTTCGCTAGATTGGAGTCTTAACAAGGACAATGGATGTAGTTTTTTTACGAGGCAGGACGACAATGAACGAGAAATACGCCGCACTCAAAAGTAATGTGCGCATGTTAGGCCACTTATTGGGTAACACCATTCGCGATGCCCATGGCGAAGAAATCTTCGAGAAAGTGGAAACCATTCGTAAATTATCCAAATCAGCTCAAGCAGGAAATCAAGCAGACAGGGACAGCTTGATCGAAGAAATCAAACATTTACCTGATGAGCAACTAACGCCCGTTACCCGTGCGTTTAACCAATTTCTAAATCTCACCAATATTGCTGAGCAATACCACACGATTTCACGCCACTGTGAAGAACACATTTGTGAACCAGACGCGATTAACTCGCTGTTTTCTAAACTGGTACAAAACGATGTGAGCAAACTGGACACTGCGCAAGCGGTTCGTGATCTGAATATTGAATTGGTCTTGACGGCTCACCCAACGGAAATCACGCGTCGCACGATGATCAACAAGTTGGTCAAGATCAACGAGTGCTTATCAAAGTTGGAACTGAGTGATCTTTCTTCTAAAGAGCGCAAGAAAACCGAGCGTCGTTTAGAGCAACTGATCGCGCAAAGCTGGCATTCAGACGTAATTCGACAACAGCGCCCTACTCCGCTGGATGAAGCAAAATGGGGTTTTGCAGTCGTTGAAAACTCACTATGGGAAGCGGTGCCAGACTTCTTACGTGAAATGAATGATCGTCTGAAGTCTTACCTAGGTGAAGGTTTACCAATTGATGCGCGCCCTGTGCACTTCTCTTCTTGGATGGGGGGTGACCGCGACGGTAACCCGTTCGTCACTCATAGCGTGACGCGTGAAGTATTGCTTCTGTCTCGTTGGAAAGCCGCAGATCTTTATCTCAATGACATCAACGAGTTGATCAGTGAACTGTCTATGACGGTTTCAAACGATCAAGTTCGTGAACTTGCTGGCGAAGATCAGCACGAACCATATCGTGCAATCCTGAAACAACTTCGCTCACTATTGAACGAAACCAAAGATATTCTCGATGCTAAAATCCATGGTCAAAAACTGGCCGTTAAAGCTCCGTTGCAAAAAGTCGAGCAACTTTGGGAACCTCTGTATGCCTGTTACCAGTCGCTAAATGAATGTGGCATGGGTGTGATCGCAAATGGCTCTCTACTGGATACATTGCGCCGCGTAAAAGCATTTGGTATTCATCTTGTTCGCCTTGATATCCGCCAAGAGAGCACGCGTCATTCAGACGTATTGTCTGAATTAACCCGCTACTTAGGCATTGGTGATTACGAGCAATGGAGCGAGCAAGATAAGATTGCTTTCCTAACCAACGAACTCGCATCTAAACGTCCTCTTCTGCCTCGTGATTGGGAACCATCAGAACCTGTCAAAGAGGTTTTGGACACCTGTAAGATTATTGCAGCACAACCGCGTGAAGCATTCGGTGCCTACGTTATTTCTATGGCACGCACTGCATCGGATGTGTTAGCAGTCCACCTACTTCTGCAAGAAGCTGGCTGCCCATATCGTATGGATGTTTGCCCGTTATTCGAGACGCTAGACGACTTGAACAATGCAGAATCGGTCATCAAACAGCTGATGGGTATCGACCTATACCGTGGCTTTATCCAAAACCACCAAATGGTCATGATTGGTTACTCTGACTCAGCGAAAGATGCGGGTGTCATGTCTGCAGGCTGGGCTCAGTACCATGCGATGGAATCGTTAGTTAAAGTGGCGGAAGAAGAAGGTGTTGAACTGACTCTATTCCACGGTCGTGGCGGTACAGTAGGCCGCGGCGGCGCGCCAGCACACGCAGCACTTCTGTCTCAACCACCAAAAAGCTTGAAAGGTGGTTTGCGCGTAACAGAACAGGGCGAGATGATCCGCTTTAAACTGGGCCTTCCAGATGTCGCCGTAAACAGTTTTAACCTTTACGCGAGCGCGATTCTAGAAGCCAACCTATTGCCACCGCCAGAGCCAAAACAAGAATGGCGCGACTTAATGGAAGTGCTATCAGAAGTTAGCTGCGAGTCTTATCGCAACGTAGTTCGTGGCGAGCCTGATTTTGTGCCTTACTTCCGTCAAGCGACACCAGAGCTCGAGCTCGGTAAGTTGCCACTTGGCTCTCGTCCTGCAAAACGTAACCCTAAGGGCGGAGTAGAAAGCTTACGTGCAATCCCGTGGATCTTCTCGTGGAGCCAAAATCGTTTGGTGCTTCCAGCATGGTTAGGTGCGGGTGAAGCGATTCAATACTCGATCGATAAAGGCCACCAAGCGCTGCTCGAAGAGATGTGTCGTGAATGGCCGTTCTTCTCGACTCGCCTTGGCATGTTAGAAATGGTGTACTCGAAGTGTAATATCGATATTTCTCGCTATTACGATGAGCGATTGGTGGATGAATCACTCCGTCCACTCGGTGAAAAGCTTCGCGCTCAGCTTCAAGAAGATATCAAAGCAGTACTGAATGTAGAGAACAACGAAAACTTGATGCAGCATGACCCTTGGGGACTCGAATCGATTCGCTTGCGCAACATCTACGTTGAGCCATTGAACATGCTACAAGCCGAGTTGCTATACCGTACACGCCAAACCGAAGAAGCATCTGCAAACCTAGAAGAAGCGCTAATGGTGACAATTGCTGGTATTGCAGCTGGCATGCGCAACACAGGCTAATCGCTTCATTTGTAATAAAAAAGCTGAGCAAGTGCTCAGCTTTTTTTTGGCGCTGGATAATTGCGCAACCAAAAGGCAGTTTAATAAACTATAAAAAACCCAAAAATTACCACACAAAAAGAATAAAAAACCACAAGTTAACACTATTAATTATTATGTTAGTTTTTTAGGGTAATTTTGTCCTACTATTCCACTTCATGCTTATTATTTATATACTACTTGCCTGCTGAGAGCTCATAAATCCAATCATACCTGCTCCAGCCATGATGGGACTCCCCATCTCTCTAGGTGATAAACGGCTTTAAGGTGACAGGACCAACATTGTTGGTGCTACTTATACATTAAAAAACTCAAGTGCCAGAAAGAGCACAGCTGAAAGTATAAGTAGCTTGTTTACAAGTTTATTGACCATTTGGATTGAAGACATGTCATTACCACACGTAATCTTAACTGTTCTTAGCACTCGCGACGCAACCGGTTACGATATCACTAAAGAATTCTCTGCTAGCATCGGTTACTTCTGGAAAGCAAGCCACCAACAAGTGTACCGTGAACTCAATAAAATGGCCGAGAAAGAGCTGGTTACTTGCGTATTAGAACCCCAAGAAGGCAAACCAGACCGTAAGGTTTACTCCATCACAGATGCTGGTCGCAGCGCTTTAGGAGAATGGTTTGATCAACCAACTGCACACCCGACTGTTCGTGATGAATTTTCAGCGAAATTGATGGCATGTGCCGTTCAACCATCAACACCTTTCCGTGATCAACTCGCCGAACTGGTTGAAGAGTCTCGCAAACTGGTTTCTCACTACAAAGAAATTGAAGCGGCTTACTACGCAACGCCGTCAACTTTAGACAAACAAGCTCGCCTAGAGCGTTTAACGCTTCGTCGTAACCTACTGTTACGTGAAACGTGGATCACTTGGGCTGAAGAAGTCCTAACAGAACTTGAAGTGATTGGTTAATTTCCTTTTACTTTGAGACAACGAAAAAGGCTTGCCACTCGGCAAGCCTTTTGTCTTTTTGAAACCCGGTCGATTTATGCACCTACTGCAGCGCGAGGACGAACGCCTAGCGTATGACATAAAGCGTAAGTCATCTCTGCACGGTTTAGGGTGTAGAAGTGGAAATCCTTAACGCCTTCACGACTAAGTACGCGCACCATATCAATAGCTTGGCTTGCTCCTACAAGCTGACGAGTCACCGGATCATCATCCAAGCCTTCGAACTGTTTACTCATCCAGCCTGGTACTTTCACATTGTTCTGCGCAGCAAAGCGAGAGGCTTGCTTAAAGTTCGACACTGGCAAAATACCAGGGACAATTTCCACATCAATTCCTGCCGCCACACAGCGATCGCGGAAACGAAGGTAAGACTCGACGTCAAAAAAGAACTGAGTAATTGCACGGTTTGCGCCAGCATCAACCTTACGTTTTAGGTTCAATAAGTCAGACTGCGCACTTTTAGCTTCAGGGTGAACCTCAGGAAATGCGGCAACTGAGATATCAAAATCGTGACGTGATTTCAGCAACTCAACCAAATCCGAGGCATACATGTCAGGCGCACCGCCACCAGGAGGAATATCACCACGCAGAGCAACGATATTTTCAATGCCATTATTCCAGTAATCATCGGCAATATTAATCAACTCTTCGCGAGTCGCATCAATACAAGTGAGGTGAGGAGCAGCAACCAATCCGGTTGTTGCTTTGATTTCTTTAATGATGGAGTGCGTTCTGTCACGCTCGCCAGAGTTCGCGCCGTAAGTCACAGAAACAAATTTAGGTTGGAGCGTTTTAAGACGGTGCACTGAATTCCAGAGTGTCTCTTCCATCTTCGCGCTGCTTGGTGGAAAAAACTCAAATGATACATTGATGTTGTCTGACAACTCAGCAATATTCTGGTTCAAGGCGTCAATATGGCCTGCGTGCGTGTATCCCATCTTACTCTCCCTGTGGCACTCCGCCACGAAAACAAATTCCTTAAATCGACGTTTAGACGTCTATATGTCTACAGAATGTATTGAATACGATTTAATGTCAACCTTGTAATTATGAATTTTTCTCAAGTTAATAATGAGGATAGTTCAAGTTATTACTTGAACGTTATTTCACCACTTATCACAAGCCGATACTTCAGTATGGCACTGAAGGAAAAATAAAAAACCCTGGTCGGGTTCCAGGGTTTTAGGTATCTCGCAACTTTAGAATAAACCGGCTAATCGGTTGAGGTCGGATTGAATCGCGCCGGCTGTCACTTCTCTTCCTGCGCCAGGCCCTCGAATAACGAGTGGGTTATCTTTGTACCACTTACTTTCAATGGCAAAAATGTTGTCGCACGGCAGAAGGTTGGCGAGCGCATGTTCACGAGATAACGCTTCTACTCCCACCGTCGCTTTACCATTTTTTTCTAAACGCGCAACGTAGCGAAGCACTTGATCGTTTCTCTGTGCTTTTGTCAGGCGCTCTTGCAGTATTTCACTCAACAGCCCTCCGTTATCGAAGAAGTCATCGATACTAAGTTCTCTTAATTCTTCTGGTACTAGAGATTCAACCTTAACGCTGCCCGGCTCAATATCGAGACCAGACTCTCGAGCTAAGATAACCAGCTTACGCATCACATCTGAACCATCTAAATCAGAACGAGGATCAGGTTCTGTTAAACCTTGCTGCCAAGCGAGGTCGACTAAATCATTAAATGGTACTGAGCCGTCAAATTGTTGGAATAACCATGATAACGTCCCAGAGAAAATACCCGATAGAGCAACGATCTCATCCCCACTTTCACGTAGATCTCGCACGGTATGGTTTATTGGTAACCCCGCACCAACCGTCGCGTTGTACAGCCAATAACGACCAATTTTAGCGAATGCATCTTGAACCTGATGGTAATACTGGCTATCAGCCGAACCCGCCACTTTGTTAGCGGAAATCAAATGAATGCCCTGCTGCGCAATTTCTACATAGCGCTGAGCTAAGTCTTTGCTCGCTGTCACATCAAGCACTACGGCTTCATCGTAATTTTTTAGCGCTCCTAAGTGAGTCAACCAAGACCCATCGTTTGCTAGGCCTTCATCATCAAATCGTTCAGCAACACTTGCTGCATCAATACCTTGCTCATCGAACCAGTAGGTTTGACTATCCACGACCGCTACAAGGTCAAAGCTCATTCCATGACGTTTTTCGAGTTCACCTTTTTGAGTTGCAAATAAATTTAACCAGCTAGAACCAATGTTGCCCTTGCCACATAAAGCCACCGCCACGCGCTTTTGCGCTTGGAACAACTGGCTATGAATCGTTTGAACCAACACTTCGGTATCAGTACGACGCAAAACGGCGACTAAACTCAGCCCCGACTCAGTTTCAGAAATAAATTCAACCGGAGAGTGTTTTAATTTCTGATAAAAACCAAAACAATGGTTGGCGTTTTTCGTAACGCCAGCGCCTACCGCCGCTAAGAGAGAGTAGCCTTCTTTGAGCTTAATCTCCGCTTCAACCGCAAGCTCTTGTAAGTGTTTCAGTGCGCCACCGGCAATTTCTGCGGTATACGCCAAGCGCAACGTGTGTTGATCGGGCTGTGCCTCAAATGCCAATGGCTCCAATTGCGCTCGCTGCAACGCTTGTAATACATCATTCTGTGTTTTTTCGAAGTCGTGCCCATGCATGAAAGACAGCTGCACCAATAAAACATCATCCAGCGAGGTAATAATTTTAGCGCCACGGCCAGACGCTAAGACACGCTCAATACGAGTAGAGCCCGATTCCGGCAGATAGCTACACTTGAGGTTGAGATCCATAGTACTTTGCGCCACAGGCTGAAGTGTACGACTGTGTAGGACTGGGGCGGCTAAACGGGCGAGTTCGCTGGCTTCATCCAATCGAAGTAACGGTAACAGACACGCGTCTGCCACCAAACGCGGATCGGCACTATAGACACCGGCAACGTCACTCCAAATGGTGACTGTGCTCACTTCAGCCAGAGCACCAATGACAGTTGCAGAATAGTCAGAGCCATTACGACCAAGTAAAATGGTTTCGCCCGCCTCGTTCTGAGCCATAAAGCCAGTAATTACCACACGTTTATGATTGTGTTGCGCGAGAACTTCTTTTATCAAAGGATATGAACGAGCGCGATCAACTTCAGGTTGAGTCCCGGCTTCCGCACGTAAAAACGCTCGTGCATCTTGTGCAACAGCGGGGATAGAACGTTGAGATAATAACGCGGCCAATAGGCGAGCAGACCAAACTTCTCCGTGTCCTAGTACCGCGGCTTTTTGCGCGCCAGTGAGTGGTGCTGTCAGCTCAGATAAGGTACTGAACTCATCATGCAGTAACGCTAATAGTTCTTCTTGTACTTCATTTTCCAACAAGTTTTCTATTAGCTCCGTTTGGAACTGCCTTAGGCTTTGAAGTGCTTCATGCGCGATTCGGCCATCTTTGTCTAGCCCTTCCTGGAACTCAATCAAGCGGTTAGTGGTTTTTCCTGCCGCCGAGACGACCACAAGATCATTTTCCGTCGAATACTCCTTAAGAATATCCACAACGCGTAAATAGCATTCTGGGTTTGCTAAGCTACTGCCACCAAACTTATGCAGCTGACGTTGTAAAGTCATTATTATCGTCTCCTATTGTTGGGCAGCTTTAGCGAATGCTTGCTCTAAATCTGTGATGAGATCTTGTGCATCTTCCAAGCCGACAGACAAACGCAATAGTTGATGCGACACCCCCGCTTCTGCAAGTGCTTCCTCTCCCATAGCGCGATGCGTCATGGATGCCGGATGACAAATCAAGCTTTCAACTCCACCTAATGACTCAGCCAATGAAAACAGTTGGAGCTCTTTAACGAACACTTTTAACTGCTCAAACGAACCGGCAAACTCAAAGCTCAGCATAGAGCCAAAACCAGTTTGCTGCTTTTTAGCAATGTCATGACCCGGGTGCTCCGGCAGGCTTGGATGATAAATGGTTTTAACTAACGCTTGCTTCTGGAGATAAGCCAGTACCTGCTGTGAACTCTCTTCATGCACTCGCATGCGAGCACCAAGTGTACGAATACCTCGCAGTGTCATGTAACTATCGAAAGGTGTGCCCGTTGCGCCAATACAATTGCCCCACCATGCAAGCTCTTCTGCATGCGCTTCTGTTTTGGTGATGATCACGCCACCAATCACGTCTGAATGACCGTTGATATACTTCGTTGTGGAGTGAATGACGAAATCTGCGCCCAAGTCCAAAGGCTTTTGGTACACGGGTGTCAAAAAGGTATTGTCCACCGCGACCAATGCCCCAACTCGCTTCGCTTTTTCACAAGTCTCAGAAATATCCACCACGCGAACCAGAGGGTTTGATGGGGTTTCTAACAAGATGAGTTTTGGTTTTTGTGCTAATGCTGCATCCAAAGCTTGCTCGTCTGATTGATCGACAAACTGAACCTTAAAATCACCTTTGTTGGCTCGGGTATTAAAAAGACGATAGGTGCCGCCATAACAATCGTGAGGAGCAATAATGAGATCATCAGGGCCAAGAAAAGCGGACACCCATAAATTTAATGCCGACGTACCGCAATTCGTGACAACCGCTCCTTTTCCAGACTCGAGTTCAGATAACGCACTTTCCAACAGTCCGCGGTTTGGATTTCCAGATCGCGTGTAATCATACTTAGGTACTTCACCAAAAGCAGGAAAACCATAGTTAGTGGAAAGATAAATAGGTGGAACGACAGCGTGATATTGGCTGTCTGATTCAATACCAGTGCGTACTGCAATGGTCGCAGGTTTGCGAGAGCTCATGGGTGTATCCTTTCACGGGTAATGACTTCTAAATAGGAATGCGCTATATCTAATGAGTAAAATAAAGTGATCAACACGCTTCCTTTGCTGTTCTGTTCACTTTACTCGTCAAAAAATGAGACGTCAACACTTCTAGACGTCTATATGTCTTTGCTTATGGCGGTAAATGCAGCTAAAATCAGCACCTAAATTATTTTTAACCGATTACATAAATGAAGGTGTGCAATGGCTGACTGGAATGGCGAATACATTAGCCCATATGCAGAGCACGGCAAAAAAAGCGAACAAGTAAAAAAAATTACCGTCTCTATCCCGCTAAAAGTTTTAAAAGTGCTAACTGATGAGCGTACTCGCCGTCAGATCAATAACTTACGCCATGCAACCAATAGTGAATTACTATGCGAAGCATTTTTGCACGCGTACACAGGTCAGCCACTTCCAACAGATGAAGACCTTCGTAAAGACCGTCCAGATGATATTCCAACAGAAGTAAAAGCACTGATGACGGAAATGGGCATCGAATTTGAGTCGTTTGACGAAGAGTAAAAAGCGAGACTGGAGGCTTCAGATAGCAATTCTTATCTCGAGCCAAAAGAATGATATAAAAAATGGGACGCGATTGCGTCCCATTTTCTGTACATCACATCTAATAGATATATTACTCTGCCATGTAGTTTTCAGGCATCTCGATACGAGCAACACCTGAATCAACTGCCGCCTGAGCCACAGCTTTTGCAACACGTGGCAGTAAACGTGAGTCCATTGGTTTTGGAATGATGTAGTCTGCACCAAACTCAAGCTTATCGACGCCTGCGGCCTTCAATACAGTTTCAGGTACAGGCTCTTTTGCTAGCTCACGAATCGCCTCAACGGCTGCAAGTTTCATTTCATCATTGATTTCACTTGCGCGCACATCAAGAGCACCACGGAAGATGAATGGGAAACACAATACGTTGTTTACTTGGTTCGGGTAATCACTACGGCCAGTCCCCATGATCAAATCATCACGAACAGCGTGGGCAAGTTCCGGCTTAATTTCAGGATCTGGATTCGAACATGCAAATACGATTGGCTTATCTGCCATCAGCTTCAACGCTTCCGCTGGCAATAGGTTTGGACCAGATACACCTAGGAACAGATCCGCGCCTTCAATCACGTCTTCTAATGTGCGTTTGTCCGTGTTGTTTGCGAATAGCTGCTTGTATTCATTAAGATCATCACGACGAGTGTGGATCACACCTTTACGATCCAGCATGTAAATTTTTTCGCGCATTGCACCACATTTAATCAGCAGCTCCATACACGCAACGGCTGCAGCGCCAGCGCCAAGACAAACGATCGTTGAGTCTTCAAGCTTCTTACCTTGAAGTTCGATCGCGTTCAGCATGCCTGCCGCCGTTACAATCGCAGTACCGTGCTGATCATCGTGGAATACTGGTACATCACAACGCTCAATTAAACGCTTTTCAATCTCAAAGCAATCTGGTGCTTTAATATCTTCAAGGTTGATACCACCAAAGGTGTCTGCAATGCTTGCAACAGTATCAACAAATTCATCGATCGTGCGATGCTTAACTTCAATATCAATCGAGTCAAGACCTGCAAAACGTTTAAACAGTAACGCTTTACCTTCCATTACTGGCTTAGATGCAAGTGGACCTAGGTTACCTAGACCTAAAATAGCGGTACCGTTAGAAATAACAGCAACCATGTTGCCTTTCGCTGTGTACTTGTACACGTTATCAGGGTTTTGTGCGATTTCACGCACTGGTTCTGCAACACCTGGGCTGTAAGCAAGGGCAAGATCACCCGCCGTTTCCGCAGGCTTTGTTAATTCGACAGCAATCTTCCCTGGAGTTGGATAAGCATGGTAATCCAATGCTTTTTGGCGATGTTCTTCTTCTGGAGTGGCTGCTTGGCGATTGTCTTCAGACATGGACGTTTCTCTTTTTTATTTTTAGGTAAGGGGGCATAAATTCTATCGGATAGAAATCAAACTTCATAGGCAAGATTGCGAGCAATATCCTTAAAAAGCCGATAATAAAAGAGATTAGACCAGATAGCGGGGATAAGCACCTGATTTTCGAGTCAGGTGCTCTTTTCTTCTTACAATTGAAGTACGCAAAATCCTGGACGTTATTACTCTTCGTCTACGTATTGCGCTTGGAGGTAGTTCTCAATGCCAGACATTTCAATCAAGCCAAGTTGCGTCTCTAGCCAATCAACATGCTCTTCTTCATCTTCAAGAATATCTTGAAACAGATCGCGAGACACATAGTCTCGAATGTCTTCAGCATAGGCAATCGCATCTTTTAAATCTGGAATAGCGGCCATTTCAAGCTTTAAGTCACACTCGAGCATTTCTTTAGTGTCTTCACCTATCATCAACTTGCCTAAATCTTGTAGATTCGGTAAGCCCTCCAGAAACAAAATACGCTCAATCAGATGATCGGCATGTTTCATCTCATCGATAGATTCGTGATATTCCTTATCTGCTAGGTGCTTTAACCCCCAGTCCTTATACATTCGAGCATGAAGAAAATACTGATTAATAGCGATGAGCTCATTTCCGAGCACTTTATTGAGATGTTGGATGATGATTGGATCGCCTTTCATGACAAAAACCTCTTCTTTAGCTTCATTTAAATGTAGAAGCAAATGAGAAGGTGTCAAAACGCTAGGCAAATAATTACTTAATTACTGCATGCTCACAGTAATTAGCTAGCTTGTTTGAATACCGTGTAACTGGTTTCCGCTAAAATATCCTTGGCCTGCCTGATGCACTTACCACATTGGCTACCCAATGCTGTGCATTTTTTGATTCCTTTAATATCCGTTACGCCTTCATCTATCGCCAACTTCCTAATTTTCTTGTCGGAGACCCCATGGCAAAGACAAACGTACATACTCAAAAACCTATTAAATTAACCTGTGGCAACCAATATAAACAAGAATAGTTCTTGTTACCAGTCGCATTGATGGGTCTGTTCAGAATATTTTGTTATATAGATTTGGTGACAGTAGGCCAAGATCAGAGAGTTAGGTGTTACGACCAAAGGTGTTGAAAAATAGAGCCGGTAATATTCTGTTTTTAAATTAAAAAATTAACGTATTTCCTACGAACACTTATAACCAAATATAATTTAGATATAAAAAAGGGAAGCCTAAGCTTCCCTTTCTCGATGCGCTTTCTTCATAAAGAAGAAGAGTGCAAGATTTCGTTTAATTCGTTATGAATTAGTCGAAGATCTTAGCAACAACACCAGCACCTACTGTACGGCCACCTTCACGGATCGCGAAACGTAGACCTTCGTCCATTGCGATTGGTGCGATTAGCTCAACAGTCATCTGTACGTTGTCACCTGGCATTACCATTTCTACGCCTTCTGGTAGCTGGATGTCACCAGTTACGTCAGTTGTACGGAAGTAGAACTGTGGACGGTAGCCTTTGAAGAATGGAGTGTGACGACCACCTTCATCTTTAGACAGTACGTATACTTCTGATTCGAACTTAGTGTGTGGAGTGATTGAACCAGGCTTCGCTAGTACTTGACCACGTTCAACTTCGTCACGCTTAGTACCACGTAGAAGTGCACCAACGTTCTCACCTGCACGGCCTTCGTCTAGAAGCTTACGGAACATCTCAACACCAGTACATGTAGTTGTAGTAGTGTCTTTGATACCTACGATAGCAACTTCGTCACCTACAGTTAGGATACCACGCTCGATACGGCCAGTTACTACTGTACCACGACCTTGGATTGAGAATACGTCTTCGATAGGCATTAGGAATGGCTGATCTACCGCACGCTCTGGCTCAGGGATGTAAGTATCTAGAGCTTCCGCTAGTTCAACGATTTTCGCTTCCCACTGCTCTTCGCCGTTTAGTGCGCCTAGTGCAGAACCTTGGATAACTGGTAGGTCATCACCTGGGAAATCGTATTCAGATAGAAGTTCACGAACTTCCATTTCTACTAGTTCTAGTAGCTCTTCATCGTCAACCATGTCACATTTGTTCATGAATACGATGATGTATGGGATACCAACCTGACGGCCTAGTAGGATGTGCTCACGAGTTTGTGGCATTGGGCCATCTGTCGCAGCAACAACTAGGATACCACCGTCCATCTGTGCAGCACCAGTGATCATGTTTTTAACGTAGTCCGCGTGTCCTGGACAGTCAACGTGTGCGTAGTGACGAGTTGGAGTGTCGTACTCAACGTGAGAAGTTGCGATTGTGATACCGCGCTCACGCTCTTCTGGAGCGTTATCGATAGATGCGAAGTCTTTAGCTACACCGCCGTAAACTTTAGCAAGAGTAGTACAGATAGCTGCAGTTAGAGTTGTTTTACCGTGGTCAACGTGGCCGATAGTACCAACGTTAACGTGCGGTTTCGTACGTTCAAATTTTTCTTTAGACACGATCGTGTTCCTTCCTAGTTATGATTCGTCGTGATCATTATTGATCGACGACGCGCCAGAAATTGTTATTTTATGCGCCAACGCCCGTTAGCGCAATATTTGGACGCCCTGATCTCGCAAAAAGTCGTAAACTTTTTGTAGTTCAATCGTCAATTAGTAACCACGCTCTGCAATAATTTTATCTGCGAAGTTTTTCGGCACTTCAGCGTACTCGTGAAACTCCATAGAGTAAGACGCACGGCCTTGAGTTGCAGAACGTAGATCAGTTGCGTAACCGAACATTTCAGATAGTGGTACTTGAGCACGGATGATCTTAAGACCAGCCACACCTTCGTCCATGCCTTCAATGATACCGCGACGACGGTTTAGGTCACCAACAACGTCACCCATCCAGTCTTCCGGAGTGGTTACTTCGACATTCATCATTGGTTCTAGAATCACAGGTTGTGCTTCTAGTGCACCTTTCTTGAATGCCATCGAGCCAGCGATCTTAAACGCCATCTCGCTTGAGTCTACATCGTGGTAAGAACCATCAAATAGTGTAGCTTTAATATCTAGTACAGGGTAACCCGCTAGAACACCACTATTCATTTGTTCCTCGATACCTTTCGATACCGAACTGATGTATTCCTTAGGAATCACACCACCCACGATTTCGTCTACGAATACGAAACCTTCGCCAGGTTCAGAAGGCTCAAGTTTGACCCACACATGACCGTATTGACCACGACCACCTGATTGACGAACAAACTTACCTTCAACTTCCGCTTTACCACGAATGGTTTCACGGTAAGCAACCTGAGGTTTACCAACGTTACAATCAACGCTGAATTCACGCTTCATACGATCAACGATAATGTCTAGGTGAAGTTCACCCATACCTGAGATCAGAGTCTGACCTGATTCGTCGTCCGTTTCCACGCGGAATGATGGATCTTCCGCAGCCAGTTTACCTAGCGCGATAGCCATTTTCTCTTGGTCTGCCTTAGAACGAGGTTCTACAGCAATCTGAATAACTGGTTCAGGGAACTCCATGCGCTCTAGAATCACTTTGTGGTTCTGATCACACAGTGTGTCACCTGTTGTTACGTCTTTCAGACCGATAGCAGCAGCGATATCACCAGCGCGAACTTCTTTTACTTCTTCACGCTTATTCGCATGCATCTGAACGATACGACCAAAACGCTCTTTCTTCTCTTTTACAGAGTTGTAAACAGCGTCGCCGGAGTTTACTACACCAGAGTAAACACGCATGAACGTTAGCGTACCCACGAATGGGTCAGTCGCGATCTTAAATGCTAGCGCAGAGAATGGTTCGTTGTCGTCAGCGTGACGCTCAACTTCATTTTCTCTTTCGTCAACACCTTTAATTGCAGGTACGTCAACTGGCGATGGCAAGAACTCGATCACTGCATCTAGTACCGCTTGAACACCTTTGTTCTTAAACGCACTACCACAAGTGGCCAATACGATTTCGTTGTTTAGTGTACGAGTACGTAGAGCTTGTTTGAGCTCAGCTTCAGTCAATTCACCTTCTTCAAGGTACTTGTCCATCAGCTCTTCGCTAGCTTCAGCAGCGGATTCAACCATGTGGTTGCGCCACTCTTCAGCAAGTTCGATCATGTCAGCTGGGATGTCTTCGTAAGTAAACGAAGTGCCTTGATCGGCTTCATTCCAGTTGATCATCTTCATCTTGATAAGGTCGATGACACCTCTGAACTCATCTTCCGCACCAACGTTCAGTTGGATTGGAACAGGGTTCGCACCAAGACGATTTTTAATTTGGTCCACAACGCGTAGGAAGTCTGCGCCCGCACGGTCCATCTTGTTTACAAATACCAAACGTGGAACGTGGTATTTGTCTGCTTGACGCCATACAGTTTCAGACTGAGGTTCAACACCAGATGAGCCACAGAACACAACCACAGCACCATCAAGTACACGAAGAGAACGCTCTACTTCGATAGTAAAGTCAACGTGTCCAGGGGTATCAATGATGTTTACGCGATGCTCAGGGAACTGTGCTTCCATACCACGCCAGAATGTAGTAGTCGCAGCGGATGTGATAGTGATACCACGTTCCTGCTCCTGCTCCATCCAGTCCATGGTTGCTGCACCATCGTGAACTTCGCCGATTTTGTGAGAAAGGCCAGTGTAGAACAGAATACGCTCAGTTGTGGTTGTTTTTCCTGCATCTACGTGAGCACAGATACCGATATTACGGTAGCGCTCAATAGGAGTTTTACGAGCCACGATTGTATCCTCTTACTAAGGTGTACCTTAGAGTATAGAAAAGTGCTGCGAGAGAACCTCGCAGCACAGAAGGTATTACCAGCGGTAATGAGCGAACGCTTTGTTTGCGTCAGCCATGCGGTGAACGTCTTCACGTTTCTTAACCGCAGTACCTTTGTTCTCAGACGCGTCTAGCATTTCAGCTGCTAGGCGTTGAGCCATAGATTTTTCACCACGCTTGCGCGCAGCTTCAACCAACCAACGCATAGCAAGTGCGTTACGGCGAACCGGACGTACTTCTACAGGTACTTGGTAAGTTGAACCACCAACACGGCGAGATTTAACCTCTACCGCTGGGCGTACGTTTTCAAGAGCTTCTTCAAAAATAGCTAAGTGGTCTTTACCAGACTTTTCAGCCATAGCATCTAGTGCAGTGTAAACGATTTTCTCTGCAGTAGATTTTTTACCGTCAACCATTAGGATGTTAACGAATTTTGCCAGCAATTCAGATTTGAATTTTGGATCTGGAAGGATCTTACGCTGACCAATGACGCGACGACGTGGCATGGATTTATCTCCGTTGTCTTCTTCAGGTTTTATCCAAAACTTTTCAGTTTTTTCAAAAAATTAAAAATAATTTAGTGTTTGGCCTTACTTAACGGAATCCATTAAGACTTAGGACGCTTCACACCGTACTTAGAACGACCTTGTTTACGGTCGTTAACGCCAGCACAGTCAAGTGCACCGCGAACAGTGTGGTAACGTACACCCGGAAGGTCTTTTACACGACCGCCACGGATTAGTACAACACTGTGCTCTTGAAGGTTGTGACCTTCACCGCCGATGTACGATGTAACTTCGAAGCCGTTTGTCAGACGTACACGACAAACTTTACGAAGTGCTGAGTTAGGTTTTTTAGGTGTAGTAGTGTAAACACGAGTACATACACCACGTTTTTGTGGGCACGCTTCTAGTGCAGGCACGTTGCTTTTAACAACTTGCTTTGCACGAGGCTTACGTACCAACTGGTTAATAGTTGCCATTAACTAGCTCCTGATTTACTTGAAAGTAAGCTTTGTGAAAAATCTATCCCCAACTACCATTGCAGTTAGGGACGCAAAATTCTATGCAGCAGTGAGAGGTGTGTCAAGAAATATACGGATCTTTTTTGTTCAATTAGGACAATTCATCCGTAAAGCTTTAGCGACAGTAAATCACGTTCAATCCCAAGTAAGCGATTTATCCTGTTTAACTGTGAGCTCAACGAAGCCTGAGTAATTCACGATCGTCAGTGATGGACTGATACGATTCGCAATACCGCGAGCGTGAATATCGCTCTCTAGCACAAATACACTGCGGTTTTTTAGGTGGGAAAACGCTTTATGCTGCGAGTTAGCAGCGTACACGGCATCTTCTATAAGTAAGATGTCATCCTGTACATTACATAAGGGCATGGCGTCTTCTAGGGCGGAGACCGTTTTTATAATATGTAGCATAACTTCCTCAGAACGACAGTAGCTTGCCAGCGTGTTGCAACTTATCTTTGAGCTGCTCTGAGCTTAACGCTTGAGCTTCAATGACTAAATCCGCTTGAGCCAAACCTCGCTGAGCTAATGACTCTGAGCACACAAAGACTTGTTCGATATCGTATAAATCGAAAAGCTTCAGCATCGGCGCATAATCTTTGCTCAAGATCTTACTCGGTTCTTGTCCTAGTAGAAGCTGGTAAACCCCATCTCCCATGAAAATGACGCTGATATCTTCACAGTAAGCCGACGCGGCTAACAGTGCATCCACACCTTCACGACCAGCCGCACTGCCATGCGGTGCGCTACGAAATAGATAAGTTAGCTGACTCAAAACTGTACCACTCTGTCTTGGGTTAACATCGCTTCGGCTAAGCTACCTAAGCCGGCTTGCTCAAAACCTTCCGCTAGATTGCTCTGGACCAAACCATGTTGATTCGCTTCTTCTTCACTTACGATCCCGCGACGCAAAGCCGCAGCAACACAAGTTTCTAGACGAACACCATGCTCTTTTGCCAAAGATTGCCATGCCTTATTGAGATCAAATTCGTCGTTGGCAGGCACACTCAAAGCATTACCATTGGTCACGCCCTCTTGATAAAAGAAAACGCTCACTAACTGATGGCCTTGCTCAATCACCGCCTTGGCGAACTGATAAGCACTGCGTGCTGACTGGCTACCGTAAACAGGACCGTTCACCACCAACGTGTAAGTCAGCTTACTCACTTTTCATCGTCCTCGGTTTTACGTTGACGAATGTATAAGTAGACGGTGTGTTTTGAAATGTTAAGACGATCTGCAACGCGGTTGATGGCATCTTTAATATCGAAGATGCCTTTGTCGTACAATTCCATCACGATTTGGCGATTCTTGGTGTTGTTCGATACGGATTTATCCGCATTGATCTCTTCGATGGTGCGTTCAACAGTTTGGTCCACCAGCTCTTCTACGTCACTAGCAAAGTTAACCGAGGAAGCCGCTTCTTTTGCTTCTTGCGTTGGCATGAAAGATTGAAGGACTTGCGAGAAAGGCGCATCCAAGTTGACGTTGATACACAACAAACCAATCACGCGATTTTCACCATTACGAATGGCAACAGTGATCGACTTCATCAACACGCCACCTTTTGCACGGGTAAAGTACGAACGTGAGAAGTTGCGCTCCGAGCCTTCGATGTCTTTTAGCATTTTAAGCGCTAAATCAGTGATCGGTGAGCCGACTTGGCGACCCGTGTTTTCACCGTTAGCGATTTTAATTGCAGAGGTATTTAAGTCTTCTAGCGAGTGAAGAACGATTTCACAAAAGGGACCTATCAGGCTGGCGATACCATCAACGACCGCCTCATAAGATCTTAAAATGATTTTGTCGTGCTCGGTAAACGGCATCACGTTAACGGATTCCATTTCGAGCAACATCTCCGCGTTTATTGTTTCTGTAGTTGTCATAAGCCTTCGAGCGAAAAATCAACAAATTGGTGTAAGTTTATCAGAAAATTTGAAAATCAACCTAGCAAACTCACCAACTAGTGACCTAGAACAAAAAAGGCCCGTTAAACGGACCTTTTTCAATAACTTATCGCGGCTTATTGTTATTGCTCTGCGTTGTCGTTCTCGACTTTTAGCAGCTCAACTTCAAATACTAGCGTTGAGTTAGCAGGAATGCTTGGTGTGTCTTGATCACCGTATGCTAGCTCTGGCGGGATAACGAATTTGAATTTAGAACCCACAGGCATTAGCTGAACACCTTCTGTCCAACCTGGGATTACACGGTTAAGTGGGAATGTTGCAGGTTCACCACGATCGTAAGAGCTATCAAATTGCGTACCATCGATTAGCGTACCTTTGTAGTGTACTTGAACCGTATCAGTGTCTTTTGGCTTCTCGCCTTCAGCTGGAGTAATAACTTGGTATAGAAGACCTGTATCTGTCTTCACTACGCCTTCTTGCTTCTCGAACTCAGCACGGAAATCATCGCCAGCTTTTTTTGCTTCAGCTGCTTTCTCAGCTGCTTGTGCTTGCATCTTTTCAGCAACACGCTTATCTAGAGATTCTAGTGCTGCACGTGTTTCTTCTTCATTCAATTCAGCATTGCCTTTGAAGACGTCTTCGATACCTTTTAGTACCAAGTCTTTGTTAAGATTAATGCCGATTTCGCTTGGCTTGTCGATGCTTGTGCTTAGGTAGTTAGCAAATGAAACACCGATTGCGTATGCCGCTTTATCGTCGTCGGTTTTAAAGTGAACCGCTTTACCGGTTTCTGCTTGAACTTGTTCTGCTTGAGGTGCGGCTTCTGTTTTAGTTTCTTCTTTCTGACAACCTACCGCTAGCATAACTGTTGCAGCAAGTAGCGACACTTTTAAAACTGATTTCATTAAATTCTCCCAATAATGGCTTTGCCATTGGTTGTTGTGCACAAATCTTCTATGAGACTAGTGAAGACAATCGTTATACCAATATACTAGCTATATGTCTTAAGACACAAACCGGATTATTAGATGTGATGCAAAGAATTTCTCATTTATTCCTATATTTAATTGTCATCACCACGTTAAATGGTTGCTTTTTCGCCGAGCGTGAAGTGCAGCGTTGGCCGATAGAGCCTCAGGGTGCGACGAGCTTCGCACTTAGCAGAGATGGACGATTTGCTCTGCTCTATTCTCAGCAACACCATTTGATGTTGTGGGACCTAGAGCAAAATGAACAACTAGCCAACCTGGGTGAGCTCGATGCCGATGCCAACGTGGTATCCCATATTCGTATCTCAGACAATGGTCGCTATGCAGTCACAGCGAGCCAAATGAACTTCGCAGTTTGGGACTTAGGCTGGACGCAATCCAAAGGCCTTTGGTCTATTTCTGATGCGCTCATTCGCGACGTTGATATCACCAGTAACGGTGAACAAGTTCTGCTCGGGTTATCCAACGGTAAAGCAATTTACGTCAACTTAGTCACCGGACGTCGCTTGGAGTTCCTTGCGCATCGTGAAAAAGTCAATTCCGTCGCCATTTCTCCTAATGGCCGCTTCGCACTGACTGGTGGTAATGACTACAAAGCGTATTTGTGGGACACCGAAACCGGACAAGTGCTGCGGACCTTCGAACATGAACAACGGGTTGTTCGTGTTGCCCTGCAACGAGATGGCAAGTTAGCAATGACATCCGATGGCGGAAACCAAGCGGTAATTTGGGATTTAAAAACTGGACAAGAGGTCACACAGTTGAGCAGTTGGTCGCGCCAATTGATCTTCTCTACTGCGCGATTTTCTGATGACGGAACTCAGTTAGTGACAGGAACGCCTTCTGGCCGCGTTTCAATATGGGATACTCAAACCGGAAAACGGATTGGCGGATTTGAAGTTGAGCCAAAAAAAGACACTCGCCCTCCCCGTGCGCTCGTGTATGATGCAGCCTTTGATTCAAAACAACGCGTAATTACTGCTACTTCAGCAGGTATTGCCCAAGCTTGGCAGTTAGAGAACGGATCATGACAGAAAAAATCATTCAGCAATTGGAAGCACGCATTAATGACTTAGAATGTCAGCTTGCGTTCCAAGAACAGACTATTGAAGATCTGAACGGCGCCTTATCGCAGCAGCAACTGCAAATTACCAAGATGATCGATCAGATGAAATATGTGGTAGGTAAAGTAAAAAATATGGACTCGTCGAATTTAGCCGATCCGTCAGAAGAAACCCCACCACCGCATTATTAAAATGCAGGCTCAAATAGCATAAAGCCCAGAACGTGTTCTGGGCTTTGTTGTATTGATTACTTAAGAGGCACTCAAGAGGAAGCTATTCGTCAGCGTCGATTTTGACGCTCAACTCGCCTTGAGTGTTGATGCCAGCTCGGTACATACCAGAGCTGTTCATCGCAAAGTGCAGCTCACCTTGCGCGTCAATTGCGATTAAACCGCCTTCGCCGCCCATCTCTTTCAGTTCCCCCTGAATAATATGCTCACAAGCAGTATGAATATCTTCTTGTAAGTAACGCATCCGTGCGGCGACGTCTTCTGCGACACGTTTACGGATAAAAAACTCACCGACACCCGTAGTTGAAACCGCGACAACGCCATTTTCGGCCACCGTGCCGCAGCCTATCAAAGCCGAATCCCCAACTCGGTTGTATTTCTTATTCGTCACGCCACCCGTGCTGGTTGCAGCGGCTAAGTTACCTTGTTGATCCAACGCTACGGCTCCGACGGTGCCATGTTTACGATCATCTGGATAGCGAGATTCCGATAGTGCAAACAACCCCTTCTCTCGCATCGAAAGCAGTTGCTCATAACGGCGATCAGTAAAGAAGTAATCCTGTTCGGTATACTCATGGCCTTGTTCAAAAGCAAACTTCTCTGCGCCCTCACCCACCAACAACACGTGATTGCTGTTTCGCATTACGTCACGAGCGAGCTCAATTGGATTCTTGATATGACGAACACCAGCGACCGCGCCTGCGGCTTGGTTTCGACCATCCATGACAGAGGCATCCATTTCTACCATTTCGTTGTTGGTCAGCACCGAGCCTTTACCCGCATTAAAGTTAGGCGAGTCTTCCAATACTTTTACTGCAGCCACAACCGCATCCAAAGCGTCGCCGCCTTTCTCTAGAATTTGATAGCCAGCTTTTACCGACGCTTCCAAATCAGCCAAGATCGATTGCTGAAGTTCATTGCTCATCTGTTCACGTAAAATGGTGCCTGCGCCACCATGAATCGCAATCGAGAAAGGTTTTGTCATCGCTTTTTCCATGAGTTGTTCTTTTCTTCTATGCACTACACCTTAGATAAACAAAAAGCGCAAGTTGAAACCTCAACTTGCGCTTTTCAAAGCTTTACTAGATAAGATTATCTAGTGAAGGAGCTTGTGATTAGTGAGAACCACAGCTGCCGCCGCCACAGCAGCCTTCATCATCGTGATCATGGTCATGACCACAGCCACCAGCTTGATGGATATGACCGTGTTCGATCTCTTCTGCTGTTGCTTCACGTGTAGACATAACTTCTACTTCGAAAGTTAGTGTTTGACCAGCTAGCATATGGTTACCGTCAACAACCACTTCGTTGCCGTCAACTTCTGTTACTTCTACAGGGATTGGACCTTGGTCAGTGTCAGCCAGGAAGCGCATGCCCACTTCGATTTGGTCAACGCCTTGGAATACGTCCGCAGGAACGCGTTGTACTAGCGCATCGTTGTGCTCGCCGTAAGCTTCTTCAGGAGCTACCGTTACTGAGAACTTGTCGCCAGCCACTTTACCTTCAAGCTCTTTTTCAAGACCAGTGATTAGGTTGTTGTGACCGTGAAGGTAATCTAGAGGCGCTTCTGCTGTTGATTGATCAACAACCACACCGTCTTCCAACATTACTTTGTATGCAAGGCTTGCAACAACGTTCTTTTCAATTTTCATACTAACTCCAGGGAGATTAATTGACTTAACCTGAATGGGGTTAAGTACTGAGATATCTGGGTGTATTATGGGGATCAATTATCGAAGTTCAATTATTCCGGCTTAAAAATTCCGATCATTTCCTGATCTGAGTGTTTATTTTTCTCTACAGATTGCGGTTTACGCTGCTCAGTAAACTCACACTCGACACACTCAACTAACTCGATATTATTTTCAATCCACCAGCGCAGGGTATCTTGCTGGCTGCAATTTGGGCAGCTAGCGCCGGCAATAAAACGTTTCTTGATTTTCACGCTATTTCCTTAGCTTGAGTCTTGGCTCAAGTACTACTTCCAATGATTAGGTGACTGATGGTCGCTCTCCATCTCACGACCAAAAATTTCTTCTAGCTCTTTGCGTGCCTCTTTCGCTCTCTGAGCCAATTTCTTATCTTCATTGTGCTGAGGCAATAAGTCCTTAAGCATAGCATTATCTAACTTACGAAAATGTGCTTCTGCCCGCTTTGCTTGATAAGGGTGCATACCAAGTTCTACGAGCGCTTGGCGACCGAGATCCAATGCCCCTAAAAATGTTTCACGAGAGTAATTCTCGACACCGTGGCTCATTAACTGATACGCCTCGACACGGCTTCTTGCTCGGGCTAGCAACTTAAGTTTCGGGAAGTGCACGCGGCAGATATCAACGATGGCCATCACCTCATCAGGTGAATCGGTACAAATGACCAATGCTTCTGCTTTATCTGCGCCAGCAGCCCGCAAAAGATCAATTTGGGTAGCATCGCCATAAAACACTTTGTAACCATACTTGCGCAGTAGGTGGATTTGGCTGGCATCACTTTCTAATACCGTCACTTTGATTTTATTGGCATACATTAAACGTCCGACGATCTGACCGAAACGTCCAAAGCCTGCAATGATCACGCGAGGTCGGCGATCCACTACTTTCGTGGTCATGCCCTCTTCTTCTTGATTCAGGGTATGAGCAAACCATTTTTTTTGTCCCATCAGCAAAAGTGGTGTCGTCACCATGGATAAACTGACCACCACCAACAAAAACGCCACTTGCTCTTTGGATAAAATGCCCTCTTGGCTCGCTGCGGTAAATATGACAAAGGCAAACTCACCACCTTGGCTTAAAATCGCGGCCATACGGCTTCTCGCTTTGGCTCCGACACGGGCAGCTCTCGCCAATGCATACAAAACCAAGCCCTTAACCACGACCAAAGCCACCACCGCGCCCAGAATCTCTAAAGGGTGTAATGCCAATAACCCCAAATTTACCGCCATGCCAACCGCGATGAAGAACAACCCCAACAACAAACCTTTAAACGGCTCGATAGCGATTTCCAATTCATGTCGATATTCACTCTCAGCCAGCAGAACGCCGGCTAAGAAAGTCCCTAGAGCCATAGAAAGCCCGAGCTTTTGCATCACGACAGAAATCCCAAGCACGACCAATAGTGCGGCGACGGTAAAGAGCTCACGAACGCCGCTCATCACAACAAAACGAAACAGTGGACGCAATAAAAAATGGCCACCAATCAACAGTGCCACCACACTGCCTAATACCGTGAAGACATCCAACCAACTACCGCCACTCTGCCCGCCAGCAAGCAAGGGCAACATTGCCAACATTGGGATCACGGCAATATCTTGAAAGAGCAATACCGCAAAACCAGACTGACCCGTTTCGGTGCCATTGAGCCCTTGCTCTTCAATCACTTTAAGAGCAATTGCCGTCGAGGACAGCGCCAATCCCATCCCAATCACCAAACTCACTTGCATGCTTACGCCGAACATACTGACGACACTGCCCAGCACGGCGGTCGTAACCACCACCTGCGCGCCGCCTAAGCCTAGAATCGGTCCTCGCATTTGCCACAGTTTTTTAGGATTTAGTTCAAGGCCGATCAAGAACAGTAACAACACGACCCCAAGTTCAGCAAAGTGCAAAATAGCATCAACATCACTGATTAAGCCAAGACCCCAAGGGCCAATCAACACACCGGCAAGTAAATAACCTAAAACCGAGCCAAGTCCGAGACGCTGAGCAATCGGCACCGCGATAACCGCAGCCGAGAGAAAGACCACGCTACTTTGAAGAAACTCACTGGTTATCGCCATACTGACCTCCTTGGTCTGTTGCTTCCCAGTTTTCAAGTGGGTTGTTCAACCACCGACGATACAGTTCGGCGTGCTCATACCGCTCAATATCCGAGACATTACGCGACCAATACAACACCAAAGGTTCAATCCAGTGCATTTGACACAAGGCAGCCGTCAGTTCAAACGGTTGTAAGATTTGCTCTAATGGATATTTGTTGTACCCCTTCGCGCTAAAGGCCTCTTCTTTCCCCCCCGTTGTAATCACACTGCGCCAGTATTTTCCCTCTAGTGCCGAACCTCCACCAAAAGCAAAACCTTTGCCCAGCACTCGGTCCAACCACTCTTTTAACAGGGCTGGGCATGAATACATATAAAGCGGGTGATGAAACACGATCACATCATGCATGAGCAACAACTCATGTTCGTAATTCACATCAATAAAGAAGTCAGGGTAAACACCGTAAAGATCGTGCACAGTGACGTGATCAAGCGACTGAGCTTTTTTAATCATCACTTGATTAGCAATCGAGTTATGTGGCTCTGGATGAGCATAAATGACCAGAACTCTTGGGAGAATAGACGGTGCAACAGCCAAATGGTCGTCCTTGTGGTTATTTTTATCCGTTATCAAATTGTTATACTTTTTTGTACAGCATAATGCAATTAAAGCGAATCAATCGACTTTTCCGGCCAATACCCCTACTATTCACCGCTAGATATATACCCAAGTGGCTTTAAAAACGATTGAAACCACTTCGCTATGTAACCAAGCAACGCGCACTGCGCAAAGTGAATGAAAACTTTATGATTACCTTTTCTGATATTCAGTTACTGCGTGGCGGTAAACCTCTTTTAGATCAAGCTTCAGCGACTATCCATCCTGGCGATAAAGTCGGCCTTGTGGGTAAAAACGGCTGCGGTAAATCAACGCTATTTGCATTGCTGAAAGATGAACTGTCGATTGATGCAGGCTCATTTAGCCAACCTCAACATTGGGAACTGGCCTGGGTCGCACAGGAAACGCCTGCGCTAGAGCGCACTGCACTGGAATACGTCATTGATGGTGATCGCGAGTACCGAGCGCTCGAAAAGCAGTTGGCTGAAGCGGAAGCACAAGACAACGGCACCTTGGTTGCCGAGATCCACGGTAAAATTGAAACCATCGGCGGTTATAGCATTCGCGCTCGCGCGGCAGAATTGCTCGACGGTTTAGGTTTCAGTCAAGAGCAAATGAGTTGGAGTTTGACTCAATTCTCTGGTGGTTGGCGTATGCGCCTTAACTTAGCTCAAGCGCTATTGTGCCGTTCTGACTTATTGCTACTCGATGAGCCAACCAACCACTTGGACTTAGACGCGGTGATGTGGCTTGAACGTTGGCTACAAAACTACCCAGGCACACTGATCCTGATCTCGCACGACCGTGACTTCCTTGACCCAATTGTTGGCCGTATTATCCACATCGAAAACCAACAATTGAACGAATACACGGGTAACTATTCGTCGTTCGAAAACCAACGAGCGCAAAAAATGGTGCTGCAGCAAGCGATGTTCGAGAAGCAACAGAAACAGATGTCGCACATGCAAAGCTACATCGACCGTTTCCGTTATAAAGCCTCTAAAGCACGCCAGGCTCAAAGCCGTATTAAAGCTTTGGAGCGCATGGAGAAAGTGTTACCCGCTCAATTCGATAACCCATTTAGCTTCCAATTCCGTGAGCCTGCGGCGCTGCCAAACCCAATCATGATGATGGATGAAGTATCGGCAGGCTACGGTGACAACCTGATCTTAGAGAAGATCCGCTTGAACTTGGTTCCTGGCAGTCGCATTGGTCTACTCGGCCGTAATGGCGCAGGTAAATCGACCTTGATCAAATTGCTCTCTGGCGAGCTTAACGCGCAAGGTGGCGATCTGACTTACTCACAAGGCGTAAAAATAGGTTACTTTGCTCAGCATCAATTAGAAACGCTGCACCCAGAGGAAACGCCGCTGCAACACATGATGCAGATCGCGCCGGATCAAACCGAACAACAGCTACGTGATTACCTAGGCAGCTTTGGCTTCCAAGGCGACAAAGCACTGGAGAAAGTCGCGCCGTTTTCGGGTGGTGAAAAAGCCCGTTTAGTGCTGGCCTTAATTGTGTGGCAAAAGCCAAACCTGTTGCTACTTGATGAACCAACCAACCACTTGGATTTGGACATGCGTCAGGCATTGACGATGGCACTGCAAACGTTCGAAGGTGCAATGGTGATTGTTTCGCACGATCGCTACTTACTGCGTGCTACAACCGATGACTTGTACTTGGTGCATGATCGTCAAGTTGCGCCGTTCGATGGTGACTTAAACGACTACTACAAATGGTTAACTGAGCAACAAAGAGCGGAACGCAAAGAAGCACAAGCTGCACAGCCAGCCAAAGATAGCGCCAACAGCGCGGCAGCGAAAAAAGAGCAGAAACGTCGCGATGCAGAATTTCGTAAGCAGACGGCGCCAATTCGCAAAACGCTGACACAATTAGAAAATAAAATGGATAAGTTAGGTGCTGCACTGGCCGAAGCTGAAGAACAATTGGCAGATAACTCACTGTATGAAGCCGAAAATAAAGCTAAACTTAACCAAGTGCTGGCTCTTCAAGCTTCTAGTAAGGCAGAGCTCGAAGAAATTGAAATGGAATGGATGTCTGCTCAGGAAGAACTGGAGCAGATGGAGCTAGAGTTTAATCAATGAGTAATCAACACGCTGAATACACACTCACCCTAGAACACCTTTGGCAGTTCAGTCTGCAATTTTATGGTGTGCGAGAAGTGAAAGAAGCGTGTTTATCATTACAGAACAATTATCACGGCAACGTGAACCTACTCCTGCTGCTCAGATGGCTCGATGAGCAGCAACTCATTTTCCAAGAAAAAGACTGGCCTCTGGTACAAAGCTGTCTGGGCCGAAGCGAAACCTTACTGCACTCTTTTCGCGACTTACGTCGCCATCTTAAGTCTCAAGTCAATGACGCTTTATATCGTGAAACCTTGCAGTTTGAGCTGCAACTAGAAAAGCAGCAACAAGCGGATTTGGTGAACTGCATTAACTCGCTCACGCTGGTCAAAAATGATGGCGCCCCACTCACGCTGAGATACTGTCGTCAACTTGGTGGTGAGCATTTGCAACAGGCCTTTGCTATTCCGGTGCCAAACATTCACCCACCAAAACGCCCATAAATCTGTAGAATACCTATAATCTTTATAAAGGATTATATTAATAAGTTCTTCAACTGACACCGAAGAACCGCATAAGAGCAGTTAGGTATGACACAATTTTTCGCAGCCGCCGGGATCAAAAACCCGCATCTTCAAACGCTTTTACCGCGTTTTATTCGCAAAAAAGCGTTGTTTACGCCGATTTGGCAAACCCTCGATACATCCGATGGAGACTTTCTCGATCTCGCATGGAGCGAGGACCCAACCCAAGAACCTGCGCAAAAAAAGCCGATTTTTGTTTTATTTCATGGACTAGAAGGCTGCTTCTATAGCCCTTACGCCAATGGCCTAATGAATGCATTTGCTCAATCCGGATGGCTGTCGGTGATGATGCATTTCCGCGGTTGTAGCGGTAAGCCAAACAAGAAAGCTCGCGCCTATCATTCTGGTGAAGTGACTGACGCCCGCCACTTCTTAGAGCACCTTGAGCAACGCTTTCCTGATAACCCCAAAGTTGCGGTTGGTATTTCTCTTGGCGGTAACATGTTGGCGAATTATTTAGCCCAATACAAAGACCACCCCATTTTGAACGCGGCGACCATTATCTCAGCGCCTTTAGACCTAGCAGCGTGTGCGAACCGTATTGAACAAGGCTTTTCGAAAGTGTATCGCCGTTACCTGCTCTCTTCGCTCAAACGCAACGCATTGCAAAAACATCACTTGTTGCATGGCGAGCTCGCTTTGTCCTACAACTCAATAAAACGTGTCACACGATTGTATGAATTCGATGATTTGATCACGGCACCACTGCACGGTTTTAAAGACGCACAAGATTATTACGATCAATGTTCTGGCTTAAGTAAATTACAACAGATCACGCTACCGACACTGATCATTCACGCCAAAGACGATCCATTCATGACCGACGATGTGATCCCGAAATTTGTTCTGCCAGATAATATTGATTACCGTCTCTTTGAGCACGGTGGGCATGTTGGTTTCCTTACAGGTTCAGCGCTCAAGCCGAAATTTTGGTTGGAAGAAGCGCTGCCAGCGTATTACGAAAGTATTGCTGCAGATTACCTTTCTGCTGTATCCAAGCAGCGAAAGCAGTAAACTAGCCGCTCATCATAAAAGTTCGAGGTATTTATGATCATTCCATGGCAAGACATTGCGCCAGAAACATTGGAAAACTTAATTCGTGAATTCGTCTTACGTGAAGGCACGGATTACGGAACCGTCGAGATTTCTTTGCAAGACAAAGTGGATCAAGTAAAAACTCAATTAGAAAAAGGCGAAGCGGTTATCGTGTTCTCTGAACTGCACGAAACCGTCGATATTCAGGTAAAAACAAAATTTTAGACCCTTCACATTTTACCGTACCCCACTCAATGACAAGGCATTGTTACGTGCTATAGTGGGTTATCGACCGTGCAGTAGCAGCCTACTGCACATTACAGGTAAGTAATTTTCGACAAGGTTTGTCATGTCAGCTAAACACCCAATTATTGCGGTTACTGGTTCATCCGGTGCCGGCACGACCACTACATCTGAAGCCTTCCGTAAGATGTTCAATATGATGAACGTTAAACCCGCATGGGTTGAAGGCGACAGCTTCCATCGCTTTACTCGCCCTGAAATGGATATAGAAATCCGTAAAGCGCGCGAGCAAGGTCGACACATTAGCTACTTTGGCCCTCAAGCTAATGACTTTCCAGGATTGGAAGAGTTTTTCCGTAAATATGGTCACGATGGCGCAGGCAGCGTACGTCGCTACCTACACACCTTTGACGAGGCCGTACCTTATAATCAAATGCCTGGAACCTTCACACCGTGGCAGGACTTACCGGAGAACAGTGACGTTCTCTTCTATGAAGGCTTGCACGGCGGTGTTGTGGATGGCGATGTTAATGTTGCGCAGCATGTGGATTTCTTGATTGGTATGGTACCAATCGTAAACTTAGAGTGGATCCAAAAGTTTGTGCGTGATACTCGTGACCGCGGTCATTCACGAGAAGCAGTAATGGATTCTATCGTGCGCTCGATGGACGATTATCTTAACTACATCACTCCGCAATTTTCTCGCACTCATATTAACTTTCAGCGCGTCCCAACGGTCGATACCTCCAACCCCCTTAATGCGAAGGGTATCCCAAGCCTGGATGAGAGCTTTGTCGTAATTCGCTTGCGTGGGATAAAGAAAGTCGACTTCCCATATCTCCTGGCTATGATTGATGGCTCATTCATGTCACGCCACAACACGATTGTCGTGCCAGGCGGTAAGATGAGCTTTGCAATGGAGCTCATAGTTCGGCCTATCCTACAACAGCTCATCGAAACAGGGAAAATTGGCTAAAAACCTGCCTGCGAAGATGTTTACTTTTCATACCGTGATCATGTGCACAGTTTTGCTTACAAAATCTCAATCATGGCACGATTAAAATCAAGAAATCGTTTTCGAAAAAGGATACTATTTCTTACCGAAACACAAGAGAGCTTGCAGCATATAAAAAGTGCTCTTATTCTAGTAGGCCTAATTCAGGCTTAGCTAAAATATGGATAGCGCAAGCGTACCCTGCAGAGGAAGTGAGATATTATGGTTCTAGGTAAACCTCAAACCGACCCAACATTAGAGTGGTTTCTTTCACACTGTCATATTCATAAGTACCCTTCAAAGAGCACGCTAATTCACGCGGGCGAAAAGGCAGAAACTTTGTACTATATCGTTAAAGGTTCTGTTGCGGTTCTTATCAAAGACGAAGAAGGTAAGGAGATGATCCTTTCTTACCTAAACCAAGGAGACTTTATTGGTGAACTTGGTCTATTCGAGGAAGACCAAGAGCGCACAGCTTGGGTTCGTGCTAAATCTCCTTGTGAAGTTGCTGAAATTTCTTTCAAGAAATTCCGTCAGCTTATCCAAGTAAACCCAGACATCCTAATGCGCCTTTCTGCGCAGATGGCTCGTCGTCTTCAAGTAACTAGCCAAAAAGTGGGTGACCTGGCGTTCCTAGACGTAACTGGTCGTATCGCTCAGACGCTTCTGAACCTTGCAAAACAACCAGACGCAATGACTCACCCAGACGGCATGCAAATCAAGATCACTCGTCAAGAAATCGGTCAAATCGTTGGCTGTTCTCGTGAGACAGTAGGTCGTATCTTGAAAATGTTAGAAGAGCAGAACTTAATCTCTGCGCACGGTAAAACTATCGTGGTTTACGGTACTCGTTAATCTCAAACCAGAGTGACGCGAACAAAATTATAAAAGCCACCAATGGCGACATTGGTGGCTTTTTATTTGTCTTGTAACCACATTAAGCTCAGAGCAACAAAAGACTAATGAGCAAGTTGGTTAGCCGAAAGGTTAACCCTAAAAGTTAGCCATTCGTACTTTCAAAGATTTTGTCCGCTGAAGCCGCCACAAAACCTGGGTACAGCTCACCGTTTTCCATCGGGTAGCGCTTAGCAAACTCGTAAAAGCCACCAGGGATAATTTCAGTGCCTTCGCTAAAGCGAACCGCCACTTTATCCGCCATGGTCGATGATTGTTCTAGCAGCACCTCAGGAGTGCCCTTCACTTCCCCGCCGTTTTCATTAATGGTAAATCCGGCCGTACGTAAGTGATCGTTTACTTGCTTCACTTCTTCGTATTCATTGAGCTGGTTAACGCTCACCGTGAAGTGGTTTGCGCCGTAACCATGCGCAGCCAACCAAGATGCATACTCACTTTCTTTAGCCAACGTTTGGTAGTCAGCAAAGCTTAAATCCCACAAGCGTCCACCATGTAAGAATGCGCTATCGTTCAGCTTGCCTGCATCGACTTGTGCCACCAGCTTTTTCACAATCTCTTGCAGCTCAGGTGAACACTCCTCAACTTTTAGCTCACTAATAAAGACTTTAGGTTGCTTCGGATCAGGGTGCTCATAGTGTTTAGCAACCAGCTTTTTACTTTCGAAAACGTAGTCACCACATGCCTGATAGCCAATGGCTACAAATGGTTTAGCTAAGGTTTCGATACCAAGAGGCGCAATATTGAAGGTACGTAAAGCTATATGATCATTAATCAGAGGCTCATCTTCTTGAAGCAGCTGATGTACTTTCGCAGCAGAGGGGCAAAGACGTTGAATGTAATCTTGCCATAGCGATTCAAATAACACATCGGGCGTCATAACGACTCCTTGTTACGAGATGTAGAGTTAAAAGGTAAGCGGAAGTTGACTGCTCGTTCACAACGAAAAGTTGTCCAGAATAATGAACGAGCAGCCATCAACCTGTGACGGTAAATGCCAGTCAGTCAACACGCTTTTCCGAGTCTTTGCTCACTTTCCGTGTTCTGCCAACGATCACTACAACCCATACCTAAATGATTCGCCGGCAAAGTGAGCCGCAATACATGGTTGCGACTCTGTTATTAAAACTTATAGCGCCACACCTGGGCTTAATGTTGCAGGCAAGATAGTCTCTTGACCTTCCATTGATGCCATCGGGTACGCACAGTAGTCTGCTGCGTAATAAGCGCTTGGACGTAGGTTACCTGACGCACCAGGACCACCAAATGGCGCATCACCACTTGCACCTGTGAGCTGGCGGTTACGGTTCACGATCCCAGCACGAATATGGTCAACGAAGTATTCCCATTCTTGGTCGTCAGTTGAAACTAAACCAGCAGAGAGACCAAAGCGCGTGTCATTCGCCAGTTCTACGGCTTTTTCTAGCCCTTCATAACGCACCACTTGCAGAAGTGGACCGAAGTACTCTTCATCTGGTAGCTCAGCAATGTTCGTTACATCAATAATGCCGGGAGAAACAAACGCCGCCTCTCCTGCTTTAGCTTCAATCAAGCTTTCACCACCAAGTGATTGTAGGTTCGCTTGTGCATCGAGAATGAACTTGGCTGCGGCAACGGAAATTTGCGGCCCCATAAATGGCGCAGGCTCTGCAAATGGTTGGTCTACGCGAATATTCTTCGTCGCTTCAACCAGTTTCGTGATGAGCGCATCACCTTTCTCACCCAATGGCACGTACAAACGACGAGCACACGTACAACGTTGACCAGCACTGATAAACGCTGACTGGATGATGGTGTACACCGTGGCATCCAAATCACCGTATTTATCAGAGATCACCATCGGGTTATTACCACCCATTTCTAGTGCTAACATCTTGCCAGGTTGACCCGCAAATTGACGGTGCAATACATGCCCTGTGTTCGCGCTGCCCGTGAACAGTACGCCATCAATGCCTTTCGCATCAGCAAGCGCAATACCGGTTTCTTTCGCACCTTGGACAAGGTTGATCACGCCTTTCGGCAGACCTGCTTCTTCCCAAAGTTTCATAGCTAGCTCGCCAGTCCAAGGTGTTTGCTCGGATGGCTTGAACACAACAGTGTTACCCGCTAGTAACGCAGGCACAATGTGACCATTTGGTAAGTGACCAGGGAAGTTATATGGCCCAAATACCGCCATCACGCCCAGTGGGCGATGACGTAACACAATTTGGTTGCCCGCCGCTTCACGGCTCGCTTCACCGGTGCGGTCATGGTAAGCACGAATAGAGATGGCAATTTTACCTGCCATTGCCGCTGCTTCAGTGCGCGTTTCCCAAATTGGCTTACCAGTTTCTTTGGCAATGACTTCGGCGATTTTTTCGCTGTTCTCTTTTACTTTCTCAGCAAAAGCCAACACGATCGCTTCACGCTCTGCAAATGGGCGTTTTTTCCAGTCAATAAACGCTTCACGCGCTGCAGATACCGCTTGATTCACCTGCTCTGCCGTTGCACCGTTGCCTTGCCAGATCACTTCTTGGTTGTAAGGCGACAGAGACGTAAATGCTTCACCCTGACCTTGTACCCATTCACCTGCAATCCAATGTGTCATTGTTTCTATCCTTAAATTCTGTCGTCTGTTACTGCGGAAGAAGGCGAACAAAATCCCCTTCCTCAACCAAAAGTGCATCCGCAACGTCTGGTGCGATCATGACGCTTTGTGTTTCAGGGTCATACGCCGCTTTGGTGACTGCTGCGCGGAAGTTTTCGAACGATGAGTTGCACATCAAGAAGTCTTGCGTACTGCTATGTTGTGCAATTTTCACTTGCGCACGGAACGAGTGACGTACCGATTCAATATTGCGTAAGTCACATTCAACGGTTGGACCCGCATCGAAAATATCCACGTAGCCACGGTTAGTGAAGCCTTCACGCTCAAGCAGCTTTAATGCTGGGCGAGTATTGTCATGTACTTGACCAATCACGGCTTGCGCTTCTGGACTCAACAGGTTGATGTAAATAGGCAGCTTCGGCATTAAGTCAGCAATAAAGCCTTTCTTGCCGATACCTGTGAGGTAATCCGCAAGCGTGAAATCGATGGAGAAGAAATGCTCTTGTAACCATTGCCAGAACGGCGAGTTGCCTGCGTCGTCTGAAACACCACGCATCTCCGCAAAGATCGTTTCAGAGAAACGCTCTGGGTGCTCAGCCATCATGAGGAAACGACACTTCGACATTAGACGACCATTCAGACCTTGGCGGAATTTCTCACGCAAGAACAAGGTACAAATTTCGCTGTTACCCGTGTAGTTATTACCAAAAGTAAGCAGTTTGACGACATTATTGACGCCAAGCTTTGGTGACGAGTGCACCACTTTACTAATGTGATACGAGTAAAATGGGACATCCCAGCCGATAGATGCTTCGATTCCGGTGGTACCCGCAACCTCACCCGTTTCAGAGTCAAAGCCGACCATCAGGTAGCCTTCATCACCTGGTTCTGCCACATCTGGCTTACCAAAGCTGTACTCTGAGTGTTTGATTCGATTGGTTAACAGTTCTTCGTTAACCGGTAGAGATGTAAATCCGTGACCAGACTCCACCGCACAAGTGTGCAGCGCGTCATAATCCGACATCGCGATAGGGCGAACTACTAGCATCAATACTCCCTCCAGATGCAAGAAGATCCTAACTATATTGTAGGAACAATTCCCCCATCAGAGATCCTTGACGGGGGGCTGCGTTGACGTTGAAACTGATATCGCGCTTAAACTAAAGTCGCGATCGCTTTATCCAGTTTCGCCAAGCCTTCTTCAATTTCTTGTTGTGTGATAACGAGTGATGGTGTGAAACGTACGACATTGGCACCCGCAACCAATACCATTAGACCCTGTTTGCCCGCAGCGACGAGAACATCACGTGCGCGGCCTTGCCATTCTTCATTTAGTGCAGCGCCAAGCAATAGGCCTTGACCGCGCACTTCTGAGAAGATGTTGTACTTAGCATTGATCTTCTCTAGACCTTCGCGGAACATCGCTTCGCGTTCTAGCACACCAGCCAACACTTCAGGCTTAGTAACTTCTTTCACAACTGCTTCTGCTACAGCACACGCGAGTGGGTTACCGCCGTATGTTGAACCGTGTGTACCGACTTTCATGTGCTCTGCTAATTTTGCAGTAGTCAGCATTGCACCGATTGGGAAACCGCCACCAAGTGATTTCGCGGTGCTTAGAATATCAGGTGTAATACCTAAACCTTGGTAAGCGTAGAAGTTACCTGTACGACCATTACCGGTTTGCACTTCATCGAAGATCAGTAGCGCGTTGTGTTTGTCACACAGCTCACGTACTGCTTGAGCAAACTCAGGCGTTGGTGGCACGATACCGCCTTCACCTTGTAGCGGCTCCATCATCACCGCACATGTGCGATCAGACATGTGTGCCTGTAGTGCTTCGATATCATTGTAAGGTAAGTGGGTAACGTCACCAGGCTTAGGACCAAAACCGTCAGAGTAAGCCGCTTGACCACCAACCGTTACGGTGAAGAACGTACGACCGTGGAAGCCTTGTTTGAATGCGATGATTTCTGATTTCTCAGCACCATGTACGTCAGCAGCGTAACGACGTGCCAGCTTAAGTGCCGCTTCGTTCGCTTCTGCGCCAGAGTTAGCAAAGAATACGCGCTCAGCAAAGCTCACTTCTGTTAGCTTTTTCGCCAGACGAAGTGCTGGTTCGTTCGTCATCACGTTACTTAAGTGCCAAAGCTTATTAGCTTGCTCTGTTAATGCATTTACCATTACTGGATGACAATGGCCAAGACAGCTCACTGCAATACCACCAGCAAAGTCGATATATTCATTACCTTCCTGATCCCAAACACGTGAACCTTCACCTTTAACAGGGATCATTTCCATCGGGTTATAGCAAGGTACCATTACCTCATCGAATAAACCGCGCTCTACTTTAATTTCCGTTGTCATTGCACATTCCTTCTTGATACCGCATGCGTAGCAGATAAGCGAATTTAACCGGCGCTCTTTGCCAGCAAATAATGTTTTGCATTTAAGCTATTGCGGCATTGTATTTACATTTAATTAACCATTTCAATAGTGATTTATTCTTTTCGTTCTCGAAAGCAACTTCCATTAATCACTGCTTATGACTATTTATGCATCAAGAAAGTAAAATAGAGAAGCGATTTTTTATAAATGTTATGTAATACAGGGGATAGAAGGTTTAAAAAGACATGAATAGACAAAGAGGCCAGAATGAACCGCATAGTTTTGCAATCCACTCACCTCGGCAAAAAGATGAATGATTTGTTAAGAAAAGTGATCGCGATCAGATCGCTTTACGTGCTAAAAAGTTCGCGAGCAACTCGTGACCTTGCTCTGTTTTGATCGATTCTGGGTGAAACTGCACTGCGTCAATTGGCAGAGTTTTATGTTGGTAACCCATGATTTCGTCCATACTTCCATCCGGCAGCTCAGTCCATGCGGTCAGTTCAAACACATCGGGTAACGTACCGTTTTTCACCACGAGAGAGTGATAACGGGTTACGGTGAGTGGGTTATTCAGGTTTTTAAACACACTGCGACCATTGTGACGAATAGGTGACGTTTTCCCATGCATTACTTGTCGAGCGCGCACGACTTCCCCACCAAACACTTGCGCTATCGCTTGATGACCAAGGCAAACACCCAATATTGGAAGCTTACCAGCGAAGTATTCTATAGCTTGTAGAGAGATACCTGCCTCGTTTGGCGTACACGGTCCAGGTGAGATCACCAAGTGAGTTGGGTTCAACGCTTCAATCCCTTGAATGTCGATTTCATCGTTACGCACGACTTTTACACTAGCGCCAAGCTCGCAAAAGTATTGGTAGAGGTTGTAAGTGAAAGAATCGTAGTTATCGATGATCAACAACATAGAGTGTCAGCTGCTCCAATCCGTTTAGGCAAGACTTAAGAGATGATTGTCTGGTTTGCGACAATTAAGGGCGGTATTTTGCAACACCAAACTAGAAAGGCAAGTCTTTGTGCAATAAAAAGGCCAGCATCGGCTGGCCTTTGGTCTTTACAGCTGTATTTTAGGAGATAAAGGCTTAGTTGCGGCGACGTACTAAGCCAAGTCCAAGCATCGCGAGTAGCGCGCCAAAACCAAACGAACCACCATCTGAGTCCTTCGAACCTTCTGCACCCGTTTCAGTTTGCGTCATTGAGACATCACGAACAGAGCTAAACTTAACGACGTTGCCTGTCGAGTCTGTCACTTTCTCTTCTAACTGGTAATTACCTTGTTCTGGCGCTTGTTCAAACTCAATATTCACGCTGCGTGCGTCAATGTCAGTTTGAGTCAAGGTTTGGCTAGCCGAGTAAACTTTTGCATCACTGCTTGTCGCGGCCGCTTGCGTAGATGCTGTTAAGTTCACTGTCACAATATCGCCCGCAACCGCAGTTGGTGGTAGACGTACATCAATAGCTAAGTTTTCACCCGCTTTCGGTAAATCGATATCATCATCTGGCAAATCAATAGCAATAATCACTGGATCATGATCAGACGCTGAGAACGCATCTTTGTACTTCGGCATGTCACCCGTGTATTTGCTGCTGTATTCAAACAAGTTACTTTCTAGTGAGTTGATGTGCCAATCTTCAATCGCCACCACTTTTTGCGCTAAACTGCTGCTTGCCAATGCATGGTCCAAGTTCCCCAACTCACCTGAATAGGTGTATGAGAACGTATCAGCGCCATGCAGCAAGGTGTTTAAATTGTGCAGACCGTAGCCTTTTTCAATCTTGGTTTTCTCTACTTGAAGCTCACCGCCACCAATGGTTGTGTAAGCGGCAGTGTAGATATCACGGCCGTATTTCTCTTGTGAGTAATCAGTGAGGGTCAGTAACGGATCTTCTTTGCCGTAAGCGTTCAAATCGCCCATAACGAGCACATCGCCATCAATATCTTTCAGCGCTTCACCAACGACTTTCGCAGCAGAAACACGGAAGTTGTTGCAGTTACCTTGCAGATCCGCGGGTTCTGAGTCTTCTACACCAGCAATCCACTCTTCAATACATTCAGAACCTTTCGATTTAAAGTGGTTCACGACCACTGAAAGATCTTCGCCAGTCTCTTTCACTGTAAAGGTCTGTAATAAGCTATGGCGTTGATATTTGTCGTATGCAGGGTTACTTTCAGTGCCCTCTTTACGAGTAATGGTGTTCTCTGCAATATGTTGCTCTGGCGTCACAATGACTTTTGCTGCTTCTTTTGGTGTTACTGCGTTAGCACGATATAAGATCGCCACCATGATCGCATCACTGCCAAAGTATTCCTCTTGGTATTTATCTTGCTCTTCGATTTCGACATACGTGTAATGATCTTCCACGTCATCAATCTCAGCGTTTAAAGCATCAACCAAGTTTTGGATAGCACTACCATCACCAAAGCCGTTGTTTTCCACTTCCATCAAGCCAATGATGTCCGCGTCCATCTTATTCATCGCTGAAACGATTTTCGCTTGCTGGATCAAGAACTCATCAAGGTTTGTTGCGCCACGATTTTGCCCGGTTGGGTTGTCGTGCCCGCTGTCAGCAACCGAAGTGAAGTAGTTAAGAACGTTGAAGCTCGCTACTCGTAAATCAGAATCGGCTATGGCTGGCGCCGCTTTACGCGCAACGTCAAAGTCATCACCTGACGTGACAAAGTTGCTGCTATCGACTTCATTGGTCGCAATTAGGCGGTACTCGTTGTAGCTGTAATTCACCACACCTTGCAGGCCTTCGACACGAGAGCCTAGGCGAATGTGCTGCTCTGAAGAGCCATTTTGGTCAAGATCTTGTGCAAACGTTGGGAAATATGGGATTTGACCATTTGGCGCTTTGCTATCCGATTCCAAGTAAATACGGTTGGCCGCATTCTCTTTGGCAAGGGCAACCGCAGCGTCACTCTCTGCTGCATGCAATTGAGTCGGCTTAAACAACGGTGCTTCATGAGACAACATCATGTTGTTGCGTCGAGAGTCATAATCGTAAGAAAAGTTACGAGTAACGAAAAGTTCGCTAGCCGAGCTGAGCTCAACTTGCATACCTTCATGACGCTCTAGTGCATCACGTAGTGTTTCCCCTTCCTTAATCGTTAACGGAGTAACCAAAGAGGCGTTGGATGTGCCTGTTTTTATATAACTGTTTGCATCAGAAGAAAGCTGAGTGTTGCTGTAATACTCTTGTACTTTCCCTTTCACACAAACAACATCACCGGCTTTCAGCTCTGTATCGGCAACATCGGTGTGAATAAACAAACCTTCAGATGTCTTGTCGTTGCCATCATTCTCAAGTGCTTGCAGGTAGAAGCCTTTAGTTAAGCCTGTTGTTACCGCACTGACCACACCAGTTACGAAGTGATCTTCGGTCGTGATGTAAGGGTAACCATCAATAAATGGAGAAGAAGCACCTTCACCTTGAATCTCTTGGATGGTGGTAAAGGCTGGTTCTTGTCCACCTACTTCACAAGCAAATGGCGCAGGTGGCTCAGTTGTATTTAATTCCCCTAAACCATCAATATTATCTTTAGGTAAGGCTGTCCACTGAGTGGATTGGTAGGTAGTTGAAGGTGTAAGCGCATCACTGTTACGAACTAACGTGGTGTCTTTAGCGAAATCCACGTCCCCCATCACACCTAATATATCGTGCACTTCCCCATCTTTAAGAAGTGCCAACGGATCGTCGCCGTTAAAGTTCGCTACATTTTTATCAGTGTAATCCGCAACCGCCTTTATTGCTTCGCTCGCATCGCCATGAGCAAGCACATACACTTGCTTCGCTTGTAACGTTACGTCACTAAGATCAAGAGTGCTGCCCCACGAGCCGCCACCATTCGAAGATTTTGCTAATTCATAGCCTGTGAGTGTCACCGCAGTATCACCTGTATTGGCGATCTCGACCGCTTTATTATAAGCGCCGCCTTCCACATACTGGGAAATAATAATCTCTGCGTTCGCGTTTGCGCTAAGTGCACTGGCGATGGTTAGTGCGAGTATTGAGGGTTTGATTAACGTGTCCATTGTCATACCTGATATTTATGTAAATGCAAACTTAGCTCTGATCAGAGCCTACCATTTGCGTCTACTATCAGGTTTATTTATGAAATAAATAAGAATGAGCAATTAAAGCCGTGAAATGAATCACATGTGAATGTAAGAAAATATGCCAGAACATCCCATTCAAACATTTTTTGTAATAAATACATAACGCTATTGATAAACAAATCAAAATTTAGATTAATTACTCAGTTTATTTTTTCACTTCATGTTAAGGAGTAGAAAATACATCGCTCGTGAAGTGGCTTATTAACCAAGCTCACTTTGTTATAAATGAAAATATAATTAATCACTAATTTAGAAAGCTTTGATTTTCATTTTTATAGCCATGTCTAAACTTAAGTCACCTATTATTCGCTCGGCTTTTTCTTACGCATGACCCTCATACTTCAAAATTTTCATCATTTGCTCAATAACTTCTCCTTATTCACTAGCCAAATTCATACACAAAAGATATAACACCTGCGCGAGACATTAAGATCTCATTAGCTGTAAACCCAGGAACGATAAATGAAAAAAATTCAACGCAGTGCGCTAGCTCTCTTCTTACTTGGCTTGATAACGGGATGTCAATTGACCGCCAGTGAGCCACTTCAACCTACCGCGAATCAAAACATCATCGAATCAGCCAAAAATGAGCTGGATGGAATTGAAGAGTTAGAGGTCAGTGACGAGGGTGTTATTACTTTTACCCAGCGTCTAAGAACACCAGGAACCTACTGGATCCCAGCAAGAATTAAAGAACTTAGCTACGATATATCATGCGTGCAGCTCAGTTACTTCATTGATAGAGGCATGGTGGTGAAGTCCACCTTTTTAGGTGCTCGAGGACGTGTTGAATATTACGATATGGAACGTTGCATGAAAGACACGCCATTCCAGTAAAAAGTATAAAAAAAGCTCCACCAACGTGGAGCTTTTTGTAATCTATTCTTAGCGACTATGGGCGAGCGACAAAGCCTACCGCTTTGTATGCTTTCTTCAGCGTTTCAGCAGCGCGAGCCGATGCTTTTTCTGCACCTTGCTGCATTACCTCATCCATGTAAGCACGATCAGCGCGAATACGATGGTATTCTGCTTGAATTGGCTCCAGCATTGCTACAACCGCCTCGCCAACATCTTTCTTAAATGGGCCATACATTTCTACGCCTTTGTACTTGGCTTCGATATCTTCAAAGCTCATTCCTGTCGCCGCAGAGTAAAGTCCCATTAGGTTCGCGATACCCGCTTTGTTCTCGATATCATGGCGAATGCTTGGTGGGGTTTCGGTGTCTGTTTGCGCCTTGTTGATCTTCTTGATGATCGACTTTGGCTCTTCAAGCAGAGTAATCACGTTCTTACGGTTATCATCTGACTTCGACATTTTCTTCGTCGCGTCTTGAAGACTCATCACACGTGCATTGACTGTTGGAATGTACGGCTCAGGAACGGTAAAAATCGGACTCTCTGGTGAGTAGATGTTGTTAAAACGCGTTGCGATATCACGTGCTAACTCAAGATGCTGTTTCTGGTCGCTACCAACTGGCACTTGGTGTGCGCCGTAAAGCAAAATATCTGCTGCCATCAACACAGGGTAATCAAACAGCCCCACGTTTACGTCATTTGCGTAACGTGCCGATTTGTCTTTAAACTGAGTCATACGGCTCAGCTCACCCATTTGCGTGTAACAGTTAAGAAGCCAACCAAGTTGAGCATGCTCTGGTACGTGTGACTGAACAAATAGCGTGCTCTTCTTCGGATCAACACCAACTGCCAGACAAATTGCCAGTGCGTCTAATGTCGCTTCATGCAGTGCTTTAGGATCCTGACGAACCGTAATCGCATGAAGGTCTACTACACAGTATTGGCAATCATAATCGTCTTGCATCTGCTGCCATTGACGTAGAGCACCCAAGTAGTTACCGATACTTAGTTCACCTGACGGTTGAACACCACTCAATACAATGGGTTTGCTCATTAGAATGATTCCTTTGACTTCTTAATCTAATTAAAATGAAAAACCGTGCGGCTTTTAGCGCACGGTTTACTCAGTGTACTCATTAACAAGTATTTTGGAAGATCTTTTGTTGCCGTTATGCAGAAACAGCGACGACTTCCAGTAATTCCGCGAGGCGGTTCGCCACTACGTCAGGGTTCGAAGCTGAAATGGGCTCGCCATGGTTATAACCGTAAGTTAAACCAAATGAAGCACAACCCGCATTTTTCGCCGCCAAGATATCGTTTTTCGAATCACCAACCATCAGCATCTCTGCTGGTTTTACCTGGTGCTTTTCCATTAGCCAGTTCAGCGCCACCGGGTTTGGTTTTTTCTCTGGAAACGCGTCACCACCTAATACGTCTACGAAGTACTTGGCGATGTCATGCTGCTCTAGAATTTCTGGTACGAATTTCGAGGGCTTGTTCGTCACAATCGCCATCGTAAAACCAGCTTGGTGTAGCTCTTCAAGCGTCTCTTTTACTGTTGGGTAAAGGTGACTTAGCTTATGGCCGCTTTGCTTGTAGTATTCATCAAACAGCTCACGCGCTTTAGCACGCAGCTCATCACTCAAATCACTGCTGATGGTCATGCTTTGGCTTAATGCACGTCCAATCAATATATCTGCACCATTACCAACGTAATCACGCACCTGCTCTTCTGATACAGAAGGATAGCCTAACGCCTGAACTGCTTGATCGGCCGCTACGGCAAGATCTGGCACGCTATCAAGCAGTGTTCCATCCAGATCAAAAGCAATCAATTTAATATCTTGTTGGGTCATAAATTCCCTAGCTAAAATAACACAGGATGGTTCCCCATCCTGTGTGCTTAATCTTGATGTCACTCAGTGTCACACTCAGCGACGCTTAGTGTGCTCGCCTTATTTTTGGGTAGCCAAACGCTGACGAACCGCTTCAAACAAACAGATACCAGAAGCCACTGATACGTTCAAGCTTGATACACTGCCCGCCATAGGGATCTTAATTAAATCATCGCAGGTTTCGCGAGTAAGACGACGCATACCATCACCTTCAGCACCCATCACGATAGCAAGAGGACCAGTAAGCTTAGCTTGATAAATGTCGTGCGTAGCTTCACCAGCCGTACCCACAAACCAAATACCTTTTTCCTGTAGCGTACGCATTGTACGTGCAAGGTTGGTTACACGAATCAAAGGCACAACCTCTGCAGCGCCACATGCTACTTTACTTACCGTGGCATTCATTGGTGCAGAACGATCTTTCGGTACGATGATCGCCGCAGCGCCTGCCGCATCTGCGTTACGCAAACACGCACCAAGGTTGTGCGGGTCCGTCACACCATCCAGCACTAACAGTAGCGGTGATTCATGCTGCGCTAAGATGTCATCAATGTCGTTCTCGTTCAGCTGTTTTGCTGGTTTTACGCGAGCAATGATGCCTTGGTGATTTGCACCACGCGCTTTGTCATCCAGTGTTTTACGCGTCATTTGTTGAATAGAGACACCACAAACCTGAAGATCATTTAGGATTGGCATTAGGCGATCATCTTGACGACCTTTTAAAACGTATGCCTCGATAAAACGCTCTGGTTCGCGCTCCAATACCGCTTTCACTGCGTGAATGCCGTAGATAAATTCGTTACTCATTGTTTAACCTGTTGTTCGGGTCGTATTGCCTGCGCCAGCTGAGTTTGAACTGAGCTGGCGCTTCAGCCTACTACGCTTCTTTTTTAGTGCGCTTGGTTTTCTTCGGCTTACTGTGTGGCTTTTTTTTACGTGCTTTTTTCACTTTAGGCTTCTTTTTGCCTTCGGCGTCATCACGTTTGGGGCCATTGCGCTTACTCACTGCGCCCGTTTCTTCTGGGCGTTTAGTTGGCTCTATCGCAGGAACTGCACGAGCCGCGCCACCTTCTTTCGATGAAGAGCGAGTCGCAGCGCGTTTTTTATCTTTCGCTTTGCGTTTTGCTTCCGCTGCGCGTTTCTTCGCAGTCTTACCTTCGCCGCGTAGCTTACGACTTGTTTCGACCAATTCAAAGTCAATTTGCTTATCATCGAGGTTAACAGCCAGTACTTTTACTTTTACTGCATCGCCTAAGCGGTAGATGTTACCGAAACTTTCACCAATAAGTCGTTGACCAATCGGGTCAAATTGATAGTAGTCGTTCGCAAGGGTAGAAATATGTACCAAACCATCGATGTGCAAATCCGTTAAACGTACAAAGAAGCCAAAGCTAGTGACATTAGCAATAACACCGTCTAGTTCGTCACCGACGTGGTCTTGCATATATTCACACTTCAGCCAATCCGCAACATCACGTGTTGCATCATCAGCACGGCGCTCTGTCATCGAACATTGTTCGCCGTAAAAATCCATGTCGTCAAACGAGTAATGATAGCCACCTGTTGGTGTCCAGCGATCTTGATTACTACCTTCTTCTTTAGCAATCAGATACTTGATTGCACGGTGAAGTAACAAGTCAGGGTAACGACGAATTGGCGACGTAAAGTGCGCATAGCGTTTCAATGCCAACCCAAAGTGCCCCGCGTTATCTGCGTTGTATACCGCTTGCTTCATTGAGCGTAGCAGCATAGTCTGAATCAACTCTTGATCTTGACGCCCGGAGATTTGACGTGCGAGATCGGCATAGTCCGTTGGTGAAGGCTCTAAACCACCTTTTAGCTCAAGACCAAGTTCACTTAAGAAGTCACGGAAACCTTGCAGGCGTAATTCACCTGGAGATTCGTGGATACGATAGAGCGCGGGCTCTTTCGCTTTTTCTACCAGCGATGCCGAAGCAATGTTGGCTAAAATCATACATTCTTCGATGATCTTATGCGCGTCATTACGAATTACTGGCTCAATGCTTTCGATTTTACGTTCCGCATTGAAAATAAATTTGGTTTCAACGGTTTCAAATTCGATTGCACCGCGTTGATCTCGTGCTTCTTTCAGCACTTTGTACATCTTGTGCAGCTCTTCTAGATGAGAAACAAGCGGCTGGTAGCGCTCACGTAGTTCTTCATCCCCTTCTAGAATCGCGCTCACTTTGCTATATGTGAGACGAGCGTGCGAGTTCATCACGGCTTCGTAGTGCTTGTAGCCCGATAGTTTACCCGTCTCTGAGATGGTCATTTCGCACACCATACACAAGCGATCAACTTGTGGGTTAAGTGAACACAAACCATTTGATAGCACTTCCGGTAGCATTGGCACTACTTGCGATGGGAAGTACACCGAGTTACCACGGTTGATGGCTTCTTTATCCAGCGCAGAGTCAGGGCGAACGTAGTAACTGACGTCAGCAATCGCTACCCATAAACGCCAACCACCTTCTTTGTTCTTCTCACAGTAAACAGCATCATCAAAGTCTCGTGCGTCTTCGCCGTCAATGGTCACAAGTGGTAACTCACGTAGATCCACACGACCAACTTTGGCTTCTTCTGGTACTTCTTCGCCTAAGTTTTCGATTTGTTTATCGACGGCCTCTGGCCACTCGTGAGGGATTTGGTGTGTACGAATCGCAATTTGCGTTTCCATACCTGGTGCCATATTTTCACCAAGTACTTCAACCACTTTACCCATCATGCCACGTGAGCGTGAGCCACGATCAGTAATTTCAATCACGACCACGTTACCCATGCGTGCACCCGCTTTGTGCTCATTTGGGATCAGAATATCTTGGCTGATACGCGAGTCATCAGGGACAACATAGGAATAACCATATTCGAGGAAGAAACGACCGACGATTTGATCATTACGCTCCTCTAACACTCGAACCAAGCGCCCTTCACGACGACCGCGCTTGCTGTTGTCTGTAGGTTGCACTAAAACAAAGTCACCGTGGATGATGTTCTTCATTTGATGGTGCGGTAACAGAATATCATCATCCTTGCCGACGCTGCCTTCTGGACGCACCCAACCGTGGCCATCACGATGACCAATCACGTAACCTTTCACCATTTCAAGTTTTTCAGGCAATGCGTAGCACTGACGGCGGGTAAACACCAGTTGACCATCTCGCTCCATCGCACGTAGCCGACGACGCAACCCTTCGTATTGCTCTTCGCCCTCAAGCTTTAGTGCCTCATACAAGTCGTTGCGATTCATTGGAACGCCCGCTTGCTCTAGAAACTCGATGATAAACTCTCGGCTTGGAATTGGATTTTCGTAATTTTTGGATTCACGATCTGCAAAAGGATCGTTTGGAATATTGTCTGACATAGGCACGCCTATCTAGCAAGGAAGGTATATGGCTAGTATATCTGAGTCTCTCGATAAGCTACAGAATTGCTTTGAAAAAAGAATGATCGAGATCGACTCTAGACGTGCAAATGAGTTAAGGACGAGCCAGTAAGATCAACAACTCAGAATTGTCGCTCAGCAAGGATTCGATCGTGCAATCATCCAGCTCCGCCAAAAAGGCACTTTTTGCTTTTGCCAATTTATCTTTGAGGCGACAGGCAGGGGTAATATGGCAAAAATCTACGCCGCAATTGACCAAATCTAACGGCTCTAAATCTCGCACGACACCACCTACTGTGATTTCAGAAGCAGGTTTCATCAGCCGAATACCACCGTTTTTTCCACGCACGGTGTGGACATAGCCTAGTTGCCCTAAACGGTTGATAACTTTAACCATATGGTTACGTGACACACCAAATAAATCCGTCACTTCAGTGATATTAGTTAACTCATCTTCCGGCAACGAAGCCAAGAAAATTAAGGTTCTCAACGCATAATCAGTAAAGCTCGTTAACTGCATATTCTCTCCCAAAGTGCGACTCAATAACTCGCTGGTGACACTAAAACGCCAAACTTGAGCTATCGATAAAAGTGTAAATCTTTTCTTGATCGAAAGATACATTTGAGATACAACTTTAAACATGCATTATAAATACAACTTAAAGTAGGAAGCCCATATGCTCAGCAATCAAACCATCGAGATCGTCAAAGCGACCGCACCACTTATCGCCGAAACGGGACCAAAACTGACCGCACACTTTTATGAACGTATGTTTACTCATAACCCTGAGTTGAAAGATATTTTTAATATGAGTAACCAGCGTAACGGCGATCAGCGTGAAGCGCTATTCAACGCCATCTGCGCCTATGCTGCCAATATTGAAAATTTGCCAGCCCTACTTGGCGCAGTAGAAAAAATTGCGCATAAACACACGAGCTTTTTGATCACAGAAGATCAGTACCAAATCGTTGGTAAACACTTACTTGCGACGATTGATGAGTTGTTTAATCCAGGTCAGGAAGTGTTGGATGCTTGGGCTGAGGCTTACGGCGTACTTGCGAATGTATTTATTCAGCGCGAAGAACAAATTTACCAACAAAATGAAGCTTTGGAAGGCGGTTGGCGCGGTCTACGCGAATTTGAGTTAGTCGATAAACAAATAGAGAGCGAACACATTTGCAGCTTTGTGTTTAAGCCAACCGATGGCCAAAAAGTAGCACCGTATAAACCGGGACAATATCTTGGCATCTATATCAACAGTGACCAGTTAGAAAACCAAGAAATTCGCCAATATAGCCTATCTTCTGCGGTCCAAGAGAACACCTACCGTATCTCAGTAAAACGTGAAGAAGGCGGAAAAGTATCGAACTTCCTGCACGATAGCCTGAACATTAGCGAAAAAGTGCAGCTTGCCGCCCCTGCCGGTGATTTCTTTATGGATGCCGAACCACAAACACCCGTTGTTCTAATTTCTGCAGGTGTAGGACTTACGCCAACGCTGTCCATGCTAGAAAGTCTCTCAGCACATCAAGCACCTGTAACTTGGGTTCATGCAACAGAAAATGGTCAACAGCATGCTTTCAAGCAACACGTGAACCAACTAGTCGCGGCGAAAGAAAACATGAACGCGCTCGTTTGGTATAACCACCCAACGGCAGAAGACAAGCTAGGTGAAGACTTCCACTTCAAGGGTTTTGTCAATCTGTATGAAATTGAAGCCGCATTAAAGCAAGATAACGTGCAGGTGTACTTCTGTGGCCCTGTCGGGTTCATGCAGCACGTAGCGAAACAACTATTAGAACTTGGCGTACCACAAGAGCAATTCCATTACGAATGCTTCGGTCCACACAAAGTCGTTTAATCGCTCAAGATTACTCTTCGGGAAAACAACAAAGCCCACATTATGTGAGCTTTGTTGTATGAAGTTGTTTGCCTTGATAGGACGTTACCAAAAGGTGTCTCGCCTTTTAGCTCGAGCAATAACGTTTTGTGGCATGCGCTGCTCGAGGCCATTTCTCAATACAGTGATGCGCTTATGCTGCCGCTTATCTGCTGTGACAGAGTTATATAGCCAACGATACGCATCTTCGTAATCAAGTGGGCTGCCGTAATCACGCAGGAGTAATTCGGCTAAATGAATACGCGCATTTAGGTTTCCCATTGAGGCGGCTTCTCGCAAGTAAGGAATCGCTCGCTCTTTATCTTGCTGCACTAAAGTGCCACGCGAATAGTATCGACCAATCTGCTCTAGCGCGGCTGGTAATCCTTGATGTGCTGCATTTTCTATGTAGTAAAGACCCAGTTCGACATCTTGCTCAACACACACACCCCAAGCCAACATATCTCCGTATAGAAATTCATAAGCGGGTAAGTTAATTCGAGTCGCACGAGCAACGATATCCTCCACCAGCTGGCAGTTATCAGCGCGCACACGTTGTAAGTGCTTATTTTGCTCAATAAGCTTTATCAGCTCTGCTTCGGTGTAGATAGGAACTGGCGCCCCCACATCAGCAACATTGGCTTTCGCTGTGGTAGCTACCAAGGTCAATAACAGTGAAGCAGCCACTGTTCGTAACTTCATAAACGTACTCTTTAAGGTATCTAAGAAACCAAAGATCGATGAAGGATCTCCTCTGCTTGATAACCTTATCGGCAAAAACCAGCTAAGCTTTAGACAATTTTTGCCTCTGACTTAGACTCAGCGGCGAAAATTTGCCATATGAGAATCACTGCCGTTTTTGTTCAGATACAAAAAAGCCGACCAGAAGGTCGGCTTTTGCAATCTTTAACGACTATCAATTAAGCTTCGAATGGATGAACCTTGATGATAGTTTCGTTGCGGTCAGGACCTGTTGAAATGATATCTACAGGCACACCTGTTAACTCTTCAATACGCTTGATGTAGTTAAGAGCCGCTTGTGGTAGATCTTCTAGCGCTTTAGCACCGAATGTGTTCTCAGACCAACCAGGCATTGTTTCGTAGATTGGCGTTGCTTTTTCGAATGCTTCAGCAGCCATCGGAGAAACTTCTAGCACAGAGCCATCTTCCATCTTGTAACCAGTACAGATTTTTAGCTCTTCTAGACCATCTAGTACGTCTAGTTTAGTTAGACAGAAACCAGATACAGAGTTGATTTGGATTGCACGACGCATAGCAACAGCATCGAACCAACCTGTACGGCGTAGACGACCAGTTGTCGCACCGAACTCGTGGCCAACTTCACCTAAGTGCTTACCAATTGGATCTTGCTTATCTAGACCATCGTATAGTTCTGTCGGGAATGGACCTGCACCAACGCGAGTACAGTACGCTTTCGCGATACCCAAGATGTAACCGATGTGACGAGGACCAAAACCTGAACCTGCAGCAACACCACCAGCAGTCGTGTTAGAAGACGTTACGTATGGGTAAGTACCGTGGTCGATATCAAGTAGCGTACCTTGTGCACCTTCGAACATGATCTTATCGCCGCGCTTACGTGCTGCGTCTAGTTCGTCAGTTACGTCGATAACCATTGAAGTAAGTAGCTCTGCGTAGCCTTTTGCTTCTTCAAGCACAGCTTCGTAGCTTACTGGTTCCGCTTTGTAGAAGTTAACGAGTTGGAAGTTATGGAACTCCATGACTTCTTTTAGCTTCTCAGCGAACGATTCCATATCGAATAGGTCGCCAACGCGTAGACCGCGACGAGCAACTTTATCTTCGTATGCTGGACCGATACCACGACCTGTTGTACCGATAGCTTTTTTACCGCGAGCGATTTCGCGAGCTTGGTCCATTGCAACGTGGTAAGGAAGAATTAGCGGACATGCTTCAGAAATGAAAAGACGCTCGCGTACTGGAATACCGCGCTCTTCAAGAGGTTTCATTTCTTTAAGTAGAGCTTCAGGTGATAGTACAACACCGTTACCGATAACACATTTTACGTTATCGCGAAGGATACCTGATGGAATTAAGTGAAGAACGGTTTTTTCACCGTCAATTACGAGAGTATGACCTGCGTTGTGACCGCCTTGGTAGCGTACCACGTATTTTGCATCTTCAGTTAAAAGGTCTACGATTTTACCTTTACCTTCGTCACCCCATTGGGTGCCTAGAACGACTACGTTATTTCCCATCTTTCCAAGTCTGATTGCTAGTTAAAAATGGATTCTAGCACCGAATCACGCTTCTTGCAGTCATTTTTTGTTCACAGAGTTGCTACCAGAATGTCATCTTGCTGCTTTGCTCATTTTGAAATCAGCATATCACTGATAGTATTTAGTTTTCTTTATTCGACTGGAAAGCGGTATGTCTGAATCCATATGGTTGGCGATTGGGCTCGTCTTGATCGTGGAAGGCATTGGACCACTCATTGCTCCAAACGGTTGGCGGAATATGGTGGCTCAATTAAGTGAACAGCCCAACAATCAGCTACGACGCATCGGTGGCTGCCTAGTAGTTGCTGGAGCCGTAATCGCCATAATGATGAGCTAGCACTTAGCATCAGATACAAAAAAGGCTCCCTAAGGAGCCTTGTGTTTCATTTGACGCTGAGATTATTTCTCCATGCCGCCCTTCGACTGGTTCATGTATTGGAAGAACTCACTCTTCGGATCAAGTACCAGGATATCGCTCTTAGAGCTGAAGGACTTCTCATACGCACGTAGCGAACGTAGGAAGCTAAAGAATTCAGGGTCTTTGTTGTATGCTTCAGCATAAATCTTCGCAGCTTCAGCATCCGCCTCACCTCGTGTTACACGAGCAGTCTTATCAGCTTCAGCTAGAATGGTTGCCACTTCTAGCTCAGCTTGAGCACGAATAACTTCCGCTTTCTCACGACCTTGAGAACGGTGCTTACGAGCTACAGACTCACGCTCTGCACGCATACGGCGGTAGATAGACTCACTGATTTCATCAGGCAGGTTGATTTTCTTCATGCGGAAATCAACAACACGAACACCTAAGTCTTTCATCGCGCTTTCACGCGTGTCTTTCAATACTTCAGACATAATTAGGTCACGTTCACCATCAATCTCAAGCGCTTCACGTGCCGCTTCAGTTGCGACAACATCTGCACTTGCATCTTCTGGTAGTACATCATCGTTACGTGGACCAGATACAATCTGTTTGATTTCACGAGCACCGATTTCAGAACGAAGCACATCTGTTACTTTACGCTCAAGTAGTGCCTCCGCCGTTAGCGAATTACCACCGCCTGTTGCTAGGTAGTAACGACCAAAGTCTTCAATACGCCACTTCACGTAGGTATCAATAATAACGTCTTTTTTCTCAGACGTTACGAAACGGTCTGCACGGCCATCCATCGTTTGGATACGTGCATCAAGTTGTTTCACACGGTCAAACAGAGGCATCTTGAAATGCAAACCAGGTTCGTAAATTCGAGTGATGTCGTTGTTGTCTTTAAGAACACGACCAAATCGAACCACGATACCGCGCTCACCTTCAGGAATCACAAACAAAGACATCAACATTAATGCCAGTGCGATTACCAATACAGGGATCATTAACTTACGCATTCTTAGTATCTCCCTTGACGTGAACCTGTTGAACGAGACTGCGTGTTCGAAGTGTCTTCTTGTGTACGCTCAGACTCCAGTTGAATTTGATCGTAGGTTGAAGATGACTTCGATTTACGTTTTGTGTCTGCCTGACCTTCTTGGCCCGCCAACTTATCGATTGGAAGGTACAGAAGATTGCCGCTTGATTCAGAGTCAATCAACACTTTCGAAGTGCTTGAGTACACCTCTTCCATTGCGTCAATGTACAGACGGTCACGCGTTACACCTGGTGCCGCTTGGTATTCTGGTAGTAGTTTTTCGAACTGTGCTACCTGACCAAGAGCCTCGTTAGTGACACGCTCATTGTAACCTTGTGCTTCTTTCTTCAAACGTTCAGCACGACCCGTTGCCTTCGGCAAGATTTCGTTCTTGTATGCTTCAGCTTCACGGATGAAACGCTCTTCATCCTCACGAGCTGCGATTGCATCATCAAACGCATCTTTCACTTGCTCTGGTGGACGCGCAGACTGGAAGTTTACGTCAACAAGTACCAGACCCATATCATAGCTATCAATGATTTGGTTCAGTGTTTCTTGCGTAGTTTGACGAATTTGCTGACGACCACTGGTTAGAATGCTATCCATCAATGAGTCACCAATTACTGCACGTAGTGCAGAATCCGTTGCTTGACGCAAGCTATCGTCTGCATTGGTTACACGGTACAAGTATTTGTACGGGTCAGTCACTCGGTACTGAACATCCATCGCGACTGTTACGACGTTTTCATCTTTAGTCAGCATTAGACCAGATGCACGTAGTGAACGAATCGCTTGTACGTTTACCGCTTCGTATTCATCAATAAAACGAGGGCGCCAGTTAAGGCCTGGGTCTACGATACGATCGTATTTACCTAAACGCAGCACAACACCACGCTCTGCTTCACCGATGGTGTAAAAACCAGCGAAGAACCAAACTGCAACAGCAATAAGAGCAATCACGCCAAAGCCAATTGCACTACCACCACCGCCGCCGATTGGAGAACCACCGCCGTCTTTTTTACCAAACTTGCCACCCAGTTTTTGACTCAGTTTATTGAACACTTCATCTAAATCTGGCGGACCTTGATCTCGGCCACCAGGACGCTGGCCACCACGATTATTATTACCCCAAGGGTCATTATCGCGGCCATTGTTGCCGTTGTTATTTCCAGGCTCATTCCACGCCATTAGAAAGCTCCATCATTTGATATGACGTTATACTGTAGCAGTCCTTTAAGTGACTATAAAGCCAGTCAAAACTGCCCCTTCTCTTTTTTCAAGTCTAGACCAATCTACTTGCTGCATTCGAATATCGATCAACAAGTTACCATCCTGGTCATATTCCTCACGTTGAATACACTTCATTTGGAAGAAGGTACTACGGAATCGTCCTTGATACTGTGGAGGAATTCGCAACTGATGCTCGACCATTTGTGACGCCAGACGTTCCGTCAGTGCCTCAAACAGGACATCAATGCCCAACCCATCCATTGCTGAAACCCAAACTGCGCGAGGTACGCCTTCCTCGTCTCGTTCTATATGTGGTTTCTGCGAATCTAGATTGTCGATTTTGTTCATGACAACCAGAGTCGGCACTTCATGTGCGTCGATCTCTTCTAGTACTTCATGAACAGCTTGAATATTCTCACGAAAACGCTCATCACTGGCATCAACAACATGTAACAAAATGTCAGCTTCTTGCGTTTCCTGCAAGGTTGCCTTGAAGGCCGCAACCAAGTCGTGAGGCAAGTGTCGAATAAAACCAACCGTGTCTGCCAAAATGGCAGGCCCAACATCTGCTAACTCTATCTTACGTAAAGTCGGGTCCAAAGTAGCAAATAGTTGATCAGCGGCATACACGCCAGCTTCTGTAATACGGTTGAAGAGTGTCGACTTACCCGCGTTGGTGTAACCCACAAGTGAAACCGTTGGGATTTCAGCTCGATTTCGGGCGCGGCGCCCTTGTTCACGCTGCTTCGCTACTTTGTCTAAGCGTCGCAGGATGGCTTTGATTCTGTCACGCAATAAGCGACGGTCGGTTTCCAGCTGGGTTTCACCCGGGCCACGTAAACCGATACCCCCTTTCTGCCTTTCAAGGTGCGTCCAACCACGAATCAAACGAGTAGAGATATGACGAAGTTGAGCCAGCTCTACCTGTAGCTTACCTTCGTGTGTTCGAGCTCGTTGAGCAAAGATATCGAGAATAAGACCAGTGCGGTCGAGAACTCGACATTGGCACAGTGCTTCGAGGTTACGTTCTTGGGCAGGAGAGAGGGCGTGATTAAAAATCACAATTTCGGCACCTGTCGACTGTACCGCAGTAGCAATCTCTTGGGCCTTACCCTCTCCGACATAGTATTTCGGGTGTGGGGATTGACGACTACCAGTTACCACTTGTAGCGCCTCTACCCCAGCAGAAGAAACCAGCATTTCGAACTCAGCCAGATCTTCCCATTCACCTTCTTGCGTGAAGTTGATATGAACAAGTACGGCTCGCTCACCGGATTCATAACGGTCAAACAAGCAATCAACTCCTTATTTTAAAAATACTCGATGAAGAATTAATCTTCTGATTTCTCTTGTGGACGCTCACCTTGTGGACGTTCACCGCTGTGATGGCTCACTGGACGAGCCGGCACAACTGTTGAGATCGCGTGCTTGTACACCATTTGGTTAACAGTATTCTTCAGCAGGATCACAAATTGATCGAATGATTCGATCTGACCTTGTAGTTTAATACCATTCACAAGGTAGATAGATACCGGGATACGCTCACGACGTAGCGCGTTTAGAAATGGGTCTTGTAGAGATTGCCCCTTAGCCATTTTATTTTCCTTATTTAATTTGTAGTTGTAATTATTTAGCTAGTGGTGCAATGCAAAAGATACTGCTTTTGCATCTGAGCTAAACGAATCAAAAATGCACTCTAAGTAATTAGCAGCATAGTATAAAAACCGCCAACAACAGATCCTTTGAGAGTGCGTTCACGCAAAAACGATCACATTATACACAGCTATGTCAATCAGATGCTATTGCTTCCGACATCGTTTCTAATGCCTGTTCAATGTTCTCGCTATCCAACCAAGTTAAGTCATCCCAGCTGCGTAACCAGGTGATTTGACGCTTGGCCAATTGACGAGTCGCGCATACGCCACGAAATACTGCTTCGTCACGTGTACACTCCCCATCTAAATACTCCCACATCTGTCGGTAACCGACGCATCGTATGGAAGGAAGATCGGGGTGAAGATCTTTTCGCGAATGTAGCGCTTTCATTTCTTCTTCAAAGCCCGCTTCCATCATCTTTTCGAAACGAAGTTCAATTCGACGGTGAAGTTCTGCCCTATCCTTGGGAGCTATTGCAAACTGCTTGACTCGGTATGGCAGGCTTTCACCTTTCGTTTGAGTCAATTCAGTCAAAGTTTTACCTGAAATACGAAAAACTTCCAATGCCCGAGATAAACGTTGGGGATCATTGGGATGGATTCTCGCTGCTGACACAGGATCAACCTCTTTGAGTTCATCGTGCAACACTGACCAACCTTTAGTCAATGCTTCTTGTTCAATTTGCTGACGAATTTCAGGATTTGCAGCAGGAAGTGGGGATAAACCTTCAAGTAGCGCCTTATAATACAGCATTGTCCCACCCACTAAGAGTGGAATTTTTCCTTCTGCAACAATATCATCCATCGCTTTCAATGCATCACGACGAAAGTCGGCTACAGAGTAAGATTCGCTCGGATCCAAAATATCAATCAAGCGATGAGGCGCTAAACTTAACTCTTTTTCATCCGGTTTCGCCGTACCGATATCCATCCCTTTATAGATCAAAGCAGAATCAACACTGATGATCTCAACCGGGAACTTTTGACGAAGACGAATCGCCAACTCAGTTTTGCCTGATGCAGTTGGCCCCATTAAAAATAGCGCCAAAGGTAGTTTATCTGTCATGGTTTTAATTTGGCTATCGTGGCAGAGAAATCAACAGCGGATACAAATTTTGTATCTTCTAATGGCAATTGACCATCTCTTAGCTGTTCAAGTTCCGCAATAATTTGAATTGCTTCAGAAAAAGTATAGTGACTCTTCACTGTCGTGACCTGCAATGCGAGCCAATCTATCAACTCAGACAGCATCTGAGCTGTTGCTATACCTTCCTTCACACAAGATTGCGCGTAAGATAACAGATCTGGTACTAGATTTTGTAAGTTTTGTTGACGTAGCGGCGCGGGAACGCCCATCACCATTAAGGCTTGCTCATTTCTCGCTTTCAATTGAATGCCAAGTAACGCCAAATCTTGTTGATAATCTTGAGCCAGCTTCACTAACTCGGCCTCTAACTTAATAGATAGAGGAACGAGTAGAGGCTGTGCTTTAAGCGCGCCATCGCTTGGAGTGAGCTGCCCTTTTACACGATAAAATTCCGCTCTAGGTAACGAGACTAACGCCGCCCCACTGTCACTGCTCATCAAAACAAATTGCTCATCGACCATCACTAGCGCTTTGCCTAATGCATTAATCGATGGAAGTGATGCATTCGAAGTTGCCTTTTGGGGCTCTATCGGCGTTACGGGTTGAGACTCAAACTCTGGCGTTTTCAACAGCTCGTGATAAGCGCGTACTTCTTGTTTAGTTGGGGCTGGTTCTACGTGGCGCTCTTTACTGTGACTTGGCTTTGGTGCGGGTTTGGATTCCACCCAATCAGTACGCTTGAACGAGTCCGCAACGCGAGCTTCTCGCACGGAAGTATCCCTAGGACTGCGATCGCGAGGTTTAACTTCATAATCACTGCGTCCAGGATAAGCCGGTGTACTCTCTATCGCTTGATAAACACGCTCTGGAACTGGTGAAGGTGTCGGCCTTTGCATTTTTTCAGGCGCAGGCGAATGCTCAACCTCTTCGGACTCATTCGGTTCCACACGATGAAATGCCGATTCATTAACCTGTGGTTTATCAATCACGGCGCTTTGCGCAAGTGCATCCGCCAAAGCTTGATAGATGAAATCATGCACTAAACGAGCTTGGTGAAAGCGCACTTCATGCTTAGCGGGGTGGACATTCACATCCACTTGGTGTGGGTCTAACTCAATAAAGAGCACATAGGCAGCGAACTGATCTGGCTTTAAGCTCATTTCATAGCTTTGACGAATCGCGTGATTGATTAATTTGTCACGCATCATTCGGCCATTCACATAGCAATACTGTAAATCGCTTTGCTGCCTTGCTCCCTCTGGAGTGGTAATCCAACCATGTAGCTTTAACCCTTGATGCTTAAGCTCGATTCTGAGCATATGCCGCACAAACGCATTACCGCAGACAGCTGCAATACGTTTTTCGGTTTGAAGCTGATTTTTCGCCGCGCGATATTGACGGATGATCTTGCCGTTATGACGCACATTGATGGTGACATCAAAGCGACTTAACGCAATGCGTTTCAATAACTCATCAATATGAGCAAATTCGGTTTTCTCCGTACGAAGAAATTTGCGACGCGCTGGAGTATTAAAAAATAAATCCAACACCTCAACAGTCGTACCAATCGGGTGCGCTGCAGGCTTAAGCTTCACCTGCATATCACGCCCTTCGGAGTAGGCACTCCAGGCTTCTTCTTGTGCCGCAGGACGCGATGTGAGCGTCAAACGCGAGACTGAGCTAATACTGGCTAACGCTTCACCGCGAAAACCTAGACTCATGATGGCTTCAAGATCATCCAAGGTATGTATCTTAGATGTAGCATGACGACTGAGCGCCAAGCCGAGTTCATCTTTCGCGATACCTTTGCCGTTATCACGAACACGAATCAGCTTTGCGCCTCCTTTCTCGATATCAATATCGATTCGAGTTGCGCCAGAATCAAGACTATTTTCAACCAGTTCTTTAATTACAGAGGCGGGTCTTTCGACCACTTCCCCTGCTGCAATTTGGTTTGCAAGTCTAGCTGGCAAAATTTTAATCGTCATAATGAGTTAAAAGCTCACCTACTTGTTTGGAATGATAAGAACTTGCCCAACCGCCAGCTGATCAGAGCGTAAGTTGTTCGCTTTACGAATATTCGAAACGCTGACGCCGTATTTGGACGCTATTTTACCAAGGTATTCACCTCGAGAAACTTTGTGCTTACGGATCGGCTTATCTTTGACAGCAACGGTTATCTTCAACTTTTGTCCTACCCACAAGGTATCTGACTTCAAGTTGTTCTCACGGCGGATATCTGAAACCTTCACTTTATAGTGACTCGCAATCTTACCTAAGAACTCACCTGACTTAACCTTATGAATGATGGTTTCTGTCTCAACAGTAATCGGTTTACTTGGTACTTTAATCGTGCCAGCAGAAGGGATTTTGAGCTTCTGACCAATTGCTAATCCAGTCGACTTCAAGTTGTTTGCCGACATCAGCGCTTTAGAGCTAAGCCCATATTTATTCGCAATCACCGATAACGACTCGCCACGTTTTACGGTATGCACTATTGGCTTCGCTGAAGGCGAGAATACCGTACCCTCTGGTGGATTATCTTTTAAGTACTTAACGACCGCCTTAGTGATCGCCTGAGCTAACTTATCTTGGTGCGCTCGTTGAAACAGCAACCGCTCTTCTGTTGGGTTAGAAATAAAGCCCGTTTCCACTAATACAGACGGAATCTGCGGAGAGCGTAAAACAGCAAGGCTAGTATTAATCGGTTTGGTGTTATGCAGGTGCGCAACACGTCCCATCTCACCAAGGATTTCTGTTGCCAGCTTATACCCTTCTTTTTGTGAATGACTAAACTGCAAGTCCAACAAAGTTTGGTTCACGTTACGATCTTTGGTCTTAGTGAAGAACGCATTACCCGAACCACCTAATATTTCAGATTGTTTCTCATGGTTCTCAACCCAGCGAGCAATTTCAGTATTTGCACGACGGGTATTCAGCACGAAAACCGAACCTCCGCGAGGCTTCGGTGAGGTAAACGCATCAGCGTGAATGGAAATCAGTAAGTGCGCATCATTTTCACGGGCAATGGCTACACGACGGTTTAGATTCACAAAGTAATCTCCGGTACGTGTCATACGCGTTTTAATCCCAGGCGTAGCATCGAGCTGAGCAGCAATTTTTCTTGAGATACTCAATACCGCGTCTTTCTCGTACTTACGGCGTGAAGGGCCAATAGAGCCAGGATCTTCACCACCGTGACCAGGGTCGATAACGATCAAGACTTCTTGAGCTCGTTGAACTGAACTCATGTCTTTGCTGGTCGCCGCTGGCTTGCTCGGTTTAGAAGCTGAAGTCGATGCTTTCTTACCGTGCGGCAGGTCAATCACCAAACGGTGACCATATTGCCCGCCAGGTGTTGGGCTTAATTTAAACAATTCCGCTTGAACGCTCTTTTTCAGTTCAAACACCAAACGGTAGGTGCCCTTCTCTGGCGGAGAGCTTTTTCGAACTAGCTTTAAAACCGGGCTGTCCGTAACAGTAACAGGCAGTTTGGCCTGCATGGTCGTGCTTTTTAAATCCACGACAAGACGATCCGGTCCGGATAAAGAGAAATAGGAATAGTCAGCTTCCGAGCCTAAATCGATGACAACACGCGTTTCATCAGGAGAAGGCCAAACTCGAAAACTCTTAACGACGTTAGCAAATGCTAAATTGGGGATGAGAAGGAGAAAAGTGGCGACAAACGTCGCCACTACTCTAAAATTTGAAAAACTCAACATAGCTCCAATCGACTGAGTAACTGCACACCATAATCATTATTAGCTGTTAGTTCGGCTACACGCTGCTCACCTTGGTAGCGAATGTTCACATCAAGATCCGGTTGTGGCAACAAACCATGCCCTTTTTCAGGCCATTCAACCAAGCAAATTGCATCATCTGTGAAGTAATCTCGAATCCCCATGAACTCAAGCTCTTCAGGATCCGCAAGACGATAAAGATCGAAATGGTACACTTGCCACTGATCCAACTGATACGGTTCGACTAGAGTATAAGTTGGGCTTTTCACGTTACCTTGATGGCCAAGAGCACGGACAAAACCACGACTAAAGGTTGTTTTACCTGCACCCAAATCACCATGCAGATAAATTGTGGTTTGTTGCGAACAAAGGTGAGCCAGAGCGGTACCTAGTGCAACCGTTTCGTGCTCATCTTTTAAATTGAATTGTTTCGTGCTCATTGATGCTTCTCTAACTAATGATCGTTGACTATATAAAAATCAAAAGAACAGGAATAGTAAACCGTGTTGGTTTTGAGAGACAAGCTTTCAAATGTCATATGTGCGAAAAAAGTATTCAAGGAACGGTATCTTAATCACCTTAGTATCGACCTAGATTTAGAATATATGCAAATGACTTCAATAAGCAGTATTCACAGCATCAAAAACGTCCCTAACTGGGTAGCACCAAAGCCAGAGATCCGTTAAGATCCGCCCCCCTTTTATTCCGGTGGTTAGCATGAACTACGAACAACTCGCACAACAAATCAAAATTTGGGGAAAAGAGCTCGGCTTCCAAAAAGTTGGGATCTGCGACGTTGATCTGAGTGAGCATGAAGCCGCCCTGCAAAAATGGCTCGATGCAGGCTATCACGGCTCAATGAACTGGATGGCTCGTCACGGTATGATGCGAGCTAGACCCAATGAGCTACTCCCGGGAACCGTTCGTGTGATCAGCGTTCGGATGGACTACCTACCACCAGAAGCACAATTCGCTTCGAACCTAGCGAATAAAAATCATGCCTATATTAGTCGCTATGCATTAGGGCGTGATTATCACAAGCTCGTCAGAAAACAACTGAATAAACTTGGCAAACTTATTGAACAAGAAGTTGGTCAGTATGGTTACCGACCTTTCGTCGACTCCGCACCAATATTGGAGCGACCACTCGCCCAAAAAGCAGGCTTAGGCTGGACAGGGAAACATTCCCTGATTTTAGATCAAGACTGTGGCTCGTGGTTCTTTTTAGGCGAGTTACTTATCGACTTGCCACTTCCCGTTGACGAACCAAGCGTTGATCAGTGCGGTAAATGCAAAGCATGCATTACCTCATGCCCAACACAAGCCATCGTTGAAGACAAAGTTGTTGATGCTAGACGCTGCATCTCTTACCTCACCATCGAGTTCGATGGCGTGATCCCTGAAGAGTTTCGCAAGCCAATGGGTAACCGCATTTATGGCTGTGATGACTGCCAATTGGTTTGCCCATGGAATCGCTACGCCGACATAACGGAGCAGAGTGATTTCCATCGTCGCGATAGTTTCAAAAACCCGGACCTCGTAGACATGTTTAACTGGGATGAAGCGACTTTTCTAAAAAATATGGAAGGCTCCGCTATTCGTCGCATTGGTCATATACAGTGGCTGCGTAATATTGCTGTCGCACTTGGTAATGCAGAATACAGTCAACGAGTCATTGATGCGTTAGAAAGTCGACAAGGTGAAAATAAATTACTTGATGAACACATCAAATGGGCTTTGGCCGAGCAACTGAATCAACTCCCCATTGAGAATAAAGCATCTACAGAGACGAAAAAGCAGCGCTTAATAAGAATCGTCGAGAAGGGGCTACCAAGAGACGCATAGTGCGTAGTCTATATGCAAGAGATTGAAAGCACTTTTACATGTTCAATTCATGACCTTGTTCTCAATTTTGTAATGTGGAAAAAAATTTGAGATTCAAGAAAAACAAGCTAGCAGAAAAAAGTTAAACACAGCTTGGAGAAATGACTAGGATCAAAAAAATACCAGTTAATGATCGTATTTTAACGTATCCGATCCGACAAAAAACTTATTTTTCTCTTATTTAACAAAGACTTAATCAATATTTCGTTATTATTTCGACTTTCCTTCAGCGAAAAGATCTTTCTTATCCATCGCAAAAAGTCAAGCTAAAAACACTTTATCAACTAACTTATCCACAGAACGACGTATGTGGATAACTCTGTTAATTAAAGTAGATAAAACATGCAGAACCTCATCATACTTGTACGCCAGCCGATTCATATCGTGTTTTAAACACAAACGAAATCGTCCGACATCATATGATGCGGATAAAATTTAGTTTTTGGGGATTCATGCTTCGCAGCATTATGAAAAGAGCGATGTGATTGGTTGCGAGAAGCAGGAACTGAATCAAGCGGCGCATCCGTCGACGACTTAGGATTGTGCTAATAAATAAGCATTCAATCTATCGTCTTGTATTTGGTTGCGGGGGCCGGATTTGAACCGACGACCTTCGGGTTATGAGCCCGACGAGCTACCAAGCTGCTCCACCCCGCGTCCGAGTGCTTCATCTTTGTTGATGATGAAGGCTTTGCTTTCATTTATAAAAAGAAACTGGAGCGACACACGAGGTTCGAACTCGTGACCTCAACCTTGGCAAGGTTGCGCTCTACCAACTGAGCTAGTGTCGCATTTCGTCACCGTTAAGCACGATGAGGGCTATATATTGGAGCGACACACGAGGTTCGAACTCGTGACCTCAACCTTGGCAAGGTTGCGCTCTACCAACTGAGCTAGTGTCGCATTTCGTCACCGTTAAGCACGATGAGGGCTATATATTGGAGCGACACACGAGGTTCGAACTCGTGACCTCAACCTTGGCAAGGTTGCGCTCTACCAACTGAGCTAGTGTCGCATATTAACAGCAGTCGCTATTAATGGAATTTGGTTGCGGGGGCCGGATTTGAACCGACGACCTTCGGGTTATGAGCCCGACGAGCTACCAAGCTGCTCCACCCCGCGTCCGTATTGTGTCACCGTTAAGTACCGTGAGAACTATAAAACTGGAGCGACACACGAGGTTCGAACTCGTGACCTCAACCTTGGCAAGGTTGCGCTCTACCAACTGAGCTAGTGTCGCATATCAACAGCAGTCGCTATTGATAGAATTTGGTTGCGGGGGCCGGATTTGAACCGACGACCTTCGGGTTATGAGCCCGACGAGCTACCAAGCTGCTCCACCCCGCGTCCGTATTGTGTCACCGTTAAGTACCGTGAGAACTATAAAACTGGAGCGACACACGAGGTTCGAACTCGTGACCTCAACCTTGGCAAGGTTGCGCTCTACCAACTGAGCTAGTGTCGCATATTAATAGCAGTCGCTATTAATAGAATTTGGTTGCGGGGGCCGGATTTGAACCGACGACCTTCGGGTTATGAGCCCGACGAGCTACCAAGCTGCTCCACCCCGCGTCCGTATTGTGTCACCGTTAAGTACCGTGAGAACTATAAAACTGGAGCGACACACGAGGTTCGAACTCGTGACCTCAACCTTGGCAAGGTTGCGCTCTACCAACTGAGCTAGTGTCGCATATTAACAGCAGTCGCTATTAATAGAATTTGGTTGCGGGGGCCGGATTTGAACCGACGACCTTCGGGTTATGAGCCCGACGAGCTACCAAGCTGCTCCACCCCGCGTCCGTATAGTGTCACCGTTAAGTACCGTGAGAACTATAAAACTGGAGCGACACACGAGGTTCGAACTCGTGACCTCAACCTTGGCAAGGTTGCGCTCTACCAACTGAGCTAGTGTCGCATCAACAACGTTTCCGCTGTTTAGGGCTGCGAATTATAAGAGCATTTTTTTGTGATGCAAGTCCTTCCTTCAAAAAAACTTTATTTTTTTACTGAACGATGAAAAAGCAATCAAAAGCGATATAAATTACAACAATTTGGATCGCAACCTTAACAGTTAAATCTTGAAAATAGTACCACGATAGTACTTAAGTTCTGCAATCGACTCGCGAATGTCGTCCAAGGCCAAATGTGTTCCCTGTTTTGTGAACCCATTTAATACTTCAGGTTGCCAACGACGCGCCAATTCTTTAAGAGTGCTGACGTCAACATATCGGTAATGAAAGAACTCTTCTAATTCCGGCATGTGTTTGTACAAGAAGCGACGATCCTGCCCAATGCTGTTACCACATATTGGCGACGCCCCTTTCGGCACCCATTTTTCTAAGAATTCAATGGTTTGTGCGACCGCATCTTGTTCTGAGATTTTACTGTTGCGAACGCGTTCCACCAAGCCGCTTGCCGTATGCGTATTGGTGCACCAATAGTCCATTTTCGCTAGCTCTTCTTCCGGCTGATGAATCGCTAATACTGGACCTTCAGCCAAAATATTTAGCTCGCTATCCGTGACAATAGAAGCAATTTCAATGATTTTGTGCGTTTCAGGATCAAGCCCTGTCATCTCTAAATCAACCCAAATTAGGTTTTGATCGCTAAAGGACATGGTTACGCCGCCTATTTGTTTATCGATAAAAGAGGTACTATACCTCAAAATACGGGAAACACGATACTCACTCAGAGCCAAGATCACGGCTCAACCATTTGAGTAAATTCACATAAAGTACAGAATTGTGGCAAAGAAGAAAAAGTTAACCAAAGGTCAAGTGCGACGCGTACGCAGCAACCAACAAAAGCGTTTAAAAAAGCAAGAAGAGTCCATCCAGTGGGATGAAAACATGCTAGGCGCAAGCAAACAAGGTCTAGTGATCACTCGTTTTGGCCAGCACGCGGATATTGAAGACCTTGAAACAGGCGAGATTCAACGCTGTAACCTTCGCCGTGGTATCGAATCTTTAGTATCTGGCGATCGAGTTTTATGGCGCGAAGGCTTGGAGTCTATGGCTGGCATTTCTGGCGTTGTTGAAGCGGTAGAACCTCGTTCTTCAGTGCTCACTCGTCCAGATTACTACGATGGCCTAAAGCCCGTAGCTGCCAATATTGATCAAATGGTCATTGTCTCCTCGGTACTGCCCGAGCTATCACTGAATATTATTGACCGTTACCTCGTAGCATCAGAAACACTGAATATCGCACCATTGCTGGTCTTAAACAAAGTCGATCTTCTAGAAGCCGATGATCGTGCAATGTATGAAGAATGGCTCAAAGAATATGAACGCATTGGCTATAAAGTGCTTCTGGTAAGCAAGAAGTCTGGAGAAGGCATTGCTGAACTAGAAACTCTGCTGCGTGACCGAATTAATATCTTTGTTGGTCAATCAGGCGTAGGGAAATCCAGCTTAGTCAACGCGTTAATGCCGGAACTAGAGAGCGAAGTGGAAGAAGGCGAAGTTTCCGAGAACTCTGGCTTAGGCCAACACACCACGACAGCAGCGCGCTTGTATCATATTCCGACGGGTGGCGACTTGATCGACTCGCCTGGAGTGCGTGAATTTGGGCTTTGGCATTTGGAAGCAGAAGAAGTAACGAAAGCATTCGTTGAATTCCGACCATACTTAGGCGGTTGTAAGTTCCGAGATTGTAAGCACAATGACGACCCTGGCTGCCTTCTACGTGAAGCTGTTGAGAAAGGGGAAATCAACGAAACTCGCTTTGAAAACTACCATCGCATTTTGGAAAGCATGGTTGAAAACAAAGCAAACCGTCAGTATTCACGCAATAAGAAAGCCGATCTGTAATTAAGTTAAGACTGTAACTGTGTAAAAAGTCTTCACCTAATACTGACAAGCAAATTAAATTTCAGTAACATCACGCGCCCTAAAGCGCGAATCTAACAGAAGTATCGGAATTAAAGATGGACAAGTTTAAAGTTGGACTGCAGTACTGGATCCCACAACACGGCCTCACTCGCCTAATGGGTAAACTGGCTTCAGCAAAAGCTGGCGGTCTAACAACAGCAGTTATTCGTTGGTTTATCAAACAATACAATGTGAACATGGATGAGGCGAAGCACTCAGATCCTAAGCATTTTAAAACGTTCAACGAGTTTTTCGTTCGTGAGCTAAAAGAGGGCGCACGCCCAATTTCTGAAGGCGAAAACGTCATCACTCACCCAGCCGACGCTTGTGTTAGCCAATTTGGCCCTATTGAAGATGGTCAACTTATCCAAGCAAAAGGTCATCACTTCTCAGCGCAAGAACTGCTAGGCGGTGACGCGAATTTAGCAAACGAATTTAAAGATGGATCTTTTGCCACGCTGTACCTGTCTCCGCGCGATTACCATCGTGTACACATGCCGTGTGACGGCACACTGCGCCAAATGATTTACGTGCCTGGTGACCTGTTCTCGGTAAACCCACTTACGGCAGAAAACGTTCCAAATCTATTCGCACGTAACGAGCGTGTGGTGTGTATCTTTGACACTGAGTTTGGTCCAATGGCACAAGTGCTTGTTGGTGCGACAATTGTTGGCAGCATTGAGCAAGTGTGGGCTGGCACGATCACTCCGCCTCGTGGCAATACTGTCTACAAATGGGATTACCCAGCTGAGGGTGACAAGGCCGTGATCTTGAAAAAAGGCGAAGAGATGGGCCGCTTCAAACTGGGCTCTACTGTTATTAACCTGTTTGCCAAAGACGCGATTGAGTTTGACGCAAGCATGGAAAACGGTAAGCCAACCGTAATGGGCACACCTTACGCCTTGAAAAAATAAACAAAACCCCGTTAAAAGAGCCCTTTCTCAAGGGCTCTTTTTATTGATAAAAAGCAAAATTCCGTTCAAAATTTAGCCTCTATTTCTCAAACTCATACCTGCCTCTAAGACCTTCATTCCACAATCAATTATCCTGCGCTTAGGATGAATATTTAGAGGGGCAGCCAATGCCAAAGATGAGTGTAAACACGCTGGCGAAATTGCTGGTATGCTTTTTAATTCCGCTCGGTGTTTTGATGATGCCGATTGATGCTATTCCTATTGATGATCTTACTTTAATTCAGCATCGTCTGTTGGCTATTTTTCTTCTTGCTGCCCTACTTTGGGTTCTTGAGCCGGTACCCGTTTTTGCTACGTCCATTCTTATTATCGCTCTTGAACTGATCATGATATCGGATAAAGGTTTGCATCTATTTCGCAATCCACCAGCGGGGCATGATTTAGGAGAGTTAATTGCTTACACTGATATTTTCTCTGCCTTCTCTTCACCGATCATTATTCTTTTTATGGGTGGGTTTGCCCTCGCCATCGCGGCTTCCAAATACGAACTCGACAACAATCTCGCCCGAGTACTACTAAAACCATTCGGCACACAACCTAAGTTCATCATGCTGGGTTTGATGCTCATTACCGCCGTTTTTTCAATGTTCATGTCCAACACTGCCACGACGGTCATGATGTTGGCGCTGCTCGGTCCAATCGTCGCTTCTGCACCTAAAGGGGATCTAGGGATTAAAGCGCTGGTGCTGTGCATTCCAATTGCCGCGAATACTGGCGGCATTGCAACTCCGATAGGCACGCCACCTAACGCAATAGCGCTCCAATACCTCACCGGAGAAAACGCCATAGACTTCCTATCTTGGATGACAATGGGCCTACCATTTGTGCTGATACAACTCACTGTTGCTTGGTTTTTGTTGCAGAAGCTGTTTCCGTCCAGCGAACCAGAAATGAAACTAAAGCTGGATGGTACGTTCAAAAAGAGCTGGCGCGCGATCGTCGTCTACATCACTTTTGCACTAACCATTGTGCTTTGGATGACGACAAAAGTGCACGGCATGAACACGTATGTTGTTGCGATTATCCCGCTGGCGGTGTTCACGTTAACGGGCATTATGGGAAAAGAAGAACTCAAGCTGATTAACTGGGATGTTTTATGGCTGGTTGCCGGTGGTATCGCAATTGGTATTGCCTTAGACAAAACAGGCTTAGCCGAAGCATTAGCACACGCCATTGATTACAGCTTACTATCACCATTTGCCGTTGTCTTTGCCCTATCGGTCGTATGTTGGTTAATGGCGAACTTTATGTCTAATACCGCAACGGCAAACTTATTAATGCCTATTGCTGCCGCTATTGGTACATCCATGCCAAGCCTTATTGCGGTTGGTGGCCTACAAGGTTTACTGGTTGTCGTCGCATTCTCCGCATCACTTGGCATGATCTTACCGGTTTCCACGCCACCAAACTCTTTGGCTTATTCAACAGGCCTAATCGAGAGCAAAGACATGGCGAAAGTGGGGCTGATTCTTGGTTTGATTGGTCTATTTATCGTGTATGGCGCAGTTCTGGTGCTGTTTTAATCGATAAGCTCCGTGACAGAGCTTGTTGTCATGGAGCTGTTCGCCAGCTATTGCCCTCACAGAGCTGCTTTTACATCCATTAAATTTCGTGCATATTAAGACTCCTCTACTCTACAAGGACGTCGACACATCATGGGTTACGAATGGCTTGCTTTATGTGCCGCTTTTCTGTGGGCAGTTTCTAGCCTTATTTCTGTCATTCCTGCACAACACCTAGGCGCATTTTCTTACAGCCGCTGGCGCATGGGCTGTACGGCCGTGATCTTATCAACAATGGCCTGGATAACTGGCGGCTGGTTAACGGTTTCTTGGGAACATGTAACGCCAATGATGGCGTCGGGTCTGATTGGAATTTTCATCGGTGATACCGCTCTGTTTGCGTGCTTGAATCGTATGGGACCAAGACAAGCCGGACTACTGTTTTCCTGCCATGCGGTATTCTCGGCCATTTTGGGCTACTTCTTATTTAGCGAAGTCATGACCACAATAGAACTACTGGGCGCATCATTGGTATTTAGCGGCGTGGTGATGGCGATATTCTTTGGCCGAAGAGGTCAAGTGAATAACGTCTTGGAAGACATTAAAGGTAACATCTGGGTGGGTATTGGACTTGGCTTAACCGCAGCAATGTGCCAAGCATTGGGCGGCATCATCGCCAAGCCAGTAATGCAAACCAGTATTGACCCCGTTGCGGCTTCTGCTATTCGAATGATCAGTGCATTTTTCGCCCACAGCATGTTGTTAGTTCTAGGGGTCAAAGTCGCTCGCTCGACACAACACATTACTTGGCGAGTATTTGGTATTACTGCGCTTAACGGTTTCTTGGCGATGGCCGTCGGCATGACGCTGATCTTATACGCACTGCAAGAAGGAAATGTAGGTATGGTTGCACTGCTATCTTCAACCACGCCAATTATGTTGCTACCGCTACTCTGGATTTACACTAAACGCCGACCAAACCGATTTGCATGGTTGGGCGCAGCCCTAGCTGTGATTGGTGCTGGCATTTTGGTTCAATAACCTTACAGACCAGCCCTTGTTGCCAGATACAAAAAAGCCCGAGTTTAAACTCGGGCTTTTGTCATTCTGAGCAGTTAGTTAATTATTTAACTAGCACTTCACCCGTCATTTCTGCTGGGATTTCTAGACCTGCTAGAGAAAGCATGGTTGGTGCAAGGTCAGACAGTTTGCCGCCTTCTTTGAACTCAACCGCTTTATCACCTACGTAAATAAGAGGAACCGGTAGGTTAGTGTGCGCTGTGTGAGTACCACCCGTTTCTGGGTCAACCATCATTTCTGCGTTACCGTGGTCCGCAGTGATCAGTAGCTGACCGCCAACTTCTTTGATTGCTTCAACTACTTTGCCAACACTTTCATCTAGCGCTTCGATTGCTTTCTCAGCTGCTTCGTAAACGCCAGTGTGACCAACCATATCTGCGTTCGGGTAGTTACAGATGATAGTGTCGAACTTACCAGACTTGATCGCCGCAACCAGTTTCTCTGTAAGCTCAGGGGAGCTCATTTCTGGCTGAAGGTCGTAAGTGGCTACTTTTGGAGAAGCAACAAGCTGGCGCTCTTCGCCTTCAAATTCGTTTTCAACACCGCCGTTGAAGAAGAAAGTCACGTGTGCGTATTTCTCTGTTTCAGAGATACGTAGCTGAGTTTGACCTTGCTTAGACAGCCACTCACCGTACGTGTTTTCTAGAGACGCTGGTGGGAATGCGATTGCTAGAGGGATATCTGCCGCGTATTGAGTCAACATAACGAAGTTAACTGCCGGGAATACCGCACGCTCAAAACCATCAAAGTCAGGCACGAATGCGCGAGTGATTTGACGAGCACGGTCAGCACGGTAGTTCATGAAGATAACCGCATCACCGTCTTGCATGATTGCGTCTTCTTCGCCTTCCGCTTTAATTGCAGTCGATTTCACGAACTCATCGTTCTCTTCACGAGCGTAAGCGGCTTCTAGACCAGCAACGGCGGTTTCTGCTGTAAACTCAGCTTTCGCTTGAGTCAGAAGATCGTAAGCCACTTGAACGCGATCCCAGTTGTTGTCACGGTCCATAGCGTAGTAGCGACCTACTAGAGAAGCAACACGACCTTTACCTAGTTTCGCGAATAGATCTTGGAAACGTTGTAGCGAGTTTTCAGCACTACGTGGTGGCGTGTCACGACCGTCTAGGAAACAGTGTAGGTAGATTTTCTCAGCGCCACGAGCCGCTGCCATTTCAACCGCTGCGTAGATATGGTCTTCATGAGAGTGTACGCCACCTGGAGACATCAGACCCATGATGTGTACCGCTTTCTCTGCTTTAACAGCAGCATCAACTGCTTCAACAAGCGCAGGCGTTTCAGCGAACTCACCGTCAGCGATCGATTTAGTGATACGAGTTAGATCTTGGTATACAACGCGACCTGCGCCAATGTTAGTGTGACCAACTTCTGAGTTACCCATTTGACCATCAGGAAGGCCAACATCCATGCCTGAAGCAGAGATTAGAGTGTGTGGGTTATTCGCAATCAGAGCATCCATTACTGGTGTTTTCGCATTCGCAATTGCGTTACTTGCTGTGTCTTCACGGTAACCGTAACCGTCAAGGATAACTAGAGCCAGTGGCTTCTTAGCTGACATAGTGATGACCTCATCAAATTTAAGTAACTTTTGGCGTAGGGCCTCGCTGCCCTATCTAACCTTGAAACAAAACTAGCGTAATTTTACTACACTTTTTAACCAAAACTGTAGGTTAAGATCAAATAATGTTTGCGATTTATTGTTGCTATCTTACAAGTTAAGCGAACAACGAGTCAGTGCCGACAAACGTGTTCCACAAGCATAGTCATTCCTAATACGCTTTGTACACCCCAGTCTAGGTTCGGTTTTCTTACGCTTCTGATTCTTGTTTTTGCACCCGAAACAGCGCTTATTTAAAGCATTATCGAACAAGATTGGTTAGTACCTATTGTTCGCTTTTTTCGGTAAAACAAAAGTCACTTAAGTCGATAAATCCAATAGGCAAAAACAATCAAGCTACCATAGTCCAAGGCACGGATGGCAATAACATAAAGGGTTTATAGAGATCTCAATTATTCGTTAGAAAATTTTAACCCTCTCGCCTAAGAGGCTTAACCCCGCTATACTCCTGCTTTATTTTTCCGCCAACAGCGTAAGAGCTCAAGACATGCAAGAGTACATTGAATTTTTCCAACAGAACATGATTCTATCTTTGGTTTGGGTAGGTCTTCTTGTCGCCTTTATCATGAACATCGTGAAGTCAGCGACGGCCGCATACAAAGAAATCAACGTAAACCAACTGACTCATCTTATGAACCGTGAAAACGGCGTTGTAGTGGATATCCGCACAAAGGACGAGTTCAAAAAAGGTCATATCACCGACTCACTTCACATTTTACCGTCAGATATCAAAGCGGGTAACTTTGGTAGCCTTGAAAACCACAAATCAGACCCAATCATTGTGGTATGCAAAACAGGGCAAAACGCTCAAGAAAGCGCGAACCTATTAGTAAAAGCAGGCTTTGAAAAAGTAAGCCTACTGAAGAACGGATTGATTGCATGGAACGAAGCGAACCTGCCTTTAGTACGTGGTAAAAAGTAATACCCGGCAGCTTCGATAACGTGGCAGTGGCAAAAGACAAGGTACGCACCAAGCGTGTTTTTGCCAAGCTTCGTGGATAATAAACTGAGCAAATTGAAAGCAGTTGAAGCATTAAGTTGTGACGCTTTGCACGTAATACACGCTTCATCTAGTCAAGGTAGATTGGCTCAGTTAGTCTCGGGACATACCAGTTTTCTGAGTTTAGACGTTTCTAGGCTCTACAAATATTTATTTAAGGATTAAAAAATGGCTGAAGCAGCACCTCAAGAAGCACAACAAAACTTCGCAATTCAACGCATCTTCCTAAAAGACGTTTCTTTCGAAGCGCCAAACTCTCCAGTAATCTTCCAAAAAGAATGGAACCCAGACGTTAAACTAGACCTAGACACTCAAAGCCGTGAGCTTGGTGAAGGCGTTTACGAAGTGGTTCTACGTCTAACTGTAACTGTGAAGAACGAAGAAGAAACAGCGTTCCTATGTGAAGTTCAACAAGGTGGTATCTTCACTGCTGAGCAAATGGAAGCAGGCCAACTAGCACATTGCCTAGGCGCATTCTGCCCGAACATCCTATTCCCATATGCTCGTGAAACTATCTCAAGCCTAGTGGTTAAAGGTACGTTCCCTCAACTGAACCTAGCGCCAGTTAACTTCGACGCGCTATTCATGAACTACCTACAACAGCAAGCTCAACAAGGCGAAGCTGAAGCGTAATTCACGTTTTGTAAGTGACGAATAGCCTGAGTGCTGACGTCACCGACTCTAATAAAATGCACAGAGCGTCTACCATCCGATGCAATGTGCATTTTTTATTTCTAACAAAAGTTCCTAGTTCCTAATCGCCAGAAGGCGTAAAATTTGACGATTAGGAACTAGATTCTACTAGTAGAAAGACAATTAGGCGGTAGCATGACACAAGCAAATACAAACAATGCTTACGGTAAAGACATCGCAATGACGGTGATTGGCGCAGGTTCATACGGTACCTCTCTGGCGATCTCACTCGCTCGTAACGGCGCGAACGTAGTCCTTTGGGGACACGAGCCTGAGCACATGGCACGTTTAGAAGCGGATCGCGCGAACCACGCTTTCTTACCTGACGTTGATTTCCCTGAAAGCTTGATCATTGAATCGGATTTAGAAAAAGCCGTACAAGCAAGCCGAGATTTATTGGTTGTGGTTCCAAGCCATGTTTTTGGCATCGTGCTGAACAGCTGTAAGCCTTTCTTACGTGAAGACTCTCGTATCTGCTGGGCAACCAAAGGTCTTGAGCCAGAAACGGGTCGTCTGCTGAAAGACGTCGCTTATGACATTATCGGTGAAAACTACTCACTGGCTGTATTGTCTGGCCCAACGTTCGCCAAAGAGCTCGCGATGGGCATGCCTACTGCAATTTCAGTTGCTTCTCCAGATGCTGAATTTGTCGCTGACCTACAAGAAAAAATCCACTGCAGCAAAACCTTCCGCGTGTACGCCAATAGTGACTTTATCGGCATGCAATTGGGCGGCGCGGTGAAAAACGTTATCGCAATTGGTGCAGGTATGTCTGACGGCATCGGTTTTGGAGCCAACGCGCGTACTGCATTGATTACTCGTGGTTTGGCCGAAATGAGTCGTCTTGGTGCTGCGCTTGGTGCAAAACCAGAAACCTTCATGGGTATGGCTGGTTTAGGCGACCTTGTCCTAACGTGTACCGACAACCAATCACGTAACCGCCGCTTTGGTTTAGCGCTAGGTCAAGGTAAAGACGTCGACACGGCACAAGAAGAAATTGGCCAAGTCGTAGAAGGCTACCGCAACACGAAAGAAGTATGGATGCTCTCTCAACGCATGGGTGTTGAGATGCCAATTGTTGATCAAATTTATCAAGTATTGTATCAAGGGAAGGATGCACGCCTGGCAGCGCAAGATTTACTTGCTCGTGACAAAAAAGCCGAAGGAAAGTAGCACTCTACGCCCCTTCGCACCTCATCTGAGAAGAATAGAAGTTGTCGGGTCACGGAAGAACCACTCAGGATATTGAGAATGAAACACTGCGAAAAACAAAAAGTCTGGAACAGAATTGTCTCAGAAGCCCGCGAAATGTCAGAGCAAGAGCCAATGCTGGCCAGCTTTTACCATGCCACCATCATCAAGCATGAAAGTTTCTGTGCCGCGCTCAGCTACATTTTGGCAAACAAGTTAAACACGGCATCGATGCCAGCAATGGCAGTACGTGAAGTGGTAGAAGAAGCGTTCTCTGCCGACCCAACCATTACCGATTGTGCCGCTTGTGACATTTGTGCCACGGTTAATCGCGACCCTGCAGTTTCGATGTACTCTATGCCGCTGCTGTACTTAAAGGGCTACCACGCTCTGCAAGGCTACCGCGTGGCAAACTGGCTATGGAAGCAAGGGCGCCATGCACTGGCCACCTACCTGCAAAACCAAATTTCGGTTGCGTGTCAGGTAGACATTCACCCGGCAGCACGCATTGGTAGCGGCATAATGCTCGACCACGCAACGGGTATTGTCATCGGTGAAACTGCAGTTATCGATAATGACGTCTCAATTCTACAAGACGTTACCTTAGGCGGTACGGGTAAAGAGTGCGGCGATCGTCACCCGAAAATCCGTGAAGGTGTGATGATTGGTGCAGGTGCAAAAATTCTTGGCAATATCGAAGTGGGCGAAGGCGCGAAAATCGGCTCTTGCTCTGTGGTATTGCAAGCAGTACCACCACACACAACCGTGGCGGGGGTTCCTGCGAAAATCGTCGGTCGTCCAAAAACGGACAAACCTTCTCTCGATATGGATCAAGGCTTTAATGGTAAATCACAAAGCTTTATCCATGGAGATGGTATTTAATCGTCAACAAACCTTTGACAACAACGTGGTAGGTAAATCTCAAGTGCGAAAACAAAATCACCCTGTTCTACGCTCGGCTATTTTATTAACTTGTGCTTTATCTGCCACATATCCCCTCACCTCTTCTGCCGCTAGTCAACAAGAGCTCAAAGGCGTATCAAGTGAGATAAGCCGTCAACGCAAATCTCTCTCTTCCCAAGAAAAGCAACTCAATGAGCTACAAAAATCGCTCAAAGAGCAAGAACTTGGCATTTCTAAACTTGAACGCGAAATAAGACAAACCAAATCTGAGCTCGCACAAGCAGACAAAAACATAGACAAGCTAGAAGAGAAAATTGCCTTGCAAGAAGCGCAGCGCCAAGAGCAAGAGGAAGAGCTCAAACAGTTGCTGCAAACGTATTACGTGACCGAACGAGCAAAAGCCAATGGGCACTTGTTGAATCAAGGTGTGGAAGAAGACCGCATGAGTCAATACTTCCAGCACTTAGCCAAAGCGCGTGCTGAAGTGATTGATGCAATCACCAAAACCACTCAAGAATTGGCACACAACAAAAACCAGCTTGAGCTAGAAAAAGAGCAAATCGAGACGTTACTCAAACAGCAATCTGAGAAACGTACTGCGCTGGCAAGTACACAATCCAAACGTAAGCAAACCCTGAATAAAATTCAGAGCAGTATCAAGAACGATAAACGCTACCTTGCTGAACTGCAGCGCAACGAAACACGCCTAAAAGCCGAGATCGCCAAAGCGGCTAAGCGTAATGCCGTGCCAATGGATGGACTGGGCAAACAGCGCGGTAAACTGCCATGGCCACTCAAAGGTCGTGTATTACACAACTTCGGTACTCGCCAAACCGGGCAAGTAAACTGGAAGGGAATGGTGCTTGCGGCCAATTACGGTCAACAAGTGAAAGCCGTTTACCCTGGTACTGTCGTATTTGCTGAGTATTTACGCGGGTATGGCTTAGTGGTATTGCTTGACCACGGCAAAGGCGACATGACGCTCTACGGCTACAACCAAGCGTTGACGAAAAAAGAAGGCGATCGCGTGACCGCTGGCGAAGTGATCGCTCTTGCGGGTGATACTGGCGGGCAAGATCGCGCATCACTCTACTTCGAAATTCGCCGCAACAGTGAAGCGCAAAACCCGAAATCTTGGTTGAAGCGCTGATTATCTGACTCATCGACTTATAATAAAAAAGGAGCCACTCGGCTCCTTTTTTGTATTCATATTTTGGCAAATGCTATGCGTAGTACGTTTCTACCGCATCAATAAAAGCACTTACATCATCTTTGCTTAATGTGTTGATGCCTGCCGCCGCTTCTCGGCCGCCACCAGTTGGAAACTGTCCACACACGGCAACGGCGCCTTGTTTGTTGTTCAACGGGGCACGTAGAGAGACCGTGTAAGTGCCATCTGCATTTTCGGTGAGTACTGCATGAGCAGAATCTGGGTTTTGATTTGCCAGCCAGTTGCCATACACACCGCTGATTCGACGTGATGCAGCCGTGTTTGGTAGCTCGAACAGCTTTAGCTTACCGCTCTCATGCGTGGCAGGCACTGCCAGAGCGGCATCCATATCTTGTTGGTAAGCAGACTGCAGTTGGTAGTAAGGCGAAGTTTTATCTTCAATTACATCAAATGGCGACGTGTACTTCAGCAAGGCTTGGTACAAATCCGCAGGATGGAAATGTAAGTCATCCACTTTCGAACCGTAACCGTTGTAATTAATCAAAGTGCCAAGCTCTTTAAGCTGCGCTTTCTGATCGTGTGACAATCCGACCTTGCCAGCCAATTCATCTGCTTTCGCGATCATGTTATCGCCATAAGCCGCCGTAATCGCCCATGTGTGAAAACGTCCATTTAGCAATTGATCGACAATCAACGCCGTACACATGTTGGCATCGAGATCGATGTGCGCATCCAAGTTGCCATGCTGAGGAATATCACCCGCCTTATGGTGATCGGCGTAAAACACGTGCGCGCCTTGAGCCAATGCTTGCTCTAGGCCTACCATGTTCTTTTCCATCGAAATGTCTAACACCGTTAGCTCATCACCCGCTTGCACGTCTACTTTTTCCACCAGCTTGATGTCGCGCTTTACACCAGTAATTAACTGAGCCTCGATAGGATCAGCCAAGCGTAATTGTAGAAGCGCAATGATGCCATCAGCATCGCCATTAAAAATGTCGTAATTCATGGAGCGATAGTTCCTTTATCGAGAGTCATATCCCAGAGAGGGCTGAACGGTATGAGGACTATTGTGCGTGGCATATTTGACAAGTCAACTCGAGCCACGACTCGAAAATGAGAGTGACTCTCGAAATATTAAGCAGTTTGACGTTTAACTGTGTAGATTGCTGACTGCATCTTCCAGTAACAGTAGCTGCTCTAACCCCTGCTCAGTTGCTAATGGTTTAACTGTGTAGATTGCTGACTGCATCTTCCAGTAACAGTAGCTGCTCTAACCCCTGCTCAGTTGCTAATGGCTTAACGACATTAAGCATCTGCAACATCCCTTGCTTCACCATTTGCTCAGTGATGCTGGTTTTCGAAGCCATTGCAGATTGATACGCCAACCAGCTACACGCAATCAAATGCAACGTACACACCAGTGACTTCAACTGCTGTTGATCAACATTAAGCAGCTTCAGCGATACAAACTCTTGCATGATCGCAATGAGGTTCGCTTGCAGCTTTTCTTGCACATCGATGTACTGCTCATGTAACTGCTCATCTCGTGACAAGATCTCAGGTAGATTCGCGTAGAAAAAGCGGTATTTCCACATTAGCGTAAAGATGGAATCTAGGTAGCTCTTCAGCATAGTCAGGCTTTCTTGTGAGCCTTGAATAGGGGTAAATCTTTCTAAAAGTTCTGCTGAATAAAGCGCAAAGATCTCACGAACGATTTCTTGCTTATTACGGAAGTGGTAATACAGATTACCTGGGCTAATTTCGATGTGATCGGCAATGTGATTGGTGGTGATGTTGCGTTCACCATGTTGGTTGAACAACTCCAGTGCCGCGTAGACGATTTTGTCGCGCGTTTTCATTGTTATCGTGTTCCCTCTTCATTAACGAATCGAGTATAGCGACTTCACCAACCTAGGTCGATAGAGGCTCCAAATACGGTAACATAACAGACCAGTTAGAATACCCGTTGAGTTGGCGACAAGGTCTAACCAAGAGGTTTGTCTGCCGACATACCCTTGTAGCCATTCGATGGCAGCACTAAATAATAAGATACCAATCGCCACCGCCCAACGTTGACGCCAACGCCACACGCAAAAGCAACCTAAAAACGCAAATCCGCTGTACGCCATGGCGTGCTGCATTTTATCAAGATACGCAATGTTGCCCCAGTCTTGCAACTCGCCCGAGCTCAACGATAAGTAAGCAATCAGTATTGCGTAGCTGAGAATGACCAAACGTGCAGCAGCCAAGTTCATTGAATATCCTTATGCGATTGGGAATGGAAAAGCCGTCACTTGATCAATGTGGTCACAGCCGAGCGCTAGCATGATCAAACGATCGATGCCTAACGCAACACCCGCACAATCTGGCAACCCTGCCTCCAATGCGGAGATCAAATGATAGTCGATTGGCTGCGGTTTTAAACCCATGTCGAGACGCTTCGCGTTATCTTGCTCAAAACGCGCCAGTTGCTCTTTCGGGTTATCGAGCTCATGGAACCCATTTGCCAGCTCAATTCCCTTAAAATACACCTCAAAGCGATCCGCAACACGATGGTCTTGAGGATTGATTTTCGCAAGCGCCGCCTGTGATGCCGGGAAGTCGTACACAAAAGCAGGCACATCCTGACCAATTTTGTGTTCGACTCCCACGCTAAATAGCAATTGCAGTAACGTATCGCGATCTTCTTCAGGCTCTGCAATGTCACTCAAACCCAGCTTGCTTGCCGCCGTTTTCAGCTCCGTCATCGAGCCTTCTAGTGGACACACACCCAACACATCAATGAAGGCTTGTTGATACGTCATGCGCTGCGCTGCGCCACACTTCAATACCAACTGCAATAGGTCATCCATTTCATCCATCAGCTTGTGATGGTCAAAGCCAACGCGATACCACTCCAACATCGTGAATTCTGGATTGTGGTAACGACCATTTTCTTCGTTACGAAATGCTTTGTTGATTTGATAAATACAACCGCTGCCAGCCGCCAGCAGGCGCTTCATGTGGAATTCAGGGCTGGTCATAAAGAACAGCTTGCTACCATCGGCATAACCCGGGCCAACAAACTCGGTTTGGAAAGTATGCAAATGAATGTCAGTCACGGTTGCGTGACTCATGGCTGGCGTGTCGACTTCCATCACCTGTCGATCAGCGAAGAATTGGCGAATCGACGCGATTAACGTCGCACGTTGACGAAGTTGGTCAATGGAAGCAGTAGGTTGCCAGTTGGTTTGCATAACAAGTCTCTCAAACTTTAATTCAGCGAGGAAAGTCTCATTCTACATGCTTTTTACTCTTCAAGAAGAGAGGAATATCCCTTCTTCTTTTTACTAACGTGCTCGCCTATTTGAGGCAAGTATTACTCGTGCCGCAGCACAAAAAACACTCAGTTAAAATCCTATTATCCATGCGGTTAATGTCACGCAACACAGGTTTAACATCCCTAATGTTAATGCTTGAGGGCCAAAACCTCGATGCCGTGATAGCAGTCACATAACCTATAAATTCTATGCCCTTAAGTGCATTACCGAAGCAAAAACCCAATTACATCAATTTTTCTGCCATGTGGCTCATCTACACTAACCCTACTACTTTTGGGGAGTTCTTTTTAAAGAGCGCCTCGTAATGACAATAACAAGCGGATTTCCGCAATCACACACTGGAGGATAACTGTGCAAATTATCACCACAGATATCGCAGTCATCGGCGCAGGCGGCGCTGGTCTTCGTACTGCTATTGCAGCGGCTGAAGCAAACCCAGACTTAGAAGTCGCTCTGATTTCTAAAGTTTATCCAATGCGCTCCCACACGGTCGCTGCAGAGGGTGGCTCAGCAGCAGTTATCAAGGATGAAGATAGCTTAGACAACCACTTCAACGACACTGTTGGCGGTGGTGACTGGCTATGTGAACAGGACGTTGTTGAATACTTTGTAGAGAACGCGACTCGCGAAATGATCCAAATGGAGCAATGGGGTTGCCCATGGAGTCGTAAAGAGAACGGTGAAGTCAACGTACGCCGCTTTGGTGGTATGAAGGTTGAACGTACTTGGTTCGCTGCAGATAAAACTGGCTTCCACATGCTTCATACGCTATTCCAGACATCCATGAAGTACAGCAACATCAAACGCTTTGATGAGTACTTTGTGGTGGATCTGCTTGTTGATGAAGGCGAAGTTCAAGGTCTGATTGCTATTCACATGTCTGAAGGCGAGCTTGTTACTATCAAAGCAAAATCTGTTGTTCTAGCAACAGGTGGCGCGGGCCGTGTTTACCACTGTAACACCAACGGCGGTATCGTAACGGGCGATGGCATGGCAATGGCTTACCGTCACGGCGTTCCTCTACGTGATATGGAATTCGTTCAATACCACCCAACCGGTCTTCCTGGCACAGGTATCCTGATGACGGAAGGTTGTCGTGGTGAAGGCGGTATCATCGTTAACAAGAACGGCTACCGTTACTTACAAGATTACGGCATGGGCCCTGAAACTCCAGTTGGCCAACCGAAGAACAAATACATGGAACTGGGTCCTCGTGACAAAGTTTCTCAAGCTTTCTGGCACGAACAACAGAAAGGCAACACCATCAAACACCCACTGGGTGACGTGGTGCACCTAGACCTTCGCCACCTTGGTGAAGAGTACCTACAAGAGCGTCTACCGTTCATCTGTGAGCTAGCAAAAGCTTACGTAAACGTAGACCCTGCAAAAGAGCCAATTCCAATTCGTCCAACGGTTCACTACACCATGGGTGGTATCGAGACAAACGGCGGCTGTGAAACTCGCATTAAAGGTCTATTCGCGGTTGGTGAATGTGCGTCTGTTGGTCTTCATGGTGCAAACCGTCTAGGTTCTAACTCATTGGCTGAGTTTGTGGTATTTGGTCGCGTAGCGGGTGAAAACGCAGTGAAACGCGCTGAAGAATTCAAAGGTTGGAACGAGTCTGCAATCGATGCTCAAGTGAAAGCAGTTGAAGAGCGTATCGCCAAACTGATGAACCAAGAAGGTGATGAGAACTGGGCAAACATCCGCACTGAAATGGGTCATACCATGGAAGCGGGTTGTGGTATCTACCGTCAAGAAGATTTGATGCAAGAAACCATTAACAAGATCACCGAACTAAAAGAACGCTACAAACGCATCAGCATTAAAGACAAAGGCAAAGTGTTTAACACTGATCTTCTGTACGCAATTGAAGTGGGTTACGGCCTAGAAGTCGCAGAAGCGATGGTTCACTCTGCGATTCTACGTAAAGAATCTCGCGGCGCGCACCAACGTCTGGACGACGGTTGTACAGAGCGTGATGACGCGAACTTCCTAAAACACTCACTTGCTTTCTACAAACCAGATTCAGCGCCAAGTATCGATTACAGCAATGTGACTATCACTAAGTCACAACCAAAAGCTCGTCTATACGGTGAAGCAGCAGAAAAAGCCGCAGCTGAAGAGAAGAACGCAGAGGAGCAAGCATAATGTCAGCAAATCGCATTCAAAAAGTAGACATTCTGCGTTATGACCCAGAAAAAGATGCAGAACCATACAAGCAAACATTCGAAGTTCCATTCGATGAAACCATGTCTGTGCTTGACGCACTGGGCTACATTAAAGATCACCTAGACAAAGATCTGTCTTACCGTTGGTCTTGCCGTATGGCGATCTGTGGTTCTTGCGGCATCATGGTGAACAACGTACCGAAGCTTGCTTGTAAGAGCTTCCTACGTGATTACCCAGACGGTGTGACTATCGAGCCTCTAGCAAACTTCCCAATCGAAAAAGACTTGATTGTTGATATGACACCGTTCATCGAACGTCTTGAGGCAATCAAACCGTACATCATTGGTAACGACCGTAAACCAGAAGACGGTACGAACTTGCAAACGCCAGAGCAAATGGCGAAATACAAGCAGTTCGCTGGTTGTATCAACTGCGGTCTATGCTACGCGGCGTGTCCTCAGTTTGGTCTAAACCCTGAGTTCATCGGTCCTGCGGCACTAACGCTAGCGCACCGCTACAACCTAGACAGCCGTGACAACGGTAAAGATGAGCGCATGAAGCTTATCAACGGTGAAAACGGTGCTTGGGGTTGTACGTTTGTTGGTTACTGTTCTGAAGTTTGTCCGAAGAACGTTGACCCAGCAGCGGCAGTAAACCAAGGCAAAGTGGAGTCTTCTATGGACTTCGTGATTGCTATGTTGAAACCTGATGGTTCACCAAAGAAAGTGGAGGCATAAGGATGAGCAATCGTAAACCTTACGTTCGTGAAGTAAAACGCACTTGGTGGAAGAACCATCCTTTCTACCGCTTCTACATGCTACGTGAAGCGACTGTGCTGCCTTTGATCCTATTCACTCTGTTCCTAACTTTCGGTTTAGGTTGCTTGGTGAAAGGCCCTGAAGCATGGCAAGGTTGGTTGGATTTTATGGCAAACCCAATCGTAGTCGCAATCAACATCGTTGCACTACTAGGTAGCCTATTCCACGCTCAAACTTTCTTCAGCATGATGCCACAAGTAATGCCAATTCGTTTGAAAGGCAAACTAGTGGACAAGAAAATCATCGTATTGACTCAGTGGGCCGCGGTTGCGTTCATCTCACTGATCGTTCTCATCGTGGTGTAAGGAGCTGAGCATGAAACCGAATTATAGTGTAAACACATCACCAAAACGTTCTGATGAGCCAATCTGGTGGGGTCTATTTGGTGCTGGCGGTACTTGGTTCGCGATGATCACGCCAATCACGGTATTGGTGCTAGGTATCTTGGTCCCACTAGGCGTGATTGATGCAGAAGCGATGAGCTACGAGCGTGTCTCCGAATTCGCAACCAGTATCATCGGTGCGCTATTCATCATTGGCACCCTAGCTCTACCAATGTGGCATGCGATGCACCGTGTACACCACGGCATGCACGACCTTAAATTCCACACTGGTGTGATAGGTAAAATTGCATGCTATGCATTTGCAGGCCTCATTACTGCACTAGCCGTTATCTTTATCTTCATGATTTAAGATACTGACTAAAAAGAAAAAGCTGGCTCTATGCCAGCTTTTTTTATTGCTTTGGGTTACCCATGATCTTTTTGCTTTTTAAGCTTTTGACCACCCATGATCTTATTGCTGTATGACCTTCTTCGTTTGGTCCATAAGACCCAGGGCACCAAAGCCAGTAATCACATCTAGGTTTGTTTTCAAGCCCGTTTCTTCGCTACCACCAATGTAGTTTTGTGGCATCTGAACTTGGAAGTTTTGCAAGTTGTTGTACAACGAGTTCGCTACGTCTCGATTCAACTCTGCCAAATAAACTTCACGGTTTGCCCCTAACGCCGAGTACTTCGCTTTTAGGACCTCAGATTCTGCACGACCTTTCGCTAATATCGCTTTCGCTTCAAACTCAGCAGAAAGTGCGTTCGCCTTTTGAATGGCTAAGTTAGCCTCTGCGATAGCTAGCTCTTTCTCCTTCTCGACTTCAGCAAGTCGTTTGGTTTTTTCCACTTCAACGATTTCACGCTCTGCAATCTGACGTGCAACTTCCACTTCTTTTTGCTGAGCAATAATAGCGAGTTCTTTACCACGCTGAGCGTCTTGCACTTCACGTGTTCGTTGAATCTCTTTGCGTAACTGCTCGGTCTCCGCCTGTGCTTTCGACGTTTCTTGTTCCTGAATCGCGCGAATACGATCCGCCACTAAACGCTTTTTATCCGCCAATAGCTGATCTAACTGCTTTTCTGGCTGTGGATCACCAATGGTCACCTGCGTCACTTGAATGCCGTATTGTTGTAACGGGTTGTCTTGACGAATTGGTTGCCCGGTTTTATCTACAACTGGCACCGTTTTCCAAACCAGTTGATTGGTACGCTGTAGTTGGTTCGCATTGGCCTGATTCGCCCCAACAGGCGCAAGATCCAACTCTTCCACTTCAACCTGACGTCGCTCTGTTAGATAAATCCCCTCTCGCAACTGATCGCCAAGTTTCGATTTGAACTGGTTCAAACCACCTTGGAAAAACTCTTCACCCGTGTATTGGGTTGCAGTAATCACCGTCACGTTACGTGCGTTCTTTACAAGCAACGCATCAATCAAGTTACTATTGTTGCGGAACTCTTTGTGCATCTTCTTCACCGCTTCAGGGTCATTACTGAGCTTAAAGCGGAATGTTACGGGGATCTGACCAATGTAGGTGTCGGCAAATCGAACCTGAATCGCATCAAGACGTTGATAAAAATCTTCGCCCTTGCTGTTACCGAATGACACAGTGATCACTTGGTCATACTTGGTGATTTTGGACAGAAATGGCATGCGAAAATGAATGCCAGGTTCAGTAAACACATCCAACTCACCTGTGATATTGTTCTGATGCACGTAGCTGTAACCTGCATCGGTCATCAGCACAGAGCTATTAATCGTTAAGCCTATTGCCAACAGCGGTACGCCAAACACCGCAGCTTTCAATCCTTTGTGTAGTAACTGACGTCTTTCTTCCACCTTTAAACCCCTTCCTAAGCCTCTGCTTTCCATTTTGTTCTCCTTTTTGGATTGTTACTGAGTTAAATCGATAAAAATCAGATTGCTATGCAACTCAACAACAAGAACTAATGTATCAAAATGTTACATTAAGGAATAATCGACAGATTCATGAAATAAATAAGATTTTTACGAATAATACAAAATCATCGAAAATTTGCGGAGGATATCGATTTTCTATGCAGGAACATTCAAGAGAGAATTACAGGCAATAAAAAAGGCCGCCGAAGCGACCTTTCAAACAATCAATCTAAAGTACTTACTTCACACGGCCTACGTATTCAGCCGTACGAGTATCAACGCGAATCACTTCACCAATTGAGATGAACAGAGGAACACGAACAACAGCGCCAGTTGATAGCGTAGCTGGTTTACCACCAGTACCTTGAGTATCACCTTTCAGGCCTGGATCTGTGTCTACCACTTCTAGCTCAACGAAGTTTGGTGGAGTAACAGTAATTGGGTTACCGTTCCAAAGAGTGATCATACAAGTGTTGTTTTCTACCAACCACTTAGCGTTGTCACCTACCGCTTTTGCGTCTGCTGCGATCTGTTCAAACGTTTCACTGTTCATAAAGTGGTAGAATTCGCCGTCTGAATATAGATAATCTAGGTCGATATCCATTACGTCTGCCACTTCACAAGTGTCACCAGACTTGAATGTTTTCTCTAGCACTTTACCAGAAAGAAGTTTACGAATTTTAACGCGGTTGAACGCTTGGCCTTTACCTGGTTTAACGTATTCGTTTTCCAGAATTACACAAGGCTCGTTATCAAGCATTAACTTAAGACCGCCTTTAAATTCATTGGTGCTAACTGTAGCCATTTTTTCCTCTTACATTCTTAGAGCTAAATTCAATGCCGCACATAATAACCCGAAAAGTCGAATCTGTTGAGCAAAACTGGCTCAAACAGTTGGCGAATGGGATCTCTGATCCTGCAAAATTGCTCGAAATACTGGAAATAGATCCTTCACCGTGGCAAGACGGGTTTGCCGCGCGCAAGCTGTTTGCACAGCGTGTACCGCAAAGTTTTGTCGATAGGATGGAGAAAGGCAACCCTAAAGACCCTCTTTTACGTCAGGTTTTACCATTAAGTGATGAATTTGAAGTACATCCGGGCTATTCCAACGATCCGTTAGAAGAGCAGGATAATGAAGTCCCTGGTCTGCTACACAAGTATCGCAACCGCGCCTTAATGATCGTCAAAGGTGGCTGCGCGGTAAATTGCCGTTACTGTTTTCGTCGTCACTTCCCATATCAAGAAAATAAAAGCGGCAAGCAGGCATGGACAAAGTGCTTAGAATACATGGCGCAGCAACCAGAGTTGAACGAAGTCATCTTCTCAGGTGGTGATCCATTAATGGCAAAAGACGATGAAATTCATTGGCTTTTAGAGCATATTGCTCACATACCTCACATCAAACGTCTGCGTATTCATAGCCGTTTACCTGTGGTGATTCCCGCTCGCGTCACTGATGAACTATGCCAACTGCTGCAAGCATCAAGGTTACAAATCATCCTCGTGACTCACATCAACCATGCCAACGAAATCAATGACGAATTTGCTGAACAGATGTTCAAGCTCAAAAGAGCAGGCGTTACGCTTCTAAACCAAGGCGTTCTGCTGAAAGGCGTGAATGATTCGGTAGAAGCTCAAGTGGCGTTAAGTGAAGCCTTATTTGACGCGGGTATCTTGCCTTATTACCTCCACGTTCTTGATAAGGTGCAAGGCGCGGCGCACTACTTTATTTCGGACGAAGAAGCAAAAGCCATTATGCGCGGACTCATCACGCGTGTATCGGGTTACCTGGTACCAAAACTGACACGAGAAATTGGTGGCAGGCCAAGTAAAACGCCATTGGATTTGCATTTAGAATAGGTCCTGACGCTCAATTAAATTTGTCGTCACGACCGTTCCTTTTTGTTCGCTTTGCACGGTAAGTCTATGCATACTCCGCTCTTTTGGAGGTCAAGATGCATACAGCACTCGAACAAATTTTCGATCTTGGCCCATTCAGCTGGCCTGCCCTACTATGCTGCGCCATTAATGGGCTAATGATCGGTATCGAACGCCAAACTCGTGGTAAACCTGTTGGCATTCGCACGGCAATTCTTATTATTTCAGGCACTTACCTGTTTATGTCGATGGCAGTATCGTTATCGCCAAATACACTCGATCAAGCACGCGTGCTTGGTCAGATTATTACTGGCGTCGGCTTCTTAGGTGCAGGGGTGATGATGACACTCGATGGAAAAATCCACGGCGTAACATCCGCAGCGGTTATTTGGGTACTGGCAGGATTAGGGTTGATGATCGGTTTGGGTTATTTAACGCAGTCGGTGGTCATTACCCTACTGGCTTTAACGGTGTTACTGGGCGTGGATAAAGCAGAAAACCACATCAAAGCATTGCGCCGAGGGGTTCACCAAAGAATTCAACAACGCAAAACCTCATCCCGCTTAATTAAATAGTTAACGCGCCGGTAAACTCGCTTCACCCCATCAGTAATTAAAAAGCCCTCGACGAATATCGAGGGCTTTCGGTATCTAAAGATTCTGACTTGCTCAGGGATTATTTAGCGAAGTTGATGAGTGGGAAACACTTGAAGAAACCGTTATCCGCACAGTTCAAAAGACCAATTTGTACGCCATCAATTTGATCGGTCATGTTGAAGAAACCAAACTGGAAGTTAGACTTTTTAGAGATACTCGCTAAGCCCACATCCGCCATAGTGTAGCCTTCAGAATAGTTCACCGCGCTCCAGTTCAAGCCTTTTACATTGTTCGTAATGTTGACAGCACCCAAGTTAACACCCGTCGTCTGCCCTTGGTTCCAGTTAACTAAGCCTAAAGACGCACCTTTCATTTCTTGGTTTACCTTTGCTGCACCAAAAAACAGACCGAAGTTCACACCTGTCGTACGATCCGTTTCTGACATACCAAGCAGTGAAAAGTCGACACCTTTAACCTCATTCACCTGTCCATGCAACACGGCTAAACGAACACCACCAACCGACGAGTTAGAAGGTGCGTTTGTGTTGTCGATAGTAGAGAACATCACAGGTGTACTGTCAGCAAGAGCAACTGGTGATGCGATAGCGGCTGCAACCGCCAATGACGTCATAAGCTTTTTCATTTTCATCTCCATGATGGGAAGCAACAATTTACAACATAGTGTAATGTTCAGATTTTGCGCTATCCACGTTCAAAAAGTGTTAGCGGTAGGTCAGATTTAACCATCTGACTCAAAAGAAAAAATTTTATCGCTTCTATTTTCATGTTTTTCCACTGACATTTCTTGAACTCGCCTCTCACAATCGAAGCCACATCAGAATGCTATATTTCTCGGATAACGCGCATAAAAAAGTCGAGGCAAATGCCTCGACTTTTAAAGGTTTGGTCGGTTATCTTTCCGCTATAAGGATTCCCTTAGAGCGAAGAGATAAGCTGGCTTACATCATGCCGCCCATACCGCCCATACCGCCCATGCCACCCATGTCAGGCATCGCTGGTGCGTCTTTTTGCGGTAGGTCAGTAACCATTGCTTCAGTCGTGATCATCAGACCCGCAACCGATGCTGCGAACTGTAGCGCAGAACGAGTTACTTTCGTTGGGTCTAGGATACCCATTTCTAGCATGTCGCCGTATTCGCCTGTTGCCGCGTTGTAACCGTAAGAGCCTTCACCCGCTTTCACGTTGTTCGCAACCACTGAATCTTCCTCACCTGCGTTCTTCGTGATTTGACGGATTGGCGCTTCCATTGCACGTAGTGCAACGCGGATACCAACGTTTTGCTCTTCGTTGTCACCCGTTAGGTGAGCAATCTTAGATGCCGCGCGGATAAGTGCAACACCACCACCAGCAACAACACCTTCTTCAACCGCTGCACGAGTTGCGGCTAGCGCATCTTCTACACGGTCTTTCTTCTCTTTCATTTCAACTTCAGTTGCTGCACCAACTTTGATTACTGCAACACCGCCAGCCAGTTTCGCTACGCGCTCTTGTAGTTTCTCTTTGTCGTAGTCTGAAGTTGCGTCTTCGATTTGTTGACGAATTTGAGCTACGCGGCCAGAGATCATCTCTTCTTCACCGATACCATCGATGATAGTCGTGTTTTCTTTCGTGATAGAAACACGCTTCGCTTGACCTAGATCTTCTAGTGCTACTTTTTCAAGCTCTAGACCGATTTCTTCAGAAATCACAGTACCGCCAGTTAGGATAGCGATGTCTTGTAGCATTGCTTTACGACGGTCACCGAAGCCAGGTGCTTTCACTGCTGCAACTTTCACGATGCCACGCATGTTGTTGACAACCAATGTTGCTAGCGCTTCGCCTTCTACATCTTCTGCGATGATAAGCAGTGGACGAGACGCTTTCGCTACAGCTTCTAGCGTTGGAAGAAGTTCACGAATGTTTGAGATCTTCTTATCAACTAGAAGGATGAATGGGTTTTCTAGATCAACACTGCCTGACTCTTGGTTGTTGATGAAGTAAGGAGATAGGTAACCGCGGTCGAACTGCATACCTTCTACTACGTCTAGCTCATCTTGTAGCGCCTGACCTTCTTCAACAGTGATAACGCCATCACGGCCCACACGCTCCATTGCTTCAGCAATGATGTTACCTACGCTTGCGTCTGAGTTTGCAGAGATAGTACCAACCTGTGCGATCGCTTTCGTGTCGTTACATTCAACAGAAAGCTCTTTTAGTTGCTCTACTGCTGCTGCTACTGCTTTGTCGATACCGCGCTTAAGGTCCATTGGGTTCATACCCGCTGCGACTGCTTTTAGACCTTCGTTTACGATAGATTGTGCTAGTACTGTTGCTGTTGTTGTACCGTCACCTGCCGCGTCGTTTGCTTTAGACGCAACTTCTTTAACCATTTGTGCGCCCATGTTCTGGAATTTATCTTCCAGTTCAATTTCACGCGCTACTGATACACCATCTTTCGTGATAGTCGGTGCACCAAAAGATTTGTCTAGAACGACATTACGTCCTTTAGGACCCAGTGTTACTTTTACTGCGTCAGCCAGAACGTTTACACCTTCTAGCATTTTAACTCGTGCGTCATTACCAAATTTAACGTCTTTAGCAGCCATCTTTGATTTCCTTTCTAAAATTCTTTGTGTGTAATTTCGTAATTGAATCTGAGCAAAAAATTACTCAATGATTGCTATTATTCAACGATCGCCATGATGTCGTTTTCAGACATGACAAGCACTTCTTTACCGTCGATTTTTTCAGTTTTTGTACCGTAACCTTCAGCGAAGATAACAGTATCACCAACTTTAACGTCCAGCGGCAGTACTGTGCCGTTTTCTAGGATGCGGCCTTTACCCACAGCTAGAACAACACCGCGAGTTGATTTTTCTGCAGCAGAACCAGTCAGAACGATGCCACCAGCAGACTTAGATTCAACTTCTTTACGTTCAACGATAACTCGGTCATGTAATGGACGAATGTTCATCGGTCGTCTCTCCTGAAAATTTCCATGTTTATTTGATAATTGTCCTTAGGGACTGTAGCCCCAGACACGTGATCCCTATATAAGGGGTCGAAGCAGCGATCCCAAGGGGGTGGCACAAAAATTTTGTGACTTAGTTAAAATAACGAACAACTAAGCAACGGTTTGCGTTCGAAATGCTCACTCGCCCAGCATCTCGCTTTCTTGTATCCTTGCAGTTTGCTCACCACATAGTTGTCATACATGCAGGAAAATAACAAGCTGGAACCCCAAGCGACCGATAAGCATGGTTTGTTGACCGCACCTATTCCTGAAACGCTGCGGAAAATGACCGTCCCCATGACCATGGGCATGATCGCGATTTTGATGTTTAACTTGGTGGACACGTTTTTTATCTCGTTGCTTGGTACTCAAGCGCTAGCGGCGATCAGCTATACCTTCCCTGTAACCTTTGCGGTTAACTGCATCACGATGGGAATAGGGATGGGTCTATCGACCAATATTGGTCGCTTACTTGGACAAGGTCACGCCCCACAAGCCGCTCGGTTTACCACTCACGGTTTGTTATTAGCGGTGTCACTCGTGGCTATCGCCTCTTCGATTGGCTTTGCCACCATTGCACCACTGTTCCGCTTTCTTGGCGCAGCCGACGACCTAATTCCACTCATCGAAGAGTACATGCAGGTGTGGTATCTCACCATTCCATTGTTGGTGATCCCAATGGCGGGCAATAGCGCGATACGAGCATCTGGGGATACAAAAACACCCGCCAAAATCATGATGTTGGCGGGCTTGATTAACGGCATGCTCGATCCACTACTGATCTTCGGACTTGGCCCATTCCCCGAGCTTGGCATCCAAGGTGCGGCAATAGCCAGTGCTTTTAGCTGGTTAGGTGCACTATGTGGCTCATTCTATGTGCTAGTTAAACGCGAAAAGTTGCTCGCTCAACCCCAATGGTCCTTGCTGAAACAAGATTGGCAGCAAACGTTAAAAATCGGCACTCCTGCCGCACTGTCGAACGCGATGAATCCATTGTCCGGTGCCATTCTGATGATGCTGTTATCCAACCACGGTACAGCAGCGGTTGCGGCTTACGGTGCGGCGCAGCGTATTGAGTCTATTTTGATCCTAGTCTTGATGTCGCTGACCTCCGCACTCACGCCATTTATGGCGCAGAACTTAGGGGCGAAAAATCCTCAGCGCGCTTTCTCTGGTTTGTTTCTCAGCATGCGTTTTGCAGTGGTGTTCCAAGGGTTTATCTTCTTGATGATGGTGCCATTGAGCATTCCTTTAGCGGCGTTATTTTCACAAGAAGAAACAGTAAAGAATCTACTTTGGCACTATCTACTCGTGGTTCCATTTAGCTATGGTTTCCAAGGTATTGTGATGATGTTAATCAGTGGTTTGAATGCGATGCACAAGCCGCTACGCGCTTTCCAATGGAGCTTCATGCGCCTGTTTGTGTTTACGCTGCCTGCTGCATGGGTTGGCAGCCAAGTGTACAGCATTGAAGGCTTGTTCATCGGTATTGCGCTGGGTAACACACTAGGTGGGCTGCTGGGTTACATGTTCGCGTTGCGCGAACGTAAATTGACGCTCATTGAACAGAGCAGCGCTTCGTAAGATTTTGTCCGATGCGTCAGCTTCCTTTTGCTAATACTCAAATACAAAAAAACCGCGGAAAGCCGCGGTTTTTCTTTATCTATTTCAAACTTGCTTAGAACAGTTCTTCAGCAACTTTGTATAGATCGTTGCGTACTGGACGCTTCATGTTTTCGATCGCGTCGATGATGTCGTGGTGAACAAGTTGCTCTTTCACGATACCTACACAGCGACCACCATGACCTTCGATCAATAGGTGAACAGCGTAGTTACCCATGCGAGATGCTAGAACGCGGTCAAATGCCGTTGGACGACCACCACGTTGGATGTGACCAAGTACTGTTGCACGAGTTTCACGACCTGTCGCCGCTTCGATGTCACGAGCCAGTTCATTGGCATCCATCATTAGCTCAGTCAACGCGATGATTGCGTGTTTCTTACCTTTTGCAATGCCGTCTTGGATATTGCTGATCAGCTTGTCTTTGTCTAGGCCAGTTTCTGGAGTGATGATGTACTCACAACCACCCGCGATTGCAGACATCAGAGTTAGGTCACCACAGTGACGACCCATGATTTCTACAATTGAAATACGTTGGTGAGATGAAGAAGTATCACGTAGACGGTCGATTGCATCGATAACTGTGTTTAGTGCACTTAGGTAGCCCACTGTGTAGTCAGTACCAGCGATATCGTTGTCGATTGTGCCTGGAAGACCGATACATGGGTAACCCATTTCAGTCAGTTTCTTCGCACCCATGTACGAACCGTCACCACCGATCACGACTAGCGCATCAATACCATGTTTTTTCAGGTTCTCAATCGCTTTTTCACGCACTTCCACTTCTTTGAATTCAGGGAAACGTGCAGAACCTAGGAACGTACCACCTTTGTTGATCACATCTGAAACGCTAGAACGATCTAGCTTCTCGATGCGGCCTTCGTATAGGCCTAGGTAGCCGTCGTACACACCGAATACTTCCAATCCCTCGGATAGTGCTGTACGTACTACGCCGCGTATCGCCGCGTTCATACCAGGTGCGTCACCGCCACTTGTTAAAACACCGATCTTCTTAATCATGCTCACCCTCGATCTTTGGCAATCAATTATTTAATTTTCTTTTAGGCCCCTTGTTACCAAGCAACCTGCATAATCCAGAACTGTGCGTTATGTTACATTTCCTCTACAGGATTACCAATGAAAACGCACTTTTTTATGTAACTTTTCTACTTATGTAAGAGTATTACAGTTTCTCTATGAAACTTTGTTGATTCACATCAGGATCACGAATCTTAATAAGTATTGATGGAAAGATAGTCAATAAGTGCCTGTTTGTCGTCAGGCACTTATGGATTTTTCGAGCCCTACCAATCTTGCGCTTTTTGCTCTTTCTCTGGCCCAAAAACGACAGACAATGGATCTTGATGGATCAAAACATCCGCATCAGGAAACAAAGCTAAAAGGTTTTCCTCAACTTTATCGGCAATATAGTGCGCTTCGATTAAACGTAAGTTATCGTCTAGCTCCAAGTGCAACTGAATAAAGCGTGTCGGCCCTGACATGCGGGTGCGCAGTTGATGAACCCCAAGAACCCCTTTCACATTCAAACATTCATTACGGATTTGCTCCAATTCGGAATCCGGTAGCTTTCGGTCTAATAACGTCTGAATCGCTTCGCTGACCATTTTGAAGGCGCTGTAAAGAATGAAGACACCAATGCCAATCGCAAACACCGCATCCGCTTGCGTCACGCCAAAGTAGCTGAGTCCCAGAGCCACCATGATCGCAGCGTTCATATACAAATCAGTCTGATAATGCAGAGAATCCGCCGCGATTGCTTGGCTCCCTGTCACGCGTACCACATGTTTTTGGAACATCACCAAGCCAAGTGTGACCACAATCGCAAACAGCGATACATAAACACCGAGCTCCGGCGCATGTAGTGCGTGCGGACGGAAAAATCGGTCAATCCCGTTCAGGATCAAAAATACCGCCGACCCCGAAATAAACATAGCCTGAGCCAAGGCCGCTAAAGACTCAGCTTTACCATGCCCAAACGTATGTTCGCGGTCTGCTGGTTGTAAGGCATAACGGACAACAACGAGATTTACCACCGACGCGGCGATATCCAACATTGAGTCGATAAGTGATGCCAATAGGCTAACTGAGCCGGTTACCCACCACGTGATGACTTTTACAATCAAGAGAAGAGTCGCCACAATAGTTGCAGTCCAAGCTGCGGTCGTCACTAAACGTGCATATTGCTGTTTCATAATCAAAGAGTTAACTCAAACCATACGTTGAGTATATTGAATGCCCATGAAATAACCAGATCAAAAAGAGGCAACCAATGGCTGCCTCTTTATATAACATCAATTCATGACTTAATTATTGCGGTATTTTTCCATGCGCTTATGCATTCTGTCGCCACACTCTTGCATGCGTTCATTTTGCAACTTCACAAACTCTGCTTTTTGTTCTGGCGTTAATACGCTCAGCATTTGGTGCTTTCTTTCTAGCATTTGCACACGGTGCTCAGTTTGGCGCTCAACCATTTCTTTTGCTAATGCGGTCGCTTGCGCTTCATCAAAACTATCCGCTAGTAAGAGTGACTGCATTTTTGCGTGGTGTGCTTGTCGCTCAGCCATACGAGCTTCGCGATTTTCAGAATATTTGCCTTTCATCTGTGCGCGGTTTGCTTCACGGAAAGACTTAAGCTGATCTTTTTGAGCATCCGTCAAATTCAAATCACGCATAATGCCGCGGTCCATTCCCATGCCACATTCATCACGCGGGCCTTGATGATGGTTTTTACCACCGTAAGCGAATGCGCTTGCTGCGCCGAGAGTAAGAGGTAGAACAACAGCAGCTAACACAAGTTTTTTTGCAGATTTCATAATTTGATTCCTTACACAGGTGAGTGATTCTTCTGAGCTGTTCTCACAGCGCTTGAGTATAGAATACGACCCACTAGGTAAAGCGACGTATAGGGAGCGTAAAGAATCGTAAAGAGTGATTTTTACCCTCTTCGCAGCACATCATTCCAATGTAATATTAAGCTATCGGTAACTTACTATAGGTGCCCCCATGGCAAACATTCTTTTAATTGATGACGATATCGAGCTAACCAGCTTATTAAAAGAAGTACTCAGTTTCGAAGGATTTGACGTCAGCGAAGCAAATGATGGCGAAGCAGGCTTAGCTGCGGTCAATGATAAGATTGATTTGATTTTGTTGGATGTCATGATGCCGAAGCTAAATGGCATGGAAACCCTTAAACGCTTGCGTGAAAACTGGGAAACTCCTGTCTTGATGCTGACCGCTAAAGGGGAAGAAATTGACCGCGTGATCGGTTTAGAGCTAGGCGCGGATGATTATTTACCGAAACCTTTTAGCGACCGTGAACTGTTAGCACGTATTCGTGCGATCTTACGCCGTACCAGCAGCACACAGAAAAACACCAAAAACAGCGATTGCATTGAGTATCAAGAGCTCCGTCTTTACCCAGGTAAACAAGAAGCATACTGCGATCAACAGTTGCTCGATCTCACAGCAACCGAGTTTGCTCTGTTGACCCACTTTGTGCAAAACCCAGGACAAGTGCTAACTAAAGAGACATTGAGCCTAGATGTGCTTGGTAAACGACTCGCCGCTTTTGATCGCGCGATCGATATGCATGTTTCGAACTTACGTAAAAAATTACCAGATCAGAGCAATGGCAAGCCGCGAATCAAAACCCTGCGTGGTCGTGGCTATATGCTGCTTGAGGAGGATTAATGCGCCTATCACGCATCAAACTGCCAAACATCAATAGCTTGTATGGACGCATCTTTGCCATTTTTTGGTTCACTATGTTATTGGTGTTGATAGCCGTGCTATCACTGCCACATTTGGACCCTCGCAAAGCTCGCGACATTCCAGAAGAGCACTATAAACGTATGGTAGAAACGCGTGACGCAATCCAACAAAAATACAGCCAGCAAACTGATTTAGGTCGAATACTATTTCGTATCGAGGGTAACCGTCACGGTAAGCATGACCCTCGTCCGCGCGTATTTTTTTCTGACTACAGCGGTAATGTTCTTACGACAGAAAAACGCAGTAACTTCCAATTGCGTGCCATGCAAAACTTTGTCACCAGTATCGAAGATTACAACCAGCCAAAGCAGAAACTGTATGGTCGATACATGATTGCAGGTCCAATCCCAATTACTTTGGCTGGCTCCGATATCTTGATGTATGTGGGCTTCAAGTGGAATGAGCCACCACCACTACTCTTGCGTCTGTTTGATCACCCATTCCAGCTATTGCTCGCGGTCATGCTGGTTAGTACACCACTGTTGTTATGGCTTGCCTGGGCACTGAGTCAGCCAGCGCGCCGTCTTGAAGCCGCCGCTCAACGTGTCGCGAAAGGCGAATTTGTCACAGACCCAAATTTAGAAAAAGGCACGGCAGAGTTTCGTCAGGCTGGCAGCAGCTTCAACCAGATGGTCGAGGCGGTCAATCAGATGATTTCAGGACAACAACGCCTGCTATCCGACATCTCTCACGAGTTACGCTCACCTTTAACTCGCCTACGCATGGCGAGTGCATTAGCGACGCGTAAGCAGGGTGAAAGCCCAGAACTGACTCGTATCGATACCGAAGCGCAGCGCTTGGAACAGATGATCAGCGAATTGCTTGAACTGTCTCGCATGCAGGCGAACAGCCATATGACTCGCGAAACGCAGCCACTGGAAAGTTTGTGGGAAGAGATCATTAAAGATGCGCAGTTTGAAGCTGAGCAAATGGGCAAGCACCTACACTATTCTGAACTGCCAAAACGAAGTATCTCCGGCAATCCTAAATTGCTGATGAGTGCGGTGGAAAACATCGTTCGTAACGCCATTTATTACGGGAAAGATGAGGTGAAAATCGACATCAAGGCCGATGATGATACGCTGCATATAACGGTTGATGACAATGGCGAGGGCGTTCCAGAAGAAGAATTAGCCGCGATTTTTCGTCCGTTTTATCGTGTTTCAACGGCCCGCGATCGCCACTCCGGCGGCACGGGTCTCGGCCTAACCATTACCGAAAGTGCCATCCGCCAGCACAGTGGAACGATCGTCGCCAGTCGAAGTCCGTTAGGCGGATTGCGCATGAGTATCACCTTACCTATCAATCGTTAACTTCAAGCCGATGAGCTAACAGTAAGCCACACCCTATTTCTAGAGTGAGAGATTCACGGCTTCATCTTCACTTTAGAAATTGGGTGGGAACGCCTTCGAATACCCTTACAAAGATCAAAGTTGATAATAATTATCGTTAGCATTAAAGTGAATTTTCCAATTAAGGAGGATTTACTATGTCACATACATTTCCCGCTCTGCCTTATCCGTACGATTCACTAGAGCCGTACATCGACGCGAAAACCATGGAAGTGCATTACAGCAAACATCACAAGACTTATTTCGATAAGTTCGTAAGTGCCGTTGAAGGGAGCGAGCTCGAAACTCAGTCATTAGACGAGATCTTTGACAATATCTCTAAGCTCAGCCCTGCAGTGCGTAATAATGGCGGCGGCTACTACAACCACATCATTTATTGGAATTGCATGTCTCCAAACGGTGGCGGTGAGCCTCAAGGCGCACTTGCTCAGGCAATTAACGATAAATTTGGTAGCTTTGCGCAATTTAAAGAAGCGTTTGCCCAAGCCGCGATTAATACCTTTGGGTCTGGCTTTGCATGGCTGATCGTAAAAGATGGTGAGATTCACATTACGTCCACCAGCAATCAAGATAACCCTCTGATGGACGTAGTGGATATACGCGGCGAGCCAATTCTCGCTCTTGACGTGTGGGAGCACGCGTATTACATCAGCTACCAAAACCGTCGTCCAGAATACATTGACGCATGGTGGAACGTCGTCAACTGGCGAGCGGTTGAAGAAAATTACGCTCACGCTCTATTATAAAGAGCATCGATACTTACGGTATTAACGTCCGCGCTAATGCCTGCTTTCATACCCAGGTCAATCTTGCTGAATCTCGCATATCTTGCTGACTTGGGTATATACTGCCCCTCTATTTGACCAACTCTATTTCAATACCATGTTTGATATCGCTTTATACGAACCAGAAATCGCGCCGAACACCGGCAACATCATTCGACTTTGTGCCAACTGCGGTGCAAACCTTCACTTAATTGAACCTCTAGGTTTCGATCTTGAAGAGAAGAAAGTCCGCCGCGCTGGTTTGGATTACCATGATTTAGCTCGCGTAACGCGTCATAAGAACTATCAAGCATTCTTAGAATATTTAGAGAAAGAGAAACAAGGTAACTACCGATTGTTTGCCTGCACCACCAAAACCACAGGTCACCACGTTGATGCACAATACCAAGCAGGTGACGTATTGATGTTTGGTCCAGAAACTCGTGGCTTGCCTGCTGAAATCATCGATAGCTTGCCAATGGAGCAGCGTATCCGCATTCCAATGATGCCAGATGCGCGCAGCCTAAACCTTTCGAACGCCGTTGCGATCATTGCTTTTGAAGCATGGCGTCAAATGGGGTTTGAAGGCGCGTTGTAAGCACCACGAATTCCAAACACAAAAAAGGGCGCTTAGTGCGCCCTTTTGTTTTCTTTACTCTCTGACTCAATCAGTTGAGCTTGTTGCGATCATCATCGTCTTTACGCTCGTATTCCCCTTCAAAGGTATTGCCATCATCTGACTGGGAATTAAATGGGTCACGGCGGAACGGGTCTTGCTCAAATGGCCCTTGGTTAGAGAAACCACCTTGGAAGCCACCACCATGCATGGTTTTCACCACCATTTTACTCATCAAGTATTTGGCAATCGCGGCGCGTGGCGCAGGAAGCAACACCAGCATACCAAGAGCATCGGTCATAAAGCCCGGTGTTAACAGCAGCACGCCAGCCACCGCTAGCATTACACCTTCAAAAATTTGCTGGGCTGGGATTTCACCTTGTTCCAGACGCCCCTGCACCGACATCAGAGTTTGGATGCCTTGGCTGCGCACCAACGATGCACCGACAAATGCCGTGATTAATACTAATGCGATAGTCGGCCATAAACCTAAAAAGCCGCCCACCTGAATAAATAAGCCGATTTCAATGATCGGGACAAAAATAAACGCCAATAATAAGATAGGAAACACACGCCCTCCTTTGTTTAATTCAGTGTAATGGTAAAAGCGGACTAAGCTCAAACGAATCGTTGTAAAAAAGCGTGTTCATACTGGTCTCTTCCTACGCAGAAAAAGTGGTAGTGGAGTGTTTCATTCAATTGCATACCGATTTTTTCGTGCTTTTAAAGTGCTAATTTCGAACTCTAAAAACCCATGTTTGTCGAGGAAAATCGAGTACCCATAAAGGGTTATTAATAACCCGTTCATACTTTGCAAATTATTGACTCATGAAAAACGAAAAAGGTGATCTAGTTACTATTTTTATGCGCTAGGTGCAGTATCATGTGCCACATAAGTCAGGACGGATTTTCCAGCCAAAAATTCTGATGAATGGATTCTAGATTGCAGAAATGGCTAATAAATAACTTTATTATCAGAATTATCATCTAAGGATCCTGCTATGGCTACCCTATCTGATGCTCCAAAAACAGCAAACCCAGCCACTCGTATTGAAGAAGATCTATTAGGTCAACGTCATGTCCCTGCAGATGCGTACTACGGTATTCATACGCTACGTGCGATCGAGAACTTCAACATCTCTAATATGACCATCTCTGACGTACCAGAATTTGTACGCGGTATGGTAATGACCAAAAAAGCAGCGGCGTTGGCAAACAAAGAACTTGGTGCGATTCCAAAAGACGTTGCAAACTACATCATCGAAGCGTGTGATTTGATCCTAGAAACTGGCAAGTGCATGGATCAGTTCCCATCAGACGTATTCCAAGGTGGTGCGGGCACTTCAGTGAACATGAACACGAACGAAGTGATCGCAAACGTTGCGCTTGAGCTAATGGGTAAAGAGAAAGGTCAATACGAATTTGTTAACCCAAATGACCACGTAAACAAGAGCCAATCAACCAACTGTGCGTACCCAACGGGTTTCCGTATCGCGGTTTACAACAGCGTACACAAACTAATGGAAGCAATTGAGTACCTAAAAGGCGCATTCGAACTTAAAGCAATTGAGTTTAAAGATGTACTGAAAATGGGTCGTACTCAGCTACAAGACGCGGTACCAATGACTGTAGGTCAAGAGTTCCACGCTTGGGCAGTAACACTAAACGAAGAGATTCGTGCTCTAGATTACACCTCTAAACTACTCCTAGAAATCAACCTAGGCGCAACCGCAATCGGTACAGGTCTAAATACACCGACTGGCTACCAAGCTCTTGCAGTAAAACACCTAGCGGAAGCAACAGGTCTTGACGTTGTTGCGGCAGAAGACCTTATCGAAGCGACTTCTGACTGTGGCGCATACGTAATGACGCACAGTGCACTAAAACGTCTAGCGGTGAAACTATCGAAGATCTGTAACGACCTTCGTCTACTTTCTTCTGGCCCTCGCGCAGGTCTAAATGAGTTGAACCTACCTGAAATGCAAGCAGGTTCTTCAATCATGCCAGCAAAAGTAAACCCAGTTATCCCAGAAGTAGTAAACCAAGTTTGCTTTAAAGTTCTAGGTAACGACAACACGGTTTCTTTCGCAGCAGAAGGCGGTCAGCTACAGCTAAACGTAATGGAACCAGTTATCGCACAAAGCATGTTTGAGTCTATCTCTCTACTACACAATGCGTGTGTGAACCTACGTGATAAATGTATCGACGGCATCACAGTCAATAAAGAGACTTGTGAAAACTACGTTTACAACTCAATCGGTATCGTCACTTACCTAAACCCATACATCGGCCACCACGAAGGTGACATCGTAGGTAAGATTTGTGCGGAAACCGGTAAGAGTGTTCGCGAAGTTGTGCTAGAGCGCGGTCTGCTAACCGCAGAAGAGCTTGATGAAATCTTGTCAGTAGAAAACTTCATGCATCCAACTTACAAAGCGAAACGCTACGAGTAATAACTAATTCGAAGGGGGCCACTCAGGCCCCTTTTTTAGGCTCTCATACGGTTAACCACATTTTTTATATGCTTTTATTGCCATTAGGCCACTGGGTTCTAATTCTCTGAGCATTTACTCCTGTTCCTGAGTGTTCAAAAAATCAGAATCAAATAAAAACTAAAGAGGTATCAATATGGTCATGGTCGAACTCTTCGTGGTTCTGCTCTTCATCTATTTGGGGGCTAGAATCGGCGGTATCGGCATTGGTTTTGCCGGTGGTGCTGGGGTCATTGCGTTGTCTTTGATCTTGGGCGTACCAACAAGCCAAGCTTACATTCCCGTTGACGTAATTTTAATCATCATGTCGGTCATCACGGCCATCGCAGCAATGCAAGTGGCTGGTGGTTTAGACTGGATGGTGCAAGTTGCTGAAAACTTTTTGCGCAAGCATCCTGAGCGCATCACCTTTTATGCGCCTATCGTAACTTACCTAATGACATTAATGGCGGGTACTGGCCACACGGCATTCTCTACGTTGCCAGTAATTGCAGAAGTCGCGAAAGGTCAAGGTGTGCGCCCTTCTCGTCCTCTGTCTATTGCGGTTGTCGCATCGCAAATCGCGATCACTGCCTCGCCAATCTCAGCGGCTGTTGTAGCGTTTGCGGCAATGCTGCACCCATTTGGCGTTGACTACCTAACACTACTAGCAATCTGTATCCCAACCACGTTCATCGCGTGCATGATCGGTGCGTTCGTGGCGAACTTCATGGGCTGTGAGCTAAAAGACGATGCTGAATACCAAGAGCGTCTAGAAAAAGGCTTAATCAAGCTAAATACAGAAGCAAAACGCGAAATCCTACCAACAGCGAAGAAAGCGACGTTCATCTTCCTAGGCGCAATCGCATTCGTAGTGTGTTACGCAGCAGCAATTTCTGGCTCTGTTGGCCTTATCGAGAACCCTGCTCTAGGTCGTAACGAAGCTATCATGACGGTAATGCTAGCAGCCGCGGCAGCTATCGTAATGAGCTGTAAAATCGACGCTGGCAAAATTCCAGCCGCAGCAACATTCCGCTCTGGTATGACAGCGTGTGTGTGTGTTCTTGGTGTGGCATGGTTAGGTTCTACGTTCGTTAACGCGCACGTTGACGGCATCAAAGAAGTCGCTGGAGCACTACTAGCAGACTACCCATGGATGCTAGCGCTTGTTCTATTCTTCGCGTCTATGCTGCTTTACTCGCAAGGTGCAACCACGGTTGCGCTGATGCCAGCAGCACTTGCTATCGGTGTGGCACCACTAACCGCCGTTGCATCTTTCGCAGCAGTAAGTGCGCTATTCGTACTGCCAACTTACCCAACGCTTCTAGCAGCGGTTGAGATGGACGACACGGGTTCAACGCGTATCGGTAAGTACGTATTCAACCACCCATTCTTTGTACCTGGTGTGGTAACCATTGCTTCTGCGGTAGCACTTGGCTTCGCATTCGGTGGTCTACTGATCTAGTAGAAACAGAGTCTTACTCGGGGAGCTTCGGCTCCCTTTTTTATTGCCTGTTGTCTTGATTTATGCTCAATAAATCTTCATTTTCATGAAACTTATTGACTCGCCTCCGGGTCTGATTGAGTTACACTAACAGCAATTATCTAAGATGAATTGACTCTTTTATGCGCGCATTACTTTCCGTTTTACTCTTAGGGCTCATTACCTTTTCCACTCCGTCTTTAGCTTTGTTTGGCAAAGACCAGTTTACCAATAGCCAGAACAACAGTTTTGGTAGCAGCAGCGACAGCTTTGTTCCGGTCGATCAGGCATTTCCGTTTAATTTCTACCAGCAAGACGACAAATTGATGCTCGATTGGCAGGTACGCGATGGTTATTACCTGTATCAAGAGCGTTTATCTGTGTCTGGTGAGAACATCTCACTGGGCGAACTGCAAATGGAAAACGGCACGCCACATAAAGATGAATTCTTTGGTGATGTGCATATCTATACCACACCACTATTTGTCAATATCCCACTGAGTAATTGGCAAGAGGGCGCGCGCGTCCTTGTGCAATATCAAGGCTGTGCGAAAGCGGGCTTCTGCTACCCACCAGAAACACGTGAGATTCCAATCAGCGCGTTTTCTTCATCCAATTCCGACACCGTAGCACCGACTGCCAAGGCACCAGCGACAGAACAAGCACAGCCAACAACAAAATCAACCACCACTTCAGTACCAGTCAGTGAGCAAGATAGCTTAGCCGCGAATCTAGCCGACAAGTGGTGGACGCCGTTGTTGTTTTTGGCACTTGGTGTGGGTCTAGCATTTACCCCTTGTGTACTGCCGATGTATCCCATTCTCACCAGCATCGTGCTTGGTAGCGGCAAACTGAGCCAACGTCGTGCGCTTGGTTTGTCCTTTGTTTACGTACAAGGCATGGCACTAACTTACACGCTGCTCGGCCTTGTAGTGGCGTCTGCGGGCATGCAGTTCCAAGCGGCGATGCAACACCCTTATGTGCTGATTGGTTTAAGTGTACTGTTCATCGCATTAGCTATGTCGATGTTTGGTCTGTACTCATTGCAGTTACCAAGCAGCGTGCAAACGTGGCTGAATAACTTAAGTAACAAGCAGCAAGGTGGTAGCAGTGCAGGCGTGTTTGCAATGGGGGCAATATCTGGCTTGGTTTGTTCTCCGTGTACTACCGCCCCACTCTCTGGTGCGCTGCTTTACGTCGCACAAAGTGGCGACTTACTCACTGGTGGGGTCGCCCTTTACGCGCTAGCGATGGGCATGGGTATTCCGTTGATCCTTGTAGCGGTATTTGGCAACAAGTTGCTACCAAAAGCCGGCGGTTGGATGGACCGCGTGAAAACGCTGTTCGGCTTTATTCTGCTTGCTGCGCCTATCTTCTTGTTGGAACGTATCATGCCAGAAATATGGTCAACAATTCTGTGGTCAACACTGGGCATCGCTGCCTTTGGTTGGCTGTATCATGTGAAAAACAGCTTGGAGTTTGGTGGCTGGAAACAAAGCGCCGTTGGCATCATGGCCGTATTGGGTTTGCTCGCGTCAGCACAGCCAGTATTAAATTACTGGTTTGGTAATAACGCAACGCAAGCTCAACAAACTTCCGTAAGCTTTACACGCATTGCCAATGTTGCAGAGTTGGAAGAACAACTAGCGCTAGCCAAAACAGCTGGCAAACCTGTGATGCTCGACTTCTACGCCGATTGGTGTGTGGCGTGTAAAGAGTTTGAGAAGTACACCTTCCATGATCCAAGCGTCGAAGCCAAGCTAAAAGACTTTGTTCTTTTGCAAGCTGATGTAACCAAGAACCAAGTGCAAGATATTGAGTTACTCAAACACATGAACGTACTTGGCTTGCCAACCATCGAGTTCTGGGATGCGAGTGGCGAACACATTTCAAACGCGCGTTTAACCGGCTTTATGCAAGCCGAGCCTTTCTTAGAGCACATCCAACAATTCTGATCACCAGATATTCAAACGCCAGTGATGACCACTGGCGTTTTTTATTACCCAGATTTGAATGAGAAAATTGCGCTTATATGCAATTTTCCTAATAAAAGTCGATTTGGTTCAGACTTTTAGCGAATAAATATTGTCCACTCTCTCAAAGCTGGACAATAATAAATTTAACGAAATAGTCAAAAGTGTTTAACGTCATGGATTCGACCTACACCATCATCATTGCAGATGATCACCCACTCTTCCGTAATGCCTTGTTTCAATCTATCCACATGGCAATCAGTGGGGCAAATTTGCTGGAAGCGGACTCACTCGACGCACTGCTGGCTTTGTTAGAGCGAGAAGAAGAGCCAGATTTGGTGCTATTGGATCTCAAAATGCCAGGAGCAAATGGTATGTCTGGCTTGATTCACTTGCGAGCAGAACACCCAGACTTACCAATCGTCGTCGTCTCGGCTAGTGAAGAGCCAGCGATCGTGACACAAGTGAAAAGCCATGGTGCGTTTGGTTTTATTCCTAAATCGAGCGATATGCGCGAATTGGTGAATGCGCTCAATCAAGTGCTCAATGGCGACCCGTATTTTCCTGAAGGGCTGATCACCAATAACGCGGCATGTAATGACTTAGCGGAGAAGATTGCCGCGCTAACGCCACAGCAATATAAGGTGTTGGGGATGTTGTCAGATGGCTTACTGAACAAACAAATCGCCTACGAATTGAATGTTTCAGAAGCCACCATCAAAGCGCATATGACGGCGATTTTCCGCAAGCTCGGCGTAAAAAACCGCACACAAGCCGTCATCATGCTAACGGAGATGAACGACTAGACTCACTCCTCGTCAGCGAGCAGGCTTTGCTCGCTTGGCAAACGAATACCTACTTTGGTGACTTGTTGGTCAACGACATCGGCAATGATCCATTGCAAGCCTTGCCACTCGAATTGGTCCCCTAACACTGGTGTACTCCCCAATTGTTCTTCTACAAGGTTTCTTAAGCTTTTATCGAGTGATTCATCGCCCAAGTTCAGGCCATACATCATCGCAATATCGGCAAGGTTCACTTCAATATCTAGGAAGAAATCACCAAAGAATCGTGCCAATGACGCTTTCTCAGGCGCTTCACTAAATAGCAAGCTCAGGGCATCCAAATCCTTTTCTTGCGCCAACACACACAAGGTATCGTCTTCTTCGAGGCGCGTACTACCTGACGGATGCAATAACGCTTTATTGCGAAATACTGCGGCGATGCGCGTTCCATCCGGCATCGAAAGACTACGCAATGGTTCACCAATACACCATTTATCCGCTTTAAGCTTATAGATAAACAGTTCCCACTCACTAGTTGGGTAAATCTCCACACCTGTGCGTGAAATTGGCTCAGGTTTAGAAGGTAGCTCTACCTTCGCCAGAGACATCGCTTTAGTCAATGTGCCACCTTGTACAATCAAAGAGACCATTACCACGAAAAACGCCAAATTGAAGTACAACTGCGCATCTGGCAATCCTGCCATCATTGGAAATACCGCCAGAATAATTGGGACAGCACCGCGCAAGCCCACCCAAGAAACAAACCACTTTTCACGTGGTGTGAAACTCTTGAATGGCAGTAAACCGATCCAAACCGAGATTGGACGGGCAAATAAAATCATCCCAAAGGCCAGCGCCAAACCAGGCAACGCAATAGAGAGCAAGTTGGAAGGCGTAACCAATAAACCAAGCACGAGGAACATACCGATTTGAGCTAGCCACGTCATGCCATCTAGCACATGAAGAATGGAATGGCGGCTGCGTGTTGGACGATTACCTAGCAGTAAACCAACCAGATAAATTGACAGAATACCGCTGCCACCTAATGCATTAGATAAAGCGAAAATCAGCAAGCCACCACTGACGGTTAAAATCGAATATAAGCCATCCGGCAGTTGATTACGATTGATGACCTTCCACAAAATCCAGCCACCAGCAAAACCGAGTAAAGCGCCAATACCAAACTGCTTAAGAAAACTGAGCGCCAAAAAGCCCACACTCAAATCTGCATCTGGGTTCGCTAAAATAGCAATCAGAGTAACAGTCAGAAACACCGCCATAGGATCATTGGTGCCGGATTCAATTTCCAGCGTTGAGCCAACACGTTCGTTAAGACTACGACCTTTGAGTAGAGAAAAAACCGCGGCAGCATCTGTGGAGCCGACAATCGCACCAACTAATATACCTTGCAGCAAGTCTAAGTCGAATAACCACGTTGCCATCAGCCCGGTCAAAATAGTGGTGATCGCAACCCCAAACGTTGCCAAGGACACCGAAGGCCATAACGCCACCCTAAAGCTGGCAACCCGTGTTCTCATACCACCATCGAGCAAAATGATGGCTAATGCGAGGTTACTGACCAAGTAAGCGATCGAAAAATTATCAAATAAAATACCGCCTAAACCGTCTTCCCCCGCCAGCATTCCAACGGCTAAAAATACCAAAAGAATTGGGATTCCCAACTTAGAGGAAACTGGGCTTAAAAGAACGCTAAGTGCGATTAACAACGCACCTATAAGAAAAAAACTGTTAATGGTGTCTGCGTCCATTCTCACCCTCCCTTAATGAAAAACGATATGCTTGTGATGAGCTAAGGCGACTTCGTTAATAAGTTAATGCCTTAATCTGCCTCCTCCTTAAACCGTCCCAAAGCGCGAGGTTGTACGAGAATGACTCAGTTATATTACTTTATTGTGCGCTAAAACGGTGATTTGGTACGAAAACTTTATGTAAATAAATTACTTGTGAATTTTTCACTGATTGATAAAAAGAAGAACGCAGAATGTTTCTGTTAAGGATCGCTAAAATCAATGAAGAAAAAATTAATCACGTCTCTTATTCGTGCTTTTTATCATTTCTCTCCTTAGACCTTTGGCTAATTTAACAGCTTTTTAACATTAATAAATAACCCTAACTTCTCTCTAAGCGACCATATCACGGGAGTTTTTTATTTTTTATACCCCGACTAAAGTTGAAAAGAGTTCTTGCCAACACCTTGCTAATGTACATGTTGAAACATTTTTTTAACAACAATACCAATCGTAAGGAGACGGCAATGGCATTTGAAAGCGAAGAAAGAGCCAAAGCCTATTGGGACAAAAACGTGAAGCTCATGATTGGCCTTATGGTCATCTGGTTCGTAGTGTCTTTCGGCTGCGGCATTTTATTTGTCGACGTACTTAATCAATTTCAATTAGGTGGATACAAACTTGGTTTCTGGTTTGCTCAGCAAGGCTCCATCTACACCTTCCTAGGTATTATTTTCTATTACGCATGGAAGATGCGCCAAATCGACCGTGAATTCGGCGTAGATGAGTAAGGAGTAACTCAGATGGATTTGAAAACTATTACCTACCTGGTTGTTGGTGCAACCTTCGTCCTCTACATCGGTATTGCGATCTGGGCGCGTGCGGGGTCAACCAAAGAGTTCTATGTCGCAGGTGGCGGGGTAAACCCAATCGCTAACGGTATGGCAACCGCTGCTGACTGGATGTCGGCGGCATCGTTCATCTCAATGGCAGGCCTAATTGCCTTTATGGGTTACGGCGGCTCCGTATTCCTAATGGGTTGGACGGGCGGTTACGTACTGCTTGCGCTGTTACTCGCCCCTTATCTACGTAAGTTTGGTAAGTTTACGGTGCCAGAGTTTGTTGGTGAACGCTTCTACTCGAACACGGCACGTATCGTGGCGGTTATCTGTCTTATCATCGCATCGGTCACTTATGTTATCGGCCAGATGAAAGGCGTTGGCGTTGCCTTCGGTCGCTTCCTAGAAGTTGATTACTCAACAGGCCTACTGATTGGCATGTGTATCGTATTCATGTACGCAGTACTTGGCGGCATGAAAGGCATCACTTACACGCAGATTGCTCAATATTGCGTACTCATTCTTGCTTACACTATCCCTGCAATCTTTATCTCTCTGCAACTTACAGGTAACCCGCTACCTCAGATTGGCCTCGGGAGTACCATTCAAGGCACCGATGTTTATCTGCTCGATAGGCTCGACCAAGTGGTGACCGAACTCGGCTTTAGTGAGTACACCACACAGGTTCGCGGTAGCACACTAAACATGTTCGTTTACACCATGTCATTGATGATCGGTACTGCAGGTCTACCACACGTTATCATCCGTTTCTTTACGGTACCTAAGGTACGTGATGCGCGTACTTCTGCTGGCTGGGCACTTGTGTTCATCGCGATTCTATACACAACAGCGCCAGCAGTTTCAGCAATGGCTCGTCTAAACCTAATGGATACCGTTAACCCTGCGCCTGGTCAGCACCTTGCGTATGATGAGCGCCCTGATTGGTTCAAAAACTGGGAAACAACAGGTCTATTAGGCTTTGATGATAAGAATGGCGATGGCCTGATCGAGTACACCTCAAACCCTGATACCAATGAGTTGCGAGTTGACCGTGACATCATGGTACTAGCAAACCCAGAAATCGCTAAGCTACCAAACTGGGTCATTGCACTCGTAGCCGCTGGTGGCCTCGCTGCAGCGCTATCCACAGCAGCGGGTCTGTTGCTTGCTATTTCGTCGGCGATTTCCCATGACTTAATTAAAGGGGTTATAAATCCGAACATATCCGAGAAGAAGGAGCTGCTTGCCAGCCGAATCTCGATGGCGGTGGCAATCGCAGCCGCAGGCTATCTCGGATTGAATCCTCCTGGCTTTGCAGCTGGTACGGTGGCGCTCGCCTTTGGTCTTGCTGCGTCATCCATCTTCCCTGCGTTGATGATGGGTATCTTCAGCAAAGGTATCAATAAAGAAGGCGCAATCGCCGGTATGATTGCCGGTATCAGTATCACACTGTTCTACGTATTCCAGCACAAAGGCATCCTATTCGTTGCTGACTGGAAATATCTAGAAAGCTGGGGAACCAACTGGTTCCTAGGTATTGAGCCAAACGCGTTTGGTGCTATCGGCGCCCTATTTAACTTCATCGTGGCATTCGCGGTATCGAAAGTTACAGCGGAAACACCTCAAGAAGTTAAAGATCTTGTTGAACACGTTCGTGTCCCTGTTGGTGCAGGCGATGCCGTGGATCACTAAAATATAACGCAAGCCACAAAAGCCCCACTTGGGGCTTTTTTATTCATCTAACTTATTCTAATAATTAGATTCCCTGAGCCGTAGCAAGGAAGCACACGAATGGCATTGATTATATGTTCGGGGAACGCAGAAACAATCGTTTAGAACAGGGCAAAGATTGCAGCAAGCTAGTTGCTCTACCTTCAAAATCATTAACGAAGTTATTAGTGATTTTAGCCAGTTAAAATGAACAGATAATTGATGGAATTAGTATTTTATGTTCAAAAACAAGCACTTTATTCTCGCTCTTCTTATTGCGCCGATTCTTTCTTTGATCGCCTACTTCGGCACCGATATGGCACTCAGCGAGAAACCCCACGCGGCACAAGAAGGGGAAACTTACAAACTCGCGAGTAAGTCTAACTGTCGTTACACCAGTGGACTGTGTGACATGGAAAATGGCGACTTTAAAGTGAAGTTTCGCTCAGAACAGCTCACGAAAAATGGCTTAGAATTGTCACTCAATGCCGCCTATCCACTCGAAGGGGTCAAAGTTTCCATCGTTAATGACGAAGAGAAAAATGCTCAGCCGATTGATATGAAGCCCGCCGATCAGGCTGGAAAAAGTTGGTACATTACCTTACCAAGACCAGCATCCGCAGAAAGTTGGTTAAGAGTCGTCATTCAATCTGGAGGCACACTTTATTACGGCGAAACACAAACCGCGTTTGTGAAGTACGAAACCTTATTTACAGAGTAATGGCCACAGATAAAGACACCGATATCCAAAACGTCGATACCTCATTGTCACCTCAGGACTAAATAATTCCCTCTCTGCCGACGCTTTTACGTCGGCTTTTGTTTCCGTAAGTCTTTCTTCAACAACCTCTTACTCTAAAAAGGGTTGCCAACCCACCACTTAATTGATAATAATTATCATTACATCAAACGAGAGGTTGTTATGGACAACAAACGGGACATCTTCAACGCATTTTTTAAAGCACAAGATAGATTCCTTCTCGCCGCACCACACGGCTTTGAGCCAGACGTAATTCATGACTATATTCATTGGGGAATGGTGTTGTCTTCCTGCTATGAACACGGTGCCGATGAAGAAAATCTATTGTTGTGTGAGCTGTTTTTGCGTCAGGTTTATTTCCATCTACTAGACGCAATTCAAGACTCCACTCGCAGTCGCATCTTCCGTCGTGTCTGTCTCGATTCTATCCATACGCCATTATTCTGTCTCAAACGCTATTACTATCAGTTTGAACAAGGCGACGTGAAATTTCTCGCATTACAACAACAATTACGCCTGATTCAAATCTCACTCGATTAACCAAAAGGATCCCTACCATGAGCACCGAATTCCGCATAGAAACTGACAGTATGGGCGAAGTGAAAGTCCCAGCAGATGCACTCTACCAAGCCCAAACTCAGCGCGCCGTCGATAACTTCTCATTCAGTCAACATAAGATGCCATCTGGCTTCATCCAAGCGTTGGCACACATCAAGCAGACTGCGGCACTCACCAACGCACAATTGGGGCTGCTTGAAGGTGATATCGCTAATGCGATTGCTGACGCAGCTCAGGCGATTATCGAGGGCAATCATATTGAGCAGTTCCCAATTGACGTATTTCAAACCGGATCAGGCACCAGCTCAAATATGAATGCGAATGAAGTGATTGCAACACTGGCCTCCCAGCATCTAGGCGGTACCGTCAGTCCTAATGATCACGTCAACATGGGACAAAGCAGTAACGATGTGGTGCCAACCGCAATTCAAGTTAGCGCAGCATTAGCCATTGAAAAACAGCTCTTTCCGGCCTTGTCACACCTCAGCCAAGCACTAGAGTCTAAGCAACAAGCATTGAAAGATGTTGTAAAAACCGGTCGCACTCACTTAATGGACGCGATGCCCATTACCTTTGCTCAAGAGCTTGGCGGTTGGCAGTTCCAAATCGACCATTCTAAGCAAGCGATTGAGCAAGCACTGCCAGCGGTAAAAGCCTTAGCCCAAGGTGGTACGGCGGTTGGAACGGGGATCAATGCCGATCCACGCTTTGCGGATATATTCGCCAGCAACCTGACACAATCTACTCGTATTCGGTTCACAGCCAGTGATAATTTCTTTTTCAATTTAAGCAGCCAAGATACGATCGTCGCCCTATCGGGACAGCTCAAAACAGCAGCAGTTGCGATCATGAAGATCGCAAACGATCTTCGCTGGATGAACTCAGGCCCATTGGCTGGTTTAGGTGAGATTGAATTACAGGGCTTGCAACCGGGTTCTTCCATCATGCCTGGCAAAGTAAATCCTGTGATCCCAGAAGCCGCAGCTATGGCATCAGCGCAAGTCATTGGTAATGACACCACGATTACCGTCGCGGGCCAAGCAGGCAACTTCCAACTAAACGTCATGCTACCTGTCATTGCTCATAATATATTGGAGAGCATCGAGTTGCTCGCTAACAGCGCAACGGCTTTAGCTGATAAAGCCATTGCAACATTCGAAGTTCGTCAAGATAACTTGGATGTAGCGCTCGCCAAAAACCCAATTTTGGTCACGGCCCTCAACCCGGTCATTGGCTACCTGAAAGCGGCAGAAGTCGCGAAAAAAGCCTATAAGCAGGGGCGTGCGATTATTGATGTCGCAGAAGAAGAAACCGATTTAGATAGAGCCACGTTAGAACGATTGCTTAATCCAGCGAAGCTAACCCAAGGCGGCGTCGCGGAATAAGCGGCAAACTCAGCCTACAAACCAAAATAAGATTACAAACACAGAGACCTCCATTCGGAGGTCTCTTTTATAGCAACGCTAAAGCACTCTAAATTTATACGACGCGGTTGAGCACCGAACGCAATTTAAGCGGCTTAACTGGCTTCGCAATAAAGCTGAACCCATTTGCCTTGATGCCATCAAGCATATCATCGGTGCGATCCGCGCTGATGATGACACCTTCAAAGCAGCTGCCTAGCCTCAAGCGACATTGCTGTAGCACTTCCAAGCCAGTACGACCATCATCAAGTCGGTAATCGGAAAAAATCACGTCCGGCATCCAACCATCCTCGAGAGCTTGTAGACTTTCGACCAAATCTGTCGCCACTCGCGTATCGCAGCCCCATCGAGACAGTAAGTTTTCCATACCGACTAAAATATCGGGCTCATTATCCACACATAGAATTCTTAGATGACCAAGTTCAGACTGGTTACTTGTCGTGACTTGAACTGGGTGCGGCTGCACATGATCGGCTTTATCAAGCGTGATAGAAAAGACACTGCCTTTACCAACCCAAGAACGCATCGAAATTTCATGCCCGAGCACTTGAGCAATTCCCTTGGAAATCGCCAAACCAAGCCCGAGACCTTGGTCGGAACGAACTTGAGTTCCGCGATTAAACTCTTCAAAGATCTCTTGCTGCTTCTCTTCTTCAATCCCCACTCCATTATCCCATACATCAATACGCACTCGCCCTTTCACGCGGCGAACACCGAGTGCGACTTTGCCATTCGGGTTATAACGAAACGCATTGGTCAGGAAGTTTTGCACCACACGGCGCAGCAGTTTGGGATCCGACTTAACCATGAGTGAGGACGGAATCATGGTGAACTCTATACCTTGCTGTTTGGCTAACGCACTAAACTCAGCATTCAAATTCGACAACACATCATTTAACGCAAAGCCGTGCACGTTGACTTCCAGCTTGCCCGACTCCAAGCGCGAGATATCCAGCAAATCTCCTATCAGGTCTTCGGCCGCCTCTAAAGCACTCTCAATGTGTGCCGACAGCTTTTTGGCTTCGCTGTCTTTGGCAACTTCCGACAGCGAAGAAGCAAACAGGCGCGCAGCGTTGAGTGGCTGCATCAAGTCATGGCTTACTGCCGCCAAGAACCGTGATTTGGACTTCGATTCCAAATCGGAGCGTTGCGTCGCTGCCACCAGCTGCTTGTTAAGTTGTTCTAATTCCCGAGTCCGCAGACGTACCCTTTCTTCCAATGTCTCGTTGGCGTCTTTCAGCGCTTGCTCTGCATCTCGGAATACGGTGATGTCGGTAAAGCTCATCACAAAGCCACCACCTGGCATTGGGTTACCTTGTACCTCAATCACGCGACCATCGGGGCGGACCCGAGAAGAGGTGTGCCGAGTCCCTTGCTCAAGGTGATACACACGGCGACGGACGTGGTCATCAGGATCGCCTGGGCCACATAAACCTTGCTCTGCATTGTGCCGAATCACATCCGCAATCGGTCGCCCAACTTGGATCAAGCCTGGCGGAAATTCAAAGAGTTCTAAGTAGCGTTGGTTCCAAGCCACCAAGCGTAATTGCTTATCGACCACCGCAATACCTTGGCCGATATGTTCAATCGCCCCTTGAAGTAGGCCTCGGCTAAAATCGTACAGTTCAGAGGCTTCATCGACGATAGTCGCCACCTCTTCAAGCTGCATGTTTCTTCCTTGCAGGGCAGAAGTAAGTACTAACTTAGCAGAAGAAGCACCGAATACCCCGGCTAATACACGTTCGGTATGTCGAATCAGAGAAGATGGCGCCTGCTGATTCGGCATTAGCTCTTCTCGTTGCTGGCTCCAATACGCTTGAAAAGCCGCTTTTACTCGCGTTCGCCCAACAAACCTAGACGCTAGCATTTCTAGTTCAGCAACCGTAACACGACTCTGGTACAGGCTCATGTTTTCGCTTTCAGGCAGTGGCGTACCAACGAATGACGCCGATTGTAAGCGCTCACTTAGGCTTGGTCGGGTGGCCATAGAAATCACAACAAAACACACTGCATTGACGATCACGCTGAGGATCATCCCCCAATCTGAAATCGCAATGTCAAAGCCAGCCAATACCTCTGGTGGGGTGATCAACCAAATCAAAAAGTTGTTACTGGCATTCCCGGCAAGCATGTCCGTTTGGCTCATTAACGTAATCAGCCAAATGGTAAAGCCTACCGCCAAGCCAACATACACACCTTTCTTATTCCCTTGACGCCAGTACATACCGCCCACCAGCGCAGGCGCGAATTGCGTGATCGCCGCAAATGAGAGAAAGCCGATTGCTGAAAGTGAGTGAATGGTATCTAACGCTTGATAAAAACCCCAAGCGCCAATTAGTAGGACTAAAATCAGACCACGGCGGATCCGCAGTAATAATTCAGAGAAGTGATGATGGTTACGCTGCGTCAATCGCATGCGACGCAATAGTAGTGGCATAACCAAGTCGTTCGATACCATGATCGCTAAGGCAATCGTCGACACGATAACCATGCCACTGGCCGCCGAAGTGCCGCCTAAAAATGCAAGCAAAGCGATTTCACTCGCCCCTACCGACATCGGAACACTGATCACATAAGTATCAGGCGAAGCACCACTCAACAAACCTTGCCCTACCCACGCAATAGGTAAAACAAAAATCCCCATCAAGATCAGATAAATGGGAAACAACCAACGAGCAACATGCAAATCTTGCGCGCGTTCGTTCTCCACCACCATCGTATGGAATTGTCGTGGAAGACACACAATCGCCAGCATCGTGAGTACGGTATGAATCAATATGGTCGGGATGTTTGGTGACTGATACGTCTGTGCGGCAACATCAACTAAGCTCAAATTCTCGGTGTTCATCGCCAACCAAACAATGAATACACCGACCACTAAAAACGCCAACAGTTTAATAATCGATTCGAAGGCAATCGCCATCATCATCCCACGATGGTGTTCCGTGTTATCAATGTGCCGGGTACCAAATAGCATGGTAAAAATTGCCAGTGCGACCACGACAAACCACGACACGCTATCGTTTTGATAACCAAAATCGGTAGCCAGTTCTGGGGCAATGATTTCTAGCCCCATGGTGATACCACGCAGCTGCAAAGCGATGTACGGCAAAATTCCCGCAACCGCAATGAGTGTAACGACTACGGCCAAACCTTGAGATTTGCCGTAACGAGCTCCGATAAAATCAGCAATCGACGTAATGTGTTCCCGTTTAGCAATCAAAATAAGCCGAGCTAAAACGCGCCATCCGATGGTAAACACTAAAATGGGGGCAATATAGATGGGCAAGAAAGACCAAGGGTTACTGCTGGCCTGCCCGACCGTGCCGTAGAAGGTCCACGATGTACAGTACACCGCAATGGAAAGGCTATAAATCCACGGCCGCCAGCGTGCTAACCACCTTTTCTGAATGTCGCCGTACCACGCGATGATAAATAAGGCTCCCAAATACGCCAAAGAAACGGGAACCACCAGCCATCCTTGCATCCGATATCCTTTCTTGCCTTTCTTGCCGTTTTAAAGCAAGAGAATAAAAAAACCTCTCCATTAGGGAGAGGTTTCATTTAACACTGCTTTCACAACGGAGACAAAGCTTAGTTTTTAACCTTTGTCACAGAAGTCTAATTCTGTGTTTCCAGTGACTTGTCTGATACATCGACCACATGATGTGGCTCTTGTGGTTCGAGCTTGATGAACAATGCCAATAAACCCATCGCGGCCATGCCCCAGAACACAAGTGGTCCCCAGTGCTCATAACCCCAACCGCTCAACACGGTCATCAGTGCGATGAATGCGCCTAGCGGAATCGCGTTATACAATGCTTGCAGCGCCACTATCTTATTTTCTTCCGAGTTTTGGATATATTGAATTGCAGCAATGTGTGCCGTTGCGAAGGTCACGCCATGCAATAATTGAACAATCACCAAAGCAACAATCGACGTTGTCGATGCCGTAATGCCCCAACGCATCATCACACCAACGGCAGCAACAACAAATAACGCGCGCATTGACCAACCGACAAATAAACGCTTGCTCAGCGCAAACACTGCCACTTCGGCTGCAACACCCAAGCTCCACAGATAGCCAATCACATCTTCCGAATGACCTGCGGCTTTCCAGTGAATAGCGCTAAAACCGTAGTAAGCCGCATGACTGCCCTGAATTAATGACACCAACACTAAGAATTTAAGTATCGGCTTGTCAGTCAAAAGAGCACTCAGTTTTGGACGCTCCGCGCTTTGCCCACCAAGCGTAACGGGCATCGGGTTAGTCATACGCATTGAAAATAGCAACGAAACTAACACCCCGACCATCGCCGTGTACAAGATCATATCAGAGCCAAATTCAGCCACCAGATAACCCACGGCCGTCGAACCCGCGATAAAGGCGATCGAGCCCCATAAGCGCGTACGGCCATAATCGAGCATTTTCAGACGAGCGTAGTAGTTTGCCATCGCATCCGATAATGGAACAATCGGTCCACAACAGAGGTTAAATAGCACCGTCGCTAACGCCATTAACCAAAAACTGCCACCTGTAAAAAAGTGAAATCCAACAAAAAGGAGGGCAGCGAAACTCAACCAACGTAAAGCAGGCATAAGGTGTTCAACTTTGTGCACTCGTGGGGTGATCACGATATTGGCGACACAACGTGTCGCAAGACCTAACCCAACTAGCAAACCGATGTCGGTCGAAGAGACACCTTGCTCCTTAAACCAGAGTGACCAAAATGGCAGATATACGCCATACGCAAAGAAGAATCCGAGAAAGTACTGGGAAATCCAGCCATACGGAGAAGGTTTCAACATTACTAATATCCTAAAACGGGAACATCAACGTTCGAACCGGGAATTATGGATCGCTATGCGTATTATAAAAAGGGAAGAATAGGCAACTTATCGTTTCCTCGATGGAATACTAACTTTGCGACATTGGCCATCTTAAAGCGAAATCATCGTGATTTAGACCAAAGTCGTCTGGCTTCCGGTAGGAAATTTGTCAGACTTAGAGAGTGTTCCTTCCATCATTGGGTGTTCTCATGCCTGACAAATTTAACATGCAATCTCCACCGTTCGACCGCTTAACCGAAGCACAACAGACACGACTGCGCTCGTCTCTGGACGTTGCCTACTATCGAGCTCGAGATGTAATTTTATCTTGCGGACAGAAGAACCCTCACTTGCATATTCTGATCAAAGGCGCGGTAGAAGAGCGCTCCCAAGATCAGCAGGAAGTGTTCGCGCATTATGCCAACGACGATATGTTTGATGTGCGCTCGTTACTTGAAGACAACGTACGTCATCAATACATCGCACTTGAAGACACGCTCTCCTATCTGCTACCGAAAGACGTCTTTCTGGCGCTTTACAACGAGAATGGTCAGTTTGCGGCCTATTTCGATAACAATTTATCAAAGCGACAAGAACTCATCGAAGCCGCTCACCAACAACAAAACTTGGCAGAGTTTATCCTCACCAAAGTTGACCGCAGCATTTATCACCCACCGATGATCCTTGAGCCAAATACGCCGATTAACGAGGTGACGCACACCCTAAAAGCAAATGGGATCGATGCAGCACTTGTCAAACTCAATGATGACGATCCGCGATTAGAAAAATGGCCTTCGGCTCATCCATACGCCATCGTGACGCGCACCAACATGCTGCACTCCGTGATGTTAGATGGCTGCGCACTCAATACCCCTGTTGGTGATATCGCCACCTTTCCTGTCTATCACGTTGATGATGGTGATTTTTTATTCAACGCCATGATCACCATGACCCGAAATCGAATGAAACGTCTCATGGTATGTGATGGCAACCAAGCCGTCGGCATGCTGGATATGACCCAAATTCTCAGCGCGTTCTCCACCCACTCTCACGTGTTAACGCTCAGTATTGCCAGAGCAAGCAGTGTGGAAGAGCTCGCATTGGCCTCAAACCGCCAGCGTCAATTGGTCGAGAGTTTATTGAGAAACGGCATCCGCACTCGCTTTATCATGGAGCTGATTTCCGCCGTGAACGAGCAAATTATCGAAAAAGCGTTCGAGTTAGTGGTTCCACCAGCCTTGCACGATCATTGCTGCTTAATCGTACTCGGCTCAGAAGGTCGAGGAGAACAAATTCTCAAGACAGACCAAGACAATGCTCTAATTATTCAAGATGGTTTGGAATGGCCTCATTGCGAACAAGTGATGCAATCCTTCACGCACACTCTACAACAGCTCGGTTATCCACTTTGCCCGGGTAAAGTCATGGTCAACAACCCGAAATGGGTCAAAACGCAGCACGAGTGGATAAACACCTTAGACCGCTGGATAGCCAAAGCCGAACCACAACAAATCATGGACTTAGCCATTTTCAGTGACGCCCATGCTGTTGCGGGAAATCGCGAACTGCTGGCTCCAATCGCGACCCACCTTCGCGACACAATGAAAGATCGCATGTTGATACTGTCTGATTTTACTCGCCCTGCCTTGCAGTTTTCTGTGCCCCTAACTCTGTTTGGCAACGTAAAAAGTGCTAAGGACGGATTAGATATTAAACGCGGAGGAATTTTCCCAATTGTGCACGGCATTCGCACCTTGTCTTTGGAATATGCCATTGAGGAGAAGAATACGTTTGAGCGCATTGAAGCACTGAGAAATAAGCGCATCTTAGAGCCTGAAACGGCAGATAACCTCAACGAAGCACTGAAATTGTTCTTTAAGGTTCGCCTTAATCAACAACTCAAAAAGCAAGAAGCATTGAATAACATTGATATTAAACAACTGGATAGAACCGAGCGTGACTTACTTCGCCACAGCTTACATGTAGTGAAAAAATTTAAGCAATTTTTAGGCTTCCACTATCAAATTCGTGATTAACCATGATTTTAATAAATCATACAGAGGCGTAGGCAATGAACTGGTTACAACGCAAATACTGGCACTACAAACTGAAAGGCTCTCCTTATCAGTCGCTTTTTTGCACGCCCGATAAAACAGAATACGTTTCTCTCGACTGCGAAACCACTAGCCTTGATCCAAATCGTGCCGAGTTGGTGACCATTGCGGCCACGAAGATCATCGACAACCGCATCATCACTAGCCAGCCATTTGAAGTCCGCTTACGCGCGCCGCAATCGCTCGATTCTGGCTCAGTCAAAATTCATCGAATTCGCCACCAAGACTTAGTCGACGGGATTAGCGAAAAAGAGGCGCTGCTCGAGCTGCTCGACTTTATCGGCAACCGACCACTTGTCGGTTATCACATTCGTTACGATAAAAAGATCTTAGATCTTGCTTGTCTGAGGCAACTTGGCTTTCCACTTCCTAACCCGCTCATCGAGGTCAGTCAGATTTATCACGACAAGCTGGAAAGACATTTGCCGAATGCCTATTTCGACTTAAGTCTGGATGCCATTTGTAAACACCTCGAACTTCCTATCCAAGATAAACACGACGCTTTACAAGACGCGATTTCTGCCGCTTTGGTCTTTGTCCGCTTAACGAAAGGCGATTTACCCAACCTAACCGCGCCGTATACATAAAAATCAGTTGACCTAGCTCCCAGAAATGCTTTTGTTTCAGCGATTTCCCGGCGCTTCCATCACTCTCATCCTAAAGTCTAATTGTGGAAATACGCGCAGTGACTGACAGTTATAAGCACAACGTCGTCATTACCACGACCAAGTTATTTAGAACCAAAAAACAGCCCTACAAAAACATATTCAAAATCTTATCTAGATTGGTGTAAGGCCGAGAAATAAGGCACAAGGAGAGAAGCCATGAGCGAAGCCCACGTTTATCCGGTAAAAGAAAATATTAAAACTCATACACACGCGGATAATGATACTTACTTAGCCATGTATCAGCAGTCGGTAACCGATCCAGAGGGCTTCTGGAACGAACACGGCAAAATCGTTGATTGGATCAAACCTTTCACCAAAGTAAAAAGCACCTCTTTCGATACTGGTCATGTCGACATTCGTTGGTTTGAAGATGGCACACTGAACGTCTCGGCGAACTGTATTGACCGTCATCTCGCAGAACACGGGGATAACGTCGCCATCATTTGGGAAGGCGATGATCCAGCCGACGACAAAACACTCACTTTCAACGAACTACACAAAGAAGTGTGTAAGTTCTCCAACGCATTGAAAGAGCAAGGCGTACGCAAGGGCGACGTGGTATGTCTATACATGCCAATGGTGCCAGAAGCCGCAGTGGCTATGCTCGCTTGTACCCGCATCGGTGCGGTTCATACCGTTGTATTTGGCGGTTTCTCACCAGAAGCTCTCTCTGGCCGTATCATCGACTCTGACGCGAAAGTCGTGATCACCGCTGATGAAGGCGTGCGCGGCGGACGTGCCGTTCCACTGAAAAAGAACGTGGACGAAGCACTAACTAACCCAGACGTAAAAACCATCAATAAAGTGTTGGTGCTTAAACGTACAGGTGGTGATGTCGAATGGCATGAACACCGTGATGTTTGGTGGCACGAAGCAACAGCTAACGTTTCTGACGTTTGCCCACCAGAAGAGATGAAAGCCGAAGACCCGCTGTTTATCCTCTACACATCTGGCTCGACAGGTAAACCTAAAGGCGTACTACACACAACAGGCGGTTACCTCGTTTACGCGGCGATGACCTTCAAATATGTGTTCGATTACCAACCAGGCGAAACCTTCTGGTGTACCGCGGACGTGGGTTGGATTACCGGTCACACTTACCTTATTTACGGCCCACTTGCGAACGGCGCGAAAACAATCCTGTTCGAAGGTGTACCAAACTACCCAAGCACAAGCCGCATGAGCGAAGTAGTCGATAAACATCAAGTCAACATTCTATACACCGCCCCAACCGCGATTCGTGCCCTAATGGCAAAAGGTGATGAAGCGGTTGCAGGCACATCTCGTTCAAGCCTGCGCATCATGGGCTCAGTGGGCGAACCAATCAACCCAGAGGCGTGGGAGTGGTACTACAAAACGATTGGTAACGAGAACTCACCTATCGTCGATACTTGGTGGCAAACGGAAACTGGCGGCATCTTGATTGCGCCACTACCAGGGGCAACCGATCTAAAACCAGGCTCTGCGACTCGCCCATTCTTCGGCGTCCAGCCTGCTCTTGTCGATAATATGGGCAACATTCTTGAAGATACCGTTGCTGAAGGTAACTTGGTTATCCTTGATTCTTGGCCAGGCCAGATGCGCACGGTTTACGGCGACCATGAGCGCTTTGAACAGACCTACTTCTCAACCTTTAAGGGTATGTACTTCACCAGTGATGGTGCGCGTCGTGACGAAGACGGCTACTACTGGATCACTGGCCGTGTTGATGACGTACTAAACGTGTCGGGTCACCGTATGGGTACCGCTGAAATTGAATCAGCGCTAGTGGCTCACCACAAGATTGCAGAAGCGGCGATTGTTGGTATTCCACATGACATCAAAGGCCAAGCTATCTACGCTTACATTACATTGAACGATGGTGAATTCCCGTCAGCTGAGCTGCACAAAGAAGTTAAAGATTGGGTGCGTAAAGAGATTGGTCCAATCGCGACACCAGATGTACTGCACTGGACGGATTCCTTACCGAAGACTCGCTCTGGTAAGATAATGCGTCGAATCCTGCGTAAGATTGCAACGGGCGATACAAGCAACCTCGGAGACACGTCAACGCTTGCCGATCCAAGCGTGGTAGACAAACTTATCGCAGAGAAAGCAGAATTGGCATAAATTCAACCAACTGTTTTAAAAGCACTTTAAAAACCGCCATCACTCATGGCGGTTTTTTGCTTTTGCGCACAAATTAGCCACATAAAGAACATGGCAATTATGTTGTTTTTGTTAACTTGGTTACAGAAACGAAGGTGGCTATTAGGAGATTAGACCAGTAAATTGCTGCTAATTGCTATGAATTAGCTATAATCTTGGTCGATTTTTTAAAATTTGCTCGGTTTTAACAAAAAAATCGTGCTGAACTATCGTATATTTGGGAATATAAACGTTCCACTCACGATAAGGGAAGATAGCAACATAATGTCTGCAAAGTCACGGATTCTTGTTCTAAACGGACCAAATCTTAACCTATTGGGTCTGCGCGAACCGACACACTATGGTCACAGCACCTTAGCACAAGTTGTGGATGCTCTTACGAAGCAAGCTCATAACGCTGGGGTGGAACTGGAACACCTACAATCAAATCGTGAGTACGAACTGATTGAAGCCATTCATGCTGCTCATGGCAAGATTGACTTCATTATCATCAATCCAGCGGCTTTCACTCATACCAGTGTGGCACTGCGAGATGCATTACTTGGCGTCGCCATCCCATTTATTGAGGTGCACTTATCAAATGTGCACGCACGTGAACCATTTCGTCATCACTCTTATCTGTCAGATAAAGCAGAAGGCGTGATTTGCGGTTTAGGCGCACAAGGTTATGAATTCGCTCTGTCTGCCGCGATTAATAAGCTACAGGCAAAGTAACCCTAACACTCTGCAACCCCACGAGGGTTGTCTTAATCACAAGATAAAAGAGAAAGAAAAGATGGATATTCGTAAAATCAAGAAGCTAATTGAGTTAGTTGAAGAGTCTGGCATTGCTGAGCTAGAGATTTCTGAAGGTGAAGAGTCAGTACGCATCAGTCGTCACGGCACTGCAGCCCCTCAAGCACCAGTTCACTACGCAGCAGCTCCAGTAGCGGCACCTGCTCCAGCAGCAGCGGCACCAGTAGCAGAAGCGCCAGCAGCAGAAGCTCCAGCAGCTGCAACGCCTGCAGGTCACCAAGTTCTTTCTCCAATGGTTGGTACTTTCTACCGTTCTCCAAGCCCAGACTCTAAAGCATTCGTAGAAGTGGGTCAGAAAGTAAATGCTGGCGATACGCTATGTATTGTTGAAGCAATGAAAATGATGAACCAAATCGAAGCGGACAAATCTGGCGTTGTTACAGCGATCCTAGCTGAAGACGGCCAACCAGTTGAATTCGACCAACCTCTTGTTGTAATCGAATAAGCGGGGCTTGCCTTATGCTAGACAAAGTAGTCATCGCGAACCGAGGTGAAATTGCACTTCGTATTCTTCGCGCTTGTAAAGAATTAGGTATTAAGACCGTCGCTGTTCACTCGACAGCTGACCGCGATCTTAAGCACGTACTACTCGCAGACGAAACCGTGTGTATCGGCCCTGCTCGTGGTATCGACAGCTACCTAAATATCCCACGAATTATTTCTGCAGCAGAAGTAACAGGGGCCGTTGCCATTCACCCTGGTTACGGCTTCTTGTCAGAAAACGCAGACTTCGCTGAGCAAGTTGAGCGCAGTGGTTTCATCTTCGTTGGTCCAAAAGCAGACACTATCCGCCTGATGGGTGACAAAGTGTCGGCTATCAACGCAATGAAGAAAGCTGGCGTTCCTTGTGTACCTGGTTCTGACGGTCCTCTGGACAACGACGAAGAGAAAAACAAGGCGTTTGCTAAACGCATTGGTTATCCAGTCATCATCAAAGCGTCTGGTGGCGGCGGTGGCCGTGGTATGCGTGTCGTTCGCGCAGAAAAAGACCTAATCCAAGCGATTGCAATGACGCGCGCTGAAGCAAAAGCAGCGTTCAACAACGATATGGTTTACATGGAGAAATTCCTAGAAAACCCTCGTCACGTTGAAGTACAAGTTATCGCTGACGGTCAAGGCGGCGCAATCCACCTTGGTGAACGTGATTGTTCAATGCAACGTCGTCACCAAAAAGTAGTGGAAGAAGCTCCAGCACCAGGTATCACTGAAGAGATGCGTAAGTACATCGGTGAACGTTGTACTCGTGCATGTATCGAAATTGGCTACCGCGGCGCAGGTACGTTCGAATTCCTATACGAGAACGGTGAATTCTACTTCATCGAAATGAACACTCGTATTCAGGTAGAACACCCAGTAACAGAAATGGTTACCGGCATCGACCTAATCAAAGAACAGCTTCGCGTTGCTGCGGGTCAACCTCTGTCATTCACTCAAGATGACATTAAGATCCGTGGCCATGCGATTGAGTGCCGTATCAACGCAGAAGACCCAGAACGCTTCCTACCATCTCCAGGTAAGATCGAGCGTTTCCACGCGCCTGGCGGTATGGGTGTGCGTTGGGAATCACACATCTATTCTGGTTACACAGTACCACCTCATTACGATTCAATGATTGGTAAACTGATTACTTACGGTGAGAACCGTGATGTAGCGATTGCACGTATGAAAAACGCACTGGGTGAGATGATCATCGAAGGCATCAAAACTAACGTGCCACTGCAATTCTCTATTATGAATGACGAAAACTTCCAACACGGTGGTGCAAACATCCACTACCTAGAGAAGAAGCTTGGCTTACAATAAGCCTAAGCAAACGTCTTAAAAAATGCCCACTCCCGTGGGCATTTTTGTTTTATATGTACGCGAACGGCTCAACATATAAATCGGCTTATTTGGGTATATACTCAAACAAATCGTAGAGTTCTGGTAAACTCTGCGCCACTTCATTCACTTTAAGAGCAAAAACCAATGCCTTGGATTCAAATCAAACTCAACGCGACCAATGAAAACGCTGAGCAAATCGGCGATATGCTAATGGAAGAGACTGGCGCGCTGTCTGTTACATTCTTAGACGCGCAGGATACACCTGTATTCGAACCTCTACCTGGCGAAACTCGCTTATGGGGCGATACTGACATTCTGGCACTGTATGATGCAGAAGCAGACACTAACTTCATCATCGACCAAATTAAAGCGAGCAATATGCTGGCTGACAATTTTGCTTACAAAGTAGAACAGCTTGAAGATAAAGACTGGGAACGCGAATGGATGGAAAACTTCCACCCAATGAAATTTGGTGAACGCCTATGGATTTGTCCAAGCTGGCGCGACATTCCAGATCCTGACGCTGTTAATGTTATGTTGGATCCTGGCCTTGCATTCGGTACGGGTACTCACCCTACAACAGCACTTTGTCTTGAGTGGCTAGAAAGCATGGATCTTAGCGGTAAGACCGTTATCGACTTCGGTTGTGGCTCTGGCATTCTGGCGATCGCTGCGATCAAACTGGGCGCTGAAAAAGTGATAGGGATCGACATTGATCCTCAAGCACTGCTTGCTTCAAAAGACAATGCTGAGCGTAATGGCGTTGCAGACAAACTAGAAGTTTACTTACCGCAAAATCAACCAGAAGGTCTGATTGCAGACGTGGTTGTTGCTAACATTCTTGCTGGCCCATTGCGTGAACTTGCACCAATCATTAAAGGCCTAGTTAAGCCACATGGCGACCTCGCTATGTCTGGCGTATTAGACACTCAAGCCGAAGATGTTGCGAACTATTACCGTGACGAGCTTCACATTGACCCGATTGTTGAGCAAAGTGAATGGTGTCGCATCTCTGGTCGTAAGCAAGGCTAGACAAGGTTTTCAGAGCTAATTGTTTGAAATTCATACAATTTACAAAAACAATTTGTAAATGCTCAAATATTAGTCTTTTCACGCAGTGAAAAAATGCGTAAAATGCGCGCCCTTGCTGGTACAGAACTGTGATGACGTTTTGAAAATCGGAAACTATCAACTTAAGAACAATCTAATCGTAGCCCCTATGGCTGGTGTAACGGATAGACCGTTTCGCGAGTTGTGTCTTCGCTATGGTGCGGGAATGGCCGTCAGTGAAATGATGTCTGCTAACCCAAAACTATGGGGAACGTCAAAGTCGAAACAGCGCATGGTACACGAGGGCGAATCGGGCATTCGCTCTGTACAGATTGCGGGTTCCGATCCACAGCTTATGGCGGACGCAGCTCAATTCAGTGTTGAGAACGGTGCACAAATCATCGACATCAACATGGGCTGCCCGGCAAAAAAAGTGAATAAGAAGCTAGCGGGCTCTGCTCTGCTTCAATACCCAAACATTATCGAAGAGATTTTGAAAGCGGTCGTGAATGCAGTGGACGTTCCTGTAACGTTAAAGACTCGAACTGGCTGGGATACAGACAACAAGAACTGTGTCCAGATCGCTAAATTAGCCGAAAACTGCGGCATACAAGCTCTTGCTCTGCATGGCAGAACGAAAGCATGTATGTACAAAGGTGAGGCCGAATATGACAGCATTAAAGCGGTAAAAGAGGCGATTTCAATTCCGGTTATCGCGAACGGTGATATCGATAGCCCGGAGAAAGCCAAATTTGTACTGGAGTACACCGGTGCGGACGCTTTAATGATTGGACGCCCTGCCCAGGGTCGTCCGTGGATTTTCCAGGAAATCCATCACTATTTGGAAAACGGCACCACAATGGAGGAGCTTCCAACTGAGGAAGTGAAAACCATTATGCTTGGTCATGTAAATGCTCTGCATGAATTTTATGGGGAGTACTTAGGCCCACGTATCGCGCGCAAGCACGTTGGGTGGTACCTAAAAGAGCATGAACAGGCAAGTGAGTTTCGCCGTACCTTCAACGCTATCGACGCAGCTCCGCTGCAAATTGAGGCGTTAGAAGGTTATTTTGATAACGTTGCATCATAATTAAGAGAAGAGCTAGACCGAATATGTTCGAACAAAATCTGACTTCAGAAGCATTAACAGTAACTACAGTAACGTCACAAGACCAGATTACTCAGAAGCCTTTACGTGACTCTGTTAAAGCGTCTCTTAAAAACTACCTTGCTCAACTAAACGGCCAGGAAGTAACAGAACTATACGAATTAGTTCTAGCTGAAGTTGAACAGCCACTATTAGATACTATCATGCAGTACACTCGCGGTAACCAAACTCGCGCGGCAACTATGATGGGTATCAACCGCGGTACTCTTCGCAAAAAACTTAAGAAATACGGCATGAACTAAGACCGGCTTTCAAAAAGTATTTGGAACAAGCCGTTACCTTTTTAGGTAACGGCTTTTCTTTATCTACTAAAACACTACGAATAACGCTCACTTTGTTCAGCATTACCAACTGGCTTTAAGATAACCACTGCTGAGCCAAACAATAACAAAGCCACGACAGCGACCCATTCATGACCTACAGAATAAGCAAAGCCCGCCAAGGCAGACCAAATCGCGACACCAAAGTGCATCATACTCATTCCAGAAGACATCAGCACACCTCGATGTTCATCAGATAAGCTTGCTATATGTGCTTGTAACGCCGGAGAGCCTACCCCTCCAGCAAGAGACCAGAGCACTAGAGCTGGAAGATAAGCGGTCACCGTACTCATCTCATTTGAGAACACCCATGCACTGCAAGGTATGCACACCATTAAAGCCACTCGCATAACGGCTCGAGAGCTACCAAGCCAACGGCAAGCTCTCCCCACGCACATATTTCCAACCACACTCACGATCCCTAGAGCAGCATAAATAGCGCCCACCCAACCAAGCGCCAACTCGCTGGTATCTCGAATATGAAGGCCTATCAGGTTAAATACACCAATACCTCCCCCTAGGCCTAAACACATCGCTAGAATCGCCCTCAACGCGCCTGGAAGATGAATGACGTCTGTGATAGGCGGCAGAGTATCTAATGCCTTTGACTCATCATGCTTGTTGTTCATGAACACTACGCTCATGGCACCGACAAGAAGAGCCGCAACGCCCAAAATAATAAAAGCGGCACGCCATGATAAAAGCTGGGTCAACAATGCTCCGAGCGCCGGGCTGGTTATCATACCCAGCGTTAATCCCGCCTGAACCATCACAATTTGACGCATCGCTCTATTACCCTTCGCGTCTCCCGCCAACGCGAATGCAATTGGCAACATGCCTGCACTTGCAATACCTGTGATCACTCGACTTGCAATCGCAAGTTCAAAATCATGAACTATGCCCGTCGTAATAGACGCAACCCCAAATACGAAGCAAGCAGGCAACATGATACGAATACGCCCAACCCGGTCTGATAAACGTCCCAGGTAAGGAGCACAAATTGCTATAGCTAAACTATATGCCGTAATAAATAACGTAACCTGACTCGGTTGAACACTTAAATCATTTCCGATAGGTTCAAGAATAGATACAAGCATCAACTCATCAGCACCAACAAGAAAAGCAACAAGAAATAGGATCATGGACTGCATCATAGCGCCACCTCCTGTTCTGTTTCCGATTCAGCATAAGTGAGCAACGAAATATCTAAAACTCTATCAGGCCAAGATTGTAAAAACGCCTTCTCATGAGATACCACAATCACACTACCAGAAAAGCGCTGGAGAGCCTCTTTAAGCGCATTTTTACTGCTGCTATCCAAATGTGTCGTTGGCTCGTCCAACAGCAAAACATTGCATTTCTGGACTGATAAACAACAAAGTTTCACGCGAGTTTGCTCACCTCCACTTAATGTATCTAGGTGGCGCTGCGTCTTATCTCCGGTGACCCCAAAGCGAGCTAATAGCTTGCGTGATTCTTTGCTTGATATCGTTGGATCACAAGAGCATAGCTCCTGCTCAGGCGTGTGCTGAGGGTGACGCCAAGACAAATCTTGAGAAAAATACCCAATCATTGCACCTTTTGCCAATACCACCTCACCAGAGAGCGGCTCGATCTCCCCCATAAGGGTTTTAATTAAAGTCGACTTACCTACGCCGTTAAAACCAGAAACGACCAACTTCTCCCCGCGCGCTAACGTGATATCAAGCGCAGGAAGCAGAGGCTGCTGATAACCTATCATCAACGCTTTTGCGTCAATCACATACTGTTGCCCAATAGGCTGGTGAGCAAAGTCAAACATCGAAACTTTCTCTATACAATTCAGTTGAATACGTTCGATTTTATCCAGTTTTTTCTTGCGTCCCTTAGCAAGACTCGCGTTAACTCCAGCGCCATTTTTGGCAATAAATTGCTCTAACTTTCGAATTTCATTTTGCTGAGCCTTATATTGCTTTTCTAACAAAGCACCGTCGTGATGCTTTTGCTGCATTGCTTTGACATAAGTGCCGCTGTATTTTCGGACCGTTTGATAATCAATATCACAAATACTGGTCGCTACTTGATTAAGGAAGTCAATATCATGAGAAACCAGTAAAACAGTGCCAGTGTAATCGTTAAGAAACGTGACCAACCATTCAATGTGCAGAGCATCAAGATAGTTTGTCGGCTCGTCGAGAATTAACACATCGGGGTTGCGGAGTAACAACCTCCCTAAAAGGACCTTGTGTCTTTGACCCCCACTTAGCGAGACAAGCGGTGTATCTAAGCCAAATTGATAAATGCCAAGACCTACAGCAACTTGTTCAATTTTGGTATCAATTGCATAGAAGTCTTCATCTTCTAAATATGCCTGTAGTCGGGCGACTTGGCTTAAAAGAGATGTAGAGTGAGACTCGGTCATCGCCTGATACAAAGTCCAAAGCTTCTGCTCGGCAGCGTATAAGTTCTCAAAAGCACTCTTTAAGCATTCATAAACCGTCAGCGCATTATCCATCTTAAAATGTTGCTCTAAATACCCCACCTCAAGGTTTGGTAACCAGTCAATGCAGCCCTTATCTGCAGATAATTCACCGATAAGCAGTTTTAATAAGGTGCTTTTTCCAACGCCATTCGCTCCGGTGATACCTATTTTCTCTCCCACGTTAATTCGAAATGTCGCGTTATTATATAAACTCTTATCAGCGAGCTGATAAGACAAATTTTTAACTTGTAAAATACTCATGTTTTTAACCAAATAAAAAGGGCCGGTGATCAATACCGGCCCTTATTTCAATACTGGATAATGCTTTGTAGCTGCTTAACAGATACAAAAAGGCCGATGATGAAATATCACCGGCCATCTCTTCTCTTTTATCAGGTGTACAGACGCCTGCGTATAACTTCAGCGAAGTTACTCACGCATAAAACACCTGATGAAGATTAATTTAAGACTCCGAGCAACACTTCATCGCGTTTTTTGCACGGAGTTCAGCCTTCTTACAAAGCTTTTAAACAAGAGATATAACATGGTTTACTGTCGAAAAAACATTCGATGTGAAGCGTACACCTTTAGAATAAAAAGTGCCAGATAATTATTAAAACTATCGTGACTTACACGAAGGTCCACTGAAAGAAGACCTTTCCTCAGTCAATGTGCCAGCTGAACGACTTACTTAGCAAACACAGCTATGAGAGCACCTATACCGCTCACGTTATACGTACGTAGTGGTGGCTTTATCGGTTGGAGACGATTAGAGGGGAAGAAGTAGCAAATATCCTTTAAGGCAGGCACTGGCTTAAATAGATCTACAAACAAAATCCATGTTCGGAAAGTTTTAAATGCGCTGAGTTTATTTTAATGAGCGCCTGTGGCTAAATCAAAACATCTAAAGCAGAGAAATCTCCCCCGAAAATAACATAACCTAGTGAATTAACTTTCTAGGTAATAATAAAGGAAGCTTTGGTAAGTTAAGCACAGGGGCTCAAAACTAGAGCTCGAAACTGCAGAAACCACACAGAACTGCGCATCAACTCGTTCATGACAGGGCTTAGAAAGCATAGCGAAGAGGGAAGTCTGCCTCTCGATGCAAGGTTTCAATATGGAAATGAGGTTAAGGTAAGTCGGGTAACCAAAACGAAAAAAGCCCCAGTCTTTCGACTGAGGCTTAATATAAGTGGCGGAGTGGACGGGACTCGAACCCGCGACCCCCGGCGTGACAGGCCGGTATTCTAACCAACTGAACTACCACTCCGCAGTGGTATCACTCGCTTGTAATCAGCAAGTGTCCATAATTTAAAGCCTGGCGATGTCCTACTCTCACATGGGGAAGCCCCACACTACCATCGGCGCTATTTCGTTTCACTTCTGAGTTCGGCATGGAAGTCAGGTGGGTCCAAAACGCTATGGTCGCCAAGCAAATTCTTTAATTCGGAAAGCTGTTTTCGTTCTTACACATTCAATGTTCTTTCATTGAGTCCATCAAAACCCCTTGGGTGTTGTATGGTTAAGCCTCACGGGCAATTAGTACAGGTTAGCTCAACGCCTCACAACGCTTACACACCCTGCCTATCAACGTCGTAGTCTACGACAACCCTTTAGGATACTTAAAGTATCAGGGAGAACTCATCTCAAGGCTCGCTTCCCGCTTAGATGCTTTCAGCGGTTATCGATCCCGAACTTAGCTACCGGGCAATGCGTCTGGCGACACAACCCGAACACCAGAGGTCCGTCCACTCCGGTCCTCTCGTACTAGGAGCAGCCCCTTTCAATTCTCCAACGCCCACGGCAGATAGGGACCGAACTGTCTCACGACGTTCTAAACCCAGCTCGCGTACCACTTTAAATGGCGAACAGCCATACCCTTGGGACCGACTTCAGCCCCAGGATGTGATGAGCCGACATCGAGGTGCCAAACACCGCCGTCGATATGAACTCTTGGGCGGTATCAGCCTGTTATCCCCGGAGTACCTTTTATCCGTTGAGCGATGGCCCTTCCATTCAGAACCACCGGATCACTATGACCTGCTTTCGCACCTGCTCGAATTGTCATTCTCGCAGTCAAGCGGGCTTATGCCATTGCACTAACCTCACGATGTCCAACCGTGATTAGCCCACCTTCGTGCTCCTCCGTTACGCTTTGGGAGGAGACCGCCCCAGTCAAACTACCCACCAGGCACTGTCCGCAACCCCGATAAGGGGTCGACGTTAGAACATCAACACTACAAGGGTGGTATTTCAAGGACGGCTCCACGCAATCTAGCGACTGCGCTTCAAAGCCTCCCACCTATCCTACACATGTAGGGTCAATGTTCAGTGCCAAGCTGTAGTAAAGGTTCACGGGGTCTTTCCGTCTAGCCGCGGGTACACTGCATCTTCACAGCGATTTCAATTTCACTGAGTCTCGGGTGGAGACAGCGTGGCCATCATTACGCCATTCGTGCAGGTCGGAACTTACCCGACAAGGAATTTCGCTACCTTAGGACCGTTATAGTTACGGCCGCCGTTTACCGGGGCTTCGATCAAGAGCTTCGACCGAAGTCTAACCCCATCAATTAACCTTCCGGCACCGGGCAGGCGTCACACCGTATACGTCATCTTGCGATTTTGCACAGTGCTGTGTTTTTAATAAACAGTTGCAGCCACCTGGTATCTGCGACTCTCAATAGCTCCATCCGCGAGGGACTTCACCGTCGAGAGCGTACCTTCTCCCGAAGTTACGGTACCATTTTGCCTAGTTCCTTCACCCGAGTTCTCTCAAGCGCCTTGGTATTCTCTACCCGACCACCTGTGTCGGTTTGGGGTACGATTCCTTACAATCTGAAGCTTAGAGGCTTTTCCTGGAAGCATGGCATCAATGACTTCACATCCGTAGATGCTCGACGTCGTGTCTCAGCCTTAAAGAGAGCCGGATTTACCTAACTCTCAAGCCTACGCACTTGAACCTGGACAACCGTCGCCAGGCCCACCTAGCCTTCTCCGTCCCCCCATCGCAATTGTAAGAAGTACGGGAATATTAACCCGTTTCCCATCGACTACGCCTTTCGGCCTCGCCTTAGGGGTCGACTTACCCTGCCCCGATTAACGTTGGACAGGAACCCTTGGTCTTCCGGCGAGGAGGTTTTTCACCCCCTTTATCGTTACTCATGTCAGCATTCGCACTTCTGATACGTCCAGCATGCGTTACCACACACCTTCAACCGCTTACAGAACGCTCCCCTACCCAATGCACTAAAGTGCATTGCCGCAGCTTCGGTTTACTACTTAGCCCCGTTACATCTTCCGCGCAGGCCGACTCGACCAGTGAGCTATTACGCTTTCTTTAAATGATGGCTGCTTCTAAGCCAACATCCTGGCTGTCTGAGCCTTCCCACATCGTTTCCCACTTAGTAGTAATTTGGGACCTTAGCTGGCGGTCTGGGTTGTTTCCCTCTCCACGACGGACGTTAGCACCCGCCGTGTGTCTCCCGGATAGTACTTACTGGTATTCGGAGTTTGCAAAGGGTTGGTAAGTCGGGATGACCCCCTAGCCTTAACAGTGCTCTACCCCCAGTAGTATTCGTCCGAGGCGCTACCTAAATAGCTTTCGGGGAGAACCAGCTATCTCCAGGTTTGATTGGCCTTTCACCCCTAGCCACAAGTCATCCGCTAATTTTTCAACATTAGTCGGTTCGGTCCTCCAGTTGATGTTACTCAACCTTCAACCTGCCCATGGCTAGATCACCTGGTTTCGGGTCTATATCCAGAGACTGAACGCCCAGTTAAGACTCGGTTTCCCTACGGCTCCCCTAGATGGTTAACCTTGCCACTGAATATAAGTCGCTGACCCATTATACAAAAGGTACGCAGTCACAGGACAAAGCCTGCTCCTACTGCTTGTACGTACACGGTTTCAGGTTCTATTTCACTCCCCTCACAGGGGTTCTTTTCGCCTTTCCCTCACGGTACTGGTTCACTATCGGTCAGTCAGTAGTATTTAGCCTTGGAGGATGGTCCCCCCATATTCAGACAGGATATCACGTGTCCCGCCCTACTCGATTTCACTGAATATGCGTCGTCAGTTACGGGGCTATCACCCTGTATCGCCAAGCTTTCCAGCTTGTTCACCTAACGCCTATAAAGCTTAAGGGCTAGTCCAATTTCGCTCGCCGCTACTTTCGGAATCTCGGTTGATTTCTTTTCCTCGGGGTACTTAGATGTTTCAGTTCCCCCGGTTCGCCTCGTTATGCTATGTATTCACATAACGATACTTACTTATGTAAGTGGGTTTCCCCATTCGGAAATCCCAGACTCAAGTGGCTTTTACTGCCTAATCTGGGCTTATCGCAAGTTAATACGTCCTTCATCGCCTCTGACTGCCAAGGCATCCACCGTGTACGCTTAGTCACTTAACCATACAACCCGAAGGAGTTTCGAGTTGATGTTCAAATCACCAAAGTTGTCTCTCATTATTTGAATGAGCGAGAGACATATCGATTTTGCCGGACTCAAATTCCAAGAACACTTGAATGTGTTATTAGTTGTATTCATAAATGAATACTTTGAGAACTTTACAAACAACAATAAATTGTTGTTTTGTCAGCTTTCCAAATTGTTAAAGAGCTATGTTTCTTCACAAGGAAGTTACATTTTCTAAAGACTTTCAGAGTCAAAAGTACCAACCAGTATCAATTGCTTGTTCTGGTTTGGACGTTTTATTCCAAAAATACTTAGAGAATGGTGGGCGATACCGGGCTCGAACCAGTGACCCCCTGCTTGTAAGGCAGGTGCTCTCCCAACTGAGCTAATCGCCCACATTGTTTTGATTTCCGTGGAAGGAAATGGTGGGTCGTGCAGGATTCGAACCTGCGACCAATTGATTAAAAGTCAACTGCTCTACCAACTGAGCTAACGACCCAATGGTATCCCGTAGGGGAGTCGAACCCCTGTTACCGCCGTGAAAGGGCGGTGTCCTAGGCCTCTAGACGAACGGGACACTAAGTTGAACATCTTGGGGGATGTTCTATCTCTTAAACTTCATAAACCGTATCAATCTGTGTGAACACTCATCGCAATAATCATCGTATAAGGAGGTGATCCAGCGCCAGGTTCCCCTAGCGCTACCTTGTTACGACTTCACCCCAGTCATGAACCACAAAGTGGTAAGCGTCCCCCCGAAGGTTAAACTACCTACTTCTTTTGCAGCCCACTCCCATGGTGTGACGGGCGGTGTGTACAAGGCCCGGGAACGTATTCACCGTGGCATTCTGATCCACGATTACTAGCGATTCCGACTTCATGGAGTCGAGTTGCAGACTCCAATCCGGACTACGACGCACTTTTTGGGATTCGCTCACTCTCGCAAGTTGGCCGCCCTCTGTATGCGCCATTGTAGCACGTGTGTAGCCCTACTCGTAAGGGCCATGATGACTTGACGTCGTCCCCACCTTCCTCCGGTTTATCACCGGCAGTCTCCCTGGAGTTCCCGACATTACTCGCTGGCAAACAAGGATAAGGGTTGCGCTCGTTGCGGGACTTAACCCAACATTTCACAACACGAGCTGACGACAGCCATGCAGCACCTGTCTCAGAGTTCCCGAAGGCACCAATCCATCTCTGGAAAGTTCTCTGGATGTCAAGAGTAGGTAAGGTTCTTCGCGTTGCATCGAATTAAACCACATGCTCCACCGCTTGTGCGGGCCCCCGTCAATTCATTTGAGTTTTAATCTTGCGACCGTACTCCCCAGGCGGTCTACTTAACGCGTTAGCTCCGAAAGCCACGGCTCAAGGCCACAACCTCCAAGTAGACATCGTTTACGGCGTGGACTACCAGGGTATCTAATCCTGTTTGCTCCCCACGCTTTCGCATCTGAGTGTCAGTATCTGTCCAGGGGGCCGCCTTCGCCACCGGTATTCCTTCAGATCTCTACGCATTTCACCGCTACACCTGAAATTCTACCCCCCTCTACAGTACTCTAGTCTGCCAGTTTCAAATGCTATTCCGAGGTTGAGCCCCGGGCTTTCACATCTGACTTAACAAACCACCTGCATGCGCTTTACGCCCAGTAATTCCGATTAACGCTCGCACCCTCCGTATTACCGCGGCTGCTGGCACGGAGTTAGCCGGTGCTTCTTCTGCAGCTAACGTCAAATGAATACGCTATTAACGCATCCACCTTCCTCACTGCTGAAAGTACTTTACAACCCGAAGGCCTTCTTCATACACGCGGCATGGCTGCATCAGGCTTGCGCCCATTGTGCAATATTCCCCACTGCTGCCTCCCGTAGGAGTCTGGACCGTGTCTCAGTTCCAGTGTGGCTGATCATCCTCTCAGACCAGCTAGGGATCGTCGCCTTGGTGAGCCCTTACCTCACCAACTAGCTAATCCCACCTAGGCATATCCTGACGCGAGAGGCCCGAAGGTCCCCCTCTTTGGCCCGTAGGCATCATGCGGTATTAGCCATCGTTTCCAATGGTTATCCCCCACATCAGGGCAATTTCCTAGGCATTACTCACCCGTCCGCCGCTCGACGCCGTTATCGTTCCCCGAAGGTTCAGATAACTCGTTTCCGCTCGACTTGCATGTGTTAGGCCTGCCGCCAGCGTTCAATCTGAGCCATGATCAAACTCTTCAATTTAAGATTTTGTTCGGCTCAATGAATACTGAACATTCCTTTGCTAATAAATAGCTAAAGTAATGTTTGAATTGACTGTGCTGAGTCCGAAGACTCAATGGTCACTTCGTATCATTGAAACCTAAATTGTTTCCGAGGAAACTATTTGGATTATCATCAACGAGTGCCCACACAGATTGATAGGTCTATATTGTTAAAGAGCTTGGCTTTCAGTGCCTTAGCACGTAAGCGAGGTGCGTATAATACGCTTTCCACTTTGAAAGTCAACATAAAACTCTAAAAAGATTAGAACCTTATGGTGACTTGCTTAAATCTTAAGCAAGTGCAAAATAAAGCCTGGCGATGTCCTACTCTCACATGGGGAAGCCCCACACTACCATCGGCGCTATTTCGTTTCACTTCTGAGTTCGGCATGGAAATCAGGTGGGTCCAAAACGCTATGGTCGCCAAGCAAATTCTTTAATCTGGAAAGCTGTTTCTTAATTCTCGTTACTACACATTCAATGTTCTTTCATTGAGTCCATCAAAACCCCTTGGGTGTTGTATGGTTAAGCCTCACGGGCAATTAGTACAGGTTAGCTCAACGCCTCACAACGCTTACACACCCTGCCTATCAACGTCGTAGTCTACGACAACCCTTTAGGATACTTAAAGTATCAGGGAGAACTCATCTCAAGGCTCGCTTCCCGCTTAGATGCTTTCAGCGGTTATCGATCCCGAACTTAGCTACCGGGCAATGCGTCTGGCGACACAACCCGAACACCAGAGGTTCGTCCACTCCGGTCCTCTCGTACTAGGAGCAGCCCCTTTCAATTCTCCAACGCCCACGGCAGATAGGGACCGAACTGTCTCACGACGTTCTAAACCCAGCTCGCGTACCACTTTAAATGGCGAACAGCCATACCCTTGGGACCGACTTCAGCCCCAGGATGTGATGAGCCGACATCGAGGTGCCAAACACCGCCGTCGATATGAACTCTTGGGCGGTATCAGCCTGTTATCCCCGGAGTACCTTTTATCCGTTGAGCGATGGCCCTTCCATTCAGAACCACCGGATCACTATGACCTGCTTTCGCACCTGCTCGAATTGTCATTCTCGCAGTCAAGCGGGCTTATGCCATTGCACTAACCTCACGATGTCCAACCGTGATTAGCCCACCTTCGTGCTCCTCCGTTACGCTTTGGGAGGAGACCGCCCCAGTCAAACTACCCACCAGGCACTGTCCGCAACCCCGATAAGGGGTCGACGTTAGAACATCAACACTACAAGGGTGGTATTTCAAGGACGGCTCCACGCAATCTAGCGACTGCGCTTCAAAGCCTCCCACCTATCCTACACATGTAGGGTCAATGTTCAGTGCCAAGCTGTAGTAAAGGTTCACGGGGTCTTTCCGTCTAGCCGCGGGTACACTGCATCTTCACAGCGATTTCAATTTCACTGAGTCTCGGGTGGAGACAGCGTGGCCATCATTACGCCATTCGTGCAGGTCGGAACTTACCCGACAAGGAATTTCGCTACCTTAGGACCGTTATAGTTACGGCCGCCGTTTACCGGGGCTTCGATCAAGAGCTTCGACCGAAGTCTAACCCCATCAATTAACCTTCCGGCACCGGGCAGGCGTCACACCGTATACGTCATCTTGCGATTTTGCACAGTGCTGTGTTTTTAATAAACAGTTGCAGCCACCTGGTATCTGCGACTCTCAATAGCTCCATCCGCGAGGGACTTCACCGTCGAGAGCGTACCTTCTCCCGAAGTTACGGTACCATTTTGCCTAGTTCCTTCACCCGAGTTCTCTCAAGCGCCTTGGTATTCTCTACCCGACCACCTGTGTCGGTTTGGGGTACGATTCCTTACAATCTGAAGCTTAGAGGCTTTTCCTGGAAGCATGGCATCAATGACTTCACATCCGTAGATGCTCGACGTCGTGTCTCAGCCTTAAAGAGAGCCGGATTTACCTAACTCTCAAGCCTACGCACTTGAACCTGGACAACCGTCGCCAGGCCCACCTAGCCTTCTCCGTCCCCCCATCGCAATTGTAAGAAGTACGGGAATATTAACCCGTTTCCCATCGACTACGCCTTTCGGCCTCGCCTTAGGGGTCGACTTACCCTGCCCCGATTAACGTTGGACAGGAACCCTTGGTCTTCCGGCGAGGAGGTTTTTCACCCCCTTTATCGTTACTCATGTCAGCATTCGCACTTCTGATACGTCCAGCATGCGTTACCACACACCTTCAACCGCTTACAGAACGCTCCCCTACCCAATGCACTAAAGTGCATTGCCGCAGCTTCGGTTTACTACTTAGCCCCGTTACATCTTCCGCGCAGGCCGACTCGACCAGTGAGCTATTACGCTTTCTTTAAATGATGGCTGCTTCTAAGCCAACATCCTGGCTGTCTGAGCCTTCCCACATCGTTTCCCACTTAGTAGTAATTTGGGACCTTAGCTGGCGGTCTGGGTTGTTTCCCTCTCCACGACGGACGTTAGCACCCGCCGTGTGTCTCCCGGATAGTACTTACTGGTATTCGGAGTTTGCAAAGGGTTGGTAAGTCGGGATGACCCCCTAGCCTTAACAGTGCTCTACCCCCAGTAGTATTCGTCCGAGGCGCTACCTAAATAGCTTTCGGGGAGAACCAGCTATCTCCAGGTTTGATTGGCCTTTCACCCCTAGCCACAAGTCATCCGCTAATTTTTCAACATTAGTCGGTTCGGTCCTCCAGTTGATGTTACTCAACCTTCAACCTGCCCATGGCTAGATCACCTGGTTTCGGGTCTATATCCAGAGACTGAACGCCCAGTTAAGACTCGGTTTCCCTACGGCTCCCCTAGATGGTTAACCTTGCCACTGAATATAAGTCGCTGACCCATTATACAAAAGGTACGCAGTCACAGGACAAAGCCTGCTCCTACTGCTTGTACGTACACGGTTTCAGGTTCTATTTCACTCCCCTCACAGGGGTTCTTTTCGCCTTTCCCTCACGGTACTGGTTCACTATCGGTCAGTCAGTAGTATTTAGCCTTGGAGGATGGTCCCCCCATATTCAGACAGGATATCACGTGTCCCGCCCTACTCGATTTCACTGAATATGCGTCGTCAGTTACGGGGCTATCACCCTGTATCGCCAAGCTTTCCAGCTTGTTCACCTAACGCCTATAAAGCTTAAGGGCTAGTCCAATTTCGCTCGCCGCTACTTTCGGAATCTCGGTTGATTTCTTTTCCTCGGGGTACTTAGATGTTTCAGTTCCCCCGGTTCGCCTCGTTATGCTATGTATTCACATAACGATACTTACTTATGTAAGTGGGTTTCCCCATTCGGAAATCCCAGACTCAAGTGGTTTTTACTACCTAATCTGGGCTTATCGCAAGTTAATACGTCCTTCATCGCCTCTGACTGCCAAGGCATCCACCGTGTACGCTTAGTCACTTAACCATACAACCCGAAGGAGTTTCGAATTGATGTTAAACAACCAAAGTTGTCTCTCATTATTTGAATGAGCGAGAGACATTCGATTTTGCCGGACTCAAATTCCAAGAACACTTGAATGTGTTATTAGTTGTATTCATAAATGAATACTTTGAGAACTTTACAAACAACAATAAATTGTTGTTTTGTCAGCTTTCCAAATTGTTAAAGAGCAATAATAGCTCGAAGCTTTCGCTTCAAAACCATCAATCTGTGTGAACACTCATCGCAATAATCATCGTATAAGGAGGTGATCCAGCGCCAGGTTCCCCTAGCGCTACCTTGTTACGACTTCACCCCAGTCATGAACCACAAAGTGGTAAGCGTCCCCCCGAAGGTTAAACTACCTACTTCTTTTGCAGCCCACTCCCATGGTGTGACGGGCGGTGTGTACAAGGCCCGGGAACGTATTCACCGTGGCATTCTGATCCACGATTACTAGCGATTCCGACTTCATGGAGTCGAGTTGCAGACTCCAATCCGGACTACGACGCACTTTTTGGGATTCGCTCACTTTCGCAAGTTGGCCGCCCTCTGTATGCGCCATTGTAGCACGTGTGTAGCCCTACTCGTAAGGGCCATGATGACTTGACGTCGTCCCCACCTTCCTCCGGTTTATCACCGGCAGTCTCCCTGGAGTTCCCGACATTACTCGCTGGCAAACAAGGATAAGGGTTGCGCTCGTTGCGGGACTTAACCCAACATTTCACAACACGAGCTGACGACAGCCATGCAGCACCTGTCTCAGAGTTCCCGAAGGCACCAATCCATCTCTGGAAAGTTCTCTGGATGTCAAGAGTAGGTAAGGTTCTTCGCGTTGCATCGAATTAAACCACATGCTCCACCGCTTGTGCGGGCCCCCGTCAATTCATTTGAGTTTTAATCTTGCGACCGTACTCCCCAGGCGGTCTACTTAACGCGTTAGCTCCGAAAGCCACGGCTCAAGGCCACAACCTCCAAGTAGACATCGTTTACGGCGTGGACTACCAGGGTATCTAATCCTGTTTGCTCCCCACGCTTTCGCATCTGAGTGTCAGTATCTGTCCAGGGGGCCGCCTTCGCCACCGGTATTCCTTCAGATCTCTACGCATTTCACCGCTACACCTGAAATTCTACCCCCCTCTACAGTACTCTAGTCTGCCAGTTTCAAATGCTATTCCGAGGTTGAGCCCCGGGCTTTCACATCTGACTTAACAAACCACCTGCATGCGCTTTACGCCCAGTAATTCCGATTAACGCTCGCACCCTCCGTATTACCGCGGCTGCTGGCACGGAGTTAGCCGGTGCTTCTTCTGTCGCTAACGTCAAACAACGCCGCTATTAACGACGCCGCCTTCCTCACGACTGAAAGTACTTTACAACCCGAAGGCCTTCTTCATACACGCGGCATGGCTGCATCAGGCTTGCGCCCATTGTGCAATATTCCCCACTGCTGCCTCCCGTAGGAGTCTGGACCGTGTCTCAGTTCCAGTGTGGCTGATCATCCTCTCAGACCAGCTAGGGATCGTCGCCTTGGTGAGCCCTTACCTCACCAACTAGCTAATCCCACCTAGGCATATCCTGACGCGAGAGGCCCGAAGGTCCCCCTCTTTGGCCCGTAGGCATCATGCGGTATTAGCCATCGTTTCCAATGGTTATCCCCCACATCAGGGCAATTTCCTAGGCATTACTCACCCGTCCGCCGCTCGACGCCGTTATCGTTCCCCGAAGGTTCAGATAACTCGTTTCCGCTCGACTTGCATGTGTTAGGCCTGCCGCCAGCGTTCAATCTGAGCCATGATCAAACTCTTCAATTTAAGATTTTGTTCGGCTCAATGAATACTGAACATTACATAAAGTAATGTTTGAATTGACTGTGCTGAATCCGAAGATTCAATGGTCACTTCGTTTCATTGAAACCTAATTTGAAACCGAAGTTTCTAATTGGATTATCATCAACGAGTGCCCACACAGATTGATAGGTTTATATTTTTAAAGAGCTTTTCTAACTTATCCAGCAACTTAGTTGCTCGTCGTTAGGGGTGCGTATCTTACTCCGCACCGTGAGAGAGTCAAGCATTTTTTCAAATTTCTTTTTCTCTCACTTCCGACTCGCTGTGTGACTTTCGTCTCACTCCGTGTCGGTGGATGCGCAGTATAGGGAGTTGAGAAATTAGCACAAGCGTTTTTTGCAAAAAAACTTTCAACCGAACAAATAACAAGCATCCTGCATAGATACTCAACGATTTTGTCTAATATTTCGGGTTGTAGAGGATCTTTTCATGAAGAAACACCTGACTTCTGCATTAAAAGACCGCCGATTTCTTGGTAATTTCGATCGCTGATCTTATCTCTCTTGGTTCTTTTTTCTCTTTCTAACTATATAAAGACGAAAAAAAGAGCAGAACGATAACGAACTGCTCTTTGGTCTTTGCTTTTTACTTGGGGTACTTCAGGTGAAGTCTTGGAAATTGCTTCTTCTATATAGAAGAAAAGATCAGAGCATCCTTGCCCTTCTCTTTACGACAGATTAGTTAGGGGTATATCTAAATGTCGTTATTGTTCGATGACACATTGAGCTCGTAAGAGTGGAGCATGCTTGCATTCCCAATGACGTCATCTTCGAGAGGAACTTAGTTCTTCAATACTTTTACGGTGTAGCTACCATCTTTTTGTTGGTACAGACCGTGGATGTCGGTTTCGAAACCTGGGTAATGCGCACCGATCTCACAAAGCATCTCTAGGAAGTCCAGTACAGGGCGAGACTCTTGAGTCACCATTTCACCAGGAAGTACTAGTGGCACACCTGGAGGGTAAGGAAGGATCATGTTCGCACTTACGCGACCAACCATTTCTTCCAGTTTGATTTCTTCTACGTTACCGCGAAGCTCTTCTTGCCATGCTGCGTGTGGTGTTACTTTCATTTCTGGAAGTACATCGAACGCTTTGTACATTAGCTCTGGCAGGTTGTATTTCTTAGTTAGGTCGTGAATTGCTTGTGCTAGTTCTTGAACGCGCATGCCTTCATAGAAGCTTGGGTCTTCGTTATATAGCGAAGGAAGGAAGCTCTTGATGGTTAGGTTCAAGTCGTAGCCACGTTTAAATTCAGTTAGACCGCGTAGCAATTGCATTGCTTTTGATTTGTCGATACCGATTGAGAATAGGAACAACAAGTTGTATGGACCTGTTTTCTCTACCACGATGCCGCGCTCGTCTAGGAATTTAGCCACCAGCGAAGCAGGAATACCTGATTCTTCTAGTTCGCCTTCTTTATTCATCCCAGGAGTCAATAGCGTTACTTTGATTGGATCAAGATACATGTGGTTGTCATCCATGTTCTTGAAGCCGTGCCATGTATCGCTAGGGTCTAGTTTCCAACATTCTGTGGTATCGATGTTTTCTGGTTGCCATACATCGAAGAACCAGCTGTCACTTTCTGCTTCTAGGCGTTTGATCTCTTTACGGAAGCGAATTGCGCGATCGATAGAGTCTTGCATCAACTTCTTACCAGTGTTGCCGCGCATCATTGCCGCTGCAGTTTCAGTAGAAGCAACAATGCCGTACTGAGGTGAAGTTGAAGTGTGCATCATGAATGCTTCGTTGAAAGACTCTTTATCAAAGTCACCTTTCACGTGAATCATTGAAGCTTGTGAGAACGCTGCCAATAGTTTGTGTGTTGATTGTGTTTCGTAGAACACTTTGCCTGGCATCGCTTCACCACTCATACCACATTTACCTTCGTAAATTGGGTTGAAGTTAGTGTAAGGCACCCAAGCACTGTCGAAGTGGATGTGTTTACAGTCTAGCGACTCTTTGATGAATTGTGTGTTGTACAACAGACCATCGTAAGTTGAGTTAGTCACTACTGCGTAACTTGGCGCTGTTGCACCTGGAGTTCTCGCCACTTTCTCTGCAATGACATCGCGGCTGAATTCGCTTTGTGGAATACCACCAAGGATGCCGTATGCGTTACGAGTTGGGCGGAAGTAGATTGGTGTCACGTCGCTCATCATCATTAGGTGAGTCAGAGATTTGTGACAGTTACGGTCAATCAGTACTGTGCTGCCCGCAGGTGCTGAGTACATACCAACGATTTTGTTCGATGTAGACGTACCGTTAGTTACGATGTAAGAGCTGTCTGCATTGAATGTGCGTGCGATGTATTCTTCTGCATCTTTATGTGGACCTGAGTGGTCTAGTAGAGAACCTAGCTCAGGCATTGAGATTGATACGTCCGCTTTAAATGTGTTTGGACCGTAAAAATCGTAGAAGATGCTACCAGCAGGGCTTTTCTGGAATGCAGTACCGCCCATGTGACCTGGAGTACAGAAGGTGTATTTACCTTCTTCTACGTATTTGAATAGCGCTTTAGTGAATGGAGGCATGATGGCATCTTTGTATGCCTCGGTCGCTTGGTTGATTTTGATAGCGATGTCGTCAGCCATACCTAAAGCGTACTCGAAGAAGCTCACGTTCAGACGTAGGTCTGTTAGTGAAATATCGAGAGTAGACTGTTCGTTAGCAAATGCGTGAACAGGCAGTTTTTCGTTGATTTGGCTAATACGTTCACATAGCTCTAGTGAGTATTTATCCCAGTCGAACAGCACACCGCAAATGCGTGGGTTCATCTCAATCATTTTGATCAAGTCTTTATCATCTACTGGGTAAACCACTTCGTAGCCCGCTTTCTCAAGAGCAGCGTGAAGTTGACGAACTGGCTCTTCTTTAAAGAACACACCCATGTGGTTCAAGATAGCGAATATATTCATTTGGACATCTCCAAGGCGAATGAGGGCGCTCTTTGCCATTTACAGGCAATGAGTAAAGGTGAGCGCCGCGTGAATTTGGGTTTTATGGGCTGGCACCGAAGTGCCAGCGTTTGGGGATTAGTTGCTTGCTTGGGCAGGCATATCGTCAGCGTGCATTTTCACGTACTGAGCAAGACCTGCTTTTTTGCTGTAGAACATCAAGATAACGAGAGACACGATGAAGGTTGCTGTGAGCGTACCGCCTTCTGCACCCGCTAGTGCGATGAAGCAGAACAGACAAGCCACACCAGAGAACAGCATTACGAAGCCGTTGCGTGTTGTCATACCTTCGAAGCGAATCAAGTTAATGCTTGAGTAGAAGTAAGGCAGCATAGTTAGTAGAACTGCATCAGTCGTTAGCTGGTTGAACAGGTCTGATGCGTGTGCTGTTTTAGAGCTGAAGAACATCAGTACAACCATTAATGCTGTCATCTTGATTGACGCAAGGATTAGACCTTTCTTAGGCACACCGTTTTTGTCAGTTTCGCCGTAGATTTTAGGGAAGTTGCCATCGCTTGCTGCACGTTTACCAGCTTCGCCCACCAGCATCATCCAAGAACCTAGCGAAGTGAAACATGCTAGTGCTGTGAACGCTGATACGAATGGTGCAGTCCAGCTACCGAATAGCTCAGTGGTTGCCAATGCAAATGGCGCACCTGATGCCGCGACTTCAGAAGCAGGGAACATGCCGCTGATCATTTGAGTTGATAGGATGTAAATCACACCTGCGATACCAGTACCCAGCATGGTTGCTAGCGGTACAGTACGTTTAGGATTTTCTACCATACCTGTCGATACTGCTGCTGACTCCACACCAACGAATGACCATAGACAGATAAGAACCGCAGTCACAATCGCATGGCTATCAGTACCCGCAGATACGTTCCAGTTTTGGCTGTATAGCGCGGTGTCGAAGTGCGTCCAACCAAATAGAGCGGTACCAACAACTGGAATTAGGATTAGAACAAGACCAAGCGTACATAGACGGCTTACCCAGCTACCACCAAGTAGGTTGACGAAAGTGAAGATCCATACCGATGCAATCGTCGCAATACCTGCTGGGATTGGGTCATTAAGCACAGGGAAGAATACTGAAAGGTAAGAAACACCTGTAATAGCAATAGCTAGGTTACCAATCCAGTTCGCGTGGTAATAAAGCACGCCCGTTTGGAAACCAAAGACTGGGGAAACTTCGCCCGCATAAGCGATAGGACCACCTTCTTGAGGGTTTTTGGTTGCCAGACGAGCGTAAACAAACGCAAGGCTCAGTGCACCGATCAAACAGATCAGCCAGCTGAAAATTGAAACAGAGCCTACTGAAGCTAGGCTAGAAGGTAACAGTGCAATACCACTACCCATCATGTTACCGGCGACTACACCCGTACAGGCAATTAGGCCGATTTTTTTCGTATTCGATGACATAACATCTCCAAATCTATTCTACTCAAGTCAACGTGACTCAAACTGAACGGTTATTAGCGAGATGCTATGAAGTAGATACCTGCTCGACCTCGCTAAATTTCGAAGTGAAGACTACGCCCAAAAATCGGGAAAAAAATAAACTTGGCGTTATCAATAAAATGATTAGTTAATCAACATCAAGTTGAGATAAACATGATAAACACAAAAATATAAAGCCATATTATTCATGCAGTTATAAGAAAAACATCAAACCTTATACCGATAGATAAACTCTCATCAACTCGTTGGTAATCGCGATAAAAGTTATCAACCTCTATCAACTTCCCCATCCCGAAGGGTTAATTCCCTGAACTGTTGATTCCATAAATCTCTCCCTGATCGCGCTTTTTGACCCACATCAATATTCATCTCGCCTGCAAGAAAGCATCAGAATCATTCTCGCCACATAACTCAGCCAGACACTCCATACAATCAATAGAGATAGAGATAGAGATAGAGATAGAGATAGAGATAGAGATAGAGATAGAGATAGAGATAGAGATAGAGATAGAGATAGAGATAGAGATAGAGATAGAGATAGAGATAGAGATAGAGATAGAGAAGCAAACCGGATATGTCTTCCCGTTGCAAGCTTGCGTTGTTGGCTCCTTCGTAAGTCATTGCCCCACCGCCCCAGCTTTTTCACTTTTCGACAGCGACAAAAAAGCCCCTCACCGAAATGAGGGGCTAGTATTTGAGTCCGAGAAAATTAAAGCATTCGAACGACAGAAGGGTGAACGGCGCGATACATGGCGTAATCAATCGCCTTCATGTTACTTGGGAAGACCAAGTTTTCGCACAGCAGGTACGTCTCAACCGACGTATCAATATAGAAAGCTTCGCTGTAAGACTCACTGGCCAAATCCAGATCACCATCCAATTCAGCGTGTTTACCACGAATCACATAAGAAAGCACCGAATCACGTAACCTCAAAGCCTGCCCAAGATGCTGCTTGGCTGAAGCCATGTCACCAATAATGGTTTCGTGCAGGGCTAAAGCTTCATAAATTCGGGGTTGAATTGGCCCAACCATCATTTTTACGTTAGTTTCTAGTGCGTCACTCAACTGCTGCACTCGCCCTTTCTTCAACTCCTGTGAAAAATCGAGCACCTTCTGCACGTGGTAAGCAATTAATAACTCTGCCTGAACGTAAGCGTTATCTGGCTCAATTTCTAAAATGTTTTCCATCAAGTTGACGCCTTGGCGAAACTGCTTGGCATCCGAGACATTGAGATAATGGTTAGCTTGAACAAACAGCTCCAAAGCATCTGGGTTAATTGGCATTCCCGCCACCAGCATCGTGGATTTCAGCTTGGCATCCGGTACTTTCAGGACTTGCATCAAGTCTAACGACGCTTGTTGAAGCACTGTCTTTAAATGGCTGCTGGTTAACGCGTATTGACGACTAAACAACACCTTTTCAGATGAGTTATTGCGATATTCCACCTCTAAAAAGCTACCACCATCATTTTCACGAACCCGCACCACAACCGATTTGCCCGGCACAATACCCGAGGTAAACGACGACTTCTTTAGCATGACTCGGTAATCGCTCACTTGAGCAATGTCGGACATCAACTTTTGGGCAAACCCGTCTGCCAAGTCGTAGCTTAACCCTTCGCTCGTGAAGTTATCTTGAAACTTGAATTCGATAAGGTGAGTATCGATGGCTTGAGTAATACGCACTTCCGATTGCTTGTAGGTAAACACGCCCATCACCACAACCAAGACACTGATCCAGATGAAGTTCATGATCCCCAGGCGCCACGGACTGATTTTATTTTTTTTCTGAGGGGCCTTTTTCTCTTTAGACATCTCACAGACCGCGCGAGTCAGAGGGCCTGCAGGAAAAGTGACGGCAGGTGCGATAGGTAGAGTCTCTTCTTCTGGCTCTTCAACAATAGGAGGAAGAGTTTCTGAATCACAATGACGACTTGCGAGGAATTCCTCGAGTGTCATTGGGGTCACATTCGCCACCAGCTTGTAACCACGTTTCGGCACTGTAATGACGTAGCTGGTATTTTCTTCCCGACCGTCCCGCAGTAATTTACGCAACTCAAAAATGGACTGAGTCACCACTTGATCGGTCACAATCGCCCCAGCCCAAACGTATTGGATCAGTTCCTCACGATTGAACACCTCATTCGCATGCTCCGCTAGGAAATGCAGAAGATTAATTAAGCGTGGCTCAACAGTAACTTCCCTATCTTGTCGATACAGCTTATTTTCATCAACGCTTAAAACCCAGTCATTGATTTGAAAATAGACTCCAACCATGTATGAAAACTCTCGTATCTACAGACAGCGCTACGGCAGGAATCAAACAATGGTCAATTCCTACAGGTAACTAAAGGCGAGATTATAGGTGGGAAAACGGCGTGCACCTAGAAAAGCAAGCCGCCAAAAATGCAAACTTAAGTTAAGTGATGCAGAAATGAGACTACTCAAGTGCTGCAAGGATAGAACAATGAGTAGCATCATCGTCCGTATGACCGCAGCAAGCATCATTGATCTTCTTCAAAGCTCGACGAATTTTCGTTAGCTCGTTAATTTTTCCATCAATCAGCTCTAACTTAGCAGAAGTAATAGCTTTAACCTCTGCACAGCTGTGTTCTGTTGCTTCTAGTTTGATTTCTAGTAGCTCTTTAATCTCATCCAAGCTCAGGCCCAGCTCTTTACCTTTAAGGATGAAGTGTACCTGCTTTTGATTCTCTTCATTATAGAGACGATAACCTGATTCACTTCGACCTGCGGGCTTTATCAGCGCGTTTTTCTCATAAAAACGCAGCGTATCTGCCGTCACACCACAACGTTTTGCCAGTTCACCTATCTGAAACATAACTTTCCCTATTAACTATCTCGTTACTTTTAAAGCTAAAGAACCTCTTTTTCACAATTATTTTTGAGATGCCAAACGATTGCGCGAGCTTTTTTGTAATAAATTGGTTAGAATACGCGCCATCAAATGTGGAGACTGTTTTCTAACCAGAAAACATCCGGCAAAGGTCTTTACCAAAACTGGCCAATATTTTACCCCAAGAGGTAAAAACAAGTTCATTTTTGGCAAACATCTTTAACTCCGTGAATTTGAGGAAAATGGAAGCATGAATAACGCTCGTCCTATTCGCCGTGCGCTTATCAGCGTATCAGACAAAACAGGTATTGTTGAGTTTGCACAAGCTCTTGCTGAGCGCGGTGTCGATATCCTATCTACTGGTGGTACAGCACGCCTACTTGCCGAACAAGGCATCGCAGTAACAGAAGTCTCTGACTACACAGGTTTCCCAGAAATGATGGACGGCCGCGTTAAAACGCTTCACCCGAAAGTTCACGGTGGTGTGCTTGGTCGTCGTGGTCAAGATGACGACGTGATGGCAAAACATGGCATCAATCCAATCGACATGGTCGTTGTTAACCTATACCCATTCGCAGAAACCGTTGCAAAAGAAGGCTGTACACTAGCTGACGCGGTTGAAAACATCGATATCGGCGGCCCAACGATGGTTCGCTCTGCAGCGAAAAATCACAAAGACGTGACTATCGTTGTGAACGCTCATGATTACGATCGCGTTATCGCTGAAATGGACGCGAACGAGAAATCTCTAACACTAGAGACTCGTTTCGACCTTGCTATCGCAGCATTCGAGCACACTGCTGCTTACGATGGCATGATCGCAAACTACTTCGGCACTATGGTTCCATCTTACGGTGAGAACAAAGAAGGTGATGAAGAGTCTAAATTCCCACGTACTTTCAACCAGCAATTCGAGAAAAAACAAGACATGCGCTACGGTGAGAACAGCCACCAAGCAGCCGCATTCTACGTTGAAGCAAACCCACAAGAAGCATCTGTTTCTACTGCTCGCCAAATCCAAGGTAAAGCCCTCTCTTACAACAACATTGCAGACACTGATGCAGCACTTGAGTGTGTGAAAGAGTTCAACGAGCCTGCATGTGTAATCGTAAAACACGCCAACCCATGTGGCGTTGCGCTAGGTAAAGACATCCTCGAAGCGTACAACCGCGCTTACCAAACTGACCCAACGTCAGCGTTCGGCGGCATCATTGCATTCAACCAAGAGCTAGATGCAAAAACGGCTAGCGCTATCGTTGAGCGTCAATTCGTTGAAGTGATTATCGCACCTTCTGTTTCTGCTGAAGCGATTGAAATCGTTGCAGCGAAGAAGAACGTACGTCTACTAGAGTGTGGCGAGTGGTCAACGAAGACAACGGGCTTTGACGTAAAACGCGTCAACGGTGGTCTACTGGTTCAAGACCGCGACCAAGGCATGGTAAGCCTAGACGATCTTAAAGTCGTGTCTAAACGTCAGCCGACAGAAGAAGAGCTAAAAGACGCCCTATTCTGCTGGAAAGTAGCGAAATACGTGAAATCTAACGCGATCGTTTACGCGAAAGGCGACATGACTATCGGTGTAGGCGCAGGCCAAATGAGCCGCGTTTACTCAGCGAAAATTGCCGGCATCAAAGCCGCAGATGAAGGCTTAGAAGTTGCCGGTAGCGTAATGGCATCTGACGCTTTCTTCCCATTCCGCGACGGTATCGATGCCGCAGCAGAAGCCGGCATTAAGTGCGTAATTCAGCCAGGTGGCTCTATGCGTGACGACGAAGTTATCGCAGCAGCAGATGAGCACGGCATGGCGATGATCTTCACGGGTATGCGTCACTTCCGCCACTAATTTCCTCATCGTATTTGGCACTGTGGCATTGTTAACTGCTTTCGGCCACCCCGGTTACGTAGCTGGCTATGTTTCCGGGATGGGCTCAATTGTTGCCTAGCCACATCATCAACTACTTTGAGCAAGACTTATTTAATTTAGCTAATTTGAAATACTCTTAGTTTTAGAAATTTTCATTTTAGAGCAAAGCCATATTGATAAGGTCAAGGAGAGCTCGCGGAGTTTATAAGTATAAATGAGCAAGCTCGACGCAGAGATTAGCAATATGGCGCAGCTATCAAAGGATAAATAAAATGAATGTACTTATCATTGGTTCAGGTGGCCGTGAACATGCGCTAGGCTGGAAAGCGGCGCAAAACCCAAATGTTGAGACTATTTTCATTGCTCCAGGCAACGCAGGTACGGCACTAGAGCCAAAACTAGAGAACGTAAACATTGATGTGGAAGACATCGATAGTCTGGTTGCTTTTGCAAAAGAGAAGGCGATTGAATTGACTATCGTTGGCCCAGAAGCACCGCTGGTTATTGGTGTGGTGGATGCGTTCCGCGAAGCGGGCTTACCAATCTTTGGTCCTACCCAAGCCGCAGCGCAGCTTGAAGGCTCTAAAGCGTTTACTAAAGACTTCCTTGCTCGTCACCAAATCCCAACCGGTGCATACGCAAACTTCACAGAAATTGAACCAGCGCTTGCTTACGTGCGTGAGCAAGGTGCGCCGATTGTGGTGAAAGCCGACGGCCTTGCGGCTGGTAAAGGCGTGATTGTGGCAATGACGCTAGAAGAAGCCGAAGACGCAATCAAAGACATGCTAGCAGGCAACGCATTTGGTGACGCAGGCAGCCGCGTGGTTATCGAAGAGTTCCTAGATGGCGAAGAAGCAAGCTTCATCGTGATGGTGGATGGTGAGAACGTTCTGCCAATGGCCACCAGCCAAGATCACAAACGCGTGGGTGACAAAGATACTGGCCCAAACACTGGCGGTATGGGCGCGTACTCGCCAGCTCCTGTGGTAACACCAGAAATTCACAACCGCATCATGGAAGAAGTCATTTACCCAACAGTACGTGGTATGGCGTCTGAAGGTAACCCATACACAGGTTTCCTATACGCGGGTCTGATGATCGACAAAGATGGTACGCCTAAAGTGATCGAGTACAACTGCCGCTTCGGTGATCCAGAGACACAACCAATCATGATGCGTATGGAATCGGATCTGGTTGATCTTTGCTTGGCTGCGATTGACCAAAAACTGGATCAAGTGGAATCAAAATGGGATCCACGTGCGTCGATTGGTATCGTGCTCGCAGCCGGTGGTTACCCAGCAGCGTACAACAAAGGCGATGTGATCTCTGGTCTGCCACAAGTTGAAATTGAAGGCGAGAAAGTCTTCCACGCGGGTACAGACAATAAAGATGGCAACATCGTAACAAATGGTGGTCGCGTATTGTGTGCAACTGCGTTGGGCAACAGCGTATCAGAAGCGCAGCAACGCGCTTACGAGCTTGCAAAACAGATCAGTTGGGACGGTATGTTCCATCGCAGTGACATCGGCTACCGTGCGATTGCACGTGAGCAAGAAAAATAAAAACAACTTAAGTTGGCTAAAAAACAAAAGGCGCATTCAGCGCCTTTTTATTACTCTGTCAGCAAGTAAGTCTCACCAAGCTTACTCTGCGAGTAATGCTGGTCGTGGTACACAATCAAAGTCATCATCATTGAGCATCAACAGTTCATCAACCGTTGCTTTATTTCGTGACTGCTTGCCGACAAAAGCCACGTAACTGTCTACAGATGAGAGACGCTCGATAATAAAATTTGGCAACGTCTGATTAAACTCGAGTGTCGAGAACGCTTTACCTTTGCAGGTTTCAAACGATTGGCCATTCCAATAACCTTGAATGAGGCTCTGACTGTTACGAGACTGCGCCTTAACCGACGCCACTACATCATTCGCTTCTGTCTTGTAACGTTCTAATTGTTCATGCTGAAGTGGTAAGACTTTACGATTAACGCGATATTGTTGGTAAACCGCTTCGCCATCTTTATTAAAACGGATGTGGATTTGAAAAGGCACCAACTCTTGCTGGGTATCAACTTGCTCACCTTTTCGAATCAACTCTCGAAGCTCACCGTCATCCCAACGGTAGTCACTTTGAAACCAGCCATTATCCCCCATCGTTACGTAATCAGCAGCCGTACTCACGCGAGTGAGTTTCTCGGTCATCCAGTACAAGCTACTTGCGCCTCCAGCAACTTTGCCGCCAGAGAAGTGAGTGAATTGTTCTAAATTAGGAGTTTCAACCGACGAACAGCCAAAAAGGGTAAAGCTAGATAAGAGAAGTGAAGCGAGTAGATGTTTTTTCATGAAGTTGCACCGAGGCAGGATACCTCGGTGCATTCTAACTTAGTTTACTGATTCTTTCAGCGCTTTACCTGCTACGAATGCAGGTACGTTAGCTGCTGCGATTTGAATCTCGTCACCAGTCTTAGGGTTACGACCAGTACGTGCAGCGCGGTGGTTTACTTTGAATGTACCAAAACCAATTAGTTGAACTTGGTCACCCTCTTTAAGTGCACCAGTTACACCATCAAGAGTCGCTTCAAGAGCAGCTTTTGCTTGTGCTTTTGATAGGTCTGCTTTCTCTGCGATAAAGTCGATTAATTGGGTCTTGTTCATTAGGTTTCCCTTCTCATAGGTTATCGAATTCGTCTCACTCTAAAACATAAATGCCCCATCTGGCAAAGGTTTGTAAGCGATCTTTCGATTTTCTGACGTACTTTTAGCCATAATATGAGTAATAACTCACAATTTGTTACCACATACCCCCTGAAAACCCTTGCTTTCCAAGGTATTTGGACCAATTTATAAGGCACTTTTGCGGTTATAATAGCTGCAAATAACCACTATCAAACTACATTCAAGGGCAACTATGCTGCTGTTATCCATTTATATCTCTATTGCAATCGGCATTTCGTTTATCTGTTCGGTGCTGGAGGCGGTACTGCTGAGTATCAGTCCGAGCTACATTGCGCAGCTCAATCAACAGGGGCATCCCGCAGCTGGGCAACTGGCTAAGCTAAAATCAGATATCGACCGACCATTGGCATCCATTCTAACTCTAAATACCATCGCTCATACCATCGGCGCGGCCACTGCTGGTGCACAAGCTGCGGTGGTATTTGGTAGCGAAGCGTTAGGTATCTTTTCGGCAGTGCTCACACTGGCGATCTTGGTGCTTTCAGAGATCGTACCGAAAACAATTGGCGCAACTTACTGGCGTCAATTGGCGCCAACCGCGGCAGTCGCATTACGCTGGATGGTATGGGCGCTAACACCATTCGTATGGTTTTCAGAGCAAATCACCAAGCGTCTTGCTCGTAACCACGAAGCACCCAAGATGCGCGATGAACTGTCGGCAATGGCGATTCTGGCACGTGAAAGCGGTGAATTTGCCGAGGGTGAATCAAAAATATTAAGCAACTTGCTTGGCATCCAAGATGTACCTGTAACTCAGGTTATGACCCCACGTCCTGTGGTATTCCGTATTGATGCCACGATGACCATCAATGAGTTCCTAGAAAAACACAAGGATACACCTTTCTCCCGCCCATTGGTTTATAGCGAGCAGAAAGACAATATCATTGGTTTTGTGCACCGCCTTGAGTTGTTCAAACTCCAACAATCAGGCTGTGGACAGAAACAACTGGGAGCAATCATGCGCCCGATTCAAGTGGTGCTAAACAACACGACTTTACCGAAAGTGTTTGACCAGATGATGACTCATCGCCTACAGCTAGCCCTTGTCGTTGACGAATACGGTACTGTGCAAGGCTTGGTGACGTTGGAGGATATTTTTGAACACCTCGTGGGTGAAGAAATCATCGATGAAGCGGATAAAAGTACCGACATGCAAGAACTGGCTTACCAACGTTGGGAAAGTTGGAAAGAGATGCACGGCGTAATCGAAAGCCGCGATGACGATGAAGAAGAGGAAGAACTGGAGAAGCATCACAAGGAGCCAGAAGCTCAAGAAGCGACAAAACCAGGCTCTAAAGAATCGTAATCAGCATTGGGCATAACCGCTCAAACGCCGCAAACAAAAAGGCATCCATTTAGGATGCCTTTTTTCTATCTATTCAACGATTAAAGTGCGATACCGATGTTGCTCACGCCTTCTTCACGTAACTCTTCACGTAAATCTTTAATCAAGCTGATGTCACGCTCTACCGCTTCACGCAGTGGACGGAAAATAGCCCACTGCACGTCCCATTCTTCACATACGGCTTCATTTTCTTTCTGGTTGTCGTTGGTTATTGGCTCTGCACCTTGCGCTTGCTCTAGATCAGCAACGGTTTGTACCGACTGTTGGCTCACTTTAAGCATTGAATCGAAAAGGTAGTCGCGGTCCAATAGACCATGCAGTAACGTAGACAAACCCTGACACGCGTCCATCGCTGGGTAAACGCCGTAAAAATCGAACTCATCCGCACTTGGGAACAACTCTTCTAACTTCTCTAATTGACGTTCGAAGTTAATTTTCGCGTTCTTAACTGTCAAAACTTCCCATACACTATCAAGAATCGCTCGGTAAGCACGCGGGTCAGCAAATTCTGTGTTCTCACAAAACATCGCATAGTTTGGATACATGCGTTCACACAGACACGCCATAAAGGTAATTTGTTGCCAAGGTTCTAGTTTTTCTAAACGAACCTGAAGAGGATTCTTAAGCATAGTCACTCAATCATTGAAGAAAAAAACAGCGAAAGTGTACTTGATTCATCACAGGGAAAAAAGTTAATGCCGCACTCAAATCAGATTTTCCTGCTCTCAGAGCATCGTGACACCTACGAAACATTATTGACGGAGAGAAAGCTACCAGATCTGAGCATCACTGATAAGCCAGAGGAAGCTCAAATAGTTCTTGCTGATCCACCATTACTATCCAATAGATTAGACGAGTTTTCACAGCTTGGGTGGGTACAATCGACATTCGCTGGCGTCAATGCACTAATGCTACCTAACCTTCGTCAGGACTACACCCTGACCAATGTTCGAGGCATCTTCGGCCCACTGATTGCCGAATATGTGCTGGGTTACAGTATTGCCCATTACCGCCACTTCAACCGATACCACCAGCAACAACAAAACAAACGATGGCAGCCTCACCTCTATACATCATTACAAAGTAAAACCATGGTGATTCTCGGTACTGGTAGCATTGGGTGTTATTTGGGCAATGCCGCTAAAGCAATGGGAATAAAAACCATCGGTATGAACCGCACAGGTATTCCGACCTCAGGTGGTGAGTTTCATCAGACCTTTCATATCAGTGAACTAAGTAAGGCATTTGAACAAGCCGACATTGTTGTGAATACCCTACCAAGTACACCGGAGACGCAACAGTTACTCAATCGTCAAACACTCAGCCAACTAAGTCAGGCGTTATTGTTTAACGTAGGTCGTGGCGACGTACTGGATGAGGCTGGATTGCTCTTCGCTCTGAAAAACCGTTGGGTAGAACACGCCTTCTTAGATGTGTTTGAGCAAGAACCGTTATCGGTAGAACATCCGTTTTGGAAAGTTCCGCAAGTAACCATCACCCCTCACATCGCGGCGTTAAGTTTCCCCGAGCAAGTGTTCGACATTTTTGCTGACAACTATCTACGCTGGCGCGATGGGTTTTCATTAAATTATCAGGTGGATTTCGAAAAGGGTTACTGAGAATGTCGTTAGACGAGCTATTGCAGCAAGTGAGGGCCTGCCAGATCTGCGCGGATAATTTACCTTTGGGCGCAAACCCTGTCGTACAAGCAGCAAAAGGGGCACGCATCCTAATCATCGGTCAGGCCCCTGGCACACGTGTACACAAAACCTCGATACCTTGGAATGACCCAAGTGGTGATCGATTACGCCAATGGCTCGATATCGACAAAGACGTTTTCTACGACCCAAATAAAATTGCCATTGTCCCAATGGGATTCTGTTATCCAGGCAAAGGGAACTCTGGTGATTTACCGCCTCGTAAAGAATGTGCGCCCACTTGGCATAAAAAGATTCTTGAGCAGCTGCCCAATATAGAGCTCACTCTACTAATTGGTCAGTACTCGCAGCAGTACTATCTCACCAACAAACCAAAGACACTAACGCAAACCGTTCAACAATGGCAGGATTGGGAACCGGACTTTATCCCGCTTCCTCACCCGTCTCCACGCAATACATTATGGCTAAAGAAGAATCCTTGGTTTGAATCTGACGTCGTGCCGTACCTTAAAAAACGCGTTCACTCGATGCTTTAGGTTACCTATGATCTAATTGCTTGCTTATCTGTACAAGAAAATTAGAACATAAAACCCGAAATCATAAGTGTTTGTTTATATTAAACTTTAACATCTAGTGTACAGCTAGAGTAGTAATTAGATCATAGTAGACCAAATACTACCAGAGCTGTACGGCCTTGAGTTTTAGGTAAAAAAATACCGGCACTGAATGCCGGCATTTGATTTCAAAAAAATCTAACTTACTTGTGGTATGGCTTAGATAGCTCGTGTACCGCTTCCACAAATACGCCCGCGTTTTCTGGCGGCACATCCAAGTGGATACCATGGCCTAGGTTGAACACATGACCAGTACCCGTATCACCAAAGCCTTCTAGGATATCCGCTACTTCTTCGCGGATACGCTCTGGTGAAGCGTAAAGCATGGATGGGTCCATGTTACCTTGCAGCGCCACTTTATCACCGATACGTGCCTTCGCGTCTGCAATGTTGATTGTCCAGTCTAGACCAACCGCATCACAGCCCGTTGCTGCGATTTGCTCAAGCCACATACCGCCATTCTTAGTAAACAGTGTGACTGGCACGCGACGACCATCGTTTTCACGAATCAGACCATCTACAATCTTGTGCATGTATTGCAGTGAGAACAGGTTGTAGTCACGAGGCGTCAGTACGCCACCCCATGTGTCAAATACCATTACCGATTGCGCACCCGCTTTAATTTGCGCGTTTAAGTACTCGATAACGCTATCTGCCAGCTTATCTAGAAGTAGGTGCAGAGTTTGTGGTTCCGCGTACATCATTTTCTTGATCTTGGTGAAGGCTTTAGAACTGCCACCTTCGATCATGTACGTAGCAAGAGTCCAAGGACTACCAGAAAAACCAATCAGCGGCACTTCACCCTTCAGGTCTTTACGGATCTGGCGTACTGCGTTCATTACGTATTGCAGTTCACCTTCAGGATCTGGCAAACCAATTTTTTCCACGTCGGCTTTGCATGTAATTGGGTTATCAAAAACAGGTCCTTCACCCGCAGCAAAACGCAAACCAAGCCCCATGGCATCTGGAATCGTTAAGATGTCCGAGAATAAGATCGCAGCATCAAGAGGAAAACGGCGTAATGGTTGAAGTGTCACTTCGGATGCGAGTTCTGCATTTCGACACAAAGACATGAAATCACCCGCTTCTGCACGAGTCGCTTTGTATTCTGGTAGGTAACGACCTGCCTGGCGCATCATCCATACTGGCGTGTAATCTACCGGCTCTTTTAAAAGCGCACGCAGATAACGATCATTTTTTAATTCAGTCATTCCGTAATTCCAACTGTTAGGCTTTCTGTGAAAGGGGGTATTCTATCACTGATTTAAGTCCAATAGCTGTGTGCTTTGCAACCTGGATCAAGTTATTAACTTTTAAATCAATGCTTAATTTGCACCCAATCGGTATCAGTGTTAAAAATTTGTTCGCTAGCGAAAACTACAATTATAAACTGAGTACCCAGTACTCAGCATCTCATAACGACATCTTACTTACCCCCTCCCTCTCGGAGGGTTTTTTTTATCTATTTATCAGATAATTAGAATCAATATCTTGTAGCGTTTGTTCGATAAGCGCTCTTGCAATCGTTCCTTTAGGCGCAACAGGCGGCATCTCGTCAATACCAAACCATTGTGCATCAGACAGCTCAGTGTAGTCTGGACTTAACTCTCCCGATTCATAGTCAGCTAAAAACCCCATCATCATACTCGATGGGAAAGCCCAAGGCTGGCTGCCAAAGTAACGAATATTTTTAACGAGAATTCCCGTTTCTTCATGAATTTCTCGAGCCACACACTCTTCTAATGTCTCACCAACTTCTAGAAAACCCGCAATGACGGTATACATACCATTTCGATGCCTAGGATGTTGGGCCAATAAGATCAGGTTCTCTTTACGCACAGCAACGATAATACACGGAAATATTCGAGGATAATGGAGAGTACGGCATTCGCCACACTGCATAGCTAACTGATTATTATTAAGAAAGTTTCTTCCACCGCACTGTGGGCAAAAACGCAGACTTTGCGTCATGTGCCCATACTGGACCGCTTTACTTAACAACATAAATAATGGCTCAGGAAAATGCAGGCAGTCGCGTAGTGAGACTAATGGTAGATCATGCTCCAGATCAGACAAATTAAGCCACATGACGGGCGAACCTGAATACTCACCAATGGTCCTTGCACTCACTTCAGGCAGTGATAACTGCTCTGCAGACCCGAAAGGCACAGCACCATCCACCAGCCAAATTTCACTTCCTGCAACAACACACCAGTATGCATTTATCGCGCGGTTAACATCACCTTTTCTTAACATTACACCATCCCTTTGCTTGAAGTTCGTTCATTTTACTGGCAATCTAATTTCATACTAGAGTTTGTCGTTAAGTAAATTTGCACTCTAAATTCTAGTAAGGACAAGAGTTTGTAATAACTTTACTAACTTTGCTTTGCAAAGGATACGTTCGCCAACAGGCGATCAGATCATGAGGGCATGGTCATGCTAAAAAAATTCAAACAAACACAAGACCAGTGGGGTGGCTCAAGTGATGTCATTGATCACTGGTTAGAGACAAGACAATCCCTGATTGTTGAATATTGTAAGCTTGCAGCACTGCAACCTTGTTCGAAAACCAATGTTATTGAACTCCCATCTCCTTCCGAATTGCAGGATTTCTGTCAGCATCTCGTTGATTACATCTCCGAGGGCCATTTTAAAATCTACGACATGGTTATGGATCGCTGGAAAGCGACTGGCTTTGTCGTGACCAATGAAATCAATCAAACTTATGGTCAAATAGTCCTGACAACTGAACCACTATTGAACTTTAACGATAAGTACTCAGAAGTTACTGAAGATGATGAATTAGATGATTTCGATTCTGATATGTGTCTCATTGGCGAAATTCTTGAGACTCGATTTGAAGTCGAGGACTATCTGATACAGCAGATCGCAGAAAGTCTGTCTATGCCCCCAGGGGCTTAGTGTTTGCGAACATTCAGAGACTGAAGGATAGAAAAGACTGACGATCATCGTCGGTCTTTTTTGTTTCTAGCCTTATCACTATTACCTTCTCTAAGAACCCTCTCGAAGAAAAAGGCAGGATAAAAACTAAAAAGGCACCCGAAGGTGCCTTTTTTCTTAAGCTTCTAACGATTACTCGTTAAATGGCTTACTCTTCAGAAGAGAAACCAGCGTTTAGAAGTGCCGCTAGGTTGTCTGTTGCTTGCTCAGCAGAAGGACCATCTTGCGCTTCAGAACGTTTAGCTTGACGCTCTTGGTGGTATGCGAAACCAGTACCAGCTGGGATCAGACGACCAACAATTACGTTCTCTTTCAGACCACGTAGGTCATCACGCTTACCAGAAACCGCTGCTTCTGTTAGTACGCGAGTTGTCTCCTGGAACGATGCCGCAGAGATGAACGACTCAGTCGCTAGAGATGCTTTAGTAATACCTAGTAGTTCACGTTCGAAACGTGCAGGCTCTTTGCCTTCAGCTTCTAGGTTACGGTTAGCAATCTTAACTTGTGAGTATTCAATCTGCTCACCAGGTAGGAACTCAGAGTCACCAGAGTGAGTAATAGTACACTTACGTAGCATCTGACGAACGATAGTTTCAATGTGCTTATCGTTAATCTTAACGCCTTGTAGACGGTAAACTTCCTGTACTTCGTTAGCAATGTACTGCGTTACCGCGTGTACGCCACGTAGACGTAGGATGTCGTGTGGAGACTCTGGACCATCTGCGATCACGTCACCACGTTCAACTTTTTCACCTTCGAATACGTTCAACTGACGATGCTTAGGAATCATCTCTTCGTAAGCTTCACCGCTTTCACGTGTGATCACTAAGCGACGTTTACCTTTGGTCTCTTTACCAAAGCTCACAGTACCTGTGTGCTCAGCAAGGATTGCAGGCTCTTTCGGCTTACGTGCTTCAAATAGGTCAGCAACTCGTGGAAGACCACCGGTGATATCTTTGTTACCGCCAGACTTCTGAGGAATACGTGCTAGTGTCGCACCAACACCTACTGCTGCGCCATCTTCGATGTTTACAATCGCTTTACCAGGTAGGAAGTAGTGAGCTGGCATATCAGTACCAGGGATCATTACATCGTTACCTTGCTCGTCAACAAGTTTGATAGCTGGACGCATATCTTTACCTGCTGAAGGGCGAGCTGCTGGGTCAGTTACTTCGCTTGAAGATAGACCAGTTAGGTCATCAGTTTGACGAGATACTGTTACGCCGTCGATCATATCTACGAACTGGATGCGACCTGCTACCTCAGTAATGATAGGTAGTGTGTGCGCTTCCCAGTTTGCAACTGTTTCGCCAGCTTGAACTGTATCGCCATCGCCTTTGCTTAGTAGCGTACCGTAAGGCAGTTTGTGTTTCTCTTTCGTACGACCAAACTCATCAATAATAGTTAGCTCTGTCGCACGAGAAGTGATAACGATCTTACCGTCATCTGCTAGTACAGATTTAGCGTTGTGTAGCTTGATAGAACCGTTGTTCTTAACTTGAACACTGTTCTCTGCCGCTGCTGTCGATGCCGCACCACCGATGTGGAACGTACGCATGGTAAGCTGTGTACCTGGTTCACCGATAGACTGAGCAGCGATAACACCTACTGCTTCACCTTGGTTCACTAGGTGGCCACGTGCTAGGTCACGACCGTAACACTGTGCACAACAACCGAAGTCAGAATCACACGTTACTACAGAGCGCACTTTCATGCTGTCTACTGAGTTCTCTTCCATGATTTGACACCACTTCTCATCGATCAGGGTGTTACGTGGAATAAGAACGTCTTCAGTGCCAGGTTTTAGTACGTCTTCAGCAACAACACGACCAAGAGCAAGCTCAGAAAGTGCAACTTTAACATCACCACCCTCGATGTGAGGCATCATGTCGACACCTTCATGAGTGCCACAGTCATGTTCAGTTACAACAACGTCTTGAGCAACGTCTACTAGACGACGAGTTAGGTAACCCGAGTTCGCTGTTTTCAGTGCCGTATCCGCAAGACCCTTACGAGCACCGTGCGTTGAGATAAAGTACTGAAGTACGTTTAGACCTTCTTTAAAGTTCGCAGTGATCGGTGTCTCGATGATTGAGCCATCTGGACGTGCCATCAGACCACGCATACCCGCTAGCTGACGAATCTGAGCTGCAGAACCACGAGCGCCCGAGTCCGCCATCATGTAGATGCTGTTGAATGACTCTTGCTGTTCCTCTTCACCGTCACGGTTAACTACCGTTTCAGATGAAAGGTTTTCCATCATTGCTTTCGCAACACGGTCGTTGGTCGATGCCCAGATATCGATAACTTTGTTGTAGCGTTCGCCCGCAGTAACAAGACCTGATTGGTACTGTTCCTGGATTTCACGTACTTCTTCTTCCGCTTCTGCGATTTCAGTGTACTTAGCTGCTGGTACAACCATATCGTCGATACCAACAGATACACCAGAAAGTGCCGCGTATGCGAAACCGGTGTACATGATTTGGTCAGCGAAGATTACAGTGTCTTTCAGACCTAGTTTACGGTACGCCTCGTTAAGTAGGTTAGAGATTTGCTTCTTACCTAGCTTTTGGTTAACGATGCTGTACGGTAGACCAGCTGGCACGATTTGCCATAGCATTGCACGACCAACAGTGGTGTCTACCATCTTGGTTTCTGTAGTGCTGTTGCCGTCTTCGTCTACAACGGTTTCTGTAATACGTACTTTAACGCGTGCGTGAAGCTCAGCTTGTTTAGTGCGGTATGCTTTCTCAGCCTCTTCTGGGCCAGAAAGGTACATGCCTTCACCTTTCACGTTGATCTTTTCACGAGTCATGTAGTACAGACCCAATACAACGTCCTGAGAAGGTACGATTATCGGATCACCTGACGCTGGCGACAGAATGTTGTTTGTCGACATCATCAGAGTACGAGCTTCAAGCTGTGCCTCTAGAGTTAGAGGTACGTGAACCGCCATTTGGTCACCATCGAAGTCCGCGTTGTACGCCGCACATACAAGTGGGTGTAGCTGAATCGCTTTACCTTCGATTAGTACTGGTTCGAACGCCTGGATACCGAGACGGTGAAGTGTCGGTGCACGGTTCAATAGTACTGGGTGTTCACGGATTACTTCGTCTAGGATATCCCAAACGACCGCTTCTTCACGCTCTACCATTTTCTTAGCAGCTTTGATTGTAGTCGCAAGACCACGAGTCTCTAGCTTGCTGTAGATGAATGGTTTGAATAGCTCAAGTGCCATCTTCTTAGGAAGACCACACTGGTGTAGACGAAGGTATGGACCTACTGTGATTACAGAACGGCCAGAGTAGTCTACACGTTTACCTAGAAGGTTCTGACGGAAACGACCTTGTTTACCCTTGATCATATCAGCAAGAGATTTCAGAGGACGCTTGTTAGAACCTGTGATCGCACGACCACGACGACCGTTATCTAGTAGCGCATCAACAGACTCTTGCAGCATACGTTTTTCGTTACGTACGATGATGTCCGGAGCAGCTAGCTCTAGAAGACGCTTCAAACGGTTGTTACGGTTGATCACACGACGGTATAGATCGTTAAGATCAGAAGTCGCAAAGCGACCGCCATCTAGAGGTACTAGAGGACGTAGATCTGGCGGAAGTACTGGAAGTACTGTTAGGATCATCCACTCTGGGTTGTTACCCGATGCGATGAACGCTTCTACCAGCTTAAGACGCTTAGTTACTTTCTTACGCTTAGTTTCAGAGTTTGTTGTCTCTAACTCTTCACGCATTTGTTCTGCTTCAGCGTGCATATCCATAGAACCTAGTAGGTCCTTGATAGCTTCCGCACCCATCTTAGCAGTGAACTCGTCGCCCCACTCTTCTAGACGATCTAGATACTCTTCTTCCGTAAGCATCTGACCTTTTTCTAGATCAGTCATACCTGGTTCTGTTACTACGTACATTTCGAAGTAAAGAACACGTTCGATATCACGTAGAGGGATATCCATCAGTAGACCGATACGAGACGGTAGCGATTTTAGGAACCAGATGTGAGCTACTGGTGAAGCCAGTTCAATGTGGCCCATACGGTCACGACGAACTTTAGTTTGTGTAACTTCTACACCACACTTCTCACAGATAACACCACGGTGCTTCAGGCGCTTGTACTTACCACAAAGACATTCGTAGTCTTTAACTGGACCAAAGATACGCGCACAGAACAGACCATCGCGTTCAGGTTTGAACGTACGATAGTTGATCGTTTCAGGTTTTTTAACTTCACCAAAAGACCATGAACGGATCATGTCTGGTGAAGATAGACCGATTTTGATTGCATCAAATTCTTCGGTCTTATGCTGTGCTTTTAGAAAGTTTAATAAGTCTTTCACAATCAGCTCCTGTAAGGAGTTAAAAGGAGCTCACTCGCTAAAGTGAGCACCTTCTTCCAAATAATCGCTTTGATTCTCTCGACTTTCATCAAGAGAGAAAAGGATTACTCTTCGTCTTCTAGCTCGATGTTGATACCTAGCGAGCGGATCTCTTTCAACAGTACGTTGAACGATTCTGGCATGCCAGGTTCCATGCTGTGGTTACCGTCTACGATGTTTTTGTACATCTTAGTACGGCCGTTAACGTCATCCGACTTAACCGTTAGCATTTCTTGTAGCGTGTAAGCAGCACCGTATGCTTCTAGTGCCCATACTTCCATCTCACCGAAACGCTGACCACCGAACTGAGCTTTACCACCTAGTGGCTGCTGAGTTACTAGGCTGTACGAACCAGTTGAACGAGCGTGCATCTTGTCATCAACAAGGTGGTTCAGTTTCAGCATGTACATGTAACCAACAGTTACAGGACGCTCAAACGCATCACCTGTGCGACCATCAAACAGTGTTAACTGACCTGATGTTGGTAGATCTGCTAGCTCAAGAAGTGCTTTGATTGACTCTTCTGGAGCACCATCAAATACAGGAGTCGCGATTGGTAGACCGCCACGCAAGTTCTTGATCAGAGTACGTACTTCATCATCAGATAGAGAAGCAATGTCTACTTTCTGGCGAGTGTCGCCTAGGTCGTAAACTTTTTGTAGGAACTCACGGAATTTCGCTAGTTCTTGCTGCTCTTTAACCATCTGGTTGATCTTGTCACCGATACCTTTCGCTGCCAGACCTAAGTGTACTTCTAGGATCTGACCGATGTTCATACGCGAAGGTACACCCAGTGGGTTAAGTACGATGTCTACAGGCTGACCTTTTTCATCGTATGGCATGTCTTCAACAGGGTTGATCTTAGAGATTACACCCTTGTTACCGTGACGACCCGCCATCTTATCACCAGGCTGAATGCGACGTTTAACCGCTAGGTAAACCTTAACGATCTTCAGTACGCCAGGTGCTAAATCATCACCTTGAGTGATCTTACGACGTTTAGTTTCGAACTTCTTATCGAAGTCAGCTTTTAGCTCGTCCCACTGCTCAGCAAGTTGCTCAAGCTGAGTTTGTAGTGCGTCATCTTCTAGCGTTAGCTCTAGCCACTTCTTACGATCAGTCGTGTCTAGTTTCGCTTCAGAGTAACCGCCTTCAATCAATACAGCTTTAACACGGTTTAGAAGGCCACCCTCAAGAATCTGGAATTCTTCAGTTAGGTCTTTCTTCGCTTCTTTAAGCTGCATCTGTTCGATTTCAAGCGCACGCTTGTCTTTCTCTACGCCATCGCGAGTGAAGACTTGAACGTCGATGATCGTACCTGATACAGAGTTAGGTACACGTAGTGAAGTATCTTTAACATCAGATGCTTTTTCACCGAAGATAGCACGTAGTAGCTTCTCTTCAGGCGTTAGCTGAGTTTCACCTTTAGGTGTTACTTTACCAACTAGGATGTCGCCACCCTTAACTTCAGCACCGATGTAAACGATACCTGACTCGTCTAGTTTAGACAGAGCAGATTCACCTACGTTTGGAATATCAGCTGTAATCTCTTCAGAGCCCAGCTTAGTATCACGCGCCACACAAGTAAGTTCTTGAATGTGGATTGTCGTGAAGCGGTCTTCTTGAACTACGCGCTCAGATACTAAGATCGAGTCTTCGAAGTTGTAACCGTTCCAAGGCATGAACGCGATACGCATGTTTTGACCAAGCGCTAGCTCACCTAGGTCTGTCGAAGGACCATCAGCAAGCACGTCACCGCGTGATACAGGTTCACCTGGCATCACACATGGGCGTTGGTTAATACATGTGTTCTGGTTAGAACGTGTGTATTTAGTCAGGTTGTAGATATCGATACCAGCTTCACCTGGTACTAGCTCTTCTTCGTTTACTTTAACAACGATACGAGAAGCATCTACTGACTGGATTACACCACCACGTTTCGCAACTGCAGTTACACCTGAGTCAACGGCTACGTTACGTTCAATACCAGTACCAACAAGCGGCTTGTCAGCTTTCAGTGTCGGAACTGCCTGACGTTGCATGTTCGCACCCATCAATGCACGGTTCGCATCATCGTGTTCTAGGAACGGGATAAGCGATGCAGCGATAGATACAACCTGGTTTGTCGCAACGTCCATGTACTGAGCGTGCTCACGAGGGTGTAGACCAGATTCACCTTTCTGACGAGCTGTGATCAGCTCATCTGCAAAAGTACCATCTTCGTTTAGCTTAGCGTTCGCCTGAGCGATAACAAATTGGCCTTCTTCGATTGCAGACAGGTAATCTACTTCGTCTGTTACTACGCCATCTACAACGCGACGGTATGGTGTCTCTAGGAAACCGTACTCGTTACAACGCGCAAACGCAGATAGAGAGTTGATCAGACCGATGTTTGGACCTTCAGGCGTTTCGATAGGACATAGACGACCGTAGTGCGTTACGTGTACGTCACGTACTTCGAAGCCAGCACGTTCACGAGTTAGACCGCCAGGACCCAATGCAGAAATACGACGCTTGTGCGTTACTTCTGATAGCGGGTTGTTTTGGTCCATGAACTGTGAAAGCTGTGAAGAGCCAAAGAATTCTTTAACTGCCGCAGAAATTGGCTTCGCGTTGATCAAGTCTTGAGGCATGATTGCGTCAAGATCGCCTAGGCTTAGACGCTCTTTAACTGCACGCTCAACACGTACTAGACCTACACGGAACTGGTTCTCAGCCATTTCGCCTACAGAACGGATACGACGGTTGCCTAGGTGGTCGATATCGTCCACTTCGCCCTTACCGTTACGGATCGCGATCAGCTTCTTCATCACTTCGATGATATCAGTTTCATCAAGTGTACCTTGCTCTTGAGCATCTTCACGGCCGATAGAGCTGTTGAACTTCATACGACCAACAGTCGATAGATCGTAACGCTCTTCAGAGAAGAATAGGCTTTCGAATAGAGCTTCTGCAGCTTCTTTTGTTGGCGGCTCACCAGGGCGCATCATGCGGTAGATTTCTACCAATGCAGAAATACGATCAACCGTGCTGTCGATACGTAGTGTTTCTGACATGAATGGACCGTGGTCTAGATCGTTCGTAAATAGAACTTCTAGCGCTTTGTGGCCAGCCTGAGATAGGTTCGCTAGTGCTTCCAGGCTGATTTCCTGGTTAGCGTTAACAATGATCTCGCCAGTTGCTTCATTAATGTAATCTTTTGATGCAACTTTACCTACGATGTACTCAACTGGTACTTCGATGTGATCAACACCATCTTTTTCTAGTTGGCGGATATGACGAGCTGTTACGCGACGACCTTGCTCAACGTAAACTTTACCATTCGCTTCGATGTCGAATGACGCAGTTTCACCACGTAGACGATCTGGAACCAACTCCATCAATAGAGTTTGGTCTTTCACTTCGAAGTTCACTTTCTCGAAGAAGAGATCTAGGATTTCTTCTGTCGACTTACCTAGTGCACGAAGAATGATCGATGCTGGTAGCTTACGACGGCGGTCGATACGAACGTACAAGTTATCCTTAGGATCAAACTCGAAATCAAGCCATGAACCACGGTAAGGAATAACACGTGCGTTGTATAAAACTTTACCTGAAGAGTGGGTCTTACCCTTATCGCTGTCGAAGAACACGCCTGGGCTTCGGTGCAGCTGGGATACGATAACCCTCTCGGTACCGTTAATTACGAAGGTACCATTGTCTGTCATGAGTGGAATTTCACCCATGTAGACTTCTTGTTCTTTAATGTCTTTTACAGTACCTGCTGGCGCGTCTTTATCAAAGATAACTAGGCGTAGTTTTACACGTAGTGGCTTTGAGTAAGTTACACCGCGGATTTGACATTCTTTAACGTCAAAAACTGGCTCACCAAGACGGTAGCTAACGTATTGCAGCTCAGAATTGCCGTTGTAGCTCTGAATCGGGAATACAGAACGGAAAGCGGCTTCAAGACCGTATTGACCTTCAGGATCCTGTTCGATGAATTTGTCGAACGAATCGAGCTGGATCGATAGCAGGTATGGAATGTCCAAAACTTGTGGACGAGTACCAAAGTCCTTACGGATGCGCTTTTTCTCGGTATAAGAGTAAACCATGGGGTTCCTCAGCTCGCTGATAAGTGACCCAAACTGTCCGCCCGCTCCTAGTTACTTAAGGGGGGTAAGGGACAGTGACTAATATAGCTGTTTACTGTAGTGACATTTCATTTCGTAAGAATGAAATGTTTTTTGCATGGATATCAGGCGCTTAAACAGCGGGAAAATTCGCCTATACCCTACAGCGCAAAAAGGCCGGTGGTTAAAAAACCACCAGCCAATTAGCCGTTAGGCTAAGAAACTATGCAATAATTACTTAACAGCAACAGTTGCACCAGCTTCTTCTAGCTGAGCTTTAAGAGCTTCAGCTTCTGCTTTCTCAACACCTTCTTTAAGAGGTGCTGGAGCGCCGTCTACAAGAGCTTTAGCTTCTTTAAGACCTAGGCCAGTTGCGCCACGTACTGCTTTGATTACAGCAACTTTGTTACCGCCAGCAGCTTCTAGGATTACGTCGAATTCAGTTTGCTCAGCAGCAGCTTCGCCGCCAGCAGCGCCGCCAGCTACAACAGCAGCAGCAGCAGAAACACCGAATTTCTCTTCCATTGCTTCGATTAGTTCAACAACTTGCATTACAGACATTTCTGCAACTGCGTCTAGGATTTGCTCGTTAGTAATAGACATAACAATTCTCTTTTAAGTCAACAATAAGTTTATTAAGCAACCAGTAAAAAGCAAGGCTTATGCCGCTGCTTCTTGTTTTTGATCGCGGATAGCTGCGATAGTACGCGCCAGCTTGCCAGCCGAAGCTTCTTTCATGCACATCATTAGGCGTGCAATTGCTTCGTCGTAAGTTGGTAGTGTTGCTAGTACTTCAGCGTCAGTTAAAGCGCCTTCATAAGCAGCAGCTTTGATCTCGAAATCTTTGTTCTCTTTAGCGAAGTCTTTGAAAAGACGCGCTGCAGCACCTGGGTGCTCATTAGAGAATGCGATTAGTGTAGGACCAGTGAAAGTGTCAGTTAGACACTCGTACTCAGTACCTTCAACCGCACGACGAGCAAGAGTGTTACGAACAACTCTCATGTAAACGCCAGCTTCACGAGCTTGTTTACGTAGAGAAGTCATCGCGCCAACTTGAACGCCACGAGAATCAGCTACAACTGCAGAAAGTGCACCACTGGCAGCTTCGTTGACTTCAGCAACAATTGCTTTTTTGTCTTGAAGGTTTAAAGCCATCTTGGATTTACTCCTGGTTGTCGTTACACCACTCACTATCATCACGACAGTGAGAGCTATTGAGGTGCTTCCCCAGAAGAAAGTTAACTATATTACATAGAGCTTTCTGTCAGTTCGGGCACCATCTACGTAGGATAATTAAGTTTGCTTTTACACAAACACCTACGGTCTTGGACGGAGACTGGGTCTTAATTCATTTCGAACTAGGAGACAGTTCAAAGAACCAAAGTTCAGCCCCAACCACAAATATTAGGCGCAAAATTATACACTAATTTTGCGCCTAAGCAAATAAATTATGCTTGAGTGTTCAGGCTAGCCTGATCAACAGCAACACCAGCACCCATAGTAGTAGAGATGCTTACTTTCTTCAGGAAAGTACCTTTCGCTGAAGATGGCTTAGCTTTCTTCAGAGCAACTAGAAGTGCTTCTAGGTTCTCTTTGATCTGCTCAGCAGAGAAGTTTGCTTTACCGATAGTAGTGTGGATGATGCCGTTTTTGTCGTTACGGTAACGAACCTGACCAGCTTTAGCGTTTTTAACTGCTTCAGCAACGTTAGGAGTTACAGTACCAACTTTAGGGTTTGGCATAAGACCGCGAGGACCTAGGATAGTACCTAGTTGACCTACAACGCGCATTGCATCTGGAGAAGCAACAACTACGTCAAAGTTCATTTCGCCTTTCTTAACTTGCTCAGCAAGATCTTCCATACCTACGATGTCTGCGCCAGCTTCTTTAGCTGCTTCAGCGTTAGCACCTTGAGTGAACACTGCAACGCGGATTTCGCGGCCAGTACCGTGAGGTAGTACAGTTGCACCACGTACGTTCTGGTCAGATTTACGAGCATCAATGCCTAGGTTAACAGCAACATCTACAGACTCAACGAATTTCGCAGTCGCTAGTTCTTGAAGAAGAGCTACAGCTTCGTTGATTTCGTATTCTTTAGTTACGTCAACTTTTTCGCGGATTACGCGCATGCGCTTAGTTAGTTTTGCCATCTTATTAACCCTCTACCACTAGGCCCATTGAACGAGCAGTACCAGCGATAGAACGCTTCATCGCTTCGATGTCAGCACCAGTCATATCAGCAGCTTTAGTTTCTGCGATTTCTTGGATTTGAGCGTCAGTTACAGTACCAACTTTTTCAGTGTTTGGACGACCTGAACCAGACTTAACGCCAGCAGCTTTCTTAAGAAGAACAGCAGCAGGTGGAGTCTTAGTTACGAACGTGAAAGAACGGTCGCTGTATACTGTGATAACTACTGGAGTTGGTAGACCTTTCTCAATAGATTCTGTTTTTGCGTTGAACGCTTTACAGAATTCCATGATGTTCACACCGTGTTGACCTAGTGCAGGACCTACTGGTGGACTAGGGTTAGCCATACCAGCAGCAACTTGTAGCTTGATGTAAGCTTCAACTTTCTTAGCCATGATAATTCCTAAGTTTGGGTACAAACGCTAATCGCGGATCAGCTCCCCGTTTGTGTAAGAAACTTTTTACTTCACTTGAAGTAAAAAGGCGCGAAATTATAGTCATAATCCGCGCCTTATACAACCCTAAAAAGGTGATTTTTTATACTCTTTAACGAAGAGTCTTAGTCCAGCTTTTCAACCTGACCAAATTCAAGCTCAACTGGTGTCGCACGACCAAAGATCGAGACAGACACTTTCAGGCGGCTCTTCTCGTAATCCACTTCTTCAACAGTACCGTTGAAGTCAGCAAATGGACCTTCGTTAACACGTACCACTTCACCCGCTTCGTACATTGTACGCGGACGAGGCGCTTCACTCGCTTTCTCAAGACGATTAAGAATCGCGTCAGCCTCTTTATCCGTGATAGGTGCCGGACGGTCTGAGGTACCACCAATGAAGCCCATGACACGCGGCACACTGCGTACTAGGTGCCATGATTCATCGTTCATAATCATCTGAACAAGGACGTAACCTGGGAAGAACTTACGCTCAGATTTGCGACGCTGACCCGCGCGCATTTCTACTACTTCTTCAGTAGGAACAAGTACTTCACCGAATAGCTCTTCCATGCCGTGCATTTTGATATGCTCGCGCAGAGATTGAGCTACACGACCTTCAAATCCAGAGAAGGCTTGAACCACATACCAGCGTTTTTTTGGAGCTTCACTCATGAATAAAAACCCTCTATACCCCAGTTGCTAGAGCTACTAGACGAACCATAATTCCGTCAATACCCCATAGCACTAGAGCCATTACAATACTTACAGCTAAAACGATCAGTGTTGTTTGCATGGTTTCTTGGCGAGTAGGCCAAACAACTTTACGTACTTCCATACGCGATTCTTTTGCAAAACTGATCGCTGCTTTACCTTTAGTCGTTGTTGCTGCAACGCCTAAGGCAGCTGCAATAAGAACAACAACGCCTGCAGCACGAACCACTACAGACATTTCACCATACAGGTAATTACCCACAACAGCGGCAGCTGCCAATACGAAAGCGGCTAACCACTTAAACGTATCTGCTGCGTTTGAGCTATCAGGAGTTTCAGCATTATTTGCTTTCATAAAACCAACCTGTTACAAGTCTTAATATAGACGACAACAACCCCGCTGTTGCAGGGCAAACTCCATATCGCTGAAAAAATCAGCGTACTCTTCTTAAGATTAAGCATCTTTGCTTAATCTTGCTCTGCGCCCAACCCACTTCTGAACAAGAAAACAGCAAAAATAATGTTGAGTGCAGAAAAAGGGCATCAAATGATGCCCTTTTTGCTACTGGTTCGTCAAATCTAATTCAAGATTTTCCGAAAGCATCGCTAATTCGCTATGAATTAGTCGAAGATCTTAGCAACAACACCAGCACCTACTGTACGGCCACCTTCACGGATCGCGAAACGTAGACCTTCGTCCATTGCGATTGGTGCGATTAGCTCAACAGTCATCTGTACGTTGTCACCTGGCATTACCATTTCTACGCCTTCTGGTAGCTGGATGTCACCAGTTACGTCAGTTGTACGGAAGTAGAACTGTGGACGGTAGCCTTTGAAGAATGGAGTGTGACGACCACCTTCATCTTTAGACAGTACGTATACTTCTGATTCGAACTTAGTGTGTGGAGTGATTGAACCAGGCTTCGCTAGTACTTGACCACGTTCAACTTCGTCACGCTTAGTACCACGTAGAAGTGCACCAACGTTCTCACCTGCACGGCCTTCGTCTAGAAGCTTACGGAACATCTCTACACCAGTACATGTTGTAGTAGTTGTTTCCTTGATACCTACGATAGCAACTTCGTCACCTACAGTTAGGATACCACGCTCGATACGACCAGTTACTACTGTACCACGACCTTGGATTGAGAATACGTCTTCGATAGGCATTAGGAATGGCTGATCTACCGCACGCTCTGGCTCAGGGATGTAAGTATCTAGAGCTTCCGCTAGTTCAACGATTTTCGCTTCCCACTGCTCTTCGCCGTTTAGTGCGCCTAGTGCAGAACCTTGGATAACTGGTAGGTCATCACCTGGGAAATCGTATTCAGATAGAAGTTCACGAACTTCCATTTCTACTAGTTCTAGTAGCTCTTCATCGTCAACCATGTCACATTTGTTCATGAATACGATGATGTATGGGATACCAACCTGACGGCCTAGTAGGATGTGCTCACGAGTTTGTGGCATTGGGCCATCTGTCGCAGCAACAACTAGGATACCACCGTCCATCTGTGCAGCACCAGTGATCATGTTTTTAACGTAGTCCGCGTGTCCTGGACAGTCAACGTGTGCGTAGTGACGAGTTGGAGTGTCGTACTCAACGTGAGAAGTTGCGATTGTGATACCGCGCTCACGCTCTTCTGGAGCGTTATCGATAGATGCGAAGTCTTTAGCTACACCGCCGTAAACTTTAGCAAGAGTAGTACAGATAGCTGCAGTTAGAGTTGTTTTACCGTGGTCAACGTGGCCGATAGTACCAACGTTAACGTGCGGTTTCGTACGTTCAAATTTTTCTTTAGACATGAGTGGTCCCTCTAGGTACGGATTTAGGTGGCCCAAATTGACCACGCAACCAAAAAAAGATAATTGGTAAATCTAATATCAAAAGGAAATAAACTTGAGAGCTGGTGCTGATAGGCAGACTCGAACTGCCGACCTCATCCTTACCAAGGATGCGCTCTACCACCTGAGCTATATCAGCACTCAAATTAGAGTGGAGCGGGCAGCGGGAATCGAACCCGCATCATCAGCTTGGAAGGCTGAGGTAATAGCCATTATACGATGCCCGCAACACGTAACTCTGAGAGCTATTTCCTAAAGAATATGGTGGAGGGGGACGGATTCGAACCATCGAAGGCAGTGCCGGCAGATTTACAGTCTGCTCCCTTTGGCCACTCGGGAACCCCTCCAAATTTTCAAGCCATTCAGACTACTAAAGGAAAGAATGGTGCCGACTACCGGAATCGAACTGGTGACCTACTGATTACAAGTCAGTTGCTCTACCTACTGAGCTAAGTCGGCATAAGTGGTGCGCATTCTATTGAATGATTTTCGAGGTTGCAATAGTAATTTTAAAAAAAATCATAAAATTCGATTTTTTAGATTCGTTTGCTGCAAATTCGTACAAACTTGGCTTTTTTAAAGTAAACTTCGACCTTTGTCGTTTGCTTTGAAGTTCGCTTGATGTATGTTCTTGCTTCTACTAAACCAAGGATAAAAGAGACCCATGAGTCCATTTTTGTCATTTGACCGTGCAAACTGGGCCGAGTTAAGAAACTCTGTACCGATGACACTTTCTGAAGACGACTTGACTGCGCTTCAGGGCATTAATGAAAACCTAACCATGGAGGAAGCGGTAGAAATCTACCTTCCTTTGTCTCGTCTTTTGAATCTGTACGTCCAAGCCCGTCAAAGCCGCAACTCTGTATTACAACAATTCTTGAATACGGAAGAACATGCCCCTCCTTTTGTGATTGGTATCGCCGGCAGTGTCGCTGTAGGCAAAAGTACGACAGCTCGTATTCTGACCGCATTGCTTTCTCGTTGGGAGAATCATCCCAAAGTGTCCTTGGTCACTACAGATGGCTTTCTATATCCGAAAAAGGTACTAGAAGAACGCGGTATCATGCATCGTAAAGGGTTTCCTGAGTCCTATGATATCAAACGTTTAGTTGAGTTTATGTCTGACGTTAAAGCGGGTAAGCCGGATCTTGAAGTACCTATTTACTCCCACATCACGTATGACATTACGGACGAACTAAGAAAAGTTGATAGACCGGATGTTCTTATCATTGAAGGTTTAAACGTTCTACAAAGTGGAATGGATTATCCGCATGATCCACATCGCGTCTTTGTCTCTGATTTTTTGGATTTTTCGATCTATGTCGATGCTGAAACAGAGACAATTGAACAATGGTATGTGGAACGATTTTTAAAGTTTCGCCAAGGGGCTTTTACTAAACCCGGTTCTTATTTTAGTCACTACACGCAACTGTCAGTCGATGAAGCAAAGCAAAAAGCGAAACAAATTTGGCATGATATTAATGGGCTCAACTTGGAGCTGAATATTCTTCCAACCCGAGAAAGAGCCCATTTGATTCTACACAAAGGCGTCAACCACTTGGTTGATAAGGTATCTTTGCGAAAGTAATTGAACGTCAATCGCTTTTACGCAACGAGATTTCACCACCAATGTAAGTCTCTAGCCCTTGGGAGGTTTCGAGTAATATCCCGCCTTGATGATCAATGCCGCGTACGACGCCGTGCACCTCTCTAGGTCCGATGAGCAGCTTGACTTGACGATTGAGAAAGTTATCTAATCGATTCCAACGTTCGACAAAGCTGGTAAGTCCTTTCAGTTCATACTCGATAAGTGCGGAATTCCAATGCTGGATAAGCGTCGTCGCTAGGACATTTCTATCGATCACGAGACTCTCGTTTACCTGATTCAATGTTGTCCATGGTTGATCAATCTCAGGTTGCTCATCAGGCATTCCAATATTGAGCCCCATCCCAATCACAAGATGAGCAGCACCACCGGCCTGCCCTGACATCTCCACTAAGATTCCTGCCAGTTTTTTATCTTGATAATACAGGTCATTTGGCCACTTGAGTTTAACGCCTTGTATGCCCATTTCTTCTAGTGCTTCCACTGCGGCAATACCAATAACAAGGCTTAAGCCCATTGCCGCGGCCATTCCCGCATCTAATCGCCAGTACATGGATAGGTATAAGTTAGAGCCAAATGGAGAGATCCATTGTCTACCGCGGCGACCACGTCCTTGTGCTTGATACTCAGCTATACAAACACGGCCCTTTTCTGACTCTGCAACTCTATCAAGCAAATACTGGTTGGTTGAGTTAATCACAGGAACAAGCTCAACAAGTGACTCCGCACTAGCAGTAAGGAGAGCTTCATCTAGCAACTGCAATGGTGATGCCAACTGGTAACCGCGCCCTTGCACTCGATAAATATCAATGCCCCACTCACTAAGACCTTTAATATGCTTAGCTATTGCCGCTCTGGATACATTCAGGGCTTCGCCCAGCGCCTCTCCAGAATGAAACCCGCCGTTACTTAATGACTTTAAGATATGAAGTTTCGTAGAGTGATCTTTTCTCATCTTAACGCCTCGATCTGAGCCAAGTTGGTTTCCCCGGTACGGTTCAGAAATCGCACTTCATGCTCAAGTTCTATTTGGTATTTATCCCACACTGCCTGCTTCACTAGGGAAGCAAGTGCGACAACATCATCGGCACTGCAGTTGTCCATGTTGGTCAAAACCAAGGCTTGCATAGGGTTGACCTGTGCACCATGCACAGACTTCCCCTTTAATCCGCACTGATCAATCAGCCAACCAGCCGCGACTTTCATTCCGCCAGGAGTTGGATAGGCCACGATATTAGTATGTTGCTTCATGAGCCGATCATAATGATCTTGAGTGATCACTGGGTTTTTAAAGAAACTCCCTGCGTTACCTACTTTGGCTGGATCCGGCAGTTTCTCCGTTCGCACTTGGCAAACTCGCTCGAAGATTGTTGCTGGGCTAAGTTGTTCTTCCGGAATATCTTTTAAAGGACCATATTGATTAATCGGTTGCCATTGCTTAGCCAACTTAAGCCCTAGTGCGGTAATAAAGCACTTTTCATGCAAAGCGTGTTTAAAAATGGAGTCTCGGTAGCCAAAGTCACAGTCTCTGGCGCTCATTCTTCTATGTTCAAATGTAGTTAGATCAAGAACATCCACGTAATCACAAATGTCTTTTAGCTCTAGCCCATAGGCTCCAATGTTTTGAATAGGAGCCGAGCCTGCACAGCCAGGGATCAGGGCTAGGTTTTCTAACCCACCAATTCCCTGACTCACACACCAGGAAACCAACTCAGGCCAGTCTTCACCACCTGCAATATGCAACAGGTATTGGTCATCCGTTTCCGTCACATGTTTACCCATGATTCGATTAACGATCACTAACCCGTCAAAATGCTCAGTGAAAAGAACATTACTTCCTTTACCTAAAAAAAGTTTCGGTAAATGGGTGAATCTCGGGTCTTGAAATAGTTGGGTAACCTCCTCGAGCGACTCGATGGTCGCTAAATAGGAACACGACTGTTCAATCCCAAAAGTATGGTAAGCCTTAAGGCTTGCATTTGTTTTAATTTGCATAGTAGGTTTGCAACGTCAGATAAGATTCTCTTAAACTGTCGACATTCTACATTAGTTATCTTTTAACCGCAGTGACAATACCTGACTCATTAATCATAGAAGTGTTAAATCCTATCAAGCTCCCTCTCATTAAGAGGTTGTACAAAGCGCATTACCCTTCGGGTCGAGCCAAAAAGGATGAACTGATCATTACAGCGAGCCATAAAGGTGAAATCGTTGCGTTACTACGCTTAAAAACCGTAGATAGATCTCGATTGCTGACGGGAATGCTGGTCATTCCAACACTTAGGGGAACTGGCATTGGAAAAGAACTACTAACTCATTGTAAAAACAATGTTTTCACTGATGGCGATTATTGCTTCGCGTTTACACATCTCGAATCCTATTATTCCAAGCATGGATTCAAAACCATTGATTGCTCTGAGCTACCACACCCGCTAAAAATGGCATTTCAACGCTATGTAGATAGCGGTAAAGATCTCATTCCAATGCAATTCATCTCTTCAACGACATCAAAACGCGCGCTTTTGTAGCCAGGTAAATCATATCTTTGATAAAATGGCAGGTTCGCAATATTGCACTAAACTAAGGTACTCATACCGATATGATAGTAAGTAGGAATCCATTCGAACAGTTGCCAAGTCTCGCTGTCAATCCGGAAGACTTTGATGTTCTGTATTCAGCAGAATCATTCAGGACTCGTCTTTTGGATGCAATCAGTAAAGCAACGTCGCGAATTTACCTAGTCGCTCTATATCTGGAAGATGATGAAGCTGGACGTGAAATCCTCACTGCGCTTTATGAAGCGAAACAGCGTAATCCTGGGTTGGACATCAATATCTGTGTCGACTGGCATCGAGCGCAGCGTGGCCTTATTGGTGCGGAAACATCTGAGGGTAATTCTGCGCTTTACAAAGCGTATGCCAATAAGTACCAACACCCGATCCCTGTCTATGGTATACCTGTGCGTGGCAGAGAGGTTTTTGGGGTACTGCATTTAAAAGGCTTCATTGTCGATGATACTGTCATCTACAGTGGGGCAAGCTTAAATAACGTTTATCTGCACTATCACGAACGGTATCGCTTTGATCGTTACCATGTGATTCGACATGAGTCTTTAGCTAATTCAATGGTGCAATTCATTCAGGAAGAGATGATTGCTCACCCAGCTGTCAATGATCTTGCTGGAAAAGATAAGCCAGAAACCAAAGAAATTAAGTCGGCGATTCGTCAACTGAGAGCTTCACTTGCTCAAGCTAATTATCAGTTTGAAGACCAACCTGCAACAGAGGAAAGTGTAAAAATCACCCCGCTAGTTGGTCTAGGCAAACGCCGCAATCTGCTCAATCAACAGATTGTAAAGTTACTAGCGGCCGCCCAAAACGAAATCTTTATCTGTACGCCTTACTTTAACTTCCCTAAAGCGCTGCATCGTGAAGTGAAGCGAGCCATGAAACGCGGTGTGAAAGTAACTATTGTTGTGGGCGACAAGACAGCAAACGATTTTTATATTGCCCCTGAGGAAGACTTTAAAACCATTGGTGGACTTCCATATCTGTATGAAGTAAACCTACGCCGCTTTGCGAAAGCAAATGAAGCGAATATCGCTGCGCGTAAACTGTCAATTCACCTCTGGAAGCATGACAATAATAGCTTCCATCTCAAAGGCATTTGGGTTGATAAACGCTATATGCTACTGACGGGGAATAACTTAAATCCTCGGGCTTGGTCACTTGATCTAGAAAATGGACTTCTCATCCAAGACAATTATGCGAAACTCACTGATAAGTTCGAAGATGAGGTTTCGCGTATCCTTGAGCATACCCACCTTATCTGTACTTATAAACAGTTAGAAAAAGTGGAAGATTATCCGATAGGGGTGCAACGGTTAGTAAGAAAAATAACCCGCCTAAAAGCAGATGGGGTTTTAAAACGCATCCTGTAAGCATAATTAACTTCAAAGCTCAGCATTTTCCTGCTGGGCTTTTTTATTATTCCTAGATCCAACAGCTTAATACTCTATTAGACCTCTATATTAGTAGACTTCAGTAAATAAGCTTGCGAGACGCAACTTAACCCCAAACGCAACAACCTAGAATCTAGAAAGGCAATACATGCGTTAGTGGCTAGGTGCTTAATAACTCAGTCTTCCGATCTTACTCTTTCTTACACTACGCTAGTGAATAAGCTTTCTAACACGTAATAAAGGGGAGCTTTAATGAGTCAGCATAGGGGATAAAAACTAGCGCTCGAGACTGGGATCCTGTTCAGCAGGAACTGCGCATCAACTCGTTCATGACAGGGCTTAGAAAGCATAGCGAAGAGGGAAGTCTGCCTCTCGATGCAAGGTTTCAATATGGAAATGAGGTTAAGGTAAGTCGGGTAACCAAAACGAAAAAAGCCCCAGTCTTTCGACTGAGGCTTAATATAAGTGGCGGAGTGGACGGGACTCGAACCCGCGACCCCCGGCGTGACAGGCCGGTATTCTAACCAACTGAACTACCACTCCGCAGTGGTATCACTCGCTTGTAATCAGCAAGTGTCCATAATTTAAAGCCTGGCGATGTCCTACTCTCACATGGGGAAGCCCCACACTACCATCGGCGCTATTTCGTTTCACTTCTGAGTTCGGCATGGAAGTCAGGTGGGTCCAAAACGCTATGGTCGCCAAGCAAATTCTTTAATTCGGAAAGCTGTTTTCGTTCTTACACATTCAATGTTCTTTCATTGAGTCCATCAAAACCCCTTGGGTGTTGTATGGTTAAGCCTCACGGGCAATTAGTACAGGTTAGCTCAACGCCTCACAACGCTTACACACCCTGCCTATCAACGTCGTAGTCTACGACAACCCTTTAGGATACTTAAAGTATCAGGGAGAACTCATCTCAAGGCTCGCTTCCCGCTTAGATGCTTTCAGCGGTTATCGATCCCGAACTTAGCTACCGGGCAATGCGTCTGGCGACACAACCCGAACACCAGAGGTTCGTCCACTCCGGTCCTCTCGTACTAGGAGCAGCCCCTTTCAATTCTCCAACGCCCACGGCAGATAGGGACCGAACTGTCTCACGACGTTCTAAACCCAGCTCGCGTACCACTTTAAATGGCGAACAGCCATACCCTTGGGACCGACTTCAGCCCCAGGATGTGATGAGCCGACATCGAGGTGCCAAACACCGCCGTCGATATGAACTCTTGGGCGGTATCAGCCTGTTATCCCCGGAGTACCTTTTATCCGTTGAGCGATGGCCCTTCCATTCAGAACCACCGGATCACTATGACCTGCTTTCGCACCTGCTCGAATTGTCATTCTCGCAGTCAAGCGGGCTTATGCCATTGCACTAACCTCACGATGTCCAACCGTGATTAGCCCACCTTCGTGCTCCTCCGTTACGCTTTGGGAGGAGACCGCCCCAGTCAAACTACCCACCAGGCACTGTCCGCAACCCCGATAAGGGGTCGACGTTAGAACATCAACACTACAAGGGTGGTATTTCAAGGACGGCTCCACGCAATCTAGCGACTGCGCTTCAAAGCCTCCCACCTATCCTACACATGTAGGGTCAATGTTCAGTGCCAAGCTGTAGTAAAGGTTCACGGGGTCTTTCCGTCTAGCCGCGGGTACACTGCATCTTCACAGCGATTTCAATTTCACTGAGTCTCGGGTGGAGACAGCGTGGCCATCATTACGCCATTCGTGCAGGTCGGAACTTACCCGACAAGGAATTTCGCTACCTTAGGACCGTTATAGTTACGGCCGCCGTTTACCGGGGCTTCGATCAAGAGCTTCGACCGAAGTCTAACCCCATCAATTAACCTTCCGGCACCGGGCAGGCGTCACACCGTATACGTCATCTTGCGATTTTGCACAGTGCTGTGTTTTTAATAAACAGTTGCAGCCACCTGGTATCTGCGACTCTCAATAGCTCCATCCGCGAGGGACTTCACCGTCGAGAGCGTACCTTCTCCCGAAGTTACGGTACCATTTTGCCTAGTTCCTTCACCCGAGTTCTCTCAAGCGCCTTGGTATTCTCTACCCGACCACCTGTGTCGGTTTGGGGTACGATTCCTTACAATCTGAAGCTTAGAGGCTTTTCCTGGAAGCATGGCATCAATGACTTCACATCCGTAGATGCTCGACGTCGTGTCTCAGCCTTAAAAAGAGCCGGATTTACCTAACTCTTAAGCCTACGCACTTGAACCTGGACAACCGTCGCCAGGCCCACCTAGCCTTCTCCGTCCCCCCATCGCAATTGTAAGAAGTACGGGAATATTAACCCGTTTCCCATCGACTACGCCTTTCGGCCTCGCCTTAGGGGTCGACTTACCCTGCCCCGATTAACGTTGGACAGGAACCCTTGGTCTTCCGGCGAGGAGGTTTTTCACCCCCTTTATCGTTACTCATGTCAGCATTCGCACTTCTGATACGTCCAGCATGCGTTACCACACACCTTCAACCGCTTACAGAACGCTCCCCTACCCAATGCACTAAAGTGCATTGCCGCAGCTTCGGTTTACTACTTAGCCCCGTTACATCTTCCGCGCAGGCCGACTCGACCAGTGAGCTATTACGCTTTCTTTAAATGATGGCTGCTTCTAAGCCAACATCCTGGCTGTCTGAGCCTTCCCACATCGTTTCCCACTTAGTAGTAATTTGGGACCTTAGCTGGCGGTCTGGGTTGTTTCCCTCTCCACGACGGACGTTAGCACCCGCCGTGTGTCTCCCGGATAGTACTTACTGGTATTCGGAGTTTGCAAAGGGTTGGTAAGTCGGGATGACCCCCTAGCCTTAACAGTGCTCTACCCCCAGTAGTATTCGTCCGAGGCGCTACCTAAATAGCTTTCGGGGAGAACCAGCTATCTCCAGGTTTGATTGGCCTTTCACCCCTAGCCACAAGTCATCCGCTAATTTTTCAACATTAGTCGGTTCGGTCCTCCAGTTGATGTTACTCAACCTTCAACCTGCCCATGGCTAGATCACCTGGTTTCGGGTCTATATCCAGAGACTGAACGCCCAGTTAAGACTCGGTTTCCCTACGGCTCCCCTAGATGGTTAACCTTGCCACTGAATATAAGTCGCTGACCCATTATACAAAAGGTACGCAGTCACAGGACAAGCCTGCTCCTACTGCTTGTACGTACACGGTTTCAGGTTCTATTTCACTCCCCTCACAGGGGTTCTTTTCGCCTTTCCCTCACGGTACTGGTTCACTATCGGTCAGTCAGTAGTATTTAGCCTTGGAGGATGGTCCCCCCATATTCAGACAGGATATCACGTGTCCCGCCCTACTCGATTTCACTGAATATGCGTCGTCAGTTACGGGGCTATCACCCTGTATCGCCAAGCTTTCCAGCTTGTTCACCTAACGCCTATAAAGCTTAAGGGCTAGTCCAATTTCGCTCGCCGCTACTTTCGGAATCTCGGTTGATTTCTTTTCCTCGGGGTACTTAGATGTTTCAGTTCCCCCGGTTCGCCTCGTTATGCTATGTATTCACATAACGATACTTACTTATGTAAGTGGGTTTCCCCATTCGGAAATCCCAGACTCAAGTGGTTTTTACTACCTAATCTGGGCTTATCGCAAGTTAATACGTCCTTCATCGCCTCTGACTGCCAAGGCATCCACCGTGTACGCTTAGTCACTTAACCATACAACCCGAAGGAGTTTCGAATTGATGTTAAACAACCAAAGTTGTCTCTCATTATTTGAATGAGCGAGAGACATTCGATTTTGCCGGACTCAAATTCCAAGAACACTTGAATGTGTTATTAGTTGTATTCATAAATGAATACTTTGAGAACTTTACAAACAACAATAAATTGTTGTTTTGTCAGCTTTCCAAATTGTTAAAGAGCTAGATTTTCTGATGAAAACCATTTTTAAAGATTCTTTTTCAAGAACACTTAAAGATGGTGGAGCTATGCGGGATCGAACCGCAGACCTCCTGCGTGCAAGGCAGGCGCTCTCCCAGCTGAGCTATAGCCCCATCAAGGTGTCGATACTGTCGCCAATTCCTTGGGAAGGAAATTGGTGGGTCTGAGTGGACTCGAACCACCGACCTCTCGCTTATCAGGCGAACGCTCTAACCACCTGAGCTACAGACCCAGTATCGTCTCTTTACTTTATAAACCGTATCAATCTGTGTGAACACTCATCGCAATAATCATCGTATAAGGAGGTGATCCAGCGCCAGGTTCCCCTAGCGCTACCTTGTTACGACTTCACCCCAGTCATGAACCACAAAGTGGTAAGCGTCCCCCCGAAGGTTAAACTACCTACTTCTTTTGCAGCCCACTCCCATGGTGTGACGGGCGGTGTGTACAAGGCCCGGGAACGTATTCACCGTGGCATTCTGATCCACGATTACTAGCGATTCCGACTTCATGGAGTCGAGTTGCAGACTCCAATCCGGACTACGACGCACTTTTTGGGATTCGCTCACTTTCGCAAGTTGGCCGCCCTCTGTATGCGCCATTGTAGCACGTGTGTAGCCCTACTCGTAAGGGCCATGATGACTTGACGTCGTCCCCACCTTCCTCCGGTTTATCACCGGCAGTCTCCCTGGAGTTCCCGACATTACTCGCTGGCAAACAAGGATAAGGGTTGCGCTCGTTGCGGGACTTAACCCAACATTTCACAACACGAGCTGACGACAGCCATGCAGCACCTGTCTCAGAGTTCCCGAAGGCACCAATCCATCTCTGGAAAGTTCTCTGGATGTCAAGAGTAGGTAAGGTTCTTCGCGTTGCATCGAATTAAACCACATGCTCCACCGCTTGTGCGGGCCCCCGTCAATTCATTTGAGTTTTAATCTTGCGACCGTACTCCCCAGGCGGTCTACTTAACGCGTTAGCTCCGAAAGCCACGGCTCAAGGCCACAACCTCCAAGTAGACATCGTTTACGGCGTGGACTACCAGGGTATCTAATCCTGTTTGCTCCCCACGCTTTCGCATCTGAGTGTCAGTATCTGTCCAGGGGGCCGCCTTCGCCACCGGTATTCCTTCAGATCTCTACGCATTTCACCGCTACACCTGAAATTCTACCCCCCTCTACAGTACTCTAGTCTGCCAGTTTCAAATGCTATTCCGAGGTTGAGCCCCGGGCTTTCACATCTGACTTAACAAACCACCTGCATGCGCTTTACGCCCAGTAATTCCGATTAACGCTCGCACCCTCCGTATTACCGCGGCTGCTGGCACGGAGTTAGCCGGTGCTTCTTCTGTCGCTAACGTCAAACAACGCCGCTATTAACGACGCCGCCTTCCTCACGACTGAAAGTACTTTACAACCCGAAGGCCTTCTTCATACACGCGGCATGGCTGCATCAGGCTTGCGCCCATTGTGCAATATTCCCCACTGCTGCCTCCCGTAGGAGTCTGGACCGTGTCTCAGTTCCAGTGTGGCTGATCATCCTCTCAGACCAGCTAGGGATCGTCGCCTTGGTGAGCCCTTACCTCACCAACTAGCTAATCCCACCTAGGCATATCCTGACGCGAGAGGCCCGAAGGTCCCCCTCTTTGGCCCGTAGGCATCATGCGGTATTAGCCATCGTTTCCAATGGTTATCCCCCACATCAGGGCAATTTCCTAGGCATTACTCACCCGTCCGCCGCTCGACGCCGTTATCGTTCCCCGAAGGTTCAGATAACTCGTTTCCGCTCGACTTGCATGTGTTAGGCCTGCCGCCAGCGTTCAATCTGAGCCATGATCAAACTCTTCAATTTAAGATTTTGTTCGGCTCAATGAATACTGAACATTACATAAGTAATGTTTGAATTGACTGTGCTGAATCTTTCGATTCAATGGTCACTTCGTTTCATTGAAACCTAATTTGAAACCCCTCTTTATTAAGAGAAATTTCTAATTGGATTATCATCAACGAGTGCCCACACAGATTGATAGGTCTATATTGTTAAAGAGCTTGGCTTTCAGTGCCTTAGCACTTAAGCGAGGTGCGTATAATACGCTTTCCACTTTGAAAGTCAACATAAAACTCTAAAAAGATTAGAACTTTATGGTGACTTGCTTAAATCTTAAGCAAGTGCAAAATAAAGCCTGGCGATGTCCTACTCTCACATGGGGAAGCCCCACACTACCATCGGCGCTATTTCGTTTCACTTCTGAGTTCGGCATGGAAATCAGGTGGGTCCAAAACGCTATGGTCGCCAAGCAAATTCTTTATCAATTTGCTCGCAAATTCAAACGCACTTTAGTGCGGCCCTTTAGGGTGAGATTTGCTTGCAAATCGAATAATTCGGAAAGCTGTTTCTTAATTCTCGTTCTTACACATTCAACGTTCTTTCATTGAGTCCATCAAAACCCCTTGGGTGTTGTATGGTTAAGCCTCACGGGCAATTAGTACAGGTTAGCTCAACGCCTCACAACGCTTACACACCCTGCCTATCAACGTCGTAGTCTACGACAACCCTTTAGGATACTTAAAGTATCAGGGAGAACTCATCTCAAGGCTCGCTTCCCGCTTAGATGCTTTCAGCGGTTATCGATCCCGAACTTAGCTACCGGGCAATGCGTCTGGCGACACAACCCGAACACCAGAGGTTCGTCCACTCCGGTCCTCTCGTACTAGGAGCAGCCCCTTTCAATTCTCCAACGCCCACGGCAGATAGGGACCGAACTGTCTCACGACGTTCTAAACCCAGCTCGCGTACCACTTTAAATGGCGAACAGCCATACCCTTGGGACCGACTTCAGCCCCAGGATGTGATGAGCCGACATCGAGGTGCCAAACACCGCCGTCGATATGAACTCTTGGGCGGTATCAGCCTGTTATCCCCGGAGTACCTTTTATCCGTTGAGCGATGGCCCTTCCATTCAGAACCACCGGATCACTATGACCTGCTTTCGCACCTGCTCGAATTGTCATTCTCGCAGTCAAGCGGGCTTATGCCATTGCACTAACCTCACGATGTCCAACCGTGATTAGCCCACCTTCGTGCTCCTCCGTTACGCTTTGGGAGGAGACCGCCCCAGTCAAACTACCCACCAGGCACTGTCCGCAACCCCGATAAGGGGTCGACGTTAGAACATCAACACTACAAGGGTGGTATTTCAAGGACGGCTCCACGCAATCTAGCGACTGCGCTTCAAAGCCTCCCACCTATCCTACACATGTAGGGTCAATGTTCAGTGCCAAGCTGTAGTAAAGGTTCACGGGGTCTTTCCGTCTAGCCGCGGGTACACTGCATCTTCACAGCGATTTCAATTTCACTGAGTCTCGGGTGGAGACAGCGTGGCCATCATTACGCCATTCGTGCAGGTCGGAACTTACCCGACAAGGAATTTCGCTACCTTAGGACCGTTATAGTTACGGCCGCCGTTTACCGGGGCTTCGATCAAGAGCTTCGACCGAAGTCTAACCCCATCAATTAACCTTCCGGCACCGGGCAGGCGTCACACCGTATACGTCATCTTGCGATTTTGCACAGTGCTGTGTTTTTAATAAACAGTTGCAGCCACCTGGTATCTGCGACTCTCAATAGCTCCATCCGCGAGGGACTTCACCGTCGAGAGCGTACCTTCTCCCGAAGTTACGGTACCATTTTGCCTAGTTCCTTCACCCGAGTTCTCTCAAGCGCCTTGGTATTCTCTACCCGACCACCTGTGTCGGTTTGGGGTACGATTCCTTACAATCTGAAGCTTAGAGGCTTTTCCTGGAAGCATGGCATCAATGACTTCACATCCGTAGATGCTCGACGTCGTGTCTCAGCCTTAAGAGAAACCGGATTTACCTAATTTCTCAGCCTACGCACTTGAACCTGGACAACCGTCGCCAGGCCCACCTAGCCTTCTCCGTCCCCCCATCGCAATTGTAAGAAGTACGGGAATATTAACCCGTTTCCCATCGACTACGCCTTTCGGCCTCGCCTTAGGGGTCGACTTACCCTGCCCCGATTAACGTTGGACAGGAACCCTTGGTCTTCCGGCGAGGAGGTTTTTCACCCCCTTTATCGTTACTCATGTCAGCATTCGCACTTCTGATACGTCCAGCATGCGTTACCACACACCTTCAACCGCTTACAGAACGCTCCCCTACCCAATATACAAAAGTATATTGCCGCAGCTTCGGTTTACTACTTAGCCCCGTTACATCTTCCGCGCAGGCCGACTCGACCAGTGAGCTATTACGCTTTCTTTAAATGATGGCTGCTTCTAAGCCAACATCCTGGCTGTCTGAGCCTTCCCACATCGTTTCCCACTTAGTAGTAATTTGGGACCTTAGCTGGCGGTCTGGGTTGTTTCCCTCTCCACGACGGACGTTAGCACCCGCCGTGTGTCTCCCGGATAGTACTTACTGGTATTCGGAGTTTGCAAAGGGTTGGTAAGTCGGGATGACCCCCTAGCCTTAACAGTGCTCTACCCCCAGTAGTATTCGTCCGAGGCGCTACCTAAATAGCTTTCGGGGAGAACCAGCTATCTCCAGGTTTGATTGGCCTTTCACCCCTAGCCACAAGTCATCCGCTAATTTTTCAACATTAGTCGGTTCGGTCCTCCAGTTGATGTTACTCAACCTTCAACCTGCCCATGGCTAGATCACCTGGTTTCGGGTCTATATCCAGAGACTGAACGCCCAGTTAAGACTCGGTTTCCCTACGGCTCCCCTAGATGGTTAACCTTGCCACTGAATATAAGTCGCTGACCCATTATACAAAAGGTACGCAGTCACAGGACAAGCCTGCTCCTACTGCTTGTACGTACACGGTTTCAGGTTCTATTTCACTCCCCTCACAGGGGTTCTTTTCGCCTTTCCCTCACGGTACTGGTTCACTATCGGTCAGTCAGTAGTATTTAGCCTTGGAGGATGGTCCCCCCATATTCAGACAGGATATCACGTGTCCCGCCCTACTCGATTTCACTGAATATGCGTCGTCAGTTACGGGGCTATCACCCTGTATCGCCAAGCTTTCCAGCTTGTTCACCTGACGCCTATAAAGCTTAAGGGCTAGTCCAATTTCGCTCGCCGCTACTTTCGGAATCTCGGTTGATTTCTTTTCCTCGGGGTACTTAGATGTTTCAGTTCCCCCGGTTCGCCTCGTTATGCTATGTATTCACATAACGATACTTACTTATGTAAGTGGGTTTCCCCATTCGGAAATCCCAGACTCAAGTGGTTTTTACTACCTAATCTGGGCTTATCGCAAGTTAATACGTCCTTCATCGCCTCTGACTGCCAAGGCATCCACCGTGTACGCTTAGTCACTTAACCATACAACCCGAAGGAGTTTCGAGTTGATAATCAAATCACCAAAGTTGTCTCTCATTATTTGAATGAGCGAGAGACATTCGATTTTGCCGGACTCAAATTCCAAGAACACTTGAATGTGTTATTAGTTGTATTCATAAATGAATACTTTGAGAACTTTACAAACAACAATAAATTGTTGTTTTGTCAGCTTTCCAAATTGTTAAAGAGCAATAATAGCTCGAAGCTTACGCTTCAAAAACTATCAATCTGTGTGAACACTCATCGCAATAATCATCGTATAAGGAGGTGATCCAGCGCCAGGTTCCCCTAGCGCTACCTTGTTACGACTTCACCCCAGTCATGAACCACAAAGTGGTAAGCGTCCCCCCGAAGGTTAAACTACCTACTTCTTTTGCAGCCCACTCCCATGGTGTGACGGGCGGTGTGTACAAGGCCCGGGAACGTATTCACCGTGGCATTCTGATCCACGATTACTAGCGATTCCGACTTCATGGAGTCGAGTTGCAGACTCCAATCCGGACTACGACGCACTTTTTGGGATTCGCTCACTCTCGCAAGTTGGCTGCCCTCTGTATGCACCATTGTAGCACGTGTGTAGCCCTACTCGTAAGGGCCATGATGACTTGACGTCGTCCCCACCTTCCTCCGGTTTATCACCGGCAGTCTCCCTGGAGTTCCCGACATTACTCGCTGGCAAACAAGGATAAGGGTTGCGCTCGTTGCGGGACTTAACCCAACATTTCACAACACGAGCTGACGACAGCCATGCAGCACCTGTCTCAGAGTTCCCGAAGGCACCAATCCATCTCTGGAAAGTTCTCTGGATGTCAAGAGTAGGTAAGGTTCTTCGCGTTGCATCGAATTAAACCACATGCTCCACCGCTTGTGCGGGCCCCCGTCAATTCATTTGAGTTTTAATCTTGCGACCGTACTCCCCAGGCGGTCTACTTAACGCGTTAGCTCCGAAAGCCACGGCTCAAGGCCACAACCTCCAAGTAGACATCGTTTACGGCGTGGACTACCAGGGTATCTAATCCTGTTTGCTCCCCACGCTTTCGCATCTGAGTGTCAGTATCTGTCCAGGGGGCCGCCTTCGCCACCGGTATTCCTTCAGATCTCTACGCATTTCACCGCTACACCTGAAATTCTACCCCCCTCTACAGTACTCTAGTCTGCCAGTTTCAAATGCTATTCCGAGGTTGAGCCCCGGGCTTTCACATCTGACTTAACAAACCACCTGCATGCGCTTTACGCCCAGTAATTCCGATTAACGCTCGCACCCTCCGTATTACCGCGGCTGCTGGCACGGAGTTAGCCGGTGCTTCTTCTGTCGCTAACGTCAAACAACGCCGCTATTAACGACGCCGCCTTCCTCACGACTGAAAGTGCTTTACAACCCGAAGGCCTTCTTCACACACGCGGCATGGCTGCATCAGGCTTGCGCCCATTGTGCAATATTCCCCACTGCTGCCTCCCGTAGGAGTCTGGACCGTGTCTCAGTTCCAGTGTGGCTGATCATCCTCTCAGACCAGCTAGGGATCGTCGCCTTGGTGAGCCCTTACCTCACCAACTAGCTAATCCCACCTAGGCATATCCTGACGCGAGAGGCCCGAAGGTCCCCCTCTTTGGCCCGTAGGCATCATGCGGTATTAGCCATCGTTTCCAATGGTTATCCCCCACATCAGGGCAATTTCCTAGGCATTACTCACCCGTCCGCCGCTCGACGCCGTTATCGTTCCCCGAAGGTTCAGATAACTCGTTTCCGCTCGACTTGCATGTGTTAGGCCTGCCGCCAGCGTTCAATCTGAGCCATGATCAAACTCTTCAATTTAAGATTTTGTTCGGCTCAATGAATACTGAACATTACATAAAGTAATGTTTGAATTGACTGTGCTGAATCCGAAGATTCAATGGTCACTTCGTTTCATTGAAACCTAATTTGAAACCGAAGTTTCTAATTGGATTATCATCAACGAGTGCCCACACAGATTGATAGGTTTATATTTTTAAAGAGCTTTTCTAACTTATCCAGCAACTTAGTTGCTCGTCGTTAGGGGTGCGTATCTTACTCCGCACCGTGAGAGAGTCAAGCATTTTTTCAAATTTCTTTTTCTCTCACTTCCGACTCGCTGTGTGACTTTCGTCTCACTCCGTGTCGGTGGATGCGCAGTATAGGGAGTTGAGAAATTAGTACAAGCGTTTTTTGCAAAAAAACTTTCAACAGGTCATTAGTTAGCCAAAAGCGTGATATTTGCATATTTCTTCGTCACATTTGAGACATATCACAGCAATTGGTTGGAAAAACACCAACCATATACGTAAGATTCATGTGTCTATTCTGTTAATGGACAATCGATCTCTTTATCACTATGTGTAGTAATTAAAATGACGTCTAAAAAAAATCTGATTTTATGTGCTGGGCTGGCCGTCGTTGGGGGAATCGTCTTCTCTCAAGTCACCATCCCACCAGCCTTGAGTTTTCTCATTGGTGTTATCGCTACTGCTTTTTTATTTTCATTTTCTAGCCAGACACCTTCTATTCAATCAACGGACTCGGATCCATCGACTAAAACTCTGTATGTCGGCAACCTTCCTTATAAGGCCAATGAGAGTCACGTTCGCGATTTGTTTGCTGAATATGGACAGGTCTATGCAGTACGCTTAATGAAAGATAAGCGCACTGGAAAAAGAAGAGGGTTTGGTTTTGTCGTGATGGCTGCGGCAGATGCCAAGCCAGCTATCGCTAAACTTAATGAAAAGGAATATATGGAAAGAACGCTAAAAGTGAGAATTGCGAACGATCCTAAACACCCGGATGGTGGTAAACCAGAACAGGATTAAAACCTAGCTTCTTTAAACAAATGTTCAGTGCATCTTCCTGCCAAGGAGTTGCACTGGCATAAATCGACTTACTTCCCTCTTCCGTATCCTCAATTTCATCACTTAATAGTAATGCTTTTACTCGACGTGCAATGGCTGCACCCGAATCAATTAAAGTAACGTCCCCACCCAAAGCTTGATGAATTTCCTCTTTGATTAAAGGGAAGTGAGTACAACCGAGCACCGCAACGTCTACTTTATCGCGAAGCGGAAGCAGGATTTTTGTCAATTCGTCTAGAGAAACGCTGTTGCCTCGCAACTTCTCTTCGGCCATATCCACCAAGCGAGTTGATCCCAACAGCTCAACTGGTTTGCCTTGCGCAAAGTCTCGTATTAACTCGTGAGTATATTGGCGTGTTACTGTCGCCGGAGTGGCGATCAGCCCTACCCCTTTTGATGCCAAAAGCGATGCGGGTTTAATCGCAGGGACAACACCAACAACGGGAATCGATAGATTTTCACGTAAGGAAGGAAGCACTATGGTGCTTGCCGTATTACAAGCAATGACAACAATGTCGACTTGGTGTTCTTCGACTAATGAAGAGACCAGTTGGTTAACTCGTGAAATGAGTACCGCCTGATCGAGTTCACCATAAGGGTAAGCCTGATTATCGAATAAGTATAAGTAGTCAAGCTGCGGCAATAGGCGATGTATCTCTTGGAATACAGAAAGACCACCAACACCGGAGTCAAAAACTAGGACTTTTTTCTTACTTGCTACTCGCACGAGCCTTACCTAAAGAACAGAAACGTTGCGATCATACTGCTTAGATTTGTTTTGGCAATGCTTTAGCATGGTATCTTTGATGGCTGAATCTATCTCCAGATTCTACATCTCGCTTCGTTAGCTCGATATGCCCTTGAAAAGACGGCGAAGACGTGACCAATGTGTGAAATTCACCATTTTCCCCACAGGGATCAATTTGACTTGGTAATGACTCTATTAGGACTTTGTCATACCAGCTACCACACCACTCTGGAGGGAGAACACTTCCGTCGATGGTGATCAACATAGTTTGAATACCACGCTCTATGATTTCCATCGCTAGCTTTTCGCTGCTCTCCCCTAATAGAGGAAAGACGCACTCCCAACCAGCAGGTTCAATATAGCTGCGTCGATACTCGGCAATGCCATTGCAAAACATATCGCCAAATGCGACAGCTTCTATATTCAGACCACTACTTTGTAATGCATTAACGATGGTCGATTGATAAATGTCGTTACTTGGAAAGACTTCAGGTAGCTCGATAGTAATGAGCGGAAGCGCAAGTAAGTCGGCTTGCATTTGTACGACTTCAAGCGGAGTTGCTTGGAAAGGGACTTCTTTCCCTACGTAAGTCGTGTACAAACCGACAACTTGATAATTTGGATTCTCGTTAAGGCGCTCAAGCGTTAATGTCGAATCTTTACCGCTGGACCAACTGATCACCACTTGCTTGGGTTTCTTCATTCGATTTTCCACCACAAAATATTAAAAACCGCCCGAAGGCGGTTTGTGTTCATTCACGATTAGAATTCGTAGCCAACGTTTAGATAGTACGCTCGCTCAGCGGCAGGGTAACCTTTTGCCATCTCATACTCTTCATCAAATAGATTATCGATACGAGCGCTAATAGAGGTCGACTCATTCGGATAGTAAGTCACAGCCGTATCAACCAACGAGTAAGAAGAAAGCGTGATATCTTGTGAAGGCCAAGTGCTGTAATCCACATCTGGACGCTTACCTACGTACTGATAGCTAACCGACCAGTCCACTTTATCGAAGCTAACTAAAGCGTTCCACTTATACATTTCTTTAGCGCGGCGCTGCAACTGATGCCCTTTATCGTCTTCAGCATCTTTGTAATCTGCACTCAACTGGTGTTGCACAATCCCTGTATCAAACTCAGCAACAAGCTCCACACCTTGGATACGTGTTTCACCATCGACATTCAAATATTTGTATGTGGTTGGATGGTAATCGATAAGATTCGTGATTTTATAGTCATAACCCGTGACGGACCAAAAAACGCCTTGTACATCACCGCTAAATGCTAGTTCCCAAGCATCTGACTCTTCCGGCTTCAGATCTTTCTCACCGTATGTTGGGTCATACTGTTGATATAGGTTTGGAGCCTTAAACGCAGTACCAAAAGAAGCTTTAACCCCAAACTCTGGCACAAACTGGTAACCAGCCGCTAAGCTGTAAGTGAACTCACTACCGTATTCTTCGTTATCATCCAAGCGAGCACTGCCCTCAAGCATTGCTTTATCAATACTAGTGGTTGCCATACCAAACAGAGCGCCATTGGTACGATCAAACGTTTTATTCGCACTCTTGTCTTTATAAGATTCGTTGCGCCAATCAATACCACCAGCAAACGTCGTATTGTTGTTTAGCAAGTAACTGTTGGTCCACTGGACATTTTGCTGCTCAAGTTCATCTTCAGTACCTGAGTGTTTGCCTTTTGCTTGCTCATAGTTCCAAGACTTCTGTTTCTGTGCCGTTACTTGTAGTTCTGACATCACATTATCAGACTGATACTTACCGCCCAGAGTGGCAGAAAGGTCGTCTTTTTCTGCTTCGTAATAACCGCGACTGCCGTAGCTGCTGTCATATTGATAAACATTTTCGTAAGCACGTAGGTTACCAAATACAGACCACTGGTCATTGAAGTTATGCACGTAACCTAGCAGACCATTCTTTGTATCAAAGCCATGGCGATCGCCGTCATTAACTCCCGGTACAGGACGAACGTTATAACCATCATCACTTTCACTACCAAGCGCGATATTCAGCTGGCCGCTCTCTGTGACTTTAATGCCAGATGCCACACTCAATTCTTGGTAATCTAAGCTACCTAAACCTGCGCTTAACTTCGTTTCTTCTTCGTCAGCACGTGCAATGGTGATGATGTTGATCACGCCACCAATCGCTTCTGAACCATAAAGTGACGCACGCGCACCACGCACGTACTCAATCCGTTGAACGTAAGTCAGTGGGATTTGGTTAAAGTCCACAGCGCCCTTAGCTGCACGCGCAAAACGTACGCCATCAACCAGTACTAGAACTTGGTCGGAACTGGTACCACGAACAAATAAAGACGCTAACTGACCACGACCACCATTTTGTGAAACTTGAATACCCGTAAGACGGCGCAACACATCTGGTAGGGTTTTCGCTTGAATGCGATCAATGTCTTGTCGAGTAACCACTTCGACATCTGCCAACGTACGGCTTTCGGCTTGCTCAAAACGGTTTGCAGTAACAACGATGGTTTCGTCAGTGGAGGTTTCTTGGGCCTGTAGATAAGAGACAGGTGAAAGCAGCGATGCCAAAGTGATCGCCAGTGCGGATTTTCTCATTGTATTGTCCTAAATCGCGTAATTCCTTCCGAGCCCTGTCGTCATGACAGTCCAGTGCTGTGGCTCAGTTGTTGGCAGGTATTCGGACTCAAGAGCACGGGTGTACCGCCTACTTGCTCGACTTCCCACATAAACTAATGCAGTGTCTGATGAGCGTTCGTTCTCTTTTACCGCTGCGCGTCAGTTTGGATTCACACCAGATTCCCATTTCAGCCATCTAGATTGCTAGATAGCACCAACTTGAGGCAAATATTATTCAGCTATTGATTATTTGTCCAGCCAATATTGTCCTTAGAAGTTGTAACGTTTTGATTGATTTTGCTTTCTACTCTGCCTGTACGCACTATCTTTAAATCAATTCCAGTACAAAACTGGACATCCTATTGAGATTGAATAAAATCTGCGCTCTTAAATTGAATGCACCATAAAAGGTAAGATCATGGCTACTCTTGATGTAAACCCACAACGCTACCAAGAACAACTGGCTGAAAAAGTCGAACGTCTCACGGATATGTTCGCGCCATACAACATGCCAGAACTGGAAGTGTTTGAATCACCAGAGCAGCACTACCGCATGCGTGCTGAGTTCCGTGTTTGGCATGAAGGCGAAGATCTTTACTACATCATGTTCAACCAAGAAACTCGTGAGAAATACCGAGTTGACCAATTCCCTGCAGCAAGCCGTCTGATCAACGACCTGATGCCGCTATTGGTTGAAGCGATGAAAGACAACGACTCGCTACGTCGTAAACTGTTCCAGGTGGATTTCCTATCGACGCTAAGTGGTGAGATTCTGGTTTCACTCCTTTACCATCGCCAACTTGATGAAGAGTGGATTGAAAACGCGAAAGCCCTTAAACAGCGCTTAAATGATGAAGGCTTCAACCTAAACATCATTGGTCGTGCTCGTAAGATGAAGATTGTCCTAGACCGCGACTACGTGATCGAGAAGCTCGATGTAAATGGTCAGAGCTACATCTACCAACAAGTTGAGAACAGCTTCACTCAGCCGAACGGCAAAGTCGCAGAGAAGATGCTGGAATGGGCGGTCGACTGCACCCAAGAAAGCACGGGCGACCTACTAGAACTTTACTGTGGTAACGGTAACTTCTCGCTGGCCTTGGCACAGAATTTCGACCGCGTCCTAGCAACTGAGCTAGCGAAGCCATCTGTGGTATCTGCACAGTACAACATCGCCGCCAATAAGATTGATAACGTACAAATCTTACGTCTATCAGCAGAGGAATTTACTCAAGCGATCGAAGGTAAGCGTGAATTCCGTCGTCTACAAGATGCAGGTGTGGATCTGAAGAGCTACAACTGCAACACGATTTTTGTCGACCCACCACGTGCTGGGATGGATGTCGATACTTGTAAAATGGTGCAAGGTTACGAGCGCATCATGTACATCTCTTGTAACCCTGAGACTCTAAAAGAGAACTTGGACATTCTATGCGAAACACACAACGTGACGCGTTTTGCTCTGTTTGACCAATTCCCTTATACCCACCATATGGAAGCGGGCGTGCTATTGGAACGCAAAGTGTAACCCACGGCGTCAAATACAAAAAAAGCGAGCTCAATGGCTCGCTTTTTTTGTATTTGATTCGTTTTGCTTATTCCGCAGAAGTCTTCTTGCTGACAAAACCTAACTTCTTACCAATCCATGCGAGTAAGATCATTGAAACCATGATCGCAAAGAAGTTTGAGCCTGCTTCTGGGTATTGCGCTTTAATAAACGCAGAGTGGCCAAACGCACCTACGAAGAAACACGCCAAGCCAACTAATGGGATATCTTCTGATACCGGATTATTTAGGTACTCTTGGTAAAGAGCTTGTACAGCCAGTACGAGTGCAATCAATGGGAAGATTGAAAACGATACTTCACTCATGGTCAACCATGACAACAAAGCATCACCACACATACCTGCAACCAGTGCCAAAATCAGCGTTTTCTTTTCAGATTTATTTCCATTCGACATTATTCTATCCCGCCTTTTAATCGGTTACGTTCACGTTCTTTGCGATACCAATAGGCCCCTTTGGCTATCATTCGCAATTGCATGATCAATCGCTCGGCGAGTTCATCGCGCTCACGTCGATCTAAATCTAAAGCTTCAGCCCCCGAACTGAAAACCAAAGTCACAGACGCTTCTGCTTGAGTATACGCCTCTTCTCTGGTCACGCCGGTGCTCATTAAATACTCGGTTAATTCTGCCGCAAAATGCTGGATTTCTCGAGCAACTGCAGTACGAAATTCAGCAGAAGTGCCGGAGCGCTCACGCAACAACAAACGAAAGACGTTCGGACTACTTTCAATGAATTCCATAAAGGTTTCGACCGAGGTACGAATTACGCTACCTTCTTTCACAATACGTTGACGCGCCTGACGCATCAGTTGACGTAGTAGCAAACCGCCTTCATCGACCATAGTTAAGCCTAGCTCATCCATATCTTTGAAGTGGCGGTAAAAAGAAGTCGGTGCAATCCCTGCCTCTCGGGCGACTTCTCGCAAGCTAAGGCTGGAAAAGCTGCGATCCGCACTTAATTGACTAAATGCCGCATCGATCAATGATCGACGTGTCTTCTCTTTTTGCTGTGCGCGGATTCCCATCGATTTCATTCTTAACTTGCTCTTTTTCTGTAGGGTACAAGAGCCTCAATATAACGCAATTTGCTCCTACGGAGAAAGATATGTTGCTTCGCTCGCTCTGAGCGCCGAGAACGTTACTATTGGCATGCATCTAATTGCAATGTTCTCGATGCAATTTATAGACATACAACATACCAAATCATCCTTTTGTTCGATTCTGCGTGATCACTTCCACTCTCTAACAGGCATTACGTGTACCAATAGAGTAAATGAGTTAAAATCGCGCTAAAGCAATGTTAAGCAAATATAACAAGGAAGGCATCATGGCGCATGTTAATCACTATGACGTGATCGTAATCGGTAGTGGCCCTGGCGGAGAAGGGGCTGCAATGGGATTAACCAAAGCGGGACTGAATGTTGCCATTGTCGAGAAAGAAAGCAGTGTCGGGGGCGGTTGTACTCACTGGGGTACCATTCCATCAAAAGCACTGCGTCATGCCGTTAGCCGCATCATCGAATTTAATAGCAACCCGCTATTTTGTCGAAACAACACCAGCGTTCATGCAACATTTTCTGACATTTTAGGTCATGCCAAGTCGGTCATTGATAAGCAAACTCGACTTCGTCAGGGCTTTTATGACCGTAACTCATGCACACTTTTGTTCGGGACCGCGCGATTTATCGATAACTACTCTATTGCAGTGATGCAAAGCGATGGTACAGAAGAAATCTATTCTGCGGATAAGTTTGTCATCGCGACTGGTTCTCGTCCGTATCAGCCTAACGACGTTGATTTCTTGCATGAGCGCATCTACGACAGTGATTCCATTTTGAGCCTGAAACACGACCCTCGCCATATCATCATTTACGGTGCAGGCGTTATCGGTTGTGAATACGCTTCTATCTTCCGCGGACTTGGAGTGAAAACCGACCTTATCAATACCCGAGACCGCTTGTTGGAGTTTTTGGATAACGAAGTGTCAGATGCGCTGTCTTACCACTTCTGGAACAGCGGTGTGGTAATTCGTAATGATGAGACCTATGAAAAAATCGAAGGCACAGAAGATGGCGTGATTATTCACCTACAATCTGGCAAGAAGATGAAGGCGGACTGTTTGTTGTATGCGAATGGTCGAACAGGTAACACCGATAAGTTGAATTTGGGTGCAGTGAGTCTGGAAGCGGATTCTCGCGGACAACTAAAAGTAAACCGTAACTACCAAACCGATATTGAGCACATTTACGCTGTAGGCGATGTCATCGGTTACCCTAGCCTTGCAAGCGCCGCTTATGACCAAGGGCGATTTGTCGCACAAGCCATTACGAAAGGTCAGGCAGAAAACTATCTGATTGATGATATTCCAACAGGTATCTACACCATCCCAGAGATTAGCTCTGTGGGTAAAACCGAGCAAGAGCTAACAGCTGCGAAAGTACCGTATGAAGTAGGACGCTCTTCGTTCAAGCATCTAGCTCGTGCACAGATCGCAGGGAAAGACATCGGTAGCTTGAAGATATTGTTCCATCGTGAAACCAAAGAAATTTTAGGGATTCACTGTTTTGGCGAACGTGCCGCGGAAATTATCCACATAGGTCAAGCCATTATGGAGCAAAAAGGCTCAGCGAATACCATCGAGTATTTCGTCAATACCACCTTCAACTATCCAACAATGGCCGAAGCGTATCGTGTCGCTGCGTTGAATGGTTTGAACCGCTTGTTCTAATCTATGCTTCTTGATAGCAGATATAAAAACAGCAGGCTTGGACCTGCTGTTTTTATATCAACATTGTGCGAAGAAGGTATCCTTACGCCATTGGCAGAGAAAGATAACCCCTAAGCCAATACCCCGCATCAACATAAAGCTCGTCATTGCAAACCACAGAGCGTGATTTTCCCACTCGGCGAACAAGTAAAAGACAACGAAGAAACTGCTGGTCGCGACAAACATACTATTGCGCATGTCTTTGCCTTTGGTTGCACCGACAAAAATGCCATCCAATAGAAAGCACCACATCGACGCCAATGGCATCACCACCAGCCAAGGTAGATACACCGCTGCTTGCTGTTGTACAGCCTCAATTGAAGTGATCATGGCGATCAACTCCGATCCCGCCAAACCAAAGAGCGCGGTCAGTCCTAAGCAAATAACCAAACTCCAAAAGAAAGTGCCGACAAGCGATGCACTCAATTGTTGCCTATCTTTGGCACCAACCGCCTTCCCTACCATGGCCTCTATTGCATAAGCAAAGCCATCCATGCCATACGAGATAATCATCAGAAAACTCATCAGAACCGCATTTGCAGCGACAACCTCATCACCAAAGCTTGCGCCTTGGAACGTCATAAAGCTAAAAGCCGCTTGCAGACACAAAGAGCGTAAGAAAATATCGCGATTCAATTTCACGAAGCGCCCTAACCCGTGTTGAGTGCTGGCTAGCAACTTTTGAGGTGATGGTAATTGCCTCTCTCGCCAAGTTTTCCAGACACACATGAGACCAAAACCCATGCCTGAGTAGTCAGCAATCACCGATGCCAGCGCAGCGCCTTCTACTTTCCACCCCAAACCCATCACAAACAACAAGTCGAGGGCAATATTAGTCACGTTGGTGATGATCACCATCCACATTGGGGCTTTGGAATTTTGCGTCCCGAGCAGCCACCCCAACAACACAAAGTTCATTAGCGCAGCGGGGGCACTCCACACACGGATAGAGAAATATTGCATGCCGTAGTGCTTCACTTCAGCACTGGCGTCACTCCAACCAAAGATCAAATCAGCAATCGGGTTATGGGCAATAAGAAAGACTAACGCAAACAGTAGCGCCATGAGTGAGCCTTGCATAAACACCAAGGCAAGTTGCTTTCGGTCTTCACCGCCATAGGACTGCGCCGCCAACCCAGTAGTCGACATACGCAAAAAACCAAGCAGCCAAAACGTCACGCTAATCATGGTGCTGCCCAACGCAACACCGCCCAAATACCAAGCGTGGTCTAGATGACCAATCACCGCAGCATCGACCAAACCGAGCAATGGAACAGTAATATTCGACAGCACCATAGGTATCGCTAAAGCTAAGACTTGGCGATGAACTTTTGGGTTAGATAAAGGAGAGAAGATTGAATTTGTCACAGGCACCTCATCAGTAAGATCGACGAGTGTACCTGAGCGCTTAACGACTAGCCAATTACCACTTGATGTGAACGAGGACTGGCGTGAGGCGATGCTTCAACATTGGAATCTTATTAAGCCAACGCTGCCAAGCTTTCCAACGAGAACAGAATCGATCGAATGGCGAAAAAGCTTTCACCCACTGTGCCCATGGTAACCATTGCAATATCTGTTCTGCAGGCGCTTCAAAGCCATGAGCATAACGATCAGAGCCAAGCTTTTGTCCCCATTTGGTTTCCGTTAAATCTCCTGCCAACACCATACACAGTTCAGCAGAGACAAAATGTCGACCCAAGGTTTGAATAAATTTCGCGACTTGGCGCTCTGTGCAATCGAGCAGTGCCATTTCACATAAAATGAGTACTGGTGCTTGCTCTGGAATGGCTAACGTCTCTAGCCACGACATTTCATCCACACTGCCACAGCGATGTTCATAACGTTCATTTTTGTGGAACAAGCGCTGACGCCATACCAAATTTTCCGTCACGTCCAGCTCTATCCAATGGCAGCGCCCATTATCCAAACGATAAAAGCGGGTATCTAGCCCAGCTCCGACATTGATTATCCAAGCATCGGGATACTGCTGTAAGAAATGACTAACCTGCTGGTCACAAAGCTGAGTCAGCGTCACGTGCAGCAATTGCTTCTGCGCAATATCACCACTCAAACAATCCGGCGCCATCTTACAACTCAAACACGCTTTAGCAGCTATCGGATCGTACACCAAGCCATTGTCGACCATGCTTTCACGGCTACGCAATAACAGTGGCTTTAATAAATGGTTAGGAACTTGATGTTTAGACTGAGACATGGGCATTTCCTGCGCCAGAGAGAAAACATAGATATTGAAATAGATGATAATGAATATCAATTACATTATAAAGCTTATAAATTGCTCAAAACAAACAAGGTCAAGATGATAAGCAAGCTTTTAGAGGAAGTAGAAAAAGAGAAAAGAAGAGAAAAGAAAAGACAAAACAGCCCAGATGAACTGGGCTGCTTAAACACACTTACATCCAATCGGTATTACGAATAATACCAACGGCTAAGCCTTCAATCGTAAGGTGCTGAGACGTTAAGTCCACTTGAATTGGGGCAAACTCTTCATTCTCAGCATGCAGTAATATGGTTGAACCTTTGCGCTCCAAACGCTTCACAGTCACATCATCATCAACACGCGCAACGACCACTTGACCGTCTCTCACGTCTTGGGTCTTATGCACCGCGAGCAAATCGCCATCCATAATCCCGATGTCTTTCATACTTTCGCCATTTACACGAAGTAAGAAATCCGCTTGCGGTTTGAACATCGCAGGATCGACTTGGTAATGCGCTTCTACGTGTTCCTGAGCCAATATGGGCTCACCCGCAGCAACTTGACCAATCAAAGGCAAGCCCTGTTCGTCATTAGCGGCAGAGTCATCAAGTAGGATACGAATCCCACGCGATGCACCTGGGATAATTTCAATTGCTTGCTTACGAGCAAGCGCTTTTAGGTGTTCCTCTGCGGCATTCGCAGAGCGGAAGCCAAGCTCACGCGCAATCTCTGCACGAGTTGGTGGCATTCCGGTGTCATCGATTTTACTTTTGATCAAATCGAAGACTTGTTGTTGGCGTGGCGTTAACGGCTTCATGTCTCACCTGTCTTTTTATACAGTTAACTGTGAGTATATCCAGTAAATGCTCAAATGAAAACCCAATTGGTTGTTTTTTAATTTATTTGTGGAGTGCACTTCGTTTGCTGACTAAGTTCATTATTCATGCGTTTAAAACACCGCCTTTTCAGTTAATCAAAGTAAAGCAACAACTTAGGAGTTCGACTAATTTACAGCCAATAAAATTAAAAGGTTTGACCAGTTTCTGGTATCCTTGCTGCGCTTAAATTTTATCGCCTAGGCTTATTTCTTTTGCCGTACTCATTTCTTTTTCTATAGAAGACATGCAAAGCGGACACTGAAATAAGGTTAGGCCTGTTTGAATACCTATTGAGGCTGTGAACTTTATGTCTTCTGGACAATCATTTTCACGTTCATTACTAAAACTACCTTTATCGGTACTGGTAAAGGGCACCACAATCCCGTCGAACCCGATTGAAGATCTGAATATCGACCTCGCTAAGCCGATTGTATATGCCCTACCGTTCCGCTCGAACGTGGATTTGCTGACACTGCAAAAACAAGCCATGAGCCTTGGTCTACCCGACCCGCTCAGCCCGCTGGAAATCAATGGCAAAACGCTGAACCGTTTCGTCTTTATCGCTGCGCGTCCAACTGTGATGAACAACGATAATGATGTCCCAACCGATTCTGTCTCTCTGTTCACTGACTTACTGGAACTACATAAACTGGACAGTGAGTTGGATGTTCAAATGATCCCTGCAACCGTGCTTTGGGGTCGTAAGCCAGGTAAAGAAGAGAACCAAAAGCCTTACCTTCAACCGATGAATGGTCCGCAAAAAGCCAAAGCGGTAATGGCGGCAGGACGCGACTGCTTAGTTCGCTTTAGTCCCGTGGTATCTCTGCGTTATATGGCAAACTCTCACGGTACCGACAGCGCAATTGCGCACAAATTGGCTCGCGTGGCGCGTATCCACTTCTCACGCCAGAAACTGGCTGCTTCAGGCCCAAACCTGCCACAACGCCAAGTGTTGTTTGCTCGTTTATTAAAATCCCCAGCAATTGAACTGGCGATCGCTGACGAAGCCAAGAGCAAAAATATCTCGATTGATAAGGCACGTAAAGAAGCCCACGACATCATGGATGAAATCGCCGCCGACTTCTCCTACGGTCTAGTGAAAAACGGCGACCGCATCCTGAGTTGGCTATGGACAAAGCTATACCAAGGGTTGCACATCAATAACGCCTCGACTGTGCGTCGTTTAGCGCAAGACGGCCACGAAATTGTGTACGTTCCGTGTCACCGTAGTCACATGGACTACCTACTGTTGTCTTACGTTCTATACCATGAAGGCATGGTGCCTCCGCACATTGCGGCAGGCATTAACCTGAACTTCTTCCCGGCCGGTCCTCTTTTCCGTCGCGGTGGGGCGTTCTTTATTCGTCGTAGCTTTAAAGGTAACAAACTGTACTCAACCATTTTCCGCGAGTATCTAGCTGAGCTGTTTGCCAAAGGCTATTCAGTCGAGTACTTCAGTGAGGGTGGTCGTTCACGTACAGGTCGCTTACTGCAAGCGAAAACGGGTATGCTGGCTATGACCATCCAAGCAATGCTACGTGGTCTAAACCGCCCAGTAACGCTAGTGCCGGTCTACATCGGCTACGAGCACGTAATGGAAGTAGGCACTTACGCGAAAGAGCTGCGTGGCAAACGCAAAGAGAAAGAAAACGCAGGGCTTGTACTGCGTACTCTGCGTAAACTGCGTAACTTTGGTTTGGGCTATGTGAACTTCGGTGAGCCAATTCAGCTCAACCAATACTTGAACGAGCACGCTCCTGAATGGACGAAAGACATCGACAGCATGGGTGGTAACAAACCACAATGGATGAATCCTGTGGTGAACGACCTTGCTAATAAAATGATGACGCACATCAATGATGCGGCGGCGGCAAACGCGTTGACCTTGTGTGCAACCGCACTGCTTGCTTCTCGTCAACGTGCACTTTCTCGTGACTCGCTGATCAATCAGATTGAGTGTTACTTAAAGCTACTCAAAAATAATCCGTACTCAAGCACCTCCACTATCCCTACCGAAAGTGCTGAGGAGTTGGTCGATCATGCAATTTCGCTTGATAAGTTCGTGATTGAAACCGATAGCATGGGTGACATCATTTCGCTGGATCGTAGCCAATCGATCCTGATGACCTACTACCGCAACAACATCATCCACTTGTTTGCTCTGCCATCATTAATTGCTCAGATGATCATTCGTCAGCGCAACCTTTCGGTAGAAAAGATTCAAGCGAATGTCGCGCAAATCTACCCATTCTTGAAGAAAGAGTTGTTCTTAAGCTATCAAGAAGACGAGTTGGATGAATTGGTCGTTAAAACACTGCATGAGTTTGCCGATCAGAAAATGATTAGCCTCGATGGTGATAAGCTGGAGATCAATCAGTCGAACAACCAGCCTTTGGTTCTGCTAGGTCGTACAATCACGGAAACACTGCAGCGCTACTCTATCGCGATGAACTTGCTTGTTGCTTACCCAGAGCTCGGTAAATCGGACCTAGAACAGAAGAGCCAAGATATTGCTCAACGTTTAGGACGCTTACACGGTATTAATGCGCCAGAATTCTTCGATAAAGGTGTGTTTACCGCTATGTTCAATACGCTCAAACAGCAAAAATACCTCGATAACGATGGTAACTGTGACACGAAGAAAACGCAGCAATTTGCACGATTACTATTCACTCTGCTTTATCCAGAAGTGAAACTGACGATCGAAGAGAGTATTCATCAACTTCAGTCGTAACCGTTTTACCTTCTTCCAAAATAAGAAAAAAGGCATCCAATCGGATGCCTTTTTGCTATTTCTTCGCTTACCAAAATGCGACCAATAACCCTATCGCTATCACCATGCCAACATAGTTGTTGTTGAGGAAAGCCTTAAAGCACAACTCCCGCTCACGGTGACGAATTAAGTGCTGCTGATAAACAAACAACGACGCTGCAATCAAAAGGGTCCAGTAGTAACTTTGTCCCAATTGGTAGAACTGCCCTAACCAAACCAACATCGCGAGCGTAATCAGTTGCAACACACCAATAATAAGTTTGTCATGACGACCAAACAAAATTGCCGTCGATTTAATGCCAATCTTTAAATCATCATCGCGATCGACCATCGCATATTGAGTATCATAAGCAATGGTCCATAAAGCGTTAATCAGAAACACAAACCAAACTATCAGTGGTAGCTCCCCGGTTTGTGCAGCCCACGCCATTGGAATTGCCCAGCTAAACGCCAAGCCTAAAAAGAGCTGTGGAATATGAGTGTAACGCTTCATAAATGGATAAATGAACGCCAACACGATGCCAGCGAAGGATAGCTGAATCGTCAACGGGTTCATGGTCAGCACTAACAAGAATGAGCTGATACCCAAAACCAAAAATAATCCAATCGCTTCTTTTGCTGTCACTTTCCCTGATGGCAGTGGGCGTTGTTTGGTACGTTTTACATGGCCGTCGACTTTGCGGTCAGCAAAATCATTAATCACGCACCCCGCGCTACGCATTAGGAATACACCCAATACAAACACGATAAATACATCCCAACTCGGCATCCCTTGGGCTGAGATAATTAGCGCCCAAATCGTTGGCCACATAAGTAACAGTGAACCAATCGGGCGATCCATGCGCATCAGTTGCCAATATGCTTTGGCTTTTTCTGCGGACATTTACACTGTCTCCTTAGCGTAAACTGGTGAATTAGATAAGAATAACTCGGCGACCAGCATCGGTTTGTGATTCATCCACAACCTTGAGCGTCGCGCTAACAAACGTCCTTCTGGTACGACTACCCATCCCATTTGCAAAGAGTCTCGCTCAACGTTGTCTGCGCTGAACACTGTTAGTCCTAATGGGATATCCCCTTGTTGAGCCAAATCATACTGCTGATCAACTAAGGTTGAGCGAGGAATTAATGTCCGTCCGATAACCCAGTTATCATTGTCACCACACAAAATTACCTCTCGCAGTAAGCAATCTTGTTCGGACAATAACTGGCTTTCGTCCTGTTTTAACGTCGCCGCAGTGACGATCTGATTTTGTAGCAATTCTACCGTTAATGCTTGGCAGTGTTGCTTTAAACGACGTGACAAAGACCCTTGCTCTTCAAGCCAGTGCTTGGCAAATTCATTTGGAAATTCGAATTCTTCGGGGTTTTGCCACTCTACTTCCAATAAAGAAGCAAGATAGAGTGATGTTGGCTGATTCATACTAGTATTCAATTGGAGGCTTTATGCGTACAATAAAGCAACAACTTACCGTCCATAGTAATGTATGTAACCGTAAGTTCCGTTATTTGTTATAGACGGCCCATTGTATCAAGACTGAAGCGATTCGAATATCGCGATCCAGAGAAAGAAAAGTTAGAAATATGTACAAACGTTATATAGCCCAAATTATTTTTGCGTTAACCATACTGTTCGCCGCACCAAGTTGGGCTGAAACGGAAGAAGCTGGACCTAAGTTGGCATACTTTACCCTTGAGCCTGATCTCACTACTAACTTTTACACCAAAGGCAAAAAGTTAGGTTATGTGCAAGTGCGCATCGACATCATGGTAATGAGCCAACAAGATTTATCGATTGTTGAGCATCACCAACCTTTGATTCGCGATGCAGTAATTGAATTACTGGGTAAGCAAACAGAAGATACTATTAAGTCCCTTTCTGGCCGAGAAGATCTGCGCAAAACCTTAGTGACGACCCTCAACGAAACACTTTTGCCCGAAACAGGTAAAACCATCATTGCCGATTTGTTGTTTACAAAATACCTTTACCAATAAACCCAAATCGTTTTGAACATAAAAAAGACCGCTCTTGAGCGGTCTTTTCATTTCAGCTTTAGGCTTGCTGTTGGTATTTCATCTTGCCTGAATCAAACAGCGCAATCGCCATCCCCGACAGTAAACCCACTAAGTGAGCGGTGTTTGCAATCGCCATGAACGGCTGCACAAAACCAAGAACTAACCATACCAACATAAAAACGATGATTGGCTTGGGTAGCGTAAGGCCTAAATGTGGCAAGCGGTAACCCAATATCCACAAATAGCCAAGCAGTGCATAGACCACGCCAGACAAGCCACCGAAGTTTGCCCCTTCAACATAGAATTGGCCAGCCCCAGAAAGCGCTGCTGATACTACAAAGAGTTGCAATAGCTTACCGGAACCGAGACGACGTTCGATGTCGCCCCCCAACTGCCACCACCATAGTAAGTTGAACACGATGTGAGTCACTGAAAAGTGCAGTAACGCATGACTCAGCCATCGCCACACTTGCCATTGTTGCCCCTCAAAAGCCGGGAAGTGCAACAACTTAAACACGCCATTGCCAAAGCCAAACATTTGTAACAAGTAGATGATGGTACACACCGTCATGATCAGCAAAGTCATTGGGCCGGCTTTTGCTTTGACCATGCTCATGATACTCGGGCTAGAATAATGAAAGGTGCTCTTGCGAGTATCGGCAACGTCCCACGAGGCGGCGCTGTATTTTGAATCAGACGGGTTAGCAAGGAACTGCTTAAGTTCGGCTTCCGCTTCTATTTCATGCTGGCTATCAGTCAGCCACAGCGCAAATTGCCCGTCTCCTTCTGGCATCATTTCGATGTCAATTTGGCGAGAGGCCATATAATCAATAAAGGCTTGCGCCATACGTGGATTATTTAACGTTACCAATCTTTTCATTAACTTCTCACTATCGGTAGTTCTGCTCGGTGCCAGGCTTCAAAGCCACCATCCACACTGTACACCTGTTCAAAGCCTTGGTTAACTAAATATTGTGCGGCACCTTGGCTACTAATGCCGTGGTAACACATCACCAGAATGGGTTGTTCGAACTCCACCTCATCCATAAACGCAACGATCGTATCGTTGGTTAAGTGATACGCGGACTCCGCATGCGCAACGGCAAACGATTGAGGGTCACGGATATCTACAAGCTTCGCATCACCCTGCTCGAGCAGCGCTTGCGCATCTTGTACATCGATATGCTTAAACTGATCCATTTACTTTCTCATTCTCTTATTAATATACCCAAGCAACCTCGAACCTAACGTGCTAATCAGCACCCGTGGTACAGCATAAAATCTATATTTGAAGCCGCTTGGGTATACTGCCGCTATTGTAACCTATCCAACGGCAAACTTAGACACATGGATAATCAGGGTTTTCAAAAGTGTACACATTCCAACCATTTGTGGATAAAGCTGTGAATTGCGTTGATAAAGTGTATTTGGATCTTTTGATCCACAATATGTAGTGATGATCCTGATCTAACTGTGTGTATATCTATAACTATCCCCAGATGGAAAAGTGCTTGAATCCCTTATTTTGTCCGGGTTTCGAACAGTTGATAAATAATTACTTCACAGAGTTATACACAGGTAGCACATAAAATCCGGATCGCAAACGCTATCGATTTTCGATCGACAATAAAAAAGCCGAGATCACATGATCTCGGCTTTCTATGAAAATCTTACTTTCAATTAGCAGTGGAAATTAAAATTCACCCACGGCCAATTTTAGTTTCTTCATTGCGTTTTTTTCTAGCTGGCGAATACGCTCGGCAGAAACACCGAACTCATCAGCTAAGTCTTGCAATGTTGCTTTCTCATCATCTAACCAACGAGAACGCACGATGCGCTGACTACGCTCATCCAAACTCGCTAACGCATGACCCAGACGATTGTTGGTATGCATTTCCCAGTTTGCAGCTTCGATGTTGTCAGCCACATCAGACGATTTGTCTTCTAGGTACAGCATTGGCGCTGTGTAAGCGTTTGAGCTGTCGTCTTCGTCAGTTGGCATATCAAAGGTTGAATCCACCGCCGCTAAGCGTGATTCCATCTCGCGAACTTCAGAAGGCTCAACACCTAACTCACGCGCAACGGTTTCGACTTCACCGTTGTTAAACCAACCCAAGCGCTTTTTCGACTTACGCAAGTTGAAGAACAACTTACGTTGCGCTTTAGTGGTCGCAATTTTCACGATACGCCAGTTACGTAGCACGTATTCGTGGATCTCTGCTTTGATCCAGTGGACAGCAAAAGACACCAAGCGAACCCCTACCTCTGGGTTAAAACGCTTAACGGCTTTCATTAGACCGATGTTACCCTCTTGCACAAGGTCCGCCATTGGCAAACCGTAGCCAGAGTAACCACGAGCAACATGAACAACGAATCGTAGGTGCGAAAGAATTAGACCTTTTGCAGCCTCAATCTCACCTTTGTAGTGTAATCGTTCTGCCAGCTCACGCTCTTCGTCTGCAGTCAGCATTGGGTAGCTGTTTACTGAGCGAATATAGCTATCAAGGCTATCTTGCGTGACTAGAGCCATCGGATACGCTTCTTTTGTCATTCAATTCCTCATCAATCTCTGATCTGGAGCATTACATTGCAAATTTAGCTTCGATATCTTGAACTCAAAATGAACAAGTTTCAAGAAGGGGAAGCAATTATCCATAAACATTCGGTCTAAACAAGGGATCCAGATTAGCTAGTGCTAATAAAATCCAAGTAGTAAGACCTTCATCACTTAAACTGGTTCAATTTCTTTTAAATGTCGTTGCGCAGAAAAGCGCGCCGCAATGCATCCCAAAAGACTACCAATGATGATTAATAACAAAGATTCATCCCAGCTTAGACCAATCAGGCGAAACTGGCTGTCGTACAATGCAGCAAGATCTTCCACCGCACTATTCATAACAATGGTCACTAAAGCCGTTACCAACCACGCGATGGTGGCACCTAATACGCCAAACCACATCCCCGTGTACAAATAAGGGCGCAGAATAAAACTGTCCGTCGCACCGATCAGTTTCATGGTTTGAATCTCTTCTTTATTCGCCAGCACATTAAATCGCAACGTGTTGCCAACGATTAAAAATACCGCACCGAGCATCAACACTGTCAGAGTAATGACAATAATACTCGCGAGAGTTTTGATCGCATCAAGACGCGCCAGCCAATCTTCATCAAGTCTCACGTCGGTCACGTCTTGTTGCTCTCGAACGTCTTTGGCTAATGACTGAATATCACTTTTTAGCTCCGAGGCTGGCGTAATTACCAACACACCGGGTAGCGCATAGCCACTTAAAAGACTGATAGCCTGATCGAATCCTGCATATTGGCTTAAATCAGATAGACCTTGTTGCGGTGAAATATATTCCACCTCTTTTACCAAAGGCCAAGTTTCAATTTGATCTTTGAGAACCATCACACGTGCATCCGGCATGCCTTCTACTAAGTAAGCACTAACTTGCGAGGGAGATGCCACATCTTCCGCGGCACCCGCGACGTTTTTTCCCAGTAGATACAAACAAGCTGGCATAGCAAGTGCCATTGAAATCACGGCTAGGGTCAGGATATTACCTAAAGGTCGTTGCCATAAGGCGCTAAAAGAGGATTTTGCTTGTTTTGCGTGGACAGAGAAAAAACCATCGGTATTTGCACGCTTGGCACTGCGGCCTTTCCCCTTCTTTTGGGAGTGCTTGTTACCTGCCATAGTCTTCTACCTCACTTAGGAAGCCTTGGTTTAATTCAAAATGACGATACTGTGGGCGAGTGTTTACTAACCCCACATCGTGCGTGGCGAGTAAGATGGTCACTCCCGCACGATTAAATTCTTCGAACAACCGCAATACGCGATTGGATAGTTCGGGATCGAGGTTACCTGTCGGCTCATCAGCCACCAGCAACGTTGGTCGATTGACTACGGCACGAGCAATACCGACGCGTTGTTGCTCACCACCAGAGAGTTGGCTCGGCAAGCAACGAGCCTTATCAAGCAAGCCCGTTTTATCTAACGCCGCAGAAACGCGGCGTTTGATTTCGTTTTCAGAAATCGATTCGATGCGCATCGGCAGAGCGACATTGTCGTATACGCTGCGATCCATCAATAGACGATGATCTTGAAAAACAATCCCAATATTGCGGCGCAAAAAAGGGATGTCTTTGCTTGGAATACGCGTGATGTCGTGGCCATTAAAATGGATTTTCCCATCGGTCGGGCGCTCTATCGCACAAATCAATTTCAGCAAGGTACTTTTACCAGCCCCGGAATGCCCGCCTAAAAACGCCATTTCACCGCGCCTCAGGTGAAAATCGACTTTTTGCAGTGCTTGTCGACCACCTCGGTAAGCTTTGCTCACTTGCTGAAATTTGATCACCGTTGATTTCCTCTAACTCTTTTTATTCTTCACGACTAAACAGTGCGTCAATAAACTCTTGAGTTTCAAATGGACGCAAATCTTCGATACCTTCACCCACACCAATGTAACGAATTGGAATACCGAACTGATCAGCAATAGCGAAAATTACGCCGCCTTTCGCTGTACCATCCAGCTTAGTCAAGGTAATCCCGGTTAGAGGGGCAACATCACTGAAAAGTTTCGCTTGGCTGATGGCATTTTGCCCTGTACCTGCGTCTAGCGTCAGCATGATCTCGTGTGGTGCAGAGTCATCAATTTTCTTCATCACACGTACAATCTTACGCAGCTCTTCCATTAGATTCGCTTTGTTCTGTAAACGACCCGCGGTATCGGCAATCACAACATCCACACCACGTGCTTTTGCCGCTTCAATCGCATCATAAATAACAGAAGCACTGTCTGCGCCAGTATGCTGGGCAATCACAGGAACGTTGTTACGCTCACCCCATACTTGTAGCTGCTCAACCGCTGCGGCACGGAAAGTATCGCCCGCTGCAAGCATCACTTTTTTACCTTGAGTTTGGAACTGCTTGGCAAGCTTACCGATAGTCGTGGTTTTACCCACGCCATTTACACCCACCATTAAGATAACGTAAGGCGTTTTGTTGCTATCGATTTCTAGTGGCTGCTCGACTTTAGAAAGAATCTCAGCCATTTCTTCTTTCAACAAACCATAAAGGGCTTCACCGTCTTTTAGATCGCCACGTGTGGCTTTTTCTGTCAGGTTGTTGATGATTTTTGTTGTGGTATTCATGCCCACATCAGCAATAAGCAGTTGCTCTTCTAGCTCTTCAAATAAGTCTTCATCGATTTTCTTACCGCTGAACAGACCGAAGAAGCCAGCACCAATATTTGCTTTTGTTCGGCTTAGGCTGCGTTTAAGACGAGCAAAAAAGCTCTCTGTTGGCTTTTCTTGCTCTTGAACGCGAGGTGCAGCAGACACTTGAGGCTCTTCTGCTTCTGCTTCTGCTTCTGCTTCTGCTTCTGCTTCTGCTTCTGCTTCTGCTTCTGCTTCTGCTGGGGCAGCCTCCGCTTTTTTCGATTCTTCTTCAAGTTCTGGCGTTGCTTCCGCTTGCTCAGCAGCCGCGTCGGTTTGCTGCTCTTCAGAAGGCGCATCCACTGCTTCTTCTTTTACTGTTTCTTCAGTTTTTGGTTTTGGGCTTTGTTCTTCGTCACCAAAACCTAGCCACGAAAGTAATCCGCGCTTCTTTTTTTCCGTCATCTGGGGCTATCCTAGATTGTTCTTTTATCTATTAATGACTCTTTTTTGACAAGATTATTATCTGTCTAAAAAAGGCTAATGACAAAGTTGTGAAAACTTTCCGATTAGGTAATTCTAATCTTATTAGTGTTACACTCTGTCATCTTGAATATTCTGGGCTGTATCCAAGCTCCAAGCTCACGGCTTGGGCGATTAGATATAGTATCACTTTATTAGCGGTCAAAAAATCTATGGTAAGACGTCGCCAGCAAAACTCATCACAAAAAAAGCCAACAACGGGCTTTGTTCGCATTATTAGTGGCTTATGGAGAGGCAGAAAACTTCCTGTACACGATGCTGAAGGCTTACGCCCAACGACCGATCGCGTCAAAGAAACGCTATTTAACTGGCTGGCTCAAGATGTGCCGCAAGCAAAATGTCTCGACTTGTTTGCTGGCTCTGGCGGCTTGGGATTTGAGTCAGCTTCGCGCCAAGCAGAGCAAGTGACCATGGTCGAGCTGAATCCACAAGCTTTTCAGCAATTACAGAAGAACGTGGCGTCTCTTAACGCGAACAACATCCAAGTAGTGAATACAGATGCCTTGAGCTTTTTAAAACAGCCGGGTACTGCGCATCATGTGGTGTTTATTGACCCACCTTTTCGTAAGGGACTATTGGATGAAACCGTGGCTCTGCTAGAACAAAATGGCTGGCTCGCGGAAGACGCGATGATTTATATTGAAACAGAAAAAGAACTCAATATTGCCGACTTACCAGAAAACTGGCAGTTACATCGAGAAAAAACAGCAGGCCAAGTGAGTTACCGTCTGTATGAACGTACCTCCGCATAACGCCTCGATTTAAAAGGACACTTAAATGAAAGCATTAATTATGCTGGCCAAAGCGGCTATCGCCTTTGTTTGGTTAGTATTGATCCTAAATATCTTTATGCCGTTTCCCGGTAATGCCGCGATTGCGCTGTACATCATGACCGCTTTTTTGTTCATCATGCACGGTTTACAAATGGCCATCTTCATTGGCGCATTTGGCGACAAAATTAAAATGAGCAGTTGGGAAAAATATTCCATCCTGATCTTTGGTATTTTTGCCCTGCTCGATATTCGTCGTAAACACATGATGTAATCGCCCAAATACTAAAAAGCCGCTCTCAAGAGCGGCTTTTTTATTGCGTTTATTCCGTCACCCAAGATAACTCTTAACACCATCCAAAAACATTTGAGTGGAGATCATCACCAGCAACAAGCCCATTAAACGCTCTACCGCTTTTAGACCACGCTCGCCCAACAAACGATTAAAGAAGCCATAAAACATTAGAATAAAAAATGTTGCGCCCCACGCAATCACAACTGATGCGGACATTTCCAACATTTTTTCTGGATGCTGTGAAGATAGCAAAAGCAATGCTGCAATCACTGAAGGGCCCGCGATCATAGGAATGGCCATCGGAACAATAAAGGGCTCCTCCCCTGCCGCCAGTCCAGTGATACTGCCAGCGCTCGGAAAGATCATCTTAATCGCGATAATGAAGAGAATAATGCCACCTGAAATGCTGAGCGTTTCTGGCTGGACATGCAAAAAACTTAAGATGCTTTGTCCTGCAAACAGAAACAACATCAAGATTAGTAAGGCAAACAGTAGTTCACGAATCAATACCTTACGGCGACGCTTAGGATCGATGTGCTTGAGAATAGACAACACAATCGGCAAATTACCGAGAGGGTCCATGATTAGAAACAGCATGGTCGCTGCAGAAAGAATGTCCATATTCTGGCCTCACCTAAAAAATGGCGGCCAGTGTATAGCAAACTGACAACGTGAGTACATGGTTGAGGGCGAAAACAGCATATTCACCCTCGCATCATAGCCGCCGCTTAGTGATTGCAGACACGCGCCATATTGACCACAAACTTACCTTCAAGCTCACGGATTTTGTCGCGCTTGAGCAAAAATGCTAGCAATGCATCTAAGTCTAGATCATTCAGTTTACAGGTGTGAAAGCGAACGGTGTTGCCAAAGTGCTGTGCCAGCGCTTCGCGATCCATTGGCGTTTCTCGAAGTAGGTTTAGCAGCTCGTGGGCATGGATTTCACTCATTATTGACTCCAGTCATCAAGAACAATACGTCCAGTTTACTGAAATCTTCGGGAGCTGCTTTGACTTAAATTAGTAAATGATAGAGGCAACAATGAGGGCGTGGGCAAAGAAGTAGCTACCACTTACCCACAAATAGGCGTGTTTCATCGGTTTTCGGTAACCGTGTATCGCATACGCCAACGCCGAATAGATCAAAACTAGGGTTCCGCTGAAACCGATAGCATTGGCATAGCTCGGAGCCTGCAACCAAACTTCACCCGCCGCCCAAGCAAGCTGAACCAACATCATCCCCATGATCACAACAGGAAACACCAGAGAGTCGAGTTGAGGTAGCAACAAAAAGAACGCCACGATACTCGCTGCGAGCAGTAGGGCCAACAACCACCAGACAATCTCACCATTAAGCTGCACCCAAAATGACTTGCTGTAGCACACCTGAGCAAGCAAATACGCAGCAAAGTAAATTAGCTTGCGAGTTTTAAACGAGTGCAGCGTATCTGCCACCATAGACACAATAAGCCCACCCGCAATCCAGTAGGTATATGTTGCGGATGCGCCTTGAGTTAACACCAACACAAGAAGAAGTAGCAGAGTAAAGATTTTAAACACGAGGGATTGTGTCGGGTTAGCTTGTTTTGCTCCCAACACGGAATACACACCTGATAGCCCTATCGCCAGCCAACTCCACATGCCGTATACACCTTTTACTTAAACTCGCCGCTAGTCTAGGTAGACCAGTTTTGATGTAAAGACACAATCTGCGAAAGTTGGATCTCGCTAGCGATTCGAAACATTTTGTAACCCTCAGTCTGCACAACAATTAAGTCGATGAGCCTTAATGACGGCCATAAATATGGGGCAGAGCCCTATCCCATGAGCCAAGTTCATCAAATCACACGGCACAGTAACCCGCGCTTATTAAAACAATTTAACTAAAAGCCAGCCCAATGGCCTTGGTAACCCATCACGTCAAAAACTGATGACTAAACCATCAGACTGCATACATCACAGGCAACAAGAATAAATAACAGACACAAAACAGAAAATCGTCTTGGTAGCGAGCTAAGATAGTAGAAACCACCGATGAACAGATTAGAACAACATGAAAAATCAAACTTAACTCAATAACAAAAACATCAAATAACGAACGTAAACTAATGATAAATAAAGCCACATTCTCAATAACCATCGAAAACACCGACTTCATAAACCATCAAATCACTAAACACTTTTTAAGCCCATATTTTCTCATTAGATAAGAAAATTCCCCTTCCACACCTCAACTCAATGATGCACCTCCATAGCACATCTTTTTATTTTCTCAATTTTTGAGAAACACAGACAAAATTGGCAATCAACATACCAACCGAAACAAAAAACAATTTCAAAGCCAACAACAAACCAATATTGACACTTTAAAATCATACACTTAAATCAAACACGAACAACAATAACACAATGCGAGCATTTTAAATACAACACAAAAAACACAGTTTCATTAGTCAAAAACACGTAAAAAAAGACAAGTTAAGTGTATTTTTTGAAAAGATTATCGAGCATATGTTGATCAAACCCCAAAAACAGTGCTATATTAAATTCATCGAGTTCATCAAAGATTAAGGGGTAGTGTTATGATTTCATCTTCTCAAAAACAAGGGCTGGTAATGATTGCAGTGGTTGTGGGTTTAATGACACTGCCAATGATGTACTAACCTGCTGATTAAAAATAAAAAAGGACGCAAATGCGTCCTTTTTTATTTATCTGTGCTTTTCTACTGTATGTGTTTGGACAAGATATCCCAATGCATGTAGTAGAAACCAAGAGCGGCGAGCGTAATCAACGTCATTAGCAAAATTGCTGCACGCCAAATAAAACGAGAGCTTCTTGGCGTTAGCTCTTTTTCACAAGCGTCACATGCCGCCATAAAGCCTTTCCGATCATCCAGCTTATAATCGTCTTCGTGAACCACTTTATTACGCACAGTAGCGATAAAACGAAGCTTCGCTATCACGTCATGTGGTAAACGTTCTTCACAACTATTAATAAGTTGGTGTAACCCTTTCCCTTCTGCATGGTACTGAGTACGCAAAAGTTTTTCGATCGTTCGGGTACGCATGACTACTTTTTCAATATCTGACATCGTAACCCTCCTTACCAGACCCTTCCCGTGTTAGTTATTTTTATTCTTCTATAAATTTAGAGCTTTTTCGAGCCGTTAAGTGCAATTTTACTTTCAATTTGTGCCCTTGAGCGCATATAGCCAGACAAGTGAAAGCTGCTTGGTTCAGCTTTAGTGACGTAGCTTGTAGATGAAGCAACGATTTCATCGCGCGCCCATTGAGGTAAACCGTGAAGTGCGCCGAATAAAATTCATGTCCCTTTCATTAGATTATGAATAAGTTATCTCAACTCATCGTTTCATCAGTGAGTTCTGTAGAATAGAGCTCAATGAAACATCGGAGGTTAACATGCCAATCTCACTTATTGTCGCCCTGTTCGCCCTTATTGCTTTGGGCGCATGGGTATTTTTTCGTTTCTATAGCAAGCACTATGTGGGCGAAGATGCTCCAGAACAAAGTGCACAGGTAACTATTTTAGATAAGCAAGCTATCGACGTCCCAGATGCACCACCAGGCCAAGACGACCAAGAATATTGGATTTATGTCCAACGCGGTTCTATTGGCCCTAAACGAGAGTTCCAAATTGGAGTGCACTACTACCATGCACTCAACCCTGGAGATAAAGGAACGCTAACCTATCGTGGTAACAAATTCCTTCACTTCGCCATCAAACGTTAAGGCAGTAACCAACGAGTCTTGGCAGAGCGAGAAAATAGATAGCTCATCGCCAAGGCTCCAGCTCCACTGATAATGATCCAGACTGGAATCACCCATGCGGGATGTCCGGTGTACCAACCAAACGCTTTCATCGGCCATAAGAAAATTGGGTGAAGTAAGTAAATCCCCAAGCTGTGCTGACTGATCACACTCACCACTTTTTGTACTTTTGGTGACAAGCCTTCCCCAAAGTAACGACCGATCATGAAAATCATCGAAGCCGCTAGAATGACATTCAGTGTTTTGTAAGAAAGCCAGCGTCCAACCGTGTACTTCTCCGCCTCTAAACTGTTCGTCACGACCATAGTAAATGTCACAGCCAACGCGACGAGGCCAAACCCTGTAAATAAGGTCACCATAGAGCGGTTCAAAGGCACTTTTTGAAATAGAACATAACCCAGAGGAAGGTAACCCATGTAGAGCCACATTTGGTTACTCCACGGACCATCAATCTTGAACAAAAACAGCGTGCTGGTGAAAAGCCAAAATGCGAGATAGGTATACAACACATTGTCATCAACGTTGCGTACCATCCATTGGAACAACGGAATCACAAAATACAGCGGTATAAAGTAATAGAAAAAACCGAGGTGGTAATACGTTGCGTGGAATGGGCTATTGCTTAACACCTCTTTTACGGTTTCAAAGTCAAACCCTTGAGCCGTCCAGCCAGAGAGGTATGCATAAAACATCGACCAAATAAGAAATGGGACTAAGACTTTGCCTAAACGCCTTTTGATATAATACTTACCGTCAAATGGTCGAGTGTCACTGAGCATCAACGCTCCGGTGATCAGAATGAAAACTGGCACCGCCCAGCGGGTAACGCTATTAACGCCTACGGCCGTCAACCACTGGTCAAACGGAATCACTCCTAACTCATTTCGATAAGGGGCCAAGACGTGAATGGCGATCACTGCCACCGCAGCAAAGCAGCGCAATAAATCAAAAAACAGAACCCTTTCTCTCATACCTTTCCCTACTTTGAGTCGCTTATCGTTTATAGCATAGGGTAAATCTCAGCCAGTGAAATGGTTAACAATCTGTTTTTGCTTATTTTTAACGCAACAATGACCTACAACGGGGATTTCATCGCCACTCTAATCAATTAACGAGAACCAAACATCAGCATTCACCCTCGATGCCAAACCCACACAGTTTGATTACATCAAACGGCGCATAAGAAACAAAAATGGCTCCAAGTTGGAGCCATTTTGTACGATCTACAGATAAAAACACCGGGCAAAATTTACGCTGTGGCAACGTTAGCTTTTGGCAACTTAATCGAAATCAACGTCGTCAGCGCCAAGAAAGCAAAGGAGACCCATAAGCACGCCGCAAGACCAGCCTCTTGGTAGATCCAACCCGATAATACCGTGCCAATCAAACGTCCCATCGCATTGGCCATGTAATAGAAGCCAACATCCAGAGACACACCATCGCCTTTGGCATAGCTCACAATCAGATACGAGTGAAGTGAAGAGTTAATGGCAAACACAGCACCAAAAATCATTAACCCCACAACAATTACCAACTCAGGCTGCCAGCCGATTTGCACACCATAAGCAATACCGCCCGTAATTAACGCAAGAATTCCTGCCCATACTAATGCTGCACTACCATCAGGCACGCGACCTTGCGCTTTGCCAGTAATACGCGGCGCAAAGCCTTGCACAAACCCATAAGCAATGACCCATGCGGCTAAAAAGCCACCGACCCACAAGTGATCCCAGCCAAACACACTGCCGAGATAAATAGGCAGAGCGACTACAAACCACACATCACGCGCCCCAAACAAGAACATACGTGCCGCAGATAAAATATTTATAGATTCGGACTTGGAGAAAATTTGGCGAAACTTAGGTTTGCTCTTTGCTTTACCCATGTCTGCTTCTAGCCAGATCATGCTGAAAACAAACACCAATGCCAGCGCACTCGACATAATAAACATCGAGTTTTGGAAGCCCACCCAAGACAACAGCAAGCCACCAACAAAAAAGCCCGCCCCTTTGAGTGCATTCTTCGAGCCTGTCAAAATCGCCACCCATTTGTAGAGTGCGCCTTGCTGCTCGTCTGGTACTAATGTTTTAATCGCACTCTTGGCACTCATCTTGTTGAGATCTTTGGCAATCCCCGACAAAGCTTGCGCCGCCATCACCCAAGGAATCGTCAGCCATGCGTTGGGTACTGCCAGCATCAACAACGCAAACACTTGCATCGCTAAACCAATGTTCATGGTTTTGTTCAGGCCTAACCTTGCGCCCAACCACCCACCAATCAAATTGGTCACCACACCAAAAAATTCATAGAAAAGGAACAGTGAGGCAATAGCTAACGTGGAATAACCCAAGTCGTGAAAATAGAGCACCACCAGCATACGCAGCGCTCCGTCGGTCACGGTAAAGTTCCAATAGTTAAACGTCACTAACATGTACTGACGAATACTTTTGTTCAATTGAGAAATCATATTGACCTCTTATGTACAGCGATAGAAGCATTTAGATCATCATGTGCCAAATGCTTATTAACCTGTACACCAACCATAAGGCGATACAACCTTAGTTCGAATTCACAAACACACCGAAATTTACAAACGGACAAAGATAACCAATAAAAACAAAATCTTAAATTAAAACCTTTAGTTTTACTGCTGACCTATTTTCCATTATATAAACTGGAACATAGCTTTTGGATCATGATGTTCCAAAAGCTATTTAAGCTGATCAAGCGTCTTGCGCCACGCGTTCGATGTACTCAAGCTGCACCGGTTTTGTAAACGCACCAGGGCGAAGAGCCTGCACTTCTCGCACGATATCTTCTAACTGCCATTTCTTCTCTAGCAGCAAGTGAGCCGCAAACAAACCTGTGCGACCCGAGCCGCCCATGCAGTGCATCGCGACTTTGCCACCTTGAGCAAGAATCGCATGCAGTTCCGGACTGGCTTGGTGCCACTTCGCCGCAAATTCGTCACTTGGTGCGCAGTCATCTTCAATCTCGATCTGGAACCATTTCATGCCCAGCTGCTGAGTGGTGTCACCCAAAGCCGCAACGTCTTTCGCTGCTAACTCGCTATCGTCCAATGCAGTAACGACCGCTTGAACCCCCTGCTCCTTCAACTGTTCCAACGACGCTTTCAACTCGACGCCTTTGGTACCCGGGCACGGTGTTAGGACTAATGCACCAGAGTCCAAATCTAATTGCCATGTAGGATGAGACATTGTGAACTCCTGTTATGCCAGACCAACGTTACGAACCAATTCTGCGGTGCGCGTTGCGTAACCCATTTCATTGTCGTACCACGCGTAAATCTTCACCATTCGTGAGCCAACCACCATGGTGGATTGTGCATCAACGATGGTTGAGCGTTGGTCGCCTTTGTAATCGATCGACACTAACGGACGTTCCTCAAAGCCAAGAATGCCTTTTAACTCACCTTCCGACGCCTCTTTCAGCAAAGCGTTCACTTCTTCTGCTGTGGTATCGCGTTTTACATCGAAGATGATGTCGGTCAATGACGCATTCGCCAATGGTACACGTACCGCGTGGCCGTTAATCTTGCCTTTTAAATCTGGGAAAATTTCCACAATGGCTGTCGCACTACCGGTAGTGGTCGGGATAAGACTCATGCCGCACGCACGAGCACGGCGCAGATCTTTGTGCGGTGCATCCAAAATGGTTTGCGTATTGGTCAAATCGTGAATTGTCGTGAAAGAGGATTGCTCAATGCCCAACTTCTCATGAATAACTTTCACCACAGGCGCTATACAGTTTGTTGTGCACGAAGCGGCTGTCACAATACGATGTTTTTCAGGATCGAAGATGTGGTCATTCACACCAACTACAATGTTCGCAATGCCTTCTTCTTTCACTGGCGCACTCACCACCACGCGCTTCACACCTTGATCGAGGTATTGGTCTAGGTACGAGGTTTTGCGGTATACACCTGTCGCTTCAATCACAACATCGCAGCCAGACCAGTTCACGGCGTCAATGTCACGTTGCTGAGTCGTGGCGATGCGCTTGCCATTGATGACGAGCTCATTGCCCTCAACCTGCACTTCATGGTGCCAACGACCTTGCACTGAATCGAACTCTAATAAGTGGCCAAGCGTCGCTGCATCACCTGCGACATCGTTGATTTGCACAAACTCTAACTCTGGCCAGTCGAATGCCGCTCGCAGTGCTAAACGACCAATTCGGCCAAAGCCATTAATTCCTACTTTAATTGTCATAGTTTTACCCTTTAATCTTCTACCTTGAATCTCTGTTTGCTATTAACAGCAAGCCTCACGACTTTTATCGTGCAAGCGTGTGATGTCGTCTTGGTACTCTTGCTTCAAACAGTTTGATGCCACTAAGTCTTCAATCAGCTTACGCATCCAACCTGGTAATTGCTGCGATAACTCGTAGTACACCCATTGCCCTCGGCGTTTATCCACCAAGATGCCACTAGAGCGTAACTGAGCAAGATGACGAGAAACTTTCGGCTGACTCTCTTGCAACGCAAACGCCAAATCACCCACGCAAGTTTCGCCTTCACGGGCCACCAGCATTAAACAACGTACGCGCGTTTCATCGGATAACAGCTTGAAAAACTGATGTGGAAGCATAATAAACATACCTATATATGGATATGCGTATATATTTATTTAACTCTGAGATGTCGTCAAGAGTGAACCCATCATCGTCATAAAAGTTTCACATCGAAACAGCCAATAAAGATTGAGAGAAGAACGGTTAGAGAGAATAAAGATACGGCAGAAATTTACGCGGTTGCGACGTTTTGACTCCAGCGAACCGCTTCGCCTAACGAGAGCTTGACCTCTTCCAAAGACAATCCCAACTGCGTCGTGATTTTTTCAACGCCTGACCAGTCGGCACGCTCGTAACACTCTTCGAGAGAAATCAGCGCACCATAAACCCCCTTTCGATGTAATAAGGCTTGTTGTACGGATTCGCTAAGTGGCAATTGCTTGACTAAAGATTCCACCGACAAATCAAGCATCGCATCTAAAATCGATAATAAGCCGACCATAAACCCTTGTTCGTTGAGGTGGGAAAATGGCTGATAACGCGACATTAATTGGCAGAACTGCGCTCGTTGTAATGAAAGGTGATACAGCTCTCGAGGCTTGTTACTAGAGATATACGACGCCACGACCAAGGAGACAAACTGCTTAAGATTATCCTGACCAAGGTAGATCAAGGCCTGACGAAACGAGCTAATTTCGACAGCGAGGTTTGGCGCTTGCGTATTTACAAAGCGCAATAATTTGTACGACAACGCGACATCTTGCGTAATGATGGTTTCAATACGAGTAAAGTCTGGCTCTGATGAGCAGACTTCACGAAAAAGCTGTAGCGCTAACACTTGCTCAGGGCTCACGTATTTTGTTTGCGAAACTAATGGCTTGCTAAAAAAGTAGCCTTGGAAAAACTTAAAGCCAGCCGCTTTGGCTTGCTCAAACTCTTCTGCGGTTTCAACACGTTCCGCCAAAAAGTGGTACTTGACGCGTTTAGCAAGGTGAGCTTTTACCAACGCACACGCTTTTTCCAGCCCCATTGCCATGATATCGAGTTTAACGATGTGCACGTAAGGTAAGAAGCGACGCCACTCCGGCGTTAAGGTGAAATCATCCAGCGCGATCAAATAACCTTCTCGATACAACTCGCGAATCGCATCGAGAAGATCATCGGTCGGCTGGCAAGTTTCCAGTACTTCGACGACGATTTTGTTTTTTGGCAAGCTGCGCGGTAAGCGGCGCACCAAGCTTTGATGAGGAAAATTGATAAAGCATCGCGAAGAAGCAATCACTGGGTTAGTGCCCAGAGATAGGAAATTCTCGACAATTAATCGGTATGTTGCTCGGTTTGACTCAATATGCGAAGGGTATGCATTACTCTCCCCATCTCGAAACAACAATTCATAACCCAGCGTCTGTCTTTTGCGGTTAAAGATCGGCTGGCGAGCAACATACGTTGTATTCATGCTAAAGAAGGACCTATAAATGGCTTATGACTTTGCAGCTGCTAATAATGCACCACAACCCATAAACATTGAACCGAAGACTTTGTTTATTTTCCCCATGATTTTATCGGAGCGAATAAAACGTCCCATTTGCGCCGCCAAGGTGGTGTAACCCAACATCACGCACGCGTCGATCACAACAGTCGTAACACCAAGCACCAACAGTTGCGTCAGTTGGTCTTGTGCCGGGTCAATAAACTGTGGAAACAACGCCACCAGAAAAACAATCGATTTAGGGTTCGTCAGGTTAATCAAAATAGCTTTGTACAAGAGTGCCATGCCAGACATGTCTTTGTGGCTCTCAGCCGCCACCAAGCTGGAGGTGTCTCGCCATTTCTGGATACCCAACCAAACCAAATAAGCCGCGCCAACCCATTTAATGACAGAAAATGCCGTTGCCGACTGTGCGACCAGCGCACCAATTCCCGCCCCAACTAACGCAATGTGAATGGCCAAACCAATTTGGAGACCGATCACAGCCCCCAAAGATTTGCGAGTACCGTAACTCAAACCATTGCTGATTGAGTTCACCGTGCCAGACCCCGGAGCCAAACTAAAAACGATTGCAGTTACTACATAAGCTAACCAGACGTGGGTATCCATTGCATTTCCTCAATAATTCTTCGATGATACATCGCGTAAACAACGTATCTTCGGGTAATCGACTAATGGCTACTAACCATTCACCTTTGACTTATACTCAAGAGTCATTATTTGAGCAAGCAATTGGTGGTCCGATCGCGGCACTTTGGCAAACTCGCCAAGAAGGCTTTGTTAAAGGAACTGAGAAAAAGAACATCTACTGGTGCAAACTGACCAACCCAGAACATAAAAAAGCCGTGCTCATCGTTAATGGGCGCATTGAATCTTCCTGGAAATACCAAGAACTGTTTTACGATCTCTATCGCCAAGGCTTCGACGTCTATTCCTTTGACCACCGCGGACAAGGTTTATCAGATCGTCTATTGTCTGACTCAGATATGGGTCACGTCTATGACTTTACTGATTATATTGACGATATGGACATGGTCGTAAACAAACACGACCTTAGCGACTATCAGCAATGTTTCATCATTGCCCACTCCATGGGCGGCGCAATCGCTACACGTTATCTGCAAACTCACCCAGAACATCCCTTTACCGGCTTGATTCTTAGTGCGCCTATGTTTGGTATTAATCTGCCATGGTACTTATCGCCAATAGCGATTCCTGTGACACAAATTATGTCAGCGGTATCCACTTTGCCACGTTATGCGCCAGGACATCAGGCCTACTTTCCTAAACCCTTTGAAGATAACCCGCTCAGCCAAAGCTATGGTCGCTACCAATGGTTCCGAAATCTCTATACGGAAAAACCGGAACTGCAAGTCGGTGGACCGAGCACACGATGGGTATGGCAAGGGCTAATGGCAGCAAAACAATGCTTTTTATTGACTCGCCAAGTCAAAGTACCGGTGCTCCTGATTCAAGCTGGGAGCGATCGTATTGTCAGTAATCTGGCACAGAAACGTTTCATCGATAAATTGCGTAAAACCAACCCACATGCGGAGCTACTTTCTATCGAAGGCGCACAGCATGAGATCTTATTCGAGACCGACCAGTATCGTAATCAAGCACTCGATGCAATCTTCCGCTTTATGAATGACCCGAAATCATCGCCAAACGAAAAAACATAATAAGAACTCTAGGCGACCATTTCACGGCCATGATTAAAGAGGAAATGTCTGCACATTGATTTACCCTCTTTTTCATCCTCATTTTGACGTACACTGCTTGGGTCTGGCTGCGTTGAACCACGTAGATGCAACCGACCCAAATTCCCCCGCATTCGGAGCAGTATGATCTAGTCAGTCTGCTGTACTCCGTTTGCAAATCACCTGTTCCATACTATCCAAACCGTTTACGAGGACTTCATGAGCACATCGCTACCTTGCAAAGAGATCACTAAAATCGTTGCCTCTGATCTGGATGGCACGTTACTCGCACCAAACCATCAGCTCAGTGCTTACTCAAAAGAGACGCTAAAAGCGCTGCATGAAAAGGGTTACACCTTTGTCTTTGCAACAGGCCGTCACCACGTAGACGTTGCGAGCATCCGTCGTCAGGTCGGTATTCCGGCTTACATGATCACCTCGAACGGTGCCCGTGTGCATGACCAGGAAGATCAGCTGATGTACAGCGAGAATGTCCCTGCAGAACTGGTTCAAGGCGTGATCGACACGATCAAGCACGATCAAGAAATACTTATCCACATGTATCAAAATGACAGTTGGTTGATGAACAAAGACGACGAAACATTGCGTGATTTCCATGACGAATTCACATACGTCTTATTCGATGAAGACCAAGCACCAACTGACGGTATTGCGAAAATCTTCTTCACTCACCCAGCACAAGACCACGAACGCTTGGTGGTGTTTGAAAACAAACTACGTGAACAATTTGGCGATAAGCTGAATATTGCGTTTTCAACACCATGGTGCTTGGAAGTAATGAGTGCAGGTGTGTCTAAAGGCCATGCTCTTGAAGCGGTAGCGAAAAAACTCGGCCTCACGTTAGAAAATTGCGTGGCATTTGGTGATGGCATGAATGACGTAGAAATGCTGTCGATGGCAGGTAAAGGATTGGTCATGGGTACATCACACGAGAAAGTGATGAAAGCATTGCCAAATAACGAAGTGATTGGCAGCAATGCAGAAGATGCGGTTGCACACTACCTACAAGATCACTTGCTGTAAGCTGCAATACTCCAAACAATAACAAAGGGCTGCACATTCGCAGCCCTTTTCTTTTATCGCTGACTTGGCAACTTCTCTTTGCCAAGGATCGCTTCCCACTCTTCTTCTGTCACTGGCATGATCGACAAGCGATTTCCACGTTTCACCAATGGCATGTTCTCAAGTTCTGGCATCGCTTTCATCACCGATAACGGAATCACTCGCGCCGTTTTACGCACGAATTCGACATCCACCATAATCCAACGCGGGTTGTCTGGGTCTGACTTTGGGTCGAAATAATCACTTTCAGGATCGAACTGGAAATGATCGGGATAGGCTTCTCTCACGACTTTAGCAATACCGGCAACACCAACATTCTTGCAAGAAGAGTGATAAATCAGGACTAAATCGCCCACCTTCACTTGGTCACGCATCATATTGCGCGCCTGATAATTACGAACTCCCTCCCAACATGAAACCTTTTGGGTTCGAAGCGTGTCAATAGAAAAGGTATCTGGTTCAGTTTTAAATAACCAATATGCCATAATGCCATCCGATGCCGATTGAGTAACAATAATGAGGAAGATATAACATGAAGGCTTTGAAAAACCCAGTGGCGCTTGCCACTCTGCTGGTTCTGCAAGCATGTAGTTCGCAGCCGCCACAATCTGGCGCTGCCGACCCAGCTTCTCCACCAGCCACCTTAGATAAGCCAGACACCATTCAACCTCAAACCTTTATGCTACGTGGAAAAGTGATCGTCGGTCACGAGAGCCAATACATCATGCCTTGTGGCAGCGACAAGCAATATTGGTTACAACTGTCACCACAGCAAATGCAACGAGCAATTCAGTTAAATAACGAGCCTTACCAGACCATGTATGGCGAGGTTATCGGCCATCTCAACCCACCGGGCATCGATGGGTTTTCTGCCGATTTCGATGCTAACTTTGTCGTGGAACAAGTGAACTTCCTCACAACGGAAAATCCAAACCGTTGTCAGCAACCAAACAAACCAACTCGCGTGTTTGGTAATGAGCCTTCTTGGTCGGCAAGCTTTGAGGCTAATGGACTGACATTCCAGCCAATCGGAAAACAAACCTCAAAATTAGCGATTAAGAGCAGTCAACTTCAACCTCGCCAGCGCACATATCAACTACAAGATGGTGAACTTCTCCTAACAGAAAACCTCTGCTCAGATACGATGAGTGATTCTTTGTATGGCTGGAAAGCGACGCTAAAACATGATGGCGACACTTATCAAGGTTGTGGTACAGCTGCAAACGTGGACGCTACGCTTGGCTGGGTGAATACCTATGTCGCGACTTCAACCCAATCACAAGGTTTTGAGGTGCAAATGACCTTAAACCCAGACCACAGCGCCACAACAAAATACAGTTACGCCAATGGGCAAGCACCGTTAATCGAGCGTGGGTACTGGCAACAATTAAGTCCGTCTCAGGTTCAAGTCGTCATGACGCATCATCAACAACAAAGACTGATGTCAGAGCGACTGTTTACGCGAGAAGGTAATCAGCTCAAAGCGACCAAAGAAAAAGTCGGCAATTTGGTTTATCCGATTGCCGATGGCGGCTTAGTGCTTTATCCAGCCACCATTCGTGATGAGGGCATGATGCAACCAGCCGAGAAACGCGCCAACAAGCCCATCAGCAGTGCAGACGTGCCTTCTAGTGCGGAGTTTGACTCCAAAGTAGATGCCGCCGTGCGCAACTACTTCTTCATTCACCAAACCAACCCCAACAACAACCAGTACCGTTGGCTAACTTACGACCTCAGCGGCGATGGTAACGAAGAGCTATTAGTACAGCTGGATTGGTGTGGTTCCGGTGGCTGTACATTGCTGATATTTGAACATCACGAAAAAGAGTGGCGCTTCAATAGCCGCATCACACTGGTACAAAGCCCAATTATGCTCGGCCAACAAACCTCTCATGGCTGGCGAGATCTAATTTTTAATGTCAGCGGTGGCGGAGCTAAGGCAGCCCAACACGTGATGCAATACAGTGGGGTTAGCTACCCACTCAACCCAAGCATGGCACCAACGGCAACGCCAAACCAAATCAGTGGCGTGCGTCTGTTCTCGGATGGGGTTAGCCCTGTGCGCGAAGGAGTTCGTCTGTAATGTCGCAACCGTGTCCAAATTGTGGTTTTCAATTCAACTGTATGTGCTCACTGGTGCCGAAACTTACCAGCGAGCACAACATCTTACTGTTGATGCATCCGAATGAACTGACGCGTGATACTAATACTGGCCAGCTACTAGAGCAGTGCCAACTCAATATTGAGCGAGTAATCTGGGACCGAAAACAACCACCAGCAGACTTGCTCGCTCGATTAGCTGATCCATCGCTGTATCCAGTGCTTCTGTTCCCAAGTGAAGAAAGCGTCACACTCGAACATGTGGCGATCCAAAGCCAACAACAAACCAAAACTCCGCTGTTTATTATTTTGGATGCCACCTGGCAAGAGGCGCGCAAGATGATCAACAAGAGCCGTTGGTTAGAAAGTATCCCTACTATGGCGCTGTCTGCCTCGGCGGACTCGCAATATCAGCTGCGACGCAACCAACAACAAGGTAACTTGTGCACGTTTGAAGTCGCCGCATATTTACTCGGACAACTAGGCGAGCAAAATAACCAGCAAAAAATGCTCACATTCTTTGCTCACTACCTTGCGCTATTTCAAGCCGAAAAAAGTGGACACGCTCTCAAGCAATCACCGAACTCAAGCAACTAAAACCAAATTGCTCAAAATAAAAAACGCAGACAAGGCTGCGTTTTAATTTGGAATGGTTTCACGTGAAACAGCATTAAAATAATCGGGTCGGCTCACCCAGATAATAGCCTTGCAGATAGTCGACGCCCATATCCTGCGCGATTTTGCACACCTCTCGATTGTGGACAAACTCCGCCACCGTCTCCGCGTTAAACACCTGACATAAACGCACCAACTGAGAAGCTATTTTGCGCTGCTTTAAGTCTTTATCGATATCACGGATCAAGCTGCCATCGAGCTTTATGACTTCCGGCTCCAGCTTTAGGATTTCATCAATATTGGAATAGCCTGAGCCAAAATCATCAACAATGATACGCGCTCCTAAGCTTCTAAAATGACTGCATACTTCGATCATTCGACCGTAGTCTTTGATTTGCTCAGATTCCAACACTTCCAAACCAATTCGCCTAGGGTCATTGAGCTGACAAATTTCATGCTCTAAAAGCATTAAAGTTTTATCACTAAGCAAATCTTGCGGCGATAAGTTAATAGAAAAGTCACCTTGCTTATCTCGCATGTAATGTAACGTAGAATGGATCATGTGCCGACTCAATCGGGTATAAAGGTGCGTATCGGAAATAATAGGCAGGAAGCGCCCTGGCGCAATCACCGTTCCATCCTCCTCCAAAATGCGAACCAAACATTCTTGGCTTGCCAATTTATGGCTATCCGCATGCACTATCGGCTGGCTATAGGTGATGATGTTCTGTTTGAGAATGGCTTTACTGACGCAACTCAACCATCCAAGTTGCTCTTTACGTACATCCTCACTGACTTCGATGTCTTTCGCATTGCAGATATGGGTATTACTGCGCACACCGGAACGCCTCGCTTCAATGCCTTTGAGCAATAGCTCATCCGCAGAAGCTGATGGAAAATCTCGACGACTCACTAAGCCACCGCACAGCGAGATAGAAAGATAATCTATTTCGCGCAGACCAATTGGCTCAAAATTAGTTTGCTCTACCGCGTCGGCAAAACGAGTAAAGTGCTGTTTGATGGTTTCGCTGCTTTGGTCAGCTTTAAATATGAACGCCCACTCACCAACCCCAATACTATAAAGCTGCAAAGCCGTTGGCATGCCAAAACGCTTTCGCAGTCGATTCGTAAAATGCATTGAGAGGTCTTTAAGTAGCTGATCCCCTACTCTATAACCGTATTTTTCATTGATATGGCTGAAGTTAAGTAGCTTTAGAGTCAGCAAGTGCTCATCCAAATCAATGCTACTCAGCCGCTCTTGCAGCGCGACTCGGTTTTGTAATCCAGTGCGACTATCTCGCCGATAGCTTTCTTGTAACTTGCGCGTTTGGCGATCGAGTTGATACCCCATATGCGCGTTCATATGGTTGAGGTCGCCAATCGCATTTCGAATCAAGCTAAACAATGGTGAAATAGAGGAGCTAACGGGCGACTTAGGCAAGTTCAATGCTTGTACTTCATCTCCCTCTCGCATCGCTAAATACGTCAGACTGTGATGAAGAATTTCTGGCTGTCCAATACCGCCATGCAGTTCCCCCATACAATAACTACCAAACGTCGTCGCGATATCTTTGAAGGCTTGGACTTCGTCGCTGCTGTCAATAAAGTCTAACCGTGACGCGCAGTTAAAAATCATCACGACTTCAGGTTGGTGCATGGCTAACTCAACCACACCATGTCGCACCTGTTCGAGCGTTAATGAGGGGTGGTTATAGCAAAATTGTACTTCGTCACCAAGACACCAAGGCCTGTCGAAACTCATACTGCCATCAGCGTGTAGCTCCGTTACCGTGCAAACTTCCTTGCGCCCCAAACTTTCTCGATACAAAGGAAAGCTGAGCAACTGACTCAGCGTCACATCATGGCCATCCGCCAAGTAACGCTTGTATACGTCCAACGCTTTCTGTTCACCTAAGCAATACAAGCGCGTTCCTTTTGCATGGGTGACTTTATGTGGCATGCCAATCGGGTTCCATTCCGAATACGCATCCGTCCATAACTTCAAGGTATCACTGTGCAAAGCTACGGCGACCACAGCGTTATCGTAAACTCGGTTTTGATATAGCACCCAACAGCCATCATCAATACTTTGCGCCAACCCTCCAGAGATCACGACTTCTTCACTGGCGAAGGTTTGAAACAAGGGATAGTCACGTCGTTCAATTTGCACAGCAAAGCTGAGGATCACTTGCGAATTATGCTGCAACAGAAGCGAGCGTTTGAGCTCTCCACCATCAATATCGGGGGAGTAAGAGTAGGTTTGGACGGCAGAAGTAAGCGTGGTTTGTTCGAACTCAGTCACACTGATCAGGCAGCCAGAGGTAAATATCTCCCCCTCCAGAATGACATTACGCGTACTATGCCCCATGACATGAGCATTCGGCAGCAACAATAAAACAGCGTCCGCAAGTGTGGTCGTAAAGTCGCGTGATTGAGTCGACAATATTTGCACCAAATATTGTTTACTTGAAGAGAACTGAGAAGTGACTAAAAAGTCATTTAACTGACTGACATCATGAACCAGTTTTGAAAAAGCTCGCATGCACCTACCACTGCCGTAACACTATCTTCACCACGACGTGTGGCGTTACTCTTTTTACTTAATAGTGAATAATTTACGTGGCTTTACGCTGCTTTTCTAGACACAAAATGAGATTAGAATGGATTAATGCGAAAGCAATTAAAAAAGTGTGAGTAACGGCTGCAAACTATTGATTTCAATATCAGGTAAAGTACGTGTTTTTGAATGGTTAATGATATTTTTATTCATATCATTGAACCAACAAGCCGCAAAACCAGCCGACTTTGCACCATGCACATCCGTGGTTAGGTGATCACCGACATGCAGAATATTCTCTGCTGGAATATCCAAGAACCGTTTCGCCTTAGTAAACATATCGGTGGCGGGTTTCGCTAACCCATCTGGCCCCGCTTTGAGTACACATTGAAAATACGGCGTTAAGCCAATTTTATCTACATCGACGTTGCCGTTTGTGAGCGCCACGAGCGGAACTCGCTCTCCCAGTTGTGTCAAAACATCTAAGCTTGATTGGGGCACTTCAAACTGACTGCGCCAATCCAAAGCGAGCTGCACACCCTCTTCAGCTGCGGCTTGAGCTTGCGCTTCATCATAGCCAACTGAAAGAAAACCATGCTTTAGCTGCACTAAACGCCAAAGCGTCACATCGCTTCTGAGATCCGGTCTCTGCTGGAGCACATGTTTTTTTACCTGCATCCAATCAGCCTTATCCATGTGCGCCACGGCAGGATGTGTTTGCTGCAACCAAGCCAGCAACTCACGCTCCATACGGATAATCACCGGGTAATTGTCATACAGCGTGTCATCAAGATCGAAGGTCATGGCCTTAATAGGCTCGATACGGCGATAAAATTTCATACTTCGGCTCACTCCCCGTTCTTTTTACGTGCGCGTGGGTGGGCTTGGTCGTAGGCTTGCGCTAAATGTTGGAAATCCAAGTGCGTGTAGATTTGGGTCGTCGAAATGTTCTCGTGCCCTAAAAGCTCTTGCACCGCACGTAAGTTATTGCTGGATTCGAGCATATGTGTCGCAAACGAGTGACGCAATTTATGCGGACTAATATGGCTCGCCACAGACTGTTTCTGTCCCCATTCTGCCATACGTTTTTGCACGCTACGGTGCGAAATACGCGTTCCGAGTTTAGACACAAACAAGGCGGGTTCACCTGGCGCAGCAAGATCGCCCCTGACTTTCAACCACTTGGCAACCCATTCAGTTGCCATGCCAGAGAATGGAACTTTACGTTCTTTGTCGCCTTTACCGATAACACGAAGCTCGCCACTGCGCAGTTGTACATCACGTACATCCACACTCACCAACTCAGCCAAACGCAAGCCAGCACCGTACATCAGCTCCATCATGGCACGATCACGCACAGCCAACGGGTCGTCTTCGTTGACCTGAAGCAGTTGGCTCACTTCATCAACATCGAGGTTTTTCGGCAACGGGCGCTTTTTACGTGGCGCTGAAACCCCTTTGGCAGGATTAGCTGACATCTCGCCACGCAGAATAAGGAAATCGAAAAAGCTACGCAGCGATGAGAGGCGCGTCGCCAAACTGCTGGCTTTCATGCCTTCCCGCATGCCCTTACCTGCTAATTGGCGTACCCAGCCTGCATCCACTTGAGACCAATCTTTAAGTCCCATTTCAGCCAAGTGCTGCGCCATAGTTTCTAGCTGCTGTTTGTAATTGCGTTGAGTATGTAGGCTGAGCCCCTTTTCGCTTCGTAAGAATTCATAGAAGCGCTCAAGAGGCTTTTGCAGACTATTTGGCAGAGGAGTGTTGGGAGTTGTCGTCATCGTAACTTTGCCATACCAATGTTTGAGCGAGATGTGCCACTACTAATGATAGGTGACGCAAAAACAAGGTATCCATATCTGGTTGAAAATGACCGCCATCCTCACTAGAGAACGCTAGCACGCCCAGTGTTTGCTGTTTCACGAGCGGCAGTACCACATAGGACCCCATTTCCGGCACATCCATATTGCCAAACAAAGCTTCACGATCCACTTTTCTCAGACGCCCTAAGTACGCGTCTTTGCCATTTAAGAGAGTGGTCGCAAAACGTTGATAACTTTCCTTACTCAATTGAATCGATGCGTCGCATTGACTAAACAATCGAACAAACCCGCGTAAGCCAAGTGCTTTAGCTTTCTCTTCAATAGAATGAATGACTTGTTTAAAGTCACCACACTTTAGAATCTGCCCCTGCAAATCCATAAATTCGTAAAAGGTGCGATCGTTGTTCGCCGCAAGCGACATCAGTGTGGTGATCTCTTCTTCTAACTCTTCAATGCGCTGACGTTGGCGATTCATTTGTATGTGCACCAAAGACACCGCACCCAAGTCTGAGTGTGGGAAAGATAGACGATCCACAAGCTCTGGACGCTGCACAAAAAAATCGGGATGATCTTTGAGGTACTCGGCCACCACTTCAGCCGTTAAGGCATCTGCTTCTACTTGAGACAAACCGTTTCCTTTTTCTTCTACTAGCAAGACAATTGACCATCAAATACATGCGTTGTAGGTCCGGTCATAAACAACGGCTTACCCGGACCTTGCCACGCAATTCGCAGCTCACCACCTGGTAGAGAAACCTTAACATTTTCATCCAGCAGACCCTGAAGAATCCCTACCGCTACCGCCGCGCATGCGCCGCTACCACAAGCTTGTGTTTCACCTGCGCCTCGCTCGTAAACTCGAAGACGAATATGGTCACGACTCACCACCTGCATAAAGCCAGCGTTGACGCGCTCTGGAAAACGCTCGTGCGACTCAAGCAGCGGGCCTAATGTATCGACATCAGCAGTATCCACGTCATCGACCACCGTCACCACATGCGGGTTACCCATGCTTACCGCGCCACAGAACAGCGTTTTTTCACCAGCGCGCATGATGTAGGTTTTCTCTTTTTGCTTGGCTTTAAAAGGAATTTTGTTCGGCTCAAACTCTGGAACGCCCATGTTGACCGTCACTTCTCCATCATCTTCGATGTTGAGAATCATCTTTCCTTTTTTGGTGCTTACGCTGATGCTGTATTTATTGGTCAACCCTTTTAAGCGAACAAAACGCGCGAAGCAGCGCGCGCCATTCCCGCACTGCTCGACTTCACTACCATCGGCATTGAAAATCCGATAATGGAAATCAGTTTCAGGGTCGTAAGGGGCTTCTACCACGAGCAATTGGTCAAAACCAACGCCGGTATGACGATCCGCCAAACGGCGGATCAGGTCTTGCGAGAAAAACACGTTCTGGGTAATACAGTCGACGACCATGAAGTCGTTGCCCAAACCGTGCATTTTGGAAAAGTGGAAATGCATTTGTTGTGTGTTACTCCGGTAGAATCTGTTCCAGCTGCCACAAACTGGTCAGCTCCTCACGCTGGCGAACTAAGTGGCTTTGTTTACCATCCACCATTACTTCTGCCGCTCGGGTACGAGTATTGTAGTTCGAAGACATCACAAAACCATAGGCACCTGCTGAACGAACCGCGAGTAGATCACCTTCTTGCAAAACGAGTGCGCGATCTTTACCCAAGAAGTCGCCGGTTTCACAAATAGGGCCAACCAAATCGTAAGTCTGTGCTTCACCCGTGCGCGGCGAAACTGGCACGATATCTTGCCATGCTTGGTATAGTGCAGGACGCATCAAGTCGTTCATTGCCGCATCGATGATGGCAAAGTTCTTGTGCTCAGTATGTTTTAAAAACTCAACACGCGTTAGCAAGATACCTGCATTCGCAGCAATTGCTCGGCCCGGCTCAAAAATCAGCTCCAAGTCTTGGTGATTTTCAAGACGACCAAGTAACGCTTTGGCGTAATCTGAAGGCTGAGGTGGTAATTCATCACGATAGACCACACCCAAACCGCCGCCGACATCAAGGTGACGAATGTTAATGCCTTGCGCTTTTAAATCATCAATCAGGGCTAATAAACGGTCTGTCGCGTCGATAAATGGGTCGATATTGGTCAGCTGAGAACCAATGTGGCAGTCGATGCCTTGCACATTCAAGTTCGGCAGGCTTTGCGCGAATTTATAAACATCTGGCGCACGATCAAATGCAATGCCGAATTTATTGTCGCGAAGACCAGTCGAAATGTAAGGGTGTGTTTTCGCGTCGACATCTGGATTGATACGCAGAGAAATTGGCGCAATCACACCAAGCTCACCCGCAACCTTATTCAAACGTTCTAGCTCAGGCTCAGATTCAACGTTGAAACATTTGATACCTAGCTCAAGAGCACGCTTCATTTCTGCAGGTGTTTTCCCAACACCAGAGAAGACGACTTTCTTCGGATCACCGCCTGCGGCAATCACACGCTCAAGTTCACCACCTGATACGATATCAAAGCCCGAACCCAAACGCGCCAGTGCGTTCAATACGCCTAGGTTTGAGTTCGCTTTCACCGCGTAGCAAACTAGATGAGGATGTTGACCCACAGCACTATCAAACGCCTTCCAGTGGCGCTCTAGCGTGGCTCGAGAATATACGTAAAGAGGAGTGCCATATTGCTCTGCAAGAGCTTGAAGTGGGACGTCTTCGGCCCAAAGCTGGCCATCATCCTGATAGTTGAAGTAATCCAAAATTCGCTTCCCTTATTTTATTCGACTGCTGAACCCTAATTTCACCCTAAGGCGCGGTTATTTATTGTGATTGCTCATTCTGTTGAGTGTCATCTGGAATGTATAGTGAGCCAGACTGGCCACATCCCGCTAACGTCGCGGCAACCATCACAAACAACACAGTAACTAATTTTTTCATTTCGCATATCGTGATTATTGAATCAATGCCCCCTATAATCGCACCACACTCAGGAAAAGCAATAGGATAGACGGATGAACGATACTGAATTTCATCAACTGGTGGATGCGCAGATGCAAATCATCGAAGAATCCATCGATGATTCAGGCGCAGACATTGATTACGAAGTCACTGGCAACGTAATGACATTGGAATTTGAAGACCGCAGCCAAATCATCATTAACCGCCAAGAGCCGATGCATGAGATCTGGCTAGCGTCCAAATCTGGTGGTTTCCACTTCAAGCTTATTGAAGATAAATGGACCTGCTCAAAAACGGGCATGGAGCTATTTGAAATGGTGAAGCAAGAGTGTGAAAAGCACGCGGGCGAAGCCATTGATTGGGCATAATGCTGGTCAATCGTCACCAAAACAAAAAGAGCACTTCGGTGCTCTTTTTGTTTTTTGATACGGGTTTAATTACGCGTTCACCGCTTTCGTCGGACGATGCGGCGAGCAACCATCATTACGATAAGGGATGATATAAGCATTGCCCTCTTCAGGATGGATAATCTGGTAGTACTGCGGCAGGTTAAAGTTGATAAATTTCGACGCAACACGACTGTCATCTTTAACTGATGTGTAAAAGCTGTTCACGGACGAAATCATCTCGTCTTTGGAGCCACTGAATTGGTGATACACTTCAACTTGGTTTGACTCATCCAACACATAAATATTGAAGCCATCTTCATTATCTTCAAAGAAGAACTGCACCAGACCTTCACTGGCAAAACCATCCACCGCTTCTGGCATTTGATACTCTTGCTCACGATCGAGCATTAATAGCGGCGAGCCTTTAAGTTTGTTAGTAGAAATGCTGCGATAGAAATCAATGGAGTTTTCTAACTTCTGCACCGACACGCCACGACGTTCAAAGAACAGCCCGTAAGTTTGGTTACCGAGGCGCATCGCTTTAAAGCGGCGACGTTTTTCTTGCTCTACTGGCTTCAAGCGTAAGTCGATACATTCCGCTAAAAGCTGGTAGACCATATTACGCATAACACCACGCATGTTCTTCGCATAACAGAACACATCCACCGATTCTGGTGGCAACGCGTCTTGGTGCATTTTGCCCAGAATAGTTTTCAGTGCGTCCAGCATCGCCGTTTCCCCTTTGAAATGCAGCGTACGCACTTCATGCCAGGAGTTACGGTAAACCAAGTCGACACTGCCGACTAAGTTTTTATGTTCCGGACCAAAACTGAAGATATCGGTATTTTTCACATCCACTTTCAGTGAACGGCCCGAAAGCTCTGACGTAGGATCATTTTCAAAGTTGATGAACATCGCTAGCTGGCTGATCTCACATGGGCTAGCTAATGCCTGCATCGTCGGACGGCGCTTACGCAGCGCAAAGGTATTTCGTAAGTCGCTCACCATTTGGTAGAACTTATCGATATCCAGTTGTGCTTCACGCACCACCGCGTGCAAACGAGTCGACTCGGTGATTAAACCATTAAAGAATGCCCAAGAGACTAACTTGCTCAAGTATTCATGATGTTCTAAGTATGGCTGCCCCAAAATGCGGTGCGCGATCAGAGGTTGTTTATAGAGATACCAACCAGACTTGTTCACACCACCATCTTTCACTTCGATGAAGCTTAAATCCGGTTCATGCAAATCAGGGGAAATCTGCGGGTTGAGCAACGTCACTTTGCCCGGCAATACTTCAAAAGCGGCGTAAAGCTTACGAGCCAAAATACTGATGTCTTGCGGGCTGATAGCGGAGGTAATGTCGTTGCGACGCGCAAATTGAATCAAATTACGGTAGCTCTGCATCAACGCATCCAGCAACGCATGATGCACCACTTTTACCTGTTCAACTTTCCAGTTGCGGCGATCATCGAGCTCAGCAACAACGCTGGCATCCCAATCCCATTTTGCAATCATGTCGCTCAGCGCTTCACGGCGCCAAGCCACTGAACCAACATCCGGTTCACGCGACAACTTTTCATGGGTTTTGAGATAGAAGCAACGGCGCACCAAATCCAAACGAGTGTCGTCTTGGATTCGCTCTAAATAGCGAGTCACTTTTTCCAGCATTAAGTAGTACGCATCCATACCGTAGAGATCTGGCTCATGGGCAAAGAAACGACGTTTGGTGTCGATGCTTAGCAGCTGCGTATGCGGGTATTCCCACGAATAAGCTTCAAGCAGAATGGCTTTTAATACCGATTTGTAGGGAGAATCGATACTTTTGTATAGCTGCCACAAGTTCGAGCCGAAGTACTCTTCAGCAGGAATGCGGTTCAATTTACCAAAGTCGATCCATTCACTACAGTCAATGTAACCTTCACTGCACAATTGAGAAACGTACTCGTCGTAACACTCTTCCATTTCTGGCGGCACTATTTGCCATAATAAACGCTGTCCAGCAATACGCACCGCGCTGCGATAGAATTCATCAAGCAAAAGTAAGTGCTGAGATGAGCCACAGTTATCACCCGTCATCTCTTCAGAATGGTTGCTTCTAAAGCGTTCTTCATCCATTAAGAAGAAGTTCGCCTCCACCCCTTGGCTTTGTGCCCAGTCGGTGATCAGCAAGCATTTATTGGTCAGCAATTCTCGCTCGTCACAATCCATATCTGGCGAAATACACACCCAAATATCTAAATCACTAGAAGTACTTTGACCAATTGATGAGGTACTACCCATGGTGTATAAGCCCAAGATAGCCGGTTTCTCTGCCGTCTTAAGTGGCTGACCAATCGCGAGTTGAATGTCATCAATGAATTGCTGTTGAATGCTATTTAGCGCCAGCCCATGTACACCAAACGGGACATCGGCATCGTAATAGCCAGGAATCACAGGGTGGTTGTAGTTCAACAAGGCAGGAATCAAGTGGAAGACTTGCTGGCTTTGCGAATCCATAAGCGCCAGCGCGCGATCAACTCGCTGCTGATTCAAATTATCTAGTCGCTGAATGATTTTTTGGGTGTAAGCCTGCAAGGGGAATTCCTTGGTTGAACAATCACGAAAATCTGCTGACGTTTTAAACCAAAACGGCCTAAAAACGTGATCAATTTAACACTTTTATTGGTGCGGGTAAAGTTTCACGCCCACGCACCACTCAGGGTGCAAAACCATACTTTAGTCACAAAATTAATCGCGCGGTAGTGTCGCTCTTATTACCTATTACTAATAATAGTCCTTAGTCTAATTGAGAATCCAGTCACACTATTTTCATAACGTCATGTAATTCCATTCATAGCTCTCAGAGATAACGAACTAACAGTAAGCATTTCTTGATGAGAATGGTAGGATAAACCCAAATCCAAACAGCATTGAGAAGATCATGACACAATCCACACCTATTCGCATTGCAACTCGAAAAAGCCCTCTTGCTTTATGGCAAGCTTACTTTGTCAAAGACGCCCTTCAAGCCGCTCACCCTGGTTTGGAAGTCGAGTTAGTAACCATGGTGACCAAAGGTGACGTGATTTTAGATACACCGCTAGCAAAAGTTGGCGGCAAAGGCTTATTCGTAAAAGAGCTTGAAGTCGCAATGCTAGAAGGCCGTGCAGACCTTGCCGTTCACTCAATGAAGGACGTGCCCGTCGATTTCCCGGAAGGTCTTGGCCTCGTGACCATTTGTGAACGTGAAGACCCTCGTGATGCTTTCGTCTCCAATACCTATAGCAACATTGATGAACTCCCTCAAGGTGCCGTGGTTGGTACTTGCAGTTTGCGCCGTCAATGCCAACTGAAAGAATATCGTCCAGACATCATCATTAAAGAGCTTCGCGGTAATGTGGGCACTCGCCTTGGTAAACTAGATGCGGGTGAATACGATGCGATAATTCTTGCTGCGGCTGGCCTTAAACGATTGAAGCTTGAAGAACGCATTCGTAGCTTTATCGAGCCAGAGCAATCATTACCTGCGGTAGGCCAAGGTGCTGTCGGTATTGAGTGCCGCCTTGACGATGAAAGGCTGCTTAAGCTACTTGAGCCACTTAACCACCAAGACACCGTAGACCGCGTTTTGTGTGAGCGCGCAATGAACCTGACGCTAGAAGGCGGCTGTCAGGTACCTATCGGCAGCTATGCCCTGCTAGATGGCGATAACATTTGGCTACGCGCATTAGTTGGCGAACCAGATGGCAGCGAAATTGTTCGTGGTGAAATCCGTGGCCATCGTAAAGACGGCGAAACGTTAGGAGTGCAGTTAGCCAATGAACTACTGGATAACGGCGCTCGTGAAATCCTAACTAAGCTGTACGCAGATCACGAATAATCATGGCAGTGTTGGTCACTCGGCCGGGAGAGCAAGGCAACGCGCTTTGCTCTCTGCTCGAAAGGCACGGCATTTCCGCATATCACCATCCTCTGATCGACATTGTCGCCGATCTCACGGACACGCACCTCTCTAAACACCTGCATCAAGCTCAAATTGTTATCGCTGTTAGTCGACATGCCGTGCAATGTGCACAGCAAATCTTAGCCAGCAACGAGACATCATGGCCGAAACAAGCCATTTACCTTGCCGTTGGTCAAAAAACAGCACACTATTTAAGCAAATGTACCCAACAGAAAGTACACTATCCCCAAGTCAGTGATAGTGAACATTTATTGCGACTGCCAGAGCTCAATAATGTGGCCCAACAACAGGTTCTTATCCTTCGTGGGAACGGTGGAAGAGAGCTGATCAAAGATGCATTGGTGAGACGTGGCGCAAAAGTTCACTATAGTGAGACTTACAAGAGAGAATTCATCCCATTCGATCCAGTAAGCTGTGTCTCACTATGGAAAACCCTACAAATTGACCAGATCATCGTCACCAGTGGTGAGCAACTGGATTATTTGTGCAGCCAATTGACGTCAGAGCAATTGACTTGGCTTAATCAACAAGAGTTGTATATCCCCAGTCAGCGTATCGCTGACATCGCACTTCAAAGGGGGTTCACTCGGGTGAGATGCACGGGAAGCGCATCCAACCAGGAATTACTGGCGGCTCTCCAGCCCTAGCTACACAGGATATAGGCATGACAAGTAAAAATAACGACCAAAAAAATAACGATAAAAACCTTTCCGAAGAAACCTCATCGGCACCGCTAGCCGAAAAAAGCACATCGCAGCAGGATGCGGCCCCTAAAAAAGAACAGCCAAAAGTGGCCGAGCCCCCAAAAACAGCCGAGCCAACCAAAGTCGAATTTGAAGAAAAACAAGGTAAGCGCGGAGTTAAACTAGGCACAGTCGCTATCATCTTATCGATTATTTTTGGCGGTGGCCTCGCATACAAGCTGCATCAGCAGCAAGCCGATTACCAAGCGCAGATCGCCCAACTAAAAAGTCAGCTAGAAAGCACTCAAGCTTCCATGAAGCAAGAGCTCAGCCGGGTACAAGAAGAAACCATCGAGAAAGCAACGACCGTGACACACAAAGCGGAAGTGGTACTTGGACAGCAACAGAAGAGCATTGAAAGCTTACAGCTTGCCGTTGCCGATGTGAAAGGTCGCCGACCAAACGACTGGCTACTTGCTGAAGCCGATTACCTCGTCAAATTAGCAGGTCGTAAACTGTTCTTAGAGCATGACGTAGAAAGCGCAACTCAACTAATGGAAAGTGCTGATCAACGCATTGCCGCACTGAATGACCCTAGCCTCGTCAAACTACGTAAAGCAATGGCGAACGATATCACCAAACTTCGTACTATCCCGCTGATTGACCGTGATGGATTGGTACTACGCTTAACTGCTCTGCAACAGCAAGTAGACAAGCTACCACTCGCCAATGCACTACTCCCAGAAGCAGAAGTCGTAGAGAACACTGAAGTGTCTGAAGATATTGCAAACTGGCAAGATAACTTAATGACCTCTCTGAAGGACTTTTCAGAAAACTTCATTACGTTCCGCACGCGCGATGGTAACGTCATTCCACTGCTTTCTCCTGAGCAACACTTTTACCTAAAAGAAAACATCAAAGCCAAATTGGAGACCGCAATAAAAGCGGTGTACCAAGAGCAAGGTGAAATTTACACCACGTCTCTAAAAACGGCCGATAAATGGGCATTAGCTTTCTTCAACCAAGACGATAATTCCGTTAAAGAGTTCAACAAAACTGTTAACCAGTTAAGCCAGCAAAACATTCAAGTGGAATACCCAACGAAACTGCAAAGTCAGTCTCAACTATCAGATGTCATCCGTGAGCGCCTACGTCGCGAAGTCACAACGATGACAGGTATGGAGGATAAGTAATGTTTCGTCTTATTTTCCTATTTGTTGTACTAGGTGCAGGACTATTTGTTGGCACTCAATTTTCTGGTCAGCAAGGCTATGTACTCATCTCCATCGCTGAGAAAACGATCGAGATGAGCGTAACGACATTGGTCGTATTCGTTATCGCAGCACTCGCAGGCCTTTTTCTACTTGAGTACCTAATTAAAAAGCTAGTTTACGCAAGTTCTACAACATGGAACTACTTCAGCGTGCGCAAAATGCGCCATTCCCGTCGATACACCAATGAAGGCATTATTAAACTCCTAGAAGGAGACTGGAAAGGTGCCGAGAAAAAAGTGACTCGTTGGGCGAATCATCACGACATGCCACTACTTTGTTACTTAGTTGCGTCTGAAGCTGCACAAGGTCAAGGTGATAAAGCAAAACGTGATCACTACCTAGAGCTAGCAAGCCAGCAAGAGAATGCTCATCTCGCAGTAGAGCTAACTCGTGCTAAACAGTTTATTCGCGATAACGAGTTCGAGGCTGCTTTCGATACTTTGCAATCGTTAAAAGGTCAGTATGCGAGTAATTCGATTGTATTGAACTTGCTGAAAACAACGTACATGCAGCTAAAATTGTGGCAACCTCTTATTGACCTCTTGCCACAACTCACCAAAGCAAAACTCATCACGGAAGAAGAACACGCAGAGCTGATTCAAAAGGCGCAATGCGGCTTACTCCATGAAGTGGCACAGCAGCAAGGTAGCGAAGGGCTTATTTCTCATTGGAATGGCCTTGCACGCAAAGTAAAACAAGACACACACCTAGTCGCCTGTTTTGCTCGTGAGTTGATAGCCCGGAAAGCAGATGCTGAAGCCTTTACTGTGCTAAAAGAAGCATTGAAAAAGCAACCGGCTCCTGAGCTTTATCAACTACTGCCAGATCTAAACCTGCCAGATATCCACCCTGTAGTGGTTTTCTTAGAGGGAGTAGTGAAGAAAGAGCCAGATAACGCCGCTGCGCATAGCGCATTAGCGCACTTCTATTTCCGTCAAGAGAAGTGGCAAGAAGCCCAAGACCACTTTGAGATCGCCTTAAAGCTTCGCTCTGACGTCTCTGATTATGCATTCCTAGCAGATACACTAGAGAAGCAGAATCTAACTAAAGCCGCTCACGAAGTCTCTCGTAAAGCTCTCACGCTCGTCCAGAACGACTAAGTAGCGGTCATTTAACCAAGCCGGCAGTTTACTGTCGGCTTTTTTATTGCCTGTCATTTATCAACACTCCACAAACCTGCAATATCCACTAGAGCTAATGCCCTGCAATCGCCTGAACTTCATTAGGAGGCCCCAGCAAAGCTTCTTTAGTTCGTTCCCAGCAGCACTCCATTAAGCTCACCAAAAGCCTCTAAAAGCCTCTAAAAGCCTCTAAAAGCCTCTAAAAGCCTCTAAAAGATAGCTTGCTCACTTTCTTCAAGGCGAACAACCAAATATAAGTTTCTAGGAAGGAACTCTACTAGCAAAATGCAGATAACTTGAAATAGTGTAGGAAGCAAAATAGGTACATAAGCTCCGATACTCTCCATTCTCTTCAATGAAGGACTGTCCTATACAATACTTAGACCGTGTTTATTGTACCAACTAGAGCAAGATAGCGAAGAGCCATTAGGTAACACTAAGAGCGCTAACGCACGTAATATAGAGTAAAGGCACGTCCCTTGTTAACAGAAACACTTCACCCTTAGAGGTAGGAATGCCAATACTCAAACTTGATGGCTCTCGTTAGAAGATAAAGTTATGAACTTCTGTCGCTGCACAACCCGTGGATAGCGAGAACGCGCTTAAAGCAAGGCTTCTCAAGTGACATAGTGCAGGGATACCTAGTCCGGGGATACGATCAGCTAAGGGATTGATTCCAGTCCCTAACGAATTTCCAAGCGTCAGAAACGAATAAAGCCTCGCTATTTCTAGCGAGGCTTCTGAATAGTGGCGGAGAGATAGGGATTTGAACCCTAGATACGCTATTAACGTATGCCGGTTTTCAAGACCGGTGCTTTCAACCACTCAGCCATCTCTCCACAAATTGTCATCAAAAGATTAGTACACTGATGATGTTGTTACTTGTCTATGCAAATAACGATATTTAAAGCCTGGCGATGTCCTACTCTCACATGGGGAAGCCCCACACTACCATCGGCGCTATTTCGTTTCACTTCTGAGTTCGGCATGGAAATCAGGTGGGTCCAAAACGCTATGGTCGCCAAGCAAATTCTTTAATCTGGAAAGCTGTTTCTTAATTCTCGTTACTACACATTCAATGTTCTTTCATTGAGTCCATCAAAACCCCTTGGGTGTTGTATGGTTAAGCCTCACGGGCAATTAGTACAGGTTAGCTCAACGCCTCACAACGCTTACACACCCTGCCTATCAACGTCGTAGTCTACGACAACCCTTTAGGATACTTAAAGTATCAGGGAGAACTCATCTCAAGGCTCGCTTCCCGCTTAGATGCTTTCAGCGGTTATCGATCCCGAACTTAGCTACCGGGCAATGCGTCTGGCGACACAACCCGAACACCAGAGGTTCGTCCACTCCGGTCCTCTCGTACTAGGAGCAGCCCCTTTCAATTCTCCAACGCCCACGGCAGATAGGGACCGAACTGTCTCACGACGTTCTAAACCCAGCTCGCGTACCACTTTAAATGGCGAACAGCCATACCCTTGGGACCGACTTCAGCCCCAGGATGTGATGAGCCGACATCGAGGTGCCAAACACCGCCGTCGATATGAACTCTTGGGCGGTATCAGCCTGTTATCCCCGGAGTACCTTTTATCCGTTGAGCGATGGCCCTTCCATTCAGAACCACCGGATCACTATGACCTGCTTTCGCACCTGCTCGAATTGTCATTCTCGCAGTCAAGCGGGCTTATGCCATTGCACTAACCTCACGATGTCCAACCGTGATTAGCCCACCTTCGTGCTCCTCCGTTACGCTTTGGGAGGAGACCGCCCCAGTCAAACTACCCACCAGGCACTGTCCGCAACCCCGATGAGGGGTCGACGTTAGAACATCAACACTACAAGGGTGGTATTTCAAGGACGGCTCCACGCAATCTAGCGACTGCGCTTCAAAGCCTCCCACCTATCCTACACATGTAGGGTCAATGTTCAGTGCCAAGCTGTAGTAAAGGTTCACGGGGTCTTTCCGTCTAGCCGCGGGTACACTGCATCTTCACAGCGATTTCAATTTCACTGAGTCTCGGGTGGAGACAGCGTGGCCATCATTACGCCATTCGTGCAGGTCGGAACTTACCCGACAAGGAATTTCGCTACCTTAGGACCGTTATAGTTACGGCCGCCGTTTACCGGGGCTTCGATCAAGAGCTTCGACCGAAGTCTAACCCCATCAATTAACCTTCCGGCACCGGGCAGGCGTCACACCGTATACGTCATCTTGCGATTTTGCACAGTGCTGTGTTTTTAATAAACAGTTGCAGCCACCTGGTATCTGCGACTCTCAATAGCTCCATCCGCGAGGGACTTCACCGTCGAGAGCGTACCTTCTCCCGAAGTTACGGTACCATTTTGCCTAGTTCCTTCACCCGAGTTCTCTCAAGCGCCTTGGTATTCTCTACCCGACCACCTGTGTCGGTTTGGGGTACGATTCCTTACAATCTGAAGCTTAGAGGCTTTTCCTGGAAGCATGGCATCAATGACTTCACATCCGTAGATGCTCGACGTCGTGTCTCAGCCTTAAAAAGAGCCGGATTTACCTAACTCTTAAGCCTACGCACTTGAACCTGGACAACCGTCGCCAGGCCCACCTAGCCTTCTCCGTCCCCCCATCGCAATTGTAAGAAGTACGGGAATATTAACCCGTTTCCCATCGACTACGCCTTTCGGCCTCGCCTTAGGGGTCGACTTACCCTGCCCCGATTAACGTTGGACAGGAACCCTTGGTCTTCCGGCGAGGAGGTTTTTCACCCCCTTTATCGTTACTCATGTCAGCATTCGCACTTCTGATACGTCCAGCATGCGTTACCACACACCTTCAACCGCTTACAGAACGCTCCCCTACCCAATGCACTAAAGTGCATTGCCGCAGCTTCGGTTTACTACTTAGCCCCGTTACATCTTCCGCGCAGGCCGACTCGACCAGTGAGCTATTACGCTTTCTTTAAATGATGGCTGCTTCTAAGCCAACATCCTGGCTGTCTGAGCCTTCCCACATCGTTTCCCACTTAGTAGTAATTTGGGACCTTAGCTGGCGGTCTGGGTTGTTTCCCTCTCCACGACGGACGTTAGCACCCGCCGTGTGTCTCCCGGATAGTACTTACTGGTATTCGGAGTTTGCAAAGGGTTGGTAAGTCGGGATGACCCCCTAGCCTTAACAGTGCTCTACCCCCAGTAGTATTCGTCCGAGGCGCTACCTAAATAGCTTTCGGGGAGAACCAGCTATCTCCAGGTTTGATTGGCCTTTCACCCCTAGCCACAAGTCATCCGCTAATTTTTCAACATTAGTCGGTTCGGTCCTCCAGTTGATGTTACTCAACCTTCAACCTGCCCATGGCTAGATCACCTGGTTTCGGGTCTATATCCAGAGACTGAACGCCCAGTTAAGACTCGGTTTCCCTACGGCTCCCCTAGATGGTTAACCTTGCCACTGAATATAAGTCGCTGACCCATTATACAAAAGGTACGCAGTCACAGGACAAGCCTGCTCCTACTGCTTGTACGTACACGGTTTCAGGTTCTATTTCACTCCCCTCACAGGGGTTCTTTTCGCCTTTCCCTCACGGTACTGGTTCACTATCGGTCAGTCAGTAGTATTTAGCCTTGGAGGATGGTCCCCCCATATTCAGACAGGATATCACGTGTCCCGCCCTACTCGATTTCACTGAATATGCGTCGTCAGTTACGGGGCTATCACCCTGTATCGCCAAGCTTTCCAGCTTGTTCACCTAACGCCTATAAAGCTTAAGGGCTAGTCCAATTTCGCTCGCCGCTACTTTCGGAATCTCGGTTGATTTCTTTTCCTCGGGGTACTTAGATGTTTCAGTTCCCCCGGTTCGCCTCGTTATGCTATGTATTCACATAACGATACTTACTTATGTAAGTGGGTTTCCCCATTCGGAAATCCCAGACTCAAGTGGCTTTTACTGCCTAATCTGGGCTTATCGCAAGTTAATACGTCCTTCATCGCCTCTGACTGCCAAGGCATCCACCGTGTACGCTTAGTCACTTAACCATACAACCCGAAGGAGTTTCGAGTTGATGTTCAAATCACCAAAGTTGTCTCTCATTATTTGAATGAGCGAGAGACATATCGATTTTGCCGGACTCAAATTCCAAGAACACTTGAATGTGTTTTTAGTTGTATTCCATAAGGAATACTTTGAGAACTTTACAAACAACAATAAATTGTTGTTTTGTCAGCTTTCCAAATTGTTAAAGAGCTAGATTTTCTGATGAAAACCATTTTTAAAGATTCTTTTTCAAGAACACTTAAAGATGGTGGAGCTATGCGGGATCGAACCGCAGACCTCCTGCGTGCAAGGCAGGCGCTCTCCCAGCTGAGCTATAGCCCCATCAAGGTGTCGATACTGTAGCCAATCCCTTAGTAAGGAAATTGGTGGGTCTGAGTGGACTCGAACCACCGACCTCTCGCTTATCAGGCGAACGCTCTAACCACCTGAGCTACAGACCCAGTATCGTCTCTTTACTTCATAAACCGTATCAATCTGTGTGAACACTCATCGCAATAATCATCGTATAAGGAGGTGATCCAGCGCCAGGTTCCCCTAGCGCTACCTTGTTACGACTTCACCCCAGTCATGAACCACAAAGTGGTAAGCGTCCCCCCGAAGGTTAAACTACCTACTTCTTTTGCAGCCCACTCCCATGGTGTGACGGGCGGTGTGTACAAGGCCCGGGAACGTATTCACCGTGGCATTCTGATCCACGATTACTAGCGATTCCGACTTCATGGAGTCGAGTTGCAGACTCCAATCCGGACTACGACGCACTTTTTGGGATTCGCTCACTCTCGCAAGTTGGCCGCCCTCTGTATGCGCCATTGTAGCACGTGTGTAGCCCTACTCGTAAGGGCCATGATGACTTGACGTCGTCCCCACCTTCCTCCGGTTTATCACCGGCAGTCTCCCTGGAGTTCCCGACATTACTCGCTGGCAAACAAGGATAAGGGTTGCGCTCGTTGCGGGACTTAACCCAACATTTCACAACACGAGCTGACGACAGCCATGCAGCACCTGTCTCAGAGTTCCCGAAGGCACCAATCCATCTCTGGAAAGTTCTCTGGATGTCAAGAGTAGGTAAGGTTCTTCGCGTTGCATCGAATTAAACCACATGCTCCACCGCTTGTGCGGGCCCCCGTCAATTCATTTGAGTTTTAATCTTGCGACCGTACTCCCCAGGCGGTCTACTTAACGCGTTAGCTCCGAAAGCCACGGCTCAAGGCCACAACCTCCAAGTAGACATCGTTTACGGCGTGGACTACCAGGGTATCTAATCCTGTTTGCTCCCCACGCTTTCGCATCTGAGTGTCAGTATCTGTCCAGGGGGCCGCCTTCGCCACCGGTATTCCTTCAGATCTCTACGCATTTCACCGCTACACCTGAAATTCTACCCCCCTCTACAGTACTCTAGTCTGCCAGTTTCAAATGCTATTCCGAGGTTGAGCCCCGGGCTTTCACATCTGACTTAACAAACCACCTGCATGCGCTTTACGCCCAGTAATTCCGATTAACGCTCGCACCCTCCGTATTACCGCGGCTGCTGGCACGGAGTTAGCCGGTGCTTCTTCTGTCGCTAACGTCAAACGATGCAGCTATTAACTACAACGCCTTCCTCACGACTGAAAGTGCTTTACAACCCGAAGGCCTTCTTCACACACGCGGCATGGCTGCATCAGGCTTGCGCCCATTGTGCAATATTCCCCACTGCTGCCTCCCGTAGGAGTCTGGACCGTGTCTCAGTTCCAGTGTGGCTGATCATCCTCTCAGACCAGCTAGGGATCGTCGCCTTGGTGAGCCCTTACCTCACCAACTAGCTAATCCCACCTAGGCATATCCTGACGCGAGAGGCCCGAAGGTCCCCCTCTTTGGCCCGTAGGCATCATGCGGTATTAGCCATCGTTTCCAATGGTTATCCCCCACATCAGGGCAATTTCCTAGGCATTACTCACCCGTCCGCCGCTCGACGCCGTTATCGTTCCCCGAAGGTTCAGACAACTCGTTTCCGCTCGACTTGCATGTGTTAGGCCTGCCGCCAGCGTTCAATCTGAGCCATGATCAAACTCTTCAATTTAAGATTTTGTTCGGCTCAATGAATACTGAACATTACATAAGTAATGTTTGAATTGACTGTGCTGAATCCGAAGATTCAATGGTCACTTCGTTTCATTGAAACCTAATTTGAAACCGAAGTTTCTAATTGGATTATCATCAACGAGTGCCCACACAGATTGATAGGTCTATATTGTTAAAGAGCTTGCTTTGCGAGAAGCTTTTCTCTCAAAGCGGAGGTGCATTCTAGCGATTTAATTGACAGTGTCAAACACTTTTTCAATTTTATTTTCGTAGAAGCATTTTACCTCTCCGACTCTGCTGAAGCCTTATCGCGTCTGCCGTGTCGGTGGATGCGCATTATAGGGAACTCAGATCCGTTCGCAACCCTTTTTTGGAAAAAAATGGAAAAAACTGACTGTTCGATGACTATTTCATCAAAAAAGCAAAAAAGAGGGTAAAAAACCCTCTTTTTCAGCCTCAAAAGTCGTATTTAAATGAATGCGTACGCGTCTGCGAACATACGTTCGCTCTTCGCTTTCTTGTTCTGAGTGAACTGTTCACGTGCTGCTCCAGCCATTTCGAAACGACCTGCAATATAGATATCGTAGTTTTCTAAGCTTTCGAAATCTTCACTCACCGCTTGTAGCACGTTACCAACCTTACCTTGCCAATCAGCAGGTGCTTCTTCTACTACTGGAACAAAGTGAACGTTAGTAAACTTATCGGCGATCTCGATCAGTTCTTCTTTTGCATAAAGTTGGCAGTTATCGCGCGCACCCCAATATAGATAGATAGGGTTGGTTTTATTCTGCGCGACGCAGTGATCCAGAATCGAGCGCACGTAACTAAAACCTGTACCACCAGCAATTAATAATAGTGGACGTTCACTTTCTTCTTGAACCCAAGCGTCACCATGCGGGGCATCAATTTCAATCTGACCATCAGTTTCAAGCGCCGCTTGCATTGCTTCGACAACTTCTTGAGCGTAAGCGTTGTGTTCCGCCGCACCGATATGCAGTTCAAGTTCACCTTCATGACGGCAAGGGCTGCTCGCGATAGAGAAAGGACGTTTGTCTTTTTCACCCATCACCACCATTAGGTACTGACCCGCTTTAAAAGGTACTGGTGATTCTGGATGAAGAAGGATTTGGTAAGTATTACAAGCTAACGGCTGAATAGACTTTACTTTACATTGGATGGTCATGGTGTTCCTCTCGCTTACTCATCAAAAGTAAGCACTAAATTACTTTCTGTATAGGCTTGGCAAGGGAATATCCAACCTTGCTGTTGCTCTTTTTCGGTTAGCATCGGTTCGAGGTGGTAATTCACCTCGCCCGTTAGCTTTTTACACATGCACATGGCGCAAGCGCCAACTTGGCAACGGTGTGGGAAGCGAATATTGTTGTTGAGCGCAGCTTCCAACACCGTCTCCCCTTCTTTTACTGGAAACGTAACGTCCATTGGTAGAAGGTGGACTTGATGACTCATAGAATACCTAACTGGTCCCAAATCTCATCGACTTTAGCCACAAGTTTAGGATCTTTTTTGATAGGCGTACCCCACTCGCGCGTGACTTCAGATTCGAACTTGTTGGTCGCATCCAATCCTAATTTGGATGAACACTCAGTCTTACCACGCACTTGAATGGTGTCTCTATCTGGGTCCATTCGAGTTGTCACAGCCCAAATGATGTCATTCCAATCTCGTGCATTAACGTCATCGTCGCACAAAATGATGAATTTGTTATCCGTGTACTGAGCAAAGAAGCCCCATAGATATTCCATCAATTCTTGGGATTGACCAGCTTGGTCTTTCTTCATAGTCACGACAGCAAATTGGTTGTTTGCTGTAACTGGAAGATAGACGTCAACAATCTCAGGGCGTTGCTGTTTTAATGCATCCAGATCCGCTTCGTTAATCGCTTTATTGTCACGCTCAGTAACCTTGGTTCGTGTCGCGAGTTCAGCATCCCATTTAATGGTCGCATCCAAGCCCATCTTAGAGCCAAGCCCAACCACTGGCGAAGCAAAGTCGAGCGAGTCGATTGGCGTGTTGTCTATCATCAAGGTATCACGTACAGGATCCATATGCTCTGACATGGCTTTGACGACATCATTCCAATCTCGCGCGTTTACCGATTCATCGCACACAATAACAAACTTGGTGTACATGAATTGACGTAAGAAAGACCACACGCCCATCATTACGCGCTTGGCATGTCCTGGGTACTGCTTCTTCATGGTGACGACTGCCATTCGGTACGAACAACCTTCTGGCGGTAGATAGAAGTCTTCAATCTCTGGGAATTGTTTCTGCAGAATCGGCACAAACACTTCGTTTAATGCCACACCCAATACAGCTGGTTCATCTGGCGGACGGCCTGTGTAGGTGCTGTGATAAATAGGGTCTTTACGCATAGTAATGTGCGTAATGGTAAACACGTGGTGCTTTTCTTTTTCGTTGTAGTAGCCAGTGTGATCGCCATAAGGACCTTCATCAGCAAACTCGTTCGGGTCGATATAGCCTTCCATCACGATTTCAGCGCTCGCTGGCACTTCCAAATCATTACTAACTGACTTCACGACTTCAGTTTTGCTGCCACGTAGTAAACCTGCAAATGCGTATTCCGATAACGTATCTGGCACTGGCGTTACTGCGCCAAGAATGGTTGCGGGGTCTGCACCAAACGCAACCGAAACTGGGAAAGGTTTACCTGGATTGGTTTCCATCCAATCACGTAGGTCAAGCGCACCACCACGATGAGCTAACCAACGCATTATGATTTTGTTCTTGGCGATTTTCTGTTGGCGGTAAATACCTAGGTTCTGACGTTTCTTGTTTGGACCTTTGGTCACGGTTAAGCCCCACGTAAGCAGTGGTGCAACGTCTTCCGCCCAGCAACTCATTACCGGGATTTTGTCCAAGTCGACTTCATCACCTTGCCACACAATCTCTTGGCACGATGCTTTTCTTAAGCGCTTGGCTGGCATGTTCAATACTTGCTTGAACACTGGCAATTTTTCCAATGCGTCTTTGAAGCCTTTTGGTGGCTCAGGTTCTTTCAAATAAGCCAGCAGCTTACCGACTTCTCTTAATTCTTTAACATCTTCACGTCCCATACCAATCGCGACACGCTCTGGTGTACCAAATAGGTTGGTCAAAACAGGTACGTCGTAGCCAATTGGGTTCTCAAACAACAGCGCAGGGCCACCAGCACGCAAGGTGCGGTCACTGATTTCTGTCATTTCGTAAGCGGGATCGACAGGGTGAGCAATGCGTTTAAGTCGACCTTTCTGTTCTAGGTGGTCGATAAATTCGCGTAAATCCTTAAAACTCATAGGCCTTCATGACTGGCTGATTAAACTGTCCGCAGTATAACAAATAGGAGGACGCTAAGATCCTCCTATTTTGTGTGGGTATGTGAGCCAGATTACTTTAATACTTGCTCTATCTGCCGAGTCTTCACTTGATGGTTGTTAGAGACTAACTCTTCCAACCAGGTTTGATGCCCTTGCTGCGCCAGCTCTCGAGCGACCATGGTAGCTTCTTCCGATAGTGCCATTTTGCTCACTAGAAACTGTTTCACTTGCGGAGATAAAGGGTTGGACTTTGTAAGTAGACTAATGGCTTCTGGTTTGAGTGACGGATTGACGGTGGAGTTCATCAATTGCTGAATTGAAAAAACGTCCCCAACCGTAGCTAAACGCTCGAGTTCGGACTGGCTGTTGTAATCCGCTCTCATCCGCCAGAGTAAGTTGTACACTTCCTCATCTTGACTTACTTGCGCTAATCTCACGATCACGGCTGTCGATGGTAGCCAACTGGTCACATTCGCTTTGGTTAACTGAGTGGTTAATGCGGCAAGCGCATTCGGTGATAAGCTGTCCAACTCTCGAATCAAAAGTGCTTCACGCGCCTGGGCTTGTTGAGATTGCCCTGTAAGCCATTGCTTTAAGTCGAGCTCTTTTCGCTCAGCTTGTAGTACAAAGTCCAAGGTACTTTGGTCTTGCTTCCAACGCTTAATCAAGCGGCTCGCAATGGCAGGAAAGTTAAAGGCAGGCACACTAAACTCATACCCGTCCCCTCGCTCTAGAACCTGATAAGTAGGAGTCATACGGATCTGAGACTCAACAAACAGAGCCATTCTAGGCGTGAGAATCACATCTTGCTTCTCAAGCTTTTCCAATAACCGAAAACGCACGACCTCTTGTTGAGGTAAAGCTAGTCGATCAAGGGAAAATTTAAGCGAGTCGACTTCATCCCTGACAACGTAATCAAGCAGTTCAGAGACTTTAGCCTGTATTTGAGTATCCTGAAGCCACTGTTCTACTGCAGACTCCTGCATTTCCTTGGCAGATAACGTCGCGGGTAGTGTGATAAGTGACAAGCTCAGGAGTAATGACGACAACATTCCTTGTTGCATGTTAACCTCCCGATAACATTTTCCTCATTCTGATGCTTCCATCGGGAGAAAGCAACAAAAAAGCCACCGTTAACGGTGGCTTTTTTAGAATCAAGACTCAGCTATTACTGACGACGCATCGCATCGAAGAACTCATCGTTGGTCTTCGTCATCGCTAGCTTATCAATGAGGAATTCCATCGCGTCGATTTCGCCCATTGGGTGAACGATCTTACGCAGAATCCACATTTTCTGTAGTTCATCAGTCTTCGTCAGTAGCTCTTCACGACGTGTACCTGAACGGTTGAAGTCAATCGCAGGGAATACACGCTTCTCAGCAATCTTACGGTTCAAGTGCAGTTCCATGTTACCTGTACCCTTGAACTCTTCGTAGATAACTTCATCCATTTTAGAACCAGTATCTACTAGTGCCGTTGCGATGATCGTTAGGCTACCGCCCTCTTCAACATTACGTGCTGCACCAAAGAAACGCTTAGGACGGTGTAGTGCGTTTGCATCCACACCACCTGTCAGTACTTTACCTGATGAAGGTACTACGGTGTTGTAAGCACGAGCGAGACGAGTGATAGAGTCAAGCAGGATAACCACGTCTTTCTTGTGTTCAACAAGACGTTTCGCTTTCTCGATTACCATTTCCGCTACTTGTACGTGACGAGATGCTGGCTCATCGAAAGTCGACGCGACTACTTCACCTTTAACTAGACGCTGCATCTCTGTTACTTCTTCTGGACGTTCGTCGATAAGAAGTACCATCAACTCACACTCTGGGTGGTTGTATGCGATGCTTTGAGCAATATTTTGCAGAAGCATTGTCTTACCCGCTTTTGGCGGAGCAACAATCAGACCACGTTGACCTTTACCGATAGGCGATGCCAAATCTAAAACACGTGCTGTGATGTCTTCTGTAGAACCGTTACCACGCTCCATTACCATGCGTTCATTTGCATGCAGAGGGGTAAGGTTTTCAAATAGGATCTTGTTACGAGCGTTGTCTGGTTTGTCGTCGTTAACGGTATTGACTTTTAGAAGGGCAAAGTAGCGTTCACCGTCTTTTGGTGGACGAATTTTACCAGCGATAGAGTCACCAGTACGTAGGTTAAAGCGACGAATCTGACTTGGTGATACGTAGATATCGTCCGGACCCGCAAGGTATGAACTATCTGCACTGCGTAGGAAACCAAAGCCGTCTTGCAGAATTTCCAGAACCCCATCGCCAAAGATGTCTTCGCCGCCTTTAGCGTGCGCTTTTAAAATCGCGAAGATGATGTCTTGTTTTCTTAAGCGAGCTAGGTTCTCTAATCCTAAGCTTTCGCCCAGTTTTACAAGGTCAGACACAGGTCTGTTCTTCAGTTCGGTAAGGTTCATGGTGGTGGATTCTTGTTTAGTCAAAATAAGATCTGTTTTCTAGTTAAGATGGATTTGGTCTCAGGATCGACCAAGAAGAGAAATTTGTTCAATTAACGCGCGATAAGTTAGCACTAATTAGTATTCTAGTCCAGAGTTAGAAAAACAAAACCGTGCGTTGTTACTTTGCACGGTTTTATCTGTAATCACTTGGTGATTATAAGTTTGCGTCCAAAAACTCTTTTAGTTGAGTTTTAGACAGAGCACCAACTTTCGTTGCCGCTACGTTGCCGTCTTTGAATAGCAGTAGCGTTGGAATGCCGCGAATACCAAACTTAGGTGGTGTACCTGCGTTATGGTCGATGTTTAGTTTACCGATAGTGAGTTTGCCTTCGTACTCGTCTGCGATTTCGTCCAGAATAGGAGCGATCATTTTACAAGGACCACACCATTCTGCCCAGAAATCCACTAGAACCGGGCCTGCAGCGTTGATTACATCGTTTTCAAAACCGTCATCAGTTAGCTGCAAAATCTTATCACTCATCTTCCACTCCAATGTGTTTTTCGAAACTGGTTGGATGATAACCAGTAATTAGATGCCCTATTGGAATGTATTTACTTTCGTATTGCAAGCTTTAGCTGATATTCTATAGCCATGAAAAAGACGCATATCACAGAGCAAAAGTTCGCCGATTTGGGCTTAAAGCCCCAAGTTATTGAAGGATTGGACAAAAAAGGGTTCGAATTTTGTACCCCTATCCAAGCCTTGGCGTTGCCGGTCCTGCTCACCGGCCAAGACATCGCAGGCCAGGCCCAAACGGGTACTGGTAAAACGCTCGCGTTTCTTACTGCTACATTCAACCACCTTCTGACGACACCGGAGCATGAAGGTCGTAAACCTACGCAGCCACGCGCCATCATTATGGCGCCAACACGTGAGCTTGCTATTCAGATTTACAATGATGCAGAAGCATTAACTGAGAGCACTGGTCTAAAAACCGCTTTGGCTTACGGTGGTGAAAGCTACGATAAGCAATTGAATAAGCTGCAAGATGGTGTCGATATTCTGATTGGTACGACAGGTCGTATCATCGATTTCTACAAACAGCGCGTATTCAACCTTAACAACATTCAAGCCGTTGTTCTGGATGAAGCCGACCGCATGTTCGATCTTGGCTTTATTAAAGACATTCGCTTCTTGTTCCGTCGTATGCCTGAACCAAAAGAGCGTTTGAACATGCTGTTCTCAGCGACGCTTTCTTACCGTGTTCAAGAACTGGCATTTGAGCACATGAACACCCCTGAGCATGTTGTGGTAGAGCCAGAACAGAAAACTGGTCACCGCATTCAGGAAGAACTTTTCTACCCTTCTAACGAAGATAAAATGGCCCTCCTTCAAACTTTGATTGAAGAAGAATGGCCAGATCGCGCCATCATTTTTGCGAACACGAAACACAAGTGTGAATCGGTTTGGGGTCACCTGGCTGCCGATGGACACCGTGTCGGTCTTCTTACTGGTGATGTACCGCAGAAGAAACGTGAAAAGATTCTTGAGCAATTCACCAAAGGTGATGTCGACATTCTTGTTGCAACTGACGTTGCTGCGCGTGGTCTGCACATTCCTCAAGTGACGCACGTTTTCAACTATGACCTTCCTGACGACTGTGAAGATTACGTTCACCGTATTGGCCGTACCGGTCGTGCTGGTGCAAGCGGTCACTCGATCAGTTTTGCTTGTGAAGAGTACGCAATTAACCTGCCTGCAATCGAAGAATACATTGAGCACACTATCCCAGTTTCAGAATACGATTCGTCAGCGCTGATCCAAGATCTGCCAGCGCCAATTCGTATGCGTGCGCCACGCAACCAACAGCGTCGTACGAATACTGGCGGTACTCGTTCAGGTTCAGGTAACCGCAAGCCGCAAGGACGTCGTCCGCGCCAACCGCGTCAATCGGCACCAAAACAATCGTAAAAGGAAACTGAGTTCGTTTATGAGTCAAGCAGGATCATCGCCGCTATACGCCGCCATCGACCTCGGGTCGAACAGTTTTCACATGCTCGTTGTGCGTCATATCGATGGCAGCGTTCAAACAATGGCTAAAATTAAGCGCAAGGTTCGTCTAGCAGCGGGCCTAGATGAACATAATTCTCTTAGTATGGAAGCTATGCAGCGAGGATGGGACTGCTTAAGTCTATTTGCGGAACGCTTGCAGGATATTCCTAAACAAAACATTCGTATTGTAGGCACAGCCACTTTACGTACCGCCACGAATGTAGATGTGTTTCTGGAGAAAGCGAACCAGATTCTTGGTCAACCAATCGACGTTATCTCCGGTGAAGAAGAAGCGGCCACTATCTATAAAGGTGTCGCACACACTTCTGGAGGCAGCGGTCGCCGTCTTGTGGTCGATATTGGTGGCGCAAGTACAGAACTCATCATCGGTGAAGGTTTCGAAGCCAAAGCACTGACCAGTTTAAAAATGGGTTGTGTGACTTGGCTGGAAAACTTCTTTAAAGATCGCCAGTTGAATGCGCGTAACTTTGACGCAGCAATTGAAGGCGCGAAGCAGACAATCCAGCCAATTCTAGAGCGCTATACAGAAATCGGTTGGGATGTGTGCGTTGGCGCATCAGGCACCGTTCAGGCATTGCAAGAGATAATGCTAGCGCAAGGTATGGACGAAGTAATCACTCACTCCAAATTGAAACGCCTGCAGAAGCAAGCCATGTTAGCCGATCATTTAGAAGAGCTCGACATTGAAGGCTTAACGCTTGAGCGTGCATTAGTGTTCCCTAGTGGCTTATCTATTTTGATTGCCGTTTTTGAATTACTGGAAATCGACGCGATGACACTCGCGGGCGGCGCACTACGTGAAGGCTTAGTCTACGAGATGGTTGAAGAGCTACGTCAAGAAGACATCCGTGCTCGCACAATTGCCAGCGTACAAAATCGTTATCAGCTCGATCACCAATACGGTGAACAAGTTGCGACACTGGCAAGCAAACTGTTGGAGCAAGCCGGCGGCGATGAGTGGATTACGGAACCTCAAGGCAAGATATTGCTTGAAACCGCCGCAAAGCTGCATGAAATCGGCTTAACGATCGATTTCAAAAAAGGCGGTGAGCACAGTGCTTACTTACTCCAGAATCTGGATTTACCTGGCTACACTCGCGCGCAGAAGTTCTTTCTTGGTGAGATTGCCCGTCGTTATCGAGAACAACTCACCTCACTGCCTGAGCAACATGCGTTATCAGGCTCAAGTGCCAAGCGCGTACTGCGGTTGTTGCGCTTAGCGGTGTTGTTGACTCACCGTCGCAACCAAAACTTAGAGCCAAACGTCGTATTAACGGCTGAAGGTGACAACCTAACATTAAACATTGATGCACAGTGGCTAGCGGCCAACCCGTTGACCGCCGCTGAGCTAGAAATCGAATCCAACCGTCAAACTGATATCGGTTGGCCATTAACGATTACCTCTGATTAATGGTTGTTATCCCATGACAAAGGCTCCTTCTGGAGCCTTTTTAATACCCGTTATTATCCTATGTACAACTCATAGAGTTTTGAGACACCGATGATCTAAATACTCATTTCGCTGTACATTCGCTTTAGAAACAACAAAGCCGCTATCAAAAGCGGCTTTGTTGCTATTAACTGATGAAAACTATGCCGTCGTCGTAACTTTAAAGTTAGGGTTCACTGCCGTTAGCTTCTTAATTAAGTAATTCAGTAGTACGCCGTACATAGGCACAAACAGACCAAGACTAATCACTAACTTAAAGCCGTAGTCCACCAGCGCGATTTCCGTCCAATGTTCCGCCATAAATGGATCTGGACTTTGGTAGAACGCAATCGCGAAGAAGGCGATGGTATCCAGTGCATTACCAAAAAGAGTTGAACACGTTGGGGCCACCCACCACTGTTTCATTTGGCGTAGGCGGTTGAACACGTGCACATCCATAATCTGACCAAGTAGATACGCCATGAAGCTAGCAATCGCGATACGAGCAACGAATAAGTTAAATTCCCCTAAGTGACCAAAACCTTGGAACTGCCCCTCGAAGAACACCACCGATAAGAAGTAAGAGACAGCCAAAGCAGGCAACATTACTAAGAAAATGATCTTACGCGCCAACTGAGCACCGAAAATACGTACGGTTAAATCCGTCGCAAGGAAAATAAATGGGAAGGTGAATGCACCCCAGGTGGTATGTAAGCCAAAGATAGTAAACGGTAGCTGAACTAGGTAATTGCTGGATGCAATAATGACTAGATGAAATAAAACCAGATAGATAAGGGCGTTGCGCTGCTGCGCAGGGGTAAAGTTACTCATGCGATACCTTTTTAGTTTGGTTTGGGGGCGAGGGAACCCAAATCGAGCGTTTTCTACAGAGAAAAGCACTCTTACCAACAATGTAAAAAATGACGATTAAACTAGCTTAACTCATTCAGAGTAAAGCGGTGGGCGATTATACATTAACCTATTTTACTCACAAGCGGTGTTTTATACGCAAACGTTTCTTCGCGAACATCACGTCAAAACCAAGGGCTTTGATGCAAAAATAAGAAAGGGTGTTTCATGTGAAACACCCTTTAAAGAATAGATAACTTGAATTTAGAAGCCGCGTTGGAACAATCCGGCTAAATAGTCGAGCTCTTCCCTACTCTCTTCTATTGTTAGCGCTTCAAACCAAATCGCTTCGCTGTAGTGCTCCGCTTTCATAAACAAGCGGCAGCCTTCAAAATCGATCAACCAAGAGTGAATATCCGCATCCCACTGTTTTTCTACCACAGACGCAGATAATAATTTCACCAAACGCTCACCCAATGCCGGAAAAGTATCGAGGTCGAAGCTTGGAGCGGTAATAATAAGACGCCCTTCTTCAACAATGTAATCAGCGAGACCAAATTCCTTGTGCATATGGATTCCTTATCCGTGGTGAGTAATGTGTTCTTGGATCAGATCCAAGAATGGATCGGCGTATTTTTCTAGTTTACGTTGACCAACGCCACTAACCGCTAACATTTCGCCGTATGACGTTGGCAGCATTTCTGCCATATCAATCAAGGTCGCATCACTGAATACCACGTATGGTGGCAAACCGTCTTCATCGGCGATCGACTTACGTAGCTTACGTAATTTGGCAAACAACTTCTTATCGTAGTTTTTGCTGGTCAGTTTATCCGACTTCGCGGCACGTGCTGCGGTATCTAAACGTGGAACTGCAAGTTCTAAAGACACATCACCACGTAGTAATGGACGTGCTTCTTCGGTTAATTGCAACGTCGAGTTACGAGTGATGTTTTGAAATAGCAGCCCTTTATGAATTAACTGGCGGAAGATACTTACCCAGTAATCATGGCTGTGATCACGACCAATGCCGTAAGTCGAAATTTTATCGTGGCCATGTTCGCGCACACGAATGTTTTGCATCCCACGCAGCACCTCAACCACATACGTCATACCAAAACTTTGGTTAACGCGGTAAACACACGACAACGCTTTGCGCGCTTCTTCGGTCGCATCAAAGTGTTTTGGTGGGTCCAGGCAGATATCGCAGTTACCACACGGCTTTTCGCGATACTCTCCAAAATAGTTGAGCAGTACCTGACGACGACAGGTTTGCGCTTCCGCAAAAGCACTCATCGCATTGAGTTTGTGGCTTTCTACCTGCTTCTGCGGTCCATCATCTTTTTCATCCAACATACGACGCAACCAACTGATGTCGGCTGGGTCATACAACATCATCGCCTCGGCAGGCAGGCCATCTCGCCCTGCTCGACCAGTTTCCTGATAATAGGACTCGATGTTACGTGGAATATCAAAATGCACAACAAAGCGCACGTTTGGCTTATTGATACCCATGCCGAATGCAACCGTCGCAACGACGATTTGAATGTCATCACGTTGAAAAGCTTCCTGAACGTAAGCTCGCTCTTCAGTATCCATTCCTGCATGATAACCAGCAGCGCGGATATGGTTGTTGCATAGCTTCTCGGTCACCATTTCAACTTTCTTACGACTGCCGCAATAAATAATGCCGCAGCTTCCCTTTTGGGTGGCTAGATAGCGAATGATTTGAGAAACCGGTTTGTGCTTTTCTACCAAGGTGTAACGAATGTTGGGACGATCAAAGCTTCCTAGATACACCTGAGGCTCATGTAAGCGTAAGCGTTCTAGAATATCACGACGCGTCGCATCATCGGCAGTGGCAGTGAGTGCCATAAAGGGCACATGCGAAAAGTGTTGCTTTAACTGACCTAACGCCGCGTATTCTGGGCGAAAATCATGTCCCCACTGAGAGATACAATGTGCTTCATCCACGGCGATCATAGATAAGGGTAAGTTTTCTAAACGCTCAATAAAGTCACGCATTAACACGCGCTCTGGCGAGACATACACTAGCTTAAGCTGACCAGAGTGCATGCGATTATACACACTCAGTAGCTCTTCTCGATTCATGGTCGAGTTCACACACTCCGCTGCTACACCATTGGCTTTCAGTTGATCAACTTGGTCTTTCATCAATGAAATCAGCGGTGAAATCACCAAGGTAATCCCTGAGCGCACTAACGCCGGAATTTGGTAACAGAGAGATTTACCGCCACCAGTCGGCATGATGACCAAGCTGTCTTTGCCTTCGATAGCGGCTTCAATAACTTCTTGCTGACCATCACGAAACGTCTGGTAACCGAATACTTCCTCCAACACACGTTGAGGCGTTACAGGCGTATCTGATTGTTCGGCTAGCAAGGTTGAGGTCATGAATAATCTCAGATTGAGTGATCGTAGAAATGCTTTTGCATGCCCAAGCACACAAAGTGAGGGCACATTGTAATGGGGTTTCGTGGTGAATAAAACCGCAAATTGCTAGGTGTTTCGCATCACGACTCGTATACTGATTTTCTGCTCTATAAACACACAATTAGGTGACACCTCATGACACCAGAAGACGAACAACAACGCGCTCGGCAAGGTATCTTGCTGGCGATTGGTGCCTATACCATGTGGGGCATTGCGCCGATGTATTTTAAATCCATCGCACAAGTATCCCCTTTGGAGATTCTGAGCCACCGGGTGATTTGGTCTTTCTTTTTGCTTGCCGCACTCCTTCACTTTGGCCGTCACTGGCGCTCGGTTTACTACATCGCGAAAGACAAAACGAAGATCGCTTACCTGATCGCAAGTTCTGTATTAATTGGCGGAAACTGGCTGATTTTCATCTGGGCGGTCAATTCCAATCATATGCTTGACGCGAGCTTAGGCTATTACATTAACCCATTAATCAATGTCTTGCTCGGCATGGTCTTTTTGGGAGAACGACTTCGTAAGTTGCAATGGTTTGCTGTCGTATTAGCGGGCTGTGGTGTACTGGTCCAATTGATTGTATTCGGCTCCGTGCCCGTTGTTGCGATGGCGTTAGCAATGAGTTTCGGCTTCTATGGCCTCTTAAGGAAGAAAGTCAGTGTCGATGCAAAAACAGGATTGTTTATCGAAACATTACTTCTTCTGCCTGTCGCCGCCTTGTATCTGCTGTTTATTGCAGAAACCCCAACGTCGAATATGCTCACTAACCCGTTAGCATTAAATAGCTTGTTGATTGCAGCAGGGGTGATTACCACACTGCCCCTACTTTGTTTTACGGGTGCGGCAACAAGACTCAAATTATCAACATTGGGCTTTTTCCAGTATATTGGCCCAAGCTTGATGTTCTTACTTGCAGTACTGATGTATGGCGAACCCTTTACCATGGATAAAGCGATTACCTTTGCCTTTATTTGGGGAGCGCTAGTCGTATTTAGCTTTGATGGACTGCGCAACAACCGTCGCTCACGCCGAATCGTTCAGCCACAGTGATCGTTTTTTACAAGACAAGTTAGAAATTGCCAGATAAGCTTGGTCATAATGTGACCAAGCTTTTTTGTATGTAATGGAACAGATTCAATACTACGCAACCGACCATGATCAGCTGAGCCTGATCGAGGCGAAATACCAGAAGTTTGCCTTCCAAAGGCACTATCATCTGGACTTTCACCTCGGTCTGATCACGCATGGCACGCAAAAGTTCCAATATCAAGGCTGTAGCCATCAAGTGGGTCATGGGCAAATCGTAATTATGCCGCCAGATGAACTGCACGACGGGCACTCTAAGCTCGAAAGTGGCTATGAAGTGAATGTATTTGCGATCGAGCCGCGCCTACTCAGCGATCTTGCCGATCTTAGTCAAAATGGTCAAATAATCCGCTTTAATGAATTGATCATCTCCGATCCACAGATATTTTCACAACTTAGTAACTTGCATGCTCTTCTTCGCCGCGAGAACCTCAGCCAACTCACCAAAGATTGCCTTCCTTTTGAAGGATTTAATCAACTTTTTGATCGCTACGGATCACTCGCGAGGCAAAAAGTGGTTCCGCTTGGAAAACAGTCTTTGCATACCTTAAAAGATTACTTAATGGCGAATCTCGACCAAACAGTTCGTTTAGATGCACTATCAGAGCTCTGTCAACTGAGCCCCACGCAATTTCAACGCCATTTCAAAGCGCAAACGGGGATGACTCCCTACGCTTGGTTTGCTCGCTTGCGATTAGAGCAAGGAATGAAACTACTCCAAGCAGGATGGTGTGGTACGGACGTCGCCTATCAAGTGGGTTTTTATGATCAGGCCCACTTTAGTAAAGCGTTTAAACAAACCTATGGCGTCTCGCCTTCACAAGTGGCACGCTAATATCTCATACGCGGTGGTATTCAGTACTGCTAGTTTTTTACAAGCACTACCGAATAAGAATCACGACAATAGCTCATATCCACTATGTTTTGAGATGTGTTATGAATGAATCGACTATCCTTTTAACGCTTGCCAGTATCCACTTCATTGCTTTAATGAGCCCAGGTCCGGATTTTGCGCTTGTGGTACAAAATGCCACCCGTCATGGCCGTCAAACTGGCTTATACATTGCGCTTGGCTTATCAGTCGGTATTTTGCTGCATTCTTTATTCAGCCTAACGGGGGTGAGCTATTTAGTTCACCAGCATCCTCTGCTCTACTCCGTCTTACAATTGCTTGGGGGCAGCTATCTGTTGTATTTGGGTATCGGTGCACTGCGCGGCGTGATCGCGACGATCAAAAAACCACTTTCTGATCAGCCAAGCAAAAACAGTAACCTTGTGATCGGTAATAAACGTCAGGCGTTTACCAAGGGGTTCGCAACCAATATTCTCAACCCCAAAGCCTTAGTATTTTTTGTGAGTTTAATGTCGAGCCTTGTCCCAGTGGGCATGTCGGTGACAGGAAAAGGAATTGCTCTGGTGATTTTGTTTGGTTTGTCGCTACTCTGGTTTTCTAGCCTTGCATGGATGCTGTCAACGCAGCGCTTGCAAACAAGATTGCAGCAAGCCGGCATTTATATAGATGGTTTATGTGGTGTGGTATTTACCCTAGTTGGCAGCAGTATTTTAGTGCAAACCTTCCGCTCCTTTCTCGATAACTCTCTGATTTAAAAGCGTCGCACACTCGACATTTCTTTAATAGGAAACTCGACGACTATCTCCGTGGCTGCCAAGCTGAATAACCTTTGTTGGCAACATGGAGAGTCATCATGCAATGGACATTTAACCGACTCGTACTCTCGGGTCTTTTTCTTACTTCCCCTTTCACCTTCACTGGACAAGCCTTCGCTAACCAAGCTGCAGATTCGGTCGCACCAGAGCACAGCACTGGCATTGAGCAAAAGCAGCTGGTCAAAGCTAAAGATTATATGGTTACCGCTGCTAACCCACTGGCGACCCAAGCGGGTGCAGACGTACTTGAGCAAGGCGGGAATGCGATAGATGCCATGGTCGCGGTGCAATTGATGCTTGGCTTAGTTGAACCCCAGTCATCAGGTATTGGTGGCGGTGCGTTCTTAGTGTATTGGGATAGCGAAAAGCAAAAACTGACCACTTACGACGGACGTGAAACCGCCCCCCTCGCCGTAACGCCAAAGCTATTTTTAGATGAGAACGGTCAGCCATTGCAATTCTACGATGCCGTGGTTGGAGGACGCTCTGTCGCAACACCAGGCACCGTGAAACTATTGTGGGATACCCACCAGAAATACGGCAAGCTGGAATGGAAAAAGATCATTCAGCCTGTTATCTCGCTTGCGGAGCAAGGATTCAAAGTCAGTCCTCGCCTAGCAAGCTTGATAGAAAAAGACGCCGAGCGTTTATCACGCTTTCCAGTAACAAAAGCCTATTTCTTTAACTCGGATGGCTCGCCAAAAACCGAAGGTACGCTATTAAAAAACCCTGAATACGCACAAACGCTGAGTGCTATTGCTAAGCAAGGCGCCCAAGCCTTCTACCATGGGGACATAGCCAGAGACATTATCAAGACGGTACAAAACGCGCCGGGCAACCCCGGCGTATTAGCCCAACCCGACTTTGATACCTACCAAATCAGACAACGTGAGCCGGTTTGTGCAGCATACCAAAGCTATGACATTTGCGGCATGGGACCACCAAGCTCTGGCGCGCTCACCATTGGTCAGATTTTGGCGATCACTGAACAGTACGATCTCAAAGGCTGGGGGGCTAACAGCATTAAATCTTGGCAAGTACTCGCCGATGCATCGCGTCTAGCGTTTGCTGACCGTGGTAAATACATGGCAGACCAAGATTACGTGCCGATGCCAACGCAAGGCTTGCTTGATGAAAGCTACCTCCAGCAGCGAGCAGAGCTGATCCATGTCGGCAAAGCACTAAGCAAAGTTGAAGCGGGCAATCCTCCGTGGTCGCACGCAATGAACTTAAGCATGGACGAATCCATTGAACTCCCTTCCACCAGCCATTTCAATATCGTCGATAAGCAAGGCAATGTGGTTTCCATGACGACCACCATTGAGAATGCGTTTGGCTCACGCTTAATGGTGCGTGGCTTCTTGCTCAATAATGAACTGACCGATTTTTCTTTCCGTACTCATAACGACGGAATCCCAATCGCCAACCGCATAGAACCAGGCAAACGTCCACGATCTTCAATGGCCCCGACCATTATGATGAAAGATAACAAACCTTACATGGCGATAGGTTCTCCGGGTGGCAGTCGAATCATCGGTTACGTGGCGCAAACCATCATTGCCCACACGCAATGGGATATGGATATCCAACAAGCAATCAATCAACCACGATTACTCGACCGTTTTGGCACCTTAGATATTGAACAAGGTACCGCTGCAGAAGGCTTACAGCCAGAGCTGGAGAAGATGGGCTTTAAAACCAATGTTCGTGATTTGAATTCTGGACTGCATGCGATACGCATAACAAAAGATGGACTAGAAGGTGCCGCAGATCCTCGTCGAGAAGGAGCAGCAATCGGCAAATAGGCCTGTTTTGCTCGACTCCTTGTGCGAGATCTCTCACAAGGAGTGGAGCAAACCTCTCTTTTTTAATGGTAAAACAGCCCACAAACAAACATAAGATATTGAATAATATAAATATGTTTGTTTTTCAAACGCTTTTGATTGAGAAAAATTTGGGCTTCGACCATTGTTGAGAATCGTGAAGAGCGTAATATGAACCTTGTCGGAAGGATGCTGACACGGAACAGGAAACACCACGGATTTGGTGAACTTCAGGAAGAAGAAACGGGTATTCAGGATGAATAGTCGGGCATGGATTGCAAAACTGGACATTGAACGGAATCAATAGCAACTAGGACGGTTGCTACTAAGGACGGGAAATGGACACCTCTGGACGAGGAAAGGACTGAACATCAGGATGATGTCATGGACACCGCTCAGGGAACAAGTGATGAGAGCTAACGAGGATGGTTAGCAGGCCAGGATAAGGTCAAGGACACCGCTAGGAAGGCGACGAAAGGATTAAGCTGAAGGAATGCAGCACGCTATCAAGGATTTGATGCATGGAGCACTTTTAGTAGCTGGATTGCTGCGAGTAAGACTATAACCCCGACGGGCGTAAGCCCTCGGGGTTTTTCTTTGCTAAAGATAAGCGATTTAGACTAAGAGCCTTTTCGAATAGCGTCATTTAGCTCCCTATCTTTCAGCATTTTGTTGATTCAAAACAGCCAAAACAGAAAGAGCCACCGAAGCAGCTCTTATGTTCATTTTTTCACAAAGCCCTACAGCTTCTCCAGTCTCGCGTAAGCGGTGACTAACCATTTAATGCCTTCACCATTGAAAGCAATCTGCACTCGGCTTTGTGGGCCACTGCCCTCAAAGTTAATGATCGTTCCTTCACCAAATTTCGGATGCATCACACGAGAACCTAGTGAAAAACCAGTCTCATTGAAGTTTTCTTTTACTGCGGTTTGGCTAAAACGTCCACTACTTGAAGGGCGACTCACTTGCGCCTTCATGCGCACTTCATCCAAACACGTTTCTGGTAATTCACGAATAAAGCGCGATGGTTTGTGGTATTTGTCCTGGCCATATAGGCGACGCATTTCCGCGTAAGTAATGTAGAGCTTTTGCATCGCGCGCGTCATACCCACATAACACAGACGGCGCTCTTCTTCTAAGCGCCCTGCCTCTTCAGCGGACATCTGGCTTGGGAACATACCTTCTTCCACACCGACCATGAATACCAATGGGAATTCCAAACCTTTCGCACTGTGAAGCGTCATCAGTTGGACTGCATCTTCAAATTCGTCCGCCTGACCTTCGCCCGCTTCCAGAGCCGCATGCGTTAAAAATGCCGTCAGCAGAGACATTTCTTCCGCTTCTTCTGGTTTTTCGAATTGGCGAGTGGCGGTAACCAGCTCCTCCAAGTTTTCTATGCGAGCTTTAGACTTTTCGCCCTTCTCTTGTTCATACATCGCAAACAAACCCGAGTACTTGATCACGTGGTCCGTTTGCTCGTGCAATGGCATTTCTAGTGTATCGTCTTCCAGCGCGGTGATTAATTCGACAAAACGACTTAACGCACCAGCTGCTCGACCCGTTAATACTTGCTCATCGAGCATTGCCAGACTGGCTTCCCACATAGTGCACCCTCTATCACGAGCTGCACGACGGATAGTCTCTAGCGTCTTATCACCCAGACCACGTGTTGGGGTATTCACGACACGTTCAAACGCGGCATCATCATTGCGGTTCGCCATCAAACGCAAGTAGCTCAACGCATCTCTGATTTCTTGACGCTCGAAGAATCGCATGCCTCCGTAAATACGGTACGGTAAGCCTGCCTGAATTAATGCTTCTTCCAAAACACGAGATTGCGCGTTGTTGCGATACAGCATCGCAGCATCATTCAATGCGCCGCCATTCTCTTGCCACTCTTTGATTTTATTGACCGCAAAGCGCGCTTCGTCAAGCTCGTTATAAGCGCTGTAAACCGAGATCGGCTCTCCCACATTGCCATCCGTCCACAGCTCTTTACCCATGCGTTCAGTGTTGTTCGCAATCAAGGTATTAGACGCTTCAAGAATCGTCTTCGTCGAACGATAGTTTTGTTCGAGACGAATGGTGTTCACGCTCGGAAACTCCAGCGTGAACTTCTCAATGTTCTCGACTTTTGCACCGCGCCAACCATAAATTGACTGGTCGTCGTCACCAACAATCATCACGTGACAATCTGGGCCAGCCATCATGCGTAGCCAAGCGTATTGAATGTTGTTGGTGTCTTGGAATTCGTCAACCAAGATATGCTTAAAGCGTGCTTGGTAGTGTTCACGCACAAACTTGTTGTCACGCAGTAGCTCATGCGCGCGCAGCAAAATTTCCGCAAAGTCCACTAAGCCAGCACGATCACACGCTTCTTGGTAAGCGGTATACAGCTGCAAATAAGTTTTGGTCACTGGATCGTGATAAGCGTCGATATGCGATGGGCGTAATCCTTCGTCCTTCTTACCATTAATCCACCATGAAACTTGGCGTGCAGGCCACTGCTTTTCATCCAAGTTTTGTGCTTTGATCAAACGCTTTAACAAGCGCTGCTGATCATCGCTGTCTATGATTTGGAAATCTTCCGGTAGCTTGGCATCAAGATAGTGTGCACGCAAAATGCGGTGACAAATACCGTGGAAAGTCCCATTCCACATGCCAGATGCACTGCCCATCATCAACTCTTCAATACGACCACGCATTTCTGCTGCCGCTTTATTGGTGAAGGTGACCGACATGATCGAGAAAGGAGAAGCTTGCTCGACTGACATAAGCCAAGCGATACGGTGAACAAGAACGCGAGTCTTACCACTCCCTGCACCAGCAAGGACAAGTAAGTTTTCTAGAGGAGCTGCAACGGCTTCACGCTGTTTATCGTTTAGACCGTCGAGTAATAGAGATGGATCCATCATGATGAGCTACTGGTTATTTATACATAAAAACCGATTATAACCTAAACAGCTGGGTGCTGTTTAGACAAAACTTGATAAAAAATTCGTTGTTTTTTTAATCTTTCATTCAAAGAGTTAACGAAGGTAATCACTCCAAAACCATTCGCGAGAGTTATTTTTATGAAAGTTTTTCTGCCTCATCTCTATCTTTTAATTTAAGCAAGTGGATAAAGGTTGTACGCCAAACGGCGAATCGACTTGCCGAATGAAAGTAAAAGGAAATCACTCAGAGGAAATTATGATGAAAAAATCGAATCTTGCTGTTACTGCTGCTGTTACTGGACTTCTTGCTCTTGGTGGCACCATGCTCACCGCAGCCCCTGCTGTCGCAGCAGAAAAAGAAAAGTGTTATGGCGTGGCGAAAGCCGGTAAAAATGACTGCGCAACGAAAAACAGCTCTTGCGCGGGCACCTCTAAAGAAGACAACCAAAAAGATGCTTTTGTTGTCGTTCCTAAAGGATTGTGTGACAAATTGGCTGGCGGTAGCACCAGCGGCTCATAACTCAACATCACAAGTTTCTGTGGGGCGCGTTGCACTTTAACCAACGCCCCCAGTTACTCGCCAATCAGAAAAGGAGTTTCACGTGAAACATCACTCTTTCCATCCTCTTGCTGGCGTCGGATTACGCTCCCCTCATCTCGATTATTTTAGCCAACACAAACCTGAGCTGTCGTGGTTAGAAATCCACAGCGAGAACTACTTTCAGCCCAACTCAGTAGAGCACCATCAACTGCAAGCATTACGCGAGCACTACCACATCAGCTGCCACGGTATTGGTTTGTCACTGGGCTCGGTGGAGCGTGTGAATACGAAACATTTAGCACACCTAAAAGCATTGATAAATACAATTGACCCGCTCTTCGTCTCTGACCATTTAAGCTGGAGTGAAAATGGTGGTCACTACTTCAATGATCTACTTCCCTTGCCTTACACGGAAGAAGCGCTGCAAGTATTCACTCGTAACGTGCTTGAAGTGCAAGAATACCTACAACGTGAAATCTTAATTGAGAACCCATCTAGTTATGTGAAGTTTCACCATTCAACCATCAGCGAATGGGATTTTCTTACCGAAGTGCAAAAGCGCACCGACTGTCGTTTATTACTCGACTTAAATAACGTATATGTTTCCGCCTTCAATCACGGTTTTGATTGCGACACATACCTAGATGCGATTCCAGCCGACAAAGTCGACGAGATTCATTTGGCAGGTTTTACTATTAAGCCGTTGGATAAAGGTGAGATTTGGATTGATACCCATAGCCGTCCCGTCAGTGATGAAGTATGGCAGCTGTTCGTCAGTTGGACACAAAAACACGGCCCTCGCCATACGCTGATTGAATGGGATTTGGATATTCCTGCACCAGAAATCCTCCTTGGCGAAGCAGAAAAAGCATCCTCACTATTGCAGCAAAACCATTTGATTGACCAAAAGAGCAAAAGGAAAGCGTCATGAATCTTGCGACCTTGCAGAGTCAATTTGCTAAAGCCCTACATTATCAAGCGCTCGGTGAAGAATGCGATATTGTGAGTGACAAGTTTACCGCAGATGAACGCATACAGATTTACCGCAATAACTTTATCATCAGCTTGAGTGAGGTATTGGCAGCGACCTACCCAATGGTTGAAGCCTTAGTTGGAAAAGAGTGCTTCGATCAAATTGCTCGCCAACACGTACTTTCTCACCCCTTAGCTGAAGGTAATGTCGTACATTATGGTGCTGGCTTTCAAGATACGATTATGCAGTTTAGTCAGGTCATGACCCAAGCTCCGTACGCACCTGAAGTCGCAAGATTTGAATGGCATATGGACTTAGCTCGACAAATACAGAATGAGAAAGTCGAAAAGCCAAATCGAGTCCCTTTATATGAACTTGCCCAAGTGACGGAAGAACAACAACCTCAATTGGTGTTTCATTTGCGCACTGGCAGCCGTAGCTTTGACTCAAACTACGCCGTATTTGATCTCTTTCATGCGATTCAACACCAAGATTTTGAACAGCTCAATATGAATCAATTACAGCGAGGTGTCATCTCGATTCAAGCCAATGGAGAAGCTCAATGTCACGCACTCGATACCGATGTTTTTCAACTGCTGCAATGTTTAGAGCAGAAGCAGAGTTTGAGCGAAATACCCGAAGCTTTGCTCGTTCACCTTAATAGCATCACGGCACTCGATCTCGTTGACGGCTTTACATTGAAATCAATCTAAGGAGCTCTCTATGACGAATACGGTTAAAAACTTAGTCAATCGTTACGACGACTTGATCAATACCTTACAAGCTGGCTTTGTCCCTTTACTACTTCTCTTTTGTCGCTTGTGGGTTGCATGGGTGTTCTTCAATTCAGGGTTAATCAAAGTTTCTTCTTGGGATAGCACGCTGTATCTATTCGAATTGGAATACCAAGTGCCACTTTTGCCTTGGGAGTTAGCGGCCTACATGGGAACGGCTGCCGAGTTAATTCTGCCAGTATTTTTAGCGTTGGGATTAATTACCCGCCCGATGGCAGCGATTCTGTTTGTATTTAATATCATCGCGGTCATCTCTTACCCGGTACTGTGGGAAAAAGGGTTCTATGACCATCAGTTGTGGGGATTCATGATTTTAGTGGTCATCGTATGGGGACCGGGAGTTATCTCTATTGACCATGTTATAAAGAACAAGTTGACGCGATAAAAAAATCCCCGCAGTGGCGGGGACTTTTTATTGTTTATTTAAGTAAGCAAGAAGCTCATCAGCTGAGATGCCCTGTTGAGCAAGATCTTTTGCCAACAGCTCAACTTGTTCACCTTTGCGCGACTCAATCACTTGCTGGAATTGGTACACGATATCACGCAAAATTGGCAGAGGTACTTGTTTAGCCGCACTACGAATACGCTCGGAGCTTTGATTACCCAGCTCATTAAGCAACTTGCCAAACATCACCTTTTCTGGTGAATCTTCCATTTGCTCTAGAATACGAGCCATTTCATACGTGGTTAACGACATTACTTTTTGAGTTCCGTTATGGTGTCAGGAAAAGTCTGAACGACAAATATACACGCCTTACTTACATTGGAAAATACTAAATTACACTGATTTACGCTTTCGCAAAGCTTGAATGCCAGTTCTTACCTGCTTTTGTAAACAGAACCACCAACGCAGGCAACAGCACCCACATATGAATTGCGATCAGTGTTTGAGGTTCCAAAGATAAACGCTGCAACGTACCAACCAACAAACCAGAGCCACTCATTTGGAACAACCCAAGCAGTGCCGCAGCCGTACCCGCTTTGTCACCAAACGGTTCCAATGCTTTTCCTGCTGCTGCACCCAGAATGAATGCAAAACCCACTGACGACATGAAAATAGGTAGCATAAAAGAAAGCGCGGTATTCTGACCATTCATCACTAGCATGATCACACCTGCGAGGCCCAGAGTCGAGATCCCCGTAACTAAGGTGTTGTGCGTGCCAACGCGCTCCATAAACTTAGGTGCAAGCATACAAGCCGCAATATTGATCACTGCATTTACACCAAACCAGAAGGTGAACTCATTCATCGACAACCCCATCCCTGTCATCAATACCGATGGCGCCGAGGTGACATACGCGAGAATAACCGCCATTGCCATTAAACACAGTGAAGCATGGAAGACAAAAGATGGCGTACTAAGCACTGCCCAGTAACGGCTGAGCTTAAACACGGCTTGCTTTTCCGTTGATGGGTTAGTCTCTTTCATCATGAAAAACATCAATGAACCGGACACAACGGCAAAGCCAGCCATAAAGCTGAAGTTAGCTCGCCAATCAAATTGCTGAGTTAACCAGCTACCTAGAATTGGAGCTAAAGCCGGAATGAAACAAATCGCACCGTTAAGGTAACTGATCATTTTGCCGCTTTTTTCCGGGCCAAAGATATCGCGAACTGTTGCAAAGGCTGCTACCGATGTCGCACACGCACCTAAGCCTTGTAGCAGTCGGGAAACCAACATCCACTCAATATTTTGAGCACTCCACGCCAATAAAGCGCTCATCGCGTAAATGGTGATACCGCCCAATGCAACAGTTCGACGTCCGAGTTTATCTGCCAAAGGGCCAGCAAACAGTTGCCCTACACCCATCGCAAATAAGAACCAAGTGATCGTATCTTGTGCTAGCGCATTATCGACCTGAAAAGTGGAAGCAATAAGAGGTAAAGCAGGTAGATAAATATCAATCGCAAGAGGACTGAAAAGAACCAAAAGGGTCAATAACGCCATCTGTTTTTTACTATTAGAAAACTGGCTAGGCACACAACACTCCGAATTGGATAAAGAACTTTGGATAGAGCTTAATCATCTGATGATATGAATGGAAATGATGTATAATCATGAGCATTATTCCTTAGAGGAAATTCACCGTGAACGTCGAAAAACTGGCTCGTATCGATTTAAATCTATTGGTCTGTTTTAAAGTTTTGATAGAAGAGTTAAATGTCACCCGAGCCGCCCACCGACTGTGCTTGAGTCAGTCTGCCGTGAGCAAATCACTGGCTAAACTGCGCATCCAATTTGATGACCCGCTTTTCACCCGAAACTCGCATGGATTGACGCCAACACCACGCGCTTTGTTTCTTAAGCCGAAACTGGATCTGTTGATAAACCAGTTAGAAGTACTGACTCAACCAGAAGAGTTCTCTCCACAAAGTAGCGAATACCGTTTTCAAATAGCAGCGGTTGAAAGTGTTTACCCTTTAATTCTGCCTCATTTCTTACCGGCGATTTTTCAGCAAGCCCCAGGGGTGACGATCAGCACTCACCCTTGGTCCGATAATACTTTTAAAATGCTGCAACGTGGCGAGCTAGACTTAGGCTTAACTGGAAAAGACATCGATATTAATGATGCCAAGCTGACTCTGCTGCCACCCGATGACATATGCGAACTGGAAATTTATCGAGATCACCAGATGTGTATTATTCGCAAAAATCACCCAGCATTAAAACAACCTTGGAACCTCGAAGCGTATCTCGCCCTGCGTCACGTACAAGTGCGTTGTGACGGCAACGACCGTTGGCTGTTAGATTATCGCCTTGCCGATATTGGAGCCGACCGCGATATTGCCGTCACCGTTCCGGACTTTAATAGTGCCGCAAGTTTATGTTCCTACACTGACTTTATTTTTACCGCCCCAAGCCATTTTGTGCAGCTCGCTGCTAAACAGCTTGATTTGGTCGTACTACCACTCCCACTAGAATTTCCACCTATGGCTTACACTTTATTCTGGCACCGAGACAGAGAAAACGACCCTGCATTGGGTTGGCTACGTGCGATGATCACACAAAAAACCGATCACCTTAGATAAAAATACCGCTCTCAATTTGCGCTTAGCGGGTAAAATGAGTAGCTTAACTGTCGTAGTCCTTTTTGGCTCATCTATGGCCTAGTTGTACTCCGACTCAACCTAAGTCATTGCAAACTTGCGTTGATCATAAACTGCATGAAGCAGAAGGAAACAGCTCCCACACCTGAGCATGAAGGAGCGGTAATTTGAAGGAATAAAACAGATGCACAACGAAACTCTCAGCCGCGTGAATGCGATTCGCGAATGGCTTGTACAACATAATATTGATGCCCTACTGGTTCCGCACGAGGACGAGTATTTGGGCGAATACGTCCCAGCGCACAACGAGCGCTTACATTGGTTAACAGGCTTTACTGGTTCTGCTGGTGCTGCGGTAATCACCAAAGACAAAGCCGCTATCTTTGTTGATGGCCGCTATACCGTTCAAGTCACCAAACAAGTCCCTGGTGACCTATTTGAATATCGTCACCTTATTGAAGAATCAGCTTTAGATTGGGTTCTAGACAACCTGCCAACAAACGCATCTGTCGCAATCGATCCTCGTATGCACAGCTCAGCTTGGCTAGACATGGCACAAGCTAAACTAGCTGGAAAGCTTGAGCTAAATATTCTGACCAATAACCCAATTGATGAGTTGTGGCATGACCGCCCAGCGCCTGTTGTCTCTGATGTTCGCCTAATGCCAACAGAAGCCGTCGGTCAATCAAGTGAGAGTAAGCGTCAAGAGATCGCCCAACTGGTAAAAAAAGCGGGTGCAGATAGCGCTGTGATCACAGCACTAGATTCTATTTGTTGGCTGCTGAATGTACGTGGTTTAGATGTATCACGCCTACCAGTTCTGCTTTCTCACGCGATTCTGCACTCAGATTCAAGCGTGGAATACTTCCTCGATCCTGCTCGTTTACCTGCTGATTTTGACGCTCACGTAGGCACCGGTGTGACCGTTCACCACCCAGAAGCACTTCAATCTCGCCTTGAAGCCATGACAGGTAAAAAGGTATTAGTTGACCCTGCAATCAGTAACGCTTGGTTTAAGCTAGTACTACAAAACTCTGGTGCGTCCGTGATTGCAGCAGCAGACCCATGTCTGATGCCAAAAGCGGCGAAGAACGCGGTTGAAATCGCAGGCATGAAGGCGTGTCATATCCGTGATGGCGTGGCAATGAGCAAGTTCCTATGTTGGTTAGATGCGGAAGTTGCTGCTGGTAACCTGCATGACGAAGCGACATTAGCAGACAAACTGGAAGCATTTCGTAGCGAAGACCCTACGCTAATGGATCTCAGCTTCGATACCATTTCAGCGGCAGGCGGTAACGCGGCCATGTGTCACTACAATCACGAGAACCAACCTGAACCTGGCAAGCTAGAGCTGAACACACTTTACCTTGTGGACTCAGGCGGTCAGTACCTCGATGGCACTACCGACATCACGCGTACAATTGCGATCGGTCAGCCTTCACAAGAGATGATTAAACAATTCACTCTCGCGCTAAAAGGCCACATCGGTGTTGCTCGTGCACGTTTCCCGAAAGGCACACGTGGTTACCAAATCGATACTCTAGCTCGTCAGCACCTATGGGCGGAAGGTTACGATTACGATCACGGTACTGGTCACGGTGTTGGTCACTTCCTAAGTGTGCATGAAGGCCCAGCAAGCATTTCGAAGAAGCAAATTGATGTGCCTCTATTAGAAGGTATGGTGCTATCAAACGAGCCAGGTTACTACCGTGCAGATGCGTTTGGTATCCGTATTGAGAACCTAGAGCTTGTTGTTGAAACACCGACTAACGGTGACTTCCCTGTCCTGTCATTTGAGTCGCTAACACGCTGCCCAATAGACAAACGCAACATCAACGTTGATATGCTAACTCGTCCAGAACTTGCTTGGCTGAATGATTACCACCAGAAAGTATGGGATGAGATCAGCCCGCTAGTCGAAGGTGATGTTAAAGAGTGGCTTCGTCAGGCAACGCTACCTGTAGCACACAGCTAGAAGCTAGAAGCTAGAAGCTAGAAGCTAAAAAAAAGTAGAGGGTTGATGTTTTGCATCAACCCTCTTTCTTTTCCTATGTTTCACGTGAAACATAACGATGACCAGTGGCTTTATTTGTTGCTTAACCAGAATACGCCGAGTGCCAGTCTCGCCATACTGGGTCAAAGCCTTTGGCTCTAATCATATCTTCCACAGAACTAGCACTTCGCTCATCACTGATCTCAAACTGCTCGAGCTCAACATCATCCATCGCATAACCACCCGGCTGAGTTTTCGATGCTGCAGATATACTGGTAATGCCTAAAGGCAATGAGTTGTCTCTAAACTTCGGTGACTCACGAGTCGATAATGACAACTCCACTTCTGGATTCAACAAACGATAAGCGCAAATCAACTGCACAAGCTGCTTATCCGTCATGACTGATTTGGGTTGGAGCGCACCCTCGCAAGGACGTAAACGCGGGAAAGAAATCGAGTAACGAGTCTGCCAATACGTGCGCTCAAGATAGTCCAAGTGCGCTGCCACATAAAAACAATCTGTACGCCACTCTTCCAATCCTATCAAAGCGCCAATACCGATCTTATCGATGCCTGCTTTTGCAAGACGATCGGGTGTATCCAATCGGTATTCGAAATCCATCTTATTGCCACGTAAATGGTGCTCAGCATAAGTCGAAGGATGATACGTTTCTTGATAAACCATCACCGCATCCAAACCCAATGTCTTTAGCTCAGCGTATTCGTCTTGATCAAGTGGCTGTACTTCCATCGCCAAATAGTTAAAACGTTGCTTAATCATCGGCACCATTTCGCGGAAGTATTTCATGCCCACTTTGGTTTCGTGTTCACCAGTCACCAGCAATACGCTATCGAACTTCATGCGTTTAATGGCTTCAACTTCTGCAGCCACTTCGTCCCTATTCAAGGTACGACGCTTGATCTTGTTCTCCATCGAGAAGCCACAATAAGTACAAGCATTGGCGCACAAATTAGAAAGGTACAATGGAATGTAAAGCGACATGGTATTACCAAACCGCTTGCGAGTTGCTGAGTATGACAGCTGAGCCATTTGCTCTAAATATGCTTCAGCCGCTGGTGAAATTAGCGCTTTAAAGTCTTCCAAATCACGCTTGGGTTTATTCAATGCTCGCTCGACATCTTGTGCCGTTTTCGCGTAGATCGACATCGAAATGTCATCCCAATTCAGCTGCTTAAATTGTTCAACGAAGCTCATGTTTTCCTCGCTTAATAGCTAAACCAATCTAGGATTAAAGCTCATCTAGGAATGACGTTAGTGGACTCGACGCAACCGCATGAGAAACCTTACCCGCAAGTCCGGCTTCATAAGCCATACGCCCCGACTCTACCGCCAACTTAAATGCCTTCGCTATCGCAACGGGATCGCTCGAAGCTGCAATCGCAGTATTGACGAGCACGGCATCCGCGCCCATTTCCATCGCACGCGCGGCATGTGAAGGAGCACCAATACCCGCATCGACAACGACAGGAACATTAGCTTGGTCGATAATGATCTCTAGGAAATCATGAGAAACTATCCCTTTGTTAGAACCGATCGGCGCGCCTAATGGCATGACCGCAGCACAGCCTACTTCTTCCAATCGTTTACACAGAACTGGGTCAGCATGACAATAAGGAAGCACAATGAAGCCTTCACGAACCAGTTCCTCAGCGGCTGCAAGTGTCTCAATTGGATCGGGCATCAAGTACTTCGGGTCTGGATGAATTTCCAGTTTTAACCAGTTAGTACCTAATGCTTCTCGCGCCAGTTGTGCCGCAAACACAGCATCTTTAGCATTCTTTGCACCTGAAGTGTTCGGCAATAAGTTCACCCCAGCTTGTACTAACGGCAGCAAAATATCGTCTTGTTGGTCGTTCACATCCACACGCTTCAACGCCATGGTCGCAAGTTGACAACCCGACACTTGAATCGCTTCTGCCATTAGTCGGCTGTTGGCAAACTTCCCTGTTCCTGTGAACAGTCTAGATTCGAATTGTTTATCACCAATTTTAAGCATCGACTTTAACCCCCTGCGATCGCTTGAAACAAAGAGATGCTATCTCCCTGTGAAAGAACTGTGCTAGCCCACTCACTGCGCGGCACAACATGGTTATTAATTGCAAAAACACAGCCCATTTCAGGCAGCGCAAATTGGCTAATGATTTGCTGTAGATTCGACTCACTGGCAACTTGATGTGACTGGTCATTGATGACAATCGTGATCACATCTAAGTCAGCATCGGTCACTTGTGTTGTTTGTTGTTCTGATAACGTCATTGCTTCCAACTCTCTTAATTCTGCCCATTATTCGTAAGCTAAATCTGAGCACACACTTGGCACTGTTTGTCTTTGCTTATCGCCATGGTTTGCCATTGCATTTTCAATCCATCAAACAGATGTAACTTAGCAGTCTCAACATGAAACTTTCCCGTCGCCAGTTTTTGAATTGCCGCTATCGCTTGGTAGTTGCCAAGTGTGCCCACCACCGGACCGACGACACCGCTGTCACTGCACTTTTGAGTTTGTGGTAATTCGTCAAACGGATACAAACAGCGGTAACAGGCTTTGCTTTCTGCTAGTTGTCCACTCGGTTTTTGGTAATCAAAAACAGCAAATTGCCCTTGCCAACCAATTGCCGCCGCTGAGATGAGGGGTGTATTTTGCTCGAAACAAACTTGGTTAATTAACTGGCGCGTTGGCATGTTATCGGTGCAGTCCAACACCACATCCGCTAGCATCACCTCAAGCTGCAGCTGTGCTTTGTCTAATCGTTTATTGAGAGCACGAACTTGAACCATAGAATTAAGTTCATTGAGTTGCTTTACAGTCGCTTCTGTTTTCGCAACTTGGAGGTCTTGTTCACGATAAATGATCTGACGTTGTAGGTTACTGCTATCAACTTCATCGTCATCGACCACAACCAATTTACCAACACCCGCTGATGCCAAGTACAAACTCGCTGCGCTCCCTAACCCACCACAACCGATGATCAGCACATGCGATTTGCTCAAACGCTCTTGCCCACTTTCAGCAATTTCAGGCAGAGCTACTTGGCGTTGATAGCGAAGGAACTGCTTATCCGTGAGCATGCTCGCCTCTCTTGGTATGCGCTAATTCACTATTCTGATCAGTAAACGTTAGCTGTCTTTCCTTCATCAGTTGTGCAAAAAACTCGATAACGGACTGAGGTGATTCTGCCAAGGTAATAGCACGCACAACTGCCAAGCTAGAAACACCTGTTCGCCAAACTTGGTCTGCATTAGATTGGTCAATGCCACCAATCGCGACCGTCGGAAAACCAAGCACATCGTCACTAACTGCTTTGTCTTTTGAAGGACGGAAAGCCGACTCTGTGTTTCTATAAGGAATGCTATCAATCAGCTTTTGATACAGTGCCAAGCGCACCAAACCTTGTGGTTTCGATGGCATCTGTTTTGTGGTGGTTGGGAAAATATGCCCTAGCGCGATGTAGCTAGGATGAATTTGTACGATGCGCAGTAGTTCGTAATAACCATGAGTAGAAAGACCAAGACGAATGCCGGCTTTAGTTAGCTGAGCCAAATTCGACTCTTCTATGTCTTCTTGTCCTAGGTGAACGCCATAAGCGCCATGCTTGATTGCCAACTGCCAATAGTCATTGATGAACACTTGAGCTTGATACTGACGACCTAACTCAATTGCTCTAATGATCTGTTGTTCCAAATCGGCTTGTTGTGGGTTCTTGATTCGTAGTTGAATAGTGTTGATGCCTAGTGGCAGTAAACGCTCAATCCAAGCAACGTCATCAACGACTGGGTAGAGCCCTAGACTTTGCTTAGTTAGAGTTGGAAAGCTAACGCTCTCACCTTGCGCAGACCAACCAACTTGAATACCGAGTCGGTTATCTTCCAGTACTGGTGTGGGGAAATCATCAAATTGGTTAGCCCACTGAGTTGATTGTTCCTCGTCAAGGTTGCCATTCGATAGTGTTTCACGTGAAACATTCGCTTGTTGGGTTAGCATTCCTCGAGCAAGTGTTAACGCATCTTCGATAGGAAAATCGAGTACTGTCAGCGCTACTATCCAAGCAAGGTGATGTTCGGGATCGAACATTGCGTTGGGTTTGGACTTAACGGAAAGCGCTCTCACTTCGTCGTTAAAGGGGTGACGCCAGATATCAAGCTGATGCACTTTCTCCTTTTTATCGGAAACCTGAGTATCAGCAATACCAATATAAATCGCTTTCGACGGTTGCTTAGCACACGCTTCTACCGACAAAGTAGAGCGGTAATAAAGCACAAATAAACTCTCATGTTCAGAGTCATATCCATCAATGAGATCAGTCGTTATGTGTGTGGTCTGTTGGTCGCGAACAAGCTGAATAGATTGAGTTGGGCTCACGCCCAACTCAATGTCTTCGATTATAAAACCCTGTTCTTTCGCCAACAACAAACATTGCTGAACTAAACCTGTCAGTTCAATCAATGATGACGGAATAAGGATTTTGCTCATTAGTCACTTACCTCGGCATGTGCTGCTGGGTGGTATAACTCAGAACCTGACTCTCTAAATTCTTGCGATTTCTGACGCATCCCCTCAAGAGGATCATCAAGCATCTTGATCGAGATAGCTTGGTCCGCAGCAACTTGCTCAGTATCTTTCGCGTATTCTCGAACCTCTTGCGAAATCTTCATCGAGCAGAACTTTGGTCCGCACATCGAACAGAAGTGAGCAACTTTTCCCGACTCTTGAGGCAAGGTTTCATCATGGAAAGCGCGCGCGGTTTCTGGGTCAAGTGACAAGTTGAATTGGTCTTCCCAGCGGAATTCAAAACGTGCTTTAGAAAGCGCGTTATCACGAACTTGTGCGCCAGGGTGCCCTTTAGCCAAATCAGCAGCGTGAGCAGCAAGCTTGTAAGTGATCATGCCTACCTTCACGTCTTCTTTGTTTGGTAAGCCAAGATGCTCTTTAGGTGTTACGTAACAAAGCATCGCACAGCCATACCAGCCAATCATGGCAGCGCCAATTCCTGACGTAATATGGTCGTAACCAGGAGCGACGTCTGTCGTCAGTGGACCAAGGGTGTAGAACGGAGCTTCATGGCAGTGCTCTAGCTGCTCTTCCATGTTCTCTTTGATCATGTGCATTGGAACATGGCCAGGACCTTCGATAATCACCTGTACGTCGTATTCCCACGCAACCTTAGTCAACTCACCAAGAGTACGAAGCTCCGCAAATTGCGCTTCGTCATTAGCATCGGCAACCGAACCAGGGCGCAGACCATCACCGAGAGAAAGTGCCACATCATACTTGGCACAGATTTCACAGATCTCTCGGAAGTGGGTGTATAAGAAGCTTTCTTGGTGATGCGCTAAACACCATTTCGCGATGATAGAACCACCACGAGAGACGATGCCAGTAACACGCTTTGCAGTCATTGGCACATAGCGAAGTAGTAAACCGGCATGGATAGTGAAGTAATCAACGCCCTGCTCTGCTTGCTCAATCAGAGTATCGCGCATCACTTCCCAGTTAAGGTTTTCGGCAACTCCATTCACTTTTTCCAGCGCTTGATACATAGGTACGGTACCGATCGGAACCGGGCTGTTACGCAGAATCCACTCGCGAGTTTCGTGGATGTTACGTCCAGTAGAGAGATCCATAACGGTATCCCCACCCCAGCGTGTCGCCCAAACGAGCTTCTCAACTTCTTCCTCAATCGAAGACGTCACCGATGAGTTACCGATATTGGCGTTCACTTTGACCAAAAAGTTACGTCCAATGATCATTGGTTCGGATTCTGGGTGGTTGATATTAGAAGGGATAATCGCGCGACCTTCGGCAACTTCTTTGCGAACAAACTCGGCGGTAATGTCTTTTGGAAGATTAGCTCCAAAGCTTTGACCAGGATGCTGTTGATTCAGCACATCATCACGGTACTTGGCACGACCCATGTTTTCACGCAGCGCGATGAATTCCATTTCTGGGGTGATAATACCTTTGCGAGCATAGTGCAGTTGAGTGACGCATTGCCCATCTTTGGCACGTCGAATACGTGGTAGATTACCGTAACGAAGATCGTCTAGTGTTTCGTCTTCTAAGCGTTCTTTGGTGTACACCGAGCTTACTTCATCGAGTAACTCTGTGTCACCTCGCTCTTCAATCCAGCTTTCTCTTAGCTTTGGTAAGCCGCTATAAAGGTCAATATCGTAGTTCGGATCAGTATAAACACCTGACGTATCGTAGACTCGGACGGCTTCATTCGGCTCGAAAATAGGCGCTTCTTTTGTGCCACCAATCAGACTATCTGCTAGCGCTATTTCACGCATAGGTACACGAACATCTGGACGTGAACCTTCTACATATACTTTTGTGGAATTTGGGTACGGCTGTACCGAGAGTGTTTCAATAAACTGTTTTGCTTCCAGTCTCGCTTGTTTGCGACTCGACATAGCATTTTTCCTTGCTTTGTTATACTAGATAAAAAGTAATTGGATAAAAATGCTTGGCGGATAGATGCGACAAGAGGAGTCAAATTAAGGCTAAATAAAGCTTAAGTAATTTGCCTATAACAACATTCGACTATTTGATAGGTCAACCAGAAAGAACTCCGGTATAAATATCTTCTCTTGTTCCCTTCGCAGATTCTAATCTGATCAGGTTCAACGGATCCCGAATTAACGGTCTCAGCCTTATGGCACTCCGACAAGTGATATCAGTATATAAAAACGGCCTGGTTAAACCAAGCCGACCTGTTTAATTTTTAACTACTTTGCTAGCTGCGCATCAATAATTGGAAACCGATCCACGCAGCAGAGATGCTCAGCACCACATTTAATAAAATATTTAACCCCATCTTAAGAAACGCACCTTGCTGCATAAGTAAAACATTATCCATAGAAAAGGTGGAAAACGTCGTCAGTGCCCCTAAAAAGCCCAAACCAATCACTTGTCGCCAAGGTTCTGTTGCCAACAGTTCATTGTCGAACGCAGCAATCAACAAGCCCATGATAAATGAACCAACCACATTAACAGTTAGCGTACCGTATGGAAAACCACGCCCCAATAAAATGACACACAGTTCAGATATCAAGTAACGAGAACACGCACCGAAAGCACCACCTAGTGCAATAAAACCAAGAATGGAAAACTGCCCCATAATTCCCCCAACACTATTGATGACGATATTGTAACCAAAACTAAAGCAATATTGATGGTGAAATTTTAGAATTCGACAACGTATTGCATTTAAAACACGCTGAGATTAAAAAAGTTACAGGAGTCACTTTACTTCAATATACCCCATCAAACCGGTTTTCATGTGCTCAATAACATGGCAGTGATACATCCAACGTCCAGGGTTATTAGCAACAAAGGCAGCTTTGGCACTGCCATTTTTTCCAAGTAAAACCGTATCGGTATGGAACGGTTCGTCGAGTTTCTTCCCATCTAACTCAAGAACAGTAAATGTATGCCCATGAAGATGAATAGGATGATGATATTGAGTAACGTTCTTCAAATTGAAGATATAGGTTTTTCCAAGCTCCAATGTTGAAAGTGGCGCAGGGATATTATCTATGCTCATTCCCTCCCAAGCCCGTTTGTTCATCAGCCAGAATTTAGGTATCGCTTTGCCCGATTTATCGACGGGAGTGATCGCCCCCTCCCATTCAAACACATAATCGATTTGCTTCGCATTTTCCAAATCAAGATCAGGCACAGGGTTGAGAGGCAATAAAGGCAGTTTCTTGTTGCTTGGCAGGTCAGACTCAACAACTTCAAACTCACACAAAGAGAATGGGAAGCGCCCTTTCATTTGACGCACATAAACACGCTCTCCAGCCTTCGGAGCAATCAATCCGATATCCAATCTCATTCCCGGACCAATTTTGTGTTGAGTGAGCCTATAAGGCGTTTTAACTGGATTGCCATCGATGGCAATAACCCAAGCCTCTGTGCCTTCAATCGCGATCGGATAGGTAATGGTGTTATCGACATTAGCAATTCTTAATCGCGTAGTCGCGTTCTGCTTCAGCGTATAAACAGGCTCATGAATACCATTGACGCTACTCCACTCTCCTGGCGTTCCCATACGTGCACTCAAGCGCGGCACCATTAGATTCTTCCACTGTCCTTGCTTGTCTAAATGCCAATGCTTGAGGACGACTTCATGCTCTTCATCAAACTGAACAGGCTCAGCCTCTTCAACAATTATTAGCCCAACCAACCCCATACCAAGCTGCTTAACACTGTTCATGTGTGGGTGATACCAAAACGTACCTGCATCTGGCGGGGTAAACTCATACGTAAAAGTCTCTCCGGGCATTATAGGAGCCTGGCTTAAAAACGGAACTCCATCCATTTCAATAGGAATCCTCAAGCCATGCCAATGAATCGTCGTCGGCTCTGATAGCTTATTGATGAAGTTGATTGTTACCTTTTCCCCTTGTCGGCAACGAATTATCGGTGCAGGTATACGCCCATTAAAAGCTAATACCTCAGTATTGAAACCGGGCACTAGTTCAGCCGTAGAAGGCTCTGCAGTGATATCGTATATATACTGCCCCTGCTTATTAGTACTCCTAGATAGAGAACATGCAGGTAGAACAGTAAGCGCGGAGATCGCTAAGGATGATTGAAGGAAGCGTCGACGAGATATATCCATACATAGTTACCCATTAATCCAGATCGGTTAAGTGTAACTAAATATAAATAATGATTCTCATTTATTGCTAACATTTCGGAGCACTTGGTTATAACGACTAGTCTAATAGGTTGGTGAGTTAATAAATACTTACAAAGAGCAGCAGGCAGCAGAAAGGCATATAGGTGGGATGCAAGCAGATACAAAAAAGGCTCTGACCTAAGTCAGAGCCTCGATATATGGCAGGGGTGGAGAGATTCGAACTCCCAACACGCGGATTTGGAATCCGCTGCTCTGCCAATTGGAGCTACACCCCTGTAGAATTCTTATATTCTAGATTTGACAAAACCTCGCATGGGCGAGGTTGTCGATATTAAGTGGCGGAGTGGACGGGACTCGAACCCGCGACCCCCGGCGTGACAGGCCGGTATTCTAACCAACTGAACTACCACTCCGCAGTGGTATCACTCGCTTGTAATCAGCAAGTGTCCATAATTTAAAGCCTGGCGATGTCCTACTCTCACATGGGGAAGCCCCACACTACCATCGGCGCTATTTCGTTTCACTTCTGAGTTCGGCATGGAAGTCAGGTGGGTCCAAAACGCTATGGTCGCCAAGCAAATTCTTTAATTCGGAAAGCTGTTTTCGTTCTTACACATTCAATGTTCTTTCATTGAGTCCATCAAAACCCCTTGGGTGTTGTATGGTTAAGCCTCACGGGCAATTAGTACAGGTTAGCTCAACGCCTCACAACGCTTACACACCCTGCCTATCAACGTCGTAGTCTACGACAACCCTTTAGGATACTTAAAGTATCAGGGAGAACTCATCTCAAGGCTCGCTTCCCGCTTAGATGCTTTCAGCGGTTATCGATCCCGAACTTAGCTACCGGGCAATGCGTCTGGCGACACAACCCGAACACCAGAGGTTCGTCCACTCCGGTCCTCTCGTACTAGGAGCAGCCCCTTTCAATTCTCCAACGCCCACGGCAGATAGGGACCGAACTGTCTCACGACGTTCTAAACCCAGCTCGCGTACCACTTTAAATGGCGAACAGCCATACCCTTGGGACCGACTTCAGCCCCAGGATGTGATGAGCCGACATCGAGGTGCCAAACACCGCCGTCGATATGAACTCTTGGGCGGTATCAGCCTGTTATCCCCGGAGTACCTTTTATCCGTTGAGCGATGGCCCTTCCATTCAGAACCACCGGATCACTATGACCTGCTTTCGCACCTGCTCGAATTGTCATTCTCGCAGTCAAGCGGGCTTATGCCATTGCACTAACCTCACGATGTCCAACCGTGATTAGCCCACCTTCGTGCTCCTCCGTTACGCTTTGGGAGGAGACCGCCCCAGTCAAACTACCCACCAGGCACTGTCCGCAACCCCGATAAGGGGCCAACGTTAGAACATCAACACTACAAGGGTGGTATTTCAAGGACGGCTCCACCGATACTGGCGTACCGGTTTCAAAGCCTCCCACCTATCCTACACATGTAGGGTCAATGTTCAGTGCCAAGCTGTAGTAAAGGTTCACGGGGTCTTTCCGTCTAGCCGCGGGTACACTGCATCTTCACAGCGATTTCAATTTCACTGAGTCTCGGGTGGAGACAGCGTGGCCATCATTACGCCATTCGTGCAGGTCGGAACTTACCCGACAAGGAATTTCGCTACCTTAGGACCGTTATAGTTACGGCCGCCGTTTACCGGGGCTTCGATCAAGAGCTTCGACCGAAGTCTAACCCCATCAATTAACCTTCCGGCACCGGGCAGGCGTCACACCGTATACGTCATCTTGCGATTTTGCACAGTGCTGTGTTTTTAATAAACAGTTGCAGCCACCTGGTATCTGCGACTCTCAATAGCTCCATCCGCGAGGGACTTCACCGTCGAGAGCGTACCTTCTCCCGAAGTTACGGTACCATTTTGCCTAGTTCCTTCACCCGAGTTCTCTCAAGCGCCTTGGTATTCTCTACCCGACCACCTGTGTCGGTTTGGGGTACGATTCCTTACAATCTGAAGCTTAGAGGCTTTTCCTGGAAGCATGGCATCAATGACTTCACATCCGTAGATGCTCGACGTCGTGTCTCAGCCTTAAAGAGAGCCGGATTTACCTAACTCTCAAGCCTACGCACTTGAACCTGGACAACCGTCGCCAGGCCCACCTAGCCTTCTCCGTCCCCCCATCGCAATTGTAAGAAGTACGGGAATATTAACCCGTTTCCCATCGACTACGCCTTTCGGCCTCGCCTTAGGGGTCGACTTACCCTGCCCCGATTAACGTTGGACAGGAACCCTTGGTCTTCCGGCGAGGAGGTTTTTCACCCCCTTTATCGTTACTCATGTCAGCATTCGCACTTCTGATACGTCCAGCATGCGTTACCACACACCTTCAACCGCTTACAGAACGCTCCCCTACCCAATGCACTAAAGTGCATTGCCGCAGCTTCGGTTTACTACTTAGCCCCGTTACATCTTCCGCGCAGGCCGACTCGACCAGTGAGCTATTACGCTTTCTTTAAATGATGGCTGCTTCTAAGCCAACATCCTGGCTGTCTGAGCCTTCCCACATCGTTTCCCACTTAGTAGTAATTTGGGACCTTAGCTGGCGGTCTGGGTTGTTTCCCTCTCCACGACGGACGTTAGCACCCGCCGTGTGTCTCCCGGATAGTACTTACTGGTATTCGGAGTTTGCAAAGGGTTGGTAAGTCGGGATGACCCCCTAGCCTTAACAGTGCTCTACCCCCAGTAGTATTCGTCCGAGGCGCTACCTAAATAGCTTTCGGGGAGAACCAGCTATCTCCAGGTTTGATTGGCCTTTCACCCCTAGCCACAAGTCATCCGCTAATTTTTCAACATTAGTCGGTTCGGTCCTCCAGTTGATGTTACTCAACCTTCAACCTGCCCATGGCTAGATCACCTGGTTTCGGGTCTATATCCAGAGACTGAACGCCCAGTTAAGACTCGGTTTCCCTACGGCTCCCCTAGATGGTTAACCTTGCCACTGAATATAAGTCGCTGACCCATTATACAAAAGGTACGCAGTCACAGGACAAAGCCTGCTCCTACTGCTTGTACGTACACGGTTTCAGGTTCTATTTCACTCCCCTCACAGGGGTTCTTTTCGCCTTTCCCTCACGGTACTGGTTCACTATCGGTCAGTCAGTAGTATTTAGCCTTGGAGGATGGTCCCCCCATATTCAGACAGGATATCACGTGTCCCGCCCTACTCGATTTCACTGAATATGCGTCGTCAGTTACGGGGCTATCACCCTGTATCGCCAAGCTTTCCAGCTTGTTCACCTAACGCCTATAAAGCTTAAGGGCTAGTCCAATTTCGCTCGCCGCTACTTTCGGAATCTCGGTTGATTTCTTTTCCTCGGGGTACTTAGATGTTTCAGTTCCCCCGGTTCGCCTCGTTATGCTATGTATTCACATAACGATACTTACTTATGTAAGTGGGTTTCCCCATTCGGAAATCCCAGACTCAAGTGGCTTTTACTGCCTAATCTGGGCTTATCGCAAGTTAATACGTCCTTCATCGCCTCTGACTGCCAAGGCATCCACCGTGTACGCTTAGTCACTTAACCATACAACCCGAAGGAGTTTCGAGTTGATGTTCAAATCACCAAAGTTGTCTCTCATTATTTGAATGAGCGAGAGACATATCGATTTTGCCGGACTCAAATTCCAAGAACACTTGAATGTGTTATTAGTTGTATTCATAAATGAATACTTTGAGAACTTTACAAACAACAATAAATTGTTGTTTTGTCAGCTTTCCAAATTGTTAAAGAGCTAATCACTTCTAATGAAGTAACCATTTTTAAAAGCACTCATTGAATGCGCTTAAAGATGGTGGGCGATACCGGGCTCGAACCAGTGACCCCCTGCTTGTAAGGCAGGTGCTCTCCCAACTGAGCTAATCGCCCATTGTTTCAAAATATGGTGGAGCTATGCGGGATCGAACCGCAGACCTCCTGCGTGCAAGGCAGGCGCTCTCCCAGCTGAGCTATAGCCCCATATTTTGAGTTTTAATTCCTAATGGAAGGAATGGTGGGTCGTGCAGGATTCGAACCTGCGACCAATTGATTAAAAGTCAACTGCTCTACCAACTGAGCTAACGACCCAATGGTATCCCGTAGGGGAGTCGAACCCCTGTTACCGCCGTGAAAGGGCGGTGTCCTAGGCCTCTAGACGAACGGGACACTAAGTTGAACATCTTGGGAGATGTTCTATCTCTTAAACTTCATAAACCGTATCAATCTGTGTGAACACTCATCGCAATAATCATCGTATAAGGAGGTGATCCAGCGCCAGGTTCCCCTAGCGCTACCTTGTTACGACTTCACCCCAGTCATGAACCACAAAGTGGTAAGCGTCCCCCCGAAGGTTAAACTACCTACTTCTTTTGCAGCCCACTCCCATGGTGTGACGGGCGGTGTGTACAAGGCCCGGGAACGTATTCACCGTGGCATTCTGATCCACGATTACTAGCGATTCCGACTTCATGGAGTCGAGTTGCAGACTCCAATCCGGACTACGACGCACTTTTTGGGATTCGCTCACTTTCGCAAGTTGGCCGCCCTCTGTATGCGCCATTGTAGCACGTGTGTAGCCCTACTCGTAAGGGCCATGATGACTTGACGTCGTCCCCACCTTCCTCCGGTTTATCACCGGCAGTCTCCCTGGAGTTCCCGACATTACTCGCTGGCAAACAAGGATAAGGGTTGCGCTCGTTGCGGGACTTAACCCAACATTTCACAACACGAGCTGACGACAGCCATGCAGCACCTGTCTCAGAGTTCCCGAAGGCACCAATCCATCTCTGGAAAGTTCTCTGGATGTCAAGAGTAGGTAAGGTTCTTCGCGTTGCATCGAATTAAACCACATGCTCCACCGCTTGTGCGGGCCCCCGTCAATTCATTTGAGTTTTAATCTTGCGACCGTACTCCCCAGGCGGTCTACTTAACGCGTTAGCTCCGAAAGCCACGGCTCAAGGCCACAACCTCCAAGTAGACATCGTTTACGGCGTGGACTACCAGGGTATCTAATCCTGTTTGCTCCCCACGCTTTCGCATCTGAGTGTCAGTATCTGTCCAGGGGGCCGCCTTCGCCACCGGTATTCCTTCAGATCTCTACGCATTTCACCGCTACACCTGAAATTCTACCCCCCTCTACAGTACTCTAGTCTGCCAGTTTCAAATGCTATTCCGAGGTTGAGCCCCGGGCTTTCACATCTGACTTAACAAACCACCTGCATGCGCTTTACGCCCAGTAATTCCGATTAACGCTCGCACCCTCCGTATTACCGCGGCTGCTGGCACGGAGTTAGCCGGTGCTTCTTCTGTCGCTAACGTCAAACAACGCCGCTATTAACGACGCCGCCTTCCTCACGACTGAAAGTACTTTACAACCCGAAGGCCTTCTTCATACACGCGGCATGGCTGCATCAGGCTTGCGCCCATTGTGCAATATTCCCCACTGCTGCCTCCCGTAGGAGTCTGGACCGTGTCTCAGTTCCAGTGTGGCTGATCATCCTCTCAGACCAGCTAGGGATCGTCGCCTTGGTGAGCCCTTACCTCACCAACTAGCTAATCCCACCTAGGCATATCCTGACGCGAGAGGCCCGAAGGTCCCCCTCTTTGGCCCGTAGGCATCATGCGGTATTAGCCATCGTTTCCAATGGTTATCCCCCACATCAGGGCAATTTCCTAGGCATTACTCACCCGTCCGCCGCTCGACGCCGTTATCGTTCCCCGAAGGTTCAGATAACTCGTTTCCGCTCGACTTGCATGTGTTAGGCCTGCCGCCAGCGTTCAATCTGAGCCATGATCAAACTCTTCAATTTAAGATTTTGTTCGGCTCAATGAATACTGAACATTCCTTTGCTAATAAATAGCTAAAGTAATGTTTGAATTGACTGTGCTGAGTCCGAAGACTCAATGGTCACTTCGTTTCATTGAAACCTAATTTGAAACCGAAGTTTCTAATTGGATTATCATCAACGAGTGCCCACACAGATTGATAGGTCTATATTGTTAAAGAGCTTTTCCTGCTGAGCTTTGCTCAAAACAGGACGGCCATTTTAGCGAGTTAAAGTTTAGTGTCAATCACTTTTTCAAACTTTCTTCAAGCGTTTCCGCTTGGCTAATTTGGCTTGCTAACCTCGACTTCGTTTCTTTCGAAGCGTTGCCGTGTCAGCGAGGTGGCATTATAGAGATTGCGATCACATTGGCAAGCCCTTTTTCACATTTTTTTTGATTTTTTTATCGTTTGGGTGTTTTTTATTCTAAAAGGCGAGTTTTCACTACTATTCTACCTCCATATCCCCAGTAATCGCCCCTAATAAGGAGAAAAGATGAGCTCAATTAGAAGCTACAAAGGTATAAAGCCCCAACTTGGTGAGCGTGTTTACGTTGACTCAACCTCAGTGTTAGTCGGAGATATCCGTATTGGGGACGATTCTAGCATTTGGCCATTAGTAGCGGCACGAGGCGATGTGAACCACATTCACATTGGTGATCGAACTAATATTCAAGATGGCAGTGTTTTGCATGTCACCCATAAGAACTCTGAAAACCCAAACGGCTATCCACTTATTATTGGCAATGACGTTACGATTGGCCACAAAGTGATGCTGCACGGTTGTGAGATACACGATCGTGTATTGGTTGGTATGGGGGCGATTGTTTTAGATGCTGTCGTTATTGAATCAGAGGTGATGATTGGAGCGGGCAGTTTAGTACCGCCAGGAAAGAGATTAGAAAGCGGTTATCTTTATGTCGGTAGTCCAGTAAAACAAGCTCGCCCTCTATCAGAGACAGAACGAGCTTTTTTGCAAAAGTCTGCCAATAACTATGTTCAAAACAAAAACGACTACTTACATGAAGTAGAAGACTTGAACTAAAGGTCTGTTAGCCGATGATAATATGGCCTTCTTCGTTGAAGGCTTCATCTTCTATTAACTCTTCTGCTATTTCTTCCAGATCAAATCGGTAGTCAATAAAAGCAGAGAGCACGGCCTGCTCCGTATCTAACTCTGAGCCAGATAACTTTTCTAACTTTTGTTTCGTCACAAAGCATTCTATTAGTGCGCCTGATTGTTGCGCCGCAAAGTTTACTGATTGTGATACTTCATCCCATGATTGCATGTCTGGGAATAAAATGGATTGATTCATCGCTTATTGACCTTCAAGGTTCTTTCTTAATTCACGCAAAATCTGTTTGGCGCCTGGACGAAGACCGCGCCATAACATAAAACTCTCAGCAGCTTGGCCAACTAACATACCTAAACCATCATAAGCATGTGCCGCACCGTGTTGCTTAGCCCATTGGTTAAATGTGGTATCACCTTTGCCATACATCATGTCGTAGCTTGTACTATTGGCGGCGAACACCGAGGAAGAGATCGCAGGTAACTCACCACTCAATGATGCAGACGTGGAGTTGATTACGACATCGAACTCTTCAGCAATGGTATTCATCTCGTTTGCTGTAACAGGGCCATATGCAGAAAACAATTCTGCCAATTCTTCGGCTTTGGAAAATGTACGATTAGTTATCGTTAGAGATGTTGGTTTTTGATCGAGCAATGGTTTAATCACACCTCGAGCGGCACCACCAGCTCCTATGATCAAGATACGTGCACCTTCTAACACGACTTGATGTTGCAACAAGTCCTGCACTAAGCCTGCACCATCAGTGTTATCACCAATGATTTCACCATCATCAAGCTTCTTAAGTGTATTCACAGCTCCAGCAAGCTGAGCACGCTCGGTCAAACGGCTGGCAAATTGATAGGCGTCTTCTTTAAAAGGCAAGGTCACGTTACAACCTTTGCCGCCGTCCGAAAAAAATGCTTTCGCCGCCTCGATAAATCCACCCACAGGCGCACATTCTGCGGTGTATGTTAGGGACTGATTCGTTTGACGAGCAAAGAGTGTATGGATAAATGGCGACTTGCTGTGCCCGATAGGGTTACCAAACACGGCGTAACGATCGATTTGCAGGGTCATTTCCTTACCTTTATTCCTTACTTAGATATAGAGAGAAAACAGGGCCATCTGATTACGGATGACCCTATCACTATCTATCTATATAGAAAAGGAGATTCCGTGCTTACCATTCGCGTGGTTTCAGGTATCGATCGTAAAGTTCGGCTTCAGGCGTTCCTGCTTCTGGTTCGTAGCGGTACTCCCATCGCGCTAACGGCGGCATCGACATCAGAATCGACTCGGTACGCCCACCACTTTGTAAACCGAATAAAGTGCCACGGTCGTACACTAAGTTGAACTCAACATAACGACCACGACGGTAAAGTTGGAATTCACGTTCGCGCTCGCCATATTCGATGTCTTTACGACGAGACACGATCGGCAAATAAGCTTGGCAATAGCCTTCACCCACCGCTTTGATGTAATCAAAACACTTATCAAACTCCCAGTGATTCAAATCATCAAAGAACAAACCACCAACACCACGAGTTTCATTTCGGTGTGGCAAGAAGAAGTACTTATCACACCACGCTTTGTGTTCAGCATATACTTCTTCACCAAATGGGGCACAGATTGCCTTAGCTGTATCGTGCCATGACTGACAATCTTCTTCGAAAGGATAGAAAGGAGTCAGGTCGAAACCACCACCAAACCACCAAATTGGTTCTTCGCCCTCTTTCTCGGCGATAAAGAAACGCACATTCGCATGAGAAGTTGGGACGTAAGGGTTTTTGGGATGGATAACCAAAGAGACCCCCATCGCTTCAAAACGGCGACCCGCTAGCTCCGGACGATGTGCCGTCGCAGATGCTGGCATTTCTTTCCCTTCTACATGCGAGAAGTTCACCCCACCTTGCTCGAAAACAAGGCCATCACGCATAACACGTGAGCGCCCACCGCCACCAAGACGTTCGCCCGGTTCACGATGCCATGCATCCTCGACAAAGACGGCCTCTCCATCTTCTTGTTCTAACTGCTGACAAATGGAGTCCTGAAGTGACATCAGGAACTGCTTTACGGCGTGCTTATCGATTGCTGACATACGTTATTACCTATTACGTGATACCGGTTGATGACTGGCAAGCAGGGTTAGCCCTGTCTTAATATTTGTGAAGTCTTGGCGTCACGAATCTCGCTGGGTTTATCACGACCGCTGGTTTCACCACGAAGAATGGCCACCAGCTTGTCACCCAATTGCTCTTCGACTTCTTCCGTGGTCATACACGGTGGCAAGCCGGAAAGATTCGCGCTGGTAGAGGTTAACGGCTTTCCGAATGCATTACACATCTTTTGAACCAAAGGATGATCAGTCACACGAACTGCAATTGAATCAAACTGCCCTGAAACCCAGTTGGAGACTTTATCGCTCGCAGGCATGATCCAAGTGTATGGACCTGGCCAAGTTGCATGAACGGTCGCTAATTGTTCTCGAGTCAGTTGAGATTCATCAATATACGGCAAGAGCTGCTCATAACTTGCAGCGATCAGAATCAGCCCTTTTTCCACCGGGCGCTGCTTGAGCTCCAGCAGTTTTTGAATTGCTTCTGGGTTATCTGGATCGCATCCGACACCAAAAACCCCTTCTGTTGGGTAGGCAATCACTTCGCCTTGTTGTAGTGCGTTGAGCACTTGTTCAAAGTTATCCACCGATTACTTCCTGATTGTCTGACTGTATTATTTTCACTAAGTGTACAAATATTCATTCTCAGACACTAAAGCAATTTTTTTATAAAATGTATCAATAGCGTCAACAACAAGACGCAAACGTTTGCTTGAGATAAAAATCCCCGTATAATGCGCACAAATTTATCAGCTCACCTAATTTTGCAGCTTGAAGGAGTTTGAGATGAAAGTCGGTATCATCATGGGTTCTAAATCCGATTGGCCAACCATGAAACTAGCAGCGGACATGCTAGACCAATTTGGCGTACCTTACGAAACAAAAGTCGTGTCAGCACACCGAACTCCTCAATTACTGGCGGACTACGCCAGTGGCGCAAAAGAACGCGGCATCAAAGTTATCATCGCAGGCGCAGGTGGTGCAGCCCACCTACCAGGTATGGCTGCTGCGTTTACTAGTTTGCCAGTGCTTGGTGTTCCCGTTCAGTCTCGTGCACTGAAAGGTATGGATTCACTGCTCTCTATTGTACAGATGCCAAAGGGAATTGCGGTTGGTACATTAGCGATTGGCGAAGCGGGCGCAGCAAACGCCGGTATCCTAGCAGCGCAAATCCTAGGCACTCATGATGAAAACATCATGGCGAAGGTAGAAGCGTTCCGCAATGAACAGACGGAAACCGTACTGGCTAACCCAAATCCAGCTGAGGATTAATCAGATGCATGTACTGATTCTCGGATCAGGTCAGTTGGCTCGCATGATGTCTCTGGCTGGTGCACCACTGAACATCCAAATCTCGGCTTACGATGTCGGCAGCGGTAACGTTGTCCATCCTCTTACCCAACAGGTACTTGGCCATGGTTTGGAAAATGCGATTACGCAAGTTGATGTGATTACTGCCGAGTTCGAGCATATTCCACATGACGTGCTCAAGGTTTGCGAAGCGAGCGGCAAGTTCCTACCAAGTACGCAAGCCATCAAAGCAGGTGGTGATCGCCGTATTGAAAAAGCACTGCTTGATGATGCTGGCGTGCGCAACGCGAAATACTACGTGATTGAAACTCGTGAAGACTTTGAGCGCGCAATTGAACACGTTGGTATGCCAATGGTTCTGAAAAGTGCATTGGGAGGTTACGATGGTAAAGGTCAATGGCGCTTAAAAGAAGCTTCTCAAGTCGACGACATTTGGACTGAGATGGCAGAGTGCATCGCGGCAACACCAACTCAAGCGATTGTTGCTGAAGAGTTTGTTCCTTTTAACCGCGAAGTATCACTAGTTGGTGCTCGAAGCAAAGATGGCTGCGTTGAAGTTTACCCTCTAGCAGAAAACGTTCACATCAATGGCGTACTGAGCTTATCCACCGCAATTGATGCGCCAGAACTGCAAGCCCAAGCCAAGCAGATGCTCACGGCCGTCGCAGATAGCCTAGATTACGTTGGTGTATTGGCGCTCGAATTCTTTGATGTCGATGGCACGCTGCTAGTGAATGAGATTGCCCCACGAGTGCACAACTCTGGTCACTGGACACAGCAAGGTGCAGAAACCTGTCAGTTCGAGAACCACCTGCGCGCCGTATGCGGCTTGCCGTTAGGCAGCACCAAACTGATTCGCGAAACCTCGATGGTGAATATTCTTGGTGAAGATACGTTGCCAGAAGCGCTTCTCGCCATGGATGGTTGTCACATCCATTGGTACGGCAAAGAGAAGCGTGAAGGGCGAAAAATGGGTCACATCAACGTATGTGGTGACTACCCAGGAGAATTGCACCGTAGGTTGTGCGCTCTCTCGGATGCCTTAGATCCAATGGCATTCCCAGCCGTGCACGAGTTTGCGAAACAAGCGTAACGCTAAAATCTAGCCCCAAAAACCACAAAGGGTCGCACGATGCGACCCTTTTTAATTCCTTTGATGTATTTACCCTTGCTGAGTGTGCTGGCACTTACGGTTGGCACATTGCAATTTCACACCACTGGCGAGTTTCTTCTCCACCAACAGAGTAAAACCACATTCTTCGCACCTCCCCTTTACCGGAGGGAGATTCACGGCAAATTTGCATTTAGGGTAGTTATCACATGCGTAGAAAGTTTTACCAAAACGCGTCTTACGTTCAACTAAATGACCTTTACCACATTCAGGACACGCGTGTTGTTCTTGCGGCTGCTTTTCTGGCTCAGGTTGATTAATTGACTCAATATGATGACAAGCCGGATAGTTACTGCAACCAACAAACATGCCATAACGCCCTTGGCGTAATACCAACTCGTTACCACAATCTGGACAAGGAACGCCAAGCTCTTTGACGATGTGGCCATCATTATTGTGCAGAGCTTTGATGTAATCACAGCTTGGGTAGTGGCCACAGCCAAGAAATGGACCGTGTTTGCCATGTTTGAGGATCAACTCACTGCCACATTTAGGACATGGCTCGTGTTCCAATGCGTGTTCATGGGCAGAGAAAAGGGTGTTGTCGATTTTACTACTCATACTTACCGTTTCGTGAAAAACACACCAAAAGACAAGCTCGCGTTCTTGCTAGCTAAACTCGAACTTGCCTAGATTGGGTTAGTGAAGAATCCCTTGTTCCTTGGTGTACAACAGCTCTTCCATTAGCGTATAAGCGTTTTCATTGCCAGGCACATTAAACAGCACCATCAAAATGATCCATTTGAGGTCTTCAAGCTCAAACTCACTCGTTTCTAGACCCATCACTCGGTCAATCACCATTTCGCGAGTTTCTGTGGTTAACACATTGATTTGCTCGAGAAACAATAAAAACCCTCGGCATTCCAAATCTAAACGCTGCATCTCTTTCGCTGTGTAGATACGAGTTGATGACGAAGCCATGCAAGTCGAGATTGCAGAAGAGGTGTCACTTTGCTGCAATGCGGCAAGCTCTTCTAACCAGACAAGGGCTTTGTAGATATCTTTTTGTTGGAAGCCTGCACGGAGCAGCTCTTCTTCCAACTCGTCTTGTTCGACCTGTAACTCTGCATCGCTATGGATGTAGGTTTCGAATAGATACATCAGTATATCCATCATCATAGCTAGCCCCTCCCCTTTCGAATATAGCCACCTGAAACCGCAACGACATGCCCAGAGAGTTCTAACTCTAAGAGCTGCATCATGACTTCCTGGACAGGTATATTGGTCCTGTTTGCAAGAATATCAACCGGTGTAGCTTCACTTCCTACGTTAGCTAACAGCTGAGGAAATGGCAATTCTTCTTCATCATTTAACGTAGAAAATAAATCGGTACTCTGATTAATAGACCAACCAAGCAAAGACTGTATTTCATCTAAGACATCTTTCGTCTTTTCTACGAGGCAAGCACCATGACGTATCAACTGGTTGCCACCGCTGGCATTAGGGGCATTTATCGAAGCTGGCAGCGCAAACACTTCTCGACCTTGCTCAAGCGCGTAACGAGCAGTAATTAACGAGCCACTCCTTTCCGCCGCTTCCACAACTAACACACCTAGCGATAATCCGCTAATAATGCGGTTTCGACGCGGGAAGTTTTCCGGGCGCGGCTTGGCGTTGGGACGAAACTCAGACACCAAAGCCCCATGTTCAATAACACGTTGCGCTAAACCACGATGACGTGCCGGATAAATATTTTCTAAGCCAGATCCCAGCACCGCAATCGTCTTACCTTTTGCTTGCAACGCACCATCATGCGCATGGCCATCAATGCCTAAAGCGAGACCACTGGTGACAATAAAATCGTGCTGAACAAATTCGGCGGCAAAGTGGCGTGCATGCTGTAAGCCATCAATACTCGCATTTCGGCTGCCAACCATTGCTATTTGTGGCTGCGAAAGACAAGTAGAACTTCCTTGCACAAAAAGCAGAGGTGGCGGCGCAACGATTTGTTTGAGTTGAGGTGGATAAAGCGGGTCAGTCAGTGTCAGGATATGATGATTTGTAGAAGCCTCAAGCCAACTTAAACAGGCTTCAACTTCTTTATCTGTTGAAGCCCAAGCTTGAATTTGCTTAGTTGTTAACCCAAGTTGTTGTAGCTGTTCGGGAGAGAAGTTTACGATGTTACGCGGCGTGTCTCTTGCCAGTAGCTTATTCATTTTGACCCCGCCAATGCCTGGTAAACAACTCAGTTTTAACCAGGCAGCGAGATCATCGTTATTTCTTCGATTCATCGATGGTTAATTCGTTCGCCAACGGTGACACCACCGAAACATCTTGGTTAATGGGTTTCGTACTGTTAGTGATAAGTGCCAAGCTAAAGTACTGATACGGACGAATCACAAGCAATTCGCCAACTTTACTCTGTGGCAGAGTGATTTTCTTATCAAGCACGCCAAACTCTTTCTTGAACTCATCGCCGTCTTTGTAAACTGGGTGCGCGTCTTCTTTTAAATCAAACACACTGCCTTGCTTCAGATTGTCTGACGTGCCTTTATCAATCACCACGACTTGGTTAGTTGAACTAAAGCGAATACCTTCGATATTACCTAGCAACTTTGCCGAACTGCCTTGTGGCGACGGCAGCGGGTAGAACGTAGTCGTGAAGTCAGTATTCTCAACCGATTGATTTGGCAACGCGATATCGTTACGTAGAATTTCTTGCATCTGCGATGTAAGCTTCAAACCTGAATAATCACTCGAAGCTTCAACGAGCTCGCCTTTGGCAATCAAACGCAGCGCGGTAATCTCTTCGGACACATCGTCACGCGAAAAGGTAGCTACTGGTCGGTAAATAGCCCAACCTGTCGCGGTCTGATTACCATTGATATACAGCACATCTTCTGCAGTCAGATACTTACTGCCTTTGCTGCTACCCATCACTTTTGCTGCACTGTTCAACGCATCTTGATCCAGCAACCGATCCGATTTGAGGTAAGGCATCACCAAACCTTCCGCGACCGTTGGTACCGCTTTCTTTTCCGTGATACGTGCTTTCGGGCTCAGCTTCTTAACCGGTTTTAGGCTCAATACGGGCTGACCGTTAATCCACACCAAAGACAGCTTGTCACCGGGATAAATTAAATGAGGGTTGTCGATTTCCGGGTTTACTTGCCATAAACGAGGCCACAACCACGGGCTATCCAAGTACATGGCCGAAATATCCCATAGCGTATCGCCCTTCACGACTACATATGTTTGTGGCGCATCATCTTTAACAGTCAGTGGGTTTGCATCCACATTTGCTACAGCGTTGAAAGAGAAAAGTAACGGCAACGTAACACTGGCAACGTTGCGGAAAATTCGATTCATGACCCTCGTCCTTGGTCTATTAAGCAGGAACCAGAATGGAAATTGGTGCAAGGATGCTGTCATTTAGGCTATAAAATGTCTAGAATTGAGCCAACAAGGTTTGTGCTGTTTCGGCACAGTTCAATATTTCGAGTGAATATGTCTGTATTACAAGTATTAACATTCCCGGATGATCGCCTGCGCACAGTCGCAAAGCCTGTTGAAGCGGTGACGCCTGAGATTCAAAAAATCGTCGATGACATGATTGAAACCATGTACGACGAAGAAGGTATTGGCCTTGCTGCAACGCAGGTTGATATCCACAAACGTATCGTAGTGATTGATATTTCAGAAACTCGCGATGAGCCGATGGTGCTAATCAACCCTGAGATTCTGGAAAAGCGTGGCGAAGATGGCATCGAAGAAGGCTGTCTGTCGGTACCAGGTGCACGCGCACTTGTGCCTCGCGCTGCAGAAGTTACCGTTAAAGCACTGGATCGTGATGGCAAAGAGTTCACCTTTGAAGCCGACGACCTGCTAGCGATTTGTGTTCAACACGAGCTTGATCACCTACAAGGTAAGCTATTCGTGGATTACCTATCGCCACTGAAACGCAAACGCATTCAGGACAAGCTAGCGAAAATCAAACGCTTTAACGAGAAGCAGCAAAACGCTTAATCTCGAACCATACCAATTAGAAGGAAGTCTACCTTGAGTCAGTCTTTACGTATTGTCTTTGCAGGTACTCCGGATTTCGCCGCCCGTCACTTGGCGGCGTTGTTGTCTTCGGAGCATGAAGTCATCGCGGTTTACACAAACCCAGATCGTCCAGCGGGTCGTGGCAAGAAATTGGCTGCGCCACCGGTAAAACAACTGGCGCTAGAACACAACATCCCGGTTTACCAACCTGAAAGCTTTAAGTCCGACGAAGCGAAACAAGAACTTGCCGATCTGAATGCCGATCTCATGGTTGTCGTGGCGTACGGTATGCTACTGCCACAAGCGGTTCTTGATACCCCTAAACTGGGTTGTATCAACGTACATGGTTCTATCCTACCTCGTTGGCGTGGTGCGGCTCCAATCCAACGCTCTATTTGGGCGGGCGACGCAGAAACGGGCGTGACCATCATGCAGATGGACATCGGTCTCGACACTGGTGATATGCTGAAGATTGCAACTCTGCCAATCGAAGCGACAGATACCAGCGCTTCAATGTACGAAAAATTGGCTGAGCTTGGCCCAGAAGCCCTGATTGACTGCTTAGCCGACATTGCTGCGGGTAAAGCAGTGCCAGTGAAGCAAGACGATGAGCTAGCGAACTACGCGAAAAAACTCAGCAAAGAAGAAGCACGCATTAACTGGAACGACGATGCGGCTCACATTGAGCGCTGCGTTCGTGCATTTAACCCATGGCCAATGAGCCACTTTGAGGCGGCAGAAAACAGCATCAAAGTATGGCAAAGCCGTGTGGCAGAGCAAACCAGTGACAAGCCAGCCGGCACCATCGTGCAAGCAGATAAAACCGGTATCTATGTTGCGACAGGCAACGGTGTACTGGTGCTAGAGCAACTGCAAGTTCCTGGCAAAAAAGCCATGTCAGTTCAGGATATTCTGAACTCACGTGCTGCTTGGTTTGAAGTCGGCACTCTGCTGGTTTAAGCCATACTAGGGGTTATTATCCCCAATAATACGAACTTTTAGAGGGCAGAGATGCCCTCCTTTACTTTAAGGTACTCATCATGAATGTTCGCGCTGCGGCTGCTAACGTCCTGTATCTTGTCGTCGACAAGGGCCACTCACTTTCAAGCGCTCTTCCAGCGGCTCAACAAACGGTACGACCTCGTGACCACGCTCTGCTACAAGAGATCTGTTACGGTGCGCTACGTTACCTACCTCGCCTAGAAATGATCGCAAACCAATTGATGGATAAGCCGCTCAAAGGCAAACAACGTGTATTCCATCACCTAATTCTGGTTGGTATTTACCAACTGAGCTTCATGCGCATTCCTGCGCACGCAGCTGTCGGTGAAACGGTTGAAGGCACTAAAGAGCTGAAAGGTCCTCGTCTGCGTGGTTTGATTAACGCTGTATTGCGTAACTACCAACGCAACCAAGAAGAACTCGACCAAATGGCCGTCAGCAACAACGCTGGCAAGTACGGTCACCCAAGCTGGTTACTAAAACTGCTGCAAGAGGCATACCCACAGCAATGGGAAAGCATTGTTGAAGCGAACAACCAAAAAGCACCAATGTGGCTACGTGTGAACCACCAACATCACACTCGTGATGAATACCTTGCGCTACTCAAAAATGAAAACATTGATAGCACGCCACACACAGAAGCAATGGACGCCATAAAATTGGCCGCACCATGTGACGTGATGAAGCTACCTGGTTTTGATAAAGGTTGGGTTTCGGTCCAAGATGCGGCGGCGCAGCTCTCGATCAACTACCTAAAACCACAAGACGGCGAACTGATTTTAGATTGCTGTGCAGCGCCAGGTGGCAAAACTGCGCACATTCTAGAGCACACGTCGGGCAGTGAAGTAGTCGCGATTGACTGCGACGACACACGCTTGAAACGTGTGCATGAAAACCTGAAGCGTCTCAACCTTCAGGCAAAAGTGGTTTGCGGTGATGCGCGTAATCCACAAGAATGGTGGCAAGGCGAGCAATTTGATCGCATTTTGCTGGATGCCCCATGTTCTGCGACTGGTGTGATTCGTCGTCACCCAGACATCAAATGGCTACGTCGTGCAGACGACATCGCCGCACTAGCAGAGCTACAAAGTGAAATTTTTGATGCCATGTGGACGCAACTGAAACCCGGCGGCACAATGGTTTACGCGACTTGTTCAATCACACCGCAAGAAAACGTGGAGCAAGTAAAAGCGTTTTTAGCACGTACCGCGGATGCGCAACTGCTGGATTCTGATCCCGACCAGCCTGGTCGTCAAATTCTACCAGGCGAAGAAGACATGGATGGTTTCTACTACGCAGTGCTAACCAAAACACACGCGTAACAGCATGCTAAATAGGGCGATTGGAGTGATTTCAATCGCCTTTTTCAGATACGAGAAAAGAGTATGAAGATCATTATTCTTGGTGCAGGTCAGGTTGGCGGCACACTGGCAGAAAACCTAGTGGGTGAAAACAACGACATCACCATCGTCGACAACAATGCCGACCGACTGCGTGAATTACAGGACAAATACGACCTGCGTGTGGTCAATGGTCATGCGAGCCACCCAGACGTGCTGCACGAAGCGGGCGCACAAGACGCCGATATGCTCGTCGCGGTGACCAACACTGATGAAACCAACATGGCCGCCTGTCAGGTCGCGTTCACTCTATTCAACACCCCAAACCGCGTTGCGCGTATTCGCTCTCCAGAATACTTGGCAGAAAAAGAAGCCCTGTTTAAATCTGGCGCTATTCCTGTTGATCACCTTATCGCCCCAGAAGAACTCGTTACGAGCTACATCGAACGCCTGATCCAATACCCAGGCGCGCTGCAAGTGGTGAGCTTTGCTGAACAGAAAGTCAGCCTAGTGGCGGTGAAAGCCTACTATGGTGGCCCGCTTGTGGGTAATGCGCTGTCTGCTTTGCGTGAGCACATGCCGCACATCGATACCCGTGTGGCGGCGATTTTCCGTCAAGGTCGCCCGATTCGTCCGCAAGGTACCACCATCATTGAAGCCGATGATGAAGTATTCTTCGTCGCCGCAAGTAATCATATTCGCTCAGTGATGAGTGAGCTTCAGCGCCTAGAAAAACCGTACCGCCGCATCATGATTGTTGGCGGGGGTAACATCGGTGCCAGTCTCGCAAAGCGCTTAGAACAAAACTACAGCGTGAAGCTGATTGAACGTAACTACCAACGTGCAGAAAAACTGTCAGAAGAGCTAGAAAACACCATCGTGTTCTGCGGCGACGCGGCAGACCAAGAGCTTCTCTCGGAAGAGAACATCGACCAAGTCGACGTCTTCATCGCGCTGACCAACGAAGATGAAACCAACATCATGTCTGCGATGTTGGCAAAACGCATGGGCGCGAAAAAAGTAATGGTGCTGATCCAACGTGGCGCTTATGTAGATCTGGTACAAGGCGGCGTAATTGATGTGGCGATCTCACCACAACAAGCGACCATTTCCGCCTTGCTGACGCACGTTCGTCGCGCTGATATCGTGAACGTATCCTCACTTCGCCGCGGCGCTGCGGAAGCAATTGAAGCCGTCGCTCACGGTGATGAAAGTACATCCAAAGTTGTTGGACGTGCGATTGGAGATATTAAGCTCCCACCTGGGACCACCATTGGTGCTATCGTTCGTGGCGAAGAAGTCCTTATTGCCCACGACCGTACGGTCATCGAGCAGGATGACCATGTGGTGATGTTCCTGGTCAACAAAAAATACGTATCAGACGTCGAAGCGCTATTCCAGCCGAGTCCATTCTTCCTCTAGGATTTTCCTATGGTCAACTTACGTCCCGTACTATTTGTTATCGGGCTGGTTTTATCCAAACTGGCCCTATTTATGTACGTGCCGACTTTGGTCGCTTTCTTCACTGGTACGGGGGGATTTCTCGATTTCGCCCAAGCCGTTGTGATCACGCACCTTGCCGCCTTCATCTGCCTCACGATCGGTCGAACCGCCAAGTTCAAACTCAGCGTACGCGATATGTTCCTCATCACCAGTCTGGTTTGGACCATCGCCAGTGCATTCGCCGCCTTGCCGTTTGTATTCATCAACCACATCAGCTTCACTGACGCCTACTTCGAAACGATGTCGGGTATCACCACGACGGGCTCAACGGTGCTCAGTGGCCTAGACAACATGGCGCCGAGCATCTTGCTGTGGCGCTCTATTTTGCAGTGGCTTGGCGGCATTGGCTTTATCGTGATGGCGGTGGCGGTGCTACCTATGCTCAATGTCGGTGGTATGAAGCTATTCCAAACCGAATCATCCGATTGGTCGGATAAAAGTAGCCCGAGAGCAAAAACGGTCGCCAAAAACATCGTAGCAGTTTATTTGATGCTTACTGGCTTATGCATTGTGGGCTACTTGGTCACAGGCATGAACTTGTTTGAAGCGATCAACCATGCCTTTACTACTCTATCAACGGGCGGATACTCTACATCCGACGGGTCGATGAACCACTTCTCTAATGGCGCACACTGGGTGGCCACTACCTTTATGTTCTTAGGTGGCTTGCCATTTTTGCTCTTCATCGCCGCGTTACGTAAACGCCGTATTGATGTATTGGTTAACGACGCTCAAGTTCGAGGATTCGCGTACCTGTTCGTGTTCTCAAGCTTAGTGATTTCAGCTTGGTTAGTGATTCGAGACGGATACACCATTTTGGATGCGCTACGAGTGTCGATGTTTAATATCGTCTCTGTCGTCACCACAACCGGCTTTGGCTTAGAGGACTTCACCGCGTGGGGCGCATTACCCACAACTCTTTTTGCCTTCTTAATGATGGCGGGCGCATGTTCGGGGTCAACGTCTGGTGGGATCAAAATCTTCCGTTTCCAAATCGCAATGACACTGCTGAACAAACAGATGATGAAATTGATTCACCCTTCAGGTGTGTTTGTACAGCGCTACAACCAACGCCCAGTGAATGATGACATTGTTCGCTCGGTGGTCGCGTTTGGCTTGATGTTCTTTATCACCATCATCTTCATCGCGGGTTGCTTGAGTGCGCTGGGTTTAGACCCCATCACTAGCATCTCTGGTGCCATCACTGCGGTAGCCAACGTCGGCCCGGGTATGGGAAGCGTGATTGGACCGACGGGTAACTTCGCGCCTCTGCCAGATACCGCCAAGTGGCTTCTGAGCTTTGGCATGTTGATGGGCCGCTTGGAAATTCTGACTATTCTTGTACTGTTCTTCCCTGCGTTTTGGCGCCGTTAAGCAGACACAAATAAAAGGTATAACAATGAAAACATGGATCACTCTGGCGACCCTACTTGCCGCCTCATCCACATACGCCGCTGAAGTCATCACTTTAGCCGATGGTCGAGAAGTGAAGTTAAACGATGACTTTACTTGGGAATACGTCATGAAAAAACCTGCGCAGCAAGCAACAGAGACGCAAGCGACAACAGATGCGGTTGAAACGATCGCAGCTCCCGCAATTGCGACAATTCCAGTTGTGACGAAAACTGTTGGCACTACTGTGGTGGTAAACGCCAAAAAGCCAACCATGCAGCTGTCTGACTCTGGTGTCGACGTACTGATTGGCTCCGCGAGCTATCAAGATGGTGAGCTCGTACTGCCAACGTCCATTACCAATCAAAGCTCACAATCGGTGATTCAAGTTGAAGTGGAAGTTCTGGTATTTGATATGTCTGGCCAGCAACTGGCGAAAGAAAAAGTCACAGTTTGGCAATCCATCAAGCGAATGGCGGATACTTACCTGCGACCACAACAAGCAGAACAGGGTAAAAGCATCAAACTGGCAGTGCCGCAGTCTCAGCAATACCAGTTTTCAGCCAAAGTGTTAGAAGTGAAAACTCGTTAATGTGATAACACATGTTTTGTCGAGTTCATATCTATCCGTTAGATAGGCTCGACAAAATAATAAATTGCGAAAAAGTGACACACACAACCCGCTAAAACGAAGCCGTGCCAAATCGCATGATTGAATGGAATACGCTTCGCAACGTAGAAAATCACCCCCAGTGAATACACAATCCCACCAGCTGCGAGTAATGTCAGTCCGCCAATATCCAAGTTGATCGCCAACTGATAAATCACAATCAACGACAGCCAGCCCATGACCAAATACGTCATTAAGGAAAGCTTTTTAAATCGGTAAACAAACGCGACTTTCATAATGATGCCGAGTAGAGCAATGGTCCAGATAACAATCATCAAACCAAACGCGAGCGGCGTACGTAAACTCACCAACAAAAAAGGCGTATAACTGCCAGCAATGAGCAGATAAATGGCGCAGTGATCGAAAGTTTTTAGCCAGCGTTTGGCATTGGGGTGCGGAATTGCGTGATACAGCGTCGAAGCCAAAAATAGCACGATAATACTCGCACCATAGACAGCCATACTGGCCAGCGTCAGCGTATCAGCTTGCTGGTCTATGGCTTTGATTAGCAGCAGTATCAAGCCAACAATACCAAAAATCATCCCAATGCCATGAGTGATGGTATTAGCCAGTTCTTCGCGTTGACTGTATTGAGGTTTCTGCAGTTCAGACATCAATGCGCCTATACTAGAGTTTGAAATTTGCTCTAGTATGGCACATTAGGCTTACACGTGTAAGCTTAAATTAAGACTCATGAACGGCCGTGGTTTGATCGAGATAATTAAGTACAAGTTCACCCACTTGATCAAGCTTAGTCGTGGCTGGAATGGTCAACTCTCGTTTGAGTTTTCCGCTACCCAGTAAGCTTGCGAGCATGCCACCCTCGCCCTTGCGTGTGCGGTCAACTTCAAACCATAATTTGAGTTCTTGCTCGCTACGATGAGCGACAAATTCTAACTCACGCCACACGCCATGGTATGGCCCGTCAGTCGGCACCATCTCAAATTCTTGCACAAATGGCAGGTCGAACCCTTTTACTTCCTCACACTCCACTTGGCGAATACGCAAACCTTGCGCTTCAAATGCGGATAACACCGCATCCATTAGTGGATCAGGTCGAACGGTGAGGATGTCTTTATCGGTCGGGTCTAAAGCAGCAGCAACGTCCAAGCCGGTTTCGAGCCACACTTTGGCGTCACCAATGGTGACAGGCGTATTCCAAGGCACATCGAGCTGAACATCGAAGGTACGCTCTTCGCCGGAATGGATGGTAAACGCATAAGGGAGGCTCCACTTAGCAAGCACATGAGTCTGAGGTACTCGGCGCATGCTGTGTCCTTCTCGCGCACCACGGTCATCAGGAGCTTCCGCGATATAGCGGCAACACAGTTTTAAATCGATGTTGTCGATCGCTTGTTCAGTGGCACCACCATAAACATGGATAGACACATCCACACTTTGACCAGGATATAGCACGTCTTGATTTAGGATTGAGTCGACCTTAGCGCTCCCAATCCCAAAACTGGCAAGTGTCTTCTTCAAAAATGACATAGGCACCTCCTTCGTCGAGATCTCATACTACTACTGCTGATCGAGGGATCAAACAAAAATTGCCTCGATCATCGCGACAAAATGACAAAATCTAAACAATTCAATTGCTCAACTATCGACCAATTATTACAAGGATGCTAATCTTATACGTGATATGCATGCATATCGGTATTCCTGATTCATTAACTGGATTGGCGAGAGCCAGAAGAGTGATTCTTCAATCTTGTTGGAGCCTAGCTCATAATGATTCAGGCCATTACATCGGCAATGGATATGCCTGACAGTTAGGTAAATTAATGCGCCCAACAACAGTCAGGTTCGCACACACTAATACTAGTGCAATGCGCCGCCGCAGTGGCTTTACTACTGCACCAAAGGCAAAGCAAGTTGCGCCAGCAATGACATTGGTTGAGAAGACAGCAATGATGTCGAGTGTTCCGGCCAAAGTTATCAAAGCAGCTTAATCAAAAGCGCGGCGCCAGCTGCGCTTTTTTCTTTGCACACGACTCAAACCACCTCAACGACTTAGAACAAAACACAGTGAAATAGATAGTTTTTCCTATTTGGTCTTCGCAAAGCAATTTGGTACCTTTACAGCTAATTACACCTATAAATTCTGTGGAGAAAGAAATGAAGTGTCATCGCATTGAAGAGCTGCTTGAGCTACTAGAGCCTGAATGGCATAAAGACCAAGAAATGAACCTACTGCAGTTCATCGTGAAGCTAGCGAAAGAAGCAGGCTACGAAGGCAAGCTAGAAGATCTGACCGACGACGTGCTGATCTACCACCTTAAAATGCGTAACAGCAGCAAAGACGAAATGATCCCAGGTCTTAAGAAAGACCAAGAAGATGATTTTAAAACTGCGATTCTGCGCGCTCGTGGCATCATCAAATAACCGGTTCAACAGCCCAGTATTCTTTAAGCGACTCCCTCAAATGAGTCGCTTTTTTATAACTAAAATTTTTAGTCCCACAGTTGGTTATAACTGTTCAGCCAATTATCAGGTTAACTGTACTGACTTTTGTTGTTAAACGTTGACTGCGTTAAAGAAAAGGAATTGTTATTGATTGTATAATCGCCGTTCATCAGTATTTACTAAAATAATTATGTCCGGTCATGATTTATGATAAGGACGAAGTAGCAATGTCATCGAGCGACATCAATAGAAATGACGCCGTACATTATAAAAGCCTAAGAAGGATGAGTGCATGAGTCAGGATAAGATCGATATCAAAGATGTGACTCCTAAAACCTACAACCCTAAGACTCATAAAGGGAATGGGGATCGGTTCAACCCAAGTAATCGCATCTATGTACGCGAAAGCAAAGGGACTTACCAGAAACTGCGTCGTTACGGTGGTTGGTTCTTACTGCTTCTCTTCGCTTTGATACCGTGGATTCCTTACGGTGAACGTCAAGCGATCTTGCTCGATATTGGCAACCAGCAGTTCAACTTTTTCGGTACCACGTTGTATCCGCAAGATCTTACCCTACTCGCCTTGCTATTTGTGATCGCGGCGTTTGGGTTGTTCTTTATTACCACCTTCTTAGGTCGAGTTTGGTGTGGCTATCTCTGCCCACAAACCGTCTGGACCTTCATGTATATCTGGTTTGAAGAGAAACTGGAAGGCAGCGCCAATAAGCGTCGTAAGCAGGACTCCAATAAGCTGACGGCAAATTTAGCGATACGCAAAACCATCAAACATATCGCTTGGTTTGCCATTGCGCTCGCCACTGGTTTTACTTTTGTTGGCTACTTCGTTCCAATGAAGCAATTGGTTATCGACTTTTTCACTTTTAACGCCAACTTCTGGCCCGTATTTTGGATAATGTTCTTTGCCATTTGTACTTATGGTAATGCTGGTTGGATGCGTTCCATCATGTGTATTCACATGTGTCCTTACGCGCGCTTCCAGTCTGCCATGTTTGATAAAGACACCTTTATCGTTGGCTATGATGCACAACGTGGAGAAAAACGTGGTCCACGTCCGCGCAAAGCCGATCCAAAGCAACTTGGTTTGGGGGATTGTATTGATTGTGACTTGTGTGTGCAGGTGTGCCCAACAGGTATCGATATTCGTGACGGCTTACAATATGAATGTATTAACTGTGGTGCCTGTATTGATGCGTGTGACAACACCATGGATCGCATGGGTTACGAGAAAGGACTAATCAGCTACACCACAGAGCATCGCTTATCGGGTAAGAGTACCAAAGTCATGCGTCCGAAGCTGCTGGGCTATGGAGCTGTGCTACTGGTCATGATTGGTCTGTTCTTTGCCCAAATCGCAGCGGTAGACCCAGCAGGCATGAGTGTTATTCGCGACCGTAACCAACTGTTCCGAGTAAATAGCTCAGGCGAAGTAGAAAACACCTACACCCTCAAAGTGATCAACAAAACCCAGCAAGTGCAAGAGTACTCGTTGGATGTTGAAGGGCTATCCGATGTAAGCTGGTACGGTAAGCAGACAATTCAGGTACAGCCAGGTGAAGTATTGAACTTACCAATGAGCCTTGGCGCCGATCCTGACAAGCTAAACTCTGCGATTACGACAATTCAGTTTATACTCACCGATAAGAGCAACGAATTCACCATTGAAGTGGAAAGCCGCTTTATAAAAAAACTATAGCGTCTACTTCAGTGACTAATGGAAAAAGGCTCAGCAATGAGCCTTTTTGTTTATATGTCCCAAAGTATGTTTAACTTTGACGCCCTTACCCCAGATTTTATGTGGTACGCGTTAGAAAGCATCGGCGTTCGCGCAGAATCAGGCTTTCTTCCCCTCAATAGCTACGAAAACCGTGTTTATCAATTCACTGACGAAGAGCGTCGTCGTTATGTCGTCAAGTTCTACCGCCCTGAACGTTGGAGCAACGAACAGATCCAAGAGGAGCACGACTTCACTTTAGAACTGATTGGCAACGAAATCCCCATCGCACCACCTGTGCGCATCAACGGTGAAACCCTTCATCACTATCAAGGCTATGCATTTGCGCTGTTTGAGAGCGTAGGTGGTCGCCAGTACGAGGTTGACAACTTAGATCAGCTCGAAGGTGTAGGGCGTTTCCTTGGCCGAATCCATAAAGTCGGCAGCCGCCAAGCCTTCCAACATCGCCCAACGATTGGCTTGCAAGAATACCTGTATCAACCAAGAGAGATTCTGCAAAACGCCAACATGATTCCAATGCACTTGGAGAACAGCTTCTTCAATGACTTGGATATGCTGATCAAATCGATTGAAAGCCACTGGCAAGAAAGCTTCAATATCATTCGTTTGCATGGCGATTGCCACCCAGGCAATATTTTGTGGCGAGATGGCCCTATGTTTGTTGATTTGGATGACGCTCGTAACGGCCCTGCAGTACAAGACTTATGGATGCTACTGAACGGTGAACGCCAAGACAAACTGATGCAGCTGGATATTGTTTTAGAAGCTTATCAAGAGTTTTGCGACTTTAACCCCGCAGAATTGAAACTAATTGAGCCACTTCGCGGTCTACGAATGGTGCACTATATGGCATGGCTAGCAAAACGTTGGCATGACCCTGCGTTTCCTCTCGCTTTTCCATGGTTTAATGAGCCAAAATACTGGGAAGGTCAGGTCCTTGCATTTAAAGAGCAGATCGCCGCTTTAGAAGAAGCACCGCTGTCTTTAATGCCTCAATGGTAAGTCAGGCCACAAATTCAAAAATGGAGATATTTCGATGAAAAAACTGTTCGCACTGTTTTCTATGCTGATGCTAAGCCTGTCGGCACATGCAGCGCAATTCAAAGAAGGTGAACATTACAAAGTATTGGATCTTGAGGCATCAAAAAAACCTCTTGTGACGGAGTTTTTCTCTTTCTACTGCCCGCACTGTAATAGCTTTGAACCTGTTATCCAGCAACTGAAAAAGCAGTTGCCAGAAGGCACTAAACTACTAAAAAACCACGTTTCTTTCATGGGTGGCAACATGGGCCCATCAATGAGCAAAGCCTACGCGACCATGGTTGCACTAAAAGTGGAAGACAAAATGGTGCCAGTGATGTTTAACCGCATCCACAATCTAAAGAAGGCGCCACGTAACGATGAAGAGCTTCGCCAAATCTTCCTTGATGAAGGTGTAGACGCGAAGAAATTCGACTCTGCATTCAAAGGCTTTGCGGTTGATTCCATGGTTCGCCGTATGGACAAGCAATTTGAAAACAGCGGTCTAACCGGCGTTCCTGCGGTTATCGTTAACAACAAATACCTAGTTCAAGCACAAAGCATCAAGACAATGGATGAGTACTTCTCTCTGGTGAACTACTTGCTGACACTAAAATAAGCGCATCGATATCAATCAAAAGGGGAGCCCATCGCTCCCCTTTTGTTTATTTGTAAATCTCTTGTAGCAACCGATCTTTTTCTTGCCACACATCACCCAACCATTGCTGAAATTGTCGCTTATAGGGCTTATCGTTAAAGTAATCACCAAGCACTCGTTCATCGACGGGCAACACATTCACACGCACAACAACCTTGCCCATTCGGCCCATTAATAAATCCTTGAATGGCTTATTTGTATTTTCTGGGTACGCCAGAGTCACATCGATAATGTTCTCGAACTGCTCCCCCATTGCCGCTAACGTGTATGCGATCCCGCCCGATTTTGGTTGCAGCAAATATTGGTAGCTCGTCTTGCTCTTACGCTGTTTTTCTTCGGTAAATCGAGTGCCTTCGACATAATTAACCACTGTGGTTGGTGCATGTTTGAACTTGGCGCACGAGCGACGTGTCGTCTCTAAATCTTGACCTCGTTTGTGCGGGTTGCGGATCAGATACTCTCGCGAATAACGACGCATAAATGGCATGTCGAGCGCCCAACACGCCATCCCAATGAAAGGCACATACAACAGTTGTTGTTTGAGGAAAAACTTCGGCATAGGTATGCGGTCTTTAAACACGCAGCAAAGCACCACAATATCGGTCCAACTGAGATGATTACTGATCAGCAGATACCACCCGTCTTTTTTCAGCGCCTCACCGCCCTGAACATCCCAGTCAACACGGTTAGAAACAGCCAGAATGCCCGCATTAACGGTAGCCCATAACCACATCACCTTGTTGGCACAAGCGGTCGCTTTCGCTTTTAGCTCCACGCTTGGAAGCAATACTTTAAACACAGCGATAATACAAATTGCGAGTGAACACAGCGCAGAATTGAGAATCACAAAAGAAGCGTTAAAAAAAAATAACAAATATGCCAACATGATAGTCAAACAACAGTGATAATGTGTGAAGAATAAAACAGCGTGTAATTATACTGCGCCTTTGCCACATTGGAATATGCGTGGGAATGGTCAGATTTGTTACCTCAACCAATATTTGCACCACTCATTCGACAATAAGGAGATAACGAATGAAACCAAGGCTAATTCTCTTGCCTTGGGCCTTTGTCGTCAGTTCTGCTCAGGCTCAACTCGCTGAAACCGCAGGTTTTGGCGGTGAAATTTCGCTGAATGCCGGATTTGTATCATCAGAATCCAACTTCAATACGGAAAATAGTAACACCATCGATTCTCTCGATAAGCGCGCCGATAGTGACAGCTCCGTTATCGCTGCGCCGCTAGGAAGCATTACTTACACTTTTGGTAACCGACTCAATCACCAAGTGTACGCGGGTACCACACGTTCCGATGTCGCGGTTGGTACACTCGCTTTTCAGCTGGGCTATCAACACGAGTTGCCATCCGGCACCGTGCTCGATATTTCCTATCTACCGACCGTGCTCAAAAGCGAAACTTGGCGTAACCCATATCAAGTCGGAATCGCCCGTCAAGAAACGGATGTGGACGGCAATGCCTATCGCTTTCAAATCAAGGGATTGATTGATAAAAACTTCAACCTTGATCTCGCTTATGCTGATAAAGACATTGAGCAAGAAGAAGTAACGGACCGTTCACTCGCTCGCGATGCGAGCCTTTACTACGTTAAAGGTGACTATCGGATTTCACTTAATCAAACATCCATGTTGCAACCGGCGTTTACCTACATTAATCAAAATGCCGACGGTAAGGCGGAATCATTTGATTCGTACGGGTTTGACATCAGTTGGTTTAAATTTATCAACCGCCATCGGTTGGCCCTCACCGCAGGTTATGCATGGAAAGACTATCAAGCCACTAGCCAAACTTTTGCTAAAACACGAAATGACGACACCATCAGCCTATTTGCAGCCTATGAATATCAAAACGTATTTGACTGGCAAAACTGGTCGTTCATCTCTTTAGCTGGCTACAGCCAAACGGACTCAAATATCACGTTCTATGATGAGAAAGAGTACCTGTTGTCTCTTGGTCTCAACTACACCTTCTAACGTCCTTCATCGCAACAAGGCACTTACAACACTTGTTGCGGTGATATTTGCACGTCTCTATACCGCTTGCGCCGTGAGTTGTTTCAGTAAGCGATCCATCGCTCGATACCCAAGCGCCTCGGCTAAGTGCGCTCGTTCAATCTGCTCCGCCCCATCAAGATCTGCTATCGTTCGTGCTACTTTGATAATGCGATGATACGCGCGAATCGAAAGCCCCAAACGATGTAAAGCGGTTTCAAGAAACTCCGCATCACTTTTGTGTAAGGGGCAAAACGCCTCGATTTCTCGACTGCCTAACAGTGCATTTACCTTACCGCTGCGGTTCAACATATTGGTACGCGCATGATTCACACGTTCTTTAACGATAGCGGTCGGCTCACCGCGATCACCACCTTCTGCTAATGTCCCTTTGGGCAAAGCTGGGATTTCTAAAGACATATCAAAGCGATCTAACAGTGGTCCGGATAATCGACCAAGGTAACGCAAAATGGCTTGTGGATTGGTGCGGGCTTGATTGCCTTCGTAATATCCTGTCGGACTTGGGTTCAGTGCACCAACTAATTGGAAGCGAGCCGGAAAACGTGTTTTACCTTGCGCCCGAGAGATAATGATCTCACCAGATTCGAGCGGTTCGCGTAACGAGTCCAGCACCTTTCGGTCAAATTCGGGCATTTCGTCGAGAAACAACAAGCCGTTGTGGGCTAAAGAGATCTCCCCGGGTCTGGGTACCGAGCCACCGCCAACTAATGCAGCCATTGAACTTGAATGATGCGGAGAGCGAAACGGACGCGACTTCCAATTGTGCTCATTAATTTCACTCTGCGTCAGCGACGCCACCGAAGCGGTTTCCATTGCTTCTTCGTCACTCATCTCCGGTAATAAGTCACACAAACGCGAAGCCAACATGGTTTTCCCGGTACCTGGCGGGCCAAGGAAAAGTAAGTTGTGGTTTCCAGCGGCAGCAATCTCCAGTGCACGCTTACCTTGTTGTTGGCCAATAATATCTTGTAAGTCTCGACCATGTTTTTCGACTATTTTGCGCTTAGGCGTTTGAAAAAGATTCAGCCGATGTTGGCCACAAAGCTCGGCACATACTTCCAGTAGAGATTGAGCCGATTTATGTTGTTCTTTCCCCACTAGCGCCGCCTGATCGCCATTTACATGTGGGACCACTAAATGACGTTGAATCTTACTGGCTTCCAGCGCAGCAGGCAGCACACCTTTTACAGGTCTTAGACCACCAGATAGCGCTAACTCGCCAACAAATTCGTAGTTTTTAAGCTTATCTGTCGCGATTTGCTCCGAAGCGGCCAAAATCCCCAATGCGATAGGAAGATCAAAACGCCCTCCCTCTTTGGGCAAATCTGCTGGAGCTAAATTAACGGTGATCCGCTTAGCTGGAAACTGAAAATTAGAATTAATGATCGCGCTACGAACGCGATCTTTGGACTCTTTTACCGTCGTCTCTGGCAGCCCTACCAAGGTAAACCCGGGCATACCATTGCTAATATGAACTTCTACACTAACCGATGGCGCTTGCACCCCGACGCTTGCTCGACTATGAATGATTGCCAGCCCCATACGTTCCTCAATTTATTGAACACTCTGTAAACAAATGTTTTATCTAGTTGGTTATGTTATATACCGCGTCCCAATTGAGAGTTAATGTGAAAAAAGAATGACTTTTTGCTTGTCATGCAGCGGAATTGTGTGATACCACTAATGACGCAAACAATTTCGTAGAACATTACACAACATTTTTTAACGAAAAAAGAACGACAGACAGATGAACCTTTTCGCTCATATCAACGCACTGCTAGCCCTGATTATCGTGGTCATTATTGGCACCGCGCGGGGTATTGTGGGCGAAAGGTAACCACAAATTACAAAAAACCCCCGCACTGAAAAGTCCGGGGGTTTTTTTACAACTACAAGTTGTCATCTGTCTAACCCTCGGACAGTTTAACGGGAAGAATGGGAGTGCACATGAAGTGCAATAAATATGGCAATAGCTACGAGCCACAACGTAGCAAAGGAGGTTTACGATGACTGGTGCACAACTTGTCGTAGCCGCTTTAAGACAGCAAGGCATCGAAACCGTTTTTGGCTACCCTGGCGGGGCCATCATGCCAATCTACGATGCTTTGTATGACGGAGGGGTGGAGCACATCCTATGCCGTCATGAGCAAGGGGCTGCCATGGCCGCCATCGGTATGGCTCGTTCCACTCAAGACGTTGCCGTGTGCATGGCAACTTCCGGCCCAGGGGCCACTAACCTTGTTACCGGCCTTGCCGACGCTTTCCTTGACTCCGTACCTCTAGTTGCCATCACAGGCCAGGTTGCTAGCTCTCATATCGGTACCGATGCATTCCAAGAAATGGATGTGATCGGAATGTCCCTAGCCTGTACTAAGCACAGCTATCTCGTGACCGAAATTGAAGACCTAGCGCCAACGCTAGCCGAAGCGTTTGAAGTGGCCAAAACGGGTCGTCCGGGTCCAGTCATTGTCGATATCGCCAAAGACGTTCAACTGGCTCAAACCCCAACAGATCTACTGCCTCCATACGTAGCGCCTGCAATCGAAGATGTCAGCGCTGAAGACATTAAGCGCGCACAAGATGTACTGGCAGCCTCAACTCGCCCAGTGTTGTATGTTGGTGGTGGCGTGCAACTCGCGAAAGCAACCGATGCAGTACGCGAATTCCTTCGCTTAAACCCAATGCCAGCAGTTAGCACACTAAAAGGCCTCGGTACCATTGAACGCCATGACCCTCACTATCTTGGTATGTTGGGCATGCACGGCACCAAAGCCGCTAACCTAGTGGTTCAAGAAGCCGATCTATTGATCGTGGTTGGCGCGCGCTTTGATGACCGTGTGACGGGTAAGCTCGACACGTTTGCACCAAATGCGAAAGTGATTCACATCGACATTGATGCTGCGGAGATTCATAAACTGCGCCACGCCAACGCACCATTACGTGGCGACATCAACACCATTCTTCCTCAGCTAGAGCTGACTCAAGATATCTCACCGTGGGTTCATCACAGTGAAAGTCTGCGCAGCGGCTTTAAGTGGCGTTACGACCACCCGGGCGAGTTAATCTACGCACCGCTATTGCTTAAACAACTGTCAGACATGATGCCAGACAGCTCAATTGTCTCGACTGATGTAGGTCAGCACCAGATGTGGGCAGCGCAACATATCCAGCCACGCGAACCACAAAATTTCATCACTTCTGCTGGCCTTGGCACCATGGGCTTTGGCTTGCCAGCAGCGATGGGGGCAGCAGTCGCACGTCCTGATGATCAGTCTATCCTTATTACAGGTGACGGTTCATTTATGATGAACGTACAGGAATTGGGCACGCTGAAGCGTCGTCAGATTCCAGTGAAGATTGTCCTTCTTAATAACCAACGTCTTGGCATGGTTCGCCAATGGCAATCGCTGTTTTTCGACGGTCGCCACAGTGAAACCATTCTTGATGACAACCCAGATTTCGTGATGCTAGCAAAAGCGTTCGATATCCCGGGCAAGACCATCACCAAGAAAGAAGAAGTGGAGCCAGCGCTGAAAGAGATGCTAGCGAGTGAAACTTCTTACATGCTTCACGTTTTGATTGATGAAGAAGAAAACGTGTGGCCATTGGTGCCACCTGGCGCCTCAAACAGTGATATGTTGGAAAATACATAGGAGACAATCGCATGGACAGATATTTACTCGACATCAAAGCCGATGACAAACCGGTACTGTTGGAGCGCGTTCTACGTGTGATTCGTCACCGAGGCTTCGTGATCAAACAAGTCGCTGCTACGCAAAACCATGAAAGTAAAGTAGCCAGCGTCGAGATCATCGTCGACAGCGATCGACCAATCTCGTTTTTGATCAATCAAATAGAGAAGTTGTGGGACGTTCGTAAGGTTGAGGTGCTAAAAATCCGCAACGATGAACTGCCAAATCACAACTTACAACAACACGTAAGTGCATAAGGAAGGCAACAAATGGCAACGAAAACTGCAGATTTCATTTGGTTTAATGGTGAGATGGTTCCATGGGCAGAGGCGAACGTGCACGTTCTGACTCACGCAATGCACTATGGTACATCCGTGTTTGAAGGCGTGCGCTGTTACAACACACCAAAAGGCCCAATTGTCTTCCGTCACCGTGAGCATGCACAACGTTTAAAAGATTCCGCCAAGATTTACCGTTTCCCGATCCCTTTTTCTGTAGAAGAAATCATGGAAGCGACCCGCGAAACACTGCGCCAAAACAAACTCGATAGCGCTTACATTCGTCCATTGGGTTTTGTCGGTAATGTTGGTTTGGGCGTGTGCCCACCAGTTGGCACTGAAATGGATCTAATCATTGCGGCATTCCCTTGGGGCTCTTACTTAGGCGAAGAAGCGCTAGAGAAAGGCGTGGATGCGATGATTTCAAGCTGGAACCGCGCGGCACCAAACACCATCCCGACAGCAGCTAAGGCCGGCGGTAACTACCTATCTTCACTACTGGTTGGTGGTGAAGCGCGTCGTCACGGTTACGACGAAGGTATTGCGCTAAGCGTAGATGGTTACCTATCGGAAGGCGCCGGTGAAAACATCTTCGTTATCAAAGATGGCGTAATCACCACACCACCAGCAACTAGCGCGATTCTACCGGGCATCACGCGTGACTCGATCATGACGATTGCACGCGATAAAGGCTACGAAGTGCGTGAAGCGAACATTGCTCGTGAAGCCCTTTACCTTGCCGATGAAGTCTTCATGACAGGTACTGCGGCTGAAATTGTGCCTGTGGCAACCATCGACAAAATTGAAGTGGGCACAGGTAAACGCGGCCCAATCACTAAAGAACTACAAGCAGCCTACTTTGGCCTATTTGACGGCACCACGGAAGATAAGTGGGGCTGGTTAGACTATGTGTACCCAGAACAGAAGTAAGAAGGATTTAAGAAATGCCAAAATATAGATCAGCTACCACCACACATGGTCGTAACATGGCGGGGGCACGCGCGCTGTGGCGTGCAACGGGTGTGAAAGAAGAAGACTTCGGTAAACCAATCATCGCCGTGGTGAACTCGTTTACTCAATTTGTTCCGGGTCACGTACATCTTAAAGACATGGGTCAGCTTGTCGCACGTGAAATCGAAAAAGCCGGCGGCATCGCAAAAGAATTCAACACCATCGCAGTTGATGATGGTATCGCAATGGGTCACGGCGGCATGCTGTACTCACTGCCTTCACGCGAACTTATCGCAGACTCTGTAGAGTACATGGTCAATGCGCACTGTGCCGATGCCATGGTATGTATCTCTAACTGTGACAAAATCACTCCGGGAATGTTGATGGCATCTATGCGTCTTAACATCCCGGTTATCTTTGTTTCTGGTGGCCCAATGGAAGCGGGTAAAACCAAGCTTTCTGATCAGATCATCAAACTAGACCTTGTTGATGCAATGATCCAAGGCGCGGATCCAAAAGTATCTGATGAGCAAAGCGAGCAGATCGAACGCAGCGCATGTCCAACCTGTGGATCGTGTTCAGGCATGTTCACGGCAAACTCGATGAACTGCCTAACAGAAGCACTGGGTCTTTCTCAGCCGGGCAACGGTTCTATGCTGGCGACTCACGCTGATCGTGAACAACTATTCCTTAACGCGGGCAGACGCATTGTTGAACTGACTCGCCGTTACTACGAGCAAGATGACGAATCCGCGTTGCCACGCAACATTGCAACTTATGATGCCTTCGAAAATGCAATGGCACTGGATATCGCCATGGGTGGCTCAACCAACACCATTCTGCACCTACTGGCCGCGGCGCAAGAAGGTGAAGTGGATTTCGATATGGAAGATATCGATCGCCTATCACGTCAAGTACCACACCTATGTAAAGTGGCACCATCTACCCAGAAATATCACATGGAAGACGTACACCGCGCAGGTGGCGTCATGGCGATTCTTGGTGAATTGGATCGTGCTGGTCTACTGCACAATGATGCTCGCACCGTACTGGGTCTTTCAATGAAAGAGCAGTTGGCAAAATACGACATCATCCAAACGGAAGACGAAGAAGTACTTAAGTTCTACCGTGCCGGTCCGGCTGGTATTCGTACCACCCAAGCGTTCTCGCAAGATTGTCGTTGGGATCGCCTTGATGACGACCGTGCAGAAGGTTGTATTCGCGCGAAAGACAACGCCTTCAGCCAAGAAGGTGGCCTAGCCGTTCTATCAGGCAACATCGCATTAGATGGTTGTATCGTTAAGACAGCTGGTGTTGATGAAAGCATTCATAAGTTCACTGGCCCAGCCGTGGTATTTGAAAGCCAAGAAGACGCCGTAGAAGGCATCTTAGGCGGCAAAGTAAAAGCAGGCGACGTGGTTGTTATCCGTTACGAAGGTCCAAAAGGTGGCCCAGGCATGCAAGAAATGCTTTACCCAACCACTTACCTAAAATCGATGGGCCTTGGCAAAGAGTGTGCACTTCTGACTGACGGCCGTTTCTCTGGCGGCACATCAGGACTCTCTATCGGCCATGCTTCTCCTGAAGCCGCTAACGGCGGTGCTATTGGACTGGTGAAACCGGGCGATATGATCGCGATTGATATTCCGAACCGTTCAATTTCACTCGAAGTGTCTGAACAGGAACTTGCAGAGCGCCGTGCAAAACAAGACGAACTTGGCTGGAAACCTGTTGATCGTCAAAGAGAAGTTTCCTTTGCACTTAAAGCGTACGCGAGCATGGCCACCAGTGCTGACAAGGGTGCAGTACGAGACAAGTCGAAGCTAGAGGGCTAGCAATGATGGAATCTCAACCCGAAAAGAAAGTAAATCAAACTGGCGCAGACTATCTGCGCCAAATCCTCCGCGCTCCGGTGTATGAAGTCGCAACAGTAACACCACTGCAAGAAATGCCTCGTTTATCTGCGCGTATTGGTAACAATGTGCAAATCAAGCGCGAAGATCGCCAACCTGTGCACTCATTTAAATTACGCGGTGCGTACAACATGGTGGCAAGCCTAACTGAAGCACAAAAAGCCGCTGGTGTCATCGCAGCATCGGCAGGTAATCACGCTCAAGGCATGGCGCTGTCTGGCACTAAGCTGGGCATCAAAACCACCATCGTGATGCCAAAGACCACGCCGGATATCAAAGTCGACGCCGTACGCAGCTTTGGTGGCAATGTGGTACTACACGGCAGCAACTTTGATGAAGCAAAAGCAGAAGCCGAACGTTTGTCTGAGCAATATGGCTATACTTTTGTGCCCCCCTTTGATCACCCACTGGTGATCGCAGGTCAAGGCACCATCGGTATGGAAATGCTGCAGCAAAATGGTCACCTTGATTACATCTTCGTTCCTGTCGGTGGCGGCGGTTTGGCCGCTGGTGTTGCGGTACTCGTGAAGCAGTTAATGCCAGAAATCAAAGTCATTGCCGTAGAGCCGGAAGACTCATCTTGTCTGAAAGCCGCGCTGGATGCAGGTGAACCTGTCGTACTAGACCAAGTCAGCATGTTTGCCGATGGCGTTGCAGTAAAGCGCATTGGTGAAGAGACTTTCCGTCTGTGCCAGAAGTACATTGATGGCCATATTGCAGTGTCCAGTGATGAAATCTGCGCAGCCGTAAAAGACATCTTTGAAGATACCCGTGCGATTGCTGAACCTTCGGGTGCGCTTGCTCTGGCGGGTTTGAAGAAATTTGCTGAGCAAAACAAATTGCAAGGTAAGAATCTAGGTACAGTATTGTCTGGCGCAAACACCAACTTCCACGGTCTACGTTATGTTTCTGAACGCTGCGAGCTTGGTGAAAAACGTGAAGGTTTATTGGCAGTGACGATCCCTGAGCGTCAAGGTGCTTTCTTTGAGTTCTGTAACCTCATTGGCGGCCGTGCAGTTACGGAGTTTAACTATCGTTATAACGATGACGAACTCGCTAATATCTTTGTCGGTGTTCGTCTGCAAGGTGGTCAAGAAGAGTTGGAAAACATTATTCACGATCTACGTGAGGGTGGCTATCCGGTGGTTGACCTTTCTGACGATGAAATGGCGAAGCTACACGTTCGCTACATGATCGGCGGGAAGCCATCGAAGCAACTCAAAGAGCGACTCTACAGCTTTGAATTTCCAGAGTACCCAGGTGCCTTGCTGAAATTCTTAAGCACTCTTGGCACCCATTGGAATATTAGCTTGTTCAACTACCGTAACCACGGCGCAGACTACGGACGCGTTTTATGTGGTTTCGAGTTAGATGAAGGAGATTTAGCTCAGTTTTCTGCGCATTTACGCGAACTTGGCTATCAATGCAAAGACGAAACAGACAACCCGTCTTACAAGTTCTTCCTGTCATAAAACGCCACATTCCAAACATATCAAATAAAACACCTCGCTATTGCGAGGTGTTTTTTTATGACTGTAACCAATCTTGATGTAGCTGATTAGGCGATCCTAGGTAATCCACCATCCATTGGATCAATTTATGATTATCATCTTTGCGCCAGACCAAGCAACAATGACTGAGCGGCTTATCATCTGGCATGACCTTCTCCACCAGCACACCATCATTGATTAAGGGTGTTGCAATATGACGTGGCATGTAACCCACGCCAACTCCATTTTTCAAACATTCAATTGCACTGTACCAATTGGGCAATAATAATCGGCGCTGTTGCGGATAATGGCCAGTATGGCGTTTTGGCAGCACGTTCGAAGTATCATCAAGACAGATCGCCGGAAATTGACTCACAAACTCTTCAGTAAGTACTTGTTGTCGAACGCAAGGATGAGCGGGTGACATTACAAATGCCCAATCTAATACGCCCATATCTTTGACTTCAAAGTCTCCCCCAACGGGAACCGCAGATGTCGCGCCAACGACTATATCAGCTCGTCCTTGTGCTATAGCCTCCCAAGAACCATTGAAGACCTCCATATTGATCTGCAATTCAGCAAATTCAAACTCGCGATAAAAATCTTCCACCAAAGGTTTTAGCTTCTCCAGTTTCACCACGTTATCTAAGGTCAGTTTTAATGTACTCTTCCATCCCTGAGCGGCTCGGCGTGTTTGTGCTTTCACCTCTTCCATTTGACGCAGCAAAGAGCGCGCCTCAGCCATAAAAAGCTCACCTGCTGGAGTTAACTCCACTTTCCTCGGTAAGCGTCGAAACAGCACCACATCTAAATCTTGCTCGACCTGCCTTACTCCATAACTGATGGCTGAAGGGACTTTATGCAGCACCTCAGCCGCAGCGGTGAAACTGCCTAAACGGGCAACCGTATCCAGCATTTCCAGAGACGCTTTAGAGAACATGATTTAACCTTTCAAAAAATTTGATTGATAACCAACAATTTTAGCGTTTTATTTTCTTAAAATCGAAAAATAGAATAATAAGGTAAATAAATCAGGGTTGGCGCCAACTGATGTTGATTAAAAAATGATTAAATAATTTGACTGGTTGAATCATGAAAATATCAAAACTACAGCTCATTTATCTGGCAGCATTATCGATGCTTGGCTTCGTTGCTACCGATATGTATCTGCCAGCATTCAAAGCGATGGAAATCGACTTTGCAACAGGCCCTGAGCAAATAGCGCTCTCTTTAACAGTATTCCTAGTTGGTATGGCGGTTGGCCAGCTAATGTGGGGATTGGCATCCGATAAATTTGGCCACCGCAATACACTCGCGGCCGGGTTAGTGCTGTTTACTATCGCGTCATTCGGTTTGGCTTTCTGTGACCAAGTATGGCAACTACTGACACTGCGCTTTATCCAAGCTATCGGTGTATGTGCACCAGCCGTGATCTGGCAAGCCATGGTCATTAAACGCTACTCAAGCAGCAGTCAGCAAATTTTCGCAACGATCATGCCGTTAGTCGCGCTATCACCAGCACTAGCACCTCAATTAGGGGTAGTGTTGGCAGATAACTTCGGCTGGCACAGTATCTTTATTACGCTAACACTAGTTGGTGTCTTCTTGGTCTTTGCGACAATGGCCCAAAAAGACGAGAAAGCAGAAATCAAACAAACCAGTATGTCTGCCGACATCAAAGCGCTGCTGAGTTCTAAAAAATACCTTGGCAACGTATTTATGTTTGCGACGGCTTCGGCTGCATTCTTTGCTTACCTAACTGGTATGCCAGAAATCATGGCGCAACTAGGCTATGAAGCAAAAGATATTGGTTTGAGCTTTATCCCACAAACTATCGCGTTTATGGCTGGTGGTTACTTGGGTAAAGTCGGCGTTCGTAAATTTGGTGATGAAAAAGTTCTACGTCAATTGATTGGACTATTTAGTGTCGCGGCAATAATGATATTCATTGCCTCACAATGGGAACTGTCTTCTATCTGGCCAATTCTAGCGCCTTTCTGTTTAATTGCGGTAGCCAATGGTGCGCTATACCCAATCGTAGTAAACCGCGCGTTGGCAAGTGCTAAGCAAAGCCCTGCAACAGCTGCAGGCCTGCAAAACAGCTTACAAATTACTGTGAGTAGTCTATCAAGCGCATTAGTTGCTGCAATGGCAAGCCAAGCTCAAATGGTAACGGGCGTTGCAATCATCATCTGTATGGGTGGTCTTTGGATGGGTTACATCTTATCTAACCGTGAATTGTCTCAGCACTTCACGACTCCAGACAATGCTCGTGTAGTGAGTGAAGACGAACTTTAATTGTTCAGATAATAAAAAAGAGCCGCGTAATGCGGCTCTTTTTGTTTATAAGCTTTTCAACCCCCACTTCTTGGCAGTCAGCTTGAAAAAGCCTTGGGTCTTTTTCAGCTCAACCCAATGGTTGATGTAATTAATCCATACTTGATCGTCTTGCGGCAACAGCATCGCAATTGGTGTCGGTTTACGCGGAGCGGCCACTGGTACTATCGCTAGTTGTTTAAACTTGTCCACCAACGTCGCTGCTTCCACATTGGACGTCACCGATACATCGGCCCTGCGAGCTAGTAATTCTTGGAAGTCGCGCGCTGGCGCTTCAATCACAATGTGTTGAGCCAGCGGGAAAAACTCTTTCACCATTTTTTCTTGCACCGTTCCTAGTGTCGCCGCGACTTTCACATCAGGCGTATTAAAATCTGCCCAATCAGAGAATTTGGCGAGATCTTTCTTTTGCACAACAGGTACAAAGGCAAGGTAGAAATACGGTTGGCTGTATCCAGCGACTTTCGCGCGCGACATATTCAGGGACGCGCTGCCAGTAATATCGTATTTGTTGGCGGTAATGCCATTGACTAGCGTCTTCCAATCCGTGGCTACATACTCTACTTTTACACCGAGATCTTTAGCAAGCTCTGTCGTTACGTCGATATCAAAGCCACGATAACTGTTGGTTGCAGGGTCTTTCATCGTCATCGGATTCCAATCTCCCGTCGTTCCAACACGGAGTACACCACTGTCTAAAATGGATTGAAGACGGCTTTCAGCGTGAGCGACTTGAGTCGAAGCAAGCAAACACATTCCTAGCGCTAGTAAAATCTTTTTCATTTTTATTCCCTTAAAAATAATGACCTTATACGGTTTAATGATTAACCTTTATTAAAGCTCTATTGATAACATAGCAGCAACAATGGAAGTTTTTTAGTTAATTCAGGGAGTAAATGTGACCTTTCGAACTCTATGGCTGATTTCGCTGCTGTTGCTCACAGGTTGCTCAGATTATCAATGGGGCTGGTATGTGCTCGATCCCTCTACGGAGCAAGGACTCACCAATCTGAAGTTTTTAATCGCCGGATTTAGTGACACCATCCAAGTATCACTCCTCAGTATGTTATTTGCGATGACCTTAGGTTTAATCATCGCCCTACCGGCTCTGTCGAACTCCCCCTACTTGAAGTGGATCAACCGCATTTATGTCGAGGTAGTCCGTTCAGTGCCTGTTTTAGTCTTACTACTTTGGGTGTATTACGGCATGCCAACGCTGTTGGATGTCTCACTCAATCACTTTTGGGCGGGTGTTATCGCCCTGACCATTGCTGAGAGTGCGTTTATGGCGGAGGTGTTTCGCGGCGGAATCCAAGCCATCAGTCGTGGCCAGCATGAAGCGGCTGAATCTTTGGGCTTAAGCTATTGGCAAAAGATGCGCTTGGTAATTCTTCCCCAAGCGTTTCGACAAATTCTCCCACCATTGGGCAATCAATTTGTCTACATCCTCAAGATGAGCTCTTTAGTCAGTGTGATTGGTTTAAGCGATCTCACTCGCCGTGCCAATGAGCTAGTGGTAAATGAGTACTTACCCCTAGAGATTTATACCTTCCTCGTTTTGGAGTACTTGTTGCTCATTCTATTCGTATCCCAAGCCGTTCGTTGGCTCGAAAAACGCATCGCCATTCCCAGTTACTAACGATGAAGCCTTTAGCTAGAAACAACAAAGCCGCTCTTGTTGAGCGGCTTTGACAATATAGCGACAGAGTGCAGGTACTGCTTATTTCTGTTTTACAGGGCGTTGCCAGCCATTAATTTTGCGCTCTTTGACACGAGTAATCACTAACTCGCCTTCTTCAACATCTTTTGTCAGCGTCGTGCCTGCACCGATGGTTGCGCCATCAGCGATAGTGACAGGCGCCACCAGTTGACTATCAGAACCAACAAAAACATCATTACCGATGATGGTTTTAAACTTGTTCGCACCATCGTAGTTACAAGTAATCGTACCGGCACCGATGTTCGTACGTTGACCGATTTCAGCATCACCAAGGTAAGTTAGATGGTTCGCTTTTGAGCCTTCTCCGATACGCGCATTTTTCACTTCTACGAAGTTACCCACATGGGAATCGTTACGCATCTCAGCACCAGGACGAAGGCGAGTAAATGGACCAACGGTACATTCTTCACCAACCGTTGCACCTTCAATCACACTGTAAGGGCGAACGATGGTGTTGTCGTCGATTTCGCAATCTTTCAGTACACAGCCAGCACCGATAACCACGTTATCACCGAGTGATACTTTACCTTCAATGATAACATTCACGTCAATTTCACAGTCCATACCGCACTGCAACTCACCACGCAAATCAAAGCGTGCTGGATCGCGTAGCATCACACCTTGCTCTAGTAGCTTCTGAGCTTGCATTGATTGGAAGGCACGCTCTAGACGAGCCAGTTGAGCACGGTCGTTGACCCCTTCCACCTCAATGGCATTGACTGGGTGTACAGCTTCAACGGCGCGACCTTCATCGTGTGCGGCTGCAATAACGTCAGTTAGGTAGTACTCGCCTTGCGCGTTGTTGTTGTTTAAGCCAGACAACCAACGCTTAAGATCCCCACCAGTCGCAACCATCACGCCCGTGTTGATCTCTTTAATTTGTTTTTGTTCTTCCGTTGCGTCTTTTTGCTCAACGATCGCAACAACAGGACCATTTTTACGAATAATACGACCATAACCTGTTGGGTTATCAAGCATCACTGTAAGCAGTGCAATACCACCAGTTGGTTGAGCATCCAACAAGTTCTCGATGGTTTCAGCTGAAATTAATGGCACATCACCATAAAGCACGAGGATTTTCTCATCGTCTTCGAAGCGAGGAGATGCTTGGTCAACTGCATGGCCAGTTCCCAACTGATCCGCTTGCAGCACCCAGTTTACTGGCTCTTCAGCAAGAGTGGTTTGCATTTGATCACCACCGTGACCAAATACTAAGTGAATATTTTGTGCACCAAGACCAGTACATGTATCAATCACATGTTTTGCCATTGGCTTCCCTGCCAAAGTGTGTAGCACTTTAGGCATGTTCGAATGCATACGGGTACCTTTACCCGCAGCAAGAATCACAGCACTGAATTTCATTGATAACCTATTGACGTTTTATGTTAATTGGCCGTTATTTTAAACAGCTCTTTTAAAATAGTTAATGGAGTAAGGTAAATTTCCAACTAAAATTAATCAAAAAGGCGACCATTTGGCCGCCTTTTGTCATGCAACGTTGCTAATTGAGCTTAGCGACGCTTTTTTGTCAGCTCGATAACTCGTAGCTGAGCAATGGCTTTAGCCAGTTCACTGGCCGCTTGTGCGAAGTCCATGTCACCATGCTGATTCTGGATTTGCTCCTCAGCGCGGCGCTTGGCTTCTTCTGCCTTCGCTGCGTCTAGCTCTTCACCACGGATAGCGGTATCAGCCAGTACAGTCGCTGTACCAGGCTGAATCTCTACCATACCACCAGAAACATAAATGATTTCTTCGTGGCCGTGCTGTTTCACAATACGCACCATACCAGGCTTGATAGCGGTCAGCAGCGGTGTGTGACCATGGAAAATACCAAGTTCACCTTCGCTACCGGTCACCTGAAACGTTTCAACACGACCAGAGAAGATTTTCTTCTCAGCGCTTACTACGTCTAGGTGAAAGGTTATTGCTGCCATATCGCCTCCTAGTTAGCCTTATAGCTTCTTCGCATTCTCAATAGCATCGTCGATGCTACCGCAGTACATGAATGCCTGCTCAGGAATGTCGTCGTATTCACCAGCTAGTAGACCTTTAAAGCCACGTAGAGTCTCTTTTAGAGGTACGTAAATACCAGGGTCACCTGTAAATACTTCTGCTACGTGGTAAGGCTGAGTTAGGAAACGCTCAATCTTACGTGCACGAGATACAACTTGCTTATCTTCTTCAGATAGCTCGTCCATACCTAGGATAGCAATGATGTCTTTCAGCTCTTTGTAGCGCTGAAGTGTCTGCTGAACGCCACGAGCAACTTCGTAGTGATCTTGACCAACTACTAGTGGATCAAGCATACGAGATGTTGAATCTAGTGGATCGATCGCAGGGTATAGACCCATTGCAGCGATGTTACGGTTAAGTACAACCGTTGCATCCAAGTGCGCGAACGTTGTCGCTGGAGACGGGTCAGTCAAGTCATCCGCAGGTACGTATACCGCCTGTACAGACGTGATAGAACCTGATTTCGTTGACGTGATACGCTCCTGAAGTACACCCATCTCTTCTGCAAGAGTTGGCTGGTAACCTACCGCAGAAGGCATACGACCTAGCAGTGCCGATACCTCTGTACCTGCAAGTGTGTAACGGTAGATGTTATCAATGAACAGTAGTACGTCACGACCTTCGTCACGGAAACGTTCTGCCATTGTTAGACCAGTCAGTGCAACACGTAGACGGTTACCTGGTGGCTCGTTCATCTGACCGTAAACCATTGCTACTTTAGATTCTTCAGGCTTCTCAACGTTTACAACGCCCGCTTCCTGCATCTCGTAGTAGAAATCGTTACCTTCACGAGTACGCTCACCAACACCCGCAAATACGGATAGACCTGAGTGCTGTAGTGCGATGTTGTTGATAAGTTCCATCATGTTAACGGTCTTACCTACACCAGCACCACCGAATAGACCGATTTTACCACCCTTAGCGAATGGACAAATTAGGTCGATTACTTTAACGCCCGTTTCTAGAAGTGCGATCTCGTTTGATTGTTCTTCGTAGCTTGGTGCGCTGCGGTGGATAGAGTAAACCTCTTCCGCGCCCACTTCACCACGCTCATCAATCGCGTCACCTAGGACGTTCATGATACGACCTAGAGTTTTAGTACCGACTGGTACTGAAATTGGAGCGCCAGTGTTAACCACTTCAACTCCACGACGTAAACCATCAGAGCTACCCATTACGATACAACGAACTACGCCACCGCCTAGCTGTTGTTGAACTTCAAGAACTAGACGCTCTTTTGAGTCCGTTACGTTTAGAGCGTCATATACACTAGGTACATTGCTCTGTGGGAACTCTACGTCGACTACCGCACCGATGATCTGTACGATCTTACCTGTAGCCATCGTTAATCCTCTAAACTATTTCGTTTTACCTAAGCTTAAACCGCAGCTGCACCACCAACGATTTCCGATAGTTCTTGTGTGATCGCAGCCTGACGGGCTTTGTTGTACACAAGTTCCAAATCGTCAATCAAGTTGGTTGCGTTATCCGTTGCAGCCTTCATCGCAATCATTCGAGCCGCTTGTTCACAAGCAAGGTTCTCAACCACACCTTGGTATACCTGAGACTCTACGTAACGCACTAGTAGCGTATCCAGTAGAGGTTTTGGCTCAGGCTCATAGATGTAGTCCCATGAGTGCTCACGCTGCATCTCTTCGCTGTCCGATTTAGGCAAAGGTAGCAATTGATCGATCGTTGGTTGCTGAACCATAGTATTTACAAACTTGTTGAATACTACGTATAGACGGTCCAGTTCACCTTCATCGTATTTCTTCAGCATTACGCCAACAGAACCGATTAGGTCTTCTAAGCTTGGGTTATCACCCAGGCCAGAAACCTGTGCCGCAACTTTTGCGCCACCATGTTTAAAGAAAGCTGTTGCTTTTGAGCCAACAACGGCAAGCTCAATCTCAGCACCTTTCTCTCTCCATGCTTGCATGTCTGTAACGGCTTTTTTGAACACGTTAATGTTCAAACCACCACACAGACCACGGTCTGTCGAAACGATGATGTAACCAACACGTTTAGCTTCACGCTCTTCTAGGTACGGATGACGGTACTCTAGGTTTGCGTTAGCCACATGACCGATCACTTTACGCATTGTTTCAGCGTATGGACGAGAAGCTTCCATTGCATCTTGAGAACGACGCATTTTTGAAGCTGCTACCATTTCCATCGCTTTCGTAATTTTCTGCGTGCTTTTAACACTACCGATTTTATTACGTATCTCTTTTGCGCCGGCCATCGTTACTCTCCGTTAGTTGGTGGCAGAAACTGCCACCGACCTAATTACCAAGTTTGGGTTGCTTTGAAGTCGTCAGTCAGTTTCTTCAACTGAGCTTCGATTTCATCGTTGTAAGCGCCAGACTTGTCGATCTCAGCTGCTAGTTCAGCGTATTGACCGCGAGCGTACGATAGTAGAGCCGCCTCGAAATCTAGAACTTTGTTAAGTTCTACATCATCAAGGTAACCGCGCTCTGCCGCGAAGATAGTTAGAGCTTGGTCAAATACAGACATTGGAGCGTACTGCTTCTGCTTCATTAGTTCTGTTACTTTTTGACCATGGTCTAGCTGTTTCTTCGTTGCTTCATCAAGGTCAGAAGAGAACTGAGCAAATGCAGCTAGTTCGCGGTACGCAGCTAGTGCTGTACGGATACCACCTGATAGTTTCTTGATGATTTTCGTCTGAGCTGAACCACCTACACGAGATACTGAGATACCTGGGTCAACAGCTGGACGAACACCGGCGTTGAATAGCTCAGTTTGTAGGAAGATCTGACCATCGGTAATCGAGATTACGTTAGTCGGTACGAATGCTGAAACGTCACCTGCTTGAGTTTCGATGATAGGAAGAGCAGTCAATGAACCAGTCTTACCTTTCACTTCACCGTTAGTGAAACGCTCTACGTACTCTTCGTTTACACGAGCTGCACGCTCTAGTAGACGCGAGTGTAAGTAGAATACGTCACCTGGGAATGCCTCACGGCCTGGTGGACGTTTAAGTAGTAGAGAGATCTGACGGTAAGCTACCGCTTGCTTAGATAGGTCATCGTAAACAATCAGTGCGTCTTCACCGCGATCGCGGAAGTATTCACCCATCGCACAACCTGCGTATGGCGCTAGGTATTGCAGCGCTGCAGATTCAGAAGCTGATGCAACTACAACGATAGTGTTTTGTAGTGCGCCGTGCTCTTCTAGTTTGCGAACTACGTTAGCGATAGTCGATGCTTTCTGACCAATTGCTACGTAGATAGAGAAAATACCAGAGTCTTTCTGGTTGATGATCGCATCGATCGCCAGTGCTGTTTTACCAATCTGACGGTCACCGATAATAAGCTCACGCTGACCACGACCGATTGGGATCATTGAGTCAACTGACTTATAACCAGTTTGCACAGGTTGGTCTACCGATTTACGGTCGATTACACCTGGTGCGATCACTTCTACAGGCGAAGTCATTTTCGCTTCGATTGGACCTTTACCATCGATAGGCTCACCCAGCGTGTTTACTACGCGGCCTAGTAGTTCTGGACCAACTGGCACTTCAAGAATGCGGCCAGTACCTGTAACTTTCATGCCTTCCTTAAGGTCAGCATATGGGCCCATTACAACCGCACCAACCGAGTCACGCTCAAGGTTAAGTGCCAGTGCATAACGGCCACCCGGTAATTCAATCATTTCACCTTGCATCACGTCCGCTAGGCCGTGGATGCGGATGATACCATCGCTTACCGATACGATAGTACCCTCGTTGCGAGCTTCACTAACAACTTCGAAAGATTCGATACGTTGTTTGATTAGATCGCTAATTTCCGTGGAATTAAGTTGCATGCTCCAATCCCCATTAAGACTGCAATGCATCGCTCAGGCGGTTCAAACGACCACGCGCTGAGTCATCGATGACTAGGTCTCCGGCTCGAATAATAACCCCACCAAGTAGGGTCTCATCTACACTGCAATTCAGCTTCACTTTGCGTTCAAGACGCTTTTCAAGTTTGCTGCCAATGTTTGCAAGTTGCTCATCAGAAAGTTCTGTTGCTGAAATGACTTCAACATCGATTTCTTTCTCATGCTCTTTCTTCAGAGTGTAAAACTCTGTGCAAACATCAGGAAGGGCCGCTAAACGACCATTCTCAGCCATCACCTTCAAAAGGTTTTGACCGTGCGTATCAACTTGTTCGCCGCAAACTGCAACAAAAATCTCTGCCATTTTATCAGCAGAAACCGAACCGGTTAGAAGTTCGTTCATTTGTTCGTTTTTGGCCACTTCAGCAGCAAAAGATAACATTTGGCCCCATTGGTCCAACTGGTCTTTCTCTAAAGCAAAGTCGAAGGCTGCTTTAGCATAGGGGCGTGCGATAGTAGTCAAATCAGACATATGCGCCCCCAGACTTAAAGTTTTGCAGTAATGTTGTCGAGAATATCTTTTTGCGCATCTTTATCGATAGAACGCTCAAGGATTTTCTCAGCACCAGCTACAGCCAGAGTAGCAACTTGTTTGCGCAGGTCATCGCGCGCACGATTGCGTTCAGCTTCAAGTTCTGCTTCTGCTTGCGCTAGGATTTTCTGGCGTTCTGCCTGAGCTTCCTCGCGAGCTTCATCAAGAATTTGAGACTTGCGCTTGTTCGCTTGTTCGATGATCTCAGTTGCTGTGCGCTTCGCTTCTTTCAATTGATCAGAAGCGTTGGCTTGTGCTAGATCCAAGTCTTTCGCAGCACGTTCTGCTGCTTGAAGGCCATCAGCAATTTTCTTCTGACGCTCTTCGATCGCTTTCATCAATGGTGGCCATACATACTTCATGCAGAACCACACAAATAGTGCAAACGAGATTGCTTGACCTAGCAGAGTTGCGTTTATGTTCACAACAGCTACCCCTCTATTTGGACTTAGTGTTAATCAGTGACAAGCGCTAATCGCTCGTCCCGAGTTAAAGGTGATTAACCTAGTTGACCAACGAATGGGTTTGCGAAAGTGAATAGTAGCGCGATTACGATACCGATCATTGGAACCGCATCAAGTAGACCCGCGATGATGAACATCTTAACTTGTAGCATAGGAGCCATTTCTGGTTGACGTGCAGCACCTTCTAGGAATTTACCACCTAGCAGTGCGAAACCAATCGCTGTACCAAGAGAAGCAAGACCGACGATAATACCTACGGCGATTGCAGAAAAGCTCAGTAAAGTTTCCATTACTATCTCCAATTTATAGTTGTTGGCTTAGTGCCCAAATAAAAAGCTTTAAAAAAATTAATGATCAGGATCTTCGTGTGCCATTGACAGGTAAACAATTGTCAACATCATGAATACGAAGGCTTGAATCGTAATAACCAAGATATGGAAGATTGCCCACGGTAGTGAACCCATCCATTGTAAGTACCATGGTAGCATTGCCGCACAAAGAATGAATACAACCTCACCCGCGAACATGTTACCGAATAGACGCATACCAAGTGATAGAGGTTTCGCCAGTAGCGATACCACTTCAATCAGTAGGTTAAACGGAATCATAAGTGGGTGATTGAATGGATGTAGTGCAAGTTCTTTTGCGAATCCACCTAGACCTTTCACTTTGATGCTGTAGTAAATCATCAATGCAAAAACGCCTAGAGCCATAGCCATGGTGATATTCACATCAGCAGACGGTACAACCTTAAGGTAAGGGATACCTAGCCAATGTTCTGCTGGGTACGGTAAGAAGTCGATAGGAACTAAGTCCATCACGTTCATCAAAAATACCCAACAAAAGATAGTCAGTGCTAAAGGCGCGATCAGTGGGTTGCGTCCATGGAACGTGTCTTTGACGTTATCGGCGACAAATTCAACGATCATTTCTACAGCACACTGAAGCTTACCCGGTACACCCGCTGTTGTTCTCTTCGCTACTTTGTAAAAAATTCCGAGGAAGATTAAACCAGTAAACCAAGAAAAAAACAGGCTATCGATATGTACGTTCCAGAAACTTGTCTCCGACCCTACTAAACCCAACTTATACAGCGATAGGTTAGAAAGGTGGTGGGCAATGTAACCGGACGATGTTAGCGCTTCACCTGGCGCAGCCATAACTCATCCTATTTTTTGTTGTTAATGAATAGCACTGGTGCACAGATATTAATACCTAGTACCAGCAAATAGGTTAGTTTGAGGGGAACAAGTTCCACCTGCATATACATGTAGGCAACATAGAACAGTGCAACCGTGATGAGAATTTTCAGTACTTCACCCGTATAGAAGGAAGCCGCGATGCGCTTGGCAGCGCGAGCCCCACTAAACATGAAAGCACACAGCGCGAATACTGCATTGGCAACAACAAAAATGCCTCCGCCAATCAGCGCTGAAAATCCCCAGTCAGGATTTATGGCTACCGCCATTCCTGCTGCCACAAAAATAACCGCGCCAGACTGGATCATTAACAATTGCCTTGCGAGCTCTCGTCCTGGTCTAGCTAACGCAGCTACCATGTATTCGTACCTCTAGTAATATCCACTTCGCACTAAACTCTCTGTGCTGGGAAATTGGCGAAAATTATACGTTCAGTTCAACGTAAAGCAATTCGATTGCATCAAAAACTTACAGTTTTGTTTACAAAACGACAACTTTCGCACAAAATTCGATTAATTAGATTAATTGACCTAAATCAATTATCTCATCTAGGCCTCAAGCTTGGCAATTAGTTGGTCCAATTTGTGAGGCTCATCAATACTTATCGTCAATTTCGCTTTTCCGTTTGCAGAACGGGTCAGAGAAACTTTTGCATCAAGCAGCTGACTCAATTTATGCGACATTTGCTCAGCTTCGGTATCTTCTTGTTGCCCTTTTTGCTCATTTTGTGGGGCTAAGCACTTTTTTACTAACTGTTCGGTTTGACGAACAGTCATTTGCTTTTTCGCGACTTGTTGAGCAACCTCAACCTGCTGTTCACCCTGCAAGGCCAATAGCGCTCGCGCATGACCCATTTCTAGCAATTTATCCGCAACCAAGCTTTTCACATCGGACTCAAGCTGGTTTAAACGTAACAAGTTACTGACCGTCGTTCTCGACTTACCAATCACTTCTGCGACTTGTTGATGCGTAAGCGTAAATTCGTCTTGTAAGCGCTCAAGCGCTTGTGCTTCTTCAATCACATTCAAGTCTTCACGTTGAATGTTCTCAATCAACGCCATGGCAATCGCCGCGCGATCTTCGACTTTCTTCACCAAACACGGCACGCGTTTTAAACCAGCCTGCCTTGCCGCACGCCAGCGGCGCTCACCTGCGATGATCTCAAACTGGCCGTTTTCAACCTGGCGAACCACAATTGGCTGAATAATGCCTTGTGACTGAATCGAAGCCGCTAATTCTTCTAGCGCTTCAGGCGCCATATCTTTACGCGGTTGGTATACGCCCGGTTGCAATTGACCAATCGCTAAGTCGGTTAACTCACCGTCTGCCGATAATTCTTGGCTATGCGATGCAATATGCTGTTTTTCACGAGCAAACGAACTGGTCGACAATAACGCATCCAGTCCTTTTCCGAGACCACGCTTAGACATGGGATTGAATTCCTTAGGTTAGAGTTAAACTGGGATTTCTTCGCGGCGGAGCATTTCGCCCGCTAGAGCAAGATACGCTTTGGCCCCTGCAGAGTACTTATCGTAGTACATCGCTGGTTTACCGTGACTTGGCGCTTCAGCCAAACGCACATTACGCGGAATGACGGTACGGTAAACTTTATTGCCAAAGTGTTTTTTAAGTTGATCGGACACTTCATTCGATAGGCGGTTGCGCGGGTCGTACATAGTACGCAGTAAACCTTCGATTTTGAGGTTTTCATTAACCACAGCCGCTAACTTGCTGATTGTGTCCATAAGAGCAGTTAAACCTTCTAACGCAAAGTATTCACATTGCATCGGCACCAGCACAGAATCAGCTGCCGCCATCGCATTGATTGTAAGAAGGTTTAGAGAAGGAGGACAATCAATAAAGATGAAATCATAGTTATCGCGAACTGACGACAATGCATTTTTTAAACGCACTTCGCGAGCGAACACTTCCATCAATTTGATCTCTGCCGCGGTTACGTCACCGTTCGCCGCGATCAAATCATACTTCCCTGTGGTTTGGGTACATACGACTTGATCGAACGGTGTATCTTCGACCAAAAGATCGTATGCGGTGGCATCGACCATATACTTATCCACGCCACTGGCCATCGTAGCATTGCCTTGCGGGTCGAGATCGATCACCAAAACCTTGCGCTTTGTTGCCGCCATCGAAGCCGCTAAGTTAATGCACGTTGTTGTTTTGCCGACCCCACCTTTCTGGTTGGCGATTGCTACAATTTTACCCACGATTACCTCGCTAATTTTCCTTGCGCGATAAGATTACTAGATGACGATCACCTTCCAACTCAGGAACAGCTAAAGATATGATCTCTGTCACACTGCACCATTCAGGAAGCTGATCCATTTCATCTTTAGGGTGCTGTCCTTTCAGCGCTAGAAACACCCCATGCTCTTGTTTCGGCAAATGGTGGCACCATTCCACCATGTCTGTCATTGAAGCAAAAGCTCGACTCAAAACGCCATCAAATTTTTCTTCAGGTTGGAATTCTTCGACGCGACTTTGAATTGGTGTCACGTTTTTAAGCCCTAATGTGTGCACGACCTGCTTGATAAAACGGATGCGTTTGCCAAGACTGTCGAGCAAGAAGAAGGTCTTCTCAGGGTTCATGATTGCCAAAGGTATGCCCGGTAAGCCCGGACCAGTACCAACATCAATAAAGCGCTCACCGGGCAGGTGTGTGCTCACCACGATGCTATCAAGAATATGTTTCACTAACATATCAAGCGGATCGCGCACCGACGTTAAGTTGTACGCTTTGTTCCACTTGTCGAGCAGTTCGACGTAACCGACCAATTGCTCTCTTTGTTGCTCTGACACTTCTAAATCGGTTTTCACGATCAGTGAATCCAGTTTTGTTCGCAATGCGCTCATTTTATTCTTCCTCACCTTTCTTCAGCAAACCATGCTTTTTCAAGTGAACAAGAAGAATAGAGATTGCTGCAGGCGTAATACCAGAAATGCGCGATGCAATACCGATGCTCTCTGGTTTGGCCTCACTCAATTTAGCAACGACTTCGTTTGATAAACCTTTTACATCGCGGTAATCCAAATCAGCAGGTAACTTGGTATTTTCGTGACGCAATGATTTTTCGATCTCTTCCTGCTGACGCTTGATGTAACCATCGTATTTTACTTGAATTTCAACTTGCTCCGCCGCTTGCTGATCTTCAAGTGCAGGAGCAAACGCTTCAAGTTGCGTCAGTTGCGAATAAGTGATCTCTGGACGACGCAGAAGATCCTCACCACTCGCTTCACGTGCCATTGGGGTTTTCAGTAGCTTGTTCAGCTCATCAACGCCTTCTGATTTCGGATTCATCCACGTTGATTTCAAACGCTGACGTTCCGTTTCCATGTTATTGATTTTCTCGTTAAAGCGAGCCCAACGAACATCGTCAATCAAGCCTAACTCGCGTGCTTTTTCCGTTAAACGTAAATCGGCGTTATCTTCACGTAGCAACAAGCGGTATTCCGCACGAGAAGTGAACATGCGGTACGGTTCTTTCGTACCCATGGTCGATAAATCATCAATCAATACGCCCATATAAGCTTGGTCACGACGTGGGCTCCAGCCTTCTTTGTCTTGGCTGTACAAGCTTGCGTTTAGACCGGCCATCAAGCCTTGCGCTGCGGCTTCTTCGTAGCCAGTCGTACCATTAATCTGACCAGCAAAGAACAGACCATGAATAAACTTGGTTTCGTACGTTTGCTTCAAATCACGTGGATCGAAGAAATCGTATTCAATCGCATAACCAGGACGAACGATATGCGAATTTTCAAAGCCTTTCATTGAGCGAACGATTTGTACTTGCACATCAAATGGCAAGCTAGTCGAGATACCGTTAGGGTATAGCTCGTGCGTCGTTAAACCTTCTGGCTCAATGAAGATTTGGTGGCTATTTTTATCCGCAAAACGCATCACTTTGTCTTCAATCGACGGGCAGTAACGCGGACCAATGCCTTCAATCACACCCGCGTACATCGGACTGCGATCCAAGTTGCTACGGATCACATCGTGCGTTTGCTCATTGGTGTGCGTAATAAAACATGGGATCTGACGCGGGTGTTGTTCGCGTTTACCCATGAATGAAAATACAGGGGTAGGGTTATCACCGTGCTGAGCTTCAAGCACTGAAAAATCAACAGTGCGAGCATCAATGCGCGGTGGGGTACCCGTTTTTAAACGATCCACACGGAATGGCAGTTCACGTAATCGATCCGCTAATGCGATCGACGGTGGATCTCCTGCACGTCCGCCTGAAGAGCTCTCCATGCCAATGTGGATCTTACCACCAAGGAACGTACCTACCGTTAGTACGACGGCTTTCGCATGGAAGCGAAGTCCCATTTGAGTCACCACGCCAACCGCGCGGTCTTGCTCAACAATCAGATCATCCACTGACTGCTGGAACAGTGTTAAGTTAGGTGCATTTTCTAATGCGTTACGGACGTACGCTTTGTACAGAGCACGATCCGCTTGAGCTCGAGTCGCTCGAACTGCAGGACCTTTGGAGGCATTTAGTGTACGGAATTGAATACCTGCATGGTCGATGGCTTCAGCCATCAAACCGCCCATAGCATCCACTTCTTTTACTAAGTGACCTTTACCAATACCACCAATCGCCGGGTTACAAGACATCTGGCCTAATGTATCGATGTTATGGGTAAGGAGAAGCGTTTTTTGTCCTGTGCGTGCAGATGCGAGCGCGGCTTCCGTTCCTGCGTGTCCGCCACCGACAACAATGACGTCAAAGTTTTCGTGATAAAGCATGAACTGACCTCAGGTATTCAAAGGGATTTAATGGACAGATAAAGGAGCAGTATTTTACCTGCTTTATGCCACAGAGAAAAACGTTTTCTCGTTTTATCCGTTTTAAGCTTCAAGATAAATATATATAAGATCTATATATATGATCTTTTATTAGATCTACTATTAGGATCGACCGTTTCTGTGGATAACCTAAAAATGATCAACAAGATCATGGATCTTCTTTGGATCATATCTTGTGATCATGATTGGATCAGATCGAGGATTACCTGGGATCAAAAGTGGTAGTTATACACAGAGGGTAAAATTGATCAAAGTTGTTATTGGGATAACTAAAGGAAAATCACTGGATCTTATCGTAGTTATCCACAGCTCGTTTGATTGGTTTTTGAGCAGTTAAACAAAATAATTTGACGGGAGTTATTCACATTGGGGAAAACAGAGCCGAATTTCGACTCTGTTGAAGGGAAAGCGGGGAGCTTAAAAGCGTTCGATATTCTCTTTTAACCATGCCTCAGCGGCGTCTTCGGGTACTGCATGGCTCAGTACATCAATCTTAAGACAATCAGCGAGCGGTGTGGCACCAATGTCCTCTAGTAAATCATAAGCGTGTTGACCAGCGGCGCAGAACGTATCATAGCTTGAATCACCAATCGCAATCACTGCGAACTTTACGTCGGTCATTTTCGGCGGGGTATTTTGTAATGCCGCGATAAAAGGTTGAATATTATCAGGGTACTCACCAGCCCCATGGGTTGAGGTGATCACCAACCACGTTCCTTGATTTTCGATCTCATCGAGGGACGGCTGGTTGTGGATCGTTGTTTCAAATCCATTCTCGTTGAGTAGATCACTCAGGTGATCCCCTACGTATTCTGCGCCACCTAGCGTGCTGCCTGTAATAATGTGGATCATACTTCTTCCTTATTGAATGCGACGGCTAAAGCTCATGGATGGCTTGCCGTACAAAAAGAAACGCGGTGTGAGTTAAGCTCAGCACCGCGCGTTCGATTATTTACTTACCGATACAGAATGAAGAGAAGATTCGGCCCAGTAAGTCGTCAGAACTGAACTCGCCGGTAATCTCGTTGAGATGCTGTTGGGTGATGCGCAGCTCTTCTGCCAGTATCTCACCAGCCATATAGCCTTCAAGCTGTTCTTGGCCTATTTGAAGGTGCTGTGCGGCGCGTTCCAACGCATCGAGGTGACGGCGACGAGCCATAAAGCCACCTTCACTGTTGCCTGAGAAGCCCATGCATTCTTTTAGGTGTTCACGCAGAGCTTCAACCCCTGCACCTGTTTTCGCTGACAAGCGGATGAGGGTAGGGTTATTGACGTGGCAGATCCCCATTTCTTCACCCGTTTGATCCGCTTTGTTTCGGATCACGGTTATGCCGATATTGTCGGGTAGGCGATCCACAAAATCTGGCCAGATATCTTTCGGATCGGTGGCATCGGTTGTCGTGCCATCCACCATGAACAACACGCGGTCTGCTTGGGCTATTTCATCCCACGCGCGTTCGATACCGATTTTCTCTACTTCATCGGAAGCATCACGCAAACCTGCTGTATCAATGATGTGTAGTGGCATGCCATCAATATGGATATGCTCACGCAGTACATCACGCGTGGTTCCTGCGATGTCGGTTACGATTGCAGACTCTTTACCCGATAGCGCGTTCAGTAGGCTTGATTTGCCCGCGTTTGGACGACCCGCAATCACGACTTTCATCCCTTCACGCATAATAGCGCCTTGGTTAGCTTCTTTGCGCACCGCATCTAGGTTGTCGATGATGGCTTGTAGGTCACCAGCCACTTTACCGTCGGCCAAAAAGTCGATCTCTTCTTCAGGGAAGTCGATGGCTGCTTCAACATAGATACGCAAATGAATCAGCGACTCAACTAAGGTATTAATGCGGCCTGAAAATGCGCCCTGTAAGGATTGCAGCGCTGATTTTGCGGCTTCTTCAGAACTGGCATCAATGAGGTCTGCAATCGCTTCGGCTTGAGCGAGGTCGAGTTTATCGTTCAGAAACGCGCGCTCAGAGAACTCACCAGGGCGAGCAGCTCGAATACCATCTATACCTAGAATGCGTTTTATCAGCATATCCATCACGACAGGGCCGCCATGGCCTTGCAGCTCAAGTACGTCTTCACCTGTAAATGAGTGTGGGTTAGGGAAGTACAGTGCGATGCCCTGATCAAGCACAGTGCCATCTTCTGACTTAAACGGCAAGTACTCTGCGTAGCGGGGCTTTAGTGTTTTGCCAGTGACTTCTAACGCCACTTGGTTGGCTTTAGGGCCAGAAACTCGAATAATACCGACACCGCCACGACCAGGCGCGGTCGCTTGAGCGACAATCGTATCTGTAGTCATAATTTTGCCTTTTGAGCTGGGCTCAAATTGAGCCATAACTTTAGTTAGCTGAATTGTAATCAGCCAAAAACAAAAAGGCGACCTTTTGGCCGCCTTTCTCAATCATTTCCTAAAAGGTTACTTGCTGTGTAAGCCTTTTTTCTCTAACCCTTTGTAGATCAGAGTTTGCTGGATAAGCGTTACGATGTTCGACACCAACCAGTACAGAACGAGACCTGATGGGAAGAACAAGAAGAAGAAGGTAAACATAACCGGCATAAAGGTCATGATCTTCTGCTGCATTGGATCCGTTACCGTTGTCGGGCTCATCTTCTGGATTAGGAACATAGACGCACCCATCAATAGCGGCAGGATGTAGTAAGGGTCCTGCGCTGACAAGTCGTGAATCCAACCAAAGAATGGTGAGTGACGAAGCTCTACCGATTCCATTAGCGCCCAGTATAGTGCGATGAAGATAGGCATCTGTAGGATAAGAGGTAAACAGCCACCTAGTGGGTTCACTTTCTCTTTCTTGTACAGTTCCATCATTTCTTGGCTCATGCGCTGACGGTCATCACCGATGCGCTCACGCATAGCTTGCAGCTTAGGCTGAAGCATACGCATTTTCGCCATAGACGTGTATTGCGCTTTTGTTAATGGGTACATTGCACCACGAACGATGAAGGTCAGACAGATGATTGCCACACCCCAGTTACCAACAAAGCTCTGGATGAATGAAAGCAACATATGAAGAGGCTTCGCAATGAACCATAACCAGCCGTAGTCCACTACTAGGTCTAGGTTAGGTGCCACTTCTGCCATTTCATCTTGCAGTTTTGGACCAACCCAAAGTGTTGCTTCAAACTTAGCCTGATCGCCTGTTGCGATAGTTTTGTTCGGCATACGAACGCCGATGTCGCCTAGGTTGCCAATTACACGAGTGTATAGGTTAGTACCTGGTTCGTTACGTGGGATCCAAGCTGCGGCAAAGTAGTGCTGAATCATTGCTGCCCAACCTTGGCCATCGGCTAGGTTAAGAGACAGGTTGCGATCCTGCATATCATCAAAGCTGTACTTCTTGTAGCGCGTATCTTCTGTTGAGTATGCGCCACCACGGTAAGTAGGCATTGTGATGCTACCACCATCGTCCATTAGGTTTTGACGTAGGTGAGCGTACATACCAAATGTTGCGTTGTTGCCTGAGTTGTTCACTACATCGTATTCAACATTAAGCGCGTAGCTGCCGCGTTTAAAGATGTAAGTTTTGGTGTATTCGATGCCGTTTGCAGTGAATGTCATCGGAACGCGAAGTTCATCTTGACCGTCAGCCATTGTGAAGCTGTCTGCACTTACGTTGTAGTGAGGGCGATTTGTGCTGCTCAAGTCGATACCTTGAGGACCCACTAGACCGCTTTGAGCGATAAATTGGTGACCTTGAGCGTCTTTAAGCAGAACAAAGGAATCTGATGAATCTAACTCAGCAGAGTATTCGTTAAGGTTGGCATGTACCACATCGCCACCAACGGTGTCGATCGACAGAGTTAAAACATCAGTCGTTACTGTGATAGTTTTTGCAGAAGCTTGCTGTTGACCAGGAACTGGGTCAAGTTCATCAGCAAAAGATGGTGCAGGTAGAGTGCTGCTTGATTGAGCCTGTTCAACTGCTTGAGGTTCTGGATTCTTTGCAACTTGCCATTGTTGAAACAGCAAAAAAGAAACCAGGGCCAAACCGATGAGCAGGATATTACGTTGAGAATCCATCGTTAGTTATCTCTGTCTTGTTTTTGGACTGGTGGAACGGGGTCATACCCCCCTTCATTCAAAGGGTGGCATTTTAATAGACGTTTGCCTGATAACCAACATCCTTTTACAAAACCGTGAGCTCTCAAAGCTTCTAGCGCGTAAGTGGAACAGGTTGGTGTGAACCGGCAACGAGGACCAATCAAAGGGCTGATAAACCAGCGATACAGATAAACGAGCCCAATGGCTATCCACGTGAAGGGCGAGACAGGCGTTGCCATAGCTTATCAAACAACTTAAAAATTTCCTCATTGCTTAAATCTTGCGCGCTTTTCTTTGCAATCACAACAAAATCTTTGTTTGGAAGCTGATGTTGATTGTTACGAAAGCTTTCACGAGCCAAACGCTTAAATCGGTTACGACCGACAGCCGTTTTGATTTGCTTTTTGGGAACCGCTAAACCTAATCGTGGGTGAGAAAGTTTGTTATTGCGAGCAATGATGGTGAAATGAGGCGAGCCAGCTCGATGAGCTTGCTGGAAGACGTTTTGATAATGCTCGGGAGTTAACAAACGTAACTCCCGATTAAACGCGTACGTGTTCAAAATAAACTAGCGATTATTTTGATAGGCGCGCACGGCCTTTTGCACGACGTGCGTTGATAACTTTACGACCGTTCTTAGTTGCCATGCGAGCACGGAAGCCGTGAGTACGCTTGCGCTTTAGAACTGTAGGTTGAAAAGTGCGTTTCATGATAATTACCTTTACTGATCAGTAGTTTTAGGTTCTTGTTAAACCCGGCGTGGGTATTTGCTTTCTTATATAAAGAAGCTCTTTATATAGAGAAGGACAACCGACGCCTCTCAACAAAGAGGCGGAATTGTAATCACACTCACATAATGTGTCAATGACTCAATGAGTACGAAATTCCGGCCGGGCGATTATACGTAGTGTGAGTAAAATCTCAAGGATCAATCGATCCTGATGCTTGATCGTTACTCTATTCCTACTTGGTTAAGGAATTTTTTCAAACGAGGATCTTGTGGATTATCGAAGATATCCTGTGGAGAACCTTGCTCAACGATATTGCCTTCCGCCATGAAGATCACTCTATCAGCGACTTCTTTCGCGAATTGCATCTCGTGCGTCACCACCAGCATGGTTTGATGCTGATTAGCTAACTTCTTCATTAATGAGAGAACTTCACCGACCCATTCAGGATCCAGCGCAGAAGTTGGTTCGTCAAATAACAGCAGTTCTGGTTGCAGCGCCATCGCTCGGCCGATACCCACACGTTGTTGTTGGCCGCCAGACAATGCCGCTGGATAACTATCGCCTTTATCCCCAAGGCCGATGTCATCCAGAATTTGTTGCGCTCGTTTGAGAGCATCGGCTTTTTTCCAGCCTCGAACGGTCACTAGACCTTCGGCAATGTTCTGGCGCGCATTCATGTGGGCAAACAGGGCATAGTTTTGGAACACAAAGCCAGTTCGACGACGCAGCGCTAATACTTCGGCTTTAGTGTGTTTTTGAGTATCAACGGAGATGTCATCTATCGTGATACGACCTTCATCTGCTTGTTCTAGAAAGTTCACCGTACGCAGCAAGGTTGATTTACCCGTGCCACTTGAGCCGATAATCACAATGATCTCGCCTTGCTTAATATCGAGGTCGATGCCTTTCAGCACTTCAGTCTCACCAAAACGTTTGTGAATATTTTCTAATTTGATCATCGTACGTACGCCTTATTCAGTTTTGCTTCTGCCCAGATTTGTACGCGAGTCAGAATCACCACCACGCCCCAGTAAATAAGAGCAACCGCAAGGAAAGCTTCAAAGAAACGGAAACTTGATGAGGCTTCCATCTGTGCTTTCGCCATGATTTCGGCCACACCAAGCGTGAAAGCGAGAGACGTTGACTTGATCATATCGATGAAATAGTTCATCAATGAAGGCAGTGCGACACGCGTTGCTTGAGGTAAAATCACTCGGCGCATTGCTTGGGATGTCGTCATACCGACCGATAAGCTCGCTTCCATTTGGCTGCGATCAATACCAATAATGGCGGCACGAATACTTTCCGCCATATAAGCGGCAAAGTGCAGCGTTAAACCGATCACCGCTGCTGAGAAGGCATCAATACCCACCATCAATGGGAAGATTTGTGGTAAGCCATAATAAAGCAGGAAAAGCTGAACTAAGAGTGGGGTGCCACGGAAGAAGCTGATGTACAGTTGGCTTAATTGATCCAGAACTGGCAGTTTAAATACGCGAATATTGGCTAAAATGACGGATAAAATCAGTGAAAACACCAATCCCCACGTCGCCATTTCCATGGTAGTGCCAAGATATTTCAGCAATATCGGCAGCAGTTCCAACATGTAATTAAAGTCAAATCCCATACGGCTTACCTAAAGGCTAGAGAAAAGAAAAGGTGGAAAACAAGTTCCACCTTTACGTAAGTTTATTTTAGTCCGAGAGTGATACCACTTTGCGGCCTAAAGTACAAAGAGTTCTTATTTCGTGATGTCAGCGCCAAACCACTTCACGGAAATTTTCTCTACTGTACCATCTGCGCGCATCTCAGCCAGTGCTTTGTTTACTTCTTCTTGCAGCTTACGACCTTTCTCGTTGTCCACGAAAGGCCATGCGTTTTGAATGGTCTCAAACGGTTCGCCCGCCAATTCCAGAGGAAGACCGGTTTTCTTAATCAGCTCTAATGCAGAAAGACGATCCATTACAAATGCATCTGCACGACCGAGTGCCACATCATGTTCGATACCAGTGTCGTACGTTTTGATGTTGATCTTGCCATCTTTGTCGTACTGACGAAGCAGTTGCTCGAAGTTGGATCCTAGATTCACAGCAACGGTTTTGCCCGCAAGATCGTCAACACCTTTGATGCTGTCGTTGCCTTTACGCACGGTAATTTGTGCGCCATCTACAACGTAAGGGTCAGCAAATAGGTATTTGGCTTTACGCTCATCAGTCATGGTGATTTGGTTGGAGATCGTATCGATGCGACCGGTTTCTAGCAGACCAAATAAACCAGAGAAGTTAGCGGTTACGTATTCGATTTTGTAATCGTTGCGTTTGCCGATTTCATCCCACATGTCGACTTCAAAGCCTTGTAGCTTATCTTGCTTTACAAAAGTAAACGGGAAGTAGCGACCTGACATACCAACTTTGACTTCAGTAGCGGCTTGTACGGTTGCTGCCGACAGTGCAATGGCTGCAACGGCAACCTTAATCCAGTTTTTCATAATACATCTCCATAATTTTATGGTTGGAAATACTACTGTTAGTTAGCTCAATTAAATAAATAACCAAGAGCAATAACCTAGACCTGTGAGTTATTAGATAATAGAAGAAGAATGTTAAATGTGACGAAAATGCGAACTGAACCTAGCGAAATGATCGACAAAATCATCATTGGGAATAAAATAATACACAGACTTATCACCAATCGCTCGATCTTGTGAATTTTGCCCAATTGTGGATCGTTGTGTGGGCAAATTTGGGGCAAGGTGTGTTGATCTCATCAAGTTTGCAGAAATAATTGTGAATAACTTGGATCTTATTCACTGGATCATCGATCAATCGCTGGCGATCTTGGTTATCAACAGGTAAAATTGCCAGTCTTTTCCGATAATTCAATTACTCAGTGGGGGCACCGTGTCATCTTCGCTTTGGCTGCAATGTTTGCAGCAGCTTCAAGAAGAGCTACCAGCTACAGAATTCAGCATGTGGGTTCGTCCGCTACAAGCGGAGCTCAATGACAATACTCTCACTCTATTCGCGCCAAACCGCTTTGTGTTGGACTGGGTGCGTGATAAGTATCTGAACAATATTACTCGCTTACTGCAGGAATACTGCGGTGGCGATATTCCTAACTTACGCTTTGAAGTGGGGAGCCGACCTGTCTCTGCTCCAAAACCAGCGCCGACACGTACGCCTGCAGATGTGGCTGCCGAGTCATCTGCACCTGCACAATTACAAGCGCGTAAGCCAGTACACAAAACCTGGGATGACGACGCTCAAGCGATTGCGGCTATCAATCACCGCTCAAACATGAACCCAAAACACAAGTTCGACAACTTTGTTGAAGGTAAGTCGAACCAACTGGGTTTGGCTGCGGCGCGTCAGGTATCGGATAATCCTGGTGCAGCATACAACCCGCTGTTCCTATACGGCGGCACGGGCTTGGGTAAAACGCACTTGTTGCATGCGGTGGGCAACGCGATTGTGGATAACAACCCGAACGCAAAAGTGGTCTACATGCACTCAGAACGTTTTGTGCAAGACATGGTAAAAGCGTTGCAAAACAATGCGATTGAAGAATTCAAACGCTACTACCGCAGCGTGGATGCGCTCCTTATCGATGACATCCAATTCTTTGCTAATAAAGAACGTTCACAAGAAGAATTCTTCCATACCTTCAACGCACTATTGGAAGGTAATCAGCAGATCATTCTAACGTCTGACCGTTATCCTAAAGAAATTAATGGCGTTGAAGATCGTCTTAAATCTCGCTTTGGTTGGGGTCTTACTGTTGCGATCGAGCCACCTGAGCTTGAAACGCGTGTGGCGATCTTGATGAAAAAAGCTGAAGATCACCAAATCCACCTTGCTGATGAAGTGGCATTCTTCATTGCCAAGCGTCTGCGTTCGAACGTGCGTGAGCTCGAAGGTGCACTGAACCGTGTTATCGCGAACGCGAACTTTACTGGTCGTCCAATTACGATTGATTTTGTTCGTGAAGCGCTGCGCGATCTGCTTGCTCTACAAGAGAAGCTGGTTACTATCGATAACATTCAAAAGACAGTGGCGGAATACTACAAGATTAAAGTAGCGGACTTGCTGTCTAAACGTCGCTCTCGTTCTGTTGCGCGTCCTCGTCAGCTGGCCATGGCGTTAGCAAAAGAACTAACCAACCATAGCTTGCCTGAAATTGGCGATGCGTTTGGGGGCCGTGACCATACGACCGTACTTCATGCTTGTCGCAAGATTGAGCAGCTGCGTGAAGAGAGCCACGACATTAAAGAAGATTACTCTAACTTGATTCGCACCCTGTCTTCGTAATCGGTTAGAATAACGGTATTCTAAGCAAAT